>JBMEQP010000001.1:0-237893 GCA_049060065.1 Cystobacter fuscus
TAGTATTAGGGTTTTCCATCGCCTGATTCACGGGTTCGATTCCCGCCGCCTCCACGAGAAGTAGCCCACCACGCTCTTGAGCGCGCTGGACAAGGCGTAGCCGTCCCCCGCGAGAGGGCCCACGGGCCTTCAACCGATGTAGACACCGCCGCCCGCGGCACGCGCGAGGCGAATCGCCTCGGCGATGTTTCCGACCCGGAAGCGGATGAATTCTTCATCGTGATGGGTCGCCGAGGTCAGCTCGGGAAGCGCGGCAAGGATGGTCTCGAGTTCGGCCTTCAGTTGGTCCAGTTGTTCGTTCTCCACGTACAGGTCGTACTCCACCAATGACGGGAGCAACTCCAGCCCGAGCTTGAGCATGACAGGAGCCCCCCAGAGTCTGTGGCGCGAAGCCTCGAAGCCGGCCAAATCGTTGTGGGGTTGAGAAGGCTTGGCCTCCAGCCGAATGACTTCTCCATTTGGACCACGGCGGTAGGGATGAACGATCAGCGTCATGGTACTCCCGAGTGGCCGAAGCTGGCGGTGAATTCCCAACCGGGAACCAGAGCTTGCAACCGCGCCAGCTCCGTGTTTACGGCAGCTCGCAGTGCGACGCTGTCTGCCTCGATGCGGAAGTGGTACTTGCGCGCGGTCCGCACCTGGGAAAGCGTCGGGAACGCCGGGGTTCCATCCTTGGTGGCGCGCGTCTTCATCGCCCCGCCACTGATTTCCTGCAGGCGCTTGATGGTCTTATCGTAGATGTGTTTCTGGGCCCACTCTGCCGGTGTCTGTGCAGGTTTGCCCGTACGAGGGTTCACCTTTGTCAGCCCCGTCACAGACTTGTCCTCGATGATCGTTCCGGCCCGCATCTCGTCAATCTCCCCACCGGGGCTTCTGCGTGCATCCTCGAGCTCGAACTGCTTCGGCGTGCCATAGCGATACTCGGCCGAAGCCTGGATGGCCCCCATCAGCGCAGCGATGAAAATGCCTCGCGGATCCGTCAACCTCGCGAGCAGCTCGTCCGTGAACTGCTCCCAAGTTACGGACTGGCCACGGAGCCGACGGTAGGTTGCGTCCACGGTCGTGAGGAATACCTGCGCCCCTTCGTGGGTGAGTACGCTGCTGACAATCCGGTTGAACACAAGCCGGGGTAACCGGTTGATTGCGACATTACCCCCGAGCATGCGGAAGAGGCCGTTCGATAGCTTGCCACCGAACCGTGCCAGGATGAGGCTGGCCACCACGTCCACGCTCACCTTGCCCCAATCAACCTTGTCTCCGAGAGACACCTGCATCCCGGCAGTTCCCAGCGTGGCCGCGACGGGTGCCCCGAAGGCAATCGCGTTCGCCGCTGGCACCGTGCCCACTTCGGCACCGAGGAGCGTCGTCGTGGCGCCAGCGAGGGAGCCGGCGGCGGCGATTGTTGCGAGCACGCCGAGGGTGATGAACGAGGCATCCCGCGTGTACTCCAGCACGCGCACCGTCGTTTCACCGGACGAAATGATTCTGTTGGCGTAATCATGGGCGAGCCTCCGTGCGTCCATGGCAGCCGATTCGCAGCGGATGAGCGAATGGGTCGCGCTGACGAAGCGGCCCGCTTGCAGGTGGCCCTGCACCAGATTGCCTTCGGTGTGAACCGTCGCAGCGAATGCCGCGAGCGCCGAGCCGGGATCTTGAGCACCACCGAAGAATTTGACGATGGGAGCGACGAACTGGTGCTGGCGGTCGACTTCCTGCTGTGCCGCGTACCTGTCCTGCGCCATCTGGAGGTCGCGTTTTGCTTTCTGCACACCATCGGTTAGAGCCGGCGCACCGTCGCTCGCAGGGTGGAGAGGTGCTCGTCCGAGAGTGAGAATCGCTGGCTGCGGAAAAGCAGCGTGTGAGGCAGGCCGGACGCCGGTGGAGACTTGATGTTGTCGAGAGCGCACATCAACTCGACAAGAGTTCGACTGTCAGCGGGATCGGCGCCCAGGAGCACGGCGGGAGGACGCATCGACGTAGCCGACGGAGAAGGAGGAGGCATGAAAGTGGCTCCTTGAACTCTTAATCATCTGAAGAAAGTCAACAGTAACCATTCATCTGGGCGGCTTTGAAAGTTACCCGATGCACCGGGGCAAGCAGAGTCTGGTACTGAGCATGACGCATAGGGCGAATGGGCGGTCTGTGTGGCGAGGCTGTCCCTCACCACCGCATACAACACTGTCCCCTCCGGCCGTCTCCGCCGGTACTCCCACCCGCGCTCCCCCACCTGCCCCCCGGCCACACACACCTCGCCAGGGCACACGCTACCGCCAGGCTCCCACGAAACTCCGCCGGGTCCGCTCTGGTCGTACCAAGCGGCGGGTTCGCTTCCCGCCGCCTCCATCCCGAGAAGCTCAGCAAGGTCAAGGGCAGCTCAGAGCCAGCTTGGCGACTCGCGGCCCAGGCCCTTCAAGGCCCGCTCCGCCGCCTTCACACCGAACCAGTTGGCCTCCTCGAAGAGCGCCAGTCCTCCCAGGTCCGAGTGCGCGAAATGCAGATGCTCCCCCAGGCTCTCCTGCGCGGCGAGGCGCTCCGGGCCCCACAGGAAGCCCGGCACGGGGCGCACCATCGCATGGCCCCAGCGCATGACCTCCAGCCGCCGGGCCTGGGCGGCGATGCCGGGGTGCGCGGGCATCAGGTCGGCCATCACCAGCCCCTCCCAGTCGCCATAGCTCGCGGAGAGCACCTTCTGGCGCTCGGCCTTCACGTCCAGGCCCGCCATGGGCAGATACCAGGTGAGCACCGTCGGCCCCTGCTCGTCCATGCGCAGCCGCTGGTGCGTGGCCACCACGTAGCCCAGGCTGCGGCTCTCGTAGAGGACGTTGTCCCAGGACAGCGGAAAGCCGCGCGACCGCGGCGCCTCCGACAGCGTCAGGTTGGCCACCACCCACGGCCCGTACTGGAAGGCCCCGAGCCACTCGGGACGCCGCTCCCGCCAGGGCGCCACCAGGTGCGCGGCCACGAAGCGCGGACATGCCAGCACCACCTGCCGGGCCCGCCATGCCCGGGGCCGCCCGGAGCCCGCCTCCACCGCGTCCACCCGGCAGCCGTCCGGCCCCGGCGTCACCGTGTGCACCAACACCCCCGGCTCCACCTGCCCCGGAGGCAGCGCCGACAGGAGCTGGTGCACCAGCCGGCCATTGCCCTCGGGCCAGCTCAGGAAGCCCTCGCTGCGCTCCCCCTGCCCGTTCTGCCGGGCGGCGAAGTACCAGATGCCCGCCCACGCCGACACTCCTCCGCCGTGGTGCCGTAGTCATCCCGGCACGCGTAGTCCACCAGCCACTTCAGCCGGGGCGAGCGGAAGCCCTCCGCCTCCAGCCACCGGGCGAAGGAGAGCTTGTCCAACGCCGTCCACTCGGCGTCATCGCTGGAGAGCGCCGTGGGCACCGCGAAGGCCTTGCGCCCTCGCCCATCCCGCGCCGCCGCGAAGGCGTTCATCCTCGCCTCGAAGCGCCGCAGCTCCGCCGGTCCTCGGAGCTGGCCCCCGCGCGCAGGTACAGGCCCTCGTACCACTCGCCCCGGTAGAAGATGCGCTCCTCGGGCTCGCTCACCAGCAGGGTCTCGTCGAAGGTGGGCTGGCCCTGGTCGTCCACGCCCGTCACCGCGTCCATCTCGCGCAGCAGCCGCATCACCGGGCCCCCGTCCACCAGGGGCGCCGGCAGGTAGTGCGCGCCCCACGGGTAGGCGGACACCGCGTTCCTCCCCGAGCGCGCCGTGCCCCCGCCTCCGCGTCCAGCTCCAGCACCCGCACGTCCTTCACGCCCGCGGCCGCCAGCCGCCACGCCGCGCTCAGGCCCGCCACCCCTCCCCCCACCACCAGCACGTCCACCGTCTGGGCCTCGGCCGCGAGCGGGAGCGGGCCCGCGCGCAACCGGTGGCCCGTATCCACCACCCGGTCCACGAGCGCTCCGGGCACGGGCTCGCGCGGGGCCGTCTTGCGGCACGCGCTGGCCGCCACGGCCGAGCCGAGGAACGCGGCCACCAGTTCCCGCCGCGTCAGTTCCACCGCCGCCACTCCTCCTCGTAATAGTGGACGAGCACCTGGTTGTTCAGCCGGTTCACCTCCGTGGGCAACGGGCCCATGTCCGGGGGAACTGGAAGAGCGAGGCGTGCGTCTCCTCGGAGAGGAAGCGCAAGCCCTCCACCAGCGGCCGGCGCGACAACGTGGCCTCGTGGGCGACGAGCACGTAGCCCCACTCACCGAACGAGGGCACCAGGGCGTGGTAGGGCGAGGTCCAGAAGCCCGCCGCCTCGAGCGTGGTGTTCACGCACCAGAAGGAGCGCCGGGCGTAGAGCGGCGAGGTGCTCTGGATGACGGCCACCCCGTCCGGCGCCAGCCGCTTCTTGAGCAGCCGGTAGAAGCCCGTGGTGTACAGCTTGCCCAGCGCGAAGTTGTTCGGATCCGGGAAGTCCACGACGATGACGTCCCAGGGCTCGCCGTGCTCGCGCAGGAACTCCATGGCGTCGGTGTTGATGACCTGCATGCGGGGATCCGCGAGCGAGTGCGCGTTGAGCTCGGCCAGCTCGCCGTAGCGCGTGGCGAGCCCGGTCATCGCCGGATCCAACTCCACCAGGGCGAGCGTCTTCACCTCGGGGTACTTGAGGATCTCCCGCGCCGCGAGCCCGTCCCCGCCCCCGAGCACCAGCACGCGCTCGAGCTTGCCCGCGCGCACCAGGGCCGGGTGCACCAGCGCCTCGTGGTAGCGGTACTCGTCCACGCTGGAGAACTGGAGGTTGCCGTTGAGGTAGAGCGAGAAGCCCCGCTTGCCGCGCGTGAGGACGATGCGCTGGTAGGGCGAGCTCGACGCGTGCACCACCTCGTCCGAGTAGAGGTGCTCCTCGGAGAAGTTGCTCAACCGATCGCCCAGGACGAGTCCCACCATGAGCAGCAGGCTGAGCCCCACCGCCTTGACGCGCAGCCGCCCCGGGTGGGCGAGCACCGGCGCCAGGAGCCACGTGCTCCACAGGCCCACCAGGGCGTTGAGCAGCCCGAAGAGCAGCGACGTGCGCACCGGGCCCAGCCTCGGCACGAACAACAGGGGGAAGCTGATGCTCGCGGCGAGCGCGCCCAGGTAGTCGAACGTCAGCACCCGGCTGACCAGGTCCTTGAAGGCGAGCTGATCCTTGAGCAGGCGCAGGAGCAGGGGGATTTCCAGTCCCACCAGGGTGCCGATGAGCAGCACGCTGCCGTAGAGCACCACGCGGAACACGTCCGTGAGCGCGAAGGTGAGGAAGAGCAGGGGCGCGCACGCGCCGCCCACCAGGGCCACGCCCAGCTCCACCTCCACGAAGCGCTGGGCCACGCCCCGCTCGATGAAGCCCGACAACCAGCTGCCGATGCCCATGGCGAACAGGTAGCAGCCAATCACCGTGGAGAACTGGGTGATGGAGTCGCCGAGCAGATAGCTCGCCAGCGCGCCGATGATGAGCTCGTAGACGAGCCCACAGGTGGCGATGACGAGGACGGTGACGAAGAGGAGCGTCTTGTTCACGGTGGTAACGGCCCGCCGCGAGGCGTCAACCCGAGATGGCCGCGGCCACGATGATGGCCAGGCCGATGATGAAGGAGCCCATGACGATGCCGAGCGCGGTGTTCTGGTCGACCTCGATCTCCTTGTGCACGTCGAACGGCATGATGAAGCGGAACACGTACAGGCCCGCCACGAACACCGCCAGCCCCACCAGCGAATACACGAGGCTCGCCAGCAGGTTGTCCAGGTTCACCAATACGGCCAGCACACCCATCCGCATCACTTCCCTCCCATGAAACCGCCACTGCGGTAGCGCGATCCGCCCACGAAGAAGCCGCCGCCCGAGCCGCGAGAAGAAGACGTCACCGTGCCCCGCTCCGCGCGGGTGAACGGCTCCCAGCCCCGGTACGCCATCAGCGCGTAGAGCACGACGATGATTCCACCGATGAACTTCATGACACCTCCTCACTCTCCCGAGCCGGAATCCAGGTTGCTCTCCGCCCAACGTGATGTCTCGAAGCTCGAGGCGCGGAAGACCGCGAACAGGGGCAGCACCCACAAGAGCACCAGCGCCCAGAAGAACCAGAGCGCGCGCGGGGTATCGCTCACGAGCTTCAGCGTATAGCTCTGCCCCCGGGGCGCGCCGTCGAAGAGCGCCTGGGAGCGCAGCACATAGCGCCCGGGCGGCACCGAGGACAGGTGCTCCGTCTCCGTCTGGTCTCCCTCGCTCCAGGAGCCATCCGAGTCGCTGCCGGAGTAGTAGCCCACCTCCTCGTAGAAGCCGATGACGTCGCCGCTCTGCTCGTTGACGAGCTCCGCCTGCACGCCCAGCCAGGAGTTGTTCACGGGCGAGGTCAGCTCGGCGCGCACGTTGCCGTGCTTGTGGATGTCGAAGGGCTTGCTGAAGTGGATGGCCGAGGGCGTCCCCGAGCGGGCATCCAAATCCAACCGCACGGTCTCCTCCAGCACGACCTCGTTGGCGGCGAGCACGTTGAGCACCAGGAAGACGGCGAGCAGGGCCAGGCTCCAGATGCCGGCCCACATCCACGCGGGGCCGCTCGAGTGGGGATTGGGCTGGCTGGGCGCGATGCCCTGGGGCTCGGGCAGGGACTCCTTCAGCCCGAAGGCCTCCTGGACGACGCCGGGCGCCGGTACTCACCGAGCGTGTACGTCACCTCGTTCTCCGTCTCGTCCACGCTCACCGAGTACGGCGGCGCCACGTACTCCGTGGCGTGCGACGTCTCCCCGGCGCGCACCTCCCAGTAGAACTCGCCGAGCACCGTCTCCGTGACGGCCTCCACGCTCTGGAAGGCCCGGTAGCGCTGGCCCTCGCGGTGCGCGGCGATGCCCGGAGCCACCGACACGTCGCCCGCGTCCAGGGGCGTGAGGAACACCCAGTGCCCGTTGGACTCCATGAGCGGTGAAGCCCCGCTCCCGGTTGAACAGGAGGTACTCCTCCCACGGGTAGCGCACCCCTCCACCGTGCACGAGCGAATCAGGAAGCCGATGCAGATCCACTCGGTCCCCTCCAGCTTGCCCCGCGCGCCCAGGGGAATGCGGGGCCCCGGGTCCGGCTTCTCCAGCAGTTGGAGGAAGGCGAGCTTGCCCTTGCGCACGTCCAGCAGCGCGCCGCAGTAGGGGCACGCCACGCGCTTCGTCTGATCCGGCGCGCGCAGCTCCAGGGGGCCGTTGCACTGGGTGCAGCGCGCCTGCTGCAGCGCGACCTTCTTCACCCGGGGCCGGAGCTGATCCGGCGCGATGCCCAGCTCCGTGAGCTTCAGCTTCTTGCCGACATAGACCTCGGGGTCCGTCGACCACGTCCCGAAGTCCAGTGTCACGAAGACGCCCTTGGGCCCCGTGGCGTCCACGTAGTGGCTGTCCGCGCTGGGGTCCACGTCGTCGGGCAACTGGCCCTCGGCGGCCACCACGCGGCCATGCCCCCGCTCCTCCACCACGAGCCGGTGCCCCGCCAGGCTGAAGCGGTGGCCGGGCGGGAAGTCCTCGAGCGACAGGCCCTGCTCGGTGCCGGAGGCGATGAGCAGGTGGAAGGCGCCCTCGGACTCGGAGAGCCAGCCGGTGCGTCCGTCGTCGAACTCCACGTACCACTCGTCCCAGGGGCCCGCGCCATGGTCCTTCTGCAGGTGCCCCACCAGCCGGTACGCGTCGCGCCCCAGCCGGCCCTCCGCGCCGAGCCTCAAGGGCGAGTCGGTCTCGACGATGGCGCCCACCTTGCCGTGGGCCTCGAGCGACGCGCCCTGGCGAGCCACCACCGTCTGGCAATGGCCACACACCACCACCTGTGCCGAGCCCGCGGAGAACTCCACCGCCGCCCCACACGCGGGACACGTCCCCTGCGTCACGTCTCCACCTCCCGGCGCAGCTCCCGCACGCGGCAGGAGACCGCCCCCAGGTGACGCACCACCAGATCCTCGAAGTCCGGGCACAACCGCGGCCGGCAGCAATAGACGTTGAGCGCGGCGAAGCCATGCTCGGGGAAGGTGTGGATGGTCAGGTGGCTCTCCGCGAGCAGCGTGAGGCCAGTGACGCCCCCGGGCTCCGGAAACACGTGCCACTGCGGCTCTCCCACCACCTTCAGCTCCAGCAACACGATGAGCTCCTCGAACAAGGCCGCGAGTCCTCGCGCGTCCTTCAGGCGCTCGGGCACGCACCCGCTCACGTCCACCAACCACTCCTGTCCGGTCGTCAGGGCGTTCCTCCCCTTGCAGCCCCTACCTTC
This sequence comes from Cystobacter fuscus, assembly GCA_049060065.1. Taxonomy (GTDB): domain Bacteria; phylum Myxococcota; class Myxococcia; order Myxococcales; family Myxococcaceae; genus Cystobacter; species Cystobacter fuscus_B. The sequence continues at coordinate 8,209 of JBMEQP010000001.1, forward strand.
TACCACGGTGTCCTCCCCTGGGGAGGGGGCGGGAGAAACGCGGAGCCCGGCCCTGGTACACTGCTCGTGCGCATGGCCCCGAAGGATCTGCTCCCCCCGACCCCGCCCCCCCCGTTCTTCCCTCCCACGAGCCCGCGCCGAGAAACGTGCCCGCGCCGAGCGCGGTGGCGCGGCTCTTGCGTTCCCTGCGCGCCCTGCCGGAGGCGCGGCACGAGACCCCGGCGGGTGGCAGCGCGGGCCTCGCCGGCTGGTTCAAGGCCGAGACGGCCCCGCCCACGGACATCACCGCGCGCTTCCACGAAGTCCATGCCCGGGTGCGTCGGGACGAGCCCGTGCTGCCCGACGAGGCCCGGCGCCACCTGTACCTGCTGGTCAAGGGGATGCTCGGTGACGAGCTGCCCGGCTATCTCGAGGACAACCAGCTGCGGCTGGAGCAGCGGGGGCTGGAGACGCGCGAGGTGGCGGTGGACACCGAGGGGCGGCTCGCGGACAACGTGGCGGTGGTGCGCGAGGCACTGCTGGACGCCATCCACTTCGGCCGCACGGTGGTGCTGGTGGGCCACAGCAAGGGCGGCGTGGAGGCGATGAGCACGCTCGCGCTGTACCCGGAGCTGCGCCGGCACGTGCGCGCGGTGGTGGCGATGCAGCCGCCCTATGGGGGCTCGGTCATCGCCAATGATCTGGTGACGACGCCCGCGCTGCGGCAGATGCTGGACGTGACCTTCCCCTCGCTCTTCCAGGGGGACGCGGCCTCGGTGGAGGACCTGTCCTACGCGCGGCGGATGGAGTTCGTGCGCCAGCACCCCTACCCCCTGGACATCCCCACCGTGGCGCTGGCCACCTCGCGGCTGTCGCGGCGCTCGTTGATGCGGCCCCTGTGCAACTACGTCCAGGAGCGCTACGGCTGGGCCTGTGACGGACTGGTGGCGGCGCTGGACGCGGAGGTGCCCGGTTCACGCGTGGTGCGGCTGGCGGACATGGACCACGCCGAAGCCGCACTCACAGGCCTACCCGGCTTCGCCAACTACTTTCCCGGCTCGCTCACCGAGACGCTGATCGCCCTGGCGCTCGACTCACGCGTCCAGGGGGCCTAGAAGGCGCCGCTTCGTATGAGTCAGGGCAAACCCGTCGAGACGGGTGTATCCACCAGCGGCGAGCCAGCCCCGTCCGAGACCGCCCCCGCGGACGAGCCTCTGCTCACGGACGCGTCCATGCGCGAGCGGGAGTCCTCCGGCATCGGGGAGGCGCCCACGCTGCGGACGCTCACTCCAACGCGTCTGGAGCGGCTCCGCCCCAGTCACCTGCTGCCCGTGGTGGACCCCGCGCACTACGCGCTCGTGGGGGAGCTCGCGCACGGCGGCATCGGCCGCATCCTGCGCGCGCGGGATCTACGGCTCGGCCGGCCGGTGGCCATCAAGCAGATGCTGTCCCCCACTCCGGGGGCCGAGTCGCGCTTCATGACCGAGGCGTTCGTCACCGCGCGGCTGCAGCACCCGGCGATCGTGCCGGTGTACGAGGCGGGACGCTGGCCGAACGGCGAGCTGTTCTATTCGATGAAGCTCGTCTCCGGACGCTCGCTGGCGGACGTGCTCGCCGAGCCCACGACGCTGGAGGGGCGGCTGGCCCTGTTGCCCCACGTGCTGGCGGTGGCCGAGGCCATGGCCTACTCCCACTCCGAGCGCATCATCCACCGCGACCTCAAGCCGGCCAACATCCTGGTGGGCGGGTTCGGCGAGACGGTGGTCATCGACTGGGGCCTGGCCAAGGATCTCTCGCGCGCGGGGAACACCACGCTCTCCCAGGCGCTCGTTCCCGAGGGCTCCTCGCCCGACGATGGCCTGACCCGGGTGGGCACGGTGATGGGGACTCCCGCGTACATGCCGCCGGAGCAGGCCGCGGGCCAGGCGGTGGACGAGCGCGCCGACGTCTACGCCCTGGGCGCCATCCTCTACCACCTGCTCGCGGGCACCCGTCCGTATGAGGGGAACACGTCGGATCAGGTGCTGGCGAAGGTGGTGAGCGGCCCCCCCGGCCCTCTCCCACCTCCAGGAGGGCATCCCGAGGGATCTGCTGGCCATCGTGAGCAAGGCGATGGCGCGCCATCCCGGCGAGCGCTACGCCACGGCACGCGAGATGGCGGAGGATCTGCGGCGCTTCCAGACGGGACAGATCGTCGGAGCGTACGAGTACTCGCGGATGGAGTTGCTGCGCCGTTTCGTGAGGCGTCACCGGGCCGCGGTGGCGGTCACGGCGGTGGCCCTGTTGCTGCTCGCCACCCTGGGCGGGGAGAGCATCCGCCAGATTTCCACCGAGCGGGATGCCGCCCAGGAGGCCCGACAGAAAGAGCAGTCCCGCGCCGATGAACTCCTGCTGACGAAGGCGCGTTATGACGCGGAGGATGCGCCCAACGAGGCCATCGCCTCGTTGCGGCAACTCTCGTCCGGCTTCGAGAACTGGTCCGAGGCGCGCACGATCGCGGCGGATGCCCAGGCCCATGGTTTCGCCACCGTGCTGCGCGATCATACCCAGCACATCAACGACATCGCCTTCACGGACGATGGCCAGACGCTCGTCTCCGCCAGCGACGACTCCACGTTGCGTGTCTGGGATCTCGAGCAGGGCAAGCAACTGCACAATCTGAAAGGTCACGAAGACGAGGTCTGGCGCGTCCGGATACTCCCGGGAGACCGGGGCTTCATCTCCAGCGACAAGCAGGGGATCCTGCGCAAGTGGACTCCCACCTCCGAGAAGTCCACCATCTTCGCGTCCCTGGGGAGTCCCGTGTCGGCGCTCACCGTGGGCTGTGGGGGCCGGTGCCTGCTCGCCGCCACCCAGGCGGATGACGTCCTCCATCAATGGGACCTGGCCACGGGGCAGGCCCGTACGTTCCACACGGGCGTGCAGGGCATCGAGGAGCTGTTGGTGTCACCGCTCGGCCCCTGGGTGTTCGTGCGAGGCCACCGCAACGCGGCCTCGGCCCTGGGAAACCTGGAGCAGGGCACCTTCCAGGTGTTGAAGCAGACCCGGCCCACCGCCGGGGGGTTCTGCCCGGATGGCCGCCTCTTCACGGTGGACGCCCAGGGTGAACTCCACGCCTGGAAGCCCGGAACGCCCGAGGGACGTCTGCTCACGCGCAACCTGGGCATCGGCACGGCGCTCACCTTCGTGCCGGGCACGGCCTGGGTGGTGATCGGTACCCAGGAGGGAGTGATCCGACTGTGGAACTTCGACACGGGTCTGCTGCGGGAGCTCCACCATCACCAGGGACTCGTCAACAGCCTGGACGTCACCTCGGATGGCCGCTACCTCGCCTCGGCCAGCGCCGATCGGAGCGCGGTGCTCTGGGAACTCGCGACCGGAGAGCCCCGCGTGCTCCGAGGGCCCCGGCAACAAGCCCACCTCGTCCTGTTCTCGCCGGATGACCGGCGGCTGGCCGTGGCCAGCTACACCGGGCAGCTGCGCTCCTTCTCCATGGAGACGAAGCTCCACCACGTGCTCTCGGCGAGCGCCGCCCCTCAGGTCTCGCTGGTGCTCTCCTCCAACGGCCAACGGCTGGCCACGATGTCCGAGCAGGGCGTCCTGCGGCTCCTCGATGCCGACTCGGGCAGGACCATCCAGGAGGTGCCCGGCTTCTCCCCGGAAGCGATGGGCTTCTCCCCGGACAGCAAGTGGCTGGCCGCGGGTGGAGTCGATGGACGGGTCCACCTGTACGCCTCCGACACCGGAAGCGAGCGGCCCCTGCCGCCAGGGCATGAGGCCCGCGTCACGGCGGTCACCTTCTCCGGGAAGGACCCGCGCCTCGCCTCGGCGGACGCGCACGGGGAGATATGGCTGTGGGAGCCGGGCACGGGTCGGGGACGCCGTCTCGGAACACACGGGGCCAGGGTGTGGCAGCTCGCGTTCTCGCCCCGGGACGGCAGCCTCGCCTCGGCGGGCGACAATGGCGAGGTGCGGCTGTGGAACGTGGCCACGGGCGATTTCCGCTCCCTGCCCGGCCTCAAGGGCGCCGTGCACGCCATGGCCATCTCCCCGGATGGGGATCACCTCGTCATGGGAGGCGTGGATCAGCTCGTGTTCTGGGATCTGCGCAGTGGCCAGAGCATTGACCAGGACACGAAGAAAGGAGACGTGCTGGAGCTGCGCTACTCACCCGGGGGCGACGTGGTGGCCAGCCGCGATCTCAGGGATGGCAACGTGATGCTCTGGGATGGACGGACGGGAGCGTCACGCGACCTGTCTCGAGAACACCAGGGCCGAAGACACCAGGGCGACGTCCTCGGCATCGCCTTCTCTCCGGACGGGACGCGCCCGGCCTCGGCGAGTCTCGACAAGACCGTGCGGCTGTGGGACCCGGCCACCGGGGAGAGCCGCGCGCTGCGAGGTCACACCGGAGCGGTGGGGGCGGTGGCCTTCTTCCCGGACGGCAAGACGCTCGTCTCCACGGGCCAGGACGGAACCCTCCGGCTGTGGCCGGACAACCTGCCCCAGGAGCCAGAGGCCCTGCGTGAGTGGATGAATGGTTTCACGGAGGACAAACCGTCCCCCGTGAACTCCTGGCCCTGAGGCGGAATCTGTCAGACAGGGCGCATAGAGGGTGGGGCTCACCCAGGAGGGTTCCGCATGCTCCAACCCCGACAGCTCCTCGCCTGTCTCGTCCCCTTGCTGCTCCTCGTCCCATCCGCCCGGGCGGAGGAGACCCCCACCCCGGACGGAGGCCACCAGCCCTCCGCCGCGTACCGGTGGCTGGACATCGTGCTCGAGGCCACGGCGCGCGAAGTGGAGCGGCGCGGCGCGCGGCCCACCGTCATCTCCCGCGCCCACGCCATCTCGGTGACGGCCATGTACGACGCGTGGGCGGCCTATGACGCGCGCGCGGTGGGCACCCGGCTGGGAGGCAGCCTGCGCCGGCCCCCCGCCGAGCGGACCCTGGCCCACAAGCAGAAGGCCATCGCCTACGCCACCTACCGCGCCCTCGTGGACCTCTACCCGGAGGATGCCGTGTGGCTCGCGCAGCAGATGAGCGGCATGGGGTACGACCCCCACGACACCTCGACGGACCTCGCCACGCCCCAGGGAGTGGGCAACACCGCCGCGGCCGCGCTGCTCGACTGGCGGCGGCACGATGGCGCCAACCAGCTCGGTGACGAGCCCGGCTCCAGCGGCGTCCCCTACTCCGACTACACCGGCTACGCGCCCGTCAATCCGCCCGACGTCATCATCGACCCCGATCGCTGGCAGCCCATCTCGTTCGATGACGGCCAGGGCGGCACCGTGACGCCCGGCTTCCTCACCCCCCATTGGTACAAGGTGCGACCCTTCGCGCTCACCACCAGCGCCCAGTTCCGTCCGCCGCCGCCTCCCAAGGTGGGCTCGGCCCAGCTCGCCCAGGACGTGCAGGAGGTCATCGACTACAACGCGAACCTCACCCCGGAGCAGAAGGCGCTCGTCGAGTTCATGCGCGATGGCCCCCGCTCCACGGCCCAGTCGGGCCACTGGCTGCGCTTCGCCCAGGACGTGTCCCGCCGCGACCATCACGGCCTGGACCGGGACGTGAAGCTCTTCTTCACCGTGGGCAACGCGGCGCTGGATGCCTTCATCGCCGCCTGGGAGTCCAAGCGCTACTACGACTCCTCCCGTCCCTGGACGCTCGTGCGCTACTACCACGCGGGTGACACGCTGCCAGGCTGGGTGGGGCCGGGCCAGGGCGTGGACTGGATCGCCGCCGAGCAGTGGCACCCGTACTCGCCCTCCACGTTCATCACGCCGCCCTTCCCGGGCTACGTGTCGGGCCACAGCACGGTGAGCGCCGCGTGCGCCCGGGTGTTGGAGCTGTTCACGGGCAGCGACGCCTTCGGCGAGGTGGAGCACCTCACCGCGGGGGCCCTCACCGAGCCGGGCTTCGCGTGCAACATCATCCAGCAGCGCGAGGGTGTGCCCTCGCAGGACACGCCCGAGGATTGTCAGGTGACGCTGGAGCTGCCGACCTTCAGCGGGACGGCGGAGCTGGCGGGCATCTCGCGCGTCATGGGCGGCTACCACATCCAGGCCGACAACCTCGCGGGGCTGGAGCTCGGACGCCAGGTGGCCGACTACCTCTTTCCCCGGGCGCGGGCCTACTGGGCGCCGGGAACGAACTGACGGACGCTCAAGACAACTCGAGCGAGGCGGAGGGCCGCTGGTTGTCGCGGGGGCCCTCCACCGGCAGCACCAGCGTGAAGGTGGCGCCATGCCCCAGCCCGGGCTCGCGCAGGACAGCCGCCCGTGCATCTCGGTGGCCGCCAGCGCGCTGATGTGCAGCCCGAAGCCGTGCCCGTGCTTCTTCGTCGTGAAGCCCTGGGAGAACAGGCGCGCCAGATGCTCCGGCGCGATGCCCACGCCATTGTCGGCGAACTCGATGACGAGCTGGTCGCCTCCGGCGCCCAGGCGGATGCGGATGCGCAGGCGCTTGTCCGGGGTCTTGCTCTCCATGAGCGCGTGCCGGGCGTTGCTCAGCAGATTGACGAGGATCTGCAACAGGTTGTGGCGGTCCACGAGGATGGGGGGGACGTCGGCGTACTCCCGCACGAGGTGGATGCCCTGGCGCTCGATCGATCCGGCATGCAGGCGCAGGGCTTCCTCGATGAGCTGGGGCACCGGCAACCGCTCCAGCACTCCGCCCGCACGCGCGTACTGCTGCTGCATGACCACGATGGACTTGATGTGCTCGATGCCCTCGGTCAGCGCCCCCACCTCGTGGCGCAGCACCTCGCGCTCCTTCTCCAGCTCCTCCGCGAGCGCGAGCAGGTAGCCCGGAAGCCGCTGGCCGCGCGAATCCGTGGCGAGGAAGGCCTCCAGGTCCTCGGAGTGTTGCCCCAGCAGGGTGGCGGCCTTGCGCAGGCCGGACAGGCGCGAGTGGCGCAGCTGCTCGTTGAGGATGCCCGCCGAGATGTTGACGCTGTTGAGGGTGTTGCCCACGTTGTGCAGCACGCCGGTGGCGATCTCGGCCATGCCCGCGTAGCGGGAGACATCCACCGGGCTGCGGTGCATCTCCCCCAGCCGGGCCTCCGCCAGCTTGCGCGCCGTGATGTCCCGCGCGGAGACGGTCAGCCCCATCACCGGGCCCTCCTCTCCCTGGATGGGGCTGATGGAGACGTCCAGGACGACGTGGACGGGCTCCTCCAAGGGTTCCTCCGAGTGCTCCTCCTGCTCGAAGCGCAGGCGCTCCCCCGCGAGCACCCGGTTGAACCGCGGGTCCCATTGCAACTGGAGCTCCGGAGTGCGTGGGAAGCAGAAGCGCTGTCCGGGAACGAGTTCCTGTCCCTGCATCCGCCGGTAGAACCGGCGCATCGCCGTGTTGGCGGTGATGACCCGCAGCTGGGTGTCGAGTGAGAACACCAGGTCATCGGAGCTCTCGATGAGGCTGCTCAGCTTGCCCTCGCTCTCGCGCAGGGTCGCCAGGGTCCGCTCGAGTTCGTCGTGGGCGGTGTCGCGCGAGGTGCTGTGCAGCGTGCTCAGCACCCACGAGCCCAGGAGGGAGACGGCCGCGGAGGCGCACATGACCGTGAACTCATCCAAGGGGATGGCCGTGAGGCCGGGGGTGAAGCGCACCCGGTACAACGGATGGAGGATGCCCAGACACACGGCGAGACAGCCCGTGACGAAGAGACCCAGACGGGGTCCCAGCAGGTACACCGCGAACGCGGGAATCAACATGCTCGCGGCGTGGAATCCCCCTTCGGGATGGAGGCCCAAGAAGACGGACACCACGTAGCTGACCACCATGGACAGGCACAGGAACATCGCCGGCAGGGTCAAGGAGTGGGCCCTGCGCGCCAGCAGCAGCGTCGCGACGTAGCACCCGCTCAAGAGGAGCGTGGGGACCTCCGAGGCCGTGAAGGGCACGAGCAGCATGTACGACACCCCGAGCGGGAGCGCGAACAGGCAGGCGGCGATCAACACCCGCTGGCGGTGCAACTCCGAGGGGGGAGCCTTGCGCAGCGCCTCCGAGAGGAACGCATCCAGCAGGGAGGTGAGCCAGAGGTACCCCACTCGCGCCCCCCTTGCCCCGATGACGTGGATGAACCGGAGCCTACGTGCTTCGAATCGGATGTGCTGGCCATGTTGATGTCGCGCTCGCCGCAACCCCCCGTCAGAGGATAGCTCATGGACATGTCCAGCAGTGGACAGAGCCAGGCCAGCCAGCCATCGCTCGTCTGCTCCATGCCAAGGGGGATGGGGGTGCACCGGGTCACCGCCACCCGAGCCCCTCCGCGCGCACAGCCGGTCGAATTGAACCTCCCCATCGGTCGATTCGACCGACCGGGTACGGCCCCTCGTCGCGACGGAGTCACCGCTCCTCGGAGGACCGCGGGAGCCGGTGGTGGCACGCACCTTGCCCCTGGCGTGGACCCGAGCCGTCCCACCCCGTCCCAGTCCGAGGAAAGCAACCCATGAGCGCTTCGCTGAACCTGATGGCACCCGACGTGCGGGCCAATCCCTACCCTCTCTACGCCGAGCTGCGCCGAAGGCCGGTGTGCCGGTGGAGCCGGGAGGAATGTGGGCCGTCAGCCGCCATGACGACGTGGTGGCTGTCCTCAAGGACACCCGGCGCTTCTCGTCGGTGGGGCTCGGCCGGAGCTTCCTGCCGCCCTGGTTGGAGCGAAACCCCGTGGCCACCTCGCTGGTGATGAAGGATCCGCCCGAGCACACCCGGCTGCGGAGCCTCGTGAGCAGGGCCTTCAGCGGGCCGGCCCTCCAGCGGCTGGAAGCACGGGTTCGCGCCATCGCGGAGGAGCTCGCCGAAACGGTGGCGCGCCAGCGCGAGGTGGACTTCGTCGCCGCGTTCTCCCTGCGGCTGCCGGTGCGGGTGCTCAACCTCTTCTTCGGCCTGGAGCCGGAGCTGCGGCCGCGCATGCGCGTCTGGGCGGATGATCTGCTCAGCATCCCCGCGAGCCACCCCGCGCCCGAGCGCAGGGAGGAAATCCGCCGGAGCCTCGAGGAGATGGAGCGCTGCTTCCAGGGCCTCCTCGCCTCGCGCCGGGCCGAGCCGGGGGAGGACCTGGTGAGCGAGCTGCTCGGCGCGGAGGGGCTGACGGACGACGAGCGGATGAGCTTCCTCTTCAGCCTGTTGCCGGCCGGCTTCGAGACGACGGCCCACCTGCTGTCCAACACCGTGCTCGTGCTCGCCCGGCATCCGCGCGAGGCGGAGCGCGTGTTCGACGAGCCCCGGCTGATTCCCCGGCTCATCGAGGAGGTGCTGCGCTACGAGCCCCTGGCCCAGTCCAGCCTGCGGCTGGTGACGGAGGACACGGAGCTTGGCGGAGTGCGCGTGCCCCGGGGCGCCCTCGTCGCCGTGCTGCTGGGCTCGGCCCTGCGGGACGAGCAGCGCTACCCGGAGGCGGACCGGTTCGACCTGGACCGGGAGGGCCCGAGCCACCTGCCCTTCGGGCATGGCATCCACTTCTGCCTCGGGGCACAGCTCGCCCGGATGGAAGCCCGCCTGGGATTGGAGGCCCTCCTGGCCCGCGTCCGCGGCGTCTCCCTCACCGGGCAGGAGGTGTCCTGGTCCCAGTCGTACATCGCGCGAGGCCCCCTGAGCCTGCCCGTGCGCTTCGAACTCCGCGCCGGGACGTAAAGCGCGAAAACGGAGGAGCGCGCCGGGCCGTTGTCCGATGCACGGTTTGGATCCAGAACTGTTGGATTATGCCCCCCTCATTGGAATTCCCGGAAACAGAGAAGGACGAGTTGCGGGATTTCAGGCACTGTTTGTTTGCGCCTGATCCGCTTTTGAAGATAGGAGGGGGGATTGAGCCGATGGCAGAGCAGAGGAGAGAGGCACGCCGGTGTTGGCATGTCGTACGCGCGGCGCTCACCGTGAGAGCGGCCCTGAAGCCCGCGCCACGACGACGCGCGCCTCCCTGCTTCCCGCCAGGAATGTATCGACCCGATACGGAGAATCCATGAGTCACGCGAAGCCGACCCTCGCCACGCGACGGTTGGGTTACATGCGGCTGTCCGCCGTCGTCACCGGGCTGATCGCCGCCCTCGCATCCGCCCAACCCAAGGGCCTGGTGAGCTTCGAACTGGAGCGCCTGGAACTGAACCCCAACGGCCGGGGCTCGTTGGTGATGAGCACGGGTGAACTGCTGCCCGGAGGCGCCTTCCGCCTCTCGGTGGCGGGGCATTACGAGAAGAACCCCCTCGTGCTGTATTCGGACATGAGTCCGGTGGGCGCGGTGGTGGGAGACCGGGCCACGGCGCACCTGTTGCTCGCCTGGACGCCGCTGCGCTGGCTCGAGCTGGGCGCGCACCTGCCCCTGGTGGCCTGGCAGCGCGGAGATGACCTGAGCGGCCGGGGCATCGGCACGCCGGCCACGACGGGCCTGGGCACGCCCTCGGCGCAGGTGCGCGTGGGACTGCTCGCGCAGCGCCGCGAGGCCCCGCTGGACCTGGCGCTCGAGCTGGGCGTGGGACTGCCGGTGGGCAGCGTGGACACGCTCTCCCGGGACAACGCCTTCCGGCTCTCGCCCAAGCTGTCACTGGGCCGGCGCTTCGGCGGGCTGCGCGCGGGCGTGGAGGCGGGCGTGCTGGTCCGGCCCCCGCAGGTGCTCATCGACGACGGCGCCGTCCAGGACGAGCTGGGCAACGAGGTGCGCCTGGGCGCGGTGGTCGCCACCACGGGCAAGGGGCTGCGCGGAGAGCTCAACGTGCGGGGCACGATTCCGCTCACCCAACAGCAGAAGTCCATGGAAGTGCTGCTCGGCGTGCGGATGCCGCTGGGTTCCGCGGCGGAGCTGTACGCCCTGGGAGGCCCGGGCTTCGGCGACACCACGGGGACGCCCTTCTTCCGGGCGCTGCTCGGCGTGGCCTTTGGCGGAATGGAGCCGGAGATCGAGCGGGGCGGCGCGCGCGACGACGATGGCGACGGCGTGCCCAACAGCGAGGACCAGTGCCCGAACGAGCCGGGTCCGGCCGCGCGCCAGGGCTGCCCGCTGAAGGACACGGACGGCGACGGCATCCTCGACAGCGCGGACAAGTGCCCGAAGGAGCCGGGTCCGGCCGAGTTCCAGGGCTGCCCGACGAAGGACCGGGACGGGGACGGAGTTCTCGACACCGAGGACAAGTGCCCGACCGAGGCGGGTCCGGCCGAGCGCCAGGGCTGCCCGGTGAAGGACACGGATGGCGATGGGATCCCGGACGAGCAGGACAAGTGCCCGCGGGAGACGGGCCCGGCCTCACGCCAGGGCTGCCCGGTGAAGGACACGGACGGCGACGGCGTCGTGGACGAGCGTGATGCCTGCCCGACGCAGGTGGGTCTGGTGGAGCTGCGCGGCTGCCCGGCGAAGGACACGGACGGCGACTCGGTGGCGGACCACCTGGACAACTGCCCCACGGAGAAGGGTCTGGCCAGCAACCAGGGCTGCCCCGCTCAGCAGGAGCAGTTGGTGGAGATCCAGAAGGACCAGCTGAAGATCAAGCAGTCGGTGTACTTCGCCACCAACAAGGCGGTCATCAAGCCGCGCTCGTTCAAGATGCTCAACCAGATCGCCAAGATCATCCAGCAGCACCCGGAGATCGAGCAGATCGTCATCGAAGGCCACTCCGACTCGGTGGGCAATGCCGATGCCAACCGCAAGTTGTCGCTGGCGCGCGCGGAGTCGGTGAAGACCTACCTCGTGGAGAAGGGCGTGGAGGCCTCGCGGATGCAGGCGAAGGGTTATGGACCCGACCGCCCCATCGCGCCCAACACGAACGCCAAAGGCCGCGCGGCCAACCGCCGCGTGGTGTTCACCATCGTCAACGAAGAGCACAAGTAGAAGCCGAGGGAATCAAAAGTCATGAGGAATCCATTCATGAAGCAGTGGCTCCCCGCCGCCGTGTGCGCGCTGGGCCTCGGCTCGACCACGGCGATGGCCGCGGCGGACACGGTCGGTTTGGGTACGGGACGCAACGGGCCGCTCACGTTGCCCACAGTACCGACCCCACCGCCCCCAACACCCAGCATCATCAACAGCTACGCCCAGGTGACCGCACCGCTGGCGAGCAAGGCCACCTCCATCCAGATCGGAACCTGCCGGGGAGACACGGCATGCTTCGCGGAGGGTGATCTGGTGTTGGTGTATCAGGCCACGGGCCTCCAGCCCGTGCCCGACTCAGGGGTGCAGAACCCCATCGACCTGAGCAACAATCCGGTGGGGCGGTGGGAGTTCGCGCGCTTGGCCGCAGGGACGACGATCGGGCACTTGGAGCTGACGGAACCGCTCATCTACGACTACGCACCGAACGTGACCCAGGTCATCCGAGTGCCGGAGTACACCAAGGTCACCATCGAACTTGGCCGGAGCATCACGGCCTACGCTTGGGATGGAGCCGCAGGCGGAGTCATCGCGTTCCTGGCCACTGCGGAGGTGGACAACCGGGGGGAGATCAACGCGGATGCGGCTGGATTCCGAGGTGGTGTGTACACCCAGGGAAACTCCGCCGACAGGGGTTGCTCGGACCTGGATGAAGCGACTCCCAAGGGCGCTCAAAAAGGTGAAGGTATTGGCGCGGGGCTCTATGGAGCCACTCAGACCGGTAGAGGCAACGTCACCAATGGTGCAGGTGGCGCCGTCTGCTACAGGTCGGGAGGCGGTGGCGGAGGCAACGGCGGAGATGGCGGCCAGGGAGGACACTCGGATCCGACCGACGGTTCACGGCATGTGGGCGGAACGGGAGGCGCGACCCTTTCCTACGGGAACAAGGCGACCTCCGACACCTACCTGCGGCGCCTCACGTTCGGCGGAGGCGGAGGAGCCGGTCATGGCACCGCCGCCACGAGCCTGGGCGGCACGGGCGGCGCGGGTGGCGGAATCGTCTTCCTGCGAGCCAGTCAACTCCAGGGCAGCGGCACCATCACCGCCGCAGGAGCCCCGGGAGGCTTGAACAACACGAGTATTGAGGGCGGAGGTGGAGGTGGAGCAGGAGGCACCATCTATGTGCGAATTGTCAGAGCTGCCGCCTGCGGCCAGATTCTCGCCACTGGTGGTATCGGAGCGACTTCGTCCTCTCCACGTGTGGGACCAGGAGGAGGAGGGAGCGCCGGACATGTGCTGCTTCAGGCCTTGTCGGGAGGAAGTTGCAATACCGGCGCCATCCTCGCTACGGGCGCTTCACCCGGAACCCAGCAGAATCCTGCGGATGGTTCTTACGGCGCGATGGCGGGTGGCCCAGAGCTGAAGGCAGGCGAGCCCCATCCCAGCGTCAACGAACTGAAGTACGGCTTCATCATCCCCGCGCCTCCGGTGGTGACCACGCCGACCAACGGCAGCTTCATCAACAACGTCCGCCCCCCCTCTCGGGCACGGCCCGGCCCAACACCCCGGTGATCGTCTATCTGGATGGACAGGAAATCGGCCGAGTCACCACCGACGCCGCAGGTAACTACTCCGTCACCCCGACCCAGGACCTGCCCGAAGGCCAACACTCGGTGGTGGCGATCGCGGCGATCGATGCCGTGCAGAGCCTCAACAGCGTGCCCGACACCTTCACCGTGGACATCACGCCCCCGGACACCAACTTCATCACCCAGCCTGGGCGGTTCACGCGCGCGCGACGTGGCGTTCGAGTTCGGCTCGCCGGAAGAGAGCGTGACCTACCTGTGCAAGCTGGACGACGCGGCCGACTTCACCCCCTGCCCAGCATCGAAGACCTTCACCGGACTCTCCGATGGGCCTCACAAGGTGGAGGTGTATGCCGTCGATCGCGCCGGAAACCGGGATGACACCCCCGCCGTCCACGAGTTCCAGATCACCGTCGCGGACCTCTCGCTGCTCGGTGATGGCATCGGCGGGTGCTCGGCCTCGGGGCAGGATGCCTCGCTGATCGCGCTGGGTCTGGGCGCTCTCGTGGCCGGGCTCCGGCGTCGCCGCCAGAGCCAGACCCACTAACACCACTCAGTGCTGGATGCGGGTGCCCAGCACCTGCAGGAAGCCCGCAATCCAGCGCGGGTGGCCGGGCCAGGCCGGCGAAGTCACGAGGTTGCCGTCCACCACCGCGTCATCCGCGGCCACCTCGACGAAGGTCCCCCGAGCCAGCGTCACCTCGGGGCCGCAGGCCGGATAGGCCGTGCAACGCTTGCCCTCGAGCACTCCCGCCGCCGCGAGGATCTGCAATCCATGGCAGATCGCGGCGATGGGCTTGCGCGTCTCCCCGAAGTGGCGGACCACCTGGATCACCTTCGGGTTGAGGCGCAGGTACTCCGGCGCCCGGCCTCCGGGAACCACCAGACCATCGTACTGAGTGGCATCGACCTCGGAGAAGGTGGCGTTGAGGATGAAGTTGTGCCCGGGCTTCTCGCTGTACGTCTGCGCCCCGTCGAAGTCATGCACCGCGGTGCGCACGAAGTCGCCCTTCTTCTTGTCCGGGCAGACGGCATGCACGGTGTGTCCCACGGCCTGCAGGGCCTGGAACGGCACCATCACCTCGTAGTCCTCCACGTAGTCGCCCACCAGCATCAGCAGCTTCTTGCCTTGAGCCATCGTCTTCTCCGGTTTGGGGGTTGGGGGTGAATCGTCCGGAATCATACCGTCCGGAAACAGGACCTGGGGCAATGGACGGCATCTTCGCGCGTAGGGCGCCCCAACCCGCCCTGGAGGCCCCATGCAACGCCCCGCCGAAGCACCCCGCGCCCGCGGCCGATGGATGAAGCTCCTCGTCGACTTCTCTCCCCTGCTCCTGCTGCTCGTCGGCCGGGCCAGCCTCGCCGACCACTACCACGTGCCTTCCGGCTCCATGGAGCCCACCCTCCAGGTGAAGGATCACATCGTCGTGGACAAGCGCGCCTATGGCCTGCGCGTTCCGCTCACCCACCTCTGGCTCACCGAGAACGAGCCCCAGCGCGGTGACGTCATCCTCTTCGACTCGCCCGTGGATGGACGCGTCATGGTCAAGCGGCTGGTGGGCGTGCCGGGTGACCGCATCGCCTTCGACGGCGAGTCGCTCCTGATCAATGGCGAGCGCATCCCCCAACAGCTCACCCCGGACGGCACGCGCCTCGAGTTCCTCCCGGGCGCCCTCCACCCGCTCCACCCCGAGACCGACCAGGGCCCGCCCCTGAGCGAGGTGGAGGTGCCCGCACGGAACTACCTCGTCCTCGGGGACCACCGAGGCAACTCGGCCGACAGCCGGTACTGGGGCTTCGTTCCCCGCGAGAACCTGCTGGGCCGGGCCGTAGCCGTCGTCTACAGCCAGCGCGAGGGGCTCTCCGCCGGGGAGCGCTGGTGGCTGCCGCTGCTCCCGGAGGAAGGCACCGGCCTCGACCCGCGCCTCACCCGCTGAACTCCCTCATGAACTCCACCAGCGGTGGGTTGAGCAGCTCCGGATGCGTCAGGGTGGGCGCATGCGCGGCGCCCGGAATGGGGACGTAGCGCGTGCGGCCCCCGAGCGCCTCGACGAGCGCCTGGGCCGCGGACGGGGGAATCGCCGCGTCGGCGAGGCCATGGAAGACGATGGCCGGACAGCGGATCTCCCCGAGCCGGGGCTCGATGTCATCCCGCTCGAGGAGGTTGTTCGTCGCGGCGACGAAGGCGGCCTTGGGCGTCTGGCGCCACCGCTCGAGCCAGGGGCTCAGGAAGCGCGAGTCGCCGATGATGACTCCCGAGTAGAGCCGGAGGATGTTCTCCATGGCGCCAGGAGCCCCCCACAGGTCTCGCACCTGCCGGTAGCCGGCACGGCCCTGCTCTCCGTCCATGGTGCCGCTGGTGCTCATCAGCACGAGGCCGAGCACGCGCTCGGGATAACGCAGCGCGACGCGCAGGGCGCAATAGCCCCCCTGGGACAGACCGCCGACGACCGCCCGCTGGATGCCGAGGTGATCGAGCAACGCGATGCAGTCCGCGGCGGAGTCATAGAGACTGAAGGGCTGACCGTCCCACCGCGTGCGCCCGAAGCCCCGGGCGTCCCAGCGGATGACGCGGAACTCGGGGGAGAGCGCCTCGGCCTGCGCGTCGAACATGCGGCCGTCCATGAGGAAGCCATGTCCCAGGATGAGCGCGGGACCCGGGCCGCCAGAGTCCTCGAAGTAGATGCCTTGGTGGTTGAGTTCGGCGATGGGCATGAGGCGCCACGCTATCCCAACACCCGCGACATGCCCCCGAGACAACACATACTCGTGGTCATCGGAGATTACACGGAGAGCGAGAAAATCTCCTTTTTCCAGAAATCTTGGAATGCGATAATCGTTTGTGCTAACAGGTAAATCCTGTTCAGCCCATGCAACGTCCCAACTCCAAGGCCATCGGCATCCTCGGTGTCCTGCTGCTCATCGCCCTCGGAGCGGCGCTGATCTCGCGCTCTCCGGATTCCTCCCGAAGTGCCTCCGCGGATGCGCCGGCCCTCCCGTCTTCCTCTCCGAGCAGCGCGCCCACCGCCGCCACGTCCCCCGGAGCCGCGGGCCCCGCCGTCCCCAGGGAGCCCACGCCGAAAGAAGACATCCTGCCCATGCCCGGGTGCTGGGAGGGCGTGGCGGAGTTCGACCAGAACGGCTCGCTGGACACCTTCCGTCAGGCGCTGAGCGCCGCGGCGGCAGCGGGGGACAGTGATCTGCTGCTCTACCTCCAGGAGCGGCTCACGGAGCTCATCGCGAACGACGCGGGCAAGGCGCTCCAGGTGCTCGAGTGGGCGGACAAGTCCGCGCCGCCGGAGCTGGGCGTCTACATGGAGGCGATGAAGCGCGCGCCCGCCGTCCACCAGCCCCAGGTCGTCGAGCGCCTGCTGAAGATGGGCGAGGACCCGGGTGCTCAACTGGGCAATCGCGCCGCCGCCGTGGACGCGCTGGAGACGCAGAAGCGCCTGTCCCCCACGAACATCCAACGCCTCAAGGCGCTCGCGATGGAGCCGGCCACGGACTCGGCGGGCTGGGTGGCCACGCGCACCATCGGCCGGGTGATGAAGGAGGACTACGAGCGCACCGGCACCTTCGCCCCCTATTGGAACGAGCTGCTCGACGTGGGCGAGAAGTCCGAGGACCTGGCCGTGCGCCTGTTGGCGCTCGAGATGCCCTCCTACTCGGATCCCCTCATCGGCGACGAGACGATGGATCGGCTCGCGAGCATCATGCGCAAGGATCCCGAGCGGGACGTGCGCGAGATGGCCGCCTTCCGGCTCGCCGTCACCGGAGAGCCCCAGAAGGCCCTGGAGGCCTACCGCACCGCCTTCCCGCTGGAGAAGGACGAGTGCGTGCGCTGGGCCCTCTTCCGCTTCGCCGTGCGCGCCGGTGGACCCGAGGCCCTGCCCCTGCTGCGGCAGATGGCCGCGCAAGACCCACGCTTCGCGCAGGACTACCAGGACTTCCAGAGGCTCTATGCCGAGGGCACCGTGGACTTCGCCCGGATCTGGCTCGGCGTCCAGGAGCGCCACCGCTGCACCATCGAGGAAGGGGCACCCCACCAATGATTTCCCCTCTGCCCTCCGTCCCCCCGAGGCGCGCGTCCTGGTGGCGCGCGGCGCTCCTGGCCTCGGCCACCTGGCTGCTGCCGGCCCCCTCCCATGCCGCTGACGCCGCCACGCCCTTGCGGCAGACGGCGTGCTCGTTCACCGGGATGATCGACGAGCTGCGCGCGGCGTTGAAGTCGGGCTCGCCCGCCTACCGCAAGTACGCCCGGGAGCGGCTCAAGGCCGCGGCGCGCGTCATGCCCGCGGACGAGCTGCGCGCGGCCGTGCAGGACGAGCGGGACCCGGACACCCTGGAGGCGCTGGGCATGGCGCTCGCCAGCAAGTCCTCGTTCACGGAGGACGCCACGCTCGTGCAGCCGCTGCTCGCCCGCGCGTCGGGCGACGCGGACCCCAAGGCCCGGGCCGCGGCGATCCGGGCCTGCAGGGCACCGGCTCCGTGGATCTCATGACGAAGAACGGCGGCGTGGTGACGTACGAGCAGCTCATCCGCGACGGCGCCCCCGAGGTGCGCCAGGCCGTGGTGGACAACCTCATCCACGAGAGCGCCAAGGTGTACTTTGGCCACGAGCGCACCGTGTCCGAGGCGGCCGTGTCCGCGGCGCTGGCCTCGAAGGATCCCCAGGCGGCCGCGAAGCTGCTGTCCGAGGTGTCCATGGAGGCGGTGGGCCACGACACGGTGGAGCGGTTGCGCCAGCAGTTGCGCTCGGACGACCCCGCCCTGCGCGGGGCGGCGGCCACGGCGCTCGGCGGCGTGCCGGGAGCGGAGTCCTCCGCCATGCGTAACGCGCTCGTGTCGCTCTACCGCGAGGAGAAGGATCCGGCGGTGCGCAAGGCGGCGCTGCAGGGGCTCGTGAGGCTGGGCATGGGGGGAGCCCGCTCCACGCTCGAGTCCCTGCGGGGCGTGGCCCCCGGGATGGATCCGGAGATCGACGCCCGGCAGTCCGCGCTCAAGCTCGGGCTGCAGGAGTGGCACCTGTTGCTGCGCGAGAAGGAGCGCCTGCGCAGGTAGCGGCTGTCTCACCCCCGTAGTCCCGCAGCGTAGTGCCCCCGAGGAGGACGTATGAACATGAAGAAGGTGATGTACACGGCCAGCGCGCTGCTGGCCGGCTGGGCTGGCGTGGCCATCGCGGCGAGCGCCAAGGGCCCCATCTGCGAGCCCAACGCGCGTGTGAATTCGACGACGTACTACAGCTGCAACGGCGGCAGCCACACGGCGCTCGACATCAGCAACGGCACGTGCGGTGAGTGGAACCACCGCGGCATGCTCGTGGGCAGCTTCGCCTACAAGTACTACGGCGGCTGTGGCGCGGCGTGCTACGGCTCGACCTGTAACGGCGGCGCGGGCAACTACTACGTCGTCTCCGGCGGCAGCGGCTGGGAGTTCCGCCAGTTGCACATCTACGCCAACGTCAGCTCCGGCACCAAGACGTGCGACGGCTGCGCCCTGGGCCTGGTGGGCGGCACCGGTGACGCCACCGGTCCCCACGTGCACGCGGACAACCGCCAGTACGGCACCCGCAAGTCCGCCCGGTACACCAGCAAGGGCACCACCTGCGGCACCACCGGCAACTGCACCACGGTGATCGGCGCCCCCACGCTGTAGTCCCCACCCTCCCCGTTCCGCCCGCCGTCGCCGGGCGGAACGGTCCCGCGTTGCTCAGGGCGCGTAGGAGAACGTCGTGGTGGAACGCACGCGCCGCCTGATGAACAGCACGCCGCCCTCGCCGGTGGCGAGGATGCGCGTCAACTCCCGGCCCTGCGCTCCAGGCGCATCGAACTCCAGGGTGATGTCCACCTTGTCCGCGAGCTTCGGCAGTTGCGTGGGGCGGGTGCTGATGCGCAGCAGCTCTCCCCGGCTCCCATCCACCAGGGCCTCGCCCACGAGCCCATCCGGGCACTTGCTTCCCTCCTTGGGCGCGAAGGCGATGCGCAGCAGGTTCGGCCGCCGGGAGTCCGGACCCTTCACCTCGAAGCGGTAGCGGCCCTGCTCCCTCGCGGAGAAGGGAAGGTAGTCGAGCTGGAATTGCTTCTCCTTGCTCTCGGCCCGGGCCTTCTCCTCCTTCACGCGCTGCTCCCTCACCTTCTCGGTGACGTCCTGTCCATCCTGCGTGGCACGCACCACCGAGGAGGCGCGCTTGCCCCCGCGCCACTCGTTGCGCTCCACGGACTCCAGGCGGGACTTCGTCTTGCCCTCGTCGTCAAGCTCTTCCCACACCGTGGTGGCCAGCGTGGTCCGGCCCTGTCTGCGTTGCTCGCGCGCCTGTTCCGCCGCCGCCAGGCGCGGGAGCAGCTCCGCCAGGGGATCCTCATTCGCCAGGACGGAAAGCGGCAGGAAGAAGGACAACGCCATGGACCAGTAAGGGAAGCGCATGCGCGAAAAGCTACTCCTCCCTCTGAAAACGCCAGCCTCCCTGGAGTCTGGGTACGCCCACGCACGTGACAACTGACACCCAGACAACGCCCCATGGCGGGGCTCTTCGTCCATTATTGAATCACCCGGAGAAGCAGCCCAAGAACGCGCCATGGAACCGACGAACCGTCCGCCACCCAGCGACCCGTCGTACGACCTGCTGCACCAGCGAGACCGCCATCCGCTCGACGCCCTCTTCGCGCCGCGCAGCGTGGCGGTGATTGGCGCGAGCGAGAAGCCGGGGAGCGTGGGACGCACGCTCCTGTGGAACCTCATCAGCAGCCCTTTCGGGGGCACCGTCTACCCCATCAATCCCAAGCGCAAGAACGTGCTGGGCATCACCGCCGGCCCTCGTTGCGCGCGCTGCCGGAGCCGGTGGAGCTGGCCGTCATCGCGACCCCGGCGGCCACGGTGCCCGACGTGATGCGCGAGTGCGCCGAGGTGGGGGTGAAGAACGCCCTCATCATCTCCGCGGGCTTCAAGGAGGTGGGCGGCGAGGGCGCGCGGCTGGAGCAGGAGGTGCTGGAACTCGCCCGGCGGGCGCGCATCCGGGTGCTCGGCCCCAACTGCCTGGGCGTGATGCGGCCTCCCAACGGCCTCAACGCCACCTTCGCGGGGAGCGTGGCCCGCTCGGGCAACGTGGCCTTCATCAGCCAGAGTGGCGCGCTGCTCACGGCCATCCTCGACTGGAGCCAGCGCGAGGCCGTGGGCTTCAGCGCCATCGTGTCCCTGGGCTCGATGATGGACGTGGGCTGGGGCGACATCATCGACTACCTCGGGGATGACCCGCGCACGCGCAGCATCCTCATCTACATGGAGTCCGTGGGCGACGCGCGCTCGTTCCTGTCGGCGGCGCGCGCGGTGGCGCTGCACAAGCCCATCATCGTCATCAAGGCGGGACGCACCGCCCAGGCGGCCGCGGCGGCGGCCTCGCACACCGGCTCGCTGGTGGGCAGCGACGAGGTGCTCAGCGCCGCCTTCCGCCGCGCGGGCGTGCTGCGCGTGGACTCCATCGCGGACCTCTTCTACATGGCCGAGGTGCTCGCCCGGCAGCCACGCCCCGACGGACGGCGCCTCACCGTGCTCACCAACGCCGGAGGCCCCGGCGTGCTGGCCACGGACGCGCTGGTGATGGGCGGCGGCGAGCTGGCGCGGCTGTCGGACACCACGCGCGAGCAGCTCACCACCTTCCTGCCGCCCGCCTGGAGCCACGGCAACCCGGTGGACATCCTCGGCGACGCGGACCCCGAGCGCTACGCGCGGGCGCTCAAGGTGACGGGCGCGGACGAGAACAGCGATGGCCTGCTCGTCATCCTCACGCCCCAGGACATGACGAAGCCCAAGGAGACCGCGGAGCTGCTCAAGCCCTACGCGCGCATGGGCAAACCCATCATCGCCAGCTGGATGGGCGGCGCGGAGGTGAGCGCGGGCGAGCGCATCCTCAACGACGCGGGGATTCCCACGTTCGGCTACCCGGACACGGCCGCGCGCATCTTCAATTACATGTGGCGCTACTCGTACAACCTGGCGGGCCTGTACGAGACCCCCGTGCTGACGGAGGAGACCGAGCGGCGCGAGGAGGCCGAGGCGCTCATCCGCGAGGCGCGCCGCGCGGGCCGCACGATGCTCACGGAGTACGAGTCCAAGCGGCTGCTCGCGACCTATGGGATTCCCACGGTGGAGACCCGGCTGGCGTCGAGCGCGGACGAGGCGGTGCGCGAGGCCCGGGCGTTGGGCTTTCCCGTGGTGGTCAAGCTCAACTCCCAGCACGTCACCCACAAGACGGACGTGGGCGGGGTGCGCCTGGACCTGCGCACGGAGGACGCGGTGCGCGAGCCTTCGCTGGCATCCGCCAGAGGCTCGAGGAGTTGGGACAGCCGGACGCCTTCCAGGGCGTGACGGTGCAGCCCATGGTGAAGCTGGACGGCTACGAGCTCATCCTGGGCAGCGGGCTGGACGCGCAATTCGGGCCGGTGTTGCTGTTTGGCACCGGCGGCACGCTGGTGGAGGTGTTCCGGGACCGGGCGCTGGGCCTGCCCCCGCTCAACACCACGCTGGCGCGGCGGATGATGGAGCAGACGCGCATCCACGAGGCCCTGCGCGGCGTGCGCGGACGCAAGCCGGTGGACCGGCGGCCCTGCAGAAGCTGATGGTGCGCTTCAGCCACCTGGTGGTGGAGCAACGCCTCATCAAGGAGGTGGACATCAACCCGCTGCTCGTCTCGGAGGAGCGGATGATCGCGCTGGATGCGCGCGTGGTGCTGCACGGGCCCGAGGTGACGGAGGCCGAGCTGCCCCCGCTGGCCATCCTCCCCTACCCCCAGCGCTATGTGGACCGGTGGCGGGCGAACGACGGCGAGGAGCTGCACATCCGCCCCATCCGTCCCGAGGACGAGCCGAAGATGGTGGAGTTCCACCACACGCTCTCCGAGCAGTCGGTGTTCCTGCGCTACGCGGGGATGATGAAGCTGGACCAGCGCGTGGCGCACGAGCGGCTCGCGCGCATCTGCTTCATCGACTACGGGCGGGAGATGGCGCTGCTGGCCACCCGGGCGGACGGCACGGTGCTCGGGGTGGGACGGCTCACGCGCCTGCCCGGAACGGAGGCCGCGGAGTTCGCCCTGCTCATCAGCGACGTGGTGCAGCGCCAGGGCCTGGGCACGGAGATGCTCCAGCGGTTGGTGACGGTGGGCCGCGACTGGGGCCTGCGCTACATCGTGGCGGACATCCTGTCGCGCAATGGCGCGATGCAGCACGTCTGCCGCAGGCTGGGCTTCCACATCCACGAGGGGGAGCTCGGTGATGATATGGTCAAGGCCGTGAAGAAGCTGGACTGAGGGTTCCTCCCCCGGTCCGCGAGGGAGCGGGGTGGCTGCCCACCGGTCGGGCACCCCCGCCCTGTCCATACTGACACGATTCAGCATGTGCCCCCGGTGCACCGACTTGTCGGTTTCAAGACAGCCAACGGCCCCGGTGTCCCTGTATTGCGCACCGCGTCCAGCCATTGAATTCTCATAAAACAATTTCAATAGCTGGACTTAACCCTAAAAATCATTTTTCTTCTTCCTCTGTTTTCGCAGGAATCCGTTTGGTTTCGATGCCCCCCTGGCTGAGGAGGACGAAGCACCACATGAAATACAAAATCACTGGACTCGCCGTCGCGATGATGGTCACCGGCCTGTGGGCGGGTGAAGGTCTCGCGGCCCCCGCATCTGGAGTGCAGGGCTCGGGCACCTCCGCCCTCGCGTACATCAACACCACGGGCTGGGCGGACATCCATTACCGCGTCAACAACGGTGGCCAGCTCAACGTCCGCATGGCGGTCGTCAACGGGCGCAACGAATACACCATCACCAACCTGACCAGCGGCGCCACCGTCGATTACAACTTCACGTATTGGGACACCGCGTGCAACTGCGCCTATGACACGGCGGCGGCCCGGTATGTCCATGGCGGCACGACGCCGGACGCGGGCACTCCCGACGCGGGCACGCCGGACTCGGGGACCCCGGACTCGGGAACGCCCGACGCGGGCAACCCCCAGGACGCGGGCACGCCGGACTCGGGCACCTTCGACGGCGGCGGCACCACCAACGTGGTGCCCCTGTTCAACAGCGGCACCGCCCTGGAGCCCGTCCTCGTGGAGAACACGTCCACGGCGATCATCACCCACGTGGGCGACCGCGTGCGCGACCGCCATGCCCGTGAGTCCCAATTCCAGGCATACGATCACTTCCTCAGCCTGTATTTCAACAACCGCACGTTCTACCTCGACATCATCGACGAGGTCGCCAAGGGAGGCACCCAGGTCAAGGTCAACATGACGACCACCTACCCCCATGACGGCACCAACTTCCGCGCCTTCTTCCGGGGCATCAACACCTCGGCGGAGTACTGGCACAACGGCACCTTCTCCCGCACGACGGATGACTATCACTACACCGCCAGCGTGGGTTACAACGCCAAGGAAGGCCGGGCGATCAAGGTGGGCGATCGCATGGAGATCGAAGTGGGCGTCTTCCTGAAGCAGCCGGTGGAAGGACGCTTCAACTACTACTCCAGCACCATGCTCTACATCGTCGGCACCGGCGGCATCGTCCCGTTCGAGGGCGTGGGCTCCACCCTGGACTCCTACCCGCTGCCGGAGACCGCCTGGAGCGGCGGCCGAACCACGCTCAACTACCCCTACTCGAACGAGCCCGCCGAGCGCTTCATGCAGATGGCGACCAACCTGGCGCCGGTGAACGCGCAGCCCTTCGTCGAGGGCCGCCGCATCCACCACACGAACTTCAAGGATGGCACCCACTCCGAGTCGGGCAACCCCGTGTTCACCGAGCAGGTGGGCAAGCTGGGAATCAGCTACGTGGCGGAGTCCTGCGTCGCCTGCCACAAGAACAACGGCCGCGGTCTGCCCCAGGCCACCAACACCACGCTGAGCAACATGGTGATCAAGGTGGGGCGTGTCAGCGGAAGCACCGTCACCGCGGATCCTCAAATTGGCGCCAAGCTCCAGCCGCGCAGCACCAGCGGCACGCCCGAGGCCGACGTGCGCATCTCCGGCTGGACCACCACCAGCGGCCAGTTCGCCGATGGGACGGCCTACCAGCTGCGCAAGCCGGCCTATAGCTTCACCAACGTGGTGCCCACCCACTTCTCGGTGCGCGCCACCCCGCAGCTCGTCGGCTTGGGCTTGCTGGAGGCAGTGCCCGAGACCGCCATCGCCGCCCTGTCCGACCCCAATGACAGCAATGGCGACGGCATCTCCGGACGCATGAGCAACGTGAAGGATCCCCAGACGGGCGAGCTGCGCATGGGCCGCTTCGGCTGGAAGGCGGGCCGGCGCGCGTGCGCCACCAGGTGGCCGATGCCTTCAATGGCGACATGGGCGTCACCACGTCCGTCTACAAGTCGCTGGACTGCGGCACGTCGCAGCAGGGCTGCGCGGGCACGAGCACCGAGCTGAGCGACCAGGACCTCGACAAGATCGTCCGCTACATCGCCCTGCTGGGTGTCCCCGCCCGCCGCAACCTGAACGACACCCAGGCCCAGCGCGGCGAGACGCTCTTCCAGAGCGCGGGGTGCGCGAACTGCCACAAGGCGTCCCTCCCCACGAGCGCCTACCACCCGCACGCCGAGCTGCGCGGCCAGACGATCCGCCCCTACACCGACCTGCTGCTGCACGACATGGGCGCGGGCCTGGCCGACAGCCTGCCGGAGAACAACGCGTCGGGCTCGGAGTGGCGCACCGCTCCGCTGTGGGGCATCGGCCTGACGGCGGGCGTGAGCGGCGGCGAGGCCTACCTGCACGACGGTCGCGCGCGCACCCTGTCCGAGGCCATCCTCTGGCACGGCGGTGAGGGCGAGCCTCAAGCAGGCCTTCGTCAAGATGTCCGCGGCGGACCGCGACGCCTTGATCAAGTTCCTGCAGAGCATCTGACGCACCCGTCGTCTCCGCCGCCGGGGGGCACGCTCCCCGGCGGCGTCTTGCCTGTCGGGGCGTCGAGGTACTGGAACGCCGGCTCATCGGCGCGACCGGGACATCTCCCACGTCGAGCGCATCACCCCGCCTCTGCATCCCCTCCACCGCGCCCGTGCCCTCGAGCTGGAGTTCGAGCGGGAAGCGCGCGCCCGCGTCCACGACCAACTGGCACCGGCCACGGCCGCCCCCCGTGGCCCGCGCGATCACGAAGCCTCCCAGCACGCCCTCCCGCCCGGTGGGAGCCCGGGCCAGCGGCGGCGTACCGCCACGACTCGCCCCCTCCCCACCCACGAACATTCCCTGGCCGGGAAGCGATTTGCCTGTCATACCTTTTGCCAGGTAAAACATCGGATGCGGCCGAACCCGGCACCCGACGCCCAACCCATGCGCCAGACCCTGACCTCCCAGCCCGCCAACGCGTACGCGCTCCAGGCGCTCCAGCTCATCCCCCGGCTGTACCGGTGGGCGGTGGCGAGCATGCAGGCCAACCACCTGGGCCGGGACTTGAGCCTGCGCCAGTTGGGCGTGCTCTACGCGCTCCGGGAAGGCGCGTCCTCACCGGGACAACTGGCGCGCCGGCTGCGCGTCACGCCCGCCGTGGTCACGGGGTTGATCGATCGCCTGGAGCGTCAGGGCTACGTGCGGCGCGAGGCCGAGCCCTCGGACCGGCGGCGCTTCCGGCTGGTGCTGACGGAGACCGGGCTCGCGGTGAGCCTGGAGGTCCAACAGACACTGGCCGCCGAGTTGACCGCCCAGTTCGCGAGCGCCTCCCCGGAGCAACTCCAGGAGCTGGGCCGCGCGATGCAACTGGTGGAGCGGGCGCTGCTCTCCCTGGAAGAGCGCACGCCGCCCGCCCTCCTCGACGAGGAGGAGCCGGCGAAGAAGTCGAA
Source organism: Cystobacter fuscus (assembly GCA_049060065.1). Lineage (GTDB taxonomy): Bacteria > Myxococcota > Myxococcia > Myxococcales > Myxococcaceae > Cystobacter > Cystobacter fuscus_B. Next base: position 34,399 of record JBMEQP010000001.1, read on the forward strand.
GGCAGGACGGAAGTGACACCAACGAGGAGGACACCATGGCGACGAATCCCGTGAACGAACAGACGACACAGGCGGCGACGGGGGAGCCCGCGCCCCAGGCCACCTGCCCCATGAAGGCCCTGCGCGAGGCGCCGCGCTGCCCCGCGCTCCTCGACAAGGAGAACCCGGAGTTCCTCGCCCACGCGTACGCCACCTACGCGGACCTGCGGGCCCAGGCCCCCGTCGTGCGCACCTCGTTCGCCCACAACTTCGCGGACGCGGTGCTTCCGGGGGCACGAAGCGGCCGGAGTCCGGAAGCCACCCGGCCAAGGAGCGCCTCTTCGTGACCCGCTACGACGAGGTGGTGGAGGCGCTGCTCGATGAGCGCCTCTCGTCCGACTTCCGCACGTCCCTGACGCCGGAACAGCGCGCGAACCTGCAATACATGCCCGAGGAGATCCGCCCCCTCGCCTACAGCCTGCTGATGTTGGATCCGCCCGACCACACGCGGCTGCGCAAGCTCGTCCAGCCCAACTTCACCGCGCGCACCATGGAGACGCTCCGGCCGCGCATCCAGCGCATCGCCGACACCCTGCTCGACCAGGTGGAGCGCGCGGCCGCCGAGCGCGGAGAGCGCGAGGGGGAGCGCCGGATGGATCTGCTCCACACGTTCGCCTACCCGATGCCCATCACCGTCATCAGCGACATGCTCGGCATTCCCGAGGAGGACCGGACGAAGGTGCACGGCTGGGCGGAGAGCCTGCTCGGCGCGGATCGTCGTGACGCCGCGATGGACGAGCTGCGGCGGGGCAGCCTGCGGGAGTTCGCCCGGTATCTGGATGGCTTGTTCGAGCGCAAGCGGCGCGAGCCCACCGAGGACATGATCAGCCAGATGGTCCACGCGCAGGACGAAGGGGACAAGCTCAACCACCAGGAGATGGTGTCCATGGTGTTCATCCTCTTCTTCGCCGGGCACGTGACGACCGTGAACCTGATTGGCAGCGGCGTGGTGGCGCTGCTCACCCATCCGGAGCAGCTCGAACGCTTCCTGGCCGACCCCGCCAACCTGTCCAAGGGCGCGGTCGAGGAGACGCTGCGCTACTGGGGCCCGGTCGACTACATGTCCACGCCGCGCATCATCAAGGAGGAGATGGAGCTGGCGGGCACGCACCTGCCCCAGGGGGAGAAGCTGTCGGTGGGGCTCGCGTCGGCCAACCGCGACCCCCAGCACTTCCCCAACCCGGACGTGTTCGACATCACGCGTCCCAACGCGCACCGCAACCGGCCTTCGGCAAGGGCATCCACATCTGCATTGGCGCGCCCCTGGCCCGCCTGGAGGGGCAGATCGCCTTCGAGACCTTGTTCCGGCGCTACCCGCGCATGCGCCTGGAGGTGCCCTTCGAGTCGCTGCGGTGGAACACCGGCTCCGGCCTGCGCGGCTTCGACCGGGTGCCCGTCCTCTTCTAGTCCCCAGCGTCCCGCCCCACCGCGTCCGCCCACCCGGGGATGCGGTGAGGGGCTGCCACCTTCCGATGGGCTCGACCGGCGAAGAGCAAGCGTGAGGCGCCGTCCGGCTCGGGTTGGAGGCCCACTCGAGTGGGTAAGCGAGGAGGCAAGAAGCACCCCATCACCCTGGAGGGCAATCAGGGAAACACCCTTTTCGCCGTTGACTTTGGACTATGTCCAAACTAAATATCGAACGTGCGTGAGGCGGCCCCATTTCGACTTGGAGCAGGTGAAGCGGCTAGCGGAGGAAGACCGTTTCGCACTGGGGAGTGGATCCGCATGTATCCGCGCGCTCAAGGTGTACCTCCACGGAGAGATGGCGCGCTACCGTCCCTTCGCGCAGGGCGTCATCCGAGGACTCAGCCCGGCGGACTTCTGGCGCTCCAAGCGCTGGCCAGAGCCCGATGGAGAACTGGCGGATGAGTACGGCATCCAACTCCCAGTGACCTTGATGGAGGAGTTCGAGGTCGACGTCTCCACCGGTACGTGAAGGTGACAATCCAACACAGCCGTAAGGGCCGGGCGCTTTTCTTCATGTCATTGCATCCCCTGGCCTTCGACATGAACGAGCGGAACGGGGGACCGTTGCGCCCCGACAACTAGGAGGCGGCCATGGAAGGCTTCACCTGCCCCACCTGCAACCGTGGCGAGATCGTGATGAGTACGGGCCGGGGGCGCCACATGCGCTACCGGCACATTCCGGACCTGGAACTGCCCGAGGAACTGGCGCTCCCCACCTGCTCCGCTTGTGGTGAGAGGTGGCTCGATGCGGAGAGCACACGGAATGTGGAAGCAGCACTGGAGATCGCCTACCGAGAGGAACTGACGCGTAAGGCCGAGCAGGCCATCGAGGCCCTGCGCTCGCACCTCCCCCAGCGCGACCTCGAACGGTTGTTGGGTGTGTCGGCGGGACTGCTGTCCAAACTGAAGAATGGAAAGGAAACATCCGCCTCCATGGTGGCACTGTTGATGCTCCTGGCCGAACAACCCCATCGTGTGGAGGAGCTTCGACGACTCTGGGCCGTACATCCCGAGCCCCCACATGTAGTCGAGTTGGGACCCGTCAACGTCCGGCTCCGGTCCGGGCTGGTACGGCCGAGTCTCTTCGAGGAAGTAGCGCCAACCTCCACCCAGGTGCGCGTATCGGTGGGGTCGTCGGCTTCGCCCGAGGTGGTGAGGCTCGTTGCATGAGTAAGCTCACCCTGGAAGTTCAACAGGCGGTGCTGGAACTTGCCCGGCTCGTGGACCTATCGAACATCCGGACCGTCGGGTTCTCGGCCCGACTGTTCGAGCAGTCCCCTGCCACGACTCAAGAGATGCGCGTCGAGGTGGATTCTCAGGTGCAACCTGGAATCCTCCCTGGAGGATTCATCGTCGAAGGAGAGTTCAAGGTGACCGCGAGGAGCATCGCGGAGGAGCCCAAGGATTTCCTCGAGCTGAGCTATCGCGTCGGTGCGGTGTACCGGTTGCCATCCGCCTCCGTACCACCAATGGAGGTGCTCAGTGCCTTCGCTGAAACCAACGGCATGGTGCATCTGTGGCCTTATGTCCGGGCCTACGTGCAGCAGGCCTGTGCCCAGCTCGCGGTTGCGGCCATCATCCTGCCGCCCTTCCGGGTCGTACCGAAGGAAGCCACTGCCGAAACCAGTGCGGCCTCTCCGCTGCCCTGAACCCAGGCGTTCATCAGGTCACCACGCCAGGAGATTCACGCTCCCGGCGTGCCGGTGGAAAGGAAACTCGGGCCGCCATACCTCGGCCTCAAGCAGGTTCTCCCGCGCCTCACGCCTTGGGCGCCGGGTGCGTCGGGGAGAAGCGCGCCATCACGTCCCCCACGTACACGTAGGACAGGAACGTGGGAGACGTCTTCGCCTCACGCTCGCGCAGACGCCGCAGGGACTCGCCCACGCTGATGCGCTGCTCCAGCAGGTCCCCCACCAGGTGCTCCACCGCGCTGCGCGCGTGCGCGTCCTGCACCGGCCACAGCGGCGCGATGAAGCCCGCGAAGCGCTCGCTCACGAACGTCTCCGCCCAGCCCCCAATGCCTCCCAGCAGCTCCGAGGCGGCGCCCACCTCGCAGGCGTTGAAGATGACGAGCGGCCGGGACTTGAGCCCCAGCCTCATGCGCGAGTTGCGCACCTCGAGTGTCTGCAGGACTCCATCCTCGAGGAACACCCGCGAGGGCGACACCTCGTTGTTCGCGCTGTACTTGCCATGTCCCGCGAAGTGCAGCAGGCCCACGTCGCGATTGTGGCCATTCTCCAGCAGGTTCATGATGGGCTGGCGCCTTCCGGCGACCCGCACCGCGCGAAAGCGCCTGGACAACAGCCGCGACTCCTCCTGCGCCTGCGGCAGGGGCGCCGGTGCGGGTGGAACTGGTAGTCCGGCGCCACGGTGAGGATGTCCCCTTGCGTCAGCCGCGCCGACATCGACGTCTGGTAGTCGAGCAGCCAGCGCGCCACCGGGTGCTCCATGCACAACAGCTCCGAGCCCGGCACGTCCACGGGCGCCATCAGCTCCCAGGGCACGTGCGGATCATCGGTGATGAACTGGATGGGAAAGCCCGGCCCATACTGCTGACGCAAGGCCTTGAACGTCTCCCGGAAGGCGCTGGGCGTGCGCTGGTAGAGCAGCTTGCCCAGCCCGAGGAACCACGCGTAGTGCTCGCCCGAGCGTAGCTCGCGCGCCGTGGCGGCCACGCTCTGGAAGAACGCCGCTGGATCCGAGCCCAGGTTGAGGTCTCCGGAGAGCCGGGCCGGCAATCCCTCGCACGGCACGCCCACGTGGAGCATCCAGTACAGCCGCTGGGGGTTGGAGGGATCCAACCGGTGGATCTGCACCGTCAGGTGGGGCTTCTGGGCCCCCGCGTCCAGGGAGAAGACCCCTCGCTCCTCCTCCGCTTCCCGCGCGGAAGCCAACACGCCCCCACCGGACGAGGACGCCGAGGGGGGACGCGACGGACCCGGACCCGGGTTGCCCGTGCCCGAGGACTCGATGGAGACGCGCCGGCGGGCCGCGCCGCAGAAGCGCCCCTCGTACTCGAAGGTGGCCACCAGGGAGAGCTCGCCCGAGGCCCCCGCGTTGACGGTGCCCGTGAGGGTGGCGGCGATGGAGTCTTCATCGCGCCGCACCAGCACCACGCCCGTGTCCGCCCCGGGCCGGAACGTCATCTCCGCGCACAGCAGGCGAACCTTGACGGGCAGCTCCTTCCAGTCCTCGGCGAGCCCGGAGAACAACACCCCCGCGGACTGCGTCTCCGTGCCGACCTCGGCGAGCGTCAGGTCCACCATCACCGGCAGCTTCTGCCCCGGGCGCGCGGGGGTGACAGGCTCTATCGAGGGGTAACGGGTGATGGTGCGCCCCTCGACATCCACCGAGAGCCCCGTGGGGTAGCTCCCCGGGATCGGGATGGGGGACGGGTCGTCCGAGCGCGACACCGAGCCCGCCCCGGGACGAACTCCCGTGGGGGCTCCTCGTTCTCGGGCAGCGCCCCGGCGCGGTGGAAGACGGCGAAGACGTCGCTCACCGGGATGACCTCGGGGCCTCCCTTGACGCTCACGCGGTAGAGCCCGGGCGGCAGCGGCGCCAGCGTCCCCTCGTGCCACCCCTCCGGCCCCCGGACGAGCGGCGTCGAGAAGGACTCCGCCGTCTTCACGTTGGAGACGTATGCCCGCAGGGACACGGTCTCGGTGGAGGGCCGCACGCGGATGACCACGGGCTCGTCGTGCGCGAACGCATCCTCCATGCTCAACGACAGCATGCTCGGCGCGGGCCCGAACAGCGAGTCGCGGTACTTGTCGAGCGCGAGGTGCTGGCCGGTGATGAGGCCCTCCACGTGCGCCAGCACCTCGAAGGCGTTCTGCAGCGAGGCATGGGACGTAGGGCTGTACATGGCGCGCAGCTGGCCGCGCTCCTCCAGCGGCAGCGCGGACACGCGCGGCACCGTGCCATCTCCGGCGTGGTCCGGGCCATCCGGCTCGCTCAGCAACATCTCCACGGCCCCGGACGCACTGACCCGAGCCCCCTGCAACGTGGGCTGGAAGGTGCCCACCACGGGGTGGAGCTGGTAGCCCCGCTCGAGGTACTCGGAGCTCTTCGCGTTGGCCGCCAGGGCGCTTTCGATCTCCCGCTGGAAGGCGAGCCCTCGGCGGCGCGCTTGGGATCGAGCTGGCCCAGGCCCTGGGTCTCGCCCGGACGCACGAGCCGCCCATCCGCCAGCCGCACACAGGGGTAGATGGGCAGGAGCTGGTACGCCGAGGGCAGCGAGCGCACCATCTCCGACAGGTCCACCAGGTTCACCGGCCCCAGGTCCTTGCGGAAGCCCAGCGCGAGCGCCTGCAGGGCCATGAGCGAGCCGCGGTGGGGCGTGCCGAAGGTGATGAGCGCGCGCGTGTCCTTCCATCCCCCGAGGCACTCGAGGAAGTAGCGCGAGACGATGCCGCCCATGGAGTGGCCCACGAGGATGAGCCGCGCGTCGGGCGAGCCGCCATTGCTGTTGCGCCACGTGTGCAGCCAGCGCGCGGACTCGCGGTCGAGCCGCCTCGCGGTGTGGCGGATGTCGCGCCGCCAGTCATAGGGGAACTCGAAGAAGTTGGCGCCGCGGATGAGGCCGAGCGCGCTCACGAGCGTATCGGCCACGCGGGTGTAGCCATCCACCTTCCAGAACCCGGGGATGAGGTGCGTGTCGGGGAGCACCGCGGTGGCCTCCACCCCGTCATCCGCGAGCTCACCCCCGCTGTCTGACTTCAGGGTGAGCGACTTCACGCTGCCCGCGCCGCTGAAGAGGGCCCGGAAGATGGCTCCACCGGACAGGCCCCAGATCTCCTTGTCGTCCCGCTTGAGCACACTGCCGAGCAGACCGGGCAACAACACGACGACATCCCTGATGACGGCGGCCATGGCTTCCTCCTGAAGCAGCGGGGCTCCTGGATCCGAGTACACGGGGGACCCAGGAGGTCTGACGATAGCCGGAATCCTATGGTTCCCCTCCGACCCATCCACACCCGGGGAGCGTGGGGGAGTGAACGCTTGCGCCGCCACGCCCCGGCCTCTTCCCGGACCGTTCCGGTTGCGAGCGCGGCTTCGCTCTGTAGGATGCCCGCCCCATGCGCACGAAATTCCTGACGACGGGACTCCTCCTCCTCACCACCCTGACGGCCTGCAAGGACAACCCGCCCCAGGCCACCCCTCCGGCGGCGCCTCCCGCCAACACGGCGGCGCAGCAGGCCACGCCGCCGCCCGCGGCCCCGCCGTCCGCCACCCCTCCCCCGCCGAGCCCCCCGCGGGCACGCAGGCCGACGCGGCGCCCCAGGAGCACGCCGCCAGCGCGGCGCCCCGGACCCAGGCCCCGGCCGAAAACCCCGGCCCCTGGCAGAAGAAGGCGCTCAGCGGACAGGAACTGTTCGCCACGCTGCAGACCAACCAGGGCGACATCGTGGTGAGGCTCTTCTCCAAGGACGCGCCGCTCACCGTGGCCAACTTCGTGGGCCTGTCCACCGGCGAGCAGAAGTGGACGGACCCTCGCTCGGGCCAGCAGAAGGAGAAGACGCCGCTGTACCAGAACGTCATCTTCCACCGCGTCATCCCCGAGTTCATGATCCAGGGGGAGATCCGCTGGGCCAGGGCATCGGCTCGCCGGGCTACAACTTCGAGGACGAGTTCAAGAGCGGCCGCACGTTCGACAAGCCGGGCATCCTCGCCATGGCCAACCGCGGCCCGGGCACCAACGGCAGCCAGTTCTTCATCACCGTGTCCACGCCCCAGCACCTCAACGGCCGGCACACCATCTTCGGCGAGGTGGTGAAGGGCTATGAGGTGGTGGAGAAGATCTCCCAGGTGGAGACGGCGGGCGGGAACAAGCCGGTGAAGGACGTGGTGCTCAAGAAGGTCGTCATCAGCGACCAGCAGCCCAAGTAAGGAAGGACACGCACCATGCGACGAGTGAGCACGAAGCTGGGCGAGCTGGACTGCCGGTGTTCGACGGGGTGCCGGAGGGAACGAGCCCGGAGCTGGCGGTGGTGCTGTGCCACGGCTACGGGGCCCCCGCGACGGACCTCGTGCCACTGGCGCGCGAGCTGGTGCAACTCCAGCCGGAGCTGGGCGCCAAGGTCCGCTTCGTCTTCCCCGCGGCGCCCCTGTCGCTCGCGGCCATGGGGATGCCGTCCGCGCGGGCGTGGTTCCACCTGCCCCCCGAGGTGTTGATGGGGCAGGAGCGGGACTGGAAGAAGTTCGCGGTGTCCGTGCCCGAGGGGCTCGCGCAGGCGCGGAGGGGACTGACGGGCCTGCTGTCCGCGCTGTCGGCGGCGACGAAGCTGCCCTATGGGCGCATCGTCCTGGGCGGCTTCAGCCAGGGCGCCATGGTGACGACGGACCTGGCGCTGCGGCTGGAGGAGGCTCCGGCGGGGTTGTGCATCCTGTCGGGGGCGCTCATCTGCCAGGACGAGTGGAAGCAGCGGGCCGAGCGGCGCAAGGGCCTGCCGGTGTTGCAGGGGCACGGGCGCCACGACGACATCCTGCCGTTCCATCAGGCCGAGTCGCTGCGAGAGTTGCTGAAGAACGCGGGCCTGCTCGTGGACTTCGTGCCCTTCGACGGGCCGCACACCATCGATCCGGACGAGCTGGCGAAGCTGGCGGAGTTCCTCCACGTCCGCCTGTTGAAGCGCTGAGCGGGAAAGAAGCCCCGGAAGAGGAGCGAGCCATGTACCACGCCAGGGAATTGACGGTGGCCACGCGAGGCCGGGGCTTCTACGACATCACGGACGAGGTGCAGCGCGCGGTGGCGGCGAGCGGCGCGCGCGAGGGCCTGTGCACCATCTTCCTGCACCACACGAGCGCCTCGCTGCTGCTGTGCGAGAACGCGGACCCGGACGTGAGAAGGGACCTGGAGTCCTTCTTCTCGCGGCTGGTGAAGGATGGGGATCCGCTCTTCGTCCACGACGCGGAGGGCCCGGATGACATGCCCGCGCACGTGAGAACAGTCCTGACGCAAAACTCCATCAGCGTGCCCATCAAGGGCGGCGAGGCCAGCCTGGGCACGTGGCAGGGCCTCTACGTCTGGGAGCACCGCACCGCCGCCCACCAGCGCCGGGTGACGGTCTCCATCGTGAGCTGAAGCACGGCCGTGGAGTGTGCCCATACGTCGGCGCGCTCCGGCCCTCCTCACAGGTTTCCTCCGGCTTCCCTACCTTCTGTCACGTTTTCTTCAAGGAAATCAGGTTGATCAGGTAAGGTGTGAAACCGTATAGTCAGGGCTCACCACAACAGCAACCCAGACAACGAGAAGCGGCCAGATCCAGGAGGCAAACAGCCCTCATACGGAATCCTCTGGCCGTGCTCTCGTGTTCGCTCATTCTGAGTGTCTGTTTCTCAGAAATTCTCAAAACGAGCTGAACATGTTTGCGTTCTAATGAATGGGAGCCGTGATGCACGTCGACGTGAAGCTGTCTGTTAATGCGGACGATATCCAATATCACGGATTCGTGGATCCCTGTCTGCACCAGCTCTTCGAAGCCAGATGCGAGCAGACACCGGAAGCCACGGCGATCATCTCCAGCAATGGAACGATGACCTACCGTGAGGTCAATCAGCGCGCCAACGAGCTGAGCCACCGGTTGCACGAGCTCGGAGCGACCCCCAACACCCTCGTGGCGGTGGTGTTGGGCAAGGGGTGGAGCAGGTGGTCGCCGTCCTGGGAATCCTCAAGGCGGGCGCGGCATATCTGCCCATCGACCCCGAGCTGCCCGTGGAGCGGATAAACCACCTGCTGACCCACGGTGAGGTGAAGCTCGCCGTGACCCGCGCGGAGCAGGACCGCCGGCTGCCCTGGCCATCTGCCATCCACCGTGTGTGTATCGAGGAGTGTACGGGCGCGCGAACCGCGCCCAAGCAGACGCAAGGCCCGCAGGATCTCGCCTACGTCATCTATACGTCCGGCTCCACCGGTCTGCCCAAGGGGGTCATGCTCGACCATCAGGGCCCGGTCAACACCATCCTCGACATCAACCGCCGGTTCGCGATCGGGAGCAAGGATCGCATCCTGGCGCTCTCGGCGCTGAGCTTCGATCTCTCGGTCTACGACATCTTCGGCGCCCTGGCCGCCGGCGCGGCGATCGTGCTCCCCAATCCGTCATACGCGCGGGATCCCGCTCACTGGGCCGAGCTCGTCATCCGCGAGCGGATCACCGTCTGGAACTCCGTTCCGGCGCTCATGGAGCTGCTCATCGACCACGCCGAGCGCAACCCGCGCCTGGATCTGGGCTCCTTGCGGACCGTGCTGCTCAGTGGCGATTGGATCCCCGTGTCCCTGCCGGACAGGATCCGGCGGCGCGTGCCGGGCGTGAATGTCATCAGCCTCGGCGGCGCGACGGAGGCGTCGATCTGGTCGATCCTCTACCCCATCCAGCGCGTCGACCCCTCCTGGAAGAGCATCCCCTACGGGCAGGGCATGGAGAAGCAGTCCTGGCACATCCTCGACGAGGAACTCCAGCCGTGCGCGCCGGGGGTCGTGGGCGAGCTCCATATCGGCGGCATCGGGCTGGCCAAGGGCTACTGGCGTGACGAGGCCCGGACCCAGGCGTCCTTCTTCAAACATCCCCGCACGGGCGAGCCGCTGTACCGGACGGGAGACCTGGGCCGCTATCTCCCGGACGGAAACATCGAGTTCCTCGGCCGCAAGGATCATCAGGTCAAGATCCGCGGCTTCCGGATCGAGCTCGGGGAGATCGAGACGACGCTCACGCACCACTCGAGCGTGCACGAGGCCGTGGTCGTGGCGCGGGAGGACAACCCCGGGGACAAACGCCTCGCCGCGTACGTCATCCGGCGCCGGGCGGAGGCGAGCGACGCGCAGCGCGAGCGCGTGGCGCAGTGGTCGGACGTCTACGACCGGACCTACCGTGAATCGTCCGCCCAGCAGGACCCGACGTTCAACATCTCCGGCTGGAACAGCACCTATACCGGCGAGCCCCTGTCCCGGGAGGAGATGCGGGAGTGGGTCGAATGCACCGTCGCGCGCATCCGCGCGTTGAAGCCTCGCCGGGTGCGGGAGATCGGCTGTGGCTCGGGCCTGCTCCTGTTCCGGGTCGCGCCTCACGTCGAGTACTACCAGGGCATCGACTTCTCCGCGCCCGCGCTCGTCCACATTCGTGCCCACCTGGACGAGACGATCGCCAACCGCGTCAAGCTGCTGCAGCGCAGCGCCGACGAGCTCGGCGAGTCGGAGGGCAGCGGGTTCGACACGTTCATCATCAACTCGGTCACCCAGTGTTTTCCGAGCGCCGAGTACCTCGCCGGGGTCATCGAGCGCGCGGTGAACGCCGCGGCTCCGGGGGCGACGATCTTCGTCGGTGACGTGCGCTCCCTGCCGCTGCTCGGCGCGTTCCACACGTCGATCCAGACGTTCCGCGCCGCGCCGGAGCTGCCCACGCAGCAGCTCCGGGAGCTCGTGCACCGCGGCATCATGCAGGAGGAGGAGCTCCTGCTCCATCCCGCCTTCTTCCATGGACTCGCCGAGCGCCTCGGCCGGATCGAGCACGTGGAGATCCTCTGCAAGCGCGGCAGCCATCACAACGAGATGAGCTGCTTCCGGTATGACGTGCGCCTGCGCATCGCGGGAGAGACCCCGGCGCGCAAGCGGACGGTCGAGTGGACGGACTGGAGCGAGCGGGGCCTCTCGGTGGGCGGCCTCGAGAAGCTGCTCGCGGGGGACGAGCGCTCCGCGCTCGGACTCGCCCGCATCCCGAACGCGCGCCTCGTCGCGGACGTCGAGACGGCGAAGCGGCTCCAGGACAAGGATGTTCCTCCCACCGCTGGCGAGCTGCGCCGGAGCGTGGAGGACGTCCGCGCCACGGGAGTCGAGCCGGAGGAGCTCGTGCGCGCGGCGCAAGCGCTGGGCTACGAGGTCGAGCTGCTGTGGTCCGGCCCCGAGGACGAGGCCCGCTTCGACGCCGTGTTGTACAAGCGGACCGGTGACGGCGCGAGCCCGCGCGAGTTCTTCGTCGCCAGGACGTCCGAGGCCGCGGCACGCGCGGTGCCCGTGGAGATGCGCGCCAGCAGCCCGCTTCGCAAGAAGCTCGACACGCAGCTGGCGACGGAGCTGCGCTCCTACCTCAAGGACAAGCTGCCCGAGTACATGCTGCCCGCGTCGTTCACGATCATGGAGAGCTGGCCGCTCACGTCCAACGGGAAGGTCGACAGGAAGGCGCTTCCGGTTCCGGCCGCGGGCCGGAGCGACCAGAGCGTGTTGGTCGCGCCGCGCAACCAGACGGAGAAGACCCTGGCGCGCCTCTGGTCCACCGTGCTCGGCGTCGAGCAGGTGGGCATCCATGACGACTTCTTCGAGCTCGGGGGCCACTCCCTGCTGGCGGTGGCCCTCATCGGCCGGATGCGCGACGAGTTCAAGCTCGAGCTGCCGCTGCGCGCCGTGATCGATGCGCGGACGATCGCCGGGCAGGCCGTCATGATCCTCGAGGCGGCGAACGCTTCCGCCTCCACCGGGTCCGCGCTCGGGCGCGTGCTCACGGTCGTCCCCCATCCGGAAGAGCGGCATCAGCCCTTCCCGTTGACCGATCTCCAGCAGGCCTACTGGCTCGGACACAGCGGGCTGTTCCCCCTCAGCACGCCCGGCTTCCTCTACATGGAGATCGAGGCGCTCGGCCTGGAGCTGCCACGCTTCACGCGCGCCTTGAGGAAGCTCGTCGAGCGCCATGACATGCTCCGCTCCGTCGTCCGCGCGGACGGGCTCCAGGAGGTGCTGAGCACGACCCCGCCCTTCCCCGTCGAGTTCGAGGATCTGCGCGAGCTGTCCGAGGAGGAGAGGAAGAAGCGGCTCGCGTCGGTGCGCGACGCCATGTGCTTCGCCACGGTGAAGACCGACGTGTGGCCGATCTTCAAGGTGCGCGTGCACGCGCTGCATGATCAGATCACGCGCATCCACTTCCGGTTCCCGCTGCTCTTCGGCGATGCCCAGAGCTCGGCCATCATCAACCGCGATCTGGAGCGGCTGTACCAGAATCCGGAGTCGGAGCTGGAGCCGCTCGCGCTGACGTTCCGGGACTACGTGCGCGCCCTGGCGGAGTTCCGCGCGTCCAGCGCGCTCGACGCGTCACGCGAGTACTGGAAGGCACGCGTCGCGACGCTGCCGGGAGCCCCGGAGCTGCCGCTCGCCAAGCACCCCTCGTCGGTGACCCACAGCCGCTTCCAGCGTCGCCGGGGCAAGCTGAGCCGCGAGAGCTGGAGCCGCATCAAGGAGAACGCTCGCGCCTGCGGACTGACCCCCGCCACGGCGATGTGCGCCGCGTACGCGGAGATCATCTCGACCTGGAGCAGGAACGGGCACTTCACCCTCAACGTCCTGCACCAGAACCGCCCGCCCGTGCACCAGAACATCAACGATGTCCTCGGCTGCTTCAGCACGACCGTCCTGCTCGAGGTGGACAACCGGACGCCGGCGCCGTTCGAGGAGCGCGCCCGGCGCGTCCAGTCGCAGCTGTGGACCGATCTGGAGCACGTGAACGTGAACGGCATCGAGGTGGTGCGCGAGCTGGCGAGGGCGAGCGGCACCCGCGCGCCCGCCGCGATGCCCGTCGTCTTCGCGAGCACGCTCCACCTCAGCTCCGACGAGTCGGAAGAGGAGGAGATGTTCGGCCGGTTGGGCCGCGTCGTCGACAGCCACCTGCAGACGCCGCACGTGTGGCTCGATCACCGGGTCTTCCAGCTCGCGGGTGAGCTGGTGTTCAACTGGGACGCGGTCGAGGACATCTTCCCGCCCGGCGTCGTCGACGCCATGTTCGCCGCCTACGTGCAACTGCTCGAGCACCTGGAGAACGCCGACGCCTGGAAGGCGCCCTCGTTCCACCTCGTCCCGCGCACGCACCTGCGCGAGCGCACCGTGGCGAACGACACCCAGGCCGAGGTGTCGGAGCAGCTCCTCCAGGAGCTCTTCGCCGCCCAGGCCGCGCTCCGGCCGGAGCACACGGCGCTCGTCTCGTCCACGCGGACGCTGAGCTACGGCACGCTGCTGCGCGAGGCCAACCAGCTCGGCCGGCGGCTTCGCGACATGGGAGCCGGGCCGAACACGCTCGTCGCCCTCGTCATGGAGAAGGGGTGGGAGCAGGTCGTCGGGGCGCTCGCGGTGCTCTTCTCGGGCGCCGCGTACATGCCCGTCGATGCGTCGCTGCCGCCTCAACGGATCCGCGGCCTGCTGGAGCGCGGCGAGGTGAGCCTCGTGCTGACCCAGCCCCGCTTCGCCAAGAGCGAGGCCCTCGCCCTCGAGGGCCCGCGCGTGGTGTGCGTGGAGGAACCGGCGAAGCGGGACACCCGCGACGCTCCGCTCGAGCGGGTGCAGCGCTCCACGGATCTCGCCTACGTCATCTTCACGTCGGGCTCCACGGGACAGCCCAAGGGCGTGATGATCGACCATCGGGGAGCGGTCAACACCGTGCTGGACGTGAACCGCCGCTTCCAGGTGGGGCCGGAGGATCGCGTGCTGGCCTTGTCGTCGTTGAGCTTCGACCTGTCCGTCTACGATGTCTTCGGGACGCTGGCGGCCGGTGGCACGCTCGTCATGCCGGATGCCTCCCTGGCTCGGGAGCCCGCGCACTGGCTCGACCTGTGCTCGAAGCAGCAGGTCACCCTGCTCAACTCGGCCCCGGCGCTGACGCAGCTGCTGGTGGAGTACACCGAGAGCCACCCGGAGCGGACGCTGTCCGACGTGCGCCTCGTGCTCATGAGCGGTGACTGGATCCCCGTCACGCTCCCCGAGCGGATCCGGAAGATCGCCCCTCGCGCGGAGCCCATCAGCCTGGGCGGGGCCACCGAGCCTCGATCTGGTCCATCCTCTACCGGATTGGCACCGTGGACCCGGCCTGGCAGAGCATCCCCTACGGCAAGCCGATGGTGAACCAGAGCTTCCACGTGCTCGACGAGCGGCTCCAGCCGTGCCCCATCTGGGTGGCGGGAGATCTCTACATCGGTGGCGTCGGCGTGGCCCAGGGCTACTGGCGCGACGAGCAGAAGACGAAGGAGAGCTTCATCACGCACCCGCAGACGGGAGAGCGGCTCTATCGCACGGGAGACCTGGGACGCTACCTGCCCGGTGGAGACATCGAGTTCCTGGGCAGACAGGATCTCCAGGTCAAGGTCCAGGGCTACCGGGTCGAGCTGGGAGAGATCGAAGCCCACCTCGCGCGGCACCCCGGCGTCGGCGCCGTGGCCGTCGTCGTGGAAGGCCAGCGTCACGAGGCGAAGCGGCTCGTGGCGTACATCACCCCGGCGCTCCCCGGGCAGCCGCCGGCCACGGCCTCGCTGCGGCAATTCCTGCGCGAGACCCTGCCGGAATACATGGTCCCGGCGGACTTCATCGCGATGGAGACCCTGCCCCTGACTCCGAACGGCAAGGTCGACCGGACGGCGCTCGTCCAGACCCGGAAGACGCGTGGAGCACAGGACCGGGTGTTCATCGCGCCGCGCAACGAGACCGAGACGAAGCTCAGCCGCATCTGGGAAGCGATCCTGAACGTGCAGTCCATCGGCGTGACGGACAACTTCTTCGAGTCCGGAGGCCACTCCTTCGCCGCGGTGCGCATGCTGGCCAAGGTGCAACAGGAGTTCGGCCGGACCCTCACGCTCGCGGCGTTCGCTGGCGCACCGAGCATCGAGCGGATGGCCGAGCTGCTCCACGAGCGGACCGACTCCGGGCCTCGCACCAGCGTGGTCAAGCTCAAGCCGGACGGAGACAAGACGCCGTTCTTCTGCGTGCATGCGATCGGCGGCTCCGCCCTGGCCTACCGCGATCTCGCCTTCCAGCTCGACGCCCGGCAGCCGTTCCACGGCCTGCACGCGCGAGGGGTGGACACCGAGGAGATGCCTCTCGACGACATCCCCACCATCGCGCGCGGGTACGTCGAGGACATCCGCCGGGTCCAACCCCAGGGTCCGTACCAGCTCGGCGGCTGGTCCTTCGGCGGCCTCGTGGCGTTCGAGATGGCCCAGCAGCTCCATCAGGCCGGGCAGCAGGTGTCCCTGCTCGTCCTCATGGACACCGGTCCCCCTACCTCGACGGCGAGCGCCGGGCCGACCAGGGCCGACTGCTGTTGCTGCTGGCCAGGGATCTCGGTCTCGAGGTGTCCGAGCAGGAACTCCAGGCGCTCGCACCCGAGGAGCGGGTTCGTCACATCACCCGGATCGCCACCCGCTCGAACGCCCTCCCCGAGGGGCTCGACGCCTCGCACCTCGAGCGGCTGCTGCGCGTCTACGAGGCCCACATGCGCGCGGCGTCCGCATACAAGCCGCGGCCCTACAACGGTCAGGTCCGGCTCATCCGCCCCCAGCAGCCCTTGTGGCGGGAGGACACCGCTCTCCTCGAGCGCGATCCCGCCTGCGGCTGGGGCTCGCTCACGACGAAGCCGGTCTCCGTGGATATCGTCGAGGGTGACCACTTCACGATGGTGCGGCCGCCCCAGGTGACGAGCCTCGCGGCGGTGCTTCGCTCCTTCCTCGGCTAGGACGAGCGGTTCTCCAACACCTCTCCGGGAGCGGCTCCGGCTCCCGGGGAGGTGTGAAGTGAAGTCCGCCCGGGAGCCCTACTCCTCGGGCTCCTGGGCCTCGAGCAGCTTGTAGAGCGTCTTGCGGTCCACGCCCAGCAGGCGCGCCGCCTCGCTCTTGTTGCCGCCCACGTGCTGGAGCACATGGGCCGCGTAGCGCCGGGACAGCTCGGCCAGGCTCGGCATGTCCCCGGCGAGGCCACTGAGCTTCTTGGGCGCATCGCCGATGGGCTCGGGAAAGTCCTGGGGCCCCAGCACGCCCGTCACGTTGAGCGCGAGCGCCCGCGCCACCACGTTCTCCAACTGCCGCACGTTGCCCGGCCAGTCATAGGCCGCCAGCCGGACCATCGCCTCGCCCGCCACCACCGGCGCCACCCCGCCCCGCGCGTGCAGCGCCGCGAAGTGCTCCACCAGCGCCGCGATGTCCTCGCGCCGCTCGCGCAGGGGCGGCAGGTGCAGGTGCACCACGTCCAGGCGGTAGAGCAGATCCTCGCGGAACAGCCCCTCGGCCACCCGCGCCTTCAAGTCCTTGTTCGTCGCCGCCACCACCCGCACGTCCACCTTCACGGGCGCGCTCGCCCACGCGGCGGATCTCCCCCTCCTGCAGCGCGCGGAGCAGCTGCGCCTGCACCTTGGGGCCCACGTCGCCAATCTCGTCGAGGAAGAGCGTGCCGCCGTGCGCCTCCTCGAAGAGGCCCCGCCGCGCCCCCGTGGCGCCGGTGAACGAGCCGCGGGCATGGCCGAACAGCTCGCTCTCCATGAGGGACTCGGAGATGGCGCCACAGTCCACCGGGATGAAGGGCCCGGCCGTGCGCGGCGAGCGCCGGTGCAGCGCCCGCGCCACCATCTCCTTGCCCGTGCCCGTCTCGCCGGTGATGAGCACCGGCACCGACGTGGCCGCCGCCCGCGCCACCTGCTTGTACACCTCGAGCAGCCCCGGGCTGCGGCCCACCATGGCGCCGCGCTCCACCTGCTTGCGCAGCGAGCGGTTCTCCTCCACCAGCCGCTTCTGCTCCAACGCCCGCCGCGCCACGCGCATGATGGCGTCCACGTCGAAGGGCTTGGACAGGTAGTCGAAGGCGCCCTGCTGGATGCTGTCCAGCGCGCCCTCGATGTTGCCAAACGCCGTCACCACGATGACGGGCGTGTCCGGCAGGTGCGCGCGCACCTCGTGCAACACGAGCAGTCCATCGCCCGCGTTGGGCATCGCCATGTCGGTGAACACCAGGTCGAACGGACCCTCTTCCGCCATGCGCGCCGCGGCCATCTTCGGATCCGAGCCTGCGTCACCTCGCCGAGCATTCCGAGCAGGCGCTTGAGCAGATCCCTCGCGTGGGGATCATCGTCGACGACGAGGATGCGCGCGGGACTCATCTAGGCCGCTCCTCGCTGGGCCACGGGCGCTGGCTCGGCCGCGAGGGGAAAGCGCACCGTCACCCGGGTGCCCGCGCCCGGCGCCGAGTGCAACCGCAACGAGCCCTCGTGCGCCTCCACCAGACGCCGGGTGGTCGCCGGGCCCAACCCGTGCCCGGGAATGCCCCGCGTCTCCGGCGAGCGGAAGAAGGGCTGGAAGAGCTTGCCCTGGGTGTCCTCGCTCATGCCCATGCCATTGTCGATGACCTCGAACACCGCCTCGCCTCCCTCGCGAGCCACCCGCACGCTCACCCGCGCGTCGGGCCGGCCCGCCGTGTACTTCACCGCGTTGGATAGCAGGTTCTGCGCGATGATCTGCAAGAGCTGCGAGGGACACATCACCTTCACGCCAGAACTCAACTCGCGCTCCAGGGCCACGCCCTGCGCCGCCGCCGTCTGACTCACCTCCAACAGGAGCGTGCTCACCGCCGTGTCCAGCTCGCCCACCACGGGCTCGCCCCGGGTGCCCGCGCGGCAGAAGCGCAGGAGCGCCTCGATGAGCTCGCCCATGCGCACCGCGCTCGACTCGCACAGCGACACGAGCTCCAGCGCCTGCGGCTCCTTCACCGCGCCCGAGCGGCGCAGCAGCGTCAGGTAGCCCTTGAGCGGCGACAGCGGCCCCATCAGATCGTGCGCCACGCGCCGCGTGAAGGCGTCCAGCTCCTGGTTGCGCCGGTCCAGTTCCTCCAGCTGCGCCTGGATCGTCTTGCCCTGCCGCTTGATGACCGAGGTGATGCGCCAGACCACCGACAGGGACACCAGCATCGCCAGCAGCGTCACCGCGCCGCCATAGGCCGGTTGCGCGTGCGCAGCGCCGCCAGATGGTCGAGCAGCTGGCGGCCCTCCTCCGCGTTCTCCCGGTTGAGATGGCCCGCCAGTCCGTCGATCTCCTCGGCCAGCGGACGCACCTGCTCCACCAGATGGTGCCGGGCCCGCTCCGCCTCCTGACGATTGGAGAGCACCGCCGCGGCCCGCACCTGCTCGGCCAGGCGCGTGCACGCCATGTTGAAGCGCTCCCACACGACGAGGCGTTCTCCCTTGGGCAGGCCGCGCGTGTACGCGAGCGTGGCGTCGCGCACGTCCGCGAGAATGTCCTCCATCACCTCGTTGGCCGCCTGGCGCTCCTCGTCATTGGAGGCCCGGATGTGGGCCTCGATGGCGGACTCCAGCGAGATGGCGTCCACGCGGATGCGGCCGATGAGTCCCGCCCGGTCCAACGACTCCTGGAAGCGCGCGGCCACCTCATGGCTCGTGCGCACCTCCGTCCAGAGGAAGAAGGCGGCCACGGCCGACAGCAGCATCACCGCGAACAGGAAGCCCGCGCGGTAGACCCGAATCGAAGGAGAGGACTTCACGGCGTGCTGGCGGACTCGGCGGGAGGAGTCGCGGGCGGCAGGGGCGGAATGGGCAGCGGCTGCGGCTGGCTGCGCCGCCGCGCCCGGGACAGCGCCGACTGGTACCACACGTCCTCCAGTTCCTCCTGGATGGCCGTCAGCTCGCGCTGCTTCGTCACCAACTGCGCGTTGTGCTCCACCAACGTGTGCCGCTCCGCCTGCACCCGCTCCAGCTCGTCCTGCCACAACGGCGGAAGCAGCGCCTCCTCGGAGCGCTCCAGGTTCACCGCCTCCAGCGCGCTCTCCACCGCGGCGAGCCGCATGGCCAGCGCTTCCAGCAGCTCGCGCTCCTCCTCATACCGGCGCTTCCACAAATCCATGTCCACCGACACTGGAGGTGGTGCGGTTACCTTTGGGGTCACGCACCCGACCTCCAACCCACACATGACCACCGCGATGAAGAGGTACCGCATGCCTTCGCTCCCGTCCTCCGCCGCGCGTCATGCGCCTCAGGGCTAGACCGGGCTCTACCTTGGCCGGCTGACACGGCCAGCATCCCCAAGATGGAGGGTCACGTCAAAGAGCGCGGTGGGTTTGTGGGGAGGGTGCCCCCATGCCGGGCAGGCGACATGGGGAGAATCTCCGCAATCCAACGCCACCGCCCCAGGGAAGAGGCCGTGGCACGGCGGGTGCTTCGTGACATGGATGAAACGTCGCACTCACGCGACGCTTCTTCGTCCTTCCGGAGCCCGACCATGAAGAACGTCCTCGCCGCCGTTGTGCTGTCCGCGTCGCTGTCCGCGTTTGCTTCCGAGCCCACCAAGGCCGCTCCCGCTCCCGCCGCCGCTCCCGCGCCCTCGCTGAAGGCCGAGGCCCAGGCCGAGGGCATCAAGGCCGAGGCCCAGCCCGAGGCCGCCGCCACGACGGAGACCAAGACCGAGACGAAGACCACCAAGAAGACCACCAAGAAGGCCGAGAAGAAGGCCCCGGCCACCGAGACCAAGGCCGCCGAGACCAAGTAGTTCGTCTTCTCGAGCCGCATCCTCCGAGGGCGCCCCCATTCCGGGAGGCGCCCTCGTCGTTTTCAGCTCAAAGCGCCCGCCGGCTCACGGCGCCCCGAGATCGCTGGTGCTGAAGTACTCCTCGCGCTGGACCGTGAAGGGCACCTCGGTGCCGTCCTCAAGGCGTCCCGTCCAGGCCACGCCCACCCGGGGCCGGTGGTTCGCGTCGTTCGGGAAGCTGGCGGTCACGGGCACCGCGCTCCCTCGCGCATGGCCGAGCGCCGCGGAGCGCGTCTCCAGGCGGAGGATCTGATCGAAATCCGGAGCGCGGCTGGCGACGTGGACGCCGAACCATTCTCCGTCCCGGCCGAACACCCGGTAGCTCGCGGAGGAGGGCGCCGGGCCGGTGGGTCGCAGCGCCTCGACCATGATCAGACGCTGGACCGTGAACGACACCTTCGCCGCGCGGTCCGCGGAAGGAAGCGGCGTTCCACCCTGCTCGAAGTGACCGTGGTGGAGCGTGCCCGCCAGCGTGAAGCCCGGCTTCAGCGAGGCCAGGGCGAAGGGCTCCGGCTCGAAGGTGACGAGCGGGCTGCCCGCGGCCCGGTCCGAGTCGTAGAGGCGGCGCCCTTCCTCATCCAGGCGGGCCTCGATGACGATCTGCCAGGCATGGAGGCCGTGCCACATGGGCAGGTGGTAGAGGTAGAGGCCCTGGTCTCCAAAGACAACCATGCCATGCACGCCCGCGCGCGTGGACACGGCCAGGGCCGAGGGCTCGCCGACCTCCCGTGCGCGCGACACGCCAGACGCGGCCCGTTCACTTCCACGACAGGCCAGCAGACCCACGCACAACCCCATCACGCACGCCTTGCCCGACCACCACGGCACCCACTGAGACGACATTCCACGGACTCCTCGCCAGACGCGCTCCCTCCACGGAGCCACGACGGGGCCCGCGCGTAGCACTTGTCCTCGTCCCCGGCCAGTACCCCCGGGTGGAGGGCGAGCCGTTCCCCGGATTGCCTGGAGCTTCTTTTTCTCCCAACATGCCGCCGGCTTGCCGTTGAACCTCCTTCACCCCCCGAGACCGCTCATGTCGCAGACGACTCCGAACTCCACCGCGATTCCCACCGAGCCCCCGAGCTGGCGGCCGGCGGGAGCAGTTGCTGGCAACCCTGGAGAAGGAGGCGAAGGTGGCCACCGGCACCGCCGAGCCCGTGCTGCGCAAGATGCACGAGCTGCTCGCCAGCACCCAGCCGGGCGCGCCGTTCAATCCGGCCCTCTACGAGGACGTCAAGATCGCCTTCGTGAACTTCACCCAGGCGCCCGTGTTCCCGCCTCCCGCCATCATCATGGAGTGTCTGGCGTTCATGCAGGAGCGGCAGGTGGCGTTCATCTCCGCCACCCAGCGTTGAACCCCCCAGGTACACCGCCCCACCCCGTGGCGTAGACTGGCCACGGAGGGTCGATGAACATCCGTTCCAATCGCCGGGTCACGCTCGGCATCGCCACGATCGTCATCCTGCTCGGCATCTGGTGGGTGGCCGTGGACGATTGCGTGTCCACCTGGATCTTCCAGGGGGTGAAGACGCCGCGGTGTCCGGACGGACGCCTGCGGCAGACCGTGACCCTGGACGTGCAGGGACTCGCCCGCGAGGCCACGGGGAGCGTCACCGTCGGGGCCCTCGCCCATGGCGTCACCCGGGAAGGCGGCACGCTGCAATCCGCGGTGCGCCGCCTGGAGCCCACCCTCTTCCTCGTGGATGCCGAGGGCAAGGAGACTCCCCTTGCCGTCGAGAGTCCCTGGGAGCGGCAGAAGCCCGGCTTCGCCCAGAGCGCCCGGGTGAAGCTGCCCGCCCTGCCGGACGGGGATTACCGGCTGCGCGCCCGCGTCGACTCGCCACTGGGCACGGACACCGTGGACGCGCCCCTTCCCCTCTATGCCCCCGCCCGCGTCCAGGTGCTCACCGACCGGCCCCTCTATGAGCCCGGCCACGTGGTGCGCTTTCGCGCCGTGGTGCTGCGCGCCCGGGACCGGCTCCGCTCGATGGGCGCCCGGGCTCCTGGTTCGTGAGCGATCCCTCGGGAGAGGTCCTGCTCGAGCAGCGCATGCCGGCGGGCCCCTGGGGCGTGGTGTCCGGGGAGTTCCCGCTCGACCGCGGCGCGGCCACCGGCTCCTGGAAGGTGTCCTGGACGAGCGGAGACACCTCCGGCGAGGCGTCCTTCCAGGTGCGACCCTTCACCCTTCCCCGCTTCCAGGTGGAGGCCCAGGGCACGAAGCCCTTCTGGCGCGCGGGCGACTCGCCCCTCGTCGAGGGCCGGTCCTCTACACCTCGGGAGCTCCCGTGGCCGGCGCCGCCGTGAAGGTGGACTGGTACGCCTCGGGCCGCTGGCCTCCGCCCACCGCGTGGCTCGACGCGAACGCCCGCGACACGCTGCCCCGCGAGGCGCGCACGGACGCCGCGGGACGCTTCCGCCTCCAACTGCCGCGCGTGCCCTTCGATCTGCGCGGCCAGGCCACCCTCTCCGCGGTGCTGTCCGCCACGGATCCGGCGGGAGACCGGTGCGAGGCGCCACCTCGGTGCTGCTCGCCGAGGACGCCCTCTCCGTGTCGGCGGTGACGGAGCAATCGGACGGCCTGGTGGACGGCTACGGCAACCGCGTCTACCTGCGTGCCACCACCGCCGCCGGCCGGCTGTTGCCCGGCGCCGAGCTCACCGTGCGCCGCGCGTGGGATCCCAACGACGAGGGCGTGCGCGCGGTGACGGACGAGGACGGCGTGGCCGCCTTCCAGCTCGACCCGGGCCCGCCCATCAACGTCGTGCTGCCCGCCCTGCCGGTGCGCCCCGCTCCCCGGCCGCCCCCGGTGCGGCTCGACGGGTTGAAGGATCTGCTCGCCGACGAGGGCGACGCCTCGCTGGAGGATCAGCTCGCCGTGGAGCGGTGGTTGGAGCCCCTGCGCCCCTGCGCCCGCTTCGTCTCGCCCGACGCGGGTTCCTTCGAGGTGGAGTTCGGCCTGCGCGTGACGGCGGGAGGCGCGGTGGTGGACGTCACCGCGGAGGACTCGCCGCTGGCCTCCTGCGCCGCCGCGATCCTGCGCGCGCGCTCCCTGCCTCCCGGCCGTGAGCGCATGCTGGGGCTCACCCTGAGCCTGACGGAGCCAGGACTGCCCTCGCTCGGCTTCGAGGTGCTCGACCTGTCCGGCGCCAGCGAGGGGTTGGAGGAAGCGCTGCACCGCGCGGCGCTCGATGCGCGCGAGTGCCTGCCCGCGGACCTGTCGCTCACCGCGCCGCTGCCCGCGGTGCTCACCGGCGCACGCGTCCGGGCAAGCGCGAGGTGGAAGTGGGCTGGACGGCCCCACGCCCCCAGGAGGACTCGCTGCCCACCACGCACCGGCCTGCATCCAGTCTCGCTTCACGGGGATGCGGCTGAGCGAGGAGCCCGGCCACGCCATGGGCATCGCGCGCTTCACCGCCGAGCCCGCCTCCCGCTCCTCCGAGGGCGCCACGCCCCAGGAGACGACGATGCTGGGCTACGAGCTGAAGGTGAGCGCGAAGGACGCGACGGGGGAGCTCGGCTCGACGACGTGGATCGCCTCGCCCGCGCGGCTGCCTCCCACGCGCCTGCGCGCCTCGCCCGTGCTCGCCCAGGCCGGAGGGGACGTGAGCATCGAGCTGCTGCGCGGCCCGGACTTCGTGGGGGGACTGCCCGAGGAGCTCGAGCTCCAGGCGGGAGACAGGACGCTCCGGGCGAAGGTGGAGCGGACAGGGACGGTGCCGGTGGCGCGCTTCTCCCTGCCCACGAGCTTCGAGGGCTGGGCCGAGCCTCCTGGAACGGAGCCGTGGCGCGGGTGTACGTGGCGCCCCAGGCGCGGCTCGCGCTGGAGGTGGCGCCGGACAAGGCGACCTATGCCCCCGGCGAGCTGGCCCACCTCCAGGTGAA
Source organism: Cystobacter fuscus (assembly GCA_049060065.1). Lineage (GTDB taxonomy): Bacteria > Myxococcota > Myxococcia > Myxococcales > Myxococcaceae > Cystobacter > Cystobacter fuscus_B. The sequence continues at coordinate 58,111 of JBMEQP010000001.1, forward strand.
CACGTGGGTGGACGGCCGCAAGGGCCCAGCGGCGGTGGGCCTCTTCGGCGTGGACGAGAGCCTGTCACAGCTCGTGGCCCTGCCGGACGCGGACGCGCTGGATGGGATGCGACCGGCGCCCTCGGTGCCCTCGCCCGCCTTCGGGGTGCTGGACAGCACGGCGCTCGTCATGGGGCGCATCCGGGGCGCCAACGCCGCCGCCGCCACGCTGCTGCGCGTGAAGGGCGTGCCCGCGCGCGCCGAGGGGGAGCGACTCCTGTCGTTCTCGGCGCGCTCGCCCTTCGAGCCCGACGTGGAGTTGACCGAGCCCTTCTACCGGGTGCTCTCGGAGCTCACGGTGCGGGTGCGCTCCTGGGAGGAGTCCGCGCCCGAGGGCGAGACGCTGTCGCCCGAGGGACTCGCGCGGCAATGGGAGCAGGCGCTCACGGCCTGTGAGCAGCGGGGCGAGAAGGTCACGGACGCCTACGGCCGCCGGTTGCGGTTGTCGCGACTACCCCCGGAGCTGCTCGCCCTCACGGATCCACGCGCGGTGGTGGTCAACGGGACGCGGTTGCCCCAGGACATCGAGAATTGGGGCGCATGGGTCGCCCGGGAGTCGCCATGAAGCGCACCATCCTCGTGGGAGTGGGGGCCTCGTCCTGGGCGCCGTGCTGACCCTGTTGCTCATAGGCCTCTCGGTCATGCCGCGCCTCGAACCGGGACCGGAGCGCGAGGCGGAGCTGGCGGAGATGCCCGCCATGGCCCAGGCCGCGCCCCTCCCACCGCCGCTTTCGACATGGCGGAGGAGTCGCTCAGGGGAGGCGATATCGCGCCCGGGGGCGGAGGAGGGCGCAAGCGGAGCCCGGCCGCGTTCGGGATGATGAAGAAGGGCATGGCCGCGGGAGCGATGCCGCCCCCTCCGCCCCCCCTGCCCCCGCGCCCAAGCAGGAGGAAGCGGCGGCCCCCTCGGGACGGGCGTGGTTCCCCGAGACCTTCCTCTTCGAGCCCCTGGTGGTGACGAACGCATCGGGCGAGCCTCGGTCCCCGTGAAGGTGCCGGACAGGCTGACGCGCTGGCGGGTGCTGGCGCTGGCGCATTCACGCTCGGGGGCCCAGGCCGGAGCGGTGAGCACCTTCGCGAGCTCGCTGCCCACCTACGTGGATCCGCTGTTGCCCGCCTTCCTGAGGGCCGGAGACGTGGTGCGCATGCCGGTGCAGGTGGTGAACACCACGGGCACCGCGGTGACGCGCGCGCTGAAGGTGGAGGCCCAGGGGGAGTCGCGGTGGAGGGCGGCACGCGCACGGTGACGGTGCCAGCAGCGGGCAGCGTGGTGGAGTACGTGACGCTGCGCGCGGCGAGGCCGGGACCGGTGACGGTGCGCGCCGCGCTGGAGGGAGCGGACTCGGTGGAGCGCGGCTTCGACGTGTGGCCCACGGGCCAGCTGGTGCGCGAGACCCGCGGCGGCACCCTGGCCGCGCCGCGCACGCTGGAGCTGGTGGGGGCCGCGTCCCCGATGGAGGGCAGCGAGCGGGTGCGGCTGCTCGTCTTCCCCGGGGCGCTGGGCGTGCTGCGCTCGGAGCTGGCGGCGGCACCCGGGCGCACGGGTGAGGCCGAGGACGCCTATGCGCTGCTGCTCACCGGGCGTACCCCGGCGCTGCTCCAGGGCCTGGGCGGGACGGTGGAGCCGCGCGCGCTCGAACAGGCGTCGATGCTCGCGGGCCAGCGGGTGCTGCGGGCCGGACGCGCGCCGGACGTGGCCACGGCGACCCTGCTCGCCGAGGCGGCGCTGGCCCATCCGGGCAACCCCGTGCTGGCACGGCTCGGCGAGCGTCTGTCCGAGCAGGTGGCGCGGGCCCAGCGTCCGGATGGAACGTGCCAGGGCGGCGAGGGGTGGACGTTGCAGCGGCTGCTGGTGGCCACGGCGGAGTGCACCCGGGTGGTGCGCGCCGGGGCGGACACGGACTCGGGCCGCCGGCGGGCCTCGGCCTTCGGGGCGCGCGCGGCGGGTGCCTTCGAGCGCTCGCTGTCACGGATTCGAGACGGGTACACGGCGGCGGCGGTGCTGGCCAGCGGAGGGGTGTCCGGCTCGGTCCGGGACACGCTGCGCGGACGGGTACGAGAGGCGCTCCAGCGACGGCCGGATGGCTCGGCGTACCTCCCCGTGCCCGCGGGCGTGGTGCGCGCGGATGGCCGGGTCCCCTCGGAGGCCGAGGCCACCGCGCTCGCGGTGTTGGCCCTGGTGGAGGACAAGGAAGCGCCGCTCGCGGACCTGGGCACCTCGCTGCTCGCGGACTACCGGCCCGAGTCCGGCTGGGGCGACGGGCGCGCCAACCTCGCCGGGCTCCAGGCCGTGCTGGCCCTCTTCAAGGAGCCACTGCCCTCGCGAGTCCGCGTGGTGCTCGAGCGGGATGGCCAGCCGGTGACGGAGGGGACGTTCGACGCGAAGGCGCTGCGCGAGGTGCTCGCGCTGGAGGCGGAGGCGCCCGGTTCCGCGGGCCCGCACACCTGGAGCGTGCGCGCGGAGCCCGCGGTGCCGGGGTTGGGCTTCTCCCTGACGCTGGCCGCCCGCGTGCCCTGGCGCGCGAGCGAGCCGGGCCATGGGCTGGAGCTCGCCATGAAGGTCGCGGCGGACGCGAAGGTGGGGATGCCCGTGGAGGTGACACTCCAGGCGGCCTCTCCCGCGGGCCTGGAGCTCACGCTGCGCCAGGAGCTGCCCGCGGGGGTGCAGGTGGATCGCCCGAGCCTGGATGAGCTGGTGCGGCAGGGCCGGGTGGCCGCCTACGACGTGGAGGACGGAGCGGTGAGCCTCACCCTGCCGCCGCGTGGCGCCGCCGAGCCCTTCACGGCCCGGTTCCGGGTGGTGCCCACGCTCGCCGGCACGTTGCAGGCGGGCGCTTCCAGCCTCTCGCTCGTGGGGAGCGAGAACACGGCCTTCCGTGTGGTGCCCACCACCTGGACGATCCGCTGAACCTACGGCTTGGGGATGAGGATGAACTCATCCCCCTGCCGCAGGCGGTACACCCCGTCCGAGTCCCGGCAGCGCCCGGCGTGATCGCGAATCCGGGCATCGAGCGCGCGCGCCTCGTCGGCGCTCAGGGCGGCGAGCTGCCGCGCGGTGTAACAGTCCTCGAACACGAAGAAGCGGCAGAGCGTGTACATCTCCTCGAAGGTGTCCGCGGAGAAGCCGTTCTGGGTTTCGATCACCTCGAACGGGAGCCGCTTGTCCTTCAGGGTGGCCTTGAGCTGCTCGCTGGTGATCACCGTCTGGGTGAAGTCGCGATGCAGCTCGTAGTTCTGCCCGCGGGCCGAGCCGAGGACGACCAGACAGTAGCCCCCCGGGCGCACGAACGAGAGCAGCCGCTCGAGGGCCCCGCCCCACTCGGACACGGGCACGTGGTACAGCATGTGCGAGCAGAGGACGAGATCGTACTGCTCGGGCGATTGAAAGCTCTCCAGCGTCCCGTGGATGAGCCGGGCGCCCGGGAGCTCGAACGCGCCGAGCTGCTCCCGGTTGGGCTCGAGCAGGGTGAGCGAGCCGAAGTGCGGCGCGAGCCGCCGGGCGATGGTGCCCGGCCCCGCGCCGACATCGAGCAGCGACGGACGCGCGGGCAGCCGGGAGAGCAGACTCCGCTCCACCCACTGCCCGATGTTCTCGGGGTGCAGGGCCGTCCTGCCGAGCAGATGGAAGGCGGTGGCGTAGTCCTGGGGAGACAGCGTGATGTTCATGACGTGGGTTCCTCGGAGGTCAGCCTAACACCCACCATGCGCTCGGCCCGGAACACACGGCATTCCCCGCAACCCACGCGTGTGGGAGAAAGGTGACGCCCACGCGACACCCGTGCCTGCTCACCCGCTGGCGAGGCGGCCATGGCTTCTGGCGTCCGCGCGCGATCGGTTCTGGTAGCCTACGCGCCCGCCTGCCATGTCCTCGCTCGACGCCACCGCCACTTCCATCAGCCGGACGTTCGATCCGGATCTCATTCCAGGCTACCGGCTGGAGAAACTCGTTGGCGCCGGGGGCATGGGCGAGGTGCACAAGGCCACCCAGCTGTCGCTCGGCCGCACCGTGGCGGTCAAGCTGCTCAGCCAGCAGCTCGCCCAGGACGAGAGCTTCGTCGCGCGCTTCCAGAAGGAGGCCGCGGCGCTCGCCACCCTGCACCACCCCCACATCGTGTCCATCGTCGACAAGGGCAGCACGCCGACGACGTACTACCCGGTGATGGAGTTCGTGGACGGGCCCTCGCTGCGCGAGCGCATGCGCCAGACGCCCGAGGATCCCTTCGAGCACCTGCGGATCATGATGCAGATCTGCCGGGCCATCGAGTACGCGCACAACCGGGGCGTCATCCACCGCGACCTCAAGCCGGAGAACATCCTCTTCGACATGCAGGCGGGCGACCTGCCCAAGGTGACGGACTTCGGACTCGCCTCGTTCCTCGAGGACAGCAGCACGCGCTTCGCCCTCACCAGCACGCACGTGGCCATGGGGACGCTGTCCTATATGGCGCCCGAGCAGCGCGTGGACGCGAAGAACGCGGATGGCCGCGCGGACATCTTCGCGCTCGGCCTCATCTTCTACGAGATGCTCGTGGGGGAGCTGCCCGCGGGCCACTATGATCCGCCCTCGCGCCGCAAGCCCGGGGTGGACCCCAAGCTGGACGGCATCATCGACCGGTGCCTCAAGCAGCAGCCCGAGGAGCGCTACCCGAACGTCACCGCGCTCATTCGAGATCTCGAACCGCTCATCCCCCACTACACCACCATCGCGCCGGCGAAGCTCAGCCGGATGCAGCGCGCCAAGAGGGTGGCGGCGCGCGTGGTGCGCGCCTGCCTGCAGGTGGTCGCCACGGTGATGGTGATCGCATCCGTGGGCATCCTGGGCGTGGCGTGGATGCGCAGCGGGGAGAAGCGCGTGGAGCGCACCCCGGGCGCCGCGCTCACCGCGGACCTCGGACTGCCCGCCGCGCAGTCGCTCGCCGGACGGTTGATGACGGTGGAGGGCGAGACGCGCCGGGTGACGCTCGGGGAAGGCCCCGACAAGCCCTCGGTGCTCGTGTCGGGCCGGCCCGTGGAGCTGGAGGATCGCACGATCGTCTTCCCCACGGTGAAAGGCCAGTCCCGCGTGGGGCTCATGCGCGTGGACGTGCGCAGCATGCGCGGCAGCCGCGCCCGCTTCTCCGCGCGCGTGGATGCCCGCGACCCCGAGCCCACCCTCGACAACCGCCTGCGCTCCTTCAAGCGCGGGGAGGCGCCGGACCCCGAGGTCGCCCTGCTGCTGCTCGGCAGCACGGGCCGCTACGTGGCCCTGGTGTACAGCGGCGCGGGGGCCCCGCTGCGGCTGGAGTGGAACCTCGGCGAGAAGCGCGGAATCATGCTCGGCGAGGACTCGCCCGACGGGCCCGTGCAGTTGTCGCTGGAGGTGGACGAGGAAGGCGTGCTCGTCGCCTCGGTGGGGACCAAGGAGGACCAGCGCCCCATGGGCGAGCCCCTGCACCTGGGGACGGACTGGCAGAGCCGGCGCTTCGGCGACGAGCCCGTGCCGGCGCTCGGCTGCATCGAGGGCAGGTGTCAGGCGGAGAACTTCACCTATCAGGTGTGGCCCGCGCCCAAGCAGTCCACCACCGCCCAGCTCACCCCGCCGCCGCAGGTCTCCCGGCCGCCGCAGGTCTCCCGGCCGGCCGCCGCCCCGGCGAAGCGCGCCCCACCCAAGTCCACTTCCTCGAAGGGCAAGCGCTCGAAATAGGGAAGTGCGCGGCCCCGCGCTGCATGCGGATGTGGCCCGGACCCGGGCTTTGAACTATCCCTGGGTCCTCTATGCGCACGCCCATCCGCACCCACCTCGCGCTCCTGCTCGTCACCGGCCTCGTGGCCGGCTGTGCCGCTCACTCCCCCGCCTCCTCCGAGGTGCTCGAACGGGCCGCCACGGCGGCGCGCGATGGGGCTTCCGCTTCACGCACCCTCGCCTTCGCGGGCTTCCATTCCTGGCTGGTGCAAGGGGACGTGGCAACCGCTCAGGGCCGCTTCGACGAGGCCATCTCCAAGGATCCGGCCGAGCCCTACGCCCTCTACGGTCATCACCTGCTCGCGCGCCGCGCCGCCCAGCCCCGCCGGGCACTCGACGCCGCGCTGGCGGTGGTCACCCGGGCGCCCCGTCACCCGCTGGCGGTGCCCTCGGCGCGCTACGTGCTGGAGTCGGTGGGCGTCTCGCCCGCGTTGGATGAGGTCATCCTCACCGGCCTGCTCGCCGCGCTCGACGCCGGTGCCGCGGGGGAAGCCGCCCAACTGCTGCGCGCGGCCCAGCTCTCGGTGCTGGCCCCGAGGCCGGACCGGGCCGCCCAGACGCAGGTGCTCCAGGATCTCGGCGCCGCGGACACGGCCACGCTGCTCGGGCCCTTCTCCGCCCGGCACCTGCTCACGTTCGACGAGCCGCTCGCGCCGGAGAAGGACGGCTCGCTCGCGGGCCCCTTCACCGGCCCCTTCGGTCCGCTCGCGCCGCGCATCCTCCACGCGCCCGACAGCCGCCTGGACATCGCGGGCGAGACGAGCCCGGGAGATGTCTACCTGATGGCGGCGGACGTGGAGGTGCCCGAGGCGGGCGTCTACGTGGTGCGCGGCGCGTCCGCCTCCTCGTACAAGCTGATGCTGGATGGGCAGCCCGTGCTCGAGCGCCGGGCCTTCGCGCGCGCCGCGTCCACCGTGGCCGCGCGCCCCATGCAGCTCGGCGCGGGCCGGCACCGCGTCCTCGTCAAGCTGCTGCGTGACCAGCGCCAGGCCTCCGTGTCCGTCACGCTGTCGCGCGCCGATGGACGCCCCGCCGCCCTGCGCTACAGCGCCGCCACCGGGCCCGCTCCCGCCCCGTGGGGCAGTGGCCCCAAGGAGGCACGCGCGGAGCTCGTCTACCCGCGCGCCGAGGAGCTGTCCGCGGCGCTCGCGGCCGAGGCGGGCACCCTGCTCGCGGACTTCATCGCGGTGCGCGACGGCATGTCGAGGGATCCGGACGGCTCCTGGCGGCTGATGACGCGCCCGGCGAAGCTCTCGCAGACCCCGGCCGTGCTGTCGCTGCGCGCGGAGCTGGCCGTGCAGGACCGGACCATCCCCAGCAAGGTGGCGCGCGGACGCGCGACGCGGGACCTGGAGGCCGTGCTGGCCAGGGACACGAGCGACGTGGTGGCGCTGATGGTGCGCGCCGAGCTGTCCCTCGGCGACAACCAGCCCACCACGGCGCTGGAGACGCTCAAGGCGGCGCGCAAGGCGGCCACGCCCACGGGCTGGCCCGTGCTGCTGATGGAGGCGCGCGCGGCGGTGGCCCTGGAGCTGGACAGCACGGCGGAGGAGAGCCGGCGGCGGCGCTCCAGGTGCAGCCGGGCCTGTGCGAGGCGCAGGGGCTGCGCTACAACCTGGCCAAACGCCGCGACGCGGTGGCGCGCACGGATGAGCTGATCACCTCGCTGGAGGGCTGCCCGGGCTCGCTCGGACGAGCGGCCGAGCACGCGCGGATGAGGGGCGACCTGGATCGCACCGTGGCCCTCTACCGGGAGCAGCTCGCGCGCAATCCCGGGGATGGCACCACCGCCCTGTCGCTGGCGGCCGCGCAGGTGGCCCTGCGCCGGTTCGACGACGCCACCGCCACGCTCAAGGAGCTGAGCCTGCTGTGGCCGCGCAACCCCCGGGTGCTGGAGAAGTGGGCGGACGTGCGGGAGCTGGCCGGAGACGCCGCCGGGGCGCTCGCCCTGCGCGAGCAGTCGCTGCTGCTGGATGGGGACAACCTGTCGCTGCGCCGTGCCGTCACGCGCGCGAAGACGGGGCAGGAGGTGTTGCAGGCGCACGCCATCAACGGGCGCGAGGCCATCCGCGACTACGAGCGCAACCACGGCCCCGAGGACAGCTCCGCCGCCTACGTGCTGGACGCGGCCGCCACCCAGGTCTTCCCGGATGGCTCCCAGGTCACCCGCATCCACATCATCCAGAAGGCGCTGGAGCAGAGCGGCGTGCAGGAGATCGCCGAGGTGAACCTGCCCGCGGGCGCGCAGCCGCTCGCGGTGCGCACCCTCAAGGCCAATGGCACCGTGCTGGAGCCGGAGAGCATCGAGGGCAAGGACAGCGTCAGCCTGCCGGGCGTGCAGGTGGGCGACTACGTGGAGATCGAATACCTGCTGGCGGAGCCCTCGCGCGGGCCGACGCAGCCGGGCTTCAAGGCGTCGGACTTCTACTTCAGCGTGGCGAACATGCCGGACCACCGCGCCTCGTACACGGTGGTGGCGCCCAAGGGCACGGGCATGAAGGTGGACGCGCACAACGTCCGGGTGCCGCCGCCCACGGTGAAGGGCGACGAGGAGCTCTTCACCCACGAGGTGCGCGGGGTGCCGCCCCTCATCCCCGAGCCGGATGGCCCCTCGAGCAAGGAGTACCTGCCCTTCGTGGTGGTGGGCGCGGGCACCACGGGCAATGACAAGCTGGTGGCGGTGTACGCGGACAGCTTCCTGGAGCGGGGCGCGCTCAACTGGGAGCTGGAGGCGTTCGCGCGCGAGGCGGCCGGGGACAAGCGCGGGCTCGCGGCGGCCCAGGCGCTGTACGCGGCGGTGATGAAGCGCTTCAGTGGCCGGGACGCGGGGCTGACACAGTCGGCGGCGTCCGCGGTGGCGCAGGACCGGGGCAGCCGCATGTGGGTCCTCAAGACAGGCCTGGAGGTGTTGGGGATTCCCACGCGCCGGCGGCGGTGCGCACCTTCTCGGTGGACCCGGCGGAGTACCTCTTCCCCGAGGAGTCGCTGCTGCCCTACATCGCGCTGCGCGCGGAGGTGCCGGGCGCGGGGGCGGTGTGGCTGGACACCACCACGCGCTACGCGCCCTTCGGCGTGCTGCCCGAGACGGCGCTGGGCGAGCGGGACGCGTACCTGCTGCCCGAGCCGGGCCGGCCCCTGGAGAAGGTGAAGACGCCGAAGCTCGAGCCGCAGCCGGGCAAGCAGGTGAAGCTGGAGCTGGAGCTGGACGGGAACGGCCAGCTCGTGGGCCGCGGCGAGGAAGTCTACACGGGCTACGACGCGGCCCAGCTCGCGGAGGCCTTCGAGGCCATCTCCGGCGACCGTCGGCAGCAGGCACTCCAGAACGCGGTGGGCCGCTACTTCAACGGCGCGGAGCTGACCGAGCTGAAGTTCGATCGCGAGGAGCAGGTGGGTGCCCCCTTCACGGTGCGCTACGGCTTCAAGGCCGCGAGCTTCGCGCGCGCGAGCGGCGGGACGCTGGTGCTGCCGCCCATCACCATGCCCGCGACGCTGGGACGGCAGTACGTGCAGCTGAGCACGCGCACCGTGCCCCTGCTCCTCGACGACACCGAGGCGAGCACCACGCGGGTGAGCCTGAAGATGCCCTCGGGCTACCGGCTGGCGGACCCCCAGGCGCAACTGAAGACGGAGAGCCCCTTCGGCCGGCTGCTGCGCACGGAGAAGCAGGAGGGCAACACGCTCACCATCGACGAAACACTGCGCGTGGAACGAGGCCGCATCTCGGTGAAGCAGTACGAGGACTTCGCGCACTTCGCGGGCGAAGTGGACCTCATCCAGTCGCGTGACCTGGTGCTCGTGAAACCCTAGCTCTCCTTCAACAAATACGTAAAAACCGAGAAAACAGGAAAACCACCCATTGGCACGCCAATGAGTTATCCTGCGCCCGCTTGACGATGAGCCAAGCCGCGCGGGTGTCTGTCTGAAAGACACCCGCGACGACATTGCATCCATCTCGAGAGGCGCGAATGAAGAGGAATCAGGTTTCAGGCGGTAGGGGTCTGAGCGGCTGGTGGGGTCTGTGTCTGGCGGTCCTCCACCTGTCGCTCCTTGGCGGGTGCGGGCTCGAGGAGCCCACTCCTCCAGGGGAGCAGCCCCCGGTGGTCGTGGAGCCCGGCCCCACGGTCCCCACCTCGCCCGCCACCCCCACCAACCCCGCTCCGAGCCAGCCCACTCCCACGCCGAACCAGCCCCCCCAATCGACTCCGGCGCCGCTCGCCTCGCCCGTGGCCACGAATGGCCAGCTCAAGGTGGTGGGCAATCAAATCCAGAACCAGAATGGCGTGGCCGTCCAGCTCAAGGGGATGAGCCTCTTCTGGAGCCAGTGGGGCAGCGCGTTCTACAACGCCTCCGTCGTCAACTCGCTCGCGGACAACTGGAAGGTCACCGTGGTGCGCGCCGCCATGGCCGTGGAGGAAGGCGGCTATCTCACCAATCCGGCGGCGGAGAAGGCCCGGGTGAAGACCGTCGTCGACGCGGCCATCGCCAAGGGCATCTACGTCATCATCGACTGGCATGATCACAGCGCCACGCAGCACACCGCGCAGTCCAAGGCGTTCTTCACGGAGATGGCGCAGCTCTACAAGAACACCCCCAACGTCATCTTCGAGATCTTCAACGAGCCGGACAACGAGTCCTGGAGCGAGGTGCGCGCCTACGCCGTGGAAATCATTGGCGCCATCCGCGGCGCCGGCGCTCCCAACCTCGTGGTGGTGGGCACGCCGACCTGGTCGCAGGGCGTGGACGCGGCCGCCAGCAATCCCATCACCCAGTACCCCAACGTGGCCTATACGCTGCACTTCTACGCGGGCACGCACGGGCAATGGCTGCGTGACAGGGCGGCCGCGGCGCTGTCCAGGGGCATCGCCCTGTTCGTGACGGAGTTCGGCACTTGCGACGCGTCCGGCAACGGCAATCTCAACCTCAACGAGAGCCAGCTGTGGATCGACTTCATGAACAGCCGCAAGCTGAGCTGGGCCAACTGGTCGCTGCACGACAAGCCCGAGACAGCCTCCGCGCTCGTCCCCGGCGCGAGCACCACCGGTAACTGGCCCGCCTCGGCCCTCACGCCCTCCGGCACCTTCATCAAGCAGAAGCTGTTGCAGTAATCCGCTGGTTCGCGCGTTCCATCCTGACAGGGTATCCACATGAGAAAAGAGACAGCAGCTCGTCAACCCTCCCAAGCTGAAGCCCTCACCCGCACGAAGCCCTCGTTTCACGCCGCTTCGGCCCTCCTCCTCTCCGCCGCTCTGGCCGGCTGCGGCGGCTCGCCCGGCGAGGCGGGCGCGAGTCTGGAGGAAGGCCGGGCAGAGAGCGCGCTCGCCCCCACGCTCGCGTGCGCGCCGCTGTGCAATGGGAGCTGCACCCCCATCGACCTCGCGGCCATCAACACCAACGGCGCGATTGAGATCGCGCTGACGGACCAGTACGTTTACTACGGCGGCGGCTATGGCTCCGAGGTCAGCAACGACGAGGTAGGCAGGGTCCCCAAGGCCGGCGGCACGAAGACCGTCCTCATGAATCGGCTCACCTACGTGACCGAGCTCGTGGGAAGCGGCCCCTACGCCTACTTCTCCGGCAGTGGTAGCCGCCTCACGAGCAAATTGAACAGGGTGAACCCTGACGGCACCTTCACCGCGCTGCCGACCACCGGCGGCTACCCGTCGGGGATTGCGGTGGACTCGACCCGTATCTACTGGATCGGCAACAATCAGTACGACATCTACGCCCAGCCGCTCTCGGGCGGGACCGCTTCCCTGGTCGTCCCTCATGATCCTGTTCAGGGCGGGCTGCGGACGTCATTGTTCGCGGACGGCGATAGCCTGTACTATCGCGAGCTCGGCTCTCTCTCTTCCATCATGAAGGCGCCCAAGTCTGGCGCCGCGGCGCCGACCAGGTTCGCTCGTACGAGCTGGCATCTCGACTTCGACGACGCCAACGTCTACTACGCCGGTAGCGGGGTCTACAGAATGCCCAAGAGCGGCGGCACCGCCGTCCAGCTCGCCGCCACGGGGACAAGGGTCGTCGTCGATAGCGAGAGGATCTACTGGCTCGATGGAACAGCCCTCCGGGCGATGTGCAAGGACGGCACCGGCGCCCAGGTCCTGGCGTCCACCAGCGCGAGTTATACCCTCGCCGTGGACAGCACGGGGGTCTACTGGGCTGGCGAGGGCAAGATCCGGAAGATCGCGAAGTAGCCCGCCCGTGGCGCTGGGGGGCGCCCGGCAGCGACGCCCTCCTCCACGGCCGACTCACCTTCGAGCACTCCGAGCGCATCGTGTGCGAACGGACCACGCTTGACGAGGTGCTGGGCCCGTTGCAGCGAGCCGTCGGTGCCCTGCCATACATGGGCGAGGGCACGACGGTCTCGCAGTAGGCTCGGGCCCACGCGCCGTGGGCAGCAGTGCTCACCGATGGATGCCGAGGTGCTCGTGAGAAATTCGCGGAGGTGTGCAGGTGACAATCTTCGAGGAGCTTACAGGCGCGACGCTTTTCATCGAGACCCGGCGGCGAGCAGCGGAAGCGAAGGGTCGACAGGACGAAGAGAAGCTCTGGCGCCATGTACGCGCATTCAACCACTTCGTCCTCATTACCGGCCAGATCTACCGATTCGAAGACTCACTCGAGGGCAAGGTTCCAGCGGAACGCCCCCCGTCAGAGCACACCTGGGCAAGCAGGAGGGGACGCTCGCGGAACCGGCGGTGGAACTGCTGCTCAAGACCCTGGACGAAACACCCGAGCTCGAACAGAAGCAACATGTGCGCCTTCTCATCGCCCTCCTCGACTTCATCGCCGGGACTGGACAGCTCGATGAGGCCGAGGACTACTTCATCAATCAACTGGACCATGCCCCGATGGCCATCGCGCACTTCACCAGCCAGGAGGAAGCCGAGGCCTGGATGAAGAGCGTCGCGGAACCACCGAGCCCGGTCCGCATCCTCATCGGCGATGCGTATTACCAATTCTGGTATACGCGTGAGGACAATACGCGCGGGATGTATCGCGAATATTGCATGGAGCCGGCGCTGGAGGCGCTGACCGCCAGGGGAATCCCCCGCGGACTCCTTCGTTCGCCACACGCATGGAGGCGGAGGAATGGTTGATGAGCCACCCAGCCAATCCCTATGCCTTCGTGGTCATCGCCGGGGAGCACTACTTCGCGGTGCATCACCCGAGGCTGAAGCGTCACTCCCTCCACCACGTGGCGTCAGCCCTGAAAGACTGGGAGGAACGCAAGAGGGCCGTGGAACTCGATACGGCCCTGGAGGCCGCGGCTCCGTCAGATGAAGCCGATGAGTAGCTCTGCGCACGGCGGCTCGCGGGGGAGGGTGATGGGCGATGTGGCGAGAGGGTGCCCTACGAATCGTCTGACCCCCTTCCTGCCGGGCGCGGAAGGTCATGGCCGGCCGACGGTCTTCTTCTCCGCGCGGTCGAATGCGTCGCGGGCCCGCTGGACCTCGGGACGATGGCGCTGGGCCCACAGGGCGAGTTCGGCCACGGGGGCGAGCAGGGTGTGTCCGAAGGGCGTGAGGTCGTAGTCGACGCGCGGCGGATTCGTCGGGGTCACGGTGCGCTTCACCATGCCGTCGCGTTCCAGGCCGCGCAGGGTGAGGGTCAACATGCGCTGCGAGATGCCCTCGATGGCGCGCTTCAACTCACTGAAGCGCTGGGGGCCCTCCCCGAGGATGACAATCAACAGAACGCTCCACTTGTCGCCGATGCGCGTGAGGATCTCGCGCGTCGCCAGACAGTCCGCATCGAAGCGCCCGGTGATCTTCCCGTTCCCTGGTGACTTCAATGTGCCTCCTTGTCGAGCGGTGCCCGGAACCGCAACATGCCGCCGCTTCCGAAAAGTAACCAGGAACACGAAAGCAACCAAGTCCTCTCGAGGAATCCCCATGTCCATTCGAACCCGTGTCGTCCTCGCCCTGTCGTCCCTGTTGCTCACGCCGCTCGCGCGGGCGGAGCCTCCGCCGTCCGCACAGCCCGTCATTCGCGAGGAGCAGCTCAAGAAGCTCGGTGAGCAGCGGCTTGCGGACCCGCTCGTTCGTGTCGATCAGCTCAAGAAGCTCAGCGCGCACGTGTCCATCATCCCGGACGGCGGCGTCCCCCTGGTCCCCAACGTCGGCTTCATCCTCGGCGACAAGGCGCTGCTCGTGGTGGACACGGGCCTGGGTGCTCGCAACGGGGCCACGGTGGCCCGGGTGGCGGAGCGGCTCGCCGGCAAGCGCCGCATCTACCTCGTGACCACCCACGCCCATCCCGAGCACGACCTGGGCGCCCAGGCGTTCCCGGCGAACATCACGATGATCCGCTCCGAGGGCGAGGAGAAGGACATCGCGGAGTCTGGCCTCTCCCTGGCGCGGATGTTCTCGCGCATGTCCCCGGTCAACGCCGAGCTGCTCAAGGACGCGCGATTCCGTGAGGCGGACATCACCTTCCAGGACACCCTGGACCTGGACCTGGGCGCGCTGCGCGTGCGCCTGCTGGCCTTCGGCCCGAACCACACGCGGGGCGACACCGGCGTTTGGATCGAAGCCGACCGGGTGCTCTTCTCCGGCGACGTGGCGATGCAGTACACGGCCGCGTTCGCCAGCCCCTCGTCCACCTTCGCCCACTGGCGCGAGACGCTCGACGAGGTGGAGGCGCTCAAGCCCTCGCTCATCGTGCCCAGCCACGGACCCGTGGGCGGCCTGGAGTTCGTCGCGGGCTACCGGGACTTCTTCACCGCCATCCAGGAGCGCACGGTGGCGGCCAAGAAGGCGGGCCGCACCGTGGACCAGGCCGTGGCGGAGATCACGAAGGATCTGTCCGGCCGCTACCCCGACCCGATGCGCCTGGATTGGGCGATTCGGGCCGCCTACGCGGAATTCAACTGACCGTCCAAGTGCTCGGAGCGGCCCGGTGTCAATTCACCTGGACGATCAGGTCGTTGAATTTCCGCGGCTGGTACGACGCCTGAAACTCTAGAGCAGGGCAATGGCGGGTGCGGCCTTGGTGTGCAGGGGGCCTTCTTCCAATTCTCTCATAAGCCAATATCGCCAAATATCGCCACTTCGAATTGCGGTGAGTGAAATCCAATTCTATTCATCATCGCAACTTGGAGTTGCGGTCCATCGCGTGTGCCGAGGGGACCGTCTGCGACTTCTTGGGGGAGAACGACCATGGCATCCACGAATGATGTTTCCCGGAAACCCGCGACCTTCCTGCTGGCGAGCTCGGGGGCGCCGGGGCATCTGCTTCGCGTCCTGGACCTCGCGCAGCAGCTCACCGCTCGGGGCAACCGGGTGCTGTTCAAGGCGAAGGCGAGCCCGGCGGCCGATGTGAAGGCCGTCGGCGCGGAGCATCTGCCTCATGAGCGGATGCTCGACGTCCAGGACATTGGCGATCTCGCCCAGTTCACGAGTCTGCCGCCCTGGATGCCGTCGATCCCCTTCGGCATCACGATGTTCCGGAGCATCGGCCAGGCGAACAACGTCCAGCTCGCGCGAGAGCTGGAGCCTGTCTTGAAGCGCGAGAAGGTGGACTGCGTGGTCCACGACTTCTTCGAGCTGGGCGCGGCCTGGGCCGCCGAGCGCGCCGGCATTCCCTGGGCGAGCGCCGGGAACATGGGGACGGTCCTCACGGCGGATGAGCTGCCGCTGATCTTCAGCACGATGCCGTCCATGAAGCCCTTCTTCCGGTTCCCCGCGCTGACGCACCTGCTGATGGGCCAGCTGATGCCGTTGAACGAGGCGAGGGCCCAGCTCGGTCTGTCTCCCTATCGTGGCCGCTCGGCGCACCTCGTCCAGGCCGCGGCCTCGCCCAAGCTCCACATCATCATGGGCCACCGGGGACTCGCCGGAGGCATTCCGCTGCGCGACAACCAGCTCTTCGTCGGGCCGACGACCGCCAACAGCTCCACGAGCCGCAAGGAAGCGCCGAGCATCGAGCCCGGGACCGTGATTGTCAGCACGACGACGACCCACGCGGACAATGGCTTGTTCCGGCGCGTGTTGGAGGCGGTCTCGCCCATGAACGTCCCCGTGCTCGCCACGGCCGCGGGGGCCTCGGATGTTCCCTCCGGGCTCGGCTCCCACATCCGCATCGAGCGCTACGTTCCCCACGACGAGGTATTCCCCAAGGCCCGGGCGTTGATCACCCACGGGGGTTGGGGCGCGGTGGGTCGCGCCCTGTACACGGGTCTGCCCATGCTGGTCATCCCCCTCATTGGAGACCAGACCCTCAACGCGTCGCTGGTCGAGCGCGCGGGGCTCGGGCGCTACCTGCCCCTGGAGAAGGCGACCCCCGAGCGGATCCGCTCCGAGTTGCAGGCGCTCCTGGCCGACGAGTCGCTGCGGGCCCGCGCCCGGAAGGTCTCCTCGGAGATTCAGCAGCTCAAGAGCGGGCAGATCGCCGCGCGCGCCCTCGAGAAGCTGGCCTTCGAGGGGAACGTGGACGTCAAGAGCATTTCCGCCGCGGCCTAGCGTTGACTCGGCCGCACAGCCTCCCTGTAATCCCGCGCGGGACGCCTCGCGAGCGGAGCCCAGGTCGGGAGGCACTGAATGCCAAGAGGGGCAGCTCTGCTGACATTCGAGCCAGCGACCGTTTGGGAACCGCATGGCGTCGAAAAACGTCTGGTTGATGCCTTCATGGGACGGCCCAAACCAGTACTGGGGCGCGTCAAGAGAGAGTTGGGGCAGTAGCGTGCCTGGACTCGCAGGGGGGCGCCGCGATCCCTAGCGGGGAAGGTGTCAAATGGCTCGTCGCCTACGAATCGTCTGACACCTTTCCCCGCGCTCCTCACTGCCCGAGCGACGAGGGCGGCTGCTTCGCGCTGAAGGCGGGCGAGTAGCACTCCCCCTCGTGCTCGTAGAGCACGTCCGGGCACGGGGCCTTCAACTTGTGAGGCAACCAGCAGGCACCGACCAACTCGACCTCTGCGTAGCGATTGCAGGGAGGGCGCTTCTGTCCCTTGAAGGGCTCGCGCGGCAGCGGACGGGCGAGTATGGATTGCCCCGCGTCCGCGGTGTCCACGAGCCCGCCATGAGTGGGCGTGTCCGGATTCTCGCCCGCTGCGAGCACCTCGTGGCTCCCAGGCGCGGGCAGGGCACTCGGGGGTTGAGACACCGAGGGCAGGCGCACCAGCGCGAAGAGAAGGGCGCACACCATGGCGGCGCTCGCCATGCCCAACCCCAGGCTCCACCGGAGGCGGGGCTCGTGGGTGTTGGACACGGCGCGGACCATGCGCCGCACTTCCTCGAGCACACTCTCCAACGTGAGCAGCAGCGACTCCGCCGACTGCCTGTCCAGGGCCCTGGCCCAGTCGGTGTGCTCCACTTCCATGGCGGAGTAGCCCCGCGAGGCCCAGGAGCCGAAGAGCACCCGCCAGTCCTTGCGCGCGGCCGCGTCCTCCTCGGAGGAGTGCTTGCGCACCAGGGCCTTGGCCCCGCTCGTCTCGTGCGTGGCCGGTAGAGCTCCTCCTGGCTGCCATGGGACTGCTGCACCTGCTCCTGAATCACATACGGCCCCAACCGCTCCGGTTCCTCCCCGCTCGCTTCGGACTTCTTCTCCTCGTCCATGAGTGCTCCTCCACTCTGACCTCCCTGCCCGCAGGTGGCCAGGAGCCATGGTGTTCGCATGGACCGCGCCTGACTTCCAGGAGGTACTCGGTTCGGCAGGTAGGGGCCTACTCCTGGGGATGGTGTCCGGCGGCCAGCCACTCCATGCGCTCGTGCCAGGCGCTATTGGACTATTCCCTCACCCAGTTCTACCGCGTGGCCGAGCGGTACCGGGGCTGAAGGAGGAACCGTGTACCTCCCCCGAGCTTCGCGCCAACAGCCCGGCGAGGAATATCCCGATGTCCTCCAGTGCCTCGGCGGCCGCATGGAGCATCGCGAAACTCGAGGGAAAAACGTGAGTCATTCCCTCCCAGACGTGGACCTCGCAGCTCCGTCCGGCTTGTTCGGCCTTTTGCGCGAACCGCAGCGAATCATCCAGCAACACCTCGGCGTCGCCCACATGGATGCGCACCGGTGGCATCATCGAGAAATCGCCATCCAGCGTGGCCAGCCGCGGATCCTCGACGCGATGTCCGCCGAGATAGGTCGCCGCGGCTTCAGCGAGCGTCGCGCTGGACAAAGGGGGTCTTCCTCCGCGCGAGAGGCCATGGATTCTCCGGAGACGGACAGGTCGATCCACGGCGACATCGCGACGACGCCGAGGATCCGATCGGATTTCGCCGTGCCGCCCGTCAGGAACGAGAGCGCGAGACCGGCGCCGGCGGAATCACCGCAGAGCGCGATACGCTCGTAGCCACGGGCCAACAGGCCTTCATGAAGCGCGCGGAGATCGTTCGTCGCGGCGGGAAACGGCCGTTCCGGAGCAAGCGCATAGTCCGCGACGAATGCCACGGCGCCCGCCCGCTCGGCGATGTGCCCGACGAAGTTCCGGTAGGCCGCCGCCGAACCGAGCACATAGCCGCCGCCGTGCAAGTACAGAACGACAGCCGTGTCGTCCGCATGCTTGGGACGGCACCACCAACCTGGTACACCGCCTACCTCTTCCTGCTCGAAGCTGACCGTCTCGGGTGGGGGCGTGCGGGCGATGATCTCGTCGAACGCAGCGCGACTCGCGGGCTCGAACTTGAGCTTCGGCGCCCCGGCGAACATGGCGCGCATCGCCTGCAGGGCCTGCGCGTCCGATGAACTGATTCCGTGCTTGATGACAGACATGTGGGTCTCCATTCCTGCGACTTCAGCCACTCTGGCAGCGCGCTCCCGTGGTCACTCGCATCGAGGGACCACGGGTCCGCGGGCTCGCCGAGTTAGTTTCACCAGGTGATCAACGGGGAACGATGCACCCAGGTGCCGTCGCGCACCGGTCCAAGACAAACCTCGCGACGTCCGCTCGCGAGATGGCTCCGCCATGGAAGCTGGAGAGATCCGTGAGCGCGCGGATCGTGTCGCGGCTGGGCTTGTTGGTCAGGACGGAGGGGCGAACGAGAACCCAGTCGAGCCCGCTGTCCCTGACGATGGCCTCCTGCCGATTCTTGTCGGCGTACACCTTGCGCAAGAGAAGGGGGAAGATCAGGTTGTCGAAAAGAAAGCCGCCGTGCCCGGCACTGTCACCGGCGCCAATCCCCGTGATGCAGACCAGACGTGAGACCTGCTCGAGCTTCATTGCGCTCACGAGCGCCCGTGTCGCGGTCGAGAGAAGCGTCACCTCGCGAAACGGGCTGGCCGGTGTGCCGAGTACACTGACGACGGCGTCCCGGCCCTTGAGCGCCTGGCGCAAGGCCATCTCGTCGCGGGCGTCTCCGACGATGAGCGTCGCCCCCTTGAGCTCACTCGCCTTCCCGGCTGAGCGCACGAGCGCGGTGACGTCGTACCCTCGAGCCACCGCCTGGCTGACGATCAGGCGGCCGGTGCCGCCGGTCGCGCCAAGGACCAGTATCTTCGGTGGGGGTATCCGGATGTTGTTGGTTACGGAATCTCGCATGGTAGTTACCTCGGAAAGCGGGACGCCGCCTGGGAGGCAGTCCCGTCGTTCATGTCCCTGGTGATGATCAGAGCCGGCCCTCGGCGAGCAGTTCGCGGGTCCGTTTCAGCGTTGACAGCAAGGCGCTCTTGTAGCCCTTGTCGCCGTTCATCCATTCTTGTTCGGCCTGCTCTTCGGGGCCGTTCGGCTTCTTGCCGCGCAGGCCGAGATAGCAATAGAACCGAAGTTGAAGCGCGCCGGCTTCGTCCTCGAACAGCTCGTTGATGATCGCGCCTTCGCGCGGACCGGTGACCTGGAAGAAGGTCACCTTGCTCTCCGGCTCGAAGGTGATGATTTCGCGCAAATCATCGCCTGCGATCGTGGCTTCACGCACGATGTGCGTCACGCGCTCCTCCACGACCTCGCAACGGGTGCAGATGTTGGGCGGGAGGAACAGGCGGGCGTCGCGGGCCTTGAGGACCAGGCCTTTCCAGGCCTGCCCGCGGGTCAGCGGGGTCTCGCCCTCGGGATTCACCGGAACCGTGGCGGTTGAATAGATCATGATGGAATTCCTTGTTGTTGGGGTTGCGTATGGCCTGTGCCGGTTGCGCCGGTAACGGGGATCGTCATGGGGCTCACTCCGGGTTCGAGTCAGAAGACACCCTATAAATGAGCGATCCACACCTGGGCCGACAGGTGTTATCTTTGGACGGACCGTCTCACTGGTGGAACGGTCTTCCTGGTGGAACGAATGGATCTGCTTGCCCTCGCTGATTTCAATCTCGTCGCCCGGCACGGAGGGTTCGGACGAGCCGCACGCGCCGCTGGGCGCCCGAAGGCGACCCTGTCCCGCCGGGTCGCGGAACTGGAGGCCAGCCTCGACCTGCGCCTGTTCGAGCGCGGGGCGCGCACACTGAAGCTCACCGAGGAAGGACGGGCGCTCTTCGAGCGAGCGGGGGCATTGCTGACCGAGCTCGACGAGACCGCGGCGGCGATCGCTTCGGGTGGGGAAAAGCCGCGAGGCAAGTTGCGGATCAGCGCGCCGCTGCTCTTTTCGCAGACCGCGATGGGTAGGCTCGCGGCCGGCTTCGCGCTGAAATATCCGGAGGTCCGGCTCGAGGTCACGACGGAAGATCGGACCGTCGACATCGTCGAGGAAGGTTATGATCTGGTCATCCGGGTCAATCCGGATCCGGATGAAAGCCTTGTCGGACGAATCTTTCTGCGTGATCGGTTGATAGTCGTCGCGAGCCCGGGCCTCGCTCGACCGGCGAACAATGTCGCGGTTCCGGCCGTGGTGCGGGGGGCGGGCGACCGGAGTGCGGCCTGGGATGTGATGAGGCCCACTGGAAGATCACGCATCGCGATAGAGCCAGTCCTTCGCCTGTCATCGCTCATCATGGTCCGCGATGCTGTCCGAGCGGGCGTCGGCGCCGGACGCCTCCCCGTGTCACTCGTCAGTCACGATCTGGCTGCCGGCACGCTGGTGCATTGGGGTGATGCGGACGGGCCAGACATCGCCCTGTGGACGCTCTATCCATCGCGGCGGCTGCTGAGCGCGCGTGTCTCCGCGTTCCTCGACTATTTGAAGGAAGCTTTCCCATGGGAACGCCTGACGAGCTGGCGGCCTATATCGGGGCGTAAAGACGCACCACTTTCAAGGTCATGTGGAGGGTGCACCCTAGTACTACAGTTGGACGTGAATTCTGGGGGCTTTGCGACGATAGTGGCAGAGTTTGGCGACGGCCTGATGGTGGCGCCGCCAGCGGCTCCACCGCAGGATGAAGTCCAACGTGGGTCGTACCACCCACCGGGCGAGTTTCCACAACAGACGTCTCACTTCCTGAAGACTGAAGCGGATGAGGACAGGCCTCGCCGCCGTCGAAACGCGCCCATGCGACTTCTTCGGTGCGGCGGGCCCAGACGTTTTGGGACTTTTGTCTCCTCCTCGGGTTCATTGGCCGTGACGCGCGCGGCGGCCAGGAATGCATGGGCCACCGGGCACAACGTCATGTGGCGGTACCACCCTCGCCACCGCCTCACTTCATAGTCGTCCAGTCCCACCTCCCCCTTGGCCGACTCGAAACATTCCTCTACCGGCCAGCGTTTACCAGCCGCTTCCACCAGGGCCGCCAGCGACGTCGTGGCCGGTGCATGCACCGGTAGAAGGCCACGTCGGAATCCTCCGACAGGCCGCGGCGGAAGAGAAACCATCGCGCTTGGTTCCTCGCCGGAGAATTGAGCTGGACTCGCGCCCAGTCATACAGCCGCGGTCCCTTGGCTCCGGCTCCCGCCGACAGCCGCGTCCATTCGGGTGTCTTCACCTCCTTCAATACCTCGCCCGCCGTCACGTGAGCCTCCCCGTGCCAGGCGTAGGTATTGGAGGCCACCGCCAGCACATACGGTTGCGACTGGCTCTCCAGAAACCGTCGCAACTCTCCATCCCGGCCATACACCTCATCTCCCACCACCCACTTCGGTCGGAGTCCAGTGTCCAGCGCCCGCTGGAGCATGACTCGCGCCAGCTCAGGCTTGGTCTGGAATCCCACTCCCGGGGAATTCCTGCCGGCGACCGCGCTCCGGCTCCTCAAGCCATTCCTTGGGGAGGTACAGCTCACGGTCCACCAGCGTGTGTCCCTTATCGGTGACATAGGCCAGGAAGACGCCTATCTGGCAATTCTCCACCCGGCCCGCCGTGCCGCTGTACTGCCGTGCGACTCCCGCGGACTTGTCCCCCTTCTTCAAGAAGCCGGTCTCATCCACGGCCAATATTCCCCCCTCTCCCAGCCGCTCTCGGGCATACGACAACACGTCGTCCCGGAGCGCGTCTTCGTCCCACTGGGCCCCATTGAGCAGGTGTTGAAAAGCGTAGGGCGTCTCCCGGCCCACCTCCTCACTCAAGCCCCAGGAGTTCTTGCGCTCGACTCGTGCCAGCAATCCTTGCAACAGCGACTCCGCCGAGGTGCGTGTCTCCGGACGCGCGAAGTGGGGCTGGACCCACGCCTGTACGCGGCGCCACTCCTCTTCCCATTTCCTGACGAAAACCGTTTCGTTGTGGTCCGAGACGACAGCGCGGCTCGACATGGCGGCCCCCAGGTGAAGGTGACTTCTCCCATGGGTTATAACCACGCCACCTCCGGCGTCACCCTTGCCTTCGTTTCGCTTTCTCTCCTGGCTCCCCACCAGACAAGTGGGGCCCTCCACCCCACCTCCGCAGTTGCGTTGCGCTGGGGCCGTATTATCTCAGAGGAGAGGAGGTCCGAGTCATGGGTTCACGCCAAACGGAGGACGGCAGCTTGTTACGGCAGCAGGGGGAGGGCCATTCCTCTGTCCACTTAAAAATGTCCAACTGTAGTACTAGCGCAGTGGATTGACGAGGTATTTGAAGCACAGCGGGACAAGCAACACACGCGTGAGCTGCTCTTCTCCTCGGTAGTGGATTTGATGGGGCTGGTGGTGCTGGGATTGCGACCGTCGCGGCACGCCGCAGCCCGGTCGGACCCAGACCTGACGTCTCGCTGGCGGCGCTCCATGACAAAGTCAATCGCACCGAGCCCCAAGTAGTGCGAGCGCTGGTGCAAGGGAGCGCTTACCCGTGGTGCGGCCCATGAAGAAGCAGGGGCCGTGGGCGGCGGGCTACCGGTGCGAGTCTTGGATGGCAATCATCTGCCAGCCAGTGAGAAGAGGCTCAAGCCACTGAGCAACTTCCGAGGAGCAGCCCTGCCCGGACAGTAGAGGACATGGAGTGTCGCCCAATCCAACCGCGCTGGGAGAGAAGCAGGAAGTGGGACGAGGGCAGACGGGGAGAGTGTACGAACAGGCGGTGAGGACGGAGGGATGATGGTCATGGTGGAGCCAGAGGAGTGGGCCGTAGAAGGAGAACAATCCGCGGAGCAGTTGAGTGCGGACTTGTTGGAAATGGCGAAGAAAGTGAGGCCCGCGACGTTGCGCAAACATCCCCGGGCAGCCAAGAAGAAAGCAAAGAAGGGCTATGCACCGGGGGCGGTGGTGCGCAAACACGTGGCGACAGCGCGTGTGCTCAAGGGAGAGAAGCCCTCCTGAGCTGGGGAAGAACCAAGGCACCCAAGAGACAAATGACCCCAAGAGCATTCCGTGGCGGGCGCTCCATGGAACGGCTATGTCTTGACAGGCGCTCAAGTCGCCCCGACTCGCCATTCACTACCTATTTGCTCCTCCTGATGAAACACTTGCCACCGACCTTGAAAGGGGTGCTTCTGAGTGGTTCATCCACCCGAGGCCGGGGAGGCGCCCCGTGGGCGAGGCGCCTCCCCGGCCTCATTCCCCATCCGCGCCCACAGCCCGCCCAGCTCGGCGGCGCTGCCCACCGCCAGCTTCTTCATTGCCCGGGCCCGGTGCTTCTCCACACTCCCCTCGGAAATGTCCAGTTCGGCCGCGACCTGTTTGTTGAGCAACCCCCGCGCCACGAGCGCGCACACCTCGCGCTCGCGCGGCGTGAGCAGGGAGATGCGCGCCGAGACCGCGCCTGCCTCGTTCGCGCTCGGCGATGGCGGTAATCTCGCGAGCGCGGCGGTCAGCGTGGAGCCCCGATGATCGCGGAACGCCTTGTCTATCGAGCGCCCGCTCGCGTCGGTGATCCGGCAGAGCTCGCGCATCGACACCGGGCGGGGCCCGGCGGCCTCGACGTATTCCTCGACCCTGCGGACCGCGCCTATGCCGGCGCTCGGCGTGGGGGTCCGGAGCAGATGGGAGTAGTCGTGCGCCTGGCCCAGGAGCAGTGCGCGCACGACGGTCTCGCCGAGAGGGGCCGTGAGCCGCGGCTCCTGGAACATCACGGATCCCTTCTCGATCTCTCGTCCCAGGAAGAGCACATTTGCCGGAGGGACTCGCCGTAGCCGGATTGGGTGTCCATGGAGAGCGCGAACCGCGGCGGCCCGTGCACGGTCTGGCCCGTGAGCGCCTCCAGCTCGGCCTGCAGGTAGGCGGGGTCGATGCGCAAGGTGACCGAGCGGACGCCATCCGCCAGCTCCAAGACGAGAGGGTGCCCTGCCGTGAATACGACCGCGCCGCCTTCGTGCGTGATGTCGGCTGCGGCCTTGTGTGAAGCCGCGTGCCCGCTTTTGTCGGTGAGTAAGACCACGACGTAGCTCTCGGGCATGACGCGCATGATGGTCCCACCGCTGCTCCCCCCGCGGGTGAAGACGACGGGGCCCGTGCCGGCGAGGTTGACCCGCCACTCGAAATGCTTTGAGTCCACGGCATCGAGCTTCGACTCACCGTACGTGCGGCGGAAGATGTCGCGCGCCTCGTCAAGATGGCGCGTTTCCACGAGCTTGTATGGGCCAGGGCCCGACGAAGAGGTATCGCTGGTCATGAAGAGCGACGCGAAGTTACGTAATCTCCGGTACGGAGCAAGCTCCGCGTTCACTCTCGGGAAGATTTTGACCTCACAGGTCGCACCCGTAGCGGGGGCGGGGACGGGCGTATAGGAGGGAGAGGGGAGCTGTCGAGGGGGAGGGCTGGAACCGAGGGGTCGAGGAGGGCTCAGGCCACCAAATAGAAAGGCCGGCGCCGAAGCTCATGGCTCTCAGCACCGGCCTACGCTTCTCTTGGTACGGAACTACGTGGCGCCATTACTCCGGACCTGCCAGGACCCACGCTGAAGCTCCAGCGACCTGCACTGCTGAGTAGCGACGTCCCAGGTGAAGGTCAGCTTGTCATTGTCCTTGAGTGCGTAAACGAGATCGACAAAGGCCTGGGGTGGGTTGTTCAGGATACAGATCCCGTCGTTGCCGCTGGTATCCCTGGCATGACAATACAATCTCTGGGTTGCTGCGCCCAAGACCGTAACATCCACCTTGATCTGACACTGAATGACGGAGTTCGTATCAGACGAGTTCTGCACGCCAATGATAGAACCCGCCGCAGTAGCCGTGCCCGACGGAGGAATGGAGAGGTAGATCTCAAAATTCGTCTTGCTGCCCGCGACGGCGGCCGTAGACAGAAGGGCAATACAAGCAAAAGCCAGTTTCGCGACGTTCATGTTTCCTCGATGTGGGCTGTGGACGAACCAACACAGCGTGTGAAGGCTATTTCACTACCAGAAACCTGTCAAACAAGTTTGGCCCAGGCATCCAGAGACAGAAGCAGAGCCTCTCCCTGGCCGTGACGAGAATGTAGGTGGCCACATTGGAACTCCCGCGAATCGACCCCATGAGCTTGCCCGTCACCACGTGGAAGGTAATGCAAAGGAACATTCGGTGGAGGGGTGGGTTTCCACCCCTTGCGAGGCGGGCCGAAGTATGGCGGGGGGGATGGCTCGTGGTGTGTTGGCTGTGGGCTGCGTCCTAGCTGTCGCGCTGCCCATCACCTATCTGTCCCTGACAACCCGGCTGGCACCGCCAGTTGATGGGCCGCCATCGCGAGTTTGACGTGGACGACTGAGCAGCAGCGGCTGCGCTGGACGGAGGTGGACGTGCGGCCTCCTCCCCGAAAGCAGTCCCGGTGCGGCTTGCTGGGCTGAAGGGGTTGTTCAACTCATATACACGATGAGCCCGAGCCCTCGCTCCGCGCCCTTGCGCAAGAACGGCTTGAGCATTTCGAAGTAATCGAGCACGTACCCCAACGTGTCGTCATCGGCGGGGTCCCGGTCCCAGATGTCCGGGTAGATATCCAGCTCGAGCATCCTGACCGGGTCGAAGCGCTGGCGCAGCGCGTCCGAGCTGAGCGCATCGAGGGCCCGGGAGATCTCCGCGAGCTGTTCGGGAGTGAAGGCGCGAGCCGGCCCGTAGCCGACGTCCACGTCTCCAATCGTCTCGCCGCCCGCGACGATGAAGTTCAGCGGGGGCGTGCCTCCCCAATCCGTTCCCGTCAGCAGGAAGTGGAGTCCGTGCCAGGCCTTGTCGAGGTCGAGCCTGTTCTCCGAAAAGCCAGCGTCCTCTCCGCCAGAGTCACGGAGGAAATCGGTCACCTGTTCCGGCGAGGCGAGCAGGGAGGAGAGTTGCTCGCGCCGGGCCAGGTGGAAGACGATGATCATGCCCATGGGGATTCTCCGTACCACACCCGCCGCGGTTCAGCCCGTCCGTCCGTAGACGAGCCGCTCGGAGTGACGCCGGATGCGGGCGGCCTCCTCGGTGAGCCCCGCGGCTTCCAGTTGTCCGAGGACCCAGTCCAGCGCCGCCGCCATGGAGGGAGCGACGTAGTACGGAGCGGGCATGGGCTTGAGGTGGAAGATGACACTCACGACCAGCCGGATCACGGGCGAGGTGATGAGGAGGCAGGTGCCGAGCCCCACCTGCCGGAAGAGCGACTCATGCTCCCGCAGGAACTGCGCCATGCGCTGGCGTTGCGCGGGCGGAATTCCGGTGAAGGAGCGCATGTCGATGATGCTGACGTACTTCTCCCCGCGCCGGAGGCATGCACTCAACCTGGCCTGGTATTCCTCCTGCTGCTCCGGCGAAGGACTGCCCACGTAGCCCACCAGGAGCAACGGCCACAGAGACTCGTCATCGAAATCAACCCTGCCCATGGTGCCTCCCCGCACTCTGACTGCCCACGGCGCTCCATGCAATGGGGCCCCTGGGAGATTCGAGCGCCCACCGGCTCAGGGCAAGGGAATCAGGCCCCGTGGGGCGGCAGCGCTCACACAGGAACGCGCCGCACCGGCCGCAGATGCCATCTGCGGGGCTCTCGGGATGGGGTGGCGCACAGCGCGGTACTCGCGTCCATGCGCCCGCGAAGGCGGCCTCGGATCTCGCCTCATGTCCCGAGGGCTACACTTGGAGGTCACTGGAGTACCGGCGCGGGCGGCCGGAGGGGAGCGTTGTAAGGACAAACTTCCAGTCGCCTTCTCGGCTCGTTGCGAGCGGCGTCGAGGTTGCACACCATCAGCAGGGGTCGGCCCGGCTGGTCGCATCCCAGGAGGTTTCCCATGAGAGCGCTTTTATGGTTCAAGATCCCGATGCTCGCTTTAGCACTTGGACTCGGCGCATGTGCGTCCGATGAGAAAGTGCCTGATGAGCCCATAGAGCAGGACACGACACCGGAGGTCGTACAAATCCCGCCCGAGTATATAGGCGACACTTCGCCTCCAGACGGGACATTCGATGGTAACGAGTTCCACGCAGATGCATGTCACGTGACACTGGTGTATTGCAGGGACCCTCGCTGGCGTCCGCACTATCCCAGTTACTGTGCGAATGGTTGCTCCGCCTCTCAAGGGTTCGCCGCGGCAGTGAGCCTTTGCCACAGGCGCTGTGGAAACATCAACTGCGGGACCTTTTTTACCTCGGCGGCTGCCATTGATAACGGCTCCGGGCTCGGGCTCCAGTGAGTCATCGCTGCCCCGAGCCCAGTCGCCGGGCGGATTCATCGGCAGGCCCAGGTGTCAGGCCGAGGCATCAGCCAGCCGCGCAGTCGAACAGCACCTTGAACAGACGGTTCTCGACACCGTGTGATTCCCAAACAGTCGCCGGCTCGGGCCCAATACATTCTTTTGGGGTCGCCTCTCTCGTCTCGCCGGGCGAGGGCGTCCCGCTCATGAAGCAAGCCGTGACGGGCGGGAGGCCCAAGCCCTCCGAGGCCTTCCGCCCGCGCGGTTTTCAGGGTTCGCTCGGGCCGAAGCGTGCCGGACGCAGCGCCTGCACCACCACCAGTCCCGGACCGTCCAGCCGGACCGAGCCCCCCGCCTTCACCACCTTGTCCGCCGGCTCACCCTCGTGGGTGAGCCAGAGCAGGCCCTCGCAGCAGGTGAGCCGTAGCCCCCCGCCCGCACGCGGCAGCTCCACACCGCTCCCTCTTCGAGCACCACCTGCTCCGGCCCCTTCGTATTTCCTCGCGCCGTCCGGTGGTGCGGCCTCACGGCCTGCCACAGTCCTCGGAGCATTGCTGTTGCCATCACTGTTCCTCCTTCGAGGGTGAACATGCGCCCGGGGCCCCATGCGGAACAGATTCAGGCGGGTTGAATTGTGAGGGGTACAGTCGCGGCGGGATGAACTGTGCTGGTTGCCCACCCGCGCAGCTGTATCTGGGCGGGCGAGCCCCCGCTGGTTATGTGTTCCCGATGGGACGCGGTCGTGCGTCTCGGAGGAGGTGGACCCTTGGACACGGCGATGGTGGAGGCTCGCGGCCCCGGCGTTATGAGCAGGTCGCCGAGCGGCTCGCGGAGGCCATGGCCGCCGGCACGCTGCGGCCCGGGGACAGGCTGCCCTCGGTGCGGCAGCTCAGCCTGCGCGAGCGGGTGAGCATCTCCACCGTGCTGCAGGCCTACCTCCACCTGGAGTCGCTCGGCCTCGTGGAGACGAGGCCCCAGTCCGGCCACTACGTGCGCCGCCGCGAGCGCCTCCGCCTCGAGGAGCCTCGCGTCTCCCGCCCCACCCCCACCGCCACGCCGCCCAGCAACAGCGCCCTCGTGGCCCGCGTGTACCAGGCCGCCCGTGACGAGCGGGTGGTGCAGCTCGGCGCCGCCGTGCCCGCGCCCGAGCTGCTGCCCGGTCCACGCCTGCACCGCGACATGGTGATGCTGTCGCGCCAGCGCCCCGACGCCATCGGCTACGACATGCCCCCCGGCTGCCTGGAGCTGCGCCGCCGGGTGGCCCGCCGCGCGCTGGATTGGGGCTGCTCGCTGTCCCCCGACGACTTCCTCACCACCTGCGGCGCCACCGAGGCCGTCTACCTCAGCCTCGCCGCCGTGGCCCGTTCGGGCGACACCGTCGCGATCGCGTCCCCCGCCTACTACGGCACCCTCCAGGCCATGGAGTCGCTCGGCCTGCGCGCGCTGGAGCTTCCCAGCCACCCGCGCCACGGCCTGGAGCTGGACGCGCTGGAGGCCGCCCTCGACAAGCGCCGCGTGGCCGCCGTGCTGGTGGTGCCCAGCTTCAGCAACCCGCTCGGCGCCTGCATGCCCGAGGAGAATCGCGCCCGCCTCGTGGCGATGCTCGCCCGTCGCGAGATTCCGCTCATCGAGGACGACATCTACGGCGACCTGCACCACGGCCTGGAGCGCGCCCGCACCTGCAAGTCGTTCGACCGCGCGGGGCTGGTGCTGCTGTGCGGCTCGGTGTCCAAGACGCTCGCACCGGGCTTCCGGGTGGGGTGGGTGGCACCTGGGCGCTTCCAGGAGCGCATGGAGCTGCTCAAGTTCGCCCACACGACGGCCACGCCCACGCTGCCACAGCTCGCGGTGGCGCGCTTCCTCGCCAGCGGCGGCTATGACAAGCACCTGCGCACGCTGCGGCGGCGGCTCGCCTCGCAGGTGGAGCGGATGACGGAGGCCATCTGCGAGCACTTCCCCGCGGGCACCCGCGTCTCCCGTCCCACGGGCGGCTCGCTGCTGTGGGTGGAGCTGCCGCCCACCGTGGACGCGCTCGTCCTGCATGCGCGGGCGCTGGAGGCGGGCATCAGCATCGCGCCGGGGCACATCTTCTCCGCGCAGGCCCGCTACACGAACTGCATCCGCCTCAACTGCGGTCAGGTCTGGAGCCCCCGCCTGGAGGCCGCCATGGCCACCCTCGGGAGTCTCGCGCGCTCTCGCGTAGCGACTCGGACGACGCCTCGCCGAGCGGCTCTATTTGTCAGACATCCCCTGACGGGCGGGAGCGGGCTAATCGAAGCGGCCGTTGCGGCCGGCGCCTCCAGCGAAGCGCTTCGCCCCCGCCAGTCCTTCCAGTTCCAGCACCTGACGGCCTCCCTGGAACTCCTGGAGCAGCGCCTCCGGGAGCGACAGGTCCGCCTGGGCATACGCCGAGCGCCGGTCCGCCTTCATGCACTCCTGGGGGAAGGCGGCGAGCTGCCGGGCCAGTTGCTCGGCGGCCTCGCGCGCGCCGCCCCGGGGCACCACGCGGTTGACGAGCCCCATGCCCAGGGCCTCCTGGGCGGAGACCGGACGGCCCGTGAGGATGAGATCCATCGCGCGGGACAGGCCGATGAGCCGGGGCAGGCGCACCGTACCCCCATCGATGAGCGGCACGCCCCAGCGGCGGCAGAAGACGCCCAGCACGGCGTCCTCCTCGGCCACGCGGAGATCGCACCACAGGGCCAGCTCCAGCCCCCCCGCGACGGCATGGCCGGAGATCGCCGCCACCACGGGCTTGTCCAGCAGCATCCGCGAGGGACCCATGGGACCGTCCCCCTCGGGCGAGAGGGGGTTGAGCCGTCCCTCGCTCACCGCCTTCAGGTCCGCGCCCGCGCAGAAGGTGCCCTCCCCGCCGAAGAGGACACCGACCTTCGCGTCCGGGTCGGCGTCGAACTCGCGGAAGGCGGCGGCCAGGGCCTCGGCCGTGGGTCCATCCACCGCGTTGCGCACCTCGGGCCGGTGGAGGATGACCGTGGTGACAGGGCCGTTCTTCTCGACACGCACGCTCATGTTCACCCCCGCTCTGAACTACATCCAGCCCAGCTCCAGCCGAGCCACGTCGGACATGCGGCTCTGGTCCCACGGGGGATCCCACACGAGCTGCACGTCCGCCTCCGCCACCCCGGGCAGGCCGCTCACCTTGCGCCGCACGTCGTCCACCAGCACCGGGCCCATGCCACACCCGGGCGCCGTCACCGTCATCTGGATCTCGACCTTGTTGCCACCTTCCGGCAGGGGCGTGCTCTTGCACTCGTACACGAGCCCCAGCTCCACGATGTTCACCGGAATCTCCGGATCGTACACCGTGCGCAGCTGCTCCCAGACGCTCTCCGGATCGAACTCCCCGCTCGAGGCTGCTCCTCGGCGGGCTTCGCGTTCTGCTTCTGGTAGTCCTCGCCCAGCACCTCGACGTCCTTCTCGTCGATGCGCATGAGCTGCCCATAGTCGCCCTGCACGGTCACGTTGCCGCCGAGCGTCTGGAGCACCCGGACCTCGGTGCCCGCGGGAACCACCACCCGCTCGCCGCTGGGGATCATCGTCACCTCGCAGTCGCGTGCGAGCGGTGTCTGTAGCCCTCTCATCTGTCCCTCCCTATTCCGTCGACACCGAGGCGTCCTTGCCCTCGAGCGCCGCGCGCAACGCATGCCGGCCGGGCTCGCGCACTTCACGCGCGAGGGGAACTCACTCACCCCGGAGAGCACCGCCAGCTTGCCCAGCGCCTCCAGGTCCAGGCCCTCGGGGCCCTCCGTCACCAGCCGGTGCACCAGCTCGAAGAGCCGCTCGGCGTCCGCCCGCGACAGCTCCTTCACCGCGCCCGTCATCAACGACGCCGAGGCGCGCGAGATGGCACACCCCTGCCCCACGAACCCCACGTCCCGGATGACGTCGCCGTCCATGCGCAGCGTCACGGTGAGCTGATCCCCACACAGCGGGTTGTAGCCATCCGCGCGCCGGTTGGCGCCTTCCACCTCGCGGAAGTTGCGCGGACGCTTGCCGTGCTCCAGCACCACCTCCTGGTAGAGGTCCTGCAGTTCCGAACTCATGCGAACACCTCCCGCACCTTGTGCAGCCCGCGCACCAGCGCGTCGATGTCCT
The DNA here is from genome assembly GCA_049060065.1 of Cystobacter fuscus. Lineage (GTDB taxonomy): Bacteria > Myxococcota > Myxococcia > Myxococcales > Myxococcaceae > Cystobacter > Cystobacter fuscus_B. The sequence goes on from JBMEQP010000001.1 coordinate 89,754, forward strand.
CTCGCGTGTTGTACAGGGCCAGGGACGCGCGCACCGTGGCCGCCACGCCGAAGCACGCCAGCAGGGGCTGCGCGCAGTGGTGTCCCGCCCGGATGGCCACCCCCTCGCGGTCCAGGATGGTGCCCACGTCGTGCGCGTGCACGTCCTCCATCAGGAAGGACAGCACCCCCGAGCGCTCCCGCGCCCGGCCCATGAGCCGCAACCCCGGCACGGTCTCCAGGGCCTTGGTGCCGTACTCCAGCAGCTCCTGGTCGTGCGCCGCGATGGCCTCCCGCCCCACCGAGTCGAGGTAGTCCAGCGCCGCCGCCAGCCCCACCGCGCCCGAGATGTTCGGAGTCCCCGCCTCCAGGCGGTAGGGCAGCCGGTTGTAGACGGTCTTGTCCAACGTGACGGTGAGGATCATGTCGCCACCGCCCTGCCAGGGTGGAAGCGACTCGAGCACCTGGGCCTTGCCGTACAGCACGCCGATGCCCGTGGGGCCGAACATCTTGTGCCCGGAGAACGCATAGAAGTCGCAGTCCAGGTCCTGCACGTCCACGCGGAAGTGCTGCATCGCCTGGGCGCCGTCCACGAGCACGGGCACGCCCCGCGCGTGCGCCCGCCGGGTGATCTCCTTGATGGGATTCACCGTGCCGAGCGCGTTGGACACATGCGTCACCGCGAGCAGGCGCGTGCGCTCGGTGAGCAGCGTGTCGAGCTGCTCCAGCCGCAGCTCACCGTTCTCGTCCACCGGCACCATCTTGAGCGTGGCGCCCACGTGCTGGCAGAGCATCTGCCAGGGCACGATGTCCGAGTGGTGCTCCATGGCGGTGATGAGCACCTCGTCGCCGGGGCCCACCTTGGTGCGGCCAAACGTCTGCGCCACCAGGTTGATGGCCTCGGTGCAGCCGCGCACGAAGATGATCTCCTTCGTCTCGCGCGCGTTGATGAAGCGGCGCACCCGCTCGCGCGCGCCCTCGTAGGCCTGGGTGGAGCGCTCGGAGAGCGCGTGCACGCCGCGGTGCACGTTGGCGTTGTCGTGCGTGTAGTAGCGCACCAGGGCGTCGATGACGGCCTGGGGCTTCTGCGTGGTGGCCGCGCTGTCGAGGTACACCAGCGGCCTTCCCCGCACCTCCTGGTGGAGGATGGGGAAGTCGGCGCGGATGCGCGCCATGTCCAGGGTTGCTCCACTCATGCCCGACCCTCCTTCGCTCCGGGAAGCTTCCGCGTCAGCAGCTCCTCCACCTGGGTGCGCAGCGACGCCAGGGGGATGGCGCTCACCACCTCCGTGGCGAAGGCGAGCGTCAAGAGCCGCTCCGCCTCGCCCCGGGGAATGCCTCGCGAGCGCAGATAGAACAGCGCCTGCTCGTCCAGCCGGCCCACCGTCGCGCCGTGCGCGCACTTCACGTCATCCGCGAGGATCTCCAGCTGGGGCCTCGCTTCCGCCGACGCCGTCTCCGACAAGAGGAGGTTGCGGTTGTTCTGCCGCGCGTCGGTGTGCTGCGCGTCCGGGCGCACCATCACCTTGCCGTGGAAGGTGCCCCGGGCGTTGTCGTCCAGCACGCCCTTGTACAGCTCGCGGCTGGTGCAGTCCGGCTGCGCGTGGTCCAGGTTCGTCCACTGGTCCAGGTGCTGCGTGCCATGGCCCACGTACAACCCGTTGAGCGTGGCCTCCCCGCCCCGGTCCTTGAAGAGCGCATGCACCTCGTTGCGCGCGAGCGCGCCGCCCAGCGAGAGCACATGCGAGGCGAAGCGGCTGTCCCGGCCCTGCTCCACGTGCAGCGAGCCGATGTGGAAGGCCACCTCGGACTCGGCCTGGAGCTTGAGGTGCGTCACCCGCGCGCCATCCCCGAGCACCACCTCCGTCACCGCGTTGGTGAAGGACACGCCGGGCGCCACGCCCACGTAGCTCTCCACGAGCGTGAGCTCACTGTTCGCCCCGGCGCGCACCACCACCCGGGGGCTCGCCAGCGACAGCGTGGCCACGCCGCGCGCGAGGAAGAGCAGCTGCACGGGCTCCGCGCACACCGTGCCGGGCGCCACGTCCACCCACGCGCCCTCCTCCAGCAGCGCCACGTTGAGCGCGGTGAAGGCACTCGATGCCGCGCGGGCCCGCTGCCCCACGAGCTCCTCCAGCGGCGCGCCCTGCTCGAGCGCCTCGCGCAGGCTGCGCACCTGGAGCCCCTCGGGCAGGCCGTCCAGCCGGGACAGCTCGCGCACGAAGCGGCCATCCACGAACACCAGCCGCGCGCCGGGGCCCGGCAGGCGCTGCAGCTCCACCGCCGCCTCCATGCTCGCCTCGTGCACGGTGTGCACGGGGCAGAAGGACTGGCAGCTCACGGGGGACACGTTCGTGTACTTCCAGTCCTCGTTGCGCGAGGTGGGAAAGCCCTGGCGCGCGAGCTGCTCGATGCCGTCCTGTCTCAGCGCGCGCAGCCACGCGGGAGCCCCCGCGGCGCGCTCCGCCTGGAAGCGCTCGGCCAGGTCGAGGTAGTAGCGCAGCCCCTCGTCCGTCACGGCCGGGCCTCCTTGCCCACCGGGGCCTTGCCCTCGTTGAGCCACGCGTAGCCCTTCTTCTCCAGCTCCAGCGCCAGCTCGCGCCCGCCCGTGCGCACGATGAGCCCACCGGCCAGCACCGACACCCGGTCCGGCACCACGTACTCCAGCAGCCGCTGGTAGTGGGTGATGACGAGCATGCTGCGCTCGGGCGTGCGCAGCGCGTTGATGCCCCCGGAGACGATCCGCAGCGCGTCGATGTCCAGGCCCGAGTCCGTCTCGTCGAGCACGGCCAGCTTCGGCTCCAGCACCGCCATCTGGAAGATCTCGTTGCGCTTCTTCTCGCCGCCGGAGAAGCCCTCGTTCACCGAGCGCTGCATGAACGCCTGATCCAGCTCCACGAGCTTGGACTTCTCGCGCGCGAGCTTGAGGAAGTCCATGGCGTCCAGCTCCTCCTTGCCCTCGGCGCGCCGCCGGGCGTTGAGCGCCGTGCGCAGGAAGTGCAGGTTGCCCACGCCCGGAATCTCCACCGGGTACTGGAAGGCCATGAACACGCCCGCGTGGGCGCGCGCCTCGGGCGGCATCGCGAGCAGGTTCTGCCCGTCGAAGAGCACCTCGCCCTTCGTCACCTCGTACGTCTCGCGGCCGGAGAGCACCTGCGACAGCGTGCTCTTGCCCGAGCCGTTGGGGCCCATGATGGCGTGGACCTCCCCGGGCAGGAGCTCCAGGTTGATTCCCTTGAGGACCTCGCGACCCGCCACGCGCACGTGCAGGTCCTTGATGCTGAGCAGCGGCTTCATCCCACGCTTCCTTCCAGGCTCACACTGAGCAGCTTCTGCGCTTCCACGGCGAACTCCATGGGCAGCTCCTTGAAGACCTGCCGGCAGAAGCCATTGACGATCATCGATACGGCGTCTTCCTTCGAGATGCCCCGCTGCTGGCAGTAGAAGAGCTGGTCCTCGCCGATCTTCGACGTGGACGCCTCGTGCTCCACCTGCGCCGAGGCGTTCTTCACCTCGATGTACGGCAGCGTGTGGGCGCCGCACTTGCTCCCGAGCAGGAGCGAGTCGCACTGGGTGTAGTTGCGCGCGCCCTCGGCGCTCTTGAGCACCTTGACGAGGCCCCGGTAGGTGTTCTGCCCGTGGCCCGCGGAGATGCCCTTGGACACGATGGTGCTCTTCGTGTTGCGGCCCAGGTGGATCATCTTCGTGCCCGTGTCCGCCTGCTGGCGGTGGTTGGCGAGCGCCACCGAGTAGAACTCGCCCACCGAGTCATCCCCCTTGAGGATGACGCTCGGGTACTTCCAGGTGATGGCCGAGCCGGTCTCCACCTGCGTCCAGGAGATCTTCGCGCGGTGGTGCGCGATACCGCGCTTGGTGACGAAGTTGTAGATGCCGCCGCGGCCCTGCTCGTCCCCGGGGTACCAGTTCTGCACCGTGGAGTACTTGATGGTGGCCTCGTCCAACGCCACGAGCTCCACCACGGCGGCGTGCAGCTGGTTGGTGTCGCGCTGGGGCGCGGTGCAGCCCTCGAGGTAGCTCACGGTGGAGCCCTCGTCGGCGACGATGAGGGTGCGCTCGAACTGGCCGGTGTTCTCCGCGTTGATGCGGAAGTAGGTGGACAGCTCCATGGGGCAGCGCACGCCCTTGGGGATGTAGACGAACGAGCCGTCGCTGAAGACGGCCGAGTTGAGGGCCGCGAAGTAGTTGTCCGAGTGCGGCACCACGGTGCCCAGGTACTTCCTCACCAGCTCCGGGTGCTCGCGCACGGCCTCGGAGAAGGAGCAGAAGATGACGCCCGCCTTGGCCAGCTTGTCCTTGAAGGTGGTGGCCACGGACACGGAGTCGAACACGGCGTCCACCGCCACGTTCTGCAGGCGCTTCTGCTCCTCGAGCGGGATGCCGAGCTTGGCGTAGGTCTTGAGCAGCTCGGGGTCCACCTGGTCCAGGCTGTCGAGCTTCGGCTTCTGCTTGGGGGCCGAGTAGTAGATGATGTCCTGGTAGTCGATGGGCGCGTACTCCACCTTCTGCCAGCGGGGCTCCTTGAGGGTGAGCCAGTGGCGGTAGGCGCGCAGCCGCCACTCGAGCATGAACTCCGGCTCGCCCTTCTTGGCGGAGATGATGCGGATGATGTCTTCGTTGAGCCCGCGGGGGATGGTCTCGGACTCGATGGCGGTGACGAAGCCGGCCTCATAGGGGCGCTTCGTGAGTTCCTGCAGGGTCTGGGTGCTCATGAAGGGGTTCCTCGCAGGGTGACCGGGATGGGAGCCGGGGAAGGAGCGGCGGGGTGATCCGCCATGGGGGAAAGGCGCGAGACGGGGGCGCAGAGGTCGGCCAGGGTCAGCCGGCCGAGCGCGTCCTGGAGGGCGCGGTTGATGATGCGCCAGTGGCCACGGACCCGGCAGACGGTCTCCAGTTCGCACGGACCGCTGGCGTGCGGGGTGCCGTGGGCGCCGCACTCGGTGAAGGCGACGGGGCCCTCGAGCGCGGCGATGATCTCCGTGAGGAGGATGCCCTGGGCGGGGCGGGACAGGCCGTAGCCGCCGCTCGCGCCCCGGTGGGACACGAGGAGCCCCGAGCCCTGCAGGCCCTTGAGCACCTTGCTCACCGAGGGCAGGGGCACGTGGGTACATGCCGCCAGTTCCTTTGCCGTACGCGTCTCGCCCGAGGCACGCGCCAGCTCGGTCAGCAGCACGATGCCGTAGTCGGTCATCTTGCTCATCCGGAGCATTCGGAATCTCTCCCACAGGGGGGCGCCCGGACTACCCGGGGGACACCACCGCGTCACGGGCTTTTAAACAGGACCAATCTGGTCCGCATTAAAAATCGTGCCCGGACGAGAGAACGAGCGCCCGCTCAGGGGGCAGGGCCGAGCGGCCGACCCGCGAACCTACTTGCCGCCCAGCCAGTACACCGGGCGTCGGGAGCGCATCGCCGCCTCCAGGAACTCCGCGAAGGAGCTGGCCACGGGCCCACAGTACTCCGCGTTCGGCCACGCCTCATGGTAGCCGTCCATGAGGGGGTAGCGTCCGTTCTCCTGCCGACTCACATCCACCAGGACGTAGTCCCCGTCCTGGACATCACACAGGGTGTACAGCGACGCGGGACCGTGCTCGTCATCATCGCCTCGCTCTCCGAAGATGGCCACCCGCGCCCGGGTGATCTCCGCCAGAGGCAGGAGCCGATACGGCGAATCGGGCAACCGTTCGATCAGTTCCGCCCCATTGCAGTGCAGGTAGAAGGCCCGCAGGTCCGGGTCCAACCGCCAGCCCACCCGTCGCTCGAAGTCCTCGAGTTCCTCGGGCGTGGCGGGGGGATACGGGAAATGCTCGCGGGAAACCTCTTCGAGCAAGCTGCTCATGGGCGTGGTCATCGGCGGCTGACGACCCAGGGCAGGTCGACCTCACAGTCTTTCAATGTGGACGTCTTTGCGTCTACCTGGGCGATGAAAAACAGGGAGGCCTGGGTAGTGGCTGTGTCGCCATCGCCTCGGCATCCCAGATCCAGAAATCTCCAGCCGCCACCCATTGAGCGTTGCTCCACTCATATCCAAAGACAGGCAGCGTTCCCGCCCAGAGAACCCATTCATAACTCGACGGATTGGGGAAGCGGTGGGGGCTTCAACACGGGCAGGTAGCATTTGCCCTGGTGCTCGGCCTGGTCTTCGTCACACGGAGGCTTGTGCTCCAACGTCACCCAGCAACCCCCATTGATCTCCACGACACTCTTCCTACGCGGGCAAGGAGCTACCGTCTGATTCCGAAATGGCTTCTGGGGCGGTGGATACCCCAGCACGGATGTACCGTCACCCAAGTACGTACCAGACGAAGCCTGCACGAAGGGCTCCACGGATGAACCACTTGGAGCAGGAGCTACATGACGGCTCATCAGACAGACGCCCAGCACCAGCGCGAGGCTCGCGACGACCCGTCCTCTCGCCTCCCCCCAGTCCGGCGGGCGCGAGGAAGCCGTTCCTCAGGTCCGCTCAGCCCCGACGCCAGATGGGCTCGGACCTGGGCATTGTCCTCCACGCGAGTGAACGCGGCGGAGGCTAGCACGAGCACATCCGCCAGTTCCGTCGTGGGCACATCCATGGGCGCCTGACTCACCAGGAGGGTGACCGAGGGCGGCGAGGGCTCGCAGAAGATCAGCACTTCCCAGCGCGCCGAGGGTTGCCATTCCACGCGGTCCGTGGGGAACAACCGCAGCGCGGGCCTCCCCGTCTTCACCTGCCACGCCTCGTGGAGGCGACCCAGGCCGGGCCCCACTTCATCGTAGCTCCGGCCGAGCTCGAACGGCCCCAGCCCGTCGCCTTGCTCATGTTTCTCGTCCACCACGGATACGCCCTCCGAGCCGCCCACCAGACAAACGGATTGGACCACTCAAGTCAAGAGGGAGCACCCGACTCATGGAATCATGTGTGGCTGGGGACAAACCCAGCGGCATCACGTCCGCTGCCGGGAGATCCGGGACAACAACCCCATATCAATCCCCGCCCCGAGCGCCACGCCCACCGCGTAGCAGAAGAGATCCGACACGAGGAACCCGCGCCCCAGCACCAGGGCGACGAAGGGGTTGGCCCGGAGCGCATCGAGCCAGGGGGGATGGAAGAGCTGGCTGAGCTCAATCACCAGGGAAAAGCCCAGCGCGCCCGCCGCGGCCCGCCCCACGGAGAGCCGGGGCCAGAGCAGCAGAATCCCCACGTAGACGAGCGTGGCCCACAGCGTGTCGCCCGCGTACTCGGTGACGAAGCCCGGCAACACCTGACGGGCCCACGCGGAGCGCGAGCCCAGTCCCAACACGACGAGGAGCAGCAGGCACGGCACCAACATCGCGCGCGAGCGTGAGCGAGGGCCGTGCGGGGAGGGGTCCGGCATGCGCCGCAGTGTACTCCAGCGCGGGGGCTATCCCGGTGCCGCGGACGAACGGCGCGACGCGCGGCCCGACCCGGCATAGGACTTCCCCTGGGCGAACGAGGCGATTCGCGTCCACACCTCGCGGAAGGTCTCCGCGTCGAAGCTCGAGGCGGAGTTGAGCAGATCGTAGCGCTTCAAGGCGCCGTGCGTGTCTCCGGCGGTCTCCGCCTGGTAGTGCCCGATGACGTCCGCGTGGTCCGCGTCGACGAGGTGGCACGACGCCGCGTCCGGCCACACCTGGGACACGGTGTTGACGAGCCCGTCGTTGTCGCTCAGCGACAACATCTGCGTGGTCCGGGGATCCAGCAGCTTCTGCACGGCCCGCGGCGGGCCCAGCCGCGCGTCTGGTGACCTGGCCGTGAGCGCGTAGAGCTGGTTGAAGAGGTCGAACCGGTTCTCCGACTTCGGCCTCGCCACGGTGACGATGGAGGCGTAGCGGATGCCGTGCTCGACGAGGAAGCGCCGCTCGCCCTCGGGGTCGTCCGAGTGCGCGGGGCTGGGCGGCGCGTCGCCGAGGTGCACGGGGCTCAAGTCGCTCAGGGCCGAGGAGTCACTGGCCATGTGCAGCAGCCAGCGCAGCAGCTCGAAGTACGAGGCACGGGCCAGCGCGCGCGAGTGTGCCCCGTCGTGCGAGTAGCAGCCCTCCATCGTGTCGAGCAGCGCGTCGATCCAGTTGTCCGACTCCACGCGCCTGCCGCGCAGCAGGACGCGGCGCAAGAGCCGGCCGCTCTCCGAGGTACCGCGCTCGCGCAGGGCACGCGTGCTCTCGTAGAAGGCGCGCAAGAGGGGGCGGATGAGCAGGGAGCGCACCAGCGGCTGGTTCATCCGGCGCACCAGTTCGTGCCCCGCTGGGGCGTGGAGAGGAACTGCACGGAGCGGATGTGGCTGAGCACGTCCAGGGCGGAGTCCGCGCGGCGCAGGTCCTTGGCGCTCTCCAGTTCCTGGTAGCGCAACAGGAGCTGGCGCAGATCGAGCCCCCCGGTGGAGTGGCCCACCAGGTGGATCTCGTCTCCCGAGCGGATCTCCTTGCGCCGCCAGCGCTCGTCGAGGAACGAGAGCATCTGCTCGGCGCGGGTGCGCACGCTGGCGGTGGGCAGGTTGGGGAAGTAGTGCAGGACGAGCGGTGTCTCTTCCAGCACTCGGGTGACACCTTCGTAGTAGCGCAGGGTGCCGAGGGCATCGAACCCGCCGAAGCCAGGGACGAGCACGAGATGAAGGTTCATCGGGGACCACCTCCCGCGGCTGCTCCCCGGCATGGGGACGCGCGCCAACGCCCCAGTCAAGACAAGGAGCGGACGTCCGGCAATCGCCCCCGGGGGCAACGTTCGGCATCCACCACCTCGCCCCAGGCCCCACCCTACGCGCGCATCCCACCGTCCACGCGCATGACCACCCCGGTGACGTAGGAGGCGCGATCACTGAGCAGCCACGCGGCCGCCTCGGCGATCTCGTGGGGCTGGGCGGCGCGGCGCAGGGGCGTGCGGGCATTGAGCTTCTCGATGACGCCGGGCTCCTTGTCGGCCCAGTCCCGCATCATCTCGGTCATCGTGGTGCCGGGGGCGATGGCGTTGACCCGGATGCCCTCGGCCCCGCACTCGATGGCGGTGGTCTCGGTCAGGCTGTTGAGGGCCCGCTTGGCCGCGCCGTACGCTCCCAGGTTGGGATTGCCCCCGAAGCTGCCAACGCTGCTGTTGTTGACGATCGCCCCGGTACGCGCGGTGGCGCGGATCGCCTTGATCTCCTCACGCATGGCCAGCCAGACGCCCTTGTAGTTGACGGTATTGATTTGATCGAAGTGGCGCTCGTCCATGTCGACCAGTGACCCCGGCGGGTTGGCGATGCCGGCATTGTTGAACGCGATGTCCAGGCGGCCGTAGCGCTCCACCACGGCCCGCACGGCCTTCTGGATGCTGGCGGCGTCGCTCAGGTCGGCCACCACGTAGTCGGCGGTGCCCCCCGCGGCGCGGATCTCCTCGACCACCGAGCGCAGCTCCGACTCGGTGCGGGACGCCAGCATCACGGACGCGCCCTCGCGGGCGAAGAGGTGCGCGGAGGCGGATCCAATGCCCCGTCCCGCGCCGGTGATGAAGGCGATCTTGTTGGCGAGCAGGCCGCGCGAGGCAGGGGGGTTTCAGCGTTCATCGTCATGGGACTTCCTCACAGGTTGGACTTGGACCGCGTTGGACCGCGACACATCCGGAGTGAACGCTCACTCCGAAGAAGGACAAAAAAGAGACGGCTACTGCCGGATGGCATTCCAGCAGCCCTCGAGGACGCGCTCGAGGAGGGCGTCGTCGAGCACCACCTGACCGAGGTGGTGCTTGCGCACCAGGCTGAAGAGCGGCTCGAAGAAGAGGGCCTCGAACACGGCCGGGGACATGTCGCGCACCACCTGGGCGCGGATGGCCTCCGCGAGCAGTTCCTCCATGCGCCGGGAGAAGCGTTCGAGCGTCTCGGGGGGCACCTGGGTGGCGTAGGGCGAGTTGTAGAACTGCGAGAGGAAGAAGCAGGCGTCACGGTTGACCAGCTTCGAGCGCGCGGTGTTGCGCCACACGCGGTGCAACCGCTCGCGCAGGGGCTGGCCGGGCGCATCACCTCGGAAGACGAGCTCGGCCCCGAGCGCCTTGAGGCGATCATAGACGTGCAGGACGAGCTCGTCCTTGGTGGCGAGATGGTGCCGGCGCCCACGCCCGCCCGCGAGGCGATCATGTCCGTCGAAGAGTGAGGGGCCGCCGATTCAGCCCAGGGGAGCGGGCTCGGCGGCGGGAGCCGGAGCGCGCGGGCGCTTGTCCTTGTCCAATCCGTAGCGCCGCGCCGCCGTCTCGACGATGCGCTGGATGAGCTGGGGGTAGGACAGGCCAATCTCCCGCGCCCCCATGGCCACCTCGCACTTCGCCTCGAGGTAGGGATTGGGGTTCACCTCGAGCAGGTAGGGCTCGTTGGTGGCGCTGGACACGCGGAAGTCGATGCGCGCGTAGTCGCTCAGCTTGAGCGCCCGGAAGGCACTCACCGCGGCGCGCTCGATGCGCCCGCGCAGCTCGTCCGACAAGTCGTGGGGCATCACGAGCTGGGGCTCGCCGGGGCCCTCGGGGCCGAACTTCACCTCCCGGTCGGCGATCTTCATCCGCTTGCGGCTCCACTTCTTGCCGAAGTCGAGCTCCACCACCGGCAGCACCTGGGGCCGCGCGTGGTCGCCGAGCACGCCCACGTACACCTCGCGGCCCTCGATGAACTCCTCCGCGAGCGCCTCGTCGTCGTACTCCTCGCGAATCTTGCGCACCCGGCGCGCCAGGCCCTCCATGTCCCGCTCCACCCCCAGGCCCATGCTCGCGTCCGAGCGGGCCGGCTTGACGATGAGCGGGAAGGACAGGTCGCCATGGGCCTGGAAGGACGTGCCGTCGAAGGTGGCGAAGCGGGGCGTGAGCACGCCGTGGAATTGCAGCAGTTGCTTGGTGAGGATCTTGTCCTGCGCGAGCAGCAGGCCCGCCGTACCCGAGCCCGTGAAGGGCATGCGCGCCAGCTCCAGCACCGCCGCCACGTTCACCTCCAGCCGGTAGTCGTCGGCGAAGGTCTCGCACAGGTTGAAGACGAGGTCCGCGCCACTGCGCGCCACCGGCGCACCAGGTCCGTGATGCTCTCGTCGACGCGCAGGAGCACGGGCGTGTGGCCCGCGTCCCGGAGCGCGGCGGCCACCTGCTCGGTGACCACGTCGGCGGGCTCGTCCTTGGGCTGGTAGTGCAGGACCGCGATGCGCAGGGAAGGCGTACTCATGGCGTCATTCCTCGAAGAAGCGGTCGGTGTAGAGGTAGTTCATGGACAGCACCGTCACGAGCGACACGAGGCGGCAGATCGCCTCCCGGCTGTCGTCCGGGTGCAGCGTGAGGTTCATGTCGGAGGTGCGCTCGAGCAGGTGGTCCACCAGCGCGCGCACCACGCCCCGGCCCACCCCCGAGTACTGGCTCACCAGGGACATCAGCCGCTGGCGCTCGGCGCGCACGAGCGTCTCCGCCCGGACCGGTGCCTCGCCCGGGCCCTCGAAGATGTCCTCCAGCGATTGATCGAAGGCGTTGCGCAGCTCCACGTCCACCTTCTCGTCCAGCTCGCGCTGGCGGTAGTGGTCGAGCACCGTGCCTTCCATCTCCTCGGTGGTGAGGTCCGGCGTGTTCAAGTTCACCAGCGGCTCGGTGCGGCCCAGGCGCTTGACGATCTCGTCCACGTACTGGAGCTTCCGTAGCGCGCCCCACCCCTGGTAGCGCTTCGCCCAATCACTGCCGGGCGTGAGCCAGACGGCGAAGGTCTCGGCGAAGTCCTCGTCCGGGTGCTTCTGGGCATACCAGCCGGAGATGTGCGTGACGTAGCGGCGAGAAAAGGGCTGGGGTTTGTAGTCGTCGCGGTAGGGCCGCGAGTAGTCGCCGAACACACGCAGCCACTCCTCCGACTCGTAGAGCCGGTAGGCGTAGTTGAAGGCGTGGCCCGCCTCGTGGCGCAGATACATGAGGATCTCCGCCTCGCTCTCCGCCCCGCCCCCGAGGTCCGCCTCGATGGAGAGCAGGTTCGGGTCGGCCGGTAGAACGGCAGGCCGATGACCGGCACCCCCGAGGGACAGCCCCACTCGTCGGACAGGTAGCACTGGGGTTTGAAGGAGATGCCCCGCGCCTCCAGCTCCGCGTGGAGCTGGGCGATGTGGCGCTCGAGCGGCGTGCCCGCGAGGCGCAGCGAGAGATCCTTGATGCGCGCCTGGAGCAGGGCTCGCGCTGGGGGGACAGTCTCCCTCGCCCCTCGCCGTGCTCGGTGGAGTGCTTCTCCCGCATCAGGTCGGTCTGGACCGGTGGCATCATGCTCCCTTGAGGTAGGGAGCACGTGCCCGGTTGAACAGGCCAACCGGGCATGGTGGCGGCCAGGGAGGCGAGCCCTCCCTCGCACGCCTAGAAGTCGGCGATGCGGTCGGCCAGCAGGGCGTCATCCACGAAGGGATTGCGGTTGCCCTGGTAGCTCTCGATGGCGGTGTTGCGCGCCACCTCCGCGGCGTCCACCCGGTCCAGGTGGTTCCACTGCTTGAGCACCGCCTCGTCCCCGGGGGGAATCGGCTTGCCGTAGACGGTGGAGAAGTAGAAGAGGGCACGCGCCACGTTGCCCTTGTGCGCGTCGGGCGGCTCGAAAACGGTGTTGCCCTGGGCGTCCTTGCCGAACTTCGCGCCGTTCTGGCTCCACTTCACCTCCTTCACCTCGCCGAACGGGTAGCTGCTCCGGATGGAGTTGGCCTTGCTGTCCGTGGGGAAGAGGTGGTGCAGGTCGCTCTTGGCCGGGCCCGTGGCGCCCTTCGACTGCGGCCACGTGTGCTCGGTGTTCATGTCGTTGGCACTGGGAATCTTGTCCGTGGTCACCTCGCGGCCCGTGTACACGCACGTCACCTGGCCATCGTGGTTGTCCAGCGTGGTGAAGATGATCTTCCGCGCCTGGTTGTAGCCAAGGTCCTTGTGCTGGGCCGAGGCGTCATGCAGCGCCTGGATGAGCGCCTTGTCCTTGAGCCCGTCATAGGGCGAGGGTGACGTGGGCGAGGGCGTGGAGCCGGTGATGTCCGTTCCAAGAGAAGGCAGACCCCGGCGCGCCGTGGGCTGGAAGCTGTCCGGGCCCGCCTGGAAGGGCCGCGCCGCGACCGGGGGCGGAGCGGGCCGGCGGCTCTCGGACGCGGCGGCCGGGATGAAGGAAGGAGAACGCAGGGGGGCGGTCGTCGAGCGCGGCATCATCGGAGCGGTCTTTCCAGGTGGGCCCACATGGGCGAGCGGACTCCCGAATTGTCGCTCAAGGGATCCACGAGTTGCCTGTCGTCGTACTTTTACCGCACACCGCCTCCAATGTACGACACACCCGTACTCACCGTGCCTCCGCAGCCTCCATCCAGCGCATGGGCTAGAAGGCCCTCACAGCCCCCCGTCACCTGGAGTGTTCGTCCCATGCGCCGCACTTCGTCATTGCTGCTCACCGCGATCACCGTGCTCGTGGCCGCCTGTGAGAAGAAGGCACCGCCCGCCGCGCCCCCCGCCGCCACCCCCGCCGAGGCCTCGAAGCAAACCCCCTCGGACGCGGCGCCCATCCTCGTGGGACAGGTGGGCAGCCTCACCGGCAGCGAGGCCACCTTCGGCGTCTCCGCGCGCCAGGGCATTTCCATGGCCATCCAGGAAGCCAACGCCGCGGGCGGGGTGAAGGGCCGCCCGTTGGCGCTGCGCGTCTATGACAGCCAGGGCAAGCCCGAGGAGGCGGCCCAGGCGGCCGCGCGCCTCATCAACCAGGACCACGTGGCGGTGATCCTCGGCGAGGCCGCCTCGTCCAACTCGATGGCCATGGCGGACAAGGCGCAGGCGGCCGGGGTGCCGATGATCACCCCCACCTCCACCAACCCCGCCGTGACGCGCAAGGGCGACTACATCTTCCGCGTCTGCTTCATCGATCCGTTCCAGGGCGAGGTGATGGCCCGGTTCGCCCACGACCACCTGCACCTCGAGCGCGTGGCGGTGCTCCAGGACAACAAGAGCGCGTACTCGGTGGGGCTGGCGGACGAGTTCCGCCGGAAGTTCACCGAGTTGGGCGGCAGCGTGGTGGCCACCGAGAGCTACTCCAAGGGAGACACGGACTTCCGCGCCCAGCTCACCACGCTCAAGAAGACCAGGCCCGAGGCGCTCTTCCTACCCGGGTACTACACCGACGTGGGCATCATCGCCCGTCAGGCGCGGGAGCTGGGGCTGACCCTGCCCCTGCTCGGCGGAGATGGCTGGGACTCCCCGCGCCTCTTCGAGTTGGGGGGCGAGGCGATCGAGGGCGGCTACTACGCCAACCACTATTCGGAGGAGAACCCGGACCCGGAACTCCAGGCGTTCATCACCCGCTACAAGGCCGCCTACGGCCGGTGCCCGACGGCGTGGGGGCGCTCGCCTATGACGCCGCGCGGCTGGCCATCGACGCGATGAAGCGCGCGCCGGACCTGTCGGGCCCCGCCCTGCGCGACGCGATCGCCTCCACCCGCGACTTCCCCGGCGTGGGCGGCACCATCACCCTGGACGCCAATCGTGACGCGGTGAAGCAGGCGGTGATCCTCAAGGTGGAGGGCGGCAAGGCGCGCTTCGTCACCGCCCTGAAGCCCTAGCCTCCCGAGTCCCAGGCCGGGGTGGTGACAGACGTCACCAGGGGATGACAGACGTCACCAGGAGTCCGACATCTCCTCCCGAACGGCAGTCACCAGGGCGCCCTCGGCCCTCACGTCATTTCAAGGGGTTACGCATTCCGAGGGGACTTTGGGGGATTGGCACACGCCCTGCTATGGTCTCCCTCGTCACCGAGAACGGTGGTCGAGAAGTCCCCTTCCCCCAAGCACACGAGGCATACCATGGGCGTTTCTGGCGTTGGTCCCCGCGGCAATATCTACACCCCCACCACCCCCGAGACCGGCAACACGCAGCAGACGCCCGAGGCGCAGCTGCTGGGCAAGGCGCTGCAGGGTGACCAGAAGGCCATCGAGCAGCTCGCGCAGAAGCTGGGCATCGATCCGCAGCAGCTCAAGCAGCTGATCGAGCAGCTGAAGGCCGCGCTGGGTGGCAAGGAGGGCGCGGGTGGCAAGGAGGGCGCCGGTGGTTCCGAGGGCGCCGGTGGTCCCGAGGGTGCCGGTGGCCCCGAGGGCGCCGAGGGCAAGCAGGGTATCGAGCAGCTGCTCCAGGCGCTGATGGAGGCGGTCAAGCAGCTCAAGGAGGGCAAGGGCGAGCCGGGTAAGGAGTTCTTCCAGGACAAGTTCGAGGCGGCCCCGGGCCAGGGTCCGGTCAACCTGGACGGCGGCCAGACCGGTGGCAACCCGGTGCCTCCCCCGGTCGAGCCCCCCAGCATCTGAGCTGAGTCACACCGCCTCGTGAGCCTACACCGCGCTCCGCTGCTTGTTGCGGCGGCAGAGCGCGGAGGCCGCCAGGAAGCCGTAGCTGAAGCCGGCCGGAAGAGGGTCTTGTAGACCCAGCCCACCCCGGGCACGGCCTCGATCATGTCGCCCAGACTCCACATCTCCTCGTGCCGATGGATGAGGGGGTGGGGCTCGCCGCCGGTATGGGGGCGATCCAGGGAGAAGTCGTAGGCGAGGAAGGTGCGCAGCGGGTAGACGTAGAGCCAGTCGAACTGCCTCAGGTTCATGGTTCCGTCGACGAGCACCCGCCCCTTCTCGTGGCCCGGCTCGAGCTGCACGTTGAGCTGGAGGATGTCGAAGTCGAAGCGGAACATGCAGTGGAAGCCCGCGGCGCCGCGCCGGTAGGTCTCCCGCCCCGCCCCCGTCTGCCAGGGGTCGATGAAGCGGATGTCCTCCGCCGGGTAGGGCGCCAGCTCCTCGTCCAACACATGCTCGGGAATACGCGTGTCGTAGAGCAGGTGCGTGAGGTGCCGGAAGCGCTCCTCCAGCTTGAGGATCAACTCCCGCTCGCCGCCGCTCTTGGACTGCCCCTGTTCTCTGCCAGACGTGGACGCGGTCGTCTTCATGGGTGCCCAGGGTAAGCATCACGTCCAGGCCCGGGAAGCGTGCCGCGCCGGACACGGAGCGGGCGTCCAGGCCCCACGAGCCGCCGCAGGGGGGAGCGAACGTGTTACGAAGAAGCACGGCCCCAGAGACAGAGTGCGCGCGCGCGTCGGGATTCACCCCATGCGGCTCGGACCCCCGGTGGACCGAGAGCGGGTGGATGGTGGTGAAGGACGAGAACGGCGAGCGCATCCGATTCGGACGGGCACAGAAATTCCGGCTGTCCCCCAAGGGGAGCGAGGCCGAGGCGGCGTACACCCTCATGGTCGCCAGGGCCCGGGACGGAGAGGGCCGGGCCCAGTTCGACTCGGCCCGCGCCGCCTGGAGCACGCCCCTGGGACTCACCCCCGAGGATGGGCTCTTCCTCGTGGAGTTCGGCCAGGGCGAGCGCACCATCGCCGAGGCGGTGCGCGGCCTCGACAACTGCGCCACGCCCAAGGAGGTCAAGGTGGCGGTGGAACGGCTCCTGGGGTGCGGCATGCTCGAGCCCGTGCCCGCCGCCCCCGTCGAGCCGGCCCCTCCGCCACGCCGCTACTGGTAGTGGACTCCGGACCAGCCCCAGACACCGGGGCGAGTGCTTAGGTTGAGCACATGTCCGCTCGCACCCAGGCCCGCCGCCGGACCCATCACCGCCTTCGCGCCCTCCGGGCCTCGCCTCCCGTGGAGGTCGAGCACGATCTGACCGAGCCCGAGGCGGGGCCCGCCCTCGTGCCCGAGCACATCCCCGTGCGCGCCGAGCGCAAGCGCATGGGGCGCGCCCTGCGCGAGAAGACGCCGCGCGAGGCCCATGCCTTCTGGAAGGCGGACACGGCCCGGCCGGATCCCATCGCCCTGCTGGAGGCGTCCAACGTGGGGAGGCTGCCCTCGCTGGTGCCCATCCGCCACGCGCGCATGGGGGTGGACCCCTTCGCCTTCCTGCGCGGCTCGGCGATGCTCATGGCCAACGATCTGGCGCGCACCCCCAGCGTGGGCATCAAGGTCCAGGCCTGCGGCGACGCGCACCGGCCAACTTCGGCATGTTCGCCACCCCCGAGCGCAACCTCGTCTTCGACGTGAACGACTTCGACGAGACGCTGCCCGCGCCCTGGGAGTGGGATCTCAAGCGCCCGGCGGTGAGCGTCTGGGTGGCGGGCCGCTCCAACGGCGACTCCGAGGCGCGGTGCGAGGAGGCGGTGGAGGCGTGCGTGCGCGGCTACCGCCGCTGGATGCGCACCCTGTCCAAGTGGTCCTTCCTGGACGTGTGGTACGCGCGCGTGGACGCCGAGGAGCTGCGCCGCACGCTCTACCGGGAGGAGCCGGCGAGCGCGGAGAAGACGCTCGCCCAGGCGCGCCGGCGCACGCAATTGGCCACCCTGCCCAAGCTCACCGAGCTGCGCCAGGGCCGCCGCTGCATCATCGACGACCCGCCCCTGGTGGTGCACCCCCCGCGCGAGCACGCGGAGGAGCTCGCCGAGGTGCTCCAGGTGGTGGGCGAGGGCTACCTGTCCTCGCTCCAGGGGGACCGCGGCACGCTCGTGCGGCGCTACCAGGTGGTGGACGTGGCGCGCAAGGTGGTGGGCGTGGGCAGCGTGGGCACGCGCTGCTACCTCGCGCTGCTGCTCGGCGCACACGCGAGGGATCCGCTCTTCCTCCAGGTGAAGGAGGCGGGCCCCTCGGTGCTCGAGCCCTTCGCCGGCGCGAGCCCCTACCCCAACGCCGGGCAGCGCGTGGTGGAGGGGCAGCGGCTCATGCAGGCCGCCAGTGACATCTTCCTCGGCTGGTGCCGGTGGGCGGCCGGGACTTCTACGTGCGGCAGCTGCGCGACATGAAGGGCTCCACGGACGTGGAGCGGCTGTCACCCCGGGGCTGCGCGAGTACGCGGCCCTGTGCGGCCGGACGCTGGCCCGGGCCCATGCGCGCGGAGGAGACGCCGCGGTGCTACGGGGCTACATGGGCCGGGGGGACGTCTTCGAGCGCGCCCTGTGCCGCTTCGCCCGCGCCTACGCCGACCAGAACGAGCGCGACTACCAGCTCTTCCGCAAGGCCGTGCGCGACGGACGCCTGCCCGCTCAGGACGACGGCGAGTAGGCGAACGAATCCACTGGCGGGCACTGGCTATTCACCCCCGGATGTGGGATATAGAGGGGGTCACGCTCGAGAAGAGTGGGGCTTCCGGTGCAACTCATGCGGCCGGACAAGAAAGAAGACGCGACGAAATGGCAACTGGTACCGTGAAGTGGTTCAACGATGCGAAGGGCTTCGGTTTCATCACGCAGGAGGGCGGGGGCGAGGATCTCTTCTGCCACCACACCGCGATTCAGACCGAAGGCTTCCGCACCCTGGCCGAGGGCCAGCGGGTCGAGTTCGACGTCGCCCGTGGCCCCAAGGGCCTGCAGGCGCAGAACGTTCGCCCCATCTGATCTGAGGCGCTGAACCCGCATCAGGCCTGGTCTCCTCGTGAGGCTGGGCCTTTTGTATTTCCGGGGTCCGCCCGCCTGCCCCGCGCTCGGGGCGGCGGACCCTGTCCCGCTCCCCTGCTTTTCCGCCCACGGCCCGGCTTGCCCCTGGCGCGTCCCGCCCCACCCTGAAGAAGAGGGGCCCTGGACCCGGGTTCCCCATCCAGCAGGAGGGCGGACGTGATTCAACACATCCTCGTCGCGATCGACGGCTCGGACACCTCGCGCAAGGCGGCCCGCTTCGGGCATGACCTCGCCCAGCAGACCCGCGCCCGCGTCACCTTGCTCTTCGTGCTCGAGCCCCCCGCGTCCTGCCCTTCGGCTTCATGGACGCGGAGCTCATCTCCGGCGCCCCGCGCAGCACCGAGGAGCTCGCCGCCGTGCGGCGCCTGCTCGACGAGGTGGCCGCGGACCTGCCCTCGGCCCAGGTGGAGAAGGTGGTGGAGATGGGCCGCCCCGCCGACACCATCGTCGCCATGGCCGACAAGCTCGGGGCGGATCACATCGTCGTGGGCGCCCGCGGACTCAACGCGGGCGGCAGGTGGTTGCTCGGCTCGGTGAGCGACCGGGTCCTCCAGCTCGCCGGCCGCCCCGTCACCGTGGTGCACTGAAACGGGCACTGAAACGGGCACTGAAACGGGCACTGAAACGGGCACTGAAGCGCGCTCAGCGCTTCACGCGCTTCATCGTCTCCTGGACGAGGTCCACGTACTGGCGGTTCTTCGGGTTGATCTTGAAGGCCTTGCGGTAGGCGTCCTCGGCCTGCGCCCACTGGCCCTCGCCCCGGGACACCTCGCCCAGGAAGAACCACCCCTCCTCGCACCCGGGCTCCTGCTTGAGCACGTCCTGCAGCTCCTGCAGCGCCAGCTTGCCGTGGGACTCGGGCTTCATCAGGTAGCGCGCCCACGCGCGGTGGGCCCGGTACAGGGGCTTGGGATCGATGTCGCAGGCGTACTCGAAGTACTCGAACGCGCCCGCGAAGTTCTCCGCCTTGAGCCGCTTCATCGCCTCGTCGAACTGGGTGCTCGCGTCCAGCAGGTCCGTGCGGATGCGGAACTGCTCCGCCGTGGAGGGCCGGCCCGTGTTGACCTTCTTCTCGCGCGCCGCCTGGCGCCGCTTGCGCCACAGCGACGCCTGCTCCACCTCGGAGAGCGCCCCGTACGCCCGCGCGTACGCGGTGAGCAGCCCCTCGGCCTTCTCCTTGAGGTCCGCCGAGTGGAAGCGCAGGGGGAGAACTTGTCCGCCAGCGCCAGGAAGGCCTTGCGCAGCGCCACCGGCTGCACGTTCTCCGGCACGCCCAGCAAGTCGAACGGATCCTGGCTGCGGTGGGACAGGAAGACGCTGAGCAGCTCGTTCTTCACGGCCTCGTCCTCGTCGGAGAAGGGGATGCCCGTGGGCCGGGCCTCCACCGTCTCCAGGGTGCCGGGCAGGGGCGTGAGGGCGGGACCGGGAGGCACGAAGGGCACGGCGACGGGCCCCGCCGTGGCGGGCCGGCGCGCATCCACCTCCTCCACGAAGTCCACGAGCCCCAGCACGCAGAAGGCGTAGAGCCGGCGCAGCGTGGAGTCGGTGTCCATGCCCGAGCGCTGCATCAGCTCGGGGAAGGTGGGCCGGAAGCGCAGCGCCTGGAACAGCCGCGCGTCCTTGGCGGACAGCTTGGGCCCCTCGACGTCCGGCACCTGGGCGAAGCGCCGGTCATCCGTGAAGGTGAAGTGCGTGGCCACCTCGTCGAAGGGCATCACGTTGGTGATGCCCGTGAGGATGAGCTGCGCGGTGTTCATCCGCACGCTGGTGTCCGGCGGCTCGATGTCGGCGATGAGCCGGTAGCGCGCGTCCGTCCAGCGGAAGCAGTCCAGGAGCGTCATCGCCATGTTCGCCTGCATCTGCTTGTACAGGTCGAACGGGCTGATGAGGCCCTTCTGCACCACCAGGCCGCCGAAGGGCACCTCGGTGCTCACGCTCTCGGCGAGCGTCTTCTGGTAGTCCGTCTCCGACAGCTTGCCCTTGTCCACGAGGAACTTGCCCAGCGTCTCGTGCAGCAGGTTGCTGGAGCTGGCCACGGGCGCGCCATCCTCGAAGGTGATGCGCTTCTCGCGCTGGCGGACCTTGAGCTCCAGCGTGCACGTGCGCTCCTCGACGGACAGCGCGTGCAACAGCAGGGCGAAGGGTGTCTCGGCGAGCGCCCCGTCGCGCTGCCTCAGCACCTGGGCGGGGGTGGAAAACATGGGGGCTCAGCCTAGCGGGTTTTCAGGAAAACCAAGGAGCCCCCCGCCAAAGACGCCCGCCTACTCCTCGGTGCCGGGTTCGTCCGAGACCCAGGCCTGCTCGTCCGCTTCCCACCGCGAGGCGGAATCCGCCATCCGGCCGAGCAGCGCGCCGACGAGGACGAGGCCCACCACCAGCGCCACCCCGTAGGCCAGGGGCCGGCTGGGGCGCGCCCGCCATGCCCACAGCCGCTCGCGGCGGCGTTGGAAGGCGGGCGCGGCCACGTACTCCTTCCAGGCCTCCTCGCGCACCAGGGCCGCCTCGCCGTCCTGGCCCCCGCGCTCCAGGGCGCGCGCGAGCAACACCCGCCCCTCCACCGTGCCCGGACGCACCTCGCGCAGGCGCTGAAGGGCCTCGACGGCGCGAGGGAAGTCGCCGCGCGCCAGGCGGAAGCGCCCGCGCTCCAGGTCGATGGCCCCCATCTGGTGGCGGGGGTCGAGCTTCTCGGCCTCGTCCAGCAGCAGCTCGCCCCGGGCCGTGTCGCCCGCGCCCAGGTAGGCCACGCCCAGCAGGTAGAGCGTGGACACGTCCTCGTCCCCCGCCTCCAGGTTGGGCTTGAGCACCTCCACCGCCGCCGCGTACCGGCCCCAGCCCACCCACAGCTCCGCCAGCTCGTAGCGCGCCCGCCGGTCATGGGGATTGACGTGCAACGTCCGCCGCAGCGCCGCGGCGCGCCGCCACCGCCCCAGCAGCCGCAGGGGACCGGGAAGGATCATGCTGTAGCGCCCCACCGCCCACAGCACCCCCAACACGCCCAACGCCGACAACACCGGGCTGCCCGTCACCCGCGCGAGCACCATCCACAACAACCAGCTGTAGCTCATGAGGGCTGTCTCATATCAGGCGGCCCCGCTTCCGCGCGCCGGTGGGGCCGGCCGCCGGTCCCCAGGCCGCGTGGCGATTCGCCACAGGGGCGTTCCGCCACACTCGCGGGCCCGGCGGACATCCCACCTGGATTCCCCACAATACACGGTGTTCTGGGCGGCTCCTGGAAGAAGCAGGTGGAAAGGGGTCCCGAATTCGCGACTCCCGAGGGGACTGACGTAGGCTGAACGGTGAACTGGCCGGTGGCGTTCGCCTTGCAGCCTGAGCGCCGCGAGCCGTCCTTCTCCCCGATTCAACCTCATTGCCTCCATGAGAACTCCCTCCTCCCCTCCCCGACTCCCCGCACACTCGCGTGGGGCGAGCGCGCCGCGGCACTGCTGCTCGCCATGGCGCTGTCCCTGGTGGCTGGAAGCGCCCAGGCAGCCCCCGCCAACAACGATCCACCGAAGCTGCGCTTCGCGCAGGATCTGCGAGGGGACTTCGCCCTCATCGGCAACACGCTCGCGCAGGACTGCCGCCCGGAAACAACGCCCCGGCCCATCATCGGCCGGATGCCGCCGATGGGCAGAGACAACTCCCTGCCGGGAGATCCCGCCTGCACCAGGCGCGACACCTCTCCGGACTTCTTCTGGACCCTGAACGACTGGACGGTCGAGAGCGCGGGTGCCACGACCCAGCCCTCCCTCCCAGTCAGCACCACCGGCTTCAATCCACTGCTCGCCCGGAGCCAGGCGTCGCTCTCGCTGCCCGCCGGAGCCACCGTCGTCTACGCACGCCTGTACTGGGCGGCCACCCGCTCCACCAAGGACGCTGGCGACAAGCTGCAGCAACCGGACCTCACCGCCCGGCTGTCCCGGCCGGGCGTGGCGGGATTCGACAAGGCCATCGACGCCGATGACTACGCCTTCCAGTACACGGTGGGGGGGAACGAGGAGTACCAGTATCAGTCCACGGCGGACATCACGGACATCGTCCGGCAATACGGCGCGGGCCGCTACCAGGTCAGTGACGTGCAGGCCCTGCCCCTGGACACGATCAGCGCCGAGTACGTCTTCGACGCCTGGTGGATGGCGGTCTTCTACGAGGTGCCGGGCTCGGGCAAGCGGCACTTGAAGCTCTTCGACAGCATGCGCGTCGTGGCGAGCAGCGCTGGCACGTCCTTCACCCTCTCGGGCTTCCACGTGCCGAGCTACGCCGCGGACGCCAAGCTGGGCGTTGTCGCCTTCGAGGGTGACGATCCCCTTCCCGACCACGGCGACACCTTCTCGTTCAACGGCAAGGTCCTCGGCAACGATCTCAACCCGCCGGACAACTTCTTCAACAGCACGCGCTCGTGGACCACGAAGCGCGGCACCATCTCCACCGACACACCGCTGTCGCTCGCGAACCCGGGCACGGACGGGGTCTTCGACTCCTACCCCATCAGCAGCCGCAACGACCGGCCCCAGCTCACCGGCACCCCGGGCAGCATGTCGGGCATGGACCTGGACGTGGTGGATGTCACCGTGGCCGCGGGTGACAGGAACGCCACGGCCAGCGCCAACACCTCCGGCGATCGCTACTGGCTGGCGGGCTTCATCACCTCCATCACCACCCAGGCCCCGGACTTCGTCAACACCATCAAGTCCGTCAAGAACCTCACCCGCGCGGACGGCACCACGCGCCCCGGCGACGTCCTCGAGTACACCATCTCCACCAGCAACATCGGGGATGACACCTCGCGCGACACGGTCGTCAACGACAAGCTGCCCACCCAGCTCGAGTACGTGCCGGGCTCGCTCAAGCTGTTGAGCGTGGCGACGAGCGACACCCGGGTCCCGGGTCCCCTGACGGACGCCAAGGGCGACGACGTGGGCCACTACGACGCCTCCACACACACCCTCACCGTCTACCTGGGCAAGGGCGCCACCGCCACCAAGGGTGGACAACTCAAGGGCGTGCTCGTCCCCGGGGACGTGGCCGAGAGCACCAGCATCTCCTTCCAGACGAAGGTCAGGTCCGACGCCCCCAACGGCAAGGTGGAGAACCAGGCCATCATCACCGCCGGCGGCGTGCTGGGCATCGAGCCCGTGGACACCCCCTCGCGCAACCCCGATGGGCAGGGCCCCACGAACATCGAGATCGCCATCGTCCCCAGGCCCGTCATCCAGACGCCGGTCCAGGGCTCCGCCGTGCCGACCGCGCAGCCCACGTACAGCGGCACCGCGTTGCCGGGCACCACGGTCACCGTCTACGAGAACAACACCGCCCTCTGCACCGCCACGACCACTCCCGCGGGAACCTGGTCCTGCGTCTCGGCGACCCTGAACGATGGCAGCCACACCGTCACGGCGGTGGCCACGAACGATGAGGGAACGAGTGATCCGTCGGCGCCTCGCACCTTCACGGTGGACACGCTGAAGCCGGCGCCCCCCACCATCACGGCGCCCACGGCCAATGCCGTTCTCACCACGCAGCGCCCCACCTTCGAAGGCACCGCCGAGCCCAACTCCATGGTCATCGTGAGCGTCGATGGTCAGGTGGTTGGCCGCACCACCGCCGACAGCGCGGGCAAGTGGTGGCTCATCTCGCCCCTGCTCGCGGATGGCCCCCACACCGTCAGCGCCACGTCGCAGGACGCGGCGGGCAACCGCAGCGACGCCACGAGCGTCCCCTTCTCCATCGACGCCAAACCGCCCGACACGGTGATCGTCGACAAACCGCCAGCCACTGGCACGAGCCGTATCGCCAGCTTCACGTTCACCGGGTCCGCACCGGCCAGCGCCATCCAAAGCTTCGACTGCAGCCTCAACGGCGCCACGTTCGTCAAGTGCTCGGACGCGAGCTTCAGCAATGGCGCCTATCGGGGCTCCTATGAGTACAAGGATCTGCCCGATGGCCGGTACACCTTCCGCGTCCGCGCCCGCACCTTCACTGGCGCCGTGGACCTGACCCCGGCCGTGTGGACCTGGGTGGTGGGTCTCGATACCGACAGCGATGGCCTCCCCGACAGCATCGAGGACAAGAACCACAACGGCACCGTCGACCCGGGCGAGACCGACCCGCGCAACCCCGACACCGACGGGGACGGCATCAAGGATGGTGTCGAGGACGCCAACGGCAATGGCACCGTGGACCCGGGCGAGACCGACCCGCTCAACACCGACTCCGATGGCGACGGCATCCTCGATGGGGTCGAGGACAAGAACCACGACGGCATCGTGGACCCGACCGAGACCGACCCGCGCAACCCAGACTCCGACAGCGGTGGCGTGCCCGATGGCATCGAGGACTCGAACCACAACGGCACCGTCGACCCGGGCGAGACCAACCCGCGCGACGCCTCGGATGACGTCACGCGCGACTCCGACGGGGACGGCATCATCGACGTCATCGAGAAGGCGACGAACACCGACCCCAACAACCCCGACACCGACGGGGACGGCATCCTCGATGGCATCGAGGACAGGAACCACAACGGCTCCGTCGACCCGGGCGAGACCGACCCGCGCAAGAGCGACTCCGATGGGGATGGCATCTCCGATGGCCTCGAGGACAAGAACCACGACGGCTCCGTCAACCCGGGCGAGACCGATCCGCGCAAGACCGACTCCGATGCGGATGGCCTGCCCGATGGCCTCGAGGACAAGAACCACAACGGCTCCGTCGACCCGGGCGAAACCGACCCGAGCAACCCCGACACCGACGGTGGCGGCGTGATCGACGGCGCCGAGGACAAGAACCACAACGGCCAGGTGGACGAGGGCGAGACCGATCCGCTCAACCCCGCGGATGACGACCCCACGCGCGACTCCGACCACGACGGCATCACCGACAACATCGAGGTCTCCACGGGCACGAATCCGAACAACCCGGACACCGACGGGGACGGCCTGCCCGATGGCCTCGAGGACAAGAACCACGACGGCAAGGTCGACCCGGGCGAGACCGACCCACGCAAGGCCGACACCGACGGCGGTGGCGTGTCCGACGGCGCCGAGGACAAGAACCACAACGGCCAGGTGGACGAGGGCGAGACCGATCCGCTCAACCCCGCGGATGACGATTCCGACGGTGACGGCCTCCCCGACAAGGTCGAGACCGCCCACGGCACGGATCCGAGCAACCCGGACACCGACGGGGATGGGCTCTCCGACGGCGAGGAGGACGCCAACCACAACGGCACCGTGGACGACGGCGAGACCGATCCGCGCAACCCCGACACCGACGGAGGTGGCGTGTCCGACGGCGAGGAGGTCAAGGCCCACACCAACCCGCTGGATGGCAACGATGACCTGCTGATCGGCGGCCGGGGTTGCAGCAGCTCGGGTGGCGCTCCGCTCGCCTGGCTGACCATGGCCCTGCTCGCCCTGCCGTGGGCGCGCTCGCGGCGCATGGCCCGTCCGGGCGTGCTCGGAGGGGTGCTGGGGCTGGCCGGCGTGCTGTCCGCTCCGGCGGCGGACGCCCAGGTCGTCTCCCCCACCCCGCTGTCGCAGTCCATCGACGTGCAGCGCTACAAGCCCGGTCCCGGCGCCACGGACATCCTCGGCGTGCACGGCTCGCGGGTGGACAACCACCTGGGCTGGCACCTCGGCGCCTCGGTCAACTACGCGAGCAACCCGCTGGGCTTCTACAACCCGGCCACCGACCGCTACGTCTACGAGCTCGTCGCCCACCAGGCGACGCTGGATGTGATGGGCTCGCTGTCCCTGTGGAACCGGTTCGAGCTGGGCGTGGTGCTGCCCATCACCTACCAGTCCTCGGAGTCGGAGGCCGGCTTCACGCCCGCCTTCGCCGAGGGGCTGTCGGGCGCGGGCCTCGGCGACGTGCGGCTGGTGCCCAAGCTGAACCTGGTGTCGTCGGAGAACTTCGGCCTGGGCCTCGTCGTCCCCGTGCTGCTGCCCAGCGCGGGAGGCGAGGCGTTCCGCGGCGGCGCGGGCGTGAGCGCCCGGCCCCAGCTCGTGGTGGAGTGGGGCCGTGACCGGGGCGCGCGGCTGGTGGCCAACCTGGGCGCCAACATCCAGCGCGCGGAGCAGCTGCGCAACCTGCGCACCGGCACCGAGCTGATGTACGCGCTGGGCGCGCAGCTCCCCTTCACCGAGAAGCTCGCGCTGCGGGCCAACCTCGCGGGCTCGTACGGGTTGAACTACACGGGCTTCGGGGCGCTGCCGCTGGAAGTGCTCGCGGCGTTGGAGTACCGCTTCTCGCCCGGAGTGTCGGCCCACGTGGGCGGTGGCCCGGGCCTCACCCGGGGCTACGGCACGCCGGCCTTCCGCGTCTTCGCGGGCATCGACTGGCACCAGCCCGGCGAGCGCGCCTCGGCCGCTCCCAAGGCCACCCCCACGGAGGAGACCGTCGCCGAGACCGTTGCCGAGGCCGCTCCCGTCGACACGGACGGCGATGGCATCCCGGACACGGCCGACAAGTGCCCCACGAAGGCCGAGGACAAGGACGGCTTCGAGGACCAGGATGGCTGCCCGGATCGGGACAACGACAAGGATGGGCGGCCGGACGTGACGGACCGGTGCCCGAACGAGCCCGAGACGATCAATGGCTTCCAGGACGAGGACGGGTGCCCGGATGCCTCGACCAAGGACTCGGATGGGGATGGGCTCTTGGACTCGCGGGACAAGTGCCCCCTGCAGGCCGAGGACAAGGACGGCTTCCAGGACGAGGATGGTTGCCCGGATCCGGACAATGATCAGGACGGCGTGCCAGACACGAAGGACCAGTGCCCGAACGAGCCCGAGGTCATCAACGGCGTGAAGGACGAGGACGGCTGCCCGGACCAGGGCAAGTCCAAGGTGCGCCTGGAGTCCAACCGCATCGTCATCCTGGACAAGGTGTATTTCGCCACGGCCAGGGACGTCATCCTGCCCAAGTCGTTCAGCCTGCTGAAGCAGGTGGCCTCGGTGCTCAAGGCCAACCCGCGGATCGAGCTGCTGCGCGTGGAGGGCCACACGGACAACCAGGGCAATGACGCGAGCAACCTGCGGCTGTCCCAGCGCCGCGCGGACAAGGTGCGTGCCTTCCTCATCCGCGAGGGCATCGCCGGGGAGCGCCTGGATGCCATGGGGTTTGGCGAGACGCGGCCGGTGGACGACAACAAGAAGGCGGCGGGCCGGGAGAACAACCGCCGCGTCGAGTTCAACATCCTGAGGATGAACGGGCAGGACGTGCAGACGAACCCGTAATCCCCCTCGGACCCGCTGGACAGGGACGGCGCGGGCAGGCGAGATGGCCTGCTCGCGCCGTTCGCGTTTCGTGTATGGACCCCCTCGTGAGGAAGAAGCCATGCCGTCCCCCGCCCCCCGCCCAGGCCTCCTGGTGTTGATGCTCCCCTTGATGCTCGCGGCGACCCCTCCGTCGCTCCCGTCGCGCGCGAAACAAGACACCCCGGAGACCTTCTCCGGCGTGGAGCGCGTGGTGGCGGTGGGGGACGTGCATGGAGACGTGGACGCGCTCAAGGCCGTGCTGAAGCTGGCCGGGCTCATCGACGCGCGGGGGCGCTGGAGCGGGGGCAAGACGCACCTGGTGCAGACGGGAGACATTCCGGACCGGGGAGACCAGACGCGCGAGGCCTACGAGCTGCTGATGCGGCTGGAGAAGGAGGCGCTCGCCGCGGGCGGACGGGTGCATGCGCTGCTGGGCAACCACGAGGTGATGAACATGCTCGGGGACCTGCGCTACGCCACGCCCGGCGAGCTGGCCTCGTTCGCGGACCTCTCGAGCGGACCCACCGAGGGGGGACTCGCCGGGCACCGGGCCGCCTACGGGCCCCAGGGGCGCTATGGGCGCTGGCTGCGCACCCATGCCGCGGCGGTGCGCATCAACGACACCCTCTTCGTGCATGGCGGCATCGCCCCCGAGGTGCCCGCCAAGACGCTGGCCGAGCTCAACCAGTGGGTGCGCCAGGACCTGACCGAGGGCCAGCCCCGGGAGGCGCGAAGTCGCCCGAGGGGCCGCTGTGGTTCCGGGGCTACGCGCTCGGGGACGAGGGCACGCAGGCGGCGCTCGACACGGTGCTCGCCCGCTTTGGCGCCCGGCGCATGGTGATGGGCCACACCACCGAGCGCGAGGGGAAGATCCGCACGCGCTGGGGCGGCAAGGCGGTGTTCATCGACACCGGCCTGAGCACCGGCTACGGCCACCACCTCGCGGCGCTGGAGCTGCGCGCGGGCAGGCTCACCGCCCTCTACCCCGAGGGCCGCGTGGAGCTGCCGGTCAGCGCCCCCTGAGAAGCACCGGGGGCAGCACGGCGGGACTCACAACAGGCGCGCGCAGATGGCGCTGTGCACGTCCGCGCCCGCGTCGGTGAGCACGAGCCGGGCGCCCTCGAGCCGGGCGAGGCCATGGCGTACCAGCCGCTCCACCTCCGCCCGGCGGGGCTCGGGAGACTGGCCGTAGCGCATGCACACCGCTTCCCAGTCCACGCCGGAGCGCAGCCGCAGCCCCATGGACAGGCGCTCGGCGAAGAGCTCCTCGGCGCCCAGGGCCTCCCGGCTCGCCTCCACCGGCCGGCCCTCCTCCACCGCGCGCAGGTACGCCCCCGAGCCGCGCGGGTTCACGTAGCGCGAGCCCTCGGGAGGAGCGCCCGCGGAAGAGGTGAGCCACATGCCCGTGGCCCCCACGCCCAGCGCGAGGTACTCGCCCCCGGTCCAGTACAGCGCGTTGTGGCGCGAGCTGAACCCCGGCCGGGCATGGTTGGAGATTTCATAGCGGTGCAGTCCGCCCCCGGCGTAGACGTCGCGCACCGTCTGGGCCATCTCCACCACGTCCTCGTCCGAGGGCAGCGCCAGCACGCCCTGGTCGAGCTGCCGGGACAGCGGCGTGGCCACGGCCAGCACCTCGCGCTCCACCGTCAGCGCGTAGGTGGACAGGTGCTCGGGCTCGAGGGCCACCGCCCGGCGCGCGTCCGCCTCCACCTGCGCGCGCGTCTGGCCGTGCACGCCATAGATGAAGTCCATGGACACCACGTCGAAGCCCGCGCGCCGGGCCGTCTCGAACGCGGCCACCGCCTGCGCGCCCGAGTGCTCGCGCCCCAGCGCCTGGAGCGTCTGCGCCTGGAAGGACTGCACACCCAGCGACAACCGGTTGACACCCGCGGCCCGGTAGCCCGCGAAGCGCCCGGCGTCCGCGAGGCTCGGGTTGGCTTCCAGGGACACCTCGGCGCCCGGCGCCACGCGCAGCCGCGCCGCCACGCCCTCCAGCACGTGCGCCACCCACCGGGGATGCCACAGCGACGGCGTGCCACCACCGAGGAAGATGGACTCCAGCGTGCGCTCGCGCAACGACGGGTCCGCCGCGAGCCGCGCGTCCAACTCCGTGAGCACCGCGCGGGCGTAGCGCTCCTCGGGCACCTCGCGCACCACCGCCACCGCGAAGTCGCAGTAGGGGCACTTGGACACGCAGTAGGGGAAGTGCACGTACAGTCCGAAGCGCGCCGCGGGAGTGCCCGTGAGGGCATCGATGGGACCCGCGAAGTCCATCCCCTACTTCGCCTTCTTCAGTTGCGCGAGCTCCGCCTCCAGCCGCGCCACCTTCATCTTGTTGCTGGCCGCCGTCTCCAGCGCCAGCTCCGCCACCATCAGCTTGCGCTTCATCGAGGCGACGTCCTCCCGGAGCTGGTCGCGCTCGGCGAGCAGCTCGGCGTCCGGAGCCGGGAGCGGAGCCGGGTTCTTGCGCCGGGCCGCCTCCAGCGCGTCCTCCAGCACCTTCACCCGCTGGCGCAGCCGCTCCGCCTGGGCCTCGGCCTCGAGGGCCCGGCTCACGGCGCCCTCCTCCTCCGTTTCCTCGGACGGCGCCTGCTTCGCGCTCCGGAGCGACTCCAGCTCCGCCTCCACCTCGGCCAGCGCGCGCGAGAGATCCTGCCGGTCCGCCGTCACCGTGCGCAGCTCTTCCTCCAGCCGCGCCACGTTCGCCTCGGCGGACTCCACCACCTCGCCCAGCGCCGCCACCTCCGACTCCATCCGCTCGCGCAGCCGCTCCACCTCCGCCTCCGCCAGCGCCAGCTTCTCGGAGAGATCCCCGCTCTCGGCCAGCGCCCCATCGCGCTCGGCCTCCAGCTCCAGGGTGTGCGCGCGCACCTCCTCCAGCGAGTCGCTCGACCACTGGGCATCCGCCAGCAGCGACTCCAGCTGCCCCACGCGCACCGACAACCCCGTGCGCTCCGCCGCGGCGAGCTCCCGCTCCCGTTCGGCCTCCTGCAACCGCTCCGCCGTCTGCTCCAGCTCGGCCAGGGTGGCCTGGTACTCGTCCCGGACGGCCTCCAGCGCGCCTTGCGTCTCGAGGTGCTCGGTCACCAGCTCCGACACCCGATCCTGCGCGAGCGACAGCGCTTCCTTCGTCCCGATGAGCTCCTCGGCGAGCGCGCCGCGCGATTCCCGCTCCCGCGTCAGCTCGTCCGACACCCGCGCCAGCTCCGCTTCCACGTCGGCGAGCGAGCGCGAGAGATCCTTGCGGTCCTCCTCTACCTGGAGCAGCTCGGCCTCGAGCCGCGCCACCCGGGTCTGCGCCGCCCCGGCGTCCTTCTGGGCCGGGCGCGTCTTGAGCGAGGCGAGCTGCCCCTGGGCCTCCACCAACTGTCCGCGCAGCGTGGTCTCGGAGATGCGCACCGTGCGCAGCTCCGCCTCCCGCTCCGCGTACAGGGTCCGGGCGCGCTGGAGCGTCTCCACCTTCTGCCGCAGCACGGTGCGGAAGTAGTCCAGCCGCTCCGGGAGGGAACCCTCGGGGGAGTGGGCGGCTCGGTGGGCTCACCGAACGGGTCCGCCGCTTCCGTCGAGGATGAAGGGCGCGCGGGTATACGCACGGCGGGCAGGGTCATCGCTGGCCGGAGGGCCACCGACGGGGACCGGCGCGGAGGGAGCGGAGGAGGCGCGGCCGCGGCGGCCGCCTCCGCGTCCGAGCCTTCCCCCTCCCTTAGCTCGGCAAGTGGATCCACTTCCTCTGACGACCCCATGTCTTTCCAGGTTACCGCCCGCGCCACGGCTTCTCCACCGAACACCGCTCCCGGCCCGCTCCCCGTCCTCCTGATTGGTCTCCAGGCATACGTCGGGAGGCTCCGAGGGCCCCGGACGCCTTGCCACCCCCTCCTACCAGTGCCAGGGTCGACTGTTCCATGGCCCAACGCTACACACTTCCCAACGGACTCACCGTCGTCTTCGAGGAACAGCACGCCGCCCGGGTGGCCGCCTTCCAGGTGTGGGTCAAGGCGGGCAGCGCCGACGAGCGCCCCGACCAGGCCGGACTCGCCCACCTGCACGAGCATATGCTCTTCAAGGGCACCGCCCGGCGCGCCCCCGGGGAGATCGCCCGCGACGTGGAGGCCCATGGAGGGGAAATCAACGCCTGGACGTCCTTCGACCAGACCGTCTACCACATCGTCATCGCCAGCCAGTATGCCCGCATGGGGCTGGACATCCTCGGCGATGCCATCCGCTCCTCCGCCTTCGACGAGGGCGAGCTGTCGCGGGAAATCGAGGTGGTGTGCGAGGAGATCAAGCGCAGCCAGGACACCCCGAGCCGCCGGGCCTCGAGGATCTCTTCTCCACCGTCTACCAGGAGCACCCCTACCGCCTCCCCGTCATCGGCACCGCGGAGAGCGTGCGGAGCTTCAGCCGGGACAAGGTGCTCGAGTTCTACCGGCGACACTACACGCCCCGCAACCTCGTGCTGGTGGCCACCGGGGACTTCACCGAGCCGGAGCTGCGGGGGTGGGTGGACGAGTTCTTCGGGGGAGACTGGGGGCGGCCCCACGAGGGCGGCGTCGTGCGCCCGCGCGAGCCCCAGCTCACCCAGCGCCGCGTCCTCTTGCGCCCGGACGAGGTGAAGGAGGCCTACCTCCACCTCGCCTTCCCCATCCCCCAGGGCAACCATCCGGACGTGCCCGCGCTGGACGCGCTCGCCATGATCGTCGGCCAGGGTGAGGCCTCCCGGCTGGTGCTGGAGGTCAAGCGCAAGCGCGGCCTCGTCAACGACATCCACACGTACGCATACACGCCGAGGGATCCGGGCCTGTTCGCCGCGAGCCTCACCCTGCCCCCGGACAAGCTGCCCCAGGCGTTCGAGGAGACGGTGCGAGGGCTGGCCGCGCTGCGCACGGGGCGGGTGCCCGAGGAGGAGCTCGCCACGGTGAAGGCCCTCATCGAGTCCGAGGCCATCTACCAGCGCGAGACGGTGCAGGGGCTGGCGCGCAAGCTCGGCCACTACCAGTCCACCATGGGGGAGCTGGAGGCGGAGGCGCGCTACTACGAGGCCATCGCGCGGCTGACCCCCGAGCAGCTGCGCGAGGTGGCCGAGCGCTACCTGCGCTTCGAGCACGCCATCGTCACCGGCCTCTTGCCCCCCGGCACCCCCTTCAGCGCGGAGCAGGTCGAGGAGATCCTGGACCGGGTGCCCCGCGAGCCCTCCGCGCCGCCTCCCGAGCGCCGCGCGCCCAAGGCCGTCCCCACGGCAGGGCGCGCGCCGCGCGAGGAAGACAGGAGCCCGCGCACCACCCCGGGCCGGGTGGTGGAGGAGCGGCTGCCCTCGGGCGCGCGCATCCTCGTGCGGGAGGAGCGGGCGGTGCCCCTCTTCGCCATGCGCGCCGTGTTCCCCGGTGGCCTGCGCTACGAGACGGCGGAGACCAACGGCCTCACCACGCTGCTGGGCCGCTCCCTCACCCGGGGCACGCCCACGCATGACGCGGAGGAGATCTCCCACCTCGTGGATGCCTTCACCGGCGCGCTGTCCGGCATGGGCGGGCGCAACACGGTGGGCCTGCGCGGCGAGTTCCTCTCGCGCCACTTCCAACCCGCCTTCCGCCTCTTCGCGGACTGCCTGCTCCACCCCCTCTTCCCCGAGGCCGAGGTGGCGCGCGAGCGCGCGCTGCTCCTGCAGGACATCGTCACGCGCGAGGACAAGCCCAGCGGCGTGGCGTTCGATCTCTTCAACCGCACCCTCTTCCAGACGCACCCGTACCGGCTGCCGGCCCTGGGCGAGCAGGTCTCGGTGGAGCGGCTGGGGCCGGAGGCGCTGCGCGCCTATCACGCCGCGCACATGGACCCGTCCCAGCTCACCCTGTGCGTGGTGGGCGACGTGCGGGCGGACGAGGTGTTCGCGCTCGCGCACGAGGCCTTTGGCGCGTCGCGTGGCCGGGCACGGCCCCCGCCCGAGGTGCGGCCCGAGCCCCCACCCGAGAGCGCCCGGACGGCGAAGCGGGAGCTGGCGCGCGCGCAGGCCCACCTCGTGCTGGGCTTCCAGGGCGTGCGGCTGGAGGACCCCCGGCGGTATGTGCTGGAGGTGCTCTCCACGGTGCTCAGTGGCCAGGGCGGGCGGCTCTTCGTGGAGCTGCGCGACAAGCGCTCCATGGCCTACAGCATCAGCAGCTTCTCCGTGGAGGGCGTGGACCCGGGCTACTTCGCCGTCTACATGGGCACGAGCCCCGAGAAGGTGGAGGCGGCGCTCGCGGGCATCCGCGAGCAGCTCACGCGCGTGCGCGACGAGCCCATCCCCGAGGGCGAGCTGGCCCGGGCCCGGCAACACCTCATCGGCACCCATGAGATTGGCCTGCAGCGCAACGGCTCGCGCGCCGCGCTCATCGCGCTCGATGCCTGCTACGGCCTGGGACGGGAGAACTTCCTGCACTACTCCGAGCGCGTGGCGGCGGTGACGGCCGCGGACGTGCGCGCGGTGGCGCGCGAGCTCATCGACCTGGAGCGCTGCGCGCTCGCCCTTGTCGGACCCTGAGCATCGGCCCCTGAAAAAACAAAACCCCTCTCCCCCCGGTGGGGGAGAGGGGAAGCACGAGTCCCGGGCCTCGGCGCGAGGCCCGGTCCCGCGAGGGGACTACGGAGTGGCGGCGGCCTCCTCGCCGCAGGCGTCGGAGTTCTCGTGACGGCACTCGTGGAGGTTGCGGGGCACCTCCATCCACGAGATGTCCGGCGTCGTGTTCTTCCGGGTGCTCAGCGTCTCGGTGGTGGGCGCCGAGCCGGCGGCCGAGAGGGCCACCTGGTAGCGGATGCCACCCGTCGCGGAGATCGCGATGACGGGGGTCGGCTCGCCCGGAGGCGCCGCCGTCTTGGTCTCACGAGAGAAGACCCATCCATCCTCCGTCTTGAAGCCCTGGGCCTGATCCGGCATGCCGGTGATGGCATCCGCCTGCCACGAGTAGGACCTGTCGTTCATTCCCGACAGCGAGCACACGTCCGTGCCCGCCTCCGTGACCGGAGCGAAGGAGGACCAGAACACGACACCCGCGAGCACGGTCGAGCCGGACGCCGTCCGCTCCGCCTTGCTGTTGGTGTAGCGGATGAACCAACCCGGAGACTCGGGGCCCGGAGCGATCGCCTTCAGCTTGGCGAGGTTGTCATTGGAGATGTAGCGCTGCTCCACGCCATTCACCGCGGGCTTCGTGTTGATGTAGCTCTCCGGAATGGTCACATCCACCAGCGAGCAGCTCATGCCCCCGCAGGTGACGTTCGGCTTGTCCGTCACGCGCAGCGCGTCGAACGCGACCGCCTGAGTCTCCTTTTCGAAGATGCGCTTGTTGCCACCGTACGAGTGGAAGCCGAAGTAGCGGTTGGTGCCCACCGTGGTCAGCTCGTCCGGCGAAAGCACCTGATCATGGTGCTCGGACGTGTTGAGCGGCGAGCGCTTGCACTCCCAGTTGCCGTTGGTGAGCGAGCAGCTGGACTCCGTGACCAACGACCTCTCGGCGTAGACCGTGGTTCCGTAGGCGGGCCCGGGGCAGCTGTACTTCAGCTCGGTGAGCTCCATCCTGGAGGCCGAGCACGCCGCGCCGATGGTGTTCTGCCAGCTCTCCGTGCTGCTGGTGAGCACACCGGCCTTGTACTCGATGGTGCTGGTGCGCTGCCGACCATTCACCTCGCCGAGGAAGGACGCCTTCACGTCGCACTTGAGCCGGATGCAGGCGAGCAGGTCATCCGCGCTGCAGTCTTCGCCCGGCGTGGTGCGCAGATGCTGCCGGTCTCCGGTGCCAATGAAGCTGCGCAACCAGCCGGTGTCCGGCTGCAGCACCGTGGAGGCGACATGGAAGAAGGGCGCCTTCTGGTGGCCGTTGACCGTGGTGTCGTCGCGCTGGACCTCGAGCGAGCGGGCACCAAACCAGTTCTTCACCTGGCCCGTCGTGGAGTCCACCTCGCCGGGGTTCTTGAAGCGGAAGGTCCACACCTGACCGCCCATGTCTCCGACGATCATCGTGTCGAAGAAGCCATCCAGGTCGCGCTGCAGCCCCTCGCCCTTGCCGATGTCCACCATCGAGGCCGAGGCCGCCACGGGCTGCATGGTGTTGAGTATGGTGGCGTAGGGGCTGGCAGCGACACCGGGCCGGGCCTCCGCGGACCAGAGCTTCACACCCGACCAGGCATCCACCATGTACACGCCACGACCGCGTGACAGGTCGGGGCTGTAGCCACCATTGAGCACCGTCACCCAGCGCTCCTCCCAACCCCGGTCCCGATCGCTGGGGGGCTGGACCCCGTGTCCTTGAGGCGCACGGGGCCAATGGGCGGAGGCTTGGGCGCGAAGTTCGACCAGGACTGCCCCATGGACAGCGACTCCGGGTCGCAGGCATTGGGGAACATCCAGCGGAAGGGCTTGTAGGTCGTGTTGCCAGGGCCCGCCTTGACCGCCTTGACCATGAGGTAGGGATCCGTCACGTCGAGCGCCATGTAGCGCTGACCACCCGCCCGCTCGGTCACCACGGCGATGGTGCGGAACTCTTCCTCCTGCTTCGTCCCATCGCGGGTGCCCGTGGTGGCACCATCCGCCCAGATGTCACGCACCATGGCCGTGCCGTCCACGAAGTACTCGTGAGCGAAGAGCGTCTGGTTCAACTTGGGCAGCAGGTCCGGCGGAATGAAGGCCCACACCTCCTGCCCCGTGCCGACGTCGTAACCTTTCACGTCCCCCGTCTTGGAATCAATGATGGCCTTGCCCACGTGGATGGCGTGCAGCATGCCTCCATTGGAGCCCACCAGCGCGATCCGATCGCGAGTGGACTGCGTCTTCATGTAGTCGGTATAGACGCCATGGCGCCTGTCCTTGGAGGCGGGCTTCGCCATGGGGGTCGCCTTGTAGCAAGGCTTGGCGCCGCCCGTCCCGCACAGCGGCTCCGAGGTCACCGTGTACTTGAAGTCCTCGTAGAGCGTGGACACGCACTGGCTGCTCAGGCCCAGCGAGCACAGGAACGGATCCGTGGGCGGCTCCACCGTCACGGGAGAGGAGTGGAAGATGTCCGCGAGCTTGCAGGTCTTCTGACGCTTCGCGTGCTGCTGATCCTCGGAATCCGGCGTCGAACTGGGCGACGGAGCCTCGGCATCGACCAGCTCGTCCGCGCACGGACGCCCCTCGTCGCGCACCTTGTCGCCGTCATAATCCAGGACATCCATGCCGCGCACGAACCGGATGAGCAGCTTGGCGCACAGCTCCTGATCCGCGGCGGAGCCCGTCCAGGCAGTGCCAGTGGCGGCCCTCGGGAAGAGCGTTTGGCAGAACTTGTCCTGGAAGGGCAGCAGGTAGCCCTTGAGGTCGGCCACGTTGTCCTCGTGGAACTCCACGGGGGGGTTGTCCGCGTCGGTGAACTTGCCGTCCTTGTTCCGGTCGATCAGCGTGAAGATGCAGCGGCCACTCTTCGGATCGAGCGGGTCGCCGAGGTTGCACTTCGCCCCCGCCTTGCGCAGGTTGAGCGTCTCCGCCAGATCCCAGAAGGGCTCCGCGGCAGTGCCACCCCGGAGGACGCCCTTGGTATCCACCGTGGCGGTGTGGACCTGGACCCAGGTGCCCTCGTCGTTCTCCTGGACGATGTCCTGCGACGAGAACACGGGATTCCCATCGGCATCGTAGGACGAGGGCTTGTCCAGGAAGAAGGCGTCGTCGCAGTCCCCATCCTTGTTCAAGTCGGCAGGGTGCGTCTTGCCAGCCTCGACCTTCTCGCAGCCCTGGGAGAACTCGTTGAAATAGAAGAAGCGGTAGAGGTGGCCCTCGTACGGGCGGTTGCGGCGCGGCACGAAGCGCGGCACGAACGTGGAGGACTGCATGTTGCCCATCTGCACGCCGGCGATGTTGGCGGAGGCGAAGGAGGTGGACAGCTGCTTGATGTCGCCCAGGGCGGCCAGCAGGGCCTCGCGCAGCTGGGGACCGCTGTCGGCCCGGTAGAACTTGCCCTTGCCCGCCTTGGCGATGCTCTGGAGCATGGGGCTGTTGTCGCCATAGCCAATGGTATACGTGCGCACCGACTGCACGCCCTTGGACTGCGCTTCCCGGGAGTCCGCCGTACGCAGGTCCGAATGGGCCAGGAAGAACGCCACGTCATCCATGAAGTTCTTGTTGCCCACCGCCATGCCATGAGGCCAGTTGTAGTCGGTGTAATCGCATTGAGTCTTGTCCACCCCGAACTCGCCGCAATAGTTGATGCCGCCCACGTTCGTGTTGGTCAACGGATTGGTGGGGTCGAACGTGACCAGCGGACCGCCCGGCAACTCGTGGCGGGCCCCCGCATCCGTCAACAACTTCATCATCTTGGTGATGGGCACCGAGTTGTCATACTTGGGCGCGCCGTCGGTGAGGACGATGATGGAGCTGACCCGGCAGGCGAAGCACACGGCCTTCAGGTCCCCGCCCTGCTCGAAGCGCTGGCCTGGCAATACAGCACCCGTCACGGGGTCCGTGTAGGGCGCCTTGAGCCACTCGTCGGAAGACCTGCCGTAGGCACCGCCGGTCTGATAGGGCGGGTAGGGATTGTCGATGGTTCCGCCGTAGGGATTGCCCGGCCAGTAATTCGGGTGCTTGCCTCCCGTGGTATTGCCAATGTTGGCTTGGTCAAACCACAGTGCCCACCGCTGGTCCTGGCCCTGGGAGGAGAAGTAGCCGCCCAGACCAAAGAGGGCCTCGCCAATGGCGCGCTCGTTGTGCCTGAACACCACGTTGTTGACGGCTTTCTTCAGCGCGGGCCGGTTGAGCTTGCTCTCGTTCATCTCCGGGTAGGAATAGGAGCAGCCGGGAAGGATGTCCTGGAGAACCCATGGCGGGTCATACCAGCCGCGGTCCCCGCCGAAGGTGGCCACGCCCATGCGCACGTTGGTGGCCTCGTCGATCACTTTCTTGAGCACCTGGCGCGCCACCACGAACTTGGGCGGGCGCACGTTGAGCACGCGGCCGCTGAGCACCCACTTGCGCCTGGATTCGCTGGGGAACGTGGGCTCATCCGGGTACTGCGCCGGGCCCAGTGTTCCATTCTTCGTGTTCTTGCCGAAGGGAATGATGGGACCGCGCCACCAGCCCTTGCTCGCCGGGCAGCTGAGGCACTCGTTGTAGCTGGTCGGATTGCGCGAATAGTACTCGTAGACGTTCGCGATGTTCCGGCAGGCCGAAGCGGCGTCGTAGCTCGTCAGGCTGTCGAACGTCGGCGCCACGGAGTACGGATAGTCCTCGTTGTTTCCGTTCCAGGCGACACGCCAACCTCGCGATTGGTAGTACACGCTGGGATCGAAAAAGGGACTGCCCAGATCGGCGTCGTTGTCGTAGGGAATGGAGCCGTTCTTCTCCGGGTCCAGACTGTCCTTGTCGAACCACGACATCGCCTGGACAAGCTCCGTGTCGGAGCAGCCCGTGTCGGTGAAGTCGCCGTACGCGGGATCGCTGTATCCCTTGTCGCCTTGCTTGGCGGTCGGGATGGGAGCACTCGGAGTCTTGGGCTCGGGAAGGTAGGTGGGGAACTCCTGCATGGACCTGTTGTTGCCCAACAGGAACATGATGGAGGGCGGGCTGGAGGGGACCTCGAAGAAGTCCTTGTCCGCCCCGATGGCCGGGCTGATCATCGCGTCGCCCGTGGCCACCGCGCTCGTACAGCACGCGGCCGGGTCCGGGGTGCCAATCAGGCCCGAGCGGCTCTCCATCGCCGCCAGGCCCACGGCCCCCACCACCACCACTCCCGAGGCCAGAGCCACCTTGCGCGAGAAGGCTGGCTTCCACGCGCGTCGAAGGGTGTCGAAGTTGATTCGCATCATGAAAGGCTCCTAGAGACCAAAACGGACCACGAATTCCACTTCGGTCCCTCGTCCGTTCTCATCCAGACAGTGGACTGTAATCTTGTGGGGAACGCCCCCCAACGTATTCGGTGCGACGCTGTTGCTCAAATCCCGCAGCTGACGGCGATTCCCACCCGCGTTGCTCGCGACGGCCGTCACGCCCGTGACCGACACGCTCTGTCCGAGGTGACCGCTGCGCATACACCGGGCGTCCGCGGGGATGCCGCTGCCCACCGGAGGGCAGTTGGCAGTGGGGTTGCTGGGGTCGAGGTTGGAGTTGAGGTTCAAGTTCACCGGGCTCAAGTCCAGGGGCGAGCCCCCGAGCATGTCGAAGCGCGAGAGCATGTACTGACGGCCCGCGTCCGCGCACGCGAGCAACTCATCGCCCGAGCGCTCGTTCTTCACCGCGCCCAGCTCGCTGCGGGAAAAGGACAAGGCGGCCGCCGCCAACAGGCTGAGCACCGCCAACAGCACCACCACCAGCAACAGCACGGAACCGCGTCTGCCCAGGCGTCTCTGCATGGGAAAGTCCTCTCTAGCCGCCAGCACAGTTGTAGTTGTCATCGGGAACGGCGCCTCCCTTGCAAGCACCCGGAGCCAGCGAATAGATGGGCAGGGGCATCTCCGAGGAGCGCATGTTGCGGACCTGCACGGTCATCTCGGACACCACCCGCCGGATACCGGGCGCGAGCTTCTGGTTGGTGACGCGGTCATTGACGATCTCGTCTTCCAGCGGGATGTCCTGCGGGCGAGCGGTGGTCGTCGGATCGAAGGTCTTCACCTCGCTCTCCTTCTTGCTGAACGCGGGGATTTTGTTGTCCGCGGTGGTGGACAGATCCCGGGTGCTGCTGCGCGCCACCATGCCCACGATGACGGCGCGGATGTTGGCCGGGCTCTTGTTCTTGGGCCCACGCTTCTCATCCTCCTGGGGCGTGTCGTAGTCGGGCGCGGCGGCCGTGGGATCCGGGATGAAGGGAGACCCATCCTCCCGAAGGAAGGTGACGCGGAACGCCTCGATGTCCTCGGCCACCGGCTCGCCATAGGGATCGGACGAGGACGCAGGTCCGAGCCCATGCTGGCGGAAGAGATAGGGACGATCCTCGATGAAGCGGAGGGAGTAGTCGTAGACGTCGATCTTGAAGACGTGGACCTTGCCGCCCGCCGAGCCGAAGCAGGGCGCGGTGAAGTCGTTGAGGGTGGGGAACTTTCCGCTCGCGCCCTTGAGCGACAGGGTCTTGCTCTTGGCCGGCGCGTCCGCGCTCAGCTGGGCATAGGTGACGGGAGGACGTTCCATGTCACACACGAACTGGATGATCTGTCCCTGGCGCAGCGTCTCATTCAGCGGCTTCGTGAGGGTGATGGACGCGGCGGAGAGGGAGCGGAAGTGAAGGCGTTGAACGAGGGGTTGCGCATCCGGAAGACGAGCCGGTTGGACATGTTGTTGTTGTTCGCCGCGCTGCGCGTCCAGCCATCGGGAAAACCGAAGGCCAGCGCCGGCTCCATGCCATAGCCCGCCATGCGCAGGTTGCGGATCACCATCAGGTGACTCTGCCGCAACGAGGCCTGCCCTCCGCGAATCCCCGCCTGCGTGTAGAAGGACTGCGAGTAGTTGAGGAACGCCGCGGAGACCGTGAGCACCGTGAGGAAGGTCACCGCGGAGCTCACCAGCAGCTCGATGAGGGAGAAACCATGCCGTTGTCGCATCACTAGCTCCCCATCTGAACGCGCATCGCCTGGGTGGTCACGACCCGCGGCTCGCCCGCGTCGTCGTAGCGAACCTTCACCCAGATCTGCAGACGCGTGACGCCCAGGCGCACTTCCTGCCTGCGGACCATGAAGTAGCGCCAGTAGCGGGTCGTGTTGCCCTGCTCGTCCGTGAAGATGTAACCCTCGTCGAAGGGGGTGGCCGGATTGGGCTCCATCAGGCCCGCCCACTTGCCGGAGCGCAGATTGGCCTCGCTCTTCATGCACCCCACATAGGTCTTGTATGCGGAGGACTCCTTGGGCTGGAGCATGGCGCCCGCCTTGTCCAGGGGATCGTCATTGCACACCCCGGTCGAGGAACTCAGACGCGGGTCGTTGATGTTCCACAGTTGCATCTGCTCGACCAGATCATTGGCGATGTCGGTGGCCTGCATGTACCGGCGCGCCTGGCCGGTGGCGTTGCGTGCCTGGGTGAGCGCGCCCAACAGACCGGACAAACCCAGCAGGAACACCACCGCGGCGACGAGCGCCTCGATGGTCGTGAAGCCGTGGCGTGGGCGGAAGGAACCCCTTCGCAGCATGGAAATCACCTCGTGGACGCCGAAAAGGTCCGCACAAGACCGGTGTTGGTGATGACGACGGCCTGGACATTCTCCAGCCCGCTGTCGGTGGGCCGGAAGGTGATGGAGGCCGCGCCCTGATTGGAAACATTCCCCGACGCGTCGGCGAACCGCACCGAGCCATCCGGTTCGAAGAAGATGACGCCGCGCACGGGATCCGTGGGAGCGACACCATCCCCGGTGCAGAAGGTGCACCCCTTGCGACTCGGCACGAAGCAGTAGGGCGGCGGGAAGATGCCGTCGGAACTCGAGGGCTGCCCGCGAGCGAGACGAATGTCGGCGTACTGCGGCTTGCCGCACGACGGGTGCGTCATCAAGCCCACCGCGTTGATGAAGCCAGGGGGATACACCCGCACCGACGAGTTGAAGTACCCGGAGTCGTACACCATGAAGGAGTCATCCGTCCTCGACGGAGAGGTGGGCTTGAGGTCATTGAGCACCGCCCAGTTCGGCGTGTTGCGCAGCGCCTGGGCCAGGTCCGACCATTTGTCCACCACCACCCAGTAGCGGATGGGCTGGCCGAGATTCTGGGTGGCGGCGTTGAGCACCACCGCCACGCGCTGGTTGCGGCCGTAGGCCTGGGAGCGGGCACTGGAGATGACGGCGGCGAACTCGAGCGCGCCACCCGTCAGCCGCGTGCGCTGGGGCAACACCTCCAACGCGGCCAGCGACAGCGCGGCGAGAATGCCGATGATGCCCACCACCGTCATCAGCTCAAGCAGGGAGAAGCCGGTATTGCGACGGGTTCGCTTCATACTCCATCCTGAATCACGGGCGCACACGGGGAGGGGCTGGACAACGGGGAGCCTGATGATGAGGGGTTTCAGGGGAAGCTTACCGCAAATTCCGCAAGAGGAAATCGCCTCACCCGCCAGTTCCCTCCAGGGCCAACGAGCGGAGCGCCCGCCGCCCCGAAATTTCTTCCTCCACTGCAGCCCACCCGGCATCTTCCCGGGAACAACGAGAGATGCGAGAAGGGCGACATGACGGGGACGTATCAGACCCTCACGGTGGATTTGCCGGACGGGGACTCAGAGGCGGCGCAGGATCTGCTCCACGACGTGGGCGTACTGGGACTGGAAGTGC
This sequence comes from Cystobacter fuscus, assembly GCA_049060065.1. Classification (GTDB taxonomy): domain Bacteria; phylum Myxococcota; class Myxococcia; order Myxococcales; family Myxococcaceae; genus Cystobacter; species Cystobacter fuscus_B. The sequence continues at coordinate 132,626 of JBMEQP010000001.1, forward strand.
GGGATCGCGAGGGGCCCACCATGCCCGGGGTCCGAGCGCCCGCGCCGGGCGAGGCCATCCTCGTGGCCTACTTCGAGGACGCCGAGACGGCCGAGGCCGCCCGCGCCCAGCTCGCCGAGAGCTTCCCCTCGGCCGGCTGCAGCTGGCCGAGGAGGCCCAGCAGGACTGGAGCAACGCCTGGAAGGTCCACATCAAGTCCGTCCAGGTGGGCCGGCTGTGGGTGGGCCCCCCTGGGAGGCCGCCAATGCCCCGGCCGACCGGGTGCGCCTCGTCATCGAGCCGAAGATGGCCTTTGGCACCGGTGACCACCCCACCACCTCGCTCTGTCTGGGTGCGGTGGATGACTACATGGCCACCCATCCGGGCGCGAGCGTGCTGGACGTGGGCACGGGGACGGGGGTGCTGGCCATCGCCGCGAAGAAGCTGGGGGCCGGGCGCGTGGTGGGCACGGACAACGATCCGGTGTCGGTGGAGCTCGCGCGGGAGAACGCCGAGGTCAACGCGACCCCCGGACTGGAGTTGTCCGGCAAGAGCCTCGACGCGGTGGACGGCGTGTTCGACCTGGTGGTGGCCAACATCCTCGCCAACACGCTCATCGAATTGGCGCCGCTCATCGTCCCACGGGTGAAGGACAAGCTGCTGCTGGCGGGCGTGCTCGCGCACCAGAAGGCGGACGTGGAGGCGGCCTACGTGAAGCTCGGCATGGTGGCGGAGCCGGGTGCCCAGCAGGGCGAGTGGGTGCGGCTGGACTTCCACCGGGGTTAGATTCTCCCCATGCTCCGCCCCCAGACCCAGGCCCTGTTCGACGAGTATTACGCCTCGCACCAGCACCCCACCAACCGCCTCACCCACAAGATCGCCATCCCGGTCATCGTCCTGCACATCGTGGCGATGCTGGACTGGGTGCGGCTGGTGCCCGTGCCGGCGCTGCCCGGCGGCGTGCTGACGCTCGCCATGGTGGCCTGGCTGCTCACCCTGGTCTGGTACGTGCGCGCCGACGCGAAGCTGGGCCTCATCGTCTCGGCCTTCATGCTGCTGTGCATTCCGCTCGGACGGCTGCTGCCCGTCTGGGCCGTCATCGCCCTCGCCGTGGTGGGATGGGGCGTGCAGCTCGCCGGCCACTCCGTCTGGGAGAAGAAGTCGCCCTCCTTCCTCACCAACCTCGTCCACGCCCTGGTGGGGCCGCTCTTCTTCGTCGCCGTGCTGACGAGCGACTACAAGCTGCCCGCCGACGCCCACGCGTCGTCCACCGCCGGCCGGGACCGCCAGGCCCATACGTAGTCCCCGGCCCCGCTCGGCTGGTGTGCCGCCGTCCAGGCTTGTCCTCCCGGGCTCGGCTCCCCCTCCTTCCAGCCTCGCCGGAGACGGCACGGGTTGGCGGGCGCCCGCACGCGCCCGAGATTGTGGGGGGAAGCTCGCAGCGCGAGCCACGCATTCACGCCGAGGACTCATGCCAGGACAGGCCCTTTCGAGACTTCTGGATCGCCTCCCCTTCGGAAGAGGGGTCATCGAGGGCGTTCCCCTCGCCCCTCCCACGCACCTGCCCCACCGCGAGCCCCTCCATGTCTTCCAGGGGTTCGAATCGCTCCAGGAGGCCACGGGCCCGCGCCAACTGGGCACGGGCGTCACGCTGCTGGTGCACCATCCCCAGCCCCGCCCGCCCCGGGACGGGTGTCTGCGCGTGATGACGTACAACATCCTCCTGGGCGGCGAGCGCCGCGCCCTGCTCCAGCACTACTTCGAGGAGCTCGAGGCGAGCGGCCGGATGCCGGACGTCATCGCCCTGCAGGAAGCCAGTCAGCCCACGGCCATGGAGCTCGCGCGCGACTTCGGCTTCCACGTGGCCTACCAGGGCCGCGACATCCACGGGCCCGTGGTCAATGGCAAGGCCATCCTCAGCCGGCACCCCCTCGAGGAGGCCGCGCACTTCACCTATGACTTCCCCGCGGACGCGCGCGCGGCCGCCGTCGCGCGCCAGGGCTTCGTGGGCGAGCTGGACGAGGACCGGGGCGCCCTCTTCGCGTTGATCGACGTGCACGGCCGCCCGGTGGCCCTCTACAACGTGCACCACACCCTGGGCGACAGCGGCGTCAACGCCGGTCAACTCTGGCAGCTCCAGGCACTCGTGCACGCGCGCGAGGGCGTGCCCTCCATCGCCCTGGGCGACTTCAACGCCAACATCAACGTCAAGCAGCACTACTCGCTCCTGCCCAGCCCCCTGCGCAAGCACGAGCCCACCGAGACCATCCGCGACTACGAGTCGCGCTACGGCGACGTGCACCCCAGCGTGGGCGACTGGGGCGTGGGCAACATCGGCGACGTGCGCGTGCGCCGCGCGCTCCATGCGCTCGAGCACGAGCTGCACGATCCCCTGCGCCGCGCCCGTGAGCTGCGCGTGCGCATGCCGGATGGCTCGCACATGAAGCCCGACGAGGCGCGCGAGCTGCTCGTCGCCGGCAAGTACCCGAAGGACTCCCCCCAGTGGATGCGGCTGCAGGACGTGGCCGACATGTCCACCCTCAACTCGCTGCCCAACGGCAACGGCGTCGTGCCCGCCACCGGCAAGCGCTTCGACACCTTCTTCGCCACGAAGGAGCTCGAGCCCCTGCTGCTCGAGGTGGACCACTCCACCGACGCGTCGGACCATCTGCCCTCGGTCGCCGACTTCAAGCTGCGCGACACGCGGCACTGAACCAGCCCTGGTGGAAGGGGCGGCTTCCTGGTGAAGTCCCTCCCCTTCCCCCCGCTGGAGGACACCCTCGCCGTGGTCCGACTCTTCGTTCCCCTCCCCGAGCCCGCCCCCACCGAGGTGACGCTCTCGGGCGAGCGGCGCCATTACCTCCTGCACGTGCTGAGGCTCGCCGAGGACTCCGTGCTCGAGGTCTTCGACGGCGCCGGCCGCGCCTTCTCCGCGCGCGTGCTCGCGGTCGGGGAGGACGGAGTGCGCCTGGGGCTCGGCGAGGCCCGGCACGCGCCGCCCTCGCGCGAGGTGCACGTCCTCCAGGGCCTGCCCAAGGGAGACAAGCTGGAGTGGGTGCTGCAGAAGGGCACCGAGCTGGGCGCCACCGCCTTCCACCCCGTGGCCGCCGCGCGCAGCGTGGTGAAGCTCGAGCCCAAGCGCGCCGAGGAGCGCACCGCGCGCTGGACGAAGATCGTCGAGGAGGCCGCCCGTCAGTGCCGGCGCAACGACGTGCCCCACGTCCACCCGCCTCGCGCCCTGCTGGAGGCCGCGCGCTCGCTCCCGCCGGACACGCTGCTGCTCGTGCTCGACGAGGAGGAATCCGCCGTTCCCCTGGGCGAGGCCTTCCGCTCGCGCCCCGGTGGCACCCCCGTGGCGCTCGTGGTCGGCCCCGAGGGAGGGCTCACCCGCGAGGAGGTATCCGCCCTCCAGGCGCTCGGCGCACGGCCCGTCACGCTCGGCCGCCGCATCCTGCGCACCGAGACGGCCGCGCTCGCCGCGCTCACCGTCATGGCCCACCTGGATGGAGAACTCGGCTAGCGGCCAGGAGCGGAAGCCCTCGTCCCCCACCGCCTGACCGCTCCCCGCTCGCGTTCCTAGGTTTGCCTCGTACGGTCGGTCCACTCAACCCCGAGGGGTTGCGCGAGGGAGCGTCTTCTCATGGCCATCTTCGTCTACACGTTCATCGGACTCGTCATCGGTGTCCTCTCGTTCGTGGCGATGCCCGCCACGCGCCTGGTGGGCCTGTGGGGCGGAGTGCTGCTCGGCATGGTGGGAGGCACCCTCGGCGGCATCATCGGCACGACCATCGCGCCCAGGGCCATGTACTCCGGCATCACTCCCCTGGGCATCATCCTGGCCGTCATCGCCGCGCTGCTCGTCTCGGTCGGGTTGATGCTCGTTTCCCAACGCCGACCCGTCTCGTGAGGTGGGCGGCCCGGTGAGCCACCAGACAGGGAGGCCCCGGACCCGCGGCGGTTTTCTTGCTCCCGGCACGGGGAGGGCGTTTCATGCTGCTACAGCCTTCTTCAGCCTGGAGGAAACGTTGTCCAAGTGCCTGAAATGCGGAGCCTCGCTGCCGCCCGTCGGGGACTGCCCCACCTGCGCCGCCGCGTCTCAGTCCGCGGCTCGGGCCGTCCCGAACCTGTTGGACCGGGAGATAAACATCGACCGCCGCCGGCCGGACCGGGGCGCGGACAGCGACAGCGAGGCGGTGACGATTCCGGCGGGACCCCTGCCCCAGCCTCCGGGAATGACCGCTCGCACCACCCCTCCGGGAATGACTCCCGCGCGCGGCCCGGCCCGCACGCCCCCTCCACCGGCCCCGTCCGCCCCCTGGTCCGGTGTGGCCGCCTCGACTCCCACTCCCGTTGCCCAGCGCGCTCCCGGCCTGCCCGTCATGCCCCCGCGCTCCCCGTCCCCGGGCCTGCCCGGCGCCGCCCCGCTTCCGTACGCGGCCCGTGAGGAGGACTCCGTCCCGGTCGACATCGACGAGGAGCCACCCGCCCCGAGCGCCCCACGTGCCGCCCCGCCCGCGGTGAAGCCCGCCGCGATGGCCGCCGCGGATGGAGAAGTCCACGCCCGTCCGGCCTCCCTCTGGCGCCGGCTGCTCGCCTTCGGCGTCGACGCGAGCGCCATCTTCGGCGTGGTCGCCCTCTACCTCCTGCTCGCCTCCTCCGTGGCCGGTGTCCAGGCCCCCGCCACCACCCTCACGGGGCTCGACCTGTTCCTCCTCCAGGTCCGCTCCCTCCAGTCGGTGCTGATTCCCGGGGCGATCCTCCTCATCCTCCTGTCGCTCGTGTACTGCGCCGTGGCCGCCTTCCTCTGGAATGGCCGCACGTTGGGCCGCAGGTTGCTCGGCCTGAGGCTCGTGGATACCCGCGGACAGGCGCCCGCTCCGGGCCGCGCCGTCGTGCGCGCCCTGCTGGCCAGCGTGTCCTTCGGCTTCTTCCTCGCCGGCTTCTGGATGGCCCTCTTCGACCGGCGGGGCCAGACGCTCCACGACAAGCTGACGTCCACCTACGTCGTCCAGCCGAGCTGAATGCCCCGGGGGGGAGCGGGTTGACAACGGATTAAAGGATTCGTTGTGCCCGCCTTGCGCGGCTTTAAGATGCCGGACCCCCCATGCCTTCTCAACTCGCCCACACCCTGATCGCCCAGGGACTCCTCCCCCAGGACAAAGCCGAGGAGGCCTTGCGCCATCAAGCGGCGTACGGGGGAGCTCTCGACACCACCCTGCTGGAGCGCCAGTGGCTCGCCGAGCCCCAGGTGCTCCACGCGCTCGGGGAGGCCTCGGGGCTGCGTCCGGTGAACCTCGCCGACTTCGAGCCCAACGCGGACGTCGCCTCCTTCATCCCTCCGAAGATCGCCGACCGGCTGTGCGTGGTCCCCCTGTCGCTCGACGGCAGCACCCTGCACGTGGCCTGCGGCTATCCGGTGCCCCGCAAGGAGTTGGAAGAGGTCGGCTTCCTGCTCGGCAAGTCGCTGGAGCTGTGGGTGGCCACCGAGGTCCGCGTGCGCGAGTGGATCTCCGTCATCTACCGGCTGCCGCTCACGCCCCGCTACAGCGCCGTGCTCGGCATGCTCGATCCCGAGCGGATGGGAGTCGCTCCGCCCCTCCCGCCCCGGCGCTCACCCCGCCGCCCCCGCCGCCCAGGCCCGAAGGCGAGGACGCCGCCCTCACCCTGGAAATGGTGGAGCGGCTCGCGCGCACGGTGGCCTCCGAGCCCGTCCCCTTCGAGCGGACCCTCGAGGCGCCTGCCGCCCCGCCGCCCCCGCCCCAGCGCGCCCCCGCAGCCCCGGCACAAGTCGCGCGTCCCGCTCCCGCCGCGCCGCCTCCGTCCGCGCCCGCCCGTGAGCCCTTGCGGCTGAACATGACCGAACCCGCGCGTCCCGCGGCGCCTCCCCAGCAGGTGCCCCCCGCCGCGCGTCCTCCGCCTCCCGCCCAGGGTGCTCCGCCTCCCCAGGCCATGCGTCCTCCGCCTCCCGCCCAGGGCGCTCCGCCTCCCCAGGCCATGCGTCCTCCGCCTCCCGCCCAGGGCGCTCCGCCTCCCCAGGCCATGCGTCCTCCGGGCCCTGCCCAGGCAGCGCCCCCCATGCAGGCCGCGCGTCCTCCGGCGCCCACCCAGGCCGCTCCGCCTCCCCAGGCCGCGCGTCCTCCACCTCCCGCCCAGGCCGCGCCTCCCATGCAGGCGGCTCCGCCTCCCCAGGCCGCGCGTCCTCCACCTCCCGCCCAGGCCGCGCCTCCCGCCCCGCCCCAGCCAGCGCGGATCTCTCCTCCGACCATCCTGATGGCGGCCCTTCCTCCCGAGGTGGCCGCGCCTCCCGCGCATCCGCTTCCTCCGGCCATGACCCCCGCGCCGGAGCCCACCGCGCCGAGGAATGACGACGTGCCGGAGTGGACGCTCGCCCAGGCGCGCGCCGCCCTCAAGGAGTCCACGCGCGACCGCGACCGGCTCATCGACAACGCCCTGCGCTTCGGCCGCCGCACCTTCGACTACGTGGCCGCCTTCGCCGTGCTGCGCGGCTCCGCCGTGGGCTGGGACTCCCGAGGCGAGGGCATGAACGGCGACGCGCTCGCGCAGGTGTCCATTCCGCTCGACGCCTCCAGCGTCTTCCGCACCGTGGCCGTCACCCGCGGCAGCTACGTGGGCCCCATGCCGCCCGACAGCCTCACCCGGCACTACCTGGAGCTGTTCGGACGTCAGCCGCCGCGCACCCTCTTCCTCTACCCGGTGGAAGTGCGCGGCCGCCTCGTGGCCGTGCTCTACGGAGACTGCGGCCAGAAGCCCGTCAGCCAGCGCCGGCTCTCCGACTACATCCTCTTCTGCCAGGACCTGCCCGCCGCCTTCCAGGAGCTGCTGCTCTTCCGCAAGCAGCGCATGGGCGAGCAGCGTCACCCCGCCGCGCTGGACTTCGACGTGGACGTGGACCTGTCCGACTCCGCTCCGTCGTCGGCCCCGGCCCCGGCGCCCTCCTTCGCCGCGAGCCTCGGCTGGAGCCCCTTCGCCACCCGCTCCGCCAACGTGCCGGGCCGCGCCGCCTCGCTCGCCCCGCTGGTGATGTCGCAGGAGGAGCGTCCGCCTCCGGACTTCGGCCCCCTGCTCAAGCGGCTCACCGGTCCGGACGCCAACCAGCGCGCCAACGCCATGGCCGAGCTGGCGCGCTCGCCCGAGGCCAGTGCCCGGGTGCTCGCCATGCACTTCCCCGGCCCCAGCGCGTGGAGCCGGCTGCCCGTGCTGGAGCTGCCCGAGGCGGACGAGCTCGGCCCCGTGGCCGGTGCCCTGTCGCGGCTCGGCCGGCCCGCGGCCCAGATGCTCGCGCCCCTCCTGGACTCGCCCGACGCGGACACGCGCTACTTCGCGCTGCTCACCGCCGGCAACCTGCCCTACGTGGAGCTCGTGGACGGAATCCTCCGCGGCCTCTTCGATCCCGAGCCGGACCTGTCCAGCGCCGCGCGCGTGGCCGCCTCCGCCCTCAAGCACCTGCCCCGCATGGACGCGGCCCGCCGCGAGCTGCGCCAGGAGCTGTCCCACCCGGACACCTCGCGGCGTGCCCTCGCCGCGCGCGCCCTCGGCACGCTGCACGACCGCGAGGCCATCGAGGGCCTCATCCCGCTCACCCACGGCAACGACGAGGCGTGCGCCCAGGCCGCCGCCGACGCGCTGCGCGAGGTGACGCGCGCCACGTTCGGCCTCGACACGCGCGTGGATGGCGTGGTGGGCGGAGAACCGAGGGCGCCGCCGCGCCGACTGGCTCGTGGCCGCGCTGCGCCACCCGGAGCTGGACATCCGGCTGGCCGCCCTCGAGGAGCTCAGCCGCGGCCTCAACGACACGCTCGGCTACTACGCCGACGCGCCCGAGGGCGAGCGCGAGGTCGCCGTGCGCCGGTGGGAGGCCGTGGCGGCCGATCCCGTGCGCTCGCGGCGCCGGCCCTCCTGTAGCCGGCCCGCCCGGGACACGGGAGGCACGAGGGGGCGGCGATGACGACCCAGGCGTGGATCAGCCTCGGGGCCTGCGCGGGGCTGCTGGCGCTCGCGGGCCTCGCCCTGGTGCGGGTGGGGCGCAGTCCCATGGGGCTGCCGCTCGCGGTGCTGTGCATCTCGCTGTCCACGTGGAACTTCGCCGACTTCGCCCTGGAGCACGCGGGCGGGCCCGGCTGGCGTCTCATCGCCACGTGCGCGACGTTGATGAGCGTGCCGCCCGCCCTGCACTTCGTCCTCGCCTTCGTGGGCGAGCGGCGCCGGCTGGCGGTGCTCATGTACGCCACCTACGCCGTCTTCGGCGTGCTGGCGATCCTCAGCCTCGTGGGGCTGGGCTCGCCGCGGGTGGCGGACGAGGTGGACTCGCGGGGCTTCTCGCTGATGGTGCTCGCGCTGAGCGCGCCGCTGTTGCTCGGCAGCTTCGGCCTGCTCACCGGCACCTGCGCCGCGAGCCGCGCTCCACCGAGCGCGCCCGAACGGGACTGCTGCTCACGGGGCTCGCGCTGCTGGTGACGCTGCTGGGCACGGACGTGGTGGCGGTGCTGGGCCAGGACGTGCCGCGCCTGGGTGGCCTGGGCACGCTGCTGGGACTGCCGGCCATCGCCGTGGTGGCGCTGCGCCTGCGCCTGTTCGGCCAGGAGCTGTCCAACGTCCACGCGATGTACGCGCTGCTGCTCTCGCTCGTGGGCGTGCTGTCCTACCTCACCGTCTTCCGCGTCTTCGCCGCGCGCTACGGCGCGCTCGTGGTGGGCACGGCCGCCATCACCCTCGCGCTGCTGGCCATCACCCGCCGGGGCGTCATCGCCTTCACCGCCCAGCGCGAGCGCCTGGAGCAGATGGCCACCCTGGGCCGCTTCTCCGCGCAGATGGCGCATGACCTGAAGAACCCCATCGCCGCGCTCAAGGGCGCCACGCAGTACCTCCAGGAGGAGCACGCGCGGGGCCGCTCGTGGGACGACAAGGGCGAGTTCCTCGAGCTGCTGCTCGAGCAGGTGGAGCGGTTGGACCGCGTGGTGAGCACCTACCAGCGCCTGGGCCGGGTGGAGCCGCTGCTCGCGCCGCTGGACGTGAACCACCTGGTGACGAGCGTGCTGTCCCTCCAGGGCTTCGCCGGATGCCCCGGGGTGGAGCTGCGCCGGGAGCTCGCCGGGGACCTGCCGCGCTGCGCGGGGGATTGGGACTTGCTGGCCACCGCGCTGGAGAACCTGGTGCGCAACGCCCTGGAGGCCATGCCCCGCGGGGGAGTGCTCACCGTGCGCACACAAGCGGAAGACTCGGGGGTGGTGCTCGGCGTGGAGGACACCGGCGAGGGCATGAACGCCCGCACCCGCGAGCGCGCCTTCGACGACTTCTACACCACCAAGACCACGGGCAGCGGACTGGGGCTGGCCTTCGTGCGGCGGGTGGTGGAGGCCCATGGCGGACGCGTGGCGCTCACGAGCCACGAGGGGCGCGGCACCACGGTGACCCTGCGCCTTCCCGTCTCGGCCACGCGTGTTCCATGAGTGGAACAATGCATTCCAAATCAGGCTCTACAGCCCAGACAGGGGAAGGGGTTACTTCTGTCCTCGTCACGGTGACTCGCTGTTGGTCCCGCGCCGGCGGCCTTCGCCGCCCAACCACCCGAGGTGCCTCATGTCCACGCTCTTCTCTTCCGTCTCGCTCGGCCGCTACACGCTCACCAACCGCATGATCATGGCGCCGATGACCCGCTCGCGCTCGGACGACCAGACCGGTGTCCCCAGCGAGCTCGTGCCGACCTACTACCACCAGCGCGCGGGCGCGGGGCTCATCATCACCGAGGGCGTCTTCCCCTCCGCCATGGGCAAGGGCTACGTGCGCACCCCGGGCATCGAGACCGACGCGCAGGTGGCGGCCTGGAAGCAGGTGACCGAGGCCGTCCACTCCCAGGGCGGACGCATCTTCATGCAGCTCATGCACAGCGGCCGCATCTCCCACCCGAGCATGCTGCCCGGCGGAGCCACCCCGGTGGCGCCCTCGGCCATCACCCCCGCGGGCCAGAGCTTCACCTCCACGGGGCCCCAGCCCTTCGTCCAGCCGCGCGCCCTGCGGCTCGAGGAAATCCCCGAGGTGATTGGCGAGTACCGCCGCGCGGCGCGCCGCGCCCTGGAGGCCGGCTTCGATGGCGTGGAGCTGCACGCCGCCTCGGGCTACCTGCCCGAGCAGTTCCTGTCGAGCAACACCAACACCCGCACGGACGCCTACGGCGGCTCGCTCGAGAACCGCGCCCGCTTCATCCTCGAGACCCTCGCCGCCCTGGTGGCCGAGGTGGGAAGCGACCGGGTGGGCATCAAGATCTCCCCGGAGATGGGCTTCAACGACATCAAGGACGCCAACCCCCGGCAGACCTACCGCTACCTCGTCGAGCAGCTGGCGCCGTTGAAGCTCGCCTACCTGCACGTGGCCACGTTCGGCCCCCAGTTCGACGACTACCACACCACGTTCCGCGCGCTCTTCCAGGGCCCCTACCTGCGCGGCGGCATGCTCGACCGCGAGCGCGCCGAGGCCGTGCTGAAGAACGGCGAGGCGGACGCGGTCGTCTTCGGCGCGCTCTTCCTGGCCAACCCGGACCTGCCGGAGCGCTTCCGCACGAACGCGCCCCTCAACGCGCCGGACAAGCAGACCTTCTACTCGGCGGGCGCGCAGGGGTACATCGACTATCCGCGGCTGTCGACGGCGGGCTGAGCCGAAGCGCTCCCAGCGGGCGGGCGCGGCCCCGAGACTGGCACTGCCCGAGTCCGCCGGGGCGCGGTAGCATCCCGAGAGGGGGCGCGCGCGAGCCACACCGGGGAACGCGGCCCCTCCCCGTACCAGGAGAAGGAGCCGCGTGGCCGAGTCGCTCAAGGGAAGCGTGCTGCTGGTGGATGACGACCCCGCCGTGGCCAAGGTGCTCGGCGCGCTGCTCGTCCAGGCGGGGCTCACCGTGCACACGGCCGCGCGCGGGGACGAGGCGCTCGCCCTGCTCGGCCGCAAGCCCATCGACGTCGTCGTGAGCGACGTGCGCATGCCGGGCATGGGTGGCCTGGAGCTGCTCGCCGAGGTGCAACGCGGCTGGCCGGACGTGCCCGTCATCCTGCTCACCGCGCATGGCACCGTGCCGCTCGCGGTGGAGGCCATGAAGGCGGGTGCCGCCGACTTCGCCCTCAAGCCCTTCGATCGCGAGGAGATCCTCTTCAGCATCCGCAAGGCGCTCCTGCGCGCGCAGCAGCACCAGGAGGCCACGCGCCCCCCGGGCAAGGAGTCCGGCGGCTTCGTGGGCCAGAGCACCGCCATGGCCAGCGTGCAGGCGCTGCTCGGCCGCGCCGCCATGGGCACCGCCACGGTGCTCCTGCGCGGGGAGTCCGGCACCGGCAAGGAGCTGGCCGCCAAGGCGGTGCACGACGCGAGCCCCCGGCGCGGCGGCCCCTTCGTGAAGCTGCACTGCGCGGCCCTGCCGGACACGCTCCTGGAGAGCGAGCTGTTCGGCTACGAGAAGGGCGCCTTCACGGGCGCCGCCACGCGCAAGCCCGGCCGCGTGGAGCTGGCCCATGGCGGCACCCTCTTCCTCGACGAAATCGGCGACATCACCCCCCAGGTGCAGGTGAAGCTCCTGCGCCTGTTGCAGGAGCGCGAGTTCGAGCGGCTCGGGGGCACGCAGACGCTCAAGGTGGACGTGCGCTTCGTGGCGGCCACGCACCGCGACCTGGAGGCGCTCGTGCGCGAGGGGACGTTCCGCGAGGACCTCTTCTACCGGCTCAACGTGGTGCCGGTGTGGCTGCCGCCCCTGCGCGCCCGGCCCGAGGACATCGAGCCGCTCGTGCGGCACTTCCTCGAGGTGCACGCCCGGGCCAACGGCCGCCCGCCCTTCGTCCTCACGCCCGAGGGCCTCGCCGTGCTGCGCGCCCAGCCCTGGCCGGGCAACGTGCGCCAGTTGCAGAACTTCATCGAGCGCCTCGTGGTGCTCTCCGACGGCCCCCTGCTCTCCGGGGAGGAGGTGCTCCGGGAGCTGGATCGCCAGCCGGGCATCGCCTCCATGGCCGCGCCCCCGCCCGTGCCGGGCCCGCCGCCGGGAATCCCGGGCGCCGCCCCGGCGTCGTTTCCCGCGGGAGAGGGCGCACCCTGGAGTCCCAGCGCAAGGGCATGGAGCGACAGGCCCTGGTGGACGCGCTCCAGCGCGCGGGGGACAACCGCACCCTCGCCGCGCGACTGCTCGGCATCAGCCGGCGCACCCTGTACAACAAGCTCGAGGAGTACGGGTTGGTGTAGTCCCACCCGTCATGGAGAACGCATGAGCCAGCAGCATGGATGAGCGGGCCTTGGAGAAGCTGGGGTGGGGCCCCCCTTCGTCGACGCGTGGAGGGCCCGCGCGAGCACCAGCGAGCAACCCGCGCGCATCACCGCCGACCATGGCGTGGAGTACGTGCTCGGCACGGCGGGCGGCGAGCTGCGCGCCACGCTCCCCGGCAAGCTGCGCATGGCCATCCGCAAGGGGGACTCGGCCCGCCCGGTGGTGGGCGACTGGGTCTCCTTCGAGCCGCGCTCCCAGGAGGGCACCACCGTCATCCAGGCGGTGCTGCCGCGCCGCACGCAGCTGGCGCGCAAGGCCGCGGGCCGCACCACCGAGGAGCAGGTGGTGGCCGCCAACGTGGACGGCGTCTTCCTCGTCTCCGCGCTCACCAAGGATCTCAACCCGCGCCGGCTCGAGCGCTACCTCACGGTGGCCTGGGACAGCGGCGCCCAGCCCATCATCGTGCTCACCAAGGCGGACCTGAGCGCGGACGCCACCGCGGAGCGCGAGCGCATCGTCCAGTTCGCCCAGGACGTGCCCGTGCACACCGTGAGCGCCGTCACCGGCGAGGGCCTGGAGGCGCTCGCGCCCTACCTCGGCCCGGGCCGGACGGTGGCGCTCATCGGCTCGTCCGGCGTGGGCAAGTCCACCCTCATCAACCGGCTGCTGGGCTCGGCGCGCCAGGAGGTGCGCGAGGTGAGCGAGGACGACAAGGGCCGCCACACCACCACCCACCGCGAGCTGTTCGTGCTCGCCAGCGGGGGCCTCGTCATCGACACGCCCGGCATGCGCGAGCTCGGGGTGCTGGAGAGCGAGGAGGGCCTGCGCGACGCCTTCGTGGACATCCGGGAGCTGGCGCCCCACTGCCGCTTCAGCGACTGCCGGCACGAGCGCGAGCCGGGCTGCGCCGTGCAGCAGGCCGTGCGCGAGGGGCGGCTCGCCCCGGAGCGGCTGGAGGCCTTCCACAAGCTCTTCCAGGAGGCGGCCCGCCCCGAGTACGACACCCCGCTGCAGACGCGGGGACGGCTGGGCAGCAAGCGCAAGGGCCGGTAGCTCAGGACGTCGCGCGCCCCACCTCGCGCACCGCCTGGGCGAGCGCCTCGAGCTCCGCCTCGAAGTCCTCGATGAGCACCCGGGGCTCCGGGACGAGGCCCGCGTCCACGGCCACGCCCAGCGTCACGTGGCCCGCGTAGCGGAAGAGGCTCAGTCCCAGGCCCAGCCGTCCCGCCATGGGCACCCAGAAGGCCATGCCCGACAGCCGCGCGCCCGCGAGGTACACCGGCCTGCGGGGCCCCGGCACGTGGGTGAGCACCAGCGAGGACTTGCGCCGCATCACCTCCACCGCGGCGCGCTCCACCGGCGCGGGCGCCAGGCCCGCCGCCGTCAACATGCCGAACACCACCGACGCCTCGGGCGAGCGCTTGAGGGTGTCCATGCGCCGCTTGAGCTCCCACAGCCGCTCCATGGGCTCTTCCAACGTGAGCGGCAGCGGCAGGAACACCATGCCGAAGCGGTTGCCCAGCGTGCGCGGCAGGGGCTCGTGGAGCGAGCGCAGGTTCACCGGCACCACGGCCCGCAAATCCTTCGGCTCCGCGCCACGGGCGAGCATGTAGCGGCGCAGCGTGCCCGCCACCACCGCCATCATCACGTCATTCACCGTGCTGCCCGTGCCATGGCCGATGGCGCGCACCTGCTCCACGGGCACCGGCCGCGACCACGCCACGCGCTTGACGGGGCCCAGCCGGCCGGTGAAGGGCGAGGGGGGATCCGGCACCAGCGACAAGAGCCGGCTGAGGGCCGAGGCCCCCCGGGCCCCTTCCACCGCCAGGTCCATGAGCTGGATGGGCTCGGCCCACAACTCGCCGCCCCGCTTGAGCGCCGCCTGGGTGGTGTCCGCCACCTTCCGGGCGCCCCGCCACAGCCGCATCCAGGTGCCCGGCGGGGCCTCCGGCTCCTCGAAGGCGACCTCCCGCTCCGGCCCCTCCTCGGCGCTCGCGTCCGTCAGGGCGAGCAACACCCGCCCCAGGGAAATCCCATCCGCGATGCTGTGGTGCACGCGCGCCAGCAGCGCGCAGCCCTCCTCGTACCCCTCGAAGAGATGCAGCTCCCACAGGGGCCGCGAGGGCTCCAGGGGCGTGCCCATGGACTCGCCCACGAGCCGCGCCAGCGCGTCCCGGCCCCCGGGGGCGGCAGCCGCGTGCGCCGCAGGTGCTCCTCCAGACGGAAGCCGGGCACCTCCTCCCAGTGCGGCGTGCTCCACAGGCCCCGCGTCACCACGCGCTGGCTGAAGCGCGGATGGCGCGCCACGAGCCGCTCCTCCACCCGGCGCGCGAGCCGCTCGAAGTCCAACGGACCGTCGAACCACAGCACCGCCGTGATGACCATGAGACTGGTGGGCTCCTCCATCTGGAGCCACGCCGCGTCGACAGGGCTCATCCGCTCGGCCATGCGCTTATTTCGCCTTCTCTTCCGCCTGCCGGCGGAACTGGAATGTCTGCTTGGCGGTCGTCTGCGCGGTGACTCCGAGCACGTCGCCCTCCAGCTCGTACTTGTAGAGGGGCCGCTGGAACTTGCCCTTGGACAGGCCGACGACGCGGGGTTTGCCACACACCGTGCCCACCGCCTGGCCGGACTTCGTGCGCAGCTCCACCGTGTCCTCCTTCTCGTCCACCACGAAGGCGCCCCAGGAGCGCACCTCCAGCTCACTGCCCCTGCCCAGCGTGGCGTCCTCCAGCTTCGTGCGCAACAGGAAGCAGCCATTGGACGTCACCACCAGGGTGCGCTCGAAGTCCGGGCGCGGCTTGACGTCCTGGGGCTCGTCCTGGCCCACCACCTTGGCCTTCTCCTCGGGGCGCACGCTCGCCGCTTCCAGGCTCCAGGTGCCCACCATCCCCTTGGGCACCGCGCCCGAGCCCACCGAGCCGTCCGCGCACGGGTCCGGGGTCTCCTTCTCGGGGCTGCGGGGAGCGGGCTCGAAGGTGCGATCACATTGCTTGCCGCACGCCTTCTCCACGCAGTCCGAATCATCCGGGCCACAGCCGCTCCGGGCGGCACATCCCGCCAGCGCGTCCAGCGCCTTCTCACACCCCTCGGCCAGGCACCGGTCCACGCACGTCACGTCGATGCACTGCGCCACGCACACCCAGTTGGCCGAACCACACCGGCCCGCCAGGGAGCGCGGGGTGCCCGCCCCCGGGTCATCGCGGGAGCCTGAGCCCCCGCCGACGAAGTCATCAACAGCAGGAGCGCGACGAGGCACGGGACACGCAGGCGGCTACCCTCACGAGAAGTTCCACCGCCATGTGGTGATGTCCGCCAGGTCCGGCAACGACATCTCCACGCGGATCGTCTCGTAGCGGGCAAAGTCGCGGCTGTCCGTGCGCAGCAGCATCACCGGAGCGCACGCGCGAGGACGCTCGGGCACGGTGTCGTAGGACAGCGTGTCATCGAAGTGCGCCCGGTAGTAGAGGCACAGGCCGTCCATGCGGCCCCCATGCACCACGGGCCTCGCCAGTTCCAGGCGCCGCGGCAGCGAGCCCGCGCGCAGCGTCTCCAGGTCGAGCGTGAAGGCGGGCGTCGCCTCACACAGCGAGCGCTCCACGTCCTGGGGCCGGATGAGCCGGGTGAAGTACGTGGGATTCAGGGTGTCGCGGAGGATCTGCAGGCAGCTGAAGTCCACGTCCGGCAGGCGCTGATCCCACAAGAAGGGCACGCGCGCCTCCTCGCGCAACTGCACCGGCTCGAAGAAGATGTCGAAGCGGTGGGGCAGGATGCGGCCCCCGGGCGCGAGCAGCCGGTCCCTC
Source organism: Cystobacter fuscus (assembly GCA_049060065.1). Lineage (GTDB taxonomy): Bacteria > Myxococcota > Myxococcia > Myxococcales > Myxococcaceae > Cystobacter > Cystobacter fuscus_B. The sequence continues at coordinate 148,658 of JBMEQP010000001.1, forward strand.
GCGTCGAGCAGCCGGGGAATCAGCCCCGCGTCGAACACCCCCTCGCCCACCAGCTCGTGCAGCAGCACGTCCACCCGCTCCGGCGGCTGGAAGCGCGAGAGGTCGGCGCGCACGAAGTCGATGCCCGTGAAGCCGTTGCGGCAGGCCACCCACTGCGCCGTGTCCAGGTCACTCGAGGCATCCACCGCGTACAGCCTGCGCGGCCCACACCGGGCCGCGAGCATGGCGCGCAGGCCGTTGCCCGTGCCCACGTCCACCACCACGTGCTCCGGCTGCACGTAGCGCTCGATGGCGTTGCGGTACGCGTCCACCCTCGCGGTGTCCACCAGGGGCATGTACCGCGAGCCGAGGTTGAGCGGTTCCGACCCGTCCACCCACAGGTTGCGCAGTGGTTTCACCCGACGCGGCAGGTCACGCAGCTTCGACTGCATGTCCCCCCAGGCCTGTCGCCGCAAGGCCATCAAGCTCGTCATGTCCTCGTCCCCCCAGCAGCATGCACCGCTCCTCCGACTCCCTCGGAGCGGAAGATTCGAAGCTAGCCGAAAGATGGAAACACAGGAAGTCAGCCAGAACGCGACATCGGGTGTCGGAGCCCGGATGTTCCGAGGAAGAACAATCCGGGAGAGCCGGCCCTCGGGCTTCGTCGCCTCCTGGCGGGTGCGCTCCGACCCCAGGAGTAGTCCCGAGGGGAGGACGGGGACGTCAGGAGAGGGGCTGCAAGCTCGCGTGCACTGGCCCTCGCGGGGAGGGGCTTCCATCCGCGGCGAGGTAGCCGCGCCGTTGCAGGTGCAGCTCGGCCTCCGCGCGGGTGCGGAAGATGTGCCAGGAGGCCTGGGCCATGGTCGCCACCGTGTGGGCCATCATCCTCGGGATGGGCAGGGGGATGGCGCACACCACTTCCATGCGCGCGCCCCACTCGCGATCCAGCTCCTTGAAGGCGTTGGCGAAGCCGATGCGCGCGTTCACCATGCCCGTCCCCTCCAGGAAGAAGCAGCAGGGGCCGGGATGAGCGTTCAGGAAGCGACGCAACTGCTCACACAGGGCCTTGCCGTTGAGCTCCTCCCCCTGCTCGGGAAGCGTGACGCGCACCAGATGGAGCGCCAGGGGCGGCGAGGAGGGGCGAACCGCGCCGCCTCGCGTCACCGGCGCGGGCTCCGCGACCCGGGGCTCTGGCTTGAATAGGGTGGACATGGAGACTCAATGTAGAGCACCGCTCCCACGCCATTCCGAATCTCCGTCCACGGTAGGGGTCGGCGGTGAACACGACGCATCCGCGACGGAAAGATGCGCCCGCGCCGCCGGGAGATTTCCGGATTGCTCGGGGAGCGCGTGGCCTCGCGGCTCAGGCGGGCTTGAGGCCGAGCCGCTCGTCCCGGCGCCGCAGCCAGGACACGACGGGCAGCGACAGCAGCACCATCCACGCCTTGCCCACCACCTGCCCCGCCAGGAAGTCGAGCCCTCCGAAGGCGAGCTTCAGGAAGAGCAGGCTGTCCACGACGAGCCCCACGGCGCTGCTGGCGAGCACGGCCAGCACCAGGCCGCGCCGCTGAAGGGGCGTGTAGACGGCGAAGTCGGCGAGCTCCGACATGGCGAAGGCCGCGCTCGAGGCCACCACCAGCGCCGACGGCGCGAGCACCCCGGAGAGCATCGCGCCCAGGGCAATTGCAGCGAGCGCCCAGCCCTTGCCCAGCCGGCGCTGCACCAGGTCCCTCAACACGAGGGCCAGGCCCACCACGAGCACGCCGCTGGGCGCCAGCAGCCCCGGCGCCACGGGCAGCAGGCACGGCCCCGCGTCCGAGCACACCACTCCCACGTGGCCGATCATCCAGTTGGAGAGTGGAATCGAGGCGCCAAAGCCCGCCAGATAGAGAAAACCCTCGGTTCGAAGCGAATCCACCAGCCCTCCGGACCCGCGCGCCATAGCACGTTTCCACGGGCCTGTCAGAATGGCTCCCCCCTATGGACCCGGACTCCCCCTCACCGGGATCCCGCGACGGATCGCCGCCGGATTCACCCCTCTTCGATGACTCGCGCTGGCCGCTGCTCGTCCTGCGGCTGCCCGGCAACCTCACCTCGCACGCGCACCAGGCCTGCCTGGACACCTTCGCGGACTATCTGCGGCGCGGCGAGCGCTTCGTGCTGATCGCGGATCTCTCCCGGGTGGGCATGGTGCCGCTCGATCAGCGCTGGCGGCAGGTGGAGTGGTTCGAGAAGCACGAGCGCGCCCTGCTCGCGTGCGTGCAGGGCTCGGCCGTCATCATCACCTCGCCCCTCATGCAACTGTCGCTCAGCGCCATCCTGCACTTCGTCCGGCTCTACCCGCCGCTGGCCACCTTCGCGAACGAGGCCGGCGCCGAGGCCTGGGCGGCCCGGCGCATGCGGGAGACGGGGCTCCTCCCTCGGGACGAGCCCTGAACCGGGCGCGCTAGACGCGCGTCTCCTGCGTCTCCAGCAAGCCCGTCTGCTTGAGCAGGGGCTCGGTGCTGGGGGCGCGGCCCCGGAAGGACTCGAACACCACGAGCGGGTGACGGCTGCCGCCCAGCGCGAGCACCGTGTCCCGGAAGCGCCGGCCGGTCTTCTCCACCGCGCGCTCGTCCGACAGCCCCGCCTCCTCGAAGGCGGCGAAGGCATCCGCGGAGAGCACCTCGGCCCACTTGTAGCTGTAGTAGCCCGCCGCGTAGCCGCCCGCGAAGACGTGGGTGAAGGAGCAGAGGAAGCGATCCTCCGGCAGCGGTGCCAGCACCGTGTTCTCCCGGGCCACGCGCCGCTGGATGTCGATCACCTTGTCCGCGGCCCCCGGCTGGTAGCGGTGGTGCAGCTCCAGGTCGAGCGTGGCGAAGTACACCTGGCGCAGCGTCGCGGAGGCGGCGCGGTAGATGCGCCCGGCGCGGATCTTGTCCTGCAGCGCCTTGGGCAACATCTCCCCGGTGTCCACGTGGCGCGCGAGCCGCGAGAGCGTCTCCTCGTGGAAGCACCAGTTCTCCATGAACTGGCTGGGCAGCTCCACCGCGTCCCACTCCACGTTGTTGATGCCGGCGGCCTCGGGATAGTCCACGCGCGTGAGCATGTGCTGCAGGCCGTGGCCGAACTCGTGGAAGAGCGTCTCCACGTCGCGGAAGGTGAGCAGCGCGGGCTTGCCCGCCACCGGCGGCGGGGCGTTGCAGACGAGGTAGGCCACCGGCAGACGCAGGCCCCCCTGGGGCAGCCGCTTCCTGTCCAGCGCGCTGTTCATCCACGCCCCGCCCCGCTTGGAGGCCGGACGGCTGTAGGGGTCCAGGTAGAAGGCGGCGATGTCCTGGCCCGACTCGTCCGCCACGCGGAAGAAGCGCACGCCCTCATCCCACACGGGCACCTCGCCATCGGCGGCGCGCACGGTGACGCCGAAGAGCCGGTGGGCGGTGTCGAACAGGCCCTCCAGCACGCGCGGCAGCGCGAAGTACGGGCGCAGCTCCTCGTCGGTATAGGCGTAGCGCTCCTCACGCAGCCGCTCGGCCCAGAAGGCCGAGTCCCACAGCTTCAGCTCGAACGAGGCATCCCCCATCTTGCGGCGGGCGAACTCCGTCAGCTCGTCGAGCTCGCCCTGGGCGCGCGAGCGGGCCGCCCCGCGCAACTCCGCGAGCAGCTTCTCCACCGCCGGCACTCCGGGCGCCATCTTCGCCGCCGGGCTCACCTCGGCGAACGAGCCGTAGCCGAGCAGGCGGGCCTTCTCCTGGCGCAGGGCGAGGATGCGCTCGATGAGGGGCATGTTGTCCACCTCGCCCGAGGAGGCCCGGGTGATGTAGGCGCGGTAGACCTTCTCGCGCAGCTCCCCACGGCGCGAGTGCTCCATGAAGGGCTGGAAGCTGGGGGCATCCAGGGTGATGCGCCACGGACCGTTCTCCGCGGTGGGCTCGGGGGCGCCGGGCTGCAGACCCTGCCGGGCGGCCTGGGCGGCCATGGCGAGCGCGCTGGGTGGCAACCCCTCCACCTCCTCGCGTCGGGTGAGCGTCATGGACCACGACTTGGTGGAATCGATGACGTTGTTGGAGAAGCGGGTGGACAGCTCGGCCAGCTCCCGCTCGATGGCCTGGAAGCGCTCACGCGCCTCGCCCTCCAGCCCCACACCGGACAGCTCCGCGTCGCGCAGGGCCGCCTCGATGATGCGGTGCTGGGCCTCCTCGAGCGACTTCCACTCACCGCTCTCGCGCAGCGCCTTGTAGGCCCGGTACAGGGGCACGCTCTGCCCGATGCGCATGAGGCTCTCCACCACGTCCCCCTCGACGGCGGCGTGCGCCTGGCGCAGTTCCGGGCTGTTCTGCACCCCCATCAGGTGGTTGACCACGCCCCAGGCCAGGCCCAGCGGCTCGGTGATGGCGGACAGCCGCTCCACCGTGCCCGCCCAGGTGGGCTGGACGTCGCGCTCGAGCTCGTCCAGCTGCGCGTTCATGCGCTGGAGCAGCTCGCGCAGCGCGGGCTCCACGTGCTCGGGGCGGATGCGGTCGAACTGGGGAAAACCTTCGGTCTGAAGCAGCGGATTCTCGGCGACAGAGGCGTTCATGGCCCGCAAGGGTAAGACTCCCGCCCCGCGTTGGCAGCATTCTCGGCGGGCGAACCGGACAAGTCGTCGGGGAGTGTACGTCCCCGGGCCCCCCTCCCCACGGGACTTCCCTCGTCCGCCCCTCCATGCTTAGGGTGGCCCGGCTCCACCCCGGCCTACGCCCCATGATGAGATCCGCATTGATGGCTCCCCTCCCCTCTCGCGTGCCTCCTCCGCGAGCGAGCCTGCTGCCTGGCGCGAGGCACGTCCTGCGCACCCCCCACTTCATCGTCCAGGCCGACGACTTCCTGGGCATCCTGCTCACCGAGCGCACCGACGTCCCCTACGCCTCACTCCAGGAACTCGAGGATGTCATGGACGAGCTGTGCGACACCCTGGATGAGCAGGGCCGCGCGCGCTACGCCCTCCTGGCGGATCTCCGGGCCGCCCCCGGCCGGAATGATCCCGCCTTCGAGACCACCATGAATCGGCTCACCCCCCGGTGGTGCGAGGGCTTTCGCAGGGTGGGGGTGCTGGTGCAGACGGTGATCGGACAGATGCAGGTCCAGCGCTACGCCCGGCAGGATGGCATCGAGCGGTTGATCACGACCGACGAGGCCCAACTGCTCGACTATCTCACCGCTGGGTGAACATCCCCCCGGGGACGTGGCCGAAGATGCGGCCCCTGAACTCGGCCCCCACGCCCCATTCCAGCCCGTGAATGGTGGCGTCGAGGAGCCCGGTGTCCACATGCTCCCAGGTGCGTCCGCCATCCTCGCTGTGGTGGTACCAGTAGCTTCCCCCGTCCTTGAACGGATCGCTGGCATAGGTGAGCACGCGCACGGTGTCTCCCGACACGGCGAGGTCACGGACGTAGTGGGGCTGGTCCGTGATGGGCCTCCACTCCTCCCCCGGCGCATCGCGGCGGATGGCCAGCCACTCCCCCACCCGGCCGGCGAGCACGCCTCCATCCCCCGTCTGCAACTCGGCCTCCGGCATGGGCTCGTACGTCCAGGTCCGGCCCTGGTCGGACAACCGGAAGAGCCCGCTGGGACCCAGGAGCCAGACGGTCCCATTCGGACCCGGCACGAGCCGGTCCCGGAGGAAATCCGGTTTGCCGGCGAGCGCCACGTTGGAGAACGTCTGTCCCCCGTCCGTGCTGACCACCAGCATCCAGCTCGACAGGGCCCAGACCTCTCGCGGTGACACGGCGAGCAGATCGCCACAATATGGAAGCACCCCTCGCACCTCCCAGGATTCCCCCTCGTCGACAGAGCGGATGATCTGGTGGATGCGCTCGTCGCTCCGGCCGACCTCGACGGGTTTGGAGAGCACGCCGAACCATGCGCCCCCGGCACTGCTCAGATCCAACACGATCCCGTCGAAGAACGACACGAGGCGCACCCCATGGCGGCTCATCCGCCAGAGCGCACTCGACCTGACATCCCAATGCCGGGTGATGAACGCGGAGTGGTCACCCACGAAGACCTCATCATGAAGGCCCCACCCAGGCTCCTCCGGTCCCACGGGCATCCACCTGCGGTTGCCCATGCCGATGCCCCACCCCTCGCGCAGCGTTTCACGACCCCAGATATAGCACCTCCTCCCAGGCAGAGCAGACAGGGCGAGAACAGGAGGACCAGCAGCACCTTGAGCAGATGGCGCATCATGGTCAGTGCATCCCCCCATCCCACCAGCGCTGGTACATGAATGACTTCACCTCTCGCTCCATTCGATCGGCCTGGTCCTGAAGCTCCTGCCGGACCTGCGACGAGGTCGCGTTGACGATGGTCGCCACATCCTTGGGCCCCACCCGGTCGAGGACATCGAGGATCTGCTCCAGCCCATCCTTGTTGAGCAGATCCTGGAGGTCCGGCGTGGTGAGGATGGTCTTCAAATCCTGCGTGGACAGGGAGAGAAGCCCCGCTTCCAGATAGGCAGTCACGTGGGTCCTGTAGGCGAACTTCCGGAAGTCCTCCGGCTGGCGTTCGAGCTTGGCGAACTCGCAGCCGTTGGCGGCGCGCGCTTTTTCCATCTCCACCTGAAGCAACTTCAACGTCTTGTCGCGCCACTCGAGCCCCTCGAGCGACAACTGAGTGGGCCCCAGCGCCGCGAAGGCCCGGACGTACTTGTCGCCGTATTGCAGGTAGTACGGAGGCGGCTGCACGCCCGGATTGCGCGCGCGGAAGTCCTCCTCCCTCCGGCGGTAGTAATCCATCCTTCCCGGAGGCACCTCGCGCGGCGAGTTGGCGCCCGGCGAAGCAGCGGGAGCCTGGCAGAGGGTGTTGCGCTCGGGTGGGGCCAGGGTCCTGGCCCCCGGTGCGTTCGGCGGAGGCGGCGCGCGCCCTGGGTCGCGGCGGTTTCATCCAGGGAGGGAGCGGTTGCACCGGCACGGCCGGTCACGGGAAGGGACATGACAGTTCCTGAAGGGGGTTTTCACCCACTCCGAGCAAGACGCCTGCCATGGGCCGCTTCCTCTGGTACACCCTCCCCGCCGACCTCCGACGAATCCACGCCGTGGATGGAGCCTCTCGCGGTGTGGATGGGCTCACGAGACCGGGTGACCTCGGCTGAAGGAGCAGACGCCATGAAGCCCCCCATCGGACGCGATACCCAGCTGTGCATGTCATTGGCGGGAAGGCCCGGCAACTTCGGGTCCCGCTTCCACAACCACCTCTACGAGGCGCTGGGCCTCGACTACGTGTACAAGGCCTTCACGACGCGGGATCTGCCCGCGGCGATCGGTGGCGTCCGCGCGCTCGGCATCCGCGGTTGCGCCATCTCCATGCCGTTCAAGGAGGCGGTGATTCCGCTGCTCGACGGGCTGGAGGCTCGGCCAGGGCCATCGATTCGGTCAACACCCTCGTGAACGACGGCGGCCGGCTCACCGGGTACAACACCGACTATGTCGCGGTGCGGAGGCTCATCGAACGAGCCCGGCTCGCTCCCGACACGCCCTTCCTGCTGCGTGGCAGCGGTGGCATGGCCAAGGCGGTGGCCGCCGCGTTCCGGGACGCCGGACTGCGGGCCGGCACGATCATCGCCCGGAACGAGGCCGCTGGCACCGCGCTCGCCCGGACCTATGGCTACCGCTGGCAGGCCAAGCTTCCCGACGCCCCGACCCCCTCCTGGTGAATGTCACGCCCCTGGGCATGGCGGGCGCCGATCAGGACGTGCTCGCCTTCCCCGAGCCCCTCATCGCCGCGTGTGACATCGCCTTCGACGTCGTCGCGCTGCCCATCGAGACGCCTTTTCTCCAGCGGGCCCGAGCGCTCGGCAAGCGGCTCATCTCAGGCGGCGAGGTCGCCATGCTCCAGGCGCTGGAGCAGTTCATCCTCTACACCGGCGTCACGCCGACGGAAGCCCAGGCCCAGGCGGCGGCGGCCTTCGCCCGGGGCTGAGGCCCGCGAGCACGCACCCCTTCAGTAGACAATGCAATCGAACTGCTCGATGACGGCCTTGAGTGCTTCCGGGGTCGTCTCGTGCCGCCTGGCCATGGCGGGAGCGAACAGCGTCACGGCAGCCGTGGGCCTCGGCTGCTGATCGAGTCCCTGCACGGTGATCTCACCAAAGCTGCCGGGCCATGTCGCGCGACGGAGTTCGCTGGCATTTTGAATAGGGTTCAAGATGGTGAAGCATGGCCACTTGGGGAACCGCAAGGTCCGAGGATCACAGCCCATGAAGCGGCAACCATCCAGGCGCGCCTCGCTGAAGTCGCAGTCCTCGATGGCTCCGTTCTCCGCCCCTGTCGAGTAGTCGGGCCAGTGGCCAAAGTCACACCCCGACAGGTTTCCCTTGAACCGGCAGCCCTTCAGGGAGGCATATACCCACTGCTGATGGTTCTTCAGTTCCTGCTTCACCTCGAAGGTACAGCCGATGAACCGGGCATCCTTGATGATCAGATTCCTGGCGGACACCTTCAGGACAATGGTGCAGTCTTTCAAGGTCAGGTTGGAGCTGAGGAAATAGAGCGCGCCCTTATCCGTCAGCTCCAATCTTTCATTTCTGATTTCCTTGTCCCTGAAGATGACATTTCTCAACCCTGTCATGGCTGGACCTCTCAGAAGGTAAGCATCCGGAAGAGTTCACCCGCCATGCGCCTGCCATGCAACGCGAGATTCGACTCCGTTCCGGAGAGGATCTCGTACTTGTGGCCTGTTGCAGGATCAACCACGTCGACCCCCTTGGGTTTCCACTCAAGGAGTCCCTCGAACTGGTCCTGGACCCTGCGATGAACGAAACGGCCCCGAGCTTCGCGCTCCAGCAAACGCGCCAGCCAGTACCTGCCTCGCTTCGTCGCCTTGGCGATGGCATCCCGCTCACCGAAGCTCAGTTTGTCGGGACCCCACTCCCTCGCCGCCTGCGTCACCGCTTCCTGGAGCTGGTCTCCCACTGGATCCTTCGCGGGGATGTCCCCGAGCCACTTCCCCCGTGGCAGGTGCCATCGCTGCCCATTGCCCAGCAACACCTGCTGATTGCCTCCCCGATGCCGGATGACCGTGGACCCTCCACGTCCTGGAGTCCCTCCTCCCGCCCTCTTCTTGAGCATCACCAGCGTGAGCCCACCTTCTGCACTCACCGCCACCGTGTGCACCGACTCCACCGCCTCGACCAGGGCTCGCGCCGCCTCTTCCGCCCGTGCCCGTCCCAACACCCCCGCTCCGCCCGCCTGGGCCTCCCACTGCACCCCCGCCTGCACGAAGCCCGGCAATGCACGCACCCGGCTCGCCACCTGCCCCAGCGCTCCTCCCGCCACCGCCCCCACTCCCAGAATCAGCCCCCGCGCCGCATCACGTCCCAGCACTCGCGCGAACTCCTCGCCCGCCTCTCGCAGTTCCTCGAAGCTGCTCGCCTCGTGGGCCCGCGTGGCCATACGCGCCCACCCGTCCATCAACCCCCAGACGGTGTCCACCCCCAACCACCCCACCAGAATCACCGTGAGCGTCGCCGCCAGCCCCTTCGTCATCATCGGCTCGGGCACCAGCCACAGCGCCGGTACAACCCCACCGTCCACACCACCAGCGCCACCACCGCCCTCGGATTGAGTTCGCGGGCCACCGCCTCGCGCGTCTCGTCCAGCACCGGGCCCAACGCCAACGCGAGCGCCAGGATGCGCCGGTCATCCGTGCGCAACCAGGGCCCATCGTCCAACAAGCCCAGACAGTCTCCCCTCCCCTCTTCCCGCACCACGTCAGGTAGCGCTCGCGCAGCGCCACCTCGGCCTCGGGAGACAAGGATGCCTCCTTGCCCAGGGGCGCCAGGGTGAGCACCGGTCGCGATACACCTCCGCCAGCCACTCCTCCTCCAGCCCAAGCTCCAACAGCCTCCGTGCCTCCTCCCGAGGCCCCGCCTCCAACCGCATGGAGCGCACGAGCCGTGAGATGGCCCGCTGGAAATCCTCGCGCGTGAGCGGCACCGGACACGTGGCCACACGCCCCGGCTCGATGACGTCCACGTCGTACACGGCCTCCCGCTCCATGCCGGATGCGGAGGAACGCGCCGCGGGTGCCGCCAGCAACCCGCGCCCCGTCGCGCCCGTCGCACACGCGGCCTGCAGCACGAGCACCACGAGGAGCGCCACCCCCTCCCCCGTCCCTTGCTCCCAACTGGCTGGTGGTTCAATCCAGGCTCCGTGGAATGCAATCCGTTCTCCGGCTTGGAGTGCGCCATCGCTCAGTTGTCGAAGTAGGGCGACAGCGGACCCGCCCAGAGACTGGGGACGTCTCGCGCGTTGGTGCCAGATGCAGGGGTCGGTTGATATGCGCGAAACTCGCCGTTCGCGGTGCCGACCTGTGGAAACAAGAGCCGTTGTGAGTAATCCATCTTCATGATTTCGACGGAGCCGGTGGAACTCACCGTATAGCTCTGCTCCACGGCCACCGAGACGGCGGTGGGCAGCGTGCACTTGCGGAAACCATAGCCTTGCGAGGGCGTGCAGCTCGACTGCGCGCCCGTCGACGTGTTCCTGATCGTCAGGGTGCCCACGTTCGTACCCGATGCGATGAAGCCGCCGAGTTCGGTGAAGCTACGGGCATAACGCGCGTTCGCGTACGCGACGGTACAGCCGACGCAATCCGTCAAATAGGCGTAGTACGGCTGCCCTCCCAGGTTCGTTCCGTTCGACAACCGGAAACCGTATTGCGGCAATCGCGTCGCCGGGTGCGCGGTGTCATGGTCGTTCATGTAGGAACGGTACTGGCCATTGGCGGAGCCATATCGCCACGTGCCTCCATTGTCCTCGGACCAGGCCACATGTTCGCGTGGATCGAGTGACAGGAGGGCGCCAGTCGCCGTCGCGCTCAACTCATTGCGAGCATGGGGGCCCGCCAGGGCGGTGTCGGCGAGCGGCGCGTTGAACGAGAAGAAGTTGGTCGCCGGGCTGGCGTGTACATTGCTCACAACCAGGCCGTACATCGTCCCGCCTTGGAGCGTCGCGGGTGTGTTCACCCAGGCGAGAACCGGGACCGCGTCATTGGCCTCCGCCTTGGCCTCATTGTGACGGGTGCAGCCATTGACGGTTTCCGTGGCGATCACGTTCGCCGGAAGCCCCGTGGTGGGGTTGATCTGCACGAGACTCCCGCGAAGGAGCCCGCCGTCTCCAGCGCCATAACCCGCGTTGTTGGCGTCCCAGCAACTCGCGCCGCGCAATTTGAAGCCGAAGTAGAACCGATCGATGGTGATGGTGCTGGTTGGCACGAAGCGCAGCAGCGTCCGATAGTTCGCGGCTTTCAACGGCGAGTCGTTGACGTTCTCGATTCCGATTGGAATCGAGGCGGCCCGTCCACCCGCTGCCAAGGCCACCGCCGCGACCGCTGTTGGCGCCGGGCTCCCATCGACCCACCGAGGGTTGCCGTCGTCGTTGCCGCCACCACATGCGGTGAACAGGGCCACCGAGGTGGCAAGCGCGGCGCTCAGCGTCGAGGATCGAAATGGAGTCATGATTGGCATGGCGGGCAGGTGCCGGAGAGGGAGTCCAGGAAATCGGAAACACTGTATCAGCGCCCCTTCCGTCCCCCCGCCTTGACAGGGCACCGCCCCCCTTGTTCTCACCTGAAGCCATGCTCTGCTTCGTCCTCGCGGCCTCGCTCGCCGCCGCCCCCGCCCCCCGCGCCGCCTCCGCCACGGAGACCCTCGTCCACATTCCCCGGCTGGACGCGCTCCAGGGCCTCACCGCCTTCCTCGAGCGGGCGGGCCAGCCCGCCGCGCTGCTGCGGCCCGATGCCTGGTTCGCCGAGCTCCACCCCATCCTCTCGATCGATCCCCGCCAGCCAGACACCCTCACCCGCGCGGGCATCGATCCCGCCAGCCCCCTCACCCTGTCCCTGCTGTCCTCGGGCCGCATCTCCTGTACGCGCCTGGCCGACCCCAAGCTCTTCCAGGAACGGGCCGCCGAGATGCTCATGTCCGCCAACCCCAAGGTGACGGAGGTGAAGCCCACCACCAGCGCGGGCCTCACCTCCGTGCTCGTTCCCCGCGACTCCGGAGGCGACATCGGCTACGCCCTCAAGGGGAAGGAGGCATGCGCCTTCGCGAGCGTGAGCGGGGGCTTCGTCGACGACGGCCAGGGCAAGGTGCTCTTCAGGGAGGCCTCGCGGCTGGTGGGCCTGACGCCCAAGGCCGACGCCCGGATGGGCAAGCTCCCCGGCGTCGTCTATGTGTCCAGCGCCAAACGCGGCCTCACCGTGGGCCTGGACGGTTCCGCCACGGCGCTCCAAATGGAGGGCACGGGCACGAACCTGCCACTGCCCGCCTTCCAGTCCTCGGGCACGAGCCCCTACGGCACCATGATGCCCACCGGCCTGCTCTTCTCGCGCGCCCGCCTCTCCCCCCGGGCGTGTCCGACGCCATGGACCACGTGCGCGCCCTCCTCCAGCAGGTCTGCTCCGCCTGCCCCCAGGCCGAGCTGTCCTCCATCACGCGCGCGGTGGCCGGACGGCTCACGGGCAACGTGCTGATCGCGGTGGACGGGGTGCGGCCACGGCCCAACCTGCGCACCCCCGACGGCCGCTTCTTCGCAACGCGTCAAGCGCTCGTCGCCGAGGTGACGGACCCAGCGGCGGTGAGGAGCGCGCTCGCCCCACTCGCGAAGTTCCCCGGCGCCCGGGTGCTCGAGGATGGGTACGCCCTGGACTTGAAGGGAGGCACCCTCCTCTTGCGGCTAAAGGGCCGGCACCTCGCCCTGGGCAATGACGAGACCGCGGCCTCCAGCCTGCTCTCCGTCGTGCCCACACAAGGCGCGAAGCTGCCCCACGCCGTGACCTTCACCGTGGACCCGGCCCGGCTGGCCAGCGGCCTCAAGCAGGTGTCCCTGATGGACGTGGTCGCCGACAAGAGCCTCGCCGGCATCTTCACCGTGGGGCTCGAGCTGGGCCCCCTGCTGTCCCGGAGCAAGGACATCGAGGGTTGGCTCGACAGCCTTCCGGGGGAGGTCATCGCTTCTCCAGCCGCTGGACGCTGCCCGCCACGCCCTGATCGTGCTAGATGCGCGGACCTATGGACGGAACCTCGGAAACGGATCCCCTTCGCGCCCGGCTGCAACAGTTGGAGAAGCAGGCGGAGCTGGGCGGCGGCGCCGACCGCATCGCCAAGCAGCACGAGGCCGGCAAGCTCACGGCCCGCGAGCGCATCGACCTGCTGCTCGACCCCGGCTCCTTCACGGAGATGGACAAGTTCGTCACCCACCGCAGCAGTGACTTCGGCATGGGCGACAAGAAGATCCCAGGCGACGGCGTCGTCACCGGCTACGGCACCGTCGAGGGCCGGCAGGTGTTCGTCTTCGCCCAGGACTTCACCGTCTTCGGCGGCTCGCTCTCCGGCGCCTATGCCCAGAAGATCTGCAAGATCATGGACATGGCCATGCGCGTGGGCGCGCCCGTCATCGGCCTGAACGACTCGGGCGGCGCGCGCATCCAGGAGGGCGTGGAGAGCCTCGCGGGCTACGCCGACATCTTCCTGCGCAACACGCTCGCCTCGGGCGTGGTGCCGCAGCTCTCCCTCATCCTGGGCCCGTGCGCGGGCGGCGCGGTGTACTCGCCCGCCATCACCGACTTCATCCTCATGGTGAAGGACACCTCCTACATGTTCATCACCGGTCCGGACGTCATCAAGACGGTGACGCACCAGGAGGTGACGAAGGAGGAGCTGGGCGGCGCGCTCGCGCACAACCAGAAGTCGGGCGTGGCGCACTTCGCCGCGGAGAACGAGCAGGCCGCCATCTCCATGACGCGCGAGCTGCTCTCCTACCTGCCCTCCAACAACCAGCAGGATCCGCCGGCCCAGCCCACCGAGGACGATCCCTTCCGCGCGGAGGACAGCCTCAAGACGGTGGTGCCGAGCAACCCCAACAAGCCCTACGACGTGAAGGAGATCCTCCGCGCCGTGGTGGACGACCGGCACTTCTTCGAGGTGCAGGAGCACTTCGCCAAGAACATGGTGGTGGGCTTCGCGCGCATGAACGGGCGCTCGGTGGGGCTCGTGGCCAACCAGCCGGCGGTGCTCGCGGGCTGTCTGGACATCGACGCGAGCGTGAAGGCGGCGCGCTTCGTGCGCTTCTGCGACTGCTTCAACATCCCGCTCGTCACCTTCGTGGACGTGCCGGGCTTCCTGCCGGGGACGGATCAGGAGTGGGGTGGCATCATCACCCACGGCGCCAAGCTGCTCTACGCCTTCGCCGAGGCCACCGTGCCCAAGGTGACGCTCATCACCCGCAAGGCGTACGGCGGGGCCTATGACGTCATGGCCTCCAAGCACATCCGCGCGGACATCAACTACGCCCGGCCCACCGCGGAGATCGCCGTCATGGGCCCCGAGGGCGCCGTCAACATCATCTTCCGGGAGGAGCTCAAGCGCGCCCCGGACGCCAACGCCGAGCGCACCCGGCTGGTGAACGACTACCGCGAGAAGTTCGCCAACCCCTTCAAGGCGGCGGAGCTCGGCTACATCGACGAGGTCATCCGCCCCGAGGAGACGCGCGCCAAGGTCATCCGCGCCCTGGAGATGCTCAAGAACAAGCGCCAGGAGAACCCTCCGCGCAAGCACGGCAACATCCCGCTCTGAGCGGCCCGCCGGGGGGCCCCGTCACCCAGGGGCCCCCCACGACGCACCGCATCCATCCGCGCTTGCGCGCTACCGGATGAGTCGTTAGGGAGGGGCGCATGGCCAACCCACGCCCGTCCCTCGATGACGCCTCCCTGAACACCCTCTTCAACGAAGCGCGCAGCCACAACGCGTGGCTCGACCGCCCGGTGGAGGACGCCGTCCTCAAGCGCCTCTACGAGCTCGCGCGGATGGGCCCCACGGCGGCCAACGCGCAGCCCCTGCGCCTGGTGTTCGTCAAGAGCCAGGCCGCCAAGGAGAAGCTCAAGCCCGCGCTCTCCGCCGGCAACGTGGACAAGACGATGAACGCGCCGGTGACGGCCATCGTCGCGTACGACACCGAGTTCTACGAGCAGATGCCCAAGCTGTTCCCCGCCCGGGACATGAAGCCCATGTTCCTGGGAATGCCGGCCGAGGCACGTGAAAAGTCCGCCTACATGAACAGCAGCCTCCAGGGCGCCTACCTCATCCTCGCGGCCCGGGGCCTGGGCCTGGACTGCGGCCCCATGGCGGGCTTCAACAACGCCAAGGTGGACGCCACGTTCTTCCCGGACGGCAAGTGGAAGAGCAACTTCCTGCTCAACCTGGGCTACGGCGACCCGGCGAA
This sequence comes from Cystobacter fuscus, assembly GCA_049060065.1. Classification (GTDB taxonomy): domain Bacteria; phylum Myxococcota; class Myxococcia; order Myxococcales; family Myxococcaceae; genus Cystobacter; species Cystobacter fuscus_B. The sequence continues at coordinate 163,876 of JBMEQP010000001.1, forward strand.
GCTCTTCCCGCGCAACCCCCGTCTGGACTTCGCCGACGCCTGCCGGATTGAATGAGGGCTCCCCGGCTTGCGAAAGCAGGCAGGCAGTCGAAGACTATCTCCTGAAAATTCAGGGCGAATCCCCCGGGGAAATTTTGGGGGTGCGTTCGCGCTTCAAGGAGCGCACTCAATAAGGAGCCCCCGTTTGTCTCAACCCCGCCTGGTCCTCTTCCTCGCCGACATCGAAGGCAATCTCACCGCCCTGCGTCAGACGCTGTCCCGGGCGTGTGAGACCGCGCATGTCCCCCTGCCCGACGTGCGCTGGGTCGAGGCCGCCGCGCCCATGACCGACGCGGGTTGGCGCGTGGCCGAGGTGAAGCTGCAGCCCTCCGGCGGCAAGGCCGTCCCCGAGGACCACCTGGACTCGCTGGTGCGCGCCGTGGCGCGTGACTTCCGCGACCAGGCCGTGGGCCTCTACACCGACAAGGCCGGCAGCTACGGCCGCGCCTCCCTGAGCGAGCCCGGCCGTCCGTCGCGCTCGCTCGAGGGCGAGTACATCGACGTGGTGCGTCAGACGGCGCGTTGGCTGGGCGTGGAGGCGCCGGTGCTCGGCCGCCTGCTCGACGGGGGAGCGACCGCGCGCAACCTGCTCGCCGCGGCGGTGGACTTCGGCAACGAGTCGCCCCAGCAGGGCGCCGCTGCCAACCCGGGCAAGCCGGGCCGTCGGGGTGAGCAGCCCCCGCGCCGCCTCCGGAGCCGGACGAGGATGACCGCTTCGTCGAGGCGAAGCTGGTCGAGGCCCGCCGGTTGATGGAGCAGTACCTCAGCCACCGCAAGTAGGACGCGTCTCGAAAGGGCCGGGCGCCGCCGCCGTGTGCTAAAGGGGGCGCCCATGGCCAAGATTCGAAAAATCCTCGTCGCCAACCGCGGCGAGATCGCCGTCCGGGTGATGCGCACCTGCAAGGAGCTCGGCATCGCCACGGTGGCCGTCTACTCCGAGGCGGATCGCTCCGCCCTCCATGTGCGCACCGCCGACCAGGCCTTCCTCGTGGGTCCCCCGCCCTCGCGGGAGAGCTACCTCGTGCAGGAGCGCATCCTCGATGCCGCCCGCCAGGCCGGCGCGGATGCCATCCACCCCGGCTACGGCTTCCTCTCGGAGAACGCGTCCTTCGTGCGCGCGTGCGAGAAGGCCGGCATCACCTTCATCGGGCCTCCCGCCAGCGCCATGGACGCCATGGGCGAGAAGACGCGCGCCCGGCAGAACATGATCAAGGCGGGCGTGCCCGTGGTGCCCGGCAGCACCGAGCCCTTCGCCAGCAGCGAGGAGGCGCGCGCCTACGCCGAGAAGATCGGCTTCCCCGTGATGCTCAAGGCCGCGGGCGGTGGCGGCGGCAAGGGCATGCGCCGCGTGGACCGGCTCGAGGACTTCGACTCCTCGTGGCGCGCCGCCAAGAGCGAGGCGCTCAACGCCTTCGGCAACGACGCCGTCTACATCGAGAAGTACCTGGAGAAGCCCCACCACGTGGAGATCCAGGTGTTCGCCGATGCGCATGGCAACACCATCCACCTCAACGAGCGCGAGTGCTCGGCGCAGCGCCGCCACCAGAAGGTGGTGGAGGAGACGCCCAGCCCCATCCTCACGCCGGAGCTGCGCGCGAAGATGGGCGAGGTGGCGGTGAAGGCCGCCCAGGCGGTGGGCTACGTGGGCGCGGGCACGGTGGAGTTCCTCGTGGACGTGCACCGCAACTTCTACTTCCTGGAGATGAACACCCGGCTCCAGGTGGAGCACCCGGTGACGGAGTGGGTGACGGGGTTGGACCTGGTGGCCTGGCAGATCAAGGTCGCCGAGGGCGAGAAGCTGCCGCTCACCCGGGCACCCACGCCCAACGGCCACGCCATCGAGGTGCGCATCTACGCGGAGGACCCGGCGCGCAACTTCATGCCGAGCCCCGGCCGCATCACCACGCTGCGCGTGCCCGGTGGGCCCTACCTGCGCGACGACTCGGGCGTGTACCCCGGCTACACCGTGCCCAACTTCTATGACCCCATGATCTCCAAGCTGTCCGTGTGGGCCCCCACGCGCGCGGAGGCGATCGAACGGGCGAAGCGGGCACTGGACGAGTACGTGGTCAAGGGCATCACCGCCAACGTGCGCTACCTGCACGCCATCCTCTCGCACCCGGAGTTCACCGGGGGCGACTACGACACGGGCTTCCTGCCGCGCCAGCACGAGGCGCTGCTGGGCAACACGGAGGATCCGAAGCTCACCGAGGCGGCGCTGCTGGCCAGCGTGGTGTACGCCTACCAGCGCGACCAGAAGCGGGCCAAGGCCCTGCCCCAGGCGCCCAGCGAGGGCGAGGCGGGCATTTCCGCGTGGCGGCGGGCGCTCCGCCGCGGCCGCTAGAACCGTCAACCCGGGACACGACGACGAGCCATGCGTTACTTCGCGAAGCTGCACGGACAGAAGGAAGCGGTGCCGGTGGACATCGAGCCCGCGGGAGACAACCGCTACAAGCTCACGCACGCGGGCAGGAGCGTGGTGGTGGACGCCCTGGCGCTCGAGGGCGGCGCGCTGTCGCTGTTGATGGAGGGCCAGTCGTACAACGTCGAGTTCGACGAGGCGGGCGACGAGGTGCGGGTGCTCGTGCGCGGGCAGTGGTCGCGCATCGACGTGGCGGACGAGCGGCGGCTGCGGCTGCGCCAGGGCACGGCGGGCTTCAGCGTGGAGGGCAAGCAGCTCATCTCCGCGCCCATGCCCGGCAAGGTGGTCAAGGTGCTGGTGAAGCTCGGCGACGAGGTGAAGGAGGGCCAGGGGCTGGTGGTCGTCGAGGCGATGAAGATGGAGAACGAGCTGAAGAGCCCCAAGGCCGGCAAGGTGGTGGAGCTGCCCGCCAAGGAAGGCACCGCGGTGGAGATCAACGCCCGGCTCGTGGTGGTCGAGTAGCCTCCCCGGAGGGGTGATGGAAATGCTCTGCACGTTGCGCAGTCTGACGGAGACCCAGCGCCGGGCGCTGCTCGCGGCGCCCGACCAGCTCGAGGCCTTCCTCGATGACGAGGAGGACTTCGGGGACGCGCAGGGCGCGCGCTTCCTGGAGCTGGACATCGGGGAGACGTGGCACGGCCTGCAGTACCTGCTCACGCACACGGCGTGGGAGGGTGAGGCCCCACTGGACTTCCTCGTGCGCGGCGGCGAGGACGTGGGCGACATCCCCTCGGACGAGGGCACCGCGCGCCTCTTCACCCCCGCCCAGGTGCAGGAGCTGTCGCGGGCCCTCCAGGCGCTCCCCGCGAGCACGCTGCGCCAGCGCTACGAGCCGGCGCGCATGCAGCGCGAGGACATCTACCCGGGCTTCTGGGAGGAGCCTCCGCCGGATCTGGATCCCCAGGAGGAGCTGCTGTCCTACTTCGAGGAGCTGAAGGAGTTCGCGGCCGGCGTGGCCCGGCGCGGCCTCGCGCTGCTCGTGTTCATCGGCTGAAGCTCAGGCCGAGAGCACGTCGTGGCTCAGCTTGATCACCAGCGCCACCACCACGCCCAGCACCACCTTGCGCACCAGCCGGTCGCCACCGCGCACGGCGAAGTGCGCGCCCAGCCACGCCCCGGTGAACTGGGCGGCCGCCATGGGCAGCGCCACGTGCCAGAGCACCAGCCCGCGCCAGGCGAAGAGGCACACCGCCGAGAGGTTCGTCGCGAAGTTCACCACCTTGGCGTCCGCCGAGGCGTGCGTCAGGCTGTGCCCGAGCAGCCCCGAGAAGGCGATGATGAGGAAGGTGCCCGTGCCCGGCCCGAAGAAGCCGTCATAGGTGCCGATGAGCAGCGCGATCAGCGCGCCCAGCGCTCGCAGGCGCGCGAGCGGAGGCTCGGGCCGCGCTCCGGGCGGAGGCCCCGGCGGAAGGCCAGGAAGACGGCCACCACCACCAGCAGCACGAGCACCACCGGCTTGAGGACCTCCGGGCGCAGGAGCAACACCAGCCCCGCGCCCAGCAGCGCGCCCACCAGCCCGAGGGGGAAGGTGATGGCGGCCAGCCCTCCACGCACCAGCCCCGCCCGCCAGAAGCGCACCAGCGCCGCGAACGCGCCGAACACCGACTGGCCCTTGTTGGTCCCCAGCGCCACGTGAGGCGGCAGGCCGGTGGACAGGAGAGCAGGCAGCGAAATCAATCCACCCCCTCCCGCGATGGCATCCACCATACCCGCGGTGAGAGCCGCGACACACAACAGGACAAGCTGGAGCGGGGAGAGGTCCACGAGCGGGCACCTAGCACGTCCAAAGCTTGCGCGCGCGCTCACTCTGCGCGTCAATCGGGGCAAGACACTTCCGAGGTCCCATCGTGCTCGCGTCCCTCGTTTCCATGATGACCGCCGCATGGCTGATGGCCGCGCCCCCGGAGGCGGCGGCCGGCCCCACCTGCCGCTCCATCGATGGGCACGTGGCGTGCGGCTACCAATGCAAGTCGGATGGGCAGCGCGTGCGGTGCGCGCAGACGCCCCAGGGCTCCTGCCGGTCATTGACGGACAGTCCGTCTGTTTCGATCCGCCCGCCTACATCGTCCGGGTCTACGGCTCCGCGCTGCCCGCGCCCGAGTGCAAGACGATCGACGGGCAGGTGGCGTGCGGCTACCAGTGCGTCACGCAGTTCGGCAAGGTGCAGTGCGCGCACCCCCGCGGGCATCTGCGGCGGCCGCAACGGAGAGATCGTCTGCTTCGATCCGCCCCCCGAGGTGTTCGCCCTGTATGGCCGGGAAGCGCCCCGCGCCGAGTGCAAGGGCTACGGCTCGGACCGGCGTGCGGCTACAAGTGCACCGTGGGCTCCGGCAAGGTGGCCTGCAATACGACGCCCATGGGGGTCTGCAAGAGCGATGGTTTGCAGCTCAAGTGCTTCGATCCGCCCGCCCAGGCGCTCTGTGCGTGGGGCAAGTCGCTGCCCGCGCTGCAGTGCCAGTCGAGCGATGGGCACCCGGTGTGCGGCTACGGCTGCGTGAAGGCCTACGCCAAGGCGGCCTGCGCGAGCACGCCCAAGGGGATGTGCAAGGTGTTCGATAGCGAGGTGCACTGCTTCGACCCCCCGTCGCCCTGGACGCGGACGCCGAATGCCTGAAGATCATTGGAATGGCCACGTTGGACACCCCGTGAGACAAGCCCGGCAGCCAGCTTTCCCTGAGCCGATGACGGGGTTAGCGTGGCCCAGGGCACACAAGGAGCCGCACCCGCGATGGCCGAGGGAGACGTCCGGCAGTACTTCGTGAGGAATGATCAGGGCGCCATCTGGGGTCCCCTGGAGTTGGCCACCATCGAGTTGCTCATCGACAATGGCGCCATCCAGGGACGACTCCAGGTGTCCGAGGACGGCATCCACTTCGCCCAGCCCGGACTCTTCCCGCATGTGCGCGAGGCCTTCCCTCGCGAGATGTGGGGCGACGTCATCACCCCGGGCCCCAGCACGCCCGTGCCGAACAACCGCCCGCCCAACGCTCCCGCGCCCGTGGCGTCCGCCGCCCCACCGCCTGGAAGCGTGGGCGTGCCCATGGCGGGACCCGGTATCGCTCGCGCCCCCGTGGCGGCTCCCGGAGTCCCCGCCCCGGGTCCCGGCGCCCGGCCCATGGCGCCGCCTCCGGGCGCGCCTCGCCCAGGACCCGGCGCGGCTCCCCGCCCGCTCGTCCCGCCGCTCCCGGAGCCGCTCCTCACGGTGGCCCGGGTGTGCCTCCTGGTGCGGGGCCTCGGCCCACGGCTCCTGGTGTGCCCACCGCCGCCGCTCCCGGCGTCGCTCCCCACGGTGGCCCGGGTGTGCCCCCCGGTGCGGGGCCTCGGCCCACGGCTCCTGGTGTGCCCACCGCCGCCGCTCCCGGCGTCGCCGGCCCCCGCCCTACTTCTCCTGGCGTGCCCACCGCCACCGCGCCCGGCGTCGCCGGTCCTCGCCCCACGGCTCCTGGTGTGCCCACCGCCGCCGCTCCCGGCGTCGCCCCTCACGGTGGCCCGGGTGTGCCTCCCAGTACCGGTCCTCGACCCACGGCTCCTGGTGTGCCCACCGCCGCCGCTCCCGGCGTCGTTCCCCATGGTGGCCCGGGTGTGCCTCCCGGAGCAGGCCCCCGGCCCACGGCCCCTGGCGTGCCCACCGCCGCCGCTCCTGGCGTCGCCGGTCCTCGCCCCACCGCTCCCGGCGTGCCCACCGCCCCTGGAGCCGCTGGCCCTCGCCCCACCGCTCCCGGCGTGCCCACCGCCGCTGCTCCCGGCGTTCCCACCGCCGCCCCTGGAGCCGCCGGTCCTCGCCCCACGGCCCACGGCGTGCCCACCGCCGCTGCACCCGGCGTTCCCACCGCCGCCTCTGGAGCCGCTGGCCCTCGCCCCACCGCTCCCGGCGTTCCCACCGCCGCCCCTGGAGCCGCCGGACCTCGCCCCACGGCCCCCGGCGTTCCCACCGCCGCTGCGCCCGGCGTACCGACCGCCGCCCCTGGGGCCGCTGGCCCTCGCCCCACCGCTCCCGGCGTTCCCACCGCTGCTGCCCCTGGAGTCGCTGGCCCTCGCCCCACGGCCCCCGGCGTTCCCACCGCCGCCCCTGGGGCCGCTGGCCCTCGCCCCACCGCTCCCGGCGTTCCCACCGCCGCCGCGCCCGCAGCTGCCCCTACCGCGCCAGCCCCGCTTCCCCCGAGGCCACGGGCACTCCCGCCGCCTCGGCATCGAACGATCTCCCCACCCACGGTCAGCTCTCGGCCTTCTCGCCCGTGCGCCTCTATGGCCTCATCGCCGCGGGCAATCACACGGGTCTGCTCTCGATCACCCTCGCCGATGGCACCCTCGGCATCCACTTCCGCAAGGGCAATCCCGAGCTCGTCGAGTCCTCTCATCCCGAGGACGCCCTGGGCTCCTGGCTCCTCCAGGCGAAGCTCGTCACCCCAGAGCAGCTCCAGCAGGCCGAGTCCGCCCGGAGCCGCTTCGGCGGCGAGGTGCTCGCGGCCCTCTTCGGCCTGGGACTGCTCCAACCCGCCTCCGCCTTCGCTCAGCTCGCCCAGCGCGCGCAGAACATCCTGCTCAAGGCCCTGCGCGCCGAGTCCGGTTCCTTCACCTTCGAGGCCAGGGAGCTGCCCGCCGCCAAGGCGATGCCGCTGGGCAACAAGTGGGCCGTGCTCGGCGACCTCGTGCGCCGCATTCCCACCGCCGACCTGCGGCGCCTGTTGCAGCCCGAGCTCGCCCTGCCCGTGATGAAGTCCAACGGACTCGTGTCCACCGGAGATCTGCGGCTCACCCCGCATGAAGTGCGCGTGCTCGCCTTCATCGACGGCGCGCGCTCCACGGCCCAGCTCATCCAGGATCTCCCCCAGGACGCCGACCATCTGCTGCGGCTCGTGTTCCTCCTCCGGGAACTCGACGGCGTGTCCTTCGCCGCCGTGCGGACGGCCCCCGTGGCCCCGGCCTCCGCCACTCCCCAGGGTCCCGCCACGCCCTCCATGAGTGGAGTCCCCGCCGCCGGGCCCGCCGCGCCCACGGCTCCGGCACCCGCCGCCAAGCCCGCTGCCGCTCCGGCTCCCGCCGCCGCCGCCAAGCCCTCCATGAGTGGCGTCCCCGCCGCCAAGCCCGCCGCTCCCTCCATGAGTGGCGTCCCCGCCGCCAAGCCCGCCGCTCCCTCCATGAGTGGCGTCCCCGCCGCCAAGCCCGCCGCGCCCGCGGCCCCAGCTCCCGCCGCCGCCAAGCCCGCCGCGCCCACGGCCCCAGCTCCCGCTGCCGCCGCCAAGCCCGCCGCGCCCACGGCCCCGGCCCCCACTGCCGCCGCCAAACCCGCCGCTCCGGCCCCGGCCGCCGCCCCCGCGTCTCCGGCCCCCGCCACCAAACCCGAGGCTTCCGCTCCGGCGGCCCCGTCCACCCCAGCGCCGGGCGCGAACGAGATCGCCGCGCTCCAGGAGCTCGCCCAGAAGCTGAAGGAGCAGAACCACTTCGAGCGCCTGGGCGTCGGCGCGGACACCAACGGCCCGGCGGTGCGCATCGCCTACTTCAAGCTGGCCAAGCTGTACCACCCGGACACGAATCCTCCCGGCGCGCCTCCCGAGATGGAGAAGCTCAAGGCCGACATCTTCGCCTACATCGGCGAGGCCCATCGCACGCTCGCGGACGAGAAGAGCCGCGCCGCGTACATCGAGGAGCTCAAGAGCGGCGGCAACAAGGAGGCCGAGGTCGACGTGGTGGCCATCCTCAAGAGCGAGGAGCTGTTCCGCAAGGCGGGCGTCTACCTCAAGGGCCGCAAGTTCGCCGAGGCCGTCAAGCTGCTCGACGAGGCCATCCAGCTCAACGGCGAGGAGGCCGAGTTCTACGCCTGGCGCGGCTACGCCCGCTTCTTCACCTTCGAGGACAAGAAGACGGGCTTCAACGAGGCCTACAAGGACATCCAGCTGTGCCTGAAGAAGAACGACAAGGTCGCCGCCGGGCACTACTTCCTGGGCGTCATCGCCAAGCTGTGCGGGGACATGAGCGGAGCGCTCAAGCACTTCCAGAAGACCGTGGAGCTGCAACCCAACCACATCGAGGCCCAGCGCGAGCTGCGCATGGCCGCGCAAAAGAAGTAGGGTGCGCCACCCCGGAGGCGCGCCACCCGCGCGCCTCCCCACTTGAAGGAGAAGCCTCTTGCCGTTGACCGGAAAGCAGCGCCGCCAGCTGCGCGCGCTGGGACATCACCTCGAACCCGTGGTCATCGTGGGCCAGGCGGGCGTGAGCGAGGGCGTCATCGCCGCCGTGGCCCAGGCGCTCCACGATCACGAACTCATCAAGGTGAAGATCAACGAGGGCCCGGAGGATCGCCACGAGGCCGCCGAGAAGCTCGCCCAGGGCACCGGCGCCGAGCTCGCCCAGCTCCTGGGCCGCACCGTGCTGCTCTTCAAGAAGCGGGACGAGGACTCGAAGTTCGAGAAGCTCTAGCGCCCCTCACGGGGTGAAGCCCGCCGCCCGGGCCGCCAGCTCCGCCCCGGCGCCCAGTTGCTCCAACAACGTGGCGCCGAAGTACTGGCGGCGCGCCTCGCCCTCTCGCGCCCGGACGGCCTCGGGTGTCTCCACGTAGCCCACGTACCCGTCCGCCAGCCCCAGCACGTCGCGGGCGCCCGTGCGCCGCGCCAGGGACGAGCCCGCCGCCACCGTGGGCTCGCCCGGCACCAGCAGCCACTCGAGCGGCCCCAGCCGCAGCGCTCCCACCTCGGTGCGGCGCGCGGACGAGGCACACAGGAAGTTGTCTCCCGCCGCCCGGGCATACGAGGGCACCAGCCGCGAGGCGTCCGGCCTCGGCAGCGCCACCTCCACCCGCGCGAAGCCCAGCTCCGGGCGCTCCACCGGCACCGGCGCCGCCCGCGCCGCCAGCTCCGCCACGGCCCGCGCGTACCCCTCCACGGTCTCCAGTCCCCCGCCCCCTCCCATACCGCCGTGGCGTTGCCACCCGCCCCCTGGAGCAGGAGCGTCACCCCGCCCTCCGCCTCGCGCAGCTCACTCACGCGTCCGGGCCAGTCGGGATCCACCACGTCGCGCTTGCGCGGCACCAACGTGGGGTGCGAGGCGAACAGCAGCAGCTCCGCCACCGGCCCCCGCTTGCCGCGCAGCACCGCGCGCGTCAGGATTCCCTCCGGTGACTCGCCGCCCGAGCGTGAGCGCACCAGTCCCGGCTCGCGTGCCTCCCCCACCTCCAGGGAGACGTCGGTGAGCTGGGAGGCCGCCGGCGCAGGGCCTCGCTCGCCCCCTCCACCGCCGCCTTCAGCGATGCCTCGCGAAAGCGCCCCGTCCCGCCGAGCTGGGCGGCCAGCCGGGCGTCATACCCTCCAAAGGAGGAGTGCGTGTGCGTGGCCACCACCACCACCGCGCCAAGCCCCAGGCTCGCGGTCCGCTCGCGCACCGCGGCCACGAGCGCATCGGGCACCAGCATCAGCTCCAGCGACACCAGCCCCACCTTCATGTCGCCCGCGGCCAGCACCACCGCGCGCGCCCGGGGCGCGAGGCCCGCCCTGGCCGCCTCGGGAAGCGGCAGCCCGTAGCCAGCCACCACCACCGGATAGGGCGGCGCCGGTCCACCCTCGCCGCCCCGGCCCTCAGAGGACCCAGGGCGCGCGCCTGACCCAGCAGCGCGGGCGCCCCCTGGCCCCAGCGTCCACACCAGTTCCAGGACGCGAGCGCATAGGCGCATCCGAGGGTCAACAGGGTCATCGCCACCAGGGCACGCAGCCGTTGTCGCCAGGAAACGGACATGTGACGCAAGAGCCTATCCCGAAGCCGGGAAATTCCCGGGGATCCTCGCGGGAGCCAGGGATTTCGGCGTCACTTCGCGGAATACCCCCGAAGGAGGCAACCGTTAGGCAACCGTTCTCCGTTCCGTTCAGCTCCCGAAGGGGGTAAGGCACGCCGCATGTGTGGAATCTTCGGAATCGTCGGTCACCCAGAGGCTTCCAACCTGGCGTACCTGGGTCTGCATGCCTTGCAGCACCGGGGGCAGGAGTCCGCGGGCATCGTCGCCTCGGATGGGGAGCGCCTGCGCGCGCACCTCGCGATGGGGCACGTGGCGGACATCTTCACCGCGCCCGTCATCGAGTCGCTGCCGGGCGGAGCCGCCATCGGGCACGTGCGCTACTCCACCGCGGGCGGCAGCCGGTTGAAGAACGCCCAGCCCTTGAGCGTGGAGTACGTGGGCGGGCAGATGTCGGTCGCCCATAACGGCAACCTCGTCAACGCCGAGGAGTTGCGCAAGTCGCTCGAGGCCGATGGCGCCATCTTCCAGTCGGACGCGGACACCGAGGTCGTCATCCACCTCATCGCCCGCTCCAAGAAGGCCAACTTCGAGGACAAGGTCGTCGAGGCGCTCTCGCGCGTGAAGGGCGCCTACAGCCTGCTCTTCCTCACCGAGAAGAAGCTCGTGGCGGTGCGCGATCCGTTCGGCTTCCGTCCGCTGGTGCTCGGCCGGCTCAAGAACAGCTGGGTGCTCGCCAGTGAGACGACGGCGCTGGACCTGATCGAGGCGGAGTTCATCCGCGAGCTCGAGGCCGGGGAGATGGTCGTCATCGACGAGGAGGGCCTGCGCACGAGCAACCCCTTCCCGCCCACGCGCCTGGGCCGGTGCATCTTCGAGCACGTGTACTTCGCCAAGCCCGACTCGGTCCTCTTCGGCACCAGCGTGTACGAGACGCGCAAGGAGCTGGGGCGGCAGTTGGCGCGCGAGCAGCCCGTGCCGGGAGCGGACCTGGTCATCGCGGTGCCGGACTCGGGCGTGCCCGCGGCCATCGGCTACTCGCAGGCCAGCGGCATCCCCTACGACGTGGGCCTCATCCGCAGCCACTACGTGGGCCGCACCTTCATCGAGCCCCAGCAGTCCATCCGCCACTTCGGCGTGAAGCTCAAGCTGTCCGCGGTGCGCCAGGTGCTCAAGGGCAAGCGCGTGGTGGTGGTGGATGACTCCATCGTGCGCGGGACCACCAGCCGGAAGATCGTGAAGATGCTCAAGGCGGCGGGCGCCGTGGAGGTGCACCTGCGCATCTCCTCGCCCCCCACCCAGTGGCCCTGCTACTACGGCATCGACACGCCCAGCCGCCAGGAGCTCATCGCCTCCAGCCACTCCGTGGAGGAGATCGCCCGCTACGTGACGGCGGACTCGCTCGGCTACATCTCCCTGGAGGGCCTGGGCACCGCGGTGGGAGACCGCGAGCGCAACACCTTCTGCACCGCCTGCTTCTCCGGCAACTACCTCACCGGCAACTTCGGTCCGGCCTCCTCCGACGAGGAGAAGAAGCCCGGGCCCAAGCTCGTCAGCGCCTGAGACACGGGCCCCCCGCGCCCCGGGACATGGCGAGCCCCTCCCACCCCGACCTGAGAGACGCCGAGCGGCGGTTCACCCGCTCGGTGCTCGCGGGGTTGTGCCTGCTGGGCCTCGTCGCCGTGGCGGGGCCGCTGCTGTCCTACCGCGGGGACGTGCACGAGATGCACGACCAGTTCCGCTCGCGGCTGGAGCGCGAGGGCCGGGTGTACGCCGAGGCGCTCGGCCTGCACATCCAGCTGCTCGAGTCGGAGCTGTCCCGTGTCGCCCTGGGCGTGGGTCCCGAGCTGCTGGAGGGTCGGGCCATCGAGGACATGCAGGACCTCACCGCGCCCGACCTCGGCCTGTTCCGCCAGGGCATCCTCCTCTTGGACACCGCGGGCAACGTGCGCTGGAGCGAGCCGCTCGTGCGCACCCCGAGTCACGTGGTGCGCGCCCGCGCGTGGTTCCAGCAAGTGCTCCAGCACCGGTGCCCGTCGTGGACGCGCTCGATCCGGGCTCCTCCACCTTCGTCGTCGCCGTGCCGGTGATGGGCGAACACCGCCCCCTGGGGATGCTCGTCGGCCTGCTCGACGCCAGCATGGAGCTGCCCGGCTCGCGGCCCATGAGCAGGCACCTGAAGCTGGTGGTGCTCAACCGGGGCGGCGACATCCTCCTGCCCTCACCGCCGCCCTCGTGGGCCACCCTGCCCGGCTTCGCCGCCAAGGTGGACGAGCTGCTCGCCCGGGGAGGCCAGGAGGTGGACGGCACGGGGGGAGACGAGCTGTTCGCCTGGGCCACCGTGGTGCCGGACACGCAGCTGCGGCTGGTGATGGCCGCGGACGAGACGGCCACCGTGGCCGCCATCCGCGAGCGGCTGCTCGCGCAACTGCTCGTGCTCGCGGGGCTGCAGGTGGGCACCCTGCTGCTCTTCAGCCTGCACTGGCGGCGCGTCTACCGCCTCTTCCTGGAGATGGAGCGGCGCGCGGCGGAGAAGGAGACGATGGCGGCGCTCGGCTCGGCCGCGGGCCTCATCGCCCACGAGGTGAAGAACTCGCTCAACGGCCTCAAGGTGGCCACCGGCCTGCTCTCGCCCGGAGAGGAACAGGCCTTCGCGGTGCGCGCCCTGCGCGGGCAGATCGATCGGCTCGCGCACCTGGCCACCTCGCTGCTGCACTTCGGCAAGCCCCCGCGCGTGCAGCGCATCCCCGTGGACCTGCCGCACCTGGTGCGCGAGGTGCTCGAGGGCCTGCGCGTGCTGCCCGAGGCCGAGGAGGTGCGCCTCACCGCCCACCTGCCCGAGTCGCTCGAACTCCAGGGAGACCCCCCTCTTGCTGGCCACCGCGCTGGACAACCTGGTGCGCAACGCCATGGAGGCGGCCGTGGCGGCCAAGGACCTCGGACGGATCACGACGCCCGAGGTGAACGTGCGCGTGCGCCAGGAGGAGGGCCACGCCGTGGTGGACGTGGAGGACAACGCGGGCGGCCCTCCGGAAGGCTTCGAGGCGCGGCTCTTCGAGCCCTTCGTCACCTCCAAACCCAAGGGCGTGGGACTCGGGCTGTCCATGACCCGGCGCGCGGTGGAGCAGCAGGGAGGCCGCGTCTCCTTCGCGCGCATTCCCGGCGGCAGCCGCTTCACCGTGACGCTGCCCCCACCCGACTCCACCGCCTCGTCCGCTTCCCAGGAGCCGCCCCATGAGCACCCCCTGCTCTTCATCGATGATGACCGGGCCTTCTCGTCGCTGGGCGCGGCGGCGCTGCAGCGCGAGGGCTATGCCGTCACCCTGGCGCGCTCGCTGCACGAGGCCCGCGCCGCGCTCGCGCGCCTCACGCCCGCGCTGGTGGTGCTCGACCGGAGGCTGCCGGATGGAGACGGACTCACCTTCCTGCCCGAGCTCAAGGCCCAGGCGCCCGGCGCGGCCGTGGTGATGGTGACGGCGCACGGAGACATCGCCAGCGCGGTGGACGCGGTGCGCGCGGGCGCGGCGGACTACGTGGCCAAGCCGGTGGAGCTGGCGGACCGGTGCTGCGCGCGCCGGGCCCTGGACACGGGCCGCTTGAAGGACCGGCTGGCCGCGGCCGAGGCCGAGCTGTCCGGGCGGCGCCGGCTCGTGCCCCCCGCGTCGGCGGCGATGCAGCGGGTGTTCGCGGCGCTCGAGCGCATCGCCACCTCGCCCCGCGGCGCGGTGATGCTGTTGGGGGAGACGGGCACGGGCAAGGAGATGCTCGCGCGCCACCTGCACGCCTTGTCCTCCCCGGGCGACGACGCGCCCTTCGTCCACGTCAACTGCGCGGCCCTGCCCGAGCAGACGGTGGAGAGCGAGCTGTTCGGCCACGAGAAGGGCGCCTTCACCGACGCGCGCACCGCGCGCCGGGGGCTGGTGGAGGTGGCGCACGGGGCACGCTCTTCCTCGACGAGGTGGGCGAGCTGCCCCTGGGCCTGCAGGCCAAGCTGCTCACCTTCCTCGACTCGGGCCGCTTCCGGCGCCTGGGCGGCACCACGGAGCACTCCAGCAGCGCGCGCATCGTGGCCGCCACGCACCGCGACCTGCCGGGCCTCATGGCGCGCGGCGAGTTCCGGGAGGACCTGTGGTTCCGCCTGGGCGTCTTCCGCATCGACATCCCGCCCCTGCGCGAGCGCCCCGAGGACATCCTCCCGCTCGCCGAGGGCATCCTCGCCGACCTGCGCCGGGAACTGGGGCGCCGGGGCGCCTCGCTCGGGCCCCGCGCCCGCGCGCGGCTCACCGCCTACGCCTTCCCCGGCAACGTGCGCGAGCTGCGCAACCTCCTCGAGCGCGCCCTGGTGATGGAGCCCGGCCCCGAGTTGGAGCTGGACGTGCTGGAGGGGACGAAGCCCGCGCCGGCCGGAGCCCCGGCCGCGAGCCCTCCCGAGCCGAACGCCTTCGTGCTCTCCGGACCGCCACGTGCCCTGGAGGAAGTGGAGCGCGCCTATACCCGCTGGGTGCTGGAGCAGATGGGGGGGCGGCGCATGGAGGCGGCCAAGGTGCTCGGCCTCTCCTACCCCACCTTCCTCAAGCGGCTGGGCGAGGGGAGCTGAAAAACCGAGGCACCGCTGGCGGCCCTCACTCCTCGGGGACGCGATAGGGCAGCTCCAGCGTGAAGGTGGCGCCCCGCCCTGGCTGGCTGTCCACGGTCAGGCGTCCGCCGTGGGACTCGACGATCTCCCGGCTGATGTAGAGCCCCAGGCCCAGGCCCCCGTAGTGCCGCACCGTGACGGCGCGCTCGAAGCGGCTGAAGATGCGCGGCAGGTCCTCGGGGGCGATGCCCACGCCCTCGTCGCGCACGATGAACCGGGCGTGCACGCCGTCCGACTCCAGCCGGAGGGTGATGGGCTTGCCCGCGCCGTAGCGGGCCGCGTTGGTGAGCAGGTTGACGATGACCTGCTCCAGGCGGAGCGCGTCCCAGCAGCCCACCACGGGCACGGGCGCATGGAGCGTCACGGCGCAGCCCGCGCGGGTGAACACGTCGCGCAGCCGCTCCATCACCTCCTGGACCAGCCGGGAGAGATCCATCTCGGCGCGATCCAGGGACACGCGGCCGGTGACGATGCGGCCCACGTCGAGCAGCAACGTGATGAGCTGCGAGAGCCGCCGCGCACGGCGTTGGGCCTCGTCCACCTTGGTGCGCATCCGCTCGCTGGCCTCCGACGGCAGGTGACGCTCCAGGGAGGACAACTGGAGCCGCAGCACGGTGAGCGGTGTCTTGAGCTCATGGCTCGCGATGGAGAGGAACTCGTCGCGCAGCCGGATGGCGTCCTGGGCATCGCGGTACAGCCGCGCGTTGTCCAGACACAGGGCGGCCCGGCGCGCCAGCTCCTCGGCCAGCGTCAGGTCCGCGCGCGAGTAGTGACGGCCGCTGTCGCCCTGCGCCAGCATGAGCGTGCCGAGCGTCCGACCCCGCGCCACCAGGGGCACGCAGATATAGGAGCAGAGCTGGAGCGCGTTCAGCGGCGCCTCGGCATCGGAGCTACGCGCCATCTGGGCGAGCTGGCCCTCGGAGAACTCCGGTATCCACTCCGACTCGCCCGTGCGCAGCACCTTGCCGACACCATGGTCGGCGGACAACTCGACGGGCTGGAGCCGGAGCACCTGGAGCGCCCCCGGGCCTGTTCCGGCTCCCGGTGCAGCCCCGCGAGCTGCTCCACCCGTCCCTCCTCGGTGAGCACGTGCACCGCGCAGCAGTCGGCGAAGCGGGGCACCACCAGCTCCATCAAGCGCTGCATCGTGGAGACGGAGTCGAGCGAACTGCCCAGCAGCGTGCTGGCCTCGTACAGGAAGTGCTGCCGCTCGGCGAGCGCCTCCACCTCGCGCCGCGCGAGCACGTGGTCCGTCACGTCGTAGGAGAAGAAGGCCACCCCATCCACGTGGCCCGCGGTGTCGCGCAGCGGCTCGTAGGAGAAGTTGAAGAAGCGCTCGTCGCGGGGCGCCCCCGTGCGCGGATCCTCCGCCACCCGGTATTCGCGCGCGACGAAGCGCTCCCCCCACATGTAGACGCGGTCGAGCACGTCCAGCATGCCCTGGCGCATGTGGTGGGGCAGGGCGTCGCGCATCTTCTGGCCCACGAGGCCGTTGTCGCCCTGGTGGGCCTGGTGCAGGGGGTTGTCCAGCTCGATGACGTGCTCGGGGCCACGCATCAGGCAGACCGCCAGGGGGGCCTGCATCACCACGGCCTGCAGGCGGGTGCGTTGGAACTCGGCCTCGGCGCGCGCGGCCTGCTCCTTGTCGAAGAGCCGGGCGCGCTCGAGCGCGAGCGCTCCCTGGTGGGCGAGTGACAGCAGGAAGTCCCGGTCCGCCGAGTCGAAGACGTGCAGGGGCGCGAAGGTGAGGGACAGCACCGCCAGGGGCATGCCCTTGGCGAGCATGGGCAGACAGGCCAGGGAGCCGGACCACTCGGGCCGGCCCGAGCGGAAGACCCGGGTGATGGGCAGGTTCGACTCCATGGGCACCTGGGACAGCCGGTAGCCGGGACCCCCGGACATGCTCTCGCGGCTGAGCACCCGGAGCGAGCGGCCATCCATCTCGGGCAGTGCCACGGACAACCGCCGGGCATCCATCGCCTCCAGGGCGCCGCGCGCGATGACCTCCACGACCTCGGCGGCGGAAGCCACCGCGCACAGCTTCGTCGTCATCTCCTGCAACAGGGCGAGCCGCCCGACGCTCTTCTCCCTGGCCACTTCCGCTTCCCGGCGCGCCGTCACGTCGCGCAGGAAGATGATCAGCCGGGAGCCATACGGGACGGCGCATGCCTCGTAGGAGGTCTCCCCCAGGGGGGCGATCCACTCCGCGGTGGTGGTCACCCCCTCCGCCCGGGCGCGCAGGTAGGCCGTGCCGAAGGCGGTGTCGAGCAGCGTGGGGAAGAGCGACCACAGCACCGGCCGAGCAACTCCTCGCGCGAGTGACCGAGCAAGCGCACCGCCACCGGGTTGAGCGCGATGATGCGCCACTGCTCGTCGAGCACGAACGCCCCGTCGGGAAACAACTGGAGCGGGATGTCGAAGGGCAGTTCCTCCTCGAGTTCCATCCGTTCGCGCGACGGGGCCTGTCCGAGGGCGTCCTCGGGAGAGGAGGGGGCTTCACTCATGCGCGAAAGTTATGCACCGTCCGCGCCAGGGAAGATCAGCCCGGCCGTTGTCCGGTTGGCGATGAAGTCCTGGAGGTCTCCGGGGAGCGGGGACTCGAACGTGACGCGCTGACCGGTGGCCGGGTGGGGGAAGGACAGGCGCGCGGCGTGGAGGGCGTGGCGGGGCAGGCGCAAGCGCACCCACGCCTCGGGCTCGAGGCAGCGTTTGCTGAACCGATCGAAGTAGCCGGGGTCCGGCCCGTACATCTTGTCGCCCACGAGCGGAAAGCCCGCCTCGCGCAAGTGGATGCGGATCTGATGCTGGCGTCCGGTTTCGGGGTGGCAGCGCAAGAGGGCGAAGGGCTCGCCCTCGAGGGTGAAGCGACGGAGCACCTCGAAGCGCGTGTGGCTTTCCTTGCCCAGGATGGGGTCGATGCGTACCGCGATGCGGATGAGCTCCGTCCCCTCGGCGATGGGGGCATCCACGCGGAAGGAGTCCTCGGGAGGATGGCCCTCGCAGATGGCGAGGTACTCCTTGTGCACCTCGCGCGAGATGAAGAGCCGGCCGAGCACCCGGCACGCCTCGGTGGTGCGTCCGCAGACGACCAGGCCACTCGTCTCGCGATCCAGGCGGTGGGCGGGCTCGGCGGAGGCATGGCCCAGGCGCTCGCGCAGCAGGGAGACGAGCGTGCCCTTGTGGTAGCGGGCGGTGGGGTGCAGCGGCAGTCCGGCGGGCTTGTCGAGCACGAGCAGCCAGTCGTCCTCGAAGACGACGGGCAGCTCGGTGGGCGTGTCGGGCTCGGCGCTCGCGGGCCGGCGGATGCGGAAGGACAGGCCCGGGTAGACGGGCGTGGAGGGCTTGAGCCGGCGCTCCTCGCAGAGGACTCCGCGCTGGATGACGCCGAGCAGCCGCTCGCGAGGCAGCCGGCGGAGCTTCTGGGCGAGGTAGCGCTCGAGCCTCCAGCCGGCGTAGTTCGGCTCGACGACGAAGGAGATGTCGACGAAGCCCTCGGGGGTCTCACTCATGAGGCCCCTGGCATAACACGGCGCGCGGAGCGGCTAGACGGCCGCGCGGCGAGGCGGAGCGACGGCGCCGAGTGTCTCCTCGTAGAGCTGGGCGATGCGCTCGCCGCTGTGGCCGTCCCAGCCGTCGGGCACGCGGCCCTTCTTCTCGTGCCCATCGAGGATGCGGTCCGCTTGCTGTTGGATGTGGGCGGGGCTCGTGCCCACGACGAGGTTGGTGCCCACGTCCACGGTGATGGGCCGCTCGGTGTTCTCGCGCACGGTGAGGCAGGGGATGCCGAGCACGGTGGTCTCCTCCTGGAGGCCGCCGGAGTCGGTGAAGACGAGCCGGGCCTGGGAGGTGAGCGCGAGGAACTCCAGGTAGCCGAGCGGGTCCACGAGGCGCAGGCCCGGGGTGCGCTCCAGGGTGGGCCCGAGGCCCAGGTCCGCGATGCGCTTGCGGGTGCGCGGGTGGACGGGGAAGACGACGGGCAGGCGGCTGGCCACGTGGCCGAGCGCGGAGAGCAGTCCGCGCAGCGTGCCCTCGTCATCCACGTTGGAGGCGCGGTGCAGGGTGCACACCGCGTAGCCGCGCGGGGTGAAGCCCATGTCCTTGAGGGTGGGCAGGCGCAGGGCCTGCTCGCGCGCCGCCAGGAGCGAGTCGATCATCACGTTGCCCACCATGCGGATGCGCTCGGGCTCGATGCCCTCGCGCAGCAGGTTGGCGTCCGCGTCGGCCGAGGGCGTGAGCAGCAGGTCCGAGATGCGGTCCACGAGCAGCCGGTTGATCTCCTCGGGCATGGTGAGGTCGCCGCTGCGCAGGCCCGCCTCCACGTGGGCGAGCTTGATGCCCATCTTCGCCGCCACGAGCGCCCCGGCCAGGGTGCTGTTGACGTCGCCCACCACGGACACGAGATCGGGCTTCTCCTGGGTGAAGACCTTCTCCAGCTCGATCATCACCCGGGCGGTCTGCTCGGTGTGGCTGCCCGAGCCGATGCCGAGGTGGACATCGGGGGCGGGCATGCCCAGGTCGGTGAAGAAGACATCGCTCATCTTCACGTCGTAATGCTGCCCGGTGTGGACGAGGGTCTGGGCGAGCACGCCGCGCTCGCGGATGGCCCGGTGGATGGGCGCGACCTTCATGAAGTTGGGACGCGCCCCGACGATATGGAGAACCTTCTTCATATGGGGGTCGAAGCTAGGCACCCGCCCCGCATCGGCCAGGGGGTCCCTGGCCCGGGGGGCCTCGCAGCGTCGTGAATCTGATAGACAGCGCCGCCATGTCCGCCCCCGTCCCGTCGCCGTCATCCCCGCGCGCTACGCGAG
Organism: Cystobacter fuscus; assembly: GCA_049060065.1. Lineage (GTDB taxonomy): Bacteria > Myxococcota > Myxococcia > Myxococcales > Myxococcaceae > Cystobacter > Cystobacter fuscus_B. Next base: position 183,504 of record JBMEQP010000001.1, read on the forward strand.
CACGCGCTTTCCTGGCAAACCCCTGGCGCCCATCGCTGGCCGGCCGATGATCGAACACGTGTGGCGCCGCTGCCAGGAGGCGCGCGTCTTCGGCGAGGTGCTGGTGGCCACCGACGATGTGCGCATCCAGGAGGCGGTGGAGGGCTTTGGGGGCAAGGCGGTGATGACCTCGCCCGAGTGCGCCACGGGAACGGACCGGGTGGCCGAGGTGGCCCGGGCGCGTGCGGACGTGGACGTCTGGGTGAACGTGCAGGGAGACGAGCCGCTGGTGGACCCGGAGACCCTGAGGGTGCTCGCGGGCCTGTTCGCCGACCCGGCAGTGGAGATGGGCACCCTGGTGCGGCCCCTGGAGGCGGCCGAGCACGCGAGCCCCCACGTGGTGAAGGCGGTGCTGGCGCTCAACGGGGACGCGCTGTACTTCAGCCGCGCCCTGCTGCCCTTCGTGCGCGAGCCGGGCGAGGCCGGCGCGGTGCGGCACTGGGCGCACCTGGGCCTGTACGGCTACCGGCGCGCGACGCTGCTGCGCCCGGCCGGGCTGAGCCCCACCCCGCTGGAGGGGGCGGAAAAATTGGAGCAGCTACGAGCCCTGGAGCATGGGGTGCGCATCCGCTGTGGCCAGGTGGCGGGCCACACGGTGGCGGTGGACGTGCCCGGGGACGTGGCGCGGGTGGAGGCGGTGTTGCGCGGGGGTTGAGGCGGCCTGGCGGGCGGGCGGGCGGACGCGGGGCGAGAGAGTACGGGCCGGATGGCCTGTCGCGAGGTAGGCTGCGCGCGTGTCCGACGACAAGAACAAACCCGACGCCTCCAAGAAACCCCGGTTCTCCCGGGCGACGTTCAGCCGCCTGATGGGGCTGGCGCGCCCCCAAGCACGCCGGATCATCGCCGGCACCTTCTTCCTCGTGCTCGCGAGCGCACTGGGGCTGGTGTACCCGAAGATCATCGGGGACATCATCGACCAGAGCCTCAAGTCGGGGAACCGGGAGCACATCGACCGGGTGGCGCTGGCCATGGTGGTCGTCTTCATCTTCCAGGGCGCGGCGATGGCGCTGCGCTACTACCTCTTCACCACCGCGGGCGAGCGCGTGGTGACGCGGCTGCGGCAGAACCTGTTCGCGAGCCTCATGTCCCAGGAGGTGGGCTTCTTCGACGAGCGCAAGACGGGAGAGCTCACCAACCGGCTGTCCTCGGACACCACGGTGCTGCAGAACGCGGTGAGCGTGAACATCTCCATGGCGCTGCGCAACGCGGCCCAGGCGTTCGGGGGAATTGGCCTGCTCTTCTACACCTCGCCGGTGCTCACCGCGCTGATGCTCGCCATCGTGCCCGCGGTGGCGGTGGGGGCGGTGTCGTATGGGCGCAAGGTGCGCGGGCTCTCCAAGGAGTCGCAGGACGCGCTGGCGGTGGCCAACGAGGTGGCCGAGGAGAGCCTGTCCGGCATCCGCACCGTGCGCTCCTTCGCCGCCGAGCGCCACGAGGTGGAGCGCTACCAGACCGCCACCGAGCACGCCTACGACGTCGCGCGCCGCCGGGCGAAGCAGTCCTCGTTCTTCCTGGCGGGTGCGTCGTCCGCGGGCTACCTCTCCTCGGCGGTGGTGCTCTGGTACGGCGGTCGGATGGTGCTCGACGGGAGGATGACGGTGGGCAACCTCACCTCCTTCCTCATCTACTCGCTCATGGTGGCCTTCGCGCTGGGAGCGCTCGCGGACCTGTGGGCGGACTTCATGCGCGCCTCGGGCGCCGCCGAGCGCGTCTTCGAGCTCATCGACCGCGAGCCCGCCATTCCGTCCTCGGGGGGCGAGCGCCCGGCGGCTGTGCAGGGCCGGGTCGAGTTCCAGGACGTGCGCTTCGCCTACCCCACGCGGCGGGACGTGCCGGTGCTCAAGGGCATCCACCGGCGCTCGCGCCGGGCGAGGTGGTGGCCATCGTGGGCCCCTCGGGCGCGGGCAAGTCCACGCTCGCCGCGCTGCTCGCGCGCATGTATGACCCGCAGGAGGGCCGGGTGCTGCTCGACGGGCGGGAGCTGAGCGGCCTGGACACCGAGTGGCTGCGCCAGCAGGTGGGCACGGTGGCGCAGGAGCCCATGCTGTTCGCCACCTCCATCGCGGACAACATCCGCTATGGTCGCAAGGACGCCACGGACGCCGAGGTGGAAGCCGCCGCGCGCACCGCCAACGCCCACGAGTTCATCTCCCGTTTCCCCGAGGGCTACCAGACGATGGTGGGCGAGCGCGGCGTGCAGCTGTCCGGTGGGCAGAAGCAGCGCATCGCCATTGCCCGCGCGGTGCTCAAGGATCCGCGCCTGCTGGTGCTCGACGAGGCCACCAGCGCCCTGGACGCCGAGAGCGAGCACCTGGTGAAGGAAGCCCTCGAGCGGCTGATGCGCGGGCGCACCACGCTCATCATCGCCCACCGCCTGTCCACGGTGATGGGGGCCGACCGCGTGGTGGTGATGGAGGCGGGCCGGTGGTGCAGAGCGGCGACCACTCCACCCTCATGGGCCAGGAGGGCCTCTACCGCCGGCTGGTGGAGCGCCAGTTCGTCGCCGCCTGAGCCGCTCCCGCCCTCCTGTCTGCCCAGGGTACGGCCTCGCCCCACACCTCCCGACGAGTGGCGCGGGGAAAAAGGGTGATTAGAAAAGGCTCCGCAGACGAAAGGAGGTGATGCCTTGACTGATAGCAAGAGTCAGGCGTCCACCTCCGTCGGCACGGCGCGCTGATAAGGCCACCGTCCGGCGGAGATGTTGACGCCGAAGGTAGATTGGCCCGCCCGGGCTCACGCACCCCACCATTCGACGGGGCCGTGGACCGGGCGGGCCTTTTTATCTTCCCTCCGGGAATGCGAGCGGGCGGACCCTGTTGCAGCCCGCCGAGGGGGAAGGCTCGTTTGATTCGCTGGAGGCCCGACCTTGTCCATCACACCCTGCCCGAGTCCGCTCCCTTGCGCCCTGCGAGACGAGTCGGTGGTGGAGGTTCAACGCAACCTGTTCTGCGCCAACTACGACGCCTGTCTGCACCTCGCGGTGAAGCGGGGCTGGGATGGGTGGACGTGCCGGCACTGCCCGCTGCGCGAACACCGGGGGAGCGTTCCCCAGGCGCGCGACTATGCCGAGAGCCGTCCCCGCAGTCAGGGCCAGGACTGACAGCCCCGGACTCACCGTGAGTCGGGGCCTCGGCGGGGGCCGGGGGACCGACAGAAACATTGACGCATCCGGCCTCTCTTGGCAGGAAGGGCCATGCGCTCCAAGAAGACCAAGTACATCTTCGTGACCGGCGGCGTGGTGAGCTCGCTGGGCAAGGGGCTTGCTTCGGCTTCCATCGGTACCCTGCTCGAGAATCGCGGGCTGGAAATCACGCTGCTCAAGCTGGACCCCTACATCAACATCGACCCGGGCACGATGAGCCCGTTCCAACATGGCGAGGTCTTCGTCACCGACGACGGGGGCGAGACCGACATGGACCTGGGTCACTACGAGCGCTTCACGAACGCTCGGATGTCCCGGCTCAACAACTTCACCACCGGCCGCATCTACCACTCCGTCATCCAGAAGGAACGGCGGGGCGAGTACCTGGGCAAGACGGTGCAGGTGATTCCGCACATCACCGATGAGATCAAGTCCTGCATCCGCCGAGGCGGCGCAAGGCGTGGACGTGGTCATCGTGGAAGTGGGCGGCACCGTGGGTGACATCGAGTCCCTGCCCTTCCTCGAGGCCATCCGCCAGATGCGCTACGACGTGGGGGCGGGCAACACGACCTACGTGCACCTCACGCTCCTGCCCTACATCGGCGCGGCGGGCGAGGTGAAGACCAAGCCCACCCAGCACTCGGTGATGAAGCTGCGGGAGATCGGCATCCAGCCGGACTTCCTGCTGTGCCGCACGGACCGGGAGATCAGCCGCGAGCTCAAGGACAAGATCGCCATGTTCTGCAACGTGGACACGGGCAACGTGTTCACCTCGCCGGACGTGAAGAGCATCTACGAGCTGCCCCTGGAGCTGCACCGCCAGGGCCTGGACGAGCGGCTGACGGAGGCGCTCAACATCTGGAGCCGGGCGCCGCGGCTGGAGCGCTGGGAGGACATCGTCCGCAAGGTGTACTCGCCGAGCCGGGGCGAGGTGACGGTGGCCATGGTCGGCAAGTACGTGGACCTGAAGGAGAGCTACAAGAGCCTCAACGAGGCCCTGATGCACGGCGGCATCGCCAACGACGTGCGGGTGAACCTGCGCTTCGTGGACTCGCAGGAGGTGGAGGACAAGGGCGCGGAGGCCATCCTCTCCGGCGTGGACGCCATCCTCGTGCCGGGCGGCTTCGGGGTGCGGGGCACCGAGGGGAAGATCTCCGCGGTGCGTTATGCCCGGGAGAAGCGGGTGCCCTTCTTCGGCATCTGCCTGGGCCTGCAGATGGCGGTGGTGGAGTTCAGCCGCAACGTGCTGGGCTTGAGTGGAGCCAACTCCCTGGAGTTCAATGAGCACACGCCGCACCCGGTGGTGACGCTCATGGAGAGTCAGGTGAAGGTCCAGGACAAGGGAGGCACCATGCGCCTGGGCACCTATGCCTGCGCGCTCAAGCCGGGCTCGCTCGCCCACAAGCTGTATGGCGAGGACTCCATCCAGGAGCGCCACCGCCACCGCTACGAGGTGAACAACAGCTACCGCGCGCGCATGCAGGAGGCGGGGCTGCTGGTGTCCGGACACAATCCGGAGCTCAACCTCGTGGAGATGATCGAACTGCCGGACCACCCGCACTTCATCGGCTGCCAGTTCCACCCCGAGTTCAAGAGCAAACCCTTCGCGCCCCATCCGCTCTTCTCGGGCTTCATCCGGGCGGCGCTCGCGCAGCGCGAGGCGGGGAGGACCCAGGCGTGAGCACCATCCAACTGTGCGGTCATACCGTGGGGGAGGGCCACAAGCTCTTCGTCATCGCCGGCCCGGACAGCATCGAGTCCGAGGACATGGCGCTGCGCCACGCGCGGATGCTCAAGGAGATGACGTCGCGGCTGGGCGTGCCCTATGCCTTCAAGTGCTCCTACGACAAGGCCAACCGCACGAGCGGCAAGTCCTTCCGGGGCCCGGGCCTGAAGGAGGGCCTGCGCATCCTCGAGCGCGTCAAACGCGAGGTGGGCGTGCCCATCCTCACCGACGTCCACGAGACGAGCCACGTCGGCCCCGCCGCCGAGGTGGTGGACATCATCCAGATTCCCGCCTTCCTCTGCCGCCAGACGGACCCGGTGGAGGCCGTGGCGCGCACCGGCAAGGGCGTCAACCTCAAGAAGGGCCAGTTCGTCGCCCCCAAGGACATCGTCCACTCGGCGCGCAAGGCCGTGGAGGTGGGCAACCCCAACGTGCTCGTCACCGAGCGCGGCGCCACCTTCGGCTACAACAACCTGGTGGTCGACATGCGCGGCTTCGCCCAGATGCGCGAGGCGGGGCTCGTCGTGTGCTTCGACGCCACCCACTCCGTGCAACTGCCCTCCTCCGGGGATGGGCAGACGGGCGGGGAGCGCAAGTTCGTCTCCCTCCTCGCGCGCTCGGCCGCCGCCGCCGGGATAGACGCGCTTTTCACGGAAGTACATGAAGACCCGGACCGTGCCCTGTGCGACGGTCCGTGTTCGCTCTCCCCCCAGATGTTCGAGGACGTGATACGTCAGGTGCTCGCCATCCGACGTGCGCTGGGACACGAGCCGTCATGAGAGAATCGAAGTCGTGGGAGGGAATCCGAGGGACACGACATGACGGACCTGCCGCCAAAGCCCAGCCGGGACGAGCTGACGGAGCGCGCCGCACGGGTGCGCCTGCTCGTCTTCGACGTGGATGGGGTCCTCACGGACGGCGGCCTGTATTACGGCGATGGCGGCGAGGTGATGAAGCGCTTCGACGTGAAGGACGGCCACGGCACTGGTGATGGCCCGGCTCGCCGGCCTGCGCACCGCCATCCTCACCGCGCGCTCCTCCTCCATCGTGGAGGTGCGGGGCCGCGAGCTGGGCCTCTCCGCCGTCTTCCAGGGACGCAAGGACAAGTCCGCGGGCCTCGACGAGTTGCTCTCCCAGCTGGGGGCGGCCCCCGAGGAGTGCGCCTATATGGGGGATGACCTCAACGACCTGGGTCCCCTGAGCCGGGTGGGTCTGTCGGCCTGTCCGGCGGACGCGGCACTCGAAGTTCGGCAGGAAGTGCATTACATCGCACGCAACCGGGGAGGTCACGGCGCGGCGCGCGAACTGGTGGAACTGTGCTTGCGGGCGGCGGGGCATTGGGAAGCCACCGTCCGACAGATGAAAGCCGCCGAGGCCCTACAGGCTGTCAAGTTGTGAAAGCAAAGAATTTTCGCTTCCCGGTTAGGTGTCCTATCCTATGAGTGCCGGAATGAAGCAGGGCAGAGATGAGGAAAGTTCGATGACGGATCAGCTCTACACGACCCACGACATCAGCCGGTTGCTCCAGGTGGACCCGTCCACGGTGAGCAAGTGGATCGACCGCGGCATCCTCATGGCGTTCCGGACGCCAGGCGGCCACCGGCGGGTGCGCTCGGCGGACCTGCGCACGTTCCTCATCACGCACCAGATGCCGGTGCCCGAGGAGTTGGGCAGCAGCACCGTGCGCCTGCTCGTGGTGGACGACGAGCGTCAGGTGCTCGACGCCATCAAGCGCGCGTTCAAGCCCTACGCCAACCAGGTGGAGCTGCAGACGACCACCAGCGGCGTCGAGGCGCTGCTGCTGGTGTCCGAGCAGAAGCCCCACGGCATGCTCATCGACCTGAACATGCCGGACATCGACGGTATCGAGGTGTGCCGCCGCATCCGCGCCCGCAAGCAGATGGAGGGCGTGCGGCTCATCACCATGACGTCCGCCCACTCGCCCGAGGTGGTGGAGCAGTCCAAGCAGGCGGGCGCCGTGGCGTGCCTGCCCAAGCCGCTGGACGTGCAGCAGGTGCTCGACCTGTTCCGCGTGCCGCTGGCGCTCGGGGGCACCACCCCCGCCGCCGTCAAGCGCTAGACGCGCGACAAAGGACAAAGGGCGGAGCCCGTACGCGCCCCGCCCCCGTCTCACTCCCGGCGTGCCCGGATGGACGAGTCGGACCCCAGACCTCGGGGCCCGAGCCCACCGGGTGCGCCGCTCGTGCTTCAGCCATTCACCTTCACTTCGATGACGCGCGGCTTGGTCTCCTCACGCCGGGGCAGCGCCAGCGTCAGCACGCCATTCTCGTAGCGCGCCTCCACCCGGGACGCGTCCACCGTGCGCGGCAGCACGAAGGAGCGGGTGAACACACCGAAGTTGCGCTCCAGGCGCCGGGTGCCCTCGTCCTTCTGCGACTCCGGACGCTTGCGCTCGGACTTGAGGGTGAGCGTGTCGTTCTCCACCTTCACCTCGATGGACTTCGCATCATGGCCCGGCAGGTCCACCTGCAGGGTGATGCCCTCGGCGGTCTCGTAGATGTCCGCCGCGGGGGCGAACTCACGCGAGCCGGACGGACGCACGGGCAGGTCGCGGAAGAACTGGTCGAACTCCCTCAGGACCAGGGGGCCCAGCGCCACGGCACCATTGCTCATCAACGGGTTCCAACGGCTTTGCATGGACGTCTCCTGTGCGCGCCAGACTCCTCGCGGAGCCACGGCGCGTGGTTGTGGTGAAACAAAAAGGGTTGGTTTGTTCGCGCGCGGCGCCCTCGTTCTCGGGGGCGCCGCGCCTCTCACAACTCCAAGAGAACCATGCTTTGGAGCGTGTCAAGGAAGCGCGCCGCGCGCCCCGGACCGCCGCCTCAATCGTCCTCGCGCCCGAGGGAAACGAAGACCTCGTCGTCCTCTCGGGTGACGCGCACGACCCACGGCCGGCAGCACACCGGGCAGTCTTCCACGTACGTCTCCGAGGAGGCCCCCAGTGCATCGGCGGTCACCTCCACCTGCTCCCCGCAGTAGGGGCAGAGCTGCAACGAGTCATCGGCGAAGGGCTGCATCAGCGCTCTCCTTCCGAGGCGTCCAGCGGCCAGACGAGCAGGGGTCTGTCGGCTCCCTCGCCCGCCCGCCACCGGGTGATGTCCCGCCTCAACCGGTCCACATCCACGCCCTCGCACCAGGGGGCCAGGGACTCCAGCCGCTCGAGGGCCCGCGAGAAGAGTGTCCACGCGCCTCGAGTGTTGCCCACGTCACGCTTGAGCCAACCCGCCGCGGCGAGGATGAGGCCCTGGAGCAACAGCCGGCGCGGGCCCTGCTCGTGCCGCCGGGCTTCCTCCCACGCCTCATGGGCCGCGTGGAAGGCGCCCTCGTTGAAGAGCATCATCCCCTCCCCCAGACAGGTAGCGAACGCACGAGGCATCGAAACGCGACTCCAGGCTCCTTCCTTCGTAGACTGGAGGTCATGGCCGCACCTCGCAACCGGATTGGAGAAATCCTCGTCAAGGCCCGTGTCCTCGACGAGATGCAGCTGCGCAGCGCGCTCGCCCAGCATGATCAATGGGGTGGGCGCCTCTCGCGCATCATCAGCGACATGGGGATTGCCCCGGAGGAGACCCTCACCCAGGCGATCGCCGAGGGCTTCGGCATGCAGCGCGTCCAGTTGGGCACCGCCAGGGATCCCGGCGCGCTCGCCCGGCTGGACGTCCACCTGGCCGAGCAGAAGGGCATCTTCCCCGTGTCCCTGCGCGACAACGGCAAGACGCTCGTGCTGGCCATGGCGGACCCCTCGGACCCGGCGACCATCGATCAGGTGGCCGCGCTCACCCGCACCCGCGTCATCCCGATGGTGGCGGGCGACCAGGAAATCCAGAACGCCATCCAGCGGCACTACCGCAATCAGGAACCCATCGTCTCCCCCACCGCCCGTACCGCGCCCACCGGGCGCCGGGCACGCCCGGGGACGAGGACGAGTTCAAGATCGTCGACATGACGGGCAAGACGGTGCGGAAGTCCATCGCCGACATCGCGCCGAACCTGGCGCGCGAGAACGCGGCCCGACAGAGCTCCGCTCCCATGCCGCCGCGTCCGAGCATCGGCTCGAGCGCCGCGGATCTGCTCGATGAAATCCTCAACGCCTCTCCCGCCGAGACGTTCTCCGCCGAGGAGATGCAGCGGTTGCAGGCCGTGCAGGTGAACCAGGAGAAGAGCTCGAAGATCCTTCGCGCCCTGCTCGAGCTGCTGCTGGAGAAGGGACACATCCAGCAGCGGGAGCTGGCGGCCCGCATGCGCGCGCCCTGAACCGCCCTACGCCCCCACTTCCCGCAGCTCGCGGGCCGTGAGCCCCAGGAAGTAGAGGATGGTGTCCAGGCCGCCCGCGGAGATGGAGGTGTCGGCCGCCTGGCGCAGCTTGGGCTTGGCGCGAAACGCGATGCCCAGCCCCGCGCGCTCCAGCATCAGCAAGTCATTGGCGCCATCGCCCACGGCGATGACCTGGTCGAGGAGAATCCCCTCCGCCCGGGCGATGTCCTCCAGCAGCTCCGCCTTGCGGCGCGCATTGACGATGGCACCCAGGGTGCGGCCGGTGAGCTTGCCGTCCGCCTCCTCCAACAGGTTGGAGTGGGCGTAGTCGATGCCCAGGCGGGCCCTGAGCGCCTCGGCCGCCACGGAGAAGCCTCCGCTGATGATGGCGGTGCGGTAGCCCAGCCGCTTGAGCACGCGGATGAGGGTCTCCGCGCCCTCGGTGAGGGGAAGACGGGCGGCGAGCTCGTGCAGCACCCGCGCGTCGAGCCCCTTGAGCAGCGCCACGCGCTGGCGCAGCGACTCGTCGTAGTCCATCTCGCCGTGCATGGCGCGCTCGGTGATGCGCGACACCTGCTCACCCACGCCATGGGCTCGCGCCAGCTCGTCGATGACCTCGATGCGGATGAGCGTGGAGTCCATGTCCATCACCACCAGACGCTTGGCGCGCCGGTAGAGACTCTCGCGCTGCAACGCCACGTCGAAGGCGCTCGTGGCCATGGCCAGCTCCAGCAACGAGCGCTGGAGCTCCTCCGGCTCCTTGCTCGCCGGCAGGGCCGGTGGATCTCGAACGAGCCGGGCTCCACGTCGGACAGTCGGTGGATCCGCTCGATGTTGGCCTCGTGCCGGGCGAGGCACTCCGTCACCGCGTGCAGCTCGCGCGCGCCAAGGGAACGGCCCACCACGGTGACGACATGACGACTGGAGGACGCGACGGCCTGGGGGCCGGCTCGCCCACCGCTCGGGAGCCCAGGGACACGCCCAGCTCCTGGGCCGTGGAGTGCAGCGCCTGAAGGACGCCTCGCCCCTCGGGCACACGCACGAGCAGGCACAGGGTGAGCTGGCCCCGCACCACCACCTGCTCGATGTCGAGCAGCACCGCGCCCGCGTCGGCGAGCAGGCCCGTCAGCCGGGAGGCGATACCGGGATGGTCCCTGCCAGTGAGGGTCAAGAGAAGGGACTCGTACGAAGCGGAGGAGGAGGTCATGGTGTCACGGCCCGGGGTGCTACCGCGGCTCCGAGGAGAGGATGAGATCGCCCTTGGCGAGGAACTGCGCCTCGGGGAAGGACTTGTAGAAGTCCTCCAGCATGGCGTCGAGGTCCGGGTAGCGCTGGTCCACGCGGTCCTGGGTCATCTTGTCGAAGAGCGCATCCAGTCCGGAGGGCGCCTCGGGATTGACCTCGGAGGGCAGGGGCGAGCGGCGGCCGGGAATCTGCCCGGTGAGCATCTCGTAGAGGAGGATGCCCAGCCCGTAGACATCGGAGGCGGGACCCGCGTCTTTCGCGCGCTGCGGTTGGAGGAGCTCCGGAGCCGGTACACCATGCCGCCGGCGCCCACGAAGACCTGGGGCAGGCCCCTGGAGGCATCCTGCTCCACCACGCGGCTCAGCCCGAAGTCACCGAGCTTCGCGTTGCCGTGGATGTCGAAGAGGACATTCTCCGGCTTGAGGTTGTGGTGGGAGAGGCCCACGGCGTGCGCGGCGCGCAGCGCATAGGCCAGTTGCAGGAAGCAGCGCAGCGCGAAGGGCACGGGCACGCCCTTGCCCCCTCCTCGTCCAGCATGGACTTGAGGTTGCCCTGCAAGAGCTCGAGCACGTAGTAGGGGCGCGCCGCCTCCACGTTCTGGTCGAGCACCTGGACGATGCCCGGATGGCGCACCTGGGCCTGGGCACACAGCTCGCGCTTGAGCCGCTTGAGCACCTCGCCCCGCTGCAGGAAGGAGAAGTAGCCGAAGATGTCCTTGAGCTCCTTGATGCAGACGTCCAGCCCGAGCGCGTTGAAACGGCCCTTGCTCGTGATGCCCAGCGGACCGGAGCCGAGAGCCTCCTGCTTCTGGTAGCGCTGGTCCAGCACCTCCACCGCCTTGGAGGCGGGCGCCGAGGAGGGAGGAGGCAGCGGCACGGCGTCGTTGCGCGCACTGGCCACGGGCGGCGAGGCCGGAACCGGCGGCTCCACGGCGGGGGAGGCACTCGCGGTGGAGACCTGGACGGGACGCGCGCGAGGCAGGGCGGGCGGCTCCGCGGACGGCCGCACCTCGGAGGGAGCGACCTCCGACTCGTCCTCGGGAGGGGGGAGGCTTGAGCGCTGGGCCTGGGCGACCGTGTCCTCGGTGGTGAGCGACTCCAGCCCCAGTTGCTCGGCGAAGAACTCCCCCACCTCGGCGATGAACTGGTCCTGCATCCCGGTGTCCACCACGCGCTCGCCCAGGTCGGTCAGGCGCAGCTGCGCCTCGCGCGGATCCAGGGCGATGTAGTGGTACTTGCGCAGGAAGAGGTAGTAGCTGTCGAACTCCAGCGAAACGGACGGCTCGAGCGAGGCCTTCACATCGGCCAGCTTGTTCGAGCGTCCCAGACGGCCGTTCTCCCTCAGGCTCTGGAGGATGAACAGCGCCTCGCCGCAGATGGTGTCGCGGTGGATGACGGGCGTGGGCATGGGGGCGCGACTCTACGCGCTCGCGCCACCGGGACCAACGAACGAAGAGGACTTCAAGGGATGTGGAGCAGCTGCTTCACCGTCTCCAACACTTCCTGGAAGCGCACGGGCTTGCGCAGGTAGATGTCCACCCCGAGCTGCATGGCGCGCTCGCGCGCCTCGGGGCCACCCGCGGAGATGGCCACCACGGGAATGGACTTGAGCGCCTCCTCGGCGCGGATGCGCTCGATGAGCGCGAAGCCGTCCATCACCGGCATGTACAGGTCCGTCATCACCGGGCTGAAGCGGCTGGAGCGCAGCGCCTGCAGCGCGTGATGCCCGTCGGGGGAGAAGTGCACCTCCAGGGGCACCCGTCCCGCCAGCTCGCCGCTCGCCAGCTTCTTGAGCACGTAGCTGTACATCTCGATGATGTGGGGGTTGTCCTCGACGATGAGGACACGATAGCCCTCCGCGGGGGCGGCCGTCCGGTCCGACGCGCGGGTCTGTCCTGGCGCACTCAAGATGTCACCCAATCGCTGCCGGTCCTCCGCTTGGAGCACCCGGATGCCGACACCCCCGGGTGCTTCGGGCGACACGGGCCGGACCCACGCCACCGTTCCCACGACTTCTACCGGATCCAGAAGCCCCGGGAAAGAAAGTGCCAATCCAACGGACTCACCCACGGTGAAGGAACGGTCGGTCTGCACGAAGATTCCTCCTCGTGACAGGTTCTCCGTCACCTCCGTCATCCGGGCCTGGTCCGGAAAGCGCACGCGTAACACGAGCGGCACTCGGGGCCCATCACGCTGGTCGTCTGATCCCCGATTCATAACAAGGGGTTGAAATCGCTCGGAAATTTGCTGGTGCCGGCGCAGTGTAGCGCCGAGGGTTTATGTTGACAACGCGGGCGTCAGAGACTTACGAACCCCCCGCCATGGCGGAGTCCCTGTTCACCCCCGAAGAGCAGAAGAAGTTCGACACGGAGATCGCGGAGATCCTGTCGCACTATCCCGCGGACCGGAAGAGCGCCGCGATGCTTCCCGCGCTGCGGTTGATGCAAGACATCAAGGGGTGGCTGCCGCCCGAGGGCATCAAGCTCGTCGCGCAGGTGCTCGGTGTCACGCCGGAGCGCGCCTATGAGGTCGCCAGCTTCTACGTGATGTACCACCTGAAGAAGCCGGGCAAGTACGTCATCGACGTGTGCACCAACCTGCCCTGCGCGCTCCGGGGAGCCGAGAAGATGCTCGCCCACCTGGAGAACAAGCTCGGGTTGAAGGCCGGAGAGGCGAACGAGCGCTTCACCCTGCGCGAGACGGAGTGCCGGCCTCGTGCGGCACCGCGCCGTGCCTGCAAATCAATGAGGACCACCACGAGAGCCTCTCGAGGGCCAAGCTCGACGAGTTGATCGACAAGCTCTCCTGACCCGCTCCATCAAGGAACCTGATTTCATGGCGACAACGGCATTCGAACCCGTCATCTCGACCGCCTGGGGCACGCCCCAGTCGTGGACGATGGACGCGTACAAGAAGCGCGGGGGCTACCAGGGTCTGACCAAGGCGCTGGAGCTGACGCCCGCGCAGATCATCGACGAGGTGAAGAAGTCCAACCTGCGCGGGCGCGGCGGGGCGGGCTTTCCCACCGGGCTCAAGTGGAGTTTCGTCCCCAAGGACAACCCCAAGCCCAAGTACCTCGCGGTCAATGGTGACGAGTCCGAGCCGGGGACCTTCAAGGACCGCAACATCCTCACGCATGACCCGCACATGCTGCTCGAGGGCATCGCCATCGCGGCCTACGCGCTCAACGTGCACACCTGCTACGTGTACCTGCGCGGCGAGTTCAAGTTCCCGGCGGAGCGGCTCAACCAGGCCATCAAGGAGGCGTACGCCGCGGGCATCTTCGGCAAGAGCCTGATGGGCAAGGACTACGCGCTGGACTGCTACCTGGTGCGCGGCGCGGGCGCCTACATCTGCGGCGAGGAGACGGCGCTGCTGGAGAGCCTCGAGGGCAAGAAGGGCTGGCCGCGGCTCAAGCCGCCCTTCCCGGCGGTGGTGGGCCTGTTCGGCAGCCCCACGGTGGTCAACAACGTGGAGACGCTCTCGAGCGTGCCGCATATCTTCACCCGGGGCTCGGCCTGGTACGCGGGCCTGGGCACGGACAAGTCGGGCGGCACGCGCATCATGTGCCTGTCGGGCTCGGTGAACCGGCCGGGCGTGTACGAGGTGCCGCTGGAGACGACCTTCAACCAGCTCATCTTCGACGACAAGTACGGCCAGGGCCTGCCCGCGGGGCGCAAGGTGAAGGCGGTGATTCCGGGAGGCTCCTCGGCGCCCATCCTCAGCCCGGACGAGCTGGACATCGCCATGGAGTTCGAGGCGCTCAAGGTGAAGCAGAGCATGGCGGGCTCCGGCGGCGTCATCGTCATGGATGACACCACCTGCATGGTGCGCAGCCTGTGGCGCGTGGCGCGCTTCTACGCCGAGGAGTCGTGCGGCCAGTGCACGCCGTGCCGCGAGGGCACCCCGTGGCAGGCGCGCATCCTGCGCAAGATCGAGGAGGGCCGGGGCGAGCCGGGCGACGTGGAGCAGCTGAGCAACGTGGCCTCGTCCATCGCGCCCTACCCGCCCATCGGCCTGGGCAACACCATCTGCGCGCTGGGCGATGCCGCGGCGCTGCCGACGCATTCCTTCCTCATGCGCTTCCGCGACGAGTTCGAGGCGCACATCCGCGAGCACCGCTGCCCGTTCGGCGACAAGCCTTGGGGCGCGTTCGGAGACTGGTCTTGAGCATCGAGCACGTCCTCTTCGGAGTCTTCGCCCTGCTGACGGTGGTGTCGGCGGTGATGGTCATCGTCGCCAAGAGCCCCATCAGCTCCGCCATGTCGCTGGTGGCCACCTTCTTCTTCCTGGCCGGCATCTACGTGCTGTTGTGGGCGCACACCGTGGCGGTGCTGCAGGTGCTCGTCTACACGGGCGCCATCATGGTGCTCTTCCTCTTCGTCATCATGCTGCTCAACCTGGGCGAGGCGACCACGACGGGCCCCCGGGTGACGCTGGCGCGCGTGGCCGGAGGCGTGGCGGCGGCGGGACTGCTGGCGGTGCTGGTGACGGCCATCTGGCGCATCCCGTCGGCCAGCACGTTCACGGGCAGCCAGGCGATGAGCCAGGGCTTCGGCACCCTGGCGGTCATCGGCCAGACCATCTTCACCGGGTGGCTGCTGCCCTTCGAGGCCGTCAGCCTGCTGCTGCTGGTGGGCATGGTGGGCGCGGTGGTGGTGGCCAAGTCGCGGATTTGAGCGCGTCCCCTTCAACCCTCTGCTAGAAGGCGGGCCCGCGTCCGCCCTCCTTCCCCGGCGTCATGGTCCACTCCGTCGACATCAAGTACTACCTCGTCCTCGCCGCCGTCCTGTTCTGCCTGGGCATGTTCGGCGTGCTGGTGCGCCGCAACGCCCTGGTGGTGTTCATGTGCGTGGAGCTGATGCTCAACGCGGCGAACCTGACGTTCCTCGCCTTCGCGCGGCAGAACGGGGACGCCACGGGCCACGTGTCCGCCTTCTTCGTGATCGCCGTCGCGGCGGCGGAGGCCTCCATCGGGCTGGCCATCGTCATCGCCGTGTTCCGCAGCCGCGGCACCGTCAACATCGAAGAAATCCGGACCATGAAGCACTGACGGTCCCCCCTCTCCCTCCTTTTTCCGCCCTACGAGAGCCCTCAGAGCAATGGATGCCCTCAAGTCATTCTTCATGACCGCGCCGGTGGAGCCCGCCGTCTTCGCGCAGTCGTTGTGGCTCATCATCGCACTGCCGCTGCTGGGCGCGTTCGTGTGCGGCGTGTTCGGCAAGAAGCTGGGCCGCGCCAACGTGCACCTCATCGCGTGCGCGATGGTGGCCGGCTCCTTCGCGCTGTCCCTCCTGGCCTTCTGGTGCGTCAACCACGCGCCGTCGGGTGGCACGCCGGTGTCCATGGAGAACGCCTTCGCCTCGAGCGCCATCCGCTACACGCTCGGGTACGACTACGGCATCTGGTTCGCCGCCGGTGACTTCCGGGTGAACCTCGGCCTGCTGGTGGACCACCTGTCGGGCATCATGCTGCTGGTCATCACCGGCGTGGGCTTCCTCATCCACGTGTACTCCACGAGCTACATGGAGCACGACGAGAGCCCCTGGCGCTACTTCGCCTACCTCAACCTCTTCATCGCGGCGATGCTCACGCTGGTGCTCGCCGACAACCTCGTCCTGCTCTTCGTGGGCTGGGAGGGCGTGGGTCTCGCCAGCTACCTGCTCATCGGCTTCTGGTACACCGACGCGGCCAAGGCGTGGGCGGGCCGCAAGGCGTTCATCGCCAACCGCATCGGCGACTTCGCCTTCCTCATCGGCTCCTTCCTCATCGTGTTGCTGGTGGGGGCGTTCAACAGCCAGGCGAGCACGAGCAACTTCGCCCCGGTGGGCATCAACCCCGAGGCCGCCCAGACGCGCTTCCGCGAGGGCCTGGCGATGAAGGGCCCGCTGACCTTCCAGGGACTGGAGGTGATGGCCAACTCGGTGCCCGTCTCGAGCGACAAGGCGCCCAACGCGCTCACCCTGCAGACGCCCATCCAGGAGGGTCCGCTGGCGGGACGCACCTTCGGCGGCGTGCTGACGGCGGCGCTGCTGTTGTTCCTCCTGGGCGCGGCGGGCAAGAGCGCCCAGTTCCCGCTGTACGTGTGGCTGCCGGACGCCATGGCCGGCCCCACGCCCGTCTCCGCCCTCATCCACGCGGCGACGATGGTGACCGCGGGCGTCTACCTGTTCTGCCGCATGAGCTACCTGCTGGTGCTCAGCCCCACGGCCATGCTGGTGGTGGCCAGCATCGGCGCCTTCACCGCCCTCCTCGCGGCGCTCATCGCGTTCGCGCAGGACGACATCAAGAAGGTGCTCGCCTACTCCACGGTGTCGCAGCTGGGCCTGATGTTCATGGGCGTGGGCATGGGCATCTTCTGGGCGGCGGTGCTGCACCGGTCACCCATGCCTTCTTCAAGGCCTGCTCTTCCTGGGCGCCGGCAGCGTGATGCACGGCAACGGTGACGAGACGGACATCAAGAAGCTGGGCGGGCTGCGCCACGAGATGACGTGGACCTGGTCCACCTTCCTCATCGCCACCCTGGCCATCACCGGCATCGCCCCCTTCTCCGGCTTCTTCTCCAAGGACGCCCTGCTGCACGGCGTGCACCACAACCACCTGCACGGCTTCGAGTCGGCCTCCACGCTGCTCTACGCGGTGGGGCTCGTCATCGCGGCGTGCACGGCCTTCTACATGACCCGCCTGTACGTGCTCACCTTCGAGGGCAAGCGCTCGCCCGAGGCGAAGCTTGAGCACGCCCACGAGAGCTCCGGGTACATGACGGTGCCCCTGGTCATCCTGGCCATCCTGAGCGTGGTGTCGCTCGCGTACGCGCTGCCCCTCATGCCCAGCCGCAACGGCCCGCAGCCGGTGATGGAGAACTTCCTCGGCCCGGTGTTCGCCAGCGCCGAGCGCATCGCCTCGCGCGGCGCGCTGGTGACGCTGGACCACAGCCTGCCCACCATGGCCGACTACCTCATCGCCTGGGTCGTGGCGCTGGTGGGCGGCGGCGCGGCGGCGTTCGCCTACCTGAAGTACTACCCGAGCCGGGTGGGTCAGCCGGCGCCGGCGTTCGCCCGCGAGGTGCGCCGCTTCACGCAGAACAAGTTCTATGTGGATGAGGTCTACACCTTCCTGATCATCCGGCCGGTGAAGAACCTCGGTGTCCTGCTGTTCAAGCTGGTGGACACCATGCTCATCGACACAGTGTTGGTGCGCGGCACGGCGTGGGTCACGGCCCGCGTGGGCGGCGCGCTGCGCTACGCGCAGACGGGAGATGCCCAGGCCTATGCTGCGGTGATGGCCCTGGCCCTGCTCGGCGGTGCGGTTTACGCGATCATCCAGGTGCTGCAGTGAGCCTCTTCGACACCCATCTGCTCAACATCGTCGTCTACCTGCCACTGCTCTTCGTGGCGCTCCTGTGCCTGCTGCCCGCGGGCGAGCGCGGCCAGGTGCGCGCGATCACCCTCATCGGCATGCTGGTGGACCTGGCGCTCGGCGTCTGGGCCTACCTGCGCTTCGAGCCCGCCGGCCCCGAGTTCCAGCTCGAGCACCGCGTGCGGTGGCTGGAGCAACTGGGCGTGAGCTACCACGTGGGCGTGGACGGCCTGTCCATCAGCCTCGTGCTGCTCACCGTGTTCATCGGGCCCCTGGTGGTGCTGGCGTCGCGCACGGCCATCACCGAGCGCGTGAAGGAGTTCCACATCGCCCTGCTGCTCCTGCAGGTGGCGATGATGGGCGCGCTGGTGTCGCTGGACGTGCTGCTCTTCTACATCTTCTGGGAGGCCATGCTCATCCCCATGTACCTGCTGGTGGGGGTGTGGGGAGGCGAGGATCGCCGGGCGGCGGCGGTGAAGTTCTTCCTCTACACGCTGGCGGGCTCGCTGCTGATGCTGGTGGCCATCGTCGCCCTGTACCTCATCAGCGGCACGGCCGGCACGCGCTCCTTCGACTACGCCGCGATCTACAACAGCCTGGTGGAGGCCAACCAGCAGCTCGCCACGTGCGGCGAGGACTGTGGGCGGCTCACCGGCATGGCGGGCTCGCTGTACCGCTGGGGCCCCTGGATGTTCGCGGCCTTCGCGCTGGCGTTCGCCATCAAGGTGCCCATGTGGCCGCTGCACACTGGCTGCCGGATGCCTACGTGCAGGCGCCCACCGGGGGCACCATCCTCCTGTCCGCGGTCATGGCGAAGATCGGCGTCTATGGCTTCTGGCGCTACGCCATCCCCTTCTTCCCCGCGGCGATGCACCGGTGCGGCCCGTGCTGGCGGCACTCGCGGTGGTGGGCATCGTCTACGGCGCGCTCATGTGCCTGGCGCAGCGTGACATCAAGAAGCTCATCGCCTACTCGTCGGTGAGCCACCTGGGCTACTGCATGCTGGGCCTCGTGGCCCTCACCAGCGAGGGCGCCAGTGGAAGCGCCTACCAGATGCTCAACCACGGTGTGGCCACCGGCGCGCTCTTCCTCCTGTTCGGCCTGCTGCACGAGCGGCGGCAGACGCGCCTGATGTCCGACTACGGCGGCATCGCCAAGGTGGTGCCGGTGTACACGGCGGCCTTCCTCATCATGACGTTCTCGTCCGTGGCGGTGCCGGGCACCAACAGCTTCGTGGGCGAGTTCCTCGTGCTGCTGGGCACCTTCAAGAGCAACCTGGGCGTGGGCTTCGGCGTCTTCGCCACCCTGGGCGTCATCCTGGGCGCGGCGTACATGCTGTGGATGGTGCAGAAGGTCTTCTTCGGGCCCCTCACCCACCGGGACAACCAGAACCTGACGGACCTCAACGCGCGCGAGCTCGTCACGGTGCTGCCCTTCCTGGTGCTCGTGGTCGTCATGGGCCTCAAGCCCCAGCCCTTCCTGGATCGCATCAACCCCGCCACCGAGCGCTTCGTCAGCCGCGCCACCCTGGGCGCGCCCGGCAGCCAGGTCCAGCCCGCCGACGTGCGCATCAACGTGATGGGCCTGCCCTCCTCCGGCGAGGCCGCCGCCCCTCATGCCCAGCCGGCGGGTCCGCTCGCCGACCGGCGTTAGCCGAAAGCCTTCCATCATGAACCTGCCCACCCTCACCTCGGCAGACTTCCTTCCCCTGATTCCCGCGTTCATCCTGGTGCTGGGCGCGTGCATCCTGCTGCTCTCGGAGGTGTTCCTCTCCGCGAGCTCCACCCGCGGCTACCAGGCGGTACTCGCCAGCATCACGTCCGTCATCGCCGGCGGCGTGTCGCTGCAGCTCTTGTTCGAGCCCGCGCGCGAGGTGTTCCTCGGCTTCGGCGCGTTGGATCCCTTCTCCAGCTTCCTGACCTTCATCGTCTGTGTGTCGCTGGCGCTGGCCACGCTCACCTCGGCGGGCTTCCTGCGCCGCCGGGGCGCCGAGCGCGGTGAGTTCTACGCGCTCATGCTCTTCGCGGGCGCGGGCATGAGCCTGCTGGGTGTGTCCAACGAGCTCATCACCGTCTTCATCAACATCGAGGTGCTGTCCATCTCCACGTACGCGCTCACGAGCTTCCTGCGGCGTGGCACGCGGCCGAGCGAGGCGGGCTTCAAGTACTTCATCCTCGGCGCCTTCTCCTCGGCGGTGCTGCTCTACGGCGCGGCGCTCCTGTACGGCGCCACGGGCACCACGCTGCTGTCGAACATGGCGCAGCCGCTGCGCGACGCGATGGAGACCCACGCGGCGCTCGTCTACGCGGGCGCGGTGCTGGTGGCCGCGGGCTTCGCCTTCAAGGTGGCCGCGGTGCCCTTCCACATGTGGACGCCGGACGTCTACGAGGGCGCGCCCACTCCGTCACCGCGCTCATGAGCGCGGGCGTGAAGGCCGCCGCCTTCGTGGCGCTCGTGCGCGTGTTCGTCACCGTGGGCAGCGGCATCAACGGCAAGCTGCCCTTCGCCCTGTTCTCCACCCTGGCGTTGCTCACCATGGTGGGCGGCAACCTGCTCGCCATCCCGCAGCGCAACATCAAGCGCATGCTGGCCTACTCCTCCATCGCCCACGCCGGCTATCTGCTGCTGGGCGTGGCCGCCCTCTTCGTCGTGCAGCCCGGCCAGCAGTTCCAGCTGCTCGGGCCCACGTCGCTCACCGGCGCCAGCATCGAGGCCACCGCACGCGTCGAGGCCCTGCGCGGCATCCTCTTCTACCTGCTCGCCTACGCCGTCACGGCGATCGGGGCCTTCGGCATCGTCTCCCTCCTGGAGCGCCGCGAGGACGAGGAGCGGGGCACCGCGTGGGATCTGGAGCGGCTGAGCGGACTGGCCCAGCGCCGGCCGGGTTGGGCCTTCGCGATGGCCGCCTTCATGCTGTCGCTCGCCGGCATTCCGCCCACCGTCGGCTTCATCGGCAAGCTGCTGCTCTTCCGCGCCGCGGTGGACGTGGGCCTCGTCGGGCTCACCATCGTCGCGGTGCTCTCCAGCGCGGCTGGCGCCTATTACTACCTGCGCGTGGTCGTCTACATGTACATGCGCCCGGTCCCCGAAGGCGCCCACCCGCTGGAGCGGGCCTGGATGACGGAGCTGGCGCTCATCATCTCCACCGCCGCCGTGGTGCTGCTGGGCATCCTGCCCGGACCCCTCACCGAGTGGATCGCCCAGGCCGGCAGCCTGCTCAACCGCTGAAGTCGCGCGGCCCTCGTTTCACCCACGCCCGGGCGGCTCACGCCCGGGCGTTTTCGTTCCGGCACTCGAGCGCGCGCGGCCAGACGCCCTCCCCGTTCCGCATGCCCGGACATCGCGGAGCCGTCAGACGCCACCGTGAGGGCGTGAACGGACGCGAGGGGAATCGATCCAGCTTGGCGCCAATCCGACGAAAGGTGTCCACCGCGGGCAGACCCCGCCAGCTGGCTCGCCTCGAGCACCAGGAAGGGCCGGAGCAGCGCGTGGGTGAACCCTCCACGGCGAAACCAGGAGCGATGAAAGAAGACGGCCCGGAGCCCTCAGAAAGGGCTACCGGGCCGCGGGTTCTTCTCAGGAAGCCATCTGGAGGGCTGAAGGCGGTGGGGGGGAACCTCCTTCGACCAGCTCCGACATGCTCTGGGTCTATGCCTTAGCACTCCCCATGCCACCCCTTCGTCCCACCGAAACTCCAAGGATTCCAGTGACTTGGCTTCCAGGGAGAAGGCGCGGGAGCCGGGCCGCTTTCAGCTCTGCATTGCAGCCCTGCAATCGCCTTTCACATGTGAAAAGCCCCCAGCCCTTCTCTCCCGGGAGGTGGGGTTTCCACCGGCGTCCGAGGCCCCAAAAGAAGACGGCCCGGAGCCCTCAGAAAGGGCTACCGGGCCGCGGGTTCTTCTCAGGAAGCTCATCTGGAGGGCTGAAGGCGGTGGGGGGAACCTCCTTCGACCAGCTCCGACATGCTCCGGATCTATGCCTTAGCACTCCCCATGCCACCCTGGCCTCCCACGCAAAGCCCAGGGATTTCGAGGACTTGGCTTCGGAGAGGGAGGCGCGAGGGCCGGGCCGCTTTCAGCTCTGCATTGCAGCCCTGCAATCGCCTTTCACATGTGAAAAGCTCCCAGCCCTTCCCTCCCGGGGAGGTGGGGTTCCGCCCGGCGTCCGAGACCCAAAAAGAAGACGGCCCGGAGCCCTCAGAAAGGGCTACCGGGCCGTGGGTTCTTCTCAGGAAGCCATCTGGAGGGCTGAAGGCGGTGGGGGGAACCTCCTTCGACCAGCTCCGACATGCTCCGGATCTATGCCTTAGCACTCCCCATGCCACCCTGGCCTCCCACATAAAGCCCAGGGATTCCGGGAGCTTGGCTTCCAGGGGGTGGCACGGGAGCCGGGCCGCTTTCAGCTCTGCATTGCAGCCCTGCAATCGCCTTTCACATGTGAAAAGCCCCCAGCCCTTTTCTCCCGGGAGGTGGGGTTTCCGCCCGGCATCCGAGGCCCAAAAGAAGACGGCCCGGAGCCCTCAGAAAGGGCTACCGGGCCGTGGGTTCTTCTCAGGAAGCTCATCTGGAGGGCTGAAGGCGGTGGGGGGAACCTCCTTCGACCAGCTCCGACATGCTCCGGATCTATGCCTTAGCACTCCCCATGCCACCCTGGCCTCCCACATAAAGCCCAGGGATTCCGAGGGCTTGGCTTCCGAGGGGGTGGCACGGGAGCCGGGCCGCTTTCAGCTCTGCATTGCAGCCCTGCAATCGCCTTTCACATGTGAAAAGCTCCCAGCCCTTCCCTCCCAGGAGGTGGGGTTTCCGCCCGGCGTCCGAGGCCCAAAAAGAAGACGGCCCGGAGCCCTCAGAAGGGCTACCGGGCCGCGGGTTCTTCTCAGGAAGCCATCTGGAGGGCTGAAGGCGGTGGGGGGAACCTCCTTCGACCAGCTCCGACGTGCTCCGGGTCTATGCCTTAGCACTCCCCATGCCACCCTGGCCTCCCATGTAAAAGCCCAGGGATTCCGAGGACTTGGCTTCCAGGGAGGAGGCGCGAGGGCCGGGCCGCTTTCAGCTCTGCATTGCAGCCCTGCAATCGCCTTTCACATGTGAAAAGCCCCCAGCCCCTCCTTCCCGGGAGACGGGGCTGGATCAGCTCCCGAGGCCCAAAAAGAAGGCGGCCCGGAACCCTCTGAGAGGGTACCGGGCCGCGGGTTCTTCTAAAGGAAGCACACCGGAGACACTGAAGCGGTGGGGGGAACCTCTTCAGCGCCACATCAGCGCGTTCTGACTCCAACCTTTAGCACGCTGCATGCCAGCCCTCTCGCCGCCACGAAGCCCCGTTATTTCAAGAGCTTGAGCGAAGGCCCCTCCCCCCAGGAACACCTCGCGGCATTGCACGGCTGCAATGTGTTTTCAGCGCTGCAAATCCGCTGTCATCCCGGGGGTTCCAGTTTTCATCATTGAACGGCCCTTGCAGCTCCGCTGTCACTCCCGATGTTCTCCTCCAGGTGGACGGAGGTTGAGCCGCTTCATCTTCCGCCACAGCGTGGTGGAGGAGACGGCCAGCTCCTCGGCCACCCGGCCCAGGTCCATCGCGTAGCGCTCCAAGGCCTGGGCGATCGCCCGCCGCTCGGCCTCTTCCACCGCCTCGGCCAGCGTGGGCACGCGGGAGCTGACGTCCGTGGTGAGCGGCGCGGGCGGCGCATCCAGGGCCCCACCCACCCGGGTGTGGGGACGCAGGGGAAAGTCCTCCGGAAGCAGCTCCTCGCCCTCGGACAGCGCCGCCGCCTGCTCCACCAGGTTCTCCAACTCCCGGACGTTGCCCGGGAAGTTGTGGCCCATCAGGTGCTCCACCGCCGCCGCCGACAGGCGCTTGGGGTTGGGGCTGCGCGCATTGGCGCGCTTGAGGAAGTGCTCGGCCAGCGCGGGCACGTCCTCCAGCCGCTCGCGCAGCGGAGGCACCCGCAGGGTCACCACGTTGAGCCGGTAGTAGAGATCCTGCCGGAAGCGCTTCTCCTGCACCTCCAGCTCGATGTCCCGGTTGGTGGCGGCGACGATGCGCACGTCCACCTTCACCGCGGTGGACTCGCCCACGCGCCGCACCTCGCCGTCCTGCAGCGTGCGCAGCAGCTTGGACTGGAAGGCGGGCGTCGTCTCCGTCACCTCGTCGATGAAGAGCGTGCCCCCGTCCGCCTCCTCCACCAGACCCCGGCGGGCCCGCACCGCGCCCGTGAAGGCGCCCTTCGCATGGCCGAACAGCTCGCTCTCGAGCAGCGACTCGGAGATGGCGGCGCAGTTGACGGGCACGAAGGGCAGCGCCTTGCGCCGGCTGTGCGCGTGCACCGCGCGCGCGACCAACTCCTTGCCCGTGCCGCTCTCGCCCTGCACCAGCACCGTGGCGTCACTCTGCGCCACGCGCATCAGCCGCGACGTCAGCTCGAGCATCGCCGGACTGCGGCCCACCAGCGCGCTCAAGCCGTGACGCTCGTTGAACTCGCCGGCCAGCATGTCCACCGTGGCCTGCAACCGCGCCCGCTCCTGCGCCCGCTCCACCCGGTAGCGCAGCTCCCCTTCCTTGAAGGGCTTGGTGACGTAGTCGAACGCCCCCTGGCGCATGGCCTCCACGGCGCTCTCGATGGAGCCAAACGCCGTCATCATGATGACCTGCAGGCGAGGCGACACCTCCAGCGCCTTCTTGAGCAGGGTGAGCCCATCCATGGGCTCCATCTTGAGGTCGGTCAGCATCAGCTCCACGCGGCCGCTCGACAGGATCTGCAGCGCCTCCTCGCCCGTGGCGGCCTCCTGCACGGAGTAGCCCTCGGAGCGCAGGAGCAGCGCGGTGGTGGCGCGCATGTTGCGCTGGTCATCCACCACCAGGATGCGGCCACGGGGAAGGGTAGTCGTCGATGGGTCTGTCACGGCGGACTCGTCGGCTGGTTGAGGGGGAGACGGATGGAGAAGGTCGTGCCACGGCCCGGAGTGCTCTCCAGGGAGAGTTCCCCGTGGTGCTCCTCGATGATGCGCTTGACCACCGCGAGCCCCAGTCCGGTGCCCTGGGCCTTGGTGGTGAAGAAGGGTTCGAAGACGCGGTGGAGGAGCTCGGTGGGAATGCCGCACCCCTGGTCCACCACGTCGATGCGCAGGAGCTCCCGGTCCTCATGCAGCTCGCGGCGGGCGAGCACCCGCACCCCGCCCCCCTGGGGCATCGCCTGCATGGCGTTGACCAGCATGTTGATGAGCACCTGGCGGATGTGGCGCCGATCCAACGGCACCCGGGGCAGCTGCGGCTCCACTTCGATGGTGGGCGTGATGTGGCTCGGGCTGCCCTGCTGCTTCCACGCCGCCTCCACCGCGTCCTGCAGCATGCGCGCCACGTCCTCGAGCTGGCGGATGGGCTCGCGCGGCCGCGTGTAGTCGAGCAGATCGCTCACCATCCGATCCAACCGGTCACTCTCCTCGGCGAGGATGTCCAGGAGCATGGCCGTGTCGCCATCCGGCTTGAGCAGGTGGCGCAACGAGGCCACGGCGTTGAAGATGGCGCCCAGGGGATTGCGCACCTCGTGGGCCACGATGGCCGACAGCTCGCCCAGGGCCGCCAGGCGCTCGCGCTTGACCATCTCCGCGCGCGCGGCGGCCAGCTCCGCGTAGGACGCCCACAGCGACTCGTACAGACGCGCGTTGGTGATCGCCAGGGCGATCTGCCCGCATGTGGCCTCGGCCAGTTCGATGAACGCCGTGGGGAAGAGCCGGGGCCGGCGGATGTCGTCCAGCAACACCACGCCGATGAGCTGCTCGCGCGAGGTGAGCGGCAACGCCAGCATCGCCTTCTGCTCGAGCTGCTGCACGAGCGAGCGCCGCCCGAGGGCCCCAGCCTTCGACAGGTCCGGCACGGAGATGGACCGGCGCTCGCGAGCCACGCGCGCCGCGAGGCTCTCGGGGTCATCCACCGGCACCACCAGGCCCCGGAAGAAGTCGCGATGGGTGACAGAGGCCGCGGCCCCCCGCAGCACCCCCGCCTGCTCGTCATGCAGGAGGATGAAGCAGTTGGAGACGTCCAGCAGCTTGACGAGGAAGTCCGAGGCCACGTCCAGGATGCTCGCCACCTCCAACGTGGTGGCGGTGGTGCGCGCCAGATCCAGCAGCAGGCGCGAATCGGTGAGCTGGCGCGCGGACTCGGCCCGCAGCCGGCGCTGCTCCAGCAACATCATCAACAGCTCGGCCAGCGTGCCCAGCAGCCGCTGCTCCTCCGCGCTGAAGGGAGGATTGGCGCCGCGCAGCACCTGCAGGAGCCCCCCGGGCTGGCCTCCCAGCAACAGCGGCACCGCGGCGCTCCGGACCAGACGGCCCGCGGACAGCGCGCTCCACTCGCGCTCCTCCGCCTCGCTGGAGAGCACCACGCCCCGAGCCGACAGCTCCACCGACAGCCACTCCCCCCGCGGCATGGGGAGCGCCTCCACCAGGGCCGGCTCCAGACCCACCTGCGCCACGAGCACGAAGGGCCCCTCCGGCGAGTCCGACCCGTACAACACCACGGCCTCCGCGCCCACCAACAGCGACAGCCGCGCGAGGAAGTCCTCGGGCGAGGGGAGGCTCGGGCAGCGCGACGAAGCGCGCCACCTCGGCCACGGACGACAGCTCCCAGCGGCTGCGCTCCACGTCCGCCAGCAGCCGCGCGTCGAGGAGCGCCGCCCCCACCACCTTGGCGAAGAGCTCCAGCACCGGACCGTACGAGGGCCGCACCTCCGGGCCCACCACCCACAGCACCTCCGACGACGGGGTGCCCAGCGCGAGGTAGACGGCCGTGGACTCGGTCTCGAAGTGGCCGAAGACGGGGCGTCCCTCGGACAAGGCCCGCTGGGCCAGTGCCTCCTCGAAACCCTCCAAGGGGCTGAAGCGCTCCCCCTGCCGCACCAGGAAGCGCGCGGCGAGCCCCACCCCCTCGAACCCCTCCAGGGCGATGCGCCGCACCGCCTCCTCGGAGCGCGCCGCGACGAGCTTCGCGGACGTCTCCACCAGGCGCTCGGCCATCTCCAGCTCGTTCGGGCGGTCGCCCAGCACCAGGTGGTTGCACAGCAGCGCGAAGCCACTGCCCTCCAGCTCCACCTCCTGCACGTGCACCGCCAGCTCCCGCGGACCCACGCCCGGACGCGCCGGAAGCACGTAGCGCCGGGGATCGCTCTCCGCCAGCATCCCCTGCTCCCGCAGGCGGTAGCGCGAGCGCAGCCTCGCCGGGTCCTCCGGGTGGAGGAAGTCGAAGAAGGAGCGGCCCTCGACCTGCTCGCGCGACAACCCGTGCATCGCCAGGTAGGCGTCGTTGGCCATCCGGATCCGACCCTCCTGGACCACGGAGATGGGATTGGTGAAGTTGTCGATGAGGCTGCGCAGGGTCGCCTCGTCGTAGAGATTCCTCGTCATGCGCGCCGCAGCACCCGTTTCTCTCCGACACGAAGCGTGACCTTCTCGCGGTCGAAGTACTCCGAGAGGGGAATGACGAACTTCCGGCTCTGCCCCACCAACTCCTTGAACGCCTGGGTGGAAATCTCGCTCTTGTCGCGCAGGTAGGCAACGAGCCTCTCCTTGAGACCGGCCAGCGCGCCCACGTCGAAATAGAGCTCCTCGCTCACCCCCACCACCCGGCCCTCGGCCACCGCCACCCGCAGCAGCTCCTCACCCGGGGCACGGACAGGCGCAGCCGCTCGGCCAGCTCGTTGAGCGTGGGCGGAGCGAGCCCCGCCGCCCCCAGGTCCGCCACCAGCCGCGTGCGCGCCGCGTCCTCATCCAGGGACAACGTGCGGCCCCGCCCCACCCGCCTCACCGTCTCGCGCTCCACCTCCACCTTGCCCGCCTCCACCAACGTCTGCACCAGCCGGGAGAACACCCGGGCCTCGAGTTCCCCCGACAGCCGCTGGCGCAGCTCCTCCCTCGACAGCCCCTCGCGCAAGGGCTCACGCTCATGGAAGGCGTCGAGCAGCGCCAGGGCCCGCGCCCGCATCCCCTCGAACACCTCGCCCGACAGGTAGAGCCGCCGCTCCTTGTCCACCAGCAGCGCCGCGCCCCGCGCGCCGAGCGTCTCCAGCGTCCGCGACAGCACCCGGGACGCCAGGGCGGAGCGGGCGAAGAGCTCCTTCCAGGTGAGGCCCCGGTAGCCCGCCTGTCTCAAGAGCCACGCCACCTGGGTGCCCGGGTCCGCCTCCAGCAGCGGCGCCACCACCCGGCCCCGCCCCCGCGCCGACGCGGAGGCGAGACGGACAGCACCCGCCCTCCGGCCAGCGTGGCGCCCCGTCCCGGCAGCGCGCGCGAGCCCCGGAGGATGAAGCGCTGGCCGGGCAGCGCCGCCACGGGCGCCGCCAGCCGCAGCTGCGCGAGCCCCGTCTCCCCCGGCTCCAACCGCTCCAGGTCCAACAGGGCCACCGTGGCCTCCGTCTGCGCCGTGCCCAGGTGCACGAGGAGCTTGCGGCGCCGGGGCAGTGCCTCGGGCGCCGCGGCCAACAGGCTCAGCTCCACGTCCAACATGGACGTCTCGGACACCTCGCCCGCGTGCACCAACACCGCGCCCCGCGCGATGGCCTCGGCCTCCACGCCCACCAGGTTCACCGCCGCGCGCTGCCCGGCCACCACCCGCGGCACGCCCTCGCCATGCCGCTGCACCCCACGCACGCGCCAGGGTCCGGCGAGCCCCGGCAGCAGGGAAGCGGAGTCCTCCGCCGCGAAGGCCCCCGACAAGAGCGTGCCCGTCACCACCGTGCCAAAGCCCTTCAAGCTGAAGGCCCGGTCCACCGGCAGGAAGGCGGGGCCGTCCACGCCGCGCGCGGGCACGTCCCTCGCGGCCTCGACGAGCGCGGCCCGCAGCGCCTCGAGCCCCTCGCCCGTGCGCGAGGAGACGGGCACCACGGGTCGGCCCTCGAGGAAGGTGCCCGCAACCAGCGTGGCCACGTCCGCGTCCACCAGCGCGCGCCACTCCGCGCCCAGCCCCGGAAGCAGATCCGCCTTGGTGAGCGCCACCACACCGGCCTTCACTCCCAGCAGCCGGCAGATGTCCAGGTGCTCGCGCGTCTGGGGCATCACCCCCTCGTCCGCCGCCACCACCAGCACCGCCGGTCCACCCCGCCGGCCCCCGCCGCCATCGCCTTGACGAAGCGCTCGTGGCCGGGCACGTCCACCACGCCCGCCACCCGCCCCTCGCCGAGCGACAGGTGCGCGAAGCCCAGCTCCAGGGTGATGCCCCGGCGCTTCTCCTCCTTCAGCCGATCCGTGTCTACCCCGGTGAGCGCCTTGACCAGGGACGTCTTGCCGTGATCGATGTGCCCCGCGGTGCCGATGATCATCGCGCGCCGCGCCCCCCGCGGCCTTCACGCCCCCGCCTTGTCCGGATCCACGTCGAAGCGCCCGTCCTCGGCGACGTCCTCGTAGTCCCAGGGAAAGACGACCAGGGAGTCGGTGGACAGCGCGAAGAAGTCCGGCTCGAAGCCGTCGGGCCGGGACACCAGCGCCGCGGTGCTCACCTCGCGGGCGCCCACCTTGCGCGCCAACGCCACGGCCAGCGCCAGCGTGTCGCCGCTGGACGCCACGTCGTCCACGATGAGCACCCGCTTGCCCTTGAGCTCGCGCGGCATCTCCCCGCTCAGCTTCGGCTTGGCCTGGCCCTTGTCCCGGCTGCGGCGGCTGATGCGCACCGGGAAGAACTCGGCGCCCAGGGCGCTCGACAGCGCTCCGCCCACGAACACGCCCCCATGCGCCACGCCCACCACGGCCGCGGGCGAGTACGACTGGCGGATGGCGAGCGCGAGCGTCTGCACGGCGCGATCGAACTGCGCCCACGTCAGCTCCTGCACCTGGCTCCTGGCACGCGACTGGTCGCGTCCGGTGGCATGACGGGGGGCTTCCACCTGGGGCGCGAGCACCACGTCGGAGGGAATGGAGACGAGTTTCTCCACCTGTTTCTGGGAGGGCTTGCCCTTGGTGACCTTGGGTGTTGCCCGCTTGGTGGCCACGGCGCGGACTCCAGTGTGAGAGGCGGGGCCCGCGTCATACCCCGGGCCGTGCGCTACCGCCACTCCCAGCGACAACCCCGCCCGCCTCCTCGCTCAGCTCGTGGAGGCCTCCATCTCCCCGAGCAGGCCGCGGATCTCCTCCCCGGTGATGACGTAGTGCATCGTACAGAAGTGGCAGTCCGCCTCGGCCTTGCCCTCCGTGGCGAGGATGTCCTCCAGCTCCGCCCGGCCCAGGGTCGTCAGCGCGCGCTTGACCCGGTCCTTGCTGCAACTGCACGTGAAGGACACCGGGTAGCGCGACATCACCTCCAGGTCCGGCTGGGACACCAGCGCCTTGAGCAGCGCGCCCGTGCCCTGGGCGGCGTGCGCCCGCACCGCGGAGTCGAAGTCCCGGGCGAGCCGGTCCCCCAGCTCCCGGAAGGCCTCCATGTCCCCCTGCGGCAGCGGCTGCAGGAGCATGCCGGCCACCAGCCCCAGCGGCTCGGGCTGCTCGCCCTGGGACAGCGGCTGCACGGTGAGGTAGACGCGCGTGGGGAGCTGATCCGAGATGCGGAAGTAGCGCTCCAAGTCCCGCCCCAGGTCGAAGCTCTCCAGCTCCACCGCCGAGCGGTACTGCTCGCCGCCCCCCAGATCGCGCAGCACGGACAAAAAGCCCTTGTTCCCGAGCGCCGGACGCCAGTGGTACTCGCCCTCGGCGCCCACGTGCGACACGAGGGGATTCTTGGCGTAGCCCCGCACCACCCCCGCCCCATCCCCATCCACGAAGAGGCCGCGCAGGGGGCCATCACACTCCACCTGGAGGTTGATGCGCGAGTCATTCTTCTGCAACGAGCCGAGCAGGGCCCCGGCGGTGAGGGCCTGCGCCATCAGCGAGGCCGACGCCGACGCCGAGCGGTGCAGCTCGCGTGCCCGGCGGGCCAGGTCGCTCGTGGTGACGAGCACCACGCGCAGGTCGGTCTCCTTCAACAAGCCACTGACGAGTTCATCGGCCATGAGGGGGCAATAGCCTGCCGCCCCCGGAAGCGCTCGCCAATGACAATGCGCACCCGGGCGCTCCCCGGTGGCTCCCCCACCAGGGTTGCGGACAGCGAAGCCGGACCCAGTCATCACCCCCGCTGATACCTCCCTGTTACCGCCCTGTGCCCCGGAGGTGTCTTCCCATGGCGGAAAATCCTACCCCGGCCCCAGGACGGGCTATAACGCCCCGTCCGACTGACTTCCTGGCGCGACCCCCAGGCCGCGCGACGTCCGGAGTTCCGATGAGCACCCAAGCCGCTGCCGCCGACGCCCTCCCCCAGAAGACGCCCTTCATCCAGTCCCGTCTGGGCTCGTTCCTCGCCGTGGTGCCGCTGAGCATCTGGGTGGTGAACCACCTGTGGGACAACCTCGCCGCCTTCCAGGGCGCCCAGGCCTGGCAGTCCGCGGTGACCGAGTACAAGCACCCGTACTCGATGATCTTCACCTTCATCATCGTGCTGCTGCCCCTGCTCATCCACACCGCGTGGGGCGTGGCGCGGCTGTTCAGCTTCCGGCCCAACCTGGGCGCCTACCCCAACTACGGCAACCTCAAGTACATCCTCCAGCGCGCCGCGGCCGTGGGCGTGCTCGGCTTCCTCGGCGCCCACATCTGGCTGGCCTTCCTCCAGCCGCGGCTGGTGCACGGCGCGGCCGAGCCCTTCGCCGCCATCGCCTACGAGATGCACTGGCACACGCCCACCATCGTCGTCTACGTGCTGGGCATCCTCGGCACCGCGTACCACCTGGCCAACGGCCTCCAGGGCTTCGCCATGGGCTGGGGCCTCTTGGCCAGTGAGCGCTCCATGCGCCGCTTCGAGCCGTGGTCCATCGTCCTCTTCCTCGTGCTGCTCGCCATGGGCTGGGGCGTGCTCTTCGCCATGTACCAGGCCGGTGGCACCCAGGCCGTCATCGACGCGCGCAACGCCATCGTCCAGACGCAGGGCGACATGCACTGAGGTGAGTCCCGGGGCGCTCCCCCCGAGCGCCCGCAACGACAACGGCCGCCCCGGTCTCCCGGGAGCGGCCGTTGGTGTTTCAGGGGGCAAGGTCCTAGAACGGGATGTCGTCGTCCCCGCCGTGGCCGCCACCCATGGGGCCACCGCCATCGTCCATGGGAGGAGCGCCGTAGTCGTCGTAGCCTCCGCCCTGGGACTGGCCGCCACCACCGCCGCGCTGCTGCGAGTAGCCCCCACCGCGGCCCCCGCCCCCACCACCGCCGCCGCCACCACTCATGCCCGCGCCGTCACGGCCGCCGAGGAAGGTCACCGCGTTGGCCACCACCTCGGTGGTGTAGTTCTTGCGGTTCTCCTTGTCCGTCCACTCGCGCGTCTGCAGACGGCCCTCGATGTAGCACTGGCGGCCCTTCTTCAAATACTCACCGCACAGCTCCGCGAGCTTTCCCCACACCACGATGCGGTGCCACTCGGTGCGCTCCTGCTTCTGGCCGCTCTTGTCGGTCCAGTTGTCGCTGGTCGCGATGCGGAAGTTGGCCACCGCCTGTCCGCCCGGGGTGAAGCGCACTTCCGGGTCCGCCCCCAGGTTGCCAATGAGGATGACCTTGTTGACGCCTCCAGCCATGATGCCGTCCTTTCTCGAGCACCGGCCCACCACGGGCCGGTTACCTACATCCAAGAGCGGGAATGCCGCTCGCGCCACTTCCCTACCATAAGGGGCTGACAAGCACCTGAACAGGGCTTCAGCCCCCACCCTTCCCAGACGGTCGGAAGAAGGGAGGGAGGGAGGGCGAGCGGGCGGGCCCTCACCCGCCGGGACGGGTCTCCGACAGGCCCGTGCCGATGACGGGCGGCGAGGCCAGGACGGGCGTGCCCAGCGGCGGCTCGGCCCGGGGCGCCTTGGCCTCGGCGACCTTGCGCGACATCAGGCCCTCGAGCGAGCGGGAGAACTCCGCCACCTTGGGATCCGGCGCGCCCAGGCTCTTGCGCAGCGCCTTCCAGAAGGGGTGATCCGCCTCGCCCGTCCGCACGAGGCCGCGCGCGAGCAGCGTGGTGGTCGCCTCGCGATCCTTGTCGCTCGCGGCGCGCAGCGCCAGCACCAGTCTTCGGGCGCCGAGCGGGCGATGGCGCCCAGGCCCTCGGCCATTTCCCCCTCGGCGAGGTTGTCACCCGCGGAGGCCCCGGCCAGCTCCGCGACGCGCGAGAGCGCCTCGACGTTGCCGCTCGCGGCGAGCTCCACGAGGCTGCCCAACCCCGGCACCTCCACCGACAGCTCCCGCGCCACGGTGCGCAGCCGGCCGTACACCTCCGCGCCCGCCGAGTAGCTGTCCAGGAGCGTGCGCACCCCGAGGTAGTCCTGGGGGTTGGACTGGTAGAGGCCCTCGGCCACCACCGCGCGCACCGCCGGGTCGCGCTCGCTGCGCCACGCCGTGCGCAGGAAGCCGATGTTGCGCGGGTCATGCTGGCTGCTCAGGGCGAGGTACGTCTTCACCCGGCTGCTCATCTCGCCCATGGGGCTGCTGGACTTCTCGCCACTGGCGAGCTCGGCCACCGCGCGCCCGGGGCCCATCGTCGAGCCCACCGAGGCCACCGCCGTGCCCAGCGCGTCCAGGCCCCGCACCACCGGGCCCGAGCGGCCCGGGTAGTCGTTCACCATCATGGAGAAGATGAACTTCTCGCCGCCCGCCGCCTGCACGTAGCCGCTGAGCGCCGACACGTTCTCCAGCGTGCCCGTCTTGGCGCGCAGCCGGCCCACCGCCTCGGTGCCGTCGAAGCGGTAGCGGAGCGTGCCGTCCTTGCCGGCGATGCCCAGCGAGGACAGGTACTCGGGCGCGAGCGGGAAGCGCTCGTACATGTAGCGGAGGATCCGGTCGAGCTGCGTGGCGGAGAAGCGGTTGGCGTCGTTGAGCCCGCTGCCGTTCTTCATCACGTAGGTGCCGCGGGGGATGCCCACCTCGCGCGCGAGGAAGTCCTCCACCACGTCCAGCCCCTTGGCGAACGAGCCCGGAGCACCCCGCGCCTCCGCGCCCATCGTCTTGAGGAGCGTCTCGGCGATGAAGTTGCTCGACAGCTTGTTGAGCCGCTTGAGGACGATGTCGAAGGTGTCCGAGTGCGCCACGAACACGAGCTTCGCACGCTGCGGCGTCAGCCCCGCCTTCACCTTGCCCTTCACCTTGACGCCGCGCGCCACCAGCATCTGCTTGAGCGTCTGGCCGAAGTAGAGCGGCGGGTTGTCGATCTTCTTGTACACGCTCATGGCGCCGCCGGCCTCGGGCACCTGGCCGCGCACGATGATCTTCTGCTGCGCGCCCGCCGCGTCCGACGACACCGAGAAGCGGCGCGCCCGCCGGTCACCCGTCGTGAGCGTGTTCTCCACCACGAAGTAGTCGCTGGGCGGCTCGACCTCCACCACGCCCTTGGCGCCCGCGCGCTCACCGGGACGCAGGAAGACCCCCACCGCGTTCCAGTTCAGGCTCAGCGCTCCCGTGGGCGCCATGTAGGCCCGGTCCGAGTCCTCCTGGTCATACCCCGGCGGGGTGCGCTCGTCGTCGAACCACGCCTCGTCCACGACGATGTCCTGCACCTCGCGCAGGCCCGTGTGGAACAGGTCGCCCACCATGCCGTACAGCCGCTCGGTGGTGATGGAGGGGTCGCCCTTGCCGCGCACGTAGAGCGTCTTGGCCTTGAGGCCATCGGACTCCGTCTCCACGAGGAACTCGGTCTCGAAGCGGAACTCGGGCCCGAGCGTGGACAACGCCGCCGCCGAGGTGACGAGCTTCACGTTGGAGGCGGGGTTGAGCAGCTCCTCCGCGTTGTGGCTGAACACCACCGAGCCGTCGTCGAGGCTCATCATGTGGACGCCCACGCGGCTGGCGTTGAGGGGGTCGCGCTGCAGCACCTGCATCAACGACGCCTTGAGGGCCTCGCGCTCGGCGCGCTTCTTGTCATCCGCGGCGGCACTCACGCGCGGATGGGCGACGAAAATGGCAATCGTCACGGCCAAGAGGGTTCTGGCTCGGGGGACCTGCACACACTCTCCGGGGAAGGTGATGGGCATTATGAAAGGGGGACTCTGGGGCGGCAAGAGAGAGACTCCCGAGCACCCCGGCTCCGGGGTGCCCGGTCTTTCACCAGGCGGCAAAGCATGCTCGCGCGGGGCCGGGAATTGATCGTTGGCCAACGCGAGCAGCCCACCGCGGGGAGGGAAGCCATCGGCTACCGGGCAATGGGCTGGCGATCCCGGAAGAGCCGTCCGGTGGGGCCCTCGGGAGGGAGGAGCGCCGCCCACACGAGGGTGTCGGCCCCCTGCTCCACGTCCCGCGTGGCCCGGGGTCCGCCCATGCGCGTGCGCACCCAGCCCGGACAGACGGCGTTGACGAGCACGCGCCGGGGTCTCAACTCCTCGGCGAGCAGCCGGGTAAGCGCGTTGAGTCCCAGCTTCGAGACGCGGTAGGCCGAGCCCGGCCAGCCCTTCTGCTCGTACTGGCCGGCGCGCACCTCGGCGGCGAACTCGTCCACCCAGGCGACCAGCGCGTCCTTGGAGGGGGAGGATCGATGCGCTGGCGCAAGGCGGGTGGCAGGCCCTCCAGCGCCCCCAGCCCACTGGACACCATGACGATGCGGCCGTGTTCGCGCATGAGCGGCAGCAGGTGTTCGGTGACGCGCAACGCGCCCGTGAAGTTCACCGCGAGCGTGCGCTCGACGACCTCCGCGTTGAAGCCCTCCAGGGCGATGCCCGCGTTGTTGACGAGCGCCGCGAGCCGCAGCTCCTGACGTGCGAGCCGATCGGTGAGCTGGGCGACACTCTCCTCGGAGGTGACGTCCAGGGGCTCGAAGCTCACCTCGAGGCCCTCCTCACGCAACGCGGCGGTGGCCTTGGCTCCCTCGGCGATGTCCCGAGCCGAGAGCAACACCCGCATGCCCCGCTGACCGAGCTGCCGGCAGACCTCGAACCCCAGTCCCCGGTTGCCGCCCGTCACGAGCGCCACTCCCGTTGCCTTGTCCATGGACCCACTCCTCTGGTGAGAAGGGAAAAGTAATGACGGACGCAATCACGGGTAGGGGCACGCGCGCGACGTGTTCTGTGTCACAACACGCCTTCCATGCTCCCGCCACTCCGATCCGCCCACCTGGGGCTCGTCATGGCGCTCGTCATGGCCCTCGCCGTCACGCTCGGGAGCGGCTGCCGCGCCGAGCCCGCCCCCGAGGGCATCACCGTGCTCATCGAGGCACCGCCGGACAGTCTCGACAGCCGGCTCGCGCTCACGGCGATGGGCCAGCGGCTGTCCCAGTTGCTCACCCCCGGCCTCGTCACCGTCGATGACAGTGGCAGGCCCGTGCCCGACCTCGCCGAGTCCTTCCAGGAGCTGAGCCCCACGCTCGTGGAGTTCACCCTGCGACCGGGACTCACCTTCCACGACGGCGGCCCCCTCACCGCCTGGGACGTGAAGGCCACCTATGACAGCGTGAGGGAGCCCGCGCTCGCGAGCCCCGGGCCGAGCGCTACTCGGCGCTCGCGTGGGTGGAGGTGAAGAACGCGCGCACGGTGCGCTTCCACCTGCGCCAGCCCTTCGCGCCCCTGCTGGCGGACCTGTCCCTGGGCATCCTCCCGGCCCGGCGCGCGTCGGCCGCCTTCAAGCAGGCCCAGGACGCTGCCCCCGTGGGCGCCGGCCCCTTCCGCTTCGAGTCCCAGCCGGACGAGGAGCACCTGACACTCGTGCCCTTCGCGGGCTACTTCCGGGGCGCGCCCGCCATCCCCCGGCTGCACTTCCGCGTGGTGCGCGACGAGACGACTCGCGTGCTGGAGCTGCTCAAGGGCCGCGCGGATCTCGTCCTCAACGCGCTCTCCCCCGCCACCCTGCCCGCCCTGGAGCGCGAGCCCTCCCTGCGCGTGCTCACCCGGCCGGGCACGGGCCTCGCCTACCTGGGCATGAACCTGCGCGAGGGGCCCCTCGCCGACGCGCGCGTGCGCCGCGCCCTCTGCCAGCTCATCGACGTGGAGCCGCTCGTCACCTACAAGCTGCACGGCCTCGCCCAACCCGCCCAGGGTCTGCTGCCGCGCACCAACTGGGCCTGGGCCCCCGTCTCCGGCTGCCGCCATGCCCCCGAGGAGGCGGCCCGGCTGCTCGACGAGGCGGGCTACCCGGACCCGGATGGCCCCGGAGGCGCGCCCCGGCTCACGCTCCAGCTCAAGACGAGCACCGACCGGCTGCGCCGCTCCATCGCGCTCGTGCTGCGCGAGCAACTGGGCCAGGGCGGCGTGGCCGTGGAGGTGCGCTCGCTCGAGTTCGCCACCTTCTTCAACGACGTGCGCCGGGGCAACTTCGAGCTCTTCACCCTCAAGTGGGCCTCCGTCGTCGAGCCGGACCTGATGCGCGGCGCGTACCACTCGGCCCACGTGCCCTCGGAGAAGAACCACTTCGGCGGGCTCAACCGGGGTGCGCTCGAGGACGCGGTGCTCGATGCCCTGCTCGACGAGGCCAGCCGCGTCACCACCCCCGAGCGCCCGCGCCTCTACGCCCGGGCCCAGGAGCGCCTGGACGAACTCGTCCCCGTGGTGCCCTTGTGGCACGAGGACTCGGTGGCCGTCGTCTCCCGGCGCCTCCAGGACTTCGAGCCGAGCCCCCATGGCTTCTTCACCCGCTCGCGCGCGCCCGCCTGGTGGGGCCATGAGGCGGCTCCTCTCCACGCTGCTCTCGGGCGTGGGCGCGCTGCTGCTCGTCTCGCTCTTCCTCCACCTCGTGCCGGGAGACCCCATCGACGTGATGCTCGGCGAGCAGGCCACGCAGGTGGACCGCGAGGCGCTGCGCCGCGCGGTGGGCCTCGACGAGCCCATCCCCGTGCAGCTCTGGCACTTCACGCGAGACTTGTTCACCGGCGAGCTGCGCACCTCGCTGCCCCCCTTCCAGAAGAAGGTGATGCCCGCTATTGGCGCGGCCCTGCCCTTCACGCTGGTGCTCGCGCTCGCGGCGCTGGGCGTGGCGGTCGTGCTGGCGCTTCCGCTCGGGGTGCTCGCCGCGTCGCGCCGGGGCACGTGGGTGGATGCCGCGGCCATGAGCGCGGCGGTGGCGGGCGTGGCCCTGCCGCGCTTCTGGCTCGGGCCCGTGCTGCTGCTCGTCTTCTCCCTGTGGCTCGACTGGCTGCCCGTGTCCGGCGCGGGCTCCTGGCGCCACCTCGTGCTGCCCGCCTTCACGCTGGGCACCGCGCTCGCCGCCTTCCTCGCGCGCATGACCCGGGCGAGCCTCCTCGAGGCGCTGCGCGAGGACTACGTCACCGTCGCCCGGGCCCAGGGACTCAGTGCCCGGCACGTGCTCTGGCGCCATGCCCTGCGCAATGCCCTCCTGCCGCTGCTCACCGTGCTGGGGCTCGAGTTCGGCGCCCTGCTGGGCGGGGCCATCGTCACCGAGAAGGTGTTCGCCCGGCCCGGCATGGGCACCCTGCTGCTGTCCGCCATCGAGCGGCGCGACTACAACACCGTGCGCGCCACCGTGCTCGTCTTCACCGGCTGCTTCCTGCTCGTCAACGCGCTCACCGACATGGCCTACGCGCTCGCCGACCCCCGGCTGAGGAGGCGCGCATGAGGCGACTGTCCCCCGGAGGACGCCTGGGCCTGGCCGTCACCGGCACGCTCGTGCTCGCCGCGCTGCTGGCCCCCGTGCTCAGTCCCTCGACGCCCGAGGCCATCGATCTGGCCGCCGAGCTGTCCCCGCCCGGCCCCGGCCACCCCTGGGCGCGGGGGAGAATGGGATTGATCTGCTCACCCACGTGCTCCACGGCGCCCGCCTGTCGCTCACCGTCGCCGTCTTCACCGTGGCGCTCTCGGCCGCGGTGGGCACCGTGCTCGGAGGAATCGCCGGCTGGGTGGGCGGGCTCGTGGACGAGGTGCTCATGCGCCTGACCGACGTGCTGCTCGCCTTTCCCGGCCTGCTGCTCGCGCTCTTCCTCACCGCCGTGCTCGGGCCTCGCTCGCGCACGTCGTGCTCGCCCTGAGCCTCACCGGGTGGACCGGCTATGCCCGGCTGGCGCGCGCCCAGGTGCTCACCCTGCGCGAGCGCGACTACGTGCAGGCCGCGCGCGCGCTCGGGGCCAGCGACGCGCGCATCCTCTGGTACCACCTGCTGCCCAATGCCGCGGGGCCGCTGCTCATCCAGGCCACCTCCGCACTGCCGGGCACCCTCCTCGCCGAGTCCTCGCTGAGCTTCCTCGGGCTCGGCGCGCCACCGGGGACGCCGTCCTGGGGGCGCTGGTGGATCAGGGCACCCAGTACCTCCTCGTGGCGCCCCATGTCGCGCTCTTTCCCGGACTCGCCCTGGCGCTCGCGATGCTCGGCTTTCACCTGCTCGGCGACGCGGTGCGCGATAGGTTAGATCCCCGGCATGCGGAACGCCGATGACAGGAGAGCCATGCTGACGTGGAAGTGGAAGAACTTCGCGGAGCTGACGCCCGACGAGCTGTACCTGGCGCTCGAGCTGCGCCAGCAGGTGTTCGTGGTGGAGCAGAAATGCATCTACCTGGACGCGGATGGCTATGACCGGAGAGCCTACCACCTGCTCGGGATGGAGGATCAGCCGGAGACGCCCTGGCTCGCGGCCTACCTGCGCGTGCTGCCCCCCAAGACGAAGTACCCGCAGGTGAGCCTGGGCCGGGTGGTGGTCGCCCCCGAGGCGCGGAGTCATGGCCATGGCCGGGTGCTGGTGCAGAAGGGCATCGACTTCATCGAGGCGCGCTACCCGCGCGTGCCCATCCGCATCGGCGCCCAGAACCACCTGCGCGCCTTCTACGAGGACTTCGGCTTCCGAGTGATGGGAGACGTCTACGACGAGGACGGCATCCCCCATGTCGACATGGTGCGCTGAGCCGGGCCGCGCGAGGCAAGGAGAGACACGATGAAGGCAGTGGTGCAGCGGGTGCTCGAGGCCTCCGTCACGGTGGCGGGCGAGCGCGTGAGTCAGATGGGGCCGGGGCTCCTGGTCCTGCTCGGCGTGGGCCAGGGCGACGGCGAGGCGGAGGTGGCGTGGATGGCGGACAAGCTCGCCACCCTGCGCATCTTCGAGGACGCGGCGGGCAAGATGAACCTGTCGCTGGAGGACACCTCGCGCCAGCTCATCGTCGTCAGCCAGTTCACCCTCTATGGAGATGCGCGCAAGGGCCGCCGGCCCAGCTTCATCGAGGCCATGGAGCCGGTGGGGGCCAAGGCGCTCTATGAGCGCGTCTGCGAGGTACTGCGCGCCCGCGGCCTCACCGTGGGCACCGGCGTCTTCGCCGCGGACATGAAGGTGGCGCTCGTCAACGACGGCCCCGTCACGATCCTGCTGGAGACTCCTCCGAAGGCGCCCCTTCCGGCGCCTCGTTGAGCGGGCGAATCACGTGCGCCACCAGGCCCGCTTCCTCCCGGGCCGCCTCGCGCACGAGCGCCGCCAGCCGACCGATGCGCTCCACCCACGTGCCGCCCTGGGGCCCCGCCAGCGGCTCCGACACCGCCGGACACTCGGTGGACTGGCCCAGCAACCAGGCCCGCACCGCCTCCCACTCCGGAGGCTCCACCGACTCGAGCCGCTCGCGCTCGCGCGCCAGCAGCCGCTCCAGCTTGGACTCCAGCTGCGCGCTCCATTGCGCCACCGTGCTCGCCGGCCGCCACGCCCAGTCCGCGAAGGCATACTGCTGGCGCGATGCGTACTCGCCCCGCCCCAGGGTGGAGAAGACGCGATCCGGCGGGAAGGAGGGGAAGGGCTCCCACTGGCCGCCAATCAGCGACGCGAGTCCCAGATCCGCCACCGGGTAGCGCCGGAAGCCCTCGCGCCGGCCATGCGAGGCGCGCGCCTGGGCGTAGGGGTAGGAGGGATCCTCCAGCATCAGCGCCGGTGCAGGGCCTCGTCCCAGTCCCCCACATAGCCCGCGTGCTCGCCGAGCACCCGCCAGCCCGAGGGGCCGGCGCCCACTGCATCCGCGTGAGCCTGTCCACCAGCGCCACCCAGGACGTCTGCTCCACGCCCCCGAGCCCGCCGCCGATGTGCGAGGCGAGCAGCTTGCCCTGCAAGGAGGCTCGATTCGCCGTCGTCGAGCTGCCCCAGCAGGGTTTGCAACGCGCTGGCCGAGTCACTCATCGCGAGGGACAGGAAGGACAGCACGTGCTCATGGAAGAAGCGGTCGTTGACCGGCCGAAGGACCAGATCCATCCCCGCCAGCCTACCACGGCCCCTCAGGGCCGAGCGTCTTCCTGCACGATGAGGGCGTGAATGGCCTCGACGGTGGACGCTTCGAGGATGGAGGCGCGGAAGCGCGGATTTTTGAAGAGACGCGAGATCCGCGCGAGGGCCTTGAGGTGCACGCCGGCGCTGTTCTCCGGGGCCACCAGGGCGAAGAAGAGGTGCGTGGACTTGCCGTCGATGGCCTCGAAGTCGACGCCCTGACGGGACACGCCGAAGGCGGCCACGAGCTGGCCGAGCCCCGGCAGCTTGCCGTGGGGAATGGCCACGCCCTCGCCGATGCCGGTGGAGCCGAGCTTCTCGCGCTCGCGCAGCACCTCCACCAGCCGCTCGGCCTTCAGGGTCGGATGGGCACGAGCGAGTGCCGCGCTCAATTCGCGCAACACTTCTTGCTTGTCGCGGGCCTTGAGGTCCGAGACGACGGCTGGTGGGCTGAGGAACTCGGAGATTCGCAAGCTGGCGCTCCCGGCGGTGGCGCTCCCTGCGCGGGCAATTACTCCTGGCCCTTCATTCGCGCAAGGGTCGCATGCCCTCCTTCGCAACTCCTTGTCCGTCTTCGTGTGTTCCCGTGCTTTGGCGGCCGGAAGATGGAGGGGGTGGAAGGGCTCGTCTAGTCTCCATGGGAACGTGTCCCTCCGGCCCCCGCACGCCCTCGCGCTCCCCCTCGCCCTGCTGCTGGGGGCGTGTACCCTGGCGCCGGCGCCGCGCCCGGCCCCCTCCCCCTCCCCCGCCGCCCGCGCTTCCCCTCGTCGTCCCCGTCCCGGTGGACGCGCTCGCCGACGAGGTGGAGCGGCTGCTCGCCGGCCTCTCCCTCGAGGACAAGGTGGGACAGGTGATGATGGTGGGCATCGGGGGGCGCGAGGTGGATGGGGCCGTGGAGGCGCTGGTGCGCGGCCACCGGGTGGGGGGCGTGTGCCTCTTCAAACACAACATCTCGGACGGCCAGCAGGTGGCCCGGCTCAACCAGGACCTGCGCGGGCTGCTCGCCGATGGCATCCCCCTTCCTCGCGCTGGACCAGGAGGGGGGCAACGTCGTGCGGGTGAAGGACGACGTGGTGGTGTTGCCGGGCAACATGGCCCTGGGGGCCACGCGCTCGGCCCAGCTCGCCTACGCGGCGGGGCATGCCCAGGCGGAGGACCTGCGGCGGCTGGGCTTCAACATGAACACGGCCCCCGTGCTGGACGTCAACCTCAACCCGCGCAACCCCGTCATCGGCAGCCGCTCCTATGGGGACTCGATTCCCCTCGTGTCCGAGCTGGGGCGCGCCTTCGTGCGCGGCCAGCAGGACGCGGGGCTCGTCACCGTGGCCAAGCACTTCCCCGGCCATGGCGCCACGGACGCCGACAGCCACCGCGCGCTGCCTGTCATGCTCGAGTCGCGCGAGGAGGTGCTCGCCCAGATGGAGCCCTTCCGGGCCGTCATCCGCGAGGGGCTGGACGGGTTGATGACCGCGCACGTCGCCGTGCCCGCCCTCACCGGAGACGACGCGCCCGCCACCGTCCACCCCCGGGTGCTGCGCGGCCTGTTGCGCGAGCGGCTCGACTTCCAGGGTCTGGTCCTCACCGACGAACTGGAGATGGAGCCCATCGCCCAACGCTACGGCGTGGGTCAGGCGGCGGTGCTGGCGGTGAACGCCGGCGCGGACATGGTGCTCGTGCCCTGGCACGCGGAGAAGAAGCGCGAGGTGCACGCGGCGCTCCTGTCCGCGGCCCGGTGGCGAGCTGTCCGCCGCCCGCCTGGATGAAGCGATGCGTCACATCCTCGCCACCAAGGTGCGCCGGGGGCTGTTCGCCGCGCCCCGCCCCGTGGAGGAGCGCACGGCCACCCCGCGCTCGGCCGAGCACGAGGAGGTGGCCCACCGCATCGCCCGCGCCGCCGTCACCCTGCTGCGCACCGACGGCGAGCACTTCCCCCTGCCCTCCGGCGTGCGCCTGGGTGTCCTCACCGCCGAGGACTCGCTCGGGCAGGCCATCCGCGAGCGGATGCCGGGGGCCCGGGTGCTGGACGTGCCCGCCCGGCCCTCGCGGGCCCAGCGCGCGCGCATGCGGCAGCGGGCCCGCGCCCTCGCGCTCCAGTCGGACGTGGTGGTGGTGGGGATGATCAACTCGCGCCAGCTGGAGCTCGTCACCCTGGCCGCCTCGCTCGGGCGACCCGTGGTGCTCGTGTCCATGGGCCTGCCCTACCTGGCCGAGCGAGCCACCGCCGCCCGGGCGGTGCTCGCCGTCTACTCGTACCAACCCACCGCCACCGAGGCCGCCGCGGCCGCGCTCTTCGGGGAGATTGGCACGCCGGGCCGGCTACCCGTGGACCTGGGCCGGCTCACCTTCGGCTACGGCCTGGAGGTGCCACGCCGTCAACAGGCCGCCGCGCCACCCGCCCCTCGAGGAGAGGCGGGAGGCGGCCGCCCGCGCTAGCCGGCGTTGGGCGGCGCGTGCACGCCGATGAGGCCGAACTGCCCGTCGTCCTTGCGCCGGTACACCACGCAGACCTCGTGCGTGGTCGCGTGCTGGAAGACGTAGAAGTCCTGGTTGAGCAGGTTCATCTGCATCACCGCCTCATCCACCGACATGGGCTTCACGGTGATTTCCGAGGTGCGCACGATGCGCTGCGCGGGGCCTCGGCGGCCGGAGCGGCCGCGGGCGTGGCCGAGCGCAGGGCCCCGGCGGTGTCCGCGGCGTCCGCGAACGCCTCCTCCTCGGGCAGCTCGAACACCTTGTGGCGCACCTTGAAGTTGTTCACCAGCTCGTGCCGGTGGTGCACACGCTCGCGCCCGTGGTGGTTCTTGATCTTCTCCTTGTACTTGCGCAGCTGCGCTTCGATCTTGTCCATCGCGCTGTCGATGGACGCGTACATGTCCTCGCTCTTCTCCCTGCCGCGCAGCACCCAGGCGCCCGAGTGGATGGTGATGTCCGCGTGGTGCAGGTGCCGCTCGAGCGACAACACCACGTGGGCCTCTCCGGCGCGATCCAGGTACTTGTTCACCCGCTCGACCTTCTCCTTCGCGTACTCCTTGAGGGAATCGGATGAACCGAACTGGCGGAAGGTGATGTTGAGCTGCATGCGTTTCTGCCTCCTTGTTGGGGCCCAAGAGAGACAACCGGGACCGCGCCCCGATCAGAAACGCTCCACCGCATCGAATGCAACCCACCCACTCCACAGGATGGCTGCCCGTACACCACCCGACAGGCAGTGTCGTCCTGACTTTCCAATTGGGCTGGATTTCCAACACGCGGTGTGTGAGCGAGGCCACCGTGCGTCGGAGCGAGGGAGTAGCGAGGGGTTAGAGAGGCAGTTCGACGAAGAAGGCAGCGCCTCGCCCGCCCGGTCCGGGCTCCACGTACACGCGGCCCCGGTGGCCCTCGACGCACTGGCGCACGACGAAGAGTCCCAGGCCGAGTCCTCCCGCGCGCGCGCCCCCCTGCACCTGCTCGAAGCGCGCGAAGATGCGCTCGCGATCCGCCTCCGGCACGCCGGGCCCCTCGTCGCGCACCACCAGCCGCGCGCCCCCGGCGTAGCGCTCCAGCAGGACCTCCACCGGGTGTCCCCCACCGTAGCGAAGGGCGTTGAACAGCAGGTTGACGAGCACCTGCTCCATCCGCAGCCGATCGAAGCGGCCCACCACGCGCGGCTCGATGAAGCTCATGAGGGACACGCCCGCCGTGCGCGCCTCGTCCTCGATGCGCGCCACCACCTCGGACACCAGCGCCGACAGGTCTCCGGTGGTGAAGATGAAGTCGAGCTGGCCGTGGCGGATGCGGCTGACGTCCAGCAGGTTGTCGCCCAGCGTCCCCAGGCGCCGCAGGCCCCGGTCGATGGCATCCAGGCGCGCCTGCACCCGAGGCGCCATCAGCGGGGTGGAGACGTCCTCCTCGCCCAGTCGCCGCAACATCTGCACCTGCAGGTTCAGCCCCGTCAGGGGCGTCTTGAG
The DNA here is from genome assembly GCA_049060065.1 of Cystobacter fuscus. Lineage (GTDB taxonomy): Bacteria > Myxococcota > Myxococcia > Myxococcales > Myxococcaceae > Cystobacter > Cystobacter fuscus_B. The sequence continues at coordinate 228,365 of JBMEQP010000001.1, forward strand.
CTCATGGCCCGCGAGCGACAGGAAGTCCTCGCGCACGCGCACCGACTCCTGCAGCGCCAGCTCCGTCTCCTTCAACTGGGTGATGTCGAGGATGGCGCCACGCACCACCACGGGCCGGCCCTCCCCATCGCGCAGCACCCGGGCCCGGCTGGTGAGCCAGCGCCACGAGCCCTCCACGCCCCGGACGCGGAAGGTGGAGGTATAGGCCTTCACCTCGGAGGAGAAGACGGTGGCGACCTGCGCCTCCACCTCGGGCCGGTCCTCCGGATGCAGCGCCTCCAGGAAGCGCTCGTGCGTCCACGTGGGCAGGGGCTCGGGGTAGCCGTAGAGCCGATCATGCCCCTCGGAGCGGAAGACCGGCCGGTGGCGAGGTTCGTCTCCCAGACGGCCATCTGCGCGGAGTCGAGCGCCACCTGGAAGCGCTCGCCCAACAGCCGGAAGCGCTTCTCCGTCTGCTCCACCAGCGCCTGGGCCTCCTCGCGCTGGGTGATGTCGGTGGCGAGCACCCACAGCTCCCCGCTCACCGGCACCACCGACACCTCCAACCAGGTGCGCGGGGGCAGCGAGGCGAGAAAGCGCGCGGGCTGGCGCGACTCCAGGGCGGCCACGAGCCGCTCGTGCAACGTGCGGCCCATCAGCCCGGGCGCCGCCGTCCACGGCTCCTGGCCCCGAAGCCGCTCGGCCTCCACGCCCAGGAGCGCCGCCGCGCGCGTGTTGCACCGCAGCACCCGGCCCCGCTCGTCCAGGGACAGGAAGGCTCGGCCATATGCTCGAGCAACAGCTCGAAGCGCTCGTCCGGCGGAGAACGCGGGGAGTCGGAAGTGGAGTCAGGCGCCGGATGAGAACCGGGCACGCGTGAAGCTAGGGGCGCGCTCACCTCATCACGCTCGCTGGAGCGCCTGTTGCCGTCAAGCACCGCGACAGGTCGGGTAGGAAAGAAGACGCCGCGGGTGAGCCCCACCGTCCGGAGTCAACGGACGGTGCGGCCGGCCCAGGGCGTGGCACTCAACCCGCCCCGGGGGTGGGTGCGCGAGGCACCCGGTGCTTCACACCCGCCTGTACGTCGTCCGATGGATGGCCCGCAGAATCAATAGCAGGACGACCGCGCCGACGAAGGCCACGATGATGGTGGAGACGATGCCGCTGCCCGGAGCGCCCACCCCCATGGCGCGGAAGAGCCATCCGCCCAGGAACGCGCCCACGATGCCCACGACGATGTCGCCCACCAGGCCATAGCCCCCGCCCACGACCGCCGAGGCCAGCCAACCCGCGATGAGACCAATGAACAGCCAGAGCACCAGTGTTTCGAGACCCATGTGTGTGACCCCTCCAATTGGTGACCATCGAAGAGGTAAGCACCCTGGGACTCGGCGGGAGGGGCGGCCGGGCGGGCGAGCCCTCCTCCGAACCTTTCATCCCGGATGGCGAACTTCCACGCCCCGGGAACCGGCCACGATGAGCTCCGAGGTCATCCCGAGGAACAGGCCATGCTCCACGAGCCCGGCCCGGGCCTGGAGCCGCGCGGCCAGCGCTTCCGGGTGCTCCAGGGCACCCCAGGCGCAGTCGAGGATGAAGTGGCCTTGATCCGTCAGGAAGGGTGAGCCCTCGGGGCCCAGGCGCTGGGTGACGCGGGCGCCCAGTCCTTCCAGGTAGAGCGCCTGCGAGCGCCAGCCAAACGGCACCACCTCTACCGGTACCGCCCAGCGCGTGCCCAACCGGAGGACAGCTTGCCCTCGTCCACCACGATGATGAGCCGGCGGCTCGCCTGGGCGACGATCTTCTCGCGCAACAGCGCGCCGCCCCCGCCCTTGATGAGCCGCAGCGCCGGATCCACCTCGTCCGCGCCGTCGATGCAGAGATCCAACACGGGGTGCGCCTCCAGCGTGGTGAGGGGCACGCCGAGCGACTCCGCCAGGGCCTCCGTCCGCCGCGACGTCGGCACGCCCTTCACGTCCAGCAGCTTCCCCTCGCTCCGCAGCGCGGCCAGCCGGTGCACCACGTGGGCCGCGGTGCTTCCCGTGCCCAGCCCCACCACCATGCCCGGCTGGATGGACTCCACCGCGCGCTCGGCGGCCTCGCGCTTGTGCCGGTCCGCATCGGTGACGGCACCCTTCTCTGTGGATGGGCTCATGGCGGGGCTCCTCGTGGCATGGAGGGGAAGTCCTTCGGGCAAGGTGCAACCTGCCCCGGGCCTCGCGCTCCAGCCCGCAAAAGGTTTGGGGAGGAGCCGCCCCCCAGCGGCTCCTCCCCAATGAACAACGAACAACCCCCACGACCGCCCCCCGTCAGGGCACTCCCCTCCAACGACCCTTCGACCCCCCACCCCCGACCTGCCCGCCCCCCACCTGCCCACCCTTCCCCGTCACTGCGTGAGCGGAGATAGAGCATCGCGCGTGCCAAGGGGTCCACGGCGGGAAACTCCTGGGATTTCAAGCGGTTGGGCTTCGAGGGAGGAACGAACCGTCCCCGAGCCGGTAAGACTTACGCGGACCCGGGGACGGGGAGAGCACTCGAGCGGAGGGCACTCAGGCGAGCAGCTTGCCGCCGGTGACGCCGAGCACCTCGCCGTTGACGTAGGTGGACTCGTCCGAGGCGAGGAACACGTAGGAGGGGGCCAGTTCGACGGGCTGACCGGCGCGGCCGGTGGGGTTGTCCTCGCCGAAGGACTTCACCTTCTCCGCGTCGAAGGAGGCGGGGATGATGGGCGTCCACACGGGGCCCGGCGCCACGCAGTTGACGCGGATGCCGCGCTCGATGAGCTCCTGGGCCAGGCCCTTGGTGAAGGTGACGATGGCGCCCTTGGTGCACGCGTAGTCGAGGATGCTGGGCGAGGGCTGGTAGGCCTGGATGGAGGCCGTGTTGATGATGGTGGAGCCCTTCTTCATGTGCGGCAGCGCGTAGCTGCACCGGGTGGAACATCGCGAGGATGTTGGTGCGGAAGGTGCGCTCGAGCCGCTCGGCGGTGATCTCCTCGAACTTCTCCACCGCCTTGCCCTGGTAGGCGGCGTTGTTGACGAGGATGTCGATGCGGCCGAAGCGCTTCACCGTGTCCTCGATGAGGCGGCGGCACGCGGCCTCGTCCGTGAGATCTCCCCGGAAGGACACCACCGGTGGCCGGACTCCTCGACGGCGCGCCGGGTCACCTCGGCGTCCTGGTCCTCGTTGAGGTAGCCGAAGGCCACGTCGGCGCCCTCGCGGGCGAACGCCAGCACACCGCGCGGCCGATGCCACTGTCGCCTCCGGTGACGAGCGCCACGCGGCCCTTCAACCGGCCGAGCCCCTTGTACGAGGTCAGCCCGTAATCGGGCTCGGGCGTCATCTTGGACTCGAGCGCCGGTGCGGACTGCTCCTGCGGCGGCTGCGGAGGCGTGTTGCCAGCGGAACGCGGATCTTTCTGAGCCATGTCTGGAAGTCCTCGGGTTGGGTGTACCCAGCCCACGGTGGGGAGGGTGGGTGCGACTGGCAACCACCCCACCCGGAGAGGACTTCCACGCCCGGGAAGCGGGCGAGCTCAGCGTGCGAGGGACTAGAAGTAGCGCTTGCGCTTGCTGCTCGGGAGGATGTTGAGCACCTCGCGGTACTTGGCCACGGTGCGCCGGGCGATCTCCGTGCCCTGGGCCTTGAGCAGCTCGACGATCTTCTGATCCGAGTAGGGATTGCGCGGATCTTCCTGGCTGACGAGCTGCTTGATGTGGTGCTTGACGGCCTCGCTGGCGGTGTCGTCGCCGGACACGCGGGCGATGGACGAGTTGAAGAAGTACTTCAGCTCGAAGATGCCCTGGGGCGTGTGCACGTACTTGTTCGTCGTCACGCGCGACACGGTGGACTCGTGCATGCCGATGTCCTCGGCCACGTCCCGGAGGATGAGCGGCTTGAGGTGCGCGATGCCCTGGTCGAGGAACTCGCGCTGGAACTTCACGATGCTCTCGGTGACCTTGTAGATGGTGCGCTGGCGCTGGTGGATGGAGCGGATGAGCCACTGGGCGCTGCGCAGCTTCTCCTGGATGAACTCCTTGGTCTGCCCGGGGCCCACCCCGCCCGCCTTGAGCGCGTTGCGGTACATGCCGGAGATGCGCAGCTTGGACAGACCGTCGTCGTTGAGCACCACCGTGTAGTCGTCCTCCATCTTGTAGACGAACACGTCCGGGGTGATGAACTGCGCGTCGTCGCCGCTGAAGTTGCGGCCCGGCTTAGGGTCCAGGCGCGGCAGCAGCTTGAGCCTCCACCACCTCCTCGAGCGACACCTTCAAGTCCTTGGCGATCGCCGGGAGGTTCTTGCTCTCCAGGTACTTCATGTGGCGCTTGATGATGAGGCCGAGCAGCGGCGCGTGCTTCTCCTTGAGCGCGGCCACCTGGATGAGCAGGCACTCCTGCAAGTCCCGGGCGGCGCAGCCCCAGGCTCCAGGTTCTGGATGCGGCGCAGGGTGCGCTCGGCCACGCTCATGGGCACGTCCGCCTCGTTGGCCAGGCGGATGAGGGGTCTCCCTCCACCTCCTCCAGCTTGAGGTAGCCGTCGTTGTCCAGGTTGCCGAGGATGAGCATGCCCACGCGCCGCTCGGCGTCGTTGAGCCGCAGCGTGCCCAGCTGCTCCTGCAGGTGGTCGACCAGGTCCTCCTTCTCCACCATGTTGGCTTCGAAGGAGGGCATGTCGTCCGTGGCCACGTTGCCCTTGTTGGACGCCGTGGTCGGCTCGTTGAACTGGTAGCTGTTGAGGTACGCCTCCCAGTCGATCTCCGGCGGGCCGTCCTTGTCGGCCTTGAACTCCGTCGCCGTGTCCGGGGTGCGAGGCTCCAGATCCCGGGGAATCTCGGTATTCGCGGCTTCCAGGGAGGCCTCGCCGGGCTCCTTGTCGGACAGGTCGCCAAAGGGCGTCTCGTCCGGCTGCTCCAGGAGGGGGTTCTGATCCATCTCCTCCCGGACCTGCTCCAGCAACTCCATGCGCGGGAGTTGCAGCAGCTTGATGGCCTGCTGCAGCTGGGGCGTCATCACCAGCTGCTGCGAAAGCTTCAGGCTCTGCTTGAGTTCCATCGCCATTTCTGGGGTCTCCCGCCCTTTTCAATGCTCGACTTGACGGCGACCCGCCATCAAGGACCGTGCCAAACTAACAAGGCCCCCGACTTCGTCCAGTGCCCCCGGGTCCGGCGCATCCCTTGCAGTGAGTGAATTTCTCCTTTTATTCCGCGAGCTTAGCCCACCTCGCGAAACACGGGGAGACGTTCAGGAATGGACGGGTGGACACCAGGCGGCGAGGCAGGCGCGGGCGGGGCGATGGCCTCGCGGGGGTGGATGGTCGGCCCTCACACGGACTGCAGGCGGAAACGCTCGCCGAGATACACCGCTCGCGCCCGGGGTGAAGCAACGAGCTGTTCGGGCGTCCCTCTTCGAGGATCTGCCCCTGTGCGATGATGTACGCCCGATCACAGATGCCCAGGGTCTCCTGGACGTTGTGATCCGTGATGAGCACGCCCAGGCCGCGGGACTTGAGCAGGGAGATCTGCGCCTGGATGTCACCCACGTTGATGGGGTCCACGCCGGCGAAGGGCTCGTCGAAGAGGATGAAGCGCGGCTCGGGGATGAGCGAGCGGGCGATCTCCGTGCGGCGGCGCTCGCCACCGGAGAGCACCTCGCCGGGGGCCTCGGCCACGTGGCGCAGGTCGAACTCCTCCAGCAGTTGCTCGGCCCGGCGCTCGCGGGCGGCGCGGTCCAGGCCCTTCTGCAGCTCGAGCACGGACAGGAAGTTCTGCCGCACGGTGAGCTTGCGGAAGATGGAGGACTCCTGGGGCAGGTAGCCCAGGCCGTGGAGGGTGCGCCGGTGCATGGGCAGCCCGGTGAGATCCGCGTCCTGCATGCGCACGCGCCCGGCATCGGGCCGCACCAGGCCCACCACCATGTTGAAGCTCGTCGTCTTGCCGGCGCCGTTGGGGCCCAGCAGCCCCACCACCTCGCCCTGCGCGACCTGGAAGGACACGCCCCGCACCACCTGACGCTTGTTGAAGGTCTTCTGGAGACCCTCCGCGAACAACCGGCCGCTCATGGTTGCACAGTACTCCCCGACTGCGAGTTGTCAGGCGACTTGCCTGGAGGCCCCTTGCCCGTCCCCTTCCCCTGGGGCGCGGACGGCGCGGACTCGACCGTCGCAACGGCGTCCTTCACCTCGAAATTCGCGTCGCCGATCGTCATGCGCACTTCCGAACCGCGCAGATGGGTGGTGGCGTCGCGCGCCTCGGGGTTGCCCGTCAACCGCAGCACCCCGGTGGGGACGTTGAGCTCGGCCCGCTCGCCCCGCGCCTGCCGCGCCCCGTCCTGGGCGCGCACGTGCCCCACGCACTCCGCCCGGCTCACCTCCCGCGTCGCGCTGAAGTAGGTGATCATCTTGTCGCACCGCAGCTCCAACGTCCGGTGCTTGACCACCACGTCTCCCGTGAAAACGGCCTGGGTGGGCGAGCCGACGACCCAGCAGGCGGTGATCTCCGCGGGGAACCGCTGCGCGCCGCCCTCCTTGCCTCCGCCCTTGCGCGGCGTGCGCAGCGGAGCCGCCTCGAGGGTGACGACGGCCTCGTCCACCTCGTACTCCATGCCCCGCGCGCCCATGAGCAGGCGCACCTCGGAGCCGCGCAGGTGGGTGGTGGGCTCCCTCGCCTCGGGGTGGCCCGTCACCACGAGCCTGCCGCTGGGCACGTCGAGCACGGCGCGCTCGCCCTGGGCGGTGCGCTCCTCGTCCACCAGGCGCATGTTCCCCCGCGCACTCCACGCGCGTCACCTCTCGCGGGCCCGTGTAGGAGGCGGTCATCTCGTCACAGCGCAGCACCATGGTGCGCTGCTTGACCACCACGTCGCCGGAGAAGATGGCCTGATCTCTCGAGCCCCGCTGGCGCTTGGAGGTGATCTCCACCGGATTCCTCAGCCGCGGCTTCTCCTCGCGGGGCGCGGGGGCGGCCCCCGGGGTGGCGCTGGCCACCGGCACGGGCTGGGCCACGAAGAAGGCCGTCAGGAGGTACTCAATCATCCGCGGCCTCCAGCACGGTGTGCACCGAGCCCTCGAAGGTGAAGTGCCCATCGGGCAGGGAAATCAGGAACGTCTCGGCGCTCAGGCGGTAATCGGGGCCCTGGACCTGGACGCCCTCAAGGCCGCGCGCCGTTTGTTGGACGGCGTCATAGGCGACCCGGGGGTGCGCGCCACCATGCCGGAGGGGTTGCGGACCACCACGTCCCCGGTGGCCACGAGCTGCCGGGTGCCCAGGTGGCCCTCCAGCTCCCGCGCGGTCACCACCGTGACGTCCCCGGGCGCCTTGCCGGGCACCCGAATGGTGGCCTCGAAGGCGGTGAGCTCGCCGCTGCGCTCGTAGGTGGCACGGCTCGCCCGGCCCTCCAGCGAGGGAGTGTCCCCTCGAACGAGCGCAGGCGCACCCCATGCATCACCACCGCGGGCGGCGAGGAGGCATCCGCCTGACCCTGAGGGGGAGTACAAGCCGACCCAAGGGAGAAGACGCAACCTAGGAAGATGACGGCACGTGTCACGGCTCCCTCTCCTATCACCCCATGAGAAAAGGTTGTGGCATCCGAGCGCTCGTCTGGTGGTCCGCTTCGGGAATGATCCCGGTGGGGGTGCACGAACTCCCTGGACATTTGGCTGTCCCGTCCATCACATCTCGGCGCGCTCTCCGACCGCGGCCGGCCCCCCGTCCGCACCTCTGGTCGGAAGCCCCCTGGGCCGGTCTTCCTCGTGGATTCTATGAAACGCATCCTGCTCGCCACCATGCCTGTTGGAGGAGGCCACACCGCGCTACGCGACTCACTGCGCACGGCGCTGGCTTCCCCTGGATCACGAAAGCCGCGACTACGAACTCCTCGGCTTCGACAGCCAGGACACCCGGGTCAGCGGCTTCTATGACTTCTGCATCCACCGGACGCCCTGGTTACACTCGCTCCTGTTCGACCTGGGCCACGCCCGAGGCGCCCTGACCCCGACCGTGTTGCTCAATCCGCAACTGGAGGCCGAGGCCCGGCAGACCCTGGAGCAGCACCGGCCGGATCTCGTGATCTCTCCACTTCCTCCAGTCGGCGATGTTCGTGCGCGCCCGGCGCCAGCTGGGGCTGGATGTGCCCATCGTCAGCGCCATCCCGGACTATGGCGAGCCGACGGAGATCTTCGCCCCCTCGCAGGAGGCCTACCGGCTCGATGCCCTCATCCTTCGTGATGGTGCCCTCGGGTCGCGAGCGGCTCCGGGTGCGCGGCCACTGCCCGCTCTCGCGCGTGCACCTGTCCGGGTTCGTCCCCCAGGCGCCCTTCCTGGAGATGGGCCGGGAGATGGGCACGCGGGGCCGGCTGTCGGAGACGCCGCCGCCGCGCCCTGCTGGGAACGCTGCGCGCCGAGCACCCCCAGCTCCAGGGCGTGGATCACTCGCGTCCGACGCTCTTGTTCCTCGGAGGCTCCGCCTGGACGAGCAAGACGATGCCCGTGCTGGAGCGGCTGCTGCGAACGCCCGCGCTGATGGAGCGCCTCAACGTGGTGGTGGTATGTGGCCGCAACGAGCGCTTCCATGACGCCTTGAAGGCCCAGGTCCAGGACCAGCCGCGCGTCGCGCTCTTCGGCTTCGTCAACGCCTCGCTGATGGCGCGGCTGATGGCGCTGGCGGACCTGCCCGTGCTCGGCAGCACTGCGCCCGCGTCCATGCACGAGCTGATGGAGACGCGCTGCGGCCCGTTCATGCTCTTCCACATCATCCCGGGCAGCGAGGACGCCCATACCGCCTACATCCAGGAGGCGGAGATCGGCGTGTACGAGCGCGGACCCGAACGCCATGCTCAACCTGCTGGCGCAGGCCACGGGCATCACCCCAGCGGGGCCCGCCATGGCGCGGCTGCTGCGCGTGTGCCCCGAGCGCACGCGCACCCTGCGCACCACCCACATGGAGCGCGCCTCGCAACTGAGCACGTTCCTCGAGCGGCTTGACCCAGGGCGCGAGCCTCGGACGTCCCTCGTGCTCGAGCCGGCACACGCCAGACGACGCGCGCAGGCCGACAGCGCGTCCTGAACGCGGCGGCCCGGCGGGCTCACGCGGCGCCGGAAGATTGCCCGGGCCGACCGGCTCCTACCCGTGGCTCTTGGACACACGGAAGACGAGCCGCCACGCGGGGTAGCTGAAGCCCACGTAGATGACGAACGTCACGATGAGGTTGGCCAGCTCGATGGGCAGGTGCAGCGACCTGACCAGGAAGCGGAAGAGCAGCCAGTTGAGCGTGAGGGTGATCGACTCGACGCAGCAGAACAGCAGGCCTGGCGGCGCAGGCTGCCGCCGGTGGCGTGGAAGGCGAACGTGCGGTTGCCGAAGAACTGGACCGCGAGCCCCACCAGGAAGGAGAAGATCTTCGCGGTGGAGGGCTCGACGTGCAGCAGCCGCACGCAGATCTCCAGCACGGCGAAGTCGGCCACCGTGGCCAGGATGCCGACGAAGCTGGAACGCAGGAAGCGGAAGAAGCGCGAGAAGAACGACATCACACGCCCGACCCTAATACTACAGTTGGACA
>JBMEQP010000002.1:9600000-12003056 GCA_049060065.1 Cystobacter fuscus
GGGTAGAGCCGCGCAGACAGTCGAACTTACACCACTGCTTGAGCACAAGGTTCTTGAATATGTCCGGCAATGGCTCCGGGCACCCATAGCAGCTCCCCTTGCCGCAGTGGGTGACGTGGCAGTAGGAGTTGACCTCTTTGCAAAACACCTTGTCAGGACAACCGTATTCCATGCACTCATACATGGGATATATTCCGTCTTTGCCTGAGGCCTGAACAACGCTCCCGCCTGCTTGCCGTTGAGCGTTCAGGAATTCTAGAAGCTTCTTCGCGGCCTCCCTGTAGGCGCTTTCGTCCGGCAGTGGGTCCGCGGTCGCGTCTGGCTGTTGCTCCGCGGTCTCTCTGCCTCCGGGGGCGTCTTCACGTCGGGTTGAAGCAGAAGACGCGCAATCAACCGCCAAGGCACCAACGACGAGGCAGCAAAGAAGGCGTCTCTTCGGTGGCTCCATGAGGCTCCTTGGGGGATAAGTCGTCAAGGCACTCTGCTTTGTGGGGCGCTCGCCGGTCAAGCCGAGCAGGTCGGAGAACGTTCAGTCTCCTACGAGTGCCCGGAGGTGCTGCGGCTGGACGTGGCCGCCGGCCACGCGCCCTACCTGCAATGGATTGCAGACAACGTGCGCGCCGGGCCGTGAGCGTGTCTCAGGACGCGTCCATCGCCCTCGCCACCGCGAAGCTGTCCTCGAAGAGCCGGTAGCGGACGATCAGCCCGTCCCGCACCCGCAGGTGCTGGGCGAACTCACTGTCGATGACCCTGCCCGTGCTCCTGACGCGTGACGACAGGGCCCCCAACACCACGGCCTCCTCGCCTTCGACGACGAGCGAGCGGACCTCGAAGCGGAGCGGCTCGATCCGCTCCCGAAGAGCGCGGAAGAAATCCGCGACACCCACGCGCCCTTTTCGTCTGCCTATCCAGGGGACCCGCTGGGTATCGCCTGGGATGTCCCAGTCGACCTCCTCGCTGAACAGCGACGCGATGACGTCCGGCTCCGCCCCCGCGCGCAGGCGCTCGAGATAGGCGTTGGCGAGGGCGCGGGTCCCCGCGTGCACCGCGGCTTCACCCCGGAGCAGCCGCACGCGCTCCACGTCCTCGCTGGTGAAGTCCGGATCGACATAGATATGGACGCGCCGGATCAGCGGCCCCTCGAACTCGAAGACATTGCAGAAGCGGCCTTGTGAGATGTCATTGTCCGGCCAGTGCACCCCCCCGCGCGTCACGCCGCGCTCCGTGCCCTCGACCACGACGCTGTCTCCCGAGACCACATAACGAAAGCCCTCGATGTCGTGCTCGAGGCTTTCCAGATAGCCCGTGAGCAATCGCGAGAACCGCGCGAGCTCGGCCTTGCCGCGGCCCACCCCGAACTTGGGGAAGAACAACTGCACGTCGTCGGTGAAGAGCTCCAGGACTCCTGGCTCCCGGCGATCCACCTTCCTGAAGTACTCCTGGACCGCCCTCAACCGGCTGCTGCTGTCGGGTTGCTCCGCCATGATGCCCCTTTCTGTAAAACCGGCTACAGAAGTAGGGCGCTCGACGGGAGGGCGTCAATCGCCGAGCGTCTACGCGGTCGTGAGCCAATCCCTCAGCTGAAGGTCGTGGTCAGGCTCAGCGGGCCGGCGGGGACGCCCACGTCGAGGCCCGCGGGGTTGTCCGAGGGCGTCTGCCGGGCATTGGCCTCCGTCACCGTCTTGCCCGTGGCGTCGTTCGTGATGGACATGCGGCCATTGTGGCCCGCCGGTTCAATCTGGCTGACGTCATAACCGCTCCAGCCCGTGCCGGCGTTCGCGAACGTCGCCTCGCCCCAGGTCTGGCCGGAGTTCGCGCCCGGATTCGCCGTGCCGTCCTTCGACACGCACCACGCCACACTGCTGTTGCTGTCGAACGCCACGGTCTGCGACTGGCCAGGCTGCAGCGTGAACGTCTTCGGCGTGCTCTTGTCGAAGTACTGCCCGCTGTTCGGGCCGCCGTCCTCGCCCGTCTTGTTCCAGAGCGTGACGGTCTGCGGCTCGTTCGTGTTGTTGGTGAACGTGTTGGTGTACTTGAACTGGTCCTTCTGGCTCGGGTCGATGAGCTGCATGTTGCTGTTGTACGGCGAGCCGACGTTGTTCTTGGCCAACCACGGCGTGCTCGGATCCACCTGCTCGGTGGACCCGGCCGAGGGCGGACCGAACCCCGGACCCGCGTCACTGTCGTAGGTGGGGTGCGTCGGGTTGGTCGGGCTGTTCGAGGGGGTAACCCCCTGGGGCGCGGGGGCACCCACTTCGGGTCCGGCGGCGAGGTCCCGCGGCGCCTCGAACGAATCGCCGCCCTGCAGCTCACTCAGCAACTGCGTGAGCTGGCCCAGCATCTGCGTCAGCTGCTCGAGATTGCCCGGGCCCTGCTCGAAGGAGTCGGTCAGGAAGCTCTGCCACGGGTCGTTCACCGGCTGCTGCTCGGTGGGACGCGCCACGCTCTCGGCCGGAGAGGAGACCTGCTTGCTGTTGGAGGTGCTCCAGAGGGGAGAGGAGTACTGGGGGCGGTTGACCGAGATGGACATGTTCGAATCCGGGAGACCGAAAAGGGGAGGGTGAGCGCGAACAAAGCAGGACACGTGCCAACGCCCCACCCCCACCGCTCGCGAGGACCCGGACTCCCCTCTTCTCGGGAAATCAGTCACTTGGACCGAGAGCCCCGCTCCCTCGCCCCACCCGGCGTCGCGCGGCGGGATGACGGCATTCACCACCTGGTGTCTGGAGTCACCACCCGCTCACCCGCTGCGCAGCACGTCGAGGATGACGGCGTAGTGCACGGAGGCCCCCGTGATGACCATGAGGTGGAAGATCTCATGGTAGCCAAAGAGGGTGGGACGGGGGTCCGGCCACCTGCGGGCGTAGACTCCGGCGCCCAGGGCATAGACGACGGCGCCGAAGACGAGCCACCCGACGCGCACGGGGCCGATGACTTCGGGCAGCCGCAGCATCACCGGGACCGACACGAACCCCAGCACGACATAGAGCACGGAGCGCAGCCCCCGCGGCCCGGAGTGACCCAGCAGCGACAGCCCCGCCCCCGTGAGCGCCGCGCTCCACATCACCCAGAGCATCCGAGGGCCCCAGCTCCCCGCCTCGTCCAGGACGGCGATGGGCGTGAAGGAGCCCGCGATGAGCACGTAGATGGCCGCATGGTCGCACCGTTGGAGGCGCTGGTAGACGACGGGGCTCCAGTTGGGACAGTGGTACGTCGCGCTGACCCCGAACATCAGCACCAGACTGGCGCCGAACACCAGGCCGGCCACGTGCCGCGCGCCCTCGGCCGGGGTCTGGGCCAGGAAGAAACACCCGGCGAGCGCCGCCACGAACGCGAGCGCATGGGACACGCCGCGCAGCAGGGGCTTCACTTCCTCCTCCTCGATCCGGAGAGTCTCGATGCGCTCAGGGGATGCCATGACCTTTTCGTACCGCTGACAGGTCACCACCGTGTCACCACATGGCACGCTCCTGTCCGGGCGCGGACGTCTGGCGCCAGGGTCTGCCGCCTCGTGCACACTGGCGCGGCGGCAGGGCCCGGCCGTGCTATCTCCCGCGGCCCGTGCCCCCGCTCCGCTCCACCCTGTCCTCCCTGTCCGCGCGCTGGCGACACCTGCCCCGGGGCGCGCGTCTGGCCGCGTGGCTCGTGGGGACGCGGCTGTGGGTGCTCGGGTGGATGGTGCTGGGCACCTTCTTCACCCGCGGGCCGCCGCGCGTGCACTGGGCCGGCGGGGACGAGCACTTCCGCTGGATGTACCTGCCCGTGCGCGCACTCGATGTCTGGGGGCGCTGGGACACGATGTTCTACCTGGACCTCGCCCGCGACGGCTACCCGCCCTGGCGCCCCGACGGCTGGGTGTACCACGCCGCCTTCTTCCCCCTGTACCCGAGCCTCGTGCGCGGGCTGTCCGAGCTGCTCGGCGGAGCGTCCCTCTTCCACGTGGGCGTGCTGCTCTCCCAGGTGATGCTGGCGCTCGCCGTCGTCTACCTCGACAAGCTGGTGCGGCTCGACCGCCCGGGCGCCTTCGCCGAGCTGTGCGTGGCGTGCCTGCTGGCCTACCCCGGCAGCCACTTCTTCTCCGCCGTCTACCCCGAGTCCACCGCGCTCTTCCTCGGCGTCTTCGCCCTGTACTGCGTGCGCACCCGGCGCGAGGGCGTGGCGGCCCTGGCCCTGGCGCTCGCCGTGTGGGCCCGGCCCAATGGGTGGATCCTCTGTCTGCCCGCGCTCCTCGAGCTGTGCCGCGCCAGGGATGGCCGCCCGAGCCTCACACCGCGCGTCCTCTGGCTCCTGGTGCCGGTGGTGGCCGTGCTGCCCCTGCTCGGCCTGCACTGGCAGCTCTACGGGGATCCACTCTACTTCGTGCACGTCCAGGCCGCGTGGAAGCGCCAGCTCGGCCTGCCCCTGGTGGCCCTGTTCCGCCTGGACCGCTCCGTGGACTACAACCTCTTCGCCCTCGCGGCGCTGCTGCTCGTCGGCTACGCCCTCCAGCGCCGCGAGCGCCCCACGTACACGCTGCTCGCCGGGAGCAACCTGCTGCTGCCGCTGTCCACCGGCCAGCTCCAGAGCATCCACCGCTTCCTCGGCAACACCTTCCCCCTGTTCATCTTCCTCGCGGACTTCCTGGAGGCGCGGCCCCGGTGGCGCGCGGGCCTGCTCACCGTGGGACTCGGCCTGCTCGCCATCTTCTCGTTCCGGTGGGCGGTGGGGCTCGGGCCCAACTGAGGGGGCCTTCACCCCGCCCCGGGCCGCAGGGGCAGCTCCAGGGTGAAGCGGGCCCCGCCGCCCTCGCGCCGCTCGGCCCACACACGGCCCCCGTGCGCCTCGGCCGCCCGGCGCGCCACGTACAGCCCCAACCCCAGCCCGCCGTAGGAGCGCGAGGACACCGCCCGGCCAAAGCGCTCGAAGATGCGCTCGAGCTGATCCTCCGGAATGCCGATGCCCCGGTCCTCCACCACCACCCGGGCCACCCCGCGCTCCGCCCACGCCCGCACCTCCACCGGATGGCGCGCCCCGAACTTGAGGGCGTTGGCGAGCAGTCCGGACACCACCTGCTCCACCCGCATCCGATCCCACTCGCCGACGAGCCCAGGGCCACCTCCACCCGCAGCGCGCAGCCCATGGCCTGGGACTCCGCCTCGAAGCGCTCCAACACCTCGCGCACCACCTCGCCCAGGTCCATCCGCTCGGATGACAGCGACAGCTCGCCGGTGGACAGGCGCGACACGTCCAGCAGCGTCTCCACCAGCGTGCCCAGGCGCCGCACCTGGCGCAGGCCCCGATCCAACCGCTCCACCATGTCCAGGGCGGACTCGCGCCGCGCCCGCTGCACCAGCGAGCTCAACTGCAGGCCCAGCGAGGTGAGCGGGGTGCGCAGCTCGTGGGACGCCACGGCGAGGAACTCGTCGCGCAGGCGGATGGCCTCCTGGGACTCGTGGTACAGGCGCGCGTTCTCCAGCGTCAGCGCGGCGCGGCGCGCCAGCTCCTGCACCACGGGCATGTCCCGCTGGCAGAAGCGCGGCCGGCTCCCGGTGGTGCCGAGCGTCACCACGCCCAGCGTCCCCATGCGTCCCACCAGCGGCACGTGGATGACGGAGCACAGCCCCATGTCGAGAATGCGGCGCAGGTGCTCCGGGGAGCGCGCCAGCAGGGCCAGGCGCTCCTCGGGCACCTCCGTCAGGAGCAGGGGCTCGCCGGTGTGGAAGACGCGGGGAGGGCCCGAGGGGGCCGCCAGGTCCATGGGAAACAGCCGATCCGTCTCGTACGCCAGCGCCACCCGCGCGGGATCCTCGTGCGCCAGCGCCACCGTGCGCAGGTAGCGTCCCTCCTCGGGGAGGTAGACGGCGCACCAGTCCGCCAGCCCCGGCACCGGCACGCGCACCACCCGCTCCAGCGTCGGCTGGAAGTCCAGCGAGCCCGCCAGCACCTCGCCGGCGCGCGCCAGCAGATCCCGATCCCTCGCGGCCCAGGCGCGCTCCTGGCGCAGCCGGGCCTGCTCCACCTCGCGCGCCACCGCGGCCGGCAGCCGGGTGATGTTCGTCTTGGGGAAGTAGTCGTGCGCGCCGGCCTTCATCACCTCCACGCCCTCGTTCTCCCCCACGCTGCCGGAGACGACGATGAAGGGGATGTCCAGGCCGCTGTCGAGCGCGATGGCGAGCGCGGAGGGCGCATCGAAGCCGGGCAGGCGGTAGTCGGAGAGGATGATGTCCCAGCGTCCGGGCACGAGCGCCTCGCGCAGCTCCTCGGCCGACTGCACCCGGTGGGTGTGCACCTCGTAGCCACCATGGCGCAGCTCGCGCTCCACCAGATCCTGGTCGTCCGGGTTGTCCTCCACCATCAGGACCCGAAGCGGCGTCGTCATGCACGCCCTCCCGCGGGCGGGGAGCGGTTGAGCACCAGCCAGTAGACCCCGAGCTGACGTGCCGCCTCGACGAACTCGTTGTAGCTCACCGGCTTGCGCACGTAGCTGTTGCAGCCGTGGCTGTAGCTCTCCACCAGGTCCTTCTCCTCGTCCGAGGAGGTGAGGATGACCACGGGAAGGAAGCGGGTGCGCGGGTGGGCGCGGATCTGCCGCAGCACCTGGTGCCCATCCAGGCGCGGCAGCTTGAGATCCAACAGCACCAGCGCGGGCAGGGGCTCGCGGGCCCGGTGCGCGTGGGCCTCGCGCGCGAAGAGGTAGTCGAGCGCCTCGACGCCGTCCTCCACCACCTCGAGCGGCTGGGTGAGGCCCGCGCGCTGGAAGGCGCGCCGCGTGAGGTCGACATCGTCCGGGTTGTCCTCGACGAGGAGGATGGACCGTGAGCCGCTCATGTCTGCGTCTCCTGGAGGGTGAAGCGGAAGGTGGCGCCCGCGCCACGGGTGGCCTGCGCCGAGATGTCACCGCAATGCCGATGGACGATGCGCTGCACCGTGGCCAACCCGATGCCCGTGCCCGGGAAGTCCGCGGGCTTGTGCATCCGCTGGAAGGGACTGAAGAGCTTGCCCGCGTACGCCATGTCGAACCCCACGCCGTTGTCGCGCACAACGTACTGGGTCACTCCCTCGACCGTCTCCGCGAAGAACTCGATGTGGGCCCCGGAGCGCTTGCTGGTGAACTTCCAGGCATTGCCCAGCATGTTCTCCAGCAGCACCCGGAGCAGCCGCGGATCTCCCCGTGCGACGAGGCCGGGTTGGAGGGTGCACGTCACGTCACGCGCGGGCTCGCGCTGGCGCAGGTCCTGGAGAACGCTCGTGGCGATCGCGCTCAAGTCCACCGGCTCGCGCTGCAGCTCGGCGCGGGTGACGCGCGAGAGCTGCAACAAGTCGTCGATGAGCTGGCCCATGCGCGTGGCGGCCCCCTGCAGGCGCGAGAGCAGCCGCAGCCCCTCGGGCGACAGCTTCGGCCCCTCGTCCTCGAGCAGCGCCTGGGCGAAGCCGTCGATGGCGCGCAGGGGGGAGCGCAGGTCGTGCGAGACGGAGTAGCTGAAGGACTCCAGTTCCTTGTTGGCGGCGGTGAGCTCGAGGGTGCGCTGGACCACGCGCGACTCCAGCCGGGCCTCGCTGGCGCGCAGGGCATCCGTCTGGGCATGCACCTGGACGAGGCTGGCGTCGTACTCCCGGGCCAGGGTGATGAGCTGGCGCCGGCAGAACCAGGCCAGCAGCACGCCCACCGCGAGCGTCCACAGTCCTCCGAAGAGGAGCACGGTGCGGCCCGCGCGCTCGGCCTCGAGTGCCCGGAGATTGGCGCGCTGGCGCGTCTCGGCGCCCATGGTGTCCAGGGTGGCGCGAATCGCATCCATGCGGGTCTTGCCCACGCCCGAGCGCACCACGGCCAGCCAGTCGCCCCCTTCGTGGAAGAGGGAGAACTCCCCATCGGCGAACTGCTCCCAATCCCGCCAGCGCTCGCGCAGTTCCTTCATCCAGGCGCGTTGTTCGGGCTCGTCCGCAAGGCTCTGCTCCAATGCATCCACCACCGCGGGGAGCTCCCGTCCGGCCGTCTGGTAGGGCTCCAGGAAGACGGGCTTGCCGGTGAGCAGATAGCCGCGCAAGCCCGTCTCCCGGTCGACGAGGAGCTGGCGCGCCCGCTCCAGCCGGGTCAGCGTCTCCTGGGAGTGCCGTGCTGCTCCTGGGCATGGATGAGGTTGCCCACCGTCCACAGGAGGATGCCCGCGAGCAGCAGCAACAGCCCCAAGGGCAGCAGGACGGCGCGCAGCAGCAGGTGGCGGAAGCGGCGTGGCTCGGTCTCGGGCATCTACTCGGCGAAGAAGGTGGAAGACACGTTCCCGTGAAGGTTGGCGCCCGAAGCACGCCCTTCAACCCGCTCCACCGGACACGAAGACGGAGGCTCGGCAGGAGGGCGGCTTCCGATTCCGACCCCGGCGGGTTCAACCCGGGGTGCGCTTCGTTCCCACGCGGAGCGCGAGGGGGAAAGTGACAGGTCGAGCAGAATCCGACATTTCCCTCCCCGTGGGCCCCCCCTGCCTGGAGCGCGACGTCGCCTGGGGATGTTAGAAGCTGAGGAACGCTTCATTCATGCATTCCACGGAAGGGCCAGCACATGACGCTCGCAAGCCGGGAAGCGCCCTACGGCGCCTGGAAGTCCCCCTCACCGCCGAGCTCATCGCCTCCCAGTCGCTCTCGCTGGGCGAGGTGGCCGTCGATGGGGAGGACGTGTACTGGCTGGAGGTGCGAGCCAACGAGGGGGGCCGGCACGTCATCGTGCGGCGCACCGCGGAGGGCACGCACGCGGACCTGCTGCCCGCGCCCACCGAGGGCCGCGCTCCCTATAGCGCGCGCAGCCTCGTGTACGGCCGGGGCGGCGGCTCGTTCACCGTGTCCGAGGGGCTGGTGGTGTTCGTCAACCACGCGAGCGGCGGCCCCCACCCGGATCAGCGCCTGTACCGGGTGAACCCGGGCCGCACGCCGGTGCCCATCACCCCGGACATGGGCGGCAAGCACCGCTACGCGGACCTGAGCATCGATCGGGCGCGCAACCGCGTGCTGTGCGTGCGCGAGGACTGGCGCAACCTCCAGGAGGGCCAGCCGCGCATCGCCCTCGTCGCGGTGGACCTCGACGGGCAGAAGCAGACGGTGCTCGCGCAGGGGCGCGACTTCTACTCCTCGCCGGTGCTCAGCCCCAACGGGCGGCGCATCGCGTGGCTCGCGTGGGACTACCCGAGCATGCCGTGGGACGGGTGCGAGCTGTGGGTGGCGGACGTGGACGAGGAGGGGGAGCTGCGCCACGCGCGGCTGGTGGCCGGCGGCTCCACCGAGTCCATCTTCCAGCCCGAGTGGTCGCCCCAGGGCGAGCTGTACTTCGTGAGCGACCGCAACAACTGGTGGAACCTCTACCGGCTGCAGGGGCGCAACGTGGTGCCGGTGCTCGAGCGCCGGGCGGAGTTCGGCGCGGCCCAGTGGAGCCTGGGCATGTCCACCTACACCTTCATCTCGCCCCGGCACGTGGTGTGCGCCTACAACGAGCAGGGCCAGTGGCGGCTGGGGCGGCTGGACGTGGTGCTCGGCCAGTTCTCCGAGCTGGCCACGCCCTACACGGACATCTGCCATGTGCGCGGGGGCTTCGCCACGGCGTACTTCGTGGGGGGCGGACCCGAGCTGCCCGTGAGCGTGGTGCGGCTGGACATGGAGTCGGGCAAGCCCCAGGTCATCAAGGCCTCGAGCACGGTGCCCGAGTCGCTCCTGCCCTACCTGTCGCGCCCCGAGGCCCTGCACTACCCCACCACCGAGCTGGGTGAGTCACACGCCCGGTACTACCCCCCACCCATCCGGACTTCCGCGCGCCCGCGGGCGACAAGCCGCCCCTGCTCATCCTCAGCCACGGCGGCCCCACGGGCGCGGCCTCGACGAAGCTGGACTGGACCATCCAGTACTTCACCAGCCGGGGCTTCGGCGTGGTGGACGTCAACCACCGGGGCAGCACGGGCCATGGCCGCGACTACCGCCTGTCCCTGTACGGCAACTTCGGCGTCATGGACGTGGATGACTGCGCCAACGCCGCGCTGCGGCTGGTGCAGGAGGGCCGCGTGGATGCGCGGCGCATGGTGGCGCGCGGCGCAGGCCTGGGCGGCTACACCACCCTGGCGCTGCTGGCCTTCCGGGACATCCTGCGCTGTGGCACCAGCGTGGCGGGCGTGGCCAACCTGGAGTCCCTGGCGGAGAACGCGGAGAAGTTCGAGGCGCACTACCTGGATCAGCTCCTCGGCTCCCTGCTCGAGTCCCGGCAGCTGCTGCATGACCGGTCCCCGGCGTTCCACCCGGACAACCTCAAGCGCAGCCCGCTCTTGTTCATCCAGGGCCGGCACGACGCGCGGGTGCCGTCGCGGGAGACGGAGGAGCTGGTGCGCAAGCTGCGCGCGCACGGGGTGCCCACGGCGCTGCTGCTCATCGAGGGCGAGGCCCAGGCGCCCCGCGGCACCCCCGAGGCGCGCAGGGCCCTGGAGACCGAGCTGGCCTTCTACGCGCGCGTCATGGGGCTCACCCTGGCGGATCCCCTGGAGCCGGTGGTCATCGAGCCCTCGCCCGGCACCTAGCCCTCCTGGGCGCCGTCCGCCCACGGGCGGGCGGGCGGGCGGAAGTTGTGGCCGCTCCAGGCCATCTCCAGCTTCCCGGGAATGCAATCCAATCCGGTATCGCCATGGGAGTGGGGTCTGTTCGGGGTGATCGTCCTCGGGATGATCATCGTCGACCTCAGGTCCCATCGCGGCACGCATGCCGAGTCGCGCAAGGCGGCCTACCTCTGGAGCGGCGCGTGGATCGCCATGGGGCTCGGGTTCGCGGGCTTCGTGGCCTGGAGGCACGGAGGCGTGGCGGCACAGGAGTACCTGGGCGCCTACCTCATCGAGAAGAGCCTCAGCCTGGACAACCTGTTCGTCTTCCTCGTCATCTTCTCGAGCCTCGGGGTGCCCGAGGATCACCAGCGCCGGGTGCTCTTCTGGGGCATCCTCGGGGCGCTCGTGTTCCGCGGGGTGTTCATCTTCGTGGGGCTGGAGGCGCTGGAGCGCTGGCACTGGGTGGTCTACGGCTTTGGCGCCCTGCTGCTCGTCGCCGCCCGGCGCGTGGCGCGCGCCCCGCACGGCCAGCAGTCGGGGGACAACAAGCTGGTGACGTGGCTGACGCGGCGCCTGCCGGTGACGCGGCACGCCCCGGACCGGGCCTTCTTCACGCGCACCAGGGACGGGTGGCAGGCCACCACCCTGTTCGTCGCGCTCGCCGCCATCGAGTTGTCGGACGTGGCGTTCGCCATCGACTCCGTCCCCGCGGCTCTGTCGGTGAGCCGCAACCTGTTCGTGGTCTACACGTCCAACGTGTTCGCCATCCTCGGGCTGCGCGCGCTCTACATCGCGCTGGCCAGCACGGCGCACGAGCTGCGCTACCTGCGCTTCGGGCTCGCGGCGGTGCTCGCGTTCGCCGCGCTGAAGATGATCCTCTCGGAGTGGATCGAAGTGCCGCCGCTGCCCTCGGTGGCCGTCATCGTGGTGTGCATTGGCACCGCGGTGGGCTTCAGCCTGCGGGCGCGCCACCGGGAGGCGCACGGAGACGAGCCCCACGGCGGACACCGGGGGGAGGCCCGGGCGTAGGCCTCCGTCCCGCCCTCGCGGTGGGCTCGAGGCGGCGCGCGGGCCTGGGGTCACCCGTGTGCCCCTGGCGGCCTGGGTGCCGGCCTGGGCACCTTTGGGTCCCCTGGACGAAAGGGCCGGCGTGAGGGAAGGCGCCCCGTCAGGAGCAACCCAGGTGCAAGCGCGCGGGAGTTGGGTTATTCGATGAGGCGATGGCCGCCAGGAAAACCACATCTCCACCGACCCTGGGCGAATACCAGGAGTTGCTGCGCTCCTCGGGGCTGCGCAGCACGGCGGCTCGGATCGCCGTCCTCCGGGAACTGGAAGCCGCCACCACGCCGCTGAGCCACGCGGACACGGTGGACGCGCTCAAGGACGAGGGCTACGACCGCGTCACGCTCTACCGCAACCTCACGGACCTGACCGAGGTGGGCCTCGTGGTGCGCACGGACCTGGGGGACCGGGTATGGCGCTTCGAGCTCAAGCGCGACGCGTCGGGCCACCACGACCCGCACCCACACTTCACCTGCACGGATTGCGGCGCCGTGTCGTGCCTGCCGGCCAAGTCCGTCCGCCTCTCGCCCACCAAGGGGCTGCCCAAGTCCGTGACGGACAACTCGGTGGACATCCAGTTGCGCGGCCTGTGTGACCGCTGCGGATAGAACCGCGCGTCCCTCGCCTCGCCACGGCCTCCCCTCGCCCGCCTGAAGGCCCGGGCACCTGGGCGCCTCCCGTGCGCCCGCCCCCGCTCCCCGAGAGTCCCTCCCCACGGCGTCGCGGCCGAGGCCCCGCCCGCGCGCGCGTCGGCCGCCTCCAGGCACGTCCGCGCCGTGCGGAACCCGAGCCTTCATGTAACTGGGTTGCAAATGACATCGGAACACGGGCCACACCTGGGAAGAGCGCTCCATGCAAATGCAACTTGATTGCGTTTGCATGCTGATGGCATAAGCGAGGTGTTCCCGCTGAGGGACCGGAAGTCCGGGAGGCGCGCGGTGTCACGAATCGTGTGGAGCGTGGGAGTGGGAGGACTGGCGCTGGCGCTCCTCGCCGCGCCGTGGCTCAGCCGGCCGGAAGACGGCGTCCCGGTCGAGCCGGTATCGCAAACCCCCGCCGAGCCCCCGCGCACCGCCGCGCCCTCCACGCCGTCCCCGCCTGCCCAGGACGCGGACCTCCCGCCCCCGCATCACCTGCCCTCGGGCGAGGTCACCGTGTCCTGGGCCGTGCTGCCCCCCGAGCGCTGAGCGGCCGCCCCTTTCTCACGCATCACCCAGCAGTCCCCCCACCACAGAAGGAGTCGCACCATGAAGAACCTGCTCGAGACGGGCCTGTCCACCTGCGCCCTGGCGATGCTGATGACCGGTTGTGGCACCACGGAGGCCCAGGACGCGGCCGCCATGGAGCTGGCCACCGAGCAGCAGGAGCTCGCCGCCTGGTGTGATCCGGCCGAGACGGAGGAAATCATCGAGCACTCCTGCCTCCACGCGGAGAGCGGCCCGTTCCAGGCCGTGACCGCCGCGGCGCCGAGCACCGTGCCGCTCGTGGACGTGAACACCCCCACACCGCCTACAACGTCACGCTGCACGGCAGCTGCGACCAGTACGGCGGCTCGGTCATCTTCACCGCCGAGGAGAGCACCGAGTACGCCTTCCTCCAGTCGCGCTACCAGGGCCTGCGCATCTTCGACGGCACCACCGAGGTGGGTCTCGGGTGCCGCTCGTACATCTCGGCCAGCGCGTGCGGCGCGCTCAAGAACATCGCCATCGCCCCGCTCGAGGCGGGCAAGGACTACCGGCTCGAGTTCCACGCCTCCCGCGCGAGCGACGCCCAGTTCACGCTCCTGGTCGAGGAAGCCGCTCACGAGCACGAGCACGAGTAAGCCCCCATGCGCCTGAACTCCCTCCTGCTGCTGACGGCCTGCGCGGCCCTCGCCGCCTGCGATCCGACCACGCCCGAGCCGGACGACCCGACCCCCCAACCCCAGGCAGACCCCTGCGCCCCGTATGGACACATCCATCGCGAGGCCACGGGGGACTGGTGCCACTGTGATCGCGGCTACCTCGCGGCCACCGACGGCCTGGCCTGCGTGGTGGACCCGAACTACGTGCCGCGCACGGGGTTCGACTTCGGCGACAAGGGCGAGCATGCCTGCTGGCACGTCACCCATGGCCCCTACGCCACGGTGATGGCGAGCACCACGGCCCAGCCCCGCGTGGACGCCTTCCACACGTTCTACACCGTGAAGCTGCGCCCGGAGGAGGCCAGTACGTGGGCACCTTCCAGTTCAAGTCCTACGCCACGGGCGACTTCATCGCCTACCTGAGCCACGAGGACGTGCCCTTCTCCTTCCACGAGGGCACGAAGCGCGTGGAGCCGGCCGCCACCGAGCCCATCCCCCCCGAGCTGCGCGACGGCGCATGCCAGGGGGAGCTGGTGCGGATGGTCGGCTACGAGCTGACGGACAAGGTCCAGTACACCGTCACCGTCGGCCCCACGGAGCACTCGGAGCTCTCCCTCGTCATCGAGCACCTGTAGTCCCCGCGGCATCCGCCGCATCACCACGAAAGAGAACGACAACCATGAAGCCGACGCGACACATCGCCTGGGGCGCGCTCCTGGGCCCGGCCCTCTCCGCCTGCGGTCCCGCTCCCGAGGGCGAGGAGCTGGACCTCAGCTCCCAGGAGCAGGGACTCGAGGCGGGCTGCACCGCCCTCAGCCCCTCCATCGCCAGCCACTCCTGCCTGCACGCGAACACCAGCGCCGACCACGTGGCGGTGACGGCCACGAGCGGCCTGACCGCCTCGACGCCGTCCCTCACCGGCACCCACAAGCAGTTCGACGTGACGCTGCCCGCCGGAGCCACGGGCACGGTGAAGTTCACCCCGGGCACCACGGGCTCCTGGGCCTTCTACCTGAACAAGAGCATCACCTTCACCGCCAAGAGCGGCGCCACGACGCTCTCCTCCGCGCTCGCCCAGGCGGTGAGCACCAGCTGCGGACTGACGAACTACACCGTCTACAACCTCACCGCCGGCACCACGTACACGCTGGAGCTGGGCACCGCCTCGGGCAACCTCGTGGGCGTCATCCCCGAGCGCGTCGAGGACTACAACACGCGCTACTACCAGGACGCGGACGGCGACGCCTACGGCAACAACAACGTCTCCATCCTCTCCGCCTGCGTGCCGCCGGCCGGCTACGTCACCGCCCGGTACGACTGCAACGACAGCAACGCCAGCATCAACCCCGGGGCCGCGGAGATCCCGGGCAACAGCGTGGACGAGAACTGCAACGGCTCGCTGAGCAACTGATCGTCCCCGAGTGAAGCGCGCCGGGGCGGCCTCTCTCTCATGAGGGGCCGCCCTGGTCGCGTTCGTGTCTTGCCCTTCACCCTCCCGAGGAGTTCCCAACGATGCGTCGCGCGCCCCTGCTGTCCACCGTGCTGTCCTCCTGCCTGCTGGCCCTGTCCGCCTGTGGCGATGATCCGCCCGCTCCCGTGAACCCCAACCCGGAGCCGGGTACGTCCTCGGTGACGGCCACCTCGCCCGCTGGTGGCGACGAGGCGCAACTTCCCGGGGCCCTCACCCAGGTGTCCCTCACCTTCAGCGGACCCATGGACACGTCCAGGGGGACGCTGCGGCCCTCCTCCGGACTGGAGCTCGGCGCACCCACCGGTCCGGCAACACGCTCACCGCGCCCATCACCCGCATCAGCCACGACGAGGAGCACACCCTCACGCTCGAGGGCTTCCAGGATGCCCAGGGCCGGCCCGTGGAGCACACGTTGCGCTTCCGCACCGGGACGGATCGCCCGCGTCCGGCCGTCACCGCCTCCAGCATCCCCGAGGGCGCCCAGGACGTGTATCCCCTGGAGCTGTACTTCGACCACGAGGCGCGCCGCCCGGGCATCTACCAACGCAAGCAACTGTCGCTGCGCTTCAGCGTCCCCATGCGCACCACCAACGCCCAGGTGAAGCTGGAGAATCACACCGACCCGAGCATCGCGCCGCGCGTCATCACCGGCCAGTGGCGTGACGAGGGCCGCGAGCTGCTGCTCACCCTGCCCGCGCCCGAGGATGGCGGCCCCGGGGTCCCACCCTGGAGGAGAAGTCCCGCTACACCCTGGACCTGTCCACCCTGCGCGGTGCCGAGGTGGGCAACCGGCTCGACTCCGCGGCGTTCCTCGGGGACGGCCGGCTGGATTTCACGACCTCGGAGCGGGATGGAGAGCTGGAACACGCCTGCACCCACGCGCTCGCGAACGACGCGGAGGCGATCCAGGCCACGACGGGCGAGGCCCCCCGTTCGGCTTCGCACCCCTCACCGACACGGGCCACTCGCGCTACCGCGTCACGCTGCCCGGCGAGCAGCAGCACGGCTACACCTCACTCGTCTCGAAGCCTGATCAGGACGAGCACATCGTGCTCTATCTCGATCGGGAGCTCGCCGTGGGCGCCTACGACGGCATGGAGTTCAAGGACGTCGCCGTGAAGGTCGAGGTCGCTCGACCCGTGTGCACGGGCATCACCTACGTGGCCTCGTTCGCCGCCACCCAGGGCAACCGCGACTACTTCCTGCGCTTCGGGCCCACGCCGGGCGCGGTGTTCGAGTTCATTCTCGAACGCCACGTCCACTGAGCGGAGTAGTCGAGCATCTCGTTCCGGATCGGTCCGGCAAGCGGGTTCTGCTAGCTTCCGCCGCCCGGAGGCAGCATGTATCTGCACGAGCTGACAGTCGCGAACCTCAAGTTGCTCCGCGACATGAAGATCCCATTCCTGCACGAGGGGCAGCCACGCTCCTGGACGGTGTTCGTTGGCGAGAATGGTCTCTGCAAGACGTCGCTCTTGAGGGCAATCGCCCTCGCCGCGACCGGCCCCGAACGTGGCAACCAGCTTGGGACTTCATACATCAGCACCATGCCGGACAAACGTCGCGAGGATGCGCCGGTCACCATCGAAGCAACCTTCGGCTTCAGTGAACGCCTCCACGCTGCTCGTGAGTATCCCGGCTTGAGCGTGAAGCCGTTCCACCCGCCACTCCTCGAGAGCAAGCTCACGACCTCCACGCGGCTCGGAGTCTTGCGCGGCAGTTCCCGCTTCGTGGATGCGTCGAAGGACCCACTGCCGGAAGGAACGCAGAAGGGTGTCGATCCACTTCAGGAGGCCAGAGCGACCGGACTACGACTGTGGTTTGTCGCGGGTTATGGCGTGAGCCGCAACATTCCACAGCCGATGAGTACAGCGTCACGCAACTATGTTCCAGTGCTGGACCGGCTACAGTCTCTGTTCGATGGTCTGCCGCTCATCGCCACGGATTTCGTGAGCCGATTCGATGCCGAGACGGCTCGTGCATTCGGCGCCGAACTCAAAAAAGCCTTCGTCGATCATGAATTACTTCCTGCTGTCGATGATTTCCTTTTGATGGGCAGGGGTGGCATCAGTGACTCGAAGACCTTCGTCGAAGCAAACCGCTTCGCGATGCGGCTTCCTTCGGGTGAGGAAATCAGGATCCCCGCGCTCTGGATGTCCCAAGGATACCAGTCCACGATCGCATGGGTCGTGGATCTCGTCGCGCAATACTGGAGCGAGACCGGAAAACAAATTCCCTTGGATGAGATAGAGGGGCTCGTCCTCATCGACGAGATTGATCTCCACATCCATCCAACCTGGCAGCGCGGACTCATCCGCGCGCTTCGGCACGCACTCCCGCGCGTCCAGTTCGTGGCGACGACCCACTCACCGATGGTGCTACCTGGGCTGGAGTCACACGAAATCTTCATCTTGGAGGCGGATCAGGATGGAAGCGTGCGGTGGGCTCAATCGACGCAACAGCCCCGCCTGCTCACCGGGGGAGAGATCTATGAGCGCTTCTTCGACATCCGATCTGTCTATCCGGAGGAACACGCGCAAAAACTGCACCGCTACCTCCGCCTGGCCGCCGACGCCTACCGGAGTGACGCGGAAGAAGGGGAGATGAGCGAACTCCGGAAGTGGCTCCAGACCGAAGGTGTACCGGTCGCCTATGACCCGGTGCCCCGGGAGCAGGCATGATCCGGATAGACAGGGGGCCAGAGCCCCTTGAGCTCCCTGATGTCCGGCGCGGCGAGCTCGAGCGCTTCCGGGCCATCGTCCTCGCGAGTGGTTATGACCGCGACGAACTTGGAACCCGCTACACCGAGGTGAAAGAAACACTCTGGCGCCAACAGGCGTTCAAGTGCTGCTACTGCGAGAAGGTCTGCGAGAATGTTGGCAACGACCTCGAACATTACCGGCCGACGTCACGGTACTGGTGGCTCGCATGGACGTGGGAGAACTTGTTGTTCGCCTGCCCGAACTGCAACCGGTGGGCGAAAAATGACGAGTTCCCTCTGATAGAGGAGAAAACCCGGCTCAAGGCCGAGGAGAGTCCACCGCAGGGGGAACAACCACTCCTTGTCGATCCAGCAGCAGAGGACCCCCTCGACTCGATTCACTTCGTACGGGACGAAGAATCAGGCCGCTGGCTGCCCCGGCCTCGAGGAGCGAGCGTGAAGGGGCGGAAACCATTCGAGTGCTGGAACTCGACCGGCAGGCACTCCTGGAACTCTTCCAAAGCTACGTCAGGGACTACTTGATGCCTGACGTCGACCACCTTCGCGAGTTGATGAAGAATGGCGACGAGCATGCCGTGCGCGATACCTGGAAGCGCAATGTCAGGCGGGCCCTCCAACGGACCATGTTCTACTCAGCGCTCGCTCACGATGTGTTCGATCACTACTTTCCCGACGACGAGCGGCGACGCTGGGGGCTGGAACTCCCGAGGCCATGAAGCCACTCCCCCTGCCCCGTTCAGCCCCAGTGCACTGAGCGCGCCGGGCTACTCCCACGCCGCGGAGAAAGCGGTGTGCCGCCGCAGGTTGACGAACAGCGCGCGGTACACCGGCTCTCCGCGGCCACGCTCACCCGCGTCCCCTCCTCGGGCACCTCCAGGCGCTCGAAGAGGGCGCCCTCGAACCAGCGCCGGGGCTGAAGCTCCAGGACGAACAGCCCCTCCTCCTCCAGCTCCACCTCGATGGGCACGAAGTCCACCCGCTGCATCTCCACCGGCGCGGGGAAGTCCACCGTGACGAGGAAGGGCACGCGCTGCCCCTCGCGCTCGGCCGTGCCCTCCAGCCACACCGAGTGCCCCTCCAGCGCCGCCGCCTCCGCGCCCAGGGCCCGCGACGGCGGCTGGAGCAACAGCGACAGGGAGCGCGCCCGGCCGGCGATCCCCGGCGAGCGCCCGAGCACCCGCGCCTGTCCCGGCTCCGCGAGCAGGTCGAACACCACCTCACGGTCCCACTCCCCGAGCACCCGGCCTCCGGAGAAGAAGGACTCGTGCGCGTGCGCGCTGGGCACGAGCACCTCGCCCAGGCGCCGCCACAAGCGCCCCGTGGGGGAAGGCTGCAAGGGCGAGGCGTTCTCGAAGAGGTAGATGGGGCCGAGCACCATGCGCGCGGTCGTGAGCTCCACGCGCCAGCCGGTGTCGGTGGTGAAGTGTCCCGGGCGCGTCTCCCCCGGAGCGATCGCGGTGCGCAGCCCCATGTGGAAGACGATGCCCCGGCCGCCAGTGCCCGAGCCGCCACACGCGACCCCCGCGCCGAGCAGCGCGGCCCCGAGCAGGGTGGTGAAAGCACGGCGGGTGGTGAGGGGTGTCGGGGTCATGGCACGGCCTCCTGCAGGTCCAGATGAACGGTGAGCGTGGCGAGCACGGTGCGGGGCGCTCCCGCGGAGAAGTGGCGCGTGGCCATCAGCGAGGCCGGAGCATCCGGGCCGCGGAAGTTGGAGACGTAGTTGAACTCGGCCTCGCGCCAGCGTGCGTCGAGCAGGTTCTCCACCGAAATACCCAGCTCCAATGCCTTCCACCGGGCGCTCGCCGCCACGTCGAAGAGGAAGATGGGCTCGCTGAAGCGATCGAGCGGCAGCGGCTTGGGGCCGATGGCGCTGTGGCCCAGCGCGAGCATCCAGCTCACGGGGAAGGTGCCCACGTCGAGCTGGCCGCGCAGCGACGCATCCACCCGGCCGATGAGCTGGGGAATGTAGGGCATCACCGTGCCCTCCCAGACCTTCCAGGACGGAGCACCGGGGGCCGGCAGTGTGGCATGGGCCCAGGCCAGACTGCCCTGCACGTCGAGGCGATCGAGCAGGGTGAAGCGCGAGGTGGCGAAGGCGCCCAGGCGCTGGGAGGGACCCACGGGCTGGTTGCGGCCCGCCGTCTCGTCGAAGACGAGGTCTTGTGACACGCGGGTGGTGAACACGGCGCCCCGTGCCTCGAACTCATAGGGCTGGCCCTCGCCCCCGAGCCGCCAGCCCAGGCCCGTCTCCACGGCGGTCACGCGCGCATAGGGGGCGAGCTCCGCGTCGGACAGGGCCGCCGCGTCACTGGAGCGCGCGCCCAGGCCCGCGCTGGTGAGCCAGGTGAGCTGGGGGGACAGCCGCACCTCGGCGGTGGCGCGGGGGCTCGCGAAGAAGCCATACGCCTCGATGGACTCCTCGGGGATGCGCGGGCCCTGCCGATCCGAGGCGGGCCGGTTCTGGTCCTCCACCGCGAAGAGGAAGGTGTCCAGCCGCACCCCGCCGCGCAGGGTGAGCCAGGACAGCGGCGCGTGCCGCAAGGAGGCGTAGGCGCCCACGTTCGTGGTGCGCACCTGGTTGTCGAAGAGGGTGCCGTAGGGGGCGCCTCCCTGCGCGCGCAGCCGCCGCGAGCGCGTGAGGACGTCGTCGAAGCGCGCGATGTAGCCCAGCTCCAGGGGCAGGGGCTGATCGCCCAGGCGCACGCCCGGCGTGTAGCGGCCGCGCAGGCCCACGGTGAGGCCCCGGTAGGTCTGCTCGGTGGCATCTCCTCGCTGGGACTCGCCGATGGGCGGCACGTCGTTGAGGAAGCCGGTGAAGTTCTCCCGGATGCGCATCTGCCGCATCACCGCGAAGCCCTGCTGCACGAAGCGCCCGCCCCGCTCAGCCGCGAGCGCAGCTCCGCGGACACGAGGTGCCGCTGCGCCGCCCCGCCCTGGTTCGGATCATAGAGGCAGAAGAACTGCGAGTCCGCGTCGGCCGCGCACGGCATGCGCCCGTCCACCACGTCCGTCTCCCGCACCACGCCCGCCGAGGAGAAGCGCGCCGCGTAGCTCGACCCCAACAGCCGCAGCCGCGTCTCGTCGCCCAGGCGCAGCTCCATCTGGGCCATCACCCCCGCGTTGGCATGGGCCCGGTTGGGACCGAAGCCGGGCCCCTGGCGCACGAGCAGCCCCACGAAGTTGGCCTCGCTCGACCCCGGAGGGCCGTACACCAGAGACAGCCGCCGCGAGGCGTAGCTGCCCGTGCTCGCCGAGGCGGTGAGGCCGCGGCGCTTCAGGCCGAGCTGGTACTCCACCGTGCCCGCCACCCCGAAGTCGCCCTGGGACGGGTCATAGGGCCCCTCGGTGACGCGCAGCGAGTCCACCAGCTCGGGGATGATGAAGTAGGTGTCCGCGTAGCCATGGCCGTGCGCGTGGGACACCTCGTTGAGGGGCACGCCCTCCAGGCGCAGCTCCACGTCCTTGCCCTCCCCCGCGTCGAAGCCCCGGATGAAGATGGTCTCCGCGTGGCCCTCGCCCCCGTGGTTGGCGAGCATGACGCCCGGGGCCAGCAGCATCAGATCCGAGGCGGAGTGGCGCGGCACGTCGGCGAGCTGGCCCACGGAGATTTGAAAGTCACCCACCGCGGCCGGGGGCGGCGCGGCGGCCTTGCCCCGCACCGTGGTGGCGAACGCGGGCTTCTCCGACTCGGGGGACTCGGCGGGAGGCGGCTCGGCGGGTGGAGGCTCGGCCGGGGGCGGCGCCTGTTCGGGTTCGCTCACGGTGGACGGCTCCGAGGCGGGCTCCAGGGGCGGCGCGGGAGGGGGCTCGAAGGTGACGGGCACATCGGCCTGCACCTCCACGGCCACGTCCCCCTGCCGCGCGGGCTGGAAGCGCCAGCGCAGGGCGGCGGCCATGGCGGAGCGATCGAACGAGGACCCCGCCGACTCGCGCACGTCCACGCGCGACACCTCGCCCTCCTCGTCGATGGTCAAACGCAGGAGCACCACGACGGGGGCCACCGGCGCGGGCTCCCCGGCGGGCAACACGGGAGGCGCGATCTCCACCGCGACGGGAGGGGTCACGGGCTGCGCGGCCACGGCCCCCAGGAGGCAGAACACCAGACAGGAGGTCCACATGGGTCGACTGCCGGGTATACCACCGTCGACTTGACTTGCAACACAGTTGCAACTACTTCCGGGTTGCATGAGTACACGATCGTGGATGAAGCGGGGCGCGCTGTTCGGGGTGCTGGCGCTCGGGGGCGTGGGCTGCGAGCCCGCGGCCGAGGGAGAGGTGCGCGTGACGCTGAGCGGCGGGGACGGCACCCAGCGCGGCTACAATGACCATCTCTTCCAGGATGGCTGGTCCGTGCAGTTCACGAAGTACCTGGTGTCGGTGGGCGACTTCACGCTGACATCCGCCACCGGGGAGAAGCGCACGGCGGCCGGCCGGTGCTGGTGGACGTGCAGAAGGGAGACATGCCGCTCGCGCACCTCGAGGGGCTCGCCGCGGGCCGCTGGAGCGTGGGCTTCCGCGTGGCCCCTCCTGGCGCGGACACGACGTTGCCGGACGGCAACGTGTCCCCGGAGGATCTGGAGCGCATGCGCGCCAGGGGCTACAGCTACTGGGTGGAGGGGATCGCGACCAAGGCGAACGTGGGCGTCTACACCTTCCGCATGGGCTTTCCCGTCAACGCGCGCATGGTGGACTGCGTCAACGGGGTGGACGGCACGCTGGGCATCGTGGTGCCGGAGAACTCCGTGGCCCAGACGGAGGTCACCATCCACGCCGAGCACATGTTCTATGACCGGCTGGGCACCCACCGCGGGGTGTTGCTGCGCTTCGACGCCCTGGCCGCCACCGCCACCGCCGACAAGGTCATCACCCCCGAGGGACTCGCCACCCAGCGGCTGCTCGACCTGCGGGACTCGGAGGGCAGCGAGCTGAAGGACGCCCAGGGCAAGCCCGTGGTCTACGAGCCGGGCGCCTACACCGTGCGGACGCTCCAGGAGTTCGTCACCCAGAGCATCGTGGACCGGGCGCACCTCAATGGCGGAGGTGTCTGCACCGTGGCCCATGAAGGCTAAGCCAGCCGAACCAGGTCCGTTCAGGGGGTAGGGGCCGACGCGCAGGACGGAGTCTGGTTGGGAGAGTTTCGTCCTATTCTCCAGGGGCGATTCCACTCGGGGGGAGGCACCAGACTTGGAGAAACCGCACGGCCACATCGAACCAAACCGACAGGGACGACGAACGCGGCCGCGGTGGGTGGCCTGGGAGTTCTGGCTGGTCGTCCTGCTTCTCCAAGCGGCGTGCGCGACGCACGCGCCGATGGCGGGAATGGGTGGGCCGCGGAGCCGCACCGGCCGGAGGTTCCCGAGAATGACACGGCCCGGGCGGGCCCGGCCACGGAGCCGGGACTCGAGGGCATTCCAGTTCTTGACGTGGTGGTCGTTGCGCCCGGGCGAGTGAGAACACGGCCCATCCCCATCACCAAGGCGGAATTTCGGGAGCACGTGGAGCAACTCGCGCGGGGGCACAGGCTCCAGGGAGGGCCCCAGGAAGCGGCCGCGGAATTGCTCGAGGTGCAGGAGTTGCTGCGCCAGGCCCAAGAGGTGCGGCCGGTCTCGGACATGGAGGGGGCGGGCAGATTCAGCGCGGAGGTGGACCCACGGGCTGACGGCGGCCGGGGGAGGGTGTATTCCATCCTGCCCGAGGAGCAGTGGGGGCCGGTTCAACTCGACCCGCGAGCCGAGGCCGAGTTTCGCGCGATGTACGAGCGGTTCTGCATCGTCCGAGGGGGCGGCGACTGCCTCGGACTGTTCGAGGATGGCCCCTATCTGCGCTCGGATGACCGGAGCACCCTGGCCCTGGCGCTGGCCTTCGGCTCAGTCCTGGACGAAACATACGCAGCACTGGGTCGAGAGCTGAGCCCCAAGGCGCTCCTCACGTCTGTTTTGTGGACAGCGAGTTTCTACTTTGGATTGTGGCTATTGCCTGAGCCCACGACGAAGGGAGTGGCGGCCGTGCTCACGGTGGCGCTGGTGGCCGGCTCGGTATCGACACGGTGTGGGGCCTCATGGACGGGTGGGCGGAGCTCGTCATGAAGGCGCGGGTGGCCACCACCTTCGACGAGCTGCGCGAAGCGGGGGCGGGGTTCGCCAAGGTGCTGGGGACGGACGCGGCCCGGGCGATAATCATTGCCGTGACGGCGCTCTCG
Organism: Cystobacter fuscus; assembly: GCA_049060065.1. GTDB lineage: Bacteria > Myxococcota > Myxococcia > Myxococcales > Myxococcaceae > Cystobacter > Cystobacter fuscus_B. The sequence continues at coordinate 9,623,836 of JBMEQP010000002.1, forward strand.
GGAAGGACGCTGGCGGAGGCAGGCCCGGCGTTGCGCTCGCTGCCGAGCTTCCGGCTCGCTCAGGTGCAGCTCGCAGGGCAGGGAGCGCCAAAGTGGGTGGTGGTGCGGTTGGAACAGGTCAAGGCGGTGGCCGCCTCTGCCGAGGGGGCCCTGGCAATCACGGTGGGGCCCGAGGCGGCCCTCGTCGGCGCGATGATGAGCCGCAACAGCGCGGCGAGCGCCAGCACGAGCGGGGCACCTGCGAACGAGGTGTACCGGCACCGCGGCGGTAATAGGCAGGTAGAGAGAAACGGTGAGCGGTGGCACCTGCCACGGGGCGTGTCCGTCAATGACATTCCGGCCTCGGACCCCTTGGGGGACCAACTCCAGGCGGCGGCGAAACAGGTGGCCGTAAAGTGGGGCCGGCATTTGTTCACCCGAAGGGAGAGGGCAGCCTACGACCGGATGCTCCAAAGAGGGCTTGTGCATCGCGCGAACCTGCTGGAGCGGCAGGCGCGAGGTCGGTGGGTGGAGAAACAGCTAAAGAAGCTATTCCCCTCCCTGGATTGGAGAAGCCGTGGCGTTGATGTGGTGGGGCCCGCGGGGCAGAAGTACCACTATGAGATCATGTCCGGGACCGACTCGAACTTCGAGCTTCACGGTCGGCGGATGGCGAGCACCTTCTTTCGTATGATCTTCTTCTGAAATGCGCGCGACTCCGAACATCCACATTGAGAACCGAGAGATAGAGGGCGAGCGGCTGGAGCTGACCGATAGGGAGGCCATCTATTGGCTCGGGCCCAACATCACGCTGCGGCGCTGCACCGTGGTCCTCGGCGTCGGAGGGCGTCAGCTCGTTCCGATGTGGGGACGATTCATCGACTGCACCATCACCGCGAAGCGGAGATCGTGAACGAGTGGTTTACCTCCATGCGGTTCGAGGGCTGCCGGTTTACGGGGAGGTTCTCGGGGGTCGGTTTCGGTCAGCGAGCTGGCGTGGACATGTGGTGGGAGCACGGAGGAATCGAGAACTGCGATTTCTCCGAGGCCCGGCTCGACGAGTGCAGCTTTCATGGCTGCGACATGCGAACGATCCGACTCCCCAAGTGGCCATGTTTCACCATCGTGGACCCCATCAGACACGGACGGGAACTGCTAAGTGTGCCATGGCCGGGCGACTTCACCCCCGTCTTTCTCGAGGGAGAGCATAGGGATCGGGAGGACACCGCGGCGGTGACGATCTACGCGCCAGCGGAGGCAAAGCGCTCGGGGGCGACGCTGGAGGAGTTCAAGGCGGCCGTGGAGCGATTCGACTTCATCGTGCGATGAAGTGGCGAGCGAGCAAGAAGGCGAAGTGAGCCTGCCCCGTTCTAGTGGCACTCCCGCACATTCAGGCGTTGCGCCCGCGACCGCCCTCCTTATGTGAATCGTCCGGGCGGGGAGCCACCTGCCCGGCCGCTCGCCCTCCTCTCGGGCGGCGGCTCCCTCCTGAGGTCGCACGGACCGGGTTGGCACCCCCGTGTGCCGTCCCCAACGTTTCGCGGCAGGTCATTCAGGCCACTGAAACAACCCTGGAGGGTCACCATGAAGAAGCTTCTCACCGCCCTGGTCGTCACGCTGAGCACCGCCGCCATGGCCCAACAGGCGGACACCCAGGCTCAACAGGAGCAGAAGCGCACCGAGGGCCGTCGCATCTCCACCGGCGTGGATGCCACCGACGTGGGACCGGCCATCGGCAACACCGCCAAGGACGTAGGGCAGGCCATCGGCGGAAGCGGCCAGGCCGCCAAGGAGGACGTGAACCAGGCGGCCCAGGACGTCAAGCAGGACACCAGCCAGACGGCCCAGGACATCAAGAAGGACACCGAGAAGACGGCGGACAAGCTCGCCCACAAGGCGGGGCTGGCCACCGCCAGCCAGGGCACCTTCAAGAAGGACAAGGCCTTCACCGCCACCGGCACCTTGAAGAACACGGGCGGTGGCGGCGTGACGCTCGTGCGCCCGGGCCTGCCGGACGCCAACCTGGACGTGCGTCAGGAGACCATCGTGATGCTCGACGGGAAGAAGGTCGACTCGAGCGTCATCCCCGAGGGGTCGCAGGTGCGCGCCCGCTTCCAGCTCGAGGGGGAGGAGATCGTCGCCGTGGAGCTCAACGCCACCAGCCCCAAGGGTGTGAAGAGCAAGGCCCCGGTGAGCCCGAGCACTTCCCAGCCGCTCACCCCGTCTACCCAGCCGCTTCCCCAGCAGTAACACCTCTCACGTTCCGCTGAGGACGTGCACCGGGCCCGTTTCCCTCTCGGGGAGCGGGCCCGGCCCTTTTTCCACCCCTCGTGCGGCGGTGCGAGGACATGGGGAGTGAACGACTTTTCCCTCCCTGGGGACTCCCCTGCCCCGGGCGTTCCCTCCCAGGGCAACTGTCCTCCCGGGCATGGCGCTTGCTGTACTCCGGACAGGGCCCGTGCCGGGCCCACGGAAAAAGAGGACGGAACATGCGCGGATGGGTGGGGGCGTGGGCGTTGGGAGCGTTGGTGGCGACGGGATGCGGAATGCCGGAGGAGCCGGTGGCTTCACCGGAGGGCGAGGGAGCGCCCGTCGTCGTCGAGGAGCCGCCTCCAACGAGCGAGCCAGTGGAGAACCCCGGGCCCGTCGAGCCGCCTCCGCCCGCGGAGGAGCCGAACACCCCGCTGCCCCAGCCCCCCGCCGAGCCACCGCCTCCCGCGGCGGAGCCCACCGTGGGCCCGTGGCCGGACGAGGCGCTCGTCAACTACTCCAGCCGGTACGGGCTCGGCGCCAGCATCCAGGGCGTGGCGGTGGATGACGCCTACAACATCTGGCTGCTCGATGGGGAGCGCATCGGCGTGCTGCGGCCCGGCGACAGCGCGCCCCGGTGGACGAGCGGCGTGGGCCAGGCGGCCGGAGGGTTCGGGTATGACCGGCGGGCCCTGGGCTCGAGCGTCATCTGCGGCGGCAGCGCGGGGCGGGCCTACGTGGGCTACCTCACCTACGAGCTGGACACCGCCTTCATCTACAGCCCGGATGGCAGCAACTTCCCCAACTACGACGACCCGGATCCCACGCGCTTCGACCCCGTGAAGTACGCCGAGTACCTCAAGGGGGACATGGACGTGGTGAAGCTCGGGGCGGAGGGGCAGGTGGTGCTCGAGGAGCACCTGAGCCGCTCGGCGCGCAGCAACGGGCCGCGCGACATCGGCATCCGCAACACGAATGATCACCACTTCGACGAGGACCGCTCCGTCTTCACCTGCGTGAAGGTGATGCGCGGCCAGCACCGGGGAGACCTCTACATCGGCACCAACCACGGCGTCACCCGCATCCGGGGGCTCGAGTACAACAGCCACCGGCACCCGGTGTGGTTCAAGCCCAAGCCCGATGGCGGCCAGACGCAGATGGCGGGCTATACCTATGGCCTGGGCATCGCGCAGAACGGGGACGTGCTCATCGGCAATGACTGGAACCTCGGCGTGGTGACGCCCTCGGCGGCGCTGGCCGACTGGGATAGGACGAACGACACCCTCAACCCCGAGAAGCTCAATTCCTATCTGCCCGAGCTCAACTCGCTGGAGGACAAGGACTTCTGGCGCTCGCTGCAGCAGACGACGGACGGGAGCTACTACGCGGCCAGCAAGGACTTCGGCCTGTGGACGTTCACCATCGCCCGCCGCTCGGAGGCCCACGGCACCAAGGTGACGGGGCTGCCCACGGACGCGCTCAGCTCGCTCGCCGCCACGGACGACGGCTCGCTCTTCATCGGCACGCGGGGCTTCGGGCTGTGGAAGCTGGACGCCCAGAAGCAGCTCACCCACGTGGAGGGCGTGGACGGGGTGAGCGTGACGCAGCTCGTCTATGATCCCACGGTGAAGCCGGCGATGCTCTACGTGCTCACCAACACGGGCCTCACGGTGCTGCGCGGGAACTGAGGACCCCCTGGCTGCTCGATTCCCCTCCCCTCGGGCCAGGGGAGGCGCGTCCGGCGGGGGTGGGAATTTCTTTTCACCCTCCGCGCTTTGCTGGGGCTCGCTGTCACCGGCTGGAGACCGGGCGAGCGGACACACGCCCCCCTGTCGTCGGGGGTGGCCGGTGTCCTCTACAATGCCAGCCGTTCCGTGACGGAAGGAAATGCATGGCCCTGAGACTCGCCCGCCGCCGCTCCGCCCTTGAGACCGCCCCGACCGCTTCTGGCTCCGCCGCGCTGTCCCTGCAGCGCAACACCATGCGGCGCAACGAGCTGAAAGCGCCGGGGCCGGATCCGCTGCGGCCCGAGGCGCGGCTGCGCTGGAGGATCACTTCACGCTGTCGGAGAACGTGCTGCACGTGCCGGGGATGCACCGGGAGCATGACGGACTGCGGATCGCGCACCTGTCGGACATCCACGTGGGGCAGGCGACGTCGGCGGTGCGCATCCGGCGCGCGGTGGCCGAGGTGAACGCGCGCGAGCCGGACGTCATCTTCCTCACGGGCGACTACGTGACGCACAGCCCCAAGCCGCTGCCGCGCGTCATCGAGCTGCTGGCGGGCTTCACCCGGCCGGTGTTCGCGGTGCTGGGCAATCATGACCATTGGGTGGACGCGCACTACCTGCGCACGGGCTTCGAGCGCCTGGGCTACACGGTGTTGCAGAACGAGCACCGGGTGGTGCAGGTGCGCGGCGCGCCGCTGACGGTGCTGGGCATCGACGATGGGCGCACGCACCGGGACGACGTGGAGGCGACGTTCCGGGGGCGCCCGAGTCCGGCACGCGACTGGTGCTCACGCACACGCCGCCCACCGTCGAGAAGCTGCCCGAGAATGGCAATCTGGTGCAGTTCTCCGGACACACGCACGGCGGGCAGTTCGTGGTGCGAGGGCTCACGGAGGCCATCTTCCGGCGCGCGGGCCAGCCGTACATCCAGGGCCACTACCACGTGCGTGGCAATCAATTGTACGTGAACATGGGTCTGGGATTTGGCTTTGGCGGTCCGTACCTGCGCCGCGGCACCTATCCCGAGGTGGCCTTCTTCACCCTGCGCCACGCCGAGGCGGCGAGCGCGCACTGAAGTTGCCGCACCTCGTCTGATCCGAAAAGCAGACCACGCACCTCGGACAGTGGCTGGACGCGCTGTCCGAGGGCGAGGTGTACAGCCGAGCCGGCCCATCCAGGCGATGACGAGGTTGGCTTGTAGGCACGCCCCATCCTGGATGTTGTCGGTGTGACGCCCCTGTTCATTCGAATCGGGCAAATCCACCTCAGCACATTGAAGCGTGAGCAGCAGCCGATTTACTGTCGGTGAATGAGGAATCTTCGCGGTTGGGCGCTTTACGTGTCCTTCGTGGTGGGCGTCGTATCGGCGCCATCATGGGCACTCGCCCCCTCGGCGGTGATGCCCCTGACGCAGCAAGGAGTGCTGGCGGGGGCAAGCTCCATTCAGCTCAGACTCCTGACCTACCGGCGCGCGGTGACATCGCGGGCGCCATCGTGTTGTACGAGGCGGAAACAGGGCATCCGCCTCCGGCATGGTTGCTGAATTTGCAGGGAGCCTACAGCACAGCCAATCAAGTCGTGGGCAAGTGTCAGCAGGTCGCGCGCACCATCCACACCGCGTTCACCGAACTCCAACAAAAGCCGCAGTACATCGCATTCAAGGCCAAGGCGGACGAAGAGTTCATTGTCTTCGACCTCGCGAGCGGGAAGAGCCCATCCATCACCAAAAATGGGTACCACGTCGCCGTCCGGTTGGGAGAACGAATCTACGATGCCTATACGGGGCCCCTTGGAATGACGTGGAAGGAGTACCTGTCCAGACTCCACGCACAACAGGGAATCCAATGGGAAGTAGTGACGACGCCATGAGGGAAGACAAAACCGTGACAGGCCAGCCATCCGCATCCCATGTCTACATGCTCGACTATCTGATGCGTGTCCGAAGTGGCATGCCCAGACAACTGCTGCTGAGCATCGGCGAAATCGACATCATCCGGCTCTCCTCTTTTGTCGCGGGCTACCGCGCCTGCCAATCCACGAATGGCATCCAAGATGAGGAGTACATGCTGTTTCGCGATTGGCTGCGCGACGTGAAGGGAGAATTCCCCCCAGAGGGATGGGACCAGAAGTACCTGCGCGACTGCGCCGGAGACCACGAGCGAGCCATCCACAAGTTCCTCGACTTCGTCGCCGAGTTCGTCACCCTGCGCGAGCAGCAGCGCCCGCGCCGCGGATGAGTCGTGCACTCAGCGACGTCCTGAACCATTCCCGCGATGCGCGGGAACGAACTCGCACCACCTACTCCGTGGGGCACTCCTGGGACCGCAGTTGGAACGCAGGGGCTCCCATCTCTTGCGGCGCCTCGGGCGCGGCGGCGGGCGCGTCTTGCGAGTCCCGGGGCAGGCGCACGGTGAACGTCGTTCCGTCCTCCGCCGTGGAGCTCACCGACACCGTGCCCTGATGCGCCAGCACGAGCTGCTGGACGATGTACAGCCCCAAGCCCAATCCACTCCCCCGCCCCGTCCTCGCCGGCCCCGCCTGACGGAAGGGATCGAACAGCGTGTCCAACAGGTGGCTCGGAATGGGCGTCCCCCGGTTGGAGATCTCCAATACCCTCCACCCCGCCCCTCCTCCCGGCACCGCACCCGCACGGGCGTGTCGAGCGGCGTGTGCTCCAGCGCGTTGCCCACCGGGTTGCTCACCACCTGCGCGAGCCGCTCGAAGTCCCACACCCCCTCGCACGCCCCTTCAATATCCAACAACAGCGTGCGCTCGGGGTGCACCGCCATCATCTCCTCCACCACCTGCTGGCACACCTGCGGCAGGCCCGTGACCGACAGGTGCAGCGGAATGCGCCCCGCCAGCCGCGCCCGCGTCAAATCCAGGATGTCGGAGATCATGTTCCCCATGCGCGCCGCGCTCGTCTCGATGCGCTGCAACAGCCGCTGGTGCAGCACCGGCACCCCCGCCGCCCCAGCTCCCGCGCCGACAACGCAATCGCATGCAGCGGCGAGCGCAGGTCATGCCCGAGGATGCCGATGAAGCGTTCACGGAAGCGCGCCTCCTCCGCCATGCGCTCCAGCGCCCGCTTGCGCTCGGTGATGTCCATGATCGAGCCGATCATCCGCTGCACGCCGCCCCGCCCGTCTCGCGCCGCCCGGCCCGGTCCAGCACGTCCACGTACGTGCCATCCTTGCTCCGGAAGCGGTACTCGGCCGTCCACGACTCGCCCCCTTCCGCCACCAGCCGGTGCAGGCTGCCCACCACCCGCTCCCGATCCAACGGGTGGACCTGCTCCGCCCACCAGGTCACGTCCCCCATCTCCTCGGGGTGGTAGCCGAACATCCGGTGGCAGGCCTCGCTCCAGTAGATGTGGCCCGTGGACGGCAGCCACTCCCAGAGCACGTCGTTGGTGGCGAGCGCCGCCGGGCGGTAGCGCTCCTCGGCCGCGCGCACCGCCTCCTGCGAGCGCAGGCGCGCGGTGATGTCCATGGCCACGCCCAACACGCGCAACGGCAGGCCCTCCTCGTGGAAGGACTGCCCCACCACCTCGTAGGTGTGCACCGTGCCGTCCGGCCACGGGCCCTGGAACTGGAAGGCATGCGCCCCCGCCGTGGAGCGCATCCGCGCGAAGGCTCGGCGATGCGCACGCGCTCCTCGGGCTGGGCGCGCCCCAACAGCCACTCCACCGTGTTGCCCAGCCCCTCCGGCGGCGCCCCGAAGAAGTCCTCGGCGTTGGCCGATAGCGAGAAGCTCCCCCGCGCCTCCGACCACTCCCACGTCACCATGTGCGCCGTCTCCAGCGCCAGCGACAGGTACGCCTCGCGCTCACGCGCCTTGCGCTCCTGCTCCAGCGCCTCGTGTGCCCGCCCCAGCGCCTCGCGCAACACGCGCTCACGCTCATGCGCCTCGGTCCGGTCGGACAGCCACAGCGCGAACCCATCCCCCTGCTTCACCGCCCGCGCCTGGAACCAGCGCTCCTCGCCTCCCCGCCGCACGTGCAGCTCGAAGCCGAGCGGCGCGCCACCCTCCACCACCGCGCCGAGCACCTCCGGCTCCGGCAGGCCCGCCACCCCCTGCCACGCCGACAGCGCCCGCGATGGGCCCGGCACCCACGGCTCGGCCGCTGGATTGAACGCCGTCCACTCGAAGTCGAGCAGCACGCCCGACTCGCTCCGCACCGACTGGAACAGGATGTATGGGTCGGGATACTCCCCGTGTAATGCCTCGGAGTGAGTGAGCCGGCCATTCCCAATGAGTTCACGCGCTTCCCCCCGTCGAACCCGCTCCCAGTCGAGCAAGGAGCCTCGGGGGAGGCGCGGGTACGAACGCGCGACAGTATGGCACGGGAGCCGGGTCGAAATCCTGTTTCCCCACTCGGAATTACGGCTTTTCCCTAAAAACGGCCCTTGAGCCCGAGGATGGGTAGGGCGATGGGGACGGAAGTGGCCGTCTTGTTCAAGGGCACGCCAAAACCTCCCTCGTAGTTGAAAGCCAGTACCTCCTGGCTGAGGGTGACGTTGAGCATGTCCAGGTAGGCCTCGAGCGAGAAGGTCTCATACGCCCACGCCTTGGACAGCCGCAGGTCGAAGCGGAAGAAGGGCGGAAGCCGGTCGGCCCGGTCCAGGTCCACGGGAACCCACGCGGGCCGGCCGAGGAAGTCCGTGCCCTCCACCTGGGTGCGGCTGGTGAGGTTGCCGGTCTCGGGCCGGCCGCTGTTGAAGTGCAGCACGCCGCCCAGGGTGAAGTTGTTGGCGAACTTGTAGCTGAGCACCAGGTTGGCCACGTGCGTCTGGTCGAAGACGTAGGGCAGGTTGCCCTCGGCCCGGCCGATGACCTGCCCGCTCGCGTCGTAGCGGTAGAAGCGGGTGAGGCGGGTGCTGCGCTGCAGGGAGTAGGACAGCCAGCCGAACCAGTTGCCGCCCAGGGACGGCGGATGAGCAGCTCCAGGCCATAGGACAGGCCCTGGCCGGGCTCGCCCATGCTGAGGCCCGGAATGGGCTGATCCTGCCGCGCCAGGCCACGCACGGAGCCCTGACCCACCGTGGTGGGGGGCGGCCGGGGACGTCCGGGCTCCCCGCCGTCGGGATCCGGGGGCGGCTGCGGGTTGGACGGCGGGGACTCGGCGCCGAAGGGCGTGAGCTCCACGGTGCGCGGCAGCGGGTTGACGTAGCCATCCAGGCTCACGTCGAAGCCCGCGAGGCCCTGGTACTCCACGCCCGCGGAGATCTGCACCGCCTGCTGCAGGCCCTGCTTGAGGGCCCCGATGTCGATGACGGGCAGGCTGATGAGCGTGGTGGGCGTCTGGTGGTAGAGGCCCACGCCGCCCTTGAGGGTGAGCGCGTCCGTCAGCTTGTGGCGCGCCGTCACCCGGGGCTCGGCCACGAACGCGTTGACGCCGCCCGACAGGTAGTAGTTGTCCAGGCGCAGGCCGGGCACCACCGTCCAGCGCGAGCCCTCGGGCTTCCAGGTGAGCTCGGACCACAAGCCGCTGAAGGTGGCGATCGCCAGGGGCTGATCGATGCGCACCTCATCGATGCCGCCCTCCGGCAGCTGGCTGCGCGAGAGCAGGTACACGAGCGCGCGCGTGTTCTCCACCTCCAGGCCACCGCGCAGCGACAGTCCCTGGCCCAGCTCGCGCGCGTAGCGCAGGCGGGCCGTCACGTTGCGCTGGTCCACGTTCACGGTGAGGCCATCGCCGTCGGCGATCCCACCCTCGACGGCGAAGCGATCCAGCCCCACGGTGACTCCGCCCTCCAGTTCGCCGCCGGCGACGGGGTGGCTGTAGCGCAGGTCCAGGCGGTGGAAGAGCACGGACAAGAGCTGGGTGGAGCCCTCGTCCGTCACCGCCCGGGAGCCGAAGGTGTCCGAGGAGCCGAAGGCGAACAGGCGCAGCCGGCCCGGCCCCACCTTCTGCTCGACGCGCGCACGGTAGTCGTAGAAGTCCAGCACCAGCTTCGAGTCGTTGAAGCCGGGCGGCCGCAGCGCGTTGGCCGCGAGCGCGATCAGCCAGGGCGTGTACGACAGACGTCCGGCCACCGAGACGTTGGTGCCCGTGGACTGGAAGGGGTACTCGAGGAAGAGGCCGGCGTTGAGGAAGTCCGCGTAGGCGCTGCCGTGCAGCCGATCATCGCGCGGGCGCGTGAGCCGGCCCTCCACCGCGCCGCCGGTGATGCGGCCATACGGGGTGGGCGGGTTGCCGGGGTAGAAGTCGATGGTGTCGATGAAGTCCGGGTGGATGACCGCGGGCCCGAGGAAGAGGTGGAAGAGGATGGGGACGCGGATGCCGTCGAGGAAGTAGCCGGTGGCGGCCGGCTGGCTGCCGCGCACCACCGGGTAGGACACGCCCGAGAGCATGCTGCCCACGCCGGGCATGAGCATGACGACGCGGAAGGGGTCTCCCAGGGTACCGGGGATTTCCCGCAGCTCGGCGTCGTGGAGGGTGACGCGAGACACCTCGGTGCGCTCGCGATCACCGCGCACCACCGTCTCGTAGGGATTCACCACGAGCGGCTCCAGGCCATACACCACCTCGAGCGCCTCGCTGGACTGGAGGGACTCGCGGAAGAGGCCGGGTTTGTGGCCGGCCGCGGTGACGCGCACGGTGTGCGTGCCCGGAGCGAGCCGGGCCTCGAAGCGGCCGTCCGCGTCCGTCTCCACGGGCGCGTCGCGCACCCCGTCGAACTCGAGCACGGCGCCGATGATGGGCTGGCGGTTGCCCTTGGTCCGCACGAGCCCGCGCAAGGAGATGGGCGGCAGGCGCTCGCCGGAGGAGGAGACGTCGGCGGGGGCCACGGGCGCCTGGAAGTGGTACTCGAAGGTGAGCCGCACCGGCACCGGCACGCCCTCCACCTTCGCGGGGGAGAAGTGCAGGCGCGTCGCGGCGTGCAGCGCGGCCTGGTCGAGCAGCGGGTGCACCCCCTGGAGCAGCCGCGCCTCGTCCACCTCGCCATCCTCGGCCACCAGCAGCTCCAGGCGCACCGTGCCCGCCACCGGCTGGGCGGCGAGCGCCTCGGGGTAGCGCGCGGGCGAGTCGGACAGGAGCGCCGGGGGCTCGAAGCGCGGGGTGCCTCCATCCGAGCCCTCCGCGCCGCCCAGCGAGAAGCCGCCGTCCTCGCGCAGCACGTCGCGCTCGGTGGGCACGACGCCCGCGTCCTCGGTGGAGCGGGGCACGTCCGTCAGCTCGCCGACGCTGCCCTGCGGCGAGGTGGGCATCTGGGCACGGGCCGGCGCGAGCGGCAGCAGCACGGCGAACAACACGCCCAGCAGAGGGAGAGCACCACCCACGCCGCCTCGCCGCTCGTCGACCACCATGCGCGAACCCCCATTCGGGAAAGGGGGACCATGAGGCCAGGGCTCGCCCGCCGAAGACAAGTCCCAAAGCGTGGGGTGTGTGCGTCCGCTAGCGCTTCTGCAGCGCCGAGGCCACCAGGCCGATGAGCTTGAGCTGGGTCCCATCCAGCTTGCGCAGGGTGCGCATGAGGCGGCGCAGCTCGGGCACCTCGTCGTACTCCTCGGGGGTGGACTCGGCCGCCCACGTCGGCACCTCGCCGGTGTTGAGCCCCAACAGCGAGTCGGACGGCATGCGCAACGCGATGCACAACCGCCGCAGCGACGGCACGCTCGGCAACATCCGGCCCCGCTCCAGCCTCCCGTACACCTCGGTCGCCAGCCCCACCCGCTCCGCCACGTCCGCCTGGGTCAATCCCGCACGAACCCGCGCCTCTCGCGCGAGCTCGCCCACATTCGCTGCGAGCTTGCTGGTCGAAGGTTGTCCCATCGCGGTTTCCTGGCCCTCCGTAAGCCGACCCATCAGGCCGTCTGCTTAGGGTCGGACAGGTGGCCCGTGACAGGATGAGAGGGGTAGTTGGAAGAATGGGGGACTCTAAGAGTGCTCGAATTCCCGAGGGGAACCCACGCACCGCCTCGCGGCCCCGCCCCGCATGCCGTTCAGAGGCGAACCCTATGTGGTAGGTGGGATTGTGGACCAGAGCCAACAGGTGAGGGGAGAACCCTTCACATCCTGGACTTGGTTGAGGACCTGTTACCTCCACCTCGAAACCGTCCTTCAATGTCGTGTCGCGGACTATTCGGGCTTTACCCGCCTGTCGGACGACCATTTCACCGCCGGGCCCCGGGTCCGCCTAGGAGCGTGTCGGAGAAACCCACCGTAGAGGGTGGACCAGAGGGGTGACGCCCCAGGTGGTCCTTCAGGGGGGAGGCGAGTTCTGGTTGAAGGTGGAGGGTGAGCACGCCCTCGACGAAGAAGCCGGAGCAAGCCGCCCTGTTGGAAGTAGCCGCCAGCGAGAAGCCGGAGAGGGAGGAGCAAGCGAAGGGCTCCGCCCGCTACGCCTCGCCGAGGCCCTTCCGGGAGTGGACACCGGAGCAGGGGCAGTTGCTGCCGCAGTACGCGCGGGAGGTGCTGGGAGAGGGCACCGGCGTGCTTCTTCGTCGAGCTGCGCAAGGCGCTCGACTTCAGCCCCATTCTGAAGGCGTACACCCAGGAGCGCGGGCAGCCGCCCTACCACCCGGTGATGATGACGCTGCTACTCATGTACGCGTACGCGCGGGGCATTACGAGCAGCCGGGAGATTGAGAGGCGGTGCGAGACGGACATTGCCTTTCGCTACCTGACGGGAGGCGAGAGGCCGGACCATGACACGGTGTGTGCCTTCCGGGTGCGGCACCTGGAAGCCTTCCGAGCGCTCTTCGTGGACACGTTGAGGCTGGCGCGCGGCTCGGGGCTCAAGAAGCTGGGGCACCGGCGGTGGACGGCACGAAGGTGAAGGCCAACGCCAGCAAGCACAAGGCCATGAGCTACGGACGCATGGAGGAGTCCATGAAGAAGCTGGACGAGCAGATTGGCAAGCTCCTGGAGGAGGCCGCGGCGCGGGATGCCGAGGAGGACAGGCGCTTTGGCAAGGGGCGGCGCGGGGATGAGTTGCCCGAGGAGATGAAGGACCCCAACAAGCGCGCCGAGCGCCTGCGGCAGGCGGCGCGTGAGTTGGAGGCGGACAAGAAGCTGGCGCTGGCGGTGGACAAGAGCAGGCGCCGGCAGAAGATTCGCCAGGCCAAGGAAGAGTTGGAGAAGGAGGCCCGGCAGAAGGCGGAGGCCAAGGGCGAGGACAAGCCCGAGGAGGCCAAACCCAGCGAGAAGGCGCAGCGCAACTTCACCGACCCGGACTCCAGAATCATGCCCCGGGCAGGCTCCTTCCAGCAGTCCTACAACGCGCAGGTGGCGGTGGACGCGGACACGCAGTTGATAGTGGCGCAAGAGGTGGGGCAGAGCGGCAACGATGCACGTCAGCTCGAGCCGATGGTGGAGCAGGTGCGGGGCAACACGGGGCTGTTGCCCGTGGAGCTGAGCGCGGACTCGGGCTACCTGTGCCAGGAGGACATTGAGCAGGTGGAGGCCCAGGGCGTGCAGTGCTTTGTCGCCACCGGCCGCGCCAAGCACGGACACGAGGCGCCAGCGGCACCGCGCGGACGCCCGCCCAAGGGCCTGAGCTTCAAGGAGCGGATGAAGCGCAAGCTGCTGACGAAGCGGGGACGCAAGGCGTACGCGCGGCGCAAGGTGACGGCCGAGCCCGTCATCGGCCGGTGAAGAACGGGACGCTGCCGCGCTTCTCGCTGCGGGGCCTGCCCAAGGTGCGCGGAGAATTCTCCTTGGCGTGCGCGGTGCACAACCTCAAGAAGCTGTACCGGCAGGGCTGGGAGTTGCCCGCCCTGGTAGCGCAGCCCGCGTAGCAGGCGGGGCTGCCCGCCCGGCGCAGTGCACCAGGGGATACCGTCACCTCCGCTGCTGGTGCGCCACCGGTGCCTGCTACGCGCCACCGTCCTCCTGGCCGATTCGCCGACAAGCTCCTAGGCTGTGCGGCGTGCAGACTCCGGGTCATGCGGTTCTCAACCTCGCCCTCCTGGGCGGCGTCGCGTCCCCCGCGCTCGCCGTGCCCATCCTCGTGGGAGCGGTGCTGCCGGACGTGCCCATCGCCGTGCTCTACCTGCGCGAGCGCTACGTGCGCGGCCTGAGCGACGAGCGCATCTGGAGCGAGAGCTACCAGCGTCCCTTCTGGCTCAACCTCATCCATGGCGCGCACTCGCTGCCCCTGTCGCTCGTGGGAGGAGCCGTGGCGCTGGCGCTGGGGGTGGTGCCCCTGGCCGCCTTCTTCGCCAGCGTCTTCCTGCACGCCCTGGCGGACTTCCCCCTGCACGTCCATGACGCCCACCGTCACTTCCTGCCCTTCAGCCAGTACCGCTTCATCAGCCCCATCTCCTACTGGGACGTGCGCTACCACGGCCGCGCGGTGGCGCTCGGCGAGGCGCTGCTCGTGCTCGGCGTGTCGGCGTGGCTGTGGCCGCGCGTCCGGGGCCGCGCGCGCGGGGCTCGCCGCCGTGACGGTATGGTACGCCATCAACTACTGGAAGAGCTTCCTGAGATGATGACGCCGCTGGCCTCGTGGGCGCGCACTGGGTGGAGCTGAGCGCGGCGGCCGCCGCCCTGCTGGTGCTCGTGAAGGCCGTCAAATACCGCGACTTCACCGAGACGCCCGCGCTGCTCTGGGAGGACGTGGGGTGGGTGGCGCTCGGGGAGCTGGCCGTGGCGCTGCTCGCCCTTTGCGGACCGGTGGGGCACGTGGTGGGCACGCTCGCGGGCACGCTGCTCTTCGCCGCGCTGTGGCTGGACGCGGTGCTCTTCCGCATCTTCACCATCGAGCTGGGCCCGGGCGGCGTGGGCAGCGTCATCCTCTCCGTGCTGTACCGGGAGCTGGCCGAGCTGGCCTTCGCCCGCCGCTTCTTCGCCGCCCACCGCCTCTTCGCCACGCTGCCCCTCACCGCGCTGCTCCTCCACGCGGGCGTGCCGCTCGCGCCGCCCGGAGCCCCCTCGGTGGGACTCGCCCTCGTGCTCGGCGCGGGGCTGAGCCTCACCGCCGCCACCAGCGCGCCCGCGCGCGCGCGTCGGCAGGTGTTCGCCGCCAGTGCGCTGCTCGTCCTGGCCGCCCTGGCCGGGGAAATGGCGCCGCCGCTCGCCCTGGGGCTGGCCGTGGCGGGCCTGGGCGCGTGGGCCGGGGTGGGGCTCGTGCCCTCGCGCCGCGCGGGAGGGCCCCATGGGGTGCGCCACTTCTTCATCGAGCGGCCCCGGCCCGAGCCCCCCGACTTCCAGCCCCGGCCCGAGCACGCGCCCCTGCTCACCCAGGCCCCGCGCCCTCCCCGTCCGAGCGCCGCGCATGGCCTGCTCCGGGGAGAGGACGTGCTGCTGTTCACCTTCGAGTCCGTGGGCCAGCACCACCTGGACGCCGTCAGGCCGGGAGGAGCCCGCGCGCCCTTCCTGGAGGGGCTGTGGCCCCGGGCGCTGCGCTCGCGCCACCACGCGTGCGTGTCGCCGACGACGAACAACGCGCACCGGGCGCTCTACACGAGCGGCTATGGCGAGGGCCCCTCGGCGAGCCTGCGCGCGCTGCGGGAGGCGGGCTATCGCACCGTGTACCTCACCACCGCGCGCACGGCCGACTATGGCCTGCGGGAGATCCTCGACGCGGCGGGCTTCTCGCATGTCATCGATCGGGAGGACCTGGAGACGCCGGGGGAGGAGCGCCGCCGGATCAGGCCCTGCTGACCCGGGGCCTCGAGCGGCTCGCGACGGTGCTGGCGGGACACCGACCCTTCCTGCTGCACGTGCACGCCACGCACACGCACGTGCCCTACCGCGTCGCCGAGCCGGAGCGCTTCCACCGCTTCGACATGGCCGAGGACCGGGGCCGCTTCTTCAATGGCATCGAGGAGGGGGACTGGCTCTTCGGGGCGCTGCGCGACGGCCTGCGCGAGCGGGGACTCATCGACGAGCCGCTGGTGGTGCTCAGCAGCGATCACGGCCAGGCGTTCGGCGCGCTGGGCTACCAGTCCCACGGCAGCGCGGTGACGCGCGAGGAGCTGGACGTGCCCCTGGTGATGCACCACCCGCGGCTGCCCGCGCGCGAGGTGGCCTTCTCCTCGCACTTCGACGTGCTGCCCACGGTGGTGGACTTGCTGGGGCTCGGCCATGACACGCCCGTGTGGGGCGAGTCCCTGCTGCACGAGGACCGACGGCCCGAGCTGCTCGTGTGGGCGGGCCATCCCTCGCGCCGCACCACGTCTCATTATGGTTTGTTGCTGCGGGGGAGAAGCTGATGGTGGACCTGACGCTGGGCCGGTGCCTGCGCATGGACTGGGAAGAGGAGCACGTGGAGACGGTCTCTGGGGCGGAGAAGGCGTACCTCGAGGCGCTGGTGTCCCGGTTGATGAGCCTGCGGGGTGTCACGTGAGGGTCGCACCGCTCGCACCACGGTCCCGGCCCGAGCGCCCCCGGGTGCTCGTCCTCTGCCCGGGAGCCTGGGACAAGGTGGCGTTGGAGACGCGCTTCGAGGAGCGCTACGAGCTGCTCTATGACGGGGAGCGACTGGTGGAGAGCCCCTCGCTCTGGGAGGGCCTGCGCTTCGACGTGTTCCGCTGGGTGGAGCGCACGGCGGAGGCGTGGCGGGGCCAGGGGCTCGTGGGCGTGGTGGGCACGGGGGACTATCCGGGCTGCATGCTGGCCTCGCTCGTGGGCGAGCGGCTGGGCCTGCCGGTGCCCGCGCCCGAGGTCGTGGTGCGGCTGAGCCACAAGTACTACAGCCGCCAAATCCAGCAGGCGTGGGTGCCCGAGGCCACGCCCGACTTCGAGCCCCTGCATCCCTTCGCCGGACCGCCCCGGATGGAGCGGCTCGGCTATCCGCTGTTCATCAAGCCCGTGAAGGGCACCATGTCCATCCGCGCGCGGCGGGTGAACGACGCGCGGGAGTGGCGCGAGGCGGTGCGCTTCTCGTGGCGCGAGCGCCTGGAGAAGCACCTGCTCTTGCGGCCCTACCAGCACCTGCTCGAGCGCTACACGGATGCCCGGGTGCCCGCCCGGTATTTCATCGGCGAGACACCGCTCACGGGCGCGCAGGTGACGGTGGATGGTTTCGTCGAGGAGGGGAAAGGCCGTGGTGATGGGGATCGTCGACTCGGTGATGTACCCGGGGACGATCAGCTTCCAGCGCTTCGAGTACCCCTCGGTGCTGCCCGAGTCGGTGCAGGCGCGGATGCGCGAGGTGGCGGTGCGGCTGATGGAAGGCAGCGGCTTCGACCACGCGTGCTTCAACGTGGAGATGTTCTACGACGCGGCGAGCGATCGGGTGATGGTGATCGAGGTGAACCCGCGCATGTCCTACCAGTTCGGGGACCTCTACGAGCGAGTGGACGGGATGAACACCTACGAGGCGCAGCTCGCGCTGGCGGTGGGGCGGCCGGTGCCCTGGACGAGGAGGGCGGGGCGGGACGGCGCGGTGGCGAGCTTCGTCATGCGCCGCTTCAGCGACGCGCGGGTGACGCGCGTGCCCTCGGAGGAGGAGCTCGCCCGGGTGAAGGAGCGCTTTCCGGGCACCGTCATCCAGGTGCTGTGCGCACCGGGAGAGCGCCTGTCGGAGCATGACCAGGACGTGGGCAGCTACCGCTACTGCATCGTCAACCTGGGCGCCCCCACGCGCGAGGAGTTGCTCGAGCGCTACGAGCAGGTGGAGCGGATGCTGCCCTTCACCTGGGGGTGAGTCACGGCGCCCAGCGCTGGGGGCGCGAGCGCAGCGTGGTGAGGCCCATCGCGTCACACCACGCGAGGTAGCGCTCGCGGGGGACGCCCGCCCAGGCCAGGTCCTCGAGCGACTCGCGCAGGGGCGCGTCCGTCACCACGGTGGCGAGCCGACGGTAGAGCAGCGCCTCCTCGCGATGGGCGCGCAGGGTGGCCGCGAGCTTGTCCGCGCCCGGGGCCGCACCGTCCACGTGGCCGCGTCCTCGGGGATGCGCTCCAGGTGGCCGTACTCCCCGAGCAGCAGGCTCGCGCCCTTCTCGCCGAAGCCGGGCAGGCCGGGGATGCCATCCGCGGCGTCGCCCACGAGCGCCAGCAGGTCCGGCACGCTCGCCGGGGCCACGCCCAGCCGCGCCCGCACCGCCGCCTCGTCCATCTCCTTGTGTTGCTTGCGATCCACCTGCACCACGTGCTGGCCGCGCACGCACTGCCCCAGGTCCTTGTCCGGGGTGAGCAGGCGCACCTGCTCCACCCGTCCCGCCCAGCGCGCGGCGGCGGTGCCCAGCGCGTCATCCGCCTCCAGCTCCTTCATGGACCACACGGTGAGCCCGAGCGCGCGCGCCGCCTCCTCGGCCGCGTCGAATTGCGCGTGCAGCTCCGGGGGGACGCCCTCGTCGGACTTGTACCCGGCGAACAGCTCGTTGCGGAACGAGTGGATGGGATTGTCGAAGGCCACCGCCACGTGACTCACCGACTCGTGCGCGTCGTGCAGGAGCGCGAGCAGCGAGGCGGCGAGCCCCACCGTGGCCTTCACGTCCCGACCGTCCGGAGCCTGGACGCCAGGACGAGGTGAAAAGTGGGCACGGAACAGCTCATAGGTCCCATCGACGAGGTGCAGGCGCATGGGCCCCAGGTGTAGCCTATCCGCCGTACCCGCGCTCCCAGGCCGCATGCCCCCGGACATCTCCCAGGCCCCGCTCACCACGCCGCGGTTGCTGTTGACCCTGCTGCCGCCGGATGCCGCCGCGCGCGTGCTCGCCTATCACCTCGCCAACCGAGAGCACCTGGGACCCGTGTCGCCCGCGCGTCCGGACAACTTCTTCACCGTGCCCTGGTGGCGCTCGCGTCTGGCCCAGGACGCCGAGGACTGGCGGCGTGGCCTGGCCCTGCGCCTCTTCCTGCTGTCACGCGAGGCCCCGCCCACCTCGAGCCCCGTGCTGGGCAGCGTGTCGCTCAACGACATCCGCCGCGGGCCCCTGCAATGCGCCGAGCTGGGCTTCGGGCTCGACGCGCGCCACCAGGGCCTGGGGTTGATGAGCGAGGCGGTGAGCGCCGTGTGCGACCATGCCTTCGGACCCCTGGGCCTGCACCGGCTACTGGCCAACCACCTGCCGGACAACCACCGCAGCGCCGCGGTGCTGCGCCGCACGGGCTTCCAGGTCGAGGGGCTCGCGCGCCAGTCCGTCCTCATCGAGGGCCGCTGGAGGGACCACGTCCTCACGGCGCGCGTGGCGCCCGAGCCGCTCGAGGACTGAACCCTACTGGGAACGGCGCTGGGCGAAGAGCCGGTGCTCACCGCCTCGTCGAGGTAGACGGTGTCGAAGATGTCATGGCCCAGGCCGGGCAGCTCCGTGTAGCGCACGGAGGTGTTGCCCACGGCCTTGAACAGCTCCAGGAAGGCGCGGCTCTCGGAGACGGGCACCTCCTTGTCCGCGTCGCCGTGCCACATCCACAGGGGCACGCCCTTGAGCCGCTCCACCACGGTGCGGTCCGCCGAGCGCTCGGCCACCGACAGCACGGCGGCGAAGCGCTCCGGGAAGCGCGCCGCGAAGCGCAACGCGCCCTGGGCCCCGATGGACTCCCCCGTCAGGTACACCCGTCGGCGATCTCCCCGTACTCGGCCAGCGTCCTGTCCACGGCCTGCAGGGCGAAGTCCGCCACGTCCCCGCTCCAGTCCGCGCCGGGCGGACACTGGGGAAGCACCAGCAGGGCCGGGTAGCGCTCGGGGTACAGCCGCACCGCCGCCGCCAGCCGCTGCGAGCGCTGCCGCGTGCCCTCCGTGCCGCGCGAGTTCGCCCCATGCAGCGCCAGGATGACCGGCCACACCGGCCGGGGCGGTAGTGGGGTGGCAGATAGACGGAGTAGGAATACGACACCCCGCGCACGGTGAGCGTCTTGGCGACGAACGAGCCCGGAGTGCCCGGAGGAGACGCTTCCTGCCCCGGCGAGCCCGTCATCAACCACGCCACCAGCACCATCGTGACCGCGCCCATGGAGCTCCTTGGACTGTCCGTCCCCCGTCAGGGGCGAGGGTCGGACGAGTGACAGAAGCTACCTCCGCGCGGGGGGACCGGAAGCCCCCGCCAGTGGGACCGCGGGGCAAGGGTTGCGTTTCCATCACCTCGGCCGCGCGGCGTGACAGGCCGGGAAGAAAAGTGCGGCCACGCGCGGACCCGGTGGTTTCCCATTCAACGAGTCCGTGCGCGGCCAGCCCGCAGCCAGAAGCACCTTGGAGGGGTTTTGCGCTGACTGCCCCTCCAATATACATGGAGGTATTCCGTTTTTCACCGTCTTCGCGGCTTTTTTCGTTCTGGGCGGTAATCCGGACCAGAAGCGAATCCGATGCCTAACGTCTGCCGGACATCATCGAGCCGATGAAGAGCAGCACGACGGCGCCGATGATGGCGCCGATGAAGCTGCTGGCCTGGAAGAAGCGCCAGCTGCCGCCACGGATCACCGAGGCGAGGAAGCCGCCCATGAACGAGCCACCGATGCCCAGCAGGGTGGTGGCGATGATGCCCATGGCCTGACGGCCCGGCATGATGGCGCGGGCGATGAGGCCCGCGAAGAATCCCAAGATGATCCACGAACACAGGCCCGAGCCCATCTCCGCTCCTCCTCCACCTTGAATGGGGTGACGAAAACCCCAGTGTGCATGAAGTACGTCCGGGGGCGAGTTTCTATTGCGTGCCGGCGGATCAGCCGCCCGCGTGGGCCACCTCGCGCAGGCTGGCCTCCACGCCCGCGAGCAGCTCGTCCAGCGCGGCGTCCGGGATGTTGAGCGCGGGGGCCACGTACACCGTGTCGCCCAGGGGGCGCAGGTACAGGCCGCGCCGCCTCGCCGCCTCGTACACCCGCCAGCCCGCCCGGGCCAGGTAGCCGCCGCCGCCCAGGTCCACCGCGCCCACCATGCCCAGCGTCCGGGGCCGCGTCACGCCGGGGATGTCCGCGGCCATGCGCTCGAAGGCGGCCTTCACCCGGGGCGCCTTGCGCGCCACCTGCCCGAGCACGTCCTCGTCCCGGTACACCGCGAGCACCTCGCGCGCCACCGCCGCGCCCAGCGGGTTGCCGCAGTACGAGTGCCCGTAATACAGCGCCCGCTCGCTCCCGCCCCCGAAGCCGGAGAACACCCGCTCGGTGGCCAGCGTCGCCGCGAAGGGCATCAGGCCCCCCGACAGCGCCTTGGCCAGACACAGCAGGTCGGGCACCACGTCCGCCGGGTCGCACGCGAAGCGCGCCCCCGTGCGCCCCAGGCCCGTGAAGACCTCGTCGGCGATGAGGAAGGTGTCCACCGCGCGCGTGGCCTCGCGCACCGCCCGGAGGAAGGCCGGCGCGTACACGTGCATGCCCGCCGCGCCCTGGATGAGCGGCTCGAGGATGACGGCGGCGATCTCGTCCGGGTGCGCGCGCAGCGTGGCCTCCACCTGGGCGAAGGCGCGCTCCCAGCCCGCGGGCTCGGCGGGGGAAGATACGTGCACCACGTCGAAGAGCAGCGGCCCGAAGACGTCGCGGAACACCTCCACCCCGCCCACGCTCGTGGCGCCGATCGTCTCGCCATGGAAGGCGCCCGAGAGCGTGATGAAGCGCGTGCGCGCGGGCCGTCCGTTCTGCGCTCAGTACTGGGCCGCCATCTTGATGGCCACCTCCACCGCCGTGCTCCCGTTGTCCGAGTAGAAGACGCGCGAGAGCCGCTCCGCCTCGGCCACCCCGGCCCGCCCCGCGCCCGGGGCCAGGGCGACGAGCTCCGCGGCCAGCCGCGCGGCGGGCGCGTGCGTCACCCCCGCGAGCGAGGTGTGGGGAAAGGCCCCGGCCTGCTCGGTGAGGGCGCGCACCAGCCGCGGGTGGCGATGCCCCAGGGTGGACACCCACCAGGAGCCGTTGGCGTCCAGGTAGCGCGTGCCATCCGCGTCGAACAGGTAGGGCCCCTCGGCGCCCACGACGACGAGGGGATCCGTCCGGGCGATGTACTCGTCCATGGGGGTGTAGGGGTGCCACACGTGCCGCTTGTCCAGGGCGACGACTTCCGAGCGCTGCATTCCACGTCCTCCGACTGCCACCGGGGCGCGCGTGCCTACCACGAGGCCCGGCCAGGAGCGCGTCCGGAGTGGGCCCGGGTGGAGGGGAGGCCCATGCCGCCGGGCGAGGGGTGGCCTGACTGTCCGCCGAGCGGCACCGGGGGCGCGGAGGAGCGGCGCGGGCGGGAGGGACACGTTAGATGGAGCCCGTGGCCGCCAACCTCCGCCTCCGCCTCCTCGAATCCATCACCGATGTCTCCGCCACCGAGTGGAACGCCCTCGCCGGACCCGAGGCGCCTCCGTTCATCCGCCATGAGTGGCTCGCCGCCATGGAGGAGAGCGGCAGCGCGACGCTCGAGTCGGGGTGGGAGCCGCAGCACCTGACGCTCTGGCGCGACGGCAAGCTCGTGGCGGCCTCGCCCGCCTACCGCAAGCACCACAGCATGGGCGAGTACATCTACGACTTCTCGTGGGCGGGCGCCGCCGAGCGGCTCGGCGTGGCGTACTACCCCAAGCTCGTGGTGGGCGCGCCGCTGTCGCCGGCCACCAGCGCGCGCTTCCTCATCGCCCCGGGCGAGGACGTGCCCGCGCTGCGGCTCACGCTCTTGCGCGCGGCGGTGGAGAGCGCCAAGGAGAGTGGCTGCTCCTCGGTGCACTTCCTCTACCCGCGCGAGGACGAGGCGGACATGCTGGGAGCCGAGGGCTCGCGCGCCGCATCACCCTGCAGTTCCACTGGAAGAACCCGGGCTACCGCACCTACGACGACTACCTCTCGCGCTTCGACTCCAAGCGCCGCTCTCAAATCAAGCGCGAGCGCGCGGCGGCCGCCACCCAGGGCATCACCGTGCGCACGGTGCGCGGGGGCGAACTGGGCGAGGAGCATGCCCGGCGCGCCTTCGGCTTCTACGAGGCCACGTGTGCGAGCCGGGGGCCCTGGGGGCAGGTGCAACTCACCGAGGACTTCTTCGTGCGCATCTTCCGCGCGATGCCGGACACGGTGGAGCTCGTGCAGGCCGAGCGCGCGGGCAAGGTCATCGCCGGGGCCTTCAACCTCGCCACGCCCGAGCGCCTCTATGGCCGCTATTGGGGGTGCCACGAGGAGCATCCCTTCCTGCACTTCCACGTGTGCCTGTACCACTCGGTGGAGGACAACATCCGGGCGGGGCGCCGCGTGTTCGAGCCCGGCGCGGGGGGCGAGCACAAGATCGCCCGGGGCTTCGAGCCCACGGCGGTGCACAGCGCGCACCTGCTGTTCAACCGGACACTGGACAAGGCGGTGCGCGACTTCCTCCATCGCGAGCACGCGCACCTGCAACCGGCCGTCGAGCAGGCCGAGCAGCTCGCGGGGCTCAAGCCCTGGCCCCTGCCCGGCCGGGCCTCGGGGACGTGACGCCCGCCTGCCCGCCCTTCTGTGGGACGGGCGATGGATTGTATCGGAAAAGTGAAGGGGCCGGGGGCAACCCGCTCTAGAGTCGCTCCGCTATGAAAGCGCCTGAGACGGATGAAGCCTTCGTGCAGTGGTATGAGGACTGCTGGGCGGACCGGGACGAGGTGGAGTACCCCAAGCTCTTCGGCAACATCAGCGAGGAGGTCTACACGCTGGATGTGACGGGTGCGCTGGAAGCGTGGATGGACAGTGGGGAGCCCTCCGCGGCGAAGGAACTCGATCCCAACTGGGGCCCCATGGGGGTGCGGGTCGCGCCACCCACGCCCGAGTACCCCTACTGGACGTACGTGACGAGCGGCCTGTCCAACCCCTTCACCCTGTCGCCCGGAGAAGAGGTGCAGGAGGGGGCGATGAGTGGGCTGGGCTACGAGATGGTCATCCACACGCCCGAGGAAGAGCGCTGGCCGGTGCTGCGGCTCATGGACATGATGGCCTACAACCTGGTGTGCGCGCGGCTGTTCGCCGTGGGGCATCGCTACCCGGTGGAGGGCACGCTCACGGGCGGCGACTCCCAGCTCACGGGCTTCGTCTTCGTGACGGACCCGTCGCGCCCCGCGCACTTCCAGCTCGAGTCGGGCCGCGTGCAACTGCTCACGCTGGTGGGCGTGACGAAGAACGAGATGGCCTTCAGCCGCTCCAACGGAATGGATCGGCTGATGGCGAAGCTGGTGGCGGCGGGCACCGGCTACATCACCCACCCGGGGCGGGAGCAGGTGCCGCTCTAGCGCTCAACCCACGCGCGACGAGGCGCTCACGCGAGGCGGCCCAGGAGGACGCCGCCCGCGTCCACGCCCAGCGCCCACTCCCGGCCGGAGATGTCCACCCGGGGCCCGAGCGGCAGCGGGTGATGGGACCAGGTGTTTCCCCCATCCTCGCTCACGTGCAGCACGGGCTCGATGCCCCGGGCCGGGTCCACGCCGCGGGTGAGCACCCGCAGCATGCCCTCGGTGGCCACCAACCGCACCGGCTCGCGGCCCGCGGGCAACGGCTCGCCCCAGCGCACCCCGGTGTCCTGACGCTCGCCCACCCGCGTCTGGCCGTCCACGAGCGCGGCGACGAAGGCCCCGTCCACGTCCACCACGCGCGCGGCCCCCACCTCGCGGGGACTCCACGTCTGGCCTCCATCCAGGGAGAGCGCCAGGCCCTGCCCCAGCAGCGCCACGCCCCCTCCACGCGCCGCAACCGCTCGGTGCGCGGCTCCCTCTCTCCGGCCAGGCGCACCTCCTTCCACGTGGCGCCCCCATCCGCGGTGTGCCCGAGGAACCCGGCCCCCAGCACCCACAGCTCCCGCTCGCTGACGGCCAGCACCTGCGTGACAGTCGGCGCGCCCACGGGCCCTCGCGCCCGCCACTCGCGGCCCCCTCCTCCGACACCAGCAGGTGGTAGTCCGAGCCCGTGCCCGAGGCGCGCAGCGTGCCGACGATGGCGGCGCCCACCGGGCCGGAGCAATCCAGGGCCTGCACCCAACCGGCCCCCTCCCAGACGCTCGACGGGTTGCCCGCCGCCACGCGCAGCAGCCGGGCGCGCCGGGCCTTCATCCGCTCCAGCAGGCCCCCTCCGCGGGCTCCTCCATCCCACCGACCCACCCGAGGCCCTCGGGGCCCACCCCGACCGCGCTGGCCTTCAGGCCTCCGGCCAGCTCTCCCAGACGCTCCCAGTCTCTCTCCGGCACGCGTGAACCTCGGAATGCGAAGAAGTGCGGCGGGAAGATGCCAGCCCCTTCCGGAGCAGGGAAGCGAACAGGTGAGGGAGGGGACAAGACAGGAGCGCCCGGGGGCCCGCCTCCCTGCCTGCCCGGTGGCATCCGGCGAGGACCCCCTCCAGCTTCCTGCCAGTTCAAAGGGGGAGGAACACATGAAGAAGGCAACTGTGGGAGTGGTGGCGGGCGTGGCGGTGCTGACCCTGGGCGCGGGCACGGCCCTGGCACGCGACGAGGTGCGCCGGGAGTCCAGCGCGGACATGCGCGGCGTGTCCGTGCTCGTCGGCGGCGGCGTGGAGGGCTACACCAGCACGCTCGGCTCGAACATCCGCCCGGGCGCCGCCTACGGGGCCACGCTCATGCTCCGTCCGTCCAAGGTGCTGGGCTTGGAGATCGGCTACTCGGGCGCGTCGAACAACTTCAACCGTGACACGGTGGCCACGGCCGGCACGACGCGGGGACCGGACGTGATGCGCAACGGCGCCCAGGCGGTGGCCACCCTCGGCCTCACCGCCGCGCCCCTGCAGCCCTACGTGCTCGCGGGCGTCGGCCTCAGCCGCTACAACGTCCGCGCCGAGGCTCGGGCTTCCAGGACGACACCGTGGGCAACGTGCCGCTCGGCGGCGGCCTGCGCCTGCACATCGGCGACTTCACCGCGGATGCGCGCGTGAACTACAACGTCCTGCTCGATCAGCAGTTCGCCACGGGCGTGCCCTCCACCACCCCGGGCACCCCGGTGGACGAGGCCTTCAGCAACGGCGGCACCTACACCGGCACCCTCAACCTCGGCGCCACCTTCTGAGCCACCCGAGCCACGCCCTCGCGGCTCCCGCGGCCGGGAGATGCACGAACGGCCGCGCTTGTCTGTGAACGGCTTCACACCTCGGCCGTGAAGCCGTTCACAGCCCGCCGCCTCCCTTGGAGCTACAAGGGAGAGTGGGCGCGACAACTCGCGCTCCGTCGCTCCCGAACGCCGCGTCCAGGGCACTCCGCCCGGGCGCGGCGCGCGAAGGCCACGCCTCGGAGGGTGGCATCACGCGGGAGTCCGGAACGCCGAGGCCGTGGCGGGGGGAAACGGCCGACGTCGACGCGCCCAGGGGGCGAGGGAGGGGGCCGCGCCGAGGGGGCGCGGTCCCGTGGTCTTCCTACTCCACATCCCGGCGCAGGCGCTCGATATCCAACAGGGTGATCTGCCCACCATCGAGGGCGATCAACCCAGCCTGCACGTAGTGGCGCAGCCACTTGTTGACGCTCTCGCGCGTCACCCCACACTGGTTGGCCAGCTCCACCTGGGTGCGCTTGGGCAGCACGACACCCCCGGTGGGCCCCGGCTGCCCCTGGGTGCGCGCCAGCTCCAGCAACACCCGCACCAGCCGCGCGCGCCCTTCCAGGAAGGCGGCGTCATGCACCAGCTGGGTGACGCGCCGCACCATGCGGCTGAGCACCGCCAGGAGGCCCATGGCCACCCGGGGACGATCCGCGAGGAAGCGCCGGAAGTCCTCCTGGTGCAGGCTCAACAGGTGCGTCTCCTCGCGCGCCACCGCGTCCGTCGAGCGCGGCTCACCATCCAGCAGCGCCAGCTCCCCGAAGGAATCGCCCCGGTGCAGCATGGACAGGATGACCTCGCGGCCCTCCGAGGAGCTCAACCGGATGGCCACCTCGCCCCTGCGGACGATGAACAAGGCCGTCCCCACGTCCCCCTTGTGGAAGATGACCTCGCCCTTGGCGTAGCGCCGCTGCTGCATCAGCCCCGACAGATGCCCCAGGTCCTCTTCCGAGAGTTGCTCGAACATGGGGATTTGCGCCAGCAGCTGCGAATAGGGCGGCATGAATCAACCTCGGCGTCCAGACAGGGAGAACTGGCAAGCGCAGAAGTCTCTACTTGCTGGTCCTCGAGACCAAAAGGAATTTGGTGACCCTCCCCGCGCGGAATGCTCGCTCGTGGGCATGGCGACGACAGCGGCCGGCAGTCCGAGCGAGGGGCCATGACACCTCTCCACCCCCAGGGTCCGCTTGCCAAGAGAGGGGGGTGGGTGT
Source organism: Cystobacter fuscus (assembly GCA_049060065.1). Classification (GTDB taxonomy): domain Bacteria; phylum Myxococcota; class Myxococcia; order Myxococcales; family Myxococcaceae; genus Cystobacter; species Cystobacter fuscus_B. The sequence goes on from JBMEQP010000002.1 coordinate 9,650,848, forward strand.
AACGCCTAGGGAGGGCAGCACGCGTGGATGCCACGAAGGTGGTCCTCGAAAACCGACGAGCATGACCGCAGAGGCATCATCCACCCTTCCCACGCCCCGGCCGCCCCAATGTCCCCGTTGTGGGACACTGGTACCGAACACGCCGTCGGGCACCCAGGTCATCCGCTGCGCCGGGTGCGGGGCCGCGCTCCAGGTAAGCGTGCGCCCCATGGACGTGCCGCGCGCGCCCGAGCCCTCCACCGCCGCGGCGGACGGGGCCGCCCGCCCCCGTCGCCGCCCCATGGTGGAGGTGCCCGGTCCCCGGCGCGCCGACGCCCAGCCCGTCCCCACCTTCACGGTGGAGTTGTCCCAATCCGACATCGACACCGAGGGGCTCGAGCCCGAGACCAGGCCGCCCGCCCGGTCCCCCACCGCCGCGCCCCTTCCGCCCCCTCCTCCACCGCCCGCCCTCCTCGACACGCCCTGGTACGCCGAGGACATCGAGCGACTGCCCGAGGCGAACGCGAGTCTCGGACAACTCGCCCTGGAGAACTTCGAGTCCCTGCCTCCCCTGCGCCAGCGGCCGGATGTGCCCTCCACCTCGTCGGGCCCGCCGTCCACCGCCCAGCCCTCGTCCTCCCGCGGCAAGTGAACACCGCCTGGCTGGTCGGGGAGCGGGCGAGTCACGTCCGCTGGAATCCCGTGCGAAAGGGTGGGGTATCATCCCCCGGGCGCGGGCTCTCATGGCGCACCGCTTCTCGTGGAGGGAGTGAACGCAGCGTGATGAGGAACGCAACCAGCAGGGAGCCACTCAAGGGCCTCCCAGCGGAGCTCCAGACGGCACGCCGGGGCTGTGCCGACCTGGGCCCTCAGGTCGAGCACATCGCCGAGCAGATCGCCGCCGCGCTGCGGCAGGCGTCGCAGGAGCTCCACCGGTTGGAGACCCAGCGCGACGAGCTGCGCCGGAGCGCTCGTGACACGCCGCCTCCCGTGATGCCCAGGCTGCTCGAGCGCATCGAGGATCAAGGCCAGTGCGTGCAGCGGCTGGAGCGCGCGCGCCAGGGGCTCGAGGAGCTGCGCGCGGCGCTCGGCTCCGTGGGGGAGCACCTGGAGCTCGGCCTCGAGCAGCAGGCCGCGGACCGGCACGAGCAGGAGGCCCTCCAGCGCGAGGAGAAGCGCATGTGGCTGCGCGAGCTGCTCTCCCTGCGCCAGCGGCTGGAGGGCGCGGAGTCGGCCGCCGAGCGGCCCCGCGCCGGCAACGACGACGTGGCCCGGCTGCGCGCCGAGAAGGAGCGGCTCGCCCAGCGCGTGGCCGAGCTCGAGCGGGGCGTCGCCGCCCGGGACGAGACGCTGCTGGCCAAGGAGCAGACGCTCGCGGACCTGCGCAAGATGGTGGCCCTGCTCACCCCGGCTCCATCCACGACACCCGCCGCGCCGCCTCCCGCCGAGCGCCCGCCGGCCGTGCCAGAGTCGACCGCGAGACCGCGCTCCGGCCCGACGCCCCCGGAGCAGCTGTTCGGCAACTCCACGATGCAGCTCGCCCAACACCTGCTGGAGTCGCTCGGCACCGGGGACGTGGAGGAGGCCATGCCCGCGCCGCCCCCGCCTCCTCCCAAGCCCGAGCGCAGAACCATCAGCCGGGAGATCCGCTTCGGGCCGCTCGACGAGTTCTCCGTGGGCCCGCCGTCCCTGCCTCCGCCGGTGCCGTCCATGTCGCCCCTGGTGCCGGGGATGCCGCCGCCCCCGCCCCCCGTCATGCCCAAGGCCAGCGCGCGCGTGCCCACCGCGTCCCGCACGCCCTCCAGCATCACCCCCACCGTCCCCCTGATGGAGCGTCCGGGCACGCTCGTCATCAGCGAGGACATGTTCAACGACGTGCTCGCCGAGCAGAACGAGCCCGGTCCCACCGGTAGGAAATGAGCAACCCGTCTGGCCACCCCCACCCTGCCGGCGCGCTTCGGCCGCTATGTCCTGCTCAGCCACCTGGGGCGCGGGGGCATGGCGGACATCTACCGCGGCGTGGCGCTCGGGGCCGGGGGCTTCGCCAAGCCCGTGGTCGTCAAGCGCGTGCTCCCCGAGGCCATCCTCCAGGAGTCCGCGGTGAAGATGTTCATCGAGGAGGCGCGGCTGTCGGCGCTCCTGCAGCACATGAACATCGCGCAGATCTTCGACTTCGGCGAGCAGCGCGGCGAGTACTTCATCGCCATGGAGTTCATCCATGGCCGCGACCTGCACGACCTGATGCGGCGCGTGGCGGCGCGCGGCCAGGGCATCCCCGTGCACATCGCCTGCTACATCGCCATGGAGGTGCTCAAGGGCCTGGACTACGCGCACCGAGCGCGCTCGGCCGCGGGCGAGCCCCTGCACCTGGTGCACCGCGACGTCAACCCCACCAACATCATCATCTCCTTCGAGGGAGAGGTGAAGCTGCTCGACTTCGGCGTGGCGCTGGTGGGCAACTCGGGCAGCACCAACAACGTGCGCGGCAAGCCGGGCTACATCCCGCCCGAGCAGCTCGCGCGCAAGAAGGCCGACGGGCGCGGCGACGTGTTCGCGCTCGGCATCACCCTCTACGAGATGCTCGCGCGGCGCCATGCCTTCAAGCAGGGCACGGTGATGGACGTGCTCAAGCAGACGGTGGCGCTGCGCGCCCGGCCCCTGCGCCTGCAGGACGCGGCCCCCTTCCTGCCCGAGGTGCTGTGCAACGTGGTCAACCGCAGCGTGCTGGCCAACCCGGACGAGCGCTACCAGACGGCCGCCGACGTGCTCGACGCGCTGGATGAGTTCCTCTTGTCCGCGGGCCTGCGCGTGTCCCAGCGCGACCTCGCCGCGCTCATGGCCACCTGCTACGAGCCCGAGGTGCGCGCGCCCCCCGTGCAGCCGCCCATCCCCCCGGACCTGCTCGCCCAGGAGGCCCCGCCCGCGACCCCCGGCCCCACGTACACCGTGCGCGAGCCGGGCGGCGGGCTCTACCTCATGAAGCTGGGCGAGGAGGACGTGCGGGTGCTCTTCGCCTCCGGCAAGCTGTCGCCCGACGTGCAGGTGTCCCAGTCCGGCGGCCCCTTCCTGTCCCCCTCCGCCTTCCCGCGCCTGAGCGCCGCGGCGGACGCCGCCCGCGAGCGCCTCGCCGCCCGGCGCGCCACCGCCCCCCGCCCCCGCTACGCCGGCAACCTCACCCTCGCCTCGCCCCTGCGCGTCATGGCGCGGCTGATGCTCGCGCGCGTCACCGGCCGGCTGCACTTCGAGGACAACCGCGTCCACAAGGAGCTGTTCCTCAAGGCGGGGCAGATCATCGCCGTGCGCTCGAGCCTCGCCGCGGACCGCTTCGGCCCCTTCCTGCTGAGCAAGGGCAAGCTGTCCGCCGAGCAGTGGCAGCGCGCGGTGGAGGGCACGCGCCCCTTCTCTGGCCGGCTCCTGGAAGCGCTGCTGTCCTCGCGCGCTCTGTCCCCCGCGGAGCTCGCCGAGTGGACGCTCGAGCACCGCCGCTCCGTGGCGCTCGGCCTGCTCACCTGGGCGCGCGGCCGCTACGCCTTCTTCGAGAACGAGACGCCCATCACCGACGGCTCCGAGGAGCGGCTGGGAGGCCTCGCGCTGCTCAACGAGGGCCTGCGCATGCACTACCCCTTGGAGCGCCTGGTGCGCGAGCAGGAGCCGCTGCGCCACAAGCCGCTCTACCGCAACCTGGACGCCCCGGTGACGGCCAACGACCTGAGCCTGTCGGCCTCCGAGCTGCGTGCCGCCTCGCTGCTGAACAAGCCCGGCAATACCCTCTCCGGCGTGCTTGCGGAACTCAAGCGTCCGGAGGATGAAGTGGCCCTGCGCCGGGTGGCGATGCTCTTCACCGAGGTCGGGCTGCTGGCATCGGCCTGAAAGAGCGGCCCGGCGGACGACGAGGGGCGCCGATGGGAATCGTTCTCGGAATCGATCTGGGCACGACCAACAGCTGCATGGCCCGGGTGGACCCCGCCACGGGGCAGGCCCGCGTCCTGCTCAACCGCGAGGGCGAGCGCACCACCCCGTCCGTCGTCGCCTTCGAGGCTCGGGCCGGGTGACGGTGGGCAGCGCCGCGCGCCGCCGGCCGCGCTCCACCCGCGCGACACCATCTTCGGCGCCAAGCGCCTCGTGGGCCGGCGCTTCGCGGACCCCGCCGTGCAGGCCATGCGCAAGCTCCTGCCCTACGAGGTGGCCGCCGACGCCGCCGGCAACGCCGCGGTGCGCGTGCACGGCCAGCTCAAGAGCCCCTCCGAGGTGCTCTCCCACGTGCTGCGCTACCTCAAGGAGAGCGCCGAGAACAACCTCGGCCAGCCCGTGGACGGCGCCGTCATCACCGTGCCCGCCTACTTCGACGAGGTGCAACGCCAGGAGACGAAGCTCGCTGGCGAGCGCGCCGGGCTCACCGTGCACCGGCTGCTCAACGAGCCCACCGCCGCCATGCTCGCCTGTCGCGTGGACGAGTCGCGCGCGGAGAACATCGCCGTGTTCGACCTGGGCGGGGGCACCTTCGACATCTCGCTCCTGCACGTGGAGGGCGAGGTGGTGCAGGTGCTCGCCACCTGCGGCGACAACCAGCTCGGCGGCGACAACATCGACGAGCTGCTCGTGGACGCGCTGCGCCGCATCTTCCTCAAGCAGACGGGCCAGGATCTGGGCACCCACCCCGAGGCGCTCTGGCGCCTCAAGGAGCCTCCGAGTCCACCAAGCGCGTCCTCTCCGAGCGCGAGCAGACGGCGCTCGACTTGCCCTACCTCACCACCACCAGCGGTGGCGAGCCCCTGCACCTGTCCCTGCCTTCCTTCTCGCGCACGCTGCTGGAGAACCTGTCCCAGCGCGAGCTGGAGCGGCTGCGCGGCCCGTGCGAGCAGGCCATGCGCGACGCGGGCACGGCGCTCGCGGACATCCACCGCGTGGTGCTGGTGGGCGGCATGACGCGCATGCCCGCGGTGCGCGCGCGCGCCGAGCGCTACCTGGGCCGCCCCGGCGAGCGCTCCGTCAACCCCGACGAGGCCGTGGCGCTCGGCGCCGCGCTCGAGGCGGACATCGTCGCCGGGGACTCGCCCGCGGCGCCCCAGGTGCTGCTGTTGGACGTGCTCTCGCGCAGCCTGGGCATCCGCACCGAGGGCGGCCGCTTCAGCGTCCTCATCCCCCGCAACACCACCATCCCCACGCGCGAGACGAAGGTGTTCACCACCACCGCCGATCAGCAGACGCACGTGGACCTGGAGGTGTACCAGGGCGAGGCGCCGCTGGTGGAGGGCAACCGCTACCTGGGCGAGCTGCGGCTCACGGAGCTGACGCCCGCGGCGGCCGGAGCGGTGCGCGTGGCGGTGGACTTCACCATCGACGCGGACGGTATCCTCCAGGTGACGGCGCGCGAGCCCGCCACCGGCCGCAAGGCCCAGGCCACGCTGCGCCCCCCACCGCCGCCTCCCCCTGAGAGGGCCCCCGCCATGTCCCAGGACGCTCCGCCGGATCAAACACCCCCGCCCAACCCCTTCACGGTGCTCGGGCTCCAGGGCACCGAGGACCTGCCCGCCATCCGCAAGGCCTTCCTGCGCATCGCCGCGCACTCGCACCCGGACCGGCTGCGCGCCAAATCCCCCGAGGAGAAGGCCCAGGCGCTGGAGGTGTTCCTCGTGGCCAAGAAGGCCTTCGAGACGCTGAGCCAGCCGGACAAGCGGCGCGAGTGGAGCGAGAAGATGGCCCCGAGCAAGCTCCGGCCCGCCATTCCCGTGCGCCCCGGCTCCGCGCCCACCCCGGCCTGGGGCGTGCCCGTCTACGTGCCCTCGCCCCGCCCGCCCCCGGACACCGCGGCGCAGCAGCTCTACAAGCTGGGGATGCTCGCCCTGGAGGCGCAGGACTACGGCAAGGCACTCGGCATGTTCTCCCGGGCCGCCCGGCTGCTGCCCACGCCGCGCTACCAGGCCATGGAGCTGGTGTGCCGGGGCCACCAGTACCTGAGCACCCGCTTCTTCGATCGCGCCCGCGAGAGCTTCGAGCAGGCCCTGCAACTGCACCCCGAGTGCCGCGAGGCCCAGGTGAGCCTCGAGCTCGTCGACAAGCAGTCCGGCCGCTACCTCAAGGGACGCTAGCAGGGACGCCCGGCCCCCCGCGTCACTGGATGGTGATGGGGATGTTGTAGAGGAAGCACACCGGCACCTTCTGCGGCTTGTACTGCCAGCCGTCGCGGATGCCGGAGATGATGTCGGAGTCCGCGCCGGGCACGGACTTCACCGCGGTGACCTCGTAGACGTTGCCATCCGTGGACACGCAGATGCGGTAGAGGCCCGTGAGCGTGCCCTGGCCGCGGTGCGACTGCTTGAAGACCTCGGACAGCCGCGGCGGCGTCTGGCGAATCACGTCGCGTTGGATGACGAACGGGGGCACGTTCTTGGGCTTCACCACCTCGCCCGTGCCGCCCAGGGTGCCGCCCAGCTGCCCGCCCACCGTCCCACCGACCACGCCCCCACCACGCCCCCCGCGACTCCGCCCTCCACCCCTCCGGCCACGCCCGCCGGGTTCTCCGCCGCGGGGGTGGGCTCGGGTTCCGGCTCGGGCTCGGGCTCGGGTTCCGGCTCGGGCTTCTTCGGCTCTTCCTTGATCGGCTCGATCTTCTCCGGCTTGCGCAGCACCATCTCCTTGCGAGGCGTGGGCTTGCGCTGCTGCTGCACCACGGGGCGAGGGCCGCCCGGCGGAGGCGGCGACGGAGGCGGCGGCAACTGGCGCATCAACGTCAGCTCCACCTCCTTCTTCTCCTCTGGTTTGGCCTTCGGCGTGGCCATCAACACCAACGCGGCGATCACCCCTACGTGGATAACCACGGAAAACAGGGCAGGACCGGCCAAGTGGGAAGATGTGGAAGCAGTCTGCTGCTCGAACATGGGGCCTGGAGCGGAGAGGTTCTTCCTCTCAATACCACAGTCCCAGGCGCTGTCTTCCCTACTCCCGGGTCAAGGGGTGAACTCCATGTGAAAAGCCACCCCCTTATTGGAAATTGGTACGAAGTGTTGATACATGGTCAGCCCGGCCGCGGTGGCGTGCGCAGTCGGGCGTTCGTGCCGTGAGCCCCCCTCCATTTTTCCCCCGAGGCTCTCGTGCGAACGAAGCAGAAGTGGGCGCTCACGCTCCTGACGGCGTTGAGTGCCATGTCGTGTGGTGATTCTGGTGACTCGCGACCGGCCGATCCGTACCAGAGCTTCATCGACGGCACGAGGCTCGATTCGAAGTTCCTGCCCACCGATGGTTGCGGTCCCCCGGACAAGGACGGCAAGAAGAGCACGCTGCAGTGCTACCAGTACTCCAAGGGCTGGTTCAACGGCCAGGAGTACAGCTTCCACAACCTGGGGCTCACCACGCCCAAGGATCAGCTGGTCAAAGCCAGCACGGTGACGGGCGTCTCGTATGACTTCCCCGAGGGCTGCGAGACCGGCAAGCCGTATGACCGGCGCACCGACGCGTACCCCCAGGACATCCAGTACTCCGTGTTCGACACCCTGCCCCTGTCGAGCAGCTCCATTCCCCTGGTGCGCGTGAAGAGCTGGACGGGGATGTCCGGCATCACCTGCAACGCCATCAAGAACGATCAGTCCCTCAAGGACGGCGTGTTCGGCGGGGACGCGGCGGAAGGCGAGAGCTACGCGTTGCGCGCGATCATCGACCCGATGTTCGCGTACGCGCGGATCAACGAGCAGACCCCCTACCCCCAGGCCACCTATGGCTGGTACCGCTCCCTGTTGCTCGCCTACCTGGACGGCGGCCCGGTGACCCTGGATGCCAACGGCAACGTGAAGACGATGGACGGCGTGTGGCTCAAGCCCGCCTCGAGCAGCGCCAAGCCCACCGACCTCAACGCCCGGCTCGTGTTCCAGGCCCGCCCCGGTGAGGCCAACTGGTCTCCCGTGGTGCGGCTGCGCGAGGTGGCGACCAGCACCCCGTTCAAGTCGCTCTGCTACACCGAGCCCTGCCCCGAGGACGCCTTCAACATGGCGACCACGCCCGTCACCTACACCGGCGTGCTCTACCCGGTGCCCGTCCTTCCCCCTAAGACCACCGCCCCGTGACGTCCACTCCCTCTTCCGAGCTCGCCCCCATGACGATTTCCCTTCCGCTTCGCGGCCGGGCGCTATTGCTGGCGCTCCTGGCGCTCGCCGTCCTGCCGCTGCCCGCGCTGGCCGCAGGTGAGAACTACGGCCGGCTCTCCGGCTACGTGTACGATCCCACCGGCACCCCGCTGTCCGAGGTGCCGCTCACCCTCAGCGGCCCCGCGCTCCAGCAGCCCCAGGAGCGCAGCAGCGGCGAGGACGGCCGCTACGAGTTCTCCCTGGTGCCCCCCGGTGAGGGCTACACCCTCGAGGTCAAGGTCGAGGGCTTCACCCCCATCAAGATCACGAACGTCTCCATCCGGCTGGGCCAGACGACGCCGGTGGACGTGAAGCTCGAGGTGTTCACCGAGACGCAGGCGGTGGCCACCTATGAAATCAAGGAGCGCGTCAATCCCATCATCAACCCGGACTCGGCCGAGACGGGCGCGGTGGTGACGGCGGAGAAGGCCGCGGCCACGCCCGTGTACAACCAGGTGCAGACCATCGCCCAGCTCGTGGCGGGGGTGGGCCCGGGCAATGCCCCCAGCCTGCGCGGCGGCCTGTCGCGCTGGGGCAAGTTCTACGTGGACGGCATGGACACCACGGACGTGTCCGACGGCTCCATCACCGCCACGATGAACTACTACGCGGTGGAGAACTTCGAGATCATCACCGGCGGCCTGGACGCGCAGTACAACTCGCTGGGCGTGGTGCAGAACATCGTCACCAAGACGGGCTCCAACAACTGGACCTACGACGCGTCGCTCGTGCTGCAGCCCGCCTGGAGCGCCGCCAAGGTGCAGTACGCCTCCAACCAGCCGCTGAGCACCGGCAACCTGCTCAACAGCACCACCCGGCAGGCGGAGACCACGTTCTACGCGCCCCTGGTCGCCTTCGGCGGTCCCATCGTCAAGGACCGGCTGTGGTTCTACGCGAGCGGCCAGTGGAACTTCTCGATGCGCGAGATCCCCCTGACCATCAAGGGCCAGCAGGAGAACCGGCCCCGCGACACCCAGACGAAGCTCGCCCGGCTCAAGCTCACCGGCAGCCCACGAGCCGTGACCGCGTGTCCTTCGCCGTCAACGTCGACAACAACACCATCACCAACAACATCGGCAGCTCGACGACGTCGCCCGAGGCCGAGTCGCGCATCGACCGCGGCGGCTACTTCCTCATCGGCAACTACGACCACAACTTCAGCGACAACGTCCTCTTCCAGCTGCAGACGGGCGCCACCTACAAGCGCGTGTACCAGGGCCCACAGAACGATGACATGGACGCCATCTCGCACGCGGACGAGAACGACAACTTCTTCACCACCGGCTCCTCGGGCTCGCTGTCCAGCAGCATCGCGGGCAACTACTCCACCGAGGACAAGTGGCGCTTCCAGTTCGACCCCACCGTGCTCGTCAAGGCGGGCGCGCACCAGATGAAGGGTGGCGTGCAGCTCGGCTACCTGATGGGCAAGATGAACGTGGGCACCACGGGCAACTACCGCTACACGGACAAGGGAGGCGTCTGCAACCCGGACGATCCGAGCTCCTTCCGCTATTGCAACACGCGCACGGGCTTCTTCGGCGCCAACGGAGAGCTGGGCAGCAACACCACCAGCGGCGCCGTGGCCCAGCTGGGCGCCTTCGTCCAGGACCGCTGGACCGTCAACCGCCAGCTCACGCTGATCGCCGGCCTGCGCGCCGACGTGGGCCGCCTCTACGGCAACGATGGTGCCTTCGTCACCAACCTGGTGGGCATCGGCCCGCGCGTGTCGGCGACGTATGACCTCACCAACGATCGCAAGACGCTGCTCAAGGCGCACTACGGCCGCTCCAACGAGGTCGGCGACGTCTTCATCGCGCAGCGCGCCAACCCGGACATCCTGCGCTACACGGCCACCTTCAACCAGGCCACTGGCCAATTCGCGGACTGCGGTCCTGGCACGACCCTGGCCAACGGCATCTGCACCCAGGGCGGTGGCGCCAACGGCCGCTCCTTCGCCAACACGCACACGCCGACGAGCGTGGACGAAGTGAGCCTGGGCCTGCACCGCGAGGTGAGCGAGGGCGTCGTGCTCGGTACGGACCTCACCTACCGCCGCTACAACAACATGTGGGTGGACGAGGAGATCAACCAGATCTGGGACGCCACCGGTACGCGCGTCATCGAAAACGTGAACGGCAAGGCCGAGCAGGTGTTCCTCATCCACAATCCGGACAGCGCGTGGCGCGACTACAAGGGCATCGACCTGTGGGCACAGGGCCAGCTTGGCCGGTGGGATCTGCTGGCCAGCTACACCCTGGGCTTCAACAACGGCACCGTGGCCAACTACTTCGACGGCTACGGCAGCAACCCGCGCACCAAGTACCTCTTCGAGGGCCCGATGCCGGACGACATCCGCCACACGCTCAAGGGCGCCATCAACTACGCGACGACCTTCGGTCTCGATTTCGGCGTGCGCATGCGCTACCTGACCGGCACGCCGCTGTGGCAGTACCAGTCGCTCACCGCCCCCAACGCCACCACCGTGTACCGTTCGCCGCGTGGCACGGGCTACACGACGACCCGGGGCCGGCGAACTTCAACGATCCCACGACCATCTCCGAGCTGCGCAATCCCGACTTGTTCGTCATCGACGCCCAGGCCCGCTACGACGTGGGCCGCCTGTTCAACATCAAGAACAAGTTCGAGATCACCGCGCTCGTGACGAACGTGCTCAACAACACCGCCACCACCAGCATCTACGACCAGTACGCAGGCTCCACCTCCAACTACGGCCTGTCTCGCGGCCGCAACGGTGGCCTCCAGGCGGAGCTGCTGCTGCGCTTCCGCAACTAGCCGCACGGAGGCGGTGTCCCGAGCGGTTCAGGGACACCGCCTCGCTATGTGGGGGGATTCTCGCGTGGCAGAATACCCTCTTTGATTGGACCCGTAGTAACCCTCGGAGTAGCAGGGTTTAGCGGAAGGTCCGGGTTGTGCCCTACGAGTCCTCGACCTCAAACCGCTTCGCGTAGACGCGGATCTCGCTGGCCGTCGAGTTGGTGATGATCTCGAAGCAACGGAGTTCCTCAAGCTCAATCCCGAGGGCCCTCCACCTATGCCTCATGTCAGTCAGCCTCGGGGTGTCGACCATGCAGCGAGCAGCTCGGATCGACTCAAGGGCCATCACCCCGAAGTTCATCTGGGCATCAAAGGCGTAGCAGTCCACAAATCGGACCCTCTGCTTCCGGCCACCTGGCCACTCGACAAGCAACACCACTTCATCGATCTCACCGGGCGCTCGGCGGTCAAGGCTCAAGCTCAGCAGCGCAGCGTCGTGCCATTCCAGCGCCCCGAATGCCTCGTCAATCTCTTCTGTCATGGTTGGAACCCCGGATCCTTGTCGCCTGGCGCAGGGCTGTAGTGCGTTCCCTTGCCGTCTCGGTGGTAGTGACTCGTGTTCGGTCCCTTCTGACCTGGCGGAGTGGGCGGGTCGATCCGCAGCCGCTCCTTGAACTTCCCGTTCACGATCTCGCCGTAACTTCCGGACCGGTGCGGGTTCTCCACGTAGGCCTCCGGAATCTTGTGCTTCGGCCCCTTCGGCAACGTTACGCCATCCGGCGTGACATGGAACACATCATTGGCGGAGTCAGTGCCCTTTTTTGCGGCATTACTCTGTACGTTTGGGGGCAGAGAGTTAGAGGAGGAAGTCGGAGCATTGCGTGAGCTGTTGATCGCGGAGATATCCACCCGGTTAGCAGCCTTCAAGGCAGCCTCTACCTCGTCGGCGTTCTTGACGGCATCCACCACCTTGTCGGCGGTCCGGTAGCCCTTGATGACAGCTCCCGCGCCTCCCGGAACAAACGGCAGCGCCAGGGCCACGCCATCGACGATGACCCCTAAAACATCGACTACCTTCCCGGCTGTGCTCGTGTTCTCGTCCCACATGGCGATGCTGGCGACGCCAAAAGCGAGACTCGCCACATCCACCGCCGACTCGACATACTTTCCCGTCGGATCCACGTAAGCCACTGGATTGCCAGCCGCGTACCCATACAGGTTGCACTCCGCCGGACTGTCCACGCAGCGCTCCGGCTCCGCCAGGAACAGCGGGTCCGGGGTCAGGAACCGGTTGATCGTCGGATCGTAGTCGCGCCCCCCCATGCGAACGAGTTCCAGATCCGCGTCGTAGCCCTTCTGGACATAATCCACGATCGCCGCGCTGTCTGGACGGAAGGTCCGGCTGCCAAACGGAGAGGCCAGCCGTGCAGTGCCGTCCAACGCAGCCATGAGAGTGCCGCGCGAATCCGTGGCGAGCAGGTGGAAGGAGTTGCCCCGGACGAGGCCCACCAGCTGCCCGGCGAACCTGAAAGGCTCCGCCAGACCACCCGCGTCCAGATAAGAACCTTGCTCCAGATACGCCGCGACGGGAGTCGTTCCGCTGAACTTCAGCAATCGCTGGCCGTTCTCGTCGTACAAGAACCGCCACGTGTTGCCACCGCGAGTGGCGAGCGCCAGATGGCCATTGGGGCCATAGTTGAAGAACAAGTCGCCCTTGCTGAGGGTGCGGCCGAGGGCGTCGAACGTATACAGCGTGTTCCCCGCGGTGAGGGAACCACTGGCCCAACTCAAGTCGCGGCGCGCTCCCTGTTCCTCGATGCTCGTCGGCAGACCCGAGCCGTCGAATCCGTAGGAGTAGGCGTTCTCCGCGTCACGTGCATCTGTCAGAAAACCCTGCGGCGAGTAAGTGTACTGGCGCTGCAGGTTCTTGCCGCCGATGACAAAAGCATCGTGGTCCGGAAAGCCTCTCGCGTTGAAGCGCAGGGCATTGGAGGAATGCCATCCCCCCGCCGCCCATTGCGATACCGACGAGCGTTCATGGGTCAGAGGATCGTACCCCAGCAGGACCTGGTCACCCGTGGTAAAGGTCGCGGTGCTGGCCTGTCCATTGGCATCATAAGCAAATGTGGCCAATGGATATCCATTGAGCCACACCTCCGACAACCGGCCGTGGGCATCCCATCGATGCTCATTGCTGGAGACCGACAGCAATCCTCCGTTCGCTTCCCAAACCGAGGTGGTCGTCTGCCGCGCCTCACCATTGTCCGCGTAGGTAAACTCCGACGCCACCGTACGCCAGCCATCCAGCCGCAACACGTACCGGGAGAGCTTGCCGTCCGCGCGATAGTCGAAGGTCTTGAGATAGCCCTCGCCCTGGACGGCCGACAGTTCTCCCAGATACGTGCGCCGTCCAGGCTCGTCCGGTGTCGCCCCGTCGTAGAAGAAGCGGTAGTGCTGGACGGCCCCCTGAATCAGGTCCGTGTGCTCTTCCACCGACTTGCGTCCGATGGCGTCATACGTCCACGACTCCAAACGCTGAGCCACCCCCTGTGCGGACAGGAAACGTCGGCTTCGTAGCAAGCCCGTGACGGGTTCGTACTCATGGACGAGGCCAGCGAGCCCTTCTCGGGTCACCTGCTTCACCCGGCCATGCGCATCGTAGGTGACCCCATGGGTCTTTCCATCAGGCAGGAGCACACGCCGCACCCGGTCGAGCGCATCGCGCTCAAAGCCGTACAGGGTGCCGTCCGGCTCCTCGCGGCGAAGCACCTGCTCCGAGGCGTTCAACCAGAAGCGCGTCCGATAGACATCGTTCTCGACCCGCTCACGCCGCAGAAGGCCAGACTCCACGTCGAGGTGCGACACCACCTGCCGCTCCACGTCCGCGTGGAGCTTGGAAGATGCGGCAATCTCATGGCCCAAACCAGCGGAGCGCCGCATGGCCACGGGCTGCATTCCCGTGCGAAGACGCTGGTAGGTGAACGCCGCCGGGTCCGCAGTCGCCGGCTCGGTGGGCCGGTTGTGCTCGCGCGTCTCAAGCTGGTCCGGATGGAACGTGGTAACACCGTCGAACGCCCACCCCTCGGGAATGAGTTGGGCACTGGCGACCTGCGCGCCCGAGGCCGTGCTCCACTCCACCGAACGGCGCCGGGCTCCTGAAAGGCCATCCACGAGCGTGGTGACATCCACCACCGCGGGCTTCACGTCCGTGGCGTATTCATAGGCGAGCAACAGCGCCGGATCCGCCTCCGTTGCATGGCCCAGGCTGTTCCAGTTCTTCTGGAGACGTTCCTGCCCATCGTAGCGGAACGCCTGCGTGTAGAGCAGCGTTCCATGCTGGCTGGAAAGGGAGCGGATGGCGTCCGTGAGCGGCTCTCGCGAGGTCACCTCCAGGACCGAGCCGTCCGGAGATGTCACCTTGCGCAGCAGGGTGCTGTCTGGCTCCAGGGTGAAGAGCGTGTGGCCCCGGCCGTGCACCGAGACGCGCTCAACGGAGTAGTCCGAGCGGTACATCACCTCTTGCAGGGTGAGCAGCCCCTCCTCACCCATGCTTTGCACCCGCTCCACCAGGCCCACCGCGTTGCGCGTCAGCCATGCCTCGTGGCGAAAATCGAGCGACGTATCCGCATGCTGGCCGGAGAGGATGATGCGGTCCTCCAGGCAATGCAGATGATTCACCAGGCCCGACACCACGGCACGACGACGCTCCGTGGCAAGCGAACCGTTCGCCGTATGGAGCACCGTGCGCGCCGGGCACACCTCCGCCTCGTAGACCGGGTACTCGGTACGCGCCTCGACGACCTGCGTCCCGCCCCCCTGTTCCTGGACATGCCCCGCGCGCGTCTCCTTCAATCGCCGCCAGGGCAGACCCTGGAACGTGGTCAGGTCGTAGCAGTTCTCCTCGTAGCGAATGACTCCCGGGGCGTGCGGGTCGGATTCGCTGGACGACAAGACGAGCCCCGCGTTCGTCTCATCGTTGCGAAAGTGGACCTGCTCGACGAGCGAGGGCGCATGGCGCACCACGCTGTCGAACCCCAGCAGATGCAGTCCCTGGGGATGTACCCGCGGATGAAAGTACTGATACGAGTACGCAACAGGATCCTGGCCCGAGGAAGAAACCACTAGCCGATCGAGCACCGTCGCACGCTGGCGCCCCCCGGCTCCGCGGGGGCCCGTGCGTACTCGAAGGTCAACACGGTGCCCTTGCCATCGTCCGCCGTCCACAGCAGACCTGTTTCCGCCGCGTTCAGCGCCACCGACATCGTCCTGCCCTCGATGGCATCCACCACGGTCACTTCCGTGTTCCCACTGCCCGCGACGTCCACCACCATGGGATAGCTGGCGATGAGTCCGAGCGAGTAGAGCATCGCGGGCACACGGATGTACTGCAGCCGGGTTCCGTCGTTGATGAAGACAAACATCAGTCCGTCCCACGCCAGCAGGGCATCCGCCGCGCCATCCTTATTCACATCCACGAAGTGGAGCTGGTAGTCCGAGAGGTTCCCCAACACCACGCCATCGACGAGGAAGGGAATGATGATCGCCTCGGGATTGAACTCGTACTTCGCTCCCGTTCCAGACCAGACCGCCAGACCGGAGTCGAAACGCGAGACGATGTCCAACAAGCCATCACCATTCATGTCGTGCAACCACGACGCGTCCGCGGAGAAGGCTGGAGACAGGAAACGGGTGATGGGCGAGCCAAAAGCATACCCGGAGGCATCACTTTGATTGGGGAGCACCCGGTAGCCCCCACTGAAGATCTCGATGAAGTCGGGGCGGTGGTCGCGATCCAGATCCACCAGCCGGTTGTTCGGACCGGCTCCCAATAGCCGGGGAGTTGCAGGGTGTGCGCGGCGACACCGTCACGGCCACACACCGTGAGCTGCGAGGAGGACTGTGCGCCATAGCGCACGTCCAGCACGCTGTACTCCGTATCCGTGGGCCGCAACTTCACCAGTTGGCGTACGGGGTTCTCCTCGTAGGGCTCCCAGCGGCACGGCCCATGGACGGGACCGCTCGGGGCTGGCAACTCCTGGAAGGAGAAGCCCTGAGGCTCCTGGACCACCAGGAGATTGCTCTTGTTGTGCTCGAGTTCGAGCTGGCCGTTCTCGTCGACGTCGAGGGGCGCGGAGCGGGTGGGATAGAGGACATCCCAGCCCAGACGCTTCACCACCGGGTCGAATTGGGGCACGGGCCTGAATTCCGCGGAGGTCAGCTTCGCGGTCCCCACATGGTACGTGTAACGAACGGGAGGTTCGGACTCACCCGAGGCAAACACCCGGACAATCTCTTTCAGATAGAAAGCCGGGCTGAGCGCCTCCTCCTCATAGGAGAGGACGTAATGCCATCGCTCGCGGAAGGAAGCGGATGCCGGGTCCCAGGCGGACACCTTCACGAACTTGACGCGCTGGTCCAACACCAGCGCCCGCGACGAGCGCCAGTCGGAGAATGGCACTCGAACGGCTTCGTAGATGAAGTCCAGTTGGTACCGCGCCGTGTTCCCCACTCCTCCGAAGGACACGGTCTTGAGGAAGGGCCGTCCGGAGGCGTTCTGCTCATAGGTGAGCCGCGTCTTCCTCCCCGTCGCCGTGACCACTTCGGTGAGTGGCCAGGAATAGATTCCGGCACGGGTCTGCACCCGGGAAGGGCCGCCAAATGTATGCTTGCTGCCATCGGGCAGGAAGGCCACGAAGCCATCGGCGGTCGTCTCCACCCGTACGTGGGCGGACAGGCCCCGCGGGTACCAGTCTCCATCCAACCCCTGGACGAGCTCCCCCAAGGACTGGTCAGTCCATCCGTGGCGTAATCCAACGCGCCCACCTGCCGGAAACGCGTCAGGAAGAGATTCGAATGCCAGCCCATTCCCCATTCGGAAAGGCCCTGGTCCACGGAGTACTGGGGGAAGACCGGCGCGAGCAGGGGGCCGTGATCCGAGGGCACCGCGAAGGGCGACTCCAGCGAGTAGCCCCCCCGGCTGAGGTCCGCCGCCTCGAAGGCAACGCCCGAGAGCTGGCCCACCAGGGAACCCCGCTGGGGGGCCGACAACATGGGCGGTTGAATCAGGGAGTCTGAAAAAGGATGGGCTTGCGCCACGGTAGCGAGGCTGACCCATAGGCCTGCACAGGCTGAGAGCAGTTTCATGGAGAAGGGAAATCGCACGAGTCGTCGCTAAGAATGAAGAAAATTATGAAAAGGCCGGTCCGGACAAAGCCCGAACCGGCCGACCACTGCATCACTGGATGGGAATCAACTCACTACTGGCAGTTCTCCAACCAATCCAGCCCCCCCTGCTCGACCGGGCGGACGGACACGGTGAAGAAGAGGATGATGTCATCCGCTTCCCAGAGACCACTCAGGTCCGGCGAGCTGAAGTCGATGGAGAACTTGGTGAATGGAGACAGACCATTCGCGACACGGGTCGGGGCCGCGTAGTTGAGGAACCTGGAGCCCGCGTTGGCGATGGAACCATCATAGGTCGTCTTCACATTGAACGTCGTCCACTCTCGGGTGTCCATGAAGTACGAGACCGGACCATCTTCCCTGGGGAATACGAGCGATTGATCGAACTCGACATTTACGCGGATGTTCTCGCTCTCGGTGCGCTGTTTGGCCAGGGGATTGATCCAGACGAAGTGAATGCCCATGGCGTCGATGACCGGCGCGGCTTCGTTGCACCCCAGCTTCGAGGAGCCAGGGCTCACGCCGGCGGCATACAGGTCCGCTGGCGTCAGGACGATGGAGGCCCGCGTCTTGTTATCCACGGCGGCCCAGAGAGCAGCGGAGCGCTCCGTGTCCGCGGTGCGGAAGAGGCTGGGCTGCCTTGGATGTGAGGGCACAATGACTGGACGCGGGAAACGCAGCGCCACCTGGGTGGGAACCAGGAACGGAGTCCCACCCCTCGCATCTTCGATGACGCCGATCAGGTCCGTCACCAGATCATGAGCTGATTGGACGTGGAGGCGAAGGGTGTCCTCGACCTTGAGCTGAATGAGCTTGTCGAGTTGGTCCTCGTAGTAGTCGCCCGTGAGTGTCTCGAACACACCCGGATGGCGCAGATCGACGATGGGATAGAGCTGCGACATCACCTTGTTCAGGACGAGGAGCGAATAGGCACTCAAGGAGTCCGCGTCCAGTTCCCTCAAGGCCCACGAGGACACCTTCCTGGTCATCCGCAGTTCCGCGTTGGACAACTGGAGCTGTTCATTGAGCGCGCGCGTCTCCAGGACGAGCCGGGCCATGCTCAGTTCCACGGTGCGTGCCTCCACCTTCTTCTCCAGCACCGCCAACTCCGCATCGAGCCATGCCTCGTAGATGCTCATGATGTCCGGGAAGTTCGTCAGTCCTCCCAGTTGAAGCAGGGCTGTCGAGCGCAGTTGCGCCTTGTCGCTAGGCAGCAGGCGACCACTGGCGAGGAAGTCGTCGGTCTGGCTGCGAATGTCGAGGAGGGTCTTCGCCATCTGGGTCGCCACCTCCGCGACCACGGAGCCCAGTGGCCGCACCCGGGTCATCGTCACGTTCAAGCCAACGCTCGTATCCACCGCGCAGCCGGTCTTGTCATTCACCACCAGGTAGACGTCCGCATCCTCCTGGACAGAGAACGAGGTGTAGGGCGACTGCACCACATGGATGTCCAGGATGAAGGCATGGTCGAGCGCCGTCGCTCCGCGCTTCATCACCACGGCCAGCAGGCTTCCCACCGGCATGTCCGGGAAGGGGGTGTTCTGCAGGCGAAGACCACGATGGAAGCTCGCCGTCTGGCGGCTCTCGCCGCCCAACGTACTGCTCGTCGAGTTGGTGACGCCTCCGCTCGTACCATGGTCGGACTTGTAGCAACTCTCGACCCGCTCGTAGGCCCTGGCGCTGAAGACAGGTACGGACTCGTGGCCGATATTGAGCGACATCTCGGCCCCCGCGCAGTCACTGTACGAATTGGATCTACTGTAGAAGGTTCCATTCTGGTTCACGCGCTCCGTGGCACTCGCCTTGAACGTGGAGCCCTCCGTGGAGATCGAAAAGCCCTCGGGTCCCGTGGTGAATCCCCTGCCTTGACTGCTGACCACGATTGGATTGGTGATGAAGGGCGCCTGCTGGGCGGTTTGCAATGCACAGGTCGGCGACCACGAACCCGACGTATCGAAATTGACCACGTCTCCCTTTTTGATGCTCAGGGAAGGCTCATCGTTTCCAGGGCCAGTCCCTGGCCACTTGTAGAACGACACCGCCTCCACACCACTCTTTCCCTGGCTGGTGTCCCGGCGCGCGTTGTCGGCCGTGACATCCACCAGGGTGCGGGAGACGCGATCATAAGCCACACGATTGTCACCGGCCTCCTTCTTGAGTTGCTGGTTGAGGATCTGAGCGAAGAGCGCGTAGCGCGCCTGCTGGACCTCGATGTTGTGACGCAGTGCCGCTTGATTCCTGCTGAACTCCTCGAGTTCGCTTACCTTCTGCTGAAGTTCCGCCAGCAGCCGGGACTGGCCGCTCCGAGTCGAGATCTCCTGTTGCAGCGCCACCACGGCTTCCTTCCGGTTGGCGGAGTACGTATCGAGCTTGTTGCCGAGGTTGTCGTTGTCCGACTTCACACGGCTGATGGTTTGCTCCTGCTGGGCCTCCTGGATGCCGCGGTACAGCGTGTTCTGCAGGGTGGGCTCCAACAGGCCCGTGCGCTCATGGCTGCGCGTACGCGCAAGGGCTTGTTGGACGTGTTGAGCCAGCGGAACCATGCCGGGGCTCATGGACTCGGGCAGTCCACTGGAGAGCAGCTCCTTCCAGGAGTCGGCCTTGGACGCGTAGACGGGATTTTCCAGGAGCGAGTCGCGCACCGCGTTGGCCACCGTGGTGTGGTTACGCTGGATTTGAGTGAAGACGTCCCTCCAGTTGACACCCACCTGGTTGGCCTTCCCGAGCTGGGTCTGGAGCCTGCCCGCGTCATCCAGGTTGGCCAGCAAGCCCCAGAGCTGACTCATCTGGGAGCTGTCCTCGGTGGGGCTGCAGCGCTTGAACCGGCAACCCAGGTCATGAAGGGGACGCAGTGACTCCAGGCGGTGGGTCAACCCCGTGAAGGCCTCCCCCATGACCAGGACAAGGGCCGAGGAAGTCATGGGCGGAGGACCCGAGACCGGCAGCGCGGCCCGCAGGACGTCACGCTCCACCGCCATGGAGAGGTTGGACACGTTGCCCAGGTAGGTATCGAGATAGTCAGTGAGTTGCTCCGCGGGCAGCGAGGGGATCTCCGTGTCCAGGTGAACCCGGGTCGCATACGCGGCGTCCCAGAAGGTACTCAAGAAGCCGGGAAGCTTGTTCCCCACGCGCTCCTTGAAGAGCACCGGCTCGGAGGACAGCTCCGAGCGCAGATTCACGTACCGGTGTCCATCGCACGGAGTGCGTAATGCAGTTGCTGGGGGTCCACTACCGGCTCGCCCGCCGTGGGGGTGCTCAGGGACAAGGGGGTCACCTGCCGCGTCACCAAGCGCTCCATCAACGAGAAGAAGGAATCGCGATAGGCCGCGCTTGAGCAGGCGTCACCCACGGGAATGAGGGTGATGTCCGAGGCCAGACCCAGACACTGGGAGAGGTAGGAGTCACGAGCGGAGCGGGGCACATGCGCCGGCTCCAGGAGCGAGCAGAAGCCGAGCTGCTGGTTCAAACTGCTCAGGTCTCCACACGCCGAGGTCACGGGAGGCGGGGTGAAGGGAGAAGGACAACCCAGCCGCACGCTCTTGTACGGGTCGGTGTTGTACAACTGGAGGATCCGCCCCTGCTGACCATCGCTCAGCAGAGAGCCCTTGCGCTCGAACAGGAGCTTCAGACGCTCGACGAGCTGATTCGCCAGCGCTGGACGCGATACCCCGGAAAGAGGCACCTCCTCGGGGAGGCCGACGACATCGTTCTGCGTCCCCAGCATACCATCGAGACAGTTGTAGAGATCTCTCGCCTGCTGCTGGATCTGAGCCGGGTTGTCGAGCGGCTTGTCCTCACAGGTCAGGCAACGGGTCGACCCGAACTCCACGGCGGGAGTGGGGACGGAGCCGTTCAGCTTGAGCAGCTTCTTCCAGGCCGCCTGGACCTTCGGATCCAACTTGAGCGCATCCACCGATTGCCCGGGCGCGGAATAGAACGGGCCCGCGTCTGAGCCACAAGCGTTCGGGTCGAGCGACTCCAGGAAGGCGGGGTGGCGGCAGGTCCCGTACAGAGGTTCGGGGCAACTGAACGCGGGGCACCGTGAGTCGTTGTAGACGGTCCCCATGATGGGAGCATTGTAGATCGTGTATCGACACTCAGTACTATCTCGCTCAATCCAGAAATCGTGGATAATACCGTCCCGCAGCTCTTCTGGGTACCCCGCCACATCATCGAGAACCTGATTCTGGCAGGGGTGGAAGGTATCGTAGACATCGATCATCTCGCAGTTGTAAGGCAAGCCCCAGTCATCGTACTGACACTGCTCGTACGAATAAGCGTATTCAGGCTCTACCCACACGGTGCGATCCACTCGCTGGGTTCCGACAACCTGTTCACAAGGCTGGTAACAAGTCTTTGGCTTCGTCCCAACCTGGGGACACTTTGGATCGTCCGTTCGCGCGTTGTAGCACTTGAGCCTCAGCTCCTGCGGCCCGGAACAGGTCCGCGAGTCCGTAGAGCCCGCGTTGGCCGTGGACGTCTTCCAGGAGAGTACGCTGTCGGAGCACGAATCCATTTCCTGCTCAACGACATCCCTTGGCTCGATGCCACTCTCCTGCTCAGGCACCCCGCCACATGCGAGCAACCACATAAGGCTGCTCAGCATCCACACACTTACCCTGTTCAAAGCTCCCCCTCGGAAGTCCCGTGCGACTGGTTCACCACGGATGGTCCGTCACCTTGTGTTGACGGAGCCGAGCCCTTAGCACGCTCCTCCATGGGATTGTTCACTCCAAGCGCCAAGTGCGTATGCATAGCCGCCATCTCGAATTCTCCATATTTTGGAATGGACCCCATCAAAAGCGCAGAGCCAAAACCGCTCAATCATCCCCCTGACACCAGCGGAATCGCCCGCGCGGCAGGTCATCGGCTACAGTGCCACCGCTATGTTCCGCTTCCAGCGTGCTCTCTTCCTTCCTCTCGCGCTGTCCCTCGCGTGCACCACCCGCTCCGCGCGGTGCACCCCACGCAACGCCCCACCGACGGCCCCGATCTGGTCCTCGTGGAGAGCAGCCCGGTGGAAGCACGAATGGATCATCCAGACATCCCCGACGCCTGGGAGGTCTGGCCAGACATGGTCAATGGGGCCACGCGCTCAATTGATCTCGCCGAGTTCTACCTGAGCAACGCGCCGGGCAACCGCCTGGAGACGGTGATTCAAGCGCTCGAGGCCGCGGCGGACCGGGGCGTGAAGGTGCGCGTGCTCGCCGAGGAGAAGTTCGCGAAGACCTATCCGGAGACGCTCGAGCGTCTGGCGAAGCGGCCGGGCATCACCGTGCGCCGCATGGACACGGCGGCCTCCATGGGTGGCGTGCTGCACGCGAAGTACTTCGTCGTGGACGGACGCGAGGCGTACCTGGGCAGCCAGAACTTCGACTGGCGCTCGCTGGAGCACATCCAGGAGCTGGGCCTGCGCGTGCGCGTCCCCGGGGTCGTGCGCGCGCTCGCGGATGTCTTCGAGCAGGACTGGGCCCTCGCGGGTGGAGAGCCCAGGCCCACCGTGTCCACCTCGGCCGGTGGCCCCTTCTCCGCCCGCGTCGAGGGAGGCGAGGTGTCGGTGACGCCCGCGCTGAGCCCCCAGGGCTACCTGCCCGACCCCGGTACGTGGGACCTGCCGAAGCTCGTGGGACTCATCGATGGCGCGAAGCGCTCGGTGCGGGTGCAGGTGCTCACCTACAAGACGAAGGGACGCGATGGGACCGTCTTCACCGACCTGGAGGACGCGCTGAAGCGGGCCGCGGCGCGCGGGGTGACGGTGGAACTGCTCGTGGCGGACTGGAGCCAGCGCAAGGGCACCATCGAGGGACTCCAAGCCCTCCAGGCCCCACCGGGATTGACGGTGAAGCTGTTCACCGTGCCGCCCTGGTCGGGAGGCTTCGTCCCCTTCGGGCGCGTGGTGCACGCCAAGTATCTGGTGGTGGATGGCGAGCGGGCGTGGGTGGGCACGAGCAACTGGGAGAAGGACTACTTCACCCAGAGCCGCAACGTGGGCGTCATCGTGGAGGGGCAGGCTTTCGCTCGCCAGCTCGAGCGCTTCTTCTCGGACAACTGGACGAGCCCGTATGCCTCGCCCGTGGATCCCCGCGCCACGTACACCGCGCCCAACATCAGCGGCTCGCCATGAACCTCATCCTCCTGTCCACGCCCCTGTTCTTCATCTTGATGGCCATCGAGTGGCTGGGCGGGCGGCTCCAGCACCGGCGCGTCTTCCGCGGCCCGGATGTCTTCACCAACCTGTGCCTCGGCACGGCCCAGACGGTCTTCGCCGCCGTGAGCGCGGGCCTGCTCGCGGGCTCCTATCTGACGCTGTATTCGCTGCGCCTCTTCGACATCCCGTCCACGTCCGCGTGGGCCTGGGTCGTGCTGCTGCTCGGCACCGACTTCTGCTACTACTGGTTCCACCGCGCCTCGCACCGCATCCACCTGACCTGGGCCGCCCACGCGCCCCACCACCAGAGCGAGGACTACAACCTGTCCGTCGCCCTGCGGCAGGGTCCCATCCAGCCCCTCTTCTCCCGCTTCTTCTACCTGCCGCTCGCGCTGCTGGGCTTCCTCCCGCCATGTTCGCCACCGCCGTGGCGCTCAACACGCTCTATCAATTCTGGGTCCACACCGAGCTCATCCGCACGCTCGGGCCCCTGGAGTGGATCTTCGTCACGCCCTCGCATCATCGCGTGCACCACGCCTGCAACGGCCGCTATCTCGACAAGAACCACGGCGGCATGTTGATCATCTGGGACCGGATGTTCGGCACCTTCGAGGCCGAGCGCGAACGGGTGACCTACGGCACCGTCAAACCGGTGGGCACCTTCAACCCGCTCGTGGCCGCGCTGACCCCCTTCCGCGAGCTCGTAGCCACCATCCGCAAGACGCCCCGCTTCCTCGACAAGCTCAAGGTGCCGTTCATGCCCCCCGAGTGGAGTCCTCCCGGCGTGGAGGCCCCCTCCCTCGAGGTTCCTCCCGATAGGCCGCGCTTCGAAGTGCACGCCCCGCGCCGGGTAGCGCTCTACGTGCTGCTCGCGGGCAGCCTGTCATTGGCCCTCATCCTGGCGTTCCAGGTGCGAATCTCCGCCCTCTCCCCGGCCGTGCGGCTCGCGTTCGTGGCCTGGTTCCTCGCCTCGCTGGGAGGACTCGGGGGCGTGCTGGAGGGCCGACGCTGGGCACGCCCCGTGGAGGCACTGCGGCTCGTGGCGGCGCCCTTCCTGATCGCGGCGCTCTGAGTTCCGCGCACCCACTCAGGCGAACAGCTCGAGCAAGTCGTCGCGGGTGATGGCCGTCGCGGTGGAGGCTCGCTCAGGGCCGCCTCGAAGAGGGCGCGCTTCTTCTCCTGCAACCCCAGGATGCGCTCCTCCACCGTCCCCTGCGACACCAGCCGGTAGACCATCACCGGCCGCTCCTGGCCGATACGGTGCGCACGGTCCGCCGCCTGAGCCTCGGCCGCCGGGTTCCACCAGGGATCCATCAGGAACACGTGGTCCGCCGCCGTCAGGTTCAGGCCCGTACCACCCGCCTTGAGCGACATGAGCAGCACCGGCGCCCCGTCCTGTCCCTGGAAGCGCTCCGTCACCTCGCCCCGGTTCGCCGTCGAGCCATCCAGCCGATCGAAGGCGATCCCCGCCGTCTTCAGGTGCGGCTCGATGAGATCCAACAGCGACGTCCACTGTGAGAACACCAGCGCCTTGTGGCCGTCCGACACCGCCGTGCCCAGCGCCTCCACGAGCGTCTGCACCTTCGAGGACGTGTTCGCCCGCTGGCCCGGCACCAGCGCCGAGTGGCACGCCGCCTGACGCAGCCGCAACAGCGCCTCGAGCGCCTTGAGCACGTTGCCGCCCTCGTTCAACAGCGCCACCACCTCCGCGCGCGTCGCCGCCATCACCGCGTCGTAGACCGAGCGCTCCCGCTCATCCAACGACACGTGCATGACGGACTCGGAGCGCGGCGGCAGCTCGGGCGCCACCTCGCGCTTGAGCCGGCGCAACACGAAGGGCCGGATGCGCCGGCGCAAGCCCTCCGCCGCCCCCTTCTGCCCATCCGCGATGGGCCGCGCCACCTTCTCCTCGAACTGCCGGCGCGCCCCGAGCAGCCCCGGGTTGGTGAAGTGCATCAGGCTCCAGAGTTCCTCCAGCCGGTTCTCCAGCGGCGTGCCGCTCAATGCCAGACGGAAGTTCGCCTGGAGCCCGAACGCCGCGCGCGCCACCGGCTCTCCGGATTCTTGATGGCCTGCGCCTCGTCGAGCACCACCGCGTCCCAGGTGCGCCCCCCGAGCACCGCCGCGTCCAATCGCAGCAGGGCATACGTGGTGATCGTCACATCGGCCGACTCGTCCAGGGCACGGCCCGGCCCGTGGTACACGCACACCTTGAGCGAGGGGCGGAAGCGCTTGAGCTCCCCGGCCCAGTTGGGCAGCACGCTCGTGGGACACACGACGAGCGAGCGCGGGCCCAGCGTGCAGATCGTCTGGAGCGTCTTGCCGAGGCCCATGTCGTCCGCGAGGATGCCGCCGAGCCCCGCGCTCTTCAGGAAGCCCAGCCAGCTCACGCCCTGCAACTGATAGGCGCGCAGCGTCGCGGTGAGATCCGCCGGCAGCACGGGCGCCGGCAGCTTCTCGAAGCCCTCGACGAGCGGCGCCAGCTTGTCGAGCCCCGGCGGAGGTGGCTGCTCCAGCGTCTCGCACAGCGTCTTCAGCTCCGGCAGGGCGAAGGCGGCCACCTTGCCATCGGCCTGCCGCGCCGCGAGCAGATCCGCCACGCGCGCCCCGTTCTTGTCCAGCCACGCCCGGGGCAGCGGCGCCCAGCCACCGCCCTCGAGCGGCACGAGCCCCAGCCCCTCGTTCCAGGCGCGCACCACCGCCGCGGCGTCCACCGTCTTCGGACCGCCCTTGACGCCCTCCACCTGGAAGTCGAGCGTGAAGCGCACCTCGGGCATGCCGGGGCCCTGCGCGTTGGACTCCACCCGCAGCGAGGGCACCAGCCGCATGTCCGGGCTCACCACGCCCGCCGCGTCTCCGGCCAGGTCTCCCCGCCAGCGCCGCAGCTTGTCCGCCCAGCGCACCATCTCCTGGCCCTGCACCGTCACGCGCCGCCCGGGCACCGGGTTCAGCTCGTCGCGCAGCTGGTGGATGAGCTTCTGCTCGGCCACCTCGTCGCGCACGGGCACCGAGCCGCGCAGGTACACCATGCGCCCGTTGTCGATGCGCACCGAGGGCGGCGCACCGTAGACGAGCGTGGGCATCACCGACAGGCCCGACTCCAACTGCTGCAACTCCACCAGGATGCGCGGCTTGAGATCCCGGTCGAGCGACGGCAGGCGCCGGCTGCGCATGTCGATGGGCATGCGCTTCGCCAACTCCGGCAGCACCTTCGAGGAGATCTCTCCAATCTGCTCGGCCGGGAAGGTGCGCGTGTTCGGCAGGTTCTCCAGCCACGCGCCCGTCACCTTCGTCTCGCCCAGACGGGCCAGCGCATCGCCACACACGGCGACACCGGGGCTCACCACGTCGGTGATGCGCGGATCCTTCGCCACGGTGATGACGAACTGCCCGCCCTTGTCCTCCACCAGCGCGCGCGGGTAGACGATCTCCTCCGAGACGGCGATGGGCAGCCCATCGAGCAGCACGTTGCGCGCCCCCTCGAGCACCTTGAGCAGGGATTCCAGACGCTCGGGAGGCAGAGCGCCCCGGACACGCTTCTCCAGGAGCCGGTCCGCGAGCAGATCCCCCTGCTCCACCTGGAGCTTCGCGGCGCGCGCGGGCCTGGCCATGAGGGAGGCGAGGCTGTCCTCCAGCGGCTCCGTCTTCCCGTCCGCGTGGGCGATCTCCCGATGGAGCGCCGGGCCCCCCTCGGCGCGGGAGAAGCGGTACACCACGCGCGACCAGCGCTCCGTGGTCACCTCCATGGGCGCGTCCTGCTTCTCCGCCTGCTGCACGGAGATGGCCGCGGCCACCACGTGCTCGCACGGGTCCACCTGGCTCGGGCAGTCGCATTCCCAGACATCGTCGGCCGGGTAGAGCGACACGGTGAGGGCCACGGTGCGCCCGGGTGCCTTCACCCGAAGTTGCAGCTCCTTGTCCGTGCGCTTCTGGAGCGCGACGGCCCCCGAGCGCGCGAGGTTCACCCCGACGGTCCAGATGCCAGGGCGGGCTTCCTTCCGGACGGTTTCCAACAACTGAGCGAAGGCGGACATGGGAGGTGCTCCTAACCCTCCCGGCGTGCGCCGCGCAACCCGCGCGTTCACCCGAGCGCGCGCAGCGTGTCCGACACCTTGCGCAGATCCTCCTCGAAGTGCAGCCGGGCCCGCACTCGTGCCCGCTCGTCGGGCATGCGCAGGAGCGCCGAGGGGTGGAACGTCGCCATCCACGCCTTCGCCCAGGGCGTCTCGAACACCTGTCCCCGGCTCAGGTTGATGCGGAAGCCCGGCCCCAGGAAGGACTGCGCCGCCGTGGCCCCCAGGCAGAGAATCATCCTCGGCCGCACCCGCTCCACCTCCGCGTGCAGCCACGCCTTGCACGCGAGCATCTCGCGCCGGCCGGGCTTCGCGTGCAGCCGCTGCTTCTCCTCCCCCATCCACCCGAAGTGCTTCACCGCGTTGGTGACGTACAGCTCCTCGCGCTTCAGCCCCACCCCCGCGAGCACCTCGTCCAGCAGCCGGCCCGCCGGACCGATGAAGGGCCGGCCCTCCCGGTCCTCCGTGTCTCCGGGCTGCTCCCCCACGAGCATCAACCGGGCGTCCTCCGGCCCCTCGCCGAACACCGTCCGCGTGGCTCGCTCGTGCAGCGGACACGCCCGGCACCCCTTCGCCGCCTCGGCGAGCGAGGCGATGTCCCGCTGCTCCGGCAGGAAGCGGCTCGACTCGGACAGCTCGAGGCGCGGGCGCACCATGCGCGCGGTGCGCTCCGGCGCCTGGCGCACCAGCTCCGGAATGAGCCGGGCCTCCGGCAGCGTCGCCCAGTGCTTGCGCGGCATCTCCGCGCGCATGGCCCTCACGTTGAGCCGCGCCGGATTGAAGGTCGACGCGTAGTACGTCCCCCACATCTCCTCCAGCGCGTCCTCCCCGGGCGCCTCCGAGCGAGGCACCCCGGGCCCGAACAACAGCCGCTCCAGGTCCCACGACACGCTCGCGTCCGGCGTGAGGATGCTCCAGCGCATGGAGGGAAAGCGCCGCGCGAAGAAGGGCGCCACGTGGCGCACCACGAGGTGCTCGGGCCGGTGCCACGCGATGAAGTACTCCTCCCCTTCCCGCTCCACCCGCCGGAAGCGCACGAAGGCCTTCATCTTGTGCGCGTCCCGCCGCACCGCCTTCTCGAGCATGAGCAGCCGGTACACGTCCGCGTCGCTCTCCACTTCCAGCAGCTTGCGCTCGCCATGGGTGAGCCGCCACAGCACCCGGTAGAGCAGGCCCCAGCGCTCGGGCGAGCGGTGACAGGCCACCTTCTCCGCCAGCTCCAGGAACGCCGGGGGCACCGCCAGCCCCGCCACGGGCGCACTCGCCGGCACCGCCTCCGGCGCGAGCAGCGAGCCCTGCCGCTCCCGCTCCTCCGTGAAGAGCACCCGCTCCGGGGGCACGCCCCGCACGAGCAACCCCCGCGCCGCCGCGCGGAAGGACTCCAGGTCCGGCCCCACCTCCACCCGCATCAGAGTTCTCCCGTGCGCGCCTCGTGGGCCGCGGTGAACAGAGAGAGCTGCGTGGCGGGCGGCGTCACCCGCTCGGCGAGCCGGTGCGAGTCCAACAGCCCCGTGGGCCGGTGGTCCGCCGTCACGATGAAGGGCTTCACCCGAGTGAGCGGCACCCGCAGCCCGGCCAGGTCCGCGAGGGTGATGCGGTGCCAGCGGCGGATGCGAATCAACCGGTCCACCGTGCGCACGCCCATGCCCGGCACGCGCAGCAGCCGCTCACGCGGGGCCCGGTTCACGTCGACGGGGAAGGCTCGCGCCGGCGCAGCGCCCACGCGAGCTTCGGATCCATCTCCAGCGACAGGTCCGGATGCTCGGGCGGCGCGAGCTCGTCCACGCGAAAGCCATAGAAGCGCAAGAGCCAGTCCGCCTGGTACAGCCGGTGCTCGCGCACGAGGGGAGGCGCCTTGGCGGGCAGCCGCGCGTCCACGAGCGGAATGGGGCTGTAGGCCGAGTAGTACACGCGCTTGAGCTTGAAGCGCGAATAGAGCCGGCTCGCGGTGTCGAGGATGGCCGCGTCCGGCGTGGGCGTGGCGCCGACGATCATCTGCGTGCTCTGCCCCGCGGGAGCGAACCTCGGCGCCTTGGGGCTCTCCTCGCGCTCGGCCTTGGACCGCGCCACCCGCGTGGAGATCTCCTTCATCGTCTCGCCCGTGACGGCGAAGCTCTTCTCCGGCGCGAGCTTGCGCAAGTCCGTCTCCGTGGGCAGCTCGATGTTGGCGCTCAGCCGGTCCGCGTGCCGGCCCGCCGCGTCGATGAGCTCCTTCGAGGCGCCCGGCACCGTCTTGAGGTGGATGTAGCCCTGGAACTGGTGCACCTCGCGCAGCGTGCGCGCCACATCGACGAGCTGCTCCATCGTGTAGTCCGGGCTCTTGATGACGCCGGAGCTGAGGAACAGGCCCTCGATGTAGTTGCGCTTGTAGAAGTCGAGCGTGAGCCGCACCACCTCGTCGGGAGTGAAGCGCGCCCGGGCCGTGTCGCTGGAGATGCGGTTGATGCAATACTGACAATCATAGATACAGAAATTGGTGAGCAGGATTTTCAGCAAAGACACACACCGCCCGTCCGGCGTGTAGCTGTGGCAGATGCCCATGCCCTCCACGCTGCCGAGCCCCTCCTTCGCCGCCTTGCGCTGACCGCCGCTGCTCGAACACGAGGCGTCGTACTTGGCGGCATCGGCGAGGATCTCCAGCTTCTTGCGCACGTCCATGCGGAAAGCCTAACCACGCCCCCTGACGCGAGGCGCCGTGAAGCGCATCAGCAGACGAGCGGGCAGGCCACCGCCTCCTCGTGCTCGCCTGGGTGGCTTGCATGATGAGCGAGCGGATGCTCTCATGCCCGGCGCCGTGGGGAGGGATGTGCACCCGCATGTCTGTCTTCCCATCACCCCGAATCACCCCCATCCCCGAGGTCCGCATGTCGTCGACGATCTATGAAGCGCCGGGTCAGAAGGGCAGCAAGGTCCAGTACCTCCCCCGCTATGGCAACTACATCGGCGGGGAGTTCGTGCCGCCCGTGAAGGGCCAGTACTTCGAGAACATCAGCCCCGTCACCGGCCGCCCCTTCTGCGAGGTTCCCCGCTCGACCGCCGAGGACGTGGACAAGGCGCTCGACGCCGCCCACAAGGCCCGCGCCGCCTGGGGCCGCACCTCGCCCGCCGCCCGCGCCGACATCCTCCAGAAGATCGCCGACCGCATGCAGGCCCACCTCGAGATGCTCGCCGTCTCCGAGACGTGGGACAACGGCAAGCCCATCCGCGAGACGCTCGCCGCGGACCTGCCGCTCGCCGTGGACCACTTCCGCTACTTCGCCAGCTGCCTGCGCTCCCAGGAAGGCAGCCTGTCGGAGCTCGACGCGGACACCGTCGCCTACCACTTCCAGGAGCCGCTCGGCGTGGTGGCCCAAATCATCCCCTGGAACTTCCCCCTGCTCATGGCGGCGTGGAAGCTGGCCCCCGCGCTCGCCGCCGGCAACTGCGTCGTGCTCAAGCCCGCCGAGCAGACCCCCGTCACCATCCTCAAGTTCGCCGAGCTGGTGGGCGACCTCCTGCCCCCCGGCGTGTTCAACATCGTGAACGGGTTTGGCATCGAGGCCGGCAAGCCCCTGGCGAGCAGCAAGCGCGTGGCCAAGGTGGCCTTCACCGGCGAGACGACCACCGGCCGGCTCATCATGCAGTACGCGAGCGAGAACCTCATCCCCGTGACGCTGGAGCTGGGCGGCAAGTCGCCCAACATCTTCTTCGCGGACGTGTTCTCCAAGGACGACGACTTCGCCCAGAAGGTGCTCGAGGGCTTCAGCATGTTCGCCCTCAACCAGGGCGAGGTGTGCACCTGCCCCTCGCGCGCGCTCGTGCAGGAGAGCTTCTACGACGACTTCATGCACAAGGCCATCGAGCGCACCCGGAAGATCGTCCAGGGCAACCCGCTGGACACCGCCACGATGATCGGCGCGCAGGCGTCCAATGATCAGCTCGAGAAGATCCTCTCGTACTTCGACATCGGCCGGAAGGAGGGCGCCAAGGTGCTGCTCGGTGGCGCGCGCGAACCTGCCCGGGGCGCTCGCCGAGGGCTACTACGTGCAGCCCACCATCTTCGAGGGCCACAACCGCATGCGCATCTTCCAGGAGGAGATCTTCGGCCCGGTGGTGTCGGTGGCGAAGTTCAAGGACATGGAGGACGCGCTGGCGCTCGCCAATGACACGCTCTACGGCCTGGGCGCCGGCGTGTGGTCGCGCGACACGAACACCGCCTACCGCGTGGGCCGCGCCATCCAGGCGGGCCGCGTGTGGGTCAATTGCTACCACCTCTACCCCGCGCACGCGGCGTTCGGCGGCTACAAGCAATCGGGCATCGGCCGCGAGACGCACAAGATGATGCTCTCGCACTACCAGCAGACGAAGAACCTGCTCGTCAGCTACGACCCCAAGCCCATGGGTTTCTTCTAATGCCCATCGAGCGCGTCACCGTCACGCCCGCCGCCGAGGCCCTGCTGCGCAAGATGCAGGGCCTCCACGGTCCCTTGTTGTTCCATCAATCCGGAGGGTGCTGTGACGGCAGCGCGCCCATGTGCTTTCCCCGGGGCGAGTTCCGCGTGGGCCAGGAGGACGTGTACCTGGGTACCATCGTGGACACGCCCTTCTACATCGGCGGCTCCCAGTTCGAGTACTGGCAGCACACCCACCTCACGGTGGACGTGGTGAAGGGCCGTGGCAGCGGCTTCTCCGTGGAGGCTCCCGAGGGGGTTCGCTTCCTCATCCGCTCCCGGGTCTTCACGGACGACGAGTACGCCGCCCTCCAGCAGCAGGGGCCGCCTCCCCGGGGCCCCCAGCCGGACTGAGCGTCCTACTTCCTCCCCCCGAGGTGCCTGCCCACCGGGAGCACTCGGGGGGAGGCGGAGTTGGGTTACAATGGGCGTTCGTTCCTGGAGAGTGAATGACGCCCGGCCCTCGCGAGTGGAGGATTGGACCCCATACGTTCCGCTTCGAGCCTCCCGACCTCCTGCGGATCGACTTCCACGGAGTGCTCACCCTGGAGGATGCCCCGCGCACGATCGAGATCTACCGCGAGCTGGGCACGGCGGTGCGCCTGTACGTGCTGGGCAGCATGAGCGAAGCCGAGCCGCTCGAGCCCGAGGTCCGGCACTACATCAGCGAGCACATACGCACCGAGTGGTTCGAAGCCACCATCTATTTCGGGGCGCGTCTGGTCCACAAGGCGTTGATCAAGGGGGCGGTGATCGCGGCCCAACTGGACGGGTCCACGGAGAAGGAGACGGAGCAATCGCTGGCGGCCATCCACTTCGTCGCCACGCGGGAGGAAGCCGAGCAGCTCCTCCTCCAGTTGCGCGCGAGGGCGAGCGACCGGGTCGCCTGACGCGGGCCCGCCGAGCGGCGGACTACAGGTTGGTGAGGCGGGCGAGCTGGATGTTCGAGTTGAGCATCTGCTGCGCCAGCATCAGCTTGCCGGTGTCCTGGAGACCGGAGGCGCGGCCCCGGGCGTCGGCGAGCGCGCCCTGCTCCTGGGCGAGCATGCTCAGCTCGCCATTGCTGATGGTGCCCTGCTTGACGCCCTGGCTCATGGCCCCCAGCTGATTGGCCTGGGTCTGGGCCACCGGATTGAAGGGCGCGAAGGAGGACTTCGAGCCGTTCTCGAACGCCGCCTTGGTGTTCAGGACGTTCTGCGTGCTCATCTGGGACAGCTGGGTCGCCTCCCCCAGGGTGATCTGCCCGTCCGCCGAGGCGCTCTTCGTCGCCGCGGCCAGCTGCTGCACGCCCTGCATCAACTGGCCGAGCTCCTGCGAGGTGATGTTGCCCGAGCGCACGCCCTGGGAGATCTTCTCCAGCAGCGCGCCCTGCTCCGTCTTCAGGTTCTTCAGCAGGGTGGCGGCGTCCGCGAAGGGAAGCGCGGTGTTGGCGCCCGGAAGCTGCGGCTGACCGGCGCCCGGAAGCTGCTGGCCCGCGCCCGGAAGCTGCGGCTGACCGGCGCCCGGAAGCTGCTGGCCCGCGCCCGGAACCTGGCCGTGAGCACCGCCCTTGAGCAGACCCTGCAGGGCCTGGAGCATCTGAGCGAGCTGCGCGAGGGGATTGGACTGGCCCTGGGGTCCGCCCACACCGTGCTGCGGCACGCCCTGGCCCGCCGGGGACGCGAAGGAGTCCTTGTTGCCGAGGGTCGACTTGATCTGCTGGAGCGCCCCGGCGAGCTGCGACATCGCCTGGAACAACTGACCGGCGAGCTGGGCGTTGATCTTGCCCTGGCCCTGGGAGGCGTTGGCCTGCACTCCCGCGAGCTGGCTCAGCGTGTTGAGCAGGGCGGCGGGGTTGTTCTTCAGAGAGGCGATGGACATGGGCGGCTCCAGGGAGGGGAGGCGACTCGGGAGGAAGTCGAAGACAGCGATGCCGAGGGGTAATGCAGTGGGCGTGCCATGACCCGGCATCGGACTCCGCGGGGGCGAGCTTCGTGGAAACAAGGGGTTGCGCCTCTGCTCCCACGGCGTGGATCACGGAGCCGCCCCAGTGCCCTGGTGACCGGAGTCACCAGTGGTGACAACGGTCCGCGGAAAACGGCGAGCGCCCGGAACCTCGCGGCGCCGGGCGCTCGTCACGTCCCGGGATGACCGCCCCAGGCATTGCCCTCACTACAGCAAGGAGCGGATGACGGTGGTGGTGTACAAGGGGGGCCATTGCCCAGCTGGCCGTAGGAGTTGGAACCCCAGGACCACACGGTGCCGTCATCGCGCACCGCCAGCGAATGGGAGGAGCCCGCGGACACGGCCACCACTCCGCTCAGCCCTTGCGCTTGCACCGGCACCGGGCGGTCGGTCGTGGTGCCATCCCCCAGCTGGCCCTCGTCATTGCCGCCCCAGGCCCACACGGTGCCGTCGGAGCGCACCGCCAGCGAATGCGCAGCGCCCGCGGCCACATCCACCACTCCGCTCAACCCCTGCACCTGCACGGGTGCCAAGTGGTCAATCGTGGTGCCATCCCCGAGTTGTCCCGAGTTGTTGGCGCCCGCGGCCCAAACGGTGCCATCTGGGCGCAGCGCCAGGGAATGGGCGAGTCCTCCCGCCAGACGGGCTTGTGACTTTCCGGCCCCCAGCGGAGCGCCCAGCACCGTCTGCTCTCCAGACTCGTCAGTGGGCTGACCACAACCCACCGCCATCAGCACGCCGAACCAGACTCCCAGCAATCTGATCATCCATCGTCCTGCATTGCTTTGCATTGTGTTGCTCCTGTTCAGAGGAGGGCTACCAGAACCCGCGGAGGCGCCGAGGTAGTCATTCACACCATCGAGTTGTCCCGCCATGTACTTCGGGGCAAAGACCTGACTCATCTGGGTTTCAGCAAGGACTGCCTGCAGGAACCCTGGAGTTGGGTACATGCGAGGCGATTGGCTTCCGAGTCCATCCCCGAATGCCACATCCCATTCGGAGTCGCTATGAAGTGATTCACACCTCATGTCGATTTGATGCCACACGGCATCGAAAGGAATTCTCCTCTGGTGCAAAGCAAGTACCAGAGCCCCTGTGCACCCGCGCACTTGCTCACACAAAGAAGGAGAAGAATGGGTGCACCATGCAAGGTATTTTCGCATCCCATTGCGGCGGCCCACGGCGCCGACGATAAAGAATTCACGAACGCCTCCAGTTTTGGCCGGGACCAACAGACCTGGTAGCCAGCTGCGCCCTGCGCCCCCGGAGGCGGAGGATTCGGAGCGCGCGAAGGTGACGCCCGGGCGCGGAGGTACGTATTCTGGGCAGCTTTTGGAGAGATGATCCGCCAGCACACCCACTCGCGCCTTCCCTCCTTCGCCGCGCTGCTGCTCATGGCGGGTTGTGCCACCGGCTCGCCACCGGCCTGCTGCTCCAATCGGAGGCCATCGGGGGAGCGGGTGACTTCCCTCCTCGAATTGCCCGCTCCACCCAGGAGGGCATACCCGGGGACACCCTCCCGCGGTGACCGAGGCCCTGCCTTCCGGCTGGCCCGACTTCTCCTCCGACGACACCCAGGCACTCCTGGCGCCCTTCCTCTCCTGCACCTCACCGGGCGACTTCCTCGCCTTGCAGCGGCGTGTGGACATGCCCCGGCTGGTGGCGCGTTTGGATGCCTGGAGCGCCGTGCGACTCGGCTCCCGGGGTCCCCTGCGCGAGGAGGCGTCCGGCCCGCTCAACCGCCAGCGCACCGTCTTCCTCCTCCAATCCCTGGAGCGCTACGGCGCCGCCAACACCGAGGTGCTCGCCCACTTCGTCCTCGACTCCTGCCATGACGATGACTTGAAAGACATCCTCCTGCTGCTGGCCCAGGACAGACGGCTCTCGGAGCTGCTCGAGCAACTGCCCTCCCTCGGCCCGGCGCTGGAGGCGAGAGGCATCAAGCCCTCGGCCCTCACCGAACGGGACTTCGCATGGAGCGACCTGGGCCGGGGCCGGCCCGCGCGGGCAAGGACGCGCTCGCCACCATTCCCCTGGTGGAGGGGGCCTCTTCGCGGCTCATGGAGTTGCAGGCGCTCAAGGAGCAGTTGCCGCCGCCCTACCAGCGGGCTCTCGACGAGGTGGAGCGGGCACAGCTCGAGCAGCGGTTCTCCCCGGGCTCAGTACTGATGGGGGTCGTGGACCACATGACC
Organism: Cystobacter fuscus; assembly: GCA_049060065.1. Classification (GTDB taxonomy): domain Bacteria; phylum Myxococcota; class Myxococcia; order Myxococcales; family Myxococcaceae; genus Cystobacter; species Cystobacter fuscus_B. The sequence continues at coordinate 9,686,689 of JBMEQP010000002.1, forward strand.
TTCGGCGTGCCGCTGGGCTTCTACGGGCTGGTGGCCGGCACGGGCCATGGGGCGTACGAACTGAGCCAGGGCCGCTACGAGCAGGCGGTGCGCGAGCTGGCCCCCGCGGCCCTGGTGGTGACGCTGTACGCGGGGGGCAAGGGGGCGCGCTGGCTGTCCGAGCCCCACGGTGTCTCGGGAGTGGGGACGCGGGTGGGGAGCGGACTGGAAGCGCTGGAGTCTCGGGCCAGGGGCATCCAGGAGATGGCGTGGCGGTTGGAGGAGCTGTTGGGCGTGGAGGGGATGCGCGAGGTGTTCGGGCACATCCGCGCGAGCCGGGAAGCGGGCCGTCTGGTGGCCGTGGGCGGAGTGGACGCGGCCCTGGCGTTACGCGAGGCGCGAGGCAACGTGCGCCAGGCCCAGGCCATGATGGCCCGGGCCCGGCCTGGAGCGACAGGCGCCTCGGCGGCCCGGAGCGGCACGGGAACGGGCCTCGGGGGATTGGCCTCGCTGGTGGACGAGGGGGCGGGCCTCACCCAGGAGGTGGTGGAGGCCAGACTGGCGCTGGCGGAGTTGGAGGCCCCGGGCCCGCGTCTACCCAAGAATGTGGCGGTGCTGGAGAAGCAACGGCCCGCCCTCGCGGCGCCGCCGCTCGGAGCCGAGGGCAACCCGCGCTGGGGGGAGTACGTCGCCTACTACGAGAAGCGCCTGGGGGACATCAAACAGGGCAAAGCCGCCGAGGCGCCTCTGCGCTGGGCGCCCTACGAGCAGCTCTGGGGATGGTTCACCCGGGGGCTGGCCTTCGAGCGCCACATGGTGGCGCTACTGGAAGCCGACGCGAAACTGCCTCGTGCCCAGCGCCGCTTCCTCGGAGACTTCCACAAGCCGTTCATCCAAAGGTACGTGGGCGTGAAGAAGCAGCAGGGAGTCCTGCGCTATGCGGACGTGCTCATCATCGAAGAGGGCGCGCTCGCTGGAGGTCCAGTTCGTGTCGAGACATTCAGCTTCAAGAGCCGAAACCTTTCAGGAATGGGAAAGGACGCATTGGAATCCCAGATGAAAGTGGACGCGACGGAGGCCATGCTGAAATACGGGGGAGCGCTGGACATCCGCCGAGACTCACTCTGGCCCCTTCTGCGAGAGGGCAGCAAGGTGTCCATCCAGCGGGTCCGCCTCATCTACGAGGGCGGTGAGCTCAAGCCCAAGAGCGTAGCCGACCTGGACGCCGCCGTGAGAGAAGCGGAGAACGCGGTTCCGGGAGTGGAGGTGCTGTTTCAATGAAGGTGCTGGAGTTTTACGGCGCGGGGAACGAGGACTTTCTCCGGCTCTCTTTCGACGGTGCCTTCAACCCGCGGGCGGCACTCGAGAGCGAGTTGCAGCCATTTCTCCAGGCCCTCGAGCAGTATGGCGATGGGTGGATGCCGGACGTCGTCAAGGGGAAGCGGCAACGGACGTACTCGCGTTCTTCCTTCTGGAAAGCCCTGGAGGAGCGGCGCGACGAAAACAGCATGGGGCTTGGGCTCTACCGCACGAAATGGCCCGCCTTGGACATGGCCCTGCGGCTCTCGCTTCCACCCCGGCCCCCGAACTGAGCATCACGGTCAAGGTGAAGCCGCTCTCCTCCTTCGCCGAAGGGGAGCGCTGCCGCTCATTCGTGGAGATGGTGCGCACATGGGCTTCCCGCTACCCGGTGACTCATGCCGCGGCCCACAGCGCGGATGACACGGAACTGACGAACGCCCCGAGCTTCGGCCGCGACAAGCAGACCTGGTACCGGGACGGATTCGACAAGGTCTACGAGGTGTCCTGGCTCAACGTCTTCGGTCCGAAGCTGGTGGAAACCATCGGCCGCGAGCGCGTGCTGTCCACGCCGGCCTGGCGGGTGGAGGAGTTGCCCAACGGCTGCGTCCTGCTGGTGACCCGGCCCACCGCCACGGACTTCGCCAGCGAGGAGGCGCGTCTCGCCCAGGCTCGCGCCCACGTCCACCTCCGCCCGGACCTGGACTTCGACACCGTGCTGCGCACCCTGCGCGAGCGCAGCGCCACGCTCGCCCCCGTGCAGCCCCGCTTCCCCCCGGACGTGGCTCCGCTCCTCTCCCGCGTGGTGGACCACGTCGCCAGACACCAGCGCCAGCGGAGGATCGCCGAGCTCAATTCCTGGCGACCCCCCGAGCCCGAGGAGTGGCGCTCCGCCAGCTCCGCCCTGCCCCCGGACGTGGAGGACCCGGAGCGCGCGTGCGCGCACTACCGCATCCTCGCCGAGCACCTCGTGGCCCTGCTGCACTCTGAGGTGCCCTCCGTCTTCGACGCCACGCCCGAGTCCCTCACGGACGTCGACTTCTACCTCTGGCGCGAGGAGTTCCCGACGAGCCGGACGCGCGAGGCCCTCGACGCTCATGCGGTGCCCGCCCTGGGCGCGTACCTGGGCGAAGTCCTGGTACGTCACCTCGGAGGCCAGTGGCTCCCGCGCCAGAAGCTCGAGGAGGCCCAGGTGCGTGTGGGCCATCGCCTCTGGTTGCCCTTCGCCCGCGCACGCCACGCCCTGCGCTCGCGGCAAGCGCTGCTCGACTCCTCCCTCACCCAGCTCTACCGGGTGGCCGAGCGGCACCGGGGCTGAAGCTCATCCCTCGGCCGAGGGCGCCGGTCCGCGGAAGGCATCCTGCTTCGCCACGGCCTCCAGCTTCTGCGACTTGCCCTCGCGCGCCGCGCGGTAGAGCGCCTCGATGATGCGCATGTCCTGCAGGCCCTCCTCCCCGAGGGTGTGGGGCTGCCGGTTGTTCTGCACGCACTCGGCGAAGTGGTCCATCTCCCGGGCGAACTGGCTGGGCTGGGGCAGGCTGCGCTCCACGGTGTCCGACGCCTTGGGATCCTCCGGGGACTTGCGCGAAATCCTCATGCGCAGGCCCTGGTAGGCGAAGGCGTTGTCCATGTCGACCCACGCCTCCGAGCCCATCAGGCGCAGGCGACGGCTGTCATGGTGGCCGTAGCCCGTGGTGCACTGCGCGAGCAGCCCCGAGGAAGCGCAGGGTGAAGAGGAAGTTCTCCTCCACCTCCTTGAAGCGCGCATCGCCGGGCGTGCTGTACATGGAGCCCCACACCTCCACGGGCTCCTCGCCGCTCAGGTAGCGCGCGGCGCTCAGGCAGTAGATGCCCACGTCCGGCAGCGCGCCGCCACCCGCCATCGCCTTCTTGTGCCGCCACTGCGCGTCCGGCGCCTGGTTCTGTCCGTTGTCCGCGCTGAAGAGCTTGAGCGCCCCGAGCTTCTTGCTCCGCGCGAGCTGGATGGCGGTCCGGTGGTGCGGCTCGTACTGGAGCCGGTAGGCCACCATGAGCTGCTTCTTCGCCGCGCGGCACGCGTCGATCATCTGCTGGCACTCGGCCACGCTGTTGGCCATGGGCTTCTCGCACAGCACGTGCTTGCCCGCCTTGGCCGCGCGCACCGTGTACTCGGCGTGCATGTTGTTGGGCAGCACGATGTAGACGACCTGCACCTCCGGGTTGTCCTTGAGCGTGTCGTAGTTCTTGTAGTCGTAGAGGTTCTTCTCGGGCACGCCGTACTGGGCCGCCACGGTGCGCGCCTTGTCCTTGTCACCGCTCACCAGCGCCACGAGCTTCGCCTTCTTGCACTCACCGAAGGCGGGCAGCAGTTCCTCGAGCGACAGCCGGCCCAGGCCCACGATGGCGAAGCCCACGCGCTTGTCGGGCTCCTGCGGGGTGGGCAGTGGGGACTCCACCTCGGTGGTGGCCTTCATGGGCGGCAGCTTCACCTCGCCCGCGGCCGCCAGGGCCGTCTCGGGGAGCCAGAGGCTCGCGCCGAGCAGCCCTCCCGTCGTCTCCAACAGCCTGCGTCGGGTCCAGCGCCGGGTCTCGTCGAATGTCATGTCGTGCCTGCCTCACGGTGGGGACGCGCTCGGCGCGTCTGGAGTGGCGGCAGAGCACCTGAAACGCACACGCCCCTCCAGCGACAATCGCGGGAGGGGCGCGGAGCGTGGGCTGAGCGACAGCCCCACGCGAGTCAGTGTCGGACCGTGGGCTTCAGGCTCAGCTCTTGTACTTCACCGAGCAGCCATAGGCCTCGGTGGTGGCCGAGGGCACGGGCTTGCCGGAGAGCAGCGCGTCCACGGCGCCCTTCACGTAGTTGGTGGGGGCGGCGTCCTTCTTGTTGCCGCGCGGGTCGTCGTCGATGGCGCCCTCGTAGCGCAGCACGCCCTGCGCATCGATGACGTACATGTGCGGCGTCGTCTTGGCGGCGTACTGCTTGCCCACCGGCCGCTCGGGTCCTGGAGCACGGGATAGGTGAAGCCCTTCTCCTTCTTCCAGGCGGCGGACTTGTCGGGCGCGTTGGTGTGGGTGGAGTCCACCGCCAGCCACACCACCTTCTTGGCGTCATAGCCGCCGAACGTCTTCTGCATGGTGTTGGCGGTGTAGTGGCGCTTCACGAAGGGGCAGTCGGGGTTGGTCCACTCGAGGACGACGATCTTCCCCTTGTACTGCGCGAGCGAGTGCTCCTTGCCCGACTCGTCCTTGAGGGTGAAGGCGGGAGCGGGCTTGCCCACCTCGGCCGTGTCCGCGGCGAACGCCACCACGGGGGAGACCAGGGACAGGGAGAGGGCGACGGCGGAGAACAGATTTTTCATCGGTCAGCGCTCCTTCGGGTTGAGGGGAACTGCTTGGACAACTCGTTCAGGTGGCATCCGCCACGCGGCCCGCGGCGCGGCGCACGGAGTCGATGAGGGAGTCGGCGGTGAGCAGCTCGCTGAGCACCTCGGGCTTGCCCGGCGCGGAGGGGCTCACCAGGAGGTACATGGGCACGCCCGCGCGGCCGAACTCGGCGAGCTTCGCGCTGATGGCCGCGTCGCGCCGCGTCCAGTCCGCCACGAAGAAGGCCACCTTGTGCTGGGCGAAGGCGGCGCGCACGTCCTCGCGCTGCAGCACGGTGCGCTCGTTGAACTTGCAGGTGAGGCACCAGTCGGCGGTGAAGTCGATGAAGACGGGCTGGCCGGCCGCGAGCGCCGCGGCCACCGCCTCCTCGCTCCACGCCTGGGCCGAGGCTCCGGGGCGCCGAGCCACGCAGCTCCTCGAAGCGCAGGAACCCGACGCCGCCGACGACGAGCAGCGCCACCACCGCCCCCACGCCCACCGCCTTGCGCCCACCGGTGGAGTCCTGCAAGAGGCCGTAGATCCACGCGCCCAGCGCCACCACGGTGAGGAAGGCGAGCAGCCGCGCCATGCCGTCCACGCCCGCGAGCCCGCCCATCACCCACACGAGCCACACGGTGGTGGCCAGGAGCGCGAAGCCGAGCAGCTTCTTGCCGTGGTCCATCCACGGGCCGGGCCGGGGCAGACGTTTGGCGAGCCCCGGCACGAGCACCAGCAGGCAGAAGGGGAGCGCGAGGCCCAGGCCCATGAAGAGGAAGGTGGCGAGCACGGTGACGGGCCCCTGCGCGAGCGCGAAGCCCACCGCGGTGCCCAGCAGCGGCGCCGAGCAGGGCGTGGCGAGCACCACGGCGAGCACACCCTCGCCCGCGCTGCGCGTCAGGCCGTGGCTCGAGTCCACCTTCTCCACGAGGGCGGTGCCGTCGGTGCCCACGTTGAAGACGCCGAAGAGGTTGAGGCTGAAGGCCACGAGCACCGCGGCCACGGCGGCGACGAAGAGCGGCTCCTGGAACTGGAAGCCCCAGCCCACCCCGTGTCCGGCCGCGCGCAGGCCCAGCACCGCGAGCGCGAGCACCAGCAGCGAGCCCACGATGCCACCGGTGTACGCGAGCGCGTGCGCGCCCACCCGGCCGCGCGACTCGCCCACCGTGCGGGTGAAGCCATAGGCCTTGAGCGCCAGCACCGGGAAGACACACGGCATGAGGTTGAGCAGCGCGCCGCCGAGGAAGGCGAAGAGGAACACCAGGCCGAGCGACAGGTCCGCGGAGCTGGCGGCGGTCGCCACGGCCGGGGCGGTCGCCGTGGCCACCCCCTTGGGAGCCGCCGGGGAAGCCGGGGCGCCGGCCACCACGGGCGCGAGCGGCAGGTCCAACGCCAGCGCGTGCGAGGGCGTGGCGGCGGGCCCCAGGCGCAGTACGCCCAGCAACCGGGGGTGGCTCGGGGGCACCTTGAGGGAGGCCTTGCCCTCCACCTTGAAGGTACCGGGCTGGCCCTTCACCTCGGACAGGGCGAGCTGGGCGATGCCGGGGATGCGCTCGGGGACGAAGAAGTCCTTGTCCACCGTGGGCACCGGCGCGCCCTCGGCGCCCTTGAGCGTGAGGGTGCCCGTGAAGGGCTTTCCGGTGGTGAGCGTCTGCGAATCCAGCGCGAGCGCCACCTGGTAGGGGGTGGACTCCGCCGGCACCGGCACGCGCGCGTGCGCCGCGTCGAAGGCCGGCACGTGCTCGGCGTCCTTCACGGTCGCCGGGCCCACGGGCACGTTGCGCGTGAGCATGAGCTGGGCGGGCAGACAGTTGATCTCACACACCAGCACGTCCGCCGCGGCCGACAGCTGCAGGAAGCCCTCGGCCTTGTCCGAGGCCCGCGCCTCGGCGGCCAGGAGCACCTCGCCCTCGTAGCCATAGGTGGTGATGAAGCCGTCCGCGGTGCGCAGCGTGGAGGGCACCGGCCACTCCAGGGCCCCCACGGTGCTGCCCGGCGTGTCCCAGACGATCTCCGAGGGCAGGCCCGACTCGCCGGGGTTCTTCCAGTAGACGTGCCAGCCCGGGTTCAGCTCGAAGCGCACGCCCACCCGGAAGGTGTCCCCGGGTTTCACCTCGGTGACGTCCGTGAGCAGCGTGGCCTTCACCCGGGGCACGCCCTCGTCCAGGGCGCCCTGGCCCACCGCCGTGGCGGGAGGCGGTGCTCCCCACGCGCTGGAGGCGAGCGACAGCCCTCCCAGACAGAAGACAAGTGCTCCCCAGCTCGAACGTCCTACCCGTGGCCGCGTCATGTGCCTCCCGTTAACCCACCGGCCCGCCCTCCGCCATCCTTCCCTTCGGCGAAGTGGCGCCCATCAACCCTTCGAGCGGACGGGCATTCCCGGTGGGTGGGCAGGCCCCTCAGCGCCCCGCCTTGCTGGGGGCGGGAAGGTGCTGCACGATACTCAATCCCGTGCGCGCGTCCTCGGCCCGGGCGCGGCGCACGAGCAGCGCTGGCAGCTCGGCGCCCTTGCGCTCCACCGCCTGCCTCAGGTCCACCAGCCGCTCCTCGTGCCGCTTGGGGGGCACCTCGTCCACGCCCAGCTCGAAGAGTTCACGCAGGGCGGACTCGGCCGTCACCAGGGCCTGCTCGGCCGCGGGGGATTGCGCCGCAGGAGCGCCTTCCACGAGGCGGACTCGGCCGCCACCAGGTCCAACTCCACGCCCACCGCGCGGATGAGCCGACCCTCGGGGCTGTCCGGCAGGGCGCGCTGCACGGGCACGGTGACGCGGCGCGTGTCCCCGTTCTCCATCCACGTGGTGGTGACGCCGAGCGACCAGTCGGCCGACTCCAGGCGCCCGGTGAACAGGGCCCGGCGCGCGAAGGCATGCGACAGCGAGCCGAGCCCCACGCTCAGCGAATCCCCCTCCGAGCGCGCCGGGTAGCGGTGGCGGCATTGCAGCTCGGAGAAGCCCGTGGGGCGCACGTAGATGCGGCCATAGGTGCCCACCTCGCCGAAGAGCTCGGCCACCAGGGCGGCGGTGGCCAGGGGCAGCCCCTCCGCATCGTCCACGTGGGTGAAGCCCGTGCCCGAGGGGCCGGTGAGCGCCTCCAGGATTTCCGGCAGGTAGTGCCGCCCGAGCCCCAGCGCGTGCAGGGTGATGCCGGACTCGGCCACCGTGGAGCCGAGCGTGCGGAACTCGGCGATGGCGCGTGGGCCCACCGAGGGCTCGCCGTCGGTGAGCACCAGCATCTTTGGCCGCGCGCCCGGGACGAACAGCCGGCGGATGGCGGCGGCGCCGGAGTCCACCGCCTCGTGCAGCGCGGTGCCCTGTCCCGTCTTGAGCGCCGACAGGCGCGCGACGAGCTGGGCGCGGGCCTCCGAGTCCATGATGCGCAGGGGCGCGAGCTGCTCGGGCACGCCGTCGAAGGCGAGCAGGCCCAGGTAGTCCTTGGGCCCGGCGCGCTCGACGAGCAGCAGCGCGGCCTCCACCGCGGCGGCCATGGGCGCGCCCCGCATGGACGCGCTCCGGTCGAGCACCAGGTTCACCGCCACGGGAGCGCGGGGAGCGTCCGCCTCGGCCTCCACGGTCACGAGCAGGTGAACGTCCCGACCCTTCCCCGTCGCGCTCGACCGCCCAGGCCGTCAGCTTCATCGCGTCTCCCTCCGTACGCGGCACCCCCGGGCGCCTCGCGGGCCACCGCCCTCAGAGCCTCCCAGTATCACCCACCTCACCCCGCGGGGGGAAACCGTCCGGAAGTCGCGCCAGTCTCTCACCGCGCGAGGAGGAAGAAGACTTTCGGGAGAGGCCAGAGAAGCGGCGGGGGCTTCATGGTGCTCCAGGAGCCATGGGCCTGGAACCCTCACGGCCCACCCGGGCCACTTCGTCCGACCGGAGTCCGACCGGATGCAACCGCCCCCACGCCGAGCGCCGACGTGGGGGTCGCGGCACTACTCGGCGTCGTAGCCGCCGTAGCTCTCGTCGGCACCCCACAGGTGGCCCGACGGTCCCACCTGGACCCGGCCCGTGGGATCCAGCTCCTCTTCTCCGCCTCCCAGCGTCACGTACTCCAGGCCCTCGTCGTCCAGGTACGTCCGATCGTCGTGCACCATGGCTCCTCCTCGGGGTGTCCGCCCGGCTCCACCGGTCATCCAGGGCCCACGCCATGTGGAGCCCCTTCCCAGCCATTGACCGATTTACTTCTCAGGGTGGGCATTACGCTCCGCGTTGTAAAGCCCTTGGGTGCGCAATCAATCAGGGGAAATCCTGGCAACCAACAGAGAGGGCGCTTTTCCGGGGGCTCGGAGAACAGGGAGGCGACTATTGGGGAGGGGGGACGTTGGGCGCCCAACGCTCCGGAATCAGAGTGATGGGAGAAGCGCCCCGGGAGTGAAATCACCACGACCCCGTCCCGGACAGGTGCTTGATTCGGGAATCAACCTTGTTAGGGTGGGTTTTTCCCATGGTGCCGCAACGCGGCATCCGGACCTCCTTCCCGAGCGAATTCACGAGGTTCACCGAAACCGCCATGAGTCCCATCATCACAGGCCTGCTGCTCACCGTCGGAGTCTCCGTCTTCGTCATGACCATGGCCGGGCGCATTGGCGCCCTGCTGGCGATGAAGCCGGAGAACCGGTTGGATCGCATCCCCCAGCGCGCGCTCGCGCTCCTGAAATTCGGCCTCGGACAGAAGCGCATGGTGGACCCGGAGGAGCGCACCGCGGGTCTCATGCACGTGTTCATCTTCGCGGCGTTCATGGTGCTGGCGCTGCGCACCATCATGATGTTCGTGATGGGCTTCTCCGAGACGGCGCTCGAGGTGCTCACCAACCTGCAGGCCCCCTTCTGGGCCGAGCATCCGGGCGTGCTGCTCGTCTACAAGCTCTACCTGCTGACCAAGGACGGGGTGGCGGCGCTGGCGCTGCTCGGCTCGGCCTACTTCGTGTGGCTGCGTGGCAGCGTGAAGCCGGACCGGCTCAGCCCCTCGTGGGAGGCGTTCCTCATCCTCGGCTTCATCTCCGGCCTGATGGTGACGGAGTTCTTCTTCGGCGGCAGCCACATGGTGCCGCGCGAGCAGACGATGCCGCTGGCCACGGGCAACTTCGTGTGGTGGGAGCCCGTCACCAGCGTGTTCGGCATGGTGATGCGCCCCATGGGCTACCCGGTGGCGCACGCGTTGGGCCTGGCGGGCTTCTGGATCCACCGGCCATCATCCTCGCGTTCCTCAACTTCCTGCCCGTGGGCAAGCACTTCCACGTCATCACCGGCCTGCCCAACGTCTTCTTCCAGCGCCTGGCGCCCAAGGACGATCCGCGCACGACCCAGAGCGCGAAGCTGTCCACGCCCAACCTGGAGAAGGAGGAGTTCGGCGCCGCGACCATCAAGGACCTGACGTGGAAGCAGGGCCTGGACCTCTACTCGTGCACCGAGTGCGGCCGCTGCCAGACGCACTGCCCCACGTACATCACCGGCAAGCCCCTCACGCACAAGGGCGTGAACCAGGACCTGAAGCACTGGGTGTGGGACCACCAGATGTGGGTGGAGGAGGGCCGGGGCCCGTCGGGCATCGTGGAGCCCCTGCCGGAGATGATCGGCAGCGCGCTCAAGGCGGAGACGGTGTGGGCGTGCACGAGCTGCGGCTGGTGCGAGACGGCGTGCCCGGTGTTCATCGAGAACGTGCCGCGGCTCATCGACATGCGCCGCTACCAGGTGCAGGTGAAGGCGGAGTTCCCGCCCGAAATCCAGCGCGTGTTCGAGGGCATGGAGCGCCAGGGCAACCCCTGGGGCCTCGGGCAGGATCGGCGCGACGAGTGGGCGGAGGACCGGCGCTGCCGACCTGGGGTGATGGCGGTGGCCCCTACGAGTACCTCTTCTTCGTGGGGTGCGCGGGCAGCTACGACGACAAGCAGAAGAAGGTGAGCCGGGCGCTGGTGAAGATCTTGCGCGAGGCGGGGGTGAGCTTCGCCACGCTGAGCAAGCAGGAGATGTGCAACGGGGACTCGGCGCGCCGCATGGGCAACGAGTACCTGTACCAGACGCTGGCCAAGACGAACGTGGAGACGTGGAACGCCATGGGCGTCAAGGCGGTCATCACCCAGTGCCCGCACTGCTTCAACACCATCAAGAACGAGTACCCGGAGTTCGGCGGCGAGTACCAGGTCATCAACCACACGCAGCTCATCAACCAGCTGCTCAAGGAGAAGCGCATCAAGCTCTCCCAGGTGATGAACCAGAAGCTCACCTACCATGACCCGTGCTACCTGGGCCGGCACAACGGCGTGTACGACGCGCCGCGCGAGGTGCTCAACGCCATTCCGGGCCTGGAGGTGGTGGAGATGCAGCGCAGCAAGCGCGAGGGCTTCTGCTGCGGCGCGGGAGGCGGGCGCATGTGGATGGAGGAGCACATCGGCACGCGCATCAACCACAACCGCGTCAACGAGGTGGCGCTCACGCTCAAGCACGCCGAGGACCCGAGCACGCCGTACCCGGACGCCACGGACAAGAAGAAGCCGGGCATGGTGGGCGACTACAAGGAGCCGGGTGGCAAGGGCGTGGTGGCGGTGGCCTGCCCGTTCTGCTCGACGATGCTCAACGACGCGGTGAACGACACGGGCCGCGAGCAGAGCATCAAGGTGAAGGACATCACCGAGCTCGTCGCCGACGCCATGGAGGTCCGCCAGGGCGCGGGCACCGTGGCCCCGGGCAGCGCGGTGAGCGCCAAGCCGGAGTGAAGTGGGGAGCCGGGCCACGCGGCCCGGTCGACCCGTGAGAGAAGGCCCGGGAGACCCGAAGCATGGGTCCCCGGGCCTTCGTACTTCGAGGAACTACGTGCCGCCGTAGGAGGGCTCGAGGGCGCCCGGCACCAGGAGGGTGCCCGCGCCGGTGGTGGCGGTGCTGATGCGGTAGATGTTGTCGTTGCCGCCCGAGTTGGACAGGAACGTCACCTCGGTGTTGCCGCGCCAGCTCGGCCGGTGTCCAGCACGCCGCTCTCGCCGGTGTGCTTGGTGAGCTGCGTCACGCTGGAGAGATTCTGGCTGCCCAGCTGGCCCACGAAGATCTGCGAGCCGTTGTTCGTCTGGCCATCGAAAGCCACGCGCGAGCCATCCGGGGACACCACGGCGCGCGACACCACCGACACCGCGCCCGTGTTCCCCAGGCTGCTGGTGATGACGTTGGAGGCGCCCGTGTTCACGTTCACGTTGAGCAGCGTGCTCATCTGGCCGGCGCCGTAGCCCGCCGTCAGGAGCACGCTGCTTCCATTCGGGTAGAAGGACGCCGCGCCGTAGTTGGAGTAGTTGCCCGTCAGGAGAATCCGGAAGCCCGTGCCGTCGATGTTCACCCGCGCCAGCGCGGGGGTGTTGTTACTCGTCAGGGTGAAGACGATCGTCTCCCCGGTGGGGCTGATCGCGGGGTAGCGGAAGTTGGAGCACCTCGGGCAAGAGGCGCTCGTGCTGGAGACGACCGTGGAGGCCCGGCCCGTGCCCGTGGTGGGCACCGTGCGGATCTCCGACGTCGAGCCCGAGCGGTACACGAACGCCACGAGCAGGCCGCTGCGCGACACGGTGGGCTCGTACGCCCCCCCTCGGTGGTCAGTCGCAACGGCGAGTTGGCGTTGCCGTCATCATCCACCGCGTACACGTTGCGGCCCCCCGTGCCGTTGCGCACGAAGACGAAGCCACTGCTGAAGGCTCCGCCGCCGCCGCCACCACCACCACCGCCGTCACCGAAATCGATATCCAGCGGCTCGCACGCCGCCGCCAGCCCGGCCACCGCGGCCAGTCCAAGAATCCGTACCAACGCCTTCATTCGCCATGCTCCCGTGTCGTCCGGCCCGAGCACGGCGCTCCACGGGATGCCCGGGAACGCTCGCGCGCGCGAGGGACGCCCCCGCGCGCCGCGCATTCAATCACGGACGAACCGGACGGGCGCGACGCGGGTCAGCGGGAGATCTTATTGAACTCGTTGCGGCAGTTGTTGCAGGGCGACATGTGCTTGCGGTCGCAGTCCTGGGGCGTCTGGGCGAAGAACATCACGCACCGCGCGTCCTCGCAGTAGGACAGGCCCAACAGGTGCCCCGCCAGGTGGATGGCCTCCACCTGCACGCGGCGCTTGAGCTGCTCGCCCTCCACGCCCTGGCGCAGCCGCGACACGCTCAACACCGCGCTCTTGGACTCCCGGTCCGCCTCCCCCAGCACGAAGGGCGAGTCCGGCACGAACAGGTCCACGTCCGTCACGCCCATCACCATGGCGTGGCCCGGCTCCATCAACGTCACCAGCCGCCGCATGATGGCGTTGCAGTGGTACTGCGCCCGGTCCTTGTTGAAGGCGTAGGTGGGCGTGGACAGGGCCGTCTTGCTCACGACGACCCGCAGACCCAGTTGCAACGCGAGGGGCTCCTCCAAGTCCCGCAGGAGCACCGGTGGCGGATTGCCCACTGGCACCAGCAGGAGGGCCTTCTGCGGCATCGCCATCTGCTCACCGTCCTTGAGGCTCAGGGGAGCGCGGCGGGCTGCGCCACCCGGATTGGGAACAAGGGTGACTGGGGCGCAAGGATTCGAACCTTGATAATCAGATTCAAAGTCTGACGTCCTGCCATTAGACGACGCCCCAGCAAGATCGCATCACTACAGCTCGCCATCGGATAGTAGGCCATCCAGTCCCATCCGGAAACAAATCTCTCGCGGGGTTGACTGAATGACAGCGGGGGGGCCGGACGGGTAGGAGGTTGGCACCCCGCCCCTTACGTCCCCCCGAGGAGCCCCCCACCCCATGAAGCCCGGCATCTATCTGGCCCATAAACCGGTGGGCGTCACCAGTTTTTCCCTCGTGCGGGCCTTCATGGGCGAGGTGGAGGCCGCGGGCCTCACGCGCAAGCAGCTGCCCGTGTGCCACGGGGGCACGCTGGACCCCTTCGCCGAGGGGCTGCTGCTGCTGCTCGCCGGCCCCGCCACCCACCTCATGGACGGGCTGCACGCGCTCCCCAAGACGTACGAGGCCGAGGTCGTCTGGGGCGTGGAGACGGACACCGGTGACGGGCTCGGCCAGCCCACCCCGCTCGGCTCCACCGCCCACCTCACCCCCGCCAGCCTGGACGCCGCCCTCACCCCCTTCCTCGGGTGGACGGACCAGGTGCCACCCGCCACCAGCGCCAAGAAGGTGGACGGAGAGCCCGCCTACAAGAAGGCCCACCGAGGCGAGCCCGTGCAGCTGCCCCCTCCCGCGTCTACCTGCACGAGGCGCACTGGCTCGCGCATGAGCTGCCCCACCGCAGCCACCTGCGCCTCACCTGCCGCGGGGGCTACTACGTGCGGGCGCTGGCGCGCGACCTCGGCCGGGCGCTCGGGTGTGGCGCGCACCTCTCCCGGCTGCGCCGCACCGCCCTCGGCCCCTGGGAGGATCCCGGCCCCAACGGCCGCGTCGCCCTGCACGGCCCGGCGCTCCTGCCCTGGTACCCCTCGCGCGCCATCGCCGGCGACGAGGTGAACGCCCTCAAGCACGGACGCACCATTCCCCGGGGCGAGCTCCGGCCTCCCGAGTGGTCCCTTCCCCGGGTTTCCCGCCGCCCGAGCCGCTCGTGCGGGCCCTGCAACGCGGGCGCTTCGTCGCGCTGCTGCGCGAACAGGACGGCGCCCTCCAGGTGCACACCCACTTGTGGGCCGGACTCTAGACGCTCAAAGCAGGGCCTCGGCCTGACGCACGAGCCCCGCGCACCCCAGCGCCGCGAAGCCCTCCCGCGCCTGACGCAGACTGCTCTCCCGCTCCGGCGAGCCCTGCTCCAGGACACGCCCCAACTCCAGCCAGGCGAGCGCCTCGTCCAGGGGCATGCCCAGCTCCCGCGCCCGCCGCGCGCTGCGCTTCAACGCCCAACGCGCCCGCCACGCCCGGCCCGCCAGCCAGTGCATCCGCCCCTCGCACCGCAGCGCCATGGGCCGCGCCAGGGGGAAGCGGCTCGCGAACAACGACAGCCGCTCGCACGCCGCCCGCGCCTCCGCCGCCACCGCCGGAGCGGGCTCGCCCGCCACCCGCTCGCGCTCCCACAACGTCAGGTACACGCGCGCCGCGCCCTCGTAGCCATGACCCTCGGTGAAGAGCATCGGCGGATAGCGCCGCGCGAGCGCCATCACCCGATCCGCCTCGTCCCGCGCCACCTCCCACTCGCCCCGCTCCAACGCGGACACCGCCAGCAGCCCCCGAGTAATCATGTGCGAGAGCGGATCATGCTTGCCCTCGAGCAGCCCCGCCGACTCGCGCAGCAGCGCTAGCGCCTCGTCCCCCCGGTCCAGCACGAGCAGGCTGCGCGCCATGGTGTACATGCTCCACACCATGTGCTGGAAATGCCCCCGCTTGCGCGCCGTCTCACGCAGGCGCGCGAAGCGCTCCAGGGCCTGCTCGAAGTGCCCCGTGAAGAAGTCCACGTGCCCGAGCAGCACCTCCGTCAGCTCGAACTCGCCCTGGTTGCCCAGCAGCAACAGCGTCCCCTGCGCCTCGCTCGCCTTGAGCGCGGCGAGCGGCCAGCGCGCGAAGCTCGCGTGGAACATCGACTCGGAGATGAGCCCGAAGGCCATGGCGCTCGGGTCATCCAGCGCCCGGTCCTCCTGCTGCGCCCGGCGGAAGTACGAGCGCGCCAGCGCGTCCAGCCGCACGAAGCCCGCGATGGAGCCGAGCTGCCCATACAACCGCAGCACCTTCTCGTCCCGCCCCGCGCGCTCGGCCAGGTTGGTGGACAAGAGCGCCGTGGCCATCATCCGGAACGAGTCGTAGCGCCAGTAGTAGCACTCGGCGAGCCGCAACGCGGAGAGCGCCGCGTCTCCCATCCGCTCGCGCGCCTGCCGGTCCTCCACCCGCCGCCAGCGCTGCGGCACCAGCAGGTGCAGCACCTGCCGCGCCGCCTGCGCCAACAGGAAGCGCCCCCATCCCTTGTCCGTCGTCGGCAGGGGCTCGCCCAGCTCCGCCAGCGAGCGCTCGCAGTGGACGATGCAGCCGTCGAAGTCGGACAGGCCGTGCAGGGCCTCGGCCAGCAGCCGCTCCCAGCGCGCGCCGCACCGCGTCCAGGCGCACGCCCCGGTCCCGCCCGCGCCGCACCTCCAGCTCCATCGCCCGGTTCAGGTAGCCACACGCCTCCACGTTCGAGCCCGCCGCGAGCGCGTGCCGCGCCGCCTTCTCCAGGTACTCGAACGTCCACACGTCGTCCTGGGCCTGCTCCCAGTGGTGCGCCAGCACCGGGTAGAGCGCGGGCGACACCCCGCCCCACACGTCCTGCGCCTCCAGCGCGAGCGCCGCCGCGCGGTGCAGCGCGCGCCCGCTCCGGCGAGATGCCCTCGTAGGCGAACTCGCGCAGCTTGTCGTGCACGAAGCGCAGCCGTCCGTTGCCCGCGTCCTCCAGCACGTGCCGCGCGCGCAACTCCTCCAGCGCCTCCAGCTCCTGCAGGTCCTCCAGTCCGGCCGCCGCCGCCAGCATGTCCGAGTCCAGCTCGCGGCCGAGCACCGCCGCCACCTCCAACAGCCGGCGCGCCTCGGTGCCCAGGCCATCCAGGCGCCGGCACACCAGGTCATGCAGCGAGCCCGGCAGGGGCAGCGCCTCGTGCAGCCGCTCCAGCGCGTCGTCCCGGGCGGCCACCTGCCACTGGCCCAGGGAATCGCGATACAAGAGCCGCTCGTCGATCGCCGTGCGCAGGTACTCCGCCACGAAGAAGGGATTGCCCGCCGAGCGCGTGGTGAGGAAGTGCACGAAGGACGCCGGAGGCGAGGCCATCGACAGCATGTCCTCCACCATGCACGCCACCACCGGGGCGTCGAACTGGCCCAGCACCCGGTGCTCCGCCCCCGGCGAGTCGATCAACGCGCGCAGCGCCGTGCCCAGCTCCTCGGTGCGGTAGGTGCCCATCACCAGCATGGACGCCCCGCGCAGGAAGCCCTCGCGCAGGAAGTCCAGCGCGCCCAGCGACAGCTCATCGGCCCACTGCAGGTCGTCCATCACCAGCAGCACGGGATCCTTCGCGCAGAAGGCCGCGAGCGTCTCGGCCAGGCAGCGCAGGAGGCGCTCGCGCGCGGCCTGGGGCGGCAGCCGCGGGGGCTCGGGCCACGCGTCCTGCCCGGGCAGCTCCGCCAACGCGGGCTCATAGAGGGCGAGCACCTTGCCCCGCTCGCCCAGCAGGTGCTCCGTCTCGTGCAGCCCCCGTTGCCGGCACTCGTCGGCGATGGCCTGGAGCACCGGCTTGAAGGCATGGAGCGGCTCGCCATGGCGCGACTCGCCCCCGCTCCACCCGACAGCGGAAGACAACCGCCGGTGACGACCCGGAAGGCGCGCCGGCTGGCGATCACCGCGCACTCCATCACCAGCCGCGTCTTGCCCGCGCCGCTCTCCCCGCTGATGAACAGGCACCCGCCCTTCTGCTCCCGGACCCGATCCAGCCGGGCCTCCAGCTCCTCGAGCAGCCCGAGGCGGCCCACGAACTCCGGCCGGTACAGGTAGGGCCTCGGGGCCGACGGCGCGTCCTCGGTGAGCGCCCCGGAGCACAGCCCGGTGAGCACCGCGCCCACGTCCGCCACGTAGCCGATGCGCTCGCGCGGCACCTTCGCCAGCATGCGCAGCACCAGCGCATCCAGCTCCGGCGGCACCCCGTGCACCCAGCGCGAGAGCGCGTGAGGCGCCTCCTTCAGGTGCCGCCGCAACACCTCCCAGCCCAGGCCGGAAAAGGGCGGCTGGCCCACCACCAGCTCATACAGGATGCAGCCGAGTGAATAGAGATCCGCCCGCGCGTCCACCAGCCCGCCCTTGATCTGCTCGGGCGACATGTAGACGTACGAGCCCTCCATGCTGCCGGACACATCGAGCGACTCGCGGCTGAGCGGCCCACCGAAGTTGGAGGCCGGGCCGAAGTCCACCAGCACCGGCGTGCCATCCGGACGGATGACGATGTTGTCCGGCTTGAGATCCCGGTGCACGAGCCCCTCGCCATGAAGGAAGGCGAGTGAGGAGCACAGGCGGCGCACCAGCAGGAGCACCTCGTCCAGACGCCCCAGGGCGGCGGGCCGCCGCTGATCCTCCGGGGGCGGTCCGTAGGCCTGGAACACCATCCGTCCTTCCCCGGACGTCAGGGGCGTGGGGGCGGAGACGGCCTGGGTGACGACCTCCTGGGTGATGCGCGCATCACGCCGCCACAGCGCGTCGATGAAGCGGCGCAGGGTCATGCCCTCCAGCAGCTCCATGGCGTACCAGGGCAGTCCGTCCTGCACGCCCTCGGCGAGCACGCGCACCACGCCCGGGTGATGGATGCGGCGCAGCGCGTGGATCTCCCGGCGGATGCCCCGGAGCATCGCCACCTCGGGCACGCGCACCGTCTTGAGCGCCACCAGCTCGCCGGTCTGCTCGTGACGGGCGCGATACACCACGCCCATGCCTCCCGCGCTCAGCCTGCCCAGAAGGCAATAGGGACCGATCCTCCCCTGCTCTTCTTCCTGCTGGTGGAGCGCCGCGGCCGACATGGTGGGCGCAAGACTCGCACGGTTCGCTCCGGGGCACCAAGAACGCGCCCCCCGGTGGAGCCGCCCGTCCGGCTGGCTGCCGGGAGGGGCGATTGGCAACAAGACGCCAGAAGTCGTCCCGACGCCCCGCGTGACCCTTCCGTCACGCACCGAGCCACGAAATGTCACCGGGTGGGTACGGGACCGAAACATGCCCTCGCTATACGACGCTCGACATGTTCGAGACCTTCGATAGCGCCACCGATGTGCAGTCCGCCCGCCGGTTCGCGCTCTCCACCGTGACTTCCCTGGGTGTGTGTGCCCTGCTCGGCGTCGCCGCGGTGACGGTGGGCTCCCAGGTCAAGGAAGTCCTCAAGGAGAAGCGCGTGGACGTGGTGTTCCGTCCCCCGCCTCCTCCCCCGGTGGTGGTCGAGGTGAAGCCGCCTCCGCCGCCCCCTCCGCCTCCTCCCAAGCCGAAGGCCAAGCCCCCGCCTCCTCCGCCGACCGTCGCCGCGCCCGCCGCGATGCTCGCGCCCAAGGAGATCCCCCAGGAGAAGCCCCCCGAGGCCGATGCCGCCAACGCCGTGGCCGCCGCCCCCATCGCCGTGGGAGGCACGGGCTCGCTCGTCGCCGGGGCCATCGTCACCGGCATGGACAGCGCGGGCGTGGCGGGCTCCGGTGGCACGCGCCGCCCCGCTCCCATCAACCTGCCCGAGTCCGCCACGCCTCCGCGCGAGCTGGACTCCAACGTCGCCCCCGAGTTCCCCGCCGACATGCGCGCCAAGGGACAGGAGGGCCTGGTCATCCTGAAGATCGTCGTCGAGGAGGACGGCCGGGTGAGCGCCGTCAAGGTGATGCGCGGAGAGGAGCCCTTCGTGGGCGCCGCCGTCGCCGCGGTGAAGTCGTGGCGCTACTCGCCCGCGCTCGTCGCCGGCCAGCCCACCGCCGTGTTCCGCATCGTGAAGATTCCCTTCCGTCTCAAGTAGCCCGTAGCGCCCGCGGTACCAGTACCCGCCGTTTCCACGCCGGAGCCCCCGAGATGAATTTCAATCTGATCGACATCTACCACCACATGGGCCTGTTCGCCCGGTGCATCGCCTACACGCTCGTCGCGTTCGCGCTGGCCTCGCTCATCGTGTTCTTCGAGCGGCTCTTCTTCCTCTTCCGCACCAAGGGCGCGGACCGCGCGTTCATCGCCAAGGGCGGCCGGATGCTCGAGGCCCAGCAGCACGAGGCGTTCGTCATCGAGCCTCCAAGGCGCGCGCGAGCAGCCTGGCGAAGCTCCTGGGTGGCGGGGTGAAGACGTACCGGTGCGCAAGGACGCCCCCCAGGGCAACCTCGGCGCGGTGGAGCTCACCCGGCGCGAGCTGGAGCGCATCTACGAGCGCGTGGGCGCGGACGTGCGCCGGGGCATGAGCGTGCTCGCGTCGGTGGGCTCGGTGGCCCCGTTCGTCGGGCTGCTCGGCACGGTGGTGGGCATCATCGAGTCCTTCGCCGGTATCGCCAAGACGGGCTCGGGCGGCCTGGGCGCGGTGTCCGCGGGCATCTCCGAGGCGCTCGTCGTCACGGCGCTCGGCCTGCTGGTGGCCATCCCCGCGGTGCTCATGTTCAACCTGCTGTCCACCCGCGCCGACGCGCTCGTGCTGTCGCTGGACCTGGCGCGCCGCGAGTTCATGGACCACCTGGAGGACATGCACTCCATGGGCGGTGCTCCCGTCGCTCGCGGCGAGAGCGCCGTGGCCCTGGACGTGGAGCGCGCGGCTCGCCGGGAGGGTCACGATGTCCGCCCGGCGTAAGGGCGCCGGGCTCGTGCCCGAGATGAACGTGACGCCCCTGGTGGACGTGGTGCTCGTCCTCCTCATCATCTTCATGGTCGTCACTCCCCAGCTCGAGGCCGGCGCGGCGGTGGACCTGCCCGCGGCGGCCAACGTGGACAAGGGCGAGGAGAACTCGCTGACGCCCACCACGGTGAGCCTCACCGCCCAGGGCGCGCTCTTCATCGACAAGCACGAAGTGCCGCGTGCCCAGCTCGTCGAGAAGCTGCGCGGCGTGTTCGAGAAGGATCCCCAGGCGCGCGTGGTGCTCAAGGCCGACCGCGCGGCGCGCTACGCCGAGGTGCGCAACGTCTTCAAGACGCTGCAGGACGCGGGCTTCCCCGGCATCTCGCTGCAGGTCATCGACCTCAAGAAATAGGGACCAACTGTCATGGCTTTCGACCTCGGTGGTGGCAAGGGCGGCATCCGCCCCGCCATGAACGTGACGCCCCTGGTGGACGTGGTGCTCGTGCTGCTCATCATCTTCATGGTCGTCACCCCGCTGATGACCAAGCAGATGTCCCTGGACGTGCCCGGCAAGTCGGACGAGAAGATCGAGACGCCGCCGCCTCCGGGCGCGCTGCCTCCGCTGGTGCTCACGCTCACGAAGAGTGGCGCGCTGCGCATCAACCGCGACGTGGTGCCGCGCGACCAGCTCGTGACCCGGCTGCAGCGCATGCTCAACGCCCGTCCGGACAAGATCGTCTTCTTCGACGCGGAGAACGACGTGCCCTACGGCAGCGCCATGGACGTGTTGGACCTCGCACGCGGCGGCAACATCACCGTCGCCGTCGCCCCGGACGCCGTCGCGGAGCCCAGCGCTCCGTGACCTGAAGTTCAACTCCGCTTCGCTCCCCTTTCACCTTCCCTTCCTCTGGTTGCCACGGACCTCGCGTTCTCTGCGCGAGTCCGCCGGTGAGGAGACCCGTGTTGTCTTTCCATACCGACATCCTCCGCGCCCCCTTGATGGCGCTGCTCTTGATGGCCTCGCCCGTGCTGGCGCAGGCCCCGATTCCCGAGGGGGCCGTGACGCCCCCGCCCGCGGACGCCCCCGTCACCGCACCCACCACCGACGTCCTGCCCGCCCAGACCGCCCCCGTGGACGAGGCCCCCGCCGAGCCGCCCCCGGCCGCCGGGGAGCCCGCGGCACAGGTGGTCGACGAGGCCATGGACGAGTCGATGGGGGAGGGCTCGGCCACGCCCCCGGAAGGCTTCACCGGTGTCTACGGCCAGGTCACCGACGCGCAGACGAAGGAGACCCTCATCGAGGCCACGGTGAAGGTGGTCTCGGGCGCGCAGAAGAGCGTGCTCACCGACGTGGACGGCAACTACCAGCTCGCGCTGCCGCCCGGGACGTATGACCTGCGCGTCTTCTACGACGTCTACGAGGGCCGCCGCGTCACGGGCGTGCGCGTGGAGGCGGGCAAGGCCACGAAGCTGGACGTGCAGCTGAGCGCCGACGCCGCCGCCGTGCAGGAAGTCGTCGTCGAGGCCAGCTCGGACCGCCGCGCCGAGAGCGCGCTGCTCCAGGAGCGCAAGAAGGCCGTCACGGTGTCGGACGCCATCAGCTCGCAGGAGATCGCCCGCACGCCGGACTCGAGCGCCTCGGACGCGGTCAAGCGCGTGGTGAGCGCCACGGTGGTGGAGGGCCGCTACGTGCTGCTGCGCGGACTCGGAGGCCGCTACGCGACGACGCTGCTCAACGGCGCGCTGCTGCCCAGCCCCGAGCCGGATGAGCCCTCGGTGCCGTTGGACCTGTTCCCCACGACGCTGCTGGCCAACCTCAACGTGGTGAAGAGCTACACGGCGGACCTGCCCGGCACCTTCGGCGGCGGCACGCTGCTCATCGAGACCAACACCTACCCGAGCAAGTTCGAGTTCAAGCCCCGCCTCACCCTGTCCGGCGACAGCCTCTCCACCTTCCGCCCGCGCAACACCCAGCCGGGCAGCTTCCTGGAGACGCTGGGCTTCACGGGCCCCGGGCGCCAGTTGCCCGCGAGCGTGCCGCGCGACCAGCGGCTGGGCTCGTCGGTGGACACCTGGAAGAGCTTCTCCAACGTCTGGTCCGCGCGCCAGACCACCGCGCTGCCCAACCTGGGCCTGGGCGCGTCCGTGGGCGACACGCTGCGCTTCGGCAACCAGCGCCTGGGCTACCCGGCGGCCGTCAACTACGGCCACCGCGAGGGCGTGCGCCTGGCCCAGTACGCCCGCGCCGTCAACACGCTGGACCAGGTCGAGGAGCGCGATGGCTCGCAGACCCAGCTCGGCACCGAGGGCGCCAACCTCAGCGCGCTCGCGAGCGCCGGCTACCAGTTCAACCGCGACAACGAGCTGACCCTCTTCAGCCTCTACACGCGCGGCACGGACATCTCCAGCTTCACCTCGCGCGGCGTGAACAACGAGCGCTCGGAGACCTACGAGGGCACCCGCCTGCAATTCATCTCGCGCGTGCTCTCCTTCAACCAGGTGCGCGGCTTCCACCGCCTCAACGGACTGGGCGACGCGGAGATCGACTGGCAGGCCAACTTCAGCCGCGTGGATCGGGACGAGCCGGACACGCGCGACAGCCTCTACGCCGACGACCTGGGCAGCCCCAGCGGCAAGTACTCCTTCCCCAACCAGCCCAACAGCGGCGAGCGCTTCAACGTCACCCTGGGTGAGAACTCCACGGGCGGCAGCGCGAGCCTCACCCTGCCCCTGTCCGCGGTGCGCCTCAAGGCGGGCGGCCTCGCCCAGGTGTCCTTCCGCGACTTCTCCAACCGCCGCTTCCGCTACCAGCTCACCGACGAGCCGGTGGACGCCTCCTCCCGCCCGAGACGCTCTTCGGCCCCGACTCCCTGGGCGTGGGCATCCGCATGCGAGAGACGACCCGCCCGGATGACGCCTACGACGCCTACCTCGGCATCTTCGCCGGCTACCTCACGGCGGAGGCCAAACCGGTGGAGCCCCTGCGCCTGGTGGGCGGCGTGCGCCTGGAGAACTCGCGGCAGCGGCTCACCGCGCACAGCCCCTTCGACGTCACGTCCACGGTGGACAGCGAGGCGAACTACCTGGACGTGCTGCCCTCCTTCAACGCCATCTACGCGCTCACCCCCGAGGTGAACCTGCGCGCCGGCTACAGCTACACGCTCGCGCGGCCCACGTTCCGCGAGCTGGCGCCCTTCCTCTTCTACGACTTCGCGCGCCGCCGCAACGTGTCCGGCAACCCCAACCTGGTGGAGACGCGCATCCACAACGTCGATGCCCGCGCGGAGTGGTTCCTCGGGGAGAACGAGGTGCTGGCCGCCAGCGCCTTCTACAAGCAGTTCCGCGACCCCATCGAGCGCGTCATCAACAACCCCCAGGCCGGAGACCTCGGCTTCGAGAACGCCGACGGGGCCTCCAGCTATGGCCTCGAGTTGGAGGCGCGCGCGTCGCTCGGCCGCCTCACCCCCGTGCTCGCCAACTTCCGCGCCGCGGCCAACCTCACGCTCATCCAGTCCAACATCATCCTGACGGATCCCATCAAGCTGGGCGCCCAGACGAACAGCCGCCGGCCGATGCAGGGCCAGTCGCCCTACGTCGTCAACCTCAACCTCGGCTACGACCGGCCCGAGAGCGGCACCGAGGTGGCCGTGCTCTACAACGTGTATGGCCCGCGCATCAGCGAGGTGGGCGTGCAGGGCCTGCCCGACGTCTACGAGCAGCCCTTCCACCGCGTGGACCTCACGGTGAGCCAGAAGCTGGGCGCGAGCACGCAGCTCAAGCTCACCGGCTCCAACCTCCTCAACTCCGCCGTGCGCATCCAGCAGGGCGGCATCTCCGTCGTCAACTACCGCCCGGGCATCGCCTTCTCCGCGTCACTCGGCTGGGCGATCTGACCCCCTCTTTCCCCAGCAGTCAAAGGAAGCCACCCCATGAAGCGTCTCGCGCTTGGCATCACCCTCGGCATGTCCCTGCTCGCCGGTTGCGGCGAGCCCACGAAGCCCGACACCGGCGGTGAGAACCCGGCCCCCTCGACCACCGTGGAGGTCACCGAGGCCATCACCCAGGACACCACCTGGACGGCCGACAAGGTCTACTCGCTCAAGAAGTACATCTTCGTGGAGGGTGGCACGCTCACCATCGAGGCGGGCACGAAGGTGCTCGGCAACGATGGCAGCGCGCTCGTCATCACGCGCAACGCCAGGCTGAACGCGGTGGGCACGAAGGACAAGCCCATCGTCTTCACCAGCGCCCGGGAAGAGGGCTCTCGCGAGCCGGGCAACTGGGGTGGCGTGGTGCTGCTCGGCCGGGCGACCATCAACTCCGCGGGTGGACAGAACAGCATCGAGGGCTTCGTCACCAACAGCGGGGATGAGCGCACGAAGTACGGCGGCACCGACGACGCCCACGACTGCGGCAAGCTCAAGTACGCGCGCATCGAGTTCGCCGGCTACCAGCTCGCGCCGAACAACGAGCTCAACGGCCTGACCACGGGCGGGTGCGGCTCGCAGACGGAGATCGACTTCGTGCAGGTGCACAAGGGCGCGGACGACGGCGTGGAGATGTTCGGCGGCACGGCGAACCTCAAGCACATCGTCATCACCCAGCCGGACGACGACGGCCTGGACTATGACCTGGGCTACCGGGGCAAGGTGCAGTTCCTGGTGGTGCAGCAGAACAGCAAGGTGGGCAACCGCGGCATCGAGGCGAGCGGCAACAGCTCCGCGAACGCGGCCACCCCGCGCTCCATGCCGGAGATCTGGAACGCCTCGTTCGTCGGCTCCGGCCGGCCCGTGGCGACGAGCGGCACCAAGCAGGAGGGCCTCGTCTTCAACACCGGCGCGGGCGTCAAGCTGCGCAACAGCCTCGTGGTGAACTTCGCGGACCAGGCGGTGGACGTGGACGGCGCGGCGTCCGTGGCCATGTTCGAGGCCGGCTCGCTGTCCATCGAGAACACCTTCTTCTACAGCAACCGGGGCGACACCACGAGCATCCCCTACGCCGCCAACCCGGTGAAGGACTCGGCGGGCGCCGTCACCAACCCGGACGCGTCGCGCTTCGCCAACGACACCATCTTCAAGGAGCCCGAGCAGTTCCTCGTCGCGGCCCTGCACAACCAGGTGGTGGAGCCGAAGCTGACGGCCTCGCAGGACCTGAAGGCGCCGAACTTCGCGCCCCAGGCGGGCTCGCTGGCGCTGGATGCGGCGAACGCCGCGACGCCGCCCGCGGATGGCTTCTTCGACACCTCGGCCCGCTTCGTGGGCGCGGTGGGCACGGACAACTGGCTGGCCGGTTGGACCGCGTACCCGGAGAACTGAGCAAGTCCTCGCAGCACCCGGGGCCGCCCTCGCGCGCGGCCCCCATCGCCCGGATGCACGAACATCCCACGGAGGGGGCTCCGGGGATCGGCGTGCCTCCGGGCGGCGTTTTTTCAGTGGAGCACGGCGAGGGGGTTATGGCTCGTCCCGGACGTGCCCCTGACGGAGCAGTTCCTTCGCGAGGAAGGGGCAGTGCTTGCGCAGATGGCGCAACGTCGTGTCCCCCTCCATCCAGGCCAAGTAATGGCCCTCCCGAGCCCGGATGAACTCCTCGTCGTTCAGGTTCAACCGGTCGATGGTCTGCTGGACCTGGGAAAGCAATGGCTCGGACAGGTCATCACCGGGAATGACCTGGAGCGTGGACAGCTCGAGCGCGAACCACTCGTCCCGCACCTCGAACGGATCCAGCACGTCCTCGAAGGCATTCTTGCGCGCGTTCATCCGCGAGCAGGCGAGCCGGTAGTTGCTCCATTCGTAGGCCAGCTCGCGCCGCTTCGACTTGGGGAGCACGTGATCGACGGAGACCGCCCCCGTGCCACGAGGAATGTAGAGGGACGAGTAGGCACAAACACCCTGGTAGGCGGTCCAGAGCTGCGTCGCGCAGTGCCGCCAGAGGGGTTTCAACTCACCCCCTGGCGTCGAGACGAGGGCCTGTCCTGGCTCGCGAACCCTCGCGGCGAAGTCCGAGGGCTGGGGATCGACGTGAATCACGGGTCGATTCCCGCCGCCTCGGCCCGCGCGAGCCACCGCGGCCAGAAGGGATCCGTGTCCTTGAGGAGCCGGTACAGGTCATTGTGGATCCGCTTCACTTCCTCGATGGGAAGCCGCGGGTTCTTGAGCGCGGCTCGGGCCTCGGTGATGGCCCGCTCAGCCTCGACGGAACGAGGCTCCTTGAGATCAAAGACCTCGGAGGTCAACCACGCGTTGGCATCACCCCGGGGCCGCCAGTCGGCCTTGGACACCTTCACCTCGTTGCCCACGAGGTCGAACATGAAGAGGGCATCCTCGTCCGTGTCGAAGAGGGGTTCCACCGAGGCGAGTACGAGCGGCGAGTGGGTGACGGAGATGATCTGCACCTTCACGTCCGGACGAAGTGCCTGAACCACCTTCAACAACGCGGGGAGGATGAGCCGTTGCCAGCGCGGATGCAGATGCGCTTCCAGCTCGTCGATGAGGAGGACGATCTGATCCGTTGGCTTCTCATGAGACATCTTCGCGGCGCGCAGATGCTCCTCCCAAGCCCAGACCAGGAGGTAACCCAGAGCGACGACGCGCCGAATTCCTGCGGAGGTCTGGGTGAGTGGAACAAGACCATACGGCATGACCAGCGTCGGAATGTCACGTGCGTCATCGAGCCCCACACGGGTGGGTTCGCCGGGCTTCAACGGCTCCTGGGCATCCGGGGAAAGAATCTCGAGCACCTCACACAAGCGCGTGAATGAGTCTGACTGCCGCAATTGCCAGTAGACCCAATCCCGGATGAGCCCATTGCACAGGACACGTCCATCGGCCGACTCCAACCCATCCCAGATCGCGTCCTGCGAGAAGTCGTAGGATGGGGCAAGTATGTTGCGAAGAGGGTCCCAGATACGACAGCCCTCATCGACTTTCGCGTAGACCGTGAGGCTTGAGCTGAGCCACTGGTTGGAAGCCAGATTGGCGGGTGCCCGCCGTCCCCACGGGACTTCGCGGTCGATGTCAGTAGGGTTGCCGTTCGCACTCATCCGGGCGGTGACCCTTCCGGGGCGTTCTGCTCGGGGCCTCGCTGGAACCGGCGCCGCATTCTGGTTCAGTACCCACCAGGCCAGTTCGAGCACGAAGCTCTTGCCCAGGCCGTTGTCGCCCGTCAGCAGGTTCAGGCGCGGCCCGAACGAGAACTCGAGCCGGGGCTGGGCCCCACCTCCTCCAGAATCAGCTCACCGAGCATCCGGGCTCCCTCCTCGCGCGCAAGGCCCAACGAACGCTCCCTCTTATGGGCGTTCTCCCTCCCCCATCAAAAAGAAAACGGGCCCGGGCTCCCCAAGGAGTCCCAGGCCCGACGCTCCGGACACCGTCCGGAATCCCGCCCTCACGCCGCCACGGGACGCGGGGTCACCGCCGCCGCGCTCACGCTCGGCTCGGCCGCCACGGCCGCCTCGGGCGCGCTGCCCTCGTTGAACAGCGGCGCGCTCGGGCGCGTCTTCGGCGGACGGCCCCGGCGGCGCGGCGAGTTCTCCTCGTTCTGCGCGCTCGCCTCGGGCGCCACGCCCGTCTCCACCCGCGCTCCGCGCTTGGGCAGGCTGATCGCCTCCAGCTTCGCGCTCAGCTCCGCGTCCTCCTCGGAGAACACCCGCGCGTACGCCAGCGCCCGCTGACCCTTCTGCAACAGCGCGTCCTGGCTGTCCGCCAGCGCCTGGCGCGCCGCCTCCAGCGCCGCCTGCGCCCGCGCCACCGCCTCCGCCTGCTCCCTCACCCGGCTCGCCCCTCCTCCAACACCTCCGTGTCCACGTCCGGAAACTTCACCTCGGACAATTCCGTGGAGAACACCTCGAGCAGCGCCCTCATCGCGGGCGAGATAGGATCGTTTTCCGTCGCGTCGAACATGGTCGGGGCTTCCCTTCGCGTGCTGCGTGAGGCCCCTATCTGCACAGATGTGCAGTGTCAGTTCAAGAGGGTACGCTGCGAGGCCGATTTGTCGGCCCTCCGGCCCGCTCGCCTGTCTGCCCTCCAGCGGCGCCGCGCCGAAAACACCCCAGAAGACCCCACTGACCCCACCCTGGCGTCGCATGGGCTCCCACGGGACACGCGCTAGGATCCCACTTCGGCCCCCACACGGGCCCCCTACCGGAGGAAGAAACCGTGGACTGGGTGCGAGTGCTGGAAATATCGCTGCAGTACCTCGCGGTGGCCCTCATCGGCGCCTGCGTGGGCATCGGAGAGCTCGTCTCTCGCTATCAGGACAACCCCTACGAGGCCATTCGC
The DNA here is from genome assembly GCA_049060065.1 of Cystobacter fuscus. Lineage (GTDB taxonomy): Bacteria > Myxococcota > Myxococcia > Myxococcales > Myxococcaceae > Cystobacter > Cystobacter fuscus_B. The sequence continues at coordinate 9,714,808 of JBMEQP010000002.1, forward strand.
AACCGGCACGCCGTGCTCTACACGGTCATCAACGTGCTCGCCTCGGTCGTCGCCCTGCTGGCCCTCAACACGGTGAACAACCAGGATCCCCTCGGGGATCAGAACGCGGCCCACCGCATCGGCTACACGCTGCTCGCCGGCTTCGGCGCCATGAGCATCCTGCGCTCCTCGGCCTTCACCCTGCGCTCGGGCAACAACGACATCTCCATCGGACCGAGCGCGCTGTTGCAGATCATCCTCTCCGCCACGGACCGGGCCGTGGATCGCGCGCGCGCCACCGTGCGCGCCGAGCGGATGGCCAAGACGATGAAGGACCTGGAGTTCAGTCAGATCTCCACCGCCCTGCCCCAGCTCGCCTTCACGATGATGCAGAACGTGACGACGGAGGAGAAGCTGGACCTGGCCAATGAGATCACCCGGCTGCGCGATCAGGACATGGACGCGGCGATGAAGAGCATCTGCCTGGGGCTCGCGCTCAGCAACATCGTCGGGCAGAGCGTGGTGGACGCGGCCGTGGCGGCGCTGCGCCAGACCCAGAAGCCGGGCGCGGTCCCCACGCTCACCCTGATCCCGAGCCCCTCCGGGCCCGTGGTCCAGGCCGTGCCCCCCGCCGTGCCGAAGTAAGAGCTCGTTTCAAAATGGATTCACTGGGTCAGGTCACATGACCCAGGTTTGCGCTCCTCGGAGAAGGTAGTGAGCCTTCTCCGCGAGCCCCTCGGCGGGTAATCTCACCTTCCTCGCTGGGTCCATTTATGAAACGAACTCTAAGGGGCCGGGGGCAGGCGGGGAACAGGCGGGCCCGAGGCGCCTCCGCCCCCGTCCCGGCCCCCCGCCGACGCACCCGGGCCGGGGTCCCCCCGCCGTTTCGCGATTATTTGAGCGAAGCGCGGTATGCTGGACCTCCGGATTCCCCCTCAACGACACGACGCGCAACGTGGCCCCCAACGCAGCCCGGGACTTTGGCAGATACGAACTGGTGTCGAAGCTCGCCTCGGGCGGGATGGCGGTCACCTATCGCGCGACGATGAGGGGCGCGGCGGGGGTGACCAAGCCGGTGGTCATCAAGCAGATCCTCCCCCACTTCGCCGATGACCCCGACTTCGTGGAGATGTTCATCAGCGAGGCGCGCGTGGCGGCGGCGCTCACCCACGGCAACATCGCCCAGGTCTTCGACTTCGGGGAGATCGACGGCCATTACTTCCTGGCCATGGAGTTCGTGCACGGCCAGCCGCTGTCCAAGGTGCTGCGCCGTGCCCAGCGCGCGGGCCTCCCGTCCCTGCCCATCCCCCTGGCGCTCTACATCGCCTCGCAGATGTGCGACGGGCTGGACTACGCGCACCGCCACCGGGACGAGCACGGCGAGCCGCTGGGGCTGGTGCACCGCGACGTCTCCCCGGACAACGTGCTCATCTCCTACGAGGGCCAGGTCAAGATCATCGACTTCGGCATCGCCAAGGCGACGAGCCTCGTGGAGGAGAGCACCTCGCCGGGCATGGTGAAGGGCAAGTACCCGTACTTCTCCACCGAGCAGGCCCGGGGCGAGCAGGACCTGGACGCGCGCTCGGACACGTTCGCCGTGGGCGTGGTGCTCTACGAGATGCTGTGCGGCCGCCGCCCCTATGACGGCGACTTCGTCACCGTGCTGCCGCGCCTGCTCGCCGGCGACTACCCCAGGCCCTCCTCGCTCAACCCCTCCATCGCCCCCGAGGTGGAGCTGGTGCTCGCCACGGCGATGGCGCTCGAGCGCGAGCAGCGCTACCCCACCGCCCAGGCCTTCTCCGAGGCACTGCGCGAGCAGCTCTACTCCGCCTGGCCCCGCTTCTCGCCGAGCATGGCGTCGCAGTTGCTCGGCCACCTGTTCGCCGAGGATCTCGCGGCCGAGGGCCGCCGGGTGGAGGTGACGCCCGCCTTCCTCGAGCAGTTGGCCGAGTGGCAGCAACAGACGAGAGGGGCGCCCCGCGCGGCCCCGGCGGGCACCAGCCGTCCCCGCTCCAAGCCCGCTTCCGGCGCCTCGTCCGGGGAGCTCAGCGGGCCGATGCCGAGCAACCCCGGCGCGCGCCCTCCGTCGTCGCGCGCGGGCTCCCAAGGCGGGGCCCGGCCCTCGCTGCCGGGGGGCGTGCGCACCGTCAGCTCGGCCACGGGGCGCCGGGTGACGAACCCGGAGCTCGTGCGCGTCCCCGTCGCCGCCCCCCGCGAGGCACCGGCGCCCGAGACGATGGCGAGCCCGGCGACGGCCGCCCGCGTCCTCGAGCGCCCGAGCGAGCCGCACGACGACAACACCCCCCTCGATATCGAGCTGCCGGCGCTCACCCACCTCTCGAGCGTGGAGGCCGCCCCGGGAGGGCCGCGCGAGCAGCGGACCCAGGAGGAGAAGACGCGCGAGGAGCGGCAACGGCGCATGGTGCGCCAGCTCAGCATCCCCCTCTTCGTCCTCGCGCTGCTCGGCCTGCTCTACATCCTCCTCTCGCCCAGGAAGGGCAACGAAGAGGAAGTCGGCACGTTGTGGCTCACCTCCACGCCGCCGGGCGCCTCGGTGAAGCTCAACGGCAAGGACGTGCCCGGCGTCACGCCGCTCTACGTGCCGGAGGTGCCACTGACTCAGGCCAGCACCTTCGTGCTCACGCTGCCGGGCTACCGGACGTGGACCAAGCGCTTCACCCCGACCGCCATCGACAAGCCCACCCTGAACGCGGTGTTCGAGCGGCTCGAGGTGGAACCCCTCCCCAGGCGCCGCCCCCCGAGCCCGCCGCCGCGCCCGAGAAGCCCGACCTGTCGCGCAACGTGGTGGACTACCCGACGCGGCTGTTCGTCCTGCGCCCGCGCTACAACGCCTTCGTCGTGGACGGGCTCGCCACGGCCTCCATCGAGCTCAACCCCCGAGTGGCCTACGCGGTCAGCACCGATGGCAGCGCCTCGCTGGCCTCTGGACGGGGCGGAGCCACGAGCACCCTCGCCTGGTTCGCCGAGGGCGACGACCTGTCCGCGGACGAGACCTTCGGACTGCTCGGCCCGTCCACGCGCACGCTCAAGGGCGTGCGCCGGTTGCATGTCTTCCTCCTGGACGATGACCCGGCGGACAACAGTGGCTCGGTGCGGGTGAACCTGCGCCAGTCCCAGTTCGTCGCGCCGCGCAGCCTCACCTTCGAGGCCACCCGCCACGCGCTGGTGCTCGCCCCCGAGCAGCAGTTCGTCCTGCGCGGGCTCAACCCGGACGCCGTCTACCTGCTCACCGTGCGCGATGACGTGGCGGAGCTGCGCGTGGGCCCCACCGGCCGCACCCGCCACGTGTTGTGCGTGGAGAGCAACGCGAAGTCCGCCCGGCGCTCGCACCGCCTGCTCGAGTCGGGCAAGCGCTTCCAGCTCACGGGCGCGGACACCCTGCGCTGCGCCTTCCCGGATGTACGCGTGGAGGACAACGCGGGGGCCTTCGAGGTGGACCTCGTCGACGTCACCGAGATGCCCCGCAAGGAGCGCGCCGACGCCCTGCGCGGCTCCCTGCGCTGAGCCGCACCCCTCGGACGAGGTAGGGAGCGGACGGACAAGCTCCGGTGTCATCCGACATGAGCGCCCAAGCGCCCACCAGCCAAGCATACTTTGAGCACCGTTTTTCAACGGAACGGTGCATACTCTGTGGAAGGGCCTGGATCACCGGGCCTCTCGAAAACCGAAGGATTCCTTCCGTAAGGGCCTGCTCGCGGCGGTGAGGCGATCAGGTTCAACAAGGACGGGAAAGGCACGTGGGCGCGGAGCCATTCATGGCACCGGGCCCACATGTCTTTGGGCCCCCGCTCCCTCGAGAGGGAGGGAAGCGGGGCCCGGTGGCTTCAGATGTCCAGGTTCTGCACGTTGAGGGCGTTGCGCTCGATGAACTCGCGCCGCGGCTCGACGGCCTCGCCCATGAGGAGCGAGAAGATCTCATCACTCTCCACCGCGTCCTCGACGCGCACCTGCAGGAGCGTGCGGGTGGCCGGGTTCATGGTGGTTTCCCAGAGCTGCTCGGGGTTCATCTCGCCCAGACCCTTGTAGCGCTGCAGGCCGAGTCCCTTCTGGGCGTCCTTGCGCACGGCCTCGAGGACTTCCTGGACGGACAGGGCGAGCACCTCGCCATCGCCCACCTTCACCTTGTAGGGCGCCTTGCCCAGCGAGGCGAACGCGTCGTGCAGGCTCACCAGCTCCTGGTACTCGGGCGAGGAGAGGAAGGCGTGGTCGAACACGGACTGGCGCAGGCCGCCGTTGATGTCCGTCTTCACCACCAGCTTCTTCGCCTGGGCCTCGGGGTCGTCCCCGATGGTGGCGTCCAGACGGCCGAGGGTGTCCGGCATGCGCAGCTGGAGGTGGGCGCGCAGCTGGGTCACCTGCTCGGCGAGCAGGGCCTCGTTGGACAGGGTGGCCACGTTCAGGTCGCAGCCCTGCACCAGGGCGTCCACCACGCGCGCGTCCCGCCGCGCCGCCAGCTTCTCCAGGCGCTCCTCGTAGGTGAGCACCTTCTCCAGGAGTGAGCGCAGCTCCGAGCCGCCCAGCTCCCCGCCCGGCGTCACCACGCGCGAATGGTCCGAGGCGATGCGCAGGAGGTAGTCATTGAGGCCGCGCTGATCCTTGACGTACAGGTCCTTCTTGTTGCGCGTGACTTTGTAGAGCGGCGGCTGGGCGATGTAGAGGTAGCCGCTCTGGATGAGCTCGGGCATCTGCCGGTAGAAGAACGTGAGCAGCAGGGTGCGGATGTGGCTGCCGTCCACGTCGGCGTCCGTCATCAGGATGATGCGGTGGTAGCGCGCCTTGGTGGGATCGTAATCCTCGCGGCCGATGCCCGTGCCGAGCGCGGTGATGAGGGTGACGATCTCCGCGCTGGTGAGCATCTTCTCGAAGCGCGCCTTCTCCACGTTGAGGATTTTGCCGCGCAGGGGAAGGATGGCCTGGTTGCGCCGGTCGCGGCCCTGCTTGGCCGAGCCGCCTGCGGAGTCACCCTCGACGAGGTACAGCTCGCTCTCGCTCGGGTCGCGGCTCTGGCAGTCGGCGAGCTTGCCCGGCAGCGAGCCACCATCGAGGATGCCCTTGCGCCGCACCGTCTCGCGCGCCTTGCGCGCCGCGATGCGCGCGCGCGTGGCGTCGCCAATCTTCATGACGATCTTCTTGGCGACGATGGGGTTCTCCTCGAGGAAGGTGGCGAGCTGGTCATTGACCATCTGCTCGACCAGGCCCTTGACCTCGCTGTTGCCCAGCTTCGTCTTCGTCTGCCCCTCGAACTGGGGGTTGGACAGCTTCACGGAGATGACGGCGGACAGGCCCTCGCGCGCGTCCTCGCCGGTGGGCGTCTCCTTGAGGTCCTTCCACACACCGCTCTTCTCCGCGTAGGTGTTGAGCGTGCGGGTGAGCGCGGCCTTCATGCCCGACAGGTGCGTGCCCCCCTCGTGCGTGTTGATGTTGTTGGCGAAGGTGTAGATGCGCTCGTCGTAGCCATCGTTCCACTGCAGGGCGATCTCCAGCGCCAGGCCCTCGCGCTCGGTGCTGAAGTGGATGGGCTTGTCGTGCAGCGCCTCCTTCGCCTTGTTGATGTACTCCACGAAGGACACGATGCCGCCGTCGAACTTGAACTCGTGCTCCTTGCCGATGCGCATGTCGCGGATGACGATGCGCAGGCCGGCGTTGAGGAACGCGAGCTCGCGCATGCGCTGGCTGAGCGTCTCGAAGTTGAAGTCCACCACCTCCATGATGGTGGGGTCCGGCTTGAACGAGATGAGCGTGCCGCGCTTGTCCGTCTCGCCCACCACCGTCACCGCGTCCTGCGGCACGCCGCGCGCGTAGGAGTGCTCGTACACCTTGCCAGCGCGCTGGATGCGGACCTTGAACCACTCGGACAGGAAGTTCACGCACGTGACGCCCACGCCGTGCAGGCCGCCGGACACCTTGTAGGCGCCGTTGCCGAACTTGCTGCCCGCGTGCAGCTCGGTGAGCACCACGTCCAGCGTGTCCTTGCCCTTGAACTTGGGATCCGGGTGCGGACCCACCGGAATGCCGCGGCCGTTGTCCTGCACCGACAGCGAGCCATCCACGTGGATGACCACCTCGATGTCCGTGCAGTGGCCCGCGAGCGCCTCGTCGACGGAGTTGTCCACCACCTCGTAGACGAGCTTGTGCAGCCCGTAGGAGACGGTGTCGCCGATGTACATGCCCGGCCGCTTGCGGACGGCCTCCGCGCCTTCCAGCTTCGTGATGGCACCGGCGTCATAGTCCCCGGACGACGACGGAGCCGCCGGGGTGGCGGGGGTGGGGAGGTTTTCCATGTGCGGAGATCCTTCGGAAATCACAGGTCGGGAAGCCCGGGTGCCTACCATTGGAAGATACCCCGGACAAGAATGTGGAGAACACGCAAGGCGTGGAAAAGATTCACGAAATGTCCCGAAATGACGCTAGGCGTCGAACCGGGGGACGGGCTTGCGTTCCTCCAGGGCCGACGCGAGCTCGCCATAGGTGTTTTTGGAGGCGAAGAGGTGCCGGGTGACGAGCACCCGTCCCCCCTCGTCGAGGAACAGGCCGAGCACCTCGCCGTGGCGGCCGATGCGCCGCACGGAGTCGATCTGCCCCCAGGACAGCTGAATCCGGCCGTTGGAAAAGGGACGAGCCACTTCCACGCCCCGAGCACTGAGTGTAACGCCCCAGCCTGACCGGGGCCGCAAGCGATGCCAGGCGAAGGCGAAGACGAGCATCAAGCCTCCGGTGACGCCCGCCCGGGCCACGGCCAGGGGAGGGTTGGCCTGTGAGCGGGCATCCGCCAGGGCCCAGGCGCTGAGAATGGCCAGCACGCACGCGCCCAGGAACAGGGCACGACGCGAGAAGCGGGGATCGAAGGCGTAGAAGCGGGGCTCCATGCGAGCAGCCTGCACCCTACCCTCCCCGAGGGCCCGCCGGGTATTTTCCCGCCGCCCGCACTGTCCACCCGGAAGCGCCCGCGCGCCCCAGGAGAGCCCCCAGGAGAGCCCCTATGACGGACGCTGAACTCACCGCGCGGCTGCGCGCCAATCTGCTGGCCCTCAAGGCGATGCAGACGCGCACCACGGCCCTGCGCGGGCTCGAGCTGCCAGGAGTCCGGGCCCTGTGCCTGCCCGGCCGGGGCGTTCCCCTCTTCCAGCAACAGGTGCTGTACGCCCACCCGGAGGCGCTCGCGCCCGCCCTGCCCGAGCTGGAGGCTCGGTACCGCGGCCAGCGCGTGCCCGCTGGCGAGTCATCGTCACTCCGGGGACTCGCACGCCGAGGCCGCCCTGGCCGCCGCCGGCTACACGCCCGAGGGCGGCATGCCCGCCATGGGCCTGGAGCTCGCGCCCGCTCCGCCCTCCCGCCTCCCCCCGGGGCTCTCCCTGGAGTCCTCCGAGGACCCGCGCGAGGTGATCGAGCTCAACAGGCGCTGCTACCCCCGGGCGTCATGGATTTCCTGGGCGTCTGGGAGGGTGAATCACCGCCGGACGTCCCGCTGTACGGGGTGCTCGTGCGCGAGGCGGGCCGGGTGCTCTCCGGGGGACTGGCGCTCGATCTGGACGACACCGCGGGCGTGTACATGGTGGCCACGCACCCCGACGCGCGCCGCCGGGGACTGGGCGCGCGGGTGATGGAGGCCCTGCACGCGCGGGCGCTCGCGCGGGGCCGCGCCGCCGCCGTCCTCCAGTCGTCCGAGGAGGGCGTCGGCATGTACCGGGCGGTCGGCTACCGGCACCTGGGCACGTGGGTCAACTGGGTGCGCCGCGTCGGGGAGGCGGCTCCAGGGGCAGCTCCAGGATGAAGCGCGCGCCGCCTTCCGGGCGCTGCTCGGCCCAGATGCGGCCGCCATGCGCCTCGGCCGCCCGGCGCGCCAGGTACAGCCCCAACCCCAGGCCCCCGTACGAGCGTGAGGACACCGCCCGCCCGAAGCGCTCGAAGATGCGCTCCAGGTGCTCCACCGGCACGCCGATGCCCTGATCCTCCACCACCACGCGCACCCGGCCCCCGGCCTCCTCGCCCCGCACCTCCACCGGCTGGCGTGGACCGAACTTGAGGGCGTTGGCCACCGGGCTCGTCACCACCTGCTCCACGCGCATCCGATCCCACCGCCCCACCAGCCCCGGCGCCACGCTCCCCCGCAGCCCACAGCCCACCGCCTCGGCCTCCGCCTGGAAGCGCTCCAGCACCTCGCCCACCAGTTCGCCCAGGTCCACCCGCTCGGGGGACAGGGGCAGCTCGCCCGTGGACAACAGCGACACGTCCAGCAGCGACTCCACCAGCATGCCCAGGCGCCGCACCGGCGCAGCCCCCGCTCCAGCCGCTCGCACAGGGCCGGGGACTCGCTGCGCGAGCGCTGCACGAGCGAGCCGAGCTGCAACCCCAGCGTGGTCAGTGGCGTGCGCAGCTCGTGCGCGGCCACGGCCAGGAAGTCGTCGCGCAGGTGGATGGCATCCTGCGCCTCGCGGTAGAGCCGCGCGTTCTCCAGCGCGAGCGCGGCGCGGCGCCCCACGTCCTGGAAGAGCGCCGGTCCTCCGCCGTGAAGCCCGCCCGGTCTCCCGTGGTGAACAGGGTCATCACCCCCTGGCTCTGCCGCCGCCCCCTCAAGGGGACGCAGACGGCCGAGTGCAGGCGCAGCTCCGTCACCACGCGCAGGTGCTCCGGCGAGCGCGCCCACGCCAGCAGATGCTCGCCCCGGAGCTCCGGCACCCACTGCGCCCGGCCCGTGCGCCGGTATAAGCGGAGCCCGAGGTGGCCTCCGGCACGAGCGGGAAGAGCCGGTCGAGGTCGCGGCCCCGCTCCACCCATTCGGGGTCCTCGTGCGCCAGCACCACCAGCTCGAGCTGCCCCTTGTCGTCGGGAGCGTAGACGGAGCACCAGTCCGCCAGCTCCGGCACCATCAGCCGCGCCACCTGCTGCAGCGTCTCCTGGAAGTCCAGCGAGCCGGCCAACACCTCGCCCACGCGCGCCATCAGGGAGCGCTCGCGGCGCAGACGCGACACCTCCAGCTCACGCGCCACCACCGCCGGCAGCCGGCCCAGGGCCGCGCGGGAGAAGCAATCCCGCGCCCCCGCCTTCATCACCTCACCGGCCCCGCGCTCGTCCAGGTGCTCGGAGAGGACCAGGAGCGGAATCTCCAGATCGCGCTCGCGCACGGAGTCCAGGACCGCCACGGCGTCGAGGCCCGGCGGGCCCTCGGCACACACGAGCACCTGCCATGGCCCCCGCTCCAGCGCCGCGCCCAGCTCCCCGGCGGTGCGCACGACGCACGCCTGGACTTCACCGTGGCCGCCCTCGCGCAGGGCCTCCACCACCCGAGCCTCGTCGTCCGGCTCTCCCGCCACCAGCAGGACGCGCAGGGGCGCCGTCATCCACGCGCCCCCGGCCCCCAACCCTGGCCGGCACCCGTCCCGAGGCGCACGCCCGCCCGGGGCACCTCGTCCTCACGCAAGAGGGATCGCTGGATGTACATGCTCGCAACTCCACGCCTTGGACCCGAGGACGAGCCTATAGCGGGTCGCTCCCGTGTCGTCCGCCAGGAAGCAACCCACCTGGTCCTGGAACGCTCCCCGGTGAACGTCTCGCGAGCCGGCGACGCCGGAGCCTGAAAAAAAGCCAGGAAAAGGCCCGTCAGGAATCGCGCCCGGGCCCCGTCCCTGTCCTCATCGGAACGCCCGGCCGGAAAGGCCCCACACGCCCGGGCCCTGTAAAGGCCTTCTCTCCCAGAGACCAGAACCGAGGCTTCTCCACTCGGGCGTTCCGTCCCCTTCCACACCCGGTTCTCGCGTCCGGCCGAACAGGCCCCACAAGCCCACACTCTCCGTGCCGCCGGTTCGACTCCGGCTCTCCCGATACGCCGCACCGGGAGATAGCTCAGGGGTAGAGCAGGAGACTCCCACTCGTGGCTTGTTCACTCGGACGCGGTCTTTCCTTCCGCCTCACGCCCGCAGGACGCCGCCCTCCAGTTCCAGCATGCGCTGCTCGAAGAGGCGCAGGGCCTCGCGCAGGTCGGACGAGGCCGCCTCCGCGGGAGCGTTGCGCGCGTTCATCAGCCGATGCCGCGCCGCCATCAACGCCCGCTGCCCCTGCTCGGTGTGCGGAGCGCTCCCGGCCTCCGCCGGGTCCACCGCCACGCGCAGCACCGAGGTGAGCTCGCGCAGCACGAGGTCGTCCTGGAGCTCCGGGGCCTGGGCGAGCGCGGAGAAGCCCTGCCGCGCGGCCACGAGGTTGCCCTGGGTGGCCTGCACCGCGGCCGGTGCGCGCTGAAGCGCAGCGAGTGCCACCGGGACACCCGGGCCAGGAGTCCCACCGCGTCCTCCAGACTCCCCCGCGCGGAGGGAAGCGCGCCGAGCGCCACCAGCGCCCGGCCCTGCTCGCCCAGCGCCACGCCCTCCACCAGCCGCATGCCGAGCTGCCGCCCCATCCGCACCGCCTCGCCCAGTTGCTCGCGCGCCTCCGCCGCCCGGCCCGCGTCGAGCAGGAAGCAGCCCAGGTTCACCAGCGCCAGCGCCTGGCCCGAGCGGTCCCCCACGCGCGCCGCCTTCTCCAGGGCCTCCTCCAGCAGCGCCACCGCCTCCGCCGTGCGCCCGTGCTCGCCAATGGCCAGCGCGTAGTTGACGAGGAAGCCCACCTCGAACGCCACGTCGCCGATGGCCCGGAACAGCTCCAGTGCCGAGCGCAGGTGCGGCAGCGCCGGCTCCACCCCGCGCCGTCCCAGCTCCAACAGGCCGAGGTTGCCCACCGCGTACGCGTCCAGCCAGAGGTCTCCCCCGAGGGCAGCTCCAGCGCCTCCTGGATGAGCGTCCAGGCCGCGCCCGTGTCGCACTCCTCCCGCGCCACGATGCACAGGTCCACCAGGACGCGCTTCTCCCGCTCCCCGCGCCCAGCTCCCGGAAGATGGCGCGCGCCTCGCCCAGGTCCGTCCACGCGGCCGTCATCCGGCCCTCCATGTGGTGCACCCGGCCCCGCACGGCGAGAGCCTCGGCGCGCGGCAGCGGGTCCACCTCCACGTGGACCGACAGCTCCAGCGCCTTGTCCAGCCGCGCGAGCGTGAGGCCCACCGGCCCGCGCGCCATCACGTCCGGCTCCAGCGCCACCAGCGCGCCCAGGGCCCGCTCGAGCGTGCTCGCCGTGACGGGCGCCACCGCCAGCGCGTTGTCACACGCCGCCAGCAGGTTCTCGCGCTCGAGCACCAGCCGGCGGAAGGCCATCTCCCCGCCCCGCCCCCGCCCCGCTCGCCCAAGCGCCGCGCGAGCGCCGGTAGCACGCCGCGTGGCGCGCCGCGACCGTGGCCCCCTCGCCCCGCTCCGCCAGGCGGCTCGAGGCGTACTGCCGGATGCTCTCGTACATGCCCAGGCGCAGCTCCCCCGGCAGCCCATCCGGCGTGAAGACGCGCAAGAGCGACTTGGAGCGCAGCGAGTGGATGATCTCCAGCACGTCCGGCCCGCCCGGGGGGAACACCAGCACGGCCTCGGCCGACTCCAGGGTGAAGCCGCCGCGGAACACCGAGCACTGCGCCAGCGCCGCGCGCTCGGCGGGCTCCAAGAGGTTCCACGACCAGTCGATCGCCCCCCACAGCGTGTTCTGCCGCGCCGACACGTCGCGCCGCCCGCCGCGCAACAGCTCGAAGCGGCGCGAGAGCCGATCCTGAATCTGACTCACCCCGAGCAGGTTGGTGCGCGCCGCGGCCAGCTCGATGGCCAGGGGGATGCCGTCCAGCTTGCGTACGATGTCCGCCACCAGCGGGGCCTCCGCCTCCGTCAGCTCGAAGCCCCCGCGCACCGCGCGCGTGCGCTGCACGAACAGGTACACCGCGCCACAGGCGAGCAGCACCGGCAGCCGCGTCTCACCCTCCTCGGGCACCCCCAGGGGCTCCAGTTCCACCACGCGCTCGGTGGGCAACTGGAGCGCCTCGCGCGAGGTGACGAGGAAGCGGGCCCGGGGCGCCAGCTCGCGCCAGCGGCCCAGGGTGGCGGGCATGTGCTGGATGACGTGCTCCACGTTGTCGAGGATGACCAGCACGTCCCCGCGTCCGGCCAGGGCCCGGCCCAGCCGGTCCGCGGGCTCGCTGTCCTCGCCCGAGCGCGTGAGCGCGACGCCGAGCGCCCGGCCCACGGCATGGCAGATGTCATCCACCGTCACCGCGTCCAACAGCTCGCACAGCCACACCCCGCCCTCCCATGCCTCCGCCTCCAGGTTGCCGAAGCGCGTGGCCAGCCGGCTCTTGCCCATGCCGCCCGGGCCCAGCAGCGTCACCAGCGAGTCGCCCCCGGCGAAGCAGCGGCGCAGCTCCTTGAGCTCCGCGTCGCGGCCAATCAGCTCCCCCGTCTCGCCCGGGAGGTTGCCCCGCCGGGCCTTCTGCACCCGCGGCGCCTCGAAGCGGCGATCCGCCAGCCGCGCGGGCAGCACCTCCACCAGCGCCATGGGCTCCTCGATGCCCTTGAGGAGGTAGTCACCCAGCGAGCGCACCACGGGGCCGCCCAGCGCCTCCCACGCGTCCGCCACGCGCGTCCACGCGCTCGCGCTCACCAGCACCGGCCCCCATGGCCCGCCGAGGCGATGCGCGCCGCCGCGTTCACCATCCGCCCGTAGTAGTCCATGTGGCCGGTGCGCTCGTCGAGCCGGCACTCGGGCTCGCCCAGGTGCACGCCCATGCGCACGCGCAGCCCCCGGTGCATCACCCCGTGGGGGCCCCGCTCCACCCGCGCGTCCGGCTCGGCGAGCAGCACCTCGGGCCAGGGCGCCTCCACCAGCGCCTGCTGCGCCTCCAGGCACCAGCGCACCGCCTCCACCACCGACGCGAAGGCCACCATGAAGGAGTCCCCCTGCGTCTTCACCTCGTAGCCCCCGTGCACGTCCAGCAGGGCGCGCAGCACCTCGTTGTGCACGTCCAGCGCCCGGCCCATGTCGGTGGGGCAGCGCTCCCACAGCCGGGTGGAGCCCTGCACGTCCGTGAAGACGAGCGCGACCGTGCCCGTGGGCGCCGCCACGGGGAAGCGTTGCGCGCGGGGAGCTCCCCGGCGCTCGCGATCTCGATGGCACCGGCCGGTGGAAACATGCGCAAAACGATCCCCATCACCAGTCCCCTCGCCTGGGGCCATGATGACCACGCGAGTGGGCGTTGGCGCCTGCCCCGCTTGTCCATCCGTGCACCAGCGCACGAATTTCCAGGGGTCAAGACGGGACCCCAGGGGGTGGAAACATCCACCCGTGAACAGCCCCCGGCGAAAGGGGGCCTCCGGGGAGGGATCATCCCTCGGGGGTCCGACGCATCAGGCCACGCACCACGAGTGCGCCGGCCAGCAGGGACAGTCCGCGGGTGAGCAGTTCCACCCCCACCACGACGCCGAGCACCCACGGCGACGCGGAGGGCATCCGGCTGAAGATGAGGGCGCCGAGCATCACCGACACCGCGCCCTGGGCGAAGTCCCAGCCCCAGCCCGGGTGACGATCCGAGCTCGCGGTGAGGATGCGGAAGAAGCCGCTGGCGAAGAAGTACGCGGCGAGCAGCAACGTGAGCGACATCAGCCCCGCGCCGGGCTGGGTGAGGAGGAAGCCCCCCACGAGGAACGACAGCAGGCCCCCGAGGACGAACAAGAGGAAGGGGCCGGTGTCGCGGTTGCGCAGGCCGTGGACGATCTCCAACACCCCCGCCCCCATCAACAGCACGCCGTAGAAGAGGACGGACAGGAGGCTGGTGAGGGTCGCGCTGCCCAGCGCCAGCACGCCGAGCAGGGTGACGAGCACCCCCATCACCAGGGGGCCCGTCCACAGTGCGCTCGGACTCCAGGGGCGGCGGGGAGACGGCTCGAGGGAGGAGTCGGGGGTGGCCATGGGGGGCGCTCTCCGGAAATACGGGTGGGGCTCGTGCCTTCGAACCTGGGAGCCGGTCCGGAGGCCGACAAGGGACACCCGAGGGCACCCAAGAGGCGGATGGCTCCCCGGTCCGGGTGACGAGCGGGCACGGGCCGCCGGGAAGAGAACGCGGGGGCCTCGGAAGCCACGGCTCCCAAGGCCCCCGTTTCCGCCTCAGGCCCGCGCCTCCAGCACGGAGGCCTGGAGCGCATCGGGGACGGGCTCATAGGCGGACAGGCGCAGGCTGGCCGAGGCGCGGCCCTGCGTGCGGCCGCGGAGGCTCGTCACGTAGCCGAAGAGGTTCGCCATGGGCACCCGCGCGGAGACGCTCCGCGTGGCCCCATGGCCCTCCATCCCCACCACCCGTCCGCGCCGGGAGGACAGGTCCCCGAGCACGTCGCCGAGGAACTCCTCGGGCGTGGTGACCTCCACGTCCATCACGGGCTCGAGCAGTTGCACGCCCGCTTGGCGCGCGGCCTCCTGGAAGGCGAGCGAGCCGGCCATCATGAAGGCCTGCGGGGTGGAGTCGCGCACGTGCGTGCTCCCATCGAGCAGCCGCACCTCCACGTCCACCACCGGGTGGCCCGAGAGCACTCCGCGCCGCATGGCCCCTCCACGCCCTTCTCGATGGCGGGGATGAACTCCCGGGGGATGACGCCGCCGTGGGTGTCGTCCACGAAGACGAGCCCCGCGCCGCGAGGCGCCGGACCGACCTCGAGCACCACATGGGCGTACTGACCGGGGCCACCGCTCTGCCGGACATGACGGTACTCCTGACGCACCCGGCGGCGCAGCGTCTCGCGCCAGGCCACCTTGGGTTGTCCCACTCGGGCTTCCACGCCGTACTCGGTTCTCAGCCGGTCCACGATGATCTCCAGGTGCAGCTCTCCCATACCGGAGAGCAGTTGCTGTCCGGACTCCGGGTCCACGCCCACGTGCAGCGAGGGGTCCTCCGCGGCGAGCCGGGCGAGCCCCTCCTCCATGCGCTGCTGGTCCGCGCGCGAGGCGGCCTCCACGGCGAGCTGGATGACGGGCTCGGGGACGTGGAGCGACTCGAGGAGCACGGGGGCCTCGGGGGAGCAGAGCGTGTCGCCGGTGCGCACGCCCTTGAGGTTGAGCGCGGCGCAGATGTCGCCCGCGTGCACCTCGTCCACCTCCTCGCGCTTGTTGGCATGCATGAACATGAGACGTCCCACGCGCTCGCGGCGCTGTTGGCGGGTGTTGAGCACGGCCATGCCCGTGCGCAGCGTGCCCGAGTAGACGCGCAGGAACACGATGGTCCCCACGGCCTTGTCGTGCATGAGCTTGAAGACGAGCGCGCTCACGGGCTCCTCCTCGGCGGACGCACGCAGGTCCGACGGCGCGGGCAGGTAGTTGACGA
Source organism: Cystobacter fuscus (assembly GCA_049060065.1). Lineage (GTDB taxonomy): Bacteria > Myxococcota > Myxococcia > Myxococcales > Myxococcaceae > Cystobacter > Cystobacter fuscus_B. The sequence goes on from JBMEQP010000002.1 coordinate 9,730,010, forward strand.
TGGCGTCCAGCAACATGCGCACTCCCTTGTTCTTGAAGGCCGCCCCGCACAGCACGGGCACGAGCCTCCTCTGGAGCGTCCCCGAGCGCAGCGCGCGCTCCAGCTCCGCCTCGGTGATGTCGTCCCAACGCCCGTCCACGTACTTCTCCAGGAGCGTGCCGTCCTCCTCGGCGCACGCCTCGATGAGCCGCAGGCGCAGGGCCTCGGCCCACTCGCGCAGGGAGGCGGGGATGTCCCGTCCCTCGCGGGTCTCTCCGCCCTCCTCGTCGAAGAAGAAGGCGCGCATGCGCACCAGGTCGATGAGGCCGCGGAAGTCCGCGCCCTCGCCGATGGGCAGTTGCACCGGCACGGGCCGGGCCCCCAGCCGCTGACGGAGGGAGTCCACGCACATGTCGAAGTCCGCGCCCACCTTGTCCATCTTGTTGATGAACGCGATGCGCGGCACACCGTGGCGATCCGCCTGACGCCAGACCGTCTCGGACTGGGGCTCCACGCCCTGGCTGGCGTCGAACACGGCCACGGCCCCGTCGAGCACGCGCAGCGAGCGCTCCACCTCGATGGTGAAGTCCACGTGCCCCGGCGTGTCGATGATGTTGAGACGGTGCTCGGTGCCCGAGAAGGCCCACGCATCGGCTTCCAGGAGGCAGTGGTGGCCGCCGAGGTGATGGTGATGCCGCGCTGCTTCTCCTGCACCATCCAGTCCATCTCGGTGGAGCCGGTGTGCACCTCGCCCATGGCGTGGATGCGGCCGGTGAAGAAGAGGATGCGCTCGGTGAGCGTGGTCTTGCCCGCGTCGATGTGGGCCATGATGCCGATGTTGCGATAGCGCTCGATTCGAGTGGTGCGAGACATGAAGACTTCCCGTTCCCGGCGGAGGTGAGCCCCCGCGGGTTGAAGACAGACACTGGTTGGAAATGGAGGGAGCAGCGGGCCCGGCGAATGGACGCACGCATGCCCGGAGCGGCCCCTCGGGGCGGCTCGGGACGACGTGAGGACACACGAGGGCCCGGCGGGATCACGGGCGGAGCTCAGACTCCAGGGGCACACGGGAACCAGCCACCCGCGCACCCGGAGCACCGAGTCCGCCTGCTCAAATGTCGAGCAGCACCTTGTTGCGGGACAGACGCACGTCCACCGTCGGCGCGGAGACGCGCTCGGACGACACACCCAGGATGGTGGAGACGGGCTTCATGACCCAGACATATTATGGCGGTCTTCTCTCTTGTCAATCGCACCCGCGTCCGGGTCCGCCACGGCATTTGCCGAGGTTGAGCCTCCCCCTACCCAGCCTGGGTGCCGCGGTTCCCACCCGAGTGATGACCTGCTGGAGAAGGTACTGGCCAGGGAGGTGAGCAGGGTCGCACGGCACATGCATCCAGGTGGCGGTCCAGGAGGTGTGCCGTGCTCGTAGGAAGAAACCTCAGCATCCGAATCGCGACGCTGGAAGATGCCTCGTTCCTCGCGGACTGGTTCAGCAACCCGGAGACCCTGGGCAAATTCTACAACGTCTGGCCCTCGACCCGTGTGCATTGGGAGCAGACCCTCTCGGAACGCTCCGGGTCCCGAGAGCGAGGCGGCTTCTACCTGATCATGCACCCGGAGTCCCCCTCGCCCGTGGGGGTGTGTGGCTACTTCAATCCCTTCACGATGTGGGAGCTCTTCCGCGGTGTCGAGCTCTGGGGGCAGATCCATCCCCAGTTCCGCGCTCGAGGGTTCGCGACCCAGTCGGCCTGCTTGATGATCAACCACCTGTTCAACGCCCTGCCGCTGGAGCGCATCCAGGCAACCATCGTCGTGGGCAACGAGCCCTCGTGCCGCGCGGCCGAGGCCATCGGGATGCGCAAGGAGGGCACCTACCGCGATGTCTCCTTCCTCCATGGGCGCTACGTGGACATGGAGCTGTACTCCATCGTCCGCTCCGACTGGCAGAGCGAGGAGGTCTACCGCCAGAACCGGCCCCCCTTCTGACGGGACCGGCCGCGCCGGCTCACGGCGCCGCGGCGCCGGACATCAAGGTCCGCTCCAGCCGGATGTCCTCCTCGCCCCAGGGATGGAGCCGCGCCTCGGGTGGCGTGCCGCACGCGGGGCAGGCGGGATGCTTCAACACGGGATGCAGGCTGCTCTCCTGGGAGAGGGCATCGATCACCGTGCTCCTGCCCACCAACCGCGAGGCCTCGAGGCCTGACAGGTGGAGCAGGACCTCGATGGCCAACGCCCCGGCGAGCTGCCGCTGCATGGGTCTGAAGCCGAGACGCCGGCCCATCAGCAGCCCCTGCTCGACCTGCTCCTCGTGCAGGCCCTGCTCCTTCCAGGTGCGCAGATTGCTTTTCATCCGCATGTCCATGCACTCGAAGCACGCGGTGCCCGGGGTATGAAGCGGCCCGAGCCAGCCCTCCGCCTCCAGCGTGAGCTGGACCTGGAGCCAGCTCACCCCCAGCCGCAAGCACAGGCGATTGAGCTCCCGCATCTGCCGGGTGAAGTTGAACTCACCATCCTGCACGGCGATGACGAGCTCCGCGCCCGGGATGACGTCCCGCAGGTGTCCGGGGTCGAAGTGGCGGACCCGGACCGGAAGCTCCAACGTCAGGGCCGCCCACGCGCCCCGCGGTGAGACCAGGTCGATCGTTCCGAAAGCGCACTCCGCCAGGGCCTCCACCACCTCCCGGGCGAGTTCCGAGTCCCCCACCACGACGAGGCGCATGCGGCGCAAGCGCTCCAGTACCCGGTAGGGCTGGGTGGAGCTGCGCGACAGCAACGCGAGCAGGCTCCCGAACGCCACCCGCTCCTGCGTGGACAGCACCTGCTCCGGCTCCGCGTCCATGAGCAGGTGGTGGCGCAGCAACAGGCGGAGCACTTCCTCCACCTGCTTCGCCTCGAGCGTCCCCTCGAGCGTGTCGCGGATCTCCGCGACGCCGCGGGTGCCATCCAACAGGGGCAGCAGCCGCGTGACCAGCGTGGGCACCAGCGGGCCCCGACACCGCAGCATGTCCTTCCCGGTCATCATGAGATAACAGGTGTCCTCCCCATCCTGGACGACGCTCACGGTCGGAGCCGGCGCGGCCTCATGTTCTCGAAGGAGTCACTCATGGGCTGAAGGGATTGGAATTGCATGGAGGGGATGCTCCTTGGGCTCACGGGCTCCTGCCCGTCACGTTCCTGGAGGGTGATGCACCTTTCCGCCCGTTGTGAGCCCCAGCCCGACTGGATGCCCCTTGCTCCCAAGGAGAGGGCGGCGGCAAGTCAAGGACACGTCAGGGCCCTCACAGAAGGCGAACTCCCGCTCTGTCTTGGTGGCTGACCCGGATTCCCCGGGCAGCCATCCGCAACCAAGACAGGAGCAGCATATGAGCAACATCAACAGTCATCCCGAGTCCAGGTCGGCCGCCTCCTCGGAGGCCCCTCTCTCCCTCGAGTGGGTCTCCGAGTACGGCAGCGATGCGATGAACACCCCATCCTCGCCCGCCTGCGGCTCCGGCGGAGGCGGCGGAGGCGGCGGTTGCGGCGGCGGGGGCGGCTGCGGCTCCGGCAGCAGCAGCAGTGCCGCCAGGCGTGAGCCCAAGTAGTCGTCACGCCTCATGGCTTGTCCCCTGAGCCCAGAGGGCCCCCGCGACGACGAGCCGCGGGAGCCTTCCGGCGGAAACACAGCCCATCGCTCGCGCCCGAGCATCATGCAGGCGGGCAACCGGGCCGTTCACGGTCCATCACACCCTGCCCTGCTCACTCATCTCATCCAGAGCGGGTGGTCGGCGGCATCCGGCGACCACATGGCTCGAACAGCAGGAGAAAACCATGAGCAAGCCCCTCGGCATTCACGCATCCCCGCCCGCCACCTCCTCGGGCTCGCCGCTCTCCCTCGAGTGGATCTCCGAGTCCGTCAGGGATGAGGCGATGCCCTCCGCTCCCGCGTGTGGGACCATCAACTGCGGCGGCGGTGGCTGCGGCGGTGGTGCCGGCTGTGGCATCGCTTGTTGCTGCAGTGCCGCCAACCGGGAGCAGCAGTAGTCGCTCCTCTCCCTTCCATCCTCATGAACTGGGGGCTCCCGGGCTTTCGAGCCGGGGAGCCTCCGGTTCTGGAAGAGCCCATGAACCCACAGGCCCAGAACACAAGCGCACTCCCGGAGCTGCTCGGGAAGATGGAATCACTGCTCAGCCCCCGGGTCGGAATCGGGGGCGCACTGACTCCGATGCCCCGGCACGCCGGAGAGCCCCATGTCTATCTCTACAACGTCGAAACGGCGCTCCTGGGACCCCAGGGGATGCGCCCGAGCAGGCCCATCGCCGGTGGCGCGGGCTTCAGCTGCGAGGAAGCCGCGGTGTCCGCGCTGGGCGAGCTGGTGGAGGGCTACTGCGCCGCCTATCTGGAGCCCGGCAACATCGTCCGTGGTTCCTACCGGGAGCTCCGCCGGCACCATGAGCTGCTCGAGCCCGAGCGGTTCGCGCTCTTCTCGGAGCGCCAATACGAGACGCCAGGCTTTCCCTACCCGAGGTTCTCGGAAGACGCCCACTGCGCCTGGGTCTGGGGTTACTCCCTCGTCCGGAAGAAGCGACTCCTGGTTCCCGCCTCCCGCGTCTACATGCCCTACACCCTCAAGGCGGACGAGGCGGACATCGGTCCCACCATCTCGACCGGGCTGGCGACCGGCAGCTCCCTGGAAGGCGCCATCGTCTCCGGCCTCCATGAATGTCTGGAGCGGGATGCCTTCACCCTCTTCTGGATGAATGAGCTCCCGGTGCGCCGCATCCAGCTACGCGACGCCTCCGGGAGCACGCGCACCGGGCAGCTCTTCCTTCAGCACCTGGAAGCGCCGGGCTACGAGTACCGGGCCTATGACATCACCAGCGATCTCGGTGTGCCGACGACGTATGCCCTGCTGACCTGCCCGTCCGCCCGTGGCCCGCTCTACATCGTCGGAGGCGCGACGCGGCTGGACGGCGGCCGGCCACGCTCAAGGCCCTGATGGAGACAGTCCAGACCCGGCCCTATGTCCTGTGGCTGATGGAGAGGATCCTCACTGGAGGCCCGCGGCCGACTTCTCCAACGTGGTCGACTTCCCCTTCACCTGCCGGTTGTACACGGTCGCGCGGGAGCTGAGGCCCCACCTGCTCGCGGTGGAGGACCGGGTGACCTCGGAAGTGTCGCTGGAGCAGCTTCCCCGCTGGGAATCGCGGGACGCGGCCACCGACCTCGCCGAGCTCGTCCGGCGGTTCGAGCGCCGGGGTTACGAGGCGGTCGTGGTGGAGCTCACCACGCCAGACATCGCCGCGCTGGGGCTGAGGGTCGTCCGGGTCATCACCCCGGAACTCCAGCAGCTCCACGCCGATCATCGCTATCCCTTCCTGGGAGGCAAGCGGCTGTACGACGTCCCCGTCCGGCTCGGCCACCGGACCCGGCCGGCGGAGGAGACGCAGCTCAACCCCTATCCCCACCCCTTCCCCTGAGGTGCCAGCCATGAGGCGCAGAACCCAACCCCTCCTCGAGCAGCGCCAGCAGGCCTTGCGGCGCCGGGAGCCCTTCCTGGGCTCGGTGTTCCACGAGAATTCGAAGTTCACGCCCCAAGCCCGGCACGAGCTGGGCCGCCGGATCAGCCAGCTCCAGGACGAGCGGCTGCTGCGGCGGGTGTCCAGCTCCTACAAGAGTCATCCCGGGTGTCCCCAGGTGGAGCTGCCCCGAGCGGCGTTGCACCTGGAGCGCGAGCTCCAGGAGATCATCGTGGGCCGCCGGTCCACCCGCGAGTTCGATCCGGCCCGGTCCGTCACCCTCCAGGAATTGGCCAACCTGCTGCAACTCTCGTACGGCATCACGGGCAGCCTGGAGCTGGATGAAGGAGTGACGCAGTACCTGCGGGCCATTCCCAGCGCGGGAGCCCTCTATCCGCTCGAGCTCTATCTGGTGGTACAGCGGGTGGAGGGACTTGCCCCGGGCCTCTACCACTACCGCGTCGCGCGACACGCCCTGGAGGTGCTGGAGGTCGCGGACCAGGCCGAGCGCATGAAGCGGATGGAGCGGGAGTGGGGAATGGGCTCGCCCTCCGCCTTCCACGTGGTGATCAGCGGCGTCTTCGAGCGCACGATGTTCAAGTATCACGAGCGGGGCTATCGCTTCGTCCTCATCGAAGCGGGGATGCTGGGCCAGAACCTCACGCTGCTGGCCGAGTGTCAGGGCATCCGCTCCTGCATGGCGGGAGGCTGGGGTGATGACGAGCTCAATCAGCTCTTCGGCCTGGATGGCGGTGCGGAGTCCACGCTGCTGACCCTCTGCTTCGGACGGGCGCCCCGGGGGGGGCCGTGATGCAGGGGCCGCTCCCCCCGCCCCCGCCATCCACGTGAAGGGGCTCGTCAAACGCTTTGGCGCGACGCTGGCCGTGAACGGGCTCGAGCTGAGCGTGGCCCGGGGCGAGTGCATGGGACTGCTCGGCCCCAACGGAGCGGGCAAGAGCACCACGCTGGAGATCCTCGAGGGGCTTCAGTCACCGACCGAGGGAGAGGTGCACCTGCTCGGCCTGTGCTGGAAGAAGGACGCGAAGCAGTTGCGAGCGCGCATCGGCGTCGCCCAGCAGCAGACGTGGCTCTACGACAGGCTGAGCGTGGAGGAGACGCTCGCGCTCTTCCGCTCCTTCCACGCCCAGGGCCTCGAGGTGGAGGAGGCCCTCGGCCGGGTGCGGCTCGAGGAGAAGCGCAAGGACTACGTGATGCATCTCTCGGGCGGACAGCGGCAGCGGCTGTCCCTGGCCCTGGCACTGGTGGGCAATCCGGACATCCTCTTCCTCGACGAGCCCACCACGGGACTGGATCCCCGCTCCCGCCGGGCGCTCTGGGAGCTGCTCGAGGAGCTCCGGGCCGGAGGACGCACCGTGATGCTCTCCACGCACTACCTGGAGGAGGCGCGCAGGCTCTGCGACCGGGTGGTCATCCTCGACCGGGGGCGCATCGTGGCGCAGGGCAGGCCCTCGGAGCTGATCGCCTCATTGGAAGGAGGAGTGGAAGCAGGACGCCCGCCCGCCCTGTCCCGGGAGGTGACGCTGGATGACGTCTATCTGGCCTTCACCGGCCACGGCCCGATGGAGGGCACGCGCCCATGAGACACCAGCATCCGCTCTGGCACCTCTTCCTCTTCCGGGTGCGCGCCCTGGTGCGTGAGCCCACCGCGCTCTTCTGGACCTTCGTCTTCCCGCTACTCACCGCGCTCATTCTCGGGCTCGCCTTCCGCGACCGCGGGCTGCCGGAGCTCTCCGTCGCCGTCGTGGAGGGACCGGGAGCGGAGGTGCTCGCGGCACGACTGGAGTCCTCCACGGACCTGCGGACCATGCGCCTGCCCCAGGCCCAAGCATTCGAGGCGCTGAGGAATGGCCAGGCGGCACTGGTCCTGGCTCCCGGCGAGCCCCCCAGCGTGTTCGTCAACTCCCTGCAACCGGATGGGCGCACCGCGCGCCTGGCGGTGAGGGACGTGCTCGAGCGGATGAACGGCCAGGAGCAGCTCGAGGTGAGGGAGCATCAGGTGAGCACCTCGGGGCAGCGCTACATCGACTTCTTCATTCCGGGGATGATCGGCTACTCGCTCATGTCCTCGGGGCTGTGGAGCGTGGGCATGGCGATCGTGGGAATGAGGAGTGGGAAGCTGCTCCGTCGGCTGTCGGCCACGCCGATGCGGCGCGGCCACTTCCTGCTCTCCTTCGTGCTCTGGCGGAGCGTGCAGGCGGTGGTGGAGATCCTCTTCGTCCTGGCCTTCTCGCGGCTCGTCTTCGACGTGCGGGTGTCCGGCAGCCTGGTGGCCTTCATCGTCTTCGGACTGATGGGCTCGCTGTGCTTCGGAGGGTTGGCGCTGCTGGTGGCCAGCCGAGCGCCAAACGCCCAGACGGCCAACGGCCTGACCAACCTCGTCATCCTGCCCATGACCATCCTCTGCGGCGTCTTCTTCCCGGTGGATCGCTTTCCCGCCTGGCTGCGCGAAGCCGCGCGGGTGCTCCCGCTCACCGCGCTCAATGATGGCCTGCGTGCCATCCTGCTGGATGGCACGAGCCTGGTGCTGCTGTGGAGACAGCTCCTCGTGCTGGGCCTCTGGTGCGCCGTCTCTTTCGCCGTGTCGCTACGCATCTTCAGATGGACATGATTCACACATGGCTGCTCGCGGGACTTCGCACCTCCTCGACGACAGCCCTCCGCCAGCGCGACCTCATCGACTGGGTAAGCGCCGAGGCCGTGATGACCGCCTGCCGTTCGGTGATGACGAAGTAGCTCACGGGTCATGACCTACTGCCTTCCTGGTTGACGGTCCCAGGAATACAGCAGCGCGAGCAGATCCGACGTACACGCACCAGACACGCGCTCGAACGCGAGTGGAGGAAGCGCGATGAGTCGCTCACGCTGGAAGGCGGGATTGGCCACCACATCCCGGTGCTTCAGGTTGCGTGCGAAGGTGAGGGCATGGGGCATCTGCCGGAGGATGGCCTCGATGCAGTCTTCTCGAGTCGCCCGCGCCATGCGCTCCGCCGCTGACTTCAGGCGATCGCGCACAGAGGCTTCTCCTGGGCACCAAGCATCCATGGCCCAGTCACAAGCAGCCCCCACCAGTTCCTCCAAGGTGAGCGGAGCACCGAGAGTCTTGAAGAGGTAGCGCGCCCCCTGGAGCGACTCCCAGAAACGCAGCACCGCCTGGAGGCGCAATGCCGTGCGCTCGGCACTCACCGGGACCATGGCCGAAGTGGCGAAGTACAGCGCGCTCCACGCGGTCTCAAGGAAGCGTGCCTCGTACGCATCCCTGGCGGGGAATGGGTTCTGCCCCTCCAGTGCTTCGGACAAACCGCTCATGACATGGGACACCATGTACAGCCGCCATGCCGGGCGCTCGTGCTGTAGATCCGCTCCCTCGTGCGTCAGCACCACATCGCCGTGGAGAACCTCCTGCATCTGAGGAGGAACAGGAAAGGAGCCGTCCTTCCCGTACGACTCGCCACACCGAAGGCCCTCTTTCCGCGTCTTCTGCTGGACCGATGAGAAGGTTCCATGCAGGAAGGACGGCAGTCGCAGAGAAACAGGCGGTCCAGACGTCATGGCTCGCGTCCTATCACTGGAACAAAGCACTGTTCCCTGAACCCATCCGAACTAGATGAAAAACGGCACTGCCCGTCGAGTCCATCACGTCGGATGCACCCCGTAGCATCCACCCCCACGCGGCTCCCAGCAAGGAGCGAGAGGAGGCGGACATGCTCGACAGATGGCGTGGACTCATGTTGCTGCTGGTGGTGCCCTGGCTGACGAATTGTGTGACCCGCCCTAATACTACTTGGTCACTTCGGGTCTTCTTAAAGGAGAATTCCCCAAGAGAGCCACCGCGACCCGAGGGCTGGTGACTAAGCAGTAACAATAGGATATTTCGAGGCACTTCAACGAGTCAATCTACCCACGCACGAGCAGGACCAAACAACCTCTCACATGGCATCCAACAAACGAGACGAATTCTCCGATTCCTAAAAAAAATGGCCGCCCAAAGAACTGGCTATCGCTGCAGCAACCCCAAGTGCCAGAAACTCACGATAGGCCCACACTCGGATCCTGACAAAGCTCTGAGCGTTGGAAACGCCGGTCACATCCACGGGAAAAGAAATTGGATTGGTAATAGACCCAGACAATGCGTTTTGAAGGGTAATAAGACCCGTGAAGACCCGGCTCACGGCCCGGCCGGCTCTCGACGCGGCAACTTCGCCTCGTCACGGACTCAACCGCGATTCACTCTCACACCACTGAATGACCAAACGCATGGAAGATGTCCGCGAGGGTGGTTGATGCCGTGAGATCAAGGGATCCGCTCATACTCTCGTCGCAGAAGGTGGCGGGTTCGCCAGGGGGCAGAAGCTCACGGCACCACAGCGCGAAGTCGGCACAATCCTCAAGGTCTCCGATGAATGCGACGGAGCATCCCTCGCGATTGAGCGAGCCCGTGACTTCCCCATGAAGCATGGGGACACTGAACTCCAACACATGACTGCTCGCGGCACTTCGCACCTCCTCGACGGTGGCCACTGGCCAGCGCGATCTCATCGACCGGGTAAATGCCGGGGCTGTGATGACCGCCTGCCGCTCGGTGATGACGAAGTAGTTCATGGTAACATTCCCTAGGTCTCACGGCCTGACGATGACTTCCCCAGGAATTCCGAACGAGCGGAGCAATGACTCAAAATAAGGTACAGCCCTGGCGTCGTTCGTGATGACCTCGAGAGCGACGACAGGCGTCTCTGGTGCCGCGATGACAGCCGCATAACGACGGAATTCATCAAAGACTTCCTGCTGAATCCACCGTCTGACATTTTCGTTGCACTTCGATTCGGAGATAAAGGGCTTTTTTCTGGTGCATCAATGAATTTCGCCTCGATCAGACGGGCTTTTTCCAATCTTGCTCCGTCAGCCCAGATCTGCTCGTTTCCGCCTTCCACCAAGAACTCCTCGGGGCCCGCGTACCGCTGCTGGTATGCATACGCAGCGGGGGTACTTCGAGTGGGTCTCTTGCGTAGGCGTTGAACCCATTGGGCGAACGCTTTTGAATCAACGGCTTTGGCAGCCTGCTCTCGCGCTGTTTCCGTCGGAGAAGGAGGCTTCATGCCCCCCGTCATGGCCAGAGCTGGCGCTTGTAGGGTCGAGCGCGGCGTTTGTACGACAACCGGCGCCCCTTCAGCGGCAACGACTGCCATCCCACGAGGTGGGCCCATGGAACCCGAGCGCCCTGGGCCAAGGAGTCTTTTGGTCAGAATGAAGGCCACGATATTGACACCTGCTGTCGCAATAGCTCGGGACAGGTGTGTGGCCGCGACATCAAGGTCGGCATGGCTTCGTGCCGTGGAGGTACAGTTCGCGTAACGCCACAGTGCATCGGCAAGAGCCGCTGACTGCGCGGTGATCAGAATGACACCGATAGACATCAAGGCAGCATCAACGGCCTGTCCAACCACAGGGATGCCCTGAGTTCCAGCCCATGCGGTAGTCATCGTGACCATGAGGGCGAGACTCTCTGGCGAGAGCAACGCACGTGCTTCGTTGGCGGTGGACCGAGGCAACTGGCCCAAGGCTCGAACGGTGGACCGACAGAACTTTTCGGTGGACTCCATTCGGTCCACCGGAGTGGAGGGCGTCTGACAAAGCGCGTCCTCCATCGAGTTGGCCCAGGCTGGCGCGGCGAACAGCACACCAATCAACACGATGAGTACTCTCATGAAAGGGGCTGCTCCTTGAACGCGTGCGCACCTCGCAGCCTACCTGATGATCCGCCGCCCTCATTGCCTCCTTTCTTCAAGGTGCGCCGGGACCGCCAGAAGATGAGCAAAGCCTCAACCCCCCCGTACTCCACTCACGGCCGTGCCGGTTTGACACGGGGCGTGCCCTCCTCGTGTCCCGCGTGGCTGCGCGGGTGCTCGTCGCGCGCGTCCCGGACCACGCTCACGCCCCCCGAGTCCCGCAGCACGGTGCGCCACGACCCCTGCGGCGCGAGCACATCCGCCTCGCTCGGCCCCCAGGTGCCCGGCTCGTACTCGTACACCCGGCTGCCATCGTCGAGAATCGGGTCCACCACCCGCCACGCCTCCTCCACGCTCTCCTCGCGCGCGAAGAGCGCACGTCCCCGCGCCCGAGCAGCCGCTCGTAGGGCTTCACCACCACCTCGGGCAGCTCCCGCGCCACCAGGTCCACGTCCTCGCCCTCCATCGCACTGCCCGGCTTCTTCGCCCTCGCCCCGAGCGAAATGCGCACGTCGCTGGTATTTGCAACCCATCAGGGAGTGACCATCACTACGAGGAATTTCCATGAAGCTGGCTGGAGCGGTGGTGCTGCTGGTGCTCGTCACCGGATGCACGACAACCCAAGGCACGGGAGGATCTGGCCCTTCACCCTCACCAGGAGCCAAGCCCGCCGTGAAGAAGGAACTGCCCTGGTTGAACGTGCCGGGCGGACGGATGAAGACGACCCTCTACTACGGCCCGTGGCAGTGCCGTCGAGAGTTCATGAACGGATGTCGAAGGGAGTGCGCCAGCGAGGGCCACACGCTCAAGGGGTGCATGTGGCTGGCCGACTTCAAATTCGATTGGGAAGGGAGCCTCGTTGTCCTACCCTTTCCCGTCAGGGCCGGGAGCCGCTACGCCATCTATCACTGCTGCTGCGACTACATCGAGTTGTCGAAGGAGGACACACGCGCCGCTCGCAAGCAGTGGGAGGGGAAGAGGGAGTCCTTCCGGCGGAGTTGGAGCGAGAAGTTCGGAACGTGGCCGCAGAAAGGTGACGACGTGTCCTGGGCAGGGCACCACATCCGGGATCTCAAGCACGGGGGAGCTCCCGTTGACCCCAACAACATCATCCCCGTCGAGCCTGGTGTTCACGAGGTATTCAACGAGCAGTACCCCGCTTGCTACGACGGCAAATCCCCCTGGAATACAGTGGGTCCCGACCTGCCCTACACGGACAACTGAAGATGGCCACGCCCCTGAACAGCTTGCTCGAAGAGGTCTCCCGCGAGCACTTCCCCCATCCCCCGCCACCCCCGAGGAGCTCGAAGAGTTCGAGCAGCAGGTGGGCTGGCGGCTGGACCCTGACCTTCGGGCCTTCTATCTGCACTGCAACGGGGCGGAGCTGATCAAGCGGTTGCCGGATAGCCCCTACCGCATCCTTCCCTTGTCGAAGATCGTCCGGGCGCGGGTCGCCATCTTCGGGAAGAAGAACGATGATGACGCGCACGGTCCTGCCTCGATGTGGGCCTTCTGCGACGTGCAGGATGGAAACTACCTGCTGGTCGATGTGACCCAACAGGAGAATGGCCGCTATCCCGTCATGGATGGCTGGCACGAGGCGTGGCCGGACCCGAAGTACTGTGACCAGATTGCCACCTCCTTCTCGGACTTCTTGGAGCGGGCCCTGCGTCAAGGCCAGGCCTACTGGCTGAACGAATGAGCCCGGCCAACTCCGAGCCTCAGTGGGGAGCAGAAGCCTCCTCCGCCTCAAGATTGCCACTCACGGCCGGGCCGGTTTGACACGGGGCGTGCCCTCCTCGTGTCCCTCGTGGCTGCGCGGGTGCTCGTCGCGGCTGTCCCGGACCACGCTCACACCTCCCGAGTCCCTCAACACCGTGCGCCACGACCCCTGCGGCGCGAGCACATCCGCCTCGCTCGGCCCCCAGGTGCCCGGCTCGTACTCGTACACCCGGCTGCCATCGTCGAGAATGGGGTCCACCACCCGCCACGCCTCCTCCACGCTCTCCTGGCGCGCGAAGAGCGACACGTCCCCCCGCATCGCGTCCCCCAGCAGCCGCTCGTAGGGCTTCACCACCACCTCGGGCAGTTCCCGCGCCACCAGATCCACGTCCTCGCCCTCCATCGCACTGCCCGGCTTCTTCGCCCTCGCCCCGAGCGAGATGCGCACGTCGGGGCCCAGCCGGAAGCGCACGAAGTTGGGCGAGGCCATCGTCGGCTCCTCGAAGATGGGCCGCGGCGGGTGGTTGAGCTCGACGAAGACCTCGGTCGCATCGGTGGGCAGGCACTTGCCGGCGCGGATGAAGAACGGCACGTCCGCCCATCTCCACGAGTCGATGAACAGCCGCACCGCGGCGAACGTCTCCACCTCGGACGTGGGCGACACCCCGGGCACCTGCCGGTAGCCGCGGAACTGCCCGCGCACCACGCTGTCCGGCGTGAGCGAGCGCATCGCCTTGAAGATCCGCGCCTTCTCGTCGCGCAGGGCCTCCGCGGACGAGCAGAAGGGCGCGTCCATGGCGAGCAGCGCGACAATCTGGAGCAGGTGGTTCTGCAACACGTCCCGGATGGCCCCCACCTCGTCATAGAAGGCGCCGCGGCCCTTGATGCCGAAGCTCTCCGCGAGCGTCACCTGCACGCTGCGCACGTGCTGTCGGTTCCAGATCGGCTCCAGGAAGACATTGGCGAAGCGGAAGAACAGCAGGTTCTGCACCGGCTCCTTCCCGAGGAAATGGTCGATCCGGAAGATGGCGGACTCGGGCAGGTACTGGTGCAGCGTGGCGTTGAGCTCGCGCGCCGAGGCCAGATCGCGCCCGAAGGGCTTCTCCACCACCACGCGCGCCTCTTGCAGGCAGCTCGACTTCGACAGCCCCTCCACCACCGTGCCGAACATGCTCGGGGGAATGGCCGGTAGTGCATCGGGCGCCGCGCCTTGCCGAGCGCCTCGCGCACCAGGGTGAAGGTCTTGGGGTCTCGGTAGTCCCCATCCACGTAGCGCAGCAGCTGGCACAGGCGCTCGAGCGAGGCCGGGTCATCCTGGCCATGCGCCTTTATGCTCTCGCGGGCGCGCTGCCGCAGCCGCTCCAGGTTCCAGTCCGCCTTGGCCACGCCGATGATGGGCACGGACAGGTGCTCGCGCGCCACCAGCGCCTGGAGCGCGGGGAAGATCTGCTTGAAGGCGAGGTCTCCGGTGGCGCCGAAGAATACGAGGGCATCGGACTCAGGCTGAGCGGTCATGACTCACTCGCCTCCTTTCTTCTCCAGGTGGCCGCCGAAGGCGAAGCGCATGGCGGACTGGATCTTGTTGGCGAAGTCCGCCTCGCCCTGGCTGGTGAAGCGCGAGTAGAGGGCACTGGCGAGCACGGGCGTGGGCACGCCCTCGTCGATGGCGGCCTGCTGGGTCCACCTCCCCTCGCCCGAGTCGGACACGCGGCCGGAGAAGTCACTCAGCTCGGGATTCTTGCCCAGCGCATGGGCCGTCAGGTCGAGCAGCCACGAGCCGATGACGCTGCCGCGCCGCCACACCTCGACCACGTCGGGCAGGTGGAAGTCGTACTGGTAGGCGGCGGGCTCGCGCAGGGGGGCGGTCTCCGCGTCGGCCTTGGGGGGATGGCGGCCCGCGTTGGCGTGGTGGAGCACGGCCAGCCCCTCGGCGTAGGCGGCCATGAGGCCGTACTCGATGCCGTTGTGCACCATCTTCACGAAGTGGCCCGCCCCATTGGGGCCACAGTGCAGCCAGCCCTGCTCGGCGGCGGACGGAGGGCCCTCGCGGCCCGGCGTCCGGGGCGCGGAGGCGACTCCCGGGGCCAGCGCGGAGAAGACGGATTGCAACCGGTGCACGGGCCCCGGCTCGCCGCCAATCATCAGGCAGTACCCCCGCTCCTGGCCCCACACCCCGCCGCTCACGCCCACGTCCACGTAATGCAGGCCCTTCGCCCGCAGCTCCGCCGCCCGGCGCAGGTCGTCCCGGTAGTGGGAATTGCCGCCCTCGATGATCGTGTCACCCGGCTCGAGCAGGGCCGCCGGGTCGCGCAGCGTGTCGTCCACCACGCCCGCGGGCAGCATCAGCCAGACCGAGCGCGGCGCGGGAAGCTGGCGCACCAGGTCCTTCAGGGAGGAGGCCCCCACGGCGCCGTCGCGCTGGAGCCACTCCACGCTCTCGCGGCGCACGTCGTGCACGACGCAGCGGTGTCCCGCCCCGAGCAGCCGGCGCACCATCGAGGAGCCCATCCGGCCCAGCCCGATCATTCCCAATTCCATCGCTGTCCTCCCCCGAGTGCAGGCCGCCTGGACGCTCACCGTCTGACGGGTACCGTCCTTCACACTGCGCATGCGGCGGCTTCCTGGCAGGACGCTCATCGGACCCGAGTCCAGGCAGCCGGGCGACGCGCCGAGGTCCGCCGCGTTGCCAGGAGCCCGAAGGCAACCAAGCTTGAAGTCAATGTCTTGGCCCATCGAGGACTACGCCCTCATCGGAGATACGCAGACAGCGGCGCTGGTGGCCCGGGACGGCTCCATCGACTGGCTGTGTCTGCCGCGTTTCGACTCGGGCGCCTGCTTCGCGGCCCTGCTGGGGCATCCCGAGCATGGCCGTTGGAAGATCGCGCCCTCGGGCCACCGAGTGCCCCAGGTGAGGCGGCGCTACCGCCAGGACAGCCTCGTGCTGGAGACGGAGTTCACCACGCCGGAGGGGGTGGTGCGGGTGGTGGACTGCATGCCGCCGCGCGACCGCACCCCGGACGTCGTCCGCGTGGTGGAGGGGGTGCGGGGCCGGGTGCCCATGCACATGCAGCTCGTCATCCGCTTCGACTATGGCTCGGTGGTGCCCTGGGCGACGCGCGAGGCGGGCGAGTGGCGCGCGGTGGCGGGCCCGGACGCGCTCAGCCTCTACACGCCCGTGGCGGTGCACGGCCACCACCTCACCACGGTGGCGGACTTCACCGTCTCCGAGGGCCAGCGCATCCCCTTCGTCCTGCGCTGGCACCCCTCGCACGAGCCCGCGCCCCCGCCCCTGGATGGCCTGGAGGCGCTCGCGGACACCGAGGACTGGTGGCGGGAGTGGTTCAGCCACTGCACCTACCAGGGTGCCTGGAGCGAGGCGGTGCGCACGTCGCTGATGACGCTCAAGGCGCTCACCTACGCGCCCACGGGGGGAATCGTCGCGGCGGCCACCACGTCGCTGCCCGAGCGGCTCGGCGGCCAGCGCAACTGGGACTACCGCTTCTGCTGGCTGCGCGACGCCACCTTCACCCTGTATGCGCTGTCGCTCGGGGGCTTCCGGGAGGAGGCCGAGGCGTGGCGCTCCTGGCTCATGCGCTCGGTGGCGGGCGACGCGTCCAAGCTGCAGATCATGTACGGCGTGGGCGGTGAGCGGCGGCTCCCGGAGCTGAGCCTGGACTGGCTGCCGGGCTATGGGCACTCGCGGCCGGTACGCATCGGCAACGCCGCGGTCGATCAGCTCCAGTTGGATGTCTATGGCGAGGTGATGGACGCGCTCCACCAGGCGCACCGCATGGAGCTGAAGGAGGACCCACGGGCCTGGGACGTGGCGCTCGTGCTGATGGACTTCCTCGAGTCCGGCTGGAAGCAGCCCGACTCGGGCCTGTGGGAGGTGCGGGGGCGGCCCCAGCACTTCACCTACTCGAAGGTGATGGCCTGGGTGGCGTTCGATCGCGCGGTGAAGACGGTGGAGCGCTACGGCGTGGAGGGGCCGGTGGAGCACTGGCGCCGGTGCGCGACGCCATCCACCGCGAGGTGTGCCAGCGCGCCTATGACTCGAAGCGGGGCTCCTTCACCCAGGCCTACGGCTCGGACAACCTGGATGCGAGCCTGCTGCTGCTGCCCCTGGTGGGCTTCGTGTCACCGAGGGATCCGCGCATGGTGGGCACCGTGCGCGCCATCGAGAACGAGCTCATGTACCAGGGGCTCGTGCGGCGCTACCACACCCACGCGACGGATGATGGACTGCCGCCCGGGGAGGGGCTGTTCCTCGCCTGTTCCTTCTGGCTCGCGGACAACTACGTCCTGCAGGGCCGCATGAAGGAGGCGGAGGCGCTCTTCGAGCGGCTGCTCGGGCTGCGCAACGACCTGGGGCTGTTGGCCGAGGAGTACGAGCCCTCGCTGCGGCGGCAGCTCGGCAACTTCCCCCAGGCCTTCTCGCACGTGGGACTCATCAACACGGCGTTCAACCTCGAGCGCCACTCCCGCAGGAGCCCCGCGCTGCACCGGCGCGAGAACCACATCGGGGAGCCCGAGGCCCCGTCGCCCGCCCCGTGAGGCCTCAGAGCCGGAAGGGCACGGCGTGCACGGGGGGCCAGAGGACGCGGGGCTCGCCCTCCTCGGGGGCGGTGGCGAAGGTGGCGCCCTCGAGCAGCTCCTCGCTCTCGAGCGCCTCGCGCAGGGTGCTCAGGGCGACGTCCACGTCCATGACGCGGAAGAAGATGTTCATGCGTCCGGGCTGGGACTCGGCGCCCTCGACCTCGCCATTGCCCGTCCAGCCGAGCGTGTCGGAGATGACGGACTCGATGGTGTGGCGCTTCTCGAAGTCCTGGCCGGTGCCCTTGCCGTGCAGGGCGTACTGGACGACGAGCGGCGCCATGGTGTCGAGCTCGGGCTCGTCGTAGCCCGCGTCCACGAGCGGCTCGGCCTGCTGGGCGATGACCATGTCCGGGTCCTCGTCGGCGGGCAGGGGCAACACCTTCTCCTCGCCCGTCTGTCCGACGATGCCCCAGTGCACGGTGACCGAATCCTCATGCACCCAGGCTTCCCAGTAGCGCAGGGTGTCGCCTTCCTTCTTGTAGAGCCTCAGCACGGGCGCACTCTACATGGCCGGCGCATCAGAACGCGCGGCCCTGTCCACCATCGACGGGGAGGGTGGCGCCCGTCACCCAGCGTGCACCCGAGGAACACAGGAAGACGACCACGTCGGCCACCTCCTCGGGGGTGCCGAAGCGGCCCCAGGGCAGCTCCTCGCGCACCATCTTCTCCACCTTCTCCGGGTTGGCCTGACGGCGGCGGTCCCAACTGCCGCCGGGGAAGAGGATGGCGCCCGGGGCCACGCCGTTGACGCGGATGCGGTGGCGCGCCAGGTCCACGGCCATCTCCTTGGTGAGCGCGGTGACGGCCGCCTTGGCCGCGGTGTAGGGGGCGCTGGTGGCGTACTCGCGGCCGAAGATGGAGTTGATGTGCACGATGCAGCCGCCGCCCTGGGCCTTCATCCGGGCCACGGCGTGCTGGCTGCACCACACGGTGGCGAGCAGGTTGCTGTCCAGCACGTCCTTCCACTGCCCGGCGGTGGCCACGTCGAAGGAGCCCGCGCCGCCGCTGCCGCCCACGTTGTTCACGAGGATGTCGAGCGAGCCGAACGCGCGCACGGCCGCGTCCACCGCCGCCTGGGCTCCGTCGGGGGTGGCCACGTCCCCCGCGATGGAGGCCACCTCGGCGCCGGAGGCACGCAGCTCCGCCGCCACCGCCTCCAGCCCCGGGGCCCCCGGGCGCTCAGACAGACACGCACGCCCTCTCGAGCCAGGGACAGGGCGATGGCCCGTCCGATTCCCCGACTGCTGCCCGTGACGAGCGCGCTCTTGCCCTTGAGTTCCAGATCCATGGAGGCGCGTTCTACTCCGGTACGAGCCCGGGGAACGCGCTTTCACTTCTTGCGCGTGACCTCGAGGATTTTGACGGGCGGGGTGAGCTGCTGGCCCTGGGCGGGAGCCTGCTGGATGGCGCGAACCACGTCCATGCCCCGCACCACCCGGCCGAAGGCCCCGAACCCCTGCCCGTCCGGGTTGCGCTTGCCGCCGAAATCCAGCTCGGGCTGATCCCCGATGCAGATGAAGAAGTCGGACACCGCCGAGTCGGGCGTATCCCGGGCCATGGAGACCGTGCCGTCCTTGTGCCGCAGGCCGGTGTCGCTCGTGCGCTCCAGGGCGATGGGGGCGCGCAGCTCGGCCTTGCGGGAAGGATCGGCGCCGCCCTGGATGACCTCGATCTTCACCTTGTTGTTCGGCTGGTTGCCGGGCGTCACGGTGCGGTGGAACACCCCGCCCTTGAACAGCCCCGAGTCCACGTAGCCGAGGAAGTTGCGCACGGTGGTGGGAGCATGGGCCTCGTCGAGCTCCAGCTCGAGCTCCCCCTTCTCCGTGCGCAGCACCACGTTCACCTTGCCCGCGGGAGCGGGGGCGCCTTCTCCTTCTTCGGCGGGTCGGCGAGGGAAGCGGAGGCGAGCAGCACCAGGACAGCGCAGCACGAGGACACAATCGACTTCATCGGCATCTCCAGGTCACGAGAGGGAACCTGGAGGGCAGTGAAGCGCGGCGGCCCCTCGGGAGGAAGGGCCGCGCTTCGGCTCAAGGCGCCTTGCCCGGCAGCGGCGCGACCACGGGCACCGGGGAGCGTCGCCGGAAGGCGGCGAGTCCGGACCCGCGCCGCCGATGGCCCGCTGGGAGCCCTCGTCCTTGGGCTGCTTGAGGGGCACGCCCACGTATTGGACGTTGTCGTTGTTGTCGATGGCGAAGCGCACGAGCGCGCGCAGCACGCGGTTGCGCTTCACGTTGCCCACCACCTGCCGCAGGTCCTCGTAGACGGTGGGGTCGGTGATGATGCCGCCCAGCGAGCCCTCGCCGCGAGCGACCATGGAGGTGATCTGCTTGATGTCGGCGGCGGCGCTGCCCAGGTCGGCGAGCATGCCGCCCGCGCTGCCGTACACGAGCTGGTGCACGGCGCCATCGGGGTTCTTCTTCGCGTCCTCGAGCAGCCCGGCGAGCTGGCCGGCGGCGGAGCCCAGCTCCTTGAGGGCGTGGGCGCCGTCCTGGCCGTAGATGAGGGCGTGGGCGGTGCCATTGCCGTGCTCCACCTCGCCGAGCAGGGACTCGACGTGGGCCACGGCCTTGTCCATGCGCATGGCCGTTTGAGAGGCATTGGCCACGAGCGCGCGCACGTCGCGGCCGGTCTGCTCGTCATAGATGAGGGCGTGCAGGGTGCCATTGCCCTTCTCGATCTCCTCGAGCATCAGGCGCAGGCTGCGCACGCCGGCGGCCACGTCCTCGGCCATCTTGGGGTCGGCGTACGCGGTGACCGCCTTGCGCAGCTCGCCGCTCACGGCCACGGCGTCATCGAGCACCTTGCTCGCGCTGCGCATCATCGCGCTCACGTCCCCGGAAGTTTCCGAGGGAATCTCCCCGCCCTCGGGCACATGGGGCTGATCCAGGGAGCCGAGCGAGATGTCCACGGCCTTGTCCCCGAGCACGCCGAGGCTCGACAGGCGGGCGACGGAGTCGGCGCGCACGCGCTGGGCGTACTCGGTGCTCAGGCGCAGGCGCACCTCCATGCGCTTCTCGCCGGGCTTGGAGGGAAGCCCACGGCCTCCACGCGGCCCACTTCCAGGCCGTTGAGCCACACGGGCGAGTGACTGGAGAGTCCCTCCACGCTCGAGAAGTAGGCCGGGTAGGTGACCTGCTTCTCGAACAGGTGGGTCTTCTGGCCGATGAAGAAGACGACGATGCCCGCCAGCACGAAGGCCATCGCCACGAAAGCGCCCACCCGGAGGGCGAGCCGTTGATCCTTGGATGTCTGTGTGAAGATGCTCACGACGCCGCCCTCCCCAATTCCTGTCCCCGGGCGTCCAGGAAGGCCCGCACCTCGGGCACCTTGGAACGCCGGATCTCCTCCGTGGTGCCCACCTGGACGATGCGTCGGTTGGCCAGCATGGCGATCCGGTCGGACACCGAGAGGGCACTCACCATGTCATGCGTGACCACGATGGACGTGCACCCGAGCTGCTTCTGCATGGAGCGGATCATCTGATCGATCGTCTCCGTGGTGACGGGATCCAATCCCGTGGTGGGCTCGTCCCAGAGGATGACCTCCGGGTTGGTGGCGATGGCGCGCGCCAGGCCCACGCGCTTGCGCATGCCACCGGACAGGTCCGCGGGCCGCATGTTCTCGATGCCCGGCAGCCCCACGAGCGCGAGCTTCTCGGCCACGCGCTCGCGCACCTGGGCGGGCGTCATCTCCGGGAAGTGCTCGTGCAGCGGGTAGGCGATGTTCTCCCCCACGCTCAGCGAGTCGAACAGGGCCGCGCCCTGGAACACCATGGCCACGTGGCGGCGCAGGTGGATGAAGTCCTCCTCACCGCACTCGGTGAGATCCTGCCCCTGGAAGAAGATGCGGCCGGAGTCCTGGCGCAGCAACCCGATGAGGCACTTGAGCAGCACGCTCTTGCCGGTGCCCGAGCCGCCGATGACGGTGAGTGTCTCCCCCGCGTACACGGAGAGCATCACGTCGTCGTAGATGCGCTTGGGGCCGAAGGCCTTGCGCAGGTGCTCGAAGCGGATGAGTTCCTCGCCGGCCTGGGGCGGTTGGAAGCGCAGACGGGGGGACGGGCGGGAGAACATGGCGGTGTCGGAGCGCGTCAGAGGGAGAGGGTGAGCTTGGTGATGAAGAAGTCGGCCAGACACACGGTGACGGAGGTGATGGCGACGGTCTCGGTGGTGGCGCGGCCCACGCCCTCGGTGCCGTTCTGCACGGTGAGCCCCTTGAAGCAGCCGACGATGCCGATGATGCCGCCGAAGACGAAGCCCTTGAAGACGCCGGAGAGGAAGTCGCTCATGAGGATGACGTCGAGCGCGCCCTTGAAGAACAGGTTGAAGCCGATGCCGTACTGGGCATTCACCACGAGCGCGCCGGCGAGCATGCCGATGACGTCGGCGAGGATGGTGAGCGCGGGGCCGAGCACGAAGCAGGCGAGCACGCGTGGCACCACGAGCTTGCGCAGGGGGTCGGCGCCGAGCGCGCGGATGGCATCCACCTGCTCGGTGACCGTCATGGAGCCCAGCTCCGCGGCGATGCCCGAGCCCACGCGCGCGCCCACGGTGAGGGCGATGAGCACGGGGGACAGCTCGCGGAAGAGCGTGAGCACGACGACGCGGCCCACGGTGTACTGCACGCCGAAGCGGGCGAGGAAGAAGCCGAACTGGAGCGAGATGACGAGTCCGGCGAAGGTGGCGGTGAGCAGGGCGATGGGCAGCGAGCGCACGCCCAGCGCCTCGAGCTGGTAGATGAAGGCGGAGGGCGAGAAGGGCGGGCTGAAGGCGCGGGTGAACACCGGCCGGTCATCACCGCGAGCGAGCCCAGGCGCTCGAGCCGCACGAGGAAGCGGCCCCGGAGCGAGTCGTCCTCACCGGGGGAGGAATCGGGCGCGGCGGGAGCGGCGGGCGCGAGGTCCACGTCGGTGCTCATGAGGGGTTCTCCACGTGGAAGCCGCCCACGAGCGCATCCAGGTCCTCGACCCGGTCCTGCAGGTGGCCCAGGGGGGCGACATAGGTGAAGTCGTAGACGCAGCGGTCCTTCTTGAGGACGACCAGGAGGAGCTCCACGGGCACCCCATCGAGCTTGGCCTGGAAGTGCGAGCGCAGGGCCTCGCGCTCGTCGACGACCTCGGTGCGCTGCATCAAGGGGACGCGCTCGGTGAAACCCTCGAGCAGGTGGCGCGTGAGCACCTCGAGCGAGGCGTCATCGTGCTCGCGGCAGGTGGAGTTGACGGACAGGGCGTGGCCGGTGTCCTCGGTGAACCGGGCGAGATCATTCTCGGAGAGCTTGACCTGGGACCAGACGGGGGGAGCGCCCCGACGCGGTAGCGCACACCGGGCTTGGAGAACACCTGCCCCTCGAAGCGCACACCGCGGTGGCACCCGAGCGCCACGAGAACCAATGCCAACAGGATGACTCGATTCGACCTCACGTCGCCAGGGTAGGCACCCCCTCCGACCCGGTGAGTTGCACGGGAGGGGGAGCTGTTCATTCCTGAGCAGATGAGGAGGGCGAGCGGGCATGGCGAGGGCCCGCCGAGGCGGGTGTTTCACTGGGGATGGGCGTGCCGATGTTGAGAGATGAACCCTCGACCCCGAGCACGACGCGGGAGGCCCCCGATGGACGGCGGATTGGGAATTTTTGGACTGGGATTGTTCCTGTTATCGATTGCCCTGCTCTATGCCCGGGAGGCGTTCGGGCTGGCATGGCCGCTCCTGGGGCTGTCGCTCATCTCGATGGGCTTCGCCATGTCGGAGAGCCCGCGGCGGCGGGAGGTGGCGTTGGGTATAGGGGTGGCATGCTTGGTGGCGGCGCTGGTGAGCCCGGCCTTCTCGGTGACGTGGTGGTGGGTGGTGGCCACGGCGCTGTTTGGCGTGGCCTACATGGTGCTGTGGGCGGAGTTCCGCTTCGCCTTCTTCCAGCACCTGCCCCAGGAAGCCGGAGGGCGGGCGAACCACGACTCGAGGCACCTCGGCTCGCGCCGGCCGTGAGGCGCGAGGCTACAACCCACCCATCTGCCCGAGCACCCAGAGGGTGACGGCGATGGGGTCAGGGCAGTCGGAGAGCCGCTGGGCGTCGGCCACGGAGGCCCAGCGGGAGGAGCCGCGGTAGATGACCCCGTTTTCCAGGGTGGCCACGCGCGAGCCATTCACCTCGATGTCGTAGCCGTTGCCCCGGCGCACGGCGCGGCCCTGGGGGTTGCCCCCCGGTCGATGGCCACGTCCATGCCGGAGCGGCGCACGGTGTATTGGGTGACTCCCGCCTTTTCCACGCGGTTGCCGGTGCACTTGTAGTCCGCGGCGGCGGCGTGGGTGGCCCCCATCACACAGAGCACGGCGAGCGGCGACGACCTGATCTTCACGGCGTACCTCCAGGCGATGGGACGCGGTGGTCCCAGGCTGTGGACCCAACGTGACACACGCGTCTGACATGGCGCGTCATCGTGGGGGAGGTGTCTTGGGTTCAGGAAGAGGGGGCGAGCGCGAGGAGGGCGGTGATGAGGGGATTGGGTTGGGGGGCGCGGCGCCGGGCGACGTAGAGGGGGAATTGGCGAGCGGGCTCGGAGAGGGGAGCGCGGTGACGCCGGGGACGCGGGGGCCGCGGGGCTCCACGGAGGCCAGGAGGGAGTAGCCGAGCCCGGCGGCCACGAAGCCGAGGATGGTCTCGGCGGAGTCGGCCGCGTAGATGCGCCGGGGGACGACGCCGAAGTGGGCGAGCGCGGCGAGCTGCAGATCGCGCAGGTAGGTGTCGGAGCTGTAGGCGATGAAGGGCTCGTCGCGCCAGGGCACGGGGGTGGCGGGGCCCTTGAGCTGGGGCCGGGGGAGGGAGGGGACGACGAGGAAGGCGCGAGTCTTTCCCACCTGCCGTGCTTCCAGGTCCGGGGAACCTCGGGGAGGTGATCCACGAGGAGCTCCGCCTCACCGGAGCGCAGGGCGGCGACGGCGGGAGTCTTGGCCTCGAAGAGGGCGACCTCGATGTCGGGCCGTTGTCCGCGCAGGCGGCGGAGCCAGGGGGCAGGAGGTGGCGCAGCACGTGGCCCGAGGCATGGATGCGCAGGCGTCCACCGATTTCTCCCGAGCGCAGGGAGCGCTCCAGGGCGGGCAGGCCTTCGTAGAAGGGGGCGATGGCGTCGTAGAGGATGCGGCCCTGGGGGGTGAGGACGACGCGGTCCTTGCCGATGCGCTCGAAGAGGCGCACGCCGAGTTCGGCTTCCAGCCGTCGCACCTGCTGGTGCACGCCGGGTTGGGTGATGGGGTAGGGAAAGGCGCGGGCCGCACGGGCGTACCCTTCACATCGCGCGACCCAGTAGAAGCCCTCGAGGCGCTGGAGCTGAATCATACACGGCAGCTTATCGATGGTCGGGCTCTTCGTTCCATGCGGTTTGCGATGGGAGCCGGTAGGGTGTCGTTCATCGGGCGCACCAAGACGGGCGCCCCCGAGCGAACGGAGCGAACCATGTCCCGCCAATCAACCAATGCCTCGCAGGATCACAGTGGAGCCTGGGTCATCCAGACGTGGATGTCGTTCATCCTGTCGGTGGCGGTGACGTCGCTGGGCATCTACCACCTGCCGGTGGACGGCTGGCAGAAGGCTTTCCTGGGCATGGGGTTGCTCTTCACGGTGGGCTCCACGTTCACGCTGTCCAAGACGGTGCGAGACCAGCACGAGCAGCAGCGGCTGACGGCGCGCATCGACGAGGCGCGGGTGACGAAGCTCCTGGCCGAGGTGGACCCGGTGGTCCTCAAGTAGAGGGGGCTGGTAGGCTGGAGCGCCTCCCCGACCGTGACAGAGGCCCACTTGGAGCGCATCAAGCAGCAAGGGCAGACGCCGCTGGAGATGGATGACGGGCCCACGAGTGGGCGGCACTTCTCGCGCTGCGTCCGCTGTGAAACGGAGAATGGCCGGTTCGCCGTGGTGTGCACGACGTGCGGAGCGGATCTGCGGGCACCGGAGCAGCGAGCGGAGGACGAGAAGCGCGGGCGCGAGCGCGAGCAGGCGGTGGAGCGGGAACGGGAGGAGATGAGGGTGCGCCAGACGATGCCGGCCGAGCGTCTCGCGTGGCACACCGAGGAGGAGGGAATTCCCCGTGTTCGAGCCCTCGTTGGGCAGGGGGCTCTTGGGGCGCATCGAGAATCCCATCGCGAGGTGGCTGAGCGTGGGGGGAGCGGTGGGGCTGCCGTTGCTGCTCACGCGAGCGGGGCACGGGCCGCTCTGGGTGCTCGGCATGTACCTGGGGGTCTTCGTGGCGGCGAGTTTCGTGCCCAGCGCGTTCTGGATGAGGAGGAGGCGCGACGAGTAGCCCCCGAGTGCATCACCCGGGTTCGCCGCCGTCCGGGGGAGGAGGAAGCCCGGAGAGGGAGACCTCGCCCGAGCGCACGCCCATCCACAGGGTGTCCTGGGCGGCGGCGGCGCGCACGAGGCTGGCGTCGGTGGTGGTGAGGAAGACCTGGGCACCGCTCTCGGCGAGGTAGCGCATCAGGTAGGCATTGCGTTCGGGGTCCAGCTCGCTCGAGACATCATCGAGCAGGAGCAGGGGCAGGAAGCCCGTGGCCGCCTCGAGGTTTTCGATCTCGGCGATCTTCCATCCCAGCACGAGCGCGCGCTGTTGGCCCTGACTGGCGTAGGCGCGAGCGCTGCGCGAGCCGAGGGTGACGGAGACATCATCCGCGTGGGGGCCCACGGAGGTGAAGCCACGCTCGAGGTCCCTTCGAGAGCGGGACGCGAGCGCTTCGCGGAGCGCGTTGGCGAGGGCCGCCTCATCGGCCTGGGCGAAATCGAGCTCGCCCAGATGAGCGGGGCGGTACCCATAGGAGGCGGGGTCTGGAGTGCGGCCGATGGAGGCGAAGGTGGCCTGGGCACGGGGCGCGAGTTCGGCCATGAGGGCCCGTCGCCGGGCATAGACGCGGGCGCCGGCCTTGGCGAGGGTCTCGTCGTAGGCCTCGAGGTAGACGGAGTCGACCGGGCCCGAGCGCAGCAGACGATTGCGATTCTTCAGGGCCCGAGCGTACTCACGGCTCTCGCGCAGGAAGGCGGGGAAGCGGTTGAAGACGGCGCGATCCAGGAAGCCCCGGCGCGAATCGGGGCCGCCCTTGACGACCTCCAGATCATCCGGAGTGAAGGCCACCACCGAGACGCCGCCGAAGTACTCCTCCAGGCTGGGGGCCTTCTTCCCATCCACGAAGGACTGCCGGACGCCGCCGGACACCTCCACGGAGATTTCGCGTTCGGCGCCCTTGAGGAGGAAGCGGCCCGTGACCCGAGCAGCGGGAGCGCCCCACCGGACGAGCTCAGACAAGCGACCCGCGCGCAGGGGCTTGAGTGTCGCGAGGAAGTAGAGGGCTTCCAGCAGGTTGGTCTTGCCCTGGCCGTTGTGCCCCACGGCGATGGTCGCGTGGGGGCTCGGCGACAGGGAGACCGGCCGAGGTTACGGAAGTCCTGGACATGGAGTGCCAACAGGCGCACGGGAGACCTTTCTCCCATCCGTTCAGGTGAGCGTCCAGGTGAAAGCCTATCTCCGGCGACGTTCGGCGGCAGGGCGTCCGGCCGCGGTCCGGGCCAGGAGGACCAGGCCGGGGAGATCCGCCAGCTCCTCGGCGAGGGAGGGCGGCGTGAAACCGGAGAGGGAGCGCTCGCGACCCACGGAGAAGAAGCGCGCGGGCGTCTCACGCTGACCGCGCAGGCGGATGAAGAGGTGCAGGGCATCGCACAGGCGGTCCATGTCGGGCCCCTGCTCGCTCTTCGCGCGGTGGGCGGCGCGCTCCAGACGGGCCCAGGCGGCCTCTTCGTTCCAGGCGCCCACCGGGCGGGAGTGGGACAAGGAGGCCAGTTCCGCCGCCACCTCGAGCAATCCGGCCCGCCCTTCGCTCAACACAGCCGAGGCGCTCAACCGGGTGTCGGGCGACCCCTCGCGCTCCACCAGCCAGCCGAGCAGTTCGGGCCATTCCTGCTCGGGAGGGCGGACAGGTGAGAACCGGGCATCGAGGAGGGTGCGCAGCCGGGAGTTGGCCAGGTCGGTCCAGAAGACGGCATGGAGAAACAACTCGGGCCCACTGCGTGGGGTGCGCACGGGAACACGCCGGCTCGCTTCTCCAGGAAGTCCGTCAGACTTCCCGAGGGATCGAAGCGATGCACGCGACTCCACAAGGCTTCCATCGCCGTGTCGGCCAGGGGAAGGGCGCGTCGGACTTCATCGGCTTCCGCCACGCTGAAGGGCAAGGCCCCCTCGGGAGCGGGACGTTTGAAGACACGCTCGAAGATTTCCGCGGCCACGCAGGCGGCGCGGAGTTCCGGCAGGTTGCGCGGAAGAAGATCCACCGCCTGGGCCCACGAGCGTCGGCCCAACAACGGTCCCTCGGCGAGCAGCTCTTCTTCCAGGAGCAGCAGGGCCTCCGCGAGGACCGTGGGCTTGGTGGAAGAACGAAGCCGCCGGGCGACCAACGCGACGAGCGCCTCGCGCAACCGGGACACGTCGGCCAGCAGCACCATGGAAGCGGAGTCCTTGGGCCAGTCCTCCGCCGCCGCCCGCCGACTGACGGAGGCCAGCGTGATGTCCACTTCAGGCTGATCGCGCACCACCTCTCGGAGCAGCTCGAGGTTGGAGCGGAGCGTGTCCCGCCAGAAGAATCCCCGGAGCATCAGCCGCAGCGCCCGGTAACGAAGGCGGGCGGCCTCGAGCAGATCCGCGCGGTCCTCGAGCCGCGCCCGTAGGATGTCGGGAGAAGTGACCACGGTCAGGACGACTATAGGCCCGGCCCGGAGCAATGGCAGGTGGCCCTCGGGCTCGGGGGCCGAGGAATCAACGATCGCCCGGACGAGCCCTGAACGAAAAAGAACACCCGGCCCGCCTGGCCGAAGCCCGCAAAGGCGAAGGCCTCGAATCCGCACCTAGTGGTGTGGACTCGAGGCCTTCAAAAAATCCGGCAGCGACCTACTCTCCCGCGCGGTTTCCCGCGGAGTACCATCGGCTCTGGAGGGCTTAACTTCCGTGTTCGGGATGGGAACGGGTGGGACCCTCCGACATTGCCACCGGAAAAACAGGACAGTTCATACGAAGGGTAGGTGAATCAACTTCCACTGCGAAGTGCTCGTGCCTTCTTCCGGGCCCGGCGCCGCGCTCTCGCGCTCGCTCGGGGCCTCGACCTTGGCCTCGACTCTCTTGCCACCCACCGCTCCGGTGGGGCTGCTGAGAGATTGAGGTAAAGTAAGCCTCTCGACCTATTAGTACCGGTTAGCTCAACGCGTTACCGCGCTTACACACCCGGCCTATCAACGTCGTCGTCTTCGACGGGTCTTCTGGGGCTTGCGCCCGGGATACCTGTTCTTGAGGTCGGTTTCCCGCTTAGATGCTTTCAGCGGTTATCCAATCGACACATGGCTACCCAGCGATGCCTCTGGCGAGACAACTGGTACACCAGCGGTGTCTCCAACCCGGTCCTCTCGTACTAAGGTCAGAGCCTCTCAAGTATCCTACGCCCACAGCAGATAGGGACCAAACTGTCTCACGACGTTTTGAACCCAGCTCGCGTACCGCTTTAATTGGCGAACAGCCAAACCCTTGGGACCTGCTCCAGCCCCAGGATGCGATGAGCCGACATCGAGGTGCCAAACCTCCCCGTCGATGTGAACTCTTGGGGGAGATAAGCCTGTTATCCCCGGAGTACCTTTTATCCGTTGAGCGATGGCCCTTCCATTCAGGACCACCGGATCACTATGACCTGCTTTCGCACCTGCTCGACGTGTCCGTCTCGCAGTCAAGCTCCCTTATGCCATTGCACTCGCCGCCCGGTTTCCAATCGGGCTGAGGGAACCATCGCGCGCCTCCGTTACGTTTTGGGAGGCGACCGCCCCAGTCAAACTACCCACCAGACAGTGTTCCAACTCCCGGTGAGGGAGCATGGTTAGACACCAGAATCCGACAGGGTGGTATTTCACCGTTGCCTCCACCGAACCTAGCGGCCCGGCTTCAAAGGCTCCCACCTATCCTACACAGTCGAACCCTAGTGTCACTGTCAAGTTGTAGTAAAGGTTCACGGGGTCTTTCCGTCTTGCTGCGGGTAAACTGCATCGGCACAGCTATTTCAATTTCGCTGAGTCCCTCTCCGAGACAGCGCGGAAGTCGTTACTCCATTCGTGCAGGTCGGAACTTACCCGACAAGGAATTTCGCTACCTTAGGACCGTTATAGTTACGGCCGCCGTTTACTGGGGCTTCGGATCATCGCTTCACCTTGCGGCTGACGAATCCCCTTAACCTTCCAGCACCGGGCAGGAGTCAGACCCTATACGTCGGCTTCTTGCCTTCGCAGAGTCCTGTGTTTTTGGTAAACAGTCGCTACCGCCATTTCTCTGCAACCTCTCTCGGCTTCGGCTGTACGCCTACACCTGTCAGAGGCCCACCTTCTTCCGAAGTTACGGTGGAAATTTGCCTAGTTCCTTGGAGGAGAGTTCTCTCAAGCGCCTTAGGATTTTCTCCTCACCCACCTGTGTCGGTTTGCGGTACGGACACCCTGTAGACTCCCCGCGGAACTTTTCTTGGAAGCCGAGCATCAACGACTTACCCCGTGAGGGGTGCCATGGGGTCTCGGGGATAGCTGCCGCGCCTTTAATCGTACGCGACACCCCTACGCCTTTGGACTGACACAACCACCGGTCAGCTCGCCTAGCTTTCTCCGTCCTTCCTCGGTTCAACGTCTACAAGATGGCGCAGGAATATTAACCTGCTTGCCATCACCTACGCCTTTCGGCCTCGGCTTAGGTCCCGGCTAACCCTGGGAAGATTAACTTGACCCAGGAAACCTTGGGTTTACGGCGAGGGGGTTTCCACCCCCTTTATCGCTACTCATTTCGGCATCAGCACTCGCAACCGCTCCACCAGCCCTTGCGGTCTAGCTTCTCAGCTGTTGCAACGCTCCCCTACCACTGCATGCACCGAGTGCATGCAATCCGAAGCTTCGGCGCTAGTCTTGAGCCCCGTTACATTTTCGGCGCGGCCTGTCTCGACCAGTGAGCTATTACGCTTTCTTTAAAGGATGGCTGCTTCTAAGCCAACCTCCTGGTTGTCAATGACTTGCCACATCCTTTCTAGTGTTCACTTAGACTAGACTTGGGGGCCTTAGCTGTCGGTCTGGGTTATTCCCCTCTTGCCAATGGACGTTATCACCCACTGACTGCTTCCCGAGCTAACAATTGCTGGCATTCGGAGTTTGGTACGGTTTGGTAATCTGGTGAGACCCCTAGCCGTTCCAGTGCTCTACCTCCAGCATTGAATTACTCGAGACGATACCTAAATATCTTTCGGGGAGAACCAGCTATCACGGAGTTTGATTGGCCTTTCACCCCTACACACAGCTCATCCCAGAAATTTTCAACTTTCATGAGTTCGGTCCTCCATGAGGTGTTACCCTCACTTCAACCTGGCCATGTGTAGATCACCCCGCTTCGGGTTATAATGCACGCAACTCAGTCGCCCGTTTCGGACTCGCTTTCGCTCCGGCTCCACCTATCGGCTTAGCCTCGCTACGTACATTAAGTCGCCGAATCATGATGCAAAAGGTACGCCCTCGCACTGGGTTGCCCCGTAGTGCTCGGACTGCTTGTAGACATGCGGTTTCAGGTTCTTTTGACTCCCCTCACTGGGGTTCTTTTCACCTTTCCTCGCGGTACTAGTTCACTATCGGTCGCCAAGGAGTATTTAGCCTTACCGGATGGTCCCGGCGGATTCAGGCAGGATTGCACGTGTCCCGCCCTACTTGGGTACCCCGCTCGGCTCCAGTTCGTTTTCGCGTACGCGACTGTCACGCCCTTTGGTCCACCTTTCCAGATGGTTCCGCTAACAAACCGGAGTCCTACCGCGGACCCGCAACCCCGATGCCATTTTCATGACACCGGTTTAGGCTCCTCCCATTTCGCTCGCCGCTACTCTGGGAATCACTCGTTGTTTTCTTCTCCTCAGGGTACTGAGATGTTTCACTTCCCCTGGTTCGCTCCTTCAGCCCTATGGATTCAGGCTGAGGTAACGCGGCTTTCACCGCGCTGGGTTTCCCCATTCGGACATCTCCGGCTCAACGTTCGGTTGGCAACTCCCGGAGCTTTTCGCAGCCACCCACGTCCTTCATCGCCTCTTGGCACCTAGGCATCCACCGCACGCCCTTAGTAGCTTACTTACCTTAATCCCTCATCAGCCCGCCTCCCGGCGGGTTGCATTGAAACTCGAGACCAAGGTCCAGGCCCCGGCTCTTCGCCGCGGACCCGAAAGAATTCACTTGATTGCGTCGCTTGCAGGAAAGCCGAGCCGCTATCGCAGCCAGACTGCCCTCTCAATCGACGCTGAGAACTTCTCAGCAGAAATTGATTTCTACCCTTCGTATGAACTTGTCAAAGAACGTCCTGACTCAAACTTCGTCAGTAACTTGTGTGGAGCTGGACGGGATCGAACCGACGACATCCAGCTTGCAAAGCTGGCGCTCTCCCAACTGAGCTACAGCCCCTGAATGTGTCGCTGTCCCTCCACCTGCCGGCTGTCGTCGCGTCCCCAGCTTCCCCGGTGGGAAACTGGTGGGCCTAGGTGGACTTGAACCACCGACCTCGCGCTTATCAGGCGCGCGCTCTAGCCAGCTGAGCTATAGGCCCAGTGGATTTCCAGCTACCGTCTCTTTCAAAGAACCGAGCCCTCTTCGCTCGGCCTCTCAAAACCAGACAGCAAACCCTCGACAGTTGCAGAAACGTTGACCTGGTTGACCTAAGGCGACTCGCGTCGCTGGTGCACCCTGTCGCGCCGAAGCGTCGACCGTGCACCCGGTCTCCTTAGAAAGGAGGTGATCCAGCCGCAGGTTCCCCTACGGCTACCTTGTTACGACTTCACCCCAGTTACCGACCACTCCTTGGGCACCTCTTGGTGAGATGACTTCTGGAGCAATCGACTCCCATGGTGTGACGGGCGGTGTGTACAAGGCCCGGGAACGTATTCACCGCAGCGTGCTGATCTGCGATTACTAGCGATTCCGCCTTCATGGAGTCGAGTTGCAGACTCCAATCTGAACTGAGACCGGTTTTATGCGATTAGCTCCCTCTCGCGAGTTGGCAACGCTTTGTACCGGCCATTGTAGCACGTGTGTAGCCCTGGTCATAAAGGCCATGAGGACTTGACGTCATCCCCACCTTCCTCCGGTTTAACACCGGCAGTCCCTCTAGAGATCCGCTTGCGCGGCAACTAAAGGCGAGGGTTGCGCTCGTTGCGGGACTTAACCCAACATCTCACGACACGAGCTGACGACAGCCATGCAGCACCTGTCTCTCGGTTCCCTTGCGGGCACCGCCTCATCTCTGAGGCCTTCCGAGGATGTCAAGACCAGGTAAGGTTCTGCGCGTTGCGTCGAATTAAACCACATGCTCCACCGCTTGTGCGGGCCCCCGTCAATTCCTTTGAGTTTTAGTCTTGCGACCGTACTTCCCAGGCGGAGAACTTAATGCGTTAGCTACGGCACCGCGGGGGTCAACACCCACGACACCTAGTTCTCATCGTTTACGGCGTGGACTACCAGGGTATCTAATCCTGTTTGCTACCCACGCTTTCGCGTCTCAGCGTCAGTGACCGTCCAGGTGGCCGCCTTCGCCACCGGTGTTCCTCCCCATATCTACGAATTTCACCTCTACTTGGGGAATTCCGCCACCCTCTCCGGTACTCAAGCTCTGCAGTTTCGAACGCACTTCCTCGGTTGAGCCGAGGGCTTTCACATCCGACTTGCAAAGCCGCCTACACGCGCTTTACGCCCAATAATTCCGAACAACGCTTGCACCCTCTGTATTACCGCGGCTGCTGGCACAGAGTTAGCCGGTGCTTCTTCTCCGGTACCGTCAAGCCGTTGGATGTTAGCCAACGGGTTTTCGTCCCGGTCGAAAGTGCTTTACAATCCAAAGACCTTCATCACACACGCGGCGTTGCTGCGTCAGGCTTTCGCCCATTGCGCAAAATTCCCCACTGCTGCCTCCCGTAGGAGTCTGGACCGTGTCTCAGTTCCAGTGTGGCTGATCGTCCTCTCAGACCAGCTACCCGTCGTTGCCTTGGTGGGCCATTACCCCGCCAACTAGCTGATGGGCCGCGGACTCATCTGGATGTGATAGCTTGTATACAGAGGCCACCTTTTCCCTCAAGAGCCGAAGCTCCCGGGGCTTATCCGGTATTAGCCAATCTTTCGACTGGTTATCCCAGACACCCAGGCAGATTATCCACGTGTTACGCACCCGTGCGCCGCTCTACTAGGATTGCTCCATTCGCGCTCGACTTGCATGTGTTAGGCACGCCGCCAGCGTTCGTTCTGAGCCAGGATCAAACTCTCCAATTGAATTTTTTGAAGGGTTGAACCGGCTAGGCCGGTCCCGGCTAAGGGGTTACCTGACTTCGCTGTTCATCAGGGCTCCTGCCAATCGACTCACGCCGACTCGCTGCGGAACCCGTCTCAAGAATTGACTGCGGTTTCCGCAATCTGTCTTCTTTGGGTTTGCTATCTGGTTTTCAAAGACCGAGCCGCTTGTACCGGCTGTCCTGCTGTGCTACCGTCCTGCTCGACCTCACCGCTTTCAACCAGCGGGGCGGCCGTTTTATTCTGAACCGTTTTCGCTGTCAAGCGGCCGTTGCCGCTTCGCTTTTTCGGTTCACCGCGAAGGAGAGTTGCTTTTCTCTTTCTCGGGGGCGCGGAACCTACTGCCGTTCCGCCCTTCGTGTCAACTCGCTTCGTCGACTCGTTTTTCCCGCCCGTCGCTCGTCTGTCACCTGCGTGACATCTTCGCTTCGGGGGAGGCGGCTTCTACCACCACCGCGTTTCGAGTCAACCTCGCTTCGTCGACTTCTTATTTCGCTCTGTTTTGCTTCGCTCGGCCAGAGGCTCCCACCGCCAGTGCGGCTTCGCCTTTCCGTCCGAGGGGGGCGCGGCTTCTATCGCTTCGCCCCGGATGAAGTCAACCGCCTTCATCCACTTCCTTTTCCCGCTCTCCGCTGCTGTCGCCTGCGCGACTTCACCGGTTCGTGGGGGCGCGGCTTCTATCACCACCGCGTCTCGAGTCAACATCCCTTCGTCGACTCTTTCTTCCCCCTTCACCGCTCCGACCGCTCGCGCGACTTCACCGGTTCGTGGGGGCGCGGCTTCTACCACCGCCGCG
The DNA here is from genome assembly GCA_049060065.1 of Cystobacter fuscus. Classification (GTDB taxonomy): domain Bacteria; phylum Myxococcota; class Myxococcia; order Myxococcales; family Myxococcaceae; genus Cystobacter; species Cystobacter fuscus_B. Next base: position 9,764,693 of record JBMEQP010000002.1, read on the forward strand.
TCTTGAGTCAACACCACTTCGTCGACTCGGTATTTCGTCTTTCTCTTCCGGGTGTCCCACCGCCAATGCGGCTTCGCGTTCCCGTCCGAGGGGGCGCGGCTTCTACCACCACCGCGTTTCGAGTCAACAAGCTCCGCCGCTTTTTTTCTTCCTGCCTGTCCGCGCGGAGCTGGAGGGCGTCGGCCCCTCACGACTGAGAGCTAATGCAGCCCCCAGCGCCGTGCCAACCCCCACTTCATGGAGACCGGCGGGCCCGCCGGCCGCCCGTCCTCCGCTCCAGCCGGCACCCGCTCGGGGGCCCCATCCCCTTGTCGTCGAACTCCCCTCGGGCGACGACCATGTCCGGCACAGGGAACGTCCGAACACTCGAGCCCGCAAAGCCAAGGGCTCCGAGGAGCCTGCTCCCCGAAGCCCTGGTTGTCGGATGCCGTCCAACCGCTACGGCTCGTTGCGCCGCGGTTCGCCCTCCACCGCGTCCTTGATGACGCGCTTGGCGTCCTCGATCTTCTCCTTCACGTGGCCCTTGAAGGTGTCCTTCTTGCCCTCGGCTTCCAGCTCACGGTCTCCCGTGGCCACGCCGACGGTCTCCTTCACCTTCCCCTTCGTCTTGTCCGTCCACTCACCCATGGCTGCCTCCTCGTGTTCGCGTACAGGACTGACTTCGCCTCGACACGAAGAAGCTAGGTACCCACGTACATGGGGGACAACCGTCGGGAGCTCGCTCGCTCGGCCGCCACCGGGGCTAACGCAGGGCCTGACGGACGGGAAGCCCGACACCTCCCGTCCGCCAAGCCAGCGCCTCCTTACCCCAAGGAGTCCTTTGGAGCCGATCTCAGCTGCAGATCGTCTCGAGCATGATGCGGCAGACCTCGTACGGGTCGCAGTTCGCGGCCGGACGACGATCCTCGAAGTAACCCTTGCCCTCGTTCACCGTCCCCATCGGGATGCGGATGGACGAGCCGCGGTCACTGTTGCCGTAACGGAAGACATTGATGGGCGCCGTCTCGTGCTGGCCCGTCAGGCGCTCCACGTTGTGCGCGCCGTACACCGCGATGTGCGCCTCGTGCCGCGCGCGCAGCTTCTCGCACGCCGCCTCGATGACCTTCAGGCCACCCGGCTCGCGCATCGCCTTGGTGCTCACGTTCGTGTGGCAGCCCGCGCCGTTCCAGTCACCCTTCACCGGCTTGGGGTGCAGCGTCGCGCTGATGCCGTAGTCCTCGCCCATCCGGTAGAGCAGCCAGCGCGCGAACCACAGCTCGTCGCCCATCTCCAGCGCCGGCACCGGGCCAATCTGGAACTCCCACTGCGCGGGCATCACCTCGGCGTTGGTGCCGTTGAGGTGCAGGCCCGCGCGCAGACACGCCTCGGCGTGCGCCTCCACCAGCTCGCGGCCAAACACCTCGTCACTGCCCACGCCACAGTAGTAGCCGCCCTGCGGCGCCGGGAAGCCCTTCTCCGGCCAGCCCAGCGGACGGTTGCCCTCGAAGAGCGTGTACTCCTGCTCCAGCCCGAACCACGTCTCGAACGAGGCGAACTTCTCGGCCACCGCGCGCAGGGGCGCGCGTGTTGCTCGGATGGGGAGAGCCATCCTGGTTCATCACCTCGCACATCACCAGCACGTCCGCCGTGCCCGGCCGCAGCGGATTGGGGATGTAGCGCACCGGCTTGAGCAACAGGTCGCTCTTCTTGCCCTCGGCCTGGTAGGTGCTCGAACCATCGAAGCCCCAGTCCGGCAAGTCCGAGAGGCTCTTGATCTCCGGAACCTCCACCACCTTCATCTTGGAGCGCAGCTTCGCCGTCGGCTTCTGTCCGTCGATCCAGATGTACTCCGCCATCACCTTGCGCATGTCGGACTTCCTCCGGCCCTGTCGGGGGGCCTCTTGCTCCTGGACCCGCGAGGGCCCTGCATGTCCAAGCTTCATTGCAGATGCGATGCCAGCCGGTTTCTCCGCCCCTGAATCGAGGCAAGCCCGCGGAATCCCAGGGAGTGAGCCCCTTCAACCCCTCCCCTCCGCCCAGGATTCCTACGTTTTTGTCGGCTCCTCGGCCTCTTCCTACAAAATTGTCGTAACTCTCGACCCCCAAGAAGCCCCGCGCCCCTCCACTCCCCCTCTTCCCACATCCTCGAGCCTCCACCTACCGTCCGGTCGGTCCACTCTTCTCCGCTTGATTAGAATCCGACGCCCTCGGTCGTGCTGACGCCCGCTGACGGACAGGAATGTGGGTCTCCTCCCCCAGGGGCGCCCTTCCCCTACCTACAATTTCGTAGCTCCTGGCTTTCGAGCCGACAAAAATGTAGGAAAGAGTCTTTTGACTCTTCAGTCGACCGGAGGAGTACTCCGGAGAGGCGGCTTTTTCCGGAAGAGGCCCGCGCATGGCGAAGCGAATGGAGGAGCAGACGGGTGAACACGCGGCCCTGGCGAGCCTGTTGGAGGTGAGCCGGGCGCTCGCGGGGGCCCATGACCTGAGGGCCGCCCTGCACCGGGTGCTCGAGCGCATCGAGCGCTACCACGGCGTGGTGCGCGGCACCGTGACGTTGATGGACCCGGATACCCAGGAGCTCTACATCGAGGCGTCCATTGGTTTGAGCGCCGAGGGCCGCGACGCCCGCTACAAGCTCGGCGAGGGCATCACCGGCCGCGTGGTGCAGAGCGGCAAGCCCGTGGTCGTCCCCGAGGTCAGCCGGGAGCCGCTCTTCCTCCACCGGGCCTTCGGCGGACGCAAGGGCGGCGCCCAGGAGTACTCCTTCATCTGCGTGCCCATCCTCCTCCACCGCAAACCCGTGGGCGCCTTCGGCGTGGACCTCGTCTACGACAAGGAGCGCGACTTCACCGAGGAGACGCGCCTGTTCAGCGTCATCGCCTCCATGATTGGGCAGGCGCTCGCCGCGCACCAGCTCCTGGAGGACGAGCGCAAGAAGCTGCTCGAGGAGAACACCACCCTGCGCCAGGAGCTGCGCGAGCGCTACGACTTCTCCAACATCATCGGCACGAGCGGCCCCATGCGTCAGGTGTACGAGCAGATCCACCAGGTCGCTCGCACCAACACCACCGTGCTCATCCGCGGCGAGTCCGGCACCGGCAAGGAGCTCATCGCCCACGCCCTGCACTACAACTCCACCCGCTCCAAGAAGCCCTTCATCAAGGTCAACTGCGCCGCCCTGCCCGAAACCCTCATCGAGTCCGAGCTCTTCGGCTACGAGAAGGGCGCCTTCACCGGCGCCCAGACGCGCAAGCGCGGACGCTTCGAGCTCGCCGAGGGCGGCACCCTCTTCCTCGACGAGATCGGCGAAATCAACCTCGCCACCCAGGTGAAGCTCCTGCGCGTGCTCCAGGAGCGCGAGTTCGAGCGCGTCGGCGGCACCGAGACCATCAAGGCCAACGTGCGCCTCATCGCCGCCACCAACAAGGACCTCGAGACGGCCATCGCCGAGAAAACCTTCCGCGAGGACCTCTACTACCGCCTCAACGTCTTCACCCTCTTCATCCCGCCCCTGCGCGAGCGCAAGAGCGACTTGCTGCTGCTCGCCGACCACTTCGTCGCCAAGTACGCCCACGAGCACGGCAAGAACATCCGCCGCATCTCCACCCCCGCCATCGACATGCTCGTGAGCTACCACTGGCCCGGCAACGTGCGCGAGTTGGAGAACATCATCGAGCGCTCCGTGCTCGTCTGCGACGGCAACGCCATCCACGGCCACCACCTGCCGCCCACCCTCCAGACCGCCGAGGCCTCCGAGACCGCCCCCAACACCTCGCTCGCCGACGCCGTCCAGCAGTTCGAGAAGGACCTCATCCTCGATGCGCTGAAAACCACCCGCGGCAACCGCGCCAAGGCCGCACGCCTGCTGCGCACCACCGAGCGCATCGTCAACTACAAGGTCTCCAAGTACGACATCGACTGCTCGCGCTTCCAGGGATAGCCCCCCTCGGGCCCCTCCTGGCGGCGCTCAGTTGCGCCGCGTGGGGTCCGCCAGCGCCCGCTCCACCTCGCGCATCAGCTCCTCCTCGCCGCTCCCCCTCGGGCGCACCGCCGCCGCCCCCAGATCGGAGGACCACGGCCCCACCGAGTCCACCGCCAGCTGCGAGGCCCGCTCGGCCAGCTTCTGGATGCCCTGCACATCCACCACGTTCGTGGGATCCAGTTGATCCAACGGCGTCTGCTCCAGCCGGCCCAGCGACATCCGCTCCAGCCGGAAGCCCAACAGCTCGGTGCCCACCTCGATGCCCACGTGGTCGATGAAGAGGCCCCGGTCCGCCACCAGCTCGTCGAAGTTGAACGTGCTCACCGACTGCGCCAGCGCGCACGCGAAGCGCTCCTCCAGCAGCGCATGCACCTCGCCGGGCTGGTTCGCCCTCGCGCACCCCACCTCCCGCGCCACCCGCAACACCCCCGCCTCGTCGCGCGGCACCTTCACCAGGAACGTGGCCCGCAGGTCCACCCGGATGCCGTCCCGGCACGACAAGCCCTGCCCTCCCCGGCGCTCCACCACCACCTTGCGCACCGACAAGTCCAACACCTCCGCGCGCTCCACCACCGGCCACACCCACGTGCCCCCGAAACGCACCCGCGTGGGCTCGCCCCCGCGCACCAGCACCAGGGCCTCGCCCTCCCGCGCCCGGCGGTAGCACCCCAGCACCAGCGCGCACACGCCCGCCATGCCGAGAACAGCGCACAGGACGACGGTTTCCACGGTGAAGCCACTCCTGGGTAGGCAGGCGGAATCCCAATCCATCACGTCTCCCCCTCCTCGCACCAGAGGGGGTCCTCCCGGCCCCGCTCGCCTACTCGTCCGCGTTCTTCCGGCGCTGGAGCGCCTTCTGCAGCTTCCTCATCTTCTCCATCGCCGGGCCCCGCTTGAGCCCCGACAGCAGATCCACGAAGACGGAGCCATCCAGGTGGCCAATCTCATGCTGCAGCACGTGCGCGAGCTTGCCCTCCGCTTCCAGCTCGTGCCATGCCCCCGTCCGATCCTGGTACTTCACCTTCACCTTGTGGAAGCGCGGCGTCCTCTCGAAGAGGTCCGGCACCGACAGGCACCCCTCCTCCAGCGTCACCGGCCCCGACTTCTCCAGGATCTGCGGGTTGATGATCTCGAAGAACGTCCCGTCCTCCCGGCCCACCCACGACAGGCGCAAGGGCACGCCAATCTGGTTGGCCGCGATGCCAATCCCCTCCGCTTCCTTCATGGCCTCGAACATCTCGTCCAGCAGCTTCGTGAGGCTCTCCCCGAAGTCCGTCACGGGTTTGGTCGGCGTGCTGAGAACCTTGTTCGGCCAGATGACGATGTCCCGAGCCATGGGGTGTGTCTCTCCTGAGGGGTCGCGCGTGGAAACGTCCTTGTACACCGCGCCCGCCTCCCCGCCAGCCCCGAGTGACACGCCCTGTTGCCCACCCGCCGACGCCCCCACCGCGCTCCCTCAGCGTCCGGAGGCCGGGGCGGCTCCCCTCCCGCAGCGCCTCCTGGAGCAGCACCTGGGTGTCCAGCTCCGTGCGCCGCACCTCGCTCGCCCCCGCGAAGCGCCTCCTTGTACCCCCCCGCCACGAAGGCCTGGAAATCCGTGGTCGCCACCCGGTAGCGCCCCTCGGGCCGCACCGGCTCCTCGCCCGCCCCCGGGTCCGCCGCGTCCCGCAGCACCCTCAAGTCCTCCACCCGCCCCCCGCGCACCCGGTAGCTCACCCCACTGCGCTGGCTGTAGCCGTCCGTCCCCCGCTTCGACTCGCTCAGCGCCACCCACTCCGCCAGCTGCCGCCCCGTCATCTCCGCCGTCACCAGCACGTTGCGGTACGGAAACGCCCCCTCGAACTCCTCCCGCGTCACCTCCCCCGCCGGCAGCCCCGCCCGAAACCCCGCCGCCATCGCGAAGAACGCCCGCGCCCCCGCCGCCCGGCGCCATACCTCCGTCGCCCACGTGCCCACCTCCGCCTCCCCCGTCGTGAGCCCCTCGTCCCGCAAGGGCCTCGGCAGCCGGCCCACCCCCGCGAAGCGCTCCGGCCGCTTCTCCCTCAACGCCCTCCCCAACTCCTCCACCCTCGCCGCCGTCTGCGCGTGTCCTCCGGCCGCCCCCCGTCCATCTTCACCAGCCCTCCCTCCACCCCCACCAGCCGCCGGCCCTCGAAGCGCAGCCGCACCTCGGAGACGTACGCCGGTACTGGTAGGAGGACACCGTGTACGTCCTCGTCCCCGGCACCACCCGCAGCTCCTCCCGGGCATGCGAGTGCGAGCCGAGGATGACATCGATGCCCGGCACCGCCCGCGCGAGCGCCTCGTCGTCCTCGCGCAGCTGATGGCCGATGAGCACCACCGCGTCCACGTGCTCGCGCTCGCGCAGGGCTCCCACCACCGCCCGCGCCGCCTCCGTCGCGTCCGTCCACCGCGTCCCCACCGGCAGCCGCTCCGCCTTCACCAGCCGCTGCATGTCCGGCCCCGCCACCGCGAAGAAGCCCAGCCGCACGCCCCCCACCTCCCTCACGACGTACGCCCGCCCCTCCACCTGGAAGTAGGGCGCACCGTCCGCGCCCACCGGTTCGCGCACAACACCGGGTAGTCCACCACCGCCCGGCAGCGCGCGAACGCCTCCGCCCCGTAGTCCAGGTCGTGGTTGCCCAGGGCCATCACGTCCACCAGCCCGTTGAACCACGGCCACTCCACGCACCCGTACTCGTCACTCCACACGGGCACGCCCTTGTTCACCCAGTCACCCCCGGACACCCCCAGCGTGTCCGGCCTCGCCTTCGCCGCCCGGAAGTACGCGAGCGCCCGCGCCACCCCACCCTGCCCCGGCTCCCCCTCCGAATAGAAGCGCTCCGCGTGCGAGTGGTAGTCCGTCATCCCCACCAGCGTCACCGTGTGCGTCGTCTGGCAGGCGGGCAGGAGCAGGAGACTCGAGAGCAGGGCGAGGCGCTTGTTCATGCGCGCCCCTTCACACCCCTCCCCTCGGACGTCAAGCCGCGCTCCCCCACGTCAGGGGCGAGGACCGCGCCGCAATCGCTCCAGTTCGGCCCGGAGTTCCTCCACCGGCGCTGTGCGTCCTGGCGCAGCCGGGCTTCCTCGTCCACGCGCCGCCGCAGCTCCTCTGTCTGTCGGGCTTCCTCGGCCATGCGCCGCCGCAGCTCCTCTGTCTGTCGGGCTTCCTCGGCCATGCGCCGCCGCAGCTCCTCTGTCTGTCGGGCTTCCTCGGCCATGCGCCGCCGCAGCTCCTTCGCCAGCCGGGCCTCCTCGTCCACCCGCCGCTGCAGCCCCTCCGTCAGTTGCTCCAGACGGGCGATCACCTCCTCGGGCTCCAGCAGCAGCTCCCTCCCGGAGTAGAAGCGCAGCCGGCCCTCCTCCAAGCGCAACTCCACCCCCAGTTGCTCCGAGACATACACGCCCCCGCTCGGCTCCAGGAGTTCGTAGACCCGTGCCTCGGGCGCCGGCAGCCGGTACCCGTGCAGCCGCTGCCGCCGCCGGTCGTAGATGAAGTACTCCGGGATGCCGAGGCTCGCGTAGCGCACCACGTTGTCGCGCGCGTCCTTCCTCCGCGGCCCCCCGACGTGCACCTCCAGCACGAAGTCCAGGCCCTTGCCCTCGGCGCTCACCACCCACTTGTCCCGCTCGTGCGCCTCCGCCTCCAGCACCGCCATCAGGTCCGGCGCGAAGCGGCGCGCCCCCGGGTAGTACACCGGCATCTCCGCCGCCGGTACACCCGCCGCCGCTGCCGCGCGAAGTGGCCCCGCAGCGTGTCCAGCGCCTTCACCTTCGCCTGGAAATGCCGGTCCCCCTCCGGCGGCGACATCTCCGCGTACGTCACCTCTCCGGGCAGCGCCTCCACCACCCGCGCCCGCTCCTCCGGGCTCAGCGCGTCCCACTCCTCTTGCGTGGGTGCCCGGGGATACCTGTCCGCCTTGCCGGATCGCGCCGCCATGCCTCGAGCCTGGGTCGCCCTCCCTCCGCCGTCAACCCGTGCCCGCTCCTCCCCGCCCTCTCGCCTCGTCTCCCCCGACGCCTCTCGCTCCCATGGCATGTCTCACCTCTCAGGTCACCTGAAAGGTCCTGATACTACAGGTCACCTCCGACATGACAGGTCATCCCCGGCGAGGGGGCCCCGGGCGGCCTACTGCCAGGACAGCACGTACTCGCTGTCCAGCACGTCCACGCGCGAGCCCACCACCTCCACCCCGCTCGCCTTGGTGGACTCCAACACGGCCCGCAGCAGGCCCTCGTGGAAGGAGCACGGCATGAAGTCGCGCCGCATGGTGACACGGCCCCGGCTGAAGCCCTCCCACGACACCGAGCGCTCCCCATGATTCACCGCCGACCGGTACGCCGAGGGCAGGTTGCCCACCAGCCGCCACGTCTCGCACCGCGACAGCAACAGCAGCGCCTTGCCCGCCGCGGACGCGAGCAGATCCGTCGCCGCCCGCTGCCCCAACAGCCGCTGGGCCGCGTCCCACCCTCCGCACCCCGGCGCCAGCTCCCACGCCGCCGCCGCGTTCACCCGCATGAAGGCGCCCAATGGATAGTTGAAGAACTCCATGAAGCGCGGCTCGCCCCCCGCGTCCACGCAGCGCAGCATCGCCGCCTCCCCCACCCACGTGCGCACCGCGTCCAGTGTCCCCAGGAAGAGCGAGCCCCTCACGGTGTCCCCGGGGATCGCCAGCGCCGTGCGCCGCGCCGGTCCTCGGCCGCATCCACCCGCACCGGACCCACATCCACCGCACAGGCACTCGTCTGCATGACACCACCCCTCGCGCCAAAGGACGGCAGGCCGCACGCCTTCGACACCCCACCCTAACCACGTCCCTCCCAACCGACAGGGGGCCCCCCCCGCTCCTCACGCTTTTTCCCACACGCCCCCTCTTCCCTGGCCCTTGGCCCCCCTCCAGCGCCCACCACGCTACACTTCGAGGCAAGCCCACCCGCTCCAGGCTCCGAAGGCGACCGCGCGGCCAGTCAGACCCCTGTCCGCCTCGACCGTACGTCCCTGGACAATGTTGGTCTTTCTTGATTTTTCTGGAATCACCATCCGGGTTTCACGTTTGACGCGACGGAGCCCCCGAATGACGTCTCCGAGCGACCCCACCGCCCTGCCGCCCAGCGAACGCAAGCCCCTCCACGTCCAGGTGGTCACCCAGCCCGCGCTCCAGGGGTGCTGGGCCGTCAACCTCAGCGAGACGGGAATCGGGCTCATCGCCACCCCCTCGGGGCCCGAGGAGGGGCCGCGCGAGGGGGAGGACGTGGAGATGGCCTTCACGCTGCCCGACTCGCGCGCGCGCGTGCAGGTGCGCGGCGTGGTGCGCTGGCGGCATGATCCGGTGGAGCGGGACGAGGGCGGGGTGACGGCCCTGGGCGTGAGCTTCCACGCCTTCGAGGGCGCCGATGGGGTGAAGCTCAAGCGCTACCTGCTGGCGCACCAGCTCTACGTGGCGGTGGTGTACGCGGAGGAGGCGGAGCTGCGGGGGCTGCGCGCGGCGCTGGAGAGCCACGTGCGGCTGCGCTTCGCGCAATCGGCCGAGGACGTGGACACGCTCTTGGGCCGGGGAGACATCAGCGCGTTGCTCGTGTGCGGACGGGACGAGGCGCGCGCGGTGGCGCTCGTGGAGCGGCTGGCGATGCGGCGCGCGGAGGCGGACCCCACCGGCGCCGGACCCGCGAGCGACCTGTCCCCCCGCATCCTCTACTGCGCGCCGGCCATGCCCACCCGCCTGGTGGAGCTGTTCAACCAGGGGAAGATCTTCCGCGCCCTCACCCCGCCGTGCGAGCCCGTGGCGCTGCGCCAGGCGGTGCTCCAGGCCAGCCGCGAGCTGGGCCTGCGCACCGAGCAGCGACGGGCGGCGCTGGAGCTCGAGCGCAACCTCTTGCGCGAGCGCGCGCGGGAAGCCCCCCGGCTCGCTGGCGACACGGGCGTGGCCAACGAGCCCGGCTTCCGCAGCCCCGCCATGCGCCAGGTGCTGGAGATGGTGCGCGTGGCCGCCCCCCACCGGGTGGCGGTGCTCCTGCAGGGCGAGACGGGCACCGGCAAGGAGGTGCTCGCGCGCGTCATCCACCGGCTGAGCGGCCGCTCCAGCCTGCCGCTCGTGGTGCAGGACTGCGGCACCCTCACCGAGACGCTCCTGGAGAGCGAGCTGTTCGGCCACGTGAAGGGCGCCTTCACCGGCGCCGTGGCGGACCACCCCGGCCTGTTCGTGCTCGCCGACGGGGGCACCATCTTCCTCGATGAAATCGAGAACACCACCGCCGCGCTCCAGTCCAAGCTCCTGCGGGTGCTCGAGAGCGGCGACGTGCGGCCGGTGGGCGGCACCCAGGTGCGCCGCGTGGACGTGCGCATCATCGCCGCGAGCAACCGCGACCTCGCCGAGGAGGTGCACGCCAAGCGCTTCCGCAGCGACCTGTTCTACCGGCTCAACAGCTTCATCGTGGACCTGCCCCCCTTGCGCGAGCGGCCCGAGGACGTGCTGGACCTGGCGCACTACTTCATCGCCCACTTCAACCGCACCCTGCGCCGCTCCGTCACGGGCCTTTCCGAGGACGCCGAGCAGGTGCTGCGCTACGCGAGGTGGCCCGGCAACGTGCGCGAATTGCGCAACTGCATCGAGCGCGCCGTGCTGCTGTCCAACGACGACGAGCCGGTGTACGCGCGCCACCTCCCCCTCGCTCTCCGCCGGCCTCGAGGGCGCGCGGCGCCGGTGCGCACGGGGAGCGCCGGTCCCTGCGCGAGCGGCTGGAGCAGTTGGAGAAGGAAATCATCCGCGAGGCGCTCGAGAACCACGGCGGCGTGGTGCGGCGCGCCGCCGCCGCGCTGGAGATGGATCCCGTGACGCTCGGCCGCCGGGTGCGGCGCCATGGACTGCAGGCCAAGGAGCCCTGACCTCCCAGGCACGCTCGCTCATGCGCTCCATGACCGGGCGTCATGCCACCGACAACCCGGCGGGTCTCCCGGCCACCTGGCTTTGCATGCGTCCGCGCTTCATGACAGCGTGAACGTCTCACCGCTCTCGTGCCCAAGCCCAAGCACATCCTCCAGACCTGGAGCCCCCTCCGCGCGGGGGCGGCGTTCGTGTTGCTGTATGGGCTCGGCACCGGCTGGGCATGGGGCTGACCCCCCAGAACGAGCAGCTCTCGGCCATCTGGCCCCCCTCGGGCGTGCTGCTCACGGCGCTGCTGCTGGCGCGCTGGCGCGACTGGCCCGTGCTGCTGCTGCTGGCCGTGCTCGTGGGGCCGTTCACGAGCATGCCCGGACACGGGCCCAACACCCGCACCCTCCTCATGTCCGCCTGCAACGGGCTGGAGGTCTTCGTGGGCGCCTTCCTGCTGCGCCGCTACGCGGGCCTCAACCCCTCGCTGGAGCGGGTGCGCGACGTGCTCGCGCTGCTGGCCGTGGCGCTCGTCAGCCCCGTGCTCAACGCCACCCCCGGCGTCACCCTGCTCGCGCTCCACGGGAGGATTGGCTGGGAGCAGTGGTGGCCGCAGTGGCGGGTGTTCTGGGTGGGCGACGCCATGGGCCTCTTGCTGGTGACGCCGCTCCTGCTCACCTGGGGCATGCTCGACCAGGTGCGCTGGAGCCGCACACGCGCGCGCGAATTCGCCGTGCTGCTGCTGGGGCTCGTCACCACCCTGCACCTGGGCTTTCACGGGCTCCCCCACGGCATCAACCCCCACCACCCCATCACCTACACGGCCTTCCCCTTCATCCTCTGGGCGGCGCTGCGCTTCGAGGCCCGGGGCACCAGCCTCGCCCTGCTCGCGCTCGCCGCGGTGTCCGTCCTGCACACCATCACCGGCAGCGGCCCCTTCGTCCTGGAGGCCCACGGCGCCGCCTCCCCCCGGGCGAGCCTCATCTACCTCCAGTCCTTCCTCGCGGTGATTGGCGCCTCGGGGCTGCTGCTGGCCGCGGCGGTGGGCGAGCTGCGGCGCGCGCGCGAGAAGAGCGAGCGGCTCAACGAGGAGCTGCGCGCGTCACTCGAGGAGCTGGCCACCACCCAGCGCGAGCTCGTGCACCGCGAGCGCATGGCCGCGGTGGGCGAGCTGTCCGCCAGCGTGGCCCACGAGGTGCGCAACCCCCTGGGCGTCATCGCCAACGCCGTGGCCGCCCTCACCCGTAGCGCCCAGCCCGACACCAACAGCACCACCTGGAACCTGCTCGGCGTCATGGGCGAGGAAGTCGGACGGTTGGATCTGCTCATCACCGGCCTGGTGGACTTCGCCCGGCCCCTGGAGCCGAACCTGCTCACCCAGCCGCTCGGCCCCGTGGTGGAAGGGGCGCTGGAGTCCGCGCTGAGCACCGAGCCCCGGCCCAGCACGCTCCAGGTGACACGCGCGGTGGATCCCTCGCTGCCCGACATCCCCCTGGATGCCCAGCTCTTGCACCGGGCGCTCCACAACCTCTTCCTCAACGCCGTGCAGGCCATGCCCAAGGGAGGCTCGCTCCGCGTGGAAATCACCCACTCGGTGAAGCCGCCGGGCCCGCCCCACGCCCTCATCACCATCACCGACACGGGCCCGGGCATCGCCCCCGAGGTGATGCAGCGCCTCTTCGATCCCTTCTTCACCACCAAGGCCCTGGGCACCGGCCTGGGGCTGCCCATCGTGCGCGGCATCGTGGAGGCGCACCGCGGACAGGTGGAGGTGAACAGCACCCTCGGGCAGGGCACCACCATCCTCCTCCGCCTGCCGCTCCACTCCACCCCGCGCGGCTTCACGACGACCGAGCCCTCCCCTCGCAAGGCAAGCGAAGTCCCGCCCCCGCCGGGAGCCGGGTCCCCGCCTCAGAAGGGAATGTTGTCGTCGTCGCCGCCACCGCCGCCGCCGTAGTCATCATCCCCGTGCGGGGGCGGCTCGTGACCGCCGCCGCCGTCGCCCCCGCGCTGCCGGGTGATCTCCGCTTCGATGGATGCCAGCAGCGCGCGCTCGCGGTCGTGCCAGCGCGACTTGCTCGGGTCACCCAGCGAGCGCCGGGCGCCATTGGCGTAGTACTCCAGGTCCTGCATGGTCGCGCCCTGGATGGGCGCCCCCTTGCTGCGGCCATAGTTGGGGAACACCGACACGTCCCCGCCGCCCCCGCCACCACCTCCTCCGCCACCGCCCGAGGAATAGGCGCGCCGGGGCGCCGCCGCTGGAGCCGCGTCGGGAGACGAGCCGATGCTCAGCTCCCCCAGCTTCAACGAGAAACCCTCACCGTTGCGGACCGCCGTCCCCACGCGCACCTGTTCCACTCGCCCATCCGGGCGCCGCACTGCCACCGTCACCGGAAACTGATCGCTCATGCCCGCCGGAAATCACCCCTGGCCCGAGGTGTCAATGACTCGCCAGGGGGTGACACCCTCGCCACCCCCACCGCCGGGCATCCGCGCGCTCAGTGCAGCGGCGCGACCGCGTCCTTGGCGCCCTTCTTGCGCACCCACACCTTGGGCTTGGGCGGCTCGGGACGCACGGGCGTGGGAGCCGGAGCGGGAGCCTGCTCCTCGCGCGCCTTCGAGGCCGCGCGGCCCCGGGGCAGCACCACCTCCGCCACGGACTGGGACGGCGCATCGTCCACCCAGCTCGCCGGGCGCCGGCCGCTCTTCACCAAGAGACGCAGCTTCTGGTAGTGCGCCGAGCAATAACCCTTCGAGCGCGCCGGACGCTTGCACCCGATGACGGCGCAGCGACGGCCACCCTCGCTCACGCGCGCGCTCGGGGCCTCGGCGGCGGCCCGCGCCGGAGGACGGCCCCGGGGCGCCGGCACGGGGGTCGGAGCGGGCTCGGACTTCTCGGGCTTGTAGACGGGCGCCGCCGTGGTCGGCAGCGCATAGCGGCTCGTGGGGTAGGACAGGGGAGGCCGGGCGGGCGGCGTCGGCGCCGCGGGCGGAGGCGGAGGCGTCGCGGCCTGCCGGGGGGCGGGAGCCGGAGCGGGCGCGGGCGCGGGCGGAGGGGCCACGGGCTGCTTTCCCCGGCCCTGGATGGGAAGTCCGATGCCCGGCAGCGCCATCTGCAGCGTCTGCATCCGCGTGGCCATGGGCGCCAGCCGGTGGATGATGTCCACGATCTCGGCGATGACGCCCAGGCGCTCATCCATCCGCGCGATGGCCTTGTGCATGGGTGCCAGACGGGTCTTCAGCTCCGCCTGCACCATTTCCCGCAACGGTTTCTCGATCGACATACACGCCCATATGCCACCCCGGCGGCCTCACCGCCAGTCCGACCCGTCTTCTCCGGTCACTCTGTCGACCCGGGCACGCCCCCCAGGCGAATCCTGCGGCACTCTCCGTCCGCTTGGGGCATGGTCCTGGCCCAAAATCAGGAGTCCCAAGACATGCCACACGATCCCACCGATTGGCTTTGCATCAATACCATCCGCACCCTCGCCATGGACGCGGTGGAACAGGCCCACTCCGGCCACCCGGGCGCCCCCATGGCGCTCGCTCCCGTGGCCTACCAGCTCTGGCAGCAGGAGCTGCGCTACGATCCCACCCAGCCCGTCTGGCCCAACCGCGACCGGTTCGTGCTCTCCAACGGGCACGCCTCCATGCTCCTCTACGCGCTCCTGCACCTCACGGGTGTGCGCCGCGTCACCGACGAGGACGAGGTGTCGCAGGAAGTGGCCGTCTCGCTCGAGGACATCAAGAAGTTCCGCCAGCTCGACAGCTCCACCCCCGGCCACCCGGAATACCGCTGGACGAGCGGCGTGGAGACCACCACCGGCCCCCTGGGCCAGGGCGTCTCCAACTCGGTGGGCATGGCCATGGCCAGTCAGTGGCTCGCCAACCACTTCAACCGCCCGGGCTTCGAGCTGTTCGACTACGACGTGTGGGCCATCTGCGGCGACGGCGACCTCATGGAGGGCGTGGCCAGCGAGGCCGCCTCCGTCGCCGGCCACCTGAAGCTGTCCAACCTGTGCTGGATCTACGACAGCAACCACATCAGCATCGACGGCAGCACGGAGCTGGCCTTCACCGAGGACGTGGGCCGGCGCTTCGAGGCCTACGGCTGGCGCGTGCTGCGCGTGGCGGACGCCAATGACCTGGAAGCGCTCTCCAGCGCCTTCCGCGCCTTCAAGCAGGAGCGCGGCCAGCCCACGCTCATCATCGTGCACTCGCTGATTGGCTTTGGCGCGCCCAAGAAGCAGGGCACCGCGAGCGCCCACGGCGAGGCCCTGGGCGAGGCGGAAATCAAGGGCGCCAAGAAGAACTACGGCTGGCCCGAGGACGCGAAGTTCCTCGTGCCCGACGGCGTGCGCGAGCGCTTCGCCCAAGGCGTGGGCGCGCGCGGCCACAAGCTGCGCACCGAGTGGGAGGCGAAGCTCGCCGAGTACAAGAAGCAGCACCCGGAGCAGGCCGAGCAGTTGCGGCGCATGCAGCGGCGCGAGCTGCCCGAGGGCTGGGACAAGGAGCTGCCCACCTTCCCCGCGGACCCCAAGGGCGTGGCCACGCGCGAGTCCAGCGGCAAGGTGCTCAACGCCCTGGCGAAGAACTACCCGTGGCTGGTGGGTGGCTCGGCGGACCTGAACCCCTCCACCAAGACGTACCTGACGTTCTCCGGCCCCATGCGGCCCGGGGACCTGTCCGGACGCAACATCCACTACGGGGTGCGCGAGCACGCCATGGGCGCCATCACCAATGGCCTCGCCCTCAGCCGGCTGCGCGCCTACAGCGCCACCTTCTTCATCTTCAGCGACTACGAGCGGCCCGCCATCCGCCTGTCGTCCATCATGGAGATTCCCTCCATCCACATCTTCACCCACGACTCCATCGGCGTGGGCGAGGACGGCCCCACGCACCAGCCCGTCGAGCAGCTCGCCAGCCTGCGCGCGATTCCCGGCCTCATCGTGCTGCGCCCCGGCGACGCCAACGAGGTGACCGAGGCGTGGCGCGTCATCGCCCCGCTCACGCACCAGCCCGTGGTGCTCGTGCTCACGCGCCAGGCGCTGCCCACGTTGGACCGTACCAAGTACGCCCCGGCCTCGGGGCTGGCCAAGGGCGCCTACATCCTCGCCGACAGCGAGGGCACGCCGGACGTCATCCTCATCGGCACGGGCAGCGAGGTGCAGTTGTGCGTGGAGGCCTACGAGAAGCTCAAGAGCGAGGGCGTCAAGGCGCGCGTGGTGAGCATGCCCTCGTGGGAGCTGTTCGAGCAGCAGGACGAGGCGTACCGGGAGCAGGTGCTGCCCCGCGCCGTCACCGCGCGCGTGGCCGTGGAGCAGGGCTCGGCGTTCGGCTGGGAGCGCTGGGTGGGCCTGAGCGGCAAGGTCATTGGCATGCGTACCTTCGGCGCGTCCGCCCCGCTGAAGAACCTGCTGCAGAAGTTTGGCTTCAGCACGGAGAAGGTCCTCGAGGCCGCCCGTGAGGTGCTGAAGTCGGCGAAGCGGTAGTCCCCTCGGGGCCGCGGGGTTCTTCCCCCGCGGCCCCGCCTCAATCCCAGACGCAGTCCCGGGCCCAGCCCGAGCGGACACCAGGGAAGCGACCGCCCTCCGTCCCCGCGCCGCCCTCGCGCTCCTCCCGTTGACGCCCACGCCCTCCCGACACAGGGCCCCGCCTTCTCCCCGCTCTCCCTCCCCGGTCCGCGACGGGGCGTCCGCCCCGCCCCACCGTGACCCGTCCTGGCAACCTGTCCCCAGGTGCCATCGATGTAGGTCGTGAGGATGTTGTGTCGGGAGGAGACTGACATTGTGGTCTGAAGACAAGACAGACGCGCTCAGCCCCCGGGGCCTCGCCCCACCCGACCCGCTCGCGGACGCCGCCCATGGGTGACCTGGAGACAGTGCTCGAGGAGCAGCGCGAGGAGTTGCTGCGCCGCTGGAGCGAAGCCCTGCACCGGAGCCTGCCGCGGGCCGCCCCCGGGGAGCCGCCCTCCCCCTCCGAGCTGTTCGAGTTGCTCCACGGACTGACTCGCGCGCTGGGCGAACATCCCGCCTCCGCGGGCCCTCCCACTGCATCCCCCTGGCTCTCCCGGGGAGACCCCCTCCCGCTCGCACTCGCCGTGTATGAGTCGCTGGGCGAGGCGGTGACGGACCTCCTCCAGGAGGAAGGCGGCGTGCTCTCCCCGGGCGAGGCGCGCGTCCTCACCCGCTTCATCACCTCGGGCCTCGCGGCCGCCGGGGCGCCGCGCGAGTCCTCGCGCGTCACCGAGGGGCGATTGCTCCCGGAGGCCTCACCCCGCTCGACGTCCGCATCGAGCGCGAGTGGCAACGGCTGCTCGCGAGCGAGAAGGCCGCGCGCCAGGAAGCCGAGGAGGCCAACCGCCTCAAGGACGAGTTCCTCGCCACGGTGAGCCACGAATTGCGCACCCCCTCACGGCGATGCTCGGCTGGGTGCAGGTGCTGCGCAATGGCAACCTGCCGCCGGAAAAGCGCGAGCGGGCCCTGGAGACGGTGGAGCGCAACGCCCGGGCGCAGGGCCAGCTCATCGAGGATCTGCTCGACGTGAGCCGCATCATGTCCGGCAAGCTCAAGCTGGACGTGGGGCCCGTGGAGGTGGGCCACGTGGTGGAGCAGGCGCTCGAGTCGGTGCGCCCCGCCGCGGACGCCAAGGGCCTGCGGTTGCAGACGGCGCTGGACTCCACCGGCCACGTCATGGGGGATGCGCGCCGGTTGCAGCAGGTGGTGTGGAACCTCTTGTCCAACGCGGTGAAGTTCACCCCCAAGGGCGGGCGCGTCCAGGTCTTCGTCGAGCGGAGGGACTCGGCGGTGGAAATCACCGTGGCGGACACGGGCCCGGGCATCGCCCCGGAGTTCCTCCCCCACGTCTTCGAGCGCTTCCGCCGGGCCGAGGGGCCCCTCACCCGGAGGGCGGGCGGACTCGGCCTGGGCCTGTCCATCGTCAAGCAGCTCGTGGAGATGCACGGCGGCACCGTGGCCGCCTTCAGCGCGGGCGTGGACCAGGGCTCCACCTTCACCGTGCGCCTGCCCCTGTCCGTGGCCATGCGCCGCGAGGCCACCCTCCCCCCTCGCTGCGACGCGCCCACCCGGGCATTCCCTGCCCGCCGGAGCTCACGGGCCTGCGCGTGCTCGTCGTGGATGACGAGCACGACACGCGCGAGCTGCTGCGCACCCTGCTGGAGGAATGCCACGCCCAGGTGAGCACCGCCGCGTCCGTGGCCGAGGGCCTCGAGCGGCTCAAGCAGGAGCTGCCCGACGTGCTCGTCTCCGACATCGGCATGCCGGGCGAGGATGGCTTCACCCTCATCTCCCGCGTCCGGGCACTCCCGCCCAAGGACGGAGGCCGCACCCCCGCCGTCGCGCTCACCGCCTACGCGCGCGTGGAGGACCGGACCCGGGTGCTGCTCGCGGGCTTCCACAGCCATGTGCCCAAGCCCGTGGAGCCCGTGGAGCTGCTCGTGGTGCTCGCCTCGCTGTCGGGCCGCTTCGGCGCCGTGCGCGGCTGAGCACGGGGGGCGCGTCAACGCGGCGCGTCGGCCCGCGCGAGGTGCTCGAGCAGCAGCGTGTTGATGTGCCCCGCGCGTTGAATGGTCACCCCGTGGGAGGCGGCGGGGATTTCCACGTAGCGCGCCCCGGGAATGCCCTCGCCGAGCACCCGGCCCAGACGCGGAGGGGCGATGGGATCCTCGGTGGCGCTCACCACCAGGGTGGGCAGGCCCGCGAGCTCCTTCAGCCGGGGGGTGGAGTCATAGGCGCCCATGGCGGCCATCTGCCGCATCGCCACCGGGGGCGAGTCCGCCGGTCATGGCCGAAGAGGTGCGCGAGGCGGCCGGCGAGCGCGTCGGGGTCCTCCTGGAGGAGGGCCTCGGGCGGCATCACCATGCGCAGGAAGGCACGGCGGCGCCGGCACGCGGGCCCACGCGCGAGCGCAACCCGAGCCACATCATCCGGAGCGAGGGCACCGTCACATGACGGCCCCGGGCGAAGGTGCACAGCAGGGACAGGCTGCGCACGCGCGCACGCTCGGTCAGCGCGAGGTGTTGGGCGATGAGCCCTCCCAGCGAGTGCCCGACGACGTGCGCCGAGTCCCAGCCCCGCGCGTCCATGAGGGCGCGGACGTCCTCGGCCATCTGGGCGACGGTGAGCGCGCACCCCAGGGGCTGGCTGCGGCCGAGCCCCCGGTTGTCGAACCACAGGCAGCGGTGGCGCGCCGTGAGCGCGTCGAGCTGGGGACGCCAGGCGTCGCCCTGCACGGCCACGCCCTGGATGAGCACCACCGGAGTGCCCGTGCCCTCCACGCCGTACGAGAGACGACAGCCCTGGTGCTCCAGTGACGAGACGCCAACCCCGGCAACGACTCCTGGATCATCACGCATCGACATTCATCTCCTGGGTGACTCAATGATGGCCTGGTCGGTTGCATTTGGGACGAGCCACCTCAAATTGAGTGTCAAGGAGGGTGCCCTCATGCCCCGTGGAGACAAGAGCAAATACACCGACAAGCAGAAGCGCCGCGCCCAGCACATCGAGCAGAGCTACGAGCAACACGGAACGGACAAGAAGGAGGCCGTGCGCCGGGCCTGGGCCACGGTGAACGCCGAGTCCCATGGCGGAGAAAAGCCCGGTGGCTCCGGCTATGGCAAGCCCGAGACGCACCAGTCCTCCAAGCGCGGCGGCCAG
This sequence comes from Cystobacter fuscus, assembly GCA_049060065.1. Lineage (GTDB taxonomy): Bacteria > Myxococcota > Myxococcia > Myxococcales > Myxococcaceae > Cystobacter > Cystobacter fuscus_B. The sequence goes on from JBMEQP010000002.1 coordinate 9,784,204, forward strand.
CGCAGCATGGCCAAGCGCACCACCGCCCAGCGCTCCGCCGCCGCGAAGAAGGCCGCGGCCACGCGCAAGAGCAAGGCCGTCAAGCGCACCGCGGCCGCCAAGCGGGGCGCCGCCAAGCGCACCACCGCCAAGCGCGGCACCACGGCCAAGCGCGCCACGACGAAGCGCTCGAGCAGCCCGCGCAAGCGTTCGTGAGCCGAGGGCGCACGTGAGACGAGGCAAGCCCCGGACGTGCCCGGCTCAGCCTCCGCCGTGGTGAGCCAGTCCCCCGACCTCACCCCGCCGAACAGGGCGGCCTGACGGGCGGCCGCACGCTGCAGGTGACGTGGGGACACCGCACCTTCCGCCCAGCACGACAACAGGGAGGGAAGACACATGACGAAGACGAAACTTCTGCTGGCGGGGCTTCTCACGGGGGCGGTGGCGTTCGGGACGGCGTGCAAGACGGACACGGCCACCAAGAGCCCGGAGCCGATGACGCCGGCCACCACCGAGGACGCCGGCACGGGGGGCACGGGCTTCGACACGCCCCGGTCCACTCCTCTGCCCAATGACGGCATCCGCGAGCGCGAGCCGGACGTGCACAACACGCCCCTCGACGAGCCCGGCACGGGCGGCTCCGGCCTGGAGCCCAACGGCATGATGCCTCCGGACTCCATCGGCAACGAGCCCATGGACGAGCCGATGAGGACCACTCCGCCCATCGACTCGTCCATGGACGACGACAACACCATGACCGAGGACACCCAGCCCCTGCCCAAGCAGTAGACACGGGCCTCGAGCGCACGCCGGGCCTCCGGGATTGACCCCCGGGGCCCGTCGTGTCTGACCGGGGGCCGCGCTCAGCGAGGCGGCTCGAGGTGCTCGTCCAGCGCCAGACGTTTCCAGGCCGCGCGGGCCTCCTCCACGCCCACCGCGCCAAAGCGCACCGTCTCGCCGGGCCGGCGCGAGGCCGGCGGCCCCAATCCGCGCGGATGACCACCGCGAGCACCGGGTAGCCCCCCAGGGTGGGGTGGTCCGGCCCGAGCACGATGGGCTCCCCGGAGGCGGGCACCTGGAGGGCGCCGCGCACCATGGGGCCCGAGAGGCCCGAGCCCGTGTCCGCGTGGGCCAGGTGGGGCCCGCGCAGCCGCATCCCCACCCGGTCACTCGTGGGCGAGACCGTGAAGCTCCCCGAGAGCAACGCCTCCTGGGCCCCCGGATCGAAGCGGCCCGGCTCCGGCCCCCACATCACGCGAATCACCTCCCCGGAGGGCTCGACGCGCTCCGGCGCGAGCCGCGCGCCCCCACCCACGCCCAGGGGCAGCACGTCCCCGGACTGGAGCATCCGGCCCTCCCACCCACCGAGCCGAGCCACCGGCAACAGCCCTCGCCCCCCGAGCACCTCGGGCACGGCGAGCCCGCCCTCCACGGCCACGTAGCGCACCACGCCCCGCTCGGGCGCGGGCACGCGGAAGGACTCCCCGTCCGCCACCTGGAAGCGCCTCGCCCCCCACGGACACCCACGCGCTCCGGCCCGTCACCCGCAGCTCCAGCCGGCCGTGACACTCGAGCGCCGCCGCGCTCCACGCGTTGCCCACCGCGCGGTTGGCCGCGGCGAGCCACTCCGGCACCAGCGCGCCTCCCGGGGGCACGCCCTGGTGCATGCGGCCGGGACGTCCTCCGTCCTGCACGCCCACCGGCCCCCGAACGTCGAGCACCTCCAATCGCGCGTCCATTCAGTCCACCCGCTCGAAGAGCACCCGGTCCCCGAGCCGCAAGCGCGCCCCGCTGCCGGGATGGAAGGGAGAAAAGTCCACCGCGGTGGCGATGAGGTTCCACCCCCCGGCGAGGCGAAGGGATAGATGCCGGTGCGCCGCCCGGCGATGCCCACCGAGTGCGCGGGAACGCTCGGCCTCGGCATGGCCATGCGGGCACCTCGATGCGCGCATCCACCTCGCCCAGGTAGGCGAAGCCGGGCATGAAGCCCACCGCGCGCACCGTGTATTCGCACGAGGAGTGCAGCAGCGCCACGTCGTCCACCGCCAGCCCCACGCGATCCGCCACCACCTCGAGGTCCGGCCCGTCGTAGCGCACCCGGACGATGACGAGGGGCCGCTCCTCGGGCGACAGGAGCCGGCCCGCGCTCCGGCCCAGCACGCGCCGGGGATCCTCCGGTGGCGCCGCCGGATCGAAGTACACGCAGGCCTGCGCCTCGCCCACCACCACGTCCAGCACGCCGGGCGTGGCCTGGAGCGCCTCCAGCACCCCGCGCCGCTCCAGCCGCTCGGGCAGCACGAGCCGCAGCGCCCCGTCCCCCAGGGGCTCGGTGCGCATGGCCAGCACGTCCAGCACCGCGCGCACCTCGCGCGCCATCTCCACCGCGCCCGGCGAGTCCCCGTGCACGCACAGCGTGTCCACCGCGCCGCCCAGGGTCAGCCGCAGCGCGTTGTCGCGCGCCACCGCGGGGTCCGTCAGCACCGCGCCCGGCTCGCCCCGGGGGATGAGCGACCCGTCCGGCCGCGTGCCCCGGTCCGCGAAGCCCTCGCGCGCGTAGGCGAGCCCTGCCTCCCGGGCCGCCTCGCGCAGCGCGCCCGTGGCCGGCCCCACGAAGACCGTCCCCGAGCCCAGCGCCTCCACCACCCCGTGCACCACGGCGCGGGCGAGCGCGGGATCGCGGTTGGCCGCGTGGTACAGGGCGCCATGCGGCTTGGCCGAGGACACGGGCACTCCCACCTCCGCGGCCAGGGCCGCCAGCCGGGCACACTGGGCGGCCACCTGGGAGCGCAGCAGCTCGGGGGCCACGGTGAGCTCCCGGCGGCCGAAGTGCTCCCGGTCCTCGAAGGAGGGGTGCGCTCCGGCGCGCGTGCCGTGGCGCGCGCACGCCTCGAGCGCCCGGCGCATGGAGGCCGTGTCGCCCGCATGCCCTCCGCAGGCGATGTGGGCCACTTGCGCGTGGACGTAGAGCCGCTCGTCCTCCTCCGGCAGCTCGCCCAGATCGATGTTCAGCAGACACTCCACCATGGCACCCCCGAACCGAGCCGGGCCGAGCCTAGCGCAGCCCGCCCCGCTCTCCGGCCGAGCAACCCCGCGAATCCCCACGGGTGAACATCCGGGCGGACACGGGGACTCGAATAAAAAGACAGAGCCGCCGTCCGAGTCCGCGTTGCCGAGAACCGGCGACTTCCTTCCCTACGACCTTCCCCCCCAGGAGATTCCATCATGAAGCGCCTTGGCTCCGCCGTGCTCGCCGCCGTCCTCTTTTCCGCGGGGGCCGCCTCCGCCCAGCCCCGCTACGAGCGTGCGCAGAACCGCCAGGAGGATCGGCAGAACAAGGCGGAGATGCGCGATGACCGCTACGACGTGCGCGAGTTGGAGGACGTGCTGCGGCGCTTCGACAGCGCCCAGGCCCGCCGCGACGAGGGCGCGATGCGCGACGTGGAGACGCGGCTGCGCGACCTGATGCGGGCGGAGCTGGCCGAGGGCCGCCAGGAGCTGGCCGCGGACCGGCGGGAGATCCGCCACGATGAGAGGGACCGGGGTGGGTGGGATGATCGCCGGGACCGGCGCGATGACGTCCGGGATGCCCGGGCGGAGGCGGCCTCGATGTCGGCCCGCTCGGCCATCGCTCGGGAGCTGTCCTCGCTCGTGGGCAGCCGCAGGCCCGCCGACCTGCACCGCACGCGCACCCTCATCACCCAGCTCATCCAGATGGGGCGCCAGGAGATCCGCGACAACAAGCAGGAGATGCGCGAGGACAAGCGCGAGCGGCATGAAGACCGCCGCGAGTGGCGCGACGACCGCCGCCGCTAACCGTGCCCCTCCCAGGCCCCTCCCAAGCCCCAGCGAGGGGGGACAACCCGACGGAACGCCCTCCGGCCCCTCTCCCGGGCTGACAGGCGGGCAACGCTTCCGGCCCCGGCACCGCCGGACAGGAGGGATTCTCCTCCAGGACCGGTATGGTGGAGCCCTCGCCCATGGCCCAAAAGACTTCCCTGCTCCAAATCCTGTCCAGTCCCCGTGCGTGGCTCCTCGTCGCGCTCGGCTTCGCCTCCGGGCTCCCGCTGCTGCTCGTGGGCGGGACGCTATCGGCCTGGATGACGAACGAGGGCATCAACCTGAAGACGATCGGCGTCTTCACCCTGGTGGCCACGCCCTACACCTTCAAGTTCCTCTGGGCGCCCTTCATGGACCGCTATGCCCTGCCCTTCCTCGGGCGCAGGCGCGGGTGGATGCTGCTCACGCAGTTGGGGCTCATGGGCGCCATCGCCGCCATGGGACTGGTCAACCCCAAGGACTCGCCCGCGGCCATGGCGAGTCTGGCGCTGCTCGTGGCGTTCCTCTCCTCCAGCCAGGACGTCGTGTCGGACGCGTGGCGCACCGACACCCTCTCCGAGGCCGAGCGCGGCTTCGGCGTGGCCACCTTCGTCATGGGCTACCGCTTCGGGATGATCGCCTCGGGGGCCGTGGCGCTCAGCCTCTCGCAGTTCATCGGCTGGCCGCGCACCTACTGGATCATGGCGGCGCTCATGCTCGTGGGCGTCATCGCCACGCTCGTCGCCGCCGAGCCCCAGGGCCAGCGCGCCCCGCGCACCCTCGCCGAGGCCGCCATCGTCCCCTTCGTCGACTACTTCCGCCGGGACGGGGCGCTGCTCGCGCTGCTCTTCCTGTTGCTCTACAAGCTCGGCGACGCCATCGCCGGGGGCATGACCACGCCCTTCTTCCTCAAGATGGGCTTCTCCAACCTGGAGGTGGGCACCATCAGCAAGGGCGTGGGCATGGTGGCCACCATCGTCGGGGCGCTCGTCGGCGGCGTGCTGCTCGCGCGCCTGGGCCTGCGCCGTAGCCTCTTCGTCTTCGGTGCCCTGCAGGCCGTCACCAACCTCACCTTCCTCGCGCTCGCGCTGGTGGGCAAGAACCACGTGGTGCTCGCGCTCGCCATCTGCTCGGACAACATCTGCGGCGGCATGGCCACCACGGCGTTCGGCGCCTTCACCATGTCGCTGTGCAACAAGCGCTTCAGCGCCACCCAGTTCGCCCTGCTCTCGGCGCTGGCCAACTTCGGCGGACGCATGCTCTCGGCCACCTCGGGCTACCTCGCCGAGGGCATCGGCTGGGCCGGCTTCTTCGGCCTCACCGTGGTGCTCGCCCTGCCCGCGCTCGTGTTGCTCGCCTTCCTCCCCGAGGGCATCGCCCTGCCCGTCGAGGAGCAGCCCCCCGCCTCGCCTCCGGCCTCGCCCCCCGCGCCCGCCACCGCCGCCTGACGCCCCGCACCACCGCCCGCCCGCCCACCCAGCGGGCACGGCCGCCTGGTTGCTGCCGGGAAGAAGCCTGCCGAAGTTGTGGGGACGGAGGCACGACCATCATGGCGAAACGCGAGACGCAGGCTCCCCCGCAACAACCCGCCGAGGACATGTTCGGGCGCCCCATGAGCGCCAAGGACGAAGGCAAGCCCGACGCCGGGCGTGAAGCGCAAGGGGCGCACCAGCTGCCCGAGAAGGAGCGCAAGGCCCAGGTCGACCAGGAGGACGAGGAGGAGGCCCAACGGGAGCAGGCCTACGGCGGCGTGGGCGAGCTACCGGACGGAGATGGGGTGCGCAGTGACCAGGGCACCAACCCCCTCCCGTCGAGCTACTGGGCGGCCTATCCCGATCAAAAGCCCGAGACGGACTGAGCCGGCCTTGCCTCCCTGAAGAGGCGAATTGACACGCGCGCATGGCGGGCCATCCTCGCCGCCCATGCGCGTTCATCATTTGAATGGCTCGACGCTGTGTCCTTTGGGCCGGAGCCTGCTGCTGGGGGGAGACCCGAGCGGGCGTCTGGTGTGCCACTGCCTGCTCATCGAGACGAGCGAGGGGCTGGTGCTGGTGGACACGGCGCTGGGGCTGGAGGACATCCACGCCCCCTCCCACAAGAGCGTGCGCCAGGGCATGGGCCCCATGCGCCCGGCGTGGGATCCCGAGCAGACGATGGCGCGGCAGGTGGAGAAGCTGGGCTTCCGGCGCGAGGACGTGCGCCACATCGTGCTCACCCACCTGGACCTGGACCATGCCGGAGCCTGCCGGACTTCCCCAAGGCGCGGGTGCACGTGTACGCGACGGAGCACGCGGCGGCCCAGGCCCGGCTCACCTTCAAGGAGCGCCAGCGCTACCAGAGCGTGCAGTGGGCCCATGGCCCCGACTGGAAGCTTTACGAGACGACCCGGGGCGAGCCGTGGTTCGGCTTCGAGTGCGTGCGTCAACTCGAGGGCCTGCCGCCGGAGATCCTCCTCGTGCCCCTGGTGGGCCACACGCGCGGCCACTGCGCGGTGGCGGTGGACACGGGCGAGCGGTGGCTCCTGCACGCGGGGGACGCCTACTTCTTCCACGGGGAGATGGAGCCCGTGGATCGCTGCCCGCTCGGGCTGCGCCTGATGCAGAGCGCCCTCCACATGAAGGGCCCGGAGCGGCTGCACAACCGCGAGCGGCTGCGCGAGCTGGTGCGCACCCAGTCCGACCGGGTGCGGGTGTTCTGCGCCCACGACGAGAAGGAGTGGCGCGCCCTGGCCGGCTAGGCGCTACTTCTTCTTCGGCGGCGCGAAGCGCTCCAGGCTGGACGCGAAGCTCTTGCGGTTCGGGTTGAGCGAGGCGTTCAGCCCCCGCTGCTCACGCACCTGCTGGATGGGGGACTCGGGAGCGCCCTCCTGGGACTCCTTGTCGAACTGCTCCTGGCCGCTGTTCACGCGACGCAACGGCTGCGAGCCGTAGATGCGCCGATTGGGATCCCTGCCCGCCATGGACGACCTCCAGGTAAGGGGTTTCCGGAGAGCATAAGCCGGACTTCCCACCCCTTGCACCGCGCACCCACCTGTTTTCCCCTCGCCCGCCGTCCGGGCGGGCACGGCCTTGCCCCCGGGATGTTTCCGAGCGATCAAACCGCCACCGGATTACCCTGCATGGGTTACCCCTCCCCCATGTCTTCCTCGTCGACCGCACCGCTCGCCCCCGAGACGGCTCTGCTCCGCGTCCCTCCTCCTCCCGAGGAGACGCCCCTGCGCCGCGCGGAGCTGCGTCTGCAAGAACTCCTCGCGGAGATCGACGCCCTGGACGCGGAGATCGACGCGCTCGGGGGAGAACTGCAGCGCTTCGCCCGGGCCTACGAGGACACCCTCTCCGCCGCCTCCGACACGGTGAGCCGCTCCGAACGGCTCCTGCGCCGGCTGCGCCACCTCCAGGACGCCGCCAGCGCCCTCATCCGCCTGCTGGAGCAGCCCCCACAGCCGCCCACTCCCGCGGACGCGCGGCAGGCCCCCGCTCCCACCTCGCCGCGCGTGTCCACCCCTCCCCCGCTCGAGGATGAGGACGAGGACACCGAGGACTTCGACGACGAGGACGAGGACGACGCGCTGCCCGAGGGAGAGCGCGCCGCCGGGCAGGACGCACGAGAGGCCGAGGAAGAGGCCGTGGATCTCAAGCGGCTGCGGCGGCGCCCGGCGCGGCTGCTGCATCCGGACTTCGCGCAGACGGACGAGGAGCGCGAGCGGCTGGACGGGCTCATGGCCCGCGTCAACGCGGCGTACTCGGCGGGGGATCGCACCACGCTGGAGATGATCGCCGCGCGCGTGGGGGCGGGCGAGCCCGAGGACACGCTCACCGAGGACGCGCGGCTGGCGCACCTCGAGCGGCGCATCCAGGTGCTCTCCACGGCGGCCCACTCCTGCGCGAGCAGCGCGAGCGCCTGCGCTCCACCGCCACCGCGCGCCTGTACGAGGAGTCCCTGCGCCGCGAGGCCGAGGGCCGGGACTACCTCACGGAGACGCGCGCCGAGATGGAGGAGGAAGTCGAGGAGCTCGCGCGGGATGCCCGCGCCCGAATGCGTCAGCTCGAGCGCGCCGCGCGCGCCCTGACATCCCTGAGGAACAAGCGCATGAACACGCTCATCAAGAGCGGCAAGGCCCGCAAGCTGCGCGTCTTCGATCCGGTGCTGGAGAGCCCCCTGGTGCGCCAGGGCGTGCTGCGCCTGGAGCGGCAGCGGGCCACCCCCGCCGCGAGGGAGCTCGCCCGCTGGCTGGAGGACGCCGTCACCCAGGAGCCCTGGCAGGTGTCCCTCACCCTCATGGCCTTCTTCGCCGAGACGGCGGGGCGCCCCTCCGGGACTCGACACCAGCGACGCCTGGGCCGAGCGCTATGAACTGCTGCGCGAGCTCGACATGCCGGAGGCGCCTCCGTACGACGAGGCCCTCACGCGGCTGCCGCGCCACCTGGAGCTGGGCCTGCGGGTGATGAAGAAGAAGAAAGAGGTGCACTTCGGCCTGCAACTGCGCGAGACCGAGCTGCTCGCCGCCGTGCCGCTCGCGCTCCAGCGGGCGGACGTGGCCGAGCGGGGCCGCTCGGTGCTGGCGGTGATCGGCCCGCAGGAGCAGTGCAAGCGCTGTGGCGAGGAGGTGCTCTTGCAGCACCTGATGCGCACGCGCGGGCTCGACGAGCGCCATGGCCAGCTCTGCCCGCTGTGCGCCCATCCGCAGAAGAGCTACTGGCTCTACAGCCGCACCGAGGGCCAGGAGGCGCTGCTGCCGCACGCGCTGCGGCTGGGCACGGTGGTGGAGCAGGCGGTGCGGCTGGCGCGCACGAGCGTGAGCTTCCAGATGCTGCCCGAGGAGCGCGAGGCGCTCACGGCGGCGCAGCTGCGCCAGCGCTTCGTGGACCTGTACCTGCAACCCTACGGCGTGGAGCTGGCCCCCGAGCACGTGCGGCTGGTGCAGGCGGGACAGGTGCTCGAGGACGAGGCGCGCGTGGACCGGGGCGCCGTCACCCTGAAGCTCGCGCCCGAGGCGGGCCAGGGCGAGGCGCAACTGTTGGAGCTGTTGCGCTCGCGCATCGAGCGGCGCTTCCGGCCCGACACGGCCCGGTAGCGCGCGCTACTGCTGCCGGCCCTCGATGGCGCACAGGAGCACGGCCGTGGCGATGCCCAGGCGGCGATCCAACCGGCCCGAGCGATCCACCCCGAAGTCGAGCGAGATGCGCTGGATGAAGGGGTTGAAGTGCTGGCGGAAGGAGAACACGGGCTCGTTGTTCACCGTGGCGGTGAAGGTCTGCGGCACGAGGTTGGAGAGGAAGCGGCGCACCAGGGCCAGCATCATGCTGTCCTCCTGGATGAGGCCCACCTCCTGGTCGCGCGCGTCGAGGATGAGCCACTCGTCGCGCAGGATGGACTTGAGCCCCTTGCGGCGCAGCGCGCCCAGCTTCTCGCCCGTCTTCGCGTCCGTGACGTCGTACGTGGCGCCAAAGTCGAGGATGCTGCGCGCCTTGATGGTGAGCACCTCCTCGTTCATGTCCTCGCTGGTGAAGACGCGGATGTCCTCCTTCAACTTGAAGGCCTTGAGCTTCGAGTAGAAGAGGACCGGCCCGCCTCGTCGTAGATGTGGAAGGCGTCGCCGAAGATCTTGAAGAACTTGCGGCGGATGACGTAGCGGCTCTGGCCGAAGCGGCCGTTGGCCAACTCACTGCTCGGTCGGGTCTGAAGCGCGGTGCTCATGTGGTAACTCCCCCCTTGGGGTTCGAAACAGGGAACCCCCTCTATAGCGTACCCGAGCAAGGAGTCCGACCCCACCATGACGCCCCTCACCCTGTTGTGCATCACGCTGTTGAGCGCTCCCCCGAACGCGGGAGCGAAGCCCTCGGCGGCGCGCCCAGCCGAAGTGTCGGCCACGGCCGCGGTGAACGCGGTACTGGACGACTGGCACCGGGCGGCGGCCCAGGCGGACGAGGCGCGCTACTTCGCCCACTTCACCCAGGACGCCATCTACCTGGGCACGGACGCCACCGAGCGCTGGACCCGGGACGAGTTCCGCGCCTGGGCCCACCCCTACTTCGCCAAGGGCAAGGCGTGGGACTTCACGCCCTCGTCGCGGCACGTGAGCCTCTCCCGGGACGGCAAGCTGGCCTGGTTCGACGAGGTGCTCGCGACCCCCAACCTGGGGCCCTCGCGCGGCTCGGGCGTGCTGGTGAAGGAGGGGGAGACGTGGAAGATCGCCCAGTACAACCTCTCCGTCCCCATCCCCAACGACGTGCTCGAGGACGTCAAGGCGCGCATCGAGCAGTACGAGAAGAGCAAGGCGAAGCCGGGCAAGTAGCCTCGCCCCGGCCCGGGCCCGCTCAGTCGTCGACGGGATCCGGGTAGACCTCTTCCTCGTCCTCCTCGTGGCGCGCGTGCTTGCCACCGCGATGAGCGGGCGCGGCGGGCTCGGGGGCCGAGTCGGGCGCCACCACGTACCACTGCCGGCCCTGCTGCACGCGCTTGAGCAGGCCGTCGTGCTCCATGGCCGCCAGCAGCTTGGCGAAGGTGGAGAAGCCGTGGTCGCGCTCGTCGAAGTCCGGCTCCTTGCGCACGATGGCTTCCTTGATGAGGGACGGGTTGACCGAGCCCGTGGCGCGCGAGAGCAACCGCTGCACCACCTCCAGGGCGATCTCCGGCACCTCGGCCTTGCCCTTGGACGAGGTGGCGGGCGCGGACTCCTTGCCGTGCTTGCGGCCCTTGTCCTCCGAGCGCTTGTCCTTCTTGTCCTTGTCCTCGCGCCGCTCGTCCTTCTTCTCGTCCTTCTCCTTGTGGCGGGGACGCAGGTAGATGAACTCGTCGCAGGCCTTGACGAACAGGGGGCTGGTCGCCTCCTTCACGCCCAGGCCGATGAGGGTGCGGCCGTTCTCGCGCAGCTTGTAGGCGAGCGGGCAGAAGTCGCTGTCGCCCGAGGCGATGGCGAAGGTGTCGATGTGCTCGCGCGCGTAGCACAGCTCCAGCGCGTCGATGACCATGCGCATGTCCGCGCCGTTCTTGCCCGAGCGCGTGGAGGGGGGCACGTCGATGAGCTCGACGCCGAAGCCGTGCAGGTTGCCCTTGGCCTCCTTGAAGCGCGACCAGTCGCAGTAGGCGCGGCGGAACACCACCTTGCCGCGCTCCAGCAGGCGATCCATGGCCGGCTGCAAGTCGAAGTTGTTGGGGGAGATCCCGGTGTTCGTCACCGGGTTCTCGAAGTCGAGGAACAGCGCGATGCGGTGCTCGTTGTCCAAATACGCCTCAGCGTTGGAAGAAGGTGCTGCAGAAGCGCTCGAGTCTCACGAGCGCGTCGGGGAGGTTCGTACGGCCCAGCCCCAGCCGGAAATGATTGCCCGGGAAGTCATACACGTCTCCTGGCAGGAGCAACACGCCTTCCTGCTCCACCAGTCGCTCGCAGAACGTCGCCACGGGGACGTCACTCTTCAGTCGGGGAAACGCCACGCTGCCCGCTCGGGGGCGCACCCAGGAGAAATGCTCCGCGTGTCGGGTGAAGAAATCATCCATCCGCGCCAGGTTGTCCGAGACGAGCGCCCGGCTGCGCGCGAGCACCCGCTCGCGCGCCCGGAGTGCCACCAGCGCCAGCACCTCGCTCGGCGCCGAGTTGCTGATGGTCGTGTAATCCTTGTACGCCGCGCACCGGGAAAGAATTCCCGCGTCCCGGCACGCCAGCCACCCCACGCGCAGGCCCGCGAGCCCATAGCTCTTGGACATCACCCCCAGGCTCACCCCCCGCTCGGACAGCTCCACCGCCGCGGGCAGGGTGTCGCGCGCGTCGTACTCCATGAGCCGGTAGACCTCGTCGGACAGCACGTGGATGCCCCGCGCCTCGGCGAGCGCGAACAACCCCCGCCACGTGTCCGCGTCCGGCAGCGCCCCCGTGGGGTTGTGCGGGAAGTTGACCACGATGAGCTTCGTGTCCGGCCGCAGCACGCGCTCCAGCTCGGCCGGGTCCAGCCGCCAGCCGTTCTCCTCGCGCAGCCGCAGCAGCGTCACGTCCGCCCCCGTGGCCCGGGCCACCTCGTACAGCGACTGGTAGCCCGGCCACGTCACCACCGCGTGCGCCCCCGCCCCCAGGAGCACGTTCACCAGGATGAAGATCGCCTCCTGCGCGCCCGCGAACGTCAGCACCTGCTCGGGCCGCACCCCGGGGTAGAGCCCCGAGATCTCCTCGCGCAGCGCCGGCAGCCCCGGCGTCTCGGTGTAGCCCAGCGTCAACTGCTCCCAACGCTCACGGGCGTCCGCGTCCGCCAGCGCGAGCAACTCGCTCATCCTCCACCCCTCGATGTCCGAGGAGCACAGCAGGTAGGGCGCGCGGAACTCCCACTTCGCGAAGTACCGCTCCAGCTTGAACTCGGGAATGCGCATACCCCCCGTGTTACCTCGCTCCGGGTTCTCGGTGGATGAGAAGATGTTCTCGGCACCGGGAGGAGGCATCGCGCCCGGCCCCCCAGGTATGCGAGACTCGGGGCTCCCCACCGCTTCGGAGGACCTTCATCCATGGGCAGCTACCGAATCCGCTCCGGCGACACCCTGAGCAGCATCGCGCAGCGCTACAACACCAGCGTCGACGCCTTGATGAAGGCCAACACGCAGATCAAGGACGCCAACGTCATCCTCGCGGATGACAAGCTCAACATCCCGGGCGCCAAGGACGAGTTCGTGGAAGGCGGGGGCACGCCGGGCGGCCCCTCTGGGCCGGGCCAGCAGTACCACACGGCCGGTCCCGAATCGGTCGAGAGCCCCGCGGAGATCGGCGAGATGCCCGAGGGCCAGGTGGGTGATTGGATCCGCCAGGCGACGGAGAAGCTCAAGGCGGCGGGCGTGCCCGTGGAGAAGATGAACCCCCAGGACATCGCGAAAATCATCCAGCACGAGTCCAGCGGCAATCCCAACGCCATCAACCTCTGGGATGACAACGCCAAGCGCGGCACCCCGTCCATCGGCCTGATGCAGACCATCCAGCCGACGTTCGACGCGTACAAGCTGCCCGGCCACGACAACATCCGCGACCCCGTGGACAACATCATCGCGGCGGTGCGCTACTCCATCGACCGCTACGGCTCGGTGTCCAACGTGCCCGGCCTCCAGTCCATGAACGGCGGCGGCGGCTACGTCGGCTACTGAGCCGCCCCGCTGTTTGGCACGTCAAGTTCACCTCCTCCCGAGCCCTCGCCGTTGCACCTTTCGCCAGGGGTGCGAGTTGGTGCTACGATATCCTCCATCGTGTTCCTTTTATTAGATTCACCCATCGTTCCCCACAGACCGCCCCCCTCTCGATTCCGGGGGCCAGCCGCCTCCCGCTGGGGGGAGGCATCGTCGTGGAAGACGCCCACTGGCCGCTGCTGACGGTGCGGTTCGAGGCGGGCCTCACGGGCGAGACGTTCGACGCCTACCTGGACTGGCGGACCGAGTGGCTCCAGCGGTGCGAGCCGCACGTGAGCATCATCGACGCGCGCGCGGTGCCCATCCGCGTGGCCCCCTACCGCCAGCGCTACATCGATTGGCTGCGCGAGCACGAGTGTGCCCTGCGCGAGTGGATGATCGGCTCGGCGTACGTGCTCAACTCCCCGGAAGGGCACATGCTCGCGAGCCTCATCCGTCACGGGGCCGCGCTGCACACGCCCTTCGTCGTCACCCGCACGCTGCCAGAGGCGGCCGCCTGGGCGGCGGGACAGTTCCAGGAGCGGGGGCTCGGCGAGGCCGCGCGGCGGATTCGCGCCCACTACGCCCTGCCCACGAGCTGAGCCCGGCACCACTTCGACGCTTGCCTCGAGAACGCACGGCGGGAAGAGTGGCCTCTCCTTTCCCCCACGCCCGGAGCTCCGCCATGTCGCCTGCCCCCACCCCCGTCATCGGCATCATCGGAGGCAGTGGCCTCTACCAGATCGACGGCCTGGAGAACGTCGTCTGGCGCGAGGTGGCCACGCCCTTCGGCGCGCCCTCGGACGCGCTGTGCTTCGGCACCCTCGAGGGCACACCCGTGGTGTTCCTGCCGCGCCATGGCCGGGGGCACCGCATCGCCCCGTCGGAAATCAACTTCCGCGCCAACATCGACGCGCTCAAGCGCTCGGGGGTGACGGACGTGCTGTCGGTGTCCGCGGTGGGCAGCCTGCGCGAGGACCTGCCCCCGGGCACCTTCGTGGTGGTGGACCAGTTCATCGATCGCACCTTCGCGCGCACCAAGAGCTTCTTCGGCACCGGGTGCGTGGCGCACGTGTCCATGGCCCGGCCGGTGTGCTCGCGCCTGGGAGACGCGGTGATGGGCGGTTGCGAGACGCTCGGCATCTCCGCTCGGCGCGGCGGCACCTACCTGGTGATGGAGGGGCCCCAGTTCTCCTCGCTCGCCGAGAGCGAGCTGTACCGCTCCTGGGGGTGCAGCGTGATCGGCATGACGAACATGCCCGAGGCCAAGCTCGCCCGCGAGGCGGAGCTCTGCTACGCGAGCGTGGCCATGGTCACCGACTTCGACTGCTGGCATCAGGGCCATGACGCCGTCACCGTGGACCAGGTCGTCGCGGTGATGACGGCCAACTCCGGCAAGGCGCGCGCTGGTGAAGAACACCGTGCCCCGGCTCGGCAAGCACACCGTGCCGTGCGTCCACGGCTGCCAGCGGGCACTCGACCACGCCATCATGACCGCCCCCGAGGCGCGCGACCCCGCCGTCCTCGCCCGGCTCGACGCCGTGGCCGGCCGGGTGCTCCGCCGCTGACGCTCACGGGCCCCTTCCACTCCCGGTAAAAATGAAATACATGGATTAACCGGCCTTATCCGAAGTAGGAGGAGCATGACCCGGCGAGTGCCGGGCCTCCTCCTCGGGAAAGGACCGGTATGCGTCTGGTTCAGAAGTGGGTGATCGGGGCGTTCGCGGTGCGGCTGGTGCTCGGCGCGACGGAGGCGCGGGCGGACAGCTACGACAACGTGTGGATGGAGAGCCATTACATCTCCCAGTGCTCGTTCACGGCGGCCAACCCCACCGTGAAGAACATCTCCACCGCGGCGCCGGGCTATGGCGCGCTGAATGACTGGCGCATCGGCAACGGCAACGCGGACGCGGTGGATCCGGGCACGTCCGCCATCGGAGCCATCGGGCTGCTGTATGGGCACCAGCGCCTGGTGGCCGCGGGGCGCAGCACGCCCGAGCTGGACAACCGGGTGAAGACGGCGCTCAGCGGCTATTTCTGGAGCTGGGCGCGCAACCCCCAGAACCACGTCACCGAGACGGTCAACGGCGTCACCCGAGTGGGATTCATGCAGCCGCCCACGGGACAGTTCGTCAACTACGACGTCAATGGCAACCGCACCAACTCGTTCCCCGGCGGAGCGGCCGCCACGGCCGAGGTGCTCATCGCCATGCGCAAGTACTGCCTGTACTCGCCCAACGGGGACCGGGCGGCCTACCAGTCGGAGAACTACCTCCAGGCTCACCGGATGGCGGACTACGTCAACGCGCACCTGGGCTCGTGGACCATCGACCGCGCCTACGCCGTGGCGGCCTTCCGGGCCTTTTCGCACTGGGCCTCGGCGGTGGGGGACACCGCCACCGCGACCTTCTACGACAACCAGGCGAACACCCTCGCCGGCTGGCTCGCCAACGCACAGGACCCGGGCACCTGGGGCAACTACTACTCCTACCTCGATGGGGCCGGCAAAGGCGTCTACAACGGGGGAATCGATCAGACGGGCTTCTCGCCCTACGAGTTCAGCGCGAGAGATCCGGGCGAGGCGTATGCGAAGAAGCTCGCGGACTGGTGGGAGAAGGGCACGGCCTACAACGGCGTCACCTTGAGCATCGCGAGCGGGCGCTACGCGGGCGGCGTGCACCAGTGGACCCCGCAGAATGGCACCGACACCAAGGTGTACCCGGGCTCCGCGCTCCAGCTCGCCGACGCGGAGTGGAAGATCGCCCGCGCCACGGGCAACTACAATGACCTGTATGGCGCGGCGTGGCGCCACTACAACTTCGCCGTGTCGGCCCTGAACTCGACGAGCGGCTCGGGCTGCTGGGTCAACAACACGTCCGTGGACGGCGTGCCCGGCGGGTTCGTCGACTGGGTGGACACGGCCACCGGGGCCCGGCCCGTCGCCGGCAACGCTTCGTGGACACGAGCGCCTATATGATCATCGCCACCGAGCAGCTCGCCTTCTCCAACCTCGTGGACTGGAGCCACTGAGCGCTCCCCGTCGGGCCGCCCGAATTCCGCCGGGCGGACCCGCCGCCAGGGCATGATGAGGGGGTTTCGTCCCCCCACGGGAGCGCCCCATGAAGGTCCACGGAAAAGCCATGCGCAGCATCTGGACCGAGCCGGATGGCTCGGTGGGCATCATCGACCAGACGCGCCTGCCCCACGCGTTCGTGACGCTGCGGCTCACGACGCTCGAGGAGGCGGCCCACGCCATCCGCGCCATGCAGGTGCGTGGGGCGCCGCTCATCGGAGCGACGGCGGCCTACGGGGTGTGCCTCGCGCTGCGGGTGGACGCGACGGATGGGGCACTCGAGCGGGCGTGCGCGCTCCTGCAGGCCACCCGGCCGACGGCGGTCAACCTGAAGTGGGCGCTCGACGGGATGCGCCGCGCGCTGCACCCCTGCCTCCTCCGAGCGCGAAAAGGCGGCCTGGGCGCACGCCGCGGCGCTGTGTGACGAGGACGTGGCCATCAACCACGCCATTGGAAAGCACGGGCTCACGCTCATCCGGGAGGCGTGGGAGCGCAAGGGCCACCAGGGCCGGGTGAACGTGCTCACGCACTGCAACGCGGGGTGGCTGGCCACGGTGGACTGGGGCACGGCGCTCGCGCCCCTGTACCTCGCGCGGGACGAGGGCCTGCCGGTGCACGTCTGGGTGGACGAGACGCGACCGCGCAACCAGGGCGCGAGCCTGACGGCGTGGGAGCTGGGCCAGCATGGCGTGCCGCACACCGTCATCGCCGACAACGTGGGGGGCCACCTCATGCAGCACGGCGAGGTGGACCTGTGCATCGTCGGCACGGACCGCACCACGGCCCGAGGCGACGTGGCGAACAAGATTGGCACCTACCTCAAGGCGCTGGCGGCCAGGGACAACGGGGTGCCCTTCTACGTGGCGCTGCCCTCGCCGACGATCGACTGGACGCTGGAGGACGGCGTGCGGGACATCCCCATCGAGCAGCGCGACGGGCGCGAGCTGACGGACGTGAGTGGACGGCTCGCCTCGGGCGAGGTGGTGACGGTGCGGGTGACGCCCGAGGGCAGCGCGGTGGCCAACTACGGCTTCGACGTGACGCCCGCGCGGCTCGTCACGGCGCTCGTCACCGAGCGCGGCGTGTGCCCGGCCACGCGCGAGGGGCTGCTGTCGCTCTTCCCCGAGCGGCGCGAGCTCGGCGGGAGAACGGGCACGTGAGCGCGCCGGACGAGCGCGCGCTGCGCGAGGAGATGATCGCCACGGGCCGCCGGATGAACGCCACGGGGCTCAACCAGGGGACGAGTGGCAACCTGAGCGCGCGGGTGGAGGGAGGCTTCCTGCTCACGCCCTCGGGGATGGACTACGACACGCTCGTGCCGGAGGACCTGGTGCGGATGCGGATGGATGGCTCGTACGAGGGGCACCGGGAGCCCTCCAGCGAGTGGCGCATCCACCGGGACATCCTCGCCACGCGGCCCGAGGTGGGGGGAGTGCTGCACGCGCATTCCATGTTCAGCACGAGCGTGGCGTGCCTGCGCCGGCCCATTCCGGCCTTCCACTACATGGTGACGCGCGCGGGGGGCGAGGACATCCGGTGCTCGGACTACGCCACCTTCGGCACCGAGGAGCTGTCGCGGCACGTGCTGGTGGCGCTGGAGGGCCGGCTGGCGTGCCTGATGGCCAACCACGGCATGGTGGCGCTGGGGGTCACGCTGGCGGGGGCGTTCAAGCTGGCGGTGGAGGTGGAGACGCTCGCGGCCATGTACTGGCGCGCGCTCCAGGTGGGCGAGCCCGTGCTCTTGGAGCCGGCGGAGATGCAACGGGTGCTGGAGAAGTTCAAGACGTACGGCCAGAAGCCCGCGCGCGGCGGCTGAGCCCCGAGGCGAGCGCCTCACGGAACCGGGTTGCTTCACAGTCCCCCGATTGCGGAACAATGATGGAATCGTTACTGTCAACTGAGTAGGAACTGAGTAACTCCGGAGTCGATTCTCAGAACGACAAGAGCTGCGACTCGCATCCTCCTGAGTGAAGACGAGGGAATGGAGTCCCGCCATGCCACAGACCGAACGTCTGCAGGCTTCGTTGCCGACCATCACGATGAAGGAACTCACTCGCTTGAGCGAGGAGCTCGGCGTCGACAAGAGCGCGGTGGTTCAGGAGGCCCTCAGCCTCTTCGCGAAAGCCGCCTCGGAGGCCAAGAAGGGGGCGAGACTCGCCTTCCTGCCCCCCACCCCCCAGGGGACCGTGCGGGAGTTCAGCACTCCATTGCTCACTCATATGGAACAGGCCGCGCACAGGGACCCAGCGGAAATCGTCCTCCCGGATGGGGACTTCGACAAGGTGACGGCCAGGCTTGAGGCGCCCGCGGCTCCAACCCCCGCGCTCCGGGCGCTTGCCCGCAAACGGCGCCGCTCCCAGCCGTAGTTGGCAAACCCCGCGCGGCGGGCCTGGTTGATGCATGGCGCCCTCCGTGTTCCCCGAACCCGCCACTCAGCCGCTCGCCAAAAGCGACTCTGGAAGTGGATTCAGTTGCGAGCAAGAGACGCTGAATCGCTTCTTTCGTGAATCGGCTCGGCAGCACCAGGAAAAGGACATCAGCCGCACCTGGGTTCTTCGCCGCTCCTCCTCCGATGACCCGGCATTGCCTCCCGTCCTGGGCTTCTACACCCTCTCGCTCACAACCCTACGGCGCGAGACGCTCCCGAGCAACATCGCCAAGCGCCTGCCGAACTACCCCGTCCCAGCGATCATCATCGCTCGCCTCGCGCGCGACTCTCGCGTGCGGGGCAAGGGCTACGGTGAAACGTTGCTCGATGATGCCCACCTCCGTGCTCTCGCCATCAACGCTCAGAGCGGCGCCCTCTGCGTCATCGTGGATGCGAAGGACGCCCACGCCCGCGACTTCTACAAGAAGTTCGGCTACGAGCCACTGCTCTCCGAAACCGACGCGCCGGAGTGGCCTCTGCGAATGTACCTGCCGATGAAGGACATCCGCGCCGCGTACACCGAGGCCACCTGACGGCCAGCCTCGGGTGCCCGTCCCCGCCGAGCCATCCCGCTGACCGTGCCGAAGCAGGTCTTCGAGCGGCTCGTGCCCTTCATCCGAGTTCCCACCGGCGAGGTGCATAGCAAGCAGACCATCCCCTCGTGGACCTCGAAATGATGCTCGACGCGCTCGGCCTGCCGGAGAACTCGGATCGCAACAAGTCCCTCTTCCTGCTCATGAAGGTGCTGGAGAATCTGAAGCCCGAGGAATTCAAGGCCCAGCGGACCTCCGCGCCTGCGGCAGATCGGCCCCATGCTGCGCACCATGGCCGCGCTCCAGCAGCCAGCAGCCCGTCATCCGGGATCCCACCGTCGAGGTGCTCAAGCGCCTCTCAGACGAGGCGACCACTCCTCCGTCGCCCTGACATCTCCGCGCCGGGGCACCGCGCCCCGGCGCGATGAGGCTAGGATGCCTCGAGTTCCCGATCCCAGTCGTACAACGCTTCCAACAGGTCCGATGTGCAGGCGCCGGATATCCGCTCGAAGGACGCCGGGTCGAGCGCGGCGACACGCTGACGTACGAAGGAGGGATCCGCCAACCGGCTCCGATGCTTCAGCCCCTGGGCGTGGGGAAGAGCCCGGGGCACTTCGCGGACGAGGACTTCCTCACTGTCTTCCCGGGTCGCCTGCGCCATGCGCTCCGCGGCCATCTCCAGGCGCGTGCGGAGCGGGCCATTTTCAACCGGGCACCATGCCTGGAGGACCCAATCGTGGGAGGCTTCCAGCAGGCCCTCCAGCGTGAGCACGGCACCGAGGGTCTTGTAGAGATAGCGCGCGGACTGGAGCGGCTCCCAGAAGCGCAGCACCGAGCGCAAGCGGAGCGCGGTTCGCTCCGTGCTCCTGGGGGCCTCTTGCGCAACCGCCGCGTGGAGCGCGCCCCAAGGAGTCTCCCGGCAGAAGGCCTCGTGGAGATCGCTCACCTGGAAGGCGTTGCGCCAGTCCAGGGCCTCGCACAAGCCCTCCAACACATTCGAGAGCAGGTACAGCCTCCAGGCGGGCCGCTCCCGCTGGAAGTCGGCCACCTCGTGAACCACCACGACCTCTCCGGGAGGCATCGCACTCAGTTCACGAGGAGCGGGAAAGAAGCCCTCTCGCAGGTACTGCGCGGCGCACCGCTCGCCCTCCCGCCGAGCCATTCCGCTGACCGCGAGGTAGGTACCTCGAAGGAAGGAGGGCAGTTGCAGAAGGGAGGGCGCCTCGGAGTCCATGGCGTTTGTAACGGCTATAGCACCGAAGAAACCAGCCCGCGCGCTGGTGTCTTGAGAGTACGCAACAAGATGAAAAGAGCTGGCGGGCAGACGCGAGAAGAACCCGCTCCTCAATGGGGATGAACTCTTCGGGACAGTCGGTTGGCCAAGTGTCTAGTCTCCTAGACACTTTCGGGTCGCTCACCTAACCTGATTCGGTGAAGGCGAAGGAACTATTACGGATCTTGCGAGAACACGGGTGCGAAGAGGTCCGGCAGAAGGGCACCTCACATGTCCGCGTGAGGTGTGGCAAGTGCTCGACGACCGTGCCAGTGCATCCAGGAGAAGACATCGGTCCAGGGCTACTTCGGGCCATTGAACGGGACGTGGAGCCTTGCCTCCATCCGGGGTGGCTGGGACGCCAGCGAAGCCCCAAGAGGAAATCATGAGCACCTACACCGTACAGTACGAGCGCGACGAAGCTGGGTGGTGGATGGCCTCGGTACTCGAGGTTCGTGGCTGCCGTACCCAAGGAAGGTCGATCCCTCAGGCGCGCGAGAGGATCCGCGATGCGCTGAGCCTCTTCGTGCAGGACGCCGCAACAGCGGAGCTGCGAGATCACGTGGTCCTGCCCAGTCGGATTCAAACCCTCATTGAAAAGCGGGAAGCGGCTGTACGCCGACTCGAAAAGCTCCAAAAGGAGGAGAGCGCTCGCCTCAAGCTTGCCGCGATGAAGTTGGTGAGCGAGCTGGGGCTGAGTACCCGAGATGCAGGAGTCGTCCTGCATCTCTCCCATCAGCGTGTTCAGCAAATCGTCGCTCAGTCCGCACCGAAGAAGGCCGTTGCTCGGGCAGCGCCCACTCGAGGGCGCCGGTCGACTTCGGCTCTTTCTCCCAAGCGACAAAAATCGCGCGCGCACTCCGATCCCGTCTCCTGAGTGCGATGGGTCGTATCCGAACCTCTTTCGAGAGTCGGAAATGAGAAGTGAGGGAGAGCCACAAAACCGGGACAGGCGCAAAGGAGCACCACGCTCCCAACACACGGACGTCACATGGCCCACACTCGGGGTGGAAGTGCCCCTTCCACCAATTGTGGCGAAAGCGTGTCTCACACACCTTGAGCGATCACGATCTGGCATGTGGAATGGGCCGGTTCCTCCCTAGCCCGTGAGTCCCTCATGAACCTGAAGAACCTCGCTTCGAGCCTCGCCGTGCTGTCCCTGGGCCTGACGTCCGCGTGTGTCTACACCGAGCCCGTCCCCGGGGACGTGACCTTCACCTGGACCTTCGACGGCTACAGCTGCAACCGCGATGGCGAGGTCCGGGACGTCCACATCACCATCCCCGGCGAGTCGCTCGAGAACCGCGGCTACTACCCCTGCCGCTCCAACGGCTACGACGGCGTCACGCTCTACGACTTCCACCCGGGCGACTACGACTTCTACATCGAGGCCATCGACTACTCCGGCTACGTCTCCTACGCGGCGCGCGGCCACTTCTACGTGGATGGAGACACCTCCGTACGCGTGGATCTCTCCCCCACGCGCTGACGAAAACCGCACGCTCCGGGTGTCCGTTCCATGTCAGACCCCCCCTGTATTCTTCCTCTCATGCACGACGCATCAGGGAGGCCGATCATGAACGGACGCACGGAGTCACCCCACGTCTCGGAGAGCAAGCTGGGGCGCTACCTCACGGCGGCACCCGCGCTGCGCAAGCAGCTCATCCACACCCAGAAGAATCCCCCGGATCCGCGCTACCTGCGCTACCCCGACGCCGCCCACGCCATCACCGATTTCCTCTGCCACGGCCAGGACGAGTCCATCCTGCGCCGCCACCAGCACCGGCTCGCCACCACCGTCTTCGAGTCCGAGTACGACGCGCACCGCGCCCAGTCGTGCATCGAGGCCATCGAGCACTACCGTCGGCTGCACCCGGGCCTGGGGCTCGGCGGCCTCATCGCCACCACGGTGGGCGACGCGCCGCCTCCGCTCGAGGTGGCGGGCGTGAGCATCCAGGTGCGGCCCCAGGTGGTGCTCCAGGCGGTGGACGCGCACGGCGACAACCAGGTCGGCCTGCTCAAGCTCTACTTCTCCAAGCACCACCCGCTGGACGAGCGCTCCGGGCTGTACATCGCCACGCTGCTGAGCGCCTTCGCCGAGCAGCACCTCGCGCCGCTCGGGCCGCTGGACGCCCGGCGGATGCTCGTGGTGGACGTGTTCGCCGGCCGGGCCTACTCGGCCCCCCGTGCCCGCACGCGCCGCCTGTGCGACGTGCGCCATGCCTGCGAGGAGATCGCCGCTCGCTGGGCCGTACACTAACCGACGTTCCCCCGTGCCCGGCGGTGAACCGGTTTCGCGCGCCGCCCTTGTCCCCAGGGGGGTGGGTCGTTCAGACTCCCGCCCCTCACGCTATCTCCTAGAGGGGCGACGGCCTTGGTGGACGCATTGTGGGAACGACGGGCGTTGCTCGTCTCGGGCAAGGGCGGCGTGGGCAAGACGACCGTCGCGGCGGCGCTCGCGCGCGCGGCGGTCAACGCCGGCAAGCGGGTGCTGCTCGCGGAAGTCGAGCTGGGCGGCTCCGAGACGGACAGCCCCTCGCACCGGCGGAGCTCGTGGGCGCGCGCCCCTCCGGTGCCCAGGTCGTCTCCGTGTCCGAGCGCCTGTCCTTCGTGCGCCTGTCGGCCATCGAGGGCCAGCGCCTCTTCCTCCAGGACATCCTCCCCTTGAGGGTCATGGCGGACGCGGCCATGCGCATGCGCGCCCTGCGCCGCTTCCTGGAAGCCGCCCCCGCCCTGCGGGAGATGGGCGTACTCTACCAGATGCTCTACCTCATCCGGCTCACGCGGCCGGATGGCAAGGCGCAGCACCCGCTGTGCATCCTCGACTTGCCGGCCACGGGCCACGCGCTCGCGCTCGCGGCGCTGCCCGACACGCTCCTGTCCGTCATGCCCGGCGGCCCCATCGGGCGCTCGGTGCGCGAGGGGCTCACGCTCTTGAGGGACCCGGCCCTCACCGGTACGGTGCTCGTCACCCTGCCCGAGCCCCTGCCCGTGAGCGAGACGCTGGAGCTGGCCGGCGCCATCAAGACGCACGGCATTCCGCTCGCCGCGGGGGTGCTCAACCGCATGCCGGACAATCCCTTCTCGCCGGACGGGCGGGACGCGGTGAAGCGGCTGCTCGAGGCGCACGGGCCCCACCGGGGTCAGCGCGCGCTGGGCCGCCTGGACAGGGCCCGCGCGGCGCAGGGCCGGCTGGAGACGAACTTCCCCGCGCAGCTGCTCACCCTGCCGGACCTGCCCGCCACGGAGAGCGCCCTGGTGGAGCAGCTCGCCGCGCACCTCGCGCGCGTGCCTTCGTCCCCCGTCTCGCGCGAGAGCGCCGGAGCCCAGCCATGAGCCTGCAATCCCTGCTGCGTGACAAGCGCGTCCTCGTGCTGTGTGGCGCGGGCGGCGTGGGCAAGACGACGACGGCGGCGGCGCTGGGCGTGGCGGCGGCGCGCGCGGGGCGCAAGGTGCTGGTGCTCACCATTGATCCGGCGCGGCGGCTCGCCGAGGCCATGGGCCTGAAGGAGGGCGGCGCCGAGCCCACCCCCATCTCCCCCGAGCGGCTGTACGCCGGGGGCACGCCGGGCACGGGCCAGCTGGACGTGTGGATGTTGGATCCGCGCATCGTCTTCGAGCGCTTCGTGCACCGGCTGTCGCCCACGCCCGAGGCGGCGCGCACCATCCTCGACAACCGGCTCTACCGCTTCCTGTCGGACCTGGTGGCGGGCATGCAGGAGTACGCCGCGGCCGAGGCGTTGGATCACTTCCTCGACGAGGGGAAGTACGACCGGTGGTGCTCGACACGCCCCCGAGCCGCCACGCGCTGGACTTCCTGGAGGCCCCGGGGCGGCTGGCGCGCTTCCTGGATGATCGCATCGTGTCGCTCTTCCTGCCGGAGGAGAAGGGGCGCGGGGGGAGGCTGTGGCGCAAGACGTCGCAGCTGCTCGGCAACGTGTTGGGGAGCATCTTCGGCGAGGGCTTCACCCAGGAGATGCGCGCCTTCCTGGGGGCCTTCAGCGGGCTGTTCGCCGGCATCCGGCTGCGCGCGGACCGGCTGCGCGAGCGGCTGTCGGCGAAGGACGCGACCTTCCTGCTGGTGACGTCACCGGAGCAGGCCTCGCTGGACGAGGCGGCCTTCTTCCGGGACATGCTGCACGAGAAGGGGCTGCCCTTCGCGGGCTACGTGCTCAACCGGAGCTGGGCGCGCGAGGACGGGCTGTTGCCGCCCGAGGGGCTGTTGCGGCACGTGGAGGACGACACCGCGCGCGGCGGAGTGGAGGCGCTCATCCGCCTGGCCGAGCAGGAGCGGGCCCGGGCCGAGGTGCACCGGGGCCTGTTGCAGCGGCTGGCGGAGAAGCTGCCCGCGGGCGCGGTGGCGGTGGCCGCCCCCGAGTCCGGAGGCGAGCTGGAGGACTTCGGGGGCCGGTGCGTCTGGGCGACGCGCTCGCCACGGGTTAGGCGGGCGTGGTGGCGGGCACCTCCGAGCGCGGCGCGTTGCCCCGGCTCAGCTCCATGCCCAGCACGCGCGGATCGAAGTACGCGTAGAAGCGCGAGATGCGCTCGCCATCCCACTCGATGATGGACACGCCCTCGTAGTTCACCGCCGCGCCGTTGTGCGCGGTGCCGTTGGACTCCCACTCGAGCGCCACCCGGTCCCCGGATTCGATCATGTTGCGGAAGGTGGACTTCACCTGCCGCAGCATGCCCTTGTACTCGGTCCAGAAGTCCCGGGCGCCGTCCTTGCCGTGGAAGGTGCGGTGGGAGACCACGTTGCTCACCTGGGCGTCCTCGCCGAAGAGCTCCAGCAACGCCTCCATCTCGCCCGTCTCCTCCAACCGCGTCAACGCCTCCGCGAAACGCCGTGCTCGTTCCATCGTCATGGGATTTGCCGCTCCGTCTGGGTGAGGGTCCTGTCCCACGACGGTGAGCACGACGCGCCCGCACGGCCCGGCGCACCGGCCGCCCGGCCGCCCCGCGAGCGGCGGGCGTGGGGGCCGCCTCGTCCCGGAGCGGGCCCGGGCCAGGGGAGCCCGCAAAGCAAGGACCGCGGCCCATGGGGGCGCCGCGGTCCAAGGGAGCTCAACCCTGTCTCCCGGAGCAGGGTCGGTCCAGGGGGCAAAAGCTGTCAGGTGAGCACGTCGAGCGCGCGCTGGTAGTAGGCCTCGCGGGAGGCCATGCCGTTGTAGCCACCGTTGATGCGGCGGGTGACCTCGCGGAAGTTGCCCGCGTCGGCGTACTGGTTGAGGTTGCGGCTGTTCCAGAACCAGGCGGCGGTGCGGAAGCCCACGTCCGGATCCGCGGCGCGCTTGGGATTGTTCTCCAGGTCGATGCCGAGTGCCTGACCGGCGGCGCGGTAGTTGCTGCGGCCGGTGAGCTGGATGGGGCCGCGGCCCTTGAAGCGCACGCCATCGCCCGGCTGGGTGTTGCCGAGGTCGCGGCGGCCCTCGTAGGCGGCGCCCGAGGCGATCTCCTCCATGTAGCGGAACTCACCGCTCTCGTGGGCGAGCTGCGCGAGGAAGGCGGCCCGGCGCTTGGGGGTGTTGATGCCGGCCTCGGCCATGGCCTTATTGAGGTGGGGCAGGTACTGCTCGGCCTTGGCCTGGGAGAGGTTGGGCATGATGCGGCGCAGCTGCGCGAGCGACACGCCGCCCTTCGCGCCGGGCTCGTTGCTCGGGCCGGTGACGAGGCCGGCGCCGCCGGTGGAGGGCTTGCTGGGGGCGGGCTGGTAGTGGTCACCCGCGGGCACGCGCAGCTTCTGGCCCACCTGGATGAGGTTGGGGTTGGAGATGCCGTTGGCCTGGGCGAGCGCGCTCACCGTGGTGCCGTAGCGCTGGGCGATGCCGCTGAGCGTGTCCCCGGAGCGCACGGTGTAGCTGCCGCCGGAACCGGCGCTGGGAGCGCTGGGGGCGCTCGTGCCGCCCTTGCCGGGGATGGAGAGCTTCTGGCCCACCTGGATGAGGTCGGGGTTCTTGATGCCGTTGGCCTGGGCGAGCGCGCTCACCGTGGTGCCGTGGCGCTGGGCGATGCCGCTGAGGGTGTCGCCGGAGCGCACGGTGTAGCTGCCGGAGCCGGAGCTGGGAGCGCTCCCCCACCGGGGACCGTGAGCTTCTGGCCCGCCAGGATGTGGTTGGGGTTCTTGATGCCGTTGGCCTGGGCGAGGGCGCCGACCGTGGTGTGGTAGCGCTGGGCGATGGCCGAGAGGGTGTCGCCGCTACGGACAGAGTAGGTGCTCATGGTGGGGGCTCCGTGCGGAAGAAGGGGGAAAGGTGGGGAAGCTTTCTCCTATTCTCGCAACGGCCGAGAAACAGTTGCTTGGAGCCTGGGATTTTCCCCCCTGGCCGCGCAACCCCCTGGATTCACGGAGGTCGCGGGGCCTCGAGCACCGCTACTTCTCAGGCGGGAAGTCCTTGAGGATCTTCTCGACGGCGTTGTCGATGAGCTTCTGGCTCTTCTTCGCGCTCATGTTGTCGGCCAGGGTGGCCTCGGCCGTGCCGCGCCAGACGAGGTTGTTGGACTTGGCGTCCACCACGTCGAGGATGAGCGTGCCCTCGCGGTACTCGCGCACGGTGGCCGTGGGCGCCCCCGCTCCGCCATACGCGACCGGGCCGAAGAACGGGTCGTACCAGGGATCCCACCGGTAGCCGTAGAAGTTGTTGATGACGTCCACGTCCACCCGCTTGTCGATGGCGCCGTGCCAGCCCAGCTTGAAGTCGGGTTTCTGGTTCTCGTCCACCAGGCGGAAGCCGCGCTCGGCCAGCTCCCGATCCACCGCCAGCCGGACCCGGGACTGGATGATGGAGTTGTAGATGCGCGTGTCCGCGCCCTCCTTCATCGGCAGCCAGGAATAGGTGCGGTAGCTCTCGAGCGCCTGCACGGCGCCGGGGTCGAAGTTCGTCCGGGTCTGGATTCCCGAACAGGCGGCGAGCGCCGACACCAACACCGCTCCAGCCAAACGCGAGGACAAGGACATGTCGTTCTCCTTCAGCGCACCACGGGTGTGCTCGTGTGTGGGAAGGGTAGTCATCCCGCGCGCCCGGGAGCCCCGCGGACGCGCGATGCCGCCCCGGCCCCGACTGGCTGCTCGCCCCCTCATTGGCCGGGAGAACGATGCGGACGGGCTACCCCGTCTGGACACCCACGGCATCGCGGCCGGCGAGCCGCGCCACCGCCTCGATGAGCGCCGCGGGCTCCAGCGGCTTGGCCATGTGCACCTGGAAGCCCGCGCGGTAGGCCCGCCGCGCGTCCTCGGCGCCCGCGTAGGCCGTGAGCGCGATGGCCGGCACCCACTGGTCCCTCGCCTCGGCCCACGTGCGCACCCGCCGCAAGAGCGAGTGCCCGTCCTCGCCCGGCAGGCCGATGTCCGACACCAACACGTCCGGCAGCGCTTCCTCCAGGCGCGCCATCGCCTCGGCCGCCATGCTCGCGGTGTCCACCCGCGCGCCGCGCTCGCGCAGCATCATCGCGATGAGCTCGCGCGCGTCCGGCGCGTCCTCCACCAGGAGCACGTGCACCCCGTCGAGACTCACCGCCGGCAGCGCCTCCACGCCCGGCAGGGCCTCGGCGCGCACCTCGGGCAGCACCGCCGGCACCGGCAGCATCACCGTGAAGGTGGCGCCCCGGCCCTCGCCCGGGCTCTCCGCCTTCACGCTCCCGCCGTGCAGCCCCACCAGGTGGTGCACGATGGCCAGCCCCAGCCCCAGCCCCCGTGCTCGCGCGTGGCCGAGCCGTCCGCCTGCCAGAAGCGCTCGAAGAGGTGCGGCAGGAAGTCCGCGCGGATGCCCTTGCCGGTGTCCGTCACCTGGAGGCTCACCTCGCGCTCGCCGCGCGCCACCCGCACGCGCACGTGCCCACCGGGCGGGGTGAACTTCACCGCGTTCACCAGCAGGTTCCAGCACACCTGCTGCAGGCGTCCGGGGTCGCCCACCAGCAGCGCCGAGCCCGTGGCGCCCACGTCCACCTCGAGCGCGAGCGACACCCCCTTCTGCTCCGCGTGCGAGCGCACCACCTCCATCGCCGCCTGCACCACGCCCACCCACTCCACGCCCTTTCGGTGCAGGGTGAGCTTGCCGGTGATGATGCGCGAGACGTCCAGCACGTCTTCAATGAGCTGCGCGAGCGTGCGCGCGTTGCGCTCGATGACGCCGAGCCCCTTGTCCACCGCGCGCGCGTCCCCTGGCGGCCGCGCAGCATCTGCGTCCAGCCGAGCACCGCGGTGAGGGGTGTGCGCAGCTCGTGGCTCATCACCGCGAGGAACTCGTCCTTGGCGCGGTTGGCCGCCTGCGTCTCCGCCATCAGCCGGGTGTTCTCGATGGCCACCGACGCCATGCGCGCGAGCTGCACGAGGATGGCCTCGTCCTCGGCGCTGAAGTCGCCCTCGTACCGGTCGGACAGCTGGATGAAGCCGAGGTTCTTCCCATCCCGCCCCACCAGCGGAGCGCCCAGCCAGCCGCGCAGGGGCGGCAGGTGCGTCTGCCGGCCCGAGCCCCGCCACTCGGGGTGGGCCTCCAGCTCCGCCTGCGTCAGCCGCATGGGCAGGTTGAGCCGGCACACCCACGAGTAGATGCCCGTGCCATCCAGCCGCGCCTGCTCCCCGCGCCACGCCGCGTACCGGTCCGACAGCGACACGGCGGTGCTCGCGCGCGCCCAGTCGCCCTCCAGGACGAGGCTGGTGAGGGCCTGGTGCGCGCCAATCACCTCGCGCGCCTGGCCGGTGATGGCCTTGAGCATGTGGCCGATGGAGTCCGCCTCGCTGATGACGAGCGCGGCGCTGGCCAGGCCCTGCAGCTGCGCGGCGTGGTGCTGCTCGCGCGCGAGCAGGCGCTCCAGCGCGGCCTCGCCCTGGCGCTGGCGCGTCACGTCCCGGTGCGCCCCCACCCACTCGCGCACCCGGCCATCCGGCTCGCGCACCGGCACCGCGCGCACCAGCATGTCGCGATACGCCCCATCCTGGCGCCGCATCCGGTACTCGTGCTGGAAGGGCGTGCCCGCGGACAGGCACTGGTTCCACAGGCGCACGGTGGACTCGCGATCCTCCGGGTGCACCGCCTCCAGCCAGCCCCAGCCCAGCAGCTCCTCGCGCGTCTGGCCCGTGAAGGCGCGCCAGTCCGGCTGATCCTCGACGAACTCGCCCGAGGGCGGCGTCACCCAGGTCATGTCCATGGTGGCCGTCACGAGCGAGCGGAAGCGCTCCTCGCTGTGCCCCAGGTCGCGCGCCAGGGCCTCGGCGGTGCGGCGCGAGCGCACCAGGTCCGTCACGTCGTAGGCGAAGATGGCCAGGCCCTCCACCCGCTCCGCGGCGTCGCGCTGGGGGTGGCAGGCGATGTCGAAGAACAGCTCCTCGGGGGGCTGGCCCGGCTCGCGCGAGAGCTTGAGCGGCCGGGCGCGCCCCACGTAGGTGCTGCCCGAGACGTACACCCGGTCCATCACCTCGAGCAGGCCCTGGCCCAGCAGCTCCGGCAGGGCCTCGCGCACCGGCAGCCCCACCAGCTCGCGGTTGCCATGGAGGCGGCGGTGCAGGAGGTTGGAGAAGATGAAGCGGTGCTCGGGGCCCCGGGTGAGGCACACCGCGGTGGGGCCCAGCATCAACATGTCCTGGAAGCGGGCGCGCTCGCCCTCGATGGTCAGGCGCGCCTCGCTCTCCGCGGCGAGCAGCCGCACCCGCTCGTCCTCCACCGGGCGCCGCTCCGTCACGTCGCGCACGAAGAGGGCCAGCCCGTCGCCCGAGGGCAGCGCCCGCGACTCCAGCCACATGCCCATCGGGGCGAGGAAGTCCTCGAGCATCACGGGCGAGCGCGTGGCCATGGCGCGGCGCCACGCCGGGGCGAAGCCGCTGTCCGCCAGCTCCGCGAGCCCCTCCCACAGCACCCGCCCCAGCAGCGCCTCGCGCGAGCGCCCCAGGAGCCGCTCGAGCACGGCGTTGCACCAGGACAGCCGCCACTGCCCGTCCACCACGAGGATGCCATCGGTGACAGCATCGAGCAGCACCGCTCGCTCCTCGGGGAGGGGGCGCGCGAGGCCACCGAAGGCCATTCTGGACGGCTCATGGATGGGCATGGCGGGCATTCCTGGACGAGAGGCCCCTGGTTAGCAGAGCACCGGGGCACGCGCCCCAGCCCGACCCGCCGAGTGTTGAGCGCAGGCCGCTCCGAGGTGGGAGTAGCAAACACCTCTTCCACCTGAAGTTGTCCGGGGGGCGGGGAAGCGGCCTTCGGGGACGAGGCCTTGTGCCCCGGGAAGGCATCCGCTAGCAGTCGGGCCGGTCCCCCCATGTCCATGTCCCCTCCGTCTCCGACCACCGCCAGCGCTCCCTCGCCCTCCGTCTCCACCGCGCCGGCCCGCCGGCCCTGGCTGCCCGTGGCCGCGGGCGCCCTGTGCCTGCTGCTGCTGGGCGTGGCGTTCGCGTGGCCGCGCGCCCAGCCCCTGAAGCGCCTGGGCACGCTGCCGGACTTCACCTTCACGCGCCAGGACGGCCAGCCCTTCGGCCGCGCCCAGCTGCTCGGTCGGCCCTTCGTGGCCAACTTCATCTTCACCCGCTGCCCCACCATCTGCCCCGCCTTCACCGGGAAGATGGCGCGGGTGCAGAAGCGCACGGCGGAGTTCGGCCCGAGGCTCGCCCTCGTGTCCTTCTCGGTGGACCCCAAGTACGACACCCCCGAGCGCCTCACCGACTACGCCGCCCGCCATGGCGCGGACCCTCGCGCTGGAGCTTCCTCACCGGGGACTACACGCGTCTGCAGGAGACCGTCGTCGGCGGCTTCAAGATCGCCATGGGCCGCGACAGCGACGACGAGAACGACATCCCCGCCATCTTCCACGGCTCGCACTTCGTGCTGGTGGACGCCACGGGGGAGATCCGCGGCTACTACGACAGCGCGGACGACGACACGGTGGAGCGGCTCACCCGCGACGCCGAGCGCCTGGTGCGCGGCGCCGACTAGCCGGAGTGCTGGAAAACTCCCGGAAGGCCACACCAGCCGGGCGAGCGGACGTCATGTGGATGACGCACTGCTTCCACTCCCGTCCCCCGTGCATAGCTTGGCCGGGCAGCCATTCCAAAGGGGGACGCACATGTTGAACAACTACAGGGATCAGCTGGTGGGCAAGCTGAGGCACGTGGCGGTCAAGGCGGGCGTCCAGGGCGTCCACTACCTCGCCGAGGGCGCCGCCGTGGCCACCAAGGCCATCGAGCAACTCCAGGAGAAGCTGGCCCGCTACGAGGAGCAGGACGAGCAGGAGGAGGGCGCCGCCGCCCGGCGCGCCTCGGACGTGGACGACGAGGCCAGGGACGAGTCCGAGCTGAGCGATCTGCGCGCGGAGACGCGGGCCACCGCGGAGCTCATCATGGATGAGGCGCGGGCGGTGGAGCAGCGCATCAAGCAGGCGCGGCCGGCGCGGCACCCGCTCGAGGTGACGGTCGAGGCGAGCCCCGAGACGGGCAAGTCGAGGACGCAGGGCCGCAAGACGACACCGACGGCCACGGCACCCAAGCGGGCCACGGCCCCGACGGGGGGCTTCAAGGCCAAGCGGGGCCAGAAGCACACCCACGACCACTGACGTGGGGAGTGGCCCCCGCGGGGGTGGACTCAGCCGCGGGTGACCTTGGGGGAGGCGGAACGGGACAGCGAGCGGCTGTGCATGCGCGCGCTCTTGACGGACACCCCCGAGGCCTTCATCTGGGCGGCCTTCTCGGCGGCGAGCCGCTCGGCCTCGGCCTTGCGGGCCAGGTCATCCGCGGCGAGCTGGGCGCGGCGCTGGGCCATGCGCTCGCGCATGCCGTCGGCGGACAGGTCCACGTGGGCGCGGTGCAGCCGGTAGAGGAGATCCTCGCGCAGGGTCCCCTTGCCGCGCGCCGGCTCCACGCCGCCCGACAGGCCGACGATGAACTTGGGCCGCTCCTCCTGCGTCTGGAGGCAGCGCACGAGCAGCCCCTGGGTGACGAAGTTCAGCCGGGCCACGTCGGGGATGAACACCACGCCGCGCGTCTTCTTGAGCGCCTCGGCGAGCTGCTCGTTCTGGCGCACCTCCAGGAGCGCGCCCTCGTGGAGGAAGTTTCGCGCCGCCACCGAGGCCCACGTCCGCCGCTCATCCTCCGTCCCGCCGCTCACGAGCACCGAAGCACGATTCGTCAGTAGTTCCTCTTCGCCGTAGCCTTGCGATGCCACAGGTAGCCCTCCTCGTCATGACGGCTCTGGGCAAAGATTAGCGCAAAACGGGTTCCCCGGGAACACTTGCAAGTGCTGACGAGCCGAAAAACCGGCCTCTCCCGTGCGGCGGGGCGGAGCGGTGGAGCCAGGACAACCAACCCGCCGGGTCACCCCGGACCGCCCCATGTCATGGAGAACGTGGCAGGAAGGCCGAGTGGCCATCGTGACTGGTATGGTCCTCGTTGGGGCCATTGCCCCCGCGCACCCCATCGGCGCCGTAGGACTGCAGGAAGGGCCGCTGGCCGTTGCTCGCGTAGGCGTACGGGTGGCCCCAGGGGTTCACCGGCACCTCGGGCAGGTACTTGGGCACGAGGAAGGACAGGTCGCCCTCCTCGGGGATGGAGCCATGCTCGGTGCGGTAGGCCTCGAGAGCGGCGGTGATGCGTGCGAAGTCCGCGTGGGTCCGGGCGACCCCGGGGTCGGTCTTCCCGCGCAGCCCGAGCCACACGGACAGGCCGATGAGCACCGGGGCCAGGAGCAGGAAGGGAATCATGGGGTGGACGCGGCGGCGGGGCGTCCCAGACGTTTGACTCGAGGGGGCGTTCACCCTCCGGCACCTACCACAGGGCGCGGAAGAGCGGCACCGGATGGGGCTTGCCCTTGAGCCGCACGGGTGGCAGCTCCTCGAAGCTGGACTCATGGCCGGGCAGCACCGCCACGGTGCGCTCGCCCACCAGGATCTCCCCCGGCCCGGCGAGCGCGCACAGCCGGGAGGCCACGTTCACCGCGTCGCCGATGCAGGTGTACTCGGTGCGCACCGCGCCGCCGATGTTGCCCGCCACCGCCGCGCCCGTGTTGATGCCAATGCCCAGCTCGAGCTTGAGCGGCCGACCCTCGCGCGTGGCGGCCCACTCGGCCTCGGCGCGCTGGCGCAGGTCCATCATGAAGGCCATCATCATCTTGGCGCACTGGAGCGCGCGCAGGGCGTCGTCCGGGCGGAACACCGGCGCGCCGAACACGGCCATGAGCCCGTCCCCGAGGAACTTGTCCAGGGTGCCCCCACACGTGAGCACCGCGTCGGCCAGGCCGCCGAGCACCTGGTTGAGCACGCCCACCGTCTGCTCGGGGGGAAGGCTGTCGGCGAGCCCCGTGAAGTTGCGGATGTCGGCGAAGAGCGTCGTCACCTCGCGCTTCTCGCCCGTGAGCACCACCGCGTCCGGGCTCTTGAGGATCTCCTCCACCACGGCGTCGGAGGTGTAGCGGGCGAAGAGCTTGCGGACGCGCTCCGTCTCGCCCGTGCGGCGCATGACGCTTTCAATCCGCGCGGCCAGCTCGTCCATGGAGGCCGACTTGTTCACGTAGTCGTCGGCGCCCGCGCGCAGGCCGCTCACGCGCTCGGCGTCGTTGTCGTTGGCGGTGAGGATGATGACGGGCATGGCCCGCGTGGGGCCTTCCTTCAGCCGCCGGCACAGCTCCATGCCGTCCAGCCCCGGCATGTCCAAATCACTCAGGACGATGGCCGGCTGCACCTTGTTCACCTGCTCCAGCGCCTCGTACGGGTCCTGGAAGCACACCACCTCGTAGCCGAGCGACACGAGCCCGTCCTGCACGAAGGCGCACGCCAGCGGGCTGTCGTCCACCACCATGACGCGGTGGTGCCCCGCCTCGGGCTGGGCGCGCGCCGGGGACTCCTGGCGGCCGGCGACCCGGCCCTGCAGCGCCAGTCCCTCGTAGAGCTGCTTGTAGGAGCAATAGCCGTGCTCCACGAGGATCTCCCCCAGCTTGCGGCCCGAGCGGCGCTGGAGCGTGAGCGCCTCGTCGAGCTGGGACAGGGTGAGGTACTTGAGCCCCACCAGCACCTCGCCCAGCGGGGGATGGATGGGAAGGAAGCCCGGGGGCGCGTGGTTCAGGCCGAGCGCCTCGCCCAGGGCCTCCTGGATCTGCTCGCGCGTGACGTAGCCCAGGGAGATGAGGGCCTCGCCCAGGCGCTGGCCGTTGAGGGCCTGGAGCGAGAGGGCCTCCTCGATCTGCTTGGGCGTGACGATGCCGAGCTTGAGCAGCAGCTCGCCGAAAAGCGGGCTGTCCGCGCGAACCGCGGGGTGGCTGTCTGGGCGCTCGGGGGCCGGCACGTTGTCCAGGGAAGGACGGGTCAACGGGCTCTCCACCTTGGTGAGGGGTGATTCCAAGGCCCACAGCGTACCCCAGCACCGGCCCCCCGAAACACCCCGGAGAAGGACTCCCCGGCCGCCCAGCCTCCGAGCGGCCGTCGACAGACGGCCCGGGACTACCCGCGCGGTAGCGTCACGGTGAAGGTGGAGCCCTCGCCCGGCGCGCCGTGCACCTGGATGGAGCCCCCGTGGGCGTCGACGATCTCCCGGGTGATCCACAACCCCAGGCCGAGCCCCTGGTAGCGCGTGTCCTGCACCGCGCGCTCGAAGCGCTCGAAGATGCGCGCGTGGTCCTCGGGCGCGATGCCGATGCCGTGGTCCTTCACCACGAGCCGCACGCCCTCTGCACCACCGTCCTCCACCCGCACCTCCACGGGCTGGCCGCGGCCGTACTTGACCGCGTTGGACAGCAGGTTGACGAGCACCTGCTCCAGGCGCATCCGATCCCACCGCCCCGTCGGGACGCCGTCCGCGAGCAGCCGCACCTCGCTGCCCGAGCGCGAGAAGGACTCGGACATGCGCCCGAGCACCTCGCGCGTGAGCTGCGCCAGGTCCAACTCCTCGCGCTCGAGCAAGAGCCGCCCGGAGGAGATGCGGCCCACGTCGAGCAGCTCGTCCACCAGCACCCCCAGCCGCTCGCTGGCGCGCTCGGCCTTGGCCACGCGCTCGGCGACGTCCGGCGCGCTGGCCACGCCCCGCGTGAGGCGCGCGAGCATTTGAATCTGCAGCCGCAGCGCGCACAGGGGCGTCTTCAGCTCGTGTCCGGCCACGGAGAGGAAGTCATCGCGCAGCCGCACCGCCTCGGTGGCCGCGCCGTACAGCCGCGCGCCGACGATGGCCAGGGCCGCGCGCTCGCCGAGGCTCTGCAGGAGGAGCCGATCCTCCTCGGTGTAGGGCCGGCTGCCGCCCGCCACGTCGCGCACCACCCCGAGGGTGCCCACCACCCGCCCCTGGGCGCGCAGCGGCACCACGAGCAGGCTCTGGGCCCCGTAGCGCTCCAGGTAGGGCACGTACTCGGCCGGCCCTCCGAGGCGCGCGCCGCCTCCGCGTCGATGTCCGGCAGCAACACCGAGTGGCCTCCCAGCACCACGCCCCCGTGCAGCCCCTCGCCCGAGCGCTGCCGGCGCGCGTGCACCGTGCTCGCGAGCAACCAGCGCGCCTCGGGCTCCGGGTGGTGGAGGGTGACGGGCTCCAGGGTGGAGTCCTCCTCGCGGATGAGCTGGAGCACGCACCCATCCCCGATGACCTCGGACACCTTGTGGGCGATGACGTCCAGCACCGCCGGCAGCTCCAGGCCCGCCTGGGCGAGCAGCCGGTCCACGTCCACGAGGATGCGCAGGCGCGCGGCGTGGCGGCGCGACTCGGCCTCGGCGGCGCGCGACTCGCGCAACAGCCGCGCGTGGTCGATCGCCGTGCCCACGCGCGCAGCCAGGTCCTCGGTGAGGATGCGCTCGGCCTCGCCGAAGGGCTCGCGCTCGGGCCCGCGCACGAAGGACATGGCGCCCAGGGTGCGATGGCGCGCCGCCAGGGGCACGACGAGGAACGAGCCACCGGACTCGTGGCCCCCGACGTCCGGCGCGAGCGTCCGCGCGCCCGGGAGGCCGATCCCGGTGACGAGCAGGGGGCAACCGGTGCGCACCACCTCGGTGATGGCCGAGGGGCGTGCGCGCTCGGGGGTGAAGGCCTCGAGGCACCCGGTGCACGGGGAACGCTCCACGTGCGCGTGCCGCGCGGTGAGCCGCCTGAGGGCGCCGTGCTCGTCGAGGAAGTCCACCGCGCACCAGTCGGCGAAGCCCCCCACCACGAGCTGGGCCACCGCGGCCACCGCCTCCTCCCACTCGAGCGGCCCGGACAGCAACCTGCCCGCTTCGGCGAGCACTCTCAGCCGCAGCGAGGCCGCTCCTCCTGGGCTTGCGCCACGTGCACCGCGTCCGCGGCGCTGCGCACCAGATCCCGCAGCATCCCCGTGGCCGAGCGAGCGCCCACGGGCTGCTCCAACGCATGAGACATGCGATTCACGAACGTCATGAAGTTGTCTTGGGGCACTTGCATGCCCACCCCCCACCCGGAACTCCATCGGGCGAGTGGACAGTGTTCCATGCCTCGTGACGCTTGCCTACCCGGCTCGCATCCGAACGTCTTCCCCCGGATGCTCGCCCCGGGTGGGTGTGTCCAGCGCCACCGGGGATTGTCCCGCGGTTCAATGGACGAAGATGGCGAAGACGACTTCCAGGACGATGAGCAGGACGATGGTGAGCTCCAGGGAGAGGGAGCGATCCGTGTCCACCTCGCCCTTGAGCAGGCCGTAGGTCTGGGTGAGGAGCTGTTGTTTGCGCGTCACCGAGTCCTGCCAGGAGGAGATGCGCATGCGTTTGACGGCGGCCTCGTAGACCTTGGACAGGTAGAAGTCGCCGATGATTTTCAGGCTGTTCTCCACCCGCTCGACGAACTCGTTGAGGTCCACCAGGGTGGCGAGCGTCTCGCGGGTGAGCTGGCGGTAGGGGCTGCGCACGAGGGTCGTCCAACCCCGGCGGCGCTCCTGCATCCGGTCGTGGATGCGGCCGATGTGCGAGTCCAACAGGTCGTCGTAATAGCGGAACTCCAGCAATTGCGCGTTGGCCACCTCCAGGAGGTCCGGGATGTCATTGGAGCCGGAGGGCTCGTAGACGAAGGCGCTGTTCCAGTCGACGATGACCAGGTCATCCACGGTGTAGCTGAAGCGCGAGGCGAGCACGGACTCGCGCTCGCGCACGGACAGGGGTTTGGAGTCCACCTCCCCGAGCAGCAGCCGCGCCGGTCCGCGCGCGCGAGCAATTCCTCGGCGTTCGGCGAGCCCTCGATGCGCTCCACGAAGAGCACGGTATAGCTCTCGTTCTGCTCCCAGAGGTGGGGCCCCTGGGCGGCCGGGGCAATCATCTGCCGCACCGACTCGATGAGCTCCAGGGCGAGCGCCTCCAGGGCCACGCTGTCATAGAGCTCGTCGGCGAGCGCGGTGAGCGCGTCGAAGCCGGTGCCCGGCGCCACCGGGACGCGCAGGATGATGGAGGCGGCGCCATGGTCGAACAGGCGCGCCGTCACGTCCACCGTGGCGGGCCCCTGACGCAAGGCGAGCACGCGCCGACCCAGCTCGAAGGCCAGGGGCGGGTTGGGCAGGAGCAGATACTGGCTGTTTTCCCGGCTCAGCTTGAGGCGGCGGGCGTCCGCGGTGATGACCTGCCGGGCGCGCTCCAGGTCCAGCTCCTCCGCGATGTCGAAGGTGCGGTAGCAGAGGACGTGAGCCTTCTCCAGGGTGAGCGGGGCGGGGGCCGACATGGGGGCGGCAGCTTAACCGCTTGGGATGGATTACGGACCACCTTCGGAGGAGCCCGGGGCTGGGGAGGATCCATCTGGGCGAAAAGGCTGTCGGCGAAGCGCTGGACGCAGTCGGTGGGGGGCGGGCAGCAGGGTGCACTGCCGCGTGGCGAGCAGCTCGGGACCGGCCAGCACGCGCTCCAACCTTTCCACATAGGGCTTCCAGTCATCCCGGGACAGCTTGCGCGAGGTGCGCGCCGGCTCGACGGCCTGGGCGGGGGCACGGGCGGCGCTCTGGCGGACCCGGTCGCGGTAGGCATTCCAGGCGCGGCGGGCCTCGGCCGCGGGCCCTCGAGCACCGGGGCCAGGGACGCGAGCGGGTTGCGCTCTCCGCGGGCCCAGGCCTCGGCGTGGAAGCCACGCCAGGCATGGTGGCGCTGGAGACATTGGCTCTCGGTGAAACCATACCCGGTGCCCATGGAGCGCTCGCCGGTGGTCAGGTCCACCCAGTTGGCCTCCTCGGCGGCGGCACAGGCCTCCGCCATCCACCGGTTGTAGTCGGCCTGCAAGGCCATCCACTCCTTGAAGGCCTCGGGCCTGGACTTCTTGAGCGGGAGGATGACGCGGTCGAGCGCCTTGTTCATGGCCTTGCGCAGACACTCCGCGCGCCGCTGCTCCCTGAGCTTCATCTCCACGTTCGAGTCCGGCTCCGCCTTGGAAGGGGGGCATGCCCGGGCGGCCCAGGACTCCAGGGCGGGGGAGCGGCCGAGAGCAGGAAGGCAAGCGGAAGCACGAGCATTCCCAGGCTCTAGCACGCGCACGCCAAGCCCCCAATCCACCCCCATCCACCGGTGAACACTCTCCGCCCCGCCCTAGCGGGCCCCGGGGGACGAGCTCCGTGCGCACATCCCACAGCTCGGGGAAGAAGCGCAAATCCAACGCCTTGCGCAGGAACCCCACGCCCGAGGAGCCTCCGTGCCGGGCTTGAAGCCGATGACACGCATCACCGTCATCATGTGTCGGTAGCGCCAGAGCTGGAAACGCTCCTCCACGTCCACCAGCTTCTCGCACATCTCATAGGCGTCCCAATGACGCTCGGGGTTCTCGTAGATGATCCGAAACACCTCCATCACCCCGGCGCTCTTCTCGTAGGGCTGACGCCAGTCCCGCCCGATGCGATCCGCTGGCACGGCGAGCCCCTTG
This sequence comes from Cystobacter fuscus, assembly GCA_049060065.1. Classification (GTDB taxonomy): domain Bacteria; phylum Myxococcota; class Myxococcia; order Myxococcales; family Myxococcaceae; genus Cystobacter; species Cystobacter fuscus_B. The sequence goes on from JBMEQP010000002.1 coordinate 9,823,231, forward strand.
CGCGACAGGTGGCGCAGGAATTCGTCATACACGCTGGGAGACTCCAACAGCCGCTCGAGCTGGGCGTGCTCGGTGGGCGAGTGCCGGAAGGGAGCGAGCGTGGCCTCGTTCTTGTGGCCCAGCAGGAACTCCAGCGCCCGGTATTGATGGCTCTGAAAGCCGGACGCCTGCCCGAGCGCGCCCCGGAACTCGAGGTACTCGTTGGGCGTGAGCGTCTCCAGGACACTCCATTGCTCGAAGAGCATCCGCTGGATGTGGCCCACCCGGGAGAAGATCTTGAAGGAGGGCTCCAGCTCGTCCTTCTGCACGTAGCGGATGACGGCTTCCAGCTCATGGACGAGCAACTTCATCCACAGCTCGCTCGTCTGGTGCTGGATGATGAAGAGCAGCTCGTCGTGGTGGGGGGTTGCGAGCGGGGACCTGCGCGGAGAGCAATCGCTCCAGCTGCAGATACTCGCCATACGTGGTCCGACCGGCCAGGTCGGTAAAGATTCCAGGCTCCAGCTCACGCTTGTTCATGAAGACCAGCATGGCGGGCCCCCCGAGGCCCGCAAGGAGGACTGGACCTTCTCCAGAGGAGAAAGACCCGTCCCCAGCCGCCGTGCCAGGCGGAAGACTACCCGGCGTTCTTCTGGGCCTCGGCCAGGGCCTTGGCGGCGGCGCGGCCACGGGGCAGCTTGATGTCCTCCACGCTGTTGGGCTCGGCGTAGTCCTTCCACTCGCCCGGGCGGCGGTTGGTCTTCTCGAGCATGCGCAGCTTCTGGTAGTGCGCGGCGCAGTAGCCCTTGGTGCGGCTGGGCTTGCCACAACCAATGATGGCGCAATCCCGCGCTCCGCCCTCGGTGCTGGCGGCCGGCTTGCGGCCACGGCGCTTGCCACCCGCCGAGGAGGAAGACGACGAGGAGGAAGAGGACGCCTGGGAAGAGGCGCGGGGAGGACGGCCCGGGCTGCGCCGCGCGGGGGCGGCGGCCGCCGAGCGCTGACCGCCCGACACGCCGAAGAGGGGACCCACCGCGCTGGCCAGCGGCGCGAGCTGCTCGGCCACGCTGCGCAGGCTGTCGAGATCCGACGTGCCCGCCTCCAGACGCGACACCAGGTCGCGCAGCGGCTTGAGTTGAATCTCGATCTCGTTACGAACCATATCCCTGAATGCCTTGTCGACCGACATGCTCGTGTATCCTCGTGCTCGATGGCCGCCGCTTCGCCGCGGCACGGCTCATCCTGGGGGTTTGCTGTTGGAGCGGCTGTTGTACACAACAGCTCAACAAACATAACGCCATAAATACACCGTTTGTCGATTAAATTTAATTAAATGTCGTTTCTTCCGTGAATCATGCTGCTACATCTGAACGTCCTTTCAGTCCGGGATTGAGCAGGAATCCCAACCCCAAAAGCCTCGCGTGGGCCGCCAGACACGAGGCAGCGGCCCCGCGTCCAACACCAGGGGTTGCAGCCGTGCGCCGCCGGCACACAGCCGGTCTCATCGCCGCGAGGCCGAGAATCCGCGCTCCGGCCCCCCTCACCCTCCCTTCAGGCCGACCGTCCCGCCCGCCTGACAACACTTCGTGAGATTTCGAGAGCCCTTCCCCTCGCCGGAGTTCCCGTCCCACACCCGGGACAACCCTCGACGCGCCCGACTGCAAGCCGTTGAGTCACCGGGGACACACCGGAGAGACGGGCTCCCGGGCCCCGTGTGTCACCGCCCCGCCAGGAGTTGACGGGCAGACAGGCAAGCCCCGGCGCCTCTCTCGCAGGTGCCATCCCAACCGGCCATCCCCATCTTCATTCCCCGTGGAGTCCGAGTCCGACCCGAATCCGTTGCGCCGTGCGTTCTTCCGCTTCGCCGAGCGGGGCGCGGCGCTGTCCGCGCGCTATCACCGGGCCCGACTGCTGGGAGCGCAGCACCTGCCCGCGGCGGGTCCAATCCTGCTCGTGGGCAATCATGGGCTCTGGGGTTACGAAACTCCCACCTTCTTCCATCTGCTGCACCGCGCTACAGGCCGCTACCCGCTGGGGCTCGCCGAGCGGGGATTCTTCAAGATCCCCGTGGTGAAGACATTGCTGCCCTGGCTCGGGGGGTGGAAGGCACACGGCGCAAGGCGCTGGAGGCGCTGGGTGGGGGCCACCTGGTGGTGTGCTATCCCGGCGGCGCCTGGGAAACCTTCAAGAAACCCCGGCACCACTACACCTTGCGGTGGGAGGAGACGTTGGGCTTCGCACGGCTGGCGGCCCAGGCGCGGGTGCCCCTGGTGCCCTTCGCGGGGTTCGGGGTGGATGGCACCTTTGTCTGTCCAGAGGACGAGCGGTGGAGCGTGGCGTTGGCTCCCGGGGAGAAGTACCGCGTTCCGCTGGGCATGCCCCTGCCGTTGCCGGTGAAGATGACCTTCGCCCTGGGCCGGCCGCTGCCACCTCCCGCCCCGGAGCCTCCGAGTCGGAACTCAAACGTTTCGGGACCGCGTCGCCACCCAGGTGCGCCACCTCCTCATCCGAGCCTGTCATGCCTGAGGCCCTCGTCTCCGCCGCCCCGCCCCGCCTCGTGCCCGAGCCCGGGGACATCCAACACGGCTACGAATTGCCCTGCGAGGAGCGGCGGGTACACGGAGCGCCCGTGCGCCTGTTCACCTTTCCAGAGGGAAGCCAGGAGCCCTCGCGCACCGTGGTGTGTCTGCCAGGACTGGGCGCCTCGGGCCGCTCCTTCGCGCCCATGCGCCCGCTCGCCTCCGACTGGCGGCTGGTGTTGTGGACGCCGCCGTTGCAGACGCCGCTGACCCATACGCCCCTGCAATGGAACGTCGACGCGCTGGCGCGCCCCGAGGCGCATCTCCCCGAGCGCTTCGCCCTGGTGGGCTCTTCCTTTGGAAGTCTCATCGCGCTCGCCTTCGCGCTCGAGCACCCCGAGCGGCTCAAGGCCCTGGTGCTGGTGTCGCCCGTGGCGAGCGTGCAACGCATCCGCCGCGGCGCCGTGGCGCTGTCCACCCTGGTGCGCATTCCCAAACCCTTCGCCTACCTCTTCGCCCCCACGGTGGCGCGCGTCATGGGCGGGCGCTACCTGCCCGCCGAGGGCCGGGCGGAAATCGTGCGCGAGGGCCGCCGCCTCTCCCCCTGGAGATGTTGCGGCGGCTCAAGGACATCCTCGCCGCGAGCTACCTGGAGGAGCTCGGGCGGCTGAAGGTCCCCACCCTCATCCTCCATGGAGGGCGGGACAAGCTCGTGCCCCTGTCCTATGCACGGGACGTGGCGGAGCGCATCCCCGGCGCGCGGCTGGAAGTGCTGCGCCAGGCCAGCCATCTGCCGTACATGAGCCATACCGACGCCTTCAACGCCTTCGTCGACGACTTCCTCCGCCAACACGCCGACTGAGCCGCTCCCGCCATGGACACCACCACCTCGCTGTCCCGCTCCGCCCTGATGTTCCTCTCGCGCCGCGAGGGGTTGAAGCAAGCCGCCACCCGCGTGCCCGCCCTGGGGCGGGTCGCCCGCCGCTTCATCGCCGGCGAGACGCTCGAGGACGCCGTCGCGGCGGTGAAGGAATTGAATGCCCGCGGACTCACCGTCTCCTTCGACCACCTCAACGAGGCGGTGCGCACCCCGGACGAGACGCGCGCGGAGGTGGCCGAGTACCTCCAGCTGTTCGCGCGAATCGCTCAGGAAAAGGCACGCGGCAACGTCTCGCTCAAGCTCACCCAGTGTGGCCTGCTCTTCGACAAGGAGCTGGCGCTCGCCAACGCGCGCGAGGTGGTGGCCGAGGCCGGCGCAGGGGCTCGTTCGTGCGCGTGGACATGGAGCAGAGCGAGGTGACCCAGGCCACGCTGGACGTGGTGCGCGCGCTGCACCGGGAATTCGGTGGCAAGCACGTGGGCGCGGTGCTGCAGAGCAGCCTGTACCGCACCGAGGAGGATGCGAGGGCGCTGTGCGCCGAGGGCATCCGCATCCGTCTGTGCAAGGGCGCCTACCTCGAGGGGCCCGACGTGGCGTATCAGGACAAGCGCGAGGTGGACGAGTGCTTCCTGCGCACCATGCGCGTGCTGCTCGACAGCGGGCTGTACCATGGCATCGCCACGCATGACGAGCGGATGATCCAGGAGACGCTCACCTACGCGAAGGAGAAGAAGCTCGAGCGCGGCGCGTTCGAATTCCAGATGCTCTATGGCATCCGCCGCGACTTGCAGGAGCTGCTCGTGGGCGAGGGCTACCCGGTGCGCGTCTATGTGCCCTACGGCAAGCACTGGTACCCGTACTTCATGCGCCGGCTCGCCGAGCGCCCCGCCAACGTCTGGTTCGTGTTGAAGAACTTCATGAAGGGCTAGGTTCCCGTCGCCTCGTGGCCGAGGTCCCCCACCCGCTCGGCCTCGGGATCCGGCCGCCGGGTGCGCAGGGTGACGAACTCCTCGGCCACCGTGGGGTGGATGCCCACCGTGGCGTCCAGCTGCTTCTTCGTCACGCCACACTTCAACGCCACCGCCGGCCCTGGATGATTTCCGGCGCGTCCGCGCCCACCATGTGGATGCCCAGCACCCGGTCGCTCTCGCGCGCGACGATGACCTTGATCATCACCCGCTCGTCGCGCCCGCTCAGCACGTGCTTCATGGGCCGGAAGCTGGACACATACACGTCCACCGCGCCGTATCTGCTGCGCGCCTCGCGCTCGGTGCACCCCACCGTGCCCACCGGCGGCTGGCTGAACACCGCCGAGGCCACCCCCGTGTGGTCCATCCGCGTGGGATTGTCATGGAAGAGCGTCTCGGCCACCGCGCGCCCCTCGGCGATCGCCACCGGTGTGAGGTTGATGCGGTCCGTCACGTCGCCCACCGCGTAGATGCTCTCCACCCGGGTGCGCGACCATTCGTCCACCTTCACCGCGCCCCGCGCGTCCAGCTCCACCCCCACCTCCTCCAACCCGAGCCCCTTCGTGTTGGGCACCCGCCCCGTGGCGAACAACACCGTGTCCACCTCGAGCGTCTCCAGGCCCGTGAGCACACTCAACGTCCCCTCCGCCTGCTTCTCGATGCCGCGCAAGAGGCTCTCGGTGCGCAATTCAATCCCCTTCTTGCGCATCTCCTCGGCGAGCACCGCGCGCACGTCGTCATCGAAGCCGCGCAGCACCGTGCCGCCCCGCAGGAACATCGTCACCCGCGAGCCCAATGCATTGAAGATGCCCGCGAACTCCACCCCGATGTAGCCCCCGCCCACGATGGCGATCCGGCGCGGCAGTTCCGGCAGCCGCAGCGCCCCATCCGAGGTGATGACATGCTCGATGCCGGGAAGCTGGGGCAGGAAGGGATGCGAGCCCGTGGCCACCAGGATGTGCCCGGCCGTGTAGCGCTGGCCCTTCACTTCCACCGTGTGCGCATCCACCACCCGGCCCCGGCCCTCGATGAGCCGCACGCCGGATTCGTGCAGCAGCCGCCGGTACACCCCATCCAATCGCTCGAGCTCCCGGTCCTTGCCCGCCTGGAGCTTCTTCCAATCGAAGCCGGGCTCGGCGACGGACCAGCCATGGCCCACCGCGTCCTCGAACTCCGCGCGGAAATGGGCGCCATAGACGAGCAGCTTCTTGGGCACACAGCCGCGGTGCACACAGGTGCCGCCCACCGCCTGGTCCTCGCACAGCGCCACCCGGGCGCCATAGCCGCCCGCCCGGCGGCTCGCGGCCACGCCTCCCGAGCCCCCGCCCAGGGTGAACAGATCGAAGTCATATTCCGGCATGGGCTCTTCCTCGCGAGGGGTTGGGTTCATCCTTCAGGACCACACGATGGGCACGCCCTCGGACGCGCGTCCTCCATGGAGACGGTTGGAGTGCTCGCCCCTCCAGCGAGAAAGCAACCGCACGCGCCCGGAAAGCCAGGGCGCCCTATCTTCACCGAGGCATGCAACCTACACGGAGGGACTCCATTTGGAACAGCCTTCAGTTCCCCTCCTCGTGCGAGGTCTGGCCGCGGGAGCCCTGGGCACCCTGGCCCTGAGCGCCTGGGAGCCCTTGCGTGATGGGCTGCTCGGGCATTCCCCACCGTATTCGGTGCGGGACATCGCCACGCGAGCGCTGCGCAACACCTGGGGCATCCGGCTCGCGCCGCGCGCGGCACAACGCCTGGGACTGCTCATGCGCTGGCTTTACGGCCCGGCATTGGGCGCGCTCTACGCCGGACTCCGGCCCGCGCTTCCGCCCGCCGCGAGGCGATGGGGCCTGTTGCTCGGCACGGGCGTGGGCCTCCTCGAGCAGCTCGCCTTTCCCCTCCTGCGCGTCACCACGCCGCCCCGCACCTGGACACCCGCCGAGCATGCCCTGCTCGCCGTCCAGGTGCTGCTCCATGGCTTCGTCACCGAGGCCGTGCTTTCACGTGAGGACGCTCAGGGGTCGCGCCGCAGCGGCACCAGCGCGCGGATCCGCGCGTCGCGCAGGTAGAGCCCCGCCCACACCACCACGCCAATGACGATGGGGCTGATGAACGGGTCCGAGATGCGCACGTGCGTCGCGACGGCTCCCCCGAGATAGGCCGTGAGCAGCAGGGCGCCCAGCACGGCGGTGCGAGGCACCGCGTAGAGCACCACGCAGAGGATCTCGACGATGCCGATGGGGACCAGCGTGGACAGCGGGTAGCCACTCTGGCCCTGCCAGCCTTGGACCACCTGCAGGCTCTGGGACAGCTTCATCACGGCGCTCATCACGAACAAGGCCGAGACCAGGCCGGACAGGACCCGTCCGGTCCACAGCATGGCCTTGCTGGTGGAGGGAGCCGCGGAGGCGGGAGGAGAAGACAGGGTGGAGGCTTCGACAGGGGTGGACATCGGGGGCTCCCGGAGGCGGCGAGGTGCTTCTGGATGGGATTCATCCACTGAATGCCGGCTGAATAGCGGCCGGACGGAGCGCGCGCAAGGAGACACGGGGGGTGAATCTCCACGTCGGCGCGTGCAACCGGCGTCCGAGGCCGTAGAGTGCACGGGGAATGGAAGCCAGACGCTACCTCGTGCCCGCGCGCGTCCACCGGGTCGAGCAGGAGGTGCAGAAGAGCCGCTTCGTCACCACGGCCGCTCCGGCGCCCACGGTGGAGGAGGCCCGGGCCTTCATCGCCCGCGTGCGCGAGGAGTTCCCCGACGCCACCCACAACTGCTGGGCCTATGTGGCGGGCCCGCCCGGCTCCACCGCCCAGGTGGGCATGAGCGATGATGGCGAGCCCCATGGCACCGCCGGCCGGCCCATGCTCAATGCCCTGCTCCACGGCACGGTGGGCGAGGTGGCCGTCGTCGTCACCCGCTATTTCGGAGGCACGCTGCTGGGCAAGGGCGGACTCGTGCGCGCCTATACCGGGTGCGTGCAACAGGCACTCGAGAGCCTCCCCACGCTCGAGCGCGTGCCCAAGGCGCGTCTGGCCATCGAAATCGAATACTCGAGCGTGGATGGGTTGCGCCGCATGCTCCCCGCGCACGAGGCGGAGCTGGTGTCCGAGGAGTACGCCGCCACCGTGGGCTACCAGCTCCTGCTGCCCTCTCTCGGCTGGAAGCCTTCCGCAAGGCGCTGCTCGATCTGACCCTGGGTGAGGTGCTCATCGAGGTGCTCGAGCCCCCTCAGTAGACGATGCAGTCGAACTTCTCGATGACGGCCCGGAGTTCTTCCGGGGTGGTGCCCAACTGCTTCGCAATGGAGGGGGCGTGTTCGGTCATCGCCGTGGTGCGAGCCGGTTGGGTGTGAAGCTCGTCCACGACGACAGCGCCATACCGGCCCGGCCACTTGACGCTGCGGAGCCTGGCGGCATGGCCAATGGGGTCCAGGATGGTGAAGCAGGGCCACTTGGGAAAGCGAAGGCTGGCGGGGTCGGAGTCCATGATGCGGCAGGAGTCCATCTGGGCCTCGGTGAAGTCGCAATCCTCGATGGACCCGTGCTGATACCACGGCAGGCTCATGTACTCAGGCCAGAAACCGAAGTCACACCCTGTCAGCCGCCCCTTGAACCGGCAGCCCTTGAGGGACGCGGCTACCCAGCTCTGGTAATTCTTCAACTCCTGCTTCACCTCGAAGGTGCAGTCGATGAAGCGGGGCTGCTTGAGGCTCAGGCGCCGAGCAGGCACCTTCAGCACGAGAGTGCAGTTTCTCAGCGTCAGATTGGGACCGAGGATGTAGTTCGCCTTCTTGTCCGTCAGTTCCAATCGCTCGTTTTCGATTTCCCGGTCGTTGAAGACGACGTTACCCAGCGAATCCATCGCCGTCCCTTTCAGAAGGTGAGCATCCGGAAGAACTCGCCCGCCATACGCCTGCCATGCCGCGCCAGATTCGACGCCGATCCGGAGAGAATCTCGTATCGGGTGCCCGTTGCCGGGTCAACCACGTCGATGCCCTTACTCAGGCTGAAGTCGTAGAGGTGCTCGAACTGCGCTTTCACCTTCATTTGCACGTAGCGCCCCCGGGCCTCGCGCTCCAGCAACCGCGCCAGCCAATACTCACCATTCTTCATGGCCTCGTCGATGGCTCTTCGCTCGTTCTGGCTGAGCCTGTGCGGCCCCCACTCCTTGGCGGCCTGGGTGACGGCCTCCTGGAGCATGTCCCCCACCTTGTCCTGGACGGGAATGTCCGCGGCCGACTTGCCCCGTGGCAGGTGCCAGCGCTGCCCATCACTGAGTTCCACCTGCCGGTTACCACCCCGGTGGCGCATGACGGTTTCCGCGAAGCGACCCCCAGGAGCTTTTCCCGCCCCATTGCCTTGCCCCTTCTTGAACATCACCACGGCCATGGGGCCTTGCGGTGAGGTAGCCACCGTCTCCACCGCCGCGATGGCGTGGGCCAGCGCCCCCTCCGACGCGAGTGCCGTCTCTTCAACCTCCACCCGGCTCATGACAGCGGCGCCGCCCTGTGCCTTCCACTGTTTCCCCGCCAGTTTGAAGCCCGGCAGCGACTTCACCCGCGGCAGCACCTGCCCCAGCGTGTGCCCGCCCAGTGCACCCACCGCCAGGATCATCGCCCGTGCCGCGTCCTCGCCCAGCACCCGGCCAAACTCTTGGCCCGCCGCGCGCAGTTCCTCGAAGGTGGTGGCGTGGTGCGCCGTGTCGGCCAAACGAGCCCAGCCATCCATCAACCCGTACACCGTCTCGAGGCCCAGGTAGCTCATGAGAAGGACGGTCAGGGTGGCGGCCAGTGCCTTGGTCGTCGGCTCGGGCACTACCCACATCATGCAGTAGAGGGCCACCGTCCAGACGACCATGGAGACGATCGCCCGCGTGTCGAGCAGCTCCTTCCCAGGGCGGCACGCGTCTCGTCCAGCACGGTGCCAAAGGCCAGCGCCAGGGCGAGCGTGCGCCGGTCATCGGTCCGCAGCCGGGCGTCGTCGTCCAGCAAGCCCAGGCAGTCGCCGCCCCCCTGGTGCTCACACCATTTGAGGTACTTCTCCTTGAGGGCTTGTTCGGCCTGAGGGGTGAGGACCACCGGGCCCTGCTGGCGCTCGGGAATGAAGGTGAACCCCTCACCTCGGTATTGCTCCAGCTTCCAGTCTCCCGTTGCCGCCACCCTGGGGACTTCTGGTGACGAGTCCAAGAGGCTCAGCAGCTCGTGTGCGGCCTGCCGTGGCGTCTTGCGCTTCAGCCGCACCTCCCGGGAGAGGCGCTGGAAAGCCCGCTGGAACTCGGCCCTGGAAATGCGCACCGGCCGGGTGACGACAGCGACAGGCTCCAGGAAGTCCACTTCGTACACGGTAGCGGACTCGAGGCCGGGCTCCGCCGGGAGGGCTTCACCCCCCTTGGGAGCCGTCGTGGCGCAGGCGGACTGGAGGAAGAGGACGGGGACCAGGACGAGGAGGAACCAGCCACCCAGCAGGAGACGGAGCTGAGCGGCAGGTGGGCACGGACCAGCGGGTCGGTTGGACACGGCCCACCTTACACCGCGGCCACCCGACCGCCCGCGCCTAACGGGCCGCGCGCGCGAGCCTCGCCGCGCCCAGCACCGCGCCGCCCGCGAGCGCCGCGATGGCCGCCGTCGCCGAGAAGCGCTTCCAGCGCGGCGTAGCCGGCACCGGGCCATAGGGGCCCATCACCCGGGGCATCGGCTGGAAGAGATTGCCCTCGCGGCGTTCCACCGGCTGCTCGCGCATCTGCATGCGCTTGCCCCAACGGCCAAGAATGAAATCCCCCACGAAGGGCACAATCGTGTCCATCGCCAGGATGAGCCAGCCCTGCAGGAACACGGGCACGAGCGTCTTGCCCGGAGACCTCGCCGCCCGCACCACCGCTCGCGCCACCACGTCCACGTCATACGTGGGCGGCACCGGCTGCGGCGCCGGCTGAACATCGTCGGCGCGTGCGCGAACATGTTCGACGACACCGACGGCACCAGGATGTTGGACACGTGGATGTCCGTGTTCGCCAGCTCCAGCTTCAGCGACTTCGCCCAGCCCAGCGTCGCGTGCTTGCTCGCCGAATACGGGGACAGCAGCGGCGCCCCGCCCTTGGACAGCATGGACTGCACGTTGAGGATGTGGCCGCTGCCCTGACGCCGGAAGTGCGGCAACACCGCCCGCGCGAAGCGCATGAAGCCAAAGCAATTCACGTCGAACACCCGCGTGATGTGCTCCCACGGCAGCTCGTCGAAGAGGCCATAGGACTGCACCCCCGCGTCATTCACCAACAGGTCCACCCGCCCATAGTGCGCCACGCACTCGCGCACCACGTGCTCCACGTCCGATTGCACCGTCACGTCCCCGGGCACCGCGAGGCACTCGCCCCCTTCGCCTGAATCTCCTGACACAGCCGCGCGAGCGCCTCCTCCGAACGCGCCGTCACGCACAGCCGCACCCCCGCCTCGCCCAGCCGGACCGCCGCCTGCCACCCCACCCCGCTCGACGCCCCCGTCACGATCGCGACCTGGCCCTTCAAGTCCTGGCGTCCCATGCCCCCCTCCTCGTCTCGTCTGGATCCGCGGCACGCGGGCCCCCGTGCGCACACAATGCGAACGCCCCTCGCCCAACGCACACACAGGCCCTCCCCTGGCCGCCCGTCCGCTCGGGTGCCCTCGCGCCAGACGACTCCGGACGTCCAGTGGTGAACGCATCGGGATGGGATTTTCCGCCTGGACTCCCGAGGTCGGGTGAAGCTCGCCGCCATGAGTTCGGTGCTCGACGCGATCGTGGTGGGCGCGGGACCCAATGGGCTCGCCGCCGCGGTGACCCTGGCCCGCGCGGGCCGCTCGGTGCGAGTCGTGGAAGCCGCTCCCACCCCCGGCGGCGGCGCGCGCTCGGCCGAGCTCACCCTGCCCGGCTACGTCCACGACGTCTGCTCCGCCGTCCACCCGCTCGCCGTGGCCTCGCCCTTCCTGCGCCAGCTCCCCCTCGCCGACCACGGCCTGGAGTGGGTCCACCCCGACGCGCCCCTCGCCCACCCCCTGGAGGATGGCGACGCCGCCGTGCTCGAGCGCTCCCTCGAGGCCACCGCGCGGGGACTCGGCCCCGACTCCAGGCGCTACGAGCGCTGGATGCGCCCCATGGTGCACGCCTTCGAGGACATCATGGCCCAGCTCGGCGATCCGTTCCGCCTGCCCCGCCATCCGCTGCGGCTCGCCCGCTTCGGCCTGCGCGCCCTGCGCTCCGCCCACGCCCAGGCCCGGAGCGCCTTCCGGGGTCCCCTCGCCCGCGCCCTCTTCGCCGGCGGCGCCGCGCACTCCTTCTCCGCCCTCGAGCACCCCCTCACCTCCGCCTTCGGCATCCTCCTGCTCACCTCGGGCCACGCCGTCGGCTGGCCCTTTCCCCGAGGCGGCACCCAGAAGCTCGTGGACGCGCTCGTGAGCTACCTGCGCGCGCTCGGTGGCGAGGTGGTGACGGGCCAGCGCGTGACGAACGTGGATGAGCTGCCCCGCTCCCGCGCCGTGCTGCTCGACGTGACGCCCGCGCAGCTCGTGAAGCTCGCCGGCCACCGACTGCCGTCCGGCTACGTGGAGAAGCTGCGGCGCTTCCGCTACGGGCCCGGCGTGTTCAAGGTGGACTGGGCCCTCGCCGGCCCCATCCCCTGGCGCGCCGCCGGGTGCTCCCGCGCGGGCACCGTGCACGTGGGCGGCGGCCTCGAGGAGATCTCCGCCAGCGAGGCCGCGGTGGCCCGGGGCCGGTGCCCGAGCGCCCCTTCGTGCTCGTGGCCCAACACACGCCCTTCGACGACAGCCGCGCGCCCAAGGGACGGCACACCGGGTGGGCGTACTGCCACGTGCCCAATGGCTGCACCGAGGACATGACCGCGCGCATCGAGGCGCAGATGGAGCGCTTCGCTCCGGGCTTCGGTGAGCTCGTGCTCGCCCGGCACACGCGCTCGCCCGCGCAATACGAGGCGTACAACGCCAACTGCATCGGCGGGGACATCTCCGGCGGCGCCATGGAGGGCCTGCAACTGCTCGCCCGCCCCGTGGCGAGCCTCGTGCCCTACGCCACGCCGGATCCCCGTCTCTATCTGTGCTCGTCCTCCACGCCCCCCGGCGCCGGAGTGCATGGCCTGTGTGGCTTCCTCGCCGCGCGCGCCCTGCTCGCCAGCGAGGTGTGGCGCAAGGGGTAGGCGGGAACAGCCGCTCGCTTGGAGAGATGGAAAAAGCCCATCATCTCCAGAGCTTACGAGCAGCCCCTCCTCCCGGCATCTGGCTGGCATCGACAAAGTCAGCCATCGAGGCCATCATCTGCCTGTACCAATCGACATTGTCATGGGCGGGGAGAATGGGCGAACTCAGCAGTGCGGGGCGGGGAGTTCGAGGGGTTGAAGGAGCTGTCACGCACCTCGCGGAGTCGGGCCACGGACCCACCATGATCTCTTCGCAACGACTGGGTGAGCGGATGGCCCAGGCACGCAAACGGCTGGGCCTGAAGCAGGAGACGGTGGCGGCGAGTATCGGCGTCGCCCGGACGACGCTGGTGGCCATGGAGAAGGGCGAACGGCGTCCGAGCAACGCCGAGCTGCTCAAGCTCGCTCAGGTCCTCTCTGTTTCCGTGAATGAGCTGCTTCGCGAGCACACGGTCGTCACGGATGCCTCGCCCCGGTTCCGCCTACCGAAACAGCAGAGCAGCGAGGCGGTCGGCATCGCGATCGAGCAACTCAAACAACTCGGAAGGCAGTACGTCGAGTTGGAGCAGGTGCTCTCCATCACCCGGACCCCCGCGCCCTTGGAAGCCATTACCTCCTACCGCGCTTCCACCACGCCCTCGGCGATGTCTCCTCGCCTCCTCGGACAGGATGCGGCGCTCTTCCTGCGCAGACAGTTGGACCTGGGCGATGGGCCCGTGCTGCAACTCGAATCGCTGCTGGAGTTGGAAGCAGGTCTGCGCATCTTCAAGCTCCCGCTCCTCCGAGGTCGCGGCCATCTTCCTCTGGAGTGATGTGATGGGCGCCTGTGTCGCGCTCAACCACCATCACCCCGAGGAGCGCAGGCGCTGGTCCCTCGTCCACGAATTGGGACACTTCCTGCGCGACCGCGAGACCGGGGATGTCCTGTCCACCGAGCCCGAAAACCGGCGTGACCCCTCGGAGCAATTCAGTGAGGCCCTCACCGCCGAGTTCCTCATGCCCGCCACGGGCGTGCGCCGCCGCTTCGCCGAACACCTCCGGGACAAGGGCGCCCACTTCTCCGCCGCGGATCTCATCGCCATGGCCCGGTTCCATGCAGTGTCCCTGCGGGCCATGACCTTGCGCCTGGAGGAGCTGCAACTGCTGCCGGAAGGCACCTATCAGAACCTGATGCGGCGCAACTTCCGGCCGGCCGCCGCCCAGGCACCACTGCCCAAACAGGCCGAGCGGTGGCTCCCGCAGCGCTACGAGCGGCTGGCCCTGGAAGCCTATTCGCAGGAGCTGCTCTCCGAGGGGAGCTGGCGCGCTACCTGGGCTGCGACCGCGTCACGGCACGAGATCTGTATCTCTCCCGCCAGATCGAAGCCGCCGAAGGAGGCGAGTTGGTACTTGAGCTCGGCGAAGACGTCCTGGGCATGCCGGACGCGGGGTGAACGGTGCCGGGAAAACAGGTGGTCGTCATCGACGCGTGCTCGGCGCTCAACCTGCTCGCGACGGGAAGAGGAGTGGAGTTCCTGCGCGCGTTGGACTGGTCGGTGCTGGTTCTCCCCGAGGTCAGACACGAGGCACAACGCCTTCGGGGTCCCCTGGATGAAGAGGGCCAGCCCACCTGGAGCCCCGCGGATTGGGCTGCCCTGGAGCAATCGGCGCTCATGACCCTCCACGCCCCGGAGTCTCCGAGCGAGGATTTCGTCGCCGCATTCATCTCCGCCGCGGAGCACCTCACGGACGTCGATGCGGCCGCCGTGGCCCTGGCCGGCTCGCTCGCGCTGCCCCTCCTCTCGGACGACAGCAAGGTCCGCAAGGTCTTCCAGCGGCTGTACCCAGCACTCGAACTCCACGCGACGCTGTCATTGACTCGCGATGCTTCGAACCACCTGGGCCTGAACCCAGCAGCCCTCCGCGATGTCCTGGAGGCGCTTCATTCGAAGGCCCGGTTCGCTCCCCCAGGAAGGATCCCCTGCGCGGCTGGTACGTGACGCACCTACGCGGAGGATGAAGCGCCTCCAGCCTCCACTCCTCCCCAACAGGCGAGCAAGCTGACCTCGAACGCTCCCCGGCAGGTGGAGCAAGCGTGCCGCCGTGCACAACTTCTCCGCCACTCATGAGCCACACACCACCTCGAGGCACCCTGGTCGTCGAGCCCCACCACGGGCTCCAGCTCGTCCAGGGTCCCGTCCAGCCCCTCGTTCCCACCGCCCTCCCCGCCGAGGACTCCCCCGCGCCGTGCCCCCAGTTGCGGCCCGGTCATCAGGTGGAGCTGGTGTGCAACGGCCGCATCTTCGAGGTCATCGAGCAGGAGATCTCCCGGGCCCGCTCGAGCATCCACCTGTGCATCTACATCTGGCGCCCGGGCAAGGTGTCGGATCGCCTCGTGGCGGCCCTCGAGGAGCGCGCTCGCGCGGGGGTCGCCTGCCGGCTGCTCGTGGATGCCGTGGGCAGCCGGGGTGGCTTCGAGAAGCACGTGCGCCCCCGCCTGGAGCGCGCCGGGTGCGAGGTCCGCCGCTTCCACCCTCCCCGCCTCCGCCGCTTCTGGCAGCTGCTGCTGCGCAACCACCGCAAGCTGCTCGTCATCGACGGACGCGTGGGGCTCACCGGTGGCTGGTGCATCTCGGACGAGTGGGACGGCCACGGCCGCAGCGAGCACCAGTGGCGCGACACCAACGTGCGCGTGCTCGGCCCGGCCGCCCTCGCGCAGATGCAGGCCACCTTCTCCGAGGACTGGCAGCACGCCGGCGGCGAGCCGCTGCCTCCCGACTCCTTCCCCACCCTCGCCCCCGAGGGCCCCGCCCGCGCCGCCTTCATCCAGAGCCGCGCCCGCCCCGGCGCCGAGCCCGCCGAGCGGATGCTCGAGGAAGTCTTCAGCGCCGCCCGGCGCCGGCTGTGGATCTCCAGCGGCTACTTCGCCATCAACGACGCCTTCACCCGTCTGCTCATCGGCTTGCGGCGCGCCGGCGTGGACGTGCGCGTGCTCGTGCCCGGCCCCATCAACGACGTCCCCGTGGCGCGCGCCATGCAGCGCTCCACCTACCGCTCCCTGCTCGCGCACGGCGTGCGCCTCTGGGAATACCAACCCACGATGATGCACGCCAAGACGGCCGTGGTGGACGAAGGCCTGAGCATCGTCGGCTCCACCAACCTGGATCCCTTCTCCCTCAACGTGCTGCAGGAGGGCTCGCTCGTGGTGGAGGACCCGGCCCTCAACACGGCGCTCGCGCGGGCCTTCCTCCAGGACCTCGACGTGTCGCGCGAGGTGCACACGACGCCCTGGTACTACCTCCTGGTCTCCGGCGTGCGCCGCGTCCTGTGGTGGATATTCGACCTGCTCGATTGACGTCCATTCCCGGACAGCCACCGGCGGGCAGGCGGATGTCGTCCCATGGAACGATGCCCATCGGGCAACAGCGTGCACATGGTTGCGCCGTAGCCCTGTCCATCCGGGAGACGACCACCGTGGGACTCTTCGACCTGCTGTCGCGCTGGCCCCTCTTGCGGCAGCTCCAGCGCAAGGACGCGTTCGGCCTGGGCGAGTCGGCCATGACCGAGCGCAGCCGTCAGTTGGAGCCGCGCACCGTCCGGGCCGACAAGGTCGTCCCCTCCGTGTGCCCCTACTGCGCCGTGGGCTGCGGCCAGAAGGTCTACGTGAAGGACGGGAAGATCCTCGACATCGAGGGGGATGAGACGTCCCCCATCTCGCGCGGCCGGCTGTGTCCCAAGGGCAGCGCCAGCTTCCAGCTCGTCACGGGCAACCACCGCGTCCACGACGTGCTCTACCGGCGCCCAGGCGCCATGCAGTGGGAGAAAATCCCCCTGCACAAGGCCATGGACATGCTCGCCGAGCGCGTGAAGAAGGCGCGCGACGCCACCGGCAGGCGAAGACGGAGAGCGGCGACGTGGTCAACCGCACCCTGGGCATCGCGCACCTGGGCGGCGCCACGCTCGACAACGAGGAGAACTACCTCATCAAGAAGCTCTTCACCGCGGGACTCGGCATCGTCCAGGTGGAGAACCAGGCTCGAATATGACACTCCTCCACGGTGCCCGGTCTGGGCATCACGCTAGGACGAGGCGGGGCCACCAACTTCCAGCAGGATCTGGCCAACTCGGATTGCATCCTCATCCAGGGGAGCAACATGGCCGAGTGCCATCCGGTGGGGTTCCAGTGGGTGATGGAGGCGCGTGAGCGCGGCGCCACCGTCATCCACGTGGATCCGCGCTTCTCGCGCACCAGCGCCATGGCCGACGTGTTCGTGCCCCTGCGCGCGGGCACGGATATCGCGTTCCTCGGCGGCATCATCCACTACATCCTGGAGAACGAGCGCTACTTCCACGACTACGTGGTGCACTACACCAACGCGCCCGCCATCGTGCGCGAGGACTTCCAGGACACCGAGGAGCTCGACGGACTCTTCAGCGGCTATGACCCGGAGACGGGCAAGTACCAGCCCCACACCTGGCAGTACGAGGGGCTCGACGGGGTGGTGGCCGCCGCGGGCCACAAGGAGATCTTCGCCGAGCCCGGTGCCGGTGGTCACGGCAAGGTGCAGGGCAAGCACATCACCGAGGTGTCGCGCGACAAGACGCTCCAGCACCCGCGCTGCGTCTTCCAGGTGCTCAAGCGCCACTACGCGCGCTACACGCCGGCCGTCGTCTCGCGCATCTGCGGCGTGCCCGAGGAGCTGTTCCTCAAGGTGGCCAAGACGCTGTGCGACAACTCGGGGCGCGAGCGCACGAGCGCCATCTGCTACGCGGTGGGTTGGACACAGCACTCGGTGGGCGTGCAGAACATCCGCTCGGCCGGCATCATCCAGTTGCTCCTGGGCAACATCGGCCGGCCCGGCGGCGGCATCATGGCCCTGCGTGGCCATGCCTCCATCCAGGGCTCCAGCGACATCCCCACGCTCTACAACCTGCTGCCCGGCTACATCCCCATGCCGCACGCGCCGGACGCGCAGCGCTTCGACCAGTACGTGCACAACAACGAGTCGGCCAGCGGCTGGTGGAGCGAGTTCCCCAAGTACATCGTCTCGCTGCTCAAGGCGTACTACGGCGACGCCGCGACGAAGAAGAACGACTTCGGCTTCCACTGGCTGCCCAAGCTCACCGGGGACCACTCGCACATGACGACCGTGGCCGACATGGCCGACGGCAAGGTGAAGGGCTACTTCGTCATGGGGCAGAACCCCGTGGTGGGCTCGATGAACGGGGCCCTGCACCGCAAGGCGCTGCACAAGCTCGAGTGGCTGGTGGTGACGGACCTGACCCTCATCGAGACGGCCGAGTTCTGGCGCACCGCCCCCGAAGTCGTCCGCGGCGACGTGCGGCCCGAGGAGATTCAAACCGAGGTCTTCTTCTTCCCGAGCGCCGCGCACACGGAGAAGTCCGGCTCGTTCACCAACACCCAGCGCCTGTTGCAGTGGCACTCGCAGGCGGTGGAGCCGCCGGGCGAGGCCCGGAGCGATCTGCAATTCATCTTCGAGCTGGGGCGCCGGCTCAAGGCGCTCTACGCGGACTCCACCGAGGAGAAGGATCGGCCCATCCAAGCACTCACCTGGGACTATCCCACCCACGGTCCGCTCGACGAGCCGGACGCCGAGGCGGTGCTCAAGGAGATCAACGGCTACACGGTGAAGGACGGCGTGCCGGTGCCGGGCTTCGCGGAGCTGAAGGCCGACGGCAGCACGGCGTGTGGCTGTTGGATCTACTCGGGTGCTTACGCGGACGGGGTGAACCAGCCCGCGCGCCGCAAGCCGGGCCAGGAGCAGAGCATCGTGGCGCCCGAATGGGGCTGGGCGTGGCCGGCCAACCGGCGGCTGCTCTACAACCGCGCCTCGGCGGACCTCGAGGGCCGCCCGTGGAGCGAGCGCAAGAAATACGTCTGGTGGGACGAGGGCCAGCGCCGGTGGACGGGCGAGGACGTGCCCGACTTCATCGTGGACCGGGAGCCCTCGTACCGGGCCAAGAAGGGCGACCAGGGGTTGGACACGCTCTCCGGGGATGATCCCTTCCTCCTGCAGGCGGATGGCAAGGGGTGGCTGTTCGCGCCGAGCGGCATGGTGGACGGCCCGCTGCCCACGCACTACGAGCCGCTGGAGTCCTCGGTGCCCAACTTCCTCTATGGGCAGCAGTGCAACCCGGCGCGCTACGACTGGCGGCGCCGCGACAACCCCATGGCCCGGGCGTGGGCGGATCCGCGCTACCCGTACATGCTCACCACGTACCGGCTCACCGAGCACCACACGGCGGGCGGCATGTCGCGCTGGCTGTCGTGGCTGAGCGAGCTGCAGCCGGAGATGTTCGTGGAGGTGTCGCCGGAGCTGGCGGCGCAGGCGGAGCTGGAGAACGGCGGCTGGTGCACGGTGTACACGGCGCGCGGGCAGGTGGAGTGCCGGGTGCTGGTGACCGAGCGCCTGCGGCCACTGAAGGTGGGCGACAAGCTCGTGCACCGGTGGGGCTGCCCTACCACTGGGGCTACTCGGGGCGGGTGAAGGGCGAGAGCGCCAATGACCTGACGGCCTTCTCGGCGGATCCGAACGTCTCCATCCAGGAGTCCAAGGTGCTCGCGTGCAACGTGCTGCCGGGGCGGCGCGGGCAGGGCAGGCTCGCGGCGATGGGCTGGGAGCCGCCGCCCCTGCCTCCGGGCGTGGTCGAGGTACCGCGAGACAAGGAAGGCGTGGGTCCGCCCACGCCCCAACCCGAGCAGGACGCGAGGGAGTAGCGCCCCATGGGACAGAAGGGCTTCTTCACCGACACGACCATCTGCATCGGCTGCAAGGCGTGCGAGGTGGCCTGCAAGCAGTGGAACCAGTTGCCCGAGGATGGCCTGGAGCTGACGGGCATGTCCTATGACAACACGGGGCACCTGGGCGCCTCCACCGGCGGCACGTGGCGTTCGTCGAGCGGCCGGTGCCCATGCCCGGGCACACGGTGGGGCTGGTGGACTTCTCGTGGCTGATGAGCTCGGACGTGTGCAAGCACTGCCAGCGCGCGGGGTGTCTGGAGGCGTGTCCCACGGGCGCCATCATCCGCACCGAGTTCGACACCGTGTACGTGCAGCCGGACGTGTGCAACGGCTGTGGCTACTGCGTGACGGCGTGTCCCTTGGCGTCATCGACCGGCGCGAGGACGACGGGCGCGCGTGGAAGTGCACGCTCTGCTACGACCGGCTGGGCGAGGGCATGACGCCCGCGTGCGCCAAGGCGTGCCCCACCGCGTCCATCCAGTACGGTGACGTGGACGAGCTGCGTGAGCGCGCCGGGCGCCGGGTGGAGCAGTTGCACGAGCGGGGCCTGGACGCGGCGTACCTGTATGGCGCGGATGCGGAGAACCAGCCGGGCACGGGCGGGCTCAACGCCTTCTTCCTGCTGGTGGACAAGCCCGAGGTCTACAACCTGCCGCCCGACCCCGTGGTGCCGACGATGAAGGGCAAGGAGTCCTGGGCGATGGCGGGCTGGGGCGCGCTGGGCATGGCGGCGCTGGCGCTCGGGGCGGTGCTGCTCGGAGGGGGAAGCACGCGTGAGTAAGGGCATCCGGCTGGAGGATCTGGACAAGCGCGGGGACGGACGTGAGATCGACACGAGCCGGGGCGAGCTGTCCGGCGAGGGCGCACACCAGCGGGTGAAGCGGTTGGACGAGGCCAACCCCGCGCGCGGGGTGATGCACACGCGGCCCACCCAATCCGACATCACCTCGGCGACGCCGAGCTACTACGGGCAGCCCGTGCTCAAGGAGCCGGGTGGATCTGGACCATTCCGCTCTACTTCTACCTGGGCGGCACGGCGGGCGCGGCGAGCCTCCTGGGGGCCACGGCGGAGGTGCTCGGCGGCGAGCGCCTGCGGCCCCTCGGCGTGCGGTGCCGGTGGATCGGCGCGGTGGGCGACAGCGTGAGCGCGGGACTGCTCATCTATGACCTGGGCCGGCCCGAGCGCTTCCTCCACATGCTGCGCGTCTTCCGTCCCACCTCGCCCATGAACCTGGGCACGTGGATCCTCTCGGGCTCGGGGGCGATGAACGGCGCGGCCGCGGTGCTCTCGGGCCAGAAGGGCTGGCTCGGGCGCGCGGGAGACGGCGCGGCCCTGATCGGCGGCCTGTTGGGCATGCCGCTCGCGGGGTACACGGCGGTGCTCATCACCAACACGTCGGTGGCCCTGTGGCAGTCCGTGCACAAGAGCCTGCCCCTGTTGTTCATGGCCTCGTCGGTGGCGGGCGCCGGCAGCCTGCTCCAACTGCTGCCCCACGCGCCCGGGGAGGAGCGAATCCTCCACCTGTTCGGCATGGGGGGAAAGGTGGCCGCGATCGCCGCGGGGCTCGCCGCCCACCGCGACGCCACACGCGTGGAGGCCGTGGGCAGGCCGCTGCACCGGGGCTGGACGGGGGCGATGTGGGTGGCGGCCCACGTCTGCACCGCGGCGTCGCTCGGGATGGACCTGGTGCCGGGCCGGCGGCGCCCGGCGATGAAGGTGGCCGCGGCGGTGCTGGGCACGGCGGGGGCGCTCTTCACGCGCTTCGCCATGTTCTACGCGGGCAAGAAGTCCTCGAGAGACGCCCAGGCCACCTTCCAGGGCCAGCGCCAGGGCCTGGGCGCCGCGGAGGTGACGGGACACACCCACGCCTCGGACGGCAAGCCGCTGAAATTCCCCCTGCCCGTGCTGAAATGATCCGGATGTGGGGCCACGGACAGCGCTCCGCCCTCCAGGGCCATCACTGTCCACCAACCCACAGATATCCGGCTCACCAGTGAACCCCGGACATCCAAGACACCCGTGTCCGGGCAACAGGAGCGTAAGATAGCGATCTCGTCATCTCAGAAAGCCCACGCCCACGCAGGGGGGAATGTACCGGGGGGTACGTTCCGCCGGCCCCTTCACGTCCGCCCCGACGGCCGACCGGTCCATGTCCAGCCAAGGCGCTCCAGACAGCACTGATTGCCTCGCCGCGCCCACCAAGGGGCCGCAGGGCGCCGGGACGGATCCGCTCCTGGGCTCGTGTCTGGGCAGCTTCCGGCTCACCCGCAAGCTGGATCAGGGCGGCATGGGCACCGTGTACCTGGGCGAGCACGTGGACATCGGCAGCCGCGTGGCCATCAAGGTGCTCCACCCCGGTTGAGCGCCTCGAGCCGGTGATGCGCCGCTTCCGCATGGAGGCGCGCGCGGTGAACCTCATCGGCCACGAGAACATCGTCAGCGTCATCGACATCAACCCGGCGCCGCCCCGGCCCTACCTCGTCATGGAGTACCTGGAGGGCGAGTCCTTGTCGACGCTGCTCGCCCGGGGCCCGGTGCGCCCCGAGGTGGCCGTGGCCCTGCTCACCCAGGTGTGCGACGCGCTGGAGGCCACGCACGCCCAGGGCATCGTCCACCGGGATCTCAAACCGGGCAACCTCTTCCTCGTGCAGCGCGGCCAGGGCCCCGCCTTCGTCAAGGTGCTCGACTTCGGCATCGCCAAGCTGATGGACACCGAGGAGCGCAACACCGACACCGCCGAGGGCGCCATCGTCGGTTCGGCGGACTACATGGCGCCGGAGCAGTCGCGCGGCGAGCGGTTGGATGGCCGCGCGGACCTCTATGCGCTGGGCGTCATCGCCTACCAGTTGCTCGCCGGGCGGCGGCCCTTCGAGGAGAAGTCGCTCACCGCGCTGCTGCTCGCGCACCAGACCAAGCAGCCCATTGCCCCGCACGTGCTGCGCCCCGGGGTGCCCTCGGCGCTCTCCAGCGTCATCCTCCGCGCGCTCGCCAAGGAGCCCGAGGAGCGCTACCAGAACGCCTCCACGCTGCGCGGCGCGCTCCAGGTGGCGCTCGAGCAGGGCCATGCGCGGCCCGTGACCCGCTCCACGCCCATCACCCCATCCACCTTCGTGCTCAACCCCGCGCTGGAGCTGCCCGTGCGGGTGACGACACCGGGTCCCGGCGCCACGAGCGAGACGCTGCGCTGCACGGAACTCACGCGCGCGGGCATGTTCCTGTGCACCCAGCGCCTGCCGCCCCTGCTGTCGCGGCTGAGGGTGTCCCTCGCGCACCCCGAGGGCGAGCTGAGCTGCGAGTGCGAGGTGGTGCGGCACGTGCTGCCCGACGAGGCGCTCACCTGGGGCATGGAGCCGGGCTTCGGCGTGCAGCTCATGGAGCCCTCCATCTCCTTCAAGGCCGCGATGGCGCACCTGCTGCTCGGCCAGCCGCTGGACACGCTGCGCCCCCCATTGATCCGGCCGTGGAGGCCGAGGTGGAGCAGGTGCTCGCCCCGTACCACGTGCGCGGCATCGAGGATCTCTACGCGGTGCTCGCCATGGCCACGGACAAGAGCTGCGAGGAGCTGCGGCTGCGCGCGCCGGGCCGGACAGGTGTTGGAGCGGCTGTGCGAGCGGCCCATCTCCGCGGCCCTGCGCGCCCGTGTCCACGCGGTGCTCGAGCGCGTGCGCAAGGCGGCCGACACGCTCGGCCACCCGCGGCGCCGCGCCCTCTACGACGCCGAGCGCGGCAACTTCGTCGGCGTGGTGCGCTGTCTGTCCGAGGGGCTCACCGTGAGCCAGTTGGAGGAGCTGCGCCATGACTTCATCGCCCGGCATCCGCACAGTCAGGCCTCGTTGAAGGCCCACCTGCCCGGGCGCGGACCCACCACCAGTCCGGCATGCTCGCGCTCGCGCGGGAGGACTACGAGCGCGCCCTCTTGTTGGATCCCCTCAGCCTGGACCTGCACCGGCAGTACCACGCCGTCTGCCGCGCGCTGGAGTGCGAGGCCCCCGTTCCCCCGAGGAACAAGGCCTCCGGTGCCTGAGCGCCCGCTCCCCTCCCGGAGGGCGCCGTGCTAACTCCCGGGGCCTTCCTCGCGAGGCCCCATGCCCCTGCCCCCGCTTCCTCCCCTCGACATCCCCGCCCCGGTGCGGCGCGTGGCCCAGCACGCCGTGGCCGCGGGCCTCACCCCGCTCGTCCCCGTGCCCTTCGTGGATGACTACGCGCTGCGCCGCGTGCGCGAGGACATGGTGCGCTCGCTGCTCGCCGAGCGCGGCCTCTCCGCGCCCCGGCCCACCCTGCGCGTGCTCGCCGGCCTCCACCCGCGCGAGGGCAGCCGCCTGCAACAACTCGCGGGCAAGGCGGCGCTCCTGTCGCTGCGGCTCGCCCGGCGCAAGAGCTACCGGCGCCTCGTCTCCGCCCTGTGGCTCAAGGACTGCGTGGACATGGCCTCGCTCTGCCTGCACCACGGCTATCTCCTGCAGTACGCGCTCGAGCGGGGAGACCTGCCCGCGCACGCCCTCGCCACCCCGGACGCCGCGCACCGCGTGCAGGCCGCCATCCACGCCGCCTGCGCCGAGCTGGACGCGCGCCCCCTCAACCAGGCCCTGCGCCGGCTGTGGGCCAGCAGCCACCGGTGCGCGAGGCCCTCTCCGAGGCCCTCGCCCACTTCCAGGGCGCGCCCCTGCGCCCCCACCTCGACGAGTCCGGTGAGGAGACTTCACTCGCCGAGCGGCTCGCCGCCGTGCTCTGGGAAAAACGTGGCTATTTCCTGACTTTGGAATCGCTTTACACGAAACACCTGAACTCCCCGTGAGCGATTCCGGCGGCCGATAAACTTGCGCTTCCCACCGTCCGTCGAAAATCATTCACTTCGCGCCGGTCATCCACATCGCGCGAGTCATCCACCCAGCCCCCCGGCGGCAGTGCCCATCGTTGCTCTGGCGAGGTAGCTCATGGCCAACCTGATTGATGCCGTGCGGTTGGGAGACGCCGGTGTGGTCCGAGCGCTGTTCGAGCGGGATCCCCAATCCCTGCACCGGGGAGACGCGCGGGGGATGACGCCGCTGATGTGGGCGGCGTGGCATGGCACGGTGGAGCTGGTGCGCTGGCTGCTCGAGCACGGCGCGCAGGCGGCGGTGAAGGACATCCAGGGCGCCACGGCGCTGAGGCTCGCGGCCGAGCGGGGCCACCTGGAGGCGGTGCGCGAGCTGGTGTCCCGGGCGGACGTGGACGAGCGCGGCGAGGCGCTGCGGCACGCGGTGGGCGCCGGGCAGCACGAGGTGACGGCCTGGCTGCTGGACGAGGCGGGAGCGCCGCTCGAGTACCGCGGAGCGGAGGGCAAGACGCCCCTGACGTGCGCCGTGCTCGGAGGCCACTCGGCCCTGGCGGACGAGCTGCTGCGGCGGGGGGCGGACGTGGCGGCGCCCAGCTCCCACTTCCTCCCCCTGGAGAACCTCCAGGACTCCGGCTGGCAACCCCTGCACTACGCCGCGGACCGCCGGCACGCGCTGCTCGTGCAACAACTGCTCGACGCGGGCGCCGCGGTGGACGCCACGACGACCCTGGGCACCACCCCGCTGATGCTGGCCGTGCTCCGGGGGGACGAGGACTCCGTGCGGCTGCTGTTGCGCGCGGGCGCGGAGCCGCTGCGCGAGGACCTGGGCCGCGCCAGCGCGCTGTCGCTGTCACGGCGGCAGGGCAAACCCCACATCACCCGGCTGCTCGAGCGCCGGGCCGAGGAAGCCCCCTTCACGCGCGTGCTCCAGCGCGCCAAGGGCCTGGGCGGGCGCGCCCCCTGAGCGGCGCCCCTCCCGGTCAGTGCAGCAGACCGCCGCCGGAGTCACTCCCGGGGCCCCCGCCGGAGCCGCCGCCAGAGTCTTCCTCGTCGTCCGGCTCCTCGCGCACGCGCGCCATGGCGGTGCGGAAGCGCTCCAGGGAGCGGCGCAGCCGCGAGTCCATCTGCACCGAGGGACTGTCCGAGCGCGCCGGCACAGCGTCACCGTCCGGCCCGCCAGGGGCGGCTCGCCCGGCTCCAGCACCGCTTCCCAGGTGCCGCCGAACACCAGCCAGTCCAGCCGCCACAGCGCGTCGAGCCGCTGACCGAAGTACTCCTCCATCTCCAGCCGCAGCGACTCGGGCAGCCCCGTCACGTCGCAGAACTCCGCGCAGTCGCGCAGGAAGCCCTCCACCGCCGAGCCCTCGTCCGCCTGCTCGGGCTCCTCGTGCGAGAAGCTGCACGCCAGCGCCCCGTCCAGCAACCGGGCGAGTTCCTCCCCACAGGTCACCGGGCTCAATCGGGCCCCCTGCTCCGGCACTCCCTCGTCCTGACGCAGGAACGTCTCCCCCGCGAGCGTGTCGAGTCTCATCCTGGCCACGTACCCCTCCAAAACCCCGAACCCCGCACCCTACCGGGACCCCGTCCAGGCGGTCACCTTTTCCACACCCACACCCGGCCTACGCGTCTTCAGCTTCGACCCCGCCAGCATACAGGACCCCCCTGACATGACCCGGCCCCCCGCCGGGACTTGTCCTCCGGTACATGTACTGGGGAAGGACACCCCCACCGTCCTGTTTCAGGACAGTCACGTGGAAGACACCAACCCCTGGTTTTCCTTATGGCTCCCACGAGTCAGTAGCGTGGAAACGACACGAGGGCGGCCGGGAGAAGTGGAGCATCCATGCTCCACATCGTGGAGGTAACGCGACGCGTCGTCCTGGCATTCGTGACGCGGCAGGTCTGGCGTGGAAGTTGCTCAACACGCGGGGGCTGGGGGACGACTGGATGGTTTCAGCGCTTCCCGACGGCGAGTTCCCCGGCGAGCCGAACCAAGCCAACGCAGCGTCCTTACCCCCCGTGCCTCCGTCCCCGGACCGGATGACCTCCGGCCCGGGGAGCCCCAAGGAACCTTCTTTCATGAAGCAACTGCCTGCCCTCGCGCTGGCGCTGTGCGCGTTTGGCCTTTCCCCCGTGGCCCACGCCGGAGCGGCGAAGACGACGTATCCCGTGGTGTTCGCCCATGGCATGGGAGGGTTCGACAACATCCTCGGCTACGACTACTGGGGGGATGACTACGGCATGTTCGTGGGCACCACGTGCAAGAGCGCGTGGACGTGCAACGAGGACATCGACGACAACCAGCAGACGTTCGTGGGCGGTGCAGCCCATGCAGTCCTCCGAGGTGCGGGGCCTGGACCGGCCAACGACATCGAGGGCTACATGGCGAGCGTGGGCGCCACGCGCGTGAACATCGTGGGCCACTCGCAGGGAGGCATGGACGCGCGCAAGGCGGCCAAGGTGCTCCAGCAGCGCAAGGGCTACACGGTGGTGTCCGTGCTGGTGAGCGTGTCCTCGCCCCACCGCGGCTCGCCCGTGGCCAAGTACATCCTCGACCTCAAGCCCGGCGTCTCCAGCGTCATCGCCGCCCTGGCCACGTACTACGGAGACGTCATCTACGGGCCGGGCAACGACGCCTACGCGGGCGCCAAGCAGCTCGTCTACAACGACTACAGCGCCAGCGACGGCATCACCACCGGCGCCAAGGCCTTCAACGTCAACAACCCCATCGACGCGAAGTACGCCTCGCGCTACGCCTCGTTCGTCACCGCGCAGAGTGGCATGAGCGTCAACCCCGCGCTCTACCTCATCAAGGAATTCCTCTACGACATCGACGGCAACGGCTACTGCCTGGACGACTGCGACAACGACGGCGCGGGCGGCAAGGGCAACGGCTACGCCGGGGACGAGGACGATGACGGCCTGGTGGGCATCAACTCGCAGCAGATGGGCTACCGGCTCAAGTACTCGAGAGCCTCTTCGGCTTCGACTCCGTCACCACCGACACCAACGTGCCCTACGCGGGGGACCTCAACGCGCCCACCTCGGCGCAGATGACGTCCTCCTCGAGCATCATCAACCAGGACCACATGGACGTGGTGGGCGTGGGGCCGGACACCTTCGACGAGCCCGAGTTCTACGCCGCGCTCTTCCAGTACATCGGCAACTTCGACTGAGCCACGGCGCCGCCCCGGACGGGCCCCATCGCACGACAGGGGCCTCCGGGAGTAGCCTTCCGCGCATGAACCGCCGCAAGGCCCCCCTGCTGATGGCCCTGGCCCTGCTCCTCGCGGGCACCGCCGTCCTCCTCACCCGGCCGCTGCCGGAGCCCGGCGCCCCTCACGGGGAGTCCCCGGCGCGGCGGGAAGCCACCTCCCCCACCAGCGCGACTCCGGGCGTCCCCCGCGCCCTCGCCCGTCCGCCGGGCACTCCCCCGAGGCCCCCGACACCGCGCGCTCCGAGGAGGAGCTCATCGCCGCCCTGCGCGCGCGCTACGGCGGGCGCCTGCACGAGCCCCACACGCAGATGCGCCTGCTCGAGCAGCTCATGCGCCACTTCCAGCGGCTCCACCCCACGGGGTGGGAGGCGGAGCTCCTGGCGCTCGTGCGGCGCGCCTTCCCGGAGCAGGCGGAGCTGCTCGCCCAGCGGCTGCGCCAGCGAGTGGAGTACGGGCGGTGGATGGAGGAGCACCAGAAGGAGCTGCTCGGCCTGCCCGAGGCCGAGCGCCGGGCGGCGGTGTGGGCGGAGCGCGAGCGGCTGTTCGGCAAGGACGTGGCGGAGCGGTTGTGGGCGGGGGAGCTGCGCTCGGCGGCCGTGTCCGACGCGCTCGGGGCCATCGACGCCCTGCCCCAGGCGAACGTGGGCGAGCGGCTCGAGCGCTACCAGAAGAGCCTCGCCCAGACGTATGGCGAGGAGTCCCCCGGGTACGTGCGCGCGCACCAGCAGGAGCTGATGAACCGCTTCCTCGACCTGGGCTCGGTGCAGCGCGAGCTCTCGGCGATGTCGCCCGAGGAGCGCACCCGGAGCCTGCGCGAGGTGCGCCGGGGCATGGGCCTGGACGAGGCGGCGCTCGAGCGCTGGAAGGAGCTGGACCTGCGGCGCGACACGCGCTGGGAGCTGGGCGAGCGCTACATGGCCGAGCGCGCCGCCCTGGCCCAGCAGGCCCCGGGCCCCGAGCGGGAAGCCCGGCTCGCCGAGCTGCGCGCGCGCTACTTCCCGGACGAGGCGGAGACGCTCGCCGAGGAGGAGGCCAGCGGCTTCTTCCGCTTCAACCAGCCCCGGCAGTGGGGCCGCAACTGACGGGCCCCCGCGTCGCCCTCCCCGCCCTCAGTGCCGCACGGCGGTGGCGACGGCGTCGGCGAGCCGGGTGGTGGGCCGGCCGATGAGCCGGCCGAGCTGCCCGGAGGCGTCATTCAGCTCGCCCCGGCCCGCCTTCTCGCTCGAGTCCACGAGGATTCCCGCGAAGGCACCCGGCACTCCCGCCTGCTCCAGCACCCCCTGGTACTGCGCGGGTGGCAGATCCTTGTAGACGATGCTCCGGCCCGACTGACGGGACACCTCGGCGGCCAGCTCGGACAGGGTGAAGGCGGTGTCGCCCGCGAGCTCGTAGACACGGTTGTCGTGGCCGGTACCGGTGAGCACCTCCACCGCCGCGGCGGCGTAGTCCGCCCGGCTCGCGGCGGCGACCCGGCCCTCGCCCGAGCTGCCCAGGAGCGCGCCGTGCTCCAGCGCCGGCGCGAGGTGCTCGGTGTAGTTCTCGAAGTACCAGCCGTTGCGCAGGAAGACGAAGGGGAGGCCGGAGTCGCGGATGAGCTGCTCGGTGGCCTTGTGCTCCGCGGCGAGCGCCGGCCCGAGCTGTCCGCGCGCAGGATGCTGGTGTAGACGAGCAGGCGGACACCGGCCTTGCGGGCGGCCTCCACCACGGCGCGGTGCTGGGCGATGCGCTGGCCCACCTCGCTGGAGGAGATGAGCAGCACCCGCGTCGCGCCCGCGAAGGCGGCGGCGAGCGTCTCGGGCCGGCCGTAGTCGGCCGGGCGCACCTGCACGCCCTTCGCGGCGAGGTCCGCCGCCTTCTGGGGGTTACGCACCGCCGCGATGATCTGCCCCGCGGGGACCTTCTTCAGCAGCCCTTCGATGACGTGACGGCCCAGCTGTCCAGTGGCTCCGGTGACGAGAAACATGGGGACTCCCTTTGTGTCGCGGGTGTGCCGCGTTCGAGTTGCACTTACCCTAACGCCGTCACTTACCTTGCGTAAGTACCCACCTTTGGGTAAGTGACTAACATGGCGGAAAGAAAGCAGCCGGGACGATTGGCCACGAAGGTGGCGAAGGCGGCACGCGAGGCGAGGGAGCAGGGCAACGTGCTCGTGCCCATGTGCCCCTCGCGCGGGGTGCTGGAGCACGTGACGAGCCGCTGGGGCGTGCTGGTGCTCGTGTGCCTGCTGGAGGACACGCACCGCTTCAGCGAGCTGCGGCGCAAGGTGGGGGTGAGCGAGAAGATGCTCGCCCAGACGCTGCACGCGCTCGAGCAGGATGGCTTCGTGCTGCGCGAGGCCTATGCGGTGATTCCCCCCCGCGTGGACTACAGCCTCACGCCCCTGGGTCGCGAGGTGGCCGAGCGCGTGGAGTCCCTGGTGGATTGGATCGAGGACAACCTCGCACGCGTGCTCGAGGCGCGCGGCGAGCACGCGGCCGACAAGGAAGCGTCCTGAGTCGCGCGGGGCCTAGCGCGCGGTGTAGCCGCCGTCCACGACGAGCTCGGTGCCGGTGACGTAGCGCGCGGCGTCCGAGGCCGGTAGAGGATGGCCTCGGCGATCTCCTCGGGCTCGGCCATGCGGCCCAGGGGGGCGGAGGCATCCAACTGCTTCCACGCCTCGGCCTCGCTGCCCACCTGGTCGACGAAGCCCTTCCACCAGTCGGCGTTCTGCCAGATGGGCGTGCGCACCCCGCCCGGGAAGACGGTGTTGACGCGGATGCGGTCGCACGCGCACTCCATCGCCACCGCCTTGCTCAACATGCGCACCCCGCCCTTGCTCGCCGAATAGGCCGCGGTGCCCGGACTGCCCACCAGCCCGGACACGCTCGCCACGTTGACGATGGAGCCCTCGCGCTTGCCCGCGCGCATGGTGCGCACCGCGTACTTGATGCCCAGGAAGACGCCGTCCAGGTTCACCGCGAGCTGCTCGCGCCACTCGGCCAGCGACAGCTCCGTCACCGCGCGCGACGTGGAGATGCCCGCGTTGTTCACCAGGATGTCCAGCCGCCCGTGCGCCTCGAGCGTCCGGCTCATCACCGCGTGCCACGCCACCTCGTCCGTCACGTCGTGCATGAGGAACAGCGCCTGCCCGCCCCCGGCGCGGATGTCCCGCGCCACTTCCTCGCCCCGGGTGGCGATGTCCGTCGCCACCACCCGCGCGCCTTCCCTCGCGAACAACAACGCCGTGGCCCGGCCAATCCCCGACGCCGCCCCCGTCACGAGGGCCACCTTGTCCTTGAGTCGATCCATAGCTGGAGGAAACGCACCTTACCTGGAACCCGGGCCTGTCCGGTCTGAAATGAAGCGGGATTCAACTTCCTCCGCCCGCGGGGGGCAGCGAGGCGCCATGACGCGCCAGGTCCTCCGGCGTGTTCACGCTCACCACCGCGCGCGACGCCGGGTCCACCGTGCGTAAAGCCTCCTCGGGCAGGAGCCTCGCGCGGCAGAGCGCCAGGAGCGCGCGCAGCGAGGGCTCCCCCGACTCGAGCGCCTCGCCCCAGGGGCGCGCCAGGGCGCGGTGGTACAGGGCCAGCAACGGCTCCACCCGGCCCGCCACCGTGAAGGCCACCGCGTCCACCCCGGGCGCGCGCGCCCCGAGCAGCACCCGCGCCACCTCCCGCGTCACGAAGGGCATGTCGCACGCCACCGCCAGCACCC
Organism: Cystobacter fuscus; assembly: GCA_049060065.1. Lineage (GTDB taxonomy): Bacteria > Myxococcota > Myxococcia > Myxococcales > Myxococcaceae > Cystobacter > Cystobacter fuscus_B. Next base: position 9,854,216 of record JBMEQP010000002.1, read on the forward strand.
ACTCGGTGTGAGCCCCCACCAACGCCGCGTGCACCCCGCCCGGCGCCCCCCGCCCGCGCACCACGTCCGCCACCGCGCGCAGGCCCCAGCGCGCGTAGGGCCCGGGCTCGTTGGCCACCAGCAGCACCTCCCCACACAGCCCGCCGAGCTCCAGCACGCGCTCGAGCACCGGCCGCCCCTCCACCTCCACCAGGCCCTTGGCCACGCCCCCCAGCCGGGAGCCCCGTCCCCCCGCGATCACCGCCAGCGTCACCTCCGGATATTCCACCCGCTCGCTCACCTCGTCGCTCCTCATGACGGCTCGTCCGCGACCCCGCCCGCCGCCCCGGGGTCGTCCACCACGCGAAAACTCACCCCTCTCCCCGTCGCCGCCCGCCTCCGCTTGGGTTAAAGCCCGGGTGCACGGCTTTCCCATGTCCCTCACGCCCCTCGCCACCGCCCGGCGGGCCGCCCTCGGCGCGCTCTCTCCCGCGCCCCCGAGCCCGTCCCTCTCCTGGATGCCCTCGGAGGCTTCCTCGCCCGGGAGCTCGTCGCCTCGCGCTCGGTGCCCGGCTGCCCCGTGTCCGCCATGGATGGGTACGCCGTGCGCGCCGAGGATATCCCGCACGCCACGCGCGAGCAGCCCGTGCGCCTGCGCGTCACCGACACCATCTACGCCGGCCACCTGCCCTCGCGCTCGCTCCAGCCCGGCGAGGCCGCGCGCATCTTCACCGGCGCGCCCCTGCCCGCGGGAGCCACCGCCGTCGTGCGCCAGGAAGTCACCCGGCCCGTGCCGGACAGCGGCGACGTGGACATCTTCGTCCCCGCGCCCCCCGGCAAGGACATCCGCCCCGCGGGCGAGGAGCTGCTCGTGGGCACCCCGCTGCTGCGCGCCGGTCAACGCATCGATGCCTCCGTGCTCGGCGTCATCGCCTCGCTCGGCGAGTCCCAGGTGTTCGTGCGCCCGCCCCCCGCGTCGCCGTGCTCGCCACCGGGGACGAGCTGGTGCCTCCCGGCCGGCGGCCCTCCCCACCAGGTGTACGAGAGCAACCTCGTCCTCATCTCCGCGCTCGCGCGGGAGGCCGGCGCCCAGGTCGTCGCCCGGGAGCGCGCCGGGGACGACGACGACATGCTGCGCCTGGCCGTGCGGCGGCTGGCGGACCGCGCCCAGGTGCTCATCACCACCGGGGGCGCGTCCGTGGGGGACAAGGATCGCGTCAAGCGCGTGCTCACCCTGCTGGGCGCCACCTTCCTGGTGGACGGCGTGGCGCTCAAGCCCGGCAAGCCCGTGGCCGTCGCGCGCCTGGGCACCACCGCCATCGTCGTGCTGCCCGGCACGCCGGGCGCCGCCCTCGTCGCCTTCGACCAGTTCGCCCGGCCCCTGCTGTTGCGCCACCAGGGCGTCCAGGAGGAGCGCCAGCGGGTGAGCGCGCGGCTGGACGAGGCCCAGCGCAAGCAGGCGGGACTCACCTACCTCATTGGTGGCACCCTGGAGACGCGCGAGGACGGCACCGTGTGGACGCGCCTGCGCGAGAAGGGCGGCGGGCATGCCCTGCGCCACATCGGCGCCGAGGGCTTCGCGCTGCTGCCCCCGGGCCGCGCCGACTTCGCCGTGGGCGAGCTCGTGGACTTCGAGCGCTTCGACCATCCCCGCTACGTGCCCGTGGAGCCGGAATGACGCCGGCCGCGATCTCCATCATCGGCTGGTCCGGCGCGGGCAAGACGACGCTCATCACCCGGCTGATGCCCGAGCTGCGCGCGCGGGGGCTGCGCGTGGGCGTGGTGAAGCACACCTCGCATCCCCACCCCCTGCACCCCGAGGGACGGGACACCGCGCTGCACGCCCGGGCCGGCGCGGCGCTCGTCGTCTTCGCCACGCCCGAGGGCGTGCAGGTGTCGCTCCCCTCGCCGCCCGCGCGGCTGAGCGCCCTGCTGGAGCGCTTCGCGGGACACCTGGACCTGGTGCTCGTCGAGGGGTGGAAGGAGGGACCCCTGCCCAAGCTGGAGGTGTGGCGCGAGGGGCTCGAGGCGCCGCTGTCGGCCACGCGCTCGGACGTGCTCGCCTTCGTCGGACCCGGGGGGAGTCCGGGAGTGGGCCCGGGCTCCGTGATGGAGGGCCGTCCGCGCTTCGACCCCGAGGACACGCGGGGCATCGCCGACTTCCTCCAGCGCGGCCTGGGCGAGGCGGGCTGGCGTCCGGCGGTGCCCTCGCGACCCGAGGCCCCGGCTCCGGGACGGACGAGTCCCCCCGTGCCCGCCCCGGGAATCACCCAACGGCCCGTGCGGCGGCATACGGCGGACAGTGGCCTGTCTCCCGAGCGGGACGATGCGGTGGCCATCGAGGAGCCGCTCGACATCCGCGTGAGTGGGGACACGGTGGCCATCACCCTGCGCACGCCTGGCGCGGATCGCTTCCTCGTCACCGGCTTCCTCTTCGCCGAGGGCCTCATCCACGGGGCGGAGGACCTGGGGGCCTGGTGCACTGTGGCCGGCCCGGGGAGGAGGGGTATGGGAACACGGTGGAGGTGACGCCCGCGCCGGGGCTGGTGATGGATGTGGAGCGCGTGAGCGCCACGCGCCGGGGCACGCTCACCACGGCGGCGTGTGGGGTGTGTGGCCGGCGCAGCGTGGATGACCTGGTGGCGGCGTGCCACCCGGTGCCCCCGGGCCCGCTGTTCTCCGCGTCCGTGCTGGCGAGCGCCCCCGAGCGCCTGCGCGCCACGCAGCTCAACTTCGCCCACACCGGCGGAGTCCATGCCGCCGCGGCGCTCGACGCGCACGGCGAGGTGCTCGCGGCCTTCGAGGACGTGGGGCGCCACAACGCGGTGGACAAGGTGGTGGGGGCGCTGGTGCTCGAGCATGGCCTGCGCTCGGCGCGCACGGCGCTCAAGGACTCACCGCGCCCGGCGCTGCTGGTGGTCAGCGGACGGGTGGGCTTCGACATCCTCCAGAAGGCCGCCGTGGCGCGCATTCCCATTGTCGCCAGCGTGTCCGCGGCCACCTCGCTCGCCATCGACCTGGCCGGGCGCGCCGGCATCACCCTCGCCACGTTCGTGCGCGGCGGACGCTTCAACGTCTACTCCCACCCCGAGCGCATTCGAGAGGACTGAGGGCGCGCGGAAACCCAAAGAGCAGCGCACGAGAAGCAAACACACTCGGTGAAGGTGAGCCTTGACACTGAACGGGTGAGCCCCTACTCTTCTTCGCAACACACCCGCCACGCCTCTGGTCCATTTTCTTGGGTCATGCGCCTCAGGCGGGTTTTTTTTTGAATTATTCCCGACATGGGTAGGCCCTATACCAAACCCGCCCTGACGTTCGACCAGCAGCTCGCCCAGTTGGAAGGTCGCGGGATGCGCGTTGGGGATCGCAACCTGGCCATCAGTGCTCTCGGCCGAATCAGTTACTACCGACTGAGCGCGTACTGGCACCCCTTCAAGCGTCCTGACAAGACCTTCGAATCAGGGGCAACCTTCGAGGAAGCACTCAAACTCTACGAGTTTGACCGGCGCCTCCGGCTCACGGTTCTCGACGCGATCGAGCGTGTGGAGATCCTCGTGCGCACGCTCGTCACGTACACGTTGGGCCATGGATATGGCGCGTTCGCGCATATGAAGGCGAGCAGCTTCGATTCCGCGTTCAGGCACTCCGATTGGTACAGTGAAGTGTCCAAGGAGGTAGCCCGCGCGAAAGAAACGTTTCTCGAGCACTATGATGCGACCTACGACGGATTCCCGGACGTCCCGATCTGGATGGCTTCCGAGGTGATGTCCCTCGGAACGCTCTCCAAGATGTTCAAGGGGATGCGGCACCCAGACCAGAGTGCGGTGACCTCCAGTTGGAAAGTGCACAGGCTCGTAGCCCAATCATGGCTGCACACGCTCTCGTACGTACGCAACGTCTGCGCCCACCATGCGCGGCTATGGAACCGGGAGCTGGCGATCAAACCGATGCTCCCCAAGCACCAGCCTGAATGGAGCACACTGAACAACGGGCGGGTCTACTCCATTCTCTGCATCCTCCGACGGTTGGTCCAATCCGACCCCGACGGAACTGGGTGGGCACAAAAGGTGGTTGGCCTGCTGACCGAGTTGAACGGCCTGCCGAGATGGCAAGGGCCATGGGTGTTCCCACGAACTGGAACACCCAGGTGTTTTGGAAGTAGTTCTCCGGCCAGGGAGCCCTCAGTAGGACACCTGCGCGCGCAGGGTCACGGTCTCGCCGTCGTCCCCGCCGGTGAAGTCGCCACTACGGTTGTCCGTGTGCCAGTGGATGCCATTGAGCATCAGCCGGGTGAAGCTGTTGAGATACCAGTTCACCCCCACGGTCGCCGCCCAGCCCTCGCCCAGCCGGGACTCCTGGGTGAAGGCCAGACGCTCGTAACGCGCGGTCAGCTCGATGGCCCCGGGCCCCCGTCGAGGATGGATCGGCTCACCTTCGGCTGGGTGAAGTTGCCGAAGCGCGGGTTGTAGGGCGGCGTCTCGCCCGTCACGAACCCGCCCGCCGACACACTCCAGGCATCGCTGAGGAAGTCCCGCTGGCCCGCCAGCCGAGCCTCTCGCCGGCCCAGCTCCGCCATGACCCACAGCGCGCGCCAGTAGCCTCCCAGTTCGGCCCCATAGCCCGTGTCGCCCGTGGCCCCGGTGAGCGGCCCCGTCGACACACGCAGGCCGCCATTGAACCGGCCACCGATGACGGTGTTGCGTGTCACCGTGCCCGCCGCCGAGGACAGCTTCTCGTCGAAGCCCCAGGCCCCCACGTGGACGACCGTGGTGTCCGTCTTCACCGGGTTCCAGTGCGCTCGCGCGAGCACGGTGCGGCTGTCGTTGACGGCATAGGCGCTGTCGACGTCGTCTCCCGAGAGCGTCAGCGAGGCGTGCCAGTTCGGCCCGAACAGCCGCCCCTGCGCGCCAATGCCATAGAAGCCCCGCTGCGGGATGATCGCCGTCCCGACGACCGTCCGCTCGGCGAAGGGCGTCGAGTCCGAGCCCGTCGAGCCCTCCAGGCCACGATCGTTGAAGAGGTTGCCAATGCGGATGTCGTAATCGAGCCCCAACACCTTGTGGCGCCAGCCGAGGAAGGCGGTGACCACGTCGACCCCGTTCTCCGCGAAGTCGCTCTCGAACTGGTAGAAGAGGTGTGGACCGACGCCCCCCTCGATGCCCAGGCGCAGCGCCCGCGAGCCCGTCGTCGTGAGGTTCCGGGCCTCGTAGGCCGAGCCCCCGCTGCTGCTCGCATCGAGCAGGATTCTCCCGCGCGGCTTGAACGAGAAGACCCCGTCCCCCGAACGGAAGATCGGCGCACCCGCGCCCCACTCGACCTGCACGTCCGTGGCCTTCGCGCCGGGCACGGGCACGGCCACCGCTCGCGCCGTGTCGACCGGGGCCGTGGCCGGACCGGGAGGAACCAGTTGCGGAGCGATCGGCGCCATGACCGCGCGGACCTCCTCCAACTCCTCGTGATCCTTCGCTTGTCTCTTCTCGAGTGCGTCCAGCCGGGCGCGCAGCGCGTCGATCTCCGCCCGCCGCGCCTCGTCCGTCGCCTCGTTGGACCCGGGCTCCTGTGCGAGCACGGGAGCGGACGCCACCAGCCATGCACCCACGAACACACGCGTCAGAAGATCCACAGCCGCTCCTTCGGGAACGCGAGGGTGTACGCCCCGGGGGACAGGGACTCACGCGTGGTGGCGCGCAGCGCGTGCCCCGCGAGTTGGAACTGGTGCTCCCAGCGGCCCCCCACGTAGATGGAGCTGTCCAGGTGCGCCGGCAGCCGGTTCTCCCCAGGCCCCGACGCCAATGACAACTCCTCCACGCGGATGACGCCCGTGGCGGCCCCGTCACCGCCCGTCCCGCCCCGCTGCTGGCCCCACAGCGACAGCCCGCCCACCTCCAGCCGGGCCTCGTTCCCTCGGCGCTCCACCACCCGCCCCGACAAGGTGTTGTTCACCCCCATGAAGTTCGCGGCGAACAGGCTCTGGGGCTCCGTGTAGAGCTGCTCCGGCGTGCCGTCCTGCACCATGCGGCCCCCGTCCAGCAGCATGATGCGATCGGCAATCGCCATCGCCTCCACCTGATCATGCGTGACGAAGAGGGCGGTGAGCCCCATGCGCTTGATGAGGGCGCGAATCCAGATGCGTGCCTCCTCGCGCAGCTTCGCGTCCAGGTTGGACAGCGGCTCGTCCAGCAGCACGAGCGGCGGGCTGTAGACGAGCGCGCGCGCCAGGGCCACGCGCTGCTGCTGGCCTCCGGAGAGCTGGCTGGGAAGGCGATCGCCCACGCCCCCCAGGTCCACGCCCTCGAGCACCTCGCGCACCGCCTTGTCGATGGCCTCCTTCGACTGCTTGCGCAGCTTCAGGCCGTAGGCGACGTTCTCCGCCACCGTCTTGTGGGGCCACAGCGCGTAGGACTGGAAGACGAGCCCCAGGTCGCGCTGCTCCGGCGGCAGGTTCACCTTCGCCGCCGCGTCGAACACCGTCCTGTCCCCGATGTGGATGCGACCCCTCAGCGGCGTCTCCAGCCCGGCGATGGAGCGCAACAGCGTCGACTTGCCGCAGCCGGAGCGCCCGAGCAACGCCACCACCTCGCCGTGGCGGAAGTCGGCGGTGATGCCCTTGAGGATGTCATTGGTGCCGAGCCGGACGTGCACGTCCTCGACGAGCAACCTAGCCATGCTGTGCCTTCCTTCCGAACAGGGTGATCAACAAGAGACCCGCGCCGACCATCGCGATGTTGATGACCGACAGGGCGACGACGGTATCCACCGCTCCGGTGGCCCAGAGCGACACGAGCAGAGAACCAATCACTTCCGTCCCGGGCCCCAGCAGGTAGACACCCGTGGAGTACTCGCGCACGAAGGTGACGAAGACGAGCATCCAACTGCCGAGCAGGCCCGCGCGAATCAGTGGCAGCGTGACGTCCAGGCTGACGCGCCCCGGAGAGGCACCCACCACCCGGCCGGCCTCCTCCAGCTCCGGACCAATCTGCAGCAGGCTGCCGGACACCAGGCGCATGCCATAGGCCATCCACACCAGCGTGTAGGCCACCCACATGGCCAGCAGCGTCTGCCGCAACGGCTGCAACGGGGGGAAGAAGAGGAAGACCCAGAAGATGGCCAGACCGGCGACGATGCCCGGCATGGCGCGGGGCAACAGCACGAGGTAGTCGATGACGCGGGCCCACGCCGAGTGCCAGCGATGCACCGCGAGGTTGATGAGCGTGTAGACGACCACCGACGCGGCCCCGCCCACCGCGGCCAGCACCAGGGTGTTGGTGATGCCGCGCACCAGGTTGGGGTAGTGGGTGAGCTCGCGGAAGTGATCCAACGTCAGCGCGCCAGCCAGCTCCACGCCCTCGCCCCAGCTCGACAGGAAGGCGCGCAGCACGAGCGCGCACACGGGCGCCACCACCACCGAGAGCAACCAGAGCGCGATGAACGCCGCCGCGGGCCAGCGCCACACGCCCAGGGCGATGGGCCGCGCCACCTGCGCCTTGCCCTTGATGGACACGTAGCGGTTGGCGCTCTGGAGCAGCCGGTTCTGCAACCACACCAGCGGCACCGCGATGAAGACGATGACCATCACCACCACGGCCATGAGCTGGTAGGAGGGAATGCCCAGCACGTTCGTCAGCTTGTAGAGGTAGGTGGCCAGCACCAGCACGCCCTTGGGGTCCGCGAGCACCAGCGGCAGGCCGAACAGCTCGAAGCCCAGGAAGAACACGAGCACGGCGGCGTACAAGAGCGCGGGGCGGATCATCGGCAGGCTGACGGTGACCGCCACCCGCAGGGGCCCCGCGCCGATGGAGCGCGCCGCCTCCTCCACGTCCGAGCCCAGGCTGCGCAGCGCCGTGGCGGCGTAGAGGAACACATGGGGCGCGTGCGTGAGACCCGCGATCAGGATGAGCGACGGCAGCGAATACACATCCCAGGGCAGCGAGCCCAGCCATCCCTTCACCCACAGGCTGACGATGCCCACCGGCCCGAAGGCCACCACGAAGCCGAACGCCAGCACGATGGAGGAGATGAACATGGGCGTGAGGATGAGCGGCTCCATCCACCGCCGGCCCGGCAGGTCCGTGCGCACCAGCAGGAAGGCCAGGAGCGCTCCCACGGGCACGGCGATGAGCGTCATGCCCACGGACACCACCACCGACGTGCCCAGCGCGCGGTAGAAGTCCGGATCCTCGAAGACGAATTGATAGGCCCCCAGCGTCGGGTGCACGTTGCGGGCGAAGAAGGGGCCATCCAGGAAGCTCTGCCAGACGACCAGCAGCAGCGGCGCGAGGATGGCCAGCGCGGAGGCCAGGACTACACCGATTCTCATGGAGCGGTTCATCGCGGGAGTCCTCCGCCGCTCAGCGGCCACGCACGATGCGCTTCCACTGCTTGAGGAAGCGCAGACGGGTGAGTTGATCCAGGTTGGCCAGCAATTGCGGTCCCACGCGGATGGCCCGCACCTGCTCGGCGGGAGGCCGGGGCACGTCGACGTCCCCCAGGTCGGTCCTCACCGGCGTCATGTCGCGCTGGGCCAGCAAGGACTGACCCCGCCGCGACAACATGAAGTCCAGGAACAGCTTCGCGGCGTTGGGGTGGCGCGCCTCGGTGGGAATGAAGGCGATGCGCGAGAGCGTCAGCGTGAAGTCGGCCGGGAAGACGATGCCCACCGACGGATCCTTCTTCCGCCGCTGGAGCGCATAGGAGCCAATCATGTTGTAGACGAGCAGGTGCTCGCCGGAGACGAGCCGCTCCATCATCGCGCCCGTGGAGGTGTAGAGCCGGGGCTCGGTGCCGGCCATGGCCTCCACCAGGTTCCACGTGTCCCGGCTGATCTGCACGTCCTGGGAGATGAACAGGAAGCCCACGCCGCTGCGCTCCGGGTCGTAGCTGGCCACCTTGCCCCGATAGAAGTCCTTCTTCGCGCGCAACAACTTCTCCAGATCCGCGCGCGTGCGCGGCACGTCCTCCGGAGGCATCAGCCGCTTGTTGTAGGCGATGACGAGCGGCTCGGCGGTGGTGCCATAGCCCTCGTTCTTCCACACCGCCCAGTCGGGCAGGTTCGGCTTCTCCGGAGACGCATACGCCTGCGCGTAGCCGTCGTTGATGAGCTTCACCTGGAGGTCCATCGCCGAACTCCACACCGGTCCGCCGTGCCCTGCCCGGCCGCCACCTCCGCGATGAAGCGGCTGTAGATCTCCGTCGAGTTCTGGTCCGCGTACTCGACCCGCACGCCGGGATAGGTCGCCTCGAACTCACGGATGAGCGCGGCGGCCTCGCTCGCGTCCGTGGCGGAGTAGATGCTCAGCACGCCCTCCTTCCGGGCGGCCTCGATGATGCGCGCGTAGGAGCGGGGATAGCCTTCGGGCAGCGGAACGTCGGAGCCCTCGGCCGCGGCACCTGTCGACAACAGGGCCACCGCCAGGGCGGTCAGCATTCGTTTCAAGGAAGACCTCTCGGGTGTCGGGGTTCCCAATCCGGCTTGTCTTGCACCCCCGACGATATGAATCGAAGCTGTCACCGACCTGTCGCGCGCCGGTGAGGAGGGCGCTTGCGCATCCTGATTGTCGAAGACAACGCATCCCTGGCGCGTGGACTCACCGCGTCATTCAGGGCGTCTGGGTTCGCCGTGGATCATGTAACGCATGGCGTCGCGGCGCTCGATGAGGAGCGGCTCGTCCCCTACAATTTGATGATCCTCGACGTGGGCCTGCCGGACCTCGATGGCTTCGAGGTGCTCAGACAGCTCCGCCAGCGCGGCTCGAAGACGCCGGTGTTGATCCTCACCGCGCGCGCCGCCCTCAACGACAAGGTGAAGGGACTGGACCTGGGAGCGGATGACTACCTGCTCAAGCCTTTCGAGCCCGCCGAGTTGGAGGCCCGCGTGCGCGCTGCTGCGGCGCGGCCAGGGACAGCCAGCGCCCGCCCTCACGCTCGGTGGATTGGTGTTCGATCGCTCCACGGGGACCGCCACGCTGCATGGGCGTCCGCTGGAGCTGCGCCGGCGGGAGTGGGCCGTCCTGGAGAGCCTGATGATGCGGGCGGGAAAGGTCGTCACCAAGGAGCGGCTGAGCACCGAGGTGTTCGGCCATGACGAGCCGGTGGGCCCCAACGCACTCGAGGTGTACGTGGACGGCTGCGCAAGAAGCTCGAGCCCGACGGCCCCATCATCCGTACCATCCGTGGCCTCGGCTACCTGCTCGACGCCTCATGAAGACACCGGTGAATCGAGTTCCCTCACCACGCGGCTCGTGGTGGCCATGGCGGGTCCCCTGCTGGCCCTGGCGCTGGTGCTGGGACTGGGAGGCGCCGGCTGATTCACGGCGTGGTGCAGCGCAGCGGGGATCGCATCCTCGCGGGCTCGGTGGGCGCCATCGCGGAGACCGTGGCGCTGGAGGACGGCGAGCTGACACTGGACCTTCCGCCCGCGGCCTTCGGCATGCTTGAGAACGCCGAGCGCGACAACGTCTACTACGCCATCCGGCACGAGGGACGGCTCGTCACCGGCTACCCGGACCGGCCTTTCCCCCCGAGCCCCCGAGCGCGACACCGTGGCCTTCCGCGACGACACGTTCCGCGGCCAGCCGGTGCGCGTCGCGGCGGTGAGCCGGAGGATTCCGCGGCTCAAGGAGCCGGTGGTGGTGCAGGTCGCGGAGACGCTCGAGGCGCGGCGGGCGCTCCAGGCGCGCATGGTGTTGGGACTGGCCCTGCTGGAGGCCGCGCTCATCCTCGGCGCGGCGCTGACGGCCCGGCCCGCCCTGCGCTGGGGACTCAAGCCCCTGGCCCGCGCGCGCGCCAGCGTGGAAGCCAAGGCCCGCGCCGCGCCCGTGGAGCTGTCTCCCCTGCCGCTCGCGCCCGTGCCCACCGAGCTGCGCCCCTTCGTCGAGGCCGTCAACGCGCTCTTGTCCCGGCTGGAGGAGTCCACCGCGCGCATGCGCCGCTTCACCGGCGATGCCTCCCACCAGATGCGCACCCCGCTCGCGGTGCTGCGCACGCACCGGCGCTCGCCCTGCGCGAGGACACGACGGAAGGGGAGCGAAGCACCGCCCTGGCGGAGGTGCGGGACGCGACGCTGTCGCTGGAGCGGCTCCTGACGCAATTGCTGACATTGGCGCGAGCGGAGGAGCGCGGCGCCCTGCCCGCGCTGCAACGGGTGGATTTGAATGGCCTCGCGGCCCAGGTGACGGCGGACTTCGTGCCCCAGGCGCTGCGCGCGGACGTCGAGGTCCAGTTCGAGGGCCATGAGCCGGAGTTGCCCATCCGCGCGGATCCCGTGTTGGTGCGCGAGGTGGCCGGCAACCTCCTGGACAACGCCATTCGCTACCACCGGCGGGGCGGGCAGGTGACGGTGCGGGTGCTGCACCGCGACGGAGCGCCCTGGCTGGAGATCGAGGACGATGGCCCCGGCATCCCCCCCGAGCAGCGCGAGAGCGTCTTCCAGCGCTTCCACCGGCTGCCCCGGGACGAGGAGCGCACCGGCAGCGGGCTGGGCCTGCCCATCGTCCGCTCGCTCGCGCAACACATGGAGGCCGAGGTCATCCTGCGCGAGGGAAGGGGCGGCGCTGGACTCACGGCCGCCGTGCGCTTCCAGCCGTGGCCCGAGCACTGAACGCCCGCCCCGCCAATGGCCCTCGCTTTCCTATAACCGCCAACCGCTTACATCCAAGCGCCAGGCCCGGGCATCCTGTTGTCACTCGAGGAAAGGCAACGACGCCCGGACATCACAACTGTCTCCAGGGAATTCTCGCTGTTCAGTACAAAACGATTTTACTTGAAGTCCGTGTAGGGCCCAGGCAAAGATATCGTTCTCGAGAGAAGGAATTCCAAGGCAGACATCCGCGAACACTCCCCGGGGAACGGTCTTCGTTCGGGAGGGAGCTCCGGATGGCTCGGTCTTCCTGCTCGACATCGAAAAACCCAGCTGTTGAGGAGCACTGTATGAAGAACAGTGGCTTTGCGCTGACCGTGTGGCTTGGAATGACTCTCTCCGCCCTGGGTTGTGGCGACGCGGCGGGCGCCGTCGAGGCGGATGAACTCAAGAGCAATGCCCAGACGCTGGAGTCCATGCGTCCCATAGAAGACGTGGAACAGTATCCGGAAGATCCGGGAGGAGGAGGTGGAGGTGGAGGTGGTGGCGTGCCGACCACCGGCACGCCGATGAGCCTCGCGACGTTCCAGTACCTGGGTTCCCAGAGCGACGCGTCGCTGCGCTGCGCGGGCGCCATCTCCGCCGCGCAGTGCCAGGAAGAGCTCGCCTATGGCCTGAGCATCAACCTCATCACCCCGGATGCCTACTATTGGGGGCTCGCCAACGGCTACTACCCGGTCATTGATCGCAACAACGTCATCGGCGCGGTGTGCAAGTGCGGGTGCTTCGAGGCCAACTCCCTCATCCTGACGCAGGACGAGCAGGGCACCACCGCCTGGGTCCCCGCCAAGGACATCAAGACCAGCACCACGCTCTTCGCGCTCAACGAGGCGGCCACGCTCAGCCGGCCCACCTTCGAGGCGAAGTCCATCAAGGCCGCCACGCGCGGTGGGGAGAAGCCGGCCCTCTATGCCTTCGAGCTCGACAACGGCCGCACCCTGAAGGTGACGCAGAACCACGGCATGCTCCTGAGCGATGGCCGGGTCGTCGAGGCCCGCACGCTCGGCGTCGGCGCCGAGTTCGTGGCCCTGGACGGCTCGATCGTGCGCGTGAGCGACCTGCGCTTCGAGCACACCGACGGGGACGTGTACAACTTCGAGGTCAACGCCCAGGGGTCGGCCGGTCACATCATCGCCGCCGAGGGCGTGCTCGTGGGCGATCTGGCCTGGCAGAACCAGCTGAGCCGTGAGCTCGGCTCCATCGCCGTGCGCCGCTGAACCCAGTTCCTCCCCTCCCCGCCCGACGAGCACGGCGCCGCACCAGCCGCCTCGTCGGGCCCGTCCAGCTTCGGTGGAGCGCGTGCTCGAGTCCCCCAGGGTAGATCTCGCACGGACGTCAGGGTGATGAGCGGTTCAGCTCCCAGCCCATGTCCAACGCGCTCGTCCAGGACAGCCACCCGATTCCACTCTCAGTGTGTCACTTTCAGGTGACGGGCCGCCTTGAGAGGGGAACCCTGGCGGGAGCCCGTCCACGAGCGGTGGAATGAAAAACGCACCGGGCGCTCGACTGACGGCCCGGCCGTTTATCTATATCCGCCAACTGTTTGTATCAGGGCGCCAATCGCGCTGGACATCTCAGTCTTCTCCAGGTAAATCAGGCCGTTCGCCTCAAAACGATTTTACTTGAAGTCACAGTCAAGCCTGTGAGAAGAGCCATTCCCAAGAGGGCCGGCCCTCTTCGAGGGGGGAACTCCCAGGCAGACGTGCGCAATCACTCCGGGGGAGGAGATACCCGTTTGGAATCACCCCTCCACGCCCGCGAAGAGCAGTGAGTGTCCGCCAGGAGCGTCGGACGATCCGGCATTCCCGCTCGACATCAAAACCAGCCGTTGAGGAGCACTGTATGAAGAACAGTGGCTTTACGCTGACCGTGTGGCTTGGAATGACTCTCTCCGCCCTGGGCTGTGGCGACGTGGCGGCACCCAGCGGAATGGAGTCGTCCGAATTTGCCGAGCAGAGCGCGCAACTGACCGCGGCGATGGGACTCGAGCAGTTCCAGACGCTTGGGTTGACGAGCGTCGATCGCTGCGCGAGGCCGATCAGCGCCGAGGAGTGCAAGGGCGAGCTCGACTACGGCCTGGGGCAGGGCCTCATCACGCAGGATGCCTACAACTGGGGTCTCGCCAACGGCTATTACCCCGTCATCGGTCGTCGGGACACGGTCGATGCCGTCTGCAAGTGCGGGTGCTTCGAGGCCAACACGCGCATCCTGACGCAGGACGCGGAGGGCTTCTCGGCGTGGATTGCCGCGAAGGACATCACGAAGGAGACGACGCTGTTCGCGCTCAACGAGACGGCCACGCTGAGCCGGCCCTCCTTCAACACGAAGTCCATCCTGGCGTCCACGAAGGGCGCGGAGCACCCGGCGCTCTACGTCTTCGAGCTCGACAACGGCAACACCCTGAAGGTCACCCAGAACCACGGCATGCTCCTGAGCGACGGCCGGGTCGTCGAGGCCCGTACCCTCGACACGGGCGCCGAGTTCGTGGCGCTGGATGGCTCGCGTGTTCGCGTGACCAACCTCCGGTTCGAGTACACCCAGGAGGACGTGTACAACTTCGAGGTCGAGTCCCAGCTCTCGGCGGGCCACATCATCGCCGCGGAGGGCGTGCTCGTGGGTGACATGGCCTGGCAGAACCAGCTCGGCCGCGAGCTCGGCTCCATCGCCGTGCGCCGTTAGTTCCATCCCGCTGTCGTCCTGACGAGCGCGGTGCCGGTGGGCACCGCCTCGTCCAGGAGCTTCGCCCCCGGAGAGCTTTTCCATGCCCCTCAGCAAGAAGAAGTGGGCGGGCCTCGCGCTGGCCGCTACCTCGCTCATCATCGGACTCGTATTTTCCACGAGCACGGACTCCCCGCCCCCGCGCCCGCGCCCCGCGTTGTCCCCGCGGCGGTGACGCAACAGGCCATGGCCCAGATGGAAGTCAAGGCCACGGCGACCGCCCGCGAACGGCTCGCGCGCATTCCCGAGCCCGTCATTCCCCAGGAGGTGGGAGGCTTCTCCCGCGAGGACATCGCGAAGGCCTCCGTCTCGTTCCGCGAGATGCTCTCCGTGCAGGGCCTCTACAACCAGCGGACCGCCCGGGAGCGCATCGTCGACGGCATCCTCGCGTCCCCTCGGGGCGCGGACATCGCGTCGAAGACGCTGACGGACCCCGCCTTCGCCCGGGAGGCCTTTGGTGACATGCAGGCCGAGGCCCGTGTCTTCTCCATCGAGGTCTTGAAAGCCGCGGCCACACGGGGCCAGGACGGACCGCTCGTCCGCTCCGCGGAAGCCGTCGCTCAGCAACTCTCCCAGTCGGATGATGGTGTCGCGCCGCTGGACGCGGGCAGGTCCGCGGATCTGCGCGACATGGTTCGTGCCGTCATCGAGGTCAAGGGAGTCCAGGCCTTCTCGGATGGCAACCCACGGCTCGTCCGGGAGATGGGTTACGCGTCCACGCTCTCGCCTCGAGTGAAGTCCGTGTACGACGACATGTTGTTCGCCTACCTCAAACATCAATATGGCCGGGAACGCGCCACTGAGATGACCGCCGCCCTCCTGGATGGCTGAGAATTCATGATCCGCTCCATTCTTCTCTCGATGTCCGTCGCCACCGCTTGTAACGCCGCGCCCCACGTGCCTCCTTCTCCGGAGCCGGATGGCGGCGGCGCTCCGGAACTCGCCCAGCGCATCGCGACCGCCAAAGCCAATATCCTGGCCGACACCTGCTTCCAGACGGAGCAGGATGACTCGGTGTGTCACTGGGGCGATTTCCCCTATGACCCCAGCCAGTTCTCGATGACGCCGAGCACGAACGAAGCCATCCTCATCGTCGATAGCTTCTCGACGCTGCCGCCCCGGGCCATCCGCTACCAGAACCGGCTCAAGGGCTTCTTCCGCGTGGGGCAGGGGGAGAGATCTCCCCCGCCTCCTTTTCCTGGCACCTGCCGGCGGTCCTCCACGAGACGCTCAGCGGGTTCGCGGATCCGGATCTCCTCCCCGCCGAGTCCCTCCGCGAGCTCGGTGGCCCCTTGTCGGACGTCTACGGTCAATACGCCTATCTGAACTCGGGACACGGCAGCTACGTCTTCTCCATCCTCGTCGAGGCCAATCCACGTCAGCCCATCGTGATCCTCGACCATATGAGGTACGACAAGTTCGCGCTCGAGGAGTTCTGTGAGGGTTCCGGCTCGGCGGACTCTATCAGCCGCCTGCGCGAGAAGTCCGAGGGCGTCGCGGCCAACCTCCGGCGGTTGATGGCCGAGCAGAACGTGCGCTTCGTGAACGTGAGCTCGGGAGAATCGCTCGACACGATGCGGGAGTTGTGGACGAGCTACTGCCGGACAAGCCGCCCCAGCGACACCGTCCTGCGCGAGAAGCTCAACGCCTACGCGCCCATCGTCGAGGCGCTCTACAAGACCCCTGGCGTCTTCGCGGCCCAGGCGGCCATCGACGCCTCCAACAGCCAGGACTTCCCTTTCGATTATCCCTCCCCGAGCTATCCGAACCGGCTGCTCGCCGGATTCTTCACCACGCTCGAGTCGGGGCTGGACGGCAAGGGCAGGAAGGACGGCACGAGCAGCGCCACGTTGTCGGGATGGCCGGGGCGGCGGAACGTCGACATCTACCTGAACAGCGGTGTGCAGCCCAACCGCCCCTTCAGATACAACGCGACGCCGCTGCTCCAGGTGGACTCGTTTGGTGTCGACATCTTTCCCATCACCCAGACCACCACGTCCTGGATCACGCCCCTGGCCCTCTCCCGCTTCATCCACCTGCGGTACGAGCGGTTCGGTGGCGAGGAGATGTCCGATGACCTCATCTCGCGCATCCGGAGCGAGATGACGCCTGGTGAGTGTCCCGAGCAACCCGGGTCGCGCTGCGCCTATCAGGATCCGCTCAAGCACGGGCAGATCGAGGCGGTGCGTCTTGGCTACCGGGCCCTCGAGTACGTGGAGCCGGATTCCCAGCAGTCAACGTTGTCTCGATGGATGGAGCATTCCCAATGAAGCAGATATCGAGTGTACTGGCCATGGCGGTCCTCCTGGGCTCGGGCGTCTCGGCGGCCCAGGACCCGGAGGACGTGGAGGTGTCGTTCATCGACAATGGAGGGCTCAGCTACAAGGTCAAGCCCGCCGCCTTCAGCACCAATCAAGCCTATGGGCTCATGACGACGGAGGGCTTCCTGGTTCCCCGCGCCGGTCAGATCCGCAATGGCTGCTTCGCCAGCACGCCCTGGCTCGGCGTGTACCACGGACAGGGAAAGGCCTATGCCTTTCCGCACTTCACCCTGGAGTGGTGGGGTGAGGTGAACCCGGTGGAGGAGCCCGACGACACGCTGCTGCGGCTGACGCTCGAGGTGAAGCGGCAGAACGGCACCACGTCGCAGGTTCGCAGCTACATCCACACGGGACTGCTGGACCTGGAACTCCGGTACTACAACGAGGATCGGACCCAGTTCTACTACTTCGGACGTATGGACAACCTGGCCAACCACGCGGAGCAGCTCTTCGGAAACATCGCGGTCTCCCCCGGAGACGAGATCCGCTACAGCGTGTGTGATCTCTACGAGGGCGGCAAGCTCCTCATCCGAGATCTGACGCTGCAGACCCTACCCGTCATCCCCTAGGAGGTGAATACAATGAAGTCTGTCACTTCATGGGCCGCCGCCGCGGTCTGTCTGTTGGGCGTCGAGGCCCATGCCTTCGGCGAGAACCTGCTGTCCTGCCAGAACAACGGCTACGTCCTGTCGCGCTGCACGCTGCTCAAGCTGCCCTTCGCCTCGCCCGTCGTCGAGGACGGTTCCACCTTCGAGACGACGTACACCGTCACGTACGACTTCGTCTGCACCGGCCACTCGGTGAACGTCGGCGTCTCCACGACGCAACAGTACGTTCCCTTCGTGATGGGCGCGAGGAACGCCACGCTCCAGCTCACCGGCAGTGGCCGGGTCGAGTCGTATGATCCGGACCCGCTGACCACCCAGCGCCTGAGCTTCAGACCGGGCTGTACCCTGTCGGTGTCCAACGCCACCGTGTTCCCCTCGGGCAACACCCTGGTGCTGTGGACGTCCCAGGCGCAATCCCAGGCGAAGATCATCAACCTGACGCTGAAGCAGTACCTGCTCGCCAAGGACTACCGGCGCTGGCGAGCTGGGACGACTCGAAGCTCATCCTCCTGCGCGACAAGCTCCAGGGGCTCGTCACCGCCTTCCCCACCAACATCCACTACAAGGTCATGCTCGACACGGTGAAGAGCGCGCTCGACAACGCGCCGCCTCCGTACTCGTACGAGCAGCTGGCCCAGTCCGGTGAGGAAGTCATCGCGGACCTCCGGGAGGAGCTCGACGCGGAAGTCGCCCGCGGGCAGAACCTCGTCAACCGGTTCATCCGTTGGCAGCAGCAGGCGGAGCAGTCGCTCGTGGACGTGCTCGCGAGCATCCCGCCCGCCTAGTCCACACCGTTTCCCGACAATCCCCATGGGTCCACGAGGGCTCTTCCCGGGGCGCCGGCATCACCGGCCGCACCCGTGAGGGCCTTCGTGTGTCTTGGGGCAGGAATCCGGCCGGGTATTTCAACCACGGTCTGGCCCGTGGGCCGGACTGGCATGGGCGCGACCCGGGCCCCGGCGAGTACAAGCGCACCATGTGGAGGAGAGGGGGAGTTCCATGAGACGTTGGATGGTAAGTCTGTTGTTGACGGGCTCGCTCGCGGCGCCGGTCTGGCCGCGGCGGCCGGCGACGACCTGGCCGTGCGGGAGGAGAAGGCCTTGCGCGCCTACAACGCGGCCACTGATCAATCGCAGCGCCATGGGCGCTACCGGCAGGCCCGTGCCCTGCTGCTCACCCAGCCGGGCAATCTCACCGCCCGGGTCGAGGCCTGGGAGAAGGCCACCCAGCAGTGGGTGCTGGGCTGGTACAAGGTGATGGCGCTCGCGGACCTGCAGAAGGACATTCCGTACACCCAGTTCGAGGCGGAGCTGCAGCAGATGCTGCGCACCCAGCACGAGGGGCTGGCGCAGTTGTCCCATGACGCCAAGGGCGTGAAGGCCTCGGCCGACGTGGCCCTGGAGCTGCTCGGTCCGGCCAACCCCGGCACCACTCCCGCGGAGCTCGGCGAGTACGTGAGCGTGATCCAGGCCCTGACCCAGCGCGAGAACGAGCTGCGCACGGCCATCACCCAGCTGTCCGCCATTCCCACCAGCCGGATGGCCCGGCTGGAGACGCTCGCGCAGACCTCCCGGCAGGTCATCCTCGCCCGCGTGCGCGTCGCCCTGCTCAAGAACGCCCGCTATCCGCTGGAGCAGACCCTCGCCTCGGTGCAGGCGCTGCTCACCGCCGAGCAGGTCGTGGATCCCGTCATCTCGGCGCTCACGCGGGCGGAGAACGACATGAACCGCTTCGCGCTCAACCTGCAAATCTTCCACGTGGAGGAGTCGCTCGCGCAGGCGCGCACCCTGTGCTCGAGCAGCCAGGCGAAGCTGGCCGCCATCACCTCGCCCGCGGCCTATGTGGCGCAGGCCCGCTCGCGCGCGACCCAGTTGTGCTCGGCCATCGAGGCCCATGCCAGCGGGCTGATCTCCTATGGCATCCCCAAGGCGGACCTCGTGTACGAGTACATCACCGTGGAGAAGGCGTCGGTGCGTACGATCTGCAAGGGCGCGCAGCCGCCCGTGGCGTGCGAGAAGCTCGCGATCCTCGCGGCCCTGACCCCGGCGGATCTCCAGAGCATGAACGACGCCAAGCTCCGCTTCGTGGAGTACGGCTGGAGCGAGCTGTTCAAGGCCGCCACCAACCCCTGAGGAGACCACCGACCATGAACACACGACTCATCGCAGTGGCCATGTCGTCGCTCGTCTCGCTGGCGACGCTGGGCTTCTCCACCACGGCCTCCGCCGCGACGTGCGAGAACATCCAGATCAACAAGAAGCCGCCCGTGGCCTTCGTCCCCATCCCGATGAAGAATCCCCAGACGGGCGAGCCCTACCTGCCCAACGAGGAGATTGAAGTCGAGCCCGGGAAGAAGATGCTCGCGGGGGACTTCTTCAATCAGATCAACGACCTCGAGTATGACCTCAACCAGTGGGGCTACTCGCTGCGCGACACGGACGTCGCCACGCTCGCCGAGCTCAAGAGCTGCATCGAGCTGCTCTCCCAGCAGCGGGACTTGATCCTCGAGGACATCCGGCAGAACGGCGTCGGGGCCTGGACGCCCGAGGAGCGCCTCAAGCAGATTGAAGCCGCCTGGAAGCGCTACCAGGAGCAGCTGCCCTCGTGGGACGAGCTGTACGAGAAGGCGAACGACGACAGCGTGAAGGTGTACCTGCCCGAGGTGCCGCCCTTCAGCGCGCCCGTGCCGGAGATCAAGCGCGCGGAGCTCAAGCCCGTCTTCAAGGAGCGCACCTGGTCGTTCGACGTGGGCGAGAAGTCGAAGTTCTGGGTGAACGCCCAGGCGAGTCTGTCCTTGCGCGCGAGCAAGGTGGACGCGGTGGGTGACGCGCGAGGCGCCGTCAACGCGGCGCTGATGGGCAAGTGGGAGGGCGAGGTGCTCTCGGCCACCGCCCACGCGCAAGCGCCCGCCACGAGCGATGGCAAGCTCCAGCTCGCGGTGCGCGGCCTGGGCAAGGTGCTCTGGAGCAAGAACTGGGAGCTGCCGGGCATCCACTACGACGACAAGGTGGAGTGGCCGCTGGAGTACGGCGTGGACTACCGCTTCGCCATCGGGCCGGTGCCCATGCGCGCCCGGGTGGGCTTCCGGGCCACGGCCGGCGCGAAGTATGGCTATGACGTCCTGCCCCTGCAGGTGGGCGCCCATGCCGTGCCCTTCGCCTCGGCGGATGCCTACGCGCAGGCCGGGGCCGACATCGGCATCGCCGGCGCGGGCGTGGGCGGTCAGCTCATCCTCATCCAGGACTACGTCACCCTGCAGGGCAACGCGCGGGTGGAGTTCGACGAGGAGCCCAGCCTCGTCGTGGAGCTCATCGGCACCAACAGCCTCACGGCGCTCAGCGGCCGGCTCTATGCCTACGCCTACATCAACTACATCTTCGGCAAGTGGAAGGGAGAGTGGAACTTCTACAAGTGGGAGGGCTTCCGGCGGGATGGAAACCTCTTCAACTTCAAGTGGGTGTGGACTCCGGGCGGGGTGAAGGCCACCGGCGACGTCAAGGCCGAGGACGTCATGGAGGTCAACCAGACCAACGCCGAGCTGCGGCTGATGGAGATCGAGAACAAGTCGCAGAGCCACGTCTGGAATACGATGAAGGCCATCTCCGACGACGCCAACAGCCCCGCCGCGGCCAAGGTGCTCACGGAGCAGGGACGGCTGACGTCGCTCGCCACGGGCGTGGACGCGCTGCTGGGCCAGTATGAGAACGAATTGAAGGAGTGGACGAAGTCATGAAGAAGCTAGGCGCGGGACTGCTGGTGGCTCTGGTGGGAGGAGTACCTCTGGCATGGTGGAAGTGGGGTCATCGGGATGTGGCGGAGCTGTCGCTCACGTGCACCCCGGGGCAGTCCCGCGCCTATGCCTTGTCGTATGAATCACGTGGACAGGTGTCGGATCCCACCTTCGGCCTGTCCCAGACGGATGCTCCCGAGGGACAGTCCGTCGAGACGGTGGTGAAGGGCCGCTGGCGCGAGACGTGTGTGCGCGGCGATGCCACGGGCCACGTGCTCGAGGTCGCCGTCGAGGAGGCGAAGGGACAGTTCACCTCCAAGGGAGCGCTCGGCAGCGGCCCCGCCCCCAAGGACGTGAGCGAACTGGTCACGGGCACCAGCTACGTGGAGCTGGGCGCGGACGGGAAGGTGCGCTCCATCCACTTCGACCCCCGGATGTCTCCCCTGGGGCAGAACCTGGTGCGCGACATGCTCTCGCTGCGCTCGATGCACCTGGGCCCCCCCGTGGGCGACGGCGCGAGCTGGACCTCCGACGAGGAGGACTTCAACGGGCGCTACAGCGCCCCCTACACGCTCGAGTTCCCCGAGGAGGGGCTGGCGCGGGTCACCAAGGGGTCCCGCACGTACGCCGCCACGGGCGCCTCGAAGCTGACGAAGGTGGCGCCCCTGGTGCGCGCGCTGCCCTCCACCCACGGCGAGTGGGTGCTGGAGCTGGACACGCACCAGCCCCGGAGCGTGCGCTCCCACGTGGAAGTGGAGCTCGTGGCGAGCTCGCGCGTCATCGGCCGCTCCCAGAGTCACCTGGAGCTGACTCCCCCGAGCAGGCCGTCGCGGCCACGGTGGACGCGCGGCAATTGCAGGAGTCCTTCCAGGCCCGTGCCGCGCGGGGCGTGCGGCCGGGAGATCTCGCCGCGCGCGACGCGGATGCGCGCATCGAGGAGCGCATCCAGCGCGAGGAGCTGGGAAGCGACACCTGGGCCTCGCTGCTGGAGAAGGCGGGCGGGTCCGACCCGGATCGCGCCCGGCTCTTCCTCAAGTTCAAGGCGCTCTTCCTGCTGCATCCGGAGACCTGCCGGGACGCGAGCGCCCTGCTCGCCATGTCCGCCGGTCCCCATGAGACGACCTTCCAGCTCGTGGCGGGCGCCCTGGTGTCCGCCGGTACGCCCGAGGCCCAGCACGCCCTGGTGGCCGCCATCGATGCCACGCGCGACCGGACGCCCCACCAGCGCACGCTGAGCGGCCTGCTGGGCACGCTCTCCCATCCCAACGAGGACGCGGAGTCGGTGCTGCACTCGCTCGTGAAGGGGCACGCGCAGGCGGAGGTGCGCGACACCGCGCGGCTCGCCCTGGGCAACGTCGCCCGGAGCCTCCAGGAGCAGGAGCCCCAGCGCGCGGAGCGGCTCATCCAGGACAGCGTCGCGTACGCCCGGAGCGCGCGGAGCCAGCCCGAGCGGATCCTCTCCCTCCAGGTGCTCGGCAACACGGGGGCGAACCAGGGCCTCGAGGTCATCGAGCAGACGGTGAGGGATCCCGATGTCTCGCTGCGCCGGACGGGTGCCTCGGCGCTGCGCTTCATCGAGACGGAACAGGCGGAGCGGCTGCTGCTCGAGCTGGTGACCCGGGATGCCTCCGAGAGCGTGCGCGGGGAAGCGGTGTCCGCGCTGTCCTTCCGGACGCTGTCGGCCGGGACGGTGGCCGAGCTGCTCCTGCGCGTCCGGCAGGATCCTTCCGAGACCGTGCGGCAACTGCTCGTCAAGGTGCTGGCGGACGAGGCCCCGCGCCATGCCGGGGTCCTCTCCACGCTGGAAGAGGTCAGCCGGACCGATGCCTCGGCCTCGGTGCGCAAGCTGGCGACGCTCGTCCTGCTCCGCCTCAACGCTTCCGAGGGGTAGCACCTCGGACTCGGCCGGTCAGTTGTTATGCGCCACCTCTCGCGACGTGGCCTTGCCGGTTCCCTCGCCAGGAACGGCTGAGGGAACCCCCAGGATGATCACGTCCATTCGACTCCAGAGCTTCAAGGGCCACCGCGACACCACCGTGCCCCTGGGACGTCTCACCGTGCTCGTGGGTCCGAACGGTACTGGGAAGACCAGCGTGCTCCAGGCGCTCCGTCTGATCCCCAGGCTAATGAACGACAAGCCCGCGAATGTCCTTCGCGGTGACATGAATCCGCCGGATCTCCTGAGTCGCTCGCAAAAAGGCCCCATCACCCTCGCCGTGGAAGGAACAAACAATGCGCGGCCCTGGAAGCTCACCCTGCGGTTCTCTGAACTAGACCCGCAGAGCCACCATCCGGATCTGCTGACTGACTGGTCGTATGGAGAGGACGCCGATCATTCGAAGGGAACCTCTCCTACCCTCGGTAGTGTCCAGCTCAGAAAGAAGGAGGACAGCAATAGAGCATCTCTCGTCGGCCCGGCGGTGCTCTACCACTTCGACGCCCGCCGGATCGCCGCTGCCGCCTATAGCTCCGAGGAAAACCCGGCCGTCGACGTGGACGGAAAGAACACCGCGGTTGTCCTCGCGGCGTTGAAGCTTGAGCATGAAGAAATCTTCGAACAGATCCAATCGGAGCTGCGCAAGATCGTCCCGAGTATTCAGAGGATTCGCGTCCGGCGGGTCAAGATGCTACCCACCGAAACCTCCAACGAGCCTCGGATCGGCAACAAGATCTTCATCGATTTCCAGGGCGCCCCCGACGTCCCGGCGCACGGTGCCAGCGAGGGCACACTCGTCACCCTCGCGCTGCTGACCGCGCTCTTCAGCCCGAACCGCCCGCGCCTCCTGCTGCTCGACGACATCGATCAATCCCTCCACCCCCAGGCGCAGATGGAGCTGATGGGCGAGTTGAAGCGCCTCCTCGAGAACTTCCCGGAGGTCCAGCTCGTCGCCACCACGCATTCCCCCTACATCCTCGACGCCATCGAGCCCTCCGATGTCCGGGTGTTCGCCCCGCGCAAGGATGGCTCGGTCGCATGCCGGAGCCTCTCGGAGCATCCGCAAGCGGAGAAGATGCGCGGAGCCCTCACCACCGGCCAGCTCTGGAGTCTCGATCCGGAGTGGCGTTGGGTCGCCGGGGAGAGCTGAGATGGCGAAGCTCCTCGTCTTGCGAGTGGATGCCCGATGGAGAGGGCCGGAGCTATTTCGATATCCACAAGATGTCGGCCTATGCGCGCCGCCACAAGCTCCGTGTGCCCCAGGGGCACTTCGCGGGACAGCCGGGCGAAGCCGGCGCCCTGATGGGACGTACGGCCTTTCTCGTGGCTCGTGAGCTCGCGCTTCAGGACACGAAACTCGAAGCGGTCCTCCTCGTCTGGGACATGGATGACCAGGGACAGGACAGACGCAAGGGTCTGGCTCAAGCCAGCACCGAGGCGCGTCCCCTCGTCCCTTTCGAGATCGTCCTCGGCTGTCCCGACCCGATGCGCGAGGCCTGGGTGCTCGCCGGCTTCGAGCCCGAAACGGAGGCCGAGCGGGAACGCCTTGCCGCCATGCGCCAGGAACTCGGATTCAACCCATCTGAAGAGGCGCACCGGCTCGATGCGAAGAAGGAGCAGGCCGGGCGAAACCCCAAGCGCGTGCTCGAGGTCCTCACAGATGGCGAACGCGATCGGGCGGTCCGTTGCTGGACCGAGACGCCCCTCGCGCGACTGCGCGCTCGCGGCGGGCCCAACGGGCTGACCGCGTTCCTCGATGAGTCCGCGCGGTCGCTGATTCCGCGCCTCAGTGGAGAGCCCCCCAAGCCGCCCCCCGCCCAGGACTGACGCCGCTCCTCTCGCAGGTGGAAGTAGGCGCAGTCCACGTCGGCCAGTGGCGCGTGAACGGGCTCCCGGACCACCACCTGCCCCTCCATCTTCACGAACGAATCCGCGCGGGCATCCCGCACCAGGGTGACGGTTGGGCGAGTGGCAGTTGCTTTCCTCCTCATCCCATTGTGCGAATCCGCTCATATCTGCTCTTTCGGTTGTGAATATTTCTGCGTTCGTGCACTTTCCCGAGCATGAACGCGCATAAGCCCCTGATGGTCCTCGTGATGGGCCCCTACCGGTCCGGAACGGGGGAGGATCCCGCGAAGCTCGCCGCGAACGTGCGGGTGATGAACGAGGCCGCGCTCGCCCTCTACCGGGCGGGACACCTGCCGGTGACGAGCGAGGCCCTGGCGCTTCCGTTGATCGAACTGGCCGGCAGCAAGGCCATTGGCGACAGCGTCTTCAACGAGATCTTCCACCCCATCGCCCATCGGCTCATCCCCCACTGTGATGCCGTGCTGCGCGTCGGAGGCCCCTCGGCGGGCGCGGACGAGCTGGTCAGCATGGCCCGCGCCCACGGCAAGGCGGTGTACTTCGGGCTCGACGAGCTGCCCCCGGCCCATGGGGAGGCCCCGCCGCCGCCGAAGCCTCGCGATCCGGGCGGCTTCCGAGATCCACGGACGGAACCCCCGCGCAACGACGCCGTGCGCGTCACCGACGTGCAGGTGCTGTCCTCCAACTGGTACGTCCTGCGCAAGGTGACGTTCGACTACCGGGGCTCGGATGGCTCCTGGAGCCGGCAGCACCGCGAGGCCTATGACCGCGGCAACGGAGCCACCGTGCTGCTCCATGACGCCTCGCGGGGCACGGTGCTGCTCACCCGCCAGTTCCGCCTGCCGGCCTACGTGAACGGCCACCCCGACGGCATGCTCATCGAGGCCCCCGCGGGCCTGCTCGATGGCGAGCACCCCGACGCGGCGATCCGCCGGGAAGTCGAGGAGGAGACCGGGGTGCGCATCGGCGAGGTACAACCCGTCTTCGACCTCTTCATGAGCCCGGGCTCGGTCACCGAGCGCTTGCACTTCTTCGCCGCGCCCTACACCCGGGACACCCGCGCCTCGGAGGGCGGTGGGGTCGCCGCCGAGGGCGAGGACATCCAGGTGCTCGAGCTCCCGTTCTCCGAGGCCCTGCGGAAGATCGACTCCGGGGAGATCATCGACGCGAAAACGATCCTGCTGCTCCAGTGGGCCGAGCGCCACGGCGTCCTCGAGAAGACCCCCCAGGGCGGAGCGCGTTGACGCCCTCGCCGGAGGACCGCCCTACCCCGCGCTGGAGGCGCTCGCCACGGGAGCCGGCGGCGTGGCGAGGGGCGTGCTGGCCGCGTCGAAGTGTCCGGCGGCGCGCTCCTCGCAGTTGTCGCAGCGGCCGCAGTCCTCGGGCTCGGGCTCGCCGAAGTACTCGTTGAGCAGGCGCCAGCGGCACCCGGTGGTCTGCCCGTAGCGCATCATCCGCTGGAGGCGCTCGCGGTCGCCCTGGTGGCGCGTCTCGTAGGCGGAGAGGTACGCGTCGAGCTCCTCGGGAGTGTCGAAGTCGCGCAGCCGCTGGAGCCCACGGGGGGTGCGCTCCAGGATGCCGGCCCCGGCGAGCTGCGCCACCAGCACCTTCACCCGGTTGGCCGGCAGGCCCGAGGCCTCCGTGAGCACCTTGAGCGACACGGGCTTGCCCTGGCGGTGGGCCCACAGCTCGCGCAACACCGAGTAGAGCGCCTGGGACTCCTCGCGCCGGGGGTACTTGCCCCCGAGGAAGTAGCTCTGAATCCGCCGGTCCTCCAGCCGGTAGAACAGCACCGCGCGCGCGGGCTGTCCGTCACGGCCCGCGCGCCCCGCCTCCTGGTAGTAGCTCTCCAGCGAGTCCGGGAACTGCCAGTGCGCCACGAAGCGGATGTCCGGCTTGTCGATGCCCAGGCCAAAGGCCTTGGTGGCCACGATGACCCGGTAGCCATTCTCCATGAAGCGCTGTTGCACCTCCTCGCGCTCGCGGGCCTTCATCTTGCCGTGGTAGCGGCCCGCCTCGATGCCGGCGTCCTCGAGCCACTTCCACACTTCCTCGGCCTTGCGCACGGTGGCGGTGTAGATGATGCCCGTGCCCGGCTCCTCCCGGAGCAGCTCGAGCATCCGCGCCCGCTTGGCCTCGGGGTTCACCGTGCGGGACACCTCCAGGTGGAGGTTGTCGCGCCGGATGCCGGTGTTCACCACCCGGGCGCCCCGGATGCCGAGCTGCTCGAGCACGTCCTCGCGCACCTGGGGGGTGGCGGTGGCGGTGAGCGCGAGCACCGGAGGCCCCCCGAGCCGCCGCACGGCATCGCGCAACGAGAGAAAGGCCGGACGGAAGTCGTGCCCCCACTGGGACACGCAATGCGCCTCGTCCACGACGAAGAGCGAGACGCCCGCCTTGCGCAGCGCCTCGAGGCGCTCGGGCTTCTCGAGCTGCTCGGGCGTGACGTAGATGAGCTCGTGCTCGCCGCGGCGCACCTCGCGCGCCACCTCGTCCGCCTCGCGCGCGGTGAGCGTGGAGTCCAGCTTCACCACGTCCACCGCGGCCTCCGAAAGCTTGTCGTGCTGATCTCTCATGAGCGCCAGCAGCGGGGAGACGACGACGGTGGCCCGGGGCAGGAAGAGGGCGGGGAGCTGGAAGCACAGCGACTTGCCCGCGCCCGTGGGCATCACCCCCAGCACGTTCTCGCCCGCGAGCAGCGCCTCGATGATCTCCCGCTGACCGGGCCGCAGCTCCTCCACGCCGAAGCGGGCGCGGGCCTCGGCCATGAGCCGCGTCCAATCCGGCCGCCGGGAGCCAGGGGCCCGTCCCGCCGCGTCGCTGTCCTCGGGAATGCGCATGGGTCCTCGGGCGGCGCCCGGGGTGGAGCGGGCAGCCGTACGTCTCAAGGTAGGAGGCCGGGTGGGCCGGGGGGAGCCTGGACCCCGGAACCATGGGGCAGGTGCTCGCTCCCCTGCCCGCCGCCCGTGCCCGCCCCGTCCGACGAGCACGGCGGGCCTTGGCGTCACTGCCGCATGAGCTGCTTGAGCGGCAGCGAGACGAGGAAGGCCGACCCCTGGCCGGGGGTGCTCCGTGCCCGGATGTGCCCCCCGTGCCGCTCGACGATCTTCCGGCAGATGGCGAGGCCAATCCCCGTGCCCTCGTACTGGCCACGCCCGTGCAGGCGCTGGAACACGTCGAAGATGCGCTCGGCGAACTTCTCCTCGAAGCCGATGCCGTTGTCCTCCACCACCAGTTCACAGCGCTGCGAGCGCGGCTCCACCGTGCAGCGCACGGAGATGACCGAGGGCACGCCCTCGCGGCGGAACTTGAGGGCGTTGCCCACCGAGGTTCTGCAGGAGCTGGCGCATCTGCGTGGCATCGGCCTCGAGCACGGGCAGCTCCCCCAGCGTGACGGTCGCTCCCGCCCGCTCGATCGCCGACTCCAGGTCCGTCAGCACCTCGCGGGCGACGACGGCGAGGTCCACCTGCGTGTAGGGCCGAGCCTTCGACGACACCCGCGCGAAGGTGAGCAGGTCGTCGATCAGCCGGCGCATGCGCGCCGCGGCCCCCTGCATGCGCTCGACGTAGTCGCGGCCCTCGGGGCTGAGCGTGGCGGCGGACGTCTTCACCAGGCGCTCGCCGAAGGTCTGGATCTTCCGCAGCGGCTCCTGCAAGTCATGCGAGGCCACGTACGCGAAGCTCTCCAGCTCGCGGTTGGAGCGCTCCAGACTGAACTGGGAGCGCTTGAGCTCGGTGATGTCGGTGAGGATCACCGTGAAGCCGACGGTCTCCTGCCCGCTCCGGATGGGCGCGACCCGGGCCATGTACCACTCGGCGCCGGTGTGGAGGGAGGAGGAATCTCGAAGGCATGGCGCTCCCCGGTCGTGAGCACCTTCTGGATGATGTCACGGACCGGCTCGACCATGTGCGGCTCGAACCAGGAATAGAGGACAGTCCCCATCGCCATCTCGGGGGTGTGCATGGGCAGGGTGTAATTGATGAAGCGAATCCGCGCCTCGACATCACAGGCGAACATGATGTTCGGCGACTGCTCGATCAGCGTCTGGAGGCCGAAGACCCCCTCCGTCTTCTTCTCGTGACTCGCCGCGAGCCGGGCGGCCGGGTCATTGAGCGCCACGGCGAGTGGAGCGAGCGGTCCACTCCCCACGAGCAGGGGAACATGCGGCTGCCGGGCCGCCATCCTTCTGACCAGCTCGAGCAACTCGGCGACCGTCGTCTCGGGAGTCGCTGTCTCCGGGGCCTCGTCCTCGCCACCCATGCTCCCCCCTTCATGAGGGTGTTCCCAAGCGGGTCTTCCGCCTGGAGAAGGTAGTGACGCCATCGGGCGTGTGGACAAGAGGGAAGCGCCAGAACCCTCTCCAGGCGCGCCGGTAACCGGGCTTCAGCCGTCAAGAGGCTTGGACTTCCGCATCAGGAAGTACCTACATGAAGATCCCTGGCGCTCTCTCCAAGGCCGCGCGCAGGTCCTCGACTGTCGTGTCCTTCTTCTCTGCGATGGTGGGCGCGTGCCACGTCACCGCGACTGTGCCCGGGGGTGACTCGCACACCACCTCGACCGTGACCCGGCCGAAGAGACCGGGCCAGGAGTGCTTGCGCAGCTCCGCCGCGTGCCTGACTGGGTCCACAAAGGTGAAGCACGGCCACCGCGGCAGGCGGATGGTGCTCATGTCACAACCGTTGAAGCCAACCCCATGAAGTTCGGCCTCGGAGAAGTCGCACTCCTCGATCCCGCCCGGCTTGAACCGCGACGTGTCAACAAGGGCCTCGCGGAACCCGAACTCGTTGCCACTAAAGCGGCCCTTGAACCGGCACCCCTTGAGCGTCATCTGCGCCCACACCACGCCCTTCAGCTGGCCCTTCGCCTGGATGGTGCAGTTGATGAATTGCCCCGCCATGGGCACCAGCGAGCGCCCAGCCGCACTGATGACCACAGTGGAGTCGCGCACCGTGAGGTCCGGGCCGAGCCAGTAGATCGGGCCCTTTTTTAGCTCCAGCCGCTCACCGACAATCTCTCGCTTCTCGTAATGGATGTTGGGAGTCACTCGGGCCTCAGAAGAAGATCATGCGGAAGAAGGTGCTCGCCATCCGCCGCCCGTGCAGCGCGAAGTTCGACTCGGTGCCGGACAAGATTTCGTAATGGTAACTCTGTCCGCCCGGGCCCGTGATGTCGACACCGCGGCTGTTCCAGGACAAGCCCGGGAACCGCAGCTTCATCTGGGCTTCGACCCACCGCCCGCGCGCCTGCCGCTCGAGCAGATTCGCTCGATGGTTCAGACCGCGCCGGACCATCTCCCTGATGGCATCGCGCTCCTCCGTTTTGAGCTTCGCCTGGGACCACCCTCCTGCAATCTCCTGCGCAGCCGCCTGCAACTCGTCGCCCAGGCGGTCTTGCCCTGGAATGTCCCTGTAGCTCTTGCCTCGCGGGAGGTGCCACCGCTCGCCGCTGCTGAGGATGACCTGCTTGTTGCCCCCGCGGTGCTGGATGGCCACGGTGCCCCCATGCCCTCGAGCAGCTCCCGAGCTGCCACTCCTCGTCAGGACGTTGATGGCAACCGGCGCGTGCGGGGAGGTGAGAACGACGAGAGCGCGGCTCTGCTCCACCACCACCTCCACCGCGGCGGCCTCCTCCATCGCCACCGCTACAGAACCTTCCATGCCCTGGGCCGCCCACTGCGCCTGCACCTGGTTGAACCTGGGCAGCGAGCGCACGTGCGTGGCCACCTCGCCCAATGTCCGCCCGGTGAGGGTGGCCACCGCGAGAATGAGGGCCCGGGCCGCGTCCGTTCCCATCCGCTTGCCGAAGGCCTCGCCGGCATCGCGCAACTCCTCGAAGGTGGTGGCCTCGTGCGCCGCGTGCGCCATGCGGGCCCACCCGTCCAGGAGGCCCCACAGGGCGTCCACGCCCAACCAGGCCAGCAGCACCACCGACAGCGCGGCGGCCGCCGCCTTGGTGCTCGGCTCGGGTAGCAGCCAGAGGGCCGGTACAAGCCCGCGGCCCACACCAGGGAGGAGAGCAGCGCCTGAGGGCTGAGCTCGCGTCCGAGGGCCGCTCGCGTCTCATCGAGCACGCCGCCGAAGGCCAGGGCGAGCGCCAGGGTGCGCCTGTCATCGGTGCGCAGGTAGGGTCCATCCGTGAAGAGGCCCAGGCAGTCCCCGCCGCCGCGTGGCTGGCACCACCGCAGGTACTTCGCCTTGAGCGCCGCCTCAGCCTCGGGGACGAGCGAACCCTTGTCGTTGAGCGGCACCAGCGTGAGGACCTTGTCTCGGTACACCTCGGCGAGCAGTTCCTCCTCGGGCATGGCCTGGAGCAGGCCCTGGGCGGCCTCCTGGGGCGTCCCGTGCACCTGGTGCTGATGGAGGAGCTGCGCCACCGCGCGCTGGTACTCCTCCCGCGTGACGGCCACCACCCGCGTGCCGCCGCGCGCCTCCACCTCGGCCGCGTACACGACAAGCACCGGCTGTAGCTCCCTCGGCGCCGCTCGCGCCTCGCGCTCCGCGGCCTCGTCACCTGCCCTGCCGTGCCCGGTCCCCCTGCTTGACGCGGGCCCCTGCGACGCGCAGGCCGCATGGAACATCAGGACAATGAGCCAGAGGGCCCCGGCCCGCGCCCAGGGCGGCGGGCCTCGCCGGACCTCCAGTTGCGTACCGCCGCCCTCCCCGCCCCAGGACTTCGGTGCTGCTCCGCCATGAACATTAGCCACCCCCAGGTGTAGCAGCCCTAGAGGATAGGATGCGGAATGCCCAACCCTAAAGGGGGTGGGGGACGGGGCAGCACACGCTCGGAGCCTCAGCCACCGTTACTGGCGGCCACGTGACGGGCTGGGCATCCGCAAACGTGCAAGCGGAGTCCTCCGCCCATGGCTCGTACGCCATGCGTTGAAGCCAGGCTCCTCGGCGTCGCGACGAAGAAATACGGGATCTTCATACCCCTCTCTCCTTTTCACAGTGCCACTTCTCTACCACCCCGTGCCAGGGAGCGTGGACCCCGCGAACCACTCGGAGCCAATCTCCACGAGCGGCTCTCCGTCAGGAGCCGAGGAACCGGGACGTCCCTGGCGCGGCGGACGCTCCGGCGTCCACGACCGCGGCTGCTGACCCGAGGTCTCGAATCCATTCGCACACGTCCCCCGTGCCCCTCCGGGCGCGGGCCAGATTCCGAGAAGGTCATGCAGCCGAACTTGAACCGGCTCCTGCGGGCACTCGCCCGCGAGGGGCTCGATGTGACGTACGACGGTCGTGTCTACACCGTGCGCCTCCAGCGGGACGCGCACGCGCCTCCCGCCGAGGTGCTCCTCCTCCCGACCTGCCCGTGGAGGGCAAGGCCTTCCAGCAACTCGCCGCGCTCGCCGCGCTGAAGCACCCGGACGGAGGCCGTGTGAAGCGCGTGCGCGCCACGCCGGACTTCCACCCGGGCGACTCCGGAGTGGCCATCGGCTCGGTGGTGCACACGGAGGGGCTGGTGGTGCCCGGAGCGGTGGGCACCGACATCAACTGCGGCATGCGCCTGCACGTCGCGGACATTCCCGTGGAGGCCTTCCTCGCCCGCCGCGACGCCTTCGTCGAGCGGATGAAGGGCCACTACTTCTTCGGCACCCGGGACGTGGCCCTGGGCTCGCGCGCGGTGGAGGCGCTCCTGCGTGATGGCCTGCCGGGCTGGCTCGTGGAGACGCTGGAGCAGCCGCTGGGCGCGGTGGCGAGGGCGGACCTGGGACAGCTCGATCGGGAGTCCACGCGGGTGTACCTGGGAGGAGCGCTCGAGGGAGATCCAGCGTGGGCGCCCACGGGGCTGCGCCGGGAGGGCGTGGTGCGAGACCCGGGACTGGCGACCATCGGCGGAGGCAACCACTTCGTCGAGGTGCAGCGGGTGGAGGCGGTGGTGGACCGCGCGCGGGCGTGGCGGTGGGGCGTGCGGGAGGGGCAACTCGCGTTCATGGTGCACTCGGGTTCACGGGACATGGGCAAGCACGTGGGGCTCACGTGGCAGGAGCGGGCGAGGGCCGCGTGGCCGGTGGGGGCGCCCTTGCCGGAGAGTGGGATTCTCCCGCTGGCGGATCCGGCGCTGGTGCGCGAGTACCTCCGGGCCGAGGCCACGGCGGCCAACTACGCCTTCCTCAACCGGCTGCTCCTGGCGGAGCTGTTGCGGCTCACCCTGCGGGAGCTGTTCGGGGACGTGGAGGCGCCGCTCGTCTACGACGTGCCGCACAACATCACGCTGCCGTGGGAGGGCGGGTGGCTGGCGCGCAAGGGTGCGTGCCCGGCGGAGGAGGAGCAGCCGGTCATCATCCCCGGCTCCATGGGGGCCGAGTCCTACCTGATGGTGGGACTGGGCAACGCGCGGGCGTTGGTGTCAGCGTCACACGGAGCGGGGAGGGCGCGCTCGCGCTTCTCCATGGCGCGGGGCGGAGCGGATCAGCGGGAGGAGGCGCTGGGGCTGACGGGAGTGGATTGCATCACCCTGCGAGCCGAGCGCCGCATCGAGGAGGCACCCGCGGCCTACAAGCCGATTGGCCCGGTGGTGGCCTCGCAGGTGGAGGCGGGCATCGTCCGGGAGGTGGCGCGGATGCGCCCGTTGATGACCTTCAAGGCTTGAGGCTCAAGGCAACGGGGTACCGGAGGTAGTGCAGGTCCGCTCCAGCGCCGCCGTCAGCTCGTCACACTCCAGGAGTCCATCAACAGCAGCCGTGAAGGACGCCTCGGCCTCGTAGACATCCCTTGCGGGGAACCCCGAAGAAGCGAGCCGCGCGTTGTGCTTGGCCTTCAAGCACAGCGTCGTCTTCTTGGGCTGGGTGACTTCATCGAGGCTCGCGCGGTTCTTCTCCCAATCCGCGAGCTGCGTGTGGCACTGACCACAGCCCTTTTCCGCGCAGAGTCGCGTGGCCTCGCGGGTGTGCTGATAGAGCCAGGCCTCAATGCTGTAGAAGGGCACGAGGAGGCGAAAGCGCTTCATCCTCGTCTCCACCTCCGCTGGGACACGTGAACGCACGCCCGCTTCGATGGGAGCAATCATGCGGGCGAGGAACTCGCGGACGTTCGTACTCGATTCACGCTGTGACCAGGGCCTATCTCCATCGATATGGTAGAGGACAAAGCCATTGGACTTGAGGATTTCGGTGATGATGCTGCGGATGAGCAGCCTGCGCGCGGGCTCACCGAGCGGGTTGGTGCTCTGCCAGTCAGTACCCCGCATGGCGAGACGCGCACGCTCGTCCTCAAGTGGCTTGAAGTCGATGCGGTGGGTCTGCACGGCGGGGACGAGCAACTTGAGCATCTCCTTCACGAGTGCGCGCACGGTGTCGTAAGCGTCCGCTCCGGAGTCCTCGGTCAGCACCATGACCGACAAGGTTTTGGTGTGACCGCTCACCAGAGCCCCTTGGTCTGGAGCAACTCGCCCACCTGCTGGAAGCCGACCTTGTAGGAGTCGAAGAAATCCTCCGCAGCCTCCTGGGACATGTTCTCCCAGACCATCTGTTCCGAGTTCCTGTCCCGACTACAGAGTATAAATGTAGATCGGACATCCACTGGAGACTCGAAGCTCAGGTAGTCGAGCAGGAGTGGATTTTGACTGGTCAGGAAGACCTGCCGTTCGCCCAGCAGCTCGAAGCAAGCTCGAATCCATCCATGATGAAGCCCATTGACGAGTTCGTCCGCGATGATAGTCGACTTCGCCGAAGCTACATAATGCATAAAGGCCAGCATGCGCTTTTGACCATAGCTGAGCATTTTTTCCGACACTCTCCATCCTCCCTGGTGTTGGAAATAAAATCTCAACCCACCCAAATGCATGACACCACCCGTTTCGGTCTTGGTCGAACTCTGTAACTCCAAGATGGCCTCAGCGGATTCAAAGTCGAGAAGCTCGATTGTACGATTGAGAAACGGAAGGTCGGTATCCATCAGGACATACCGATCTAATCCCCATTCCCGCACTACCCGCTCAATGATCCGCTCGCCGATGTCGGCAGAATCCAGGCTCCCAGTTACGTCAACACCATCGTTTGCTTCCCGCGTCACATGGAGCTGGCGTTCGCCCAAGTTGTCAAAATACCTGAGAGACTCATCAAAACGACTCGTTGTGATTTCGAAGAACAGGCCCATGCAATCGGGAATCGCATCCTCTATCACAGACGCAACCCGAAGCCATTGCGACAACCCCATAACAATCGTTCCCCACACCACTTGACTAACAATCTCAAGAGATATTCTTGGAGCTGTTTTGTCTGTGCGTTGAACGAAGCCTTTCCTATCATTGACGTCGAATTTGATTTCGAATCCCGTGGACTTGCCGAAAACAACTGCTGTGAAGGACATAACGGGAACGCCCAAGCCGCCTGCGGATGACAGGGCACCCGAGTACAAGTCCGAAATGCCCTTCAACTCTGAGGGTATAGATAACGACCGGTTCTCGTTGCGCACCGTGATGTTCGCTGATGCCTTGTCCGAAGCCAGTTCGTAGGAAAGGTCGAACTCTTCATCCTTGAAGTCAGTAAAATCTGACTTGACGGCCGCCGCGATGAGGTTGAGCAGCGTGGTCTTCCCGGTGCCGTTCTGTCCGAGCAGCACATTGTGCCCCTCGTTGAACGTCAGCCGCGTTCCCGGCTTCACGGAGCGGAACTTGTTCACCTGGAGCCACTGGAGCTTCACCATCGGACACCTGATTGAGGCGCAACGCGCCTATGGAGGAGCGCGGAGGATACGTGCCAGTTCCCGGGAGTCCAGTGGCCTACGCTCGTAGATCGAGCGGCGACCCACTCCCTCCTGAACCTCACCGCTCCTCGGGTACTCCAGCATCCACACTGGTGGGCGCACGCTGCTCCTTCAACACGGGCAAGAAGCATCTGCCCTTGTACGCGAACGTCAGGCGGGGACAGGTCGGAGAGCGCTGCTCGAGAGTACGCCAACAGGCGCCGGACAGCTCTACCTCCACCCCCTGCGTACAGGGGGCCTGCTTCTGATTCCTCACCGGGAGCGGCGCCTGCTCGTACCGGGCTGAACCCGGCGGGTCGACCCGCACATCCGTGGCCCACTTCTCGTCTGGAGCCTGGACACTCGGCGCCTCGGGTGAAACGCGAACCATGGACACCAGGGCCAGCAGCACCACCGCTGCGAGCACGAGCCCCCGGACCAGCGACTCCGCCGCTCCACGCGTGCGGGAACGGGGGGCCGTGGCGGCGCGCTCCAGGAGAGCTTTTGCCTCGGGGGCCGGACGAGGCGCCTCTCGGGGCAGCCCCCTCCTGAGCCGGCGGCACCTCTTCCCACTCGAAGATGCTCGCGTCCCACGCGGGATCCCCACCACGGGCCGCCGCGACCAGCGCCTCGTGGAGCGCCGCACCGCTCGGGTAGCGCCTCGCGGGGTCCTTCGACAGCAGCCTCACAATCACATCACTCAACGCCCGGGGCACCCGGGGATTGACGAGCACGGGCGCCATCGGCCGCGCCTCGATGATCGCCATCTGCAACAAGTCCGCCGGCAGCCCCTCGGGGAAGGGTTGATACCCGGTGGCCGCCCGGTAAAGGCAGACGCCCAGCGCATACAGATCATCCCCCGGTTGAAAGGCATAGCTCGTGCCGGGGTGCTCGCGGCTCTTCCACAGGAAGCGCACCGCCTCGGGGGTGAGCTGGTGCAGGGTGGCCGGAGGCAGGGGGCCCGTGGTGAGCCGCGCCGCCCCCTCGTACCAGCCCACGCCGAAGTCGAGCAGCACCGGTTGTCCATCCGACTCGCGCACCAGGATGTGCTCGGGCTTGAGGTCGCGGTGCAGCACGCCCCGCTCATGCAGCTCGCCCAGGGTGCTCGCCACCATCGCCCCCACGGTGGCGAGCCGCCGGAAGGTGGTGCCCTCCCTCTCGGCCCACACGTCCAGGGCCAGACCGGGCACCCAATCCATGACGAAACCCAGACACCCCTCGCGAGGGTGCGGCCAGCGCGCGAGGCCATGGAACCCCACCACGTGGGGATGCGCCGCCCGGGTCATCACCAGCTCCACCTCGCGCTCGGCCCGTCCGTCGTGCGCAGACCACGCGAGCTTGAGCGCGTAGAAGTCCCCCGGGTGCTCGATGTCTTCCACGCGGTAGACGGCGCCCTGGCCTCCCACGCCCAACGGCTCCACCACGCGCCAGCGACCCACCCGCGTCCCCGGGGCCAGGGCCTCGGGGTACAGCCGCACCGCTCCAGGACTCGTGACCACCCGTGCACCTCCGCGCTCGTCCCACCGTCGGGACGAGCGCTCATACCACGACATGACGCCGGAGGTCACCTCGCCGGGCCCACCTCCAGCGGCCGGCTCACGGGCACGCGCCCGAGGGAGGCGGCGTCCGGGTGAGCGTGCCGGTCTCGTCGATCCGCAGCGTCATGCCCGAGATGACCCCGGACACGGCGCGCGCCGTGGCGATGAAGGAGCGCGGGCCCGTCACCTCGACCTGGTAGATGAAGCGGCATCCGCCCACCCACGAGCTGTCCGGACCCGAGGGGCGCGTGCCATCCATGCAACGCATGGGCTGGAAGCCCACCTCCGCGAGGTTGCTCGAATACCGATCCTTCTCCGCCCGAAAGGACCGCTCCCTCCAGAAGAGGTCTCGGAGTTCCTCCTCGCCCACGCTCTCCTGGGCGACGCACGCGGGCTCGGTCGGAAACCACTCGTCCCGTTCGATGTAGCGGCGCACCCCGGCGCGCTCCAGCCAGAAGGAGATGTCATTGGACGAGGACGAGCCAACCCCCAGCGTCACGTCCGCGACCGACGTGCCCGCGGCACCTCGCGCGATGGCCAGGAAGGAGGCATTCGGCAAGCCCGTCACCGACTCCACATGGTAGGCGAAGTGACAGCCCGCCACCCAGTCGGCTCCGGGCACGGGCGCACGCGAGCCATCCGTGCAGTTCAGGGGCGAGAAGCCCGCGTCCTTCAGGAGGATTGGATACCGGTCCTTCTCCTGCAAGTACGCCCGCATCGCCGTGAAGACATGATTCATGTGCTCGATGCCCTCGGCCTCCTGAGCGGAGAACGCTCCGGTGGACCGGCACTCGTACCAGTCGACGGAGCGGCGCACCCCGGAGCGCTCCAGCCAGAAGAAGATGTCATCGTTCGGGAGCGAGCCGATCCCCAGCGTCACGTCCTCGGCCGGAGTGCCCACGGCTCCCCGCGCGATGGCGGCGAAGGACGCCGCCGGCAAGCCCGTCACCGACTCCACACGGTAGGCGAAATGGCAGCCCGCCACCCAGCCCGGCCCGGGCAAGGGCGCCCGCGAGCCATCCGCGCACGCCACGGGCGCGAAGCCCACCTGCGCCAGGTCCTGTGAATACTTGTCCTTCTCATAGAGAAAGGAGCGCTCCGCCTCGTACAGCGCCCTCATCTCGCGGATGGCCTCGCCCTCAACTCCTCCACAGTCGAAGGGCGAGCCCTCCGCCATCGCCACCGGGCTCCAAGCTCCGCACAGCGCTCCCACCACGGACAGCCACCGCATCGTCTGACGCATCAGGTGCACCCCCTCTTGTTTCGTCGCGAGCGCAGTAGACAGCGGCGCCCGCCAGGGGTTCCAAGCAAAAGCGCCGCGCGGGGAGCGACGTTCGTGTGACGGCGGCGAGGACTCAGGCCGCCGTGGGCTGGGGCTTGCGGCGCAGGAAGAACAGGAAGAGCAGCCCCACGCCCAGGATGCCCGCCATGGTGATGAGGCCGTCGAACGCCACGCTCGCGCGAGCGCCCAGGCCGCGGAAGCCCGACGCGTGCCCGTCCAGGGCGGTGACGTAGCTGATGGCGAAGTTGGAGGTCGCGACGAAGAGCGTGTACTTCGTGGTGACGGCGGCCCCCTCGCTGACCATGTCGAGCACCATGCCGGCGAAGGCCGCGTAGCCCGCGCCGTTGGCGAAGCTGTAGGCCAGCGTGCCCCAGATATAGGTGGTGGGCGTCATGGGCGCGGCCGCCATGGCGAAGGCACACAGCCCGGTGAGTCCGCCCATGAGCGCGTAGTTGAGCTTGCGATTCACCCGGTCCGACAGCCACCCGCCCACCAGCGAGCCGAGCGCCCCGGTGACGCCCATGCCCAGGCCGTTGACGAGCTCCACCACGTGCTCGGGCACCTGGTAGTCGCCCGCCATGGCGCTGAAGAGGTTGGTGAGCGCGCCGCAGCTCACCGGCAGCAGGCACAACACCAACATGACGAGCCCCTCCCGGCTGAAGGCCGTGCGCAGCAGGTCCACGACGATGCCCCTCACGCGCCCCCAGGCCGCGCGCAGCAGGGGCCCCGGCTCGGCCCGGGCACCCGCGCGCTCGACGATGAAGAAGATGCCCACCCCGCTGCCCAGCACCAGCACGGCCATCACCAC
Organism: Cystobacter fuscus; assembly: GCA_049060065.1. GTDB lineage: Bacteria > Myxococcota > Myxococcia > Myxococcales > Myxococcaceae > Cystobacter > Cystobacter fuscus_B. The sequence goes on from JBMEQP010000002.1 coordinate 9,893,326, forward strand.
GCCCACCACCTGCCGGGAGAAGGAGCTCGCCAGCCAGATGCACAGCGCGCCGAGGATGCTCGTGGCCCCCACGTTCCCCGCCATCTGCCAGCCGCCCGTGCGCCCCTTGTCCTCGAGCCGCGTGGTGGTGGCCATGAGCCCGTTGAGCGCCGCGTGCGCCGTGGACGCCGTGGCCTGCATGCCCGTGAGCAAGAGCGTGTAGAGCCCGAGGTGCTTGGAGGGCTCGTCCAGGAAGGCACACGCCAGGAGGAAGAGCGCCGTGAGCAACGTACAGACGCCGTACCAGACGCGCCGCCAGGGCCCCAGGTCGATGAGCGGCACCCACAAGAGCTTCCAGGCATGCGGCGAGAAGGCCGTGCCGGACAGCAGGCCGATCTCCGCGAGCGGCATGCCCTCGCGCGCCAGCCAGTAGGGGACCGCCGTCTGCAGGAAGCCCACGGCGGCGCCGAACTGGATCTCCAGCAGGCCGAACAGGGGGGGCCAGGACCAACGCTCTTCGGAGGTGGTTTTGGTGGTGGCGGGCGCCACCGCTTCGGACTCGATCACGGATGACTCGGGAGGCAAGGGGTCGACACGGTCCGCAGTGTATCCCCCCGCCGGATTCCCCTACAGGTGCTGTCCCTCGCGCAGGGGGGCGAGGATGGCGCGGCCCACGGCGGCGTAGTCGCCGCTGAAGTGGTGCCCGCCCTCGAGCTCCAACACCCGCGCGCCCGGCACGTCCGAGAGCAGCGGGCAAAGACTCTCGCCGACCTCATCGCTCCCATACAGGCACACCACGGGCATGCCTCCGAGCGACCTCACCACGGGCAGGATGGGATCGCCCCCTCCCCGCCCAGCAGATCCACCACGTGCACCTCCAGCTCCGCTTCCTGGCTCGGAGCGATGAGCGCGAGCGCCCGGACGTTCTTCCGGGCCTCGGGGGACAGCTTCGCCACCACCGACGGGAGCACGTCCGCCCCGCGCGAGTAGCCCACCAGCACCACGCGCGTCTTCTTCCAGTCCCGCAGGTAGTGCGCGAGCACGCGCTCCAGGTCCTTCGCGGTGTCCTCCGGCGTGCGCCGCTTCCAGAAGTAGCGCAACGAGTCCCAGCCCACCACCGGCACGCCCTCGGCCGCCAGCACCGAGGCCACGTCGCGATCGATGCCCGCCCAGCCGCCATCCCCCGACAGGAGCACCGCCAGCGAGTCCCCTCCTCCTTGCCCGCGGGTACCTGGATGAGGGGCAGATCCGACACGTCCACCAGCGGCGTGCCGCTCGCCTCGTCCCGAGTGGCCATCACCGGAGGCGGGGGCGCCGCGTGACGCGCGAGTTCCGCCTCGGCCGCGAGCACCGCGTCCTTCCACCCCGCCACCGGCACGAGGCTCCGCCCGACCCCGGGCACCCGCGTCACCCGCGCCTGCCGCACGCCCTCCGTGAAGGCCCGCGCCCGCTCCACCGGGAACACCGTGTCCTTCTCGCCCACGAGCACCCGCCAGGGCTCGGCCAGGGGCTTGAAGGGCTCCAGCCGCTCGCCGTCGCGCGTGTGCTGGCGCACGAGCCCACTGCCCCGGCACAGCGTGCCGCCCATGCGCACCACGGGATTGAACCCCAGGCTCACCCCGCCCGCGAAGGTGTTCACCGGCGCCTGCACGAGGCTCGCGTACACCGGCCCGCCCCCGCCCCCGTGCCCAGCAGCACCGGGTGGAGGTACTCGGGCAGGCCCAGCTTCTTCTGGGTGGACTGGCTGAGCGCCTCCAGGTCCCCCGCCGGGTAGGCGCACTTCTTCCCCGCCCCCACCGCCGCGAGGTACGCGGGCGTGCGCACGCCCAGCACCAGCGCGCCCTGGCCCGCGAGCTCCTTCGCGAGCGCCCGCTCCCCCGCTCCCCACCCCGCGTCTCCCGACAGGAAGAGCACCACCGCGCTCGGCGCCCCCGTGGGACGCACCAGCGCCACCTCGCCGAAGCGGCCGAAGGACACTGTGCTCCCCACGTCCGCCGCCCCTCCCACCGACGCGGCGAGCAGCGCGCCCATCACGACCCAGCCCTTCAGGTGATTCATCGTGCCACCAATCCGGTGATGCCCCGCGAGACGAGTGCGCCCACGCCCGCGAGCACCCGCGGAAACGCGAGTCCTCCGGGAGAAGCCGGTAGCGCGGCGTCCATACCGGCTTGAACTTCTCCTTGAACTGCCGCAGTCCCTGGAAGTTGTAGAAGTGCTCGCCGTGGGTGAAGAGGAACGCGCCCGCGCGCTGCCACAGCGGCGCGAGCGCATGCGACTCGAAGCCGGAGAAGGGCGCCATGCCCAGGTTGAAGCGCTCGTAACCCTGCTCGCGTCCCCACAGCATGAGCGACACGAAGAGGTGATCCATCACTCCCGGGGCGCGCCCGGCCGGTAGCGCATCAAATCGATCGACAGCTCCACCTTCAACTCGGGCGCCCAGAGGTTGGCGAACCCGAGCAGCTCCCCGCCCTGGCGCACCACCGCCACCGGGCCCTCGCGCAGGTAGCGCTCGGAGAAATAGCCGAGCGAGAAGCCCTTCTCGCGCGTGTCCTTCTCCTCCAACCACGCATCCGACACGGCCTCGAGCTGGGGCAACAGCGGCTCCACGCCCTCGCGCGGCACCACCTCGAAGAGGACGCCCTCCTTCTCCAGCTTGCGGTGCGCGTGGCGCAGCGAGCGGCGCTCGGGCGAGTCCAACTGGAAGTCCGCGAGCGGCACCGTGGCCTCCTCGCCCAGCTTGAGCAGCGACAGCCCCAGGTCCAGGTAGCGCGGCAGCGAGCCAGGACCCACCGGTAGAAGCACGTCCAGCCGTGGTGCACGTCCACCAACTCCCGGAAGCGCCACGCCAGCTCCGTGGCCTCCTCGGGCGTGCCGCCCACCGGGTCTCCCATGGACACCCACGCGCGCCCCGCCACGCCGTACATGATGAAGGCCGTGCCCGCCTCGTTGAAGAGCAGCGACTTGTCCCCCACCAGCGCCAGGTGGCTCATGGACTCGGGGGAGCGCGTCACGAGGGGACGGGCCCGGGCCAGGGCCTCCTCCGAGGGAGGCTCGCTCCGGGGCGAGGAGGGCGCGAGCAGCCGCGCGATGCCGAACAACAGCACCACCCCGCACACGCCCACCGAGGCGCGCAGGAAGCGCGGCGCGTCGCCCTCGAAGGTGAACCGCCACCACAGCTCCCCGCCGTAGTCCACGTGCCGGTAGGAGAAGAAGCCGAGCCACACCGACGCGCCCACCACGGCGGCGAGCGCCAGGAGCCACGGCGCGCTGAAGCGCTCGGCGAAGAGCGAGGTGTGCCGGTAGAACTGGGCGCGGAAGGGCGCCAGCACCAGCGCCAGCGCGAAGAGCAGGCTCGCCTCCTCGAAGTCGAGCCCCTTCACGAGCGACATCACGCCGCCCACCACCAGCATCCCGAGCGTCAGCACGTAGGCCGCGTCCAGGCGCCGCTGCAGGCCCCGGCCGAGCAGCACGAGCGACACACCCACGAGGCTGCCGAGCAGGTGGGACAGCTCCACCAGGGGCAGGGGCAGCCAGCGGCGCAGCACGAGCAGACGCCCCGCCACGGTGGGCGTCGCGCCGGAGAAGAGCAGCACGGCGCCCGCGAGCACGGCCCCCGCCGCGGCCATCAGCGGCACCACCGGGCCGAACGAGGCGTGCACCCCCTGACGAGCCGCGACACCAGCCCGCGCCGACGTGCCAGCTCGCTCGCCGCCATCACCCCCGCCGCGAGCACGAAGGGCCCGACGTAGTAGATGGCGCGCCACGCCACGAGCGAGCCCAGGACGGCCGGGGCGGGCACGCGCGGGGTGAGCGCCGCGACGAGGATGGACTCGAAGACGCCCAGGCCCCCCGGCACCTGGCTGAGCAGCCCCGCCACCTGGCCGAGCATGTACAGGGCGAGGAAGACCGGAAGGGACAGCTCCGCGCCCTCGGGCAGCAGCAGGAAGAGCACCGCCGCGGCGAGCAGCCAGTCCACGCCCGACACGAGCACCTGTCCCAGCGCCAGCCGGAGCGAGGGCAGAGCCACGGAGTGCCCGCGCACGGAGAGCGGCTGGCGCCACACGGCGCACAGGACGACGTAGCCCAGGGTGGCCGCGAGCAGGACGGCGCCCAGCAGCCGCGAGCCCAGGGGCAGCGCCACGAGACCCGGCACCGGGACGGGCTCGACCACGAGGGCGAGTCCCCCGGTGAGCCCCAGGCCCAGCCACAGGGTGAGGCCACAGAAGACGGCCACCCGGGACACGTCCACCACGCTCAGGCCCCAGGAGGAGTAGAGGCGGTAGCGCACGGAGGCGCTGCTGAGCATGGCCATGCCCAGGTTGTTGCCGAAGGCGTAGGCGATGAAGGACGTCATCGCCACCCGGGGGTAGGGCAGCGCCTTGCCCGCGTACGCGAGCGCCAGGACGTCATAGAGCGACAGCAGGAGGTAGTTGGCCACCGTGACGGACACGGCCAGGCCGACGCGGCCGAGGGGCAGGGCCGCGAGCGCCACGGACACGTCGTGCCAGTGGAAGTCGCGCAGCTCGCGGTGGAGGACCCAGGCCGACAGCGCCAGCAGCACCACGGGCAGGAGCGCGGCGAGCACACGGGAGGGCTTCATGCCGCTCGCGCATAGCAGGGCGCCGGAGTGAAGGCGCGGACGGCCCGGCGCGGGTGCTCACCACTGGAAGCTCCGGACGAAATCCATCCCGGACAAGACAGCCCCCCCGAGCAGCAGGGCACCCATGCCCCGCACCACCCAGGTCATCGCGCGGTGGGAGAAGCGCCGGCCGAAGTGCCGCGACAACCCCACGAGCATGAGCTCCCAGCACGCCACGCCCGCGCCCGCGCCGAGCCCGAAGGGCAGCGCGCCCAGGCGCGTGAAGTGCACGAGCTGCCGGGCATAGAGGAAGGCGGCCGCGCCGCTCCAGGTGGCCAGCAGCGTGGGGTTGAGCGCGGACACGGAGAAGCCCACCAGGAATCCCGTCCCCCGCCGCTCCGGCTCCAGCGCCGAGTCCCCTCCTGGGGACCACCGGACGAAGTACACCCCGAGCGCCACGAGCAGCAGCGCGCTCAGGCCCTTGGACACGGGGAGCACGGCGGGGTGCTCGGAGAAGAAGCGGGTGAAGCCCCAGAAGGCCACGGCGGCATAGCAGGCCTCGGCCAGCGCGGCGCCCAGGCCCACGCGCAGGGCCACGCCAGGAAGGCCGCGCAGACACTCGGAGAACACCATCACCGCCACGGGTCCCGTCAGGGGCATGGAACCGATGAAGCCGAACGCGAAGGCGACGAGCGCGGTGAGGAGCAGGTCCATGTCTGGATTGGAGCACCGAACCGGGCGGGCCCGGCGGCCATGAGCACGCCGCCGCTCTGCATTCAACGCTGCCGCGCACGGGGCCTTGTCTCGGCGTGCCGGGCCGGTACATACGCCCCCCAGGAGGATTCCCCATTGATGCGCCAGTCCATCCCCGGCGCGTTGACCGAGCCCCGCACGACGACTCCCCGCCCACGCCGCCCTCCCCCGGAGGCGCGGAGGAAATCCTGGAATTTCTCATTCTATGTTGATTAGGTTGATTCTCATGAATGCCCGCCTCGCTCCGTCCCTCCGAAGCTCCGCGCCGTGGCGCCGGAGGGGTCACAGCCTCACCGAATACGCCCTCATCACGTTCCTCGTGGCCGTGGGGACGATCGGGGTGGTGGGGCTGTTCGGCGACAACCTGCGCCAGCTCTTCGGGACGAACTCGGAAGCCCTCGCGGGTGCCCCGAGCGCGCAGAACGGGGGGACCGTGCCCTCCCCGGACGTGAGCAAGTGGAGCATCAAGGGCGGGGACGGCACGAGCGGCAACCCCGGCGGGAGCTCGAACTCCGGGAGCACGGACAGATAGGCCCGTGGGGGTCGAGTCCCGCGACGAGGCCTGTCACGCGGCCTGACTCCCGTCGTTGTCGCGCACCACGAAGGCGAGCTGTCCCGCCTCGGTGCCGTGCGTGCGGGTGAAGGCGAAGCGCCCTCCGCACGCCTCCTGGGTGTCCGCCGAGACGAGCACACCTCCCCGAGGGGCATGCCGCGCCAGTTGCCGCGCCTGCTCCACCGGCGAGCCGAGCACCGTGTACTCCCACCGGCCTCCCCGCGGGCCCACGTTGCCCACCAGCGCCTCGCCGGTGGCCACGCCCACGCGCACCTCCAGGGCCACCCGGGACGCGGCGCGCGCCTCCAGCCGGGAGCGCACCGCCAGCGCCGCCTCCACCGCGCGCCGCGCATGGTCCACCATCCGCTGCGGATCGCCGAACACCGCGAGCACCCCCTCGCCGCGCAGCGAGTCCACGCGCCCCTTGCGCGCGAGCACCTCGTGCACCACCCCGTCGAGGGCCTCGCGCAGCTCGCCCACCACCTCCTCGGGAGGCAGGCGCTCCAGGGCGCCCGTGGAGCCCTGTACCCACGCGCACAGCACCGACACGCGCTGGCGTGAGCCCTCCAGGCTCAGCGCCCCCTCCGAGGCGGACACCAACCGCTCCAGCTCGGCGTCCTCCACGTAGCCCTCGAAGGTGTGACGCATCCGCGAGCGCTCCCGCTCGTCGGCGGAGAGGCGCCCGGCGAGCACCAGGCCGAAGGCCAGCACCGAGGCCACCATGGGCCCGAGCGGCCCCAGCACCACCCCGCGCTCGGCCAGCAGCAGCGCCCCGCCCACCACCCCGAGCAGCACCACCAGCACCGAGGCGAACGTGAGCGAGGGGCGCAGCACCAGCACCGCCCCCGTCAGCAGCGCGCCGCACAGGGCGATGAGCGCGAGTTGCAGTCCCAGGGGCAGTTCGCGCACGGGCCGCGCCTCGAGCAGATCGCTCAGGAGCGAGGCGTGCAGCAGCACCAGGGGCAGCGTCTGGCCGTTGGCGAAGGGGCCCAGGTCGCGCACGCTCTCCGCCGTCTGCCCCACCAGCACGTACTTGTCCTTGAGGTACTCGGCCAGCGCGGGGGAAGACGGGCTCGCGCGACTGGGCGAGCTCCGCGTAGAGCGCGCCGTAGGAGAGCACGTCCGTGGCCCCTGGCCTGCGGAAGCTGGCCAGCACGGCGCTGCTGTCGTCGGTGGGCACGTGCAGGGCACCCAGCCGCACGCCGTCCGGCTCCTGGAGGATGTCGGAGAGGGGCAGCCCCCGGCCGCGCATGTACATGCCCAGCGCGAACGTGGGCAGGGCCCGTCCCGCCAGGTTCGACAGCAGGTACGCGCCGCGCACGTTGCCGGAGGCCGAGCGCGCCACCTCCACCTGCGCCACCACCGAGCCGCGCAGCAGGGGCTCCTGGGGCGCGAGCACGCCCTGGCACCCGAAGCGGGGCGAGGGGCCCGGGGCGAGGGAGGAGGACTCGAGCCGTTGGGCCAGCGCCCGAGCCTTGTCGTTGATCTCGAAGGTACAGGGCGCGGCGAGCACCACCCGGCCGTAGCGGGCGATGGCCTCGCCCAGGGCGGCGTCCGCGCTGGGGCCGTCTCGCGCCGGCAGGTAGAGGAAGGAGTCGATGCCGAGCGCCTTCACCCCGGCCCGCCCGAGCGCCTCCACCATTTTCGCCTGGACGTGACGCGGCTGGGGCCAGCCCACCGAGTCGATGGAGGGCTGATCGATGGCGAGCAGCACCACCTGCTTGTTCCACGGCCGGGGACGGGCCGTCAGCAGCAGACCTTGCGCGCGCTCCTCGAAGCCGCGCCAGGCGCGCGTGGGCGCCAGGGCCATCACGAGCCCGGTGGCCAGCGCGCCCAGCAGCACGCCGCGCCGTACCCGCCGCCGCACCCGGCTCCGGGCGCTCTCCTGCTCGCGCGTGGGGTCTCTCGCGAGCGCCTGGAGCAGGGCCTCCATGTTGGGGAAGCGCTCCTTGGGATCGTGGCTCAACCCGCGCAGCACCACGTCGTTCAACCACGGTGGCACGCGGGCGCGGGTGCGCGAGGGCTGGAAGTTGCGGGCGCGGATGTTCCACTCCAGCTCCGCGTCGTTGCTACCCGCGAAGGGCCGGCAGCCGTGGAGCGTCTCGTACAGCGCCACGCAGAAGCTGAACTGGTCGCTGTGCGCGTCGACGGGAGCCAGGAGCGTCATCTGCTCGGGCGCCATGTACCCGGGCGTGCCCACCACCAACCCCGCCTGGGTCAACTCCTGGCCGAGCCATCGCGCCTGTCCGGGTGCGCCCTCGGGCCGAGGGGCCTCCGGGAGGCCCTCCCGGGAGCGGGCCAGCCCGAAGTCCGACACCCGCACCGAGCCGTCCACGCCGATGAGGATGTTGCTCGGCTTGATGTCGCGGTGGATGAGGCCCGCGGCGTGCGCGGCGGCCAGCCCCGCTCCCGCCTGACGGAAGATCTCCAGGATTTGACGCGTGGAGCGGGGCGTCCGGGACCACTCGCGCAGCGTGGTGCCCTCCACGTATTCCATGGCCACGAAGAGACTGCCCTCGACGTGGAGCAGATCATGGATGGTGACCACGTTGGCATGCGAGACGCTCGCCATGGCCTGCGCCTCGCGCAGGAAGCGGGTCTTGTGCTCCTCGTGTTCCGGGCGCTCGGACATCCAGGAGTGCAGCCGTTTGATGGCCACCCGGCGGTGCAGCTCGGGGTCATGCGCCAGGTAGACGGCGCCCATGCCGCCCATGCCCAGCACGCGCTCGATGACGTAGCGACCCACGCGGCCGCCGGGCTCGAAGTCCTGGGGCGCGGCGGAGGCCTGGGGTCGCCGTGGCATCGCCTCCGCGCGCGTCTCGTCCAGGACGGGAGGATCGGAGGGCCGCACCGGGGCGGCGGGGCGGGAGGGGTCCACTGCTGTCGGGGCGAGCTCCGCCCGGCACCGCGCGCACCCGCCCAGGTGGGCCTCCACGCGCCGCCGCCGCTCGGGGGGAAGCTGTCCCTGGAGGAAGAGGGAGACCTCGTGCGGCTTCAGACACGCCGGAGAGAGAGGTTGGGCGGAGGGAGGACGAGGCGGGGGGGCCATGGAGGAGTGCCTCGAAGTATAGCCGTGGAAGTGTTGCCACGGCGATGAAGGGAGCGGAGCGGGAGCTGACTCGGATGCGCGAGGAGGGCATCATCCGCACCTGGGTACTGGGGGGTGAATCAAGTGGGCTACCCGAGAGCACAGTCGACGGCCTTCCTTTATCGCGGTGATGACGGGCATCTACACCGTGTGCCGGCAGGGGCTCGCGTGTACCTGCGACTGCCGCTCGTGCTGTGTCTCGGATGCGCACCCATTACAGGACAAATCCAACCCAGCCACTTCCAGTTCACCACGATCGTCAATCAACGAGTACCCGGCGCTGGCGGTTGGCGAGCTGCCTGTGTTCATGCAAGAGTCAGGAATGGAACGACAGGTGAATTCTTCTTCTGCAAGTTCGGCGTTGAAGTCCCCATGGAAAACAAGGAAGGACCCATCTCCGTGCCTCTTGCTCAGCGCATCGCGGCTGATTGCGCCAACGCGGCCGCATACGTCGTGCTTGAAGCAGCATCAAAGGAGCCTGACCCTCCGCTTGGACTCTTGTGCGAAAGCTTCAAGGCAGCCTACCGCCTGAAATTGGGGGCCGCGATTCCAGGCTCGCGCGTTGTAACAACATGTGCCCCAAGCACCAAGCCAGTCATCTTTGGCGAACTCATTCCCTAGTTTCCCCTCATCCCATGACGCTCTCGGCGGAAAAGCTACTGGCCATCGCAAGCAACTACTGGGATTCGAGCAAGGACTTCTATCTTCGACAAGAGACGAGCCCCAGGACCGAAAGACTCCAGGCAGCCTGGACCCGAGAGCTTGAACACGTTGAGCGCTGGTGGTCGTTCCGGGATGATCTCCAGCGCTCGCTTCCTGGATTCGAACTCAAGCTCATGGGAAGCACGGCGGATGCTGGCTTCCGTCTCATCGCATACCCAATCTTGTGCACCCAGCTACCACGATACAACTGGTCCATCATTGGGTGCATCAGCATCCTCGCCCCCGTGTATACTGTGTACGCCGTGGAGCATGAATACGCCCATGGCAAGCGGAGTCATTTCAAAGCTGTATTCGAGCCCAGGCATCCAGGCATGGATTTCCCAGTCCGTGTAATCTCCAGCAAGATTGAGGAGGTTTTTGGATTCAGCGCAGTTTCGAGTGATATCGCGCGAACTCCCGTTCCTCTGTTCGTGGAGTCCAAAGAACCTCCACACACCACGCTGTTTCATGCGCTCTTCACAAGCGAACCTGCTAGCATTCCCTAACCACGCAGCCGCAGTCGGATGGGGCCTCGGGCCGTCGATGTGTCCACTACTCGGCCGCCCTGGAGGATCTCCACCTCGCCCGCGCCACCTCCGAGGGACACATCGTCGCCCCCTCGCCCTCGCGGCCAGCATCTCCAGGATGCTATTCCGTCAATCGGCTGCGAAGCGCTTGTGCTTCCTCTCGTACACGCGCAGCACCGACACTGTCGCCGAGGGCTTCCCGTACAGCCGCGACCTCGTTGAGGCAGCTAGAGAGATCCTCCATCGTCTGAGGAGTGTCTCCCATGAGCGCATGGAGTTGGCGGACAAGGGAAAGGGCCTCCTCATAGGCAGCACTAGCGGCCGCGAGGTGACCCAGGCCATGTTGCACGCCTCCTACCTTGATGAGGGAAACAAAGAGGTCGCGGAGGGCCTCGGCCGTGTCGCCCAGGACAGCGCGGAGTTGTCGGGCGAGGGCCAGCGACTCCTCGTAGGCAGCACTGGCCGCCGGAAGGTGGCCCAGGCGTTGTTGCACATCACCTACCCTGTTGAGAGAAATGAAGAGGTCGCGGAGGGCCTCGGGCGTGTCGCCCAGGACAGCACGGAGTTGTCGGGCGAGGGCCAGCGACTCCTCGTAGGCAGCACTGGCCGCCGGGGGGTGGCCCAAGCGTTTTTGCACGTCACCTACCTTGCCGAGGGAAACGAAGAGGTCGCGGAGGGTCTCGGGCGCGTCTCCCAGAGCTGAGCGCAGTTGTCGAGCAAGGGCCAGCGACTCCTCGTAAGCAGCACTGGCCGCCGGAAGGTGCCCCAGGCGCTGTTGCACGTCACCTACCTTGTCGAGAGAAACAGAGAGGTCCCGGAGGGCCTGGGGTGTGTCTACGAGGGCAGAAAGCAGTTGTCGGCGAAGGGCCAGGGACTCCTCGTAGGCAGCACTGGCCGCGGGGAGGTGGCCCAGGCGTTTTTGCACGTCACCTACCTTATTGAGGGAAATGGAGAGATCGCGGAGGGCCTCGGGCGTGTCTCCCAGGACAGCGCGGAGTTGTCGGACGAGGGCCAAGGACTCTTCATAGGCAGCACTGGCCGCCGGAAGGTGGCCCAGGCGCTGTTGCACGCCTCCTACCTTGTCGAGGGAAACGAAGAGGTCGCGGAGGGCCTCGGGCGTGTCTCCCAGGACAGCGCGGAGTTGTCGGGCGAGGGCCAGCGACTCCTCGTAGGCAGCACTGGCCGCCGGAAGGTGGCCCAGGCGTTGTTGCACGTCACCTACGTTGTCGAGGGAAATGGAGAGGTCGCGGAGGGCCTCGGGCGTGTCTCCCAGGACGGCACGAAGTTGTCGGGCGAGGGCCAGCGACTCTTCGCAGGCAGCACTAGCCGCCGGGAGGTGGCCCAAGCGTTGTTGCACGTCACCTACCTTATTGAGGGAAACGAAGAGGTCGCGGAGAGCCTCGGGCGTGTCTCCCAGGACAGCACGAAGCTGTCGAGAGAGGGCCAGCGACTCCTCGTAGGCAGCACTGGCCGCCGGAAGGTGGCCCAGGTGCTGTTGCGCGTCACCTACCTTGTTGAGGGAAATGGAGAGGTCGCGGAGGGCCTCGGGCGTGTCTCCCAGGACAGCACGAAGTTGTCGGGCGAGGGCCAGCGACTCTTCGCAGGCAGCACTGGCCGCCGGGAAATGGCCCAAGCGTTGTTGCACGTCACCTACATTGTCGAGGGAAACGGAGAGGTCGCGGAGGACATCGGGAGTATCTCCCAGGACGACACGAAGTTGTCGGGCGAGGGCCAGCGACTCCTCGTAGGCAGCCAGGGCTGATATAAGATCGCCTCGCCAAACGGCAAGACTTGCTAACTCATCTAGCAGTGATACACGATGGCGATCATTGTGAATCCCAAGCACCTGGATGGCCTGCTCCAGATGCTCCGCAGCCGCAGCTGGGTCTCCATGCGCCTTCTCGGCTAGGGCGAGCATATGGAGTATCCGCGCTTGTAAACGTGGCACTTTTTGTAAGTGATTGAAGGCAAGCTCACGCGCCCAGAGAGCTGCCTCGACAGCTTCCCCCGTTCGCCCGGATGAGAGCAGTGCATTCACCCGCTCAAGCAGAACCCCGATTTGTTTTGGATCATCGCCAACTGCCTTCGTCAATAGCCGTTCAGATTCGGCAAGAGAAAACTCCGTCAGTCTTTCGGACTCAGGGCTCTTCCTGCTATCGACATGCACCGACAAAGAACCGGCCTTGATACGGGGCTCTCTCAGCGAGCCCTCCGCGACCAGAGGTAGTTCAACCACCAAGGCACGAATGGACCAAAGGTCGGAAGCAGCCTCCCGCATCGGGAGCTTCATCTCCGGAGGAGCAACGAGCACAAGGCCACCGTGCAGGTGCCGGCGAAGCGCATCCCGACGCTCGTTCATACGAGAGACCAGCTCAAGCCAAGCCTCTCGCCAGGGTCGCGCCGCTCCATTTCCCGGATCGAGGTTCAAGGCCTCCACCCATGTGCATCCAGCACTCGCGGCCTCTGGGGTGAACAGGGTCGAAAGCACGTCCTTGAGACCCGACGGAGTCTCAGTCTGAAAGGGCTCCAATCGGCGCGTCATCCCCCGGAGCAGTCGCTCGGTACGGCGACGGAGGACTCCTGAACTCAGAGGGGACGAAGAGAAGATGAATCCCAGCCAGAACCCCTCGGCGAGTTCCAGCTGCCGTCGCAACCTCAGCCATTCCGCTTCACCTCCAGGGCCGATGTCCGCTTCGGTGACGGGCTTCATGGCGCCTCCTGCATCCCTGTCAAGCCTCCTGCGCTGAGCGCTTGCCTGCTGCCTCCACCTGAGCCTTCACGACGTCGCGCACGAGCGGATGCACGTCGTACCACTCGTCACCGTTCCGGTAATAGAGCGCGAGGTGCGTATCCAGGTAGCGCGCGAGATCGTGCAACTGCTTGATTTCTGGAAGCGCCACACCATGTGTGGTCGCGATCAGATGGAGCCACTTCGCATCCGCATCGGCAATCGGGAGGAACTCGGTGCGGACTTGAGCGATGGCGGCATCGACCGTCTCCTTCGGTACCGGCAGCCGGTCCGCTCGGCGGATGACCTCGGAGATCAGCCGCAGGAAGTCGCGCAGGTGCCCGCCGGACAAGAGGCTCAACCTATCGAGCGTTTCGCGTTCCGGTCCGAACAGCCGCTGCCAGTTGCTTCGCGCGGAGATGAGCTGCTCCAGCAGGTCCAGGCCCGGCTGGAAGATGTTTCCGGAGCTGTTTCGCACCTTGAGGGCCGGCAGAACCTGGACGCCCCCCGGGGAGTAGAGCGTTCCGAGGTTCGGCGACAGCACCTTCAGGTAGGGAGGGATCGTGTAGACGACGTGCAGGTGGTCGAAGTGGAGCTTGTCACTGTGGCCATTGAACAGGTTCACCACCGAGTCCTGGACGGCGATCGCATTGGTCGACGTCCCTCGGATGTGCTCCATCGAGTCCAGCAGCAGCACGACCTCCGTATCAGGACCGTGTCGCGCCTTGACCCTGCGCACGCAATCCGTGACGTAGGCACGAACGTCCTCCACCAACGCCCCGAGATGCCCAGCCATGCGCTTCTGGAGCGTCTCCCGGAACGAGGGATCGCTCTTGAGCGCGACCTTGATTCCCACCGTGGAGAAGTCCGGGATGCTGACGTTGGTGCGTTTCAGGAAGTTGGGGAAGCGCTCCCAGTATCCTTCCTTCGCGGGGTCACTCGGGAGAAAGCCCTCTTTCTGGAGCGCATCGCCGAAGGCACCGGCCACCGCCAGCAGGAAGTCGATGATGTCGACGCTCTGCGACAGGTTGATGTAGTCCTCGATGTCGCAGAGCACGACCTTGTAGTCACCTTGCTCGCCCAGGTGCTTCCGCAGCCGGTGCAACTCGGTGCTCTTGCCACTCCCCCGAAAGCCGGAGAAGAGCTGCACGCTCTGCCCGAGGGCGAACTGGATGGAGCGCGCGAGCAACTTGACCGGGTCATGCTGCGCCAGTTCCGGAGTGTCGTACAGCCGCACGTAGCGGCTCTCGTCGCCCTCATTGAACTTGATGGGCTCGTCGGTGACCGCACGGAAGAAGGAGCGGAGGAATGCCGGTCTTCGGTTTTCATGCGCCTTGTCTCCGTCCGCGAAGGACCGCCGGTTGGCAGGACGGCGAACCCCGCGCTCCTAACAGATGCGCCGTGCACTGGCGAGATGCTGGCACGCCTGCCCGCCTACTGGGGCCCGCGCAGCCTTAGCCGGATGGGCCCCCGGGCCGTCGACGGGTCCACCACCCGGCCGCCCTGGAGGATCTCCACCTCGCCCCGCGCCACCAGCCGCCGGGCCGCCTCGCGCACCGGCTCCATCCGCTCGCGCCAGTCCTCCCCTCCCTCCGCCCGCGCCACCTCCGAGGGACACATCGTCGCCCCCCTCGCCCGCGTGGCCAGCATCTCCAGGATGCGCCGCTCGAGTCCGTCCTGGCGCCCCGCATCCTTCCGACGCCTGCACCGCTCGGAGCAATAGCGCACCTGCTCCCAGTCCTTCTGCCACTTCTTGCGCCAGGTGATGCTGCGTCCACAGACCGCGCACACCTTCGGGGCGGGAGTCGTCATGGCTCTCCCGCCCCCAAGGCTCAGCCGCGCGAGAAGGCGTCGCTGACGATCTGCCGCGCCTCGTTCACCACCGCGTCCAGGTGCGCCCGGTCCCGGAAGCTCTCCGCGTAGATCTTGTACACGTCCTCCGTCCCCGAGGGCCGCGCGGCGAACCACCCGTTGTCCGCCACCACCTTCAGCCCGCCCAGCTCCGCGTTGTTGCCCGGCGCGCGCGTGAGCCGCTGGGTGATGGGCTCACCCGCCAGCGTCGTCGCCCGCACCGCCTCCGGCGACAGCTTCTTGAGCACCGCCTTCTGCGCCGACGTGGCCGGTTGATCAATCCGCGTGTACAGCGGCGCGCCGAACTTCTTCGTCAGCTCCTGGTAGTGCACGCCCGGGTCCTTGCCCGTGCGCGCCAGGATCTCCACCGCCAGCAGGTCCAGGATGATGCCGTCCTTGTCGGTGGACCACACGGTGCCGTCCTGGCGCAGGAAGGACGCGCCCGCGCTCTCCTCGCCGCCAAAGCCCAGGGAGCCCTCCAGCAGCCCGTCCACGAACCACTTGAAGCCCACCGGCACTTCCACCACGCGCCGGCCGAGGTCCCCGCCACGCGGTCGATCATGCTGCTGCTCACCAGCGTCTTGCCCACCCCCACGTCCTGCTTCCACTGGGGCCGGTTGCGGTAGAGGTAGCTGATGGCCACGGACAGGTAGTGGTTGGGGTTCATCAACCCCACGCTCCGCGTCACGATGCCGTGCCGGTCCGAGTCCGTGTCGTTGCCGAACGCGATGTCGTAGCGGTCCTTGAGCTCCACCAGCCCCGCCATGGCGTAGGGCGACGAGCAGTCCATGCGGATCTTCCCGTCATGGTCCACGCGCATGAAGCGGAAGGTGGGGTCCACCGTCTTGTTCACCACCTGGAGATTGAGCCCGTAGCGCGCGGCGATGGGCTCCCAGTAGTCCAGGTTCGAGCCGCCCAGCGGATCCGCGCCAATGGACAGCTTCGCCCCGCGCACCACGTCCAGGTCCACCACGTTCCGCAGGTCCTCGACGTACGGGGTGATGAAGTCGTAGCGCTCCAGGTGGGCCACGTTCTGCGCGCGCTCGAAGGGCATGCGCCGCACCGCCGCGTTGCCCGAGCCGAGCAGCTCGTTGGCGCGCTTCTCCATCCAGTTGGTGATGTTGGTGTCCGCCGGGCCGCCGTTGGGCGGGTTGTACTTGATGCCGCCGTCCTCGGGCGGGTTGTGCGAGGGGGTGATGACGATGCCGTCGGCCAGCCCCGTCGTCCGCCCGCGGTTGTAGGTGAGGATGGCGTGGGAGATGACGGGCGTGGGCGTCGCGCCGGTCGTGTAGCGCACGCGCACCTCGTTGGCCGCGAGCACCTCGAGCGTCGTGCGCTGCGCGGGCTCGCTCAGCGCGTGCGTGTCCATGCCGAGGAACAGCGGGCCGTTGATGCCCTGCTTCTCCCGGTACTCGCAGATGGCCTGCACGACAGCGAGGATGTGCGCCTCGTTGAAGCTGCGGCGCGCGGCCGAGCCACGATGGCCCGAGGTGCCGAACGCCACGCGTTGCTCGGGCTCGCGCACGTCCGGCAGCTCCGAGTAGTACTGCGAGCGCAGGGTGTCGGGGTTGATGAGGATGGAATCAGGAGGGGGCTTACCAGCGAATTGATGGGCCACGCGGCCACTCTAGCGCCGCGCGCCCCTCCGGCACGCCCCGTTTTCCGCGATGTTCTCCCGTTCACGCCTCCCCATTGCTCCGGGGGAGGCGCGCGGCCCGCGTCAGCGGCTACAGGTGCTGGGGAACGGCCTTGTCCCCGGGGAAGCGGCTGCCGCCCAGCTCCTGGCTCTCCTCGAACATCTGGCTGTCCTCCTCGTAGCCGGAGCCGCCCGTGCCCGGCTCCCGAGACGGATCCTGGTCGCGCACGTCCGGCTTGTCCTTGGAGTTGCTCGTGCCGCTCGCGTCCGGGTTGGTCACCGGATCCTCGTAGCCCGAGCCCCCGGTGCTCCCGCGGTCCTCCTGGGGCACCGAGTAGTCGTCATACACGCCCGTGTTGCCCTTCCCGGATTCATCCCCCGCGCCGCCCGTGCCCACCTCGGAGGGCTGCCCCACCTGGGGAACGGGTGCCGGCTCCGAGCGCCTGGCGGACATGTCCGACGAGCACGCCGTCCCCAACGCCATCGCCCCCGCGACGAGTCCGGTCCACAACAGCCTGGTCCTGGTCATACGCCTTCCTCCCGAAAATTCCGTGGTGTGTGCGCCGAGGGGAATATGATCAGCGCTCTCGCGGCTGACAGGCGGTCCCCTCGTGGCTGGCCGCTCCCCGGGAACGGAGCGGCCGCGACACGTGGCGTTGGGCCCCCAATCATGCCGCCGTGCGCCATGAATCGAGGAAGTAGAAGAGAACCGCGCCTTCCGTGAACACCCTTCTATACTGCCGCGCCTAGAGGGGGTTCACCCACGAATGAGCAGCAAGCGCATCCTCGGAATGATTCTCGCGGGCGGTCAGGGCACGCGCCTGGCGCCCTTGACGTCCAAACGCTCCAAGCCCGCCGTGCCGTTCGGCTCGAAGTTCCGCATCATCGACTTCGCGTTGAGCAACTTCCTCAACTCGGGCGTCTACTCCATCTACGTGCTCACGCAGTTCAAGGCGCAGTCGCTCACCGAGCACATCCAGCGCGGCTGGCGCTTCGGCTCGGGGCTCCTGGCCGACTACTTCATCACGCTGGTGCCCGCGCAGATGTACCTCTACGAGGAGCTGGGCCCGGTGTGGTACCGCGGCACGGCGGACGCCATCTACCAGAACCTGCACCTGGTGGAGAACTACCGCGCCGACAACGTGGCCATCTTCTCGGGTGACCACATCTACAAGATGAACGTGGCGCACATGCTCGAGCTGCACGAGGACACGCGCGCCGACATCACCATCGCCGCCTACCCCACGCCGCTCGCCGAGGCGCACCGCTTCGGCGTCATGCAGATCGACGAGCGCGGCCGCATCACCGACTTCCAGGAGAAGGTGAAGAACCCCCCGCCCATGCCGCACAAGCCCACGCACGCGCTGGCCAGCATGGGCAACTACATCTTCAAGAAGAAGGTGCTCGAGGAGCTGCTGGAGATCGACGCGAAGACCGAGGGCAGCCAGCACGACTTCGGCAAGGACGTGCTGCCGCGCGCGCTGCGTGACGGCTACCACATCCAGTCGTATGACTTTCACTCCAACCCCATCCCCGGCCAGGACCGCGCCAACACGTACTGGCGCGACGTGGGCACGCTCGAGGCCTACCACGAGGCCAGCATGGACCTCGTCTCGGCCAACCCCGAGTTCGACGTCTTCAACCCGGAGTGGCCGCTGCGCACCGCGGTGGAGTACAGCCCCCGGCCAAGTTCGTCCACGAGGCGGGCGAGCGCATGGGACGGGCGCTGGACTCCATGGTGGCCGGCGGCTGCATCATCTCCGGCGGCACCGTGCGCCAGAGCATCCTGTCGCGCCGCGTCCGGGTGAACTCCTACTCGCTCGTGGAGCGCTCGGTGCTCTTCGACGAGGTGGACATCGGCCGGCACGCCCACGTGAAGAACGCCATCATCGACAAGGGCGTGCGCGTGCCGCCCCACGCGAAGATCGGCCATGACCTGGCGGCGGACAAGGCGCGCGGCTTCACCGTGACGGACAGCGGCATCGTCGTGGTGCCCAAGAACTACAAGTTCGAGTGAGCCCGCGCGCTCACGCGAACGTGTCCAGTTCCTCGAGGAGGCGGTCCACGTCCGCCTCCGTGTTGTACAGGTGGGGCGAGACGCGCAGGCTGTCGCCGCGCACGCTCACGAACACCCGGCGCGCCGCGAGCTTCGCCGTCACGTCCGGGGGATAGCCCCCGGGGTTGCGCAGGCCCATGAGGTGCCCGGCGCGCAGGCCCTCGGGCGCCACCTCCAGACCCATGGAGCGCGCCCCGGCCGCCAGCCGCGCCGTCAGCACGCCCACGGTCTCCTGGATGTCCGCCACGCCCCAGGAGGACAGCTGGCGCAGGGCCGCGAGCGCCATGGGCACGAGCGCGAAGTTGCTGCGCTCGCCCACGTCGAAGCGGCGCGCCCCGGGCTGGAAGTCGTCCCGGTAGTCCACCGGGCGCGAGAAGTCCTCGCTGCCCGCGCGCGTGAGCCAGTTGTGCTCCAGGGGCCTGCCCTCGCGCCAGCGCGGCGCC
This sequence comes from Cystobacter fuscus, assembly GCA_049060065.1. Classification (GTDB taxonomy): domain Bacteria; phylum Myxococcota; class Myxococcia; order Myxococcales; family Myxococcaceae; genus Cystobacter; species Cystobacter fuscus_B. The sequence continues at coordinate 9,912,221 of JBMEQP010000002.1, forward strand.
ACGTAGAGGTAGCCCAGGCTGTAGGGCCCCATCATCCACTTGTAGCCCGCCGTCACGAGGAAGTCCGGCCGCACCCGCTCCACGCTCAGGGGCAGCGCGCCCAGCGACTGCGTCGCGTCCACCACCAGCGCCGCGCCCACCTCGCGCGCCCGGACGCCCACGCGCTCCAGGTCCACCAGGCTCCCATCCGTCCAGTGACAGTGCGGCAGCGCCACCAGCGCCGCGCGCTCGTCCAGCTCGGCGAGCACCGCGCGCGTCCAGTCCCCGTCCGGCGGACGGCGCACGGTGACCACCTGCCCCCCGAGCGCCCGGCCAGCTCCCGCCAGGGGTACACGTTGGAGGGAAACTCCTCGGCGAGCACCAGCAGGCGCTGGCCCACGCGCACCGGCACGTTGGACGCCACCACCGCCATGCCGTAGCTCACCGAGGGCACCAGCGCCACGCCCTCCGTGTCCGCCTCCACCAGGCTCGCGAAGAGCCGGCGCAGCGCCTCCGACTCGGAGAAGAAGTCCTCGGGCCGCAACTGCCAGGGTCTCGCCTTGCGCGCCACGGCCTCGCGTCCCGCCTCCGTCACGGCGTGGGACTGGGGTGACATGTACGCGCAGTTGAGCCAGATGAGGCCCTCGGGCACGTCGAACAGGTGGCGTTGGTTGGGCAGGCGCATGGGCTCGGAGCATACCGCCCGCGACGCCCCGCGCCCGCCCTCTGTCGACTTGTGTCTACTTGCGCAGGCGGTTGATGAGCCAGCTTCCGCCCGCCAGGCTCAGCACGGTGCCCAGGGCGCGCACGGGCTGGGTGCGCAGGCGCGACTCCAGCACGTCCACCCGGTCCGCCAGCAGCAGCAGCGCCACGTGCCGGAAGTGGTGCTCGGGGATGTCATACGCCACGCTCCGCAGAATCCCGCTCAGCCCCTTGGGCGGAATGGCGGTGCTGAAGACGGGCGTCAGCTCCTCGAGCGACGCGCGCTTGAGCACGGGCACCTCGGGAGGTGGCTGGCGCTCGGGCGTTTCCCAGTGCGCGCCGCCGCGCACCCGGGGCTCGAGCAGCATGGGCACTCCGGGCCGGTTCCTGGGATCCTCGTCCGCGCCCCAACCCCTGATGTCGGTGTGTTCTCGCTGTGCCATGTCCAGCCTCCTCACGCGTGTCCGTGCGGCAACAGCACGCACTTGATGCACCCGTCCTTCTTGCCCGAGAAGATGTCGTACGCCTTGGACACCTCGGCGAGCGGGAAGCGGTGGGTGATGATGCCCTTGGCGTCGATGCGCCCCGCGCGGATGTGCTCCAGCAGGTGGCCCATGTAGCGCTTGGTGTTGCACTGGTTCATGCGCATCGTCAGGCCCTTGTTCATCGCCGTGCCGATGGGGATGAGGTTGAAGGGGGCCCGTACACGCCGATGATGGACACCGTGCCGCCCTTGCGCACGGCGTTGATGGACCAGTTGATGGCCGTGGGCGAGCCCGCCTGGAGCTTGAGCTTCACGCCCAGCAGGTTGTTCATCAACTCGCCCTCGGCCTCCATGCCCACCGCGTCGATGCACACGTCTGGCCCGCGCCCGTCCGTCATCTCCTTCAAGGTGGCGATGATGTCCTCCTCCTCCTTGAAGTTGAGCGTCTCCACCTGGCTGTACTTCCTGGCGAACTCCAGGCGGTAGGGGACGTGGTCCACGGCGATGACGCGCCCGGCGCCCATGAGCCACGCGGACTTCTGAGCGAAGATGCCCACCGGGCCGCAACCGAACACCACCACGGTGTCCCCCGGCTGGATGTTGCCCATCTCCGCGCCCTGGTAGCCCGTGGGCAGGATGTCGCTGAGGAAGAGCACGTCCTCCTCTTCCATGTCGTCCGGAATCTTCATCGGCCCCACGTCCGCGAAGGGCACGCGCACGTACTGCGCCCGGCCGCCCTCGAAGCCGCCCGTGGTGTGCGAATAGCCATACACGCCCGAGGCCAGGTCGCTGTTGGGATTGCTGCTCTCGCAGTTGGCGAACAGGCCGCGCTTGCAATAGAAGCAGCTGCCGCAGGAGATGTTGAAGGGCACCACCACCCGGTCCCCGGGCTTGAGGTTGCGCACCGAACGGCCCACCTCCTCCACCACGCCGGCGAACTCGTGGCCGAACGTGCACCCCACGCGCGTGTCCGTGACGAGCCCGTGCAACAGGTGCAGGTCCGAGCCGCAGATGGCCGTGCGCGTCACCCGGACGATGGCGTCATTGGGGTGGAGGATGACCGGATCCGCCTTCTTGCCCACCGACACCCGGTAGGGCCCTTCGTAGATCATCGCTTGCATGCACCACTCCTGTTCCGCGGCCCCCCGGCCGCGAGGTGACGGGTGTTGAGGTGAAAAACGCGGGTCAGCTCTTGTGCGGCTTGAGCTTCTCCACCATGGCCTTGATGGACTGGTTGATGATGCCCGCCGCCTTCGGGTCACCCTTGAGGATGGCCTCGGTGAAGTGTTTGGCCTGCTCCACGGAGATGTGCGGCGGCAGCGGCGGCACGTCGGGGTCCACGTACGCTTCCAGCACCACCGGCCGGTCCGACTCCAGCGCCCGGTCCCACGCCCCGGCGATCTGCTCGGGCTTGTCCACCCGGATGCCGCGCAGGCCGATCGAGTCCGCGTAGCGCGCGTAGTGGAAGTCCGGCAGATCCTGCGACGCCTTGAACTCGGGGTCGCCGTTCATCACCCGCTGCTCCCACGTCACCATGTTCAGGTCGCGGTTGTTGAGCACCAGGACGATGAAGCGCGGATCCTTCCACTCGCGCCAGTACTTCGCCACGGTGATGAGCTCGCTGTTGCCATTCATCTGCATGGCCCCGTCGCCCACCAGCGCGATGACGGGCCGCTCGGGGTAGGCGAACTTGGCCCCAATCGCATACGGCACCCCGCAGCCCATGGTGGCCAGGTTGCCCGACAAGGACGCCATCATCCCCCCGCGGATCTTCAAGTCCCGCGCGAACCAGTTCGCCGTCGAGCCCGAGTCCGCCGCCAGAATCACCCGGTCCGGCAGCTTCGGCGACAGCTCGGAGAACACGCGCTGCGGGTTGATGGGGTTGGCGTCCACCATCGCCGGCCCTCCACCACCTTCCACCACTTGCGCACGCTCTTCTCCACTCCGTCGCGCCAGCTCCGGTCCTCCTTGCGCTTGAGCAGCGGAATCAGCGCGCGCAGCGTCTCCTTCGAGTCGCCCGTGAGCGGCACCTCCACCGGATAGCGGATGGCGAGCATCCTCCCGTCCAGGTCGATCTGCACCGCTCGCGCCCGGCCCTCGGGCGGCAGGAACTCCGAGTAGGGGAAGCTCGTGCCCACCATGAGCAGCGTGTCGCAGCCCATCATCAAGTCCCAACTCGGCTTGGTGCCGAGCAGACCGATGGCCCCCGTCACGAAGGGCAGGTCATCCGGCAGCACCGCCTTGCCCAGCAGCGCCTTGGCCACGCCCGCGCCCAGGAGGTCCGCCACCTCGAGGATCTCCGGCGCCGCGCGCATCGCGCCCGCGCCCACCAGCATCGCCACCTTGCCGCCCGCGTTGAGCACCTCCGCCGCGCGCCGCAAGTCCCTCTCCTGGGGCACCACGCGCGGCGCGCTGTAGCCCACGCTCGAGTGCACCGTGCCGTGCTTCATCGGCGGGGACTCGTAGGGCTGCTCCTGGATGTCGTTGGGCAGGATGATGCACGTCACCGTGCGCTCGGCCTGGGCGATGCGCATCGCCCGATCCACCGCGTGGCGGATGGCCGAGGGGTGCGTCACCATGGTGACGTACTCGGCCGCCACGTCCTTGAAGAGCGTCGAGAGGTCCACCTCCTGCTGGTAGTGGCCCCCGAGCGCCGTGCTCGCCTGCTGCCCCACGATGGCCACCACCGGCTGGTGGTCGAGCTTCGCGTCGTACAGGCCATTGAGCAGGTGGATGGCCCCGGGCCCCGACGTCGCCATGCACACGCCCACCTCGCCGGTGAACTTCGCGTGCGCGCACGCCATGAAGGCCGACATCTCCTCGTGGCGCGACTGGATGAACTGGAACTCGGAGTTGCGCCGCAGCGCGCCCATGACGCCGTTGATGCCGTCACCCGGATAGCCGTAGATGCGCCGCACGCCCCACTGGCTCAACCGGTAGAGCAGATAATCGCTGACAGTGCCGCTCATGGCTCGTCTCCCCTGAACGGGCCGCGTGGAGGGACACCGCCCCCAGTCTCGGCCCCCGCCGTGGCGCAAACCTACGCACGCCCTTGGACACGGGAGCGGATGGCCCTCCCCATCCCGCAGCCCATCTCGTCCTAGCCCTGGGCACCCGGGGGCCCGCCTGTCCGCTCGCCCGTCCGTCACCCCGTCGACGGTGGCGCCAGGGCGGAAGCATGCACGGGGGCCTCAACCCTCTAGACTTCCCAGGAGAAGGAGCCGACGCCGTGCTGCCCTATTTTCCTTTCGAACAAGACGTCTTCGCGATGCGGCTCGGCGTGCGGGCGCTCCGCCCGGGCGAGCCGCTCATCGAGGTGGAGGAGCCGCACTACGCCGAGGAGCTGGCGCTCAAGCAGTCCCTGCTCGCCGAGTCCCAGCGCATGCGCTTCGCCGCCCTGCCCCGCACCCTCGCGGCGCAGTGGGAGGCCGTCACCGAGCTGCTCCCGCTCATGGCCCAACAGCACCCCCGGCACTTCACCCTGGAGCGCACGGGTGACGCGTGGCACTGGCACAACCACCTGCTCGGCACCCGGACGCGCTTCATCCCGGGCGAAGCGGACAGCCTCCCCCACGCCCCGCTCGACTGGCTCGGCCGTCAGGTGCAGGAGGATCTCCTCCTCATGGACGGCACGCACGAGGGCCTGCCCCTCATCGCCGGACAGCTCTGCTTCCCCGCGGGCTGGTGTCTCGCCGACAAGCTGAGCCACCCGGTGCTCGACATCCACGCGACCGTGCCGGGCTTCGGCGAGCAGCTCGGCGGCGCCACCGTGCGCCTCATGCGCGGACTCAAGTCCGGCCGCCCCGTCACCCGCGTCAACTGGGGCATCAGCGTCACCCCCCAGCTCGACCTCGCCCCCTGGACGCAGCCCGAGTGGCGCCACCTGCGCCAGGAAGTCACCGCGCTCAACGCCGGGGAGAAGTGCTACCTGCGGCTGGAGCGGCAGACGCTCTCCGTGCTGCCCGCCTCGGGCGCCATCCTCTTCACCATCCACACCTACCGGGCTCCGGTGGCCACCGAGGTGGAGGATCCCGAGCGGCGCCGGCTGCTCGCGGGCGTGCTGCGCACCCTCCCCCGAGACGCGCGACTACAAGGGCCTCACCGCCTTCCTCCCCCAGCTCCTCGCCCGGCTCGAGCCGGGCGCCCGCTCCTGAGCGGCGCGCCGCTCTCCGCCGCCATGGGGGTTGCACGGCGGCGGAGGAGGGCGGTGGCTACCGCAGTGCTAACGCCTCGTGGCCTGGGTTAGCATGGCCATCAAGGACGCGTCATGACCTGGACACACACGCTCGTGCTTATTACGGCCTGTACTCTGCCAGGATTCGAGTTTCCGGCAGAGCCCCCATGGCATCAGCTACCCCTCCTCTCATCTGGTCCTGAAAGAGGTGGAGCGCGTAAGCCTCAAGGAAACCCAAGTCCCCAGGAAAGGAAGAGGAGCCGCGGAAGCGCCCGGTCAATCTGAGTCGTTGCCTCGATTCGTGTGCCGCTGGTGGCGCGGTCTTCATCAACTTCTGCAACGACATCGAAAAACCCGCGACACGTGCCGTTTGCTTCTCCAAAGCCAATGAGAGCGAGCAGCAGTGTCGGGGATTTTGTTCCAACTACTTCGGAAGCTGAGAGGTCTCTGCCATGACCACGGTGACTCGACTGATGCGCGGCCGCAAACCCACTGGGCCCATCATGGCGGAGCGCAAGTTCAAGAGTTCTGGTGGCGCTCGTACCTCCATCCGTGTCCGTGCACCGGCCAGGGATTCGCGGACAGGCAACTACAGGTGCAGCGTGGAGTGGGTGCACTCGGGGAAGAGGAGCTGTTCGAACTCTGGGGAATCGACTCCATGCAGGCGCTGCAACTCGCTCTCCGAGCCGCCGGGGACCTGGTGAACGGGCACGAAGAGGACCTGCGGTGGGTGGGGAGCGATGACGGCTACCTGGGTTTTCCCAGGACGTACCCGGAGTTTCTTCCCCAGGCGCTCCTGCGTAAGCTGGAACGCATGATCGACCGGGAGATCGCCGCCCACGCGCGCAAGAGCGCAGCAGAGCGCAAGCAGTCGCGGGCTCGAGCGGGACGGAGCAAGCCCGTCTCCGGCTGAGGACATGGGTTTGAGACTGCTGAGCTTCTGAATGTGGAGGCGGCGGGCTCGAAGCCGCTACGGGTGGATCCGCCCCCACTCGGGACCAGGGCACGCCACCCGTTTTCCCCGACTACAAATCGTCTGACACCTTTCCCGGGGCCTCCGAGGTGGAGGATCCCGAGCGGCGCCGCCTGCTCGCGGGCGTGCTGCGCACCCTCCCGCCCGAGACGCGTGACTACAAGGGACTCACGGCCTTCCTCCCCCAGCTCCTCGCCTGGCTCGAGCCGGGCGCCCGCTCCTGAAGCGGCCGCGCCGCTCAATCGCATGAGACGCCGGAACTTCGGGTCGACCCCCTCAGCGGCCTTCCTCGCCCCCTCCGCTCCATCCCTCAGCCTCAACAGGGTCCTCCACCCCGTCTATACGCCGTGATAGTCTGTGCTCGTCTTGATGAGCGCATCCAAGCGTCCGACCGCTGGAGTACCCGCCCCATGACGAACCCTCCACCCAAAGGTGCCCAACCCTCCTGCACGCTCGATCCATTCAGTCCGGACACATTCGCTACCCTTCTGCGCGAACTCGACCGCATCGGCCAAGGCCACTCGGGGGGACCCTCCAGCTCAAGGGGAAAGGTCATTCCCTCACGCACCAACAGGTTCTCGCGCTCCGCAAGACAGCGGCGAGAGAGTTGACGCAGGCAGCATCACGCGTACGGATTTCAGCCGAGACGGCGCTCGAGAGTTATCAATATCAGCAGCAGACCAACCGGAAGCATTGGGTTGTCTCTCCCGTGGTCCATCTGTTCGGCCGTGTTCAGGACCCAGGTCCAGAGCTGAACGCGCGTGTGACCGAGGTGCGGCAAGCCACGGATGCGGTGCGGGCCAGACTGGCGGCGTCGCACCTGTCAGGCGCGCTGACGTACTTACTGCGCGCGAAGCGTGCGTCGGAGGAGGCACGCGACCTGTGGCGGCGGTACCAAGAAGGCATCATCAACCGCAGCGATGCGGCGGTGACCACCCTCGAGTTCACGCGCAACGCCTCATTCATCACGCTCGGGGTGCTCGCCACGATCGGGACCGGTGGCTTGGGGTTCACTGCCACCACGACGGCCTTCGGCATCGAGCTGGGAGCCACGACCGCACTGGCAACAGTCAACAAATTGTTCCAGCGGCTGGGAGGCAATCCCGCGGTTCAGCGGCTCGGCGCCAACTTATTCAGCCGCATCGTTTCGAGTGTTGTTGTCTTTGAAGGCACAACGGTATTCCGTGAGGTTGTTGACGCCGTGTATCTCAGCCTGCGCGGGCAACCCATCACGTGGCGTCAGTTCGAGGACCGTCTTGTCTCGCAATTGCTGGATCCGAAGGGCCTGTTCTTCGCCATCTTGATGGGAGCCGTTCAAACTCATGCGGACCGGAGGTATGGCTCGCCACGCGACTTCGTGGTGGTCGACCGCAATGGACGCCCAGTCGGCAACCCCGACGAGATGCGGGGCGGCGTGTTGTACGAGGACAAGAGCGCGGCCGGGCTGAACTTCATCCCTCCAGGAAAAGCCGCTCCTCAGCAGACACCCCAGAAATGGGCTGAACGTCAAATCCATGATGCCACCGTCAACCGGCTGCAACGCATTCCGGCCGAGGGCGTCGGGACCCTGATGGGCGCGACTCCCGAAGCGACCCGGAGTGTACCCGCGTTGTCCGATGTCCTCCCCGCCCGGAAGTATGTGTTTCGTATTGAAGGGGATGGGTCCGCGCTTCGGAGCGCGGTGAATGCGCAACTGGCGCGCCTGCGGGCTGCTTTCCCGGGCTGGACCTTCTCCGCTGAGTTCGGATACAGGCCACGAAAGCGATGAGCCTCAACGTTTTTGCCTACCGGCGCGAGCATCCGGAAAGTCCGCCCACCTTCCTCGATGAGGAGATTGCTCCGCCGTTCAATGAGCTTGCTGGACCCGAAACGGCCCGCCAGCTCTTCTGGGGCTCGCTGGCACTCGAGCGCCGTGGCCTTCGCATGTTGCCGCTCCTCCACCATGGAGAGGTATGGGCCGAAGGAGCGGCAGAGCTCGACGTGTTGGAGTCGGAAGCCGGGCAAATCCTCGCCGACCTCGATGCCATCTGCCGCGAGACAAAGAGCCGCCCGGGGGTGGCGTTCTGGATTCAAAACATCCTCGAGGCAATCCGGGTCGCGCGTCGAGTGACGAATGGAGTTGGAGGCGTCTACATTGGTTGAACGTCCATCCGCATGCCACCCTCAAAAAGTGAGCCTGCCCCAGTTTAGTGGCTCTCCCGCACTTCAGGTGCTCCACCCGCTGCGAGCAGGCACGCTTCCCTCGTGCGGCCAGCTGAATGCCCGGGGGATGCACACAAACTGCGGGAGAGCCACGCAACCGGGGCAAGCCCACTGGAGACCAGCCAGCAGGTTGCCAGCACCGGAACCGGCGGCTTACCCCTGGCCAACATCGCCACCGTGCTCGGCCACACGTCACCGAGAACGACGCAGCTCTTCTACAACGTCAGCCAAGTGCCACCAATGGTGAAGCTCCCCATTCACCTGACGCACCCTGATGACCCGCCATTTTCATGAATTCGCATTTGGGTCATTCCATGGCATGGTTGGTGCATTAAAAACCAAAGCTATTCATTTGGAATATCAGGTAGTTGGATGCGACCATCGAAAGACACCCAGGCCGACTCGTCTTGGTCGGGCAGCGTGAGCCGTTTGCCTGCCAACCACTGTTTGTCGCCAGAACTGATGGACACATTCTGAAGCTCGAGCAGTGGAGGCTTGCTCGAAAGTCGTTTCTGCCGTTCTCGTACGATGTCTTGAAGAGCCTTCTCCGCCTCTTCCATCAATAGTCTTGGGTGGCCCTGATGTAGAGCGCGATCTACCAACTCCAATTTTGGAGCAACTCGGAAACGATTTCCCACCCAAACGCCTTTACCCACGAATGAATCAGTGGAAATGGAGTGCTCAACATCCCGGGTCGGCATTCCTCTGTCATCGAGAATCCGGCTTTTCTCCGGCTTGAGTGGGCGTCGTGCAGGCTCGGGCCTTTCAATCTCACGCCCAATTGCATCCTCATTGGCAAGAGGCCGATCTAGCGCAGCGCGAAGACGCCCGACGGCCGCCTCTCGACCACTCTCCGAGGAGACAGGCCAGTACTCCGCCATCAATCGTTCTAGAAGAAACTCCGGTTGAATTCGGTCACGGAGATAAGTGCTTCGATCGGCGAATGCGACAAGTGCCTCGTCAACCAGTTCCTTGCTATCTGCCCACATGCCAGCGTTGCCAGCCGCTACAGCAGCAAGTAGGTCTGATGCCAGTATAGGATCAACCGGTTCTCTCGGGTTCCCTCCGGACTTCGCAGGGGGCGCTTCAGTATTTTCTTTTTCGGACTGTAGGCTTTTTGCCACAGTAGACCCACCATGCTTGCGACTCGTCGGGCATGAGCGCCACTGAGACACTTCCAAATTCCACGGAGGATGCGACCGACCAGAGACGGCGTAGATGTCAGGGCTCTTGGTGCTTCCCTCTGGTATTCGCACGAAGAGCCAATCCGCAGGATTCATCAGTGCGAACTGGGCGAGGCCGAATACCGCCCCGAAAATATCCACCTGCGAAAGCCCACCTGATTGAGGCGGAACCCAGCCATCATCTGTGATGAACTCATGAGCAACAGCTGTTAGCACTTGTCGTTGAGTATTGGTGAGAAATCGGCCGCTTACAGTCGCAAGAATGTCCAATGCGAGCGGATCAATCGACAATATGCGCTGCTTTGCTTCAACAACGAACTTTCGGACTCCGTGACCCGTGCTCGGGATGTTCTTCCCTTGGTTCCAACGCACAGGAAACAGCACTGGCTTCATTGCGTCACCCCCTCATATTGCGTGGAGTCTAGCACGCCTGGACGAGTGAGGCCCTCGAACAAAAATGTGAATGGAGGTACCAGTGCCACTGGCAGCTCACGTGCAGGGGACAGAGGCCGGTGGCGTGCGGCTGCCGCGCCGAGGTGGCGGCTGCCCGCGAAATCCCCCCGCCCCCAGCGAGCTGCCGCCTCTCGGAACGCCGCGACGAAGCCACGGTACTGCTCACGCAACTCCCGCGGGGCCCGGCTCGTGGAGGCATGCCCCAGAGGTTGCGGGCTGCGCGCGAGGTGCTCAGGCCGGGTATGCGGGTGCTGGGCTCTCACCGCTCTCGCCCCGAGGACGGGCTTGTTCCTCGCGAGAGCCTCTCCCTCCACTTCCTCCACCAGTGTCCGCACCGCACGCCGCCTCTCTTCCTCCCCCAGTCCTTTCCAGCACGGCAGGGGCGCCAGCTCCAACTCCACCGGCTCGGCCCATTCCTCGGCGAAGCGCCCCTCCCCCACTGCCTGCTCCTTGCTTCCCCTCTTGCTCCAGCGCTTCGTCCAGTTGAACCACCGGAACAGCCTCCGCGCCGACCCCAGCAATTGCGGCAGACACGTCAGGCCCGGCCACTCGGCGCTCCTCTCCACCAGCCCCTCCTTCACCCCATGGGCCAGCACGTAGCGCAGCCGGCCCACCAGCGCCGTGTCGTCCAACACCGGCTCCGCCGAGTACCTCCTCTCCCAGAAGCCGCCGCTCCAGTCCACCAGCCTGCCCACCTTCTTGGACAGGTTGGCTCTCACCTGGAACATCCTCAACGGCCAGCCCATCCCCCTCCCCCGCGTGCACTCCTCCCGGCCAGATGCACCCCGTGGGCCAACCCCAAGTCCTCCGTTGAGTCCTTTGACACCATCTCGGCGCCCCCTCCCCGGAGACGCGCGACTACAAGGGGCCTCACGGCCACCACTTTCAAGGTCATGTGGAGGGTGCTACCATAGGGGTCAGGTGGGAAGGTGAACGCCCACCTGGGCGGAGGTGGGTCCGGAGTTGCGGACGGCCAAAACGAATTCCTCGCGCCCCTACGTGGAGGAACGAACGTGGCCTTGAATACAATCGTGGAGCGATTCACGCAGCGCAGTCCCGTCACGGTGATGGTGCGCCGCACGCTGGAGCATGCCCTGAGTTCGCAGTGGATTGATGAGGTATTTGAAGCACAGCGAGACAAGCAGTACACGCGTGAGCTGCTCTTCTCCTCGGTAGTGGACTTGATGGGACTGGTGGCGCTGGGATTGCGGCCGTCGCTGCACGCCGCGGCGCAGTCGGACCCGGACACGGCCGTCTCGGTGGCAGCGCTCTACGACAAAGTCAATCGCACCGAGCCCCAGGTGGTGCGAGCGCTGGTGCAAGGGAGCGCGGAGAGACTGTTGCCCGTGGTGCGGCCCATGAAGAAGAAGGGGCCGTGGGCGGCGGGCTACCAGGTGCGAGTCTTGGATGGCAATCATCTACCGGCCAGTGAGAAGAGGCTCAATCCGCTGAGGAACTTCCGAGGAGCAGCACTGCCAGGACAGTCCTTGGTGGTGTATGCGCCTGAGATGGGGTTGGTGGTGGATGTGCTGCCCGCGGAGGATGCGCATGCACAGGAGCGAGCGTTGACGGGGCCCGTGCTGGAGCGAGTGAGGGAGGGGGAGCTGTGGCTGGCGGACAGAAACTTCAGCACGAGCCGGATTCTGCGAGCGGTGGAGGAGAAGAAAGCGGCCTTCATCATTCGAGAGCATGGAGTGTCGCCCAATCCGACCGAGCTGGGAGAGAAGCAAGAAGTGGGACGAGGGCGGACAGGAAGAGTGTACGAGCAGGCAGTGAGAGTGGAGGGGGAGCTGCCGTTGGAGTTGAGACGGATTGAAGTGCATTTGGAGGAGCCAACGGAGGATGGGGAAACAGTCATCCGCCTGCTCACGAACGTGCCGACGGAGAAGATGAGCGCCCTGGAAGTAGCGGAGTTGTACAGGAAGCGCTGGACGATAGAAGCGATGTTTGGAGAGCTGGAGAGCGTCCTCGAAAGCGAAGTGAGGAGTCTGGGGAAGCCGAGAGCGGCGCTGCTGGCCTTCGGGGTGGCGGTGCTGGCCTACAACGCGTTGTCAGTGGTGAAGTCAGCAGTGGAAGCCAGTCATGACTTGGAGGCAAGCAACATGCAAGTGTCCACCTACTACATCGCCGCCGAGGTGAAGTTCACCTATGGCGGGATGATGGTGATGGTGGAGCCAGAGGAGTGGGCTGAGCAGGAAATACAATCCGCGGAGCAGTTGAGTGCGGCCCTGCTGGAAATGGCGAAGAGGGTAAAGCCCGCGACGTTGCGCAAACATCCCCGGGCAGCCAAGAAGAAAGTGAAGAAGGGCTATGCTCCGGGGGAGGTGGCGCGCAAGCACGTGGCGACAGCGCGTGTGCTCAAGGGTGAGAAGCTCTCCTGAGCAGGGAAGAACCGAGGCACCCAAGAGACCAGACGACCCCAAGAGCGTCCAGTGGCGGGCGCTCCATGGAATGGCTATGTCCTGACAAACTGCCAGGTAGCCATGGCTCGCCATTCCCTTCCTATCTGATCGTTTAAAAGAAACACCTGCCATCGACCTTGAAAGGGGTGGGCCTCACGGCCTTCCTCCCCCAGCTCCTCGCCGGCTCGAGCCGGGCGCCCGCTCCTGAGCGGCCGAGCTGCTCAATCGCATGAGGCGCTCCATGCGCCGGTGCCTCGCACCACGTCCACCAGCACCCAGAAGGCCTACAGCTCGGGTCCTTTGGTCCTGGTAACCTGTGCCGTCCCCTCTGAGCTTGCTTGGCGTTTCAGGGGGGCATGAGAGGTCATCTATGGGGAACGTGTACTGCCAGCACGGAATGCCGCCGCTCACCTGCCTGATCTGTGCGAAGAACGTCGCCAAGGACGTGGTGAAGGCTGTCACTCCCCTGAGTTCAACATCACCGAGATTCCCGCGGTGATGGACAAGCTCCAGGGCGTGCAGGGCGCGCTGTTCATGCGCAGGTGGTTCGACAGCCCCGCCTACGAGCTGCCCATGGGCATCAAGACGGGCAAGAGAGATGCGCGCACGCTGGACAAGTCCCACATCAAGCAGGATCTGCCCTTCAGCTGGCTGGAGAACTCCAAGCGGGTGGGCCCCATCGTGAAGTCGGTGGTGGAGGAACTCTCCGTGGTCAACCAGTTCAATGGACGGGTCGGGCGGGTCAAGCAAGCCCTCGATCAGCTCTCGCGCGGAATGATCGTCCTCATGGAGCGGCTGGAGGCACTCGGCCTGCTCGACGCGAAGAAGAAGCAGCTCCGAAATGGGTCGAGGTACTTCGGCGACCTGCCCGCCATCGAGCTCGATTACAAGACCCAGTTCAACCGTGTGGACGTGGGAGCGACCCTTTGGGAGAAGGCTGTAGACCCCCTGGACGATGTCTACTTCGCGCTGGGCTCCTTCTCCATCAAGCTGGCTGCGACCCAGATCCAGACCCACAGCGCTCTCAACGGCTTCCCCGCCATCCAGCTCAGCGAGGTGGCCATGTACATGCGTGACACCTACGACTTCTTGAACGAGGAGGGCGAGGATCAGCTCCTGGGCTACTGGAACAAGGCAGGGGTCATCAAGCCCGATCCGGCTGAGTACCTGCTGCAGCCGAAATACATCAGGAGGTGGTTCAAGCCGTACCACAAGGTGACGAACAACCATTACAACGAGCATCGTCGCCGCACCGGCAAGGGAGGCGACTTCCTGGTCTTCTCCACGGTCAAGTGCTTCCCCGTCTCCATCCTGCTGCACCTGGGCAGCATCGACTTCGACGAATATCTGGCGAGGAAGGGCAAGTGATGGGAGCACGTCCGTCCCGGGTCGTGCCCCTGGTCGGGGGAGCGCTGCTGCTCGCGGCCTTGCTGCTCGTGGCCCTACCGGTGGGGTACTACCTGTACCTGAAGCGTGTGGCCAGCCAGAAGGCCCGGGTGTTGGGAGTGGAATGGAATCCCAGCCATACCTGCTCCGTCACGACCTATAAACCCTATCTGGGAGAGAACTCGGTTCGCAGTCGCTTCTTCTACCTCTTCAGCTCGCGAGCGTTCTTCCGCGTCCATGATGAGCAGGGGATGCTCTTGCGCAGCTCCGAGTGGCTTCTCTTCCAGAACGAAGCTGCGGATGAACCGCCCCATTGGGCAGGGGATGGTCAGGTGGTCTACCCGACCGCCAGTGGTTATGAGGGGTGGAGCCTTCCGGAGTGCACCAGGGATTGAGTGGGCCTGCCCCTCATCGCCGGACAGCTCTGCTTCCCCGCGGGCTGGTGCCTCGAGGACAAGCTCGGCCACCCGGTGCTCGACATCCACGCGACCGTGCCGGGCTTCGGCGAGCAGCTCGGCGGCGCCACCGCGCGCCTCATGCGCGGACTCAAGTCCGGCCGCCCCGTCACCCGCGTCAACTGGGGCATCAGCGTCACCCCCCAGCTCGACCTCGCCCCCTGGACGCAGCCCGAGTGGCGCCACCTGCGCCAGGAAGTCACCCCGCTCAACGCCGGCGAGAAGTGCTACCTGCGGCTGGAGCGGCAGACGCTCTCGGTGCTACCCGCCTCGGGCGCCATCCTCTTCACCATCCACACCTACCGGGCTCCGGTGGCCACCGAGGTGGAGGATCCCGAGCGGCGCCGGCTGCTCGCGGGCGTGCTGCGCACCCTCCCCCGAGACGCGCGACTACAAGGGCCTCACCGCCTTCCTCCCCCAGCTCCTCGCCGGCTCGAGCCGGGCGCCCGGAGCGACTCCTCGCGCAGACCGCGTGTCTGCCCGGGATAGCGGCCCTGAAGGCCGGCCTCTCATCCTTCCATGCAGCTCAATCTCACATTGCTTGCATTCGATTTTTCATCATTTGATGAATCACGAAAAACCAAAATTCCAATATCACTTCCTGACAAATGGAAATACACCCATATATCCATCCTCCGCGACATTTCGCCCCCGCATATGCTAGTCTTTCTCACGTTCTTCCCCCGACTGGAGAACGCTTCCCTGCCCGTGTCTTCCTTGAAGCACCTCCCACCAGCAAACAGGAGAAACATGACGACCATGCGCAACAGCGACAAGAGCTCGATTCGATGGATGAACCCCGTGGCTGGACTCCTGACGGGAATGGTACTGGCGCTCGCACAAGCCGGCTGCGGCGGCCCCGCCGATCAAGACAACGAAGGACTCGCCCACGCGGAACAGGCCTTGCGCGGCGACTTTGCGCAGAGCTGCACGAATATATGGTTCTTCAACGGCCATTACCTCTCAGCCATGTGTGCTCGCACCAATGGCGAATACGTCTACAGTGAGATCGATCTCGGCGAGTATCTGGTGAACTCCAATGGAGATGTTTGGTGGGGCCTCGGCGGCCAGTTCCACAAGACGTGCGAGGCTCTGTACATCGGTCGCACCCCAAGCGAAGTGGTCGCCAATACGCACCTGCATGCCAACGACAGGCAGGGACTGGAGCGGCCAGGCCGCTCCGGGGCACGCGGTGCGCTGGCGCTGGAACGTTTGTCACGAGCGGAGGACGGCCGCATCACCTACCGCATGAAGCGCCCGCTGCCGGACGGCACCACGCACCTGCTCTTCACCGGGTTGGAGTTGCTGCGTCGCCCGGCATCCCTGGTGCCTCCGCCTCGGGCAAACCTCACGAGGTTCCACGGCGTCTTCGCTCCAGGCGCAAAACCGCGGCCATTTCTGGTCCCCCAAGCAGCAGGAGCGGGGAGGCGGGCGTGGCGCTCGAGGCAGCGGCCAGGAAGGAGCCGCGGAAGCAGAGGACGCCGCGAGTGGACTGGGCGCAACTGCCGAGGAAGACGTTCGACTTCGACGTGTTCGCCTGCGTGAGAGGTGGAGGCAGGCGGCGAGTCTTGGCGTACCTGAAGGAAGGGGGCGGGGTGGGCGCGATTCTGGAGCACCTGGGATTGCCCAGGGCAGGTGCGCGCGGCCCCAGCGCGAGGGCCACCCCAGGCCGCGGGGTGTTGAGGCTCGCGCAGCGACTACAAATCGTCTGACACCTTTCCCAGGCCTTCTTCAACCGCGTCCAGGTGTACTTCTAGACGCCCGCCCCCGGCTTGCGTCCAGGGGCCGGGGGCGGGCGGCCGGAGGTCTCGGCCGTGCAGGCCGCGGAGATCGTCTTTCGCGTGGACTTGAGCACCTCGTCCGCCAGGGCGGGGTCCGCCTTGGCGACCGCGCGAGAGACGGCGATGGCGCCAATCTGCGCCGCGACGGCGGCCACCGCGAGCCGCCGTCTCCTGGCCGCGGGAAGCGCCTCCTCGAGCGACTTGTCGAGCATCGTCACGACCTCCTCGAAAACGCCCGCGAACCGGGCGCTCACGTCGCTGCCCTGCCGCGCGATCTCGCTGGCGGACGCGGTCATCGGGCAGCCCGTCTCCAGCCTGTCGCGCGCTTCGACGGAGAAGATGTCGGCGAGGTGCTCCTCGAACGAGGGGTGCCGGTCCGGCGCCGCCGCGCGGGCCTCGGCCACGTTGTTCTCGAACCCGTACCAGAAGGCCTCGGCCACCAGCGCCTCCTTGGATGGGAAGTGCGCGTAGAGCGCGCCGTGGGTCAGCCCGGCCGCCTTGGCGACCTCCGCGACGCCGACGCCATCGATTCCCCGCTGCCGGAACAACTGGCTGGCCGCTCGCAGCAGCGCGACCCGGTTCTCCGCCGTCTTCTCCTTCGACACACGCATGGCACGATTTTAATTGCGAGCACCACCAAAGTCACTTAGATTGCGGTCACAATCAAAACGGCGGCAACTGAAGGAGACCTCACGGTGCGCTACAAACTCTTTGGAAGACACACGGGGCTGCGGGTGTCCGAGCTGGTCCTCGGGGCCGCGAATTTCGGGACACGGTGGGGCCATGGCACCGCGCCGGACGAAGCCCGCCGCATCCTCGACACCTACGCCGAGGCGGGCGGCAACTTCCTCGACACGGCCAACGGCTATCAGGACGGTCAGTCCGAGGAGATCCTGGGCGACCTGCTGGCGGGGCGGCGTGACCACTTCGTCCTCGCCACGAAGTACACCTGCCGGACGGATGCCCGCTCCGGCCTCCTCACCACGGGCAACAGCCGTCAGGCCATGGTCTCGTCCGTGGAGGCGAGCCTGAAGCGGCTCAAGACCGACCGGATCGATCTCTACTGGGCCCATGTCTCGGATGGAGTCACGCCGCTCGAGGAGATCGTGCGGGGCTTCGATGACCTCGTCCGGGCTGGCAAGATCCTCTACGCGGGCCTGTCCGACTTCCCGGCGTGGCGGGTCGCGCGGGCGGCGACCCTCGCCGAGCTGCAGGGCACCGCGCGGATCGCGGGCCTCCAGGTCGAGCACAGCCTCGTGCAACGCACGACCGAGCACGAGCTGCTCCCGGCCGGCCATGCACTCGGGCTCGGGGTCGTGGCCTTCTCGCCACTTGGAGGCGGGATGCTGACCGGCAAGTACCGCAAGGGAGAGCGCGGACGCGCCGAGGGCCTCTCCGGAGCCGGATTCCAGGCCGAGAACTCCCCGCAGCGCACCGCCATCCTCGACACGTTGCTCGCCGTCGCCGAGGAGGCCGGCGTCACGCCCGGCGAGATCGCCATCGCCTGGGTCGCCGCCAAGGGCGCGTTTCCCATCATCGGACCCCGCACGCTCGCCCAGCTCGAAGACAACCTCGCGTCCACCCGGGTGACGCTGTCGCCCGAGCACCTCGCGCGTCTGGATCAGGTGAGCGCGCTCCCACCGGTCTTCCCCCACACGGTGCTCGATGATCCGCGCATCCGGGATCTCTACACGGGCGGGAAGTTCGGGCAGATCGACGCCGGGGCCGAGCCCGTCGCGTGACCCCCGAGAGGGTGTCAAAGAACTTGAGCAGCACGAGCTGGAGCGACACGCGGCGGGAAGGAGAAGGGCGGGAAGAGCGCCGAGAAGTCTCCTCGACTCCACCGGGCCGCCGCCTCTCGAAATGCCGCGACGAAGGCCCGGTACTGCTCGCGCAGCTCCTTCAACGCCTGCCGCGTGGAGGCATGCCCCAACGGCCTCGGGCTCCTCTTGAGGTGCTCGGGCCGGGTATGCGGGTGTTGCGCCCTCACGGCCTTCTCCCCCAAGACGGGCGTGCCCCGGGATTGAGCCTCGGCTTCCACTTGCTCCACGAGCCCCCGTACCGCTCTCTGCCTCTGCTCCTCCTTCAGTCCTTGCCAGCACGTAGCGCAGCCGGCCCACCAGCGTGGTGTCGTCCAGCACCGGCTCCACGGAGTAGCGCCGCTCCCAGAAACCTCCACTCCAATCCACCCACTTCCCCACCTTCTTGGAGAGGTTGGCTCTCAGGTACTGCATGAAGCCGGCGAGCGCGGCCCCTCGTGCCCACACCAACAAGTGGAAGTGATTGGAGGCGAAGGTGAAGGCGTACAGCCGGATGGTGCCGGCACTCTGCTGGACGGCTCGGGCCAGCACGCCGCCCACCACCTCGTTCACCTCCGCGCTGGGGCGCAGCAACAGCCGTCCCTGGAAGCACCTCGAGGTGACGAAGTAGTAGCCCTCCTATTGGAACATCCTCAGCGGCCAGCCCATCCCCATCCCCCTGCTTGCGTTCCGCCAGGCCGCTTGCATCGTGCGCGCCAACTCGCAAGTCCGCGGAAGCATTTGAAGGGGGTGGGTTCAACCGTCCACGCCGAGTCTCGTTCTGGTTCGGGTCTCTCGTTTCAAATCCTTTGACACCTCTGGCGGGTTTCAAATCCTTTGACACCTCCGGCGCTGGCTCTTCGCGCGCTGGTCGCGCGACTGCCAAAAAGGTAATCGCAGTCGGAACGGCGCGCTGGCGACAAGGGTCACTCGGGCGCCGGATGACTCGATTCCGGCCGTAGAAGGTGTCAAAGGACCCGTTCCAACAACTCCCGCCCTACGAGTCGTCTGACACCTTTCCCGTCGCGCATCCACCTAGCCGGAACGTCCTTTGACACCTTCCCTGCCTTCCCTGCGTCCTACCGCCGCAGCGTCTCGACGATGTGGTCGAGCACCACGCGGGTCTTGGCGGTCATGCGGTGGCCCACCGGGATCAGGGCATGGGCGGGCGGTCCCGGCGCGTCCGCTTCGGGCAGCACGTGGACCAGGCGGCCGGCCGCCACATGGGGCTGGACGAACCGGTCGAGCATCTGCGCGACGCCGAATCCCAGCACGGCGGCTTCGACCAGCGCATGCCCGTCGCCCAGGATCATCGCGGGTACCGGCATGAGCTCGCGGCGCGCGCCATGGTCGAGCAGGGACCAGCCGCGCACTTGCCCGGTATAGCTGCGGAACAGCAGCGTGTCGTGGCGCCGCAGGTCCTCGATCGACGCGATGGCGCCGCGCGAGGCAAGGTACGAGGGCGCGGCATACAGCGCCAGCTTCGTGTCGCAGATTTTACGTACCGCCATGTCGCTGTCGGGCGGAAGGTGGCCGATGCGCACGACGATGTCCCAGCCTCCGGCCACCGGATCGGACATGCGGTCGGCCGTGGCCATTTCGACGGTGACTTTGGGATGGCGTTCGCGCAACCGGCCCAGCGTCGGCAGGACCAGGTGCCCGAAACCCGTCGGCATGTCGACCCGGACGCGGCCCACCGGTTCGGCGCGGTGCGCCGCCAGCGACTGCTCCGCATCGCGCAGGTGCCCGAGCGCCGCGAGCGCGGCGGCCGGTAGACCTCGCCATCCTCGGTCAGGCGTACCGCGCGCGTGGTGCGCTGGAACAAGCGCGTCCCCAGGTGCCGCTCCAGCCTTTGCACCGCCTTGCCGACGCTCGACTTGTTGGTGCCGAGCTGCTCGGCCGCGCTGGTGAAGCCGCCGGTCTGCGCCACCGCGACGAAGGCACTGATGTCCTGCAGGGATGCGCCGATCGCTGCTTGCACTGTCTCTCCGCGGGCAACAAAGAAGCGCAGTTTAGCAGGTTTATCCCAGGTAACCGCGTGGGCATGCTGGCTTCATCGGTTGCCGGGATCGCCAACGACTCCCGGGCCCTTCGAGTACGCCAATCCCTTTTCCAGGAGTCGATGATGAAACGCTTCTTTTCCGCACTTGCCGCATTGTCCTTCGCCGCCCTGTCCTTCGCCGCCGGCGGGACAGCGTCCGCCGCCCCGTCCGACGTCCGGATGTACAGGCTGGACTGCGGCCACATGACGCTCGGCGACCTCTCGGTCATGTCCGATGAAGGGCTGTACACGAATCGTTCCTACGACATCGTCATGTCGTGCTACCGGTCAAGCACGGCAACGACTGGGTGCTGTGGGATACCGGGCTGCCGAAAAAATACCGGCCGGCCCCATCACCGAGGGCAGCTTCACGACCAGGCTCGACCGCACGATCGTCGACCAGCTCGGCGAGCTCGGACTGCGTCCCGACGACATCAAGTACGTCGCCGTCTCGCATTCGCACTTCGACCACTCCGGCCAGGTCGACGACTTCCCGAACGCCACCCTGATCATCCAGCGCGCCGAACTCGAGGCCATGGCCGATACGGAGAAAGCCTCCAGCCACTACATCGTGGGCGAACTGTTCAGCTCGCATGTCTCGGGTAAGGACCTGAAGCGGGTACGGGTGGTGGACGGCGACGTCGATCTCTTCGGCGACGGTACGCTCACGACGATCCAGACGCCGGGCCATACGCCGGGCAGCATGGCGCTGCTGCTCAAGCTGGACAATGGCGGATACCACGTGCTGTCCGGCGACCAGTGGCACTTCAGGGAGAACTACGAGCGTCACCAGGTCCCGACATGGAACTACGACCACGACGAGACGATCGCATCCGGCAAGAAGCTCGACGCGGTGATCGCCCGGACGCATGCGAAGCTGATCATCCAGCACGAGCCCGCCGATAACAAGAAGCTGCCGGCGGCGTATAGGCAGGAGAGAGGCCGTGTTGAGGGGAGGGCGGGTGCAGAGGGGCCGAAGGAGGGCCGCTGACGGGTGCCCCCCGGGCGATGCGGGTGCTGCGCCTTCACGGCTCGCGCCCCCAGCACAGGCGTGCCCCGGGTTCGAGCCTTGGCTTCCATTTGCTCCACCATCCCCCGTACCACACGCTGCCTCTGCTCCTCCTTCAATCCTTCCCAGCACGGCAGTCGCGCGAGTTCCAGTTCCACCGGCTCGGCCCATTCCCGTGCGAAGCGCCCCTCACCCCCCAGGTCCTCGCTTCCCCGTTTGCTCCAGCGCTTCGTCCAGTTGAACCACTGGATTCCCCACCTTCTTGGAGAGGTTGGCCACCTCGTTCACCTCCGCGCTGGGGCGCAGCAACAGTCGTCCCTGGATGCACCTGGAGGTGACGAAGTAGTCACCCTCCTCTTGGAACATCCTCAACGGCCAGCCCATCCCGCTCTCCCCGCGTGCGTTCCGTCAGGCCGGATGCACCGTGCGCGCCAACTCGCAAGTCCGCGGAAGCATTTGAAGGGGATGGGTTCAACCGTCCACGCCGAGTCTCGTTCTGGTTCGGGTCTCTCGTTTCAAATCCTTTGACACCTCCGGCGGGGCACCCGCGCAAGGCAGCTGCCCACGTCGCCAGCGTCGTGGCCGGCTACGCCCCGCCCGCCGTTCCCTCCGCTGGCCGCCCTATGCGCCACTCATAGGATTCCGTAGATTCGAACGCTTCAAGGCAGGAGCCCACACCCCGAGGTGCTACGTGATGCGTTGTTCACTGGTGCTGCTCTGCGTGGCCCTGATGGGGTGTGGCAGCGCTGCTCCAAGCGTCCGTCATACGCCGGATGAGCAGAGGCGCTGTGTCTATGTCCCGTCCCGTGACGAGGCGGCCGGAGCCTGGAAGGAGAAGGTACCCTCCGCTCGCGCGGGTGTGCACGTGGTGCTTGTCTCGGCGACGGCAGGGGCTTCTCCCGTGGCTCCCCCTGTCCCAAGTCCGGCCCCTGCCCTGGAAGGGCTGTCGGGTGAGGGATTGGGAAACGGCATTCCCCGGGGAGTGCTCCGATTGGTGCCTGAAGGAGGCGCGGGCGCGGAGGTAGGGGCTGGCGGTGCCGCAGGGGAGACGGTGGTGGTGGGGGGAGCGTTCGTCGCGGCCGTGGGCAGTGGGTTGCTGGTCTGCTTGACGGCCCGTGCGGCCCTGGATGGGGAGAAGACCCCCATCGAGATTGCGGACGAGTATTACGGCACACACTTCGGAGACGTGAAGGGGTGGATTCAAGGTCAATACCCGACCCAGGTTCCTCCTCCTGGCGCAGCGCCCAGGTCGAAACCCGACGAGAGCACCGACAAGAGGCTGGGGCGCATCTATGTCACCTACACGAAACTCAATCAGATGACCCACCGCTACTACGCCGGGCGGACCAGCATGGTCGTCGATCTTGCTGAGCCTCTGCGAGTTCAGGCTGCACTGGCGGTTCTCCTTCGAGATCGGAATCACCACCTGGACGAGAATGCTGAACCGGCGGGCGCCATGTTCGACCTGGCGCGGACTGATCGATTCGATGTCGGCACCGCAGTTGACTATAGCCGGAGATATGACGACGTCGCTTATTGGCGGATTCGCGGGAGGGAGCAGCAGTTGATTGATTCCCTTGGAGGGGCCCGCTCTGACACCGGAGAGCCTTATCGCACCGAGAATGCCGTACGCGGAGTGGCGAAAGAAAATCCACAAGGCAGAAGGTTCCACGCCGCCGCGACGGAGTCGTGGGGCCAACTTCACCCTTACACGGGATACTAGGGATGCCGCGAATCTACAAACCGGGCTCGTTCTTGAGAATCCCCCTTGCCGACGGCTCTTTCGGTTACGGCAGGGTGCTCAAACTGCCGCATGATGCCTATTACGACTACAGGACCGACACTCCAGATTCAGATCTGGATCGGATTGCCTCCAAGCCTATCCTTTTCAAGATCATGGTTCGCCATATGGAGGAGAGGGCATGGGAGCTCATTGGGTGGAGAAAGCTGGAGGAGCAGTTTTCTCAACCGATCGTCCAGTTCATGCAGGACATTGGGAACTTCCGCGACTGCACGATCTTCGACACCGTTGGCAATGAGAGAAGCGCGGAGCCCCAGGAGTGTGTCGGGCTTGAGTGCTCGGCTGTCTGGGAAGAGGTGGGGGTTGAGGAACGCCTGCTCGATGCCTTCATGGGGCGGCCCAACGCCTCGGTGGAGCGCTTGAAGGTGCGCCTGAAATAGGCACGCTCATCGGAGCGGACGCGGCTCAAGGCGGCGGATTGTTCTGCATGGAGGCGGCGGGAATCGAACCCGCCGCAAGGCGGAAGCAAACCCCAAGCAGGTCGCGCTGTTACCGACTAATGCCTTCAGTTCCCGTTCTGCTCACGGCCGCAGCACCGTCAGCTTGAAGGCGCCGCCGTGGGCGGCCGCGTGCGTGACGGCCTCGTTCGCGTCGTCCAGGGCGAAGGCCGTGACGTCGAACTCCTCCAGCCGCAGGAGCCCGGAGCGGACGAGGCTGGCCATGCGGAGGACGGCCTCGGGTGGGCACATCCACTGCCCGTGCAGGGTGATGCAGTTGCGCATGATCCACGGGTAGGGCAGCTCCAGGCCCGCCCCCCAGCATCCCCACGCCCCCCATGAGCACGGCCCGTCCGTAGGGCCGCACCGTCATGAGGGCGGCGCGCACCGGGAGGGTGCTGGCCGAGGGGGGCAGCAGATCCATCACGCAGTCGATCGGGCCGGGCGCCGCCCGCCGCATCCGCTCCCGGTCCTCCTCCTCCTGGCCCCCGAGCTTCACGGTTCGCACGCGGGGCCCGAAACGGCGCTTCAAGTCCTCGAGCACCGTCTCGTTGCGGCCCGGCGCGATGACGCAGCCCGCGCCCATCGCCAGGGCGACCGCGACAGCCGCGCTGCCGAAGTTCCCCGTGGCGCCACTGATGAGGACCGTCTCCCCCGCCCGGAGCTCCGCCTTGAGCAAACCGCCATACGGCACGAGCAGCGTGACCAGGGCGCACCACCGCGCCGCCTCCGCGTCGTCCAGCGGGCCCAAGGGATGGGCGTTCTCCGTCGGGACCCGGATGCGCTCGGCGAAGGAGCCATGGTGGAAATGCTTCTGCAGGCGCTGGCCCCCCTCGCCCCGGGCGCTCCAGCCCTGGAGCGTGATGTCGGGAGACAGCCCCCCGTCACGCGACCGCACGGTGGGATCGCAGAAGACCCAGTCCCCGGGGGCGAGCCGGGTCGCGTCCGGTCCGACGGCGCGCACGCGGCCCACCGCTCCGCACCCCGGTGCCACCGGCGGCGTCAGCAGATACCGCCGCTCGCCACTGAAGACCTCGTTCGCGTAGGGCAGCACCGGGGCCGCCACGACATCCACGATCACCTCTCCGGTCCCCAGGAGGGGCTCGGGAAGTGTCTCGATGGCGAGAGGGGCTCCAAAGGACTTCAGGATCGCGGCTTTCATGGTGGGTCCTTCCTCGGAGAATGGACCTCTACTATTCGAGGGCCTCGCGCTCGCGGGAAGGCCGGCGCCATCCTAGGATTGGCGAGTACCTCCCTCACGGAAAGCGAAGGCCATGGCGGGCTCGAGCCGAAGCGAACTCGGCGACTTCCTCCGATCGCGACGAGAGCGATTGCACCCCGAGACCGTGGGTCTGCCCGGGGGCGCAAGCGCCGCACGCCGGGCTTGAAACGGGAGGAGGTCGCCCAGCTCGCGGGCATCGGCATCGACTGGTACGTCCGGCTGGAACAGGGCCGGACCGTCAGTCCCTCTGTCGCCACGATCGATGCGCTGGCCCGCGCGTTGCGCCTCGACAAGGCCGAGCACGCCCACTTGAGGGAGCTGGCGCGCAACGCCGACCACCGCGCGTTCTCCCGAGAGACCGTCCCCGACGTCATCCACCGCATGCTCCAGGGACTCGAGCATCCCGCCTACGTCACCGGCCGCCGCTGGGACGTCCTGGCGTGGAATGCCGCCGCGGCCGACCTCTTCATGGACTTCGGCCGGCTGGCCGAGGCGGATCGCAACGTCCTCGTCTACGTGCTGACCGATCCGGGCGCCCGGCGCATCTTCGGCGCGTCCTGGGCCGACGAGGCCAAGCGCATGGTGGCCCAATTCCGGGCGACGCATGACCTCTGGGCCGACGATCCCGCGTTCCTCGAGCTGCTGGAGCGTCTGCGGAGCAAGAGCCCCGAGTTCGCGCTCTGGTGGGAGGCACACGACATCCGCCAGGTCGCGGCCGGCCAGAAGCTGCTGAACCATCCCCGGAAGGGCGCGCTGCGCTTCGAGTACGCGAGCTTTCAATCCAATGACAATCCCGCGCTGAAGCTGGTCATCTACACGCCGGGGTGAGGCGGCTGTGCGCCGCCTCGGCCCGGGTCAACCAGGCGTTCCCATGATGCTGGAAGACACGCTTCTGCCCTTGATGGCTCGATTCGCTCAATTGCCATCCGAGCAACCCATTCAAGCCAATGAGAGCGAACTCCCAGACCTTCCCCGGGTTGACACTCCCCACTGGGACCCCTCTACGCTGAGGATTTCGCCTCGGATGTGCTGGGCGCACGGGCTGATGGGGGGTGGACCCTGATCGATAACTCACCAGGGGCACAGTGGATAGCCTGCTGCTCGCCACGGCCCTGCTGTCCACCAGTTGTGCATCGCTGACGTCACCGCCCAGCCATGGGATGAATTCGCGCCACATGACACACGAGGTCGCGGTGCCTCCTTTGCCCCAAAGGCCGAACGAGGAGTTTCCACTCGCCCGCTCCTCTCCCCCACCCTCCCTTCGCGAGCCCAAGGCACCGGCGCGGCTGCAACGTCGCCAGGACTCACGAGAAGCCATGACGGCGGCGGGCCCTGGCAGCGCCGAGGGAACTACATGGCAGAGCGCCCTCGCGGCCCATCTGGCCTTTCGCAGTGCCGTCGGCGACGTGTCCGGCTCCACACGTCGGCTCTCCGGCGAACTCTCCAGACTCGAGGCCAGCACCCCTGGCATCGCCGGCAGGGCCTCCGGCCTCTTCGTCCGCTACGTGGACCATGGTGTCCTGCAACTGCGCTGGATGGCTGCCGAACTCGCCGCCGCCAAACAGTTGGCCAACGCTGCTTCGGAGGTGAAGGACCCGGACATGCAACTCGCCCTGTTGCGCCGCGCCGGTCCACGGCTCGAGGCCGCCATGATGGGCTCCCTCCTGCTCGCCGTCTGGCTCGACTTCCTCCACCAGCACATCTACAGCGTGGAGTGGCTGTTCGTGGACCTGGACCGCGTCCAGAAGATGCTCAAGCCCGCCATGACGGCGCTCTCCTCCGGGGAGTCAGGACAGGTGGAGGCGGTGGCGAGAGACATCCCCACCCTGGTAGGCCACCTCACCCGCGAATTCGCGGCGACGCGTGAGGCCATGCGCGCGGGGGCGGAGAAGCTCCAGAAGATTCTGGTTCTCAAGGAGTCCATCGAAGCGATCACCCTGCTCTCGGCGTTGAAGTTCTCGCTGCCCTCTCTTCCACCGTCCGCTCCCGCCCTGCTCGGCATGAGTCTGACAGTGGGTGGCGACGGCGTGATGATGGGCACTCGCCTCGTCGTGTCCGCCGAGTGGGTGGAGATGATGCGCCACTTGGTGCGGGCAGGCGTCCTCTCCCTCCCGGCCGTCAGCGCCGCCGTGCGGATTCAGGCCGGCCAGGTGATGATGGCGCAGTCTCACGACGAGCTGCCCAAGGGTGTGCGCGACGCGCTCGGCAACGGGCCCGAGGTACAGGGAATGCACGTGACGGGCAGAGCGGGGGCTGGCATGAACGAGCCACCACGACACCACATCCTGCCCAAGGAGTTCCGCGAGTGGTTCGAGAAGCGCGGCTTCACCGGCGAGATGGATATCGACCAGTTCTGCGTCAAGATGGAGCAGGCGAACCACGAGGCCATCCATGGCGGTGGGAACTGGAAGCTGGGCCGCACATGGCCCGGCGAATGGAATCGGATGATCCTGGAGGCGTTGCAGAAAGCCGAGACCAGGACAGGCCGGATGTTGACGCGGAATGAGATCCTGGACATCGGCGCGGAGCGTATGGAGGAGTACTACATCCCGCTCAAAATGTATTCGTGCGCCTTTGGTCCCAGAGCGTCCCCGGCGGGTGGCCCGCGGTACTGGACGACGCCAACCGGTTCAAGGTGGCCAAGGCACTTGGCTCGTGGTTCGCCTACACCCCGGAAACCCATAAGGAGCGCGTCGACCAGGCCAGTGATGCGCTCCTCGCCGCACCACCTCCGCCTGGCTGGCGTCCGCTCAGATCTGACGACGAACTGCTCCTCACCCTGCTTCCCGACGAGGAAGTCTGAACTTCATTCCATAGATAAGACTTTGATGTCGTGGATGCTGCGCGAGATGCCCGGCTACGACGACAAGTGGCTGGCGCGCCACGTGGCGCTGATGTTCTACGGCGGTGTCTTCTCGTCGAGCACCAGCCTGGTGGGCGCGTTCCACCTGCGCCAGCGGCACCCCGAGGCCGAGGCACGTCTGGCGGCCGAGGCGGCCGACTTCGCCGGAGGACCGCCCACGCTGGAGCGTTTGAACGCCGCGCGCTGGGTCGAGGCCGTCACCCTCGAGGCGCTGCGGCTCTTGCCCGCCGTGCGTGTCTTCACCCGCAGCCCGGCCGCGGAGATGAAGTTCGCTGGCGCCACGCTGCCCGCGGGGACGACGATCATGATCTCCAACCAGTACCTGCATCGGGATCCCCGGCACTGGACCAACCCGGACAACTTCGAGCCCACGCGCTGGCTGGACGGAGGCGTGGCGCGTGACCCCATCGGCAGCGGCTACTTCTTTCCGTTCGGGAGAGGCCCTCGCATGTGCGTGGCCACCGACTTCGCCATGGTGTTCCTGCGCACGGCCGTGGCGACGATCGCGGCGCGCGCCAGGGTCCAGGTCCAGTCAGCGGATCCCTTCGAGGAAGGCTTCTTCTTCGGCGTGGTCCTCCCCAAGGGCGTCCAGACGCGGTTCGTCGCGCGCTGAGGAGCCGACATGAGTTCCGCCCCTCGCGGCTCCCTGCACCGCCTGTTGTCCTTGCTGGGCCTCGGCAAGCGAGCCAGCGAGACAGAGCTCCTCGCGCCCGCCGAGCTGGCCCGGTGGTACGCGAGCCTGAGCCCCGAGGAGCGTGCCGCGGTCAGCCGCGAGCTGGCCCCGCGCGTTCGCCCCCGGCCGGTCCGCGACCCCGCCACCCTGCCCGCCGTCGCCACCGGACGCCTCGTCTTCGAGCGGGACGGAGCCCAGGGCCCCATCCCGCTGCACCACCTGAAGGTCGAGCTGTGGGACCGGGACCCTGGCGCTCCGGATGATTTCCTGGGCGAGGGCTTCACGGACGCCGATGGGTACTTCTCGATCCGCTACGATCCCGCCGATGCGGGGACAGGGGACCTGCCGGATCTGGAGCTGCGCTTCTTCGAGCCCCAGCACACCTTCCGCAAGGACGGGCGGGTGGTGGAGAGCTGGCGGCGCATCGGCTCGGAGCGCGGCCCCGACGACCATGGCGGGCTGCACTACGACTTCGGCACGCTCCGGTTGCCCTACTGGGAATACGATCCGACGACGCCCCTGGCCCGACTGCTCATCAACGAGACGGGCACCCCTCCGACGGCCTACGCCCCGGGGCGTGCCCTGGCGATGCTCAAGGCCGTCAATCCCATCGAGCTCATCAAGCGCCAGCACCTGCTGCAGATCCGCCTGGGGCGGGCTCCCGGCCTGGAGAAGCTACAGGCCGACTATCCCGAGTCGATGACCGTCCGCATGGAGCGCCAGGCGCCGGGCTCCTCCCGGAGTGATGCCTTCTTCGGCGAACGCCTGCTCAATGGCATGTTCGCGACGATCCTGGACCGGGATCCCGACGTCCCCGGCGATCCCCACTCCTTCCGGCTCTACTTCCCCTGGAACGCCTACGAGCAGGACGGCGTCCACTGCCTGCCCGACGTCGACGTGCGGCTGCGGCTGGAGGAGGACAGGGTGTTGCCCGTGCGCATCATCCTGGGGCTGCGGGCGCCGGGAGCGACGGCGCCCGGGTCGCCGCTCACACGCCGCGTCTTCACGCCCGCGGATGGCGCGGACTGGGAGGCCGCCAAACGCATCGCACGGGTGAGCGCGACGCTGGACACCGAGTTGGGCAACCACCTCGGGCAGTGCCACTTCAACGTCGAGCAGTATGCCATCGCGGCGCACCGCAACCTCAGGCGCAATCCCTTGCGTTGGTTGCTCCTGCCCCACCTGCGCGAGGTGGTGCTGATCAACCAGTCCGCCAACGGCTTCCTGGTCGGGCCGAGCGGCTACGTGACCCGAGCCAGCGCGTTGACCGAGAAGGGAATCGAGACGCGGCTGCAACACCTGATGGGCAGCTATGACTGGCGGGGATTCGTGCCCGCGACACCGGTGTGCGAGGGGCACCGCTACGCCCAAGCGGCGCAGCTCTTCTGGAAGCTGCTCGGTGATCATGTCGACGCCTTCTTCGCCGAGCAGGGTGACGCGGTGGTGGCGCAATGGAGGGAGGTGCGTCGCTTCTCGGACGATCTCGTGGCCCACGCGGTGCCCGCCTTCGTGTGCCGCTACCTGCGAGCGCGGGTGGTGGGAAGGGACGCTCCGTGGTGCTGGGCCTGCTGGGGCTCTTCAAGGCCCCCGTGGCGGCCCTCTGGAAGCCCGCCGTGGCCGCGACCGAGTGGGGCCACGTACTGGCCGTCCTCCCACTCGCCTTGTTGCTGATGCCGGGCGGCACGGGCCTCGGCACGCGGATCTCCTGGGGCCTGGCCGCGCTCGCCGCGCTCCTCTTGCTCTCGTCCCTGGGCCGGGCGCTCGGGTACGTGAAGGGACTGGAGGCACGCTTCGCGCGGACCTTCGGCTCCGTCCACCCCCCGCGTTCCCCGGGGCTCCGGCTCGGACCGCGCCCCTGGTGCTGGGGGAGTTGCTCTCGGTTCCCACCCCCAAGGTCGTGCCCACCCGGCACACCTACCGGGAAGTCGAGGGCCATGCGCTGCAACTGGACCTGTACCAAGGCCCCGGGCCCCGGCCCCAGCCTCTCGTGGTGGTGGTGCACGGCGGCTCCTGGAACAGCGGGGACAGCACCCAGCTCGACTGGCTGAACAGCTACCTCGCCGCCCGGGGCATCGCCGTCGCGGCGATCAACTACCGGCTCGCGCCCCGGCACACCTTCCCGACCCAGCGGGACGACGTGCTCGCGGCCCTGGCGTGGCTGCGGGAGAACGCCGCCCGGTTGGGGCTCGACGCCTCCCGCATCGCCTTGCTCGGGCGCTCCGCGGGTGGCCAGCTCGCCCTGCTGACGGCCTATACGGCTCAGGAGCCCGCGATCCGCGCGGTCGTCGCGCTGTATGCGCCCTCGGACCTCAACTGGGGCTGGGCCCATCCCACCAACCCGCGGGTGATGGACAGCCCGAAGACCCTGAGCGACTATCTCGGTGGAACGCCCGCCCAGGTGCAGGAGCGCTTCGACGCGGCTTCGCCCATCGGTTTCGTGCTCCCCAACTCGCCGCCCACGCTGTTGGTCCATGGGATCCGGGACGAGCTGGTCTTCGCCGAGCAGAGCCGGCGCCTCGCCCGGCGCCTGGAACAGGCCCGGGTGCCCCACCTCGAGCTCGAGCTGCCCTGGGCCACTCACGGCTGCGACGCGAACCCCGCGGGCCCGGGGGGACAGATCACCACCTGGGCCGTGGAGCGCTTCCTCGCCGCCGCCTTCCAGGAACGCTCACGCTAGGCCTCGCGCCGGCGGAGGTCGGCGGAGGTGTCAAAGGACTCGTTCCGACACCTCGCCTCCTACGAATCGTCTGACACCCTTCCTGCCTCCTACGAATCGTCTGACACCCTTCCTGACACCCTTCCTGGTTTCAAAGTCGTTATCACCTGGCTCGCTAGTGGCGAGCGGTCGAGGAGTCGTGGTGCTCAGTGGCCCTGCTTGGGGAAGTAGGGACGCAGACCGGCGGCGATGACGCAGTCGAGCATCTGGTCGGGCAGGAGGCGCGCCATGAAGGTCACCAGTGCGGCATCGCGGCCGACGGTGTAGCGCGTGCGCGGCTTGCGCGCCGTCACGGCCCTGGCAATCACCTGGGCCGCGGTCTCCGCGGGGACGCCCCACTCCGTCGCCGACGCGGTCTGCGCGGCGATGGCTTGCACCAGCCCGCCGTAGCGCTGGCTTTGCTCGGGCGTCAGGGTCGACGCCAGTTGCTGGGTGGTGGCGGCCGCCCGGCCGAGCATTTCCGTGCGCACGGCGCCCGGTTCAACCACGACCACCTGGACGCCGGACGGTGCGAGCTCACGCCGCAAGGCATCACTCACCGCTTCGAGCGCGAACTTCGTTCCCGCGTAGGGCCCATAGGTGGCCATGGCGACCCGCCCGCCCACCGAGCTGATGTTGATCACCCGCCCCTTGCCGCGGACCAGCGCCGGCAGGAGGGCCTGGGTCACGGCGACGTGGCCGAAGAGGTTGACCTCGAACAGGCGCCGCCACTCGTCGATCGGGAAGACCTCGACCGGGACGTTGACCGGGACGCCGGCGTTGTTCACCAGCGCCCGCACCGCCCGGCCTTGCGGATCTCCCTGCACCCGGGCCGCGAGCGCCTGGATGTGCTCCGGGTGGGTGATGTCGAGGATCAGTGGCTCGATGCCCGGCCCCCGGAGGGCGTCGGCGTCACGGTCACGCCGGACCCCCGCGAGGACATGGAAGCCCCGACGGGCCAGTTCGCGTGCCGTGGCCGCGCCGATGCCACTGGACGCACCGGTGACGATGACGAGCTCTGGGAGGGGTGATGGGATCATGACCGCGTTCCTCTCTTCGAGGGGTGAGTCTTTGTTGAGGAAGGAGCGAAGCGCGCCGCGAGGAGCTGCGTCCGCTGCTCCAGCACCTCCCTCGACGGTTGGTCCGAGAGCAATCCGTCGAGCGCGAGGAGGAAGACCTCGGCGCTCGCCTCATCGCCCAGGATGGCGGCCACGCACTCGAGCATGACCTGGCGATAGAGCGCCTCGCTCTCGGGATCGATCTGCTCGCAGGCCTCGAGGAACGCGCTCCCCATCGGCGCCCCGACCATCTCCGCCCAGGGCTCGATCGCCATCAGCCGGCAGACGCCGAGCAAGCGCTCATGGGCGCTGCCCGGACCGTTCGCCACCTCCTTCGCGGCGGGGTGCCGGGAGATCAGCCAGTGCACGAAGACGGCCTGGTAGATGGCCTCCTTGTCCTTGAAGAGCCGGTAGAGCAGCGTCCGCGAGAGGCCGGCGCGTTTGGCGATGTCCTCGAAGGACGTCTTCGCGAAGCCGAAGTTGAGGAAGCACCAGCGCGCGGCGGTCAGGACCTTCGCGCGGCGGGCGGCGGCCTCGTCGTCTGTCATCGTCACGGGCATGGGTACGTTTTGACAACGAACGCATTTTTGTCAACACGTTCCACCTCCGAGCGGGGAAGGTGTCAAAGGACTCGTTCCGACACCTCGTCTCCTACGAATCGTCTGACACCCTTCCTGACACCTTTTCGGGCGTGCCGGGTGCGCTCCACCCCGGGACCTCAGGGAATCATCACCACGCGGCCGACCACCTGGCCTTCCCGGGCATGGCGATGCGCCCCCACCGCCTCGGCCAGGGGAAAACGCCGGGCGATCTCCACCGGGAGCCGGCCGGAGGCGGCCTCGTGCAGGAGCATGTCCACCGTCTGGTAGACTTCGGGCCGCGTGAGCAGGGGTCCCATGAACACGCCAAACAGGGACTGGTTGGCTTGCAGCGCCGGCCAGAGATCGAGCGTCAGCGCGGAGCCTCCGGCATTGCCAACGAACACCAATCGGCCCTCGGGCTTCAAGGCGGCCAGGGACACGGCCAGGGTACTGCCCACCGGATCGACGACCGGTCCGCGCCCAGTCCGTCCGTCAGGCGTTTGACCTCCGCGGCCACGTCCTCCTTCCGATGATCGATGGCGTGCGCGAGGCCGAGCGCCCGCAGGCGCGCTGCCCGTGCCTCGCCCGACACCGTCGCCAGCACCCGGGCCCCGGCCTGGTGGGCGAGTTGGATCGCCGCGAGTCCGACGCCTCCCGCACCGGCCTGGACCAACACCGTCTGGCCCGAGCGCAGCGCGCCCCGGGCGAACAGGCAATGGTGGGCCGTGCCGAACGAGATGGGCAGCGCGGCGGCCGCCGCGGCGTCGAGCCCCTCGGGCACGAGCCGGTCTGGGCGGCCGGCACGGCGCGCAGGGCGGCGTGGGAGCCGGCCATGTCGAAGCTCGTCACCCGCTGGCCCACGCGGCGATGGCGCACCGCTCCGCCGACCGCGACGATCCTTCCCGCCGCCGCGTAGCCGACCACATAGGCGGGGTGGGGCGGGGGCATCATCGCGCGGTGGATGAGGTCGCCTCCCTCGATCGAGATCGCCTCCACCTCGATCACCACGCCCTCGTCGGCGCAGACCGGGTCCTCGATCTCCGCGTATCGCAAGACCTCCGGGCCGCCCGCCACGTCGTAGACCGCTGCCTTCATCGCGCTCCTCCTCGAGTGGGGAAGTCCATACCAGGACGGGCCCGGAGAAGGTGTCAAAGAACTCGTTCCGACATCCCGCCGACTACAAATCGTCTGACACCTTTTCGGCTCATCCTCGGCTCAGCTCGTGGAGGAGCGCGCGGAAGTCCTCGTCCTGGGGGAGGGGATGGATGTTGGCGGTGGCGAGCCGGGCCGCGCGCATCTTCTCGCCTCCACGGCGGAGGCTCTCCGCGAGGAGCGAACGGGCCTCGTCCCGTCTGCCCCACAGGAACGCGATGTAGCCGGCATGTCCCAGCGCGATGAGGTTGTCCGGCCCGAGCTTCACCGCGGCGTCCATTCTGGCCTCCGCCGACCCGAGGAACGCCGCCGCCACTCTTCCCGCGTCCTTCTGGATGCAGCGTTTGGCTTCACGGAGCTCCCAGATGCCCGAGCAGACGAGTGCGTCGGCGACCTGTTGGCGCAAGAGGCGATTCACCTCGTCGGATGGGGGCAGGGACTGCGTGCGCTGGCCCTCGAGGCGGAAGAGGGGCCCGACACAGTTGAAAGGGAATGCCAGTTGCTCGCGCAACGGGGATTCGACGGCGTCGCCATAGCGGCGGACCACCGCGTCGAAGGCCGCGATGGCGTCCGAATGATATTCCAGACGTGCGAGGGTCATGCCCTTTTGAATGAGGGCCTCGGCCACGAGCAGACAGAGGAGCTCGTCGTCGGGGAAGTAGGAGGGGGCGCCGCGGCCCACTGGACCAACATCTTGCCCTTGCTCTTGCCGAACAGGCGTTCCCACGCGTCGCGCGGCAGCTCGTAGCCGCAGCCAAAACGGCGGATCACCTCGTCAAAAGACTTGAGGGCCTCTTTCGGCTGGCCTTGATGGACAAGCGCGATACCCTTTTGGACGAGGCACTCGGCCACTTGCTGGCCCGCGTCCAGGTTGTCCCAGACCCAGGTGAATTGCTGAACCACCGGGTGGACGGAGGCGAGGACGCGCGGGTACTGGCGCTGCCGGAGGAAGTCGCGTGCCAGGGTGATTTGGGGCGGGGCCGCGTGCTCGGGGGGAACCACCGGGAGGCCCTGCCGAAGGCCTCATCGGAGTCCGCCAGGGCTTTCTCGGGTGGGCCCGCCAGGAACTGCGCCTGCTCGGAGCGGGTCCTCTCCGCGTGTTCGCGCAGCGCCGGCTCGGGGGAGTCTCCAAAGCGGCGGATGAGCTCCTCGTAGCAGTCCGCTGCGTCATCGAACCGGCCCAGTCGGGAGAGAGCCCCGCCTTTGCAGTCGAGCGCGGTGGCCACCCAATCGAGAAGGAGTATTTCGGAAGCATTGCCAAAGCGGCGGACGATCTCATCCAGGCAGGCCAGTGACTCCGGGTGTCGGCCCATCTGGGAGAGAAGCACGCTCTTGTCGTAGAGGGCCCTGGCCACCCGTTTGAGCAGGAGTGTCTCGGGGTCCGCGCCGAAGAAGCGGACCACCTCGTCATGGCAGTCCAACATCCCCTCGTAGAAGCGCTCCTTTTCCAGGAGCGCCACCAGGTGGTCGATGGCCACGGCGGCCTGCTCGCGGATGGAGGGCACGGGGTCCGCGCCAAAGCGGCGGACCACTTCGCCATGGGTGTCCATGGCATCCTCGCTCAGGCCCTCTCTGTGCAAGCGGAGCCCTTTGTTGTTGAGGGTGCGCGCCGCCTTCTCGCGGATGGAGGGCACGGGGTCCGCGCCAAAGCGGCGGACGAGCTCATCCGCACAGGCCCGTGCCTCCTCGGACCGGTTCAGCATCCACAGGAGGCGTTGCTTGATGAGGATGGCCCCGGCGGCCTGCTCGCGCAGGGCGGGCTCGGGGTCCTCGCCGAAGCGGCGGATGAGCTCTTCCACCGGGACCAGCGCTTCCGCGGGGCGTTGGTATGCGTCTTCCAACAGCTCCCCCTTGCTGGCGAGGGCCCCGGCCACGCATGGGCGCAGGGCGGAGTCCTCGCCGAAGCGGCGCAACAGCTCATCGAAGGCCGCCAGGGCTTCCTCGTGCCGTTGCTGAAGGGCGAGCAGCCGCCCTTTTTCCAGGAGGGCCGCCGCCACCGCTTCGCTCCCGTCCGTTCGCCGCTCACTCATCGCTCGTCCCCGCTCCAGTGTCCTTGCGAACGGGGGCGCCGTCCACTGGCTGGAGGCTTCTGGCTGGCTGAGGAGCGGAAATCCGGCCCACTGTGACCCGCGGGGGAAGGGGACGGAAGGTGTTGAAGGCGAGAATGCGTTGCGTTTTAGACCAGTGGTCTATACCATTGGTCCATGCCACTCGAGCGGTTCTACAAACTTCCCGAGGCCCGACGCGCCGAGCTGCTGCGCATCGCGCTCCATGAGTTCACGGAGAAGGGAATCGAGGGGGCCTCGCTCAATGCGATCCTCGCGAAGGCGGGCCTGAGCAAGGGGGCCTACTACTATTACTTCGTGGACAAGGAGGACCTCTTCACGGCCGTCGCGGAGGACCTGTACGACCGACTGGAGGCGCAGCTTCCGCCGCTTCTGCCCCAGCAGCCGGTGAGTGCCGAGGAATTCTGGCCGAGCCTGGAGCAGACCTTCTTGGCCCGGCTGTTGGCGGCTTGCAAATTCCCCGAGTTGCTCGGCGCGTTCCGTCAGCTCGGCCAGCAATTGCGCGCGAGCCCGAGGTTGGCCCCGATGCTGCGTCGTCGGCAGGAGGAGCAGTTCCGCTCGGTCATCCAGTTGGGCCGCAAGCTCGGTTGCGTGCGCACGGATCTCCCGGTCGAGCTCCTGGTCTCGCTGATGGTGGTGAGCGACTCCGCGCTCGACGAGGCGCTCGTCGCCGGCCGCAAGACGTTGAGCGAGGCCGTCGTGCGCAAGCACGCGCGGGTGGTGTTCGACACCTATCAGCGCCTGCTGCGCCTTGAATGCAGTGGGTGCGCCGAAACCGCGCACTCGAACCGAAGGAGGAATGAACATGAAGGTGATCATCTCGGGAGGTGGAATTGGCGGCTTCGCCCTCGCGCGGCTTCTCCGCGACGCGGGCCATGACTGCCTGGTGATCGAGCGGGCGCGCGAATTCCGGCCGCAGGGCCACTTCGTTGCGCTGAAGGCCGAGGGCGTGGCCATGCTCGACCGGCTTGGGGTGCGCGAGGAGTGCGAGGCCCGTGCGCTTCCGCTCTCGGGCCGGGTGCGCTTCCGCACACAGGGAGGGCAGCTCCTGCGCGCCGAGCACCGGCCGCCTTGAACGCGGGATTGGGGGGTTCCTCCCGATCCGGCGGGCCGATCTCCACGACGTGCTCCACCGGCGCGTGCGGGACGACGTCGACGTGCGCTTTGGGACCGAGGTCACCGATTTCCGCGAGGAGGCCGGGCGCGTGACCGTGGTGCTCTCCGATGGCCGCGAGGAGTGGGGAGACATGCTGATTGGCGCCGATGGAGTCCACTCGAAGGTGCGCAAGCGGCTCTTCGGCGAGAGCGGAGAGCTCCTGCTCGGAGGCAGCTACGTCGCCATCGACATCGATGTGGCGCATGGGCTCGAGCTCGGGGAGATCTCGGCGTATCTCGGCCGCGGCAAGATGGTGGCGATGGTCCCGAGCGCACCGGGGCGCCTCTCGGTGATCGTGTACCACGGCGGGGAGCTCCTCCGGCCGAAGCTCCGGGGGCCACCGCCACGCGAGCGTTCTTCGCCCGTGAGTACAACGCCTTCGCACCGGAGGTGCGCACCGCCTTCGCGAGGATCGACGAGCAGAGCTTCGTGTTCGTCGACGACATCAAGATGATCCGCCTCGACTCCATCGTGCGCGGGAGGGTCGGCCTGCTGGGTGACGCCGCCGCGTGCCCCACGTTCCTGTCGGGGATGGGGAGTGCCTTCGCGCTCCAGAGCGCCGCCGTGTTGACCGAGGCGCTGAGCACCACCTCCGACGCCCAGGCCGCGCTCGCGACCTACTCGGCCCGCGTGCAACCCATCGCCGAGCGGCTCCAGCGCAAGGCCCGGTGGATGGGGTCGATGATCCTCGGACGGAACCGGGCGGTGGTGGCGGTTCGCGATTCCTTCCTCGCGCTCACGCCTCGTGGCTGGATGATGGAGGGGATGCGCAGCTTCTACAGCGCGCGCCGCGAGGGCGCTCGGGCCGCGTGACGTGGCTTCCCGGCTCGAGTGGGAGTGAGCATGCCCCCATGGAAGGGTGGCCTCTTCCGCGCACCTATGGGTTCATGTTGGCAAACAACGCTTCGCCGCGCTGCCTCAGCCCGTTCGCCACACCGATGACGATCTCGGCTTCACCTTGTTCGAAGCGCTGCACCGCCTCGCTCGCGAAGGTCTCGGCGGAGAGGACGGGCGGTCCAGAGCCCTCCGCGGGACGCCGAGCCGGCTCCTCTTGTCGAGTCCGGTCGCGACGATGGGCGGCGCGATCTCGACCACACGGACGCGCCCCGTCAGTTGATGCCGCAGGCTGAGGGTGAAGGAATGCAGCGCGGCCTTCGTCGCGCAGTACACGGGAAACTCAGCCGAGGGGCAGAACGCGAGACCGGAGGTAACGTTCACCCGAGATCTGCGACTCGAGAGCACGGTCTTGAGTGTCTTCGAGCTTCACGCGCCATGGGGCTTGCGCAAGCAGCGGCTCGAGGGGGGCGCGCCCTTTCATGTGGTCATCGAAGGGCGCTGCGTCCTGCGAATGGAACACAAGAAGCCCATCGAGCTCGCAGCCGGCGATCTGGTTGTCCTTCCCCATGGCGACGCTCATACCCTGTCGTCATCGGCGTCCGCGCCCGTGACACCGTTCAAGTCGGTTCTGCTGCAAAACGGAGTCGTGGAGACGTGGGCGCCGGGAAAGCGGGCCGGCCGTCCCGCTGCCATCCGGTTCGGCTCGGCCAGAGGGGAGGTCGTTCGGGTGATGTCGGGCGTGTTCGCGTTTCAAGACCGACGCCGAAACCCCGTGCTCGAGGTGCTTCCCCCGCTGATCCGCGTCGCGGGTGAGCACGGTCGAGGCCCCTCGTGGCTTGAAAACGCCATTCGCCTCCTCATCGACGAGGCGTTCTCCGAGGCCCCTGGTGCGGTGACCATCGCGGAGCGTGTCGCCGACATTCTTTTCGTGCAGGCGGTGAGGGCGTACATCGCCTCGGAGCGGGATGCCCCCTCGAGCGGATGGCTGCGGGGGCTGCTCGACCCTTCCATCGGCCGCGCCCTGAGTCTCGTGCACGCTCGCGCTGCCGAGCCGTGGACCGTCGAGCGCCTCGCTCGTGCGGTCGGGCTCTCACGAACGGTCTTCGCACAGCGCTTTCGCCGTCTGGTTGGCGAGACCGTCATGGCCTACGTCACCCACCGTCGGATGCACCTCGCGGCGGGACTGCTGTGCACCAGCAACGACGGGCTCGCGCAGATCGCGGAGCAAGTCGGCTACGAGACGGAGGTGACGTTCAGCAAGGCGTTCCGCGTCTGGGCTGGCGAACCACCAGGGCACTACAGAAGGCGAATGCGAGAAGCCGCGCGATGACCACGCACGGAGGACGCCTGCCAAGGTGAGCTTCGGTGCCCCGGTCGCATACTGCCCGGCGTCCATGGTATCGGGTCCATCGCCCGCATGACGACGACCCTCTACTTCTCCCGCAACCCCAACCCGCGACTCGCGGTGGCCGTGGCCCGGCATCTGGCGGCGCCCGTCAGCTTCCAGTTCGCGGAGCCGCTGGCGCCGGGCCAGGCCGAGCGGTACCGGCACCTGAACCCGTCGCTGCGCCTGCCCATCCTGGCCGAGGAAGGCGGGTCGCTGTGGGAGGCCGACGCCATCGCCTGCCGGCTGTCGCAGATGGTGGGGTCGGACTTCTGGCGCACGGGGGCCGAGCTGCCAGACATGATCCGCTGGGTCAGCTGGAGCCGCGACAACTTCATGCATGCCTGCGACATGGTGCACTTCGAGCGCGGCACCAAGCAGCGCTACAAGCTCGGCGCGCTGGACGAGGCTCTCGTATCGCAGGGCCTGGAGCGTTTCCATCAGACGGCGACCATCCTGAACGGCCACCTCGCCAAGCAGGATTGGCTGCTGGCCTCCGGCCTGTCCTATGCCGACTTCCGCATGGCCGTCTTCCTGCCCTACAACGACGTGGCCCGCCTGCCGCTGGCCGACTACCCGGCCGTGGCGGCCCGGCATGAGCGGCTGATGACGCTGCCGGCCTGGGCCGACCCCTTCGAGGGCTTGAGTGCGCCAGAGCTGCCGCCGATCGAGGCCTGTTAACCCCAGGGCCTCAACGGCGATGCGCCACATGGCCAGCACCTCGGCATAGGGCGGCGTGAGGTTCAGCGGCCCGCCTCGGCTCCCGCGCTCCTGCCCTCCCCTGGCCTCTTACGCTCGTGACCCCTTGCTCTTCGGTACTGGGTGCGAGGTGTTGTAATCCACCGCCGCGCGCAGCAACGCCTTGAATGCGGTCGTGTCGAGCTTGTCTCCCTCGCGAAGGTCGATCGCCCGCCACTTGCCCCCCTCGCCCGCGTTGAAGAGCTTCTTGGGGTCGGGGAGCCGGGCTCCGTGGAAGAAGGTGATCTTCACCTTGTCCTTGTGAGGGTTGGCGAGCACGTACATCCCGTCGTGCGACCACACGGGAGTCCCCATCCACTTCCAGTCTTCGACCACCTCGGGGTCGGCCTCGTGGATGAGCTTGCGAATCTGGGCCAACCGCTCCCCTCGCCAATCGCCCAGGCTCGCGATCCTCTGGTCGAGCCGCTCGGAGGCGCTCGTGGAGTCTGATGGCCTGGCGGCGGCCTTGCCCGGCCTGGCCGTCTTCGTCGCGACACGCCCGGCGGCGGGCTTCTTCGCGACCGCCGCGGTCTTCTTCTTCGCGGTCGTCTTCTTCGCCGCGGCCTTCTTCGTCGGCTTGCCGGACATGGCCTTCACCCCGGGTGCGCTCATGGGTGCTGCTCGGTACCGACCGCCGGTGCGCCGGCCCTGCGCCACCGGGCCACATACGGCAGCG
This sequence comes from Cystobacter fuscus, assembly GCA_049060065.1. GTDB lineage: Bacteria > Myxococcota > Myxococcia > Myxococcales > Myxococcaceae > Cystobacter > Cystobacter fuscus_B. The sequence goes on from JBMEQP010000002.1 coordinate 9,952,584, forward strand.
CGAACAAATACAGACCGGTGAACAGCAGCACGATGAGTGGGAACAGCGCCAGCAGGCCCACCAGCATGGCGGACGGATCCTGTCCCGCGGCCCCCGCGCCGGGCTTCTGGGTGAACATGGCGACGATGTTGGCAATGACCGCCACCGTGAAGGCAATGGACAGCCAGCGGTGCGTGTCTCGAATCAATTTGTTCCAGTTCATGAGAGCCTCGCGAGCAGGTCGACCAGCTTCCCGCCCATCATCTTCCAGCCGTAGCGCGCACCGCCGAAGTTCTGCTTCTGCTCAGGCCTGAAGCCCGACTGCTCCAGGAACAACCGGGTGCCCGACGCCGTGGGCGTCAGGGTGAAGGTCACGACGGTGTCGAGGAACTCTCCGACGACCCACGCGTAGCTGAGCTTCTTGTGCTTTTCGATCTCGAGGAACCGGCAGTTCACGGTCCCGTCCCAGCCGGGTTGCGGCTGGGTCTTGAAGGCGAAGGCGGCCCCCGGTTCGAGCTTGAGCTCGACGATGGGGAGAAGCCACTCGTTGAGCAGTTCGGGGATGGTCAGCGCCCGCCACACCTTCTCCGGAGGATGATTCAAATCGAACTCGAAGGAGATGGCCGCGGTTTGTGATGGGGCGGTCTTGTCGGTGGGGTTCATTGGTCCATTTTCTCGAGCAGCTGTTCGAGGCGGTCCACGCGCTCCGTCCAGAAGGCGCGGTAGTGAGAGATCCAGTCGATGAGTGGTTTCATCCCGCGCGGCTCCACCCGGTAGTAGACGCAGCGCCCCTCACGCCGGGAGTTCACCAGACCGGCGTCTTTCAGGGTGGCGAGGTGCTGCGAGACCGCCGGTTGTGAGATGTCGAAACGCGCCGTGAGGTCCTTCACCGCCGCTTCGCCACCCGTGAGCGACTCGAAGATCGCCCGACGGCTGGGGTCCGCCAGCGCCTGGAAAATCTTGTCTTCGACCTTGGCCGCGCTCTGCATGCCCAACAAATAAGCCAACGCTTATGGATCGTCAAGTCTCCAGAGCGAGTCGTCGCCGACTGGGTCGATACGCCCGCCGGGCGAGGGGCCGCCGAGGCATCGCGTCGACGGCACCCAACGCCGTGCGCGCCCTTCTGGAACACCTGTCACTGGGGACTGACGCTCACTCGTCGCCGGAGGCAATCCCTAGCTGTCGGACGGCGGGTCGTCCAGGGCGGCGGCACAACGCTTGAGCAACTCGCAAAGAAGCCGGGCCTCTTCAGTCGACAGCCTGGACAGCATCTGCCGTTCCACCGCGTCGGCGGCTTTCGCGCCATCGGCGACGGCCTTTCGACCAGCCGTCGTCAGCTCGGTCATGATGACCCGGCCATGCTCCGGGTGCGGGCTCCGCACAATCAGGCCTCCGCGTTCAAGATTGACGAGGATCGCCTGCATGGTCTGCGGCGTCACGAACGCCGCGCGAGCCAACTCGGCATTCGAGATTCGCGGATTGTCGGCGACGGCAAGCAGGACTGCGTTCTGCGCTGCCGTGATGCCAAGCCGCGCGAGTTCGGCATCCAGGCGTTGCCTCAATCGATGTTGCGTGATCTTCAGGTTGTAGCCAATCCAGTCGACTCCGCTTCGAGGCGCCATTTTCTGCGTTGACATGTCAGGGCCCTTACATCAGTATCAGGGCACTGATATTACTCAACAGGAGAGAGCATGACAACCCCAGTCGGCCCCGACTTCATCGCCTTGCAAGTGCGCGACCTCGCCGCCTCCCGAAAGTTCTACGTCGAGACTTTCGGTTTCGAAGCCGCGGCGCAGAGTCCTCCCGGGGCGGTCGTTTTCAACACCAAGCCGATCCCGTTGGCGCTGAGAGCGCCTCTGCGTGCGCTTCCCGAAGCGGGGCCGCTCGGTGTGGGCATGGTGCTCTGGATCTCGTGCACCGACGCCGATGCGCTGCACGACCTCGTTGTCAAACGGGGCGGCGCGATCCTCAGCCCGCTCGCCGACGGCCCCTTCGGTCGCTTCTTCGTCACCGGTGATCCCGATGGCTACGCGATCACCTTTCATACGGCGCGGAGCTGACCGCAGCCCGCGCCCCACTGCCACTGGACCGAGGCATCGAGGCGACGTCCTCGAACCAAGCCACCCTCCCCTCACTCCACCTCGTCCACTTCCTCCGCCGCGGGCTCCCCCTGCTCGCGCGCCGCCGCGCGGGCAATCGCATGCGCGGACATGGGCGCGGTGAGCATGAGGAACACCGCCACGAGCAGCGCGCGGCCCATGAGCGGCCACTGGCCCGAGCCCACCGCCCCCATCAGGATGATGACGACGCCCACGAACACCGCCTGCCCCGCCGCGTGCGCCCGCATGAGAATGCCCGGCATGCGGATGATGCCCACCACCGACACCGTCACCGCCACCAGCCCCAGCACCACCAGCGCGTCCGCCACCCACTTGAGCGCCTCGGCCCTCATCGCGGCCCCGCCTTGTGCGCCGCGTGGTGCCGCGTGGCCGCCACCGTCTGCACGTAGGACACGAGCGCCAGCACCAGCGCCGCGTCCAGGTAGCCCGTCACCCCGCGCCAGGCCCCGAACAGCCCCAGCACCGCCACGAACACCAACGCCAGCGTGTCCAGCGCCAGCACCACGTCCAGCGTCGAGCGCGCCCGCGCCGACACCACCACCAACACGCCGAGCAGCCCCATCAGCCACACCAGCGCCACGTAGAAGACGACGTCGTGCATGCGCTCGCCACCTCCCGCTTCAGGGGAACACCGCCCGCTGGCGCTCCCGGTAGAACCGCTCCAGTCCCGCGCGGAACTCCTCCGCTCGCGACGCATCCGCCGGTGGAAGCGCATCACCCGCCGCTCCCAGTCGATTCCCAAGAGCAGCGAGCCCGGCGACATGCTCGCCAGCAGCGCCGACACCCGCGCCCCTCCGTCCGTGCGCTCCCCCAGCGCCACCTCCACCTCCCCCTGCCGCTCCCCCGGCCGCGGCCCGAGCATCAGCCGCCCCATGCTCCAGGTGCCTCGCACCACGTCCACCAGCACCGCCCCCACCAGCACCCCGAAGGCCCACAGCCGCCTCGGCCCCACCGCCCCCGGCGCGCGCCCGTCCACCAGCCAGCGCCCGCTCCACGCGAGCAGCCCCGCCGACACCCCGGCCCCCAGCGCCACGTCCGCCACCGACACGTGGCCCACCATCAACACGAACACCCCGGTGAGCAGCACCCAGGGCATGACCCAGCCCCTCATGGCCCCCTCCCCCGCGAGCGCCCCGGCCACCCGGGCACTCACCGCGAGCAGCGGCTCGGGCCACACGCCCACCCCCACCCCCACCAACGCCAGCGCCAGCACCACCCCGCTCGCCGCCCGGCCGGGCGCCTCGCGCGTCCGCTCCTCCGCCCAGTACAGGCGCTGGAAGGTGCGCGCGAGCGCCACCAGCGACAGCACGCTCGAGAGCACGACGAAGCCCGCCAGCCACCAGCGCTCGCCGAGCAGCGCCGCGCGCAAGAGCTCCGTCTTGGCGAGGAAGCCCAGCGACAGGGGCAGCCCCGCGGAGCTGAAGGCCGCCGCCGCGAAGGCCGCGCGCGAGCGCGTCCCCGGCAACCCCAGGGCGAGGAACAGCACCGCCTTGTCCAGCGAGCCCGACAGCGCGAGCAGCACCGCCGCCGCCACGCCCGGCCCCGGCCCGAGCCCCAGCGCCGCGAAGAGGTAGCCCGCCTGGGCGATGGAGGCGTACGCCAGCGTCTCCGCGGGCACCTGCCGCGCGAGCGCCAGCAGCGAGCCGTAGACGAGGCTCGCCCCGCCCAGCACCGCCAGCACCTCGGCGCCATGCGCGAGGGTGTCGCCGAGCACTCCCGGGCCCAGGCGCACCAGCGCGTAGCTGCCGATGTTCACCAGCGCCCCGGCGAAGATGGCGGCGATGGACGTGCTCACGCCCCGGTACACCGCCGGCGCCCAGAAGTGGAACGGGAAGAGCCCCAGCTTCACCCCGAAGGCGCTCAGCAGCAGCGCCCCCGGCACCTCGAGCCGGCGCGTGTGGGGGCTCGCCACCCACTCGGCGATGCTCCCCATGTCCAGCGTCCCCGTGGCCTGGTAGAGCATCACCACCGCCGTGAGGAAGAGCACCGAGCCCATGAGGTTCACCACCACGAAGGTGAAGCCCGCGCGCAGCGCCGGGGCGCCCCGGCCATGGCTCGCCAGGGCGAAGGCCGCGCCCATGGACAGCTCGAAGAAGACGTAGAAGTTGAACGCGTCCGCGGTGAGGAACGCCCCGTTGAGCCCCGCGGCGAGGAAGAGCACCAGCGCCGGGAAGCCGCGCGTGCTGACGCCCTCGAGCAGCTCGCACGACAGCGCCCCGGCGAGCACCGTGTTGGTCACCACGCAGAAGAGCACCGACAGCGCATCCGCGCGCAGGCGGATGCCCATGCCCACCGGCCACCCTCCGGCGACCACCTCGGGCACGGGGCCGTGCAGGGCCGCCGGCAGCAGGGCGAGGCTCGCGCCGAGCACCCCCACCATCCCCACCACCGCCAGGCCCGCCACGGCCTTCTTGCGCCCGTCCAGGAAGGACAGCACCGCGGCGAGCCCCCACGCGCCCACCAGGGGCAGCACGAGCGGCATCAGCGCTCCTCCGACTCGGGCGACTCCCGGGTATGAGACTGTTCCTCCTCCAGCTCGGCGTGCACCACGTCGCGCAAGTCCAACGAGCCGTGCTGCTCGTGCATCCGGTAGACGAACGCCAAGAGCAGCGCCGAGGTGGCGAAGCCGATGACGATGGCGGTGAGCGCCAGGGACTGGGCGAGCGGATCCGTCATCACCGGGGTGGCGCCCTCGCCGTGCAGGGGCTCACCGCGCTCGGGAAAGCCCGTGGAGAGGATGAAGAGGATGGCCGAGTTGGTGAGCAAGAGCCCCCCGCGGCCATGCGCACCAGATCTCTCTTGAGCGTGAGCAGCACGCCCACTCCGAAGAGCAGCCCCACCGTGAGGGCCACGACAGCGTTCACGCGGGACTCCAGGTCACGCGCGGGAGGAAGGAAGGCGGGTGCATCTCGATCAATCCCCGGAGTGGAAGGGACCCCGAGGGTAGGAGTCTCCTACGTCCCGGGGAGTCCCCGCGTCATACAGGGGGAGGCGTCCCGAGTGCCCAGGCACGAGCGGGGGAGGGCGCGGTCGCGTCCGTTAGGGAACGTTCTCCTCAGGGAGCGAGCCAGAGCGCGCCCAACCCGAGCTCCACCGCCTCGAAGGGCTCGGCGCGCACCGACACGTCTCCCACGTGGGTCGCCATCCGGGCAAAACCCCCGCGTCCCGCCGGAAGACCTCCAGCGTGCGCGCGAGCGGATCGACGAGCCACGCATGACCCACGCCCTCGCGGAAGTACACGGGCAGCTTCCGGTGCCGATCCACCCGCGCCGTGGAGGGCGACAACACCTCGCACACCCAGTCCGGCGCGAGCTTGACGAAGGGCTCTCGCGCGGAAGGCCGCTGGGGCATGCGCTCGCGGCGCCAGCCCGCCGGTCCGGCACGAGCACATCCCGCCCCAGGTGCAGTTCGGGCTTCGGAAGGAACCACCAGCCTCCCAGTCCTCCGCGTCCGAGGGAAAACAGGCCTCCCAATTCGGCGCCCAGCTCGAAGGCGCAGTGCGCATGGCCCACCGCGGGCCGGGGCGAGGCCAACAGCTCGTCCTCCAGCAGCTCGCCCACCCACCCGTCCGGCAGCGCCTCGATATCCGCGTACGCCGCCGGCTTCTTGCCCTGTCCCATGCGCCGCGCCTCCTGGAGGATTCAACATCCGAGGGGCCGTGCTCTTCCCCACTCCTCCAGTCTACCCGGCCGTCCGACATCCGAGGTCGGGTGGGACGGCTCAGCCCTCGAACATCTCCCGCACGCGCGTGGCGAGCGCGTCCGGATCGAAGGGCTTGGTGATCATCTGCATGCCCGAGTCCAGGTAGCCCGTGCCGAACACCGCGTTCTCCGCGTAGCCCGTCATGAAGAGCACCTTGAGCCCCGGGCGCAGCTCGCGCGCCGCGTCCGCCAGTTGCCGCCCGTTGAGCCCCGGCAACCCGATGTCCGTGACGAGCAGGTCAATCCGCTTCTTCGACTGCACCACCTTGAGCCCCTCGGGCCCATCCGCCGCCTCGATCGTCCGGTAGCCCAGCTCCCCGAGGATCTCCAGCACCAGCTCGCGCAACAGCGGCTCGTCCTCGACGACGAGCACCGTCTCGCCCTCGGCCCGCGCCGCCACCGGCGCCCCCGCCACCGCCCCCTCCTCGGGCGCCTCGCCCACGAAGCGCGGCAGGAAGAGCGTCACGCTCGTGCCCCGGCCCACCTCGCTGTCGATGCGCACATGGCCCTCGGACTGCTCGGCGAAGCCGTAGATCATCGACAGCCCCAGGCCCGTGCCCTGCCCCAGCGGCTTGGTGGTGAAGAAGGGCTCGAACGCCCGGGCGATGACATCCGGCGGCATGCCACTGCCCGTGTCCGTCACGCGGATGCGCACGTACGCGCCCGGCGCCGGTCCCTCGGCGCCGTGGGGTCGCCCGCCTCCAGCCGGGTGTTCTCCGTCTCCAGCGTCAGCCGCCCCCCGGACGGCATGGCATCTCTCGCGTTGATGACGAGGTTGAGCAGCGCGTTCTCCAGCTGGTGCGGATCGCACAGCGTGTGCCAGAGCCCCTCGGCCGGGCGCACCTCGAGCTGGATGGAGGGGCCGATCGTCCGGCGCATCAGCTCCTCCAGCGACACGATGAGCGCGTGGGGCTCCACGGGCCGGGGCTCGAGCGGCTGGCGCCGCGAGAAGGCGAGCAGCCGGTGGGTGAGCGCCGCGGCGCGGTTGACCGAGGCCATGGCCGAGTTGATGTAGCGCGGGGCCTGATCCACCTGCCCCAGCTCCAGCCGCTTCTGCAGAATCGACAGCGAGCCGAGGATGCCGGACAGCAGGTTGTTGAAGTCGTGCGCGATGCCGCCGGTGAGCTGGCCCACCGCCTCCATCTTCTGGGCGTGGCGCAGGGCCTCCTCGGCGCGTCCGCGCTCGGCGATCTCCGACTGGAGCCGGGCGTTGGCGGCGGCGAGCTCGTGGGTGCGCTCGGCCACGCGCGTCTCCAGCGTCTCGTTGAGCACGCGCAGCGAGTCCTCCGCCGCGCGCCGCTCGTGCACGTCCTCCGTCATGCCGTGCCAGCGCAGGATGTTGCCCTCGGGGCCGCGCAGGGGCAGGGCGCGCGTGTGCATCCACCGGTAGTGCCCCCGGGTCAGGCGCATGCGGTACTCGGCCTCGAAGGAGCCCGTGGAGGAGGTGGCCCGCGCCCACTCCGCGGACACCGCCGCGCGATCGTCCGGGTGCACCAGGCGCAGCCACCCATCCCCGAGCGCCGCCTCGCGCTCCATGCCCGTCAGCTCCACCCAGCTCTCGGGCAGGCCGGTGATGCGGCCCTCGGGGTCCGCCGTCCAGGAGATCCTCGGCGCGAGCCGCACCAGGGCGGAAGGGTCGATGCCCTCCCCGGGTGGCCCGACCCACGTCCCATTGGCCTCGGCCCACGCCAGTGCCTCGCGCAGCCGCGCGTTCTCCGCCTCGAGCGCGGCCAGTCGCTCGCCCGGTGCCGTGTCCATTGGAGTGCCCACGGATTTCTACAGAACACCGGGCCCCGGGTCCGTCAAGCGAAGGGGAGGAGCGAGGGCCCGCTCCGCCGGAAATCACACCACCGCGAGCGGCTCGTTGCCGGCGTCCAGCACCTCGCGCAGGCGCCGCAGGCCCCGCTCCAGCAGCGCGCGCGTGCGCGGCGTGCCGATGCACACCCGCACCGCCGCGGGCACCACGCCCGGCCCCACGCCGAACAGGTCCGCGCTCGTCACCGACACCCCGTGCCGCCGCGCCTGCGCCGTGAACGCCTCGCTGCGCCGGCCCTCGGGCAGCCCGAGCCACAGGTGGTAGAGCGGCACCGACTCCTGGCAGCGCACCCCCGCGCCGAGCACCTCGCGCGCCAGCGCCGGCGCTCACCCGCCTCGCGCCGCTGGGTCACCACGAGCGCATCCGCCGTGCCGTCCTCCACCCAGCGCGAGAGCACCTCGGCCATGAGCGGCGTCGTCATCAGCGAGGCCGGGCCCACCTCCTCGGCGAGCCGCTCGCAGCGCGCCCGCGCCGGCCCCACCAGGTAGCCGATGCGCAAGCCCGGCGTGAGCAGCTTGCTCACCCCGGCGATGAAGTAGCTCGACTCGGGCAGGAAGCACGCGAGCGGCGGCGGGCGCACCGAGGGCAGGAGCCCATACGAGTCGTCCTCCAGCACCAGCACCCCATGGCGGCGCGCCACCTCGGCCACCTCGCGCCGCCGCGCCTCGGACATCACCGCGCCCGTGGGGTTGTGGCACGTGGGCTGGAGGTAGAGCAGGCGCACCGGGCCCGCGCGGCACGCCGCCTCCAGCGCGTCCGGCAAGAGGCCGTCCGCGTCCATCGCCAGCCCCTGCATCCTCAACTGGAAGCGCCGCGCGAGCACCTTGATGCCCGGGTAGGTGAGCGCCTCGGTGGCGAGCACGTCGCCCGGCTGGGTGAGCGCCGCGAGCGCCACCTCCATGGCGTGCTGGCCGCCCGCGCACACCACCACCTGCTCGGGCCGGACCGACAACCCGAAGCGCCCCGTCCACGCCGCGCCCGCCTCGCGGTGTCTCAGTGCCCCCGCGGGGGGCTGGTAGGCGAGCAACTCCGCCAGCCGGGGCGAGCGGCCCAGCACCTCCAGCGACGCGCGCAGCGCCTGGCTCGCGGGATCTCGCTCGGGCGTCGCGGGCGCGTTGATGCTCAGCTCCACCAGCGAGCCCTCCTCCGCCGAGCCCTCCTCGACCGGCCTGGGCATGTGCGTGGGCGAGGCCTTGTCCCGCACGTAGGTGCCCCGGCCCACCTCGCCCCGCACGAGGCCCCGCTTCTCCGCCTCGCCATAGGCGCGCGTCACCGTGCCCACGGTGACGCCCAGCCGCTCGGCGAGCTCCCGGTGCGTGGGCAGGCGCGTGCCCGGCAACAGCCGCCCCGCGTCGCGGTCCTCGGCCAGCGCGTCCGCGATCACCCGGTACAGCGGCCCCCGACGCCCCTCGAGACTCGGCGTCCAGCTTGTCTCGGTGACAATCGGTACACTTGACGAAGGTTGGAGTCCCACGTAAGCGATTGTCTCGATTCCGGCGCGACTTGTCACGAAATTGCGTGGGAACCGTCCCGCCCCCCTTCAGCTCTAGAGGAGCCGCAGCATGATGCCCATCGAGGTCCAGCGCGCCGCCGCCCTGAAGCCCAAGCCCGCCGCCACGGACGTGCTGGGCTTCGGCAAGTACTTCACCGACCACATGTTCCGGATGGACTACGCGCCGGGGCAGGGGTGGCACCGGGCGCGCATCGTGCCGTACGGGCCGCTGGGGTTGGATCCGGGGGCGGCGGCGTTGCACTACGCGCAGTCGGTGTTCGACGGGGCGAAGGTGTTCCGGGGCCGGGATGGGAAGCTGCGCGCGTTCCGGCTGAAGGACCATTGCGCGCGCCGGCGGCGAGCGCCGAGCGGCTGAGCATGGCGGTGGTGCCGCCGGAGCTGGCGCGCGCGAGCATCGAGGCGCTGGTGAAGGAGGAGGCCGCGTGGGTGCCGAGCGCGCCGGGCACGTCGTTGTACGTGCGGCCGGTGGTGATCGCCTCGGAGGCGTTCCTCGGGGTGAGGCCGGCGGACAAGTACATCTTCTTCGCCATCCTCAGCCCGGTGGGCAACTACTTCAGCAACGGGGCGGAGCCGGTGCGCATCTGGGTGGAGCAGCGGCACGCGCGCGGCGCCCGGGGGCCTGGGTGGGGCGAAGGCGGCGGCCAACTACGCGGCGAGCCTCCAGGCGTCGGTGGAGGCGAAGAAGCGAGGCTATGCGCAGGTGCTGTGGCTGGACGCGCTGGAGCACCGCTACATCGAGGAGGTGGGGACGATGAATCTCTTCGTGCGCATCGGGGACGAGCTCATCACCCCGCCGCTGGATGGGACGTTCCTGCCGGGCATCACCCGGGAGAGCGCGCTGACGCTCTTGCGCGACTGGGGCATGAAGGTGAGCGAGCGCAAGCTGTCCATCGACGAGCTGCGCGAGGCGCATCACGAGGGGGAGCTGCACGAGGTGTTCGGCACGGGGACGGCGGCGGTGATTTCGCCGGTGGGCGGACTGGGCTTCGAGGAAGGCGAGCTGAAGATTGGCCAGGGCCGGGTGGGCGAGGTGTCCCAGCGGCTGTACGACGCGCTCACGGGCATCCAGTACGGCACGCAGCCGGACCGGCACGGGTGGATGACGGTCATCGCGTAGGAGGCCGCGAGCGCCCCGGGGCGTGTTATCCCCGGGTCATGAACCCGGACGTGCTGCTGGAGACGCGCGGGCCCCTGGCCCTGGTGACCCTCAACCGCCCCAAGGCGCACAACGCGCTGGACCTGGGGATGATCCGCGCGCTGCACCCGGCGCTCGAGGAGTGGGCCGGGCGTCCCGAGGTGAAGGCGGTGGTGGTGCGCGGCGCGGGGGCCGGGCCTTCTGCGCGGGCGGGGACGTGCGGGCCGTGGCCGCGTCGTTGGGCACGCCCCCACCCGAGGGACAGGAGCCGCTCTCGCGCGCCTTCTTCCGCGAGGAGTACCGGCTCAACCAGCTCATCCATCACTACCCCAAGCCCTACGTGGCGCTGGTGGATGGCATCTGCATGGGTGGAGGGCTCGGGCTGAGCCGGCATGGCTCGCACCGCGTGGTCACCGAGCGGCTGGTGCTGGCGATGCCGGAGACGGGCATTGGCTTGTTTCCCGACGTGGGCGGCGGCTGGTTCCTGCCGCGCTTTCCGGGCGAGGCGGGCACGTACCTGGGACTGACGGGGGCCCGGTGCGGCGCGGCGGACGCGCGGTGGCTCGGGTACGCGACGCAGCACGTGACGCACGAGCGGCTGGACGCCGTGGTGGACGCGCTCGCGGCGGCGGACTGGGGCGGCGGGCCGGCGCGCGCGGTGGTGGACCGGGTGCTGTCGGGCTTCACCTCGGAGCCGGGGCCCTCGCCGCTCGCGGCCCACGCGCGGGAGATGGACCGGTGCTTCGCGAGCACCCGGGTGGAGGAGATCCTCGAGGCGCTCGCGGCCGAGGGCACGCCGTGGGCGGAGGAGACACGCGCCACGCTCGGGCGCATGTCGCCCACGAGCCTCGCGGTGACGCTGCGCCAGCTGAGGCTCGGCCGGTTCATGTCCTACGACGAGGTGGCGGCGATGGAGTACCGGCTGAGCCAGCGCTTCATGACGGTGCCGGACTTCCGCGAGGGCATCCGCGCGGTGCTCGTGGACAAGGACCAGAAGCCCCGGTGGAACCCGCCCACGCTCGCCGAGGTGCGGGACGAGGACGTGGAGGCGTTCTTCGCGCCGCTCGCGCCGGGGGCGTGAGCCCCACCCGCGCGCTCGAGGGGTGACTCCGTGACGGAGCGCGTTACATGACGGGAATCCGCGTGGCGCAGCCTCCCCCGGGTAGGCTGCGCCGCACCTTCATGGACTCCGCTTCTCCCTCCCTGCGCAGCGTGCTCGCGCTGCTGCGGCGCAATGCCGACTACCGCCGCCTCTTCCTCGCCACCGTCGTGTCGATGCTCGGCGACTGGTTCGCCTTCGTCGCCATCAGCGGCTTCGTCACCGAAACCACCGGCCACCTGAGCGCCTCGGCCGCCGTCTACGCCGCCAGCGTCCTGCCGGCGAGCCTCCTGTCCCCCTTCGCCGGCCTGCTCGCCGACCGCATGGACCGCCAGCGCCTCATGGTCACCGTGGACCTGGTGCGCGTGCTTCCCGCGCTCGGCATGCTCGCCGCGCTCCTCTGGCGTGCCCCCCTGCTCGCGCTCGTGTGCGTCGCCCTGCTCGCCGCGCTCTCCGCCTTCTTCGATCCCGTCGCCGAGCCTCCGTCCCCAACGTCGTCTCCCCCGAGGAACTCCCCGTCGCCCAGGCCGCGCTCGGCAGCGTCTGGGGCAGCATGCTCTTCGTCGGCGCCGCGCTCGGTGGCCTCGCCACGCTCGCCTTCGGCCGCCACGTGAGCATCCTCCTCAACGCCGCCACCTTCCTGCTCTCCGCCTGGCTCGTGCGCGGCATCCGCCGCTCCTTCCAACGTCCCCCTCCTCCGACGCCCCCGCCGCCGATACCGGCACCTGGCGCCAGCTCCACGAGGCCTGGACGTTCGCCCGCCGCCACCCCATCTCCCTCTCGCTGCTCACCACCAAGGTGGGCGTGGGCCTGGGCAATGGACTCGTGGGGCTGCTGCCCGCGTTCGCCGCGCGCAACTTCGGCTCCGGCGACGAGGGCGTGGGGCTGCTCTTGTCCGCGCGGGGCCTCGGCGCGCTGATCGGCCCCGTCCTCGGCCAGCGCTGGGTGCGCCGGGATGATCGCCGCCTGTTCCTCGCGTGCGGCATCTCGATGATCACCTACGGGCTCGCCTATCTCCTGCTGCCCGCCGCGCCCTCGCTCCTGCTCGCCGCGGGGTGCGTGCTGCTCGCGCACCTGGGCGGCGGCGCGCAGTGGACGCTCTCCACCTACGGCCTCCAGGTGTCCACGCCGGACCGGCTGCGCGGACGCATCATGGGCCTGGACTTCGGCCTCGCCACCCTGGGCATCGGCGTGTCCTCGCTCACCGCCAGCGTCGCCGCCGAGGCCGTGGGCCTCACCCACGCCGCCTGGGGACTCGCCGGAGCGTCCCTGCTCTACGGCACCCTCTGGCTGTGGAAGACCCGCCGGCTGTGGCGCGGACAGCCCAACGTGCTCGCCACCTCCCGCCCCCAGGAGTGAACGGACGCCTGAACGCACCGAGGGGGCTGGAGCGCGTGTGGCTCCAACCCCCTCGGGAAACTTCCGTCAACCCAGGCTCAAGGCGTCTGCGCGGGAGGAGCCTCGGCGGGCGCGCCCTCCTGCTGAGGAGCCACCCGGTAGCCCTGGCGCGGCGGCATGTAGTCCAGGCGGCCGCCGCCCCGGTTGTCGCCGCCGTAGCCCTCGGCGCAGGAGTACTCCACCGTGCGCGAGCTGATCAGGAAGGGCACCAGCGTGGAGAACCCCGCCGCACAGGAGGCACTGGCGAGAGTATTCAGGTAGGGATCGTTGGAGGAACCCCCGCACACCAGTCCGCCCACGATGCCGCCCGCGATCCCCAGGCCCGCGTTGATGAGCCAGTCCGTGCCACTCAGCTTGCTCTCCACCGCCGACAGGCTCTCGCACTCGCGCCCCGCGGGGCCGGAGAGCGGCACGAGGCCACCAATCGTGAACCACTGGCGATCCGTGTACGCGGGGCCATCGGGCCGGGCCTGACTGACGACCTTCGTGGTGTAGCAGCCCACCTGGCTCGTCATCACGGCGACCACGGCGACCACGGTTCCAAGACGCTTCGACATCGTGTGTTCCCCCTCGGGATTAGGAGTGCGGTGCAATCGCGCACGGGCACCCCGGACGGGAGGCTTAATTGAATATTCACACCGCGCGCTACCCCCCTCGGCGGGATTGCGCCACCAGCCCATCGATGGCCGTCACGATGAAGCCCATCACCACCAGGAAGATGCCCGCGTCGAAGAGGACGGAGGTATGCAACTCCAACGTGCCGAGGTGCGTCACGACTCCGCCCGGGCGCGGGTAGTGCGTCACCGGCGCGGCCCCCCACACGAGCGGCCCGAAGGCCACGCCCAACAGCAGCAGCAGGCCCACGCCGGCCACCTGGGGCGCGTAGCGCACGCCGGGCAGACGCCGCGCCTCGTCCCTCCCACTCGCCACGTACTGCAACAGCACCGCGAGCGCCCCCAGCACGCCCGCGCCGAAGCTGTCCCCGGCCTCCACATAGCCCTTGAGCCACACCGCCACCGCCACCACCAGCGCGGGCAGCAACACCACCCGGGACGTGGAGGGGATGAAGGATTTCATTCCGCGCGCTCCCCAGTGAGCAGATGGATGATGCCCAGGAGCACCACCACCATCACCGATGTCTCGCCCACCGTGTCCAGCCCCCGGAAGTCGGTGATGATGGCCGACACCACGTCCCGGGCGTGCGCCGCCTCCGTCCACGCCACGTGCGCGCCCACCACGCGCGTCTCGCGCAGGTGCGTCAGCGCGTTCCACGATGTCGCCATGGCGCTCGCCCCCGCCACGCCCGCGAACACCCAGTCGCGCCAGCGCGTGCGCGTGGCCTCCACCTGCGCGCGCTCCTGGCTGTGGCGCGGCAGCCGCGAGAGCAGCGCGAGGAAGAGCAGCGTGAAGGTCGTCTCCACCAGCACCGCGGTGAAGGCCACGTCCGGCGCCGCGGCGAAGGCGAACACCGCCGCGAGGCTGAAGCCCACGCACGACAGCAACATCACCAGGTGCAGGTGGTTGGCCGCGCGCAGCGTCGCCACGGCCGCGCCCGCGGCGATGAGCAGCCCGAGCACCAGCGGCGCGTCCGCGAGCCCCACCCCCGCCCCCACGAGAAGAGCGGCCCATGCCCGGGGGTGAATACCAGCGCCGCCGCGCCGAGCAGCCCCGCGGGCACCAGCACCGCCGCCACCCGGTCCCTCAAGTCGCGCACCTCCAGCCGCCGCAGCCCATCCGACAGCGCGTCCGCGCCCGCGAGCAGCGCCCCATAGGCCCGCTCCACGCCCACCTGGGACGCCACGCGCGTGAGCGCCTCCAGCGGGGCCTCCCACCGCCGGCGCGTGACGAGTACCCCCACCCCCAGCACCCACGCGCCCAGCGCGAGCAGGTTCTCCGCCCGCGCATCCAGGTGGTAGGAGAGCTCGAGCGGCGCCGGGTGCCCGAGCATCTCCCCCTCCGCCGCGTCCGCCAGATGGTTGAGCGGCCCGAGCCACACGCCGCCCAGGAGCACCCCCGCCCCCAGCACCCCCACCGGCGCCACCAGCCCCCACGAGGCGTGCCCCCGCGCCCCGAGCGGCGCGCCCAGGAAGAGCCCGTCCACAACCGCCCGGTGTACGCGAGCGTCAGCGCCGCGCCGAGCACCCCCGCCGCGCTCCACGCCCCGCCCCGCTCCACGAGCGCGCGGAAGAAGAGCTCGTCCTTGAAGAAGCCCAGCGTGAGCGGCAGCCCGGCGAGCCCCGCGGCCGCCACGGCGCTCGCGCCCGCGAGCCCCGGCAGCGCTCGCCACAGGCCGCCCACCTTCTCGAGCGACTCCTCGCCGGTGGCGTGGGTGACGGCGCCCACGGTGAGGAAGAGCGCCGCCTTGCACAGGCCATGGGCGAGCACGTAGAGCGGAGCGCCCGCGCCGCCCAGCCCCACCAGCACGAGCACGTAGCCGTACTGGGCGATGGTGGAGTACGCCAGCACGCGCTTGAAGCGCCACGCGCACAGCGAGAAGAGGCTGCCCACGAGCATGGAGACGAGCCCCACCCCCGCGAGCCCCTGGAGCAGCGCGGGCGCGAGGGCGAAGACGGGCAGGAAGCGCTGGAGGACGAAGACGCCCGCGGCCACCATCGCCGCCGAGTGCAGGTAGGCGGACACGGGCGTGGGGGCCGCCATGGCGCGCGGCAGCCAGAAGTGCAGGGGCACCTGGGCGCTCTTGGCCAGGGCCCCCACCGCCACGCAGCCCAGTGCCACGCCGAGCCGGGAGCCTCCGGGAGCGCGCGGGGCGAGCTCGGACAGCTCGAAGGTGCCACACGCGAGCCCCAGCGACACCACCCCCGCGAGCAACACCACCGAGGTGCCCCCGGTGACGACGAGCGCCATGAGCGCCGCCGAGCGCGAGCCGGTGCGCTCCCGGTCGTAGCCGATGAGGAAGTAGCTGGCCACCGTCGTCAGGTCCAACGCGATGACGAGCAGCAGCGCGTCACGCGCCATGACCAGCAGCAGCATGGCCCCCATGAAGGCGAGCACCCACGCGTACAGCCGCACCTCGTCGCGGCGCGGCCGGTGGCGCTCCTCGAGGTAGTGCGGCAGGTAGGCGCACGCGTAGACGAGGACGAGCAGGCCCACGCCCAGCACCAACGTGCCATGGAGGAAGGACAGCCCATCCAGCGCGAGCGACAGGTGCACGTTCCACGTGGGAATCCACGCGAACGACACCCCGGCGAAGCCCGCCGCGCGCGCCCGGAGCAAGGCGCCCAGGGCCGCCGCCGAGCAGAGCGCGCCCACCGGCCCCGCCCAGGACGGACGCCACGCGCCCACCCCGAGCACCAGGGCGACGCCCGGCAGGAGGAGCAACAGCGGAAGGACGACGGTCATCTCGGGCCCGGGAGAAGGAGGGCCCCCGAGGTTAGGCGCCCGGGCGCCGGGCGAGCGGAGCTTCTCCGGTCGCGCGTGCGCTGGTGGACAGCGCCTGGGCGCGCGCGGCCGGCTGGAGCGACTCGGCCAAGAGGTGCAGCATCCGCAACTGCGAGGCGCTCAGCCCGCGCACCGCCTGCACCAGCCGGCGCAGCCGCGGCGAGGACGCCCCCAGCCCCAACAGCTCGTCCGAGTCGATCTCCAACTCCAGGCACAGCCGCCGCAGCGCGGGGAGGCTCGGCAGCCGCTCGCCCCGCTCGATGCGGCCGTACTCCGCGGGCGCCAGCCCCACCCGGCGCGCCACCTGCGCCTGGGTCAGCGCCGCGCGCACCCTCACGGCATGCAACCGCGCACCGAGGGCCCTCACCAAGGGACGTTCAACTCGAACCGGGAGCCTGGGCATGACGAGACGGCCTCCTCGCGCGGGAGCGGACAGGGCGACGGGACCCTTCCACCTTACTGACTCGTTACATCCTGTCAATGCGCTCTACCCATTTCCGGAGTTGACCCAACCCACTCCCCTTCCGAGGTATGGTGCCTCCCGCGCCGCTCGCACGCCGACCCGACCCCGGAGGTCATCGCCGCCCCCTCCCCTCCTCCGGACAGGCCCTCCCGGCCCCCTCTGTAGGGGCTTGTGGGCGCGAGCACACCGGACACGGGGTGAAGAGGGGGGTGTGCAGTGGAGGGCCCCGCACCTATCTTGCGGCGCCTCGCCACCGATCCGGAGGACACTTGCATGCACAATGAGACTGCCGTCGCCTCGTTCCACGCGGACCGGTCTCCCGCGGAGTCACAGAGCCTCCCGCCCCTGTCCGACGGGGTGACGCTCGTGGTCACCCAGGCCTTCGGCCCGGGGGGCGACAACCTGGTGGGCTTCTCCGACGTGCGCTTCAACGACTACCCGGCCATCACCGTGCTCGTGCGCACGCCCGAGGGACGCGAGGGACTCGTGCACCTGTCGCCCATCCACGGCGACACGCGCCGCGTGGGCTTCACCGACATCGCCCCCGGCACCCGGTGCACCCTCTTGTGCCCCGCCACCCGGCGCCCCCTGGAGCGGCTGGGCGCCGTGGACGATGGCAGCGGCGCCGTCTACCACGCGCTCTACCTCACGCCCCGGCTGTCCAGCGGCCACGCCATCGCCATCTCGGACATCTGGGGCCACTTCAACTCGCGCCTCGTGGACGACGAGGCCGTCATCTCCTTCTGGTCCCAGGAGAACTGACGCCGCCTCAGAAGCCGCCCGGCTCGCGCGGCGGCGACGGCGGCGGGGGCGCCACCACGGGCTCCGGCTCCTGCTCCGGCATGAGCCGGCTCAGCTCGTCCGCCATCATCCCCAGCTGCATCGCCGTGGCCGACACGTCCGAGCCCATGCGCACGTACGTGTCCACCAGCTCCAGCAGCGACGCGCACCCTGGGAGATGTGCGTCGTCTGCTCCGCCTGACGGTCCGCCTCGCTGGAGCTCTTCTCCATCAACTTCTGGTTCTGCAGCACCGTCTCGCGGATGGAGCGCAGCGTGGTGCGCGCCGACTCGAGCACCGGCGTGAAGCGCCCGGCCGTCTCGCGGATGTGCCCCACCGCGTGCAGCGTCTCGGACATCTGCCGCGTGACGCCCCCCACCACCTCGCCAATCCGCTGCGAGCTGCGCCCCGACTCGGCCGCGAGCTTGCCCACCTCGCGCGCCACCACCGCGAAGCCCCGGCCATGCTCGCCCGCGCGCGCCGCTTCAATCCCC
Organism: Cystobacter fuscus; assembly: GCA_049060065.1. Classification (GTDB taxonomy): domain Bacteria; phylum Myxococcota; class Myxococcia; order Myxococcales; family Myxococcaceae; genus Cystobacter; species Cystobacter fuscus_B. Next base: position 9,970,480 of record JBMEQP010000002.1, read on the forward strand.
GCGTTGAGCGCCAGCATGTTCGTCGCCGCCGCCATCTCCTGGATGGTCTCCACGAAGCCGTTGATGCGGTCCGCGCTCTCCTCCAGCTTCTGCACGCTCAGCGCGCTGCGGCCCACCGCCTGGCCAATGGCCGACAGGCTCGCCTCCATGCCGCTCACCAGCACGTCCACCTCGCCCGTGTAGCGCTGGGCCTCCTCGGCCTGGGTGGCGCTCACGCGCGAGTGGCGGAAGAGCGCCCCGGCCGCGCTCGCCATCTGCTCGCTCGCCGCGGAGATGCGCAGCGCCGCGGTGCGCACCAGCGCCGCACTGGTTGCTCATCTCCGCCAGCGTCGTGGACAGCGTCTGCGCCGAGCCCGCCAGCGTGCGCCCCGTCTGGAACACCCTGCCGCGCGACTCCTCCAGCTCCGCCAGCGCGCGCCGCATGTCGCGCCGCAGGTAGAACTGGCGGATCTGCCCGCGGTGCAGCGCCTCGAGCAGCAACACCACGCCGAGCGCGCCCGCCAAGAGCGTCAGGTCCAACACGAGCGAGGCGCCAAAGGACATCGACGAGCCCATGGCGTCGAGCAGCAGGTGCCCGGCGACCAGCAGCGCGTAGTAGCCATAGCGCCCCGCGCGGCCCACCGGCAGCACCGACGGCCCGGTGAGCACGTTCAAGAGCACCATCACCCCGTGGTAGAGCGAGCCCGCCGTGCCGATGCGGTAGAAGGTCCACTCGTTGCCGATGGCGAAGAGCGCCGTGGCCCAGAAGATGGCGGGCGGCAGCGCCTCGCGGCTGAGCAGCCCGCGCACCGACCACATCACCAGCGGCACCAGCGCCCAGGGCAGCCGGGCCAGGGCCATCACCGACAAGGGCCGCCCACCGCCCAGGCCCGCCCAGGCGTGCAGCACATCGAGGGAAAACAGCACGGCCGTCGCCGCGACGGCGATGACCGACAGCTGCCGCAGCCGGGCCGGGCCACGCGTCAGCAGGAAGTCCTCGTAGGTCTCCTGCATCGGTTGAGGGTGGGGGAGGGTGTCCATAGGAGCTGCCTCGGACCGCGTCAGCCGCGCATCCGGAAGCCCCACCGTATCAGACGTGGACCTCCTCCCGTCGGCGCCATTCGCTCGCCCGTCCGTCCGCCCACGGGAAGAGCACCCTCCGGGCCCGGCAACCACCCCCTCCGGGTGGGGGCTACGGCTCACTCGTGGTGCTGAACCAGGCCCCTGCCGTCTCCCCCGCCCGGACGCCCCCCTGCCCGAGGCCGGATGGGGTCCGCTCTCCCAGGAGGACTCCTCCCCCTCGCCCGGGGGCGCCTCCGTCGTCTCCAGGGCCACGTCCACCAGGGCCACCAGGAGTCCCAACAGACTCACCCCCGCCACCACCACCTTCATCCGTCGTCGGCGCATCCGCTCGCGCTGCCAATGCAGCCGCGCCGAGGGAAGCACGATGAGCTTTCCGGGGGGCGAGAGGACATACGGCCAGTGTAGCCCAGGACCGTGGGCCCGCCGACAGACGGGCCGCTCTTTTCCAGTGGGCCACGCTCCCCATCCGCCACATCTTGAACACCGTGACGATGAACCTGGACCTCTTCCCGCCTCGGCCTCCCACCACCCGCCCCTCGAGCGGCTGCTCGAGGTGTCCCGCATCTACCTGGAGCCCGAGGTCGAGGAGCACCCCCGCGGCCGCGACATCCTCGCCCGCTTCCCCGACGCCGAGCGCGTACCCGTGCGCTCGCACTGGAACATCCCCGGCCTGTACGGCAACGAGGGCAACGTCGAGGCGTGGAACCGCATCAAGGGCAGCACGCTCGTCTTGGGGCTCAAGAAGACGATGCGCTTCGAGGAGAACGGGCGCAGCGCGGACTGGCTGCCGCCCTCGGCCGCCAACGGCTGCGTCATGGCGTGCGCGTACTGCTACGTGCCGCGGCACAAGGGCTACGCCAACCCCGTCACCGTCTTCGTCAACATCGACCAGATTCAAGCCGCCATCCGCCGCCATGCCGGCAAGCTCGGGCCCAAGCGCGAGCCCAACTCCGTCCACCCGGACTGGTGGGTCTACGACATCGGCTGCAACAGCGACTGCTCGGCCGACGCCGCCCTGAGCGACAACGTGAAGGACCTGGTGCGGCTGTTCACCACGCTGCCCAACGCCATGGGCTCCTTCGCCACCAAGCTCGTCAACCGCGAGCTGCTTACCTACGCGCCCCGGGGCAAGACGCGCATCCGCTTCAGCCTCATGCCCCACGCCCAGGCGAAGCTGCTCGACGTGCGCACCAGCCCCATCGCCGAGCGCATCGCCGCCATCGACGAGTTCGTCGCCGCCGGCTACGAGGTGCACCTGAACTTCTCCCCCGTGGTCATCACCGACGGCTGGCAGGAGGCCTATGACGCGCTCTTCCAACAGGTGGACGCGGCCCTCGGCGAGCGGGCCAAGGCCCAGCTGGCGTGTGAGATCATCTTCCTCACCCACAACGAGCGGCTGCACGAGGTGAACCTGGGCTGGCACCCCAAGGCCGAAGAGGTGCTGTGGCGGCCGGAGCTGCAGGAGGCCAAGGTGTCCCAGGGGGAGGTGCCAACGTGCGCTACCGCACGGGGCTCAAGGGCGCGCGGGTGCGCGAGTTCCGCGAGCTGCTCGAGCGGCGCATGCCCTACTGCCGCGTGCGCTACGCCTTCTGAGGCCCCGCGCGCCGGGCCCTCAGTCGCCCTCGGTCCAGGACAGGAGGAACTCGCAGGAGGAGTTCACCCGCCGGCCCTCGATGCGCACGCCGCGCGCCGGCCTTCTTGAGCAACGCCTCGAGCAGCCCCTCCAGGTACGCACACGGCAGCACGTCGCGCTGGAAGTTCACCCGGGCGCGCGTGGGGCCCAGCGCCGTCACCGACAGCGGGCCGCCCTTGGGGGAAATCATCTGGTAGGCCATGGGCAGGTTCTCGAGCACCCGCCGCGGCGTGCCCGAGGCGAGCACGTCCATCGCCTTGCCCGCCGGACTCTTCAGGAACGCCGCCGTGCCCAGGTGCCCCAGCATCCGCAGCGTCTCCTGCCCCTCACACCCCGCTCCTCCATCAGCCACGCCGCGCGCCGCACCATCCGCAGGAAGTCCACCGCCGGGTAGGCGAAGAAGTCCACGAAGTCGCGCTCCCCCGAGACCTCCTCCAGACACGCCTCCATCGCCGCCTCGCCCAGGAGCGTCAACATCGCGTCCTGCAGGCTGCGAAAGAACATGCCCTGCAGGGTGTCCTCGGGCCCCAGCCACGTGAGCAGGTGTCCCAGCTCCGCTCCGGTCTGAACCCTGTACGCCTCAGCTCCGAGACCGCTCATCGCGTGGACCCTCCCCAGGCCGTCCTCCAGCCAGACCTCTTCTTGACTGGTGACGACAGACCCCGCTCAGTCATTGACCAACAAATCCTGTCACACCCGAACGTCCAGGTAAAACCGTTCATCCCGACCTATTAGCCTGACACGTATCAACCCCGGCCAACGCGTCGGCCCTGCCTGACACTGACAGTGAAATCGGACGCCCACGTCGTGCTGACACGATCCTTCAACCCGGGAAAAGCCCGAGGGGACGAAAGAGGGGTGGATTTCCCACCTCTGGCCGTCCGGGGCCGCCGAGGGCAGGGAAGCAGGCGGGGCGCCCCGGGCCGCGCGCGGGTGGAGCGCCCCGGACGACTTCCTCCCGGCGGCGATCATCCCCAGGGTGTGAGGCGGGAGAGACGAATGGCGAACTCGGACACGCGCACGGAGATGACGTACCGGACCCTGGGGCGCACCGGCGAGAGGGTGTCGGCGATCGGCATCGGGGGCTGGCACCTCGGGCTGCCCCAGGTGGACGAGAAGCTGGCGCTGCGCATCGTGCGCACGGCGATCGACCGCGGCATCAACTTCATGGACAACTGCTGGGACTACAACGAGGGCCTGAGCGAGCTGCGCATGGGCAAGGCGCTCCAGGAGGGCTACCGGCACAAGGTCTTCCTGATGACGAAGATCGACGGCCGCACGAAGAAGGAGGCGGCGCGGCAGTTGGAGCACTCGCTGGAGCGGCTGCAGACGGACTGCATCGACCTGGTGCAGCACCATGAAATCCTGCGCTTCGAGGATCCGGATCGCATCTTCCGCGAGGGCGGCGCACAGGAGGCGCTGCTCGAGGCGAAGCAGGCGGGAAAGCTGCGCTACATCGGCTTCACGGGGCACAAGGATCCGCGCATCCACCGGCCATGCTGGAGCTGGCGCGCGAGCGCGGCTTCACGTTCGACGCGGTGCAGCTGCCGCTCAACCTCATGGACGCGCACTTCCGCAGCTTCGCCCGGCTCGTGGTGCCGGAGCTGGTGAAGGACGGCATCGGCGTGCTCGCGATGAAGACGATGGCCAATGGCGCCATCCTGCGCTCGAAGACGGTGACGCCCATCGAGTGCCTGCACTACGCGTTGAACCTGCCCACCTCCGTGGTCATCACGGGCGTGGACCGCATGGAGATTCTCGAGCAGGCCTTCGAGGCGGTGCGCACCTTCAAGCCCTTGAGCGACGAGCAGTTGCAGGCGCTATTGGCCAAGACGCGCTCGGCGGCGCTGCGGGGCGAGTTCGAGCCGTTCAAGACGTCGTCCATCTACGATGGCACGGCGACCAACCCCCAGTGGCTGGGCGAGGAGCCCGAGGAGTTGCAGTCACAGATGCAGGCGTGATCTCCCGACAGGGCCTAGGCTACGAGAGTTTGTCGAGCTTCTCGATCTCGCCCTCGGCGACCTCTCGGTACAACGGTACGACTTCCACGGCGAGCACGCCGCGCATCTGGCCGCGAGCCCCATTCAGATCCTCTTTCTCGAAGCTGGTACATCCGGTGGAGTGCATCCACCAATCGATTCGAGCCCTCCGTGATGCGACGCCGGATCTCGTGGAGCAGAGCCGTGCCGTTCTCCACGCAGGAGAGGGCAGCGTCTGCATCTGCCTCGGAGATGGCTACCGTTGGTGCGGTGCGTTTGAGCAGGTCGCACACGTCATCGGTCAACTCCAGCACCGCCCCCTGTCGAACGCGGTTGTCCAGTACCCGTATCTCGTGCCAGTCACCTTCATCCTCATCCACCGCCTCCATGTCACGCGTCTCCCTCATCTGGGGGCCTGAACTTGCGAATGAGCCATCTCGGCGGATTGGCTGCTTCCAATCAACTCAATTCCCCATCCACCGCGTGGGTGAGCCCGGTGGGGCCGTGCGTGTCGACGCCGGACGCGCGGGCTCCAGCGCCTTGGGTCCATCCGGCCTCGCCATGCGCACCCGTGTCATCGCCTCCACCAGCACCACCCCGAGCAGCAGCGCCAGGAACAGCGCCGACACCGGAAACACCACCCGCCGCGCTCCCGGCTGCTCCACCAGGTGCATGAAGAACATTGCCACCAGCGCCGTCTTCGTCAGGGCAATCCCCACTGCCACCGGCAACGACCAGTGCCCCAGGTGCCCCCGCGTCCCCAACAACCACGTCGCCACCGTCAGCACCACCAGCACTCCCCATATCCCCACGTAACCCCAGACGCTCTTCCTCCCGTGCTCCGCCATGGCGCCCTCCCCTCACTCCACCAGGTACAGCAACGGATAGATGAACAGCCAGAACACATCCACCGGTGCCAGTACAACCCACCCACCTCCACCGGCACGTGGTACTCGGCCGTGTACCTCCCCACCAGCGCTCCCCACACCAGCCATGCCAACACGCTCAACCCCACGAGCATGTGCAGCGCGTGCAGCCCCGTGAGCAGGAAATACAGCGTGAAGAACAGGCTCCTCCCCGATCCGGCAGCTCCGCCAGCCGGTAGTACTCCCGGGCAGCGCTCCCTCCGTCCAGTGCTTCCAGTACTCCCAGCCCTTGATGACGAGGAACCCCAACCCCAATCCCATCGCCGCCAGCAGCGCCACCCCCATCCAGAACGCCCTCCCGCTCCGGATGAAGTGCACCGCCAACGCCACGCACAGACTGCTCGTCACGAGCAGCAGCGTCTGCACCGTGGCCCACCCCGTCGCCGGTGGTGGCTCGCCTCGATGAAGACCTCCGGGTAGTAATAGCGATACACCGCGTACCCGACGAACAGGTTCGTGAAGAGCAACACCTCCGAGCCCAGGAAGATCCACATCCCCAGCTGCGCCGCATGGCTCTGGTTCTCCCGGCTCCCGAAGTACTCCCGCCAGGGCGTCGTCTCAGTAGACATGCGGAGCCTCGGACACGGTGTAGTCGTGGACCTCGCGCTCGAAGCGCGGCGGCTCGCGGAAGTTGTGCGGCCCGGGCGGCGAGGCACTGAACCACTCGTACCCCCGCGAGCCCCAGGGATTCGCCGGACTCTCCTTCCCGTAGCGCAGCGACCACAACAGGTAGATGCCAATCAACCCGAAGCCAAACGCCAGCAGCGACGCCCCCGCCGTGCTCAGCACGTTCAACCACTGCATCTCGCTCGGGTATTGGTAGTAGCGCCGCGGCATCCCCATGTTCCCCAGGAGGAACTGCGGCAGGAACGTCACGATGAAGCCGAAGATGATGGTGCACGCCGCCACGAACGCCCAGCGCTCGGGGTAGAGCCGTCCGAACATCTTCGGCCACCAGTAGTGCAGCGCCGACAGGAAGGCCATCAGCACCGAGCCCACCATGATGTAGTGGAAGTGCGCCACGATGAAGTACGTGTCGTGCCAGTGCACGTCCAGCGACGTGGTCGCCACCGCCACCCCCGTCATCCCTCCGAACGTGAGCAGGAAGATGAAGCCCAGCACGTAGAGCAGCGGCACCTTCAAGTCGATGGCGCCCCCATACATCGTCGCCACCCAGTTGAAGATCTTGATGGCCGTGAAGATGGCCACCAGCATGCTCAATACCCCGAAGATGCCCGAGCCGAACGTGGACTGCCCCGACACGAACATGTGGTGCCCCCACGAGAAGAACCCCACGAAGGCAATCCCAAACGTGGACGCGGCGATCATCCGGTAGCCGAAGATGTTCTTGCGGCTGAAGGCACACACCACCTCGGTGATGACGCCCATGGCCGGCAGCACCATGATGTAGACCGCCGGGTGCGAGTAGAACCAGAACATGTGCTGGAAGAGCACCGGATCTCCTCCGCGCGAGGGATCGAAGATGCCCACGCCCGCCACCCGCTCGAGCGCCACCAGCACCAGCACCATCGCGAGCACCGGCGTCGCCACCACCTGGATGACCGACGTGCCGTAGATGGCCCACACGAAGAGCGGAATGCGCGACCAGTGCATCCCCGGCGCCCTCAGCATGTGCGTCGTGGTGATGAAGTTCAGCCCGGTGATGATGGTGGCGAACCCGATGATGAACACGCCCAGCAGGATGGGGGTCACCGCCGTGGGCGACGTCGTGCTGTAGGGCGTGTAGAACGTCCACCCCGTGTCCGCCCCGCTCCACACCATGCCGAACAGCGTCAGCGCCGCCCCCGCCGCGTAGATGTACACCGACGCCAGGTTGAGCCTCGGGAAGGCCACCTCCTTCGCCCCCAGCATCAACGGCAGCACGAAGTTGCCGAACGCCGAGGGAATCGCCGGAATCATGAACAGCCACACCATCGTCACCCCGTGCAGGGTGAACACCCTGTTGTAGGTCATCGGGCCCATGATCGTCGGCCCGGGCGTGAGCAATTCAATCCGCAGCAGCATCGCGAACACGCCGCCGAGCAGCAGCGCGAAGAGCACCAGCACCAGGAACATCACGCCAATCCGCTTGTGGTCGCGCGTGAGCAGCCACGAGCGCACCGTCGTCTCGTGATTCAGATAGGTGGGCTCGGCCCGGCTACTTGCCGTCGATGGGTTCATACACGGGCCCTCCCGTCCCGATGCCGTCCCGCCGCGCCCCGCGCAGCGTCCGGATGTACTCGATGAGCGCCGCCACCTCCGCCGCCTCCAGTTGCCCCTGGTACGACGGCATCACCAGCGCGTAGCCCGCTACCTGCTTCACCTGCGGCTTCATCATCGACTCGGTGAGGTACGCCTCGTCCGCCACCACCGTCCCTCCCCCTCGAGCCGCTCCTCGCGCCGGTACAACCCCCACCACGTGGGCCCGATGTGCGCCGTGCCATCCACCGTGTGGCACCTCAAGCACCCCTTCTCCGCCGCCACCCGCTCGCCCCGCTCGGCCAGCGTGCCCCGCTCCGCCGTCATCAGCTCCCCATGCGGCGCCTCGGCCGAGTACTCCATCGCCGGGCGCGCCGGGACGAGCGGCTCCTCACGCTCGGGGGCCCCCGGCGTCGCGTCCCGCAGCGCCACCGGACCCGCGCTCTGCTCGCGCAGCCACGCCGCGTAGTCCTCCGGCGAGAGCGCCACGACCTCGCCCCACATCTCCGAGTGCTTCAAGCCGCAGTACTCCGCGCACATCACCCGGTAGCGGCCGGCCGCGTCACCTCGAACCATGTCTGGGTATAGGCCCCGGGCAGCGCGTCCTGCTTCACCCGGAACGCCGGCACGTAGAAGGAATGGATGACGTCCCGGCTGGTGAGCAGCAGCCGCACCGGCCGGCCCACCGGCACCCTCAGCACCCCAATGGAGTTGGGGCCCTCGGGATAGGTGAACTTCCACATCCATTGCTTGGCCACCACGTAGACGTCCATCGCCTCGGGCGGCGGCGTCTGCATCCGCACGAAGTCGTGGTAGCCAATGAAGAACCACACGAGAAACACCGTGAGCGGCGCGCCCACGAAGAGCACCTCCCAGAACAGCGACGTCTGCACCTTGCGCGTCGCCTGCGACTCCGAGCGCCTCCGGTAGCGGATGAGGAAGAGCCCCGCCACCCCGAAGATGAGCGTGGCCATGAACATCGCCGTGCTCAGGATGACGTAGTGCAGGTGGTCCACGTCCCGGGCGAACGTGGACGCCTGCTCCGGCAGGAAGAGCACCTGACGGAAGAACTCGTTCACCGTCCCCCGTTGCCCGCGTCCACCACGCCCCCCACGTCCTCGCCCCCTGGCATCATGGGCTCCCTCCGTCGCGCCGCGCGCCACCCACCACGCGCTCGATGCCCCACTCGATGGGCATGCGCACCACCCCCGCGTCCCGATCCACCCAGCCATACCCGTGCAGCTGCTCCGCCTGCGCGTTCTTCTCGTCGTAGGCCCGCGTGTCGAGCGGAAACGGCCCCGTGTTCACGAGGTTGATCTCCGGCTGCTCGAGCGCCGGAGGCTCGGAGGGCCCCTCGGGGTTGAGGTGCCACTCGCGCGCCTGGAGCTGCTTCCACGTCACCCACACGAAGGCCGTGAAGATGAGCAGCGTCACCAGCAGCACCGTGCCCACCTGCCAGCCCTTCGTCGCGTCTTGATCGCGCTCGGACGTCTTCCACTCCCGCCGGGACTCGCCGCTCATTCGTCGTACCCCAGGGACTCGAGCAGGTGGGGGTCTCCCACCGGCATCGTGGCGTGCCCGCGCAGCCGCCACAGGGTGAAGGCCACCGCCGCGCCTCCCACGCCGAGGAACGCCGACACGTCCGCCCAGTGCAGCCGCGGCCCCTCGGGGCTCACCACCGGAATCACCAGCCACCACGTGTCCACCGCGTGCGCGCACAACATCCACACCGCCAGCCCCGCCAGCGTGCGGCCATGCAGCTTGAAGGGACGCGACAGGAGCACGAAGAAGGGCAACACGAAGCGCGAGCCCACCACCGCCATCGCCACCGGCTGCCACGCCCCCGTCGCGCGCAACACGTACCAGGGCACCTCCTGCGGCAGGTCGGCGATCCAGATGAGGAAGAACTGGCTGTAGGCCATGTAGGCCCAGAAGATGCTGAAGGCGAGGAGGAACTTGCCCAGGCTCGCCCAGTGCGAGGCATTGACGAGCTCGCCATACAACTGCGGCCCCCGCGCCAGCGCCGTCGCCAGCGTCAGCAGCGCCAGCGCGCCCACGAAGGCCCCGGAGAACCAATACAACCCATACACCGTGGACACGAAGAGCGGCTCCAGGGACATGAGCCAGTCCAGTGACGCGAAGGACATGGCCAGCGCCACCGCGGGCAGCGCCCCCGCGCCCAGCCACCACTGCCACCGCGTGAGCCGGGGCTCGCTCGTCTCGTCCTGCCGGCGCGACCAGCGCAACAGCAGCTCGCTCACCGTGCTCCACACCGCGAAGTACAGCACCGCACGCGCTCCCCAGAAGGGCAGGTTGAGCCACGGGCGCTTGTGCTCGAGCTTCTTCAAGTCCTCCGCGGACAGCGCGGGCGCCGGTCCGAGCCACGGATAGAGCAGGTGCGCCCCGGCGAGCAGCGGCACGAAGAGCAACGCGAAGAGCGGCAGCGAGGCCGCCATCGTCTCCAGCATGCGGCGCAGCACCACCGGCCAGCGCGCCCGCGACGCATGCCACGCGCCCAGCAGCACCAGCGAGGCCACCGCCAGTGCCGCCCAGTACGCGAAGGCGAACAGGTACGCGAAGAGCGCGCGCCGGGTGTCCACCGCCCACCCCACGCCCGTCACCGCGAGCCCCACCCCGCCCACCGCCGCCGCGGCCAGCATGGGCACGCGCCCACCCGTGAAGCGCTCCATCACCTTCATGGCGCGCCCTCCTCGAGCAGCCGCGCCCGCGCCTCGGCCGGCACGTCTCCGAGCCTCGCCCGCTGGCTCTCGCGCAGCGCCCGCACATAGGCCACCACCGCCCAGCGCTGCTCCGGCGTCAGCTTCTCCGCGTAGGAGGGCATCAGCCCGTACCCCTCGCTGATGACGGCGTACACGTACCCGTCCTCGTACTCGGGAAGATCCACCAGCGAGGGCGGCTCGCGCAGCCCCATGTTGCGCGCCACCGGCTCACCCCGTCCCCGAGCACCCCGTGACAGGTCGCGCAATAAATCTCGAAGGAGCCCCGCCCGCCCTCGACGAACTCCCGCGTGAGCGCGAGCGGAATCTCCTCCACGTAGCCCGCGTCCGGGGCCTCGCGGCCGGTGAGGAAGCGCCGGGAGATTCCCCGCCGGCTCCTCGGCACCGTGTCCGGCGGCGGCTGGCGCATCGTCCGCCCGTCCGCGAAGAAGGCGTTCTCCCGGAAGGGCAGGCCCTTGGGCTGATCCTTCATCCCCGCCCACCCCTGGAAGTCCACCGAGCACCCCCCGAGCACCCCGGCCAGGAGGAGCCCTCCGAGCCCGCGCCTCATGTCTCCTCCTCCACCACCGCCGTGGTGCGCGCCGCCAGCTCGCGCAGGTGGCCGAGCAGCACCTCCGCCTGGGAGCGCTCGCGCGTGGTGACGCTCACCCAGAAGCCGTCGGTGGACGCGCTGCGGAAGGACTCCAGTTCGAAGAGCGGATGGTGCGGCCGGGGAAAGCGGAAGAGCACCATCAGCCCGAAGAAGAGCGTGAGCGAGGCGAAGAGCACCGTCGACTCGAAGGTGATGGGGACGAAGGCCGGCCAGGAGTGCGGCGGCCGGTTGCCCACGTTGAGGGGCCAGTCCACCGCGTTGCACCACCACTGCACCCCATAGGCCAGCGCCGCCGCCGACAGCCCCGCCAGCAGCGCGAAGCCCCGCAGGGGCGAGGGCTTCAATCCCAACACCTCGTCCAGGCCCTCCACCGGGTAGGGCGAGAAGGCATCCAGCGAGTCCGCCGCGCAGCCGCGCTCGCGCAGCGCCGTGAGGGCCCGCTTCGCCTCCGCCCCCGAGCCGAACTCCCCCACCACCCAGTAGCGCATCGCTCAGGCCCCCTTCTCCGCCAGCTCGTGTTGCAGCTCCTTCACCTCGCTCATGGGCACGGGCGGGACGAACTTGAGGAAGAGCAGGAAGAGGAAGCCGAAGAAGCACATGGAGCCGCCCAGGAGCGACAGGTCCACCCACGTGGGCGAGTACGAGTGCCAGCTCCGGGGCAGGAAGTCGTGCGCGAGCGAGGGCACGATGATGGTGAAGCGCTCCACCCACATGCCCGCGTCGACGGCCAGCGAGACGAGCCACACCACCGCGAGGTTGCGGCGCATCCTCGGGAACCAGAAGACGTGGGGCAGCACCACGTTGGCGAACATCTGGAACCAGAACAGGCCCGCCCACTCCCCGAGCGCTTGAAGGCGTAGATGGCCATCTCCTTCTCGTCGCCGCTGTACCAGGCGAAGAAGTGCTCCTGGAGGTAGCCGTAGGACACCATGAGCCCCGTGGCCAGCAGCAGCTTGCAGAGGATATCCACGTGCCGCTCGGTGATGACGTGGCCGAGCCCCAGCGGACCGCGCGTGGGGAGCAGCAGCGTGAGCACCAGCGCGAGTCCGGAGAAGATGGCGCCCGCCACGAAGTAGGGAGGAAGATGGTGGTGTGCCAGCCGGGCACCTGGGCGATGGCGAAGTCGAAGCTGACGATGGTGTGCACGCTGAGCACCAGCGGCGTGGCCAGCCCCGCGAGCAGCAGGTACGCCGTGCGCCAGTGGTGCCAGTGCCGCGCCGAGCCCGTCCACCCGAGTGACAGGAGCCCGTACCAGAATTGCTTGCGCGGCGTGGGCGCCCGATCGCGCGCCGTCGCCAGGTCGGGCAGAAGGCCCAGGAACCAGAAGAGCACCGACACGGTGAGGTACGTGGTGATGGCCACCACGTCCCACGGCAGCGAGCTCTTGAACTGCGGCCAGACGCGCATGGTGCTCGGGTAGGGGATGAGCCAGTAGGCCACCCAGGGCCGCCCCAGGTGCAAGAGCGGAAAGAGCCCCGCCTGCACCACGGCGAAGAGCGTCATCGCCTCGGCGAAGCGGTTCACCGACGCGCGCCACTTCTGCTGGAAGAGCACCAGGATGGCGGAGATGAGCGTGCCCGCGTGGCCAAAGCCAATCCACCACACGAAGTCGATGATGCCGAAGGCCCACGCCACCGGCATGTTGTTGCCCCACGCCCCAATGCCTTGCACCAGCGTCACGGTGATGGCCGTGAGGAACAGCGCCGTGCCGAGCCCCGAGAGGCCGAGCAGCACCCACCAGCCTCGCCCCGCCGCGCCAAAGGTGGGCCGCAGGAGCGATTCCGACAGGTGCTCGGGGCTCGGCGCGCCCTTGATGAGCGGCTCGGACACGAGCGCATCGCCCGAGGGCGTGGCGGGTGGTTCAGCCATGCTCCAGCTCCGGGTTCGGGTTCGTGATGCGCGCCAGATAGGCCGTGCGCGGGCGGGTACCCAATTCGTGCAGCACCGCGTAGTGCCGCGCGTCCCGGTGCCGCCGCGCCACCTCCGACTCCCGCTCGTGCAGCGAGCCGAAGACGATGGCCTCGGTGGGACACACCTGTGCGCACGCCGACTGGAGCGCCTGGGTGTCGATGGGCTCGTGCGCCTTGCGCGCCTCGATGCGCGCCCGCTCAATGCGTTGCACGCAGTACGTGCACTTCTCCATGATGCCGCGCGAGCGCACCGTGACGTCCGGGTTGAGCCCCAGCTTCTCCACCTCCGTCACCTTCGGGCGGTACTCCAGGTAGTTGAAGCGGCGGACCTTGTACGGACAGTTGTTGGAGCAGTACCGCGTGCCGACGCAGCGGTTGTAGACCATCTGGTTGAGGCCCTCGTCCGAGTGGACGGTGGCGTTCACCGGGCACACGTACTCGCACGGTGCCGTCTCGCAGTGCTGGCACATCATCGGCTGCGGCAGGGCGCGCGGAGCGTCGGGCGGGCCCTCGAAGTAGCGGTCCACCCGCAGCCAGTGCATCTCCCGCCCCCGCGCCACCTGCTCGCGCCCCACCACCGGGATGTTGTTCTCCGCCTGGCACGCCACCACGCACGCCCCGCAGCCGATGCACCGGTTCAAGTCCACCGCCATCGCCCACTGGTAGGGCTCGGCGTACTTGAACGGGTCGTACAGCGCCGCCACCTCCCCCTTGAGGTGCTTGAGGTACTCGGGCCGCTTCTTCTCGAAGGCGCCGAGCGTGTCCTGGAGCGCCACCTCCCGGCCCTCCATGGACCAGTGCTGCTGCACCGTCACGCACCCGCCCTCCCCCTCCCCCGGCTCCACCTGGAGGCCCCCCGTGAACCACGGCGCGTCCACGTGCCGCAGCAGGAAGGCATCCACCCCCAGCACCTCGCGCTCCGGGCCCTCGCGGCCCCAGCCCAGCTCCAGCGTCACCGTGTCGTCCGCGTGCCCCGGCAGCACGAACACCGGCGCCTCCAACTGGCGGCCCCGCAGCGTCAGCCGCATCGTGCCTCTCGACGGAAGCTTCAGGCGCTCGGCCGTGGCCGGGCTCACCAACGCCGCGTTGCCCCAGGCCAGCATCGTCAGCGGATCCGGCATCTCCTGCAGCCAGGGATTGGCGAAGAAGCGCCCGTCCTGGACCTTGTAGCCCGGCACCAGGTTGAGCTCGAGGCCCTCCGACGGCGCGCCCGCGAAGGCCCGCACGCTCGCCTCCACCGCCCCCGCTTCCACCGTCACCCCGAGCGCCGGCCGCGCCGTGTCCGGCACCGTGCCCACCGCCAGCGCCTGATCCCACGCCTCGTCGAAGGCCACCCCCGGCCCTCCCCGCTCCCGCTCCCAGTGGCTCCGCACGAGCTGGTACGCCGTCCGCTCCGCCACGCCCGCGAAGGGCGCCAGCACGTCCAGCTCCGTGAGCCCCTGGAAGAGCGGCTGGATGAGCGGCTGGATGATGCTCACCGTGCCATCCACCGCCAGCGCGTCTCCCCAGGACTCCAGCACGTGCGCCGCCGGGAGCACCCACGCGCACCGCTTCGCCGTGGCGTCCTGTCGGTACGCCCACGCCACCGCGTTGGGCACCGCCGCGAGCGCCGCCCCCAGCGTCACCCCCACCGGCGCCGTGGACACGGGGTCGAACGCCGTCACCACCACCGTGTCCACCCGGCCCGCGAGCGCCGCTTCCGTGAGCGCGCGCGACACCTCCAGTCCACTCGGGCCCGGCTCCACCCCGGGCTCCTGGTAGGTGACGATCCGCCCCGCGCTGCCCAGGCCCTGGTTGAGCAGGTGCGCCAGCGCGTGCACCCGCGGCGGCTGCCTCGGGCCCACCACCACCGCCGCGAGAGGCCCCGCCCGCGCGAGGTCCTCCGCCACCGCGCGCACCTCGCGCGCGCGCTCCGGCCAGGGGGCGAGTCCTTCCCGGAAGCGCTCGAGCCCCGGCAGCCGATTCGCCAGCTCCCCCAGCACCGCCAGGGCGAAGCGCTCCACCTCCGAGGGCTTCATGCGCAGCCGGTGGTCCGCGTTCATCCCCGTCACGCTGAAGTGGCTCTCCGCCACGTACAGCCGGCCCATGCTCCCGCGCTCGGGCGTGCGCGAGCGGGCGAACTCCCGCGCCTCGCGCAGGCTCGCCGGCCCTTGCACGAGGAAGTCCGCGTCCAACGACAACACCACCCGCGCCTCGTCGTGGCGCACGAGCGTCTCCACCGGACGGCCGAAGGCCAGCCGCGCCCCCGCGTACACGTTGTCCCGCGAGAGCGCGTGGTACGTCTCCACGCGCGCCTTGGGAAAGCGCTGGCGGATGCGCTCCACCAGCGCGCGCCGCGTGGGCGAGGCCGAGGGCTCGAGCAGCAGCCACAGCCCCTCGCCCCCCACGGCCTCCAATCGGCGCGCGTGCTCCACCTGCGCGTCCTGGTAGGCCTTGAAGGAGCTCGGCGTGCCCCGGTGCGTCACGCCCCGCGTGCGTGACGGATCATAGAGGTCCACGAGCAGCGCCTGGGCGTGGGGGTGGGTGGCGCCGAGGCTCGCCGGGTGGTCCGGGTTGCCCTCCACCTTGGTGGGCCGGCCCTCCCAGCTCGTCACCACGAGGCCCGCGGCGTAGCCCTCGGGGGCCCAGGCGGTGGCGTAGGCGTTGGGCACGCCGGGCGTCACGTCCAGGGGCTGCACGGTGTACGGCATCACCTTCTCGGCGGGCCGCTTGCACGCCGCCAGCCCCGCGAGCGCCGCCACCGTCCCCGCGAGCTGGAGGAAGCGGCGCCGCTCGAGTCCCTGGGGAGGCTCGGCCGCGCCCGGAGGGAACTCGCGCGAGGCGGTGCGCTCCCACTCGGGCGAGCGGTGCAGCTCCTCCAGACTGCGCCGGGCGCGGGGCCGGGGCGAGTCCTGGAGCACGGGCAGCGCGTAGCGGTCGATCAGCGATGGCATGTCGTGCAGTCCGTTCGGGGGTAGACGTCGAGGCGGCGCACCAGCTCCTCGGGCGAGGGATCTTCCGGGCGGCGCTCCCAGCGCATCGAGGTGAGGGCCGACAGCGGGCGCAGGTGGGGAGCCGGGTCGCGGTGGCACTCCAGACACCAGCCCATGGAGAGCGGATGCTCCTGGGTAACGGAGGGCATGAGGTCCACGCGGCCGTGGCAGGTGACACAGCCCACGCCCTTGCGCACGTGGATGGAGTGGTTGAAGTAGACGAAGTCCGGCAGGTCATGCACCCGCCGCCAGGGAATAGGGCGGTCGGCGAAGAAGGACTGGCGCACGGGCTCCAGGAGCGGACTCTGGTTCCAGACCTGCGCGTGGCAGTTGAGACAGGTGGACACCGAGGGGTAGCCGGCGCTCGGGGAGACCTCGACGGTGTTGTGGCAATAACGACAGTCAATGGCCTCGTCGCCGGCGTGGTGGCGGTGATCGAATTGGACTGGCTGCGGCACGGGCTGGCGCATGTTCTGCGCGAGTGGACTCCGGGCGTAGAGCCACAACGAGCCCACCCCGAGCACCGGCGTGGCCAACAGGCCCAGCGCCGCCACTCGGGCCACGGTGTTCGCGCGAGGCGTGAAGATCCAGGACATAAGGTCGAGCCGTGGACCCTAGAGAGACTCGACAGGGGCGACAATCACACTCGGGTCGCGGACCGCGAGAATGGGCCGCAAGCGTCTGGAATTGAGCGGCGGGAGCGACGCAATCCGCCATGACCCTGTACCGCCGGCCCATGCTGCTGTGTGCTGAGTGTCATTGGGGAGACGAAACCACCGGAGCCAGGGCCCGTGACGTCAGCCGAGCAAGCGTCTCCACCAGCGACTCACGGACGAATCCCACCGTATGGAGTTTGACATGCACCAAATGGACGAGATGACTCCGGCAGCAAACGCGAGGAGTACATGCCGGCACTTGGCGCAAGACTCCACGCGTCGACAGCACTTCGCTTCCCGAACCGTCAGTTCGGCTCGCTCCTCATGGCGCTGGCCGTGGTCGTGCTATCCGCGGGGTGCGCGACGGGCTCTCCGCGAGGAAGCCTGACAAGCGGTGCCGGTCTCCACCATCACCCTGAACCCCGGCAGTCCGCTGCCACGCCCTATCCCGGAGAAGCGGCGGGAGGCTCCGGCGAACTCTCCGAAGACACGGCGGACGCATTCCAGGTGGTGCAGGAGGCCAGCGGCCTTGAAGAAGAGGCACGGCATCCGGCGGGCGCGGCGCTCTACCAGGAGCAGGCGCGCCAGCTTCTGAACCGGTTGGCGAAGATGCCGGTAACGCAGAAGAGCTTCGCCCCACGCCGGGTACTGTGCTGGCTGCTGCGCGAGGTGCTCGCGGGGGGCGAGCGTGTGGAGTACGCCGATTTGAAGTGGCGCGCCGAGCGATTCTGGTTCCTGGTATTGGTGCGCCCGGATGGATATCTCGTGGCCGCGCTCACTGGCACGCCCCTCCAGCGCATGGGGCCGCTCCGACTCGTGGAAGGCCAGTGGCGGGTGGGGCGCCTCGTGGTGGGCGACTTCTACTTCTCGCGCGGGGGCGTCTTCTACCCGGTCACCGAGGCACTGAGGCGAGCGGATGGTCCGCCCCTGACCGAGTTGGGATTGGGGAGAGATCCACTCAACGCCGCGCTGGATGGGGCCCAGGACGCGCTGGGAGAGATGGCGATGGCGCTCGCCCATTCCATCCTCCACCCCATCCGTACCGTGGAGGATCTCGCGCAACTGCCCACCACGGTGGCCCACCTCATCGCCTCCTCGCCCGAGTACTTCGCACGCTATGGCGCCATGTCCCGGGAAGACCAGATTCGCGAGGCGGCGCGCCTGTCCACGCACCTCCTGATGATGCTCGGAGGTGCGGAGGCCACCCTGGGACGAATGAGCGGACTGGGGGCCGAACTGCCGACCCTTTCACTCACGGCCAGGGGCGAGTGGATGCTGGGCGGAGTCATCGTGACAGGAGGCGCCGCGACCACCGTGGGCGTGGACCTCGGGGCCCTCTCCATCCTCCACATGGCGGGCAGAGGCCCGGGAAAGCCCAGCGGCGCGAGCGGCAAGGCGGGAACATCCTCCAAGACGGCTTCGGCGCAGGGACCGGCAGGTGGACGTACAAGAAGCCCACCACCAAATCCAAGGACTCCCTGGACTACCAGGAGCAGGTGACGGGACGGCCCGCATGGTGGGTGTACAAGATTGGGGAAGTGGAGTTCGACGGCATCAAGGCCAAGGAATTATTGGAGGCCAAGGGACCCGGCTACTGCTCCTTCTTCAACGCGGATGGCACGCCCAAGTACTGGTACAGCCAATCCGGCAAGTTCAACGAGATGATGAAGCAAGCTGCGGCGCAATCGCAGGTTGCCCAAGACTTGGGGCTACCGCTGGTCTGGCATGTCGCCGATGCCAACGTCGCGAAGTTCCTTCGCAAGATCTTCGCGGATCGAAGATGGAACAACATCACCGTCCGGCATACTTGGCCCGAGCGCTAGAGGAGGAACACGCATGCAGGACAGCTACTACGTGGGGGCGTACTGGGGCCCTCGCAAGGAGACCGCGCTGGAGTGTGCCCGGCGCGCGGAACTCTTCCTCCACATGCTGGCGCGGTGTGATCCGTCCTTCACCCAGTGGTACCGCGCGGGCCGAGGCTTCCCCCGAGAGCTACCGGGCCATCCTGTCCGTGCGGACATCACGGAGCTGGAGAAGTTCCTGCTCCAGGGCAGGATCCGCGCGGGCAAGAAGGTCATCGAAGATCTCGGCTTCATGCAGATGATGTGGAACGCGAAGAAGGAGGCCACCGAAATCCACCTGACTTGCGGTGGATACACTCCCTCGGGAGGGCCCAATTCGTGCCTGCTCTACCCGACCCGGGAGAGCCCCCTCCAGGAGCGGCTGCTGCGCGCTCCCGTGCTGGCCGAAGTGCTCACCAGCATGGCCACCGCGTGGGACCCGGACTTCGCCATGGTCAGCTCGACCGAGATGGTCCGCCTCGTCGAGAAGGGAAAATCGGAGGTGCGCGTGGGCTGGTTGACGTACCTGTCTCGCCGGTTGGGCAGGCTGCCACCCCTTCCCGCCCCCGTGCGCATCGAGCCGGTGGGGGCCATCGGCTGGCTCCTCCACCTCTCCCCCGAGCCCATGACCTCGAGCAACCCGGAGCACGTGGCCTTCACCTCCCGCGTGCGCGAGCTGCTCGATCGGGCGGGCCTCATCGAGCTTCCGGAGCCCGAGCCCGCCAGCGAGTGACACGAGCGGGAGGCTCACCCCGAGCCATGGGAAAGGCTCACCGCACCCGCGGCCACCGGAGCCACGAGCCGTGACGTCAGTCGAGGAAGCGTCTCCACCAGCGGCGCAACTCCTCCTCATCGCGCTCACGGCCCTGGCGACGGAGAAAGCCCCAGGCAAAGGGCTCCAACCGGGGCTCCATCACCCGCGCGAACTCACGGTACGCGGGAAGAGGCTGGCCATGGTCCAGGTCTCCCGCTTCGGGCATTGGCCCCAGGCTCACCAGAACACGCTCACCGTCCAATTCCCTCACGGTGGTGGGTGACTGGAGCTTCGCGCGAAGGCCGGCGGCGCCTCCCAGTTCGCCAAGCACGGACGGGCCGACGAAGTTCATCCAGTGCACACCGTCCACCCGAGTGCCCAGGTTGTCGCGAACACTGGCATCTCGAATATCGAAGCCGGGGTGACGGAAGATCAGCGGGCGCAGGGTGTCGAGCCGCTCCAGACAGGAGAACGCGACGTCCAGCGCGAGCCCCACGTGCCCGGAGGCGAAGGGAAGCCGCGAGGCCATGTCGACGGCGAGTTCGCGCACGAAGTCCGCCCCTCGCTCCTCGAGGAACTCCGTTGGAAGGGTCGCGCGGAGGACACTGACGGAGCCAGGCGGTGTCTCACGCCACGGAAGGCGAGCGTGGTAGGTGAAGGAGAAGCCGCTGTCCTGCTCACCGTGGATGCCGAAGGAGGGCTCGGCGCCCGCCTTCTCTGGGTGGAAGGCCTCGTCCTCATCGTAGTCGTCGAAGTACCTGCGTTCCTTCGGGTTCAGGGTGTCCCGGATGAGTTCCCATCCCCTGTCTCCGAGCCTGGACGGCTCCCAGTAGCCGCAGGTGTATTCAGACAACGCGCGCGGACAGTCCTTCACGGCGCGCGCATAGCTGTCGAGGGCATGAGACATGCCCGCCGCGATGTCGAAGTGGTCGTAGGGCACGAAGAAGACGATGCGCACGAGATCCCGCACGACGAGTCGATCCCATGAGTGCTCGACAACACCTGACTCTGGTGTCGACGAAGTGTACAGGATGGCTCCAGGGATTCGGACTCGCGGGTAGCTCATCGACTCACTCTTCTACGGACCACGCCAAGTAGCGAGTGAGTTACTCGACCGGGCGGACCTCCTCCAGCTTCCACAACCCGCGCCCGCCAGCGAGTGACGCCGTCCCATCAGTCCTCGGACAGGTATTCTTTGCCTCTCTTTTCGCACTCCATCACCCGTCGGGTCGCGTCCTCCTTGGTGATGTAGCCCTTGCGCTTCTTGGACACCAAGGGATCCAGGTTGATGTTCTGCGCATAGGCCTTCGTCCCCGCATTGTAACAGACGTAGTCTTCCGGCTTGCCCACGGCGGCGGGACAGAGGATGGCCATATAGACGTCGCTCAACGTCCGCAGCGGTCCGCGGGCCTTGATACAACGGCTCATGTAGAGCTGGACGTAATCGAGCTGCTCCAGTTCGGTCATCGCCCGGAGTTCATCCAGCGTCTTCCCCAGCCCCGAGGCCCCATCCTTGGTGAACTGGATGAGCCCATACGCCTGGACTCCGTCGGTGTTCTGCACCTTGGCCGAGAACTTCTCACCCGTCTCGAAGGCCATACAGACCATCAGATGACTCGGGTCGATCCCCAGCACCGAGCAGATGGCCCGCACCTTGTTCTTGAACTCGGGCTTCACGAGCGGGTGGTTCCCGTAGAACAGCTTCCCCTCGGTGGAGCGCGGCACCCCACCGAACTCGGTGGCGAGGACGGGGACGGCGTGGGACAGCACCTTGCCACCATTGCTGGCGACGACGGCCTCCAGCCGGAACCTGCCCGCGCCCCTCACCCGCTCCACGTCCTCCTCGTCCACGAGCCGGGCCCGCAGCACGCCCTGTGCATCGCAGTACCCGCCCTTGCCCTTGGCGATGTCGTAGCGCAGCCGGAGGATCGTCAACGCGATCGGCTCCTGAAGGTTGGAGAACTTCTCGTACACGCGGAACTCGAGGACGGCTCCGTCCTTGCCCCCGTTCGGCATGTGGTGGGCATGACACCGGAACTGCACATGCGAGGTGTCGTCGGTGAGCTCGATGAAGCTCATCTCCAGGCCGCTGAACCGGGGCACCGCCTCGTAGTCGAGGGAGAAGACGGGCGGAGCGGCCACCAGTTCATCCCAGAGCATCGCGCCCGGATGGGACACCTTGCCCTGGATGCTCACCTTCTGCCCCAGCAGGCGCTTGTCCGAGAGTGGCACCAGCGCCTCGTACAACCGCGGGTTGTCCTGGGAGGGCGCGGCGGTGAGCTTCATGATCTCCTCGGGAGGCCGCGCGGGCGGCGGGTAGCTCGCGGAGCCTCGCTCGTCACTCACCGAGTCCCTCGGCGGCGGGGCCACCTGCCCATGGACGGCGAAGACGGGTGCCGCCGCGCACCAGTAGGAGGGGTCTCCAATGAGCTTGATGGAGACCAGCAGCTTGTCCTCGCGCACGCCCACCCGGACGTCGCCGAAGTCCGGCGTCCGGGTGGGCCGGAACGTCAGCTCCTTGGAGGCGAGCGCGGTGGCCAGCTCCTTGGGAGTCTTCTGCTGCTTGGGACGAGGCGCCCGGGGATTCCTCGGCGGCTCCAGCCAGAGCTGCTCGTCATCGAACTGGAGGAAGCGGGACTCGTCGTAGTCGAACACCGCGCTCAGGGGCACGTACTCGTCGGTGCCCGACAACGTCTTGGGGACTCGCAGCAGGGCGAAGAGGTTCTCGCGCTCCACCTTGTCCCCGGGGAACAAGAGCGACCAGAAGAACGTGGACGAGGGCGCGTCCACCTGTGACGGCGGCCCGAGGCGGTACATCACGGGAATCTCATAGCGATCGTCCATGACGTGAACGGCCCACCGCCAGAGTGACAGCTCCATGGGCAGCTCGAAGCCCGGCTCGATGCCGTCCACCTGGATGCGAACGGAGGAGGAGCCCAGCTCGAACCCCGAGAGCACGGGCCGCTTGAACCCGAGGGCGCGCGGCTTCTCCCAGACCGGGTAGCACTTCTCCTCTCCTTCCGTCTCCTGGAGGAGCTCCAGCCGCAAGTCGTAGGAGGTGCCATCCTGGCGTGCCCCCAGGTCGAGCAGCAGCAGGGCGCCCTCGCTCTCCGCGCAGCCGATGCGCCAGTGCATCACGTCGTCCCGAGCGGCCCAATCGAAGGTGGCGAAGCGCTGGGTCTCCGGCGCCATCTTCGGCTTCTCGTCCTTCTTGAGCTCCTGCGAGTGGAGGACGGAGAACACGAGCTTCGCGTTGCGGAAGACCGGGTCACGCTTCGGCTTGAGATCGAGGCGCCGGCCGAAGAGCAGCGCCGGACCCAGCTCCAGCCCCTCGATCCTCAGCGGGTGGTCGAACTTGAACAGGTTGGAGACGATGCACCCCTTGGCGAGCGGGAAGTCCGGGACGACGGTGAGCTCGGATCGGCCCTCGCCGAAGAGACCCGCCTCGAAGACATCGACGTTCACCTCGACGGTGCAGGAGGTGCCCTCGATGCGCATGGGCACGCCGACGACCGAGTGATCCCGCGGATCCGCGTGGAGGCTGGTGGTCTTGAACAGGACGTTGCACACCGTGTCCGAGGGCAGGTTCTTCTGCGTGCCTCGCAGCGTCAGCGTGCAGGTCCGCCCGTTGCGCCGGGAGCCCACCAGTTTGAGATTCAGCTCCGTGGGGGGAACGGTGATGAGCCGGAGCACGCTCTCCGAGCCCGGGGTGATGCGCAGCTCGAGTCTCGTCGTCATGGGGGCCACATCCCCTCGCTCTTCATGGGCATGTTGATGCCGTCCTCCGGCCACATGCCGTGGAAGGCTCCGTGGACGTCCTGCATGGCTGGTTGCTGGAGCGGCTCGGGCAGCGAGCCCTCGGCCTCGGTGCGCAGGTCCGCATCGCCCTTGGCGACGGGAACGGCGCGGACCGTGAAGCGCTGTCCCCCCTTGAGCGCGACCGAGACGTCCCTCAGGTTGACCTCCGCCTGGAGGATGCCATCCGGGCGCGTCACGCCGTACTCCTTCACCCTGGACTTGTAGACGAGGGTGTTCTTCGCGAGCTTCAAGGGCCGTGGCGTTCCGCCCCCTCCGTCCGCGGGCGCGACGAGCTCGAACCTGAAGCCCCGGCCCGAGGGAACGGCGAACGTCTTCAGGGAGACTCCCAGCATGAACGGATCATCCGGCCTCGGCTTGAGTTCGAGCTCGGCGCCGCGCTGCGTGTCGTAGACCACGATCTCCGACGGCTCGACGTCGATCCGCTCCGTCTGCAACGGCACGCGCTTGTTCTTGGCCTCGGCGGAGATCTGCAATTCGACATCATTCAATCCCTCGCCGCCGAACTTCACCTGCCTCACGAGGTAAAGCCCCTGGGGGGAGGACTGAACGCTCGACTTCGCGTTCTCATCGAGCTTCTGCTGACCGAGCGAGATGCGCGACCCGGTCGCCTTCCAGAAACGCTCATCGGCCCCCAACAGGGGGACAGTGATCTGGATGCCCGTCGAGGTGAGCTGAACCTCCGGAATCCCGAACGAAGGCTGCTGATGCAGTTCCTCCGCCTCGACGGTCGACCACAGCTCCAGATGGCCGGCACTCGCCTGGCTCCTCAGCGCCTCCACGTCCACCTTCTCGGCGCGCTTTCCCAGTGTCTCCGTCCGGGACAAGCGTGGGTCATGCAGGTAGCCACCATTGGGGAACAGACAGCCGAACTGCACGACCAGCTTCTTCTCGGGTGGGAGACTCTTGCGGAGCGCGGAGAAGGCCTCGTGGGCATCGAACTCGATGACGATTTCTCCAGGGTGCTGGCTCGCCCGTGGCTCCTTCACCCGGATGAGGACGGCGCCCTTGCCCGCCTCCTCCGCATCCGCGATCCACCCCTCGTCCTTCGCCTGGGCCACCACCGGCGCAGCACGTCCGGGTTCAGAGACCTGAGCACGACGGACAGCCCTTCCGCGGAGAGCGCGGTCAACGCCAGTGCCTGGCGTGGACCATACATGCACTGGATGCGCTCGACCGCGTCGACCAGCTCCCACGCGAGCAGGGGCTCGGTGCTGGCCGCGCCCTTGGCGTCCTTGGCCGCCGCTTCGAGGAAGGCCTTGTAGGTGAAGTGTTGCGAGACATAGGTGTTGGCATCCTTGACCGCGCCTCGCTTGACGTAGCCATCGATGACCTGGAAGCCCCTGGCCTCGCTGAGCGCCGAGCTCTCGCGCCCCTCGACCGGGATGGCCACCGAGGCCACCTGGAACTCGAGCGGTGGCGCGGGCGTCGGTGGCTCGGCACCGGCTTCTGCTTGCCCGGCTTCTTCGGGGGAACCTGCTTGGGCTCCTCCGCGCTCGCCACGCGCAGGAGCACCCAGCCCCGGATACTCCTCGGACAATGGTCGCGGAATGGAATCCGCCACGAGAAGGAACCATCCTCGAGGGAAGTCAGGCCCGCCGACTCCCGTGCGGACAGCAGCACCGGCTCGAGTCCCGTCAGCTCCAGTCCCCCCAGCGCCTTGGCCCCCATGGCATCGAGCTTCCAGGCGCCCCACCCCGGGAACTCGAGGGGATACAGGACCGTGCCCTCCCGGGCCTTTCCCAGCGGCAGCTCGTAGGTCCGCTTCCCATGGGTCACACGTGCCGTCACCGACTCGGTGGCGCCGCCCCGCTGGAT
This sequence comes from Cystobacter fuscus, assembly GCA_049060065.1. GTDB lineage: Bacteria > Myxococcota > Myxococcia > Myxococcales > Myxococcaceae > Cystobacter > Cystobacter fuscus_B. Next base: position 9,995,376 of record JBMEQP010000002.1, read on the forward strand.
CGCCGCGAGGTAGATGTGATCCCCGACCCGCATCGGCGGGTATTCCGGCCGGGCCGGGACCCACCCGATCGCGGCGAGCGCCTTCGCCTCCTCGGACAACCAGGGCTGGGTGTCCGCGAACCGGACAAGGCCGTGGTTCGTCAGCAGCATCAACAGCCAGGCGAAGGTGACCGGATGCGGGTTGTCCAGGAGCGTGTCCTTCGGCAACTGCTCGCCGTCGGGCTGCTCGGCGAACAGGGACGTCTCCTGGCCCGGTACGCCCAGCACCACCGTCTCCTGGTGCGCCCACCAGCCCACCACCTCCGAGAGTTCCTTGATGGCGCTCTTCGCCGCTTCCTCGTTCTCGGAGTTCACGAGGGTCTTGCCGATCTGGAGTTCCTCGTAGAAGCGCAGCTGCGCCTCCACCTGCTTCGCGATGCCCTCGGGGAGCCACGCGTTGAGGTGCCGCAGGACCACGTTGCGCCAGCGGACGGAGGCCACGTTCTTGAAGTGCGCGGCGTCGCGCTTCAAGGCGTCCTGTCCACCACCACTTCCGGTCTGGAGCAGGAGGCGACTCGGATCCGCCGGCTCCACGAAGACCTTGCGCGCGTTCGCGGGCAGGCGGATCCGCAGGTGGGTCTGCTTGCCGTCGTAGTCGATCAGCAGCTCCCGGGAGGGCGGCTCGAACGTGAGCTTGAGCTGGTAGGCCCCCGGGGGCAGGGCGTCCTTGTAGTTGGTGATGAGGAGATCAACGGGGTAGCTGGGCTCGTCCGGAACCCCCTTCCCCGAGGACTCGGGCTCCTCGGAGGAGAATGGGAGCGTCGTATAGGTCGCGAGGATCTCCTGGAGCGTCTCCGGGCTGTAGGTGTTCCGGAAGTGCTTCAAGCGCGCGTAGTCCGGCCCGTTGGCGTGCTTGGATTCGGGCGCGAGCGCCAGGACCTGATCGATGACCTCGTTGCCCTCGCCGGACTCGTCCTGGGGAGGCTCGAAGAAGTTGTTTCGATCCTTCTCCTCGAAGAACTTGAAGAACGGCGCGCCCTCCGCCGACAGCCCGAGCTTCTGCTCGGCGAACTTCAGCAGCTTCTCGATGGAGCTGTTCTCGCTGGGCGCGAGGATCTCCCAGTGGAGGAAGCCGTCGCCCGTCGCCCGGCTCTTGTCATCCAGGTACCCGAGCACCTCGCCGGCCCGGACCATGAGGAAGGGATGGGCGAGGGTGATGACCTTGCCCGCGATGAGCGCCTCGTGGAGCTCGGTCACGTCGCGATCCGGCTTCCTCCAGACGGCGGACACGCCCTGCGTGCCCTCGCCGAGGTCGAGCGGCTCTGGCATCCCGAGCCCCGCGCCGATGACGGAGAACTGGCCTCCTGGCTTCAGGACAATGTCCTCTTGCGCCGGGCTGCTCGCCTCGGACGGAGGCTGAAGCCAGCGCACCTGACCGAAGGCCGGATGCTTGGGATCGATCACCACCAGGGAGCCCTCGCGGCGCGCGAGTGTCTTGAGCCAGGCGACGTCCCGGTACGTGTTGGCGTCCTTCCAGTCCGGGGGCATCAGGTGCATGTAGAGGCTGTAGAAGGTGAAGCGCTCCGGAGCGCCCGGCTGGGAGCCCTCGCCCTTGGGTGGAATCACCTCGACGTCATGCCGGACCAGAACGAAGGAGTTGTGGTTTCCCACGAGCTCCTGGGCGAGCTTGTTCTTCTCGTGGCCCGCCTTGGCCGCCTCGCTGGATTCCGCGGCCGGAAGGGCATTCGTCAGCCGGAGCGCCACGATGTGGCCAGGCGCCAGACAACGGACCTCGCGCTGGCCGGTTGGCGCGGCGGGGGGAGTCGGCTGAGCGGTGTTCTTCGCGCCCTTGCCGGAGCCCTGCACCTTCGTCTCCTCCGGCTTCTTGGGAGGCGGCGGGGGTGGCCGCGCCGGAAACCGGGAGCGCTCCAGGTGCACCCCCGAGTGGAGCGTCCGATGGCCCCCGAAGGGGAAGAGCCCCATCTCGGACTGCTCAGCCGTCACGTAGCCGTTGACGGGACGCAAGCGCACCTGCTGGCCATCGAGCGGCAACGAGACGGAGCGTATCACGTTCGTGTAGACGAAGTCGGGAGGCACACGTGTCGACTTGTGCGAATAGATGAAGGTGCCCCCCTTCGCGCCATCCCCCCAGTAGTCCATGAACAGGTCGTCGACCCGGCTGAAGGGATTCTCCTCGAACAACTTCCGGGCGCGGATCAGGATCAACGCCCCCTGGGCTTCTTCCCAGGCCCCTGGAATGACTCGGATGAGGTCGTGCTCGTGCGTCAGCTTGCGCTCGGCGACCGCATCCACGTCGTCCGGCGCGTCGGCGGTGGGCGGATAGAAGATGGCCGCCCCCTTGCGAGCGGAGATCTTGTTTCCATGGGTCGCGGGATCCGCCACCGCGAGCCAGAGATGCCGGCCGCTGTCATCGGTGATGTAGGCGTAGCCGATGATCAGGATGAGGTGGATGGGCGCGCTCTTCTCGGTGGAGAAACCCGAGTAGAAGATGACCGGGTTGTTCGAGGTGAGCGCCTGGAGGAGGGTGTCCAACCGGCCGCGAGCTGATCCGGATCGTTCGCGATCTGGATGGCCTGGGCCTTCCGGCCGGACTCACCATAGGGCAACACGACGCCCCGCGAGAATCCAAGAACCTTTGAGGCACTGTAATCAGGTCTACTCACCCCGATTTCGGGTGGCTTGATGACAGCGACATCACCTTGAGTGTAATCAGGGTTCGAAACCGAATAGCCGCTGAGATTGCAGTGAACCGGAGGCTCCCTTGGTTTCGTGTGAAACGCTCGATCTCCGTTCGGATAACGAAGATCGACGAACCAGCCCTGCATGCCACCATCCCAGTGGGTGATGAGCCTGGATTCGAAATCATCGCCTCCCTGCAAAACCTGATAATAATTGTACGCCATGGAGCAGGAAGTCCGACCGCACCAGTCCGGGGGTCCACCCGGGTAATGCTGCCCAAGAAGGGGAACCTTGAGGATGTGGTATTCCTCCAGCCTGGCGAGCAACTTTTCCGGAAGCTCATACTTCCAATCCGGCAGATACCTACTTTTCTTCATGTCTCGTACCCATGAGGAGAACCCCTCATGCTCCCCCCTGCTCGTCAAACAACGGAATCCCGACAGACGCATCGCTTGCACGGACCGCTCAAGAGATTGCGCTCGGGGTGGCGCGTCACACCGGCCAACAACTCAAGGCCCGCCCTCTTTACAATTGTCGTGCTGCTCCGCATATCTGTGCAACTTGAACGTATAGGCCATATCGTTCAGGTACCCAATATCCTTGCGGCCTTCAGGCAGCTTGAAGACCATACGGGTCGGTCCTTTCCCATAGGCGTGCTCAAGAGACAGCTCGAGTTCGTTATCTCGCCTCGACACGGAGGTGACCCAGAACGTCTCTCTTCCTTCTGCCCCCTTTTCACGCAGCATCATCCAACGACCGTGGATGTCCGGAACGAACTCGAGCAGGTAGGGCGTCTTGAGACAATCGTTGAACGGCATCGAGAGCAGACCCTGACGACCCGGTCTGAGCAGGGCCCATGCAGAGGGGATACCGCTCAAGATCGCATGGGAAGCATCATCAAGTACGAATCGACCGAAAGGGATGTCCTCTTTTCTAGCATCTACCTCCTCCACCCCCGCGAAGATCGCCTTGTCCATCACCGGAGTCGTGGGAAAGGAACTTCGCTCGAGGACATCCATCGTCAACTTCGCCGTCACCGGATCGAGTTGGTGTTTGCCACGGTAGACCGTGACATTCTCCGCGTCCTTCACCGTGATGATGAACAGGTCTTTTCTTGTCTCGACTCGAATCTTGACATCCCGGAGGAATCCTCCCGCCACTTCCCAGATGCAGACATTCGCCCCGCGCAAACCGCAGTAGAGCGAGAAGGTCCGCGTCGTGGCCCCCGTGCCCTTGAAGCCCTCCAGCAGCCGGAAGTTGCGCTCGAAGAAGAGCTCGCCGAGCAGCTTTGGCAACTCCGCGTCCTCCGGAGCCAGCAGCGCGGCGCGCAGCGCTCTCCTCGCGGCGCTCGGGCGTGAGCATGGGGTTCTTCGCCTCGGCCCTCAGCGCATCCACCGAGGGCTTCTCCGGGCCCACCAGCGCCACGGCGGCGTACCCCTCGTAGTCCCCGCAGCGCACCTTCATCCACTCCGCCGCGGCCGTGCCCGTCACCGTGCACTCCGTCCCGATGGGCGCCTTGACCAGCACCTCCGCGTCCTTGGCCGGCTCCTTGCGCAGGTTGACGGACGAGCCCTGGACGTAGACCTTCTGAAGTACGCCAGCGTCTTCCCCAGCCGCGGCGAGCAGTAGCGTGAGCAGTACTGTTTTCATCTCGATGACCCGAGGGGGTGATTCCCCGCCGGGTCATGATGGCACGTCCCTCGTGCGGAGAACAGGCGGGGTGGAGTTGTCCTCGTGGGGGGAGGCTGCTCGCTCCCGCCCCCGAGACGGCCCCGCTGTCGTGGGTCACACCGACCGATGAATCAAGGCCCGCCCTCCCTACAATTGTCGTGCTGCGCCGGGTACCTGCGCAACTTGAACGTGTAGGCCCTATCGTTCAGGTAGCCGATATCTTTACGCCCCTCAGGCAGCTTGAACACCATGTGGGCCACGGCGTTTCCGTAGGTCTTCGCAAGCGACAGCTCGAGTTCATTCTCCCGCTTCGACACGGAGGTAACCCAGAACGTCTCTCTTCCTTCTGCTCCTTTTCACGCAACATCATCCAACGACCGTGGATGTCCGGAACGAACTCGAGCAGATAGGGCTTCTTGAGGCAATCGTTGATCGGCGTCCAAAGACGGCCTTCACTGTCTTGCTTGAGCAGGGACCATGCGGAAGGAATCCCACTCAGGAGCGTATGGGAAGCATCATCGAGTACGAATCGGCCCGGAGGGAGGTCCGACTTCCTGCCCGGAACCTCCTCTATCCCCGAGAAGAGCGCCTTGTCCATCACCGGAGTCGATGGAAAGGAGCTTCGCTCGAGGACCTCCGCCGTGACCATCGTCGTCTCGGGATCGAGTTTATAATTGCCACGATAAACCGTGACATTCTCCGGATCCTTCACCGCGACGACGAACAGGTCTTTTCTTGTCTCGACTCGAATCCTGGCGTCCCGGAGGAATGCCAGCGTCGCGTCTCGGAGGCAATTGTCTACTCTGCCCCGGCCGCACGTATTGGAGAAGGTCCGCTTCGTGGCCCCCGAGCCCTTGAAGCCCGCCAGCAGCCGGAAGTTGCGCTCGAAGAAGAGCTCGCCGAGCAGCTTCGACAACTCCACATCCTCCGGAGCCAGCAACGCGGCGCGCAGGGCACTCTCCTCGCGGCGCTCGGGCTTGAGCATGGGGTTCTTCGCCTCGGCCCTCAGCGTCTCCACCGAGGGCTTTTCCGCGCCCACCAGCGACGCGGCGACATACCCCTCGTAGTCCCCGCAGCGCACCTTCATCCACTCGGCCGAGGCAGTGTCCGTCACCGCGCACTCCGTCCCGATGGGCGCCTTGACCAGCACCTCCGCGTCCGTGGCCGGCTCCTTGCGCAGATTGACGGACGAGCCCTGGACGTAGACCTTTTGCAGTACGCCGGCGTCTTCCCCAGCCGCCGAGAGCAATAGCGCGAGCAGTACTGTTTTCATCTCGATGACCCGAGGGGGTGATTCCCCGCCGGGTCATGATGGCACGCCTCCCCTCGTGGAGCCCAGGTGGGGTGGCGTTCTCCTCCCCGTGGAGGGCTCACCACACCCGCAGGCGCAGCAACTGGACGGGCCGCACGGTCCGCGACACGCCCCCGTTGAACAGCGCCACCCGATCCATCTGCGGCACCGGCAGCCACAGCCACCCGTCCGCTGCCAGGAAGGGCGCGTCCACCCAGTGCAGCCGGGGATCCGCGACCAGCGTCACGATGCGTCCATCCGCCGTGCGCTTCTTGATGGCATCCTCGGCCAGGTCGCTGAAGTACAGGTTCCCATGCGCGTCCAGCGTCGTGCCTCCCGTGGGCGGCAGATCCGTCCACGGCTCCACGTGGGACAGCACGGCCTCGGGCGAGAGGCTCGCGTCGTCCAGCCAGCGCGTCTCGATGCGCGACCACGGCCCATGCAGGGAGGCGAAGTACAGCCACCGTCCATCCGCGCTCAGCTCCAGCGGATCCGCGTGCACCCGGAGCGGCGCGCCATCCGGCCCGTTGAGCACCTTGCCCTCCAGCACGATGGGCCTGTCCGCGGGCGCCGTGACGGGCGCGGTGTTGTCCAGCACCCGCCGCGCCGCGCCCGTGTCCAGGTCGAGCACGATGAGCCCCGGACGGCCCGCGTCCGTCAGGTAGCCCCGGTTGCCCTTGAGGCGGATGTCATCGACATAGCTCGTGGGCGTCGCGATGTCCGAGCCCAGCGGGTACACCCGCACCACCTGGCCGTTCTTCAGGTTGATGCGCACCACCTTCGCCCCACCCGGCAGCGGCGCCCCGCCGAAGTCGGGCGAGCCGGTGTCGATGACCCACAGCGAGTCCCGCGGTCCCTTGTGGATGGCGTTGATGTTCACGAAGGCCGCGCTCGCGTCCTGCCCGGGCTGCCACGCGTTCCAGCGCTCATCGGGGTAGGCGTGGGGCTGGCCCCGCGCATCCAGCACCCCGAGCGCCGGCCCCGTGGACCCGGTCCACCGCGGACCCGCGACGAACACCGGCCCTCGTCGGACAGGGCCACGCCGTTCCAGATCATCCCGTCGCTCTCGGCGGCGACGACGAGCGACGGGGTCGTCGCGGAGGAAACGGCGGGCAGGGCGCAGGCACTCAACAACAGGCTCGTGACGAGCGGAAAGGTTCTCATGGGAATGCTCCTCGATGGGGACGGCACAGGCACCGTCACGGGCGAGAAAGTGTTCGAAGCGCCCCCGTTCCGAAATCGACAGTTCTGAATTCGCGGTATGCGTTCGCGCATGCCATCGAACCAGGTGAAGGACGTGGGCGCTCTTCAGTGGGACGACCTCAAGGTGTTTCTCGCCATCGCGAGGGCGGGCTCGCTGGTGGGCGCGGCGCGGGCCATCGGCCAGACGCAGCCCACGATGGGACGCCGGCTCCAGGCGCTGGAGAAGGCCGTGGGCTGCAAGCTGCTGCGGCGCACCGCCGACGGCTTCGTCCCGACCGACGAGGGCAAGGCGGTGCTCGCCCATGCCGAGCGCATGGAGGAGGAGGCCATGGCCTTCGCGCGGCGCCTCGCGGGGCGGGACAGCGAGCTGGAGGGGACGATGCGCGTCTCCAGCTCGGAGTGGTTCGCCAGCCACGTCCTGGCCCCCATCTTCGCCCGGCTCCAGCTCGAGCATCCCCGGTTGCAGGTGGAGCTCATCACGGAGACACGGCTGTTGAACCTCGACCGGCGCGAGGCCGATCTCGTCTTCCGCTTCCGCCGCTTCGAGGAGGCGCACATCGTGCAGAAGCGGCTCACGCACATCGCCTATGAGGCCTACGCCTCGCGCGACTACCTGGAGCGGCGGGGGCGCCCCGACCCGTCCACGGGGGGCGCGGGCCATGGGCTCATCACCATGGACATGGCGTTCAACCACCCGGCGGACGTGGGCTGGCTCACGGGGCGGCTGCCCCAGGCGCGCATCTCGGGGCGCAGCAACAGCCGCGACGTGCAGGCGAGGATGTGCGCCGCGGGAGGAGGCATCGCGGTGCTGCCCCATCAGCTCGGGGATGGCTTGCCGGGCCTCGCGCGGGTGGACCTCGGCGAGCAGCCTCCCGGCCGGGACATCTGGGTGGGCTATCACCGGGACTTCCAGCACCAGCCCCGGCTGCGCACCCTGCTCGACGCCACCGAGGCCGCCTTCGCGTCGGCCCCCGGTGGCCGGGCCCTCACTCCTCCTGGAGGAAGGAGACGGTGAGGGGCGTCGTCATGCCGGGCTTCACCTCCACCCGCCGGGTCACCGTCCTGGCCAGGGTGGGACTGGTGAGCGTCACGGTATAGGTGCCCACGGGCAGCTCCAGCGCCTTGTCCAGGGGCGTCGTGCCGCTCGGCCGCCCATCCACGGAGACGATGGCATAGACGGCCTGGGGATGCGCGCGCACATCCAGGCTGCCCAGGGCCGCGGGGAGGGGACGTCTGGATTTGACCGAGCGCGCGATGCGCTCGCGGGGGGCGGGCGCCTCCTCCACCCCCAGGGCCAGCTCCCGTGGCACCTGTTCCAGGGCTCGCGGGAAGAAGGGCTCGGTGGGAAGAGTCGCGGAGAGAGCCCACGGGAACTCCACCAGTGAGGACTCCACGCGCTCCCGGGCCGTGCTCCGCTTCCACGGCAGCAGGCCCCCACCCGCCACGAGCAGCAAACCGCCGACGAGCACCTGCCGCGTCCACGACCAGGCCTCGGGCAGCGGGCGGGGGCGCGCGAGCGTCTCCGCCAGGGCGGGCGGGGGCGGGGACACGGGGAGGGGGCGCCACTCGGGAGTCGGGTCCACGGCGCGCGCAGCCGCGACCTCTCGGGGTGGGGCGATGGGCCGTGGGGGGCGGGGCGCGACGGCCCGCGAGAGCCGCTGCGCGGGCAGACCCGTGCCCGAGGTGGCCCGGTGGATGAGCTGGGCCACCTGCTGCGTCGTCACGGGCCTGCCCTCCGCGAGGATGAAGTCCTCCAGCTCCGCCTGGAGCGCATGACAATCCGGGTAGCGCTGGTGGCGCTCCCGGGCGAGCGCCCGGTCGAGGATGCGTTGGAGCGCCTCGGGCACCTCGGGCCGGGAGTGCACCGCGGGCACGGGCTCCTCGCGCGGGCGGGAGTTCGCCAACGGGGGCTCGTGGAACGTGAGCAGCTCCTGGAGCACCGCCCCGAGCGCATACACATCCACGCGCCGGTCCAGGTGCCGGGCGCGCAGTTGCTCGGGCGCCATGTACGCGCGCCTGCCCGGGCCGATGCCGCCGCGGGTCCGATGGCTCCGGCCGGAGGCCCGGGCGATGCCGAAGTCCACCACCTTCACCGTGCCCTGCAGCGACAGCAGGAGGTGATCCGGGCTCACGTCCCGGTGGATGAGGCCCAGGGGCTCGCCCGTGTCCGGATCCACGAAGTCATGGGCGAAGGCCAACGCCTCACAGGCCTGGGAGACGAGCCGGGCACAGACCACGGCGGGCAGGGACAGGCGCCGGGCCGAGGCGCGCCGCACGAGCGTGCGCAGACTCGGCCCATCGACGTACTCCATGGCCAGGAAGGAGGAGCCATCGGCCTCGCCGAAGTCGAAGAGCTGCACGATGTTCGGGTGGGTGAGCCGGGCGGCCAGGCGGGCCTCGGAGAGGAACAGCTCCACGAAGGAGGGCTCCCGGGCCAGGTGCGGCAGGATGCACTTCACCACCACCGTCTTCTCGAAGCCCCAGGGCCCGGCGGCGCTGGCGAGGAACACCTCGGCGGTGTCCCCCACGGCGAGCTTGCGGATGAGCTGATACTTGCCGACCTGCCGTGTCACGAATCCGCTGCCTCCTCGCCCCCCATCTCCCCGAATGCCGGGAGGCCCGAATGAGCCCGGTAGAGAAGGACGCTCATCGAGGTCCTATTCCGCCTCGGCCGGAGGGCCCGCGGTGGTCCGGCAGGGCGCTCGGAGAGCGTCCGGCCCGGCAACGGCCCGCGCTCACACCCCGCGCTCGGACTCCTCGATGAGCGCGCGCATCAACTCCGCCGCGGGCAGGCCCCGCGACAGCGCGGCGGCCTGTCCCGCCCACAGCGCGATGAAGCGGGAGTCTCCTCGCGCCGCCGAGGCCGCACGCAGCGGCACCGTGGCCGCGTGCTGGAGGGGGAAGGGCAGGATGTCCGGCGAATCGCCCAGGGCCTCGATGAAGTCATTGGCGAGCCCCCGGGCCGGACGGCCGGTGAAGGCGCGCGTCACCACGGTCGCGTCGTCCTTCGCCTCCCGGAGCGCGGCCTTGTAGGCGGGAGCGATGCCCGACTCCGGGCAGGTGAGGAACGCCGTGCCCAGTTGCACGCCCGCCGCCCCGAGCACCCGCGCGGCGCGGATGCCCCGCCCATCCATGAGTCCTCCGCTCGCGATCACCGGCAGCCCCACGGCGTCGACCATCTGCGGCACCAGCGCCATCGTGCCCACGAGGGCCTTCTCCACGGGCCCCGCGAACGTGCCCCGGTGTCCCCCGGCCTCGCTGCCCTGAGCGATGATGGCGTCCACGCCCGCGGCCTCCAGCAGCTTCGCCTCCCGCACGGTGGTGGCCGTCCCGGCGAGCACCATGCCCCTCGCCTTCAGCCGCGCGAGCACTCCCGCGGGCGGCACCCCGAAGGTGAAGCTGAAGACGCGCGCGCCGCTCTCCGCGACGGCATCCACCTGCTCCTCGAAGGGGGCAAGGGGTAGGCAGGCGGCTGGGGCGGGGCGAGCCCGAGTTGGGCATGGTAGCCCGCGAGCACCGCCAGCATCCGGTCCGGAGCGGCCTCGGCGGGCGGCGGCAGGGGCGCGAAGAGGTTGATGGCGAAGGGGCGGTCGGTGAGCTCGCGCACCCTCCGCGAGTGCTTCACGATGTCCTCGGGCTTGAGGTAGGCGACCGCCGACGAGCCCAGCCCGCCCGCGTTCGACGCGGCGGCGACCAGCTCCGGGGTGGTGGCGCCCCCCGACATGGGGGCCTGGATGATGGGGTGCTCGACGCCCAGCAACGCGGCGAGCCGACTCCAAGGGGTGGACCGGGTCATGCTTCCTCCTGGGGAACTCCGACTCTACAATGTGTCGGGAAGCCCATCCGCGGTAGCGAATCGTTCAGATGCGAGTCATCGCTCCCAGCGATGGCTCCCCCCGAGCCCTCCGCGCCGCGCTCCCCCCGCGAGGTGCCGACATGGACGCAGCCGAACTCAAGGTCTTCGAGGCCGTGGCCCGCACGGGGGGAATCGGCCGGGCGGCGCAGGAGCTGCACACGGTGCAGTCCAACGTCACCGCGCGCATCCGCCGGCTGGAGGAGGAGCTGGGCGTGCCGCTGTTCGACCGGCACAGCCGCGGCGTGAAGCTCACCAGCGCGGGGGAGCGTCTGCTGCCCTACGCCACCCAGGCCGAGCGGCTCATGAGCGAGGCTCGCCAGGCCGTGGCGGACGGCCCCGAGCCGCACGGCACGTTGAGCCTGGGCTCGCTGGAGACGACCGCCGCGCTGCGCCTCACGCCCATCCTCGTCGCGTACACCCGGGAGTGCCCCCAGGTGGATGTCTCGCTGCGCACCGGCACCACCCAGGGGCTCGTCTCGGACGTGCTGGAGCACCGGCTGGAGGGCGCCTTCGTGGCGGGGCCGGTGCGCCACCGCGAGCTCATCGAGGAGCCCGTGGTCACCGAGGAGCTGGTGCTCGTGACAGCGCCCGGCATGCGCCTCGAGGAGCTCCCGGCCCTGAGCGGAGGCCCCAAGGTGCTCGTCTTCCGCACCGGCTGCGCCTACCGCCAGCACCTCGAGCACTTCCTGGCCTCGCGCGGGCTCAAGGCGCTGCGCACGCTCGAGCTCGGCACGCTGGATGGCATCCTCGGCTGCGTGAGCGCGGGCATGGGCCTCACGCTGCTGCCGCGCGCCGTGGTGGAGGCGGCCTCTCGCGCGGGCTCGGTCGCCGTGCATGCCCTGCCCGCCTCGCGCTCGCGCGTCACCACCGTCTTCATCCGCCGGCGCGAGGGCTTCACCTCCCGGGCCCTCCTGCGCTTCGTCGACTGCGCCCAGCGCATCCACGGGGGCCGCTGAGCCCCTCAGCCCTCGTCGTCGAAATTCTTCCTCAACGGCACCGGCAGCTTGAGCGCCAGGACGAGTCCGATGTCGCTTCCGTAGCCGGGTTTGTCACCGGGCGCGGTCGCCACCGGAATCCCGATGCGCAAGCCGACCGACAGCAGGCCCAGACTGAGGAAGGGTTGCAGATGCAGGCTCGTCGTCGCCGCGCCCAGGGAGCCGGCGCGATCATGGGCCACGCCCACCTCGGCGCCCAGGAAGAGGGTGGTGGCCTGCACACCGGCGCACAGGCGGTGATGCTCGCCGTTGATGGACTGCCATTGGCCGAAGATCCCCACCCCCGCGATGGGCTCCGCCTTGAAGAAGGCATGCAGGCTGAGCTCCGCGCCGAGCCCCAGCGCCGAACCCCGGGGCGCCCCGTCCCGCTGAAGAGGAACCCCCCGTTGAGGTAGATATCCCCGGGCTGGGGGAACGAGGCCGGGATCAGCCAGGGCGACAACGCCAGCGCCTCGAACGAGGCGCACAGCACCCCCAACCACATCCATCCGCGACACGACTGCCACGAAGCTCGCATGGTGCCCCTCGTCTCCAGGGCGCTCACGCTACCCCAGGCGCCCACGCGCGCCCGGCATCAGATGGTCAGGCCGATGGAGAGGTACGGGCCAGGGAGCACGTCCTGGTGCACGACGCCATCCACCAGACCGGCATCGTTGAGCACCAGCATCCGCATGCCGGCCCGGAGGGCGAACAGCTTGTAGCCGAAGTACACGACCACCCCGCCCGCCGCGTCGAGCTGACGGTAGGGCACGGGGGTCAGGTGCACCCGCCCCTCCAGGGCGAAGAAGTCCGACAGGTAGTACTCGGCCGAGACGCCCACGCTGGGGCCCACGAAGGTGACGTCGGGCGCCTGGGCCATGGACAAACCACCCTCCAGCCGCAACCGGCCATTGTCGCCCTTGAGCGCCGCCCACGACAGGTGCCCCGACAGCAGGCCGAGGGAGTCCGTGCCGCCACTGCCATCATCCGCCCGCAGGCTCAGGGCGCCCGCGCGCAGCATCAAGCCGAGCCGCTCCCCCTCGAAGCCCAGATGGAGCGCCGCCCCAGCGCCCTCCCGGAGGATCTGGAAGTCGAGCCCGAACAGGAAGTTCTTGTAGCGGTGCGACAGGTACTCGTCCGCCGCGGAGACGACGGAGGGGGTGGGCTCCACGTAGTGATAGGCCGGCGGCTCGACGTAATAGGAGGGAGCCGGCTCGACATACACGACGGGCGGCGGAGGCGTGTAATAGCGCGGCCGGGGCTGGTAGCGGGGCCGCCCGCGCGGACGGTCGTCGCGCCCGGAATCGGAGCCATGCGAAGGCGAAGGAGACGGAGCGGGAGCGTTCACCGGAGAGGCGTCATGCGTCCTCGAGTCCGACTCGCCCGAGTCCCGCGTCTCGCGCGAGTCGTCCCGGGACTCCGTCGTCGACGAGCTCTTGCCGAAGCGGGCTCTGCCTGGGGAGCGGCGAGCAGCATTCCGGTGAGCACGGCGGCGGACACGAACGGGAGGCGGCGAATCATGGTTTCCTCGGGGCGGCGAACGGCCTGTGCCCCCTGACTCGCCTGGCCGCCGTTTATTCAACGAGACTCACCCGATGTTAAAGCAGCCCTCATGAACTGGTACGACGCGGTGGTGGTGGGCGCGGGCTTCGGCGGGCTGGCCACGGCGCTCGAGCTCACCCGGCGGGGCGCCCGCGTCGCGCTCTGCGAGACCCTCAACTACCCGGGCGGCTGCGCCAGCACCTTCCACCGGGACGGCTATGCCTTCGAGGCCGGCGCCACCCTCTTCTCCGGACTCGGCGAGCAGCAGCTCTTCGGCCGCTGGGTGCGCCAGCTCGGGCTGGACGTGACGGTGGACTGGATGGATCCCCTGGTGGAGCTGCGCACCCCGGGCATGCGCCTGGACGTGTCGCGCGATCGCGAGCGCCTGCTCGAGCAGTTCGGCGCCTTCCCGGACGCCCCCGCCCGCGCGCTGCGCGACTTCTTCACCCTGCAACGGCACGTGGCCGATGCCCTGTGGCCCCTCTTCGATGATCCCACCCTGCTGCCCCCGCTCGACGTGCGCGCCCTGCTGCGCCATGCCTCGCGGGCCCTGCGCTACACGCCCCTGTTGCGCTGGATGGGACGGCCGCTCGGCGCCGTGCTGGAGCACCACGGCCTGCTGCGCTTCACGCCCCTGCGCACCTACGTGGACGCGCTCTGTCAGATCACCGTGCAGTGCCCCGCCACCGAGGCCGAGGCGCCCTTCGCGCTCGCGGCCATGGACTACTACTGGCGCGGCACCGGACACGTGCGCGGCGGCATCGGCCAGCTCGCCCGAGCGCTCGCGGGGGCCGTCTCCTCCGGCGGGGGTGAGGTGCTGTACGCCAACCGGGTGAAGGCGCTCGAGCCCGTACCGGGAGGCTGGCGGGTGTCGACGCGCCGGGGCGAGCTGCTCGCGCGCCACGTGGTGGCCAACGTGCTGCCCCAGGGGCTGATGCGCCTGCTCGGACGGCCTCCCGAGCAGCTCCCCTCGCGGCTGCGGGAGCTCGCCGGGCGCGTGGCCGGGGGCTGGGGCGCGGTGATGTTGTACCTCGTGGTGCGAGCCCCCGAGACGGCCCCTCCGGGCCCCCACCACCTGGAGCTGGTGCGGGACGAACAGGCCCCGTTCATCGAGGGCAACCACCTCTTCGCCTCGCTCAGTGGCGAGGCCGACACGGGCCGCGCGCCCGAGGGCCACCACACCCTCACGGTGTCCACGCACGTCGCGCTGCGCTCGCTGGCGGACAAGCCCGCCGGGGAACAGGCCCGCCTCGTGGCCTCCATCCAGGAGCGGATGCGGCGGGGGCTCGAGGAGCTGGCGCCCGAGTGGCTGGAGCACGTGCGGCACGAGCTGCCGGCCTCGCCGCGCACCTTCGAGCGCTTCACCCAACGCGAGGGCGGTGCCGTGGGCGGAGTGCCGCGCCGCGCCGGCCTGCACCACTACCGCACGCTCGGCCCCAAGCCGGTGATGGACGGGCTGTGGCTCGTGGGGGACTCGGTGTTCCCGGGGCAGAGCACGCTGGCCACGGCGCTCGGCGGCGTGCGCACCGCCGCGTGCATCTCGCGCGGTCGCTGAACCATCTAACCCGGGCCCTGGCAACCGCCGGGCGTCGCGCCCCGCTCCTCCAACAGTCTCGCCACCTTGCGCCCCTCACGGTCCTCGCGTCCCCGCGCCACGTCCAACGGACGCACGCACTCCCGAGTCTCCGCGTCCAGCGGCGCGCCATGCCCCACGAGGTACTCCACCAGCCGCGCTCCCGCCCCCGCCGCCGCGCGATGCAGCAGCGTCCTCCCCTCGCCGTCCGCGAGCCGCACGTCCAACCGCCCCTGCTCCAACAAGAGCGTGGCCAACTCCTCGTCATCCTGGCTCACCGCCAGCCGCAGCAGCCACTCGAGGTTCTCCCGCGAGAGCGTGCTCCACTTGCGCATCGCCCAGTCGTGCAACACGCCGGAGGTCCCCGTCCCCGTCCCCGCGGCGAGCGCCGTCGACAGCCGCTCGAACGCGATGTCCGGTGGCACCCGCCCCTCATGCAGCAGCCGCCGGGCCGCCTCCCCCTGTCCCCGGCCCAGCAACACCGCGAGCGCCTCGCCCGAGGGATCCGTCGCCCCCATCGCCAGGAACAGCTCCACCATCCAGGGCCCGCCCTCGCTCAACGCCAGGGTGAGCGCCGTGGGACCCTCCCCGCTCGCCTCGCGGACACTCGCCCCCTGGGACAACAGCCGCGCCGCCAGCGTCCAGGCATGCGTCCGCAGCGCCAGCACCAGGGCCGCGTCGAGCACGGGCCCCTCCAGCTCGCGCTCCCTCGAGCCCTGCTCGAGCAGCTCCCGCGCCAGCCCGTCCAGCTTCATGTCCACGGCCAGCCGCACCGGGGCGAACGGCTCTCCCACCGAGGCCAGGGGCTTCACCCCGAGCGACAACAACACCCGCGCCGCCGGGGCGTTGCCCGCTCGAATCGCATGCGCGAGCACGTCCAGCCCCGCGCCATCCACCGCATGCGGGTTGGCGCCCCGCCGCACCAGCACCTCGAGCGTCCGGGGATCCGCGCACCGCGTGAGCTGCACGAGCACCGGCCCCATCCGCTCCGCCACCTCCTCGGGGGACAGGCCGGACAGGGCCGACTCCAGCAGCGCGGGCGTGCCACAGAAGCGCCGGGCGAGCTGCTCCACCACCTCCACCCGCTGCGCCACCGTCCACGCCGGCTGCCGCAGCAGCTCCCCCAGGGCATGCAGCGTGTGGGCGCCCAGCTCCTCCAGGGACTCGCCGGCCCGCGGGCGTCCCTCGAGGAACGCGAGCACCGGGGCCACCCGCGCCGTGGCACCGCGCGACAGGAAGAACCGGGCCACGTCGAAGTTCCCCCGCGAGACGGCCACGGTGAAGGGCGGATCCGGCTCCACCCTCGGCTCGGCGGACTCCCCGAGCGGCGGAGGCGGCTCCAGGATGGCGCCGTGCTCGAACAGCCAGGCCGCCACCTCCTCGCTGCCCGCCGTCCCCAAGAGCGGCGCGCCCGTGACGTCCTCGCCCAACAGGTTCGCCCCCGTCTCCACATAGCGCCGCACCAGCGCGAGCTGCCCTCCCCGTACCGCCAGCGGGAAGTGGTCCAGCTCCTCCCGGAGCTGCTTCCACACCTCGGGCCGCTGTCGCTCCAGGTGCTCGAGGAACGTCCGCTCGCCCAGCGCCAGCGCCGGGCCCGCCAGCGACACCGCCCGGGGATGCTCCGGCGTCGCGCCCACGAGCCTCCGGGGATCCTTCTCCGCCGACAGCGCCAACGGCTCCGCGCCCCGGTCCACCGCGAGCATCGCCACCGCGGGCCGCCCCGCCACGAGGGCGATGCGCGCGCTCTCCTGGAGCAGCGCCCGGACCTCGCCCGGCGGGCTCCGGTCGATCAACAGCGCCACCGTGTCCCGAGCCCCCGCCTCGGCCGCCTTCCACAGCAGGGCCTGCCGCCAGCCCTGGGCAAGCGGCTCCAGGTTGTCGAACAACCAGCGCACCACCTCGGTGTGGCCTCCCGCGGCCGCCGCCAGGGCCAGCTCCGAGGAGAAGTCCTCCCCGGTGGGCTTCCAGTGGCCCAGCAGCGCGAGCGCCTCCCGCTCCTCGCCCCGGGCGAGCACGTGCCGCAGCGCCTTCGGCCAGCACGCGGCGCTCGCCTGGGACGCCCCCGCCCGCTCCAACAGCACCAGGGCCGCCGCCGGGTGGGGCTCGCACAGGACGAAGTCGAGCGCGGACATTCCCGGCCGCGCGGGCTCCAGCGCGGAGGCCCTCGCCTCCAGGAGCCGGCGCAGCGTGGGCACGTCTCCGCGCCGCGCCGCGTAGCCCAGGGGCGTGATGCCCGCGCGGTCCTTCGCGCTCGCCGCGAGCCCGAGCGTCAACAACTTCTCCACCGCCGCGACGTTGCCCGCCGCCGCGGCGTAATGCAGCGCCGAGCGGCCCGCCGCGTCGGCCGGCCGCGCGTTCAGCTCCCGCCGGGTGAGGGCCTCGAGCCCCTCGCCCCTCAGGACGCGCCACGCGAGCGCCGTGGGAGCGAGCAGCTCCGCCGCGGCGTCCACGCTCGCGCCCGCCTCCAGCAACGCGGGCAGCGCCTCGAGCCGTCCCTCCCTCAGCGCGGCGCGCAGCTCGCCATTCTTCCGGGCCCGGGCGATGAGCCCCTCCCGCTCCGGCGAGGCCACTCCCCCGGCTCACCCTGTCCCCACACCGCGCCGCGCTCGATCAACAACGCGGCCACGCCGAGGTGGCCCTCCTCGAGCGCCATCCGCAGCGGGGTGCCGCCCCGGGACGGCCCGCGCGCCGGTTCCTCCGCCTCCAGCACCGCCCCGCGATCCAGCAGCCACGCCGCGCTCTTCTCCGCGCCCCCGAGCGCCGCCCAGTGCAGCAGCGTACGGGCCTCGCGCTGGCCGAGCAGGGACTTGAAGTCCGACGGGTTGCGCGCCGCCAGCGCCTCGAGCTCGGGGAGCTCCTCCATCAGGAGGGCACGCACGTAGGGGGTATGGTCGAACGCCCCCTCCCACTGGGAGAAGGACACCCCTTCGCGCCGCAGGCGGACCTCCTCCGCGCGCTGCCCCGTCTCCGCGGCCCACCGCAAGAGGAAGCGCGCGTGCGCCCGCGTCAGGGCCTCCTTCACGGGCTCGGAGGCGCGCGCGATGAAGCGCTCGCGCACGAGCAGCGCGCCCGAGGCCACCAGCGCGTCGACCGTGGCCACATGCCCTCCGCGCGCCGCGAGCGACAGCGCGCAGTGGCCCGCCGCGCCCTCGGTGTTCACCTCCGCGCCCTGGCTGATCAACTCCCGCACCATCTCCACGCGGCCCTTCTGGGCGGCCAGCATGAGCGCGGTGCGGCTCATCGGCGTGCGGGCCTCCAGATCCACTCCCGCCTTGACGAGCGCGGTGGCCATCCGGGGCTCGGCGACGAGCGCGGCGTAGTGCAGGAGCCCCAGGCCCCGATCATCCACGGCGTCGCGCAGCCCCGGCTCCTCCCTGAGCACCGCCGCGAGCCGCTTGCGATCATTGGTGAGCACCGCCGGTGCGCGGGGCTGATGCGCAGCGAGTCCCACACCTCGGGAGCGGTGCTGGAGATCAGCTCCTCGAGCACCGCCCGCTCCCCCTTCTCGGCGGCGCGCTCCAGGAGGAAGTGCAGGTGGGCCGCGCGCAACGCCCGGAGGATCTCCGGGGGCAGCGCGGAGGACAGCAGGGACGGCTCCTCCAGCGGCACCCCCGCGCGCACGAGCACCTGGACGCTCTCGGCATCTCCCAGCTGCGCGGCCCGCACGAGCAGCCGCTCCGGCCGCGCGTCGAAGTCCTCGAGGTCGGGCGCCAGCTCCAGCAGCTCGGCCACCAGGCGCGGGCGGCGCAGCTCCAGGGCCTCGTGCAGGGCGGTGCGGCCCTGGGCATCCCGGCTCGAGGGCCGCGCGCCATACCGCACCAGCACGCGGAGGACCGCGGCGGCGGCCCGGGGATCCTCGATGGTCATCGCCTGGGACAGCAGCGCGCGCCCTTCCAGGTTCGCCTCGCCGCGCGCGACTCCAGCGCTCAGCAGGGCCTCCACCGACTCGGCCTGCCCCGCCTGCACGGCGCGCAACAACCACTGGTCCCCCCGCGTGGCCAGCTTCTCCTGCACCTCCGGGGACGCGAGCGCCTGGGCGAGCCTCGCCTCGTCCCCATTGTCGATCTCCCGCTCCACCGGGCTGCGGCACCCGACGAGGGACAGGGACAGGGGAAGCACGAGCCGCCAGACGCGCGAGCCAGGATACATGGAGCTCAACATAGCGCGAGACACGGCGCGCCACCCGTCCGCGCGGAGGGCAAAAGTACACCACTGCTCGAAAGGGCAGCGGCGGCCAGGGCCCCAAGCGCGTCAGCGCACCGGGACGCGCCCGGCGGGCAGGGTGAGGCTCACGGTGGACGCGGCGCGCGCATCATCCAGGGGAATGCGCGGGGGAATGCGCACCCACTCGGAGAGGGCGTGGTTGCCCACGTCGTCATAGACCTCGGCGCGCACCTCGAGGGGCCCGTCCGGGAGCGACGCCGTGGACACGTCGCAGGTGTAGGGGGGCTCGTGCGCGTCGCACAGGTAGCGCTCCTCGGTGAGGAACTGCACCCAGGCGCCTCTCCGCGCGTGCTCGACGGTGGCCAGGAGCGACAGCGTCCCCGACAACGGGGAGCTCCCCCCGGACGAGGACACGCTCACCGCGAGCGGCTCGCCCACGGTCACCTTCACCGGCGCCGAGGTGCTCGTGCGTCCCGAGGTGTCATACGCCCGGGCCGTCAGCGTGTGCTCGCCCAGGGCGATGCCCCGGGTGTTCCAGGTGAGCGAGTAGACGCCCCCGGGCAACGAGCCGATGAGCCGCGTGTCATCCAGCAGCACGTCCACCCGGGCGATGCGGCGCTCGTCGCGCGCGGGGACGAACACATGCACGTCCCCCCCGAGCACCGCTCCGTCCTCCGGCCAGGCGATGCTCACCTCGGCGGCGGAGTGCTCGGCGCCTGGAGGGGACACCGCCTGGAGCAGGTCCCTCGCTCCGGAGAGTCCCATTCCGAGGACTCCCAGGCAGGACACACCAGCGGCACACCACGACAGGCGGCGGATCATTCGGGGGTTCATCTCGCGTCCCTGATGAAGGAGAGGTCAGCGGCGGCAAGACGAAACATACAGAGCGTGTCTGACACTCGAGCCCGCCCCCACGGGCCCGAGTCACGCGGCCCCGTGGCTCAACGCCGGGCCTGGATCATTTGAACCGTCCTGGCCTCGCCCTGCTCCACGGCGGCCTGCACTTCCATCTGCAGCACGCGGCGCACCTTGGCGTTCTCGATCCACAGGTTGATCTTCCGCGGCGCCTTGCCCTCGGTGCGCTCGGTCAGCTCGACCTTGAAGCAGGAGACCTCCTTCTTCAGGTTGCCCAGCCCCGTGACCGGGCCCGCGAAGGGGACCGAGAGCTGCCGGTGGAGAACGGCCTGCCCGAGGCCAGTCCCTCCGGCTCGAGCACCTCGAGGCTTCCGGTGAACCCCTGCCCCAGGGGCAGCGTGGACAGGGCGAGCTCCAGCGGAGCACCCGGAAACAGCAGCGGCTTGTCGCCCACGAGCTGATCGAACTTCAACGGGGAGAGGCCCTTGCGCTCGCCGCGCAGCGCTCCGTCCACGAGCTCCAGACTCATCGACGCCCCACCGGGAGCGCGGCCCATCCACCGGTAGGGCAGCAGCGTCTTCGCGTCCACCCAGTAGCTGTTCTCGACCTTGCCCGCCGGGGTGCGGCCCGTGTCGGTGATGACGAACGCATCGCGCTTCTTGTCGCGCCTGCGCAGGGTCTTGCGCTGGGTGGTGCCCACCGTGAAGCTCCAGGGCCCCGCTCCTCCGGACAGCGTCTGCTGGACACTCTGGTACTGGAGCGAGCCCTGCTTGAGCAGCGACGCCTGGAGCAGCGTGGCGAGCGAGGGCACGGACTGGGTGGGGCTCGCGGCGGCGGGGGTGGCGGCCACGGCGGGCGGGGGCGTCACGACCGCCACGGGCGGCGCGGATGGCTCCTCCACGCGCAAGGAGTTCACGAAGCGCTGGATCACCACCTCGGGGGAAGCTTCTCGCCGCCCGCATCGATCTCCACGAGCTGCGCGCCGACGAGCACCAGCCGCCCCGCCGATTGATAGGTCGAGCCGTCGATGGACTCGAACCGGTAGTCGAGCGCGGGGAAGGATCCCACGAGCAGCGGCTCCTGGCGCTTGATCTCGAAGCCTCCCTCCTCCGCGTTCCGTGCCAGATAGCCTTGCAGGTACGCGGAGGGCGTGCCCTCGACGTGCGCCTTCCCGTACGACACGCGCAGGATCCACTCGTCCGTGGGGTCCTCGTAGCGGCAGTCGGGCTGCTCGGCGTTCGTGTCGCACGTGGGCTCGGAGGGGAACTCGACGCTGAAGCGTCCTCCCGAGGGACTCACCCGCCGGGCCGGGGTCTCGGAGGAAGGTTCGGAGGGAGCGGCCGCGCAGCACAGGATGGACAGGGCCATCGACACACCCGCGTGTGTCAGGCCTCGCCAGGAAGAGATGAGCATGAGCCGGAGGTCTATCATGGCCCGGCCTCCGCCCGCCTCCGGGACCCCGGCGCCCCCTCCTGCCGACCCGTCAGGGAATGTGACACCATGTCTTCCCGGAGGTGGACATCGCCCTGCCCCGCGGGTAAGCCAGAAGGGCGGTCGCGTCATCCCCCTGTCTTGACCCCCATGCCCGAGCGGAACATCCACGAAGAAGCCGTCTCGGCATGGCGCGCGGCTGGACGGGTATCGTCGATCCACCCGCGTTGCTGGACCTCTTCGAGCGCGCCCTGGATGCGCTCTGGCGCCGCGCGCACATGAGCCTGGGTGAGATGACCCTGATGGCCATCGTGGATCGGGTCATCCACCAGGGCAGCGAGAAGTTCCCGCCCCTCGCGCGGCTCGAGGTCAAGACGAGCGGGGTGCACTTCGCGGAGCTGCGCCATTCCGCTCAGATGCTCGACCGGGAGCTGCTCGAGGAGTCGCTCGTATTCCTGGTGTACGAGTTGCTGAGGGTGTTCGGCACGCTCACCGGGGAGATCCTCACCCCGGGTCTTCATGCGGAGTTACAAAAGGTACGAGGGCCGTCGGCGGCTTCGCCGGAAGGAAAGCCATGAGCGGGCCAGCTGAACCCTTTTCGATCGCACGGCTGGAGACGGGCATTCCCAACCTGGACGCCATCTTCCACGGCGGCCTGCCCAAGGGCGTCATCTCCGTCATCGCCGGCCCCCGGGCTCGGGGAAGACCACCCTCACCCATCAGATCTGCTTCCACCACGCCGCTCAGGGCGGCCGCGTGCTCTACTTCAACACCCTCTCCGAGCCCACCGCCAAGACGCTGCTCTACCTGCGGCCCTTCGCCTTCTTCGATCAGGCGCTGCTCGAGGAGCACATCCGCTTCATCGACCTCGGCCAGAGCCTGCGCACCAAGGGGCTCGAGCCGACGGTCAACCTGCTCATCGAGCAGCTCAAGCTGTTCAAGCCCACCATGGTGGTCATCGACAGCTTCAAGGTCTTCGATGACCTCGCCGGTCGGCCGAGGAGCTGCGCAAGTTCACCTACGAGCTCACCGTGCGGCTGATGGCCTGGGAGTGCACCACCTTCCTGCTCGGGGAGTACAACTCCGAGAAGTTCGAGCACCCGGCCTACTCCGCCATCGACGGCATCATCACCGTCAAGCAGCACCAGCTCTCCGGCGAGCAGCAGCGGCTGCTGCAAGTCGTCAAGATGCGCGGCACCTCGCACAGCCACGACGAGCACCCGTTCGTCATCACCACGGCCGGCGTCGAGGTGTACGCCCCGAGCATCACCCTGCGGCGCGCGCAACGCTCCGCGGCGAGCCCGGGGGGCGTGCGCCGGATGAAGACCGGCATCTCCAAGCTCGATTCGCTCCTGGGCGAGGGCATCCCGCTGGGCTCGAGCATCATCGTGTCGGGCGTGGCGGGCACCGGCAAGACGGTGCTGGGGCTGGAGTTCGTCTACCGGGGCGCCCGGGAGCACAACCAGAAGGGCCTGTTCTTCTCCTTCGAGGAGACCCCGGAGCGCCTGCGCGACACCGCCCGGGGGCTGGGCTGGGAGCTGGACCGGGAACTCGAGCGGGGCATGGTGCAGATTGTCTTCATCCCCCAGCCCGACATCCTCGTGGACCGGGAGATCCTCGAGCTGCAGCGGCGTGTGGAGACGTTCGGGGCCCAGCGCGTGGTGCTCGACTCGATGTCCGTCTTCCTCCACAAGATCGAGGACAAGCGCATCACCCGGGACAAGGTGTTCTGGCTGGCCAACATCATCCAGAACCAGAACGCGGTGGGCTTCTTCACCAACGACGTCCCCGCGGGCACGCAGCAGCACAGCCGCTTCGGGGTGGAGGAGACCGTGGTGGACGGACTCATCCTCCTGTGGTCCGAGGCCCAGGGACTCGAGCGCAACCGCTATCTCGAGGTGAACAAGCTGCGCAACACCGCGCACGCCTCCGGCCGGCACTCCATCCTCATCGGCCCCGGGGGCATGCAGGTCTTCCCGCGCCTGGACGAAGTGCCCCGCATGGAGCCCCCCGTCCCCTTCTCGCCACGGCGCGATCGGGTGTCCACGGGGGCGCCGCGGCTCGACGAGCTGCTCGGCGGAGGGTTGCTGGAGGGCAGCGTCACCCTCCTGTCCGGCAGCCCCGGCACCGGCAAGAGCACCCTCGGCATCCAGTTCGTGCTCGAGGCGGCCCGCCGCCAGGAGCGCGCGCTCTACATCACCCTCGAGGAGGGCCCCCATCAGCTCATCCTGGGCGCCGCTTCCCTGGGGCTGCCGCTGCGCGAAGCCGTCCAGGACGGACGGGTGGAGATCCTCTACCTGCCGCGCGAGCACCTGCACGCCTCGCGCTTCCTGAGCATGGTGGAGCAGAAGATCCATGAGCTCCAGCCCACCCGGCTGGTGCTCGACAGCGCGAGCGACATCGAGGTGCTCGGGTTCATCTCCGAGGAGCTGCGGCGGCTGCTCTACGGGCTGGTGCTGCGCCTGCGCACGCTCGGGGTGACGTGCCTCTTCACCGTGGAGGCCCGCTCGCTCTTCATCGCCGACACCATCAGCGAGCGCGGCCTGTCGCCGCTGGCCGACAACATCTTCATGCTGCGCTACCTCCAGGATGAGGGAGGGCTCATGCCGGTGCTCACGGTGGTGAAGACCCGCAGCAGTACCCATGTCCGCTCCAGCCACCGCATCCTCATCGAGCAGGGCGGCTTCACCCTGGGTGGCCAGATCGAGACACCGGTGCCATTTTCAGGGCAGAAGAAGAGGAAGCGGCATCTGGGTATCAAGTGGCGACGCCACAAGTAGGGTCCACGCGCCGGGCCCCCTGGCAGGAGGTCACCCCATGGTGGAAGCGAGCCCATCCCCCCAGGTTTCACCGGACGAGTCCTCCGAATCGCCCTGGGGAGCCCCCAGGCCCAGCGGGCCCGCGGTCTTCCGCGAGCTGGAGCACGCCCGGCGCCACCTCGGCTACCTGTATGAAATCAGCAAGCTGCTCAGCGGCGCCGAGGACGTGGAGCAGACGCTTCCCCGGTTGATGGCGCTGGCCACCCAGGTGCTGCCCGTGCACACCGCCCTCCTGATCGAGGGCGTGGATGCCAACGGCCAGGCGTGTCTGGACTGCCCCCGCTCGAGCGCCTGGCGGGCGGCGGACGTGACGGACGCGCAGTGGACCCGGGCCCTGGAGCAGGCCACCGCCAGCTATGGCTATCTGGTGGGCGCGCACGAGGTGCGGCTCCAGCCAGGCGCGACGCACGTGCTCGAGGGCGAGGTCCGGGCGCTCGTCCCGCGCATGACGCCGACGCTCGTCAGCCTGCCGCTGGTGGCCAAGTCCCGCGCCTTCGGTACGATCCAGATGGAGGTGGCCGGGGTGCTGGCCGAGGAGGGGCTGGCGTTCATCGACGCGGTGGCCAACCAGCTCGCCACGGCCCTGGACCGCTCCTATGCGCTGCGGCGCGAGATGCGCCTGCGCGAGCGGGCGGAGGCGAGCGAGCGCATGCAGCGCGAGCTGCTCGAGCGCGAGCAGCAGGCACGCCGGGAGCTGGAGAGGGCCCACCAGCGCCGGGTCTTCCTCGCGGAGGCGGGCGCGGTGCTGGCGCGCTCGCTGGACTATCGCGCAGCGCTCGCCGAGGTGGCGCGCCTGCTGGTGCCCACGTGGGCCGACTGCTGCGTCATCGATCTGTTCGCCTGTGACGCCAAGGACGCGTGCGGCACCGAGCGCGTCGCCCTGGTGGTCACCGAGCCCCCGGAAGCGGGACCCGCGGGCACGAGCTTCGTCGCCCGGGCGTTCACGAATCACCCCTGGGTGGCCTTGCTGGCGACCCCCGAGAACCTGACGGAGCAGCCCGTGGCGGTGGAGCGGACCGAGTGGTCCGGGTTTCCCTCCAACCTGCGCCTGCGCATCCAGGTGCGCGGCCGCACGCTCGGGGTGTTGAGCCTCATCGCCGCCTGGCCCGGGCGCCATGACGCGGCCGACGTCGCGCTCTTCGAGTCGCTCGCCCAGCGCATCGCGGCGGCGGTGGACACCGCGCACCTCTACGAGCAGGCCCAGGAGGCGGTGCGCTGGCGCGACGAGCTGCTCGCCGTCGTCTCCCACGACATCAAGACGCCGCTGCTCGTGGTGAAGCTCAACGCGGAGATCCTCCTCAAGGCCGCGCGCGAGGGCGCGCCCCACCCGCGCCAGGAGCGCCTCATGGAGGCCATCCTCCACTCGTCCGAGCACATGAGGGATCTCATCGGGGGCTTGTTGGATCGCTCGCGCATGCAGGGCGCGCCCGTGCCGCTCACCCTCCAGCCGCTGACGGTGAAGGACGTCATCGAGCAGGCGCTGCAGGTGCTCGAGCCGCTCGCCCAGAGCAGGACCTTGAAGCTGAAGGTGGCGGTGAGCCCGGAGGCGAGACCCGTGAAGGCCGACCGGGAGCGGGTGCTGCAAATCCTCGGCAACCTGGTGGGCAACGCCATCAAATTCACGCCCCCGGGGGGCACCATCACCCTGAGGGCCAAGCCGGTGGACGGCATGATGCGCTTCTCGGTGAAGGACAACGGGCCGGGCATCTCGGCCGCGGACCTGCCGCACCTCTTCGAGCGCTTCTGGCGCTCGGCCAGCGCGTCCGAGCGGGGGACGGGGCTGGGACTGAACATCGTGAAGACGCTGGTGGAGGCGCACGGCGGCACCGTCTGGGTGGAATCACAGCTCGGCGCGGGCAGCACCTTCTTCTTCACCCTGCCCGTGGCCGACTGAGGGCGTGGGCCACGGCGCTCAATGCCGCCCCAGGGCCCGGTCCCACGCGAACAACTGTCCATTCACCGAGTAGCGGTAGGCACTGGAGATGTCCTCGAAGTCCTCTGGGCGGAGCGCGTCGAGGCGCTCGCGCAGGAAGTCCGGGTCGTTGAACTCCTCGCGGTGCTGGAGGTCGATATCCATCCGCACCACGCTGGGAATCACCCGGAGCACGGCCTGCGTGCACTCCTCCCGGGTGGCGCGCGCCATGCGCTCCACCGCCAGCGCCGGTGCTCGCGCACCGAGGCAGGGCCTCCGGGGCACCACGCTTCCAGCGTCTCGCGGTAGATGTACGCGATGAGCTCATCGAGCGTGTGGTGGGTGTCGGGCACCCTGTACGCGTAGCGTGGGCCCTGGAGCACGTCCCAGAAGCGCAGCAGCGCCGCGAACCGCTCGGCCATGCGCCGCGCGCTGCGCAACGGGGGAGGAGATACGGCCGGTAGAGCACGCCCCACGGGGTGCTCAGGCAGAAGGACTCGAAGGCCGCCTCCATGCGCTGGCGCTCCTCTTTCGGGACGCCCTCATCCAAGTGGGTGAAAACGTCGATGAACATGTGAATCCGCCAACTCGAGCGGCCCATGAATCCAAACTCGGCCCCCGCGTGCATCACCAGCGGCTCACCGGGCGGCACCTGGAGCATCCGCCGGGGCAGGCTGAAGCCACCCGTCTTGAGGTACTCCCGGGCCCATCCTTCGCTCTTGGTCCTCACCTCGCGGCGGATGGAGCCAATAGAACCATGGAGCATCGCGGGGAACTCGAGCACCGGGGACTGCGGCGTGGTCATGGTCCCGGCCCTACCATGGAGGTCAGGTGCACCTCAAGCACCAGGACCCGCGCTCGCGCCCAAGATGCCAGACGCCTCCCGCCCGCTCAGTGGCAGTCCACGGGCAGGTAGACCTGGCCATGGAAGCCGCTGGGCCATTCGCCCTTTTCATAGGCAGCCCGGATCGCCTGCTCGGCCATCTCACCGCGCTGTTCTGCTTCTTCCCTGGGCAACGCTTCTTCCTTCTGGGCCGCCCGCTCCTTCCAGGAAGCATGGGGTTTCTCGCGCCGGTAGCGCCAACGGTACAGCGTCACTCCGGGCTCGGGCGTGCGCCAGGACAACTGCCAGAGTGCTCCTCCGTTCTCGAATTCGAGGAAGAGTGAGCCCTCGAAGCCAGTGCCTCCCTTGAGTTTCTTGTCGGGATTGACAGCCTCGTTCAGAGCCGCCGGGTAGCGCCTGGCCTGTTCTCTGCCTTCCTCACGCCCTTCCTCATTGTCTGGCTTGATCTCGAAGAGCACCAAGGCGTTCGTATCGGTGATGTCCGGGCGCAGGAGTCTGACGAACTTCGAGAGACGCTCGGGGTCTCCCAACTTCCCGTTCTTCATGATGGTGGAGAGATTGTTGGGGTCGAGGAAGACGGTTCTGGAGGGGTACTGCACGAGGTACTGCTTGCCAATGGCGAGATGCGCGGCCTTGCCAAGAAAAGCGTCCCAGGGCTCCCGGGAGTCTGGCTTGCGGCCCGGGAGCTTGTAGGAGGGAGGCTCCGCCTGGGCACCGAGGGCCGCCAGGAGCACCAGGAGAAAACCCGCCAGCCTCCAGCCATACCGCCGCCTGCTTCCACACTCCGTCATGTCCACCCCGCGCCTCCCGTCTCGGTGTCAGGCTTCGGAGGGAAACAGAAAGGGCTGACATGCCGATAGCTCGGCGCGGGCAGCACCTTCTTCTTCACACCATCCGTCGATGGTTGAAGCCGGGCGCGGCAGCGCTCAATGCTGCCCCAGGGCCCTGTCCCAAGCGCACAGCGGCCCGTTCACCGCGAAGCGGTAGGCGCTGGAGATGTCCTCCCAATCGTCCGCGCGGAGCGCGTCGAGGCGCTCGCGCAGGAAGTCCGGGTCGTTGAGCACCTCGCGGTGTTGGAGATCGGTGTTCATCCGCACCACGCTGGGAATCACCCGGAGCACGGCCTGCGTGCACTCCTCCCGGGTCGCGCGCGCCATGCGCTCCACTGTCAGCGCCAGGTGCTCGCGCACCGAGGCGGCGCCTCCGGGGCACCACGCCTCCAGCGTCACGCCGTAGATGTACGTGATGAGTTCATCGAGCGTGTGGAGGGTGTCGGGTACCCTGTATGCGTAGCGTGGGCCCTGGAGCACGTCCCAGAAGCGCAACAGCGCCGCGAACCGCTCGGCCATGCGCTGCGCGCTGCGCAACGGGGGAGGAGACACGGCATGATAGAGCGCCCCCCATGGGGTGCTCAGGCAGAAGGACTCGAAGGCTCCCGTGCGCGCGGGTACTCCGCTTCTGGCACGCCCTCGTTCAGGTGCATGAAGACGTCGACGAACATGTGAATCCGCCAGCGCGGGCGGGAGGTGACGTCGAACACGGACGCCGAGAGCATCTCCAGAAGCTCGCCGGGCGGAACCTGGAGCATCCGCCGAGGCAGGCTGAAGCCACCTGTCTCGAGGTACTCCCGGGTCCACCTGCGGCCCTCGGCGCTCACCTGGCGGCGAACGGTGCCGATAGAACCATGGAGCATCACGGGAAACTCGAGCACCGGGGACTGGACCGTGGTCATATCCTCGGCCCTACCATGGAGGTCACCTGCGCTTCAAGCGCCAGGACCCGTGCCCGCTTCCACGGTCCTTCGTGTCCACCCCCGCCTCCCGTCTTGTCGAGCACGGGAGGCGGGCGCTTCGCGGCCAAAGCGCCTAGAACAGGAAGTCGGTGGTGAGGAAGTCCGACTCGCGGCGCGTGAGGATGGACTGCACCAGCGTGGTGTTCTCCTTCGTCGTCTTCGCCGCCACGAGCGTGCGGATGGAGAACACGCGCAGCGCGTCCGCCACCGACAACGTGCCCTCCGCCGAGTCCTTGCGCCCGTTGAAGGGGAACGTGTCCGGCCCGCGCTGGCACTGGCAGTTGAGGTTGATGCGGCCCACCTGGTTGGCGAACGCGTCGATGAACCGCCCGATGCGCGCCGAGTCCTGCCCGAACAGGCTCAACTGCTGCCCGAACTGCGACTCGACCACGTAGCGCACCGCCTCCTCGTCCTCGTCGAACACCATCACCGGAATCACCGGGCCGAACTGCTCCTCGGTCGCCAGCCGCATGTCCCGCGTCACCGGGTACACCACCGCCGGGAAGAAGAAGCTCTGGTTCACCTTCCCCCCAGCTCGTTCACCACCTTCGCCCCCTTGCTCACCGCGTCGTCCACCAGACCGCGCAGGTAGTCCGTCTTCCCCGGCTCGGGCAGCGGCGTGAGCGCCACCCCTGGCGTCCACGGCATCCCCGGCTTGAGCTTGTCCACCGCCGCGCTGAAGCGCTCGAGGAAGGGCTTCACCACCTCGCGGTGCACCAGCAGCACCTTGAGCGCCGTGCACCGCTGCCCGTTGAAGGACAGCGTGCCCGTGATGCACTCCTTCACCGTGTTGTCCAGGTCCGCATCGTCCAGGATGATCGCCGGGTTCTTCGCGTCCAATCCCAGCACCGACTTGAGGCGGTGCGGCCGCGGGTGCATGCGCTTGAGCTCGCTCGCGCCCTTGTTCGTCCCGATGAACGCGAACAGGTCCACCTCGCCGCTCTCCATCAGCGCGCCCACCGTCTCGCGGCCCCGGCCGTAGATGATGTTGATGACGCCCGGCGGGAAGCAGTCGCGGAACGCCTCGAGCAACGGACGAATCAGCAGCACGCCGAACTTCGCCGGCTTGAAGATGACCGCGTTGCCCATCAGCAGCGCCGGAAACAGCGTGCTGAAGGTCTCGTTCAACGGGTAGTTGTACGGCCCCATGCACAGCGCCACGCCGATGGGCGCCCGGCGGATCTGCGCCATGATGCCCTGCTCCTGCACGAAGCGCGACGAGGTGCGATCCAACTCCTTGAGCGCGCGGATCGTCTCGACGATGAGATCAATCGTCCGGTCGAACTCCTTCTCCGAGTCGCCCTGCGTCTTGCCGATCTCCCACATCAGGAGGTTCACCACCGCGGTGCGCTGGGCGCGCATGGCCACGAGGAAGCGCTCGACGTGCTCGATGCGCTCGGCCACGCGCATGCTCGGCCACACGCCCCGGCCATGGTCATAGGCCTTCACCGCCGCCCGCAGCGCCTCGAGCGACTCCTGGGAGGTGAGCAGCGGCGTGGCGCCAATCACCTTCTGCTCCACGCCCTTGGCCGTCTTCACGAAGACCGGGCTGCGCACCGGGTTGAGATCTCCCCCCACATGCGCAGCTCGCCTCCAACGAGGTACTCGCGCTGCTCCACGTACGCGGGCAGCCGCACACCGGCGGGAATCTGTTCTTCGGAGGGAAAGAGCTCTTCGAGGGTAGTCATGGGGGAATCCTTTCTGGGGCCACAATCTACGGCCCTGCCCCCTTCCGCGCTCCTGAAGTTGAGCCCTCGCGCGCGGCCATGTCCCCCCTCCGGCTCTGGTACCGCTGGAGATTTTCAGCCCGTCCCCTTGGATCCCCCAGCAGGACGATGAGCAGTGAGAGCCCTCCCAGTCCCACGGCATGCCATGGGCCACCGGCCACCCGGCCCCGTCTCCATTCCCAAGAGTCGATCCACCGGGGACCCAGCTCGTCGCCGGGAGGACCGCGACGGTGCGAATCGGCCACCGACCTCCTCCGCCAAGGCCCAACACGCCGGTGGAGGCCCGCCGCTGAAACGGCTACTCGGAGTCGTCCTCCCCCATCCATTCCGCCGTCCGCAACTCTTCGGGAAGTGGCGCGATCATGAAGACCTGTCTGTCTGGCAATTGAACGACCATGAAGCCCTTGCCGTCGATCTTCACTCGCATCTTGTGCTCGCCCTTTCCCGTGGCGAGCCATGCGTCCGCGTCTTCTCGCGTCGCGAACTCATGAGCCACTTCGACCGTGAAGGAGGTGTCCACGCAGCTTTTGCGAAACCGGCGAACTCCACTTCCTTGTCGCGTAGCTGAACGAAGAGCAACGCGAGTTGCGCCAGCTCCGTCGCCGCCCTCTCCTTCGAGCCCTCCGCATAGCTCTCGATAACGGAAGTCAGGACGCCGAGCATCTCTTCGAAATCGAAGTCTGGGATATCCGCCATGTCGTCACCAGGACCACTGTCTGCGTACAGGCGCTAGAAACAGCACGCCCCAATGGGCAGTCACGTAGGGAGCGACCCCCATGCCCCTACGCGGGTTCAACGGAAAGAGTTCACGATGTAGAGCCCCGCCTCTGAGAACTCGAGGATGGCCGTTCCGGGCTTGGACTCGGGTTTCTTCTTGAGCTGACCGCGTGCGAGCCGAGCCACGGCGCAGATTGGAATCGGCTCTTCGTCCGGGACATGCGCCTCGTAATACCGAACGGTGACCTGTGGGCCCGCCGTCCAGACTCGCCCATAGAGACGGGTGACCGCTGGAAGGGTTCCGAGAGGGCTGTTCAGCATGCTTTCGACGGGACCGTCGTACAGCGTGATGGGGCTGGTGTCGGTCTGGTTCACGTCCAGCTCGACATCCGAAGAGTCCCCGACGCTCAGACCAAGATTCCGCATGGTGTCGAGCGCCTTCTTCGGGCACGACTCCGGCCCGGGGCTTCCGTCCGCACGAAGAGAGACCCCCCTGTCGTGGTGCAACCGGAGGACACGCAAAGGACCAGGACAGAGACAGGGAGTAACGCGCGAACCGGGGCCATGAGAACGGATCTACTCATGCAGCAACTCGTGATCCAGAAAAACCCAGGCCTGCCGCAGACCATCCCCTTGCCGGAAGAGTTCGAGAACGAGCCTGTCAGGACTCTTCTTCACGTTGAAGACGCTCGCGTCCAGGACGACGGCGATCTGTCCACTCTCTCCACCCGGCCCCCACGACTCCTGGGTGGCACGAAGTGCGAACGGCCTTTCTGCTTGTCCATCCTCCGTGACCAGACGGGCCTCCATCAGGCTCCATGGCTCGGACGGGCTGTTGTTCGTCACCTTGAATAGCACCGCCGCCTTGTCCCGGTTCTTGCTGGCGTAGACCGATATCCGGAGTTCAACACCCGTGGGATTCCTGAACAGCGCCTTGTGCCGCTCGCGAAACGGCGTCTGTTTGATGGCCCCCTTCGCCAGGAGTCCAGCAAGCGAGTGATTGACGGAGTCCTCTTTTCGATAACGCTCGACTTCCTCGCGGAGCTTTTCCTCCCTTTTCAGCGCGTCGTACAGGGACGCGAGCACCGCTTTCGGGGCCTCGCGATCCCTGAACACGTTGACCTGTTGATCGCCTGCCCGATCGCGGGGTCTTCTGCCGCGAGGTCACGGTGAAGGGCAGCTCCGTTCCGTCCACGAGCGTCACCAGGAGCATGAGGCGGTCTTCGGGCTCGAGATCACGAAGGGGCTCCAGAAGCACCTGCTTTCCGGCACACACCACGGGCTCGAAGCGGCCTTCCCACGCCAGCATCCGGGTCCCCGCGGGATCGCAAGGTTGCTCCAAGCGGAGGACGGTCACGATACCGCCGACGACGTAGACCTCAGGAGCCTCCTGGCTCGTATGGCCCGAAAGGAAGATGCTCCGTTCATTGGGTTCGCGTTCCTTGGCCCCAGCCCCGGAGGCCACGAGGGCGAGAAGGAGGGTAGACCGGCGAAGTAGGAGATTCCACATGGCGTGACCTGACCTACTAGAACGGGTTCCGGGCTACCAGCCCCGTCCTCCCCACCCTTCGCACCTCTCTCCCCAGGTGAGTCATGTCCCTCTCCCGTGAGCAGTTGATTTCAATCGCGAAGACCTACTGGTCTTCAAATGGAGACCCACACTCGCGACAGGAGATCAGCCCCGAGGCGGAGCGGCTCCATGCGAGATGGGAACAGGAGCTTCAGAAGCTCCATCAGTGGTGGGCATTCCTCGAGGGCCTCGAAAAGGAATTGCCTGGGTTCTCCATCGGCGATGCCACGGCCACCCCCGATGCGTGTTTCCGTTGCGTGGCCTATCCCGCGGGCGCTCCCCTGCCCGCCCTTCGCTGGGTGGTCGTCGGTTGCGTCAGCATCCTCGCCCCCGTCTACACCGTCTATGGCGTGCGCTTCGAATATGCCGAGACGACGCGGGTGCTCCGGGAGGTGGAGTTCGATTCCCACCGGCCCGAGATACGCGCGCCCACCGAGGTCATCGCCAGGAGGATCGAGGCGGCGTTCGGATTCAGCGCGCTCCCGCGCGAGGTCGCCGAGACACCCGTCCCCCTGTTCGTGCAGTGGAAGCAGCCTCCAGAGACGACGCTGTTCCACGCACTCTTCACCAACGAGCCTGCAAGCCTGCCTTGAGCCGGTGGAGCAAACCCTCGCTCAGGCCGGCCGGCGGCTGCCCAGCACCGCCACGCCCAGGCCCAGCATCGCGATGAGCGTGAACGAGCCGCGCAAGGTGGCCACGCCCGCCACGAGCCCGATGAGCGGCGGGCCCACCAGGAAGCCCAGGAAGCCGATGGAGGACACCGCCGCCAGCGCCGCCCCCGGGGACATGGTGCGCGAGCGGCCCGCCGCCCCGTACACCAGCGGCACCACGCTCGACACCCCCAGCCCCACCAGCATGAAGCCCAACAGCGCCGTGGGCAGCCGCGGCAGCCCCACCGCCAGCGCGAGCCCCACCGTGATGAGCAGGCCGCTCGTCTGGAACACCCGCCTGAGCCCGAAGCGCCGCGTGAGCCCGTCCGCCAGGAAGCGCCCAGACGCCATCATCGCCATGAACGCCGCGTAGCCCGCGCCCACCCAGTCCGGCTCCGCCCCCACCACGCGCGCGAAGTACACCCCGCTCCAGTCGAACATCGCGCCCTCGCAGATCATGCTGCAGAAGGCCATGACGCCCAGGCCCATCAGCTCCCGGTCCGGCATCACGAACACCCGCTGCCCCACGCCCTCGTCCGGCGCGTCCGCCAGCAGGAAGCGCGAGCACGCGGCCAGCGCCGCCAGCATGAACAGCCCCATGCCCAGGAAGTGCGGCAGGGGCTCCACCCCCGCGCCGATCATCCCCGCGCCAATGCCCGCGGCGACGAAGCCCGCCAGGCTCCACAGCCCGTGGAAGGACGCCATCACCGAGCGCCCATAGAGCGCCTCCACCCCCACCGCCTGCGTGTTCACCGAGATGTTCACCACGTTGCCGGTGAAGCCAAACACGAACAGCACGCCGAGCAGCACCGGCAGCGAGCCGACGAAGCCCAGCCCCACGAGCCCCGCCGCGTAGACGACGAGCGCGCTGAGCGCCACCAGCGCGCTGCCCTTGCGCGACACCCACCAGCCCGCCGCCGGCAGCGCCGCCATGGACCCCGCCGGCAAGGCCAGCAGCACCAGCCCCAGCGCCGCCTCGCCGAGGCCCAGGCGCTGCTGGATGCTCGGGATGCGCGAGGCCCAGCTCGCGAAGCACACACCTTGAAGGAAGAACAACGCGCCGGCCGCCATGCGGTGGACGTGGCGCGGATAACCCGTTTCCGTACCCTGGAGAATCATCTCGCGCCCTGGCCTGTCACGCCCCGCCCGCGAATGCAACCACCCCCGCCGTCAGCACCCGTCAGCGCGCAACCCACCCCTCCGTGGGGACTCCAAGCACTCTCCCGTCCCCGGCAATGTCAGACAGCGCGTGTAGGGTGTCTCCATCAGAAGACGGCCACGGGGTGTGACATGAGCTGGATTGTCTATTTGATGGGCGCTGCGGGCTTCGACTCGGTGCGAGACTTCCCCGAGGGCTGGTCCCCCCCGCCGCTCGGGCCCCGCGAGAGCGTCATCCGCCGGCTGCTCGAGGTGCTGCCCACGGCCGTCTTCCCCACCCCGCCGAGGGCAGCTACCACGGCGAGGACTTCTCGCTCACCTTCGACCTGGGCCCCTGGGAGCCCACCCCGCGCGTGCGCCTCATCGTCCACGGCACCAGCGAGGACGCGCTGGACATGTTGGGCCGGGTGGCCGAGGCGCTCGACGCGCGGGCGCTCGACACGGGCCTGGGCGACTTCATGCGCTTCCACAAGGACCCCGCCACCGGACGGCACGTCTGGCGGGACGCTCCCCGGCCGGAATCCGGGTGGGCTCCGGCCTGAGGGCCCCTCCGCCTGGAGGCCCTCCAGGAGGGGCGCCCGGACGGGGTTGCCCCCGGGGACGAGGCCCCCCACGGTTGCCATGGAACGCGGACGGTGCCCGGCCCCTGGCCGAGACACCCACGAGGAGCGGCCATGGCCCAGACAATTCGTGAAGTGATGACCCGCGACGTGGAAGTCATCGGTCCCCAGGACACGCTGCGTGACGCGGCCGAGAAGATGCGCAGTCTCAACGTGGGCGCCCTGCCCGTGTGTGAGGGAGATCGCGTGGTGGGCATGCTCACGGATCGCGACATCGTCGTGCGCGCCATTGCCCTGGGAATGGACTCGGCCGTCACCACGGTGGAGGACGCGATGACGGGCAACGTGCAGTACTGCCACGAGGAAGACGACGCCATGGGCGTGCTCGCCCGCATGAGGGACATGCAGGTGCGCCGCTTCATCGTGGTGAACGAGGACGAGCGCCCGGCGGGCATCGTGTCGCTGGGGGATTTGTCCCAGGCGGTGAGCGAGCAGCGCGTGGGCGAGGCCCTGGAGCACATCTCCGAGTCGGCGCCCACCGTCTGAGCACTCCCCCTCCGGGGCGAGTGCCCGGCCGCCTCCCCGCCCTCCGGCCGGGAGGCGGTCCCATCTCCGCCCGCCTGGATGTCTTCCCGTTTCCCGGGGGCCACCTTCTGCGGGACGGAGGTGCAATGTGCGCGGAAACATCCAGGTCCTCACCCTGAAGGGCATCCCCATCCGGGTGCACTTCTCCTTCCTGCTCATCCTCCCGTTGCTCGCGTGGAGCTTCGGGCAGTCGTTCCAACTGGCGGCGCGCGCGGCGGACGTGCCCCCCGAGCGCCTGTGGGGGCATCCGCTCGTGTGGGGCCTGGGCGTGGCCGTGGCGCTGTTCCTGTCGGTGCTGCTGCACGAGCTCGCCCACTCCGTCTACGCGCTGCGCAAGGGCGGCGAGGTGAGCGACATCCGGCTGATGATGATTGGCGGCGTGTCCAACATCACCCGCATGCCCGACGGCGCGCGGCACGAGGCGCTCATGGCGCTCGCGGGGCCGGTGACGAGCCTGCTGCTCGGCGCGCTGGCGTTGTTCGTCCACCACCTGCTCGAGGGCACGCGCTCCTTCAACCTGAGCTTCGCCGTCTTCTCCCTGGGCTCGCTCAACATCGTCCTCGGCCTCTTCAACCTCCTGCCCGCCTTCCCCATGGACGGGGGGCGCATCCTGCGCGCGCTGCTCACCGGGTGGCTCGGGCGGGTGCGCGCCACGCGCGTGGCGGGCTGGGTGGGCCAGGGCTTCGCGCTGCTCTTCGGCCTGTTCGGCCTCGTCACCGGCAACCTGGTGCTGCTCTTCATCGCCTTCTTCGTCTTCATGGGCGCGGCGGCCGAGTCGCGCCGGTGCTGCTCCAGTCGAAGCTGGCGGACGTGCCCGTGCGCGAGCTGATGGGGCCGCGCACCGCCACGGTGGAGGCGGAGGCGAGCCTGCGCGAGCTGACGGAGCTGCTCTATGGCGAGCGGCTGCGGGCCGTGCCGGTGGTGGAAGCGGGGCGCGTGGTGGGGCTCGTCACGGTGGAGGCGCTGCGGCAGGTGCCCGTGGAGAAGCTGGCGGGCCGGCGGTGCGCGAGCTGAGCGAGCCGGTGCCCGTGCTCACCCCGGACTCCACCGCGTGGCAGGCGCTCCAGGAGATGGGCCAGCGGCAGATGCTCCGGTTGCCCGTCACCGAGGACGGGGTGCTCGTGGGGATGCTGTCCCAGGAGGACATCCTGCGCGGGCTGGAGCTGCGCGAGCTCAAGGAGTCGCGCCGCCAGGGGCCGTGGAACCTCGGGGGCCGCGGGCACGAGTCGCCCACCTGAGTTCCAGGTGGGGCGGTGGGCCGGGTCACCGGAACGCGTGCCCCCGCGCCCCTCCGTTCGCCGCCGGGCATCCGCGCGCCGCGCGCTGTGTGGCGCACCACACACGGGCAGGCCCCACCGGGCAGCGGCACTCCCGCATCCGCCCCGCCGCTCCCTAGCTTGGTCGCACCATGCCCCCGTCCGTCGAAGTCCCGGCCCATGAGCCGGCCCCGCCCTCCGCGTGGAAGGGCCGGGCCGTGGCGGAGCTCACCGAGGCGCGCGCGCGCCTCTTGCGCATGCTCGAGCGCCTGGGCGAGGCGGAGCTCGTCGCGCAGCACTCGCCCCTCATGTCCCCCATCGTCTGGGACGTGGCCCACGTGGCCAACTACGAGGAGCAGTGGCTGCTTCGCGCGCTCGGCGCCCCCGCCCTCACCGGCCCGGACGTGGACGCCCTCTATGACGCCCTGCGCCACCCGCGCGCCACCCGCGTCCACCTGCCCCTGCTCTCCCCCGCCCAGGCGCTCGCCTACGCGGCGCGGGTGCGCGAGGCCTCGCTCGCGTGGCTGCGCGAGCTGTCCGAGGACTCGCCCGCGCCCCTGCTGCGCGGCGGCTTCGTCTACGGCATGGTGGCCCAGCACGAGCAGCAGCACCTGGAGACGATCACCGCCACGCTGCAGCTCATGACGGCGCGCGATTGGCGGCCCTCCGCGCTCGCGCGCCCCCGTCCCGGCCGCGCCGCCCAACACGAGGTGTTCCTCCCCGGCGGCCCGGTGCGCCTGGGCAGCGACGCGCCCTGGGCCTACGACAACGAGCGCCCGGCGCACACCGCGCACGTGGCCGACTTCCTCCTGGACTCGCACCCGGTGACGAATGGGGACTACGCCGTCTTCGTCGCCGCCGACGGCTACGAGGACGCGCGCTGGTGGACGCCCGAGGGCCTGGCCTGGGTGCGCCAGGAGGGCATCCGCCACCCACTCTTCTGGCTGCCCCAACCGGGAGGACGCTGGCGGCGGCGGCGCTTCGGGTGGGAGGAGCCCCTGCCCCCGGACGAGCCCGTGCAGCACGTGAGCTGGTACGAGGCGGACGCCTACGCGCGCTGGGCCGGCAAGCGCCTGCCCACCGAGGCCGAGTGGGAGCGCGCCGCGTCGGGCCTCGCCCCGGCTCGCGCGCTTCCCTGGGGGGACTCGCCCCCGCGCGCCGACCGGGCCACGCTCGGCGGAGACACCTGGGGCCCCAGCCCCGTGGGCGCCTTCCCCGCGGGCGCCACCCCCGAGGGTGTCTTCGGCCTGCTCGGCGATGTGTGGGAGTGGACGGCCAGCACTTTCGGGGGGTACTTGGGATTCCAAGCGTTCCCCTACCGTGAGTACTCGGAGGAGTTCTTCGGGACGGACTACCGGGTGCTCAAGGGGGCTCGTGGGCCACGGCGCCCGTGGCCGCGCGCAACAGCTTCCGCAACTGGGACTACCCCTTCGCCGGCACATCTTCGCCGGCTTCCGGTGCGCACGCGACGCGAGGTGACACACATGGCGGCAGGCAACGGCAGGCAACGGCGGCGGGGAGAGCGGCCCGCGGTGACGATGCAGGTGCACCTGCGCCCGGGGGACGCGCGGCGCACGCTGCGCGCGGAGGTGCTCGAGGGCCTGTGCGTGGAGGGGCGCCCCAAGGAGCTGTCGCCCAAGTGGCTCTACGACGCGCGCGGCAGCCAGCTCTTCGACGACATCACCCGCCTGCCCGAGTACTACCCCACGCGCCGCGAGCGGGAAATCCTCCGGGAGCACGCGCGGGACATCGCGCGCGCGTGCGCGGCCCACACGCTCGTGGAGCTGGGCAGTGGCAGCAGCGAGAAGACGCGGCTGTTGCTCGACGCGCTCCGGGAGGAGGGCGGCCTTCGGTGCTTCATCCCCTTCGACGTGAGCGAGGCCTTCCTGCGCCAGGCGGCCGAGGCGGTGGCGCGCGACTACCCCGGGCTGCACGTGCACGCGGTGGTGGGGGACTTCGAGCGGCACCTGGGCAAATGGCCGCGCGAGGGCCGCGTGCTGGTGGCCTTCCTCGGCGGCACCATCGGCAACCTGAAGCCCGCCGAGCGCGCGCGCTTCTACGCCCGGCTCTCCGCGGGGATGGAGCCGGGGGATGGCCTGCTGGTGGGGACGGACCTGCTCAAGAGCCGCTCGCGGCTGTTCGCGGCGTACAACGACCGGGCGGGGGTGACGGCGGCCTTCAACCGCAACGTCCTGCGGGTGCTCAACCACGAGCTCCAGGCGGACTTCGACCCGGACGCCTTCGAGCACCGGCGCCCTTCGACGAGGAGAACCAGTGGGTGGAGATGAGGCTCGTCTCCATGCGGGCCCAGGCGGTGCGGCTGCCGGCGCTCGAGCGCTTCGTGAACTTCGCCGAGGGCGAGGTGCTGCGCACGGAGGTGAGCTGCAAGTTCCACCCCGCGCGGGTGGAGGAGGAGCTGGCGGCGGCGGGCCTCGAGCGCGTGGGGTGCTGGACGGACGCGGCGGGAGACTTCGCCGTGTCGCTCGCACTCAAACGCTGAGCGCCCGGCGTCCAAGCGCGTACCGGACAACACTCGGCGGCGCCGGGGCGGGTGGGACCGTCCGGCGACGAACATCCGCACCGAGCGTCAAGGGGGGAGGACCCACTCCTACCTCCGAATGCGTCATACCTCTGCACGAACGGTCCAGCCTTTGGCGTCGCGTGGCGGCGGGCCCCAGACCGGAGCACCGGGAGCCCACCCTCCGGGGGGAAGGGTCGGCATCAAGGTGTGTGGGGATTCATCGGGCGCCGCCCGGAGAGCAAGAGGTCGCTCCCGGGAGTGGCGCCCGATGTCTTTGCGGGACTAGCGCGGCGGGGGTTGCAGGTGGATGGCCCGGCAGGCGGAGGCCGCCTCGCGCACCTCGTCCTCGGAGACGCCGGGCAGGCTGGCGCACAGGAACAAGTCTCTCTCCACGCGCCGCGCGCCGAAGAAGGCCGGGTAGGCCTCGCCCACGCCTCCATCCGCGAGCCTCGGCGCGAGCTTCACCCTCACGAGCACGAAGTCCTCGCCCTCCTCGAGCTGCTCGTCCGAGCGCACGAAGCCCTCGAAGGCACGCGCGAGCAGCGCGCCGAGCGCGTCACCGGAGGGCAGCGCGTCGCCCTCGCCGGTGCGCAGGTCCACGCGCAGGACGGGATGGTGGGGAGGACCGAAGCGCAGACTGCCATCCTCCTCGGGCTGGGCGCTCCACCCGGTGGGCAGGGGCACCTTCACCCCCACCCGGCGCGAGGCGGAGCGGGGAGCCCCGGCGGACGCATCCGCGGCGTCCACCGGCACCTCCGCTCGACGCGCTCGGCAGCCCTCGCACCCCGAGCCCCCGACGGCGAGCGCCAGCAGGGCGGCACCCAGGCGCGGGCGCACGGACAGGCGCACTTCTACTTCCGGCCCTCGGCGGGGCCGGGCGGGGGCGGGGGCGTGGCGCCCTTGGCGCCGAGGTTCTCCATCTTGCTGGTGCCCTCGAAGATGACGCCCCTGTCCATGGTGAGCGCGGGCGCCTCGATGTTGCCCTTCACGCGCGCGGGCGCATGCAGCTCGATGAGCTGCGTGGCGCGCACGTTGCCTTCCACGGTGCCATTGATGATGACGGTGCCGGCGGTGATCTCCGCCTGGACCCGGGCGCCCTCCCCCACCACCAGCACGTCCTTGGTGATGATCTGCCCGTTGAACTTGCCGTCGATGCGGACCTGCCCCTCGAAGGTGAGCTTTCCCTCGAACTCGCTGCCCTTGCCCAGCAGCGTGTGAACCTCACCCGGACGCGTCGCCACGAAATCCTCCTTGCTGCTACCGCCCCCGAGGAGCGGAACGTTGGTCTTCTCTTCCTTCTTGCCGAGGAGCGCCACGCGCTACTCCTTCCTGAGGACCTTCAGGATGCGATCCAAGTCATCGTATGAGAAGTAATCGACTTCCAGGGTGCCTTTTCCGCTGCCTTTTTCGACCAGGCGCACCTTGGTGCCGAGCCGCCGCTGCATCTCCTCCACCGGGCTCTTCACCTGGGGGCTCTGCTTCCTGGCCTGAGCGGGAGCGGACTCCTTGCCCTTGTTGCCCTTGGCCTGCTGCACGAGCTTCTCGGTGTCGCGCACGCTGAGCTTCTTGGCGGCCACCTGCGCGGCGAGCTCCTTCATCTCCGGCAGGCGCGGCACGCCGAGCAGCGCCCGCGCATGGCCCGCGCTCAACTGCCCCGCGGCCACCGGGCCCTTCACGTCGTCGGGCAGGCCGAGCAGGCGCAAGGCATTGGCCACGGTGGGCCGCTCCTTGCCCACGCGCTGGGCCACCTGGTCCTGCGTGAGGCCGAACTCCTCGACGAGCCGGTGGTAGCCCTCGGCCTCTTCCATGGGGTTCAAGTCCGAGCGCTGGAGGTTCTCCACGAGCGCGAGCTCGAAGGCCTCCACCTCGGTGACCTCGCGCACGATGGCGGGGATTTCGTGCAGCCCCGCGGCCTGGGAGGCGCGCCAGCGGCGCTCGCCGGCGATGAGCTTGTAGCCGCCCGCGCCGTCCTTGCGCACGAGCACCGGCTGCAACACACCCTGGGCCTTGATGGACTCGGTGAGCTCGCGCAGCTTCTCCTCGTCGAACTGGCGGCGCGGCTGGAGCGTGTCGCGCTGGATGGCCTCGATGGGCAGCTTGATGAGGCCATTCTTCGGAGGCGGAGGGGGCTCGGGGGGAGCGGCCACCACGCTCGCGCCCGCGGGCACGGGCGGAGCCGCCTGGGGAATGAGGGCGGAGAGGCCGCGGCCCAGCGCCCGCTTCTGTTTGTCGGCATTCAGCACTGCGTGAACTCCCACCGGGACGGCCCGGCCATTGCCAGTCCGGGAAGGCCCGGACGGCCGAGTCCTGGAGTGTCACCGCGGGGGACCTGGACGACCCCGCGGGCGGTGCGCGGAAGGCGAGCCCGCTCAGGGCCCTCTCGACGCGAACCGAGTCACCACTTCAGCGGCCCGCTCGCCCCCGCGCCGCCCGTGCTTCACGGGGGCGCCGGGTGGCGGGCCGGGGGCGCTCAGGCCCGGGGCTGGGCGGGAGGCGGCGCGGGCTCGCGCTGCATGATCTCCCGGCCGAGCGCGAGGTAGCTCTCGCAGCCCTTGGACTTGATGTCATAGAGGATGATGGGCTTGCCGAAGGAGGGGCACTCGGCGAGGCGCACGTTGCGCGGCACCACGGAGGAGAAGACCTGCTCCTTGAAGAAGCCGCGCACGTCGTCCACCACCTGGTTGGCGATGTTGGCGCGCGAGTCGAACATGGTGAGGAGGATGCCCTCCATCTTCAGGCCCGGGTTGAAGGCCTGGCGCACCAGGTCGATGGTGTGGTTGAGCTGGGACAGGCCCTCGAGCGCGTAGTACTCGCACTGCAGGGGGATGAGGACCGAGTCGGCGGCGATGAGCGAGTTGAGCGTGAGCAGGCCGAGCGACGGGGGGCAGTCGATGAGGATGTAGTCGTACTGGTCGGCGAGGGGGCGGAGCGCGTCGCGCAGGCGGAACTCGCGCCGCTCCTGGCCCACGAGCTCGACCTCGGCGCCGGTGAGGTCCGGGGTGGCGGGGACCACCTGGAGGTAGCGCAGCTCGGTGGAGTGGAGCAGCTCGCTCATGGGGCGGCCGCCGAGCAGGGCGTCATAGACGGTGCCCTGGAGCGCCTCGCGCTTGAGTCCGAGCCCGCTGCCGGCGTTGCCCTGGGGATCCATGTCGACCAGGAGCGTCTTGCGCTCGGCCGAGGCGAGGCTGGCGGCGAGATTGATGGCGGTGGTCGTCTTGCCGACGCCGCCCTTCTGGTTGGAGATGCAGATGATTCGACCCACGTGGCCCGTCCTTGGGGAAAGCCTGTAGCGACGCCATTGATCCATCAAACCGGGAGCTGATCCAGTCCACGGCCAGATCAACCTCTAACCCGCCCGCCTGACATGCTTCCGGCCCCGGGCGGGGCCGGCGGACGGCGGGAGGGGGCGCCCCGGAGACCCGGAGCCGGACCCGGGGGGAGGTTTCACGTGGAACACCCGGACGCCTTCCCGGAGGCCCGTTCCACGTGGAACACGGCGGGCGATGGGTTCCCTTCCCCGGGCCCGATGGACCCGAGAAGCCCCGGAGGATTTCCCCACCGGCCGGGCTCCGGGGACCACCACGCCCGGACCGGAACGGGGACGCGGACCGGGCGGAGCGGGAGGTGCCGGGGAACGGGGCGGCGGAAGGTTCCACGTGGAACACGGGGGCACGGGATGGACCGCCCCCGCCCCGGGAAGAGGGCTTCGGACGTTCCACGTGGAACGCGGGAGCCGACGCCGTCGCACCACGCACGGGCCCGGTGCCGGAAGAAGCGCCGCGCGGCGCTCCGCCTGTTCCACGTGGAACACGGAAGCAGCACCCCACGGGACGTTCCACGTGGAACACGGGTTCTGGCTTCGAAGCGGCCCCGGAGGCGCCTTCCCGCCCGGGTTCCCAGACCCGCCGAAAGCACG
Source organism: Cystobacter fuscus (assembly GCA_049060065.1). Classification (GTDB taxonomy): domain Bacteria; phylum Myxococcota; class Myxococcia; order Myxococcales; family Myxococcaceae; genus Cystobacter; species Cystobacter fuscus_B. Next base: position 10,038,642 of record JBMEQP010000002.1, read on the forward strand.
GTCCGGGCGTTCCACGTGGAACAGGGGCAACGCGCATCAACGCCCCATCCGCCCCTGCCCCCCTCCCCGTCCGGCCCCCGGTGCCGCCGCCGGAAGGGAGGGGACGTTCCACGTGGAACACGGGCCCCGTGTCCACTCCTCCGTCTTCGCGCGCCCTCCCCTTTCCGTCCGGTCCCTGGTCGTGCCGCCGGAAGCCGGTGGGGAGGACGTTCCACGTGGAACAGGGGCAACGCGCATCAACGCCCTTCCCGATATCCGAACCGGACCCGACCCCGCCCCGTCCGGGGCGCCACCGCCGAAAGGGAGGGGACGTTCCACGTGGAACACGGGCCCCGGGCCTGGGCCCCTCGCTCCTTCCACTCCGCCCCCTTCCTGTCCGGTCCCCGGTTCGTGGTGCGAGGGAGGGTGGGACGCGTGTTCCACGTGGAACACGGGCGCCGTGCCTGGACCCCTCGTTCCTTCCTCGCCCCTCCCCTTCTCGCGCGGTCCCGGGTCCGCCGCCGGACGGAGGGTTGGCCGACGACGTCCCCTCCCCTTCCGGGGATGGGGACGCCGAGCCGTGGGGCCGGTTCAGCGGGCGTCCGGGACCGGTTCACGTTCCACGTGGAACAACCCCTCCGCCCAGGCGCGAGTCCCGCACCACCAACCGTCCCCTCCCCTTTTGCGGTGGGAGGCGCGCGGAATCGAGGCACACACCTCGCGGCGGAGTTCTCGCGAGGCCCACGGCACCACATCCGGGTCCCTCGTCCCGCTCCGTGGTCACACGCGCTTCACGAGCCTCCCGTGGCGTCGCGCTCGTCAGACCCCTCCGATAGTCGTGCGGTCCGGATGCCCATCCATCGGGGGCCCGCTCCCCGGGAGTTGCTCATGAGGCCAGGTTGGAAGGTGGTGTCGCTGCTGCTCCTCGCCGGGTGCGGCTCCACCAACGGCGCGAGCAGTTCCTTCGAACCCAAGCGCACCCCAGCACCGGGCGCCGGGCCCGCCGTGAAGAAGGAGTTGCCCTGGTTGATCGTGCCGGGCGGGCGGATGAGGACGACCCTCTTCTACGGCCCCTGGCAATGCCGCCGGGAGTTCATGAACGACTGCCAGCGGCAGTGCGCCCTCGAAGGTCACGCACTCAAGGGCTGCATGTGGCTGGCCGACCTCAAGTTCGACTGGGAGGGCCACCTCGTCCTCCTGCCCGTTCCCGTCGAGGGCGGGAGCCGCTACGGCATCTATCACTGCTGCTGCGATTACCCCTCGTTGTCGACCGAGGAGACCACGAGCCGCCGTAGGGAGTGGGAGCGGATCCGGAAGTCCTTTCGTCAGAGCTGGAGCGAGAGGTTCGGAGTCTGGCCCAGCAGTGGCAATAAGGCCTGGCCGGGGCACCACATCCGGGATCTCTGGCACAGCGGAGACCCGGTGGATCCCAACAACGTCTTTCCCGCTCAGCCGGACGTGCACGACCTCTACAACCGGGTGTATCCCGCCTGCTACGCGGGGCAGCCGCCCTGGAATACAACCGGGCCCGACGTGCCCTACACCGACCATTGACGATGACCACGCCCATGAGCCGTCTGCTGGCGGAGCTCTCCCGCGATCACTTTCCGTACCCTCCCGCCACGCCCGAGGCGATCGCGGCGTTCGAGCAGCGAATGGGCTGGAAGCTGGATCCGGACCTGCGCGCCTTCTACCTGCACTGCGATGGCGCCGAATTGATCGAACGGCTCCCCGACTCGCCCTACCAGATCCTCCCCCTCGCGGACATCGTCCGGGCCCGGGTGGCCATCTACGGCGAGGATGACGACAAGTGGGGTCCTGCCTCGGTGTACGCCCTGTGCGATGTGCAGGACGGCAACTACGTGCTGGTGGACGTGGCCCGTCAGGAGCACGGGCGCTACCCCCTCATCGACGGCTACCACGAGGCCTGGCCCGATCCGAAGTACTGCTCCCAGGTCGCCCGCTCCTTCTCGGAGTTCCTCGAGCAGGTCCTGCGCACCCGGCGCAACCTCTACTGGCTGGGCGAATGACTCCCCGGACATGACGAGGGCCGGAAGCCCCACCCTCGGACCCCGGCCCTCGCCGTCACTTCCGTCCGTTTCGATCCCCCGCGCACCCTCCCCTACTCCGCCGGCTTCTTGAACGCTGGAACAAGTCTTCCTCCTGAAACCGTGTCCCATGCCGCGGCCGGCCCCTTCCCCTATAGCGGCCCATGGGAGGCAACCGGAGGCGGCTTCGAGAAGCCGGAGAGGCACACACCCCCTGTAGCTTCGGCACTCGTCAGACCCACCCGATACTTCCCCCGATCTGGTTGCCCCTCCATCGGGTGGCCCTCACCCCGGGAGTTCCTCATGAGAGCAAGTTGGACGATGGTGTCACTGCTGCTCCTCGCCGGGTGCGGCTCCACCAACGGCGCGAGCAGTTCCTTCGAACCCAAGCGCACCCCAGCACCAGGCGCCGGGCCCGCCGTGAAGAAGGAGCTGCCCTGGTTGAACGTGCCGGGCGGGCGGATGCGGACGACCTTCTTCTACGGACCCTGGCAGTGCCGCCAGGAGTTCATGAACGACTGCCGGTGCAGTGCGTCCTCGAAGGTCACGCACTCAAGGGCTGCATGTGGCTGGCCGACCTCAAGTTCGACTGGGAGGGCCACCTCGTCCTCCTGCCCGTTCCCGTCGAGGGCGGGAGCCGCTACGGCATCTATCACTGCTGCTGCGACTACCCAGTGCTGTCCACCTCGGACAATGCGGCTCGCCGCACGCAGTGGGAGAAGGTCCGAGAGTCCTATCGAGAGGGATGGAGCAAGAAGTTTGGGAAGTGGCCCGAGGAGGATGAAGTGTCCTGGCCGGGGCACCACATCTGGGACCTCAAGCACGGAGGCGACCCAGTCGATCCCAACAACATCTTCCCGGCCCAACCGAGCGTCCACTCCCTCTACAACAAGGTCTATCCCCTCTGTTACGCCGGTCAGCCGCCCTGGAATACGGTGGGACCCGACGTGCCCTACACGGATCACTGAAGATGCCCATGCCCATGAGCCACCTCTTGGAAGAGGTCTCCCGCGATCACTTCCCCGTCCCCCCGCGACCCCCGAGGAGCTCGCGGACTTCGAACAGCGGATGGGCTGGAAGCTGGATCCCGACCTCCGAGCCTTCTATCTGCACTGCAATGGGGCGGAGTTGATCAAGCGGTTGCCCAACACGCCCTATCGCGTTCTCCCCCTGTCGAAGATCGTCCGGGCCCGGGTGGCCATCTACGGCGAGGATGACGACAAGTGGGGTCCCGCCTCGGTGTACGCCCTGTGCGATGTGCAGGACGGCAACTACGTGCTGGTGGACGTGGCCCGTCAGGAGCACGGGCGCTACCCCCTCATCGACGGCTACCACGAGGCCTGGCCCGATCCGAAGTACTGCTCCCAGGTCGCCCGCTCCTTCTCGGAGTTCCTCGAGCAGGTCCTGCGCACCCGGCGCAACCTCTACTGGCTGGGCGAATGACTCCCCGGACATGACGAGGGCCGGAAGCCCCACCCTCGGACCCCGGCCCTCGCCGTCACTTCCGTCTGTCTCGGGCCTCGCGCCCTACTCCCCCGCTTCTTGAACGCCGCCACCTGCCGCTCCGCTTGCGAGAACGGCAACCGGTAGGCCCTCGCGGACACCAGCTCCAGTCCCCGCTTCCCCGCCTCCTCCCGCAACGCCTCCTCCCCGAGCGCCTTGCCCAGCATCGCCACCACGTGCCCCCCAGGCGCCGGTACGCCGGCGCCGGTCCAACCAGTCCGGCAGATCCATGAAGGCCCGCGCCAGCACCCGGTCCGCTCGCGGCAGTCCTTCCGCCTCGGGCCGGCCCTCCGCGCGCGTGTGCACCGCCTTCGTCCCCCCAAGCCCCAACCCCGGCACCGTCACCACCGCCTTGAGGTAGCCCACCTTCTTTCCCACCGCGTCCACCATCGTCACCGACAACGCCCCCCGCGCCATCTTCAACGGCAGCCCCGGGAAGCCCGCCCCCGCCCCCACGTCCAGCACGCTCGCGGCCCCCTCCACCTCCGGCAACACCGCCAGCGAGTCCAAAAAGTGCTTCTCCAGCACCTCCTCCGGCGCGGTGATCGCCGTCAGGTTCACCTTCGCGTTCCACTTGAGCAGCTCGCCCATCAGCCGGTACAGCCGCTCGGGCACGTCCTCCCCCACGCCCACCCCCAACGCCTCACACCCCCTGCGCAGCTGATCGGCGAAGCGAGAATTGTCCACAGCCCACCCTCCCTCTCCGGGGTCTCAACCCCTCGAAATGATTGCACTCGGGGACCTCCTCGGAGTTCCCCACACGTTGTCCACACCCCCCTGTGCGATCAGCCGCCCGCTCGAGCACCCGGGCCCAACCCCTCGCGCTTGAGCGCCACCAGCAACAGGGAAATCGCCGCCGACGTCAGCCCCGGCACCCGCCTCGCCTGCCCCACCGTGCCCGGCCGGTGCTTCTCCAGCTTCTCCACCGCCTCGGCCGACAAGCCCCGCACTCCCCCATACGCGAAGTCCGCCGGAATCCTCCACCCATCCCACGCCTCCGCCTCCCGCGCCGCCGCCCGCTCCGCCATCACGATGTAGCCCTCGTACTTCACCTCCACCTCCACCTCCTCCACCACGTCCGCCGCGAGCTCCGGCCACCCCTCCCCCCTTGTGCCGCCAGCGCCTCGTACGTCACCTCCGGCCGCTTGAGCCGCGCCGCCAGCCCCGTGCGCTTGAGCCGCTCCACCTCCCCCGCACCGCGCGCTCGCGCGCCTCCACCCGCTCGGCCAGCTCGCGCCCCACCAGCCCCACCCGCGCCCCGTACCGCGTGAGCCGCAGGTCCGCGTTCCCCTCGCGCAGCCGCAGCCGGTGCTCCGAGCGGCTCGTGAACATCCGGAAGGGCTCGTCCACCCCCCGCGTCACCAGCTCGTCCACCAGCACCGCCCCGTGCGCCTCGTGCCGCCCCAACACGAGCGCCGGCTCGCCCTTCACCTTCAGCCCCGCCTGAATCCCCGCGTACAGCCCCTGGAAGGCCGCCTCCTCATAGCCGCTCGTGCCGTTGAGCTGCCCCGCGAAGTACAGGCCCTCCACGCGCTTCGTCTCCAGCGTCCCGTGCAGTTGCGTGGGCGGCGCGTAGTCGTACTCCACCGCGTAGCCGTAGCGCGCCACCTCCACCTCCCCCAGCCCCGGCAGCGTGCGCAGGAAGTCGAGCTGCACGTCCGCGGGCAGGCTCGTGGACAGCCCCGCCGGGTACACCAGCGGCGAGCTGGGCCCCTCGGGCTCGAGGAACACCAGGTGCCGCTCGCGCGCGGAGAAGCGCACCACCTTGTCCTCCAGGGACGGGCAGTAGCGCGGGCCCCGGCCGACGATTTCTCCCTGGTACAACGGTGAGCGGTGCAGGTTGTCGCGCAGAATCCGGTGCGTCTCGGGCGTGGTGTACGTGAGCGCGCACGTGACGGCGGGCTGGCACGGGAACCCCCGCCCTCCCCTCCAGCTCCCGCGCCCACTTCGTGCGCAGCGACAGCGGGCGCGGGGGGAAGTCGCCGGGCTGGGGCGCGAGCGCGGCCCAGTCGATGCTGTCGCGCACCAGCCGCGCCGGGGTGCCCGTCTTGAAGCGGCCGAGCGTGAAGCCCAGCGCGCGCAGCGAGTCGGACAGGCCGCGCGCCGCCTCGTCCCCGAGCCGTCCGCCCACCTCCTTCTTCTCGCCCACGTGCATGAGCGCCTGGAGGAAGGTGCCGGTGGTGAGCAGCACCGCGCGCGCCGCCACCTGCGTGCCATCCCCGAGCACCACCCCCGCCACGCGTCCGCCCTCGGCCACCACCTGGGACACCTCGGCCTCGTGCACGGTGAGGCCCGGCTGGTTGAAGAGCACCGCCTGCATCGCCCGGGCGTAGGCGTCCCGGTCGCACAGCACGCGCGTGGCCTGCACCGCCGGACCCTTGGAGGCATTGAGCGTCTTGAAGTGCGTGCCGGTGAGGTCCGCCACCCGGCCCATCTCCCCGCCGAGCGCGTCCAGCTCGCGCACCAGGTGGCCCTTGGCCGTGCCGCCCACCGCCGGGTTGCAGCTCATCACCGCGGCGCGCTCGCGCTTGAGCGTGAGGGCGAGCGTGGACAGGCCCATGCGCGCGCACGCGAGCGCCGCCTCGCTCCCCGCGTGCCCCAGCCCCACCACGATGACGTCGTATGCCTGCTTCATGCCGCTATCTCACGCGCCCGCCCCCCGAAGGCAAGCGGCCCCCGCTCCTCCCCTTCCCCACCGGCCCGCCCCGCTCCCGGCCCGGGTCTCTCGGCCCGGGTGCCACCGGTGATTTTCTTCGCCGCCCAGGGCCTGTCGGCTATCTCGCCCGAGCCCCGGACTCCACGTCCGGGAGCCCGACCTCGCGGCGCGCGCTCGCGCGACCGTCCTCCTGGAGATGAACCCCATGAACAACAAATGGATTGTCTGCCTCGCCCTCGCGCTCGCCGGCTGCGGCGGCGCTGGCCCGCTCGGTGGCACGTGGAAGGGAACGGCCGGTGACTGGTCGGTGACGGTGGAGTTCGACCAGTACGCCACGCAGGGCGGCGCGAGCACCTTCACCGGAACCGCCACCGCCAACAAGCCGTCCTGCTTCAGCACCGGCACCGCGGCGGCCACGCTCCTCAACGACACGAGCGCGACCCTCGTGTTGAGTTCCATGGGCTCCGCCTCCGACACCACCGTGCAGATCTCCGGGACGCTGTCCGGGGATCAGATCACCGGGACCCTCAAGGCGATCAGCACCAAGGACGAGGCGTGCAACACGGATAGCACCCCCATCACGCTCACGCGCCAGTAACCCGGGTCCCCGGCGGCTCCCGGCCTCCCGACCCTCCCCGCCGGGAGCCGCCTCGACGCCCCTCCCGCGGCTCCCTCCCCACTCCCCATCCGGCCCCGGGGCCGCTCCAACTGTTCATCAGTGGAGATTTTCCTCCACCTCTCCAGGTGCCATCGGCTATCCCGCCCGGGCCCCTGGACCGGAAGTCCGGGTGCGCTACCTCGCGGCGCGCGCTCGCGCGACCGCTCCTCACTGGAGATGAACCCCATGAACAACAAGTGGATTGTCTGTCTGGCCCTCGCGCTCACCGGCTGCGGCGGCAGCGGCCTCGGCGGCACGTGGAAGGGCGAGGCCGCCGGCTGGTCGGTGACCGTGGTCCTCGACGAGTCCACCGAGCAGAGCGGGACGAGCTACTTCATGGGCACCGTGAGCAGCAACAAGCCGGACTGCTTCACCAACGGCACCGCGGCGGCCACGCTCGTCAACGGCAAGACCGCGCAGATCCTGTCCACCGCCTCGGGCTCCGCCTCCAATACCACCGTCGTGGACATCTCCGGGGAGCTGTCCGGTAACACGATCGTCGGCTACCTCGAGGCGACCAGCGCCGCCTCGGCGTGCGACACGGACCGCACCCCCATCACGCTCACGCGCCAGTAACCCGAGTCCCCCGGCGGCTCCTGGCTTCCCGACCCCTCGCGCCGGGAGCCGCCCCGGCCCCTCCCCTTCCAGCGGCCCCCGCCTCACTGCCCATCCGGCCCCCGGGGCCGCGCCAACTGTTCAGTGGAGATTTTTCTCCACGGACCCAGGTTCCATCGGCTATCCCACCGGAACACCTTGGCCGCGGGCCCGGGTGCAGCACGTCGCGGCCGGGCGCGTAACCTGCTTCTCCCTGAGAGGATTCAACATGAAGAACCTGATTCTGTGTCTCGCCCTCGTTGTCGCTGGCTGCAACGCATGCGGTGGTGACGGCGGTGGCGGTGGCGGTGGCGGTGGCGGTGGCGGCGGCGGCGGCGGCGGCGGCGGCGGCAACGGCTACATCGGCACGTGGAAGGGCGAGGTCAACGGCTGGTCGGTGAGCCCGGTGATCAAGGATGCCTTCGTGAGCGAAGGCGTGACCACCGTCTCGGGCACGGTCACCACCAACAAGGCCGCCTGCTTCAGCACCGGCGACGTGAACGGCTTCTTCAGCGCCACGGGCGAGGCGACCCTCAACGCCGTCAGCAAAGGCGGCGACACGCTCATCACCGTCCAGGGGCCCACGTCCAACGGCAAGATCACCGCCAAGGTCGAGGCACGGGGCGAGACCGCCGACTGCAGCTTCCTGGGCACCTCCGCCACGTTCACCCGTCAGTAGCATCCCCCGGGGCCCGGCGTCACCGGGCTCGGGTGGACCCGGCGCCTCCCCGTTCCACGAGGAGCGGAGGGAGGAGCCCCGCGGGCCCTCAGCGCAGCGCGCGGAAGAAGGCGCGCACGTCCTCGAGGAAGAGCTCCGGCTGTTCCACCGCGGCGAAGTGGCCTCCCCGAGGCATCTCCGTGTAGCGCCGCAGCTCGTAGCGCCGCTCCACCCAGGAGCGCGGCGCCCGCCCCACGGCCACCTCCCGGGGAAAGGCCGCCACGCCCGTGGGCACCTTCACCGGGGTGGTGAGCAGCCCGGGCCCCAGCTCCCCCAGCTCGGCGTAGAGGTTGGCCGCGCTCGCGATGCTGTTGGGCGCCCAGTAGAACATCAGGTTCGTCAGCAGCCAGTCCTTGGAGAAGACGCGCTCCACGTCCCCGCCGCAGTCGCTCCAGGTGCGGAACTTCTCGACGATCCACGCGGCGAGCCCCGCGGGCGAGTCACTCTGCGCGATGCCCAGCGACATGGGTTTGGTGCCCTGCACGTGGCTGTAGCCGGCCTCGGCCGCCTGCCACGCGGTGAGCTCCTTCAGCGCGCGCACGGACTCCGCGCTCCCCTCCTCCCCCGGCGGTGGGCCCGCCAGCACCATGTTGAGGTGCAGGCCGAGCACCCGCGGCGCATGGTTCATCCCGAGCAACGTGCCGACGACGGCGCCCCAGTCCCTCCCTGCGCCGCGTAGCGCGGGTAGCCGAGGTGCTCGACCAGGAGCCGGTCCACCGCCGCGGCGATGCGCGCGGCCGACCACCCCGGCTCGCGCGGCTTGCCGCTGAAGCCATACCCCGGCATCGAGGGGATGATGACGTCGAAGGCATCCAGGGGGCTGCCCCCGTGCGCGCCCGGGTCCGTCAGCGGGCCGATGAGGTGGAGGAACTCGTGAATGGAACCCGGCCAGCCATGCAGCAGCACCAGGGGTAGGGGTGAAGGCCCTTGCCCCGGACATGCAGGAAGTGGAGGTCCACGCCCTCCACCTCGCACAGGAATTGGGGAAAGGCATTGAGGGCGGCCTCGTGCGCGCGCCAGTCATAGCGGTGGCGCCAGTACTCACACAGCTCGCGCACGTAGGAGACGTCGGCGCCCCGCTCCCAGGCGCCCCCGGGCAGGGGCTCGGGCCAGCGCGTGGCGTCCAGGCGGCGGTGGAGATCGGAGAGGACGGCGTCGGGGACGTGGATGCGGTAGGGACGAGAGGGCATGGCGCGCGAGGCTAACCAACGCGTCACCCTCCCCCCACGAAGTCCTCCGCGCCGCGTCCGCTATCTCACCGCGCGCCCCCGAGGGACTCGGACGTCCCCCCACGTGGGCCCTGGAGCGCGCCCCCACCCCAGGGCCCGGCGCTTCACGGCGCGGCCGGAGCGGTGACGGGCGCCGGGGCGGCCTTGGTCTTCGCGCTCGCGAAGTCGCCCGCCTTCACCACCGTCACCTGCTTCCAGTCGAGCACCCGCGCCATCGCCGCGCGCACGTCCTCGGACTTGAGCGCGCTCATGCGCTTCTCGAACGCGGCGTCGTAGGCGAGCGTGCGGTCATAGAAGAGGTACGAGGCGAGCGTGCGCGCCGGCCCCCATCGTCCGCGCGGCCCGTGCGCCGATACTCCAGGAGCCCCGCGCGCGCCTGCTCCAGCTCCTGCGCGCCGAAGCCCTTCTGCAGCACCTTCTCCACCTCCTCGCGCATGGCCGTCTCCAACCGCTCGGCGTTCTGCGGCGCGTAGATGGCGAACGTGGAGAACATGCCTACCGGGTCCAACGCGCCCGCGCCGAGCGAGCTGCTCACCGTGTACGACAGGCCGTCCTTCTGGCGCACGCGAGTGGCCAGGCGCGAGTTGAGGAAGCCCCCGCCGAGCAGGAAGTTGCCGAGCACCAGCGCGGGGTAGTCCGGCGAGTCATCGCGCAGCGCGAGCCCCTCGCCCGCGAAGAACAGGGCGTTGGCCTTGTCGGGCGTCTCCACCACGAGCGCCTGGGCGCCCGTCTTGTAGGGCCGTGACGGCACGCGCTCGTAGGGAGCGGGGCTCTTCCAGTCGCCGAACAGCTCGGCCACCTGCGCCTGGAGCGCCTGGGCGTCGAAGTCCCCCACCGCGGCGAGCTCGCCCTTGGAGGCGCCGTAGAAGTCGCGGTGGAAGGCGCGCGCCTGCTCGAGCGTGGTGTCCTTGAGCTCGGCGAGCGACTCCTCGTGGGTGTTCACGTAGTAGGGGTGGCCGGCGGGGTAGGGCGAGCGCGCGCGAGAAGGCGAGGCGGCCCTGGTAGGCGGGCTCGCTGCGCTGGTTCTCCAGGGAGGCGAGCCGCTCCTGCTGCACGAGGGCGAACTCGTTGGGGTCGAAGGCCGGCGCGCGCAGCATCTCCGCCACGAGCTTCATCACCTCGGGGAGGCTCGCGCGGGGCGCCTCCACCGAGACACTGGCGCCGGTGAGCGAGCCCGACACGGACACCTGGGCCTTGAGCTTGTCGAGCGCGTCACGCATCTGCTGGCGCGTGTGCTTGGTGGTGCCGCGGGTGAGCATCATGCCGGCGTAGTCCGCCGCGCCCGAGCGCCCGGTGAGCGCCTTCTCGGTGCCCCAGCGCAGCGACAGGGCCACGTTCACCATCTCCCCGCGCGTCTTCTTGGGCAGCAGCGCCAGCTTCAGGCCCCCCACCTGCGAGCGCGTCACGCGCTTCTCGATGTTGTCCGGCGAGGGGTCGAACACCTCGCCCTGGGCCACGGCGGCGCGGCCCTGGTAGCCCTGGAGCATGCCGGCCACGTCCACGCGCGGAGGCAGCTCGGCGCGATCCGGCCGGGCGGTGGGGAGGAACTCGCCGAGCGTGCGGTTGGAGGACTTGAGGTACTGGGCCGCCACGCGCGTGACGTCCGCGGGGGTGACGGCCTCGATGCGGTCGCGGTGCAGGAAGAACAGGCGCCAGTCGCCGATGGCGGCCCACTCGCTCAGCTCGATGGCGGCCCCCTCCGAGTCGTTGAGCGTGAGCTCCACCTGCTTGAGCAGGGCCGTCTTGGCGCGCTCCACCTCCTCGGGGGTGAAGGGCGTGCGCGCGGCGTCCTCGACGGTGGACAGCAGCGCCTCGCGCGCGGCGTCGAGCGACTGGCCCTCGCGCACGGTGGCGCGGAAGGTGAGCACGCCCGGGTCGTGCAGCTGCAGGCTGTAGCCGCCGGCGCTCGCGGCCTTCTTCGTCTCCACGAGCGCCTTGTACAGGCGGCCCGAGGGCGTCATGCCGAGCGAGAGGGAGAGCACGTCGATGGCGGCGAAGTCGGGGTGGGCCCCTTCGGGCACGTGGTAGACGGTGCTGAGGGCGCTCACGTCGCCCACGCGGCGCAGGGTGACGCGGCGCTCGCCGTCCTGCACGGGCTCCTCGGTGTAGGTGACGGGCAGGGGCTCTTTCGGGGCCTTGAGGCGGCCGAAGGTCTTCTTCACCTCGGCGAGCGCCTGGGCGGGCTCGAAGCGGCCGGCGAGCACCAGCATGGCGTTATCCGGCCGGTAGTACTTCTTGTAGAAGGCCTGGAGCCTGTCGATGGGCACGTGCTCGAGGTCGGCGCGGGCGCCGATGGTGGACTTGCCGTAGTTGTGCCAGAGGAAGGCGGCGCTCATGACGCGCTGGTTGAGCACGCGCGAGGGGTCGTTCTCGCCGCGCTCCAGCTCGTTGCGCACCACGGTCATCTCGGTGTCGAGGTCCTTCCTGGCGATGAAGCTGTTGACCATGCGGTCGGCCTCGAAGGCGAGCGCCCAGCGCAGGTTGTCGTCCGAGGCGGGGAAGGTCTCGAAGTAGTTGGTCCTGTCGAGCCGGTGGTGCCATTGGGGCGGGCGCCGCGCTGGGTGAGGGCCTGGGGCACGTTGGGGGTGGTGGGGGTGCCCTTGAACAGGAGGTGCTCGAGCAGGTGGGCCATGCCCGTCTCGCCATAGCCCTCGTGCCGGGAGCCGACGAAGTAGGTGATGTTGAGGGTGACGGTGGACTTGGTGGGGTCCGGGAAGAGCAGGACGCGCAGGCCATTGTCGAGCCGGTACTCGGAGATGCCCTCGACGCTGGTGAAGGGAGCGGGGAGGAGCCTGCGCCGGGGTGGCGGGCGCCTTGGCGAGCGCGGGAGCGGAGACGAGCAACAAGCCCAGGCCGAGCAGGCGCAGGCGGGAGGGAGGGACATGCGGAAAGCCTCGAAGCGCGAGGGGTGGGCCAGACGGCGTCTGGAGGCTACCAACCAGACGGGGCGCGACGGTGTTCCCGAGAAGGGCAGGGGAGGGGAATGCGACGAAAGGCCCCGGCTTGACTCACCCCGCTTGAACGTTTCCAGTCCGGGGCCATGCAAAGCGCTGGGTCCACCCGTCCGCGTACCGCGCCACGTCCGCGGGGGAGGAAGCCGCACCGCACGTGGAGAGGCTGGCCGCTGCTCGTCCTCTGCCTCGAGTCCGCGTGCGTCACCCCGCCCCGAGGACCCGAGCGGCGCTCGGGCGCGAGTTGCTGGACGTGAGGGCCATGAATCGAACATGGCACGGCATGGCGGGCGAGTTCTTCCGGATGCCCACCTTCCGAAACGAGCGGCTGCGATTGACCGACAAAGGCTCGCTCTCTTTCGTCGGCCCCAACCTGACGCTGACGAACCGCACCGTCGTCCTGAATGGGAACCTATCCGGCCTGGAGGGAGGATGCGGAGGAGACTTGGTCCAGTGACTGGAGCTTTGTTCACACGCGGTTTTGGGAGCGTTTTCTCCGCGACGCTCACCGCGACGTGACTGAGCACCAGCCAACCAACACAAAAGCGGGCAGGGAGCACGAGTACTCCGGCTGACACACCCGAGGCGGGGCTCCTTTCGCGAATGATTCCAGTGGGTATGACGATGTTGGCCGTGTGTCCAGGCTCCTGGGGTCGTCATGCAACAAGCCCGTGTCTTCGGTCGCGGTCAAACAAGTGCATCCAGGCCGGAGGCGGAAGCACTGATGGCCGGGTCTGGAAGGAAACGCAGTGTAAAGCCTGTTACGAGGCATGTATGCGTCACGGGTTCTGGCCGTGGCAAGCCAACGACAAACCCTGTCCTGGAGCCTGATCATGGAGCCCCCACGCCAGGAGCGCGCCACGACGTTCGGTGGGGAGATCGATCTGCTCTTCATGGAATTCATGAAGTCAGATGCGCCCTACGAGCAATGCAGGCGCGAACTCCTGAAACTGGAGAAACGCTGGCTGCGAAAGGCAAAGACTCCAGCCCAGCGCCTCGCGGTGCAGCGCATCATCGCCAAGACCCTCCTCACCGAGGCATTCGGATTCGGCATGCCGTGGAAGGAGTTCGGTCGGTGGCTTCGTCGTATCCAGAATCTCGGCTTCCGCGATCTGGGGATGCGCGTCCACGTCACCTGCCTCTACGTGCAGACACTAGACCTGTTCCCCCGACAGGCTCGTGAGGCGTGGGCCCTGTTGGAGGACACGGAGCGAAGGGTGCGCCGACTCCGCCGGGAGCGCCCCCTCCGCGAGGAACATCTGGAGGCCATCGCGCACGCGAAGAAGGTTGCCCGCGTACCACCGCCCCCTCCTCGATGACGAAGAACCCCGGCCCTTCAGCGGCGACCCTCTCCGAGGAACACGAGTTCGGAGGTCGTGCTACGCTCCGGCACCTCGGAGGTGGTTTTCGTGGCACCCGTCTTCAGGCACCCAGAACCCGGGGAGATGGTCGGCGACTATCGCATCCTGGAGAAGCTCGGCTCCGGTGGATTTGGCACGGTCTTCAAGGCGGAGCGCGGCGGCCTCTTCTTCGCCGTGAAGATGCTTCGCGCGAACGCGCTCGACGCACGCGCGCGGAGAGAGATCAGCATCCTTCTTCAACTGGAAAATCCCTGGGTCGCCCGCTTTCGCGCGTGCGACCGGTGGGTTGATCCGAAGCTCGGGACTCCCTACCTCGTCATGGACTTCGTCCCCGGCATGACGCTGGAGGAGTTCGCCAAGGAGGAGAACCCCTCGGCGCGCGAGTCCGCTCGCATCCTGTTGGAGACCGCACTCACCCTCGGGGAAGTCCACGTCCAGGGCGTCTTTCATCGAGACCTGAAGCCCGAGAACATCCTCATCAAGAGCAAGAACGAGCGGCCCGTGCTGATCGACTTCGGAGTCGGCACCTATGCCGGTGCTCCCGTGATCACCCCGTTCGGTCTACCGCCAGGGACGTATGAGTTCCGCTCGCCGGAGGCGTATCTCTTCGGCCGCTCGAACCCCGGACTCGTCCACTACGAGTTCAGTGCGAGCGATGAACTGTGGGCGCTCGGCGTCTGCTTCTATTGGCTCCTGACCAACGTGTTGCCGTTCGGCGACAGGAACAATTGGGAGGGGGGAGGACTCGCGGAGCGGATCATCCGTCAGAGGCCCCTGGCTCCGCACGTTCTCAACTCGCGAGTCCCGCGCGCCCTGTCCGACCTCTGCATGAAGATGTTGGAGAAGAAGCCGGAGGATCGTTACGCGAGCTGCGTGGAACTGTGTGCGGTCCTGGGGGGCGCCATGGCCGCTGCCGGGGAGGACGCACTCTGGGACCTCCCGCTGTTCGATCCAGACTCGCCCGACACCAGGACGACCGAGGAAGAGCCGTCCCTGGTGGATGAGCACGAGGACGAAGAGACACGCATGCTGCGCAAGTGGGCGAGGGCCCAGCCTCGACGCGGACGGAAGCCGAAGAAGGGAGCCGAGCCCGCTCCGAATCAGGACGACGCTCCGACTGTCGCGGCGGCGCCGGATCCCGATGACGCGCTCCCCGTGAAGGCCCCTGAAGCGCTCGCCGCCGCGAGGACGCGTGCCTTTCCCCATCCCGCCGAGGAAGGGCTTGCCTCTTCACCGGAGAGCGCCGAACACGGCCAGGAGAGCGAAGCACCGCGAGCGACAGCGGCTCCGCCCACTCGGAGGTCGCGTCGTCGCGCGTGCTTCGCGGCCGCGGCGGGGCTGGCCGTCGTGGTGCTCGGCGCGATCCTGTTCGCCACACCGCCGCGCTCTCCGCCTGGTGGGGTAGGTCCACTCGGTGCGTCATCCGAGGCCGTTCCCACCCGACAAGCCGAGTCCGGCCGTGAAGTGGCGCGATCCACGAAGCCGCTGGATCCTCCAAGAGGAGAAGGCGCCGAGCCCACGGTGGGCTCCATCTCCGCGCCTGGGATGACCATGATGCTTCGCAAGGATGACAGCGGCGAGAAACCCCCACAGAAGAAGACAAAGGTTCTCGGACGCGCGGCCAAGGTCATCGGTACGGGCCTGGTTTGCAATGCGCTGGCGGGATGTACGACCCCTCAACAAGTGCGGCCGACTCCAGAGTCTGCTCCGTGCCCGGCGGGTGCGGTCGAGACGATGGAGGCGCTCGGCCTCCACAACGTACTTCGCCATGACGCATCATTCCTCAATGCCACCGGTGAATACATCCCCGTGCGAGAGGGGGACACAACCATCGAATTGCTCGGCGACTGGGGCAAGTTGCCGCACATGACCCGCTTGTCCGGGCGGCTGCTTTTCGGAGATGGGCGCGTGTACGGCAGATTCACCGAGGCCAAGGTGCCGGGCGGAGGGACGTTCAAGGTCTGCCTGGAAATGCTAGACGGCCAAGGCAGGAGAGGCGCGGGCCGGAAGCCGGATGGCCGACCGGAGAGCGCACGGATCTTCTCCTCGGTGCGCGTGAAAGCCGTCGAGAGCTTCGAGTAGAGGCCAGCCGAGCGGCCAGTACCATCACCGGGCTCAGTCATCACGGAGCCCGGAGACTTGATAGAGGCGGACACCGTCTCTGCTTTGGAGTCTTCTCCCCGTGTCTGCTTCGTCACCTGCCGCGTTCCTGATGCTGCTTCTTCTCGCGGGGAATTCCGCCACTGCTCAAACCTGCCCTCCACCTGGAGAGTTGGAAGACCGCTGCATCGAGCTGACAGCGCAAGGGACCCACGAAGTTTCCGAAGTGCAGCTCAGTCCAGGGCAGCCCACGACCTTCCGCTTCGACTCGGATGTGCGTGCGGACGAGATGACGCTGGAGAATCGCGAGCACTTCGAGGTGGCACCTGGAAAGCGGCTCATCACGCTTGAACCCTCGGAGAAGCGCGCGGTGCGAAGCCCAGCACGTTGACGGTGTGCTTCGCGGATGGCTCGGCTCCTGCTTGCGCATCCTTCCGGCTGATCATTCATCCCGCGATGGGCGAGCGCCGGGTGGAGATCTTCCGCCACGCGCGTTCGCTGGATTCCGTCCAAGCCGAGTTGAGGAAGACGCGCGAGGAAAACACGGGACTGCGCGCGGAAATCCAACGGATGCGCGCGGAACGAGACAGGCCGGATGGGCTCATTGGCCTGTTCGCTTCCGGAATGATGGAAGGAGAGGGCATCGCGTCTCACAACATCACCGAGTCCATCACCGAGCGCGAGAGCAACTCCCTCCGGGGAGCGACGGTGAGAACGCTTCGCGCTCCTGTCCGAGTTGCCATTGAGTTGTGGCTGACGAACCCGGACACGACGAAGTCGTGGACGCCGCAAGGCGCGGTGCTCGTCGGTGCCAAGGGCGAGCGGCTGGACGCGACCTTCTGGCCAGCCGAGCCGATCGCCTCGGGGGAGCCGCGGCGCATCTGGATCGAGGTGATGGCCCCGGAGAAACGAACCGAGGGCACCTTCACCTTGAAGCTCTGGGAGGCTGACGGCCAACGAACCTTCGTCATCGGGAACGTGACCTTCCCGGCATTGGCCGAGGCGCCAGGGCTTTGAGGCGGGCCCTGGTGGGCCTTGCCTGACGCTCCCTCGCCGCCCCGGGGCTACCAGCACGCGGCGAACGCGGCGAGCAAGGGTCGGTTGCTTGACTCTCCTTGTCTGAACGTCTTCAGTCCGTGCGATGCAGCAGAAACGCGCCGTGTCTACCCGTCCCATGTCCGTGGGGGACGAAGCAGCACCGAGCGTGGGGAGGCTGGCTGCTGCCCGTCCTCCTCCTCGAGTCCGCGTGCGTCACCTCCCCGCCGCGAGGGCGTGTCGTGCCCGCGGAGAAGCCGAGCCCCGCTCCAGCCATCGAGTACACCCTGGACGTCCTGGAGCCGGGCGCCGTCTCCCCACGGCCGGTCCCCATTCCCCCGGCCGAGTTCCAGCGGGCCCTGCGTCGGCTCTCGCGCGACGTGCGGCTGACGGGGACTTCCGCGCGCGAGACCGCCCGCGCGCTGTTGAACGCGCCGCCGCCACCGGAGCCCGACGTCGAGCACCTGGACATGCAGGGCCAGTGGCTGCTGGAGCACTACGGCGGGCGGAGCTACACCTTCGTGCCCTTGAGTCAGACGGGCCCGGTGCCCTTGTCACCCGAGGCGGAGGAGGCCTTGAAGGTGAAGTACCTGAGGTGGTGCGAGCGCCGGGGCGGAGGCGACTGTCTGGGGTTGTTGGAGGATGGGCCCCATCTGCGCGCGGAGGACCGACGCACCCTGGCGCTGGCCCTGGCGTTCGGCCCGGTGCTGGACGAGACACGAGCGGCGCTCGCGCACGAGTTGCTGGACGTGAAGGCCCTGGTGTCCCTGATTGTCTGGACGGTGGCGCTCTACTGCGCGGCCTGGGTGGTGCCCGAGCCCACCAGCAAGGCATTGGCCGCGGGACTGACGGTGATTCTGCTGGCATGGCTGGGGGTGGAGACGGTGTGGGGGTTGATGGACGGGTACAGCCGCATGGCGGTGGAGGCGCGCGAGGCCACCACCTTCGAGGAGCTGCGCGCGGCGGGCGAGGGTTTCGGCAAGGTGCTGGGAGAGGACGCGGCGCGGACGATGATTCTGGCGGTGACCACGCTCGGCGGGCGCACGCTGGGAGAGATGGCGACGCGGGTGAAGTCACTGCCGGGCCATGGCCTGGCGGGAGCACGGTGGAAGGCGCAGGGCGGGAGCGCCGTGCTGGAGCCGGGCATGGAGTTGGCGGGCGAGGAGGCCCTGGCCCAGGCGGTGGCGACGGTGGAGGGGGTGGCGATGTCGGCCCGAGGCCCGCTGGCGGTGGTGATGCTCAAGCAGGGTGGGGGGAAGGGACCGGGGGGAGGTGGCTCCACCACCCTCATTCGCCACCGGGGCGGCAACGTGCAGGTGGAGCTCGCCAATGGACAACGCTGGCACTTGCCGCGCGGCAAATCCCTGGCGGACATTCCCACGACAGACAAGGTGGGGGACCAACTCCAGGAGGCGGTTACCCAGGCGGCGAGGGAATGGGGGCCCGAAAGGCTCACACTCAATGAGAGAAAAGCCATCCAAGAGGCCCTGGACAACGGCAAGTATTGGCTGGCGCGGCTCTTGGAGCGAGAGGCCCGGGGCCGCTATGTCCACGCCAAGGTGAAAGACCGATTTGAAGGCCTCTTTCAGTTCAACCACCAGGGCGTCGACGTGGTGGGCCCCTCGCCAAACAACTACAAGTACGAGATTCTCTCCGGGACCGAGTCGAACATGGCACGGCATGGCCGCCGCATGGCGGGCGAGTTCTTCCGGATGCTCACCTTTTGAGAGGAGTCGACCATGGGGTGGCTCGAAAACGTCATCTTCCGGGACCGGGAAATCGAGAACGAGCGTCTGGAACTGACGGACAAGAACTCGCTCTACTATCTCAGCAACAACCTGACGCTGAAGAATTGCACGGTCGTCTTGAAGGTGCCCGCCAGGAACCTGATCATCAAGCAGGCACGTTTCATCAACTGCACCTTCGAGGTGAAGCAGGAATTGAAGAACCATCAGGCCTGGGTGAAGGCCTCGCTCAAGGGTTGCCGGTTCAAGGGGAAGCTGTCGGGCTGTGACTTCGGCCATTGGCCCGATTACTCGGAGGGGTCGGAACACGGCTTCATCGAGGACTGTGATTTCACCGAGGCCCGCCTGGACGGCTGCCGCATCATGGGCTGTGACCCGGCCACCCTGCGCTTTCCCAAGTGGCCCAGCTTCACCATCTTGGACCCTGTCCAGAACAGCCGCGTGCTCAGGAGCGCCACGTGGCCCGGGCGCTTCGGCCGCATCGTCATTGACGACCTCGCCAACAATCCCGCTGTCACCCGGGCCGTCACGTTCTTCGCTCCAGCCGAGGCGAAGCACTTTGATACCACCCAGGAAGCATTCCAGGCCGTCATCCAGCAGTTCGACTGCATCCTCTCCTGACACCACGAGGAAAGGCTCGCCGCGGCACGCTACCAGCAGCGCGCGGCGAACGCGGCAAGCACGGAGTCGAACATGGCACGGCATGGCCGCCGCATGGCGAGCAAATTCTTCCGGATGATCACCTTCTGAGAGGTCGGCTAATGCTCTTCACCAAGGTCTTTTACGAAGACAAGGAAATCCAAAACGAGCGGTTGGAATTGACCGACAAAGGCTCACTCTATTTCGTCGGCCCCAACCTGACGCTGACGAACTGCACCCTTGTCCTGAAAGTGCCCGCCAGGAATCTGTTCTTCGAGAGAGTAAGTTTCGTTAATTGCACCTTCGAGGTGAAACAGGAGTTGAAGAAGAAGCAAACGTGGGTGTTGGCCTCGCTCAAGGGCTGCCGGTTCAAGGGGAACCTGTCGGACTGTGACTTCGGTCACTGGCCCGGCTATGCGCCCGGCTGGGAGCACGGCTCCATCGAGGACTGTGATTTCACCGAGGCCCGCCTGGACGGCTGCCGCATCATGGGCTGCAACCCAGCCACCGTGCGCTTTCCCAAGTGGCCCTGCTTCACCATCCTGGACCCTGTCCAGAACAGCCGCGCGCTCAGGAGCGCCACCGGCCCGGACGCTTCGGCCGCATCGTCATCGACGACCTCGCCAACTACCCCGCCGACACCCGGGCCCTCACGTTCTACGCTCCGGCCGAGGCCAAGTACTTCGACACCACCCCGGAAGCATTCCAGGCCGTCATCCAGCAGTTCGACTGCATCCTCTTCTGACGCACCCTCACCGCCGCGCGCTACCAGCAGCGCGCGGCGAGCAATGGTTGACGAGATTCTCTCCGGAACGACGTCGAACCTGGCGCGGCATGGCAGGCGCATGGCAAGCGAGTTCTTCCGGATGCTCACCTTCTGAAAGGAGCGGCGATGGATGCGCTCGGTAACGTCGTCTTCAAGGACCAGGAAATCGAAAACGAGCGGTTGGAACTGACGGACAAGAAGGCGAACTACATCCTCGGTCCCAATCTGACGCTGAGAAACTGTACCCTCGTGCTGAAGGTGTCCGCTCGGCGCCTGAGCCTCAAGCAGCCCCGCCTCATCGACTGCACCTTCGAGGTGAAACAGGAGTTGAAGAAGAAGCAAACGTGGGTGTTGGCCTCGCTCAAGGGCTGCCGGTTCAAGGGGAAGCTGTCGGACTGTGACTTCGGTCACTGGCCCGGCTATGCGCCCGGCTGGGAGCACGGCTCCATCGAGGACTGTGATTTCTCCGAGGCCCGCCTGGACGGCTGCCGCATCATGGGCTGCGACCCGGCCACCCTGCGCTTTCCCAAGTGGCCCTGCTTCACCCTCCTGGACCCGGTCCAGAACAGCCGCGTGCTCAGGAGCGCCACCTGGCCCGGACGCTTCGGCCGCATCGTCATCGACGACCTCGCCAACTACCCCGCCGACACCCGGGCCCTCACGTTCTACGCTCCGGCCGAGGCCAAGTACTTCGACATCACCCCGGAAGCGCTCCAGGACGTCATCCAGCAGTTCGACTGCATCCTCTTCTGAGGGCCCCCGGGCCGCGCTACCAGCAACGCGCGGCGAACGCGGCGAGCTCGCGGTTGAAGCGCCGGGCATCCTCCCAGAAGGGCGAGTGGCCCGTGCCCCGAAAATCGACACCTGGGCGTGCGGCACCACCGAGGCGATGTGCCAGCCGGAGGCGGGCAGCACCACGCGATCCTCCTGCCCGTGCGACACGAGCACCGGCACCGACAGCCGCCGCAGCACGTCGTCGTTGTCCACCGAGCGCGAGCCGAGCGCCTCGCGCACGTGGGCCGGCACCCCCTCGGTGTACGCGAGCACCGGGCGCCGCGTCTCCTGTGACACCTCCTCGTGGTGCAGCAGCGACACGAAGGTCTCCAGCGCCGCGTGGCTCAGCGGCTCCTCGGGCGTGAACAGCCCGGGGATGAGCGAGAGCATCTGGGGCGCGAGCAGCCCGAACGCCTCCTCCGTGCCACTCTTCACCATGGCGGACACGAAGTTCACCCCCGCGATGTGCTGCTCCCCATGGTGGCGCAGGTAATCACAGACAACCATGCCGCCGTAGCTCCACGCCACCAGGAGCGGGTTGTCCAGCCCGAGCCCGGTGATGACCGCCTGGATGTCGTCGGCCCACAGCCGCCCCTCCCCATACGCCCCGCGCGGCTTGTCCGAGTCCCCATGTCCCCTCAAATCCAACGCCACCAGCCGGAAGCCCAGCCCCAGGGCGCTCTGCAACTGCCGCCGCCACGCGCGGTGACACTGGGAAAAGCCATGGATGAACAGCAGCGGCGGACCGTGGAGGTCTCCCGCGTCATGCACGCGCAGCGCCACGCCCCCTCCACCCCGCACGGTATGCACCCGGCGGGTGATGGACTCGGGGAAGGGGCTGTCCACGCCCGTCGAGGCGGAACGCGAGGACGACGGGAGCGCGAGAAGGGGTGTGGGGGAATCCATGGTGGCTTCGGTCCGGGACTGCGAGGTCTTCAACGCCAGGAAGGAATAGTCATCAGGCCAAACGGTGAAGACCCCTCGGTGCGTTTCCGGCGGCCGGAAGGAGGCGGGCGCTCGCTTCGAGCGTCCACGGGTGAACAACCATCCCCCGGGGCGCGCGCCGGGCACGGGGCTCGCGAGCGTGGTAAGGCAGACCTCTTCGTCCGTGTCAGGAGTCCTCGCGCATGAAACGCTTCTTCATCGGTTCACTCGCCGTGGTGGGCGGCGTCACCCTGCTCTTCGTCGCGGCCATCGTGGGGCTCGCGTACCTCGCGGCGTCGCACCAGCCCGGCGTGCCGGACAGCGTGGTGGTGGAGCTCGACATCTCCGAGCCCCTGCGCGAGCACGTGCCGGAGCCTCGCTGACGAGCGCCTTCGGCGAGCACCCGCCCACGGTGCGCGACGTGGTGGACGCCCTGGAGCGCGCGGGGGAGGACGGGCGCGTCAAGGGCCTGCTGGTGCGGCTGGAGGGGCCCGCGGGCAGTACAGCCGTGGTGCAGGAGTTGCGTGACGCGGTGAAGGCATTCCGCTCGCGGGGCAAGAAGGCGTGGGCGTACGCGGACACCTTCGGCGAGGGCACGAGCGCCACGGGCACCTACTACCTGGCCTCGGCGTTCGACGCCGTCTACGTGCAGCCCTCGGGGGACGTGTCGGTGACGGGGGTGGGGCAGGAGACGCCCTTCGCGCGCGACGCGCTGGTGAAGCTCGGCGTCAAGCCGCAGATGGGCAAGCGCCACGAGTACAAGGCCGCCGTCAACACCTTCACCGAGCAGACGTACACCGAGCCGCACCGCGAGGAGTCCACGCGCTACCTCACGAGCGTCTTCGAGCAGATGCTGCGGGGCGTGTCGGAGGCGCGGGGCCTGACGCCCGAGCAGGTGCGCGCCGCCATGGACGAGGCGCCGCTCACGGGCGCGCGGGCGCTGGAGTTGAAGCTGGTGGACGGGCTGCTCTACCGCGACGAGGTGCTCGCGAAGGTGAAGGACGCGGCGGGCGAGGGGGTGAAGCGGCTGTACCTGGAGAAGTACCTCGAGCGCGCGGGGCGGCCGCACACGAGCGGGCCGGTGGTGGCGCTCGTCTACGGGGCGGGCACCATTTCCCGCGGGCGCAGCGAGTCCAACCCCATGTCGGGCGAGGACACCCTGGGGGAGAGACGGTGGCGGCGGCGCTGCGCAAGGCGGTGGAGGACGAGCGCGTGCGGGCCATCCTCTTCCGGGTGGACAGCCCCGGGGGCAGCTACGTGGCGAGCGACACGGTGCGCCGCGAGGTGCAGCGCGCGCGCGAGAAGGGCAAGCCCGTCATCGTCTCCATGGGCACGTACGCGGCCAGCGGCGGCTACTTCATCGCCATGGACGCGGACAAGATCGTCGCCCAGCCGGGCACGCTCACCGGCAGCATCGGCGTGTACGGCGGGAAGATGGTGACGGCGGAGCTGTGGGCGAAGCTGGGGGTGAGCTGGGAGCCGCTCGGCGTGGGGAAGAACGCCACCATGTACAGCAGCTCGCTCGAGTTCACCCCGGAGCAGCACGGCAAGAACGAGGCGTCGCTCGACAGGGTGTACGAGGACTTCACGGCGAAGGCGGCCGCGGGCCGCAAGCTGCCGGTGGACAAGCTGCGCGAGGTGGCCAAGGGCCGCGTCTGGTCCGGCGAGGACGCCAAGGAGAAGGGCCTGGTGGAC
This sequence comes from Cystobacter fuscus, assembly GCA_049060065.1. GTDB lineage: Bacteria > Myxococcota > Myxococcia > Myxococcales > Myxococcaceae > Cystobacter > Cystobacter fuscus_B. The sequence goes on from JBMEQP010000002.1 coordinate 10,062,017, forward strand.
GAGCTGGGGGGCTTCCCCGTCGCGCTGCGGCTGGCCAAGGAGGCGGCGAAGCTGGAGGGCGAGGTGCGGGTGGAGCTCTTCCCCAAGGAGAAGGGCACCGCGGAGGTGCTGGCGGAGCTGCTCGGCGAGCGCCGCGGGGACAACAGCGACGACGTGGAGGCGGGTGGGAGCGTGGCGGCGCCGCTCAAGCCCGTGCTCGCCCGGACCCAGGCGCTCTACCGGCTCGCGGTGAGGCTCGGCCTCGTCGAGGAGCGCCAGCACGTGCTCGCCGCGCCGGTGCCGGACACCACCTGGTAGGGCCCGGGGGAACGGGCCGCCGGAGCGCCCCCCGCGCCCCGGCGGCGCCCCTCTTCAGCGCCCCCCTTCAGCGCACCAGCTCCAGCACGGGCTCGGCGGGCGGCCACCAGAGCGCGGACAGCTCCAACGCGAGTCCGGAGAAGGGCTCCGCGCGGACGATGGCCGCGCCCACGTGGGTGCTGACGAGGAGCCAGCCGCGCTTGACGCGCTGGAAGCACTCCAGCGTGCGGGCGATGGGGTCCACCAGCCACACCCGCGACACGCCCGCGCGCGCGTAGATGGGCAGCTTGCGCGTCCTGTCCAACACCACCGAGTCGGGGCCGAGCACCTCGCACACCCAGTCCGGCGCCAGGCGCAGGAAGGGCTCCTCGGGCACGGCGGCCTCGGCGAGCCGCTCCGCGCGCCAGCCGGCCAGGTCCGGCACCAGCACGTCCCGCCCCAGGCGCAGCTCCGGCGCGCGCAAGAGGCACCAGCGCCCCGCGCCCGGGCGCCGCGGCACCAGACTCTCCCCGAGTTCCACGCCCAACATGAAGGCGGCGCGCGCCTGGATGTCGGAAGGCCGAGGCGACGCCACCAATTCCTCGTCGAGGATCTCCCCACCCACCCCGTGGGCATGGCCCCGAGGGCCGAATACGCCGCCGCCTGGCTGTTGCACATCGAAATCACCCTGTCCTCCCATGGCCTGAAGGGCCGCTCCGGGAGCAGCACTATAAGGACGGGTCTGACATGCCTCCCCGGCGGGGGAGCGGGCGTTGCCCCGGCGTCACTTGCCGATGCAGAAGCGCTGGAAGATGGCGTCGAGCAGGGCCTCGGAGACGTGCGTGCCGGACACCTCGCCGAGCGCTTCCAGGGCGAGCCCCACCTCGCCGGACACGGCCTCGAGCGTGGACACGCGCAGCGCCTCCTCCGCGCGGCCCAGGGCCTCGGCCGCGCGGCGCAGCGCGTCCGCGTGACGCTCGGAGACGAGCGCGACGGCGCCGGGCGCGCCTCCTCCCACAGCCGCGAGAGCAGCCCCGCGCGCAGGGCCTCCACGCCCTCGCCGGTGAGGCCGCTGACGGCCAGCGCGCCGTCGTCTTCCTCCGCGCCACGTGGCCCTCCCGCGCGCACGTCGCACTTGCCCGCCACGCGCAGGACGGGCGTGGCCCCGGCGTCCTCCTCCCAGCGCCGCGCCGCGCGCGCGTCCTCGCCGGGGGGCAGCACCAGCACGGCCAGGTCCACCGTGGCGAGCACCTCGCGGGTGCGGGCGATGCCGAGGCCTCCACGCGCCCCGGCGCCTCGCGCAGGCCCGCGGTGTCCAGCAGCGTGACGCCCAGGCCCTCCCACTCGAGCCGCGCCTCGAGCACGTCGCGCGTGGTGCCCGGCTCCTCGTCCACGAGCGCGCGCGCTTCGCCGACGAGCCGGTTGAAGAGCGTGGACTTGCCCGCGTTGACGGGCCCGTAGAGCGCCACGCGCGCGCCCCGGCGCACCAGCCGTCCCCGTCCCGCCTCGGCGAGCAGCGCCTCGGCCTCGGCGCGCGAGGAAGCGAGCCGGGGCTCCACGTCCGCGTCCGCGCCCTCGGCCTCCTCGGGGAAGTCGAGCACGCCCTCGAGGTCCGCGTGCAGCGCGCGCAGGGGCTCCTCCAGGGCGCGCACCCGGGTGGCCAGCGCGCCGGCGAGTCCCGCCGCGGCGGCGCGCACGGCCGCCTCCGAGTCCGCGGCCACCGGGTCCGCCACGGCCTCGGCGCGGGTCAAATCCATGCGGCCATGGAGGAAGGCGCGCCGGGTGAACTCGCCGGGCCCGGCGGGACGCACCGCGGGGTGGGCGAGGGCGCGCGCGAGCAACAGCCGCAACAGGCGCGGGCCGCCATGGGCCTGCAGCTCGACGACGTCCTCACCGGTGAAGGAGTGGGGGGCGCGGAAGTAGAGGAAGAGGCCCTCGTCGAGCACGGCGCCGTGCGCGTCCACGAAGGAGGCGAGGTAGGCGTGGCGGGGCGTGGGGGCGGCGGGGACGCCGGGGGCGAGCAGCCGGCCCACCTCGAGGGAGGCGGGGCCGGAGAGCCGGAGGATGCCCACGGCCCCGGCGGTGGGGGCGGTGGCGAGCGCGGCGAGGGTGGCGGGAGGAGTCATGCGTCGGTCGCGCGTGCGGCGCGCCCCGCCGTCACCCAGGTCAGGTGCGCGGTCCGGGCGCGGGTGAGGCCCCGCGAGCGGCGCGCTCCACGGCCTCGCGGTTGTCGACGATGTAGCGCTCCACGGCGGCGTCCTCCAGTTCCAGGTCCCTCAGCACGCCGGGGTACACGAACTTGAAGGCGGGGGACTCCTCGTCACCCCGGAGCCGGAAGCTCATCTTCAGCACGGCCGCGCCGTACAGCTTGTCCTTGAGCGACTTGGCCTTGCCCATCTGCTCCCCTTCAATCAGTTGCACCGCGAGGGGGAGTGTCACCCTCGAGGTCATCCTCGTCATCATCCGCCGGCAGGATGCTCCGCTTGGGCAGCGGCGCGGCCTTGTCCGGCGTGAACACGACGCGCCGGTTGCGGCCCTCGCCCTCGCAGGCGACCTTGAGCCCCGGCACGTCACTCACGGCCTTGAGGACGCGCGCGCGGTCCTCCTGTTTCATTGTAACGAGGGCGTAGACCCGGCCCAGGGAGGACGACTTCTCGGCGAGCGCCCGGGCGGCCGCGCGCAGGGTGGGCTCCTCGGCCACCTCCAGGGTGCGCTCATCGGCCTCCACGGGGCGCGCCGGAGCGGCCTTGGCCTGGGCGGGCGCGGCGGCCCTGGCCTGGGCAGGGGGGGCGGCCTTGGCGGGGGCGGGCGCGGCGGCCTTGGCGGGACGAGCCGGAGCGGGAGCCGGGGCACGAGGCGCCGGAGGAGCGGCGGCGGCCGGAGCGGCGGGAGCGGGCTCGCGTTTGGCGCGCTCGCCGCGGGGCTCGGGGTGGACGCCGGCGCCCAGGAGCACGAAGCGGCGCTCGGAGCCCGGGCGGTGGAGCATCTTGTTGAGGAGGAACTGGAGCGAGTCCATCACCCGGCTGCGCTTGCCCATCTCCACGCCGGGAGGGGCCCCGGCCTGGAAGTGCAGGGCGACGGCGAGGCTGCCGTCACTGGCCTCCTTGAAGTCGAGCCGGGCGGGAAAGCCCATGAGGCCGAGGATGTCGGAGAGCAGGCGCTCCACGCGCGGGCGGAGGTCGGCGCCCGGCGCGGAAGGGGAGGTGGAGGGCTGGCCGTCGCTCACTTGCTCTTGCCTCCGGCGGTGGCGGCCTGTCCGCGCTCGAGCCACTTGCGCAGCCCGTACTGCTGGGCGATCGACAGGAGGTTGTTGGTGAAGATGTAGAGCGCGAGGCCCGCCGGGTAGTTGAAGAGGGTGGCGGTGAAGATGATGGGGAGGAACCAGGTCATCAACCGAGCCTGGGCCGGGTCACCCATCTGCGGCTGGAGCTTCTGGGTGATGATCATGCTCACGCCCAGGGCGATGGGCAGCAGGTAGGTGGGGTCCTTGTAGGTGAGGTCGCGCCACACCGGGCCGAAGAAGGGCTCCTGGTAGATGTCGTAGCTGTTGCGCAGGGCGGTGAAGAGGGCGATCCACACGGGCATCTGGATGAGCATGGGGAGGCAGCCGCCGAGCGGGTTCACCTTGGCCTCCGAGTAGAGCTTCATCATCTCCATGTTCTGCCGCTCGCGGTCATCCGCGTACTTCTTGCGCAGCTCCTCGACGCGCGGCTGCAGCTTCTTCATGGCCTCCATGCTCACCATGGACCGGTGGGTGAGGGGCAGGAGCAGCGTCTTGACGAGCACGGTGAGCAGGATGATGGCCACGCCCCAGTTGCCCGTGAGGTTGTGGAAGAACTTCATGATGCTCACCAGCAGCTTGGCGATGACGGCCCAGATGCCGTAGTCGATCGTCTCGCCGAGCGGCGGGGAGTAGGCGCTCGCGGGGAGGCTCGCGGCGGCGCGCAGCTCGGGGCCGGGCACCACGGCGAGGAAGTCCGGATCCTTCGGGCCCAGGTAGCCGCCGAAGCGGAACGTCACCGTCTGGCCGGGGGCGGCGGTGAGGGGGAAGGCGGCCACGACGGCGCGCGCCTGGGCGGTGGCCACCAGCTCGCAGCGGCCCTGCAGCGCGCCCTCCAGCGGGTAGAGCGCGGAGAGGAAGTACTGCTGATCGATGCCGAAGTAGTGCACGGGGCCGCGCAGCTTCTCGGGGTCGGGCTGCTTGTCCTCGCCCGCGAGCTTGTGCTTCTCCTCGCCCACGTGGCACGAGGCGTGGCTCAGGTTGCCCATGCCGCCGAAGAAGGACGGGGCGTGCTCGTTGGCGGGGTCGATGGCGCGGCCGTAGTGCACCTTGAACTCCCCGGTGAGCGGCTGGGCCGAGGTGTTCTTCACCTGCACGGTGTAGACGAGCTCGAAGCCCTGCTGGGGCCACTGCAGGCTCTTGGTCACCTCCCACGGCCCCTGGCGCGCGGTGAAGGTGGCGCCGCGCTCGGCCGCCACCGACTCATCCACCGCGTAGCGGGCGTTGGCCGGCAGGGGGAGTGGGGCCGTCGATGGAGACGGCGAGCGGCAGGGGCTGGCCGGGCACCGGCTGCGCCAGGTTCATCTGCGGCGGCGGCGGCACCTCTCCGCCGAAGAGCAGCTTGTAGCCCTCGGCGACGCCCAGGTGCTGCTGCTCGCGCATCTTCGCGCCCTGGAGCACCGCCGCGGTGAGGCCGGCGCCCTCGGTGGAGAACGTGTAGTGCGTCTCGGTGCGCCGCAAATCCAACGCGCGCACGGGCGGGGCGGGGGTCTCCGCCACGGCACCAACCCCCTCGCCGGTGCCCGGGGAGGGCGGGGTGCCGGGAGCCGGGGGCGTGACGGCGGGGGTGCCTCCGTCGGAGACCTCGGTCACCTGCGCGCCCGCGTCCGCGGCGCCCGCCTCGGGCGGCTTGGGCGAGAAGAAGGTGGTGAAGGCGTAGGTAAGCACCATCGCGAGCGCGAGCGCCACCAGCAGTCGCCGCTGGGAGTCGGCGGAGTTGGGCGAGAGCGGATCCAGGTCGTTCATAGGCAGGGAGCGGTCAGGGCACCGGGTCGAAGCCGCCCGGATGGAAGGGCTGGCAGCGCAAGAGGCGCCAGGTGATGAGGCGCAGGCCGCGGAGGGCGCCATGCTTCTGCAGCGCCTCCAGGGCATACGCGGAGCAGGAAGGGTGGAAGCGGCACGCCGGGGGCAGCCAGCGGGAAATCCACCGACGGTAGAAGCGGATGGGCAGCGCGAGGAGGAAAGCGAGCGGGCTCATCGAGGAGGAGACTCCCGGGGCACGGACGGGAAGAGCCGCTGCAGCTTGCGGGTGATGCCGTCGAACGCGCGCGACACGACGGGGAAGGGGGCATCCTTGGCGGACTGACGCACCACCAGTACGACGTCCACACCCGGCGGCCATTGCCCGTGGCGCTTGCGGAAACACTCGCGCAGCAGCCGCCGCAAGCGGGCACGCTCCACCGCGTTGCCCACCTTGCTGGAGATGGTGAGGCCCACGCGGCAATGGGGCCGACCATTGGGCCTCACGAGCCCCAGGAGACACTCCACGGGCACCTTCTGCCCCTTCTCCTGGACCTCGAGGAACTCGCGCCGCTTGAGCAGGCGGAGGGCCTTGGGGAAGCGCTCGTCGCGAGATGGCGCCGGCCCTCGGCCTTCACGCGAGCGTCCCGACTACTTCTTGTAAGCGGACACGACCAGGCGCTTGCGGCCCTTGGCGCGGCGGCGGCTGAGCACGTCCTGGCCCGCGCGGGTGGAGTTACGCTTGCGGAACCCGTGGGTACGGTTGCGCTTGATCTTCGACGGCTGGTAGGTGCGCTTGGACACGGCTGGACTCCTGGGATGCTGTGGCGCACACCCCGGAGGCGCACGCCTGATCCAATGAGACGGAGGAAGGCGGCGCTCGTAACCCGATCTCCCACCCAAGTCAACGTCGGATCACCTCCCGCTCCCCCGCCAGGGTCGCTCGCCACCCCCCACCGAACCCCCACGCCGGGTGAAGGAGGGCGGGTCCAGGATCCGGGACGTTCGCCATGGGGCGATGGGGAGGCGGGTTGCGATCAGAAGGGGGGACCTAAAGGCGCGAAACCCTTGGGTTTGGGGCCGCGAACTTGATCGCTCGGGGGTGCGTGTTAGCACCCGGGACTCCCACCCGGCGCTCCGCCGGTGGCCTGGAGCCCTTCCGTGAACGCGCTCGCCCGTCCCCTGCCCGCCAGCTCAAGTGCCGAGATCCTCTGGGAGAGGATGTTGGACTGCCTCCGCCAGGACAAGCTCGAGTACGCGCTCGGGTGGATTGGCCGGATGCGGCCCCTGGAGGTGCGCGAGGACACCCTGGTGATGGGCGTGCCGGACCGCTTCTACCGGGACTGGCTGGACGACCACTACCGCCCGCTGCTCGAGTCCACGCTCGCGCGGGTGGCGGACCGCCCGATGGAGCTCGCCTACGAGGTGGTGCCGGGCCCGCCCCGGCGCCCAACCTCCAGCCCCCACCGTCCTCGCAGAAGCCCGAGGGCGCCCGGCCCCCGCGCATGAACGCGCGCTTCACCTTCCAGACCTTCGTGGTGGCCGACAGCAACCAGCTCGCGGCGGCGGCCGCCGCGGCGGTGAGCGACAGCCCGGGGCGCGCCTACAACCCGCTCTACATCTACGGCGGCACGGGCCTGGGCAAGACGCACCTCTTGCACGCCATCGGCAACAAAATCTGGGAGCGCGACCCGAGCCAGCGCGTGGTGTACCTGTCGAGCGAGCAGTTCACCAACGAGTTCATCGAGAGCGTGCGCGAGCAGCGCATGCCGGAGTTCCGGCGCAAGTTCCGCGACGAGTGCGACGTGCTGCTCATCGACGACGTGCAGTTCCTCGGCCGCAAGGAGGAGACGCAGCGCGAGTTCTTCCACACCTTCAACACGCTGCACGAGCTGGGCAAGGCCATCATCCTGACGAGCGACATGGTGCCCGCGGAGGTGCCGGGGCTCGAGGAGCGGCTGCGCAGCCGCTTCAGCATGGGGCTCATCACGGATATTCAAGAGCCCACGTTCGAGACGCGCGTGGCCATCCTCCAGAAGAAGGCGGTGCTCGAGGGGTTGGATCTGCCGGACGAGGTGGCGCACTTCATCGCCCGGGCCATCCAGAAGAACGTGCGCGAGCTGGAGGGGGCGCTGGTGAAGGTGAGCGCCATCCACTCGCTGAGCCGCCAGCCGGTGACGGTGGACTTCGCGGCGCACGTGCTCAAGGACGTGCTGCCCACGCGCCAGGTGGTGGACGTGGAGACCATCCAGAAAGAGGTGGCGCGCTACTACAAGGTGCCCGCCGAGGCGCTCAAGGAGGACCGGCGCCACAAGGCGCTCGCGCACGCGCGCCGGTGGCCATGTACTTGAGCCGCAAGCTGACCAAGGCCTCGTTCCCGGAGATCGGCGCGCGCTTCAGCAAGGACCACTCCACCGTCATCTCCGCGGTGCGCAAGGTGGAGAAGCTGCGCGAGTCGGACCTCGGCGTGAAGCGCGAGCTGGATGAGCTCGAGGCGAAGCTCGTCGGCGAGTAGGCGGCCCGACGCACTCCCTTTCCTTACCTTTCGAGTGGGTTGACTGCGGGTGACCCGATGAGTCATCTTGAGCGCGCGGTCTCCACGAGAGGAGTGCGTCGATGGATCAGTGCAATTCGATGTCCACGGTGAAGGATGAGTCGTCTCTCACGCCGGGTGAGCAGCGGATTCTCGCGTTGATGGGGCAGGGCTTCGGGCGGCTGGAGCAGCGCATGGATCGCCTGGAGCAGGGCCTCGGGCGGCTGGAGCAGCGCATGGATCGCCTGGAATTGCGCCAGGAGCGATTGGAGCTGCGTCAGGAACGACTGGAGTTTCGCCAGAATACTCTGGAGGAGAAGCTGGAGGCCCAGACGAAGCAGTTGTTGGATCTGACCTCCCGGGTGACCCAGGAAGCCGCCGCCAGCAAGCAGCGCGATCGGCAACTGTCCGCGGACCTCCAACGTCTGCGTGAGGAAGGAGCGGCGCGGGACACCGATTGGCGCCAGACCTTCCATCGGGAGATGAACGCGTTCCGGGCCGAGGTCTCCGAGAAGTTCGACCAGCACAACACCCGGCTGGAGATGCTGGAGCAGGGCATCGAGCGCACCAACGTGGGCCTGCGACATCTCGACCAGCGCCTGGATGGACTCCAGCAGGAGCAGCGCAAGCTGAGCGCCCTGCTCGGGCGGGAGTACGCCCCCCACGGGCAGCCCCTCTCACCACCTGAGACGTCCGCGGTCGGGAAGGACCCGTCGCACATCCGGGACGCTCCCTCCCCCGCACACCCCCGGGACAAGCTGGCACCGGGTTCGCTATACCGGGGGCCAGCACCCGCCCGCCGCGGGTTCCCGGCAACTCCCGTGCATCGGAGACTCCGCGGGGGACTGCGCGCTCGCACTCGGGAGGGTTCCGGAGGAGCAACACCCATGCGGTTGACGGTCTTTGGAGCGACGGGACGCGTCGGGCACACCCTGGTGCACGACGCGGTGGGGCAGGGGCACGAGGTGACGGCGTACGTCCGGGATCCCAAGCGCCTGGGCATCAAGCACGGCAAGCTGCTCGTCAAGAAGGGCAGCCTGGAGGATGGCACCACCGTCGCCGAGGCCCTGCGCGGCTCGGACGTCGTGGTGAGCGCGATCGGCGCCCGCGACGCCACCCACCCCGTCTCGGTGGTGACCCACGCCACGCGCGCCATCCTCGCGGCCATGAAGGCCGAGGGCGTCCAGCGGCTCGTCTCCGTGGGGGCCGCGGGACTGCTGCCCCACGCGGCCGGCGGCCTCACCGGCGAGCACGGCCTGCCCCCCTTCCTGCGCCACGCCTTCGAGGACCATCGCGGCGCGCTGCAGGCCCTCCAGGAGAGCGAGCTGGACTGGGTGGTGGTGTGTCCGCCCGTCATGCCCAGCGGCCTGAAGACGGGCAAGTACCGCGTCGCCGTGGAGGCCCTGCCCACCGGCGGCCGGCAGGTCTACGCCGAGGACGTGGCGGACTTCACCCTCAAGGTGGCCACCGGCACCGAGTACCACCGGGTGCGCGTGGGCATCGTCGGCGACTGAGCCCCGGCCTACGGCGACACGGGCGCCTGCACGTCCGTGACGATGAGCGTGTTGGTGCGCGCGTCCACGCTCACCCGCCTCCGGGGCGACAACAGCGCCTGGACCTGGGGCAGCAGCTCCGCCGCCCGCGCATGGCTCACGGGAAGCAACCACGTGCGCAACGGGCCCTCGTTCTCGCGCCCCTGGGCGAGCCGCGCCCGCGTCTCCGCCTCCTCCTGGAGCACCCGCAGGGGCGCCACCCGCAGGATGTTGCCCTGGCGCTCCATGCCCAGCCCCTGGGACACCAGCACCCCCTGGAACGCCTGCGTCCACGGCACGTCGCGCAGCGTGAGCGTCACCGTGCCCCCCACCTCCTCGGAGAGCACCAGGTTCAGCCCGCCCAGCTCCGCGAGCCCCCGCAGCACCTCCTCCACCGGAGCCCGCACCACGTCGAGCGAGACACGTCGGGTCCGACCCGGCTCGCGCGCCTGGACGGGCAGGGCGGTGAGGGCCAACGCGAGACACACGGCGCGGCAAGAGCGCATGAGGGACCTCCAGGGGACTCCAGGGCAAGAGGGGCCAGTGTAGCGCCCTTCCCGGCGGACGGACACGCGGCCCCGGCATTCCCCACCCCATCCTCCCTCGAACGCAGGAGGGCACAGCGGCCGTCCAGGAGGAGCCCGGGGAGCGCGCCTCGGGGCGGCCTTGTGACGGACCTCTCGCGCCCCCATCTCACATGGGGAGGCTTCCCCGCCCACGAGGGTACACCCATGGCGCACCACGACTCAGGCCACTGCAAGGATTGCCGTTACTTCAACAGCCAGAGCACGCACCCGAGCGGCGGGGAAATCGCCCAATGCCGGCAGCCGGAGCTGGAGGACTTCGACCTGATGGTGGCCGGGGACTGCGGCTGCAACGCCTTCGAGGCCCGGGCCGAAGCGGACATCTCCCCCCGCATGCCCCTGGATGAGCCCTCGCCGATGATGCATTGAGAAGGCATGTTCCATCCCAAGGGACCCGGTCTCGGAGAGCTGCTCCACCAGGGCTTGCAGTCCGTGGAGCGAGGCTATGACTTGCTCGCCCCGAAGTTCGACCACACGCCCTTCCGCACGCCCGAGGACGTGCTGACGGCGAGCTTCGCCCTGGCCGGAGCCCCCGGAGCGTGGAGCGCGCCCTGGACGTGTGCTGCGGCACGGGCGCCGCCCTGCGCCACCTGCGCCCCCTGTGCCGCCAGGACGTGGTGGGCGTGGACGTGAGCCAGGGCATGCTCGACGAGGCCCGGCGCCACGTGGAGCACGCGCCCGGCGAGGCCCGCGTGGAGCTGGTGCGCGGCGACGCCCTGGCGCTGCCGTGGCGCGAGCCTTCGACCTGGTGACGAGCTTCGGCGCCTTCGGCCACATCCTCGAGCGCGACGAGCCCCGGCTGGTGGAGGGCATCCACCGGGCCCTGCGCCCGGGTGGCCGCTTCCTCTTCGTCACCGCGGACCGGCCCTCGCCCTGGCGCCCGGGCTACTGGATGGCGCGGGCCTTCAACGCCGCCATGCACGTGCGCAACGCGCTCTGGCGGCCGCCCTTCGTCATGTACTACCTCACCTTCCTGCTGCCACGCGCCCGCTCGCTCCTGGAAGCCCAGGGCTTCCACGTGGCCGTGCATCGCGACACCCTGCCCGAGCGTCATGCCCGGGCCGGACTGTGCGTGGTGATCGCCACCCGGGCGTGAGGCGGCCCCGAGCGCGGCTCGTGCAGGCTTGACCAGGACATCCTATCATCCTGGAGTTCCTCGCCTGCCGGAGCTGTGCCCCGTCCATGAGTTCCCCGTCCCCCCGTCCGAGGCGAGCCTGAATCCGGAAACGTGGCGGCGGCGCAAGCGGACGGTCGCGGTGTTCGCGGTGACCCTCCCGCTGCTGCACGTGCTGGACTGGCTCGCCCTGGGCCACTGGAGCCCCACGGCCCTGGGGGTGCGGCTGCTCTGGTCCGCGCAGATGCTGCTGTACACGGTGCTGTACGAGAGACTGGGCCCGCGCTGGGAGCAGCGGCTCGCCAACGCCAACAGCGTCGGCGCCTGCTGCTGCTTCCTCGCCCTCATCCACTTCACCGGGGACGAGCGCAGCCCCTACCTCCACGTGCTGCCCAGCATGCCGCTCATCATCGCGCTCATCCAGCCGCGCGACGGGTGGCCCGCCCTGCTCAGTGGCATCACCTGCGTGCTGGGCACGGTGCTGATGATGCTCGCCCAGGGCCAGCCCCTGGCGGCGCTCGGCTGGGCCCTGCTCACCGGCTCGGCCACGTTCTTCGGCGTGTATGGCGCGGCGCAGTACCGCAAGACGCAGGAAGCCGAGCACGCCGTGCGTCTGGAGCGCGCCCGCAGCGAGAGCCTGGAGAAGCTCGCCCTGGCCGAGCGCCAGCGCGCCCAGACGGAGAAGCTGGCCACCGTGGGGCGGCTCGCGGCGGGCGTGGTGCACGAAATCAACAACCCGCTGGCCTTCGTGCGCTCCAACCTGGAGTTCCTGCGCGCCGAGGTGCTGCGCCAGCCCCTGCCCGCGGACACGCACGCGGAGCTGGGCGAGGTGTTCGAGGAGACGCGCCAGGGCGTCGAGCGCATCCGGCAGATCGTCTCGGACCTGCGGGGCTTCTCGCACATGGACCGGGAGGAGCCGACCCCGTGCGCGCTGGCGGACGTGGTGACGGACGCGGCGCGGCTGGCGGGCGTGCGGCTCAAGCACGTGGCGCGGCTGACGGTGGCGCTTCCCCCGAGCTGCCCGGCGTCTTCGCCATCCGCCGGCGGCTCGCGCAGGTGGTGCTCAACCTGCTCGTCAACGCGGGGGACTCGCTGGAGGAGGCGCGGGTGCGCGACGGCGAGGTGCGTGTCACGGGCGTGGCCGAGGACAAGCGCGTGGCGCTGCTGGTGGAGGACAACGGCCCGGGCTTTCCCCCCGAGGTGCTGCCCCGCCTCTTCGAGTCCTTCTTCACCACCAAGGGCCCCGACAAGGGCACGGGGCTCGGGCTGGCGCTGTCGCGCGAGCTGGTGGAGCGCTTCGGCGGCACGCTCGTGGCCGAGAACCGGCCCGAGGGCGGCGCCCGGCTGCGCCTGGAGCTGCCCGCGCATCCGCCCCTCCGCCCGCCAGAGGTTGAGCCCCCAACGCGGCGGCGTATCGCGCTCCGTCCTCGCGAGGGCACGTGCTAAGCGGTGACCCTCTCACCCCCCGAGGAGGGCCCCGCTCGCATGAAAGCGTTCATCGCCGCCGCCGCCCTCGCCCTTGGCCTTCCGGCCTTCGCCCAGCAAGAAGCGAAGCCGCTGCCGCCCGGACGCGAGGCACTCTCCATCCCCTACGACAAGTACACGCTGCCCAATGGCCTGGAGGTGCTGCTCGCGCGCGATCCCAAGCTGCCCGTGGTCGCCGTCAACGTCTGGTACCACGTGGGCTCCTACGACGAGCAGCCCGGCCGCACCGGCTTCGCCCACCTCTTCGAGCACATGATGTTCCAGGGCTCCAAGCACGTGCCGGATGACGTCCACATCGCGCTGCTCGAGCAGCTGGGCGGCACGGACTTGAACGGCACCACCAACTTCGATCGCACCAACTACTTCGAGACCGTGCCGAGCAACCAGCTGGCCACCGCGCTGTGGCTGGAGAGCGACCGGATGGGCTTCCTGCTCGACGCGCTCGACGAGAAGAAGCTGCGCACCCAGCAGGAGGTGGTGAAGAACGAGCGCCGCCAGGGCGTGGAGACGCGCCCCTACGGCATCGCCCAGGAGAAGTTCTGGCAGACGCTCTTCCCCGCGCCCCACCCCTACCACGGCAAGGTCATCGGCTCGATGGCGGACCTGAACGCCGCCACCGTGGAGGACGTGAAGGCCTTCTTCCGCAAGTGGTACGCCCCCGCCAACGCCACGCTCGCCGTGGTGGGTGACTTCGAGCCCCAACAGGCCCGCGCCCTCATCGAGAAGTACTTCGCCACCCTGCCCAGCACCCCCAAGCCCGCCCGCCCCGACGTCGCCCCGGTGAAGCTCACCGGGGAGAAGATTGTCCGCCACGACGAGAAGATCGGCACGCTGCCCCTGGTCGTCATCGGCTGGCTCACCCCGCCGTACCTGAGCGAGGGCGATGCCATCGCGGACATGCTCGGCAACGTGCTCGGCACGGGCAAGTCCAGCCGGCTCTACAAGCGGCTCGTGGTGGACAAGGGGCTCGCGCAGAGCGTGAGCGCCTCCCAGCAGAGCCTCGGCGCCCAGTCCGTCTTCACCGTGGAGGCGGTGGCCCGGCCCGGCGTGTCCAGCGACGCGCTCGTCAAGGAGCTCGACGCGGTGCTCGAGGAGATGCGCCGCACGGGCCCCACGGCCGCGGAGCTCGACCAGGCGCGCACGCGCTTCGAGACGCAGATGCTCGCGGGGCTGCAGTCGGTGGGAGGCTTTGGCGGCAAGGCCGACACGCTGCAGACCTACAACCACTACCGGGGCGACCCGGGCTTCCTCGTGCACGACCTGGAGCGCTACGACGCGGTGACGCCCGAGCGCGTGCGCGACTTCGCCCGCGACACGCTCAAGCCCACCGAGCGCGTGGTGCTCCACGCCGTGCCCTCGACGCCGAGCCCGTCCCCCGCCCCCTCGAAGGAGAAGCCGTGATGCGCCGCCTGTTCCTCGCCGTCTCCACCCTGGCGCTGCTCGCCGCGGCCTGCCGCTCGGCGCCCCAGCCCACGCCCGAGCCCACGCCCTCCTCGGCCCCCGGCCCCGAGGCCCCCGCCACGCCCTCCACCGACCCCGAGGCCTTCCGGGATCAGCCCCCCACCGCCGGCCCCGCGCCCGAGCTGGTGCTGCCGCGCTTCGAGCAGGCGGTGCTGGACAACGGGCTCACCGTGCTGGTGAGCACGCGCAAGGAGCTGCCGCTGGTGTACGTGGGCATCGCCTTCGCCGCGGGCAGCGCGACGGACCCCCAGGGCAAGTGGGGCCCGGCGGATCTCACCTACAAGATGATTCTGGAGGGAGCGGCCGGAAAGGACACGCTCGCCCTGGACCGGCCTTCCAGAACCTGGGCGTGTCGCCCTCGGTGAGCGTCGGCTCGGACGGGGCGGCGCTGGGTGTGCGGGTGCTGCGGCGCAACACCGAGGCGGCGCTGGCGCTGCTCACCCAGGTGGTGCGCCAGCCCACGTTCGCGCCCAAGGACTTCGAGCGGCGCCAGAAGCTGCAGCTCGCCGAGCTGGTGCGGGCGCTGGGCAGCCCGGGCTTCCTCGCGCAGCGCGCGTTCCTCGACGTGGTGTTCGGCGCGGCGCACCCCTATGGGCACCCGACGAGCGGCCTGCCGGAGACGGTGGGGAGCGTGACGGTGCGCGACGTGAAGGGCTTCTACGAGGCGCACGTGGGCCCGCGCACCACGGCGCTGGTGATGACGGGGGACATCACGCTGGAGCAGGCGGTGGCGCTGGCGAAGAAGTCCTTCGGCGACTGGAAGGGCAAGGCCGTCCTGCCCCCGGTGCCGCCCGCGCCGCCCACGCCCGCGCGCGGCCAGGTGGTGTTCGTGCCCAAGGCGGGGTTGGATCAGACGATCGTCCTCATGGGCCGGCCGGGCATCGCCGCGGGACACGGGGACGAGTCCGCGCTGGACCTGGCCACCACGGTGTTCGGCGGCTTCTTCGGCAGCCGGTTGAACATGAACCTGCGCGAGGACAAGGGCTACAGCTACGGGGCCAACTCGGGCTCGGACGCGCGGCTGGGCGTGGGGCCGCTGACGGCGTCCTCGTCGGTGCGAGCGGACGTGACGGGCGCGGCGGTCACCGAGTTCGTCAACGAGCTCAAGGGCCTGCGCGAGCGCCCCATCACCCCGCGGGAGCTGGAGCCGGCGCGCGAGGGCCTCATCCGCGCGTTCCCGGGCAGCTTCGAGTCGGTGGAGGGCCTGGGCGCGAGCGCCTCGGAGCTCTTCCTGCGCCGGCGCCCGCTGGACGAGTACGCGCGCACGGTGGCGGGCCTGGAGAAGGCCACGCCCGCCGAGGTGCAGCGCGTGGCCGAGGCCTACCTGAGCCCGGACACCATGCAGATCGTCCTGGTGGGAGACCCCGAGGTCATCCAGCAGCAGGTGGGGCCGCTGGGGCTCGGCGAGCTGGTGGCGCGGGAGCCGGCGAAGGCACCGGCCCCAAGCCCTGATGCTCAGCGCGCGTCCGCCTCGTCCTCCTCGGACTGTGTGCGGACGTGGCGCCGGCGGAGTTCCTCGTCGGCCTCGGAGATGGGGGTGCGGATGTCGGAGAGATCCTGCTCCCCGTCGCCGTCCAGGAAGAACTTCTGCTCCTGCGAGTCATGGATGGACTCGGCGGCGTAGAGGGCCGGGTGTCATCGGCCTCCAGGCCCCGCTCCACGCGATCCTTGGCGAAGGGCGGCTTGTTGCTCGGGTTCTCGTGCGGGTGCACGGGGCTGTACTTCCTCGGCTTCTCGTTGCCGGCCATGGGAAGGCTCCTCGGATGCGGACGCGCGGGGTTGCGCGCATCCGTCAATGTGGGGAGGACCCTCGCCCCACGGCTACCCGGAGCCGGAAGAGGGCCCGCCCGCCCGCCCGCTTCAGGAGCACGGCGGGCACGAGGCGCGATCAGGCGGCGCGGAACTCGGCGGCGAAGCCGAGCAGCCGGCGAATGGCCTGCTCATGGTCTCCCCCACAAGCGGCGAGGAAGGGCTGGGCCCATTCCTGGCCCACGGGCACGCCCTTCTCCTCCTGGAGCCAGCGCTCGAAGCGCACGTACTCCTCGTCCCGAGCGCCCACGAGGCCGAGACACAGGCGGTAGCCGGCGATGAGTCCCTCCATCCGCCGCACCGTGATGGGGCCGATGAACATGAACAACCGCCCTACGCTGTCGCCGATCCTCTGGCGGATCTCCATGAGGAAATCCAAGGTGGTCGCGGGCATCCGCGCGGGCGTCAATCGCGGCGTGCTGGTGGCGAGTTGCTCGCACTCCGGATCGTTCCAGGGAAGCGCGGCCAGCACCTCGGGGGAGAACGAGCGGAACTCCGCGACGTAGTCCAGGTACTTGCGCAGCGCGCGCGTCTGGTCGCCGCCACATTCGTGCAGGTAGACAGACTCCCACCCCTCCGCCGGCCACGCGCGTTTGATGTCGCGGAACCAGGTGTTGAACAGCAGGTCCGGCCCCTCGTCCACGTCCATTGAATGAAGACACGCTCCGTAACCACCTCTGAAGCAGTTCACCCAATCGACATCGGGCATCCCGATGTACCGGTAGGGGCCCACCGGGCGCGTTTCCATGTCCTGGCGGATGCGCAACAGCAGTTCCAGCAAGGGCACCGCGGGCTTCAGTCCCGTGGGCGGAGGAGTGGATGGAGTCATGGCACCCTCGCCACGGTCTCGACGACCTTCTCGGTGATGGCCGAGTGCGCTCCCAGTCGGCTCAGGTACTCCGCCCAGGGCATCCCGGCGGCGCCCGTATAGGCGTCATAGGCGCGGCCCTGCATCCGGACCAACACGTGGTAGCCCGTGTGGCTGATACTCGCTTCCTTTCCGTTCGCCAGCTTGATCACGATGTATCCGACGCTTTCCCAACGCTCGGTGGACAGTTGCACGAACTCGGGCTTGCCGCCCAACTGGGTGAAGGCGGTGTGGATGCTCTGGGCGAAGCCCTGGCAGGCCCCCGCCACCTGCTTGCTCGCGTCAAACGACGTGCGCATCGCCAACAACCAGTGCCGGGGCCTCCTTGCCCGTGGTCAGCACCCAGTAGTCGATGGCCTCCGCCACCTGGCCGCGCGCCAGCAGGCTGAAGGTGTGGGCGCGCAGGGAGTCCGCCGCCACCACCTGCGTGGCCACTACCTCGGCAACAGGGGTCGCCCCGCTCGCCGTCCCGGACAGGCCCACCAGCAGCAACAGGGCCAGACAGCCACGCAGGACGTTCATGGAAACCCATGCTAGCCCCATGAAAGCCTCGCGAACAGCGCTCAGGCGGCGCGGAACTCGGCGGCGAAGCCGAGCAACCGGCGGATGGCCTGCTCATGGTCTCCCTGACAAGCGGCGAGGAAGGGCTGGGCCCACTCCTGACCAGCGGGCACGCCCTTCTCGTCCTGGAGCCAGCGCTCGAAGCGCACGTACTCCTCGTCCCGCGCCCCCACGAGGCCGAGGCACAGGCGGTAGCCGGCGATGAGGCCCTCCATGCGCCGCACCGTGATGGAGCCGATGAACATCCCCAGGCGTCCCTCGGTGTCGCCGATCACCCGGCGGACCTCCATGAGGAAGTCCAGGGTGGGTTGGGGCGCTCGCGTGGGCATCAATTGGGGAGCGCGCGTGGCGTACTGGACGTCCTCCGGGATGCGCCAGGAAATCGCGGACAGGTCCTCGGGAGACAGCGTGCGGAACTCCGCGACGTAGTCCAGGTACTTGCGCAGTGCGCGTGTCTGATCACCGCCACATTCGCGCAGGTAGGCGGGCTCCCAACCTTCTCCGGGCCAGGCGAGTTTGACATCCCTCAGCCAGACACCGAACAACACGTCCGACCCCTCGTCCACGCCGAGGACACCAAGACATTCGCGGTACCCGCCCTTGAAACAATTCACCCAATCGACATCGGGCATCCCGATGTACCGATAGGGGCCCACCGGACGCGTTTCCATGTCCTCACGGACGCGCAGCAGCAATTCCAGCATGGGCACCGCGGGCTTGAGTCCCGTGGGCGAAGGAGTGGATGGATTCATGGCACCCTCGCCACGGTTTCGACGACCTTCTCGGTGATCTCCGAGCGTGCGCCCAACCGGCTCATATACTCCGCCCAGGGCATTCCGGCGGCGCCCGTGTAGGCGTCATAGGCACGGCCCTGCATCCGAACCAGCACGTGGTAGCCCGTGTGGCTGACATTCACGTCCTTGCCGTTCACCAGTTTGAACAGGATGTACCCGAACTCGTTCTGGGAGCGGGTCGTCAGCTGCACGAACTCGGGCTTGCCGCCCAACTGGGTGAAGGCCGTGTGGATGTTCTGGGCAACACCCTGACACGCCCCCGCCACCTGCTTGCCCGCCTCGAACGACGTGCGCATCGCCAACAACCAGGCCGGTGCGTCCTTGCCCGTGGTCAGCACCCAGTAGTCGATGGCCTCCGTCACCTGGCCGCGCGCCAGCAGGCTGAAGGTGTGGGCGCGCAGCGAGTCGGCCGCCACCACCTGCGTGGCCACCACCTCGGGAACAGGAGCCGCCGCCCCCGCCGTCCCGGACAGGCCCACCAGCAGGAACAGGGTCAGACAGCCACGCAGGACGTTCATGGAAATGACGCGCTCAGGCGGCGCGAAACTCGGCGGCGAAGCCGAGCAGTCGGCGAATGGCCTGCTCATGGTCTCCCCCACAGGCGGCGAGGAAGGGCTGGGCCCATTCCTGGCCCACGGGCACGCCCTTCTCGTCCTGGAGCCAGCGCTCGAAGCGCACGTACTCCTCGTCCCGCGCCCCCACGAGTCCGAGGCACAGACGGTAGCCCGCGATGAAGCCCTCCATGCGCCGCACCGTGATGGGGCCGATGAACAGCCCCAACCGTCCCTCGGTGTCGCCGATCTCCCGGCGGATCTCCAGGAGGAGGTCCAAAGTGGTTGATGAGGGCATCCGCGTGGGCGTCAGACGGGGCGTACTGGTGGCGAGTTGCGTGAGCTTCGAATCGTGCCAGGGAAGCGAAGCCAGGGTCTCGGAGGACAGCGTGCGGAACTCCGCGACGTAGTCCAGGAACTTGCGCAGCGCGCGTGTCTGATCGCCGCCACATTCGCGCAGGTAGGCGGTCTCCCAACCCTCTCCCGGCCATGCATGTTTGATGTCACGCAACCAGGCACCGAACAACAGGTCCGGCCCCTCGTCCACCCCGAGGGAGCGGGTGCACTCTCTGTAACCGTCGTCGAAACAGTTCACCCAGTCGACATCGGGCATGCCGATGTACCGATAGGGGCCGGTGCGACGCACCTCCATGTCCTGACGGATGCGCAGCAGCACATCCAGCGAGGGCACTACGGGTTTGAGCCCGGCGGAGGAGGCAGATGACTCACTCATGGCACCCCCACCACGGTTTCGATGACCTCCTCGGCGATCTCCGAGCGCGCTCCCAATCGGCTCAGGTACTCCGCCCAGGGCATCCCGGCGGCGCCCGTATAGGCGTCATAGGCGCGGCCCTGCATCCGCACCAGGACGTGATAGCCATTACGGGACAGGTTCACATCCTGGCCGTTCATCAATTTGAACGTGATGTAGGGAACCTTCTCCCGGGGCTGGGTCGTCAGTTGCACGAGTTCGGGCTTGCCGCCCAACTGGGTGAAGGCGGTGTGGATGCTCCGGGCAACACCCTGACACGCTCCCGCCACCTGCTTGCCCGCCTCGAACGACGTGCGCATCGCCAACAACCAGGCCGGTGCGTCCTTGCCCGTGGTCAGCACCCAGTAGTCGATGGCCTCCGTCACCTGGCCGCGCGCCAGCAGGCTGAAGGTGTGGGCGCGCAGCGAGTCGGCCGCCACCACCTGCGTGGCCACCACCTCGGGAACAGGAGCCGCCGCCCCCGCCGTCCCGGACAGGCCCACCAGCAGGAACATGGCCAGACAGCCACGCAGGAAGTTCATGGAAATCCATGCTACCCCCAGCAAAACCGTAATTCAAGAACCCAGCACACCTCCCACGTCACACCCCTCCCACCAGGATGGAAAAGTCAGGTGATGCCGAGGCGCGCTGACTCCGGGTACGTGGTCCGCGCCCCTTCCGGCGGATATAGGGACCGCCCATGAAAGCCTCTGCGCACGGCCCTCCCTTCGCCAGCTCCACCACCTGGAACGCGCTCGGAGAGGGGCGCTATGCCGGCCGGGTGCTTCCCCACTGGTTCCAAGGGCGCGGCTCCTACGGCGGACTGCTGGGCGGCGCGCTGCTGCGCTCGATGATGCGCGAGCTCAACGAGCCCGAGCGCCCGCCACGCTCGTTCACCGCGCACTTCTGCGCCCCCGTCACCGAGCAGGACGCGCTCATCACCGTGCGCCTGGAGCGCGCCGGACGTCAGGTCTCGCACCTGTCCGCGCGGCTGGAGCAGGCGGGGCAGGTGGCGTGCCCGGCGAGCGCCACCTTCGCCACCTCGCGCGACACGCCGCTCGTGTTCACCGAGGCGCGCCCGCCCGAGGTGCCCCCGCCCCACGCGCTGCCCCCGGCGTCCACCGAAGCGATGCCCGCCTTCTGCGCCCAATTCGACTACCGCTGGTGCGTGGGCGCGCCGCCCTCCTCCGGAGCCACCGAGGCGCGGCTGGGCGGGTGGATCCGCCCGCGCGTGCCCGAGCCGCTCGACGCGCCGCTCGTGGTGGGCCTGCTGGATGCCTATCCCCCGGCGGCGTTCGCCCGCGTGGACGGCCCCGCCCTGGGCGCCACCATGGACTACACGGTGCACTTCTACGCCCCCCTGCCGCTCGCCTCCGCCTCGCCCGAGGCCTTCTACCTGCGCGCGGGCCAGTCCCGGCACGCCGCCCGGGGCTACGCGGACGAGCTCGCCGACCTGTGGAGCGAGGACGGCCAGCTCATCGCCCAGCTGCGGCAGATGGCGGCCATCTTTCCCCAGACGCGCTGAGCGGCGCACCCACGCGAGAGGTGACTTCCTCTCGTGACGGGGCTCGGGTAGTTTGCGCCGCCCGGCATGCCGTGCCCCGCGCGGCACGCCGCGACTACCCCCCGAGGTTCCCCACACATGGCAAGGATTTCCCAGGATCAGACCCAGGAGCGCCGCGCGTTCCTGCTCGAGCTCTTCCGCTCCCAGCCCGACATCAGCCGCAACGAGGCGATGGAGACGTACAAGGACCGCTTCGGCGCCTCGCTCAACGCCAAGACGTTCAACGAGCTGCGCGAGCAGGCGCTGAGCGAGACGGAGGCCCGCGCCAGCTCGCCCGAGGAGTCCCAGCCGGACGCCGACGACACCGACGCCGACGCTCCCGCCGAGGAGCCCACGGCCGCGCCGCTGCGCGTGGTGCCCACCGTCGAGTCCACCGCCGCCGGCACGCCCCCCGCGGCGAAGAAGCCCAAGCCCGGCAAGGGCCCGGGCGCGAAGAACGTGTTCGTGGACGCCACGCAGGAGCAGCTGCAGTTCCTCGAGCGCGTGGTGCACCAGCTCCAGGAGGCCGGGGCGAGCAACATCCGCATCGACCACGGCACCGAGCGCTGGATGGTGCTCACCGTGGAAGCGAAGTAGCGGACGCGGCAAGGCCCTCCGCCCGCCTGCCCGCGCGGTGCTCCCCCGCGCGGGCGGCCTCGAAGTCGTTGCCCTCCAGGTGCAGCGCGGGCGCGGCGTGGTGCCCCGGGTCCACCACGCACGGGGCCTCGGTGGCCTCGAAGGCGCGCGGGCGCAACAGCCGCAGGGTGAGCACGAGCGCGAGGAACAACAGCGCCGAGCCCCCGGTGACGAGGCGCACGCCCCACCGGTCCGCGAGCAGGCCCTGCAACCACACCCCCGCGGAGTACCCCACGGCGATCATCATGCTGTAGAGGCTGCTGATGCGGCCCTGGAGCTCGCGCGGCACGCGCAGCTGGCACGTGGTGTTGATGCAGGTGAGCGTGGCCATGTAGAGCGCGCCCAGGCCCACGATGGCGAGCGCCGCGGCGTGCAGCGAGGGCGTCATCCAGTACACCGCCGCCATGGGCCCGAGCAGCAGGACGCACGCCTCGAGCAGGCGCCGGCGTCCCAGCCGCTCCATGAGGGGCCCGAGCAGCATCGCCGCGAGAACCGCGCCCACGCCCTGCATGGTGACGAGCAGCGAGGTGGCCGCCGCGCCCTGCTGGAAGACGCGGATGGCGAACACCGGCACCAGCCCGATGAAGGGCGCCACGAGCGCCGACACGGCCAGCGCGCCCACCATGGCCAGGCGGATGCCCGCGTCGTCCCGGGCCACCTCGGCGCCGCGCCGGATGCCGGACCCCAGGGGCTCGTGCCGCCGCGGGGCCGTGCCCTGCGAGGGCCGCACGTGCCAGAACGCCACCAGCACCGCCACGAAGGACAGCGTGTTGATGGCCAGCGCCCAGGCGATTCCCCCCGCGGCGAGCACGCCCGCGGCGATGGCCGGGCCCATGATGCGCCCGAGGTTGTACTGCGCCGAGTTGAGGCTCACCGCGCTGGACAGGTCCTCCGGGGGCACCGACTGGGAGATGAGCGCGGAGAAGGCCGGGTTGATGAGGCTGTTGGTGCACCCGTTGAGCAGCGACAGCACGGCCACCGCGGGCACGGTGAGCCGGCCGGTGAGCGCGAGCACCGTGAGCACCAGCGCCAGGAGCGCCTGCACGAGCGTGCCCGCGGCGAGCCACTTGCGCCGATCGAACCGGTCCGCGAGCGCTCCGCCCACCGGCGAGAGCACCACCGCGGGCAGGAAGGTCAGCGCGGCGATGCCCCCGGTGGCCTCGGCGCGGCCCGTCACCGTGGTGACGAAGACGCCCAGCGCGAGCGTCTCCATCCACGTGCCGATGTTGGAGATGAGCGTTCCCCACCACACGAGAACGAAATCCCGATGCCCGAAGGCCCGGAGCGACGAATAGCGAGACAGATGAAGGGCGCGCACGGCCCTCCCTTTGTATCGCATCCGCCCGCGCCGCGCAGGCCCTCCTCCCCCTCGGATGACAGGAAATGCACGCTCGCTTCCCTGCTCGCGAGCGTCACGCCACTCTTTTCAATCCCAGTACATTCGTGGGGGGTCCAATCGCTTGCAACCTGAACCGTTGGAGCGGGGATTACTTCACTTCCCGCGAAGCGGAGACCTTGCGGGGGGTGATGCGGCCATCGGGGGAGACCAGGGCGCCGGTGGTGGGGAAGTCCTCGGTGGTGAGGCGGCGCACGAGCGGGAGCACCTCGCCCGAGGGGTCCGGCTGGGGGATGCCGCGGCCCTCCTGGCGCGTGGGCAACAGGCGCCCGGAGAGGAAGCGGCCCTGGGCGTCGAGCTCCACGTCGGCGATCATCCCCAGGCCCTGGGGCCCCTTGAGGTTGAAGGAGCCGTAGGTGGCGAAGTTGCCCAGGGAGTAGAGGATGAGCTTGTCCTTGTAGAACTCGAGCGCGCGCACGACGTGGGGGCCATGGCCGATGACGAGGTCGGCGCCCGCGTCGATGACGGCGTGGGTGAAGGCGCGCAAGTCGCCCCGGTTCTCGCCGTAGAACATCTCGGTGCCCTGGGGGATGTTGAGCGCCTTGCCCCCTTCGGCGCCGCCATGGAAGGAGACGAGCACCAGGTCATGCGCGGCCTTGACCTGGCGCACCAGGGCGGCGGCGGTGGCGTGGTTGTTGACGTGGTTGCAGTTGGGCGAGGTGTGGAAGGCCACCATGCCCACGCGCAGGCCGTTCTTCTCCACGGTGGCGACGGTGCCGGCGGGGCCGCTCCAGGCGATGCCGAGGGAGTCGAGCGTGGCCTCGGTCTCGCGGCGGCACAGCTCGCCGAAGTCGCCCGAGTGGTTGTTGGCGGTGGAGGCCGGTCCACGCCCGCGTCCTTCAGGTAGCGGCCATAGTGCGTGGGCGAGCGGAAGGCATAGCAGTTGCCCCCGCGGCGGCACTTCTGCGTCTCGCCGTGGTCGCACAGGGGCCCCTCGAGGTTGATGAAGGTGAGGTCCGCGTCGCGCAAGAGCGGCGCCACCGTGGCGAGGCTCGCGGCGCCATCGTCCGGGGGCAGCAGGCCCTCGGGGAAGGAGGTGCCGAGCATCACGTCACCCACGGCGCGGAGGCGCAGGCGGGCGTCGGCGGGAGGCGGGGGCGCGGGGCGGGGGGAGGCGCGGGCTGGGCGAGCTGCCGCTGGAGGGCCGTCTGGCCCCGGGCCTGGGTGAGCGCGTCCTCGAGGTCCGGGTGGGCCGGGTCCAGGCGCTGCACCACGTTCCACGCGGCGAGCGCCTCCTGCCAGCGGTTGAGCAGCGAATACGCCCAGCCGAGCTCCCACTGGCAGTCCACGCGCTCGGGGGCGGCGCGGGCGCAGGCGGAGAAGGCCTCGAGGGCGGCGGGGGCGTCCTTGGCCTTGAGGGCCTCGACGCCCCGGGCGTAGAGCGCGTCCACCTCGGCGGCGGTGGTGGCCAGGGGAGGAGCGCCGGCCGGAGCTTCAGCGGAAGGAGGCGCGGGGGGCGCGGGAGGAGCCTCGGGGGCGGGAGGCGCCTCGGGGGCGGGAGGCGCGGGCGGAGCCGGCATCGGAGGCACGTTGGCCGAGGCGGGAACCGACGGGGCGTCGGAGATGGGACGGCGAATGGGCTCGGCGGTGGAAGCGCGCCAGTTGGCGCAGCCTCCGAGGGAGGAGAGCGCGAGCACGGAGAACAGGAGGGAGCGAGAGCGCATGCGGGCGCGCATCTTACGGGGGGCGCGGGCGGAGAAGGGGAGCGGCACGCACGGGCGGGGCGAGCTCGACGGAAGAGCGGCCGGGCGGAGGACGGGCCTGGGGGGAGGGGGCCTATACTGCGCGCGCCATGTCCTCGCCCGCTCCCGCGCTTCCTTCCCCGGCGGCTTCGTCCGCTCCGGCCGTCCGCTTCGATGGGCTGTGGCTGTTCTCGCCCCGGGTGGACGTGAGCCTCGTGCTGGTGCCGGCGCTGCTCACGCTCGTGTCGGTGTGGCTGGCGGACACGACGGGGGAGGGACGCCACGGGTACTCGTGGGCGCTGGGGCGGTGGGCGTCGCAGTACGTGCTCTTCAATGGCACGCACGTCATCCTCACCTTCCTGCTGGTGGGCACGCGGCGCGAGCTGCTGCGCACCACGCCCTCGCAGGGGTGGCTGCTCCTGGGAGCCTCCTCGGGGGTGTTCGCGGGGTGCCTGGGGGTGCTGTGGTACGCGGGCCAGCACGCGCCCCAGCTCAACCTGATGATCGCCGCGTGCATCCACCTGCTGGCGGCGCACCACACGCTGTCGCAAGTGAAGGGGCTGTGGGCGCTGCACGGGCTGCGGGCGCGGGCGTCGGGAGCGCCCGCGCTGGGCGAGGCCGAGCGGCGGTTGCAGCGGGTGTTCGTCCCGCTCGCGCTGGTGCTGATGATGGTGCGCACGCTGGCGGTGCCGGTGACGGACGCGGCGGGGGACGTGCCGCTGGTGAACGTGGGGCAGGCGGAGAACGGGGCGCTGCCGTACGCGGTGACGTGGGTGCTGCTCGGGGTGTGGGCGGTGTTCGCGGGGCGGATGGTCCAGGCGCTGCGGGGGCCCCCGGGGATGAGCGGCCCGAGGCGGCTGTACGTGCTGAGCCACGTGGCGGTGGTGGCGGTGTACCTGGTGTGGCCGGCGTGGGGGGTGGTGCTCAGCGCGGGCATCCACGGTTTGGAGTACCTCTTCCTCACGGGGCGGATGCTCGAGCCCACGCCGGGGGAGGGGCTGCGCGGCTGCGGGGGGAAGGGTGTGGGCGGCGATGCTGGGGGTGATGCTGCCGCTCATCGTCGTGGGCGTGGCGCAGAGCCCCTTCGTGCCGCTGGTGGACTCGGCGACGGGGGGCGCGGCCACGCGCTGGCTGTTGGGCCAGGAGCCGCTGTGGACGCTCGGGGTGACGGTGACCAACGCGCTGGTGCTCGCGCACTACTTCGCCGATGCCTTCCTCTACCGCTTCCGGATTCCCCGGGTGCGCGAGGTGACGCTCGGGAGGCTCGGCCTCGCATGAGGCAAGAGAAGGGGAGAAGGAGGCAAGCCCACACAGCTCTCCCTCGCGCTGCTTTCAATGGGGAAATCCACAACTGAGTCCGTCTACAGGAACTGCCGCAGTCTCACCGTCCGCAAGGCCACGCCGCCACAGGAAAATTGCCATCCCAGGAGGGGGGCTACATCCATCTACAGGCGTTGCACAAGGGCTCGTAATTGAATCGATACGTCAGGAAGGCAGGCCTTTGGCGTCAGCCTAGGTTGGTTGCGAAGAAAACCTCGGTATTTATTGGTGTTTGCGGAGGAACAATTCATGTCCGACCCATTGAGCCCGGGAGCAAAGGGCCGCTGTCCTCATTGCAAGTTGAGCGTCAGATTCGAATTCCCCGAAGACTGGAAAATCAAGATCGCCAGTTTCAGACCCATTCCCTTCATGAGCCTCACCACAGAAGTCAGAGCGCATGTTGCATCTTGCCCTGACTGTAACGTTCCAGTGATTGACTTGGTCTGGATGGACATCCCTAATTACGGCGATGGCGATATGGAAGTCACCAAAGTTGTTCGCGCATACCCGGAACACGCAAGCGCTCGTCTCGACCCTCCTCCAGAAGTGCCAGAAGCAATTCGCATTGACTACCGAGAAGCGGCCGCAGTCGAGCCAATCAGTCGCCGCGCTGCTGCCGCGCTCGCACGACGCTGCTTGCAGTCGACGCTACATCATCTCGGATTCAAGGCGAAAAACCTGTTTCGAGAAATTGAGTTAGTGGATAATGATCCACGAGCCTCGAGCCAACTACGCCAGAGCCTGCATATGGTTCGAGAGATTGGTAATTACGCTGCACATCCATTGCCTGACGGCAACGGAGACTTCTTGAATGTCGAGCCCGGAGAAGTTGACGCACTCTTCGACACTCTTGATGATCTCTTTGACAACTTCTTCGTAAAGCCGAGACAACAACAGGAGCGCAAGGACAGACTAAACGCCAAGCTAACAGCGGCTGGCCGGAATGCATTGCCTTGATGATGCTGTCCCCAAATTCATCCACGCTCTCATCACGGGTATCCCGCATCACAAGCATCTACCAGAATTTCATAATGAGATCCCTACCAGACAGGGGTCCCCCGCAGCGAGGTAACTAAAGTGATCGAAGAGAACATCGTACGCGTTGGCCGTGATGAGGCCATGTCATACCTCAAGCCAAAGCTCAACGGCTACCGGAGCATTTGGAATAGGATCTACATCGGAGTCACAACTGATCCAGAGAAGCGATGGGCGAAACACTCATGCAACGGATGGACGAAGATGGTGCTCCTCTACGAGGCATACAGGGCAGACATCGCCATTGATTTGGAACGAGATCTGATCGACTACGCTCACCGATGCAAATTCCTGCTCCCGCCTGACAACATCAACCCTGGCGGGGAAGGAGTATTCGACAACCAGAAATATCATTTTCTCTACGTGCTCGTGGGAAAATAGAATCACATACGCACACCTTCCGCAAGAGCACACCAGCAGGAGTGAAGTCGAAATTGGCGTGGCATCGCAGGTACATTACTGCGGATGCTCACCTTCCAGGGCGGCGCATGCTCTTCACCAAGGTCTTCTTCGAAAACAGACGAATCGAAAGCGAGCACCTGGAGCTGACGGATAAGGGTTCGCTCTACTTTGTTGGTCCCAATCTGACACTGACCAACTGCACCCTCGTGTTGAAGGTGTCTGCCAGGAATCTGCACTTCGAAGGAGTACGTTTCGTCAATTGCAGCTTCGAAGTGAAGCAGGAACTGAAGAATCATCAGTCCTGGGTGTTCGCATCACTCAAGGGCTGCCGGTTCAAGGGACGGCTATCGGGTTGTGACTTCGGCACCTGGCCCGGCTACTCAGAGGGGTCCGGGTTTGGATTCATTGAAGACTGCGACTTCTCCGAGGCCCGTCTGAACGGCTGCCGCATCATGGGGTGTGACCCGGAGACGCTGCGCTTTCCCAAGTGGCCCTGCTTCACCCTCCTGGAGCCCATTCGCAGAGCGCCCGAACTCCGCGGTGTCCAGTGGCCGGGCCGGTTCGGCCGCATTGTCATCGAGCACCTGCACACCCAGCCGGCGCCTACCCGGGCCCTGACCTATCACGCCCCCTCCATTGCAAAGGAACTCGATACCACCGAAGAGGAACTCAGGGCCGTCATCGAGAAATTCGACTGCATCGTCTACTGACGATAGGGCTTCAGGGCTGAGCGGACTGGGGTGGACGTCCCCGGTGCTTCGAGACGGGCAGGTAGCACGTGCCCTGGTACTCCGCCTGGACGTCCAGGCACGGAGGACTCCGCTTCACGGCCAGCCAGCATCCACCGTTGATCTCCACTTCATCCACCTGGGTTTGCAGGGTGCCGCGGCCTGATCCCTGAAGGGTTTGGCGGGCAATGGGTAGGCGAGCGTCTCCGGAACCGACGGCTCCGAGTCGGACAGAAGCGGGGCTTTCACCTCGGAAGGAGCCTCGGACACCACGACGGGTGAGGCGATCGGCTGACGCCTGGAATCACTCGCTTCATGGAGCCAGACACCGAACGACAGGCAGACCCCCGCGAGGCCCGCGAGTGCGGGCATGAGCCGGGCAAGCCAGGGCCGGCGCCCCGACGCGAGGTGCTCCGACAGTCTGGGATTGTCCTCCACACGCCGGACCGCCGCGTCCGTCAGCACGAGGAGGTCCGCCAGTTCCGAGGCCCGCGCCGATGGAGGCGCTTCATCTACTCGCAGCGTCACCGAGGCGGATTCGCGTTTGTAGAAGAGGCTCACGGCCCAGTCGCCCTCGGGCGACCACTCCACGCGCTCCCCCGGCAGCAACGTCAGCGCAGGCCTGCCCGTCGCCGCATGGCGTGCCTCGTAGAGACGACCCAGGTCCGGCCAGCGCCAGCCCAACTGGAAGGGTCCCAACCGCCTGTCCTCTCCGCTCTTCTCGTTCGCCACGCGATGTCCCTCCGTGAGCCTTCACGGAAACGGATTTGACCATTCAAGTCAAGGGAGATGGCGTGCCCTGTTGGGTTCCCAAAGCGATGGACGAGGTCCTCAGGGCCCGGGAGCTGGGGTGGACCCGGCGACGGGGAGCCGCCAGCGGTGACACCCGCGTGACGGTCAGAACAGCAAGAGCGGTCACGCTGCCGTCACCGTCGGGTGGCACCTTCTGAGCCTCACCATGCTGAACATGACGAGCGGGGGGCACAAGCCCGGTCCGTTCGAAACGGTTCTCGCGTTACCTCAGGAGCTGGCTTTGCTGAAGAAAATGATTTTCGTCGTCACCGCGGCAGTGGGCTTGATGGCTTGTGGGACGGACAAGCCCCAGGAGCCGGCGGAGCAGTCCACGGGTATGGTGCAGCAGGCGAGCACCTATCTCGAGTGTCACTTCGCGTTCAGTGGCTGCGGTCCAACCGCTCACGCGGTGGGTGGGGAGTGTACTGGTCAATGCCCCTGGAACTACTGTCTCCCAATCACAAACGATACATACGACGCGACGATTTGCGCGCCGAACGACTCGGGTGGCTATGTCACGTGCGGGATGGTAGCGGGGGGACCTGAAAAGGTTTATTGTGACCCCGGGTTCATCCGGGACGACAACCACCCCGATGGTCCCTTCCTCTGCGTCCCGAACTGCTTCGTCGCCAACGACCCTAACCTCAATTGTAATCCCTCCTCGAAATTCAACGCGACTCGCTGCATCCCCGACCCCGTCAGTCGTTGAGGTAGGAGGGCCCGTTGAGGGAGCGCTTCACGCGCACCTCTCCCTCAACGGAGTGCTTTCGCTTCCCCAGCCGCTCAGGGCCCGGGAGCCGGGGTGGACTTCGGAGCCCAGAGCAGCCCCAACTCCAGCGGCTCGGCGTCGAAAGGCTCGGCACGCACCGTCTCCTCGCCCCTGGAATGGGAGACGAGCCGCCAGCTCTTCTCTCCTCGGCGATACACCTCCAGGGTGTGGGCGCGAGGATCCATCAGCCAGGCATGGCTCACCCCTTCCTGGTGGTAGAGGGCCAGCTTGCGCCCCCGGTCCAGCGCCGCGGTGGACGGGGACAGCACCTCGCATACCCAGTCGGGCGCCAGGTCGAAGAAGGGCTCCTCCCCTCCAGCAGTCCAGGGGCGCGCTCCCGGCGCCAGCCCGCCGGTCTGGCACCAGCACCTGCCGGCCCAGATGCAATTCCGGCTCGTCCAACAGCCACCAGCCTCCCGCGCGGCAATGCCCATAACTGAAGGCATTGCCCAACCTCGCCCCGAGCACCGAGGCCACCCATGCGTGCCGCTTCGCCGGCCGTGGAAACGCCCACAGCTCGTCGTCGATGATCTCCCCCACCCACCCTGGCGGCAGCGCCTCGATGTCCTCGTAGGTGGCTGGACGCTTTCCCCGACCCATGTTCGCTCCTCCTGCTGGCCTTCGCGCCAGACTCCTCGCATCATACCCGAGGAGGTGACATCCGAGGTCAGGTGCGACGGATGTCCAGGATACGGCCCTCGCGCAGCCAGCCCTCGGCGTCCCGCCACAGGGGCAGCCCCACGGCGTGGACGCGCTCGGGCGCGGTGCGGGTGAGCCACCCCAGCCACGCACAGAGCGCCGCGTCGAGCTCGTCATGCGTGGGCAGCCCCGCCCCCGGAAAGCGCAGCCCCTCCGCCTCGAGCCGCTCGGCCTCGCGCACCCGCTCCCCCGGCCGCGCGAGCGCCTGGGGCCCATCCACCACCACCACGTCCGCGGGCCCCACGGGGAACGCGGCCACCAGGGCCTCCGGGTCGAGCCGCCCCTCGCCGTCGGGCGCGGGCCACTCGCGCTGCTCGAAGTCCACCCGCCCGTGCAGGTCCACCACGGCCACGTCCACGGCGCGGGGACGGCGCGCGAACGGATCGCTCAAATCCCAGCCCAGGAAACGCACGCACCCAGCCTACCCGACGCGCCGGCCTATGGTTTCCCCTCCTCATGCGTGGCGGACGGTGCCCGCCCGGGAGACGGACATGCCAGGGGTCAGCGACACCAACGACTACGGAGGGCTCTTTCGCCCCCCATCCGCTCCAGCTCGGAGGGCGGACCTCGCCCACGTCGGGGCACTACTGGGGCGATGGGGGAGCTGCTGGCCCGGTGAAGAGTCCGGAGAAAAGCCGGTCCTGGGAGGCTTCCGAGGTCCTGTCAGGCCATCGTGCCAAGACGGTACTGTATGTGCCGGGGCGCTGGTACTTGAGTGCTCCCACCGATCAAGATGGCGGGAGCGTGCGTGATATCTGGCTGTTCACCGAAGGTGAGCGGGTCGAGGTCGGCGAACGGTTGAAGGTTCCCCGTCAGCGCCCTGGCAAAGAACTCGACTTCACGGCGGCCGGAGCGAGAGAAGGTGTCAAAGAACTCGTTCCAGCACCTCGTGCTTTCCGACTCGTCCCAACGAGTCGTCTCCCAACGAGTCGTCTGACACCCATCTCTGGACACCCATCTCTGCTCAGAGCACCCTGGTTGCCGGCAGTTGCGCTTGGCTCCCGATAATGAAGTTGTAACGGGGGAGGAGGGCGGCGATCGCATGGTGCTCCAGCTCCAAAGCCTCGACCGGTGTGGATAGAACGAGGTACTGAAGATGGTAGTGTTCCTTCACAAAATCGGCGGCCGCCGCGTGATTGTTCTGATGTCCGGCCCGTACGAGGTTTCCGGGTAGATTGCCCATACCAGGGTGTCCCGAGAGAAAATGAGCACGGGCCCGGATTGCCAGGTCAGCGTCGCGTGAGAGGGTGTGCGACTCTCCAACATAGATCGATGTAATGCCCTCCTCCTGGTCCATGTGAAGGAAGTGGTAGACCCCATACCGCTTTTGCGCCAGGGATAGGACCTTGTGATCCTTCACGTTCTGCCAAGTGTAAGCGGGCTGTGTGAGCAACTGGGACAAGAGGTCGTCCAGCCGGCTGCGGTTGGCATCGATCTTTGGTTGCAGTTGATCTCTCAGGCTTGTAGTAGACATCTGATCGCCTCTTCCAGAACAATTTTCGTGTCCATCACGACACCAACGATCCGGTACGTGTCACGGTTCGTGGGCGTCATCCACCGGCTCGGTGGGGCGAGTCTCGCAGGGAAAGCGTGGCAGGCGCAACTCGAAGAGTTACTCGCGCATAAGAGGAATGGGGGTAATCGGGGCAGTCCGCACCCCAGCTCGCCTCCGCCAGCGGCGTGGTGAGGTTGTCCCTCACCGCCGCATACGCGTGCTGAGGAGCTGCGGTTGCAGCTTGAGGCTACGAAATCAACCCCAGCAGGTGGAAGAACACCAACCCGGGGCCCACGTGTGGTTCATCGGGCAAGTCCGGATCCGGAAACAAGCGACGAGCTTCCTCCGCCACGTCTCCTTCATAGAGCTGTGTTGCCAGGGCCACCCAGTCCAAACCCGCGACGCTCGGCTTCAACTCAAGTGCTTTGCGCTGCGCCCACGCGAACAGTTCGTCTTCCCGTGCATCATCACCTGACGACCACTTGATTCGCCAGAACTCGTGCCCGGAATCTGGCGCTGGGGAGCCGAGGTGCATGAGTTCAGCGGAAAGGTCGTTGAAGTCTCGGCGTTCCGCCCACGCTTTCGTACAGTAGAGAGCGACCTTGCATCCTACGGAGTCGTCCCATCTGTCGAAAGCCTCCTCTTCCTCGGGAGTCATCGATGATCGAGGATCAGGGGGTTCATTCATGGTTCTTCCTTCGCCATACGGTTCTGTTTGGCCCACTCATCGGCTGCTTTGTTGTACATATCCGCCGCCTCGCGTGGATATGTCTGCTCGTTGCAGGTGCGCCGAGCAAACAAGACGGCAACGCCTACAGCCGCCTCGCGTCGTTCCAGAGCGCGGGAAGATTCGGCACCCGCCGCCATGAGTTTTTTGTGTAGAGTGAATGCTCGACGGATGGCGCAATACTCAAACAAGCGGGCAGCGACACATGCGCGAACGTCCGGATGAAGTCGGGCCATGGCTTCGTGAAGTCGCACGCCCCAAAGAGCGTTGTTCATGGTTTCAGCGCAACGGCGCGTGGCCTCTGTGCTCTCATCCTTCGGTGAAGGAAGTCGGACACCCGCGATCATGGCGGGCATCTCGTCGTATTTTGGCCGCTTGACCGCTTCCACCTCATCCGCAGCCCAGAGACCCGGCCCTGGCGTTGGAGGAAGAATCCGCTGGTTCGGTGAACGCTCCACCGGTGCGTCCGGTGGTTGCCACGGCTGTCCGAGCGCCGATGCGCCAGCGCCTGGCGGGGTGTATCCGGGATGGGGGAATTGGGGGACGGGAGCCGGCGCAGGAGAGGGAAGCCCGGCGGCCTGATGCAGGTGGGAGGACCCAGCACCGCCGGTGGCGCATCCGGTCAGGAGCAAGGCGAGAATCTGGTGTTTCATGTCTGGGCGCATGGACACATTCCCGGGGCTTCCCGTTGTACACGAGCCCCGAGAACTCTCCTTGCACCAGATGACCCCCTCGCTCCAGGAGTTACCGGGTTGGTGAGAGGCCCACCTACGCCCCAAGGGGGAATGAGCCCCGGCCCTTCTGCAGACGGGAGCCGCCCGAGTGTACGCCCGGTCTGCCCTCGGCGTCCCGCCACAGGGGCAGCCCCACGGCGTGGACGCGCTCGGGCGCGGTGCGGGTGAGCCACCCCAGCCACGCACAGAGCGCCGCGTCGAGCTCGTCTGGTTTGACGCCAGGTGGAAGCTCAGCGGATGATTTCCACTCCAAGTACGAACCGACAACAAGGACCCTCATGAATCGGTCTCGGATACTGTCCGCGCTGGAATCGCTCACGTCATTGGGCCATCGCCTCTGGGGCGGGCACGTGTCGCAGCTCATTCCGTCGCCGAACGGTGCCTACCAGGCCATCGCTCTGGATGGCCACGAAGACGCGCGTGTTCGTTCCACCGTGATCAAGGTGCTTCGCACCGGTGAACGGGCGGCCCACGACACCAAGGCCGTGCAAGAAGTGACGTTGACCTGCAGCTTGCCTCCGCTCATTGCCTGGATGTCGGACAACCTGCTGGTCATCGATGAGCGGGGAGCCCCTTCACGCCCGATGATGCGGGGCGAAGTATCGTTCGTGTTCTCACCGTGGAAGGTGGAGGCACTGTCCGCCAGAAAGCCCAAGGCGCCGCCTGTCGACTCGGCTTGTGGCTTCCCGGGCGTGACCTTTCCCGCCGACTTCGCCGTGCTCGCGGGCGGTGCCTATGCGGGCAGGGAGGGCACGGTGCGGATCGACCAGAGCGGCCGGGCCGCCTCGACCATGACGGTCACCGTCAACCATCCCGGCAAGCCCGTCGCACTGATGCTCGGTGCCTACGAGCCGACCATCTGGTCGATCCAGCTCGCCCCGGGGACGACCCTCCTCGCCGTGCTGGCCAGCGGCTTCCATCGGCAGGTCGTCACTGGTCTGGATGCCACCACGCCAGTCGCCATCCATACGTATGACAACAAGAGTCCGTGCGGCTTCTTCACGATGAGCCGGGACAACCACGAGGAACTCAACCCCATCGCCCTGCGGTTCTTCGGGCGGGAGGTCGACAGGGTCCATCCAGCGCATAACGGCGTGGTCATCATGGGCGGCCCGCACAGTACGTCTTCTCCCTGGATGAGCCGGGGCGATGCTCCGGTGGAGGCGTACATCGACACGTCTCCCCCGCCGATCAATCCCAGGGAGAGCCTCGACGAGGCCGTGCGTCAGGGTTTGCTGCGACGCGCGAACCGTCTCGACTGGCAACAGTGGGAAACGGAGATGGCGAAACTGGCGGCCGACCGGGGGTGCCACTGGACTCCATCCGAGGGCCCCGTTCACGCAGTGCTCTGTCGCAGATGTCATTCAACATGGGCCACGCGTACGTCGTCCTGCAACCCATGACGCTCCCGCCCCGTCTCTGTGGCGCGCTGTCGGCGGTGTTCTTCGTTCCCAAAGGCGTCGAGCGTCCGCGCGGCGACCCCGGTCACTCCCCGATCTATGACTTCAATGACATGAGTTACACCGATGCCTTTGGGCACGAATAGCCACCCGGGGGAGGTGTTCGCCTCGGGGGCCTATGGATCGGCAACCGGTAGAGCGAGCGCGTCGCGGTCATGAAGAGCACGTCGCGGCGGGGCCTCCCCGGGCCCGTGGTTCATCGGGTCTCTCCGGTGGTGGTGGCGGCCTCGGCCTGGATCCGGGGGGAACTCGGCGGCCATCGCCTGCGCCAACTCGTGCCGTGGAAGGTTGAGAGCCGTGCCAGCCTCGGGTACTCTCGGAGTGAACTCACACGACGCGGAGGGGGTCTGACATGAAATATCGCTTCATGGGTGTTGCCTGTCTTGTGTGTATATTGGGAGCACTCGGTTGTGGGGGTGTACCGGATGCCCCCGTGCCAGATGGCGCACCGCTGTCGGATGAGGAGATTCTCAGTGTCCCCGCCCCCGGTCTCGAAAACTACGTGAAAGTCTACGAGGAGGTGTTGAAGCAGAATCCCTCCCTGGATCCAGAGAGCAATGATTTCGCGAGGCTCGTGCTGCGGGAGGTCAAGGAATCCACGGTCCAGTCCACACCGGATGCGGTCGCCATGAACAGCGGCTGGGCCTGGGTGTTCGGGGTCACGGACGCGGAATGGCTGCTCATCGCCAGGAACCCAGGAAAAGCGGCCCTGACCTATGCAGCCGCGAAGGAGGCTGAGGTCCGTGCCCTCTTTTTCGATAACGGGCAGGGATTGTCCGGGGGAAAGTCCGATGCCTTTCGCCATGCCTATTGGAACATCCTGATGGCGAAGTGCTGCGGA
The DNA here is from genome assembly GCA_049060065.1 of Cystobacter fuscus. Lineage (GTDB taxonomy): Bacteria > Myxococcota > Myxococcia > Myxococcales > Myxococcaceae > Cystobacter > Cystobacter fuscus_B. The sequence continues at coordinate 10,097,615 of JBMEQP010000002.1, forward strand.
CTGGATTGGGCGCGGGATTTCGCGACGGCCCACGAGTCCGAGAGCCCCTTTCGCGACGACGTGACGATGGACCTCAACAACAATGAGGTGGGCCGGACCATCTACTCGAGTGCACCTGAGGCCTCGGATGGCGAGCACATCCAGCTGCTCGAGGACTTCGCCACGTCGTGCATGAACTCGGACGTCACGTATGATCCCTCACGGCTCGTCTACAGGCTGCCCTGCCCCAGCATCCGCACGCAGTTCACCAGCGAACCGAGTGGCGCCATCGACGTCATCCTTGACGGAACGCGCCTGGGGACCCTCTCGGCCACGACCTTCTTCATGGATTTCCAGATGAAAGACTTCCGTACGGGAACCCACGCACTGACCCTGACCTGTGTGAACAAGGGCAAAAACGACGGCTGCAGGATTGCCGTGACGCTCTCTATTTGGATGCTCACTTTCGCGGATGATTCCTTCATCAAGGCCGTGTCCCTTGGAGAGGGCTCCTCCGTGACCCTTCCGGTCAACGTCCCCCCTTTGGGAAGGTGTGGGGCCCGCAGCCTTGAGGCTTCACGCCGCGGGTGACCACCCGTCTGTCGGCGCTGGCAGCAGCGGGAACGAGTCGGGCAAGAAGCTGCCGGCGCGGGCAAGAAGTTGCCGGGCCACCGGACGTGTCCTTGCCGGGCACCGCGGTGCAGAGCCCGCTCCCTCCGCGGCCCGCTGGGAGGGGCCGACAGCCCTCGAGCAGAGGTCCCACGGCTCGTCTTGACCCGACGGCCGTGCTGGCACGACGCGTGCTCCTGGGGGTGCCCGCGCCCAATCAAGGCGCCTCGAACCCAGAAAGGTTTCACCCATGAAGAAGAGCACGCTCCTCGGCTTCCTCTTTGTCCTCCCCGTGATGATGCTCGGCACCTCCGCCCACGCCTTCGACATCAATGGGACGTACACCTCGGAGAACGGTGACTTCGTCCTGACGATCACCAACTCCTGGGATGGGAACGGCAGCTTCTCCGGGACCTACGTCACCCACTACACCCCGGTTGGCGCGCTGAGCATCCCCGTCTCGGGGACCTTCCATTTCGTCGGCAACCCCAACGGAAGCCTGGTGCCGCTCGCCCTCACCTTCTCGGCGGTGATGCGGCCGGATGCAGGTAACTGGCCCTATGCCCTGGTGGACGCCTGGTCGGGCATCCTCACGCAGCCCGGCCGCATCTCCGCGACGGGCGTGAGGACCTACCTGCCCGCGGGGGGCGCGGGTGTGTTGTCGAGCCTCGGAACCCATACGCTGGGCAACTGAGCCGCGGACGTCACGCCTGTCTGGTTGGAAGCGGCGGGAAGCGAACCCGCCGCCTCGACTTCATCTCAGGAAGGGGGCGAGCGCTTCGGTGCCCCGGAGTGGATGGGCGATCAGCCGAGGAAGCGCCGCTCCCAGTGCCGCATGTCCTCGAGGGTGAAATCGAGATTACGGCCACGTTCCTCGTGGTACAGCCAGGGCTCCAACACACACGCCAGCTCCCGATAGGACGGGAGAACCTGCCCTCGCTCGGTGTCCCCTGCCTCGGGCCAGAGCCCTAGAGTCACGACCGCTCGTCCGCCCTCCAGTTCCTGAACGGTCGTCTCCGCGGAAAAGAGGCGAGAGCGAAGCCCCTCCGTGCCACCCACCTCTCCCAGCACGGGTAGGCCCAGGAACGTCAGCCAATGCGGTGCCCGTATCCTCGTACCGACCTTCCACGAGTGCTCCCCCAGGTCTGGGAGGTCCAAGCCCGGGTGGCGGAAGCATCGCTCGCGGATTTCACGCAGAACGCCCGGCAGATCGAATTCACCGATGAAGGAGAGACCCGCGTGGCCGGAGCAGAAGGGCAATGGGGCCGCCAGTTCCAAGGCCAGCTCGCGTACGTGATTCGGCCCGTGCTCCTCCAAGAACTCCGTCGGTAGCCAGAAGCTCACCGCGCTCACGGCCCCCGGCTCGTTCGCCGCCGGGGGCTCATCGAGCGCCTTGCCACGATAGTCAAAACCGTATCGGAGCTCTCCGTCGAGGGCATCGCGGAGGGTCAGCAGGGGCCAGCGCTTCTCGAGCAACTCACGCCGGGTATGCGCCCACCCCACCGCATCCAACTCCCGCCGGGCGCCCTCTCCATCGTCGTACCAGCCGAGCGCCTTCGAGCCCACCGCACGAAGGTAGGACTCCAGGGACTGCATCACCCCGTGCACCACGTCTTGATGAGAGCGGCGCATGTAGAAGCTGATGCTCACTCCCTCTCGCAGCAACACGGCCCCGTTGCGCGCGTGAAGCCGGATTCTTGGGTAGCGCTCACTCACTGGAGAATCCCCAGCCACGGTACGATGCGAAAGGGTTCCACCCCCAGAGCGTCCCGGTACACCTGCTTCTGATCGAAACCTCGATGTGGCCCCTCTGTGTAGCGGGTCCACGGAGTCGGCCTGCTTCCGTCCGCGCAAGGAAATTTGAGATCATAGACAGCTCTGACCTGGAGCGGATTGCCCGAGTGGATGACGACATCGGGCCTGAGCGTGCCTTTCAGCTCATCGCCCCGCCACTGTCGCAGAAGAGATTGCGCCTCCTCTTCGCTGATGAACGTCGTCTGCTTCGTCATCCTGTCGTAGCGGTAACGCGGCTCCAGGCTGAATCGACCTGGAACCAACTGGCTCAGCCTCTCCCCAATACATTGGAGAGCCTCCTTGTGCATTTCGTCACCGAGATAGATGGCCAGTTTCACGGCCATGCCAGGAGCCGGCTGGTCACACTCCGCCTGCGTGGGAATCTTCCCTCGATGCTTATCACTGAGCACCTTGGTGCGCGCATGCTCGGCACACTGCTGCAGGGCCTGCTCGATGTGAGTCTTCAAGTCCCCATTCAGTGCCATCCCGACCGCGGCGACCGAGGCACCAGTCTCGGCGAGCCGTCGCGCGGCCCGCGGTACCACGGTTTCCTCCCCAGCCACTCGTGCACAGAGCGCCGGGTTCTGCCGACAGGCGCTCGTCGCCGAGTCGAAGGACTGGGCGTAGCGAGCCGGAGCACCACGCCCAGGGACTCCCGCACAGGCAGCCAGCAACATGCTGGACATGAGCGCCCACCGCGCTGCTTGGAACATGGGACCTCCCAATATGGCCCGCTTGCCTTGGAACCACCAGCAACCTTACATCGGGCCAAAGAGGAACCTGTGGCTCGTACGGACGGGAAAGTCCAGAACCCGGCACCCGTGAACATCGCGTGGAGCTCTCCCAGTTGGGCGTAGGCTCGGCTCAGAGCGGCGGGCAACCGCTACTCATGCTGCTGGCGGAGGCGAGTGAGGTGGGGCGCGTCCTGCCCCGGTACGTGGAGCGGGACTTCACCCGGTACCTGGAGTGTGGAGTGTTTGCGCACGGCTTCGCGCGGGTGCGCTGTGAGAGTTGGCTGCGCGGCCTCTCTGCACCAGCCCACGCCTTCCACAGGGCCCCTATCCCTCCTATACTTCGGCGATAGAAAGCGGCGGTTGGTTGAACGAGAAGGGGAGCGTATGAAAGCCATTGAGCTGATTGAAGCCCTGGGCAAGAAGCTGGGAACGAGTTCTCAAACAGAGCTGGCCGCTGTGCTGGGCGTAACCGTAGCAACGCTGATCAACTGGAAGAATCGGGACGAGGACCTAAGCCCCTTGCAAGTCGCTTCAGCGCTGGCCAAGTCGCGGTCTGCCGCAGTGCGAAAGTCTCAGCTGGAAACAATCCAGCCCATTGTCGAGTTCTACCGTATCAACAAATGTCCGACGAGGCGCGAGGCGGGCTGGCAGGTTTTCGACGGTGGCGAGGACGCCAACCTCTACGCGCAGGGCCTCAAGGCCGAGCTACAAAGCAGCTATGGCATCTACATCTTCTATGATTCTCGCGGCCATGCACTTTATGTTGGCAAGGCTCGCGAACAGACGATTTGGAAGGAGATGAATCTGGCCTTCAACCGCAAGCGCGATGTGCAGACCATTGCCTTGGTTCACCACCCCGAGCGCAACCAAGAGTTCAAGCCGGGCTACGAGAAATTACGCCAGCCCAAGGACACGCAGTTGGAGTTGTTTGACCTCGCCTGCTATCTCAGCGCCTACCATGTGGACAACGGAATGATTGACGACCTGGAAGCCTTGATGGTCCGAGGCTTCGCCAACAACTTGCTGAACGTGCGCATGGAAACCTTTGCCCACACATCGTAAGCGGCTCCCCCAAGCAGGTGCGGAGGAGGCGAACGAGCGGTGAGTGTCAACGAAGTTGTCGCGAGAAGCTGACTCAAGCAGCCAGCCGAAATGAAGGCACTGCAGGGAGAGTCTCGGAAAATGGGGAGAGCTGGCCAGGCTGGTAGGGATTGGAAGACGCGCACAGGCCATCACGCCCCTCACGAAAGTCTCCGCCCACGTGCGACCATCGGGACGTCACGCCCCGGGGACGAGCCTCCTCGCCGTGCTGGCCAGCGGCTTCCGGCGCTCATCGGGGGAAGTTTCACCCTCCGGTAGAAGGCCAGGGCGCCAGCGGCGTAGGCAGGACTCCACACGGGTCCGTCCAGTAACCCCCTACACCTGAGGAGAGTTCCGCCCGGCATCCCGCCGACGCGGACGCTGCATTCTCCTGGACCCGCAGGCCGGTCAGCGCGGACGCCGCATTTTCCTGGGGCTCCGGCGCGTCGCCCGTAAACCGCATCGCGCGCCTGGCCTCGTCCCTCGGGGAAAAGTCCTCGCAACAGTCCATCGGGGCAGAGCTTCGGCACTCCCCAGAGCGCAGGCATCCCTCCGCGCCTAACCCCAACAAACCAGAACCACCTGGGCAGGTAGCGCGCTCCGCCCGGCGTCCGCCGGAGCGGCTCGCCCCCGCTTGCCCGAAACGGTACCACCATGAAGACGAACGACGCCAACACCACCGAGAAGCACGCCAAGGTCCTCTGGGCCATCGAAATCGCGGTCGCGCTGATCGAGCTGCTGCAACGCCTCGCGGATCTCTACTCCAGCATCAGCGCCCTCCCGTAGCCGCGGGCGAGGGAGGGCGGGCCGTGCGCCCAGCCCTCCCTTGCTGGCCCACCCGAGGAGCCCGTCCCGTTCTTTCCGCTGCCCTCAGGCGGGTGGTTTTCGCCAGGAGAGGCAGGAGCCAGGAAGAGGGAGCAAGTCGCTTTCCGGGTTGGCATCACCACGTCTCCGTGGCCATTTGCTGCTACGCGTTCATCATCGCCGAACGCGTGCGGCATTCCCCCTCGCTCTTCAGTTCACCCGTCCGGGCCCTGACGCAGTAGTGTTAAGCGAGAGCGGAGCCGAGGCCGGAGGAGCGCAGAGACTGAGAGCAAGAGCAGGACGAGCGAAGGGATCGGGCTCCTTCCCCGAGCCGCCGAGAGAGTTCGCGGTGCGCTACTTGGAGCAGGCGCAGGAGAAGGGAGAGACGCTCAAGTCCGTGGTGGAGAGGCTGGGAGTGTCGTTGCAGGAAACTTCTGGCGAGAGCGATCTCAGTTTGCATCAGGAGTCGAGGAAGCGGCGCCACCAGGACTGAGTCTCGGAGGGAGAAGCGCCCACCAGGGCGTAGCTCTCCGGACACGTGGACAGCCAGGGTTCCAGGGCTCGTGCCAGCTCCCGATGGTCAGGCAGGGAGTCGCCCCGAGACGTGTCTCCCGCCTTCGGCCACTGCCCGAGTGTCACCACGGCTCGTCCTCCCTCCATCTCCTGGACATGGGTGTCTGGGAAGTGCAGCCGGTCCTGGAGACCGCCCAGGCCTCCCACTTCGTCGAGCAGGGACTGACCCAGGAGGTTGATCCAATGGACTCCATCGATCCGCCGTCCCAGCGACGTATTTCCATGGGTCACGTCGATGCCCGGATGGCGAAAGGCTTCTTCGCGAATCTGCCCAAAAGACAGAGTGGAGAAGTGGGTGGAAGAAAAGGCGAGACCCGCGTGCCCCGACGAGAAAGGCAACAGAGCGGCCAGATCCAGGAGCAACTCCCGCATCCTCTTGGGCCCTCGTTCTTCCAAGTACTCCGCGGGCCAGGAAAAACTCACCAGACTGACGGTGTTGCCCGGATCACGCCAGGGCAGACGGGCCCGATAGAAGAAGCCATAACCACTGACTCCAGCGGTTCCACCCGACAACTCCACGGCGCGCTCGAATTGATTCTTGATGTATCGGTGGGCCTCCTGGGGATTCTCGATGTCATCGAGGAAGCGATCCCCTCGGGGTGGGGCCATCACGGCGCGAATGATCTCCCAGTTGTCGTCGTCCAGTGGGAAGGGCTCGGTCTCGAGGTCATACCACTCGGAGAGGACCTCAGGCCCTTGTCCGATGGTGCTCAGGTAGAGGTCGAGCGCCTGACGCACGGAGAGCGCGAGGTCATGGTGGTCGAAGGGCAGATGCAGGACGAGCCGGACCACTTCGCGCCGGACCAGACGCTCTTGTCCCGACTGGGACGAGTAGATGCGGATGCGAGGAATGGGGTGGCTCACCAAGCGGAACAGGAGTAGCGGTGAATGCCCCGCTCGTCCACCAGTTCTCAGGCGGCCTGGGCCACACGCCCCGCCGAGGCGCGCGCCGCGGCCACCGCCGCGTCGATGTCCAGCTTGCCGCTCGAGCTCACCTTGCCCTTGAGGTCCGGATCCTTCTCGGTGGTGGCCACCAGCATGTCGCGCACCTCGGCGGCCGTCAGCTTCGGGTTCTCCGCGAACATCAGCGCCGCGGTGGCCGCCACACGCGGAGTCGCCATCGACGTGCCGCTCATCTCCTCCCAGTCGCCGCCGGGCATCGTGCTCAGCACGTCCTCGCCCACCGCCGCCATCTCAACCACCTTCATGTTGCTGCCATTGCCATTCGCCGTGGCCGCCACCAGCAGGATGTCCGCGTCCGCCAGCTTCTGTACCGCGTCCCTCCAGCGCTTCTGCGAGGCCACGTCCCGATACTCGTCGCCGAAGCTCGCGTTCACCGCGCGGATGTTCGCCCCCTTGCTCTTCAGGTCCACCACGTCGTCCACCGAGCGCTCGAAGTTGGTGAGCAGATCCGCCACATCTACCTCCCAGCACTCACCCCTCGAGAACCGAGAAGATCGGGCCTACCTTCGCCCCCTCACCCCTGGACGAGAGGGAGTCCCCATGAAACGCCGTCCTTCACGCCGCGTGGCGGGCGCGCTCCCGTGGCTGTGGCTGGCCGCATGTCAAAGACAGACACCGGAGCCCCCGCCGCCGAGCTCCCCGCTCTCGCCCGGCAGCGCCGTCCTACTCGCGGTGGGGGACATCGCGAGCTGCGACTCGGAGGAGGACGAGGCCACGGCGGCGCTGCTGGACGCGCTGCCGGGGGAGATCGCCACGCTGGGGGACACCGTCTACCCGGAGGGCACGGCGGAGCCTTCGCCCGGTGCTACGCGCCCTCGTGGGGGCGGCACAAGGCACGCACGCACCCGGTGCCGGGCAATCACGACTACCTCGTGCCGGGGGCGGGGCCGTACTTCGACTACTTCGGCGCGGCCGCGGGGGCGCGGGGCCAGGGCTATTACAGCTACGAGGTGGGCGCCTGGCACGTGGTGGCGCTCAACACCGAGCTGCGCGCGGAGGCGTTCGAGGAGCAGGTGCGCTGGCTGCGCGAGGATCTGAAGGCGCACCCGGCGCGCTGCACGCTGGCGTACATGCACCGGCCCCTGTTCACGTCGATGAGGGAGCGCGACAACGGCTTCGTGCGGCCCTTGTGGGAGGCGCTGGACGAGGCGGGCGCGGAGGTGGTGCTCGCGGGCCATGACCACTTCTACGAGCGCTTCGCGCCCCAGACGCCCGGCGGCGAGGTGGATACCGGGCGCGGCCTGCGCGAGTTCGTGGTGGGCACCGGAGGCCGGTCCTTGTATCCCCTGGAGCCCGCCCCGCCGAACAGCGAGCGGCGCATCGGCGACCACTACGGCCTGTTGCGGCTCACGCTGGAGGAGGGCGCGTATGGCTGGGAGTTCCTCCAGGTGGGCGGCGGTGTCGGGGATCAGGGCCGGGGCGCGTGTCACTGAGCGCCCCGGGGCCCGCGTTCACTTCTTCTTCACCAGCTTCACCTTCGCGGGCTTCTTCGCCCCCCGGCACACGGGGTGGGGCTTCTTCTGCGCCTCGGCGAGCACGTACGAGCGCTTGCCGCTGCACGCCACGCGCAGGTCCGGGTTGTCCTCCCGGGGCACGCGGAACACCTTCGCGCTCGCGCCCCGCAGTTGCTCGTGCTGCCACCACACGTGGGTGCGGTCCTTGCCGTACATCCCCTCGCCACACTCCGCGGCGGGCAGCCGCCCCTGCACCGAGACGAAAGACGGCGCATGCGCCCCGTCGAGCGAGCGCGTGCCGAAGAAGACGCGGCCCGCGTAGCGCACGAAGCCGCACCCCAGCTCCTCGTACCCCGCCCCTCGTCGCGCGGCACGGCGACGAAGGCGGGCAGCGCGGGCCGGTCCGTGTGGTTGAGGTAGAAGAAGCGCGCGTCGCGCGGCCGGCACGTCTGCCCCACCTCGAAGCTCTCCGCGTCCGCCGGTCCAGGCGCGTGAGCACCTCGCCGCGCTCGCCGCCCGGCTCCTCGTCGGTGTCACCCGCGGTGAGCGGCTTGTGCCAGTAGATGCTCGTGGCGTAGCGGAAGAAGCCGCACCCGAGCGGCTTGAAGGAGTCCGGCGCGAAGGGGATGGCTGGTCTGTCCTTCACTGGACGTTGCAGGAGCAGGGTGCAGCCCCGCCGCACCCGCGTCCCATCCGCGTAGAAGCCGTGCCCGAGCGGCTGCAACTGGCCCTCGAGCGGGCCCACGTCCTTGTTCCCGCAGTGGGTGATGGTCTCCTCCACGGGCGGAGGAGCGGATTGGACCCCGTCGGTGCGCTCGGCGGCGGGTGGCTCGGCCGCGGGGGCCGCCGTCGAGGGGGCCGCCGTCGGGGGCGCCTCGCCCTGGGCGGATGCGAAGGAGCCCAGGGGGAGCGTTCCCACCAGGAACGCCAGGGGGACCCCGAACCGTCGCCACGGATGCTTCGTGCTTCCCATATGGCGGCGCATCATGGCGTGTCTTGGCGCCCGAGCGGGAAGAAACCCGCGGGGGGCACGCCCCGTGCTCCCCGGACGCACGCAGGGAAGGCGGGCACTCGGGGCCCGGCGTGGGGGCCGCATGCTAGCGTGGACCGGTCTTCCCCGAATTCCGGAACAGCCCCCATGAGAACGTCCGTCTTCTCCCTTCCGCGACTCACGCCGCTGCTGCTGGCGGCGCTGGTGGCCCTGTCGGGCTGCCCCGCTCCCACCGAGGTCTACACCGAGGTCGAGTTCGACGTGACGGTGCCCCCGGAGACCCCGGTGAGCGCCCAGGTCTTCCTCCAGGGCGAGCACCCCGCCTTCCGGGCCTCCGCGCGGGGCCTGGAGCTCTTCTACCAGGGCGGTCAGCTCTTCTCGGCCCGGGCGAAGCTGCCCGAGGGAAAGGAGGTCACCTTCACGGCGAAGCTCTTCCTGCCCGAGGAGCAGGTGCCGCTGGAGCGCTCGGGCCAGCCGGCGGGCTCCTGGCACTACGCGGCTCGCGCCGCCGAGGAGAAGGCGGGCTTCACCGTGGAGCGCTGGGGCCCGCCCGAGGGGCTCACGGGCCCCCAGACGGTCTTCCTGGTCTCGGTGCCGGCGACGACGCCTCCGGACGACGTCCTCTGGTTGTCCGGCAATCAACCCGAGTTGGGGAATTGGAATCCAGCGGGCGTGAAGCTTCACAAGGCCATGGACAACATGTACGCCACTTCCCTGTCCTTCCAACCAGGGACATCATTGGAATTCAAGGCGACGCGCGGTTCGTGGGCGACGGTGGAGAAGGACATGCTCGGACAAGAGATCGACAATCACGTGTTCAAGACCGGGGAGGACTACGAGCACGTCCCGTTCACCGTGGAGTGGTGGGCGGACTTCGGCAGCGTGCCGCCCCCCCAGGTGCGCACCGGCAACATCGAGTACCTGCACGAGGTGCGGCCCAAGGACCCGACGCTGCGAGCGCGCGACGTCATCGTGTGGCTGCCGCCCGGCTATGAGGAGCCAGAGAACGCCTCGCGCCGCTACCCCGTGCTGTACATGCATGACGGGCAGAACCTGATGGACGCCACCACGGCGGCGTACTCCAGGGAATGGAACGTGGACGAGACGGCGCAGCGGCTCGTCGAGGCGGGCGAGGTGGAGCCGCTCATCATCGTGGGCGTCTACAACGCCGAGGAGGAGCGCATCGCCGAGTACACACCGGTGCCCTTCCCGCCCAACTACCCCAACGCCGGCCACGCGGACGCGTATGGCAGGTTCCTCGTGGAGGAGCTCAAGCCGCTCATCGACAACACGTACCGCACCCGGAAGGACGCGGCCTCCACGGGCCTCGCCGGCTCGTCGCTCGGGGGGCTCGTGTCGCTCTACCTGGGCCTCGAGTACCCCAACACCTTCACCCGGCTGGGCGTCATCTCGCCCTCGGTGTGGTGGGCGGACCGGGACATCCTCCAGCGCGTGGAACAGCTCGGCGGCCCGCTGCCCCTGCGCATCTGGGAGGACATCGGCACCGACGAGGGAGATGGCCCCGAGGCGGAGACGGTGACCGACGCCGAGGACCTGTACAAGGCCCTGAAGGCCAAGGGCTGGAGCGACGCGAACCTGAAGTACACCGTGGTGCGGGGCGGCCGGCACAACGAGAAGGCCTGGTCCGAGCGCTTCGGAGACATCCTGCGCTTCCTCTTCCCGCCCACGCCCTGACGGGGCCCCTCACTCCCCGTCGTGCCCCTCCCAGAGGGGCGGGCGCTCGGCCCGGGGTGGCTCCATGAGGCCCGCCACCTCGGGGGAGTAGCCCCCCGGCCCCTCGCCATGCGCGAGCAGGGGAGGCCGCACCGCGAGCCCCCGCTGCCGGTCGCGCACCGCGTGCACGAGGAAGCGCGTGGCGGGAGCACCCGCGCGCGCGTGCACGAAGCGCAGGGCCATGGGGTGGAGCCTCGCCGCGCTCAGCAGCCCGAGCACCTCGGCCACCCGCGCCGCCGGGTAGATGAGGCTCACCCGCCCCCCGGAGGCAGCGAGTGCCGGGCGGCGGCCACCACCGCGGCCGCGTCACACGTCAGCTCCTGCTTGGACACGGCCCGCTCGTCGTCCGGGCTGCGCACCCCCGCGTGGGCCGGGCGGAAGGGCGGATTGGACACCACGTGCGCGTACGCCCCGGGGCCCAGGACGTACGGGCCTCGCGCAGGTCCCCGAGCACCGGCCGCACCCGCCCGTCGCAGGCGTTGAGGGCCACGGCGCGCGTGAGGCGCGCATGCACCTCGGGTTGCAGCTCCAGCGCGTCCACGGGGCCCAGGCCGAACTGGCACGCGAGCAGGAAGGACACCACGCCACTGCCCGCCCCGAGCTCCAACAGCGGCCCCTCCACCTGTCCCCCCTCGGTGGCCGCGAAGGCCGCCAGGAGCACCGCGTCCAGGGTGAAGCGGTAGCCGCCACGGCGCTGCCACACCCGCACGCCCGCGGTGCCAATCGAGTCGAGCGTCTCGTCGGAGGAAAAAGGAGGAGTGCTCACGCCCAGCGGATCCTCCCACACAACTGTCGGACCCAGGGCGCCCGCTCTATCCAGCCGTGCACACGCCCGTGCTCGCCTGGACGTTTCCCGGCTGACCCTCCCGGCGCGGGTGCACACCCTGGAGGCCATGATCCGATTTGCTGGAAGCTCCGTCGTCCTCTCTGATGCGGCCTGAGTCTTGAGCAAACCCAAACTAAATCAGGGCGTTACGCCCGCAACCGCCCTCCTTCTCCTCTACCCTGGTGAATAATCCGGGCTAGGCCCCTCGCCGGCGGGCCTACTTGCGCGAGCCCGCCAGCCGCTCGGCCAGGTCGATGACCTTCGCCTCGACGTTGGAGTCATCCAGCTTGTCGATCTCCACGAGGCCCGTGGGGCTGGTGACGTTGACCTCGGTGAGCCAGTCGCCGATGACGTCGATGCCCACCGGTACAGGCCCCGCTCCTGGAGCGAGGGCTTGAGCCGGGCGCAGATCTCCCGCTCGCGCGCGGTGAGGCTCGTCTTCACGGGGTGCCGCCGGCGGCCATGTTTCCCCGGTGGTCGTCCTGGGAGGGCACGCGGAGCACGGCGCCACACGGCTCGCCATCCACGAGGATGATGCGCTTGTCGCCCTGGCGGCTCTCGGGCAGGTAGGCCTGGGCGACGATCGCCTTGCGGCCTCCAATCGTCAGCACCTCCAGGAGCGAGCGCAGGTTCCTGTCCCCCGGCTGCATGAAGACGATGCCCTGGCCCCCGAAGCCCTCCACCGGCTTGAGGATGGTGCCCGCGGGGTGGTCGGCGACGAAGCGCGACAGCTGCGCCATGTCGCGCGTGATGAGCGTCTCGGGCATGAGCTCGGCGAAGCGCAGGCCGAAGAGCTTCTCGTTGGCGTCGCGGATACCGGTGGTGTTGTTGATGAAGACGGGCCCCCGGCCGTTGTGCAGCTCCACCAGGTGGGTGGCCTGGATGAACTCGGCGTCGACGGGCGGATCCTTGCGCATGAAGAGCGCATCGAGCGAGGACAGGGGCTGGAAGTCCTCGTGGAGCACGTCGAAGTGGCGGCCGGGCTCGCGGCGCACGGTGACGGTGCGCATGCGGGCCTCGGCGCGCGAGCCACTGAAGCGCAGCCAGGGCTGTTCGAAATAGCGCACCGGTGGCCGCGGCGCTGGGCCTCGAGCATGAGGGCGAAGGTGGAGTCGTGATCCACGCGGACCGACTCCAGGGGGTCCATGAGGAAGCCGAAGGTGAGCGCGGCCATGGGGTACGCCTCCAGGGGGGAGAGGGGAAAGAGGACAGCCCGTGAGTAGACGGATGAGGCCGGGCGCGCGACAGAAAAAGCAAGGGGGAGGGGGCCTTGCCGCCAGGACCCGGACTCGGGGACGCTCGGGGGCATGCCCTCGTCCCGTCCCGAGCCCACGGCGCCCCCTCCCTGGAGCGGCACCAGCGCCGGCGCGAGCAGGGCATTCCCACCCTCACGGTGCTGGCGGGCCCCCCGGTGCCGCCCTGGCCCTGTGGCGCCGCTGGCTCGAGGCGCGAGGCCAGCCCCTGCGCATCTCGGCCAGCACCACCCCGGAGGGCCTGCTGCGCGATTGGATGGAGGCGCTCGGGCACGCGCGCTCGCCCGCCACCGACGCGGCGGAGCACCTCGGGGCCGCCGCGGGGCTGCGCCCGGGTGAGCTGCCCTCCCGGTTGAAGGGCAAGACGGCGCACGAGCGGAGCGTCCTGCTCCAGGCGCTGCTGCCCTCGCTGGCTCCCGGGGACGTGTCCGCCACGTGCCGCGCCCTGCTCCAGCTTCCACAAGTTGTCCCCAACTCCGCCGAGCCCCTGGACGCGGTGCTCGCCGCGTGTGAGGGGGATGCGCTGCGCGCGCTCGGGGCGGTGCATGCGCTCGTGCCGGGCGGCGCGGCACCGGCGCTCCTCTTGTCGAGCCCCCTCTCGGACCCGGGCACGGTGGCGGGGTGGCTCGAGCAGGCGGCCCGCGTCTGCGCCCGGGCATGTGAGGGCGTGCCCCCGCTCGTGGTGGCGCTCCAGGCCGAGCGCTCCGCGTTGGAGGCGTACCTGCGCGGTCCGGAGAGCCACACGCGGGCGCTCGTGCGCGAGGGCCGGGTGGAGCTCACGGTGCCGTCGGCCGAGGAGCTGGTGCGACGGCTGGAGGCGCAGGGCGTGCACAAGGCCCGCGCCCTGGAGGCCCCCCTGCGGCAACTGGCGGCCGACGGGATTCCGGACGAGGTGCTCACCCGCTACGGCGAGGCGGCTCGGAAGCTCGAGGTGGCGGAACGGGAGTCCGAGGCGGCGGACGGGGCGCGCAGCGAGGCCGAGCGCTTCCTGTATGGGGTGCTCGACTCGCTGCCGGCCACCCGGGGCCTCTTCGAGCTCAACGCCAAGGCGGAGTTCCTGCTGCGGGGCCGGCCCGTGGAGGTGGATTTCCTCTCGCGCCGGCTGCGGCTGGCCCTCGAGGTGGACGGCTACCACCACTTCCGGGACGCGGAGCGCTACCGCCGGGACAGGCGCAAGGACCTGGCGCTGCAACGGCATGGCTACTGGGTGCTGCGCTTCCTGGCGGACGACGTGGTGGCCGGGTTCGAGGAAATCCGCGACACTCTGCTGGAAGTCATCTCGATCCGGCGACAGGACCTCAGAGGTCCACCGCCGCGAGGGGAGGGTGGAGATGCAGGGCTCTGAGGTGTCTCGGGTGGGAGAGCTGGTGCTGGTCTGGCTGTTGGCACAGGCGGAGGGCAAGGGGCGCGCAGCAAGGTATCCAGCGCGATCAAGCCCCTCACGGCCCACCGCTGGAGTGCCGGCGAGTGGAGCACCCAGCTCGATGCGGCGCTGGGCGCGCTCGAGGCGGCGGGTCTCATCGAGCAGACGGCGCGCAAGGGCCTCGGCCTCACGAAGGCGGGCAGGGCACGGGCGCTCGAGTTCTTCGGATGGGAGCGCCCGCCCAAGGGGCTCAACTGGAAGAAGCTGCGGCCCACCCGGCTCACGGCGCGCGCGTTGGACCTGCCCACCAGCCAGGGCGAGAAGCTGGGAACGGCGAAGCACCTGCGCGCGGTGCTCGTGCAGAAGCAGCTCGGCCTGGAGCGGGTGGGCGCGCGCACGCTCGAGCAGGTGCGGGACGAGCTGTGCTGGAAGCAGCTCGGCGTGACGACGGACAAGCCCTTCACGCTCGCGGCGGTGCAGTCGCTGCTGCTCGGCCAGGTGCTCCAGTCCTCGCGCGAGGTGAAGGCGTCCCAGGCGCTGGAGCAGCTCGCGGCCCGCAAGGTGGGCGCGCGGCGCACGGACGCGGAGAGCCTGCGGCTGGCGGCCCTTCAATCCTGGGTGCTGCCCGCCTCGTCCCCCACGCCCCAGGCCAGCGCGGCGCCCGCTCCCGCGCGTGCACCCGAGCCCGTCCCGGCTCCCGCCCCGGCCCCCGCGCCGCGGACTCTCGACGAGAGCCTGCCCGCCTTCGCCGAGCGCGTGGTGAGCACCGCCCGGGCGGCCAAGAGCGGACGCTTCGGGGAGGATCGCGTCTTCATCTCGCACGTGTGGCGGGCCCTGGGTGATCCCGCCCTGGACGAGCGCACCTTCAAGAACCGGCTCATCGAGGCCAACCAGAAGCGCCTGCTGTCGCTCAGCCGCGCCGACATGGTGGAGCTGATGAATCCCGCGGATGTCTCCGCCTCGGAGACCCGCTACCTTGGTGCCACCTTCCACTTCATCGCCCTGTAACGCTTCCACACCTCGTCCGGCTCCTGGGGGAACGCCGATGAACCCGAACGACCCACGCCTCGCCGCCTTCCTGTCCGATCGTACCGAGGTCTTCCACTCCATCCAGCACCACCAGGAAGTGTGGCGCGAAGACCCGTTCGACGTGGTGTCCATCCACCAGGAAGCGCGCACCACCTTCGAGCGGATGCTCCTGCGCGCCACGACGCCTCCTGGCACGCCCTCGGGACGCATCCTGCTGCTGCTCGGCGACTCGGGGTGCGGCAAGACGCACCTGCTGCGTGCCTTCCGCTCGCTCGTCCATGAGCGCTCGCTCGGCTTCGTGGGCTACATGCAGATGACGACGTCCACGTCCAACTACGGGCGCTATGTCCTCTCCAACCTCATCGACTCGATGAATCAGCCCTACCTCGAGCCGGTGAGCCCCACTCGGGACTGCGTAAACTCTCGGATGTACTGCTCTCCCGGTGTGGTCCGGTGGCCGCCCTGCTCGCGGACCCCGAGCAGGATCCCGAGGAGATTCCCGTCCTGGTGGAGAGCGCCGCCGACGATCTGCAGAAGCAGCCCGCCTTCCAGAAGCTCGACCTGGACCTGCTGCGCGCGCTGCTCTACCTGCAACGCGACGACACGCGGATCCAAAGCCGGGTGCTCAAATACCTGCGCTGCGAGGACCTGTCCGACAACGATCGCAAGGTGCTCGGCGGGATGGTGCCCCGCACCTACGACAATCATCCCCAGGAGATGGTGCAGCACCTGGGCCGGCTCATGTCCACCCTCAACCAATCCCTCGTGTTGTGCGTGGATCAGCTGGAGGGCTTCGACATCGATGTCACCCACATCGAATCCACCAAGGCGCAATCCTTCCGGCGTGCCATGCACATGCTGTGTGACTTCGCCGAGCGCGCGCCCTCGTCGCTCATCGTCATCAGCTGTCTGAAGAACTTCTGGGATGGGCTCAAGGGTCAGCTCACGAAGCCCATCCTGGATCGCATCGAGCGTGATCCATTGCCCCTGCAGTTGGAGACCGTGCGCACGGCCGAGGAAGCACGCCTCATCACCGAGCGCCGGTTGGAGCACCTCTATGCCATGGAGGACGCGCCTTTCGATCCGGCGGAACCCACCTATCCCTTTCCTCACGAGGGCTTCGATCGCCTCGCGGGTCTGGCGACGCGCCGGTGCTCGATGCCTGCAGGAGTTGGCGTGAGCAGGCGATCAGCCAGCAGTCCCTGCCCGGCAGATTCCCGCTGGATGTACCGGATGTCACCGTGGCTCCCCCCGGGTCCGTCGAAGCCCCTGGTGGTTCTGGATCAGGCCTGGAACGACTTCCGCTCCACCCATTCCACGCCTCCGCCCGACGAGGATGGTCCGCTCGCCGAGCTGCTCGTGTGGGCGCTCAAGGCGAGCGCGGACGAGCTGGAGACGGGCCACCGCTTCGACGTGCGCCGCCTGGGCGAGGTGCTCCAGGTGGACATCTCCCCCGGTGACGAGAAGCTGCACGTGGCCCTGTGCAACCGGGGCACGCAGGGCGGAGGACTCGCCAATCAGATCGAGCAGACCCGCAAGGAAGCCCGGGGCCGCACGCCCGTGGTCATCCGCACCGGCGACTTCCCGAGCAACCCCAAGACCCAGGCCGCCGCGGAGCTCGGCAAGCTGCTGAGCAAGGGCGGCCGCCGCGCGGTGCTCGAGGACAGCGACAGCCGCACCCTGATCGCCCTGCGCGCCTTCCGCGAGGAACACGGCTCCCGCCCGGACTTCGCCGCCTGGTTGCGCTCCTCCCGGCCCCTCACCCAGCTCAAGCCCCTGCGCGACATCCTCTCGCTGGATCAGCTGCGCTCGGGCACCCCCCAGCCCACCCAGGTCATCGAGTTCCCCAAGCCCGCATCGGCGCGCTCCGCCCCTCGGGCCCTCCCCGAGGACACCGCTTCCACCGAGGAGGCCTCGCTCACCGAGACCGCCCGCTACGGCGTCCCCATCCAGCCCGCGAGCACCGCGAGCACCGACGACGTCTCGCTCACGGAGACCGCCCGCTACGGCGTCCCCATCCAGCCCGCGAGCCCTCCCCGCGCTCCGCCGCCTGCGCGCCCCGAGCCCCCGCGCAAGCGCGAGCCCGTGCGCGTCGGCGAGACGGACAGCCTCCTGCGCGAGCCGGTGGTCTTCTCCCCCGACGAGTTCACCCGGCACGCCGCGTTCCTCGGCGGCTCGGGCAGTGGCAAGACGACGCTCGCGCTCAACATCATCGAGCAGCTCGCCTTGCAGGGCGTGCCCACCCTCCTCGTGGATCGCAAGGGAGACCTCGCGGGCTACGCCTCGGACGCCTTCTGGACGGGCACCGTGGGCGACCCGCGCCGGGCCATGCGGCAGAGCGCGCTGCGCGATCGGCTCGACGTGGCGCTCTTCACCCCGGGCCATCCCGGGGGCCGTCCGCTCGCCATCCCCATCGTCCCGGATGGGCTCGATGCCCTGCCGGACTTCGACCGGCAGCAGGCCACGCGCCACGCCGCCGAGGCGCTCGCGGGCATGCTGGACTACCGCCAGAGCCCCAAGGACAAGTCCTGCCGCACGCTGCTCGCCCAGGCCATCGATCAGTACGTGCAGCTCACGCGCGAGAGCGTCTCCCTGGAGCGGCTGGTGAAGTTCATCGGGGACAAGGATCCGCGCCTGGTCAACGCCGTGGGGCGCCTGGACGTGAAGCTCTTCGACAAGCTCGCCGATGACCTGGACCGGCTGCGGCTGGACGCCAAGATGCTGCTCGACAGCGGGGCGGAGAAGCTCGACATGGACTTGCTGCTCGGCCGGGGTGCCCACGCGCTCCCGGGCCGCACGCGCCTGAGCATCGTCAGCACCAAGTTCCTCGGGGACAACAACAACGTGCTCTTCTGGGTGTCCCAGCTGCTCATCGAGGTGACGCGCTGGCTCAGCCGCAATCCCTCTCCCACGTTGCAGGCGGCGATGCTCTTCGACGAGGCGGACCTGTACCTGCCCGCCATGCGCCAGCCGTCCACCAAGCAGCCCATGGAGAACCTGCTCAAGCGCGCGCGCTCGGGAGGGCTGGGGCTGATGCTCGCCACGCAGAGCCCGGGGGACTTCGACTACAAGTGCCGCGACAACATCCGCGCCTGGTTCATCGGGCGGGTGAAGGAGAAGGTGTCGCTGGACAAGATGAAGCCCATGCTCAGCGAGGCCCGGGTGGATCCCGCGAGGATTCCCGGCCAGGCCACCGGCGAGTTCCACGTGGCCCGGGATGGCCGGGTGGATCGCGTGAAGGCCGAGCCCTCGGCGCTGGCCACCGAGCAGCTCTCCGACGACGAGCTCCTGCGGCTGGCCGCGCGCACCCGGGACTCCGGGCACCTCGCCTCCTGAGGCCTCTCCGGGGGTCCAGAAACGACCTTCCCCGCGAGGCCCCGCGTCGTGCGCGGGTCCTGGCGGGGAAGGAAGGTGCGGCTCGGGGGGTGTGGCTCAGGAGATGTTCATCTTGAAGGCGGTGGCCTTCACCTGCTCCATGATGATGTCCTTGGCGGAGGTGCCCGCCACGCCCTGGGTCCCGCCGCTGCCACCGGGCGCGCTGGCGATGATCTTGTTCAGGTCGGCCATGTTGATGTGGACCTCGCCGCCCTTGCCCTTGGCGCCGTCGATGACCTTGGCCATGGAGGGGTGGTTGAGCAGGAACTGCGCGGCCTGCTGCAACTGGGGAGGCGCCCCGTTGGCCGGGTTGGCCAGGTTCCTCAGCTCGCCCAGGCCGATGTTGCCGTCACCCGAGCCCTTGCCCTTGCCGTTGGTGCCGATGCCCTCGGCCACGGCGAAGTGGTTCTTGAGCGTCTGGGCCGCTCCGTACACGTCCATCGGCGCCTGCTGCACGGGGCTCGAGAAGCTGCCGGAGGCCATGGCGGGGCTCATCGCCGTCGTCGGGGGAGCGGTGGGCAGGCCCGCCGCCTGGTTGAAGATGCCCATCAGGCTGTTGCCGCCCTGGGCGCCCTGGTTGCCGATGGGAGCGTTGGCCATCATGGGCGCGCCGCCCTGGTTGCCGGCGGGAGCGTTGGCCATCATGTTCTTCAGGTCGGCGCGGCTGATGTGCACCTCGCCGCCCTTGCCCTTGGCGCCATCAATGACCTTGGCCATGGCCGGGTGGGCGAGCAGGAACTGCGCGGCCTGCTGCAGCTCGGCGGGGGCGCCGCTCTTCGGGTTGGCCAGGTTCCTCAGCTCGCCCAGGCCGATGTTGCCGTCACCCGAGCCCTTGCCCTTGCCGTTCGTGCCGATGCCCTCGGCCACGGCGAAGTGCTTGTCGAGCGCGGCGGCCGCCTTGTAGACGTCCATGCCGCCCGCGGGAGCAGCGCCCATGGGCTGCTGCATGGGCGCGGAGCCGGCGATGGGGCTGGAGCCCAGGAGCGAGGCCATCGCGGAGGACATCGTCTGCGCCATGTTCTGCGCCATGTTCTGCAGGTTCTGCAGCTGCGACGACCCGGCGCCGCCGCCCGCGGGCGCGTTGCCGAGGAGGTTCTGGAGCTGCGACTGGGCCGCCGAGGGCCCCGCGCCGCTGCCCGCGGGCGCGCTGGAGAGGATCTTGTTCAGATCCGCCATGTTGATGTGGACTTCGCCGCCCTTGCCCTTGGCGCCGTCGATGACCTTGGCCATGGCCGGGTGGGCGAGCAGGAACTGCGCGGCCTGCTGCAGTTGGGGAGGCGCGCCGTTGGCCGGATTGGCCGGGTTCCTCAGCTCGCCCAGGCCGATGTTGCCGTCACCCGAGCCCTTGCCCTTGCCGTTCGTGCCGATGCCCTCGGCCACGGCGAAGTGGTTCTTGAGCGCGGCGGCCGCTCCGTACACGTCCATCGGCGCCTGCTGCGTGGGAGCCGCGAAGCTACCGGAGGCCATGGCGGGGCTCATCGCCGTCGTCGGGGGGGCCGTGAGGTTGCCGCCACCGATGGGGTTGGAGCCCAGGAGCGAGGCCATCGCGGAGGACATCATCGGGGCGAGATTGTTGGAGGCCGCCGGCATGGCGCCGCTGCCACCGGGCGCGCTGGCGATGATCTTGTTCAGATCCGCCATGTTGATGTGGACCTCGCCGCCCTTGCCCTTGGCGCCGTCGATGACCTTGGCCATGGAGGGGTGGTTGAGCAGGAACTGCGCGGCCTGCTGCAACTGGGGAGGCGCCCCGTTGGCCGGGTTGGCCGGGTTCCTCAGCTCGCCCAGGCCGATGTTGCCGTCACCCGAGCCCTTGCCCTTGCCGTTGGTGCCGATGCCCTCGGCCACGGCGAAGTGGTTCTTGAGCGTCTGGGCCGCTCCGTACACGTCCATCGGCTGCGTCTGCGCACCACCCGAGAGGTTCACCGGCGCCTGGCTCTGCGCCTGCATCATGCCGTCCTTGGGCAGCGCCGCACCTGCCTGCTGCGTGGCGGCGGTCAGCGCCTGACCCAACTGATTGATGGTCTGCGCCAGCTGAGCCACCACCTGAGTTGCCTGGGCCGGGTTGGGAAGATCGTTGCTGACGGTGGTGGTGGTGGTGGTCTGCGTGGTGCGGGTGATCGTGGTCATGGACGGGAACCCGGGAGCGAAAGGGGAGGGAGGTCGAAAAACGTCGATAAGCGCGAGGGGGTTGTGCAGGTGATGTGCCAAACAAAGGCTACCAGGGGCACTGGAAAAGTGGAAGAGGGGGAAACTCCGGAACCAGTGCCCTTACAGGGAGATACAGAGGGGAATCTCCTCGCACCACACCTCAACGGGCGACGGGAGGGGCAAGAGGGGGCGATCACCTCCGGTGACGGCAGTCACCATCGGCCCGTGAGAAACCCCTCGCTCCGAGGAGGGAGGGAGATGACGGCAGTCACCGCCTGGTGACGGCAGTCACCACCCAAAGGCATGCGACGGCCCCTCTCACTTCCCGAGAAATCGCATATCAGGAAGAGTTGCTCCGCTCGATTCTCGAGAAATGGTGCTCGGAATTCCAACCCTCGCGGGAGCCGCGCCGCAATGCCTGCCCGAGGCTCAGGGAAGGGGAACAGCTCGCCCACCTGCTTCTCGCTCCAGAACCACAGGCGTTCGATCTGCTCGCGGTCCTCGGCGAGCCTGGACACGGGGGCGGGCTTGCGGCGGTAGAAGTACTCCCCGGACACGCCGGACACCTCGTCGCTGGTGGCCGGTACACGGAGGTGTCGGCGCCCTGCTCGGGGGTGATGAAGACATAGGAGAGCAGCTTCATGATGGCCCTTCCCCCGCCCGTGTCGCGGTCCACGCCGAGCTGGGTGCCCACCGCGCCGGGATGCAAGCAATTGGCGGTGACGGAGGTGCCGCGCATCCGGTAGGCGAGCCCCTTGGTGAACAGGATGTTGGCGAGCTTGGACTGGGCGTAGCCGCGCCAGACGCTGTAGTTGCGCGTGAAGTGGGGATCGGCCCAGTGGATGTTGCCCACGCGGTGGGCGCCCGAGGACACGGTGACGACGCGGCCCTGGGGCGCGCGCTTGAGCGGCTCGAGCAACAGGAGCGTCAGCAGGAAGTGGCCCAGGTGGTTCACGCCGAGCTGGGCCTCGAAGCCGTCCCGGGTCGTCTCGCGCTTGAGCGACACCACGCCCGCGTTGTTGATGAGCACGTCCACCACCGGGTGGCGCTCGCGCGCCGCGCCCGCGAAGGCGCGGATGCTCTCGAGCGAGCCCAGGTCACACGGCAGGAGCTCGAGCTGGTCGGAGCCGCTGCGCTCGCGGGCGAGCTTCAACGCGGCCTCTCCGCGCTCGACGCTGCGACAGGCCATCACGACGGTGGCGCCTCGCCGGGCCAGCTCCACCGTGGTGGCGAGTCCGACTCCCGAATTGGCGCCTGTCACGATCACCGTCTTGTTCTTCATCCGTCCGACTCCTGGCTGGGGGGATCCGGGATGGGGGCTCCGGATGGCCATCGGGCCCATCTAGCACGGCGGTCCGCCATGGGAACGGGTGTGGCCGGGTGGGGAAATCCCGGCATGCCCGGCACGGCCCGCGCGAGGGGCTGCTGGAAGCGTTCCCCGCGCCCATCCGCTAGTCGACACGCGCGGGCGGAGATGTGCGCCCGTGCCATTGCCATGCGCACGGGGAATCCCTACCTCCCGGCCATGAAAATGAACGCATGGATCATGGTCGTCGGCGTGTCGGGTCTCTTCGGTTGCGGCACCATCGCCGACATCACCAACAAGCAGTCGGACGCGGTGAACGCGGCGGCCAACAGCACGTGTGACCGCTACCAGGACTGCGGCGAGATCGCCGCCGGGAAGAAGTACACCAACCGCGAAGAGTGCATGAACGCGGAGAAGGGCAACTGGAACGGCCGCTGGTCCGTGGCGGAGTGTGACAACCGCATCAACGGGGACAAGCTCAATTTCTGTCTGGACGCCATCAAGGCGACGTCGTGTACCAACGTGTTCGATCAACTCAACACGGCCTACGCCAAGTGCCCGCAGTCCGACGTGTGCAGCGGGGACTGAGCCGCCGCGCGGCGTGAGGAAAGCGAACATGGCGAGGGCCTGGAATCTCCCGGTTCCAGGCCCTCGCCACGCTCAGGGGAAGGACTCTCCCAAATCCCTCCCCACGTTCTCGCTCCCGTCTACTTCACGCCCACCGCCGTCCAGGCGTCCTTCACCTTCTGCACCTCCACCGACTTCGCGCCGTACAGGTCCGTGGCCGCCTGGACGGTGGCCTCGCGCGCCTGGGCGAAGGTGGTGTTGGGCGTCATGTACGTGGTGAGCGCCCGGCCGAAGATCTTCTGGCTCTTGTCCATGCCAATGCCCCCGTCCACGCCCAGGCCCGACGTGCGATTCTTCCCGCCCTCGGTCACCAGGTAGAAGGCGTTGTTGGCGATGCCGCTCGAGCCGTGCACCTCCTTCTGCTTCGGGTAGTTGCTGTAGTGGTCGATGGAGTAGCCGTCCTTGGTCGGATCGTCCATGTAGCGCAGCGCATCCCCCGTGCCATTGGCCGGCGTCCACGCGTCCTCGCCCACCTTCCAGTCGAACTGCACCGACTTGTTCTTCTGCGCGGCGTACCACTCCACGCCCGAGCCGATGATGTCGCTGAAGGACTCGTTGAGGCCGCCGGACTCGCCGTCGTAGATGAGGCCCGCGGTGCGCTCGGTGAGGCCGTGGGCGATTTCATGCCCCGCGATGTCCAGCGTGGTGAGCGGACCGGCGTTCTTCCCGTCGCCATCGCCGTAGTTCATCTTCTCGCCGTCCCAGTAGGCGTTGACCATGGGGCCGCCGTCCT
This sequence comes from Cystobacter fuscus, assembly GCA_049060065.1. Lineage (GTDB taxonomy): Bacteria > Myxococcota > Myxococcia > Myxococcales > Myxococcaceae > Cystobacter > Cystobacter fuscus_B. The sequence continues at coordinate 10,120,990 of JBMEQP010000002.1, forward strand.
GCTCGTTCACGTGCACGTAGGAGACGAGCTTCTCGCCCTTGCCATCCAGCGAGTCACGGCCCAGCACGTCCTTGATGAAGTCGTACGTCATCTCCGCGCCGTAGTGCGCGTCCACCGCCGCCTTGGTGCGCGCGTTGTCACCCGCCTCGCCCCACACGTCGTTGGCGTCGGTGAAGGGCGTCGTGCCGCTGGCCGTGGACTTGTTCTTCGCGTCGTACGTCACCACGCCCCCGCCCCGGCTCTTGTCCTCCAGCGTGTAGGTGCCGTTGGCCTGCTTCGTGGTCGAGAGGTCCACCTTGCCGCTGTACATCGTCGTGTCGTTGCCCTTGCCCGCGGGCGTGCCCGGAGCCGGCGTGGAGGGCGTGGTCGGCGTGGAGGGGCTCGCCTTGGCGTGCGGCATCTCGATGCCGCCCATCTGATCGAAGCTCTTGAAGAGCTCACCGGTGTTGGCATCCACCGGGTAGTTCATGCGGCGCGGACGCTCCTCGGCGCCGAGCGACGAGGTCTTGGTGAGCTGCACGTGGTAGGCGGCGCGGTAGTTGCCGTCCTTGTCCTGGGCGACGACGCGCTCGGAGGTGGGGGCGCGGTCGGTGGTGCCGGCGAACTGCTTCTGGGCGATGGCGAGCGCGTCCTTGGCCTCGAGCTTCACCGGCGCCGAGCCCAGGCCCTTGGGGATGTTGGAGAGCTGGCCGGTGGTGCTGGCCACCTTGCCGTCCTTGTCCAGGTGGCTGATGAGCTGCTCGGCGAAGACCTTGGAGCCCTCGTGGGTGCGGTCCAGGCGCACGTGCGTCATGCCCAGCTCGTCCTTGAACACCTGGCGGGGGGTGACCTTCGAGGAGACATCGCCACCGGCCACCAGGCCGCGCCCGGCGGTGGGGGCGGTGGAGCGCAGGTGCGCGAGGGACTTCTGGATGGCGTTCTTCGCCTCCTGGCTGTCGAGCGCCAGGGGGCCCACGTCGGCGGCGGCGGAAGCGACCTGATTCGCGGAGAGCGCCACGGCCGGACGCGAGGCGCTGGCGAACGTGGAGCCCGCACCGAAGCCCGCAGCGGCCGGAGTCTCACCCTTGGGCGTCGCGACCGGCGCCTGGGGAGCGGCGGGAGCGGCGGGAGCGGTGCTGGTCGAGGTCGAGGGGACGATCGGGCTCTGCTTGTTGTTGATTTGCATGGCGGGGAGAACTCTCGAAGCAGGGGTGGGAACCGCTCAGCCGATGTGGTTGATGTGCGCTACATAGAGCATCATGTGTGCCATTCACCCCACCTGTCTCCACACGCCCAAGTGCTTGATTTCACGAGAGGCGTTTTCAAGCAGGTGAAAAAAGGTGGTGACCACGGTCATCATACGCGGTTTTGGAGCCGATGACGGGAGTCACCACCCTGGTGACGGGAGTCACCACCCGGCGAGTCGAGCGGACACGAGGGGACGCGAGCGCCGCCGGGAGTCCGGGGCGCTCGACGAAGCGGGGAGGGTGGGGGAGGGGACTGCGCGGGGGCGGAGCGGCGACACTCGGGGCCTTGCTTCGGGCCCCGGCCGGCACGGACTCCGCCCCGGGGACTTCAGGGGTAGAGCAGCTCGACGCCCTGCAGACGCAAGAGCTGCTTGGCCAGCTCCTGCACGTTCTCCACCTCGGCCTTGCCCAGGACCTTGCGCATGCCCTTCTTGAGGTCGGTGGAGGCGAGGATCATGAGGTTGAGCACCTGGCGGTTGGTGAGCCGGGGATTGAGGCGGCGCAGCTGGGCGACGATGGTGCCGAGCTGGGCCACGGGCAGTCCCGCCACCATGACCTGGGGATCCTCGCCGTCCTCCGCGTCCAGGCCCACCGCGAGGATGCGCGGGTGGACGAGCAGCGACTGGAGGAACTCCTTCTCCATGGGCAGACCCACGCGCTTGAGCTCGGCCTGCATGGGGCCCATGTCGAAGCCCGGCATGACGGGCAGCACGCCCGCGTTCTCGTAGAGCTCGAGCACCTCGTCGTACTGCTGGCGGATCTCCTTGCCCGGGCGGCTGGCCTTGAACTCCTCGAAGCAGTCGTGCACCTCGGTCATCAACGCCTTGAGCAGGTAGTTGTCGCCGAGCGAGGTGGGCACGCCCAGCGTCTGGGCCATGCGGGTGCGGCGCTCGGGGACGGTGCTCGGCTCCTTCCACAGCTCGTACGTGAGGGAGCTCTCGCTGAGCACCAGCGACAGGTTCACCACGCCCAGCCGGCCCGGGTTCTTGATGAACTTGGCGAGCCGGCCGTGCACGTCCTTCATGCCCGCCAGCAGGCGATCCAGGAGCGCGGCGCGCAGCTTGGCGCGGCCCTCCATGGCCTCGCGGGCGGCGTCACCCCGAGGGGTCTCCTCGGACTTCTCCTGCTCGGACTGCTCGAGCGTCGAGGCGACGGCGGCCTCGCGGAAGGGCGAGACGGTGGGGCCCTGGGTGGGCACGTGGGCGCCACCGGTGCGCACGGACTGCTGGAAGCGGCTCTTCGCGTCCTGTTTGTCCGCGAGGCCCTGGCCTCCATCCAGACGCGCCTGATGGCCGACCTGGCCACCGACGTCCATCCCGTCCTTGCTCTGGAGCGCCTTGGCGCCCGCGCTGGTGCCCTCGTTGACGAGCGCCTTGGCACCCGCGCTGGTGCCCTCGTTCATCAGGGGCCTGGCACCCGCGCTGGTGCCCTCGGTGCGAGCCTTGGCGTTGGCCCCGCCCGCCGCGGGTTTGCCCGTGGATTTACCCGCCGCGGGTTTACCCGTGTCCCGGCTGTCCTTGCGGACATCCTCACGCAGCTTCTGGTCCGACGGGAGCTGCTTCGGAATGACTGGTTGTCCGATACGGACGGCCATGTTGCTCTACCCCTTGGGTGAAGGCTGGAGTTGTACACCCAACCAAGAGGGGGGGTCCATGTGGGTTCAAAGAGCCCATCAGGAGCGAGCGGGCGGCCGCGCTCTAGCGGCCCTGCTGGGAGAGCAGCTCCGCGGTCGTCTCGCCGAGCTGCTGGACGGGATTCTTGCTGGCCAGCTGCTGAATCTTGCCGAGCGCCTCGCCGAGGACGTCCCCGAGCATGCGGGCCGTCTCACGCAGGTCCGAGCCCCGGGGACGCTCGAGCAGCTTCTTGAGCTTGTCGCAGGCCTCCAGGAGCGTCTTGCCGACCTCCGCCCGGGTGTTGCGCTGCTGGTCCATCAGCTTCTGGATGGACTCGGAGAGCTTCTGCTGGAGGGCCTGGCCGTTCTCTCCCTTGAGCGCCTGGGTGAGCTTCTCGCCGAACTCATTGTCGATGACCTGGCCGAGCAGCTTGCCGAACTCACCGCCACCGAGGGCCTCGCGGATCGCGCCACCGTCCACCCCTCCGCCTTCGCGCCGCCCGCGGGGGAGGACGCCGGGGCCTCGGGCACCTCGGTGCCGTTGAACAGCGCCATCATCTTCTGGATGGCCTGCATCATGTCGCCCACCTGCTGGAGCAGTTGGTCCTTGTTGTCGGTGGCGGCGGGGGTGGAGGGGGCGAACCGCCGGGGGTCGAAGACTCGGCCATGGGGGATTTCCTATCGGTGGGGAACGGGAAGCACTACCACCCGTGGGTGATATGCGGCTTCCTATACCACAGCGTCCGCCAGGGATTGGAATGGCCTCCCGGGAGCGCGGGAGGCCCTGGGCGCGTCAGGCGCCGTCGCGATCTTCCAGGCCATGCTTGCGCAAGAGCTTGCGCAGGTAGACGCGATCGATGCCGGCCTCGCGCGAGGCACGCGAGATGTTGCCCTCGCAGCGCTCGAGCAGACCCTTGAGGTAGTCGCGCTCGAAGCCCTCGATGAGCCGCTCCTTGGCTTCCTTGAAGGGCAGATCCAGCTCGGCGGTGGAGGCGCCCAGGGACTGCTCGGCACCCGTCTCCAGCGGAGGCAGCTCCGGCAGGGCCTCCTCGCCCAGGTTGACCACCTGCTCCACCACGTTGCGCAGCTCGCGCACGTTGCCCGGCCACGGGTACTGGCTGAGCAGCGCGCGCGTTTGATCCGACAAGGCGCTCGGGGGCTTGCCCATGCGGCCGAGCACGGTGTCGATGAGCAGGGGGATGTCCTCGGGGCGCTCGCGCAGGGCGGGCAGGGTGACGCGCAGCACCGCGAGCCGGTGGTAGAGGTCGCGGCGGAACTTGTTCGCCTTGACCGCGCCCTCCAGGTCCACGTGCGTGGCGGCCACCACGCGCATGTCCACGGTGCGGTAGTCATTGGCGCCCACGCGCTTGACCTGCCGGCGCTCCAGCACGCGCAGGAGCCGCGGTTGCAGATCCAGCGGCAGCTCGCCCACCTCGTCGAGGAAGACGGTGCCGCCCGCGGCGCGCTCGAAGGCGCCGGCGCGGTCCGTCTGGGCGCCGGTGAAGGCCCCCTTCACGTGGCCGAAGAGCTCGGACTCGATGAGCGAGGGGGCGATGCCCGCCGGGTCCACGATGATGAAGGGGCCCTTGGCGCGCTTGCTCTCGTTGTGGAGCGCCTCCGCGCACAGCTCCTTGCCCGTGCCCGTCTCGCCCTGGATGAGCACGTCCGAGCCGCCCGGCGCCATGCGCTCGAGCAGGGTGAACACTTCGCGCATCTTGCGGCTGGTGCCCACGAGCGCGCCGAAGTGGTCGCGCCCGGACAGGGGCATGGAGCGCTCGCGGGTGTCCTCGGGCACGACCTTGAGCTCGGTGGTGCCCAGGGTGATGACGCTGCCCGGGCGCAGCTCCATCTGCGAGAAGCGCAGCCCCTCGCAGAACGAGCCGTTGCGCGAGTCGAGATCGACCGCCCGCACGTGCTCCTCGTGCACCTCGATCCGCAGGTGCTGGCGCGAGATGGTCTTGTCGGCCAGGATGATGTCGCACGTGGGAGCCTTGCCCACGATGTACTCACGCTGGTCGAGCGAATAGCCGCGGCCCGCGTCGGCGCCGGACAACACGAGCAGTTTCATCCGCACGCGGCCGGAAGCGACGCGCTGAAGAGTCGCCGTCGCATCCAAATTCTCATCTTCCTCGTAAGACGACACGATGGGGACGCTAACACGCTTCCACGCCCATGGCACCCCGTCGAAACGGCCCCCCGCGCGCTGTCCGATTCCTATCGGCGCACGGAACGCCGGAGGGCCTGGAGGGGCGAGCGCTCCTGGGGAAGGGACTCCAGCCAGGAGTCCACCTCGGACGCCCGGGGAGCGAGCCCCGCCTGGAGGAAGCGCTCGCGGGCCTGGGTCGCCTCGCGCCGCGCCTCGCCGCGCGCCTCGGGCCCCGGGTTGGTCGCCCACAGGGCGCGCGCCAGGGCATAGCCCGACTCGGCCAACGCATCCGGGCTCATCGTGGGGAAGGCGACGGCCCGGCGCAGGGGTTCGATCGCCTCGCGCGTGCGGCCCAGCCGCATCAAGGCCTGACCCACCCCGTCGTAGGAGTACTGGAGCTCCTCGTCGTCCGGAGCCAGGAGCTCGCGCTTGAGGGTGAGCGCCCGCTCGAAGGTGGCGAGCGACTCCTCGGAGCGTCCGAGCTTGAGCAGACACTGGCCCACCCCGTCCAGGGCGCTGGCCACCTGGGGGCTCTTCTCACCGAAGGCGGTGGTGTGCGCGGCGACCACGGCGCGTGCATGCTCCAGGGCCCGCTCCGGCTGTCCCATCTCGAGCAGCAGCCCGGCGAGCAGGCCATGGCGCCTGCCGGTGTCGGGGTGGAGGGGTCCCACGGCGGCCCGGGTCTGCTGGAGCGCCTCCTCCAGGAGCGCCACCGCGCGGGGCCGCTCGTTCATGTCCAGCAGCACGCGGCCGAGCTGGAAGAGGGTGCGGGCGCGCTTGGGGTGGCCGGGGGGCAGCGCCTTTTCCTGGAGGGCGCGGGCCTTCTCCAGCAGGGCGCGGGCCTCCGCGTAGCGCTCCTGGGTGATGGCCGAGTTGGCCCGGTTCGTCAGCAGGTCGGCCTCCAGGGCCGGATCCCCTCCCAGACGCCGCAGCGTGGCCTCGCCCAGGCCCGCCCAGCTGTCCGCCTGGGGGAAGTGCTTCTGCCCGCTCTCCACGAAGTTCAACCGCGTGGCGATGGACACCTTGAGCTTGTCGGCCCGTCCCGACTCGGCGTCGAAGAAGGCCTGGGTGAGCAGCCGCTCGGACTCGGGGGCCGCGCCGAGGTTGGACTGGAGCGCGCCCAGGTCGTAGCGCAGCTCGGCGATGAGCGGCAGGTGGCCCGTGGCGAGCACGGGGGCCTCGAGCGCGAAGCCCTTCTCCAGGGCGGGCCGGTAGCGCCCCGCGTCGAGCATCGCCTTCACCCCGGCGAGCTCGCCCCCGAGCCGGGCGATCTCCGCGCGGCGTGTGGGGTCCACCGGCAGGCGCTGCTGGGCGGCGAGCGACTCCACGTCGGCGCACTCGCCGAGCGCGGGCAGCGCGTACACCGTGTCCAGCGAGCGATCCACGAGCTTCGCGTCCGCGTCGGTCAGCACGCCCACCACCGCGCGCATGTCCTGGAGCCGCCGGTCCAGACACACCACGCGCTGGGACAACAGCTCCTCGGTCTGCACCTCGCGCACGCGCGTGGCCTCGCACGCCTCGGTGCTCTGCCGCTTCCAGTCCGCCGCGTACTCTTCCAGCACCCGGGTGACGCGCGCGGCCATCTCCCCCGCGCCGGGCCGTCCGGTGGCCTGGAAGGCCTTGTCCAGCGTGGCGCCCGAGTCCGGCCCCCACACCTCGGCCATGAGCGCGTCGGCGCCCGTGCACACCTGGGACTGGTGGTACACCGCCCCGCCCACCACCGAGACCCCCACGCCCGCCACGCACGCCGCCGCCGCCCAGCGCTGGCGCTGCACACGCCGCCGCTCCTGCGACAGCGCCTCCAGCAGCTCGCGCATCGAGGCGAAGCGCTCCTGGGGCTCCAGCGACATGCCGCGCATGAGCGCCCGGCGCACCCACGCGGGCACCTTGGAGTCGCGCGGCGGCTCCTGGATGAGGTCCACCTCCGGGCCGCGCTTGGGCGCGGGCACCGGCGCGACGTCCAGCGTCTGGGTACGCGCCGGGACGAACTCCTCCTTGCGCCGCGAGGTGACGAAGGCCCGCATGCGCGAGGACTCGAAGGCACGCTTGCGGTAGAGGCCCCAGTAGAGCGCCACGCAGAAGCTGAACTGGTCCGAGCGCGCGTCGAGGTCGCGCCCCCGGTACTGCTCGGGGGACATGTAGTTGGGCGTGCCCATCACCACGCCCGAGCGGGTGAGGGTGGTGTCCAGCATGCGGCGCTCGGGGGGCACCAGGCCCTCGGCCTGCTCGGGCAGGGGCTCCTCGGGGACGAGCGCCTCGCCCACCTTGCGCGCCAGGCCGAAGTCGGTGACGTAGACGCGGCCGCCGCGGCCGAGCAGCACGTTGGCGGGCTTGAAGTCGCGGTGCACCAGCCCCGCCTCGTGCGCCGCGAGCAGGCCCCGGCCCGCCGCCAGGAAGACCTCGAGCACCTCGCGCCAGGGCCGCTCCTTCTCCAACCACCCGCTCAGCGTGCCCTCGTCCGCCATCTCCATGGCGAGGAACACGTGCTCGCCCCACATGCCCACGTCGTGGATGGGGACGACGTTCGGGTGGGTCACCCGGGCCATGGCCTGCGCCTCGCGCAACAGCCGCGCGCGCGCCGCCTCCGCGTCCAGCGGGCCGTCCGCCTGCAACAGCTTGAGGGCGACCTTGCGATCCAGGTCCGGATCGTACGCCGAGTACACGACGCCCATGCCGCCCTGGCCCAACTGCTTGAGCAGCACGTAGCGCCCCACCTGGGCCACCGGCGGAGCGTCCTCCACCTGGGTATTACGGTTGGAGCGGCCCGTGTCCGGCGCGGGCTGCTCGCGCGAGTTCTTGCTCCGGAACCGACTACTCCTGGTTTTACCGTCGCCCATGGCTGTCCAGGATTCCACCTCGGCTCCGGTTTTGTAAAGGGCACGGCCCCTCCCGGGCCGAGCGTCTCCGCCTCGACCGAGCAGGAAGCGCCACCCCTTCCGCCGTGAGAAAACGAGAAACACACGCGTGCTGCGAGTCTTTCGAAGTGGCCCGCCGTGGAGTGCTGAGAGTCTTCAGGCGGCTGGCGGGGCCTCGCCCACCGGCAGCACCACGGTGAAGGTGGTGCCCTCCCCGGGCTCGCTCTCCACGGAGATGGAGCCCCCGTGGGCCCGCACCACCTCGCGCGTGAGGTAGAGGCCGAGCCCCAGCCCCCCGAAGTGCTGCTCCGGCACCCCGCGGCTGAACCGGTCGAAGATGTGCTCCTGCTCGCTCTTCGACATGCCCATGCCCCGGTCGCGCACCACCAGGAGCACCGAGCCCTCCCCCGGCGTCACGCGCACGTCGATGGGCCGGCCCTCGCCGAACTTCAGCGCGTTCTGCACCAGGCCCATCACCACCAGCTCCAGCCGGCGCGGATCCCACTCGCCCTCCACCGGACTGCACAGCTCGCGCACCACCTCGGAGCCGCTGTCGGAGATCTGCCGCTGCACGCCCTCGAGCACGCCCTCCACCAGCTTGCACAGGTCCATGTGCTTGCGCCGCAGCACCAGCGCGTTGCCGGCGATGAGGTGGGACACGTCCAGCAACTGGTCCACCAGCAGCCCGAGCCGCCGCGTCTGCCACTCGGCGACGGCGATCTCCCCGAGCAGCACCTCCGGCTCCAGGGGGGCCGCGTTCCGGCCGCGGCGCAGGAGGCTCTGCAGCCGCAACTGGAGGGGCAACAGGGGCGTGCGCAGCTCGTGCCCGGCCACCGAGAGGAACGTCTCCCTGAGCCGCAAGGCCTGCTCCGCCGGCGGTAGAGCCGCGCGTTGTCGATGGCGATGGCGGCGCGCCGCGCCAGCTCCTCGGCCAGCGCGAGCTCGGCGGGCCCGTAGCGCTCCGGCTCGGCCGCGGCGAGCGTGATGGCGCCCAGCGCGTGCCCCCGGCTCATCAGCGGCACCGCCAGCACGCTGCCCAGGCCCAGCTCCGCCACGAGCCGGACGTGCGCGTCGTCGACGCACTGGGCGCGCATCCCGGCCCGGGTGACGCGCGACTCCAACACCCACGTGCCGGTGCGCGTGGCCACGGCCGCCGGCACCCTCGAGTCCGGGCTGGGAGGGTAGCGCCGCTGGAGCTCGTCCAGGAGCGGCGCCTTGCCCGCGTCCACGTGCGCTCCCCCCACCCGGCGCAGCACCCCCTGCTCCCGCAGATCGATGACGCACCAGTCGGCCAGGGGGCCCACGCACACGGAGGCGATGCGCGGCAGCACCTTCTCCAGATCCAACGACTCCACGAGCACCCCGCCGGCCCGGGCGAGGAAGGCGGACGCCGCCTCGGAGCGCTGGCGATCCCCGAGCTCCTTGCGCAAGGACTCGCGCATCTCGTTGATGGCGGCGCTCACCTCGTCCAGCTCGTCCTGGCGCACCCGGTGCGTGCCCGTGCGCCGCAGCACCAGGGGGGTCTCCAGGTGCTCCGTGTCCAGGCCGCGCGTGTAGGCCGCCATGGTGGCCGGTGCTGCGTCACCAGGCGCTGGATGAGGAAGAAGGCGAAGAGGCCGAAGAGGAACGTCTTGCCCGCCTCGGTCGCGAGGATGACGAGCACCCGGCTGCGCAGCTCGGCGCGGGCGTACGCCAGGTTGGCGCCCACCCGGAGCGTCCCGAGCAGGCGCGAGCCGTGGTACAGCGGGAAGTCGCGGGAGAACTCCCGGGCGCGCCGCCGCCGGCCACGTAGTGGGTGCCCAGCTCGGTGTCCAGCTCCGCCACCACGATGCCGGGCAGCGTGGTGATGCCCTCGAGCTGGGTGCGCAGGAGCGTCTCGTCGAGCGTCCAGAGGCTCTCGGCGAGGCCCTGCGCGTAGCTGGAGCGGATCTGCGTGAAGCGCTCCTCGAGCTGCCGCACCTCCCGCTCGTAGTCGGTGCCGAGCTGCACCAGCGTGCCCAGCAGGCTGACGGCGGTGCTGAAGAGCAGGATGTAGAGCAGCAGCCGTCGTCCGAGCCGGTTGCCGGAGCGCAGCCAGCGCGAGCCCCAGGTCATTCCCGGCTCGCGCGCCTGGGCTCCAGAGGTGACCGGCGCGTGCGACTCAGGGTTTGCCATTCGGATCCATGCGGCCATGCCGCTGCGCGAACAATGCCTGGGGGAGAAAGCGTAGTGCCTCAGGCGCGGATTGGCCGCCTTCGAGAAGGCCCGGAAGTCGAAAGCCTCCCAATCCGGCCGGGCGAGCACCTCCAGGTAGCCCGCGGCGTTGGCGCGCGTGGCGGGCAGGAACGCCGTGCGCCAGTCGAGCCGCTCGGAGGCGAAGTCGCGCCCCCGGTGGTGATCGTACAGGAGCACCAGGGCCCAGGCCCCCTCCAGGAAGTGTCCCCCGAGGCTCGTCACCAGCCTGCCCTCGCGCACGGCCTCGAGCGCCTCGGGCGTCCAGTCGATGCCCCCCACCAGCACGTCCTCGCCGGGGTGGCGGCCCGCTTCCTCCAGGGCCCGCGCGGCCCCCAACGCCAGGTCATCGTTGGCGGCCCAGACGGCCTGGAGCTCCGGGTAGCGGCGCAGCAGCAGGAGCGTCTTGCGCTGGGACTCCTCGCGCCGCCGGGCGGCGGTGACGCCCTGGAGCAGCTCGACGTCCTTCGCTCCGGACAGGGCCTGGCGCAGGCCCAGACGGCGCTGTTTCGCGGAGGTATCCCCCAACTGGCCCTCGATGGCGATGAGCCGCACCGGCCCCTCCGGAGAGGAGCGCCCGCGCGCATGGGCCGCGTCCACCAGCATCCGCACCAGCCGCTCCCCGGCCCCCACGTCGTCCGGCACCATCTGGCCAATCCACCGCGCGAAGTGCTCGCGCGGCCCCCGAAGCGCGCCCGCTCCTCGAGCCCCAGCCCGGAGTTGACGACGAACACCGGCACCCGCGCCTGCTCGGCCACCTCGAGGACGCGGGCGCCGATGTCGCGGTGGATGGAGATGATGAGGTAGTCGGGCTTGTCGGGCCCGCTCACCGCCCGGCGCGCCTGCTCGAGGATTTCCCCCGGCCAGTGAGCCATTTCGATGTGGATGAGCTCGATGTCCAGGTCATGGGCGGCGGCGTTCATCGCGCCCCGGAACTGGCGCTGGAAGGCGCTGCCGGTCTCCAGCGCATCGAGGAAGACCACGCGCATGCGCGCGGGAGCGGCGGGCACGGGGGGCGCCGCCCCCAGCAGGAGCAGCCAGGGCAGCAGCAGGGGTGCGAGCAGGACAGCGAGGCGCCACCGGAGCGTGGTCATGGGCAAGCAGCTCCCCCTTTTTCCGCGTGCGCCCGGGAAGACACCAGGACGGGAAGGGCGAGCGTAGCCTTGGCGGGAACCGGCAGGAACTGGCGTCATCGCGCAACGCTCACCCGTCGGCGTCAGCGGCGTCAGCGTGTCCTATCCCACATTTCGGGACTCCCGCTCGGCTCCCTGCCTGGTTACGGAGAAAGCAAACTTCGAGCCCCACTGGAAACAATCCCCGAAACGTTGCGATACTAGGGAGAAGCTGAACCCGCGCATTTCCCGCCCCCGGGAGGTCCCCCCATGAGCCTGACGATTCCCCCGAACTCCGTCACCCTCCCACGAGTCACCAAGAGCACCGCCCCGGAGCCCGAGACCCAGACGCCTCCCCCGCCTCCGCCCAAGCTGACCAAGGATCTCGAGACGGTCAAGGACGACTACCAGCAGGCGCTCGAGAACCAGAAGCAGTGGTTGATCAAATACGGCGCGCCCAAGGAGCAGATCGAGGCCCTGGACAAGGCGATCGAACAGCACCAGGAGTCGGTGCTGGATCTGAACAACGCGCGCAACTCGCAGAACAGCGTGGTGGCGCTGGAGCAGAAGGACGCGGGCGGGTGGAACAGCGAGGCGCCGGTGCTGCAGCAGGAGGGCAACAGCGACTGCGGCGAGACGGTGGCCGCCATGTTCAAGGGGGCCAAGGACGGCCGTGAGAGCGTGGAGGGCGAGCGGGGCCAGGGCGTCGTCAACGACTTCAAGAGCCGCTTCACCAAGGGGGACGGCACCACGCCCGCGGAGATGGCCGACATGCTCACCTCCGAGGGGCTCGAGGTGAAGAAGAGCACCAAGGGCCTGGAGCGCAACGTCATGGACGAGGCGCTGCGCAACGGCGACAAGGCCGCGGTGATGCTGGACTCGAAGATCTCCGGCAGCCCCGACGACGTGTCGGGCAGCCCGCACTGGGTGCTCATCGATGGCATGGACAACCAGGGCCGCTACCTGGTGAAGGATCCCTCCAACGGCTCCAGCTACTACGCCAAGCCCGAGGACCTCTCCAACGCCATCAACACCAGCCAGAGCAAGAGCAACTCGGGCGGCGTGCTCATCGTGGGCAACCCGGACGTCCCCACGGATCTGGCCAACAAGAACCGGGACAACGCCGAGACGCTCGGCGACAAGCCCGGCAAGGGTTGGGGCTGGAAGAAGAACTCGCAGGAGAGCTCGGACGGAGGGTAGGCCCGGCGGGCGGGCCGCGCCTCAGCGCACGGGCAGGTCCGCCAGCGGCAGGTTGAGCACCGCCGGCTTGCCCTGCTCGACGGGCACGAACAGCTCGCGCCGCTTGCCGTCCTGGCCCTGGAGCAGCAGCCGGAGCTGTCCCACCGGAACGGGCTTCTTGAACAGGGGCGTCTTGCCCAGGGAGCGCCCGTTGAGGAACACCTCGGCCTCGGGCCGGGTGACGAGCGTGAGCAACCCCTGCTTCGCCGCACGCGCGGAGGAGCCGTCCCGGCCGCCTCGCCGGTGGAAGCGGGCGCCTTGGCGGCCTCCGTGGCCGGAGGGCTCGTCGGCTCCGCCGCGGCCTCGGGTGACGGCGCGGGGGCCTGCTGGGGACGCGGGGGCCCGAGGGGAAGCAGGGGAGAGGATCCTCCGCGGTGCCAGGAGCCGGGGGCGGCTCGGCCTGGAGGGCCTGCCGGAGCTCCATGCCCCCCAGGCCCAGCAAGCCACCCAGCACCAGCATTCCGGCCCACAAGCCCAGGGAGCTCTTCGCCACCTTGGGGCCTGGCGTCTCCCGCGTGTCCGGAGGCGCGGCGGGGACGTCCGAGAACTCCCGGGTGATCACCCGGCCCGTGGTGACCACCCGCTCCGGCGAGCCACCTTCCACCTCCGTGCGCACCTCCGGCTCCGTCATGCGCCGGGGCGCGGGGGAGCGGGGCGAGCGCTTCTCGGCTCCCGGACGCCGCGCGTCCTCGGGCGCGCGCATGGGCTCGGGCGCCGGCCGCGGCGCGACCGGCGCCACCTTCGACGTGCCATCCAGCGTCTCGTCCACCGTCTGCAACAACTGGCGCGTGCCCTCGCGCTGCTTCTGGAAGTGCTCGGCCATGAAGGCGGCGCGCTGCTCGGAGTCGAAGAGCAGGGGGCCCGCCGCGGCCTCCAGCGCCCGCGCCATGTCCCGGCCCGTCGCGTAGCGCTGCTCCCGATCGCGCGCCAACGCCTTGAGCGCCACCGCGCGGATCTCCGCCGGCACCTGCCCGCCCCGGGGCTGGGGCTCGGGGATGGAGGCGCCCAGGATCATCTGCATCTCCTGGATCTCCGACCCGGCGGCGAACAGCCGCTCGCCCGTGAGCAGCTCGTGCAGCATCACCCCCACGGAGAAGAGATCGCTGCGGCCATCCAGCGGCTGGCCCCGCACCTGCTCCGGCGACATGTACCCGGTGGTGCCCTTCACCATGCCCACCTGGGTGCTCGCCCGGGCGCCGCGCGCCTTGGCGATGCCGAAGTCCAGGAGCTTCACCACCCCGTCGTACGTCACCATCACGTTCTTGTGGGCCACGTCCCGGTGGATGACGGGCGAGGGCTTGCCCCCGGGCGTGGTGAAGGTATGCGCGTAGTGCAACGCGAGGCACACGTCGCGTACCACCGACAGCGCGAAGCCCAGGGGCAGCGTCCCCCCGAACCGCCGGCCCACGGCGATCACCTGATCGAGGTTCTGCCCCGCGATGAACTCCATCGCCAGGAACAGCCCGCCCTTGTCCTGCCCCAGCTCGAACACCTGGCCGATGTTCGGATGGCTGAACGCCGCGGTGATGCGCGCCTCGTCCAGGAACATCCGCTCGAACTGCTCGTCGCTGCGCGCGTCCGGGAGGATGCGCTTGATGGCCGCGTACTTGCGAAAGCCCCCCGGCCCCGACGTGTAGCCCAGGAACAGCTCGGCCATGCCCCCCACTGACAACTGGGAGAGAACCTCGTAGCGTCCGATGCGCTCTCCCCGGTGAGGATCGAACGGCACGGGGGAAGACGAGGAGGAGGGCCCCTGGACAGGGTCGGACATGGGCGCGCAGCATAGCCCACAGCCCCTGTGGACGGCCTGTGGAGCGAGCCGGGGACCCCTGTGGACAACCCCGGCACACTCCTCCCCCTTGTGGATGGCCGGGGATAAGCGCCAACTTCCCCACATGTAGCATCCTCGGGATTGCTCAAGGATGACGGGCGCTTACGGACTTTTCCACAAGCCCACACCCCCTGCTGTTACCTCTTCTAGATCAAGATCACTCTCTATCCAGTGAAGAAACAGCGGGGCCTGGGGACAACCCGAACTGTGGACAAGGGCCCCCGGCGCTTCAGTGCCAGGTGCGCACCAGGGACACCAGGGTGAGGCGGGCGCGCGGGGCATCCAGCTCCGCCCGCACGTCGCAGCCGGCCAGCAGGAACTCCAGGGTGACGGGGGCCGAGCGCGGCAGGAACTCCCGCTCCCGCGCCGCCTGGACCGCCAGCTGGAACAGCTCCCCCAACAACGTGTGACGCGTGTCCGCCGGCAGCAGATCCATCTGCGTCTGCAGCGGGTACGGGACGAAAACCGTGAAGGCTTGCGCCGGCTGCTCTGAGACCACGGATTCAATGAAAGCCATGCGTCCCTGGAATGCCAGAAGCATACCGGGAACGAGCCGAATGATTCCGGGAGGTTGGGGGTCTCCTTGGGAGAGGGGCCGTAGAAATGACAGGAATTTCCGGACTGGAGGGAGGCCCGTGAAGCGGGAGGGGTCCGGGTTGCCCCTGGCCAGGGGGCTTGCGAGCGGCCAGGGGTCCACACTCGCGCCTGGAAGAATGAAGGGTGGACCAAGGAGTGCGTGCACCCGGGGGCGGGCTGGGGTAATGCCGACCCTCGTGACGCGAACCCGGGAGATGGATGGACGGCTGTCGGCCCGGGTGGACGATCCGGTGGCGGCAGAAGCCGGGAGTCACGCGAAGGAGCTCCCTTGGAGTTGAGTCCCCCCCGTGGCCCCCGACCCTACCGCGACACCCCTCTTAGTACGCATCAGGTTGCCGAGGCCAGGGCCAACCCGACGGATTCCGTCGCGTCGACCATGCCGATGTTGAACGATTCCTCCGCGCTCGCCTTCTGCCGCGAGGTGCTGCCGGCGGTGTCGCGTACCTTCGCGCTCAACATCCCCGTGCTGCCCGCGCCGCTGGATACGGCGGTGCTGGTGGCCTACCTGCTGTGCCGGATCGCCGACACGCTGGAGGACGAGGTGCGGGGGCCGGCCAGCGCGGTGCTGCTCGCGGAGCTGGCGCGCCTGAGCACGCTGCCCGAGGGGTGGCGGGAGGACGCCCGGCGCTTCACCCAGGAGGCGGCGCGGGAGCTGCGCGCCCAGGCGCCCGCGGCCGAGGTGCGGCTGGTGGAGGGCTCGGAGCGGGTGCTGGAGGCGCTCGGGGAGCACGCGGCGCCGGTGCGCGAGCACGTGGCCACGTGCCTGCGGCTGATGACGGAGGGCATGGGGCGCATGGGCAGCAAGGGCCGCGCCTCGGGCGGGGGCCTGGGCCTCGACTCGCTCGAGGAGACCCTGGAGTACTGCTACTACGTGGCGGGCACGGTGGGGGAGATGCTCACCCGGCTCTTCGAGTGGTACTCGCCCGAGGTGGCCCGACGCGCGCGCACGCTCGAGCCGCGCTCGGTGGCGTTCGGCAACGCGCTGCAGCTCACCAACATCCTCAAGGACGTGCGCGAGGACCTGGAGCGGGGCTTCTGCTGGCTGCCCCGGACGGTGCTCGCCGAGCACGGCCTGACGCCCGAGGCCCTCTTGGAGCCGGGCAACCGCGGCGCGGCGCTCGAGGCCCATGGCCGGCTGGTGGCGGTGGCCCACCGGGAGCTGCGCCAGGCCTTCGAGTACGTGCTGGGCCTGCCCCGCGAGGAGCGCGGCATCCGCCTCTTCTGCCTGTGGCCGCTGTTCCTCGCGGTGATGACGCTGCGCAAGCTGTACGGCAATGGCCGGGTGCTCGAGCCCGGGCCGGTGAAGGTGTCGCGGCGCACGGTGAAGTGGGTGGTGGCGGCGACGAAGCTGCTGGTGGCCCGGGATGGGGCCCTCAAGCTCCTGTTCGCCGCGCTCACCGCCCCGCTGCCCGCCTGAGCCCCGGCCTCGGCCTCACCCGGGCCGGGCGCGGAACACCACGGTGAGGTTGTGGCTGGGCATCTGGATGACGCGCTCGCGCTCCAGGCCGTGCCGCCGCGCCTCGGCGGTGACGGCGCCCAGCTCGCGCACGCCCCAGGAGGGGTCGCGCTCGCGCAGCGAGGCGTCGAAGGCGAGGTTGCTCGGCGCCGGGGGCTCTCCCTCGACGAAGTACGCGCCGTAGAGCACGAGCGGCCCGCCTGGAGCGAGCACCCGCCCCGCGCCCCGCAAAAGCCCCTGGCAGGCCTCCCACGGGGAGATGTGCACCAGGTTGATGGCCACGAGCGCGTCGGCGCGCTCCACGGGCCAGGGCTCGGCCAGCACGTCCAGCGCGAGCGGGGCGCGCAGGTTGGGCGGGCCCTCCTCCTGGCGCCAGGCCTCGATGCTCGCGAGCGCGGTGGGGTCCACGTCGGTGGGCTGCCGGTGAGCCCGGGAAGGGCGCGCGCGAAGAAGACGGCGTGCTGGCCGGTGCCGCTCGCCAGCTCGAGCACGGTGCCGTGGGGGGCAGCACCTCGCGCAGCACGGGCAGCAGGGGTTCCCGGTTGCGCTCGGCGGAAGGGGCGTGGCGCTTCATGGAGCCTGGGAGCGGGCGGGGCCGCCTGGGCGGGCAGCAGCCACGAGGACACCGCGCCTCCGTCCCAGCGCAGGGCGACGAGCAGCGCCGCGAGCCCCAGCAGCACCACCAGCACCAGCAGGGCCAGTCTCAGCCCCCGCCCGGAGCTCGCGGCCGCGATGGAGTGGGTGCCCGAGGACAGCAGCAGCTCCTCCTCCGTCTTCGGCGCGTGGGAGCGCGGGGGGAGGGAGGGAAGGGTCTGGAAGGGGAGGGTGGGGTATTCCGACGAGTCCTCGCTCGGCTCGACGGCGGGACGTGGGGGCGGGGAGGGACGGCGGTGGGGCTGGGTGGTGTCCTCGTCCCTGCCCCCGTCGGAGGCCGGCGCGGTGACGGAGGCGCGCGTGGCCGCGTCCGGAGTGGAGATGCGCAGGGCGCGCGTGGGCTGGGAGCGGGAGGAGGAGGGCTCGGGCGGGGCGGGGCGGCTGTCGGCGGGGGCGCGGGAAGCAGGGGCCTCGGGGGAGCCGGAGCGGCTGTCGGCGGGGGAGGCGGCGCGGTTCTCGGAAGTCGTGGAGCGCCGGGGCCGGACGAGGGCCGTCTTCTCCGGCTCCTGCTTCTCCTCGGGGGCGGGAGGGGGCTCCACGCGGCCCGGCGTGCGCGGCCGGGGGGTGGGGGCAGCACGGGCCGTGAGCGATCCGCGGAGGCCCGCGCGGGCGGGCGGGGCGTGGGGGTGCGGGGCTCACCCCCGGCGACGGGAGCCGCCGGAGGAGGCACCAGGGGCGAGTAGGGGACGATGTCCGTGTTGGCCGACGAGGGCCCGCGGGAGCCTGCGCGGGGGTGGCGGTGATCGCGGGCAGGCGGGGCGCCGGCGTGGCGGGGGCCCCCTCCTTCGCCGCGTCCTTCGCCCCTTCCCGGGGCTCGGCCGGGGGGAGTGGCAGCTTCACCTCACCCGTGGAGGTCCGGCCGCCCGCGAGCACCTGCCGCGTCTGCTCGCGCCGCTCGGCGAAGAGGCGCCGCAGCAGCGCCCCGCTCTGCTCGGGCAGCCAGATGAGGCCGCTCACGGCGCGCTCCAGCTCGCGCGCGAACTCCAGCGTCGTCGCGTACCGGTCCTCGCGCTGGCGCGAGAGGGCCTTGAGCACGATGGCGTCCAGCTCGGGGGGCACGGCCTTGTTGGCGCGCGAGGGCTCGGGGATGGGGCCGCGCAGCACCGCGTTCATCACCGCCGCGGGCGCCTTGCCCGGAAACAGCCGCGCCCCCGTGAGACACTCGTGCAGCACCACGCCCAGGCTGAACAGATCGCTGCGCGCGTCCAGCGGCTGGCCGAGGATCTGCTCCGGGGACATGTAGCCGCTCGTCCCCTTCACCATGCCCACCTGGGTGCGGCTCACCTCCATCAGGCTCTTGGCGATGCCGAAGTCCAGCAGCTTGGTGACGCCCTCGTACGTCACCATGATGTTCTTCTCGGCCACGTCCCGGTGGATGACGGGCGAGGGCTCGCCCAGCGCGTCCGTGAAGGTGTGCGCGTAGTGCAGCGCCAGCGCCGTGTCGCGCACCGCCGCCAGCCCCAGCCCCATGGGCATGGGCTCCTTGGCCCCGAGGCACGCGCGCGCCACTTCCAAAAGCGTCGCCCCCGGCACGAACTCCATGGCCAGGAACAGCTCGCCCCCGGCCACGTCCAGATCGAACACCTGCGCGATGTTCGGGTGGTTGAAGGCCGCGGTGACGCGCGCCTCGTCCAGGAACATCTGGACGAATTCCTCCTGGCCCTGGATATCCGGGAGGATCTTCTTGAGCACCACCGGCTTGTGGAACCCCGCCGGCCACGCCTGGAGGCGAGGAAGATTTCCGCCATGCCTCCCGTGGACAGGCGGCAGAGCACCTCGTAGTTGCCCATCTGCCGGCCGCGCACTTCGTCCTGCGCGGAGGGAAGCATCGAACCAGCCATTCGAGGAAACCGAGCTTATAGGACCCGCCGCCCCAGGCGGAAGCCATCCCCGTGTTTTTCGCGTGAGAGCGTAACCGGAGTGCCTTCCAGTGAAACCTCGAAGGCTCGTTTTCCGAGTTTCGATGGATCAGAAACACAGGGTTTTCTCGTTTTTTGAGAGTCCCTGGGATGACGGGAAAACGTTGGCGAGGTGGCAGAAGGCGCTCGCCCTGCGCACGGAGGGGGAGAAGCGCAAGCCTCGCCCGGAGAACGAGCCAACTGTCGTCGGGTGAGCACCTGCGAGGGGGGCGACGGGTGCTCGACGATTGGAGGGCCCGGCGACATCCGGTGAGGCTGCACAAGCCGGGGAGTGTGTCCACATTGGCGGAATTCCGAGGGTGGAGTTCCCCATGGCGACGAAAAAGGTGGCGGAGCGCATGCGTGCCCGAGACAGCGTCTTGGGCTATCGCATGGGTCCGGGGTTGGTGGCGGTGGCGTCCGTGGAAGGTGAACGTTCTCCGGCGGGGCGGTTGGTGCAACTGTCCCCGGAGCATTTGACGGTGTGTCTGCAGAAGCCCACGGCGCTCAAGCCGGGGCAGCGGGCCAACGTGGTGTTGGGGGTGGGAGGGAAGCAACGGCCCTGAGGGCCGAGGTGATGAAGATCTACCGGCCGGCGCCCGAGGCGCTGCCGGAGCTGAGCCTGCGCTTCGTGGCGCCGCCGCTCGCGCAGGGGCGCCACATCGTCTCCATGCTGGAGGGCTGGCGCGACAAGGGCCACCTGGAGCTGCCGCACGCCAGCCCCATCTGGATGGAGCGGATTGATCGCGCCGAGCGCATCGGCCGCATCTTCGAGGCGCTCACGGCGCGGCGCTGCCGGGGCATGGCGCGCTCGGAGCAGGGGGACGTGGAGCTGTCCGCGGCGCTCTTCGACAAGTACGACGCCCGGGTGGCCTGGGAGGTGCGCGGGGGTGTGCTGCCCGCCGGCCCCTTGCTGCTGGAGGTGTATGGCTTCAGCTCCGTGTTGCGCTTCCAGGTGGACGAGGCGCTGCACGAGGACGGGCTGTGGAGCGTGAAGCTCCCCTCGGAGGTGGTGCGCTACCGCCACCGCCGGCTGCGCCGCGCTCCGGCGTGGGGCGGCTGCGTGGCGCGCTTCGCCCATCCGCTCTGGCCCCAGGTGCGCGTGCAGCGCGAGCTGATGGACATCAGCTACGAGGGCCTGTCCTTCGCCACCGAGCCGGGGGAGGATCTGCTCTACCCGGGGCTCGTGCTGAGCGAGATGGAGGTGGAGCTGCCGGGCCGCGCGCCGGTGTACGTCAAGGCGGAGGTGCGCAACATCAGCGGCACCAGCGCCGGCCGCCGCTGCGGCATGAAGGTGGAGCCCATCGGCGACGGGGCCGCCTGGCGCATGCTCGTGGAGGAACTGAGCCATCCGAACACGCGCGTGTCCGGGCAGTGGGATCAGGGCACGTGGGAGCTCTACGAGCGCTCGGGCTACTTCCGGCTGTCGGGCAAGACGCCCGCGGACTTCGAGCGCATGAAGGCCGAGTACCGCGAGGCGCACGAGCGCCTGGAGCGGGCGCCCCGGCTGGGCTACCGCGTGGTGCGGCCCGTGCCCCAGAGCGACACGGTGGAGGCGAGCCTGTCCTGGCTCAAGCCGTACTCGGGCAGCTGGATGGCGCACCACCTGGCGCGGCACCTGCCCACGGGCGAGCGCTGCCGCGGCACGGCGCGCGAGGCCCTGCGCGACATCTACCTGCGTGGCTTCGAGCCGGCGCAGACGGATCCGGACATCAAGTGGTTCCTCGCGTACTGCGAGGCCAACGTGCGCTGGGTGCGCTTCACGGCGCTGGACTTCGCCGAGTGGTACCAGCACACGGGCCAGGCGTGCGTGCTCAACTTCCACCTGATGGAGGCGGACGCGCGCCGGGAGTGGGTGATGCCCGAGGGCTTCAGCCTGGGCGAGCCCACGGAGGAGGAGAAGCAGGCGCTGTTCGCGCGGCTCGAGCGCACGCGCCCGGTGGCCTACCGCGAGGCGTTGGATCTGGTGCCCGAGCGCTTCGACCTGGCGGGGCTCAAGCAGCAGTGGAGCGGGGCGAAGCTGGGCCGCGAGCGCCACGTGTTGGTGGCGCGCAAGGACGGCCGCGCGGTGGCGGTGGGCGTCATGGAGGCGGCGCACGCGGGGCTCAACCTGTTCCACGTGCTCAACGGGCTGCGCATCATCCCGCTGGTGGACGCGTCCCTGCCCGAGGCGCAGCAGGCGATGCTGGCGCTCCTGGCGGGCGCCGCCGGGTGGTACCGGGCGCGCGGTCTGGACGTGTTCATCCACTACGTGGAGGAGGAGCACCGGGACTACCTCGGCGAGGCCCGGCTCACGGACCTGGGCGAGGGACGCATCTGGATCCTCTCCGCCCAGCTGCTGCCGGACTTCATCGAGCACCTGTGCGAGGCGACGACGCCCCGGGGAGGCGAGTGAGACAGCGCTCCCCGGGGTGGGCCCTCAGGGGAAGTAGGACTCGGTGGAGGCGGAGTCGTGGTTGCTCACGCCTCCCACCGCGAGCACCGTGCCATCACCCAGGAGCGTGGCGGTGTGGCCGTAGCGGTCCACGTTCAGGGGGGCCGTGTCGCTCCAGGTGTTGCTGACGGGATCGAACCGCTCCGCGGCGGTGAGGATGCCGGTGGACGGGTGGTAGCCGCCCGCCACGAGCACCTCGCCGCCGGGCAGGAGCGTGGCCGTGTGCGCGCGGCGGGGCGTGCGCACGGGGCCCGTGGCCGTCCAGGCGTCCGTGGTGGGGTCATACAGCTCGGCGCTCGCGGCGGACGGGACGCCGGAGCCGAGGCCGCCGACCACGAGCACCCGGCCATCGGCGAGCAGCGTGGCGGTATGCACGCCGTGGCCCACCTGGGGGGCGCTCACGGGCGAGAAGCGCCCCGTGGCGGGGTCGAACACCTCGGCCGAGGCCAGGGGGTGGTCCGAGCCATCCACGCCACCGACCACGAGCACCCGGCCATCGGGCAGGAGCGTGGCGGTGTGCCGCATGCGCGCCGTGCCCAGCGTGCCCGTGAGCGACCAGGTGTCGTGGGCGGGGTCGTACAGCTCGCTGGAGCCCAGCACCTCGCCACCGCCCTCGGAGGTGGCGCCGCCGATGACGAGCACCCGGCCATCCGGCAGGAGCGTGGCGGTGGGGTGGTAGCGCAACTTGTGGAGAAGTCCCGCCGCCCTCCACTCGCCGTGCGCGGGGAGATACAGCTCGGCGTTGGCGCGGGGGGAGCCGCCCACGAGCAGCACCCGACCATCGACCAGCCGGGTCATGGCGTGGCCGCGATGAGAGGCGAGGGTGCTTCCGGTGGCCGACCAGGTCGCGCCGAGGGGCTCGTACACCTCCGCCGAGCGGTTGAAGCCACCGGCCACGAGCACCCGGCCATCCGCCAGGAGGACCGCTTCGTGTCTCAGCCGGGGCAGGAGCAGGTCGCCGCGGCGCACCCACGTCCTGACCGGGGGAGGCGCGCACCGCGGGCCCATGTCCGAGGAGGCGGCGTTGTTGCCCTCGTCGCACTCCAGCTCGCGACCCGCCCCCGGAGTGCCGTCGTCATCGGCCACGGCCCAGAGCGGGGCGCTCGGGTCTGGAGCGGTGGTGAGCTTCAACGTGGCGCTCGCCTCGCCCGCCGGGGGCAGGGCCTGGGGCAGCGAGGCGACTCCCAGCAACTGGCCGCCCGAGGCGGGAGCTCCCTGGTAGAAGGCCACCCTCAGCCCGGCCGAGGCCGCCGCGTCCCCCGTGTTGCGCACGCGGGCCTCGAGCGTCAGCGCCCAGGTGGTGGCGTCACACGTGGCGGTGAGCTGCGAAATCCTCACATCGGGCGCCGCGAAGGCGGACGTGCCGGGGCTGCCCTGGCTGTTGGAACGAAAGGAATTGAAGCCGCTCAACCAGGCGGTGGCGGGGTGGGTGGGGAGGGTGCCGTCCTCGTTCACGTGGGTGATGGAGTAGGCGTGCTGGTTCCAGACGCGCCGGGTGTTCACCCACCCGTCCTTCCTGTCCCGGTACAAGCGCAGGCCCGCGAACGGGCCGAAGCCACAGGTGGTGTTCTGCGCCACGAGCAGCTCGGCGTTGTGGTCCCCATCCACGTCGGCGACGATGGGCTGCTCGTAGGCGGTGCAGGAGCTGTGGGGCACCTCGAAGCGCACCGCGCCGGTGGTGCCGTCGTAGATGCGCAGCCGCACCTCGTCCGCGTAGATGATCTCCGAGCGCCCATCCCCCTCGAAGTCGAAGGTGGACGAGCCCGTGCGGTTGGAGCTGTGATCGCGCATGGTGCTCTCCCACTTCACCGTGCCGTCCGCCTCGAAGACGGTGTAGCGATCCGTGCCCGCGACGCCGATCTCCGGCTGGCCGTCCCCGTCGAAGTCCGCGATGTTGGGCGTGCCTCCCACGCCGCCGCCCGGAATGGGCGAGGTCCACAAGGACTGGCAGTGGTCATCCATCAACGTCACGTAGCCGCTCCACACCACCACCACCTCGCCCTGGGGATCGGCGTCGAAGTTGGCCACCGCCGCGAGCCCATGGCCGATGTCGGTGTTCACGCACCGCGGCTGCCCGTCGGACTGGTAGATGGCCCGGTCGTTGATCACCTCGAGCTTGCCGTCCTGATCGATGTCCACCGCGAAGGAGAGCGGGCCGTTGGTGGTGCCGCCCGCGCCGTCGGAGCCCAACCACTTGAGCGCTCCCGTGTGATCGAAGACGGCATGGCCGTTGATGATCTCCACCTGCCCGTCTCCCTCGAGGTCCGCCATCGACGGGCCCCCCCAGTTGTTGCCCGGCCCCCCCGTGCGGAACTTGAAGGTGCCGTCGTGCTCGAAGCACAGGAGGCCCCGGCTGTCCTGGGCCACGGTGCAGATCTCCACCCGCCCGTCCCCGTCGATGTCTCCCGCCGCGATGCTCGACGCGCCGCGCACCCGGTGCTCCTGCGCCGTCACCGCCCACAACTCGCGGCCCGTGGCGCCATCCACCGCGCGCAGGATGCCATCGCTGATGTAGTTCTCTCCCGCGTAGGTGTTGAAGACGACGTCCGGAACGCCATCCGCGTTGGTGTCCACCACCACGGGCGCCATCATCACGTTGGTGTGCGAGGGCATGACGTCGCTGCCCGTCCAGGCCCACTCCAGCTCGGGCTCGAAGACCGGGGGCACGGGAGGCCTCGCCTCACAGCTCGCCGTGAGCGGTGCACTCCGGGCACCGGGTGCTTTCTCGCCACTCGAGGCCTTCTGCCCGCAGCCGGCCAACGCCAACACCATCAGGCTCCCGCGGACACACCCGCGGACGATCCTCTTCTTGTCCATGGCTCTCCCCCGTGCACGGCACCGCCGACCTCGGTCGTGCCCACTTGCGCCGACTTCAGCCGACAACAATCGATACATAAAGATGTACAAGCTGAATAATTCGGAAACTCATGCTGTGGGAAAAGACTCAAGTTGGGCAGGGGTACGGACAAGCCCTTCGTCCTGAACCCTCCACATGTGAGCCTTTTCGGAGCGGGTTTTGTTGGACGGACGGCCTCTGAAGCAGCAGGGTGTTGCCTTGGATTCTCGTGGAGAAGGGTGATGCCCTCGATGATCCTCGTGCTGTGTGTCGCGGCGGTACTGGGCGGTGCGCCGGGCGGAGGTGGCTCCCCTTCGGCCGACGAGCGCGTCCAGGAACTGCTCCAGACGATGCACGACGTGGAGGTCTCGCTCGAGCCGCTGCCCCGGCCCGGGGAGTCGCCCGGGGACGCGGAGGACCACTGCCCGGTCGGAGCGGACGTGAAGATCTCCCTGCGCGAGCCCTGGCGTCGGGGAGTGTCCTGCTGGCTGCCGGCGAGGGACGAGGACACGCGGCGCACGCTGTGCGAGGCGGTGACGCGGGGTGCGCCCGGCAGCGGGCTCGTGAGCAGGTGTCTGGGCCGCCGGGCCCCGGTGTGCAGCCGGACGCCCCTGGACTGCGCCCCCCGCCATGTGAAGCGGATGCCTTCCGGGCTGGCGCGGCTGGCCGGGCTCCACGCGCGGCTGCCACCCCACGCGCTTCCGCCCGCCGAGGTGATGGCGTTGAAGGCCCTGGCCTTCCGGGCCTCGGGCAGGCTGGCCCGGCGCCGGCCTCCCCGGGCGCGCCCTCGGCCCTCATGCACGTGGGGCGCGACAGCCCCTTCGGCTTCCTGCTGAAGAACGGCCGCCGCTACCGCTTCGAGGATGATCCCCGGTACGAGACCGCTCCCCTGTGGGTGCTCGACGTGACGTCGCTCGTGGGACGGCCCGCGCACGCCTTCCTCTCCTATACGCGGCGGGAGGAGCCGGAGGGGAGCCGGGGAGACGTCTGGCTGCGCATCCTGGAGTTCGACGAGGCGGCGGGCGCGCGTCAGCTCGCGGTGAAGAAGGTGGGGATGTGGTTTGGCGCCGGGGAGGAGCGGCGCCAGCGGATCCGTGGCTCTCCGTGCGCGTTCATGGGGTGCTCGCGCCGCCGGGGCCTCGCGGGCGAGGCCTGGCTCGTGCCGGTGATGGGCGCGTCCGGCCAGCTCGAGCTGCGCCTGCCCCGGGGAATGTCCTGGCTCGGGGAGGGAGGCGCGCGGACGGGCTGGCGGGGTGACGAGGGATTGAGGGCGCTGCGCGGCGAGGTGGGCGCGTGGTGCTGGACGGGCGAGGAGTTGAGCCGCTGCCCACGGTAGGCATGGCGCCCGCGATAAGGAAAGGGCCCGCTCCTGGGAGAGGAGGGGCCCTTGTTGTGAGTCAGGCTCGCCCGGTCCAGCCGCTCGTGCGCAAGGAGCTGGCCGGGGAGGGGATGCCTACCGCTGGCGCCGGCGGGCGCGCAGCGTGGAGAGCAGCGCCAGGCCCATCATCGCCAGGCCCGACGGAGCACCGCCCGAGGCCGCGCAGCCGACACCACCGCCGACGAGGTCCCGCGTCACGACGTGCGGAGGGGGCGGAGGGGGTTTAGGGAGTGTAGGGCCCTGCTCCTCCGTGACCGTGAAGGTGGTCTTTTCGCTGGGGGGCGTCTCCAGACCCTGGCCGTCGTTGTGGGCCACGGCGTACACGGTGTGGGGGCCGGGCTTCAGGACGTCCTCGCTCCGGGTGGGATGGATGCTCCAGTTCCCATCTTGATCAACCTCCACGGTGCCCACGGGCTCTGGCTTCTTATCCACATACACATCCACCCAGGTCCCCGGCGCATAGGTGGACGTGCCGCCGTACTTCGGCGTGGTTTCCTTGAAGCTCGCCTTGTTGATGGGCACCGTGACCACCGGTGGGAGCAGCACGGGTCTACCGAAACGCGTCGTCAGATCGGTGTAGCTGCCGGGTTGGCCGTCCGCCGCGCGAGCGCCGGGGGTGTTCATGGCCTGGTCTTGTTTGCCCGCGGTTCCGCCCAGGGTGGCGAACTCATCGACCGTGCAGTCGCCCGAGCCCATCTGGAAGAGCAGCCGCCCGCCCGCGCCGCCGCCGCCCGCGGCCGAGGTGCCGGACGCGTTACCGCCCGTGCCGCCCCTCACCTTGAAGGGCACCTCGTTGAAGGCCCCGTTCTGCGCCGTATAGGCGACGGTGCACGTCGCCGACTGGGCGATGAGCAGATACAGGGAACCTCCCGCTCCACCACCGCTGTGCGAGTCGGTGGGGGTGGAGGCGCCGGTCTTGGCAATGACATCGCCCGGTTGACCATTGGCCTCGATGAGCCCCGAGTTGTTCAGTTCTCCGGCCCGGATGAAGATGATGCCTCCCCCGGCGCCACCAGCCCGGGCCTCCGTGCTCGTCGTGTACCCCGCGCCACCCCCGCCTCCCATGAGCAGGCGGTCGACGAACTGCTTGGGGCCGTCCGGACTGAACTCCAGCTTGGCGCCGCCCTGTCCTCCCACGGTCTGTCCACTGGAGCCGTTGCCGCCGTTACCGCCCTCGTTGGCGTTACCGCCACCCCCGCCGCCACCCTTTCCGCACAGGCCGCCGCCGCCCGCGTTGATGTCTTGCGCGCGCCCCGTCTGGAGTTCCTTGCCGGAGATGCCCTCGCCCTTCTGGGCTTTGGGGGAGTTCTTCTCCAGGTCCGCGAGCGGCATCCCCTTGTTGGGGCACGGGTCCATGCCCGTCGTGGGCGTGACGGTTCCGCCTCGGAAGCCCATGCCCGTGGCGCTGATGGTCGCGAGGGGCTGGATCGTCAGGGTGTTCTGGACGAGGAAGGCCAGCACACCTCCCTTGCTCCCGTTCCACTTCATCGGGGAGAGGGAGCGGCTGCTCGAGACGGTCGCCTCGGTATACTCCGGCACCCGGATGACCTGGGCGGCTTTGCCCGTGTAGCCATACTGCAACGGCTCCGTGAGCTTCAGTGTCTTGTTGCTCACCTCGGCGATGCGCGCGAACTCCCAGCGGCCCACCAGGGGCTTCGGGTCCTCGGGCCTGCCGGGAGTGCTGTTCGTGGTCTGGAGCACCAGCACCAGGTGCCCTGTCTTGAGGCCCTTGGTGTCGTCCACCGCGATGTCACTCTCGCCCGTCTTTCGCGACTCCGTCACCCGGGCATAGACGTTGATGGGGTTGCCGGAGATGTAATTCGTATCGTCCGAGAGACGGCCATCCTGGCCGTTGCCCAGTCCCACGTTGTCGGCCCCGGCCAGGGCGGGCAGCGCGCAGGCCATCGCCGCCACGAGCGCGGTGCGCGAGAACTTCTTCATAAAAGATGTCTTCATGGTATGTTTTTCCCGTGCTTGGCGCTACTGCCGACCGACCTTGGCTCGCGGCGAGGGGTGGAATTCGCCCTGGCGTTTCTTCTGATTGCCCTTGTCGGTGCTGACGACGGGGCCTTGGGCGGCGGGGCCGTTGGTAACCGGCTGCTGCCGCACCTTTTCCCCTCACGCGGCTTGGTGGGGACGTCGTTCGGGTGGGCTTGCTGCTTGCCATTGCCGGTGTTGTTGGTGACGAGGCCCTGATCGGCGGGGAGCTTGGCACACAGCTCCTTCCGCTCTCCTTCTCATCACGCGGCATGGTGCAGAATTCGACCCGGCGGTTTTTCGCCATGTCCTTCGGGTTGTTCGGGTCCATGGGGTGCTTCTCGGCGTAGCCCTCGACATGCAGCCGCTCTTCCGCCACGCCGCCCGGCTTGACGAGGTAGCTTTTCACCGCGTTGGCGCGGTCCAGCGACAGCTTCTGGTTCCCACCCATGCTGTCTGCATTGATTTCGTCCGTGTGGCCTTCGACCCAGATCGTCTTGAACTCGCGGTGGTCGTTGAGGAACCTCGCCAGCGTGTTCAGCTGCGTCTTGGTTTCATCGATCCTCCTGATGAGATTGATGCAATTTTCGCCGGTTTGTTTGACGGTGTGTTTAGTGCATTCCGCGAGGATCTCATCTGGGGATTTATTCCACTGCGCCTCGGAGAAATCGAAGTACACCACTGGCAGGGGGAGTTCCGGGCACTGCCCAGGCTTCGTGCAATCCGGACCCTCATCCTCAGGCGGGGGGGCGGGCACATCTCCGGGTTTTCGGGGCACTTCGGCTCCGGCGGGGGCGTTGGCTTGCCCCCGAAGGTATAGGCCACGCCCATCACCCCCGGAAGTCGGGCGTACCCGCTGCCCGGCCGAAGCCCATTCCCGCCAGCGCGTACGCCTCGAAGGACGAGGGCAGGGGCAGCCGCGCGCCCGCCATCGCCTCCACGGTTTTGGGCTCGTTGCGCAAGGGGACGTGGGCGAGCACGTCCAGCTCCCCGCGCAAGCCCTTGCCCGTGGTGGACACCACCGCACCCAGGCGCAGCGCGTCGCCCACCTCGGCCTTGTTGGTGGAGGGAATGAGGGTGGTCGGGCGCAGCAACAGGCCCGCGTTCACCGCGGCGCGCAGCCGGCGGAACTCACGGCCCACCATGATGCTCGGGATGGCGCGCAGCTTGCTGTCCCGCGCCAGCGAGGCGGCACTGCCCAGCGGCAGCCCCGCGTTCAGACCCAACGCCAGGTCCACCCCGTGCTGCTGCTCCTGTCGCAGCAGTCCCAGCCGCATTCCGACATAGGGCGTGCCCAACGCCATTCCCTCGGCGGGCCGCTCGAAGCCGCTCTGCGAACCGGCCTTCTGCATCAGCAGCAAGGGCACCTGCGCGGAGATCTCCAGCCGGTCCGAGATGCCATACGCCCCGGCCAGGGAGCCCGTCACCCGGTGCTGCACCACCGAGCCATCGACCTTCCCGTCCACCAGGGACACGAGCGGATCATGCTCGTAGTGGCCGGTGAGCGAGAGGCGGAAGGTCCCTTTTCGCATCACCTCGCCGGTGTCCAGCACGAGGGAGCCGGTGCCCGCGGGGTTGAGCGTCAGGCGCTCCAGCTCGAGGCTCGGAAGTGGCGTGGGGGGTGTGGGCTCGGTGGTCTGCGCGAACGCGGTGGCACCCGCGACGAATGCGCCGAACGGCAGCAGCGGCTTCAGCACGGACAGGGAACGCTTCAGGCGCACGGAGAGGGCGCCCCTGACAGGCGAGCCTGGCAGCGGTACGGCGTCGTTCATATCGTCGTCTTTCTGAGATGGATGCAAGGTTCAGCGAGGCGGGAAGGCCTCACGCCCTTTTCCCGGCGCATTCAACTGCCCGCTGCGGACGAAAATTTTCCGCCCCTTTTGTGGGACGCTCCCCTGCCTCCCCTCGGGAATCCTCATGTTTGGAGCACGAAAAGGTGGAGCCCCAAGAAGAACTCACGGCGAACGCCCGGGCACGGGTGAGCGGGGTGGCCTCGTGGAGGTAGGCGCTGGCGTTCTCCAGGTTCCAGAGGCCGCGGCGAGGTTGAGCGTCAGCGCATGCGAGGCCTTGCTCGTGCCGGTCACGGTAGGATGGCGGCCCGTGCCGAAGACGACTTCTCCCGCCGTGACGCTGCCCGCCGAGGAGGCGCGCGCGTTCCTCGTCAGCCACCGGCCCTCGCCGCGCCCGTGCATCCCCCGGGGGCCGAGGGCGTGCGCGCGCTCTTGCGCCACTTGCGCCACATCCAGTTGGATCCCCTCGACGTCATCGGCACCAACGCGGACCTGGTGGCGCTCGCGCGGGTGGACGGCCTCGAGCGGGGGGACGTGTACCGCCACCTCTACCCGGGCCATGCCTTCGAGCATTGGGCGAAGGAGCGCTGCCTGCTGCCCGCGTATGCCTTTCCCCACTACCGCGAGTGCTCCCTGGAGGCGCCGTGGTGGCGCCACGTCACGCGGCTCGAGCGGCTGCCCCCGTCCGTGCTGGGCGCCGTGCTGAAGGAACTGGAGGCCCATGGCCCGCTGACGGCCGCGGAGCTCACCGACCATGGCGCGGTGGAGCCCCTCGACTGGAGCGGGTGGAAGGGAACGGCGAAGGCCACCACCATGGCGCTCGAGGTGCTGTGGAGGCGCTGTGACATCGTCGTGTGCGGCCGGACTCCCGGGGGCAAGCGCTACGACGTGCCGCGCCGGGCGCTGCCGGAGGTGGCGCGGGCCTCGCCGGGGTACACCACGGAGGAGGGCTTCCTGCGCTGGGCGATCGGCGAGCGCGTGGAGGCGGCGGGCCTCTTGTCGCGCGCGGCGGGGGCGCACTGGTCCATGCTGTCACCGGTGAGAGGCTCGGCCCTGCCGGAGGCGCTGGTGCGCGAGGGCGTGCTGGAAGAGGTGGTGTTGCCGGGCTCACCGCGGCGCTACCGGCTCCGGCGGGCTTCCGCTCCCGGCCGGTGACGGCACCGGACGAGCGGATGCGGATACTGGGCCCGTTGGATCCACTGCTGTGGGACCGGGCGCTGGTGAAGCAGCTCTTCGGCTTCGAGTACGTCTGGGAAGTGTACAAACCCGGGGAGCAGCGGCGCTGGGGCTGGTACGTGTGCCCGCTGCTGCACCGTGGACAACTTGTGGGCAGGTTGGAAGCGCGCGTGAAGGAGGACGTGCTGTATGTGGAGAAGTTGTGGAGGGAGAAGGGCGTGAAGCTGGACGACGCGGCGCTCGACGAGGCCCTGGCGCGACATGCCCGGGCATGCGGCGCGCGGAAGATACGCCGGCCCCGGGCACGGGTCGGGTGACGGTGACAATGATTGACAGTTCCGGGTGTCAGGCGATTCGCAGTCCCGGGTGTCAGACAATTCGTGGCGGGTGAGGTGTCGGGAAGAGTCCTTTGACATTCCCCCGGGTAGCTCCCGCGTCCCACCTGGGTCCGCCCTGTTCGTCCACCTGTCATCGTGGGAACGGATCCGGGCCCCGCGCCCGGCTGCGCGCCGTGAAATGCCTGCTCAATCGCTCTTCACGGGAGGCGCGGAGGTGAGGGCGGTCGCGCGCCGCGTGTTGGATTCGATCTCGACCTGGCAGAGCGCCTGCTGTGCCTGGAGTTGGTAGACGAACGCGCGGCCCCGGCCGATGCTGATGCCAATCAGGGCGCCGAGCAGGGCGCCCACCAGGGTGAGCACCGTGTTGCTCGGGGATTTGTTCGATGCGACGCCCAGGGCCCCGGCGCCCACGATGAGCCCCATGATGGCGGAGGTGAAAACGATGCGCGAGGCCCGGCGATAGAGTGCCTCGGCATGTTGGGCGATGATCTTCGGATCATACTGCACGGCCATTCTGTCTCCTTCGAACAGTACGGTCGTCATAGGGAATCCGTCCCGCTCCGGCCATGCCTCGAAAGGGGTATAGATAAGGGCCTCGGATTGAAAAGCACCCTTTGAGGAGCCATGCACTCCAGTCCACGCGAATTGCAGCAGTTGCTCGCCGAAGCCAGCAACCTGGAGCTGGGAAGTCCCCGGCAGTTACAACTGCTCGAAACCCTCCGGGCCCGTTGTCCAACGTTCGTCCCCGCCCTGCTGCTGGAAAGCCGGACTCAGCTCTGGGGTCCGGACGACGCGGAGCGGACGGAAGCCGTCTTCGAGCAGGTCGAGCGGATGCTTCATGATGCCGTCGAGGCTTCGGGCAGGTCCCCCGAATCGCTCATGGGACTGGCTCGGTTCATGAGCGTCGTGCGTGCCTCGCCCGAGGCCGCGGAAGCGCTCTACCGAGAAGCCTCCACGCGGGCGTTGGAGTTGCTGGAAGAATCCTGGTCGGGGCTCATCGAGGCGCTCGGTGAGCAGGAAAAGACAGAGGAGGCCACGCTCATCTCCGAGCGTGCCCGCCAGATGTTTCCTGGCTCCAAACAGCTCACCGAGGCCCGCGCCTTCGCGAAGGTGGGGCCTCGGTCCGCCTGACGCGAACGGACGTGTTGTGGCAGGCTCGTCGGTGCCATGACCCCTCATCTCCTGTTCCTGCCCGGTGCCAGTGGTGCCGCTTCCTTCTGGCATCCGCTCGGCGTGCTGCTGCCGGCGAGCTGGCGTAAGACCTACCTGAACTGGCCAGTGCCTCGGCCACGAGCCGCATGAGCCTGTCATCCAGAACCTCGAGGATGCGCTCGCCCATGCCGCCAGCGGACTGGAAAGTCCGAGCGTGGTCGTGGCCCAATCCATGGGTGGCCTCGTCGCCGTGCGGCTGGCGCTCGCCCATCCGGAGCGGATCAGTCATCTGGTCCTGGTGGCCACCTCCGGCGGCATCGATGTCTCGAGCCTGGGTGGCAGTGATTGGCGGAGTGCCTACCGCGCCGAGTATCCAAGGGCGGCGGATTGGATCCTGTCCGAGCGGACGGATCTCACGGCGCGACTCCACCAGATCTCCATCCCGACGTTGCTCCTCTGGGGCGATGCCGATCCAATCAGCCCCGTGGGAGTCGGCCGCCGTCTCGAGCAACTGCTGCCCAGGGCTCGGATGCGGGTGCTCGCTGGCGGAGACCACATGTTCGCCCGAGACCGTGCCGCCGAGATCGTGGCCTGGGTCACGGCGCATCTCCAGACGTGACCTCCCGCGGGTCGCCTCCGGGTGAGGCGCCTCGCTTGCCCGGGAAGCGGCTCGAACCGGCGTACTCCCTTCGGGGGATGGACGGAGGGCGCCACCGTGAGCTTTCTGCCTTTGCGGCCCGTGCCTCATTCCCGGGATACGGCCTGGGGGCCGCCTCGGGCGATGGAGGGCCCGCGCCATGGACCTGCCGGACTTCAACAAGAAGCAGCACCTGCTCGCCTATGAGTTGATGCATGCCTTCCTCGACTCATGGACCTTGTCGGAGCTCCACGAGTCCACGGAGGCCGGCCTGGCGAGGCTCTTCCAGGCGGACCATGTGGCGCTGTGCCTCATGGATCCAGCGCTCCCCAGGTTCTTCGATTGGAAGGCGGGGGAGCCGGGCCCTTTCCTCCAGGGTTACTACCAATGGTACCAGCAGGACTTCGTCTTTCAGCAACTCACTCGACAGCCCAACACGGCGCTGAGCGACACGGAGATGCTGCGAGGGGAGAAGCTCGAGAACACGGAGACGTACCGGCGCAGCCGTCAGGCGCACCTGCGGCTGCGCCATGTCCTGTCGATCTTGATCTCCCCCGAGAGCCAGCAGGGCCAGGGCGCGGTCGCGCTGTACAGTGATGGCTCCAAACCCTTCTCCGAGGAGCGCCGGCTCATCCTCCAGTGGTTCATGCCCTTTCTGAAGAGCGCGTTCCAGAATGTCATGCGGCTTGCTTCCCTGGGCTTCCGCCAACAACTCCTGGAGGCGCTCGCGCATCAGACCTCCGCGTCCCTGGTGTTGACGGAGCACTCGCGGGAGGTGCTGCGAACGGCGCCCGTCACCCCGTTGCTGGAGAAATGGTTCTCCCGCTCCGCGCTCGATCTCGCGGGGATTCCCCGCGACTGGGTGGAGCGATTGACCGAGCTGGTGCGCACGGAGCGCAACCCGGTTCCGGGGAGGGACACGTGGAGGATCAGCCGCCCGGGTGAGGAATTGAAGGTGACGTTCAGGCGCCTTCCGCGCTTGGAGAATGGCCGGTTCTGGGAAGTCACGATGGAGGAGTTCATGCTCCTGCCCAGGGAATGGCTTCGGCTGCTGACCCGGCGGCAGATCGAGGTGGCCACCTGCCTGGTGCGCGAGGGATGCGATGATGAGGAATTGACCCAACTGCTCAAGGGAGGACGAGAGAAGTACTCCGTGGAGACGGTGAAGACGCACCTGCGGGCCATCTACAAGCGAGTGGGGGCGGATGGCCGGGCGGACTTCATCTCCCGGGCCCTGCGCCCCTGAGGCACTCCCTCTCAATGGGGATGCGGCGCGTCCTCGGGCATTCCTGGCGCGAAGAGTCCCAGGTAGAGGACGCGGGTGGTGCGCGCGGACAGCAGCAGCGCGGACTGCTCCTCCGGGTCCGTCAGGGGACTCAACAGGGACGTCAGCTCCTCCACGTGCCCGACATCCGCGCTCCCGTGGGCGCGCAGGAAGGTGACGGCCTTGTGGATGCGGGGAATGCGCCCGGCCGCGAGCAGCCGCTCCACGGCTCCACTGGCGCGGTGCACGGACAGGTACTCCAGGACGTAGGCCGTGCCGAGGAACGCCTCGGGTCTGCCATGGCGCGAGGTGAAGCGATTCCACGCGACGTAGGCGCTGACCGCGGGGCTGGGTTCCGTCCGCTCGACGCGCTCGGCCGACCAGCCCAGGTTCTTCAGATCCGCCAGCAGCCAGCGCTCATGCCCGTGCTCCTCGGAGGCCTTCTGGAGGAGCAGTTGTCCCAATACGGCGTGCCGACCCAGGCGCAGCATGCGCTGGCCCGCCTCGGCGAGCAGCGGCGTGCTCCACCGCGCGTAGTGATACGTCTGCACCAGGTAATGCGCGTAGCTCTCCGCGTCGATGCTTCCCTCGAAGAGCCGCCGGGCGGCGGGATGCGTGTCCAACGCCTCCAGCAGTGCGCGCGCCTCGTGCTCCAAGGCGCTGATCCAGTTCATCGAGGGGGATTTTCGTCTGGCGTGGACATGGACGTCTCCTGTTCGGGCTTCGGGAGGGGGACACGGTGGGCGGGGGTGTGCGCCCCGCGCCGTGTCTTCATTCCTCTCCTTCGTCGCCGAAGGCCCGAGTTCGCCGAGCCCTTGAAACAAGAGACGCGCTTGTGATGGGGCAGGCAAACCGGTCCTCGCGACTTGACTGTGCCGTCAAGGACCGGCTCCCCAATCCCTTACCCCATACCCCGAGCCGTCTTACCGATTGGCTTTCGCCGCTCGTCACATCTGTACTGCCCCGACCCGCCCAACCCCGTACTGCCCCGTACTGCCCCGACCCGCCCAACCCCGTACTGCCCCGTACTGCCCCGACCCGCCCAACCCCGTACTGCCCCGTACTACCCCGACCCGCCCAACCCCGTACTGCCCCGTACTACCCCGACCCGCCCAACCCCGTACTGCCCCGTACTGCCCCGACCCGCCCAACCCCGTACTGCCCCGTACTACCCGACCTGCCCCGTACTTCGTGTCGACCCCTGTCGACCACGAGGAAGGGTCATAGCATTCGCCGTGCCGAGCCCTCGTGACGCTCGAAAACCGAGTGATTTCAAGGGGATGGAGAAATCAGCGGGGTACGACTCCGGGACAATGGCGTGGGCATCCTGTAAAAAATATACCTCCCTTCGTTCCGTCCCTTTCAGGTCGCGCCTCGCGCGCTCGAAGCGAACCCGTGCCTGCTCATGGCGGTCCCGCGGTTCCTGGTCGCAATCACATAGTCAGGCGACGATGAGCTGGATGTGCGCGGAGCCACCGCGGGGATGTTTGTCACGAAGGCCGACACGCTCGGTGCGTGGCCACGGGCGTTTGGTCTGACCCTCGGGTAAGTCCGTGGATGCCCGCCCGGTAGGCACCGGCTGGGGCGAGAGAGGCCGGCCTGCTCTGCTCTACTTCGGCGGGGGACTGTGCCATGATGTGCTCCCCACGTGATGGTCGCTGTCATGTTTCGCCCCCATTGATCACCCTCCAGCGAGGCCTCGAAGCGCTTGTCCATGTCCAGACGCCTGATTGCTAACAGGTATAGCTTGGAGCACAACCTGGGGGGTGGTGGCATGGGCGCCATCTGGGTGGCTCTGGACTCGCAACTCCAGCGGCGGGTGGCGGTCAAGCTGATGGCCCCCCACTTCGTCGCCTCACCCTCGGCCCGCTACCAGTTCGAGCAGGAAGCGAAGGCCGTTGCCCGGCTGCACAACCCGCACGTGGTGCAGATCCACGATTACGGCGTCGATCAAGACACGCCCTACATCGTGATGGAGCTGCTCGAGGGAGAGGATCTCGAGACCCGGCTCGGCCGGCAGGGCCGGCTCCCGCTGGCGGTGGTCTCCTCGCTGCTCAATCAGGTGGCCAAGGCGCTGGCCTCCGCGCATGCGGCGGGCATCATCCACCGGGATCTCAAGCCCGCCAACCTCTTCCTGGCCCGGGTCGACACCGAGGAAGTGGTGAAGGTGCTCGACTTCGGACTGGCGCGGCTGGGCACCAGCGGCCCGGTCGCGATGAAGCCGCCCCGGGAGCTGATGGGCACGCCGCGCTACATGAGCCCCGAGCAGCTCTCGGGGGGAGCCGGCATCGACCACCGCAGTGATCTCTGGTCCCTCGCGGTGGTGGCCTACCGGGTGCTCACCGGTTGTTTTCCCTTTCGCGACGAAACCCTCGGTCTGCTCGTCGCCCCGGGGGCCTCCCTCGCCGCCGAGTCCCCCTCGAGCCTCCTGCCCGAGCTGGGCAAGGAGGTGGATGCCTTCTTCAAGCGCGCCCTGGAAACGGAGCCCGCGCGCCGCTTCCAGTCCGCGAGCGAGATGGCGGCGGCCTTCGCCGCGCTGGTGGATCAGCGCCGCGCCTCCCGGGCGGCGAAGATCCTGGTCATCGATGATGAACCGGATGTGCAGCTCTTGATGAAGCAGCGCTTCCGCAAGCAGATCCGCGAGTCGCTCTACGAGTTCGTCTTCGCCTGCGATGGCGAGGATGCCCTGGAGAAGCTGCGCCAGCATCCCGACACGGATGCCGTGCTCTCCGACCTCAACATGCCGCGGATGGACGGGCTCACGTTCCTCTCGCGGGTGGGAGAGGTCAATCCGCTCGTCAAGGTCATCATCGTCTCGGCCTACAGCGACATGAACAACATCCGGGTGGCGATGAATCGAGGTGCGTTCGATTTCCTCGTCAAGCCCATCGACTTCCAGGATCTCGAGGCGACGATCACCAAGACGATCCAGCACGTGAAGACGTCGCGCCAGCTGCTGCAATCCACGGAGGAGAACCTCCTGTTCCGGATGTTCGTCCACAGCGGCATCATCGAGCGGGCGCTGCCCCTGCTGCGCGGCCCCGACGTGGTGTTGGGAGAGCGGGTGGAGGCGACGGTGGCCTTCATCGACGTGAAGGACTTCACGCCGGTGACGCGCCAGGAGCAGCCCGACGCCGTCATCCGGAGGCTGAACGCCAACTTCGAGGTCATCGTCCCCGAGCTGCTCGCTCGGGGCGGCGTGGTGGACAAGTTCGTGGGCGACGCGGTGATGGCGGTGTTCCGCGAGGCGGGGCACCTCGAGCGGGCGCTGGTGGCCTGCGTGGCGGCCCGCGACCAGCTGCAAACGATGGCCTCGCGCTATGGCGAGCACTCGCCGTATGTCCATGGGGCCAGCATCGGTCTGGACTCGGGGGAGTTGCTCTCCGGCAGCGTCGGCGCCAAGGGGCTGGGCCGGTTGAATTACACGGTGCTCGGGGACGCGGTGAACACCGCGGCGCGACTGGCCTCATCGGCCGAGCGGGATCAGATCCTCATCCGGGACAGCCTTCGCCAGCGGGTGGAGGGCAGCTTCGAGTGCGTGGGGGCCGGCGAGCGAAGGCTGCCTGGAACGAAGGAGCCGGTGACCGTCTACGACGTGCGCTACTACAAGAAGAGGGAAAAGGAAGGGGTGTCCACCTCGGAGTCGACTGCTTCCGTCCTGATTGGCGATGGCCCGCAGTTGCCTCCTTCGCGGGCCAGTGGAGAAGGGTAGCCGGTGACCCTCGACGCCCGGCTCGAGGAGTGAGTGGTGTTGGGGATTCGCGGATACAAGCTGGAGCAACGGCTCCACGGCGGCGCTCGAACCCTCGTCTACCGAGGGCATCGAGAGAGTGATGGGCGGCCCGTGGTGCTCAAGCTCCTGGCACGCGAGTCCCCCAGTCTCGAGGAGACGGTCCGCTTCGAGCGCGAGTACGAGCTGGGCCGAAGGGTCTCGGGAGAAGGCGCGGTGGTGTTCCTGGCCCTGGAGCGGGTGGGGAGCAGTTGGGCCATCGTGATGGAGGATTCCGGTGCCCGCTCGCTCCGGTCCCTCCTCGACGAGCGCCGGCTCCACCCCGAAGAGGCCCTCCAGCTCGGCATCAAGCTGGCCGCGGCGCTCGCCTCCCTCCATCGGCGCCAGGTCATCCACGAGGACGTCAATCCCTCCCATATCGTCATCGAACCCAGGAGCGGTGAGGTCCGGTTCATCGATTTCGCCCTGGCCTCGCTGTTGCCCCGGGAGGCTCCGGCTGTGCTCGGTGCTCACCTCCTGGGAGGCACTCCGCGCTACCTCTCGCCCGAGCAGACCGGCTGGATGAACCGCGTCATCGACTCCCGTTCGGACCTGTACTCCCTGGGCATCACCCTCTACGAGATGATGACGGGCCGGGTTCCCTTCGAGTCGACGGACGCGATGGAGCTCGTCCACCTGCACGTCGCCCAGCGGCCAGTGGCTCCGCATGAGCTGGACCCCGCCATTCCCCGCCCCATTTCGGACATCGTGATGAAGCTGCTCGCGAAGATGGCCGAGGAGCGGTACCAGAGTGCGCTCGGGCTGAAGGCGGATCTGGAGCATTGCCTCAACGCCGCGAAGAGGGAGCCGAAGCGGGAGACGGGGCGGCGGGATTTCGTCCTGGGCCAGAAGGACATCCCCGGCCA
The DNA here is from genome assembly GCA_049060065.1 of Cystobacter fuscus. GTDB lineage: Bacteria > Myxococcota > Myxococcia > Myxococcales > Myxococcaceae > Cystobacter > Cystobacter fuscus_B. Next base: position 10,159,444 of record JBMEQP010000002.1, read on the forward strand.
GTTCCAACTCTCCCGCAAGCTCTACGGCCGTGAGTCCCAGGTGGAGCTGCTCCTGAAGACACTCGACCGGGTGGCGCGTGGACCGGCCGAGCTCGTGCTGGTGGGAGGAGAGTCGGGGGCGGGCAAGAGCGTGTTGATCCACGAGCTCCAGCGGCCCACGCTGGAGCGACGCGTCCACTTCGTCTCGGGGAAGTTCGACCCGCTCCGGCGCGACATTCCCCATGCACCGCTGCTCCAGGGCTTCTCCGACTTCCTAAAGGAGCTGTTGAGCCTGGGCCAGGAGCAGCGGGACTCCTGGCGCCAGCGGATCTCCGAGGCCCTGGGGGAGAGCGGCCGGTGATCACCGACGTGCTGCCCCTGCTCCAGCGGCTCATCGGTCCACAGCCGCTCGCGCCCGGACTGTTCGCCCAGGAGGCACGCAATCGCTTCGATGTCGTGTTCCCGCGCTTCGTGGCGGCCCTGGTCTCGAAGGAGCACCCGTTGGTGCTCTTCCTCGATGAGCTGCAGTGGGCGGATGCGCCCTCACTCCAGCTCATCCGCGCGCTGCTGACGGAGCCGCGGCTGGAGCATTTGTTGATCGTCGGTGCCTATCGCGAAGACGAGGTGGGGAGCACCCATCCCCTGTCGCGGATGAAGGAGGAGCTGGAGCAGCACGGCACGCGCGTCACCTCCCTCACGGTGGCCCCGCTCGAACCTGGCCACGTGGTGCAGCTCGTCTCGGACATGTTCCACTGGGACGCCGGACGCGCGGCGCCGCTCGCGCGGCTGCTCTGGGAGCGCTCCGGGGCAACTCCTTCTTCATCGGACAGCTGCTGCGCGCGCTCTACGAGGATGGACTCATCGACTTCAGCCCGGAGGCGGCCGAGTGGACCTGGCACATGGAGGCCCTCCACGCGGAAGGGCTGGCCGATGACGTCCTCCCATTGATGACACGCGAGCTTCGGAAGCTGCCCGAGGACACGCGGCAGGCGCTGGAGCTCGCCGCGTGCATGGGCGAACGGTTCCAGCTCGCGTCCCTGGCCACCGTGCGCGAACAGACGCCCGCGGCAACGGCCGCCGCCTTGTACCCCGCAATGGAGCGAGGTTTCCTGCTTCCCCTGGACACCGACTGGTGGCTGGCGGAGCGGGGAGTGAAGGCGGATGTCACGTACCGCTTCGCGCATGCGCGTGTCCAACAGGCCACCTACGCCTCCATCCCGGAGGGCACGCGTGCGGAGCTGCACCTGCGCATCGGGCGGCTCCTGCTGGCACATACGCCCGCCGAGCAGATGGAGGAGCAGGCACTCGAACTGGCCCACCAGTTCAATCTGGGATGTGCCTTCATCAGGGACGAGGCGGAGCGTTGCGAAGTGGCGCGGCTCAATCTCCTGGCGGGCAGGAAGGCCAAGGCCCGCGCAGCGTTCGATTCGGCGCTGCGCTTCTTCTCCACGGGACTGTCCTTCCTGCCAGGTGACGCGTGGACGCGGCACTATCCGCTCTGCTTCGACCTGCACCTCGAGGCCATGGAGGCCGAGAACCTCAACTCCCGCACCGGTCCTGGCGAGGCGCTCTGCGAGTTCGTGCTCGCCAGGGTGAGTGATCCGCTCGATCAGGTGAAGGTCTATAACACCCGGATCGCCTTCGCGTGGGCGGAGAAGGACATCCACCGGGCCATCGAATACAGCCACAAGATCCTGGAGCTGCTGGGGCTGGAGCTCCCCACACGCTTGTCCCCGGCGGAGTTCGACGAGCGGCTGGCCCGGGTGCGGCAGCAGATGAAGGGTTGGAGCAAGGAGGCGCTGCTGAACCTGCCTCCGATGACCGCTCCCCGCTGGATGGCGACGTGCAACGCCACCATGAGACTGATGCCGGCGCTCTTCATGAACACGGGCTATTCGCAGGAGCTCGTCTCGATGGAGATGATGAAGCTGTGCCTTTTGCATGGCAACGCGCGCGAGGCACCGATCTTCTACTCCATTTATGGAGCGACGCTCGCGAACCGTCTGTATGACGTGGACACCGGCCTGCTCTACAGCGACGCCGCCATGGTGTTGCTCGAGCGCACCGGCGCGAGACACCTCAAGGCCAACGTGCACATGGTCCGGGCGAGCTACATCCTCCATTGGAAGAGGCACCTGCGAGAGACGCTTCCCCTGTTGAGGGAGGCCATCCTGGCCGCCCTGGAGGCCGGAGACGTGGAGTTCATCGCCTACTCCGCCATGAGCCTCTCCACCCATGGCTTCTTCGCCGGCCAGTCGCTCGACGAGCTGGTGCGGGAGAACGCGCGCGCCCTGGAGTTGCTGGACGAGTGGAACTTGAAGGTGGGGCTGCTCGCGATCAGGCCGGTGCAGCAGGCCTGCTTCAACTTGATGGGCCGCTCCGGGAATCCCACGCGCCTCGAGGGCGAGGCCTTCGACGAGGAGGCGGAACTGCCCGCCTTCCAGGCCACGGGGTACAACAAGGGCATCTCACGCATCTACCTGCTGAAGACCGTGCTGGCCTGCTACTTCCGGGACGCGGCGCTGGCGGTCGCCATGTCGGAGGCGGGAGAGCCGTACGTGCACAGCCATTTTGGCCAGCTCGCCTATCTGGAATTCAATTTCCATCAATCACTCGCGCTGCTTTCGGCGTACCGCGGAGCCTCCGAGCCGGAGCGGGTGCGCTACCTGGAGAAGGTCGCGGCGAACCAGGAGCGGATGAAGCGCTGGGCGGAGAACGCGCCGATGAACTCGTCGCACCGCTACCACCTGGTGGAGGCCGAGCGGGCCCGCGTGCGAGGAGATTCACCCGCGGCGGCCGGGTACTACGAGCAGGCCATCGCGGGCGCGAGGGAGAATCTCTATTGGAACGAGGAGGCCTTGTGCCATGAACTCGAGGGAGAGTTCTTCCTCTCCCTCGGGCGGAACCGGCTCGCCCACGACAGCTTCCGGGAAGCCGCGATGGCATACGGCCGCTGGGGCGCCACGGCCAAGGTGGCTGATCTGGAGAAACGCTACCCGGAGGCCTTCGAGCGCGCCCCCGTGGAGGCCCGGAGCCCTCTCGGGAGCAATCGTTCCGTGAGTGGCACGGAAGGACAGGTGCTGGAGCTCGCCACCGTGAGCCAGGCCGCGCGAGCCCTTTCGGGGGAGCTGCTGCTCGATCCACTGATCGAGCGGCTGATGCGGAGCGTGCTCGCGAACACCAGCGCTCAGCGGGGGCTGCTCGTGCTCGCGAGGGAGGGACGGCTCGTCATCACAGCCGAGCAGCGGGCCGAGCTGGCCTCGACCCTCCGACTCTCCGAGCCGGTGGAGGGGACGGCCCTGTTGCCGGCCGCCATCGTGCACTCCGTGGCACGCACGCACGAGAGCATCGTGCTGGAGGACGCCCTGGCGCGGGGACTCTTCACCCAGGACGCCCATGTGATGGAGCGCCGCCTCCGGTCGGTGTCCTGTGCTCCGCTGCTCCACCAGGGGGAACTGGTGGGCATCCTCTACCTGGAGGACAACAGCACCACGGGAGCCTTCACCGCGGACCGGCTGGACGCCCTTCGGGTGCTCTGTTCCCAGGCGGCGCTCGCGCTGCGCAATGCGTTCCTCTTCGCTCAGTCGGAGGAGCGCGGCCAGGCGCTGGAGCAGCGGGTGGAGGAGCGCACGCGAGAACTCCAGACGAAGAACGAGGAGCTGGGCAGGGCCATGGCGCAGCTGCGGGACATGCAGAAGCAGCTCATGGCCCAGGAGAAGCTGGTCTCGCTCGGCTCGCTGACGGCGGGGATCGCCCACGAGTTGAAGAACCCCCTCAACTTCATCAACAACTTCGCGGTGCTCTCGGCGGAGTTCGCGCAGGAGATGGAGGAGGAACTGGCCGCGCGGCCGGAGTGGAAGGGCACGGAGGAGCTGGAGGATGTGCTCGCGCAACTGCGGCAGAGCGTGGAGAAGATCCAGGAGCACGGGGGGCGCGCGACGCAGATCATCAATGGCATGTTGGTGCACTCGCGGGAGCGGTTGGGTACGCGGGAGCCTTCGAAGCTCAACGCCGTGCTCGAGGAGAGCGTCTCGCTGAGCCACCGCGCGTTCCGCGCCCGGGAGCCGGACTTCCAGCTCGAACTGCGGACGGATTACGACCCGCGAGTGGGGGAGGTGGAACTGGTCGTGCCGGAGATCCGCCGGGTGTTCATCAACGTGGTGGACAACGCCTGTCACGCGCTGCGACGCAAGAAGGAGCTGTCGAAGGGGGCGTTCACTCCCCGGATCGAGGTCAGCACGCGGGACCTCGGGGAGACCGTGCGGGTGCGGATTCGCGACAACGGCACGGGCATTCCCCGAGAGCTGCGGGACAAGGTGTTCCATCCCTTCTTCACGACGAAGTCGGTGGGGGAGGGACCGGGCTCGGACTCTCGCTCAGCCACGACATCATCGTGGGAGGCCATCAGGGGAGTCTGCGCATGGAGTCCGTGGAGGGGGAGTTCACGGAGATGATCATCGAGCTGCCCAGGCGCGCGCCCCGAGGGTGAGGTCAGAGAAACTCACGCAGGTCGCAGGTGTTGCCCGCTGGAATGGACTTGCGCACCAGTCGTCTTCCGGTCCTCTTCTTGAAGACCTCCTGGGCTTTCCGAGCCTCTTGCTCCGGTGTACCCCCTCCCGTTACGGCCAGCACCTCCAAATCCGTCGATTGACGGCACTCTGGTGGCAGCTTGCCGCGGACAGCGATGAAGGTCTCCGCGAGCTGGTCGATGGCATCCTCGAAGCGGCGACCCTTCAGCTCGATGAAGAAGAGCTTCCGCTGTTGCGCTGTCTCGATGAGGAAGACGGCATCACAGGACTGGCGATTGCCGAAATGCTCTCGGAACTCCTGGCTGTCCGAGCGGAAGAGCCGGGCCCGCTCGCCCGCCTTTGGCACGAAGCGGACCCCCCGCCCACTCTCCCGGTGGCTCGTGCCCTGGCCCAGGAGATGTTCCCATGGCGCCAGATTGCACGGAGTCATTCGCGCTCCTCCGCTTCGAGGATGCGGCCGTAGAGGTTGCTCAGCTCATCGGTCACCCGGCTGAACGTGCGCCAGTCGATGGTCTGCGTCTCCCGGTTCAGCACGTCCCGGACCTCCACCTTCCCGCTCACTGGAGCGAAGTGGAATGCCGCCACCTTGTCCGCGGGGAGGAAGGCCTCGTGGCTCTTGAGCTGGAAGTGAGGAGTCAGCTCGTCCTGGCGTTCGGGCGCGACCCGCGCCGCTGCCATCAGGTTGTTCAGGTGGTCCACGATGTATGGACTGTGGGTCGTCATCACCACCCGGATGCCCCGGTTGACGAGCATTGCCACCAACTCCGTCAACGCGAGCTGTGCCTCCGGGTGCGCGTTCATCTCCAGCTCGTCGATGACGACGAAGTCTCCCGGCTTCGCCGTTTCCAGATAGAAGTTCAAGCCCGCCAATGCCCGCACCAACGACGATGCGGCATGAATGGGAAGCTCGACCTGGGCGGACGGGCTGAAGGTGAAACCTGTTCCCTCGTCATCCTCCGTGAAGCCGATGGTCCCCTTGACGACCTGGCTTTCCAGGAGCTTTCCAAGGTCCTGGAGTGGAAACTCGCCATCTGCTGTGAATCCGTAAGCAGCGGCCCGTCCTCGCGATCCGAGGAACTCCGCGTAATCGGCGACCGGAATGGTCACCACCTTGCCAAATTCATCTCTCAGGAGGTCATGGGCCGATGCCAACGTCTTTCTTTCCGCGGGAAGGACGAATACGTTTCCGGGAGCTCGAGAGAGCCAGAGATCGAAAGCAGATGACAATGTCTCCTCCCACCAGGCGGCATCGCGAAGCTTCTCTTTCGAATCTAGAAAACTCACATGCTCAACATTGGGAGAGGTGCGTACCCTCAGCACCGCACCCATTGCAGTCCTGCCCGATGCTTCAACAATTATCCTCACTGGCTCGGTCTTGGTTCGGTACTCGGAGCTGGCGAACTCCAGCCTGAGTTCGACATCAGGTAAGCTCTTGGGAAGCCTCAACAGCTGGCGCACGAAGGGGACCTTGCCCACGAGTACTCGCGTGGTAGAACTTTCCGAGAAGTACTTCGAAAAATCGCGCTCCAGCGACAGATTGCGGCTGCCCTCCCCAGCCAGACTCGAGGCGATGGCCGCGTTGTCGGCCAGAATCTGCTCCAAGGTGGAATAATGCGCGTCATCGAGTTCATGCTCCACCGGGAGCGATGGAGGGTTGTCCCGCATCAGGCTCCGCATCAGGCCGTAGAGCGAGTAGGCCACCCAGGTCTTGTTGGTCCCGTTTTCCCCGATGAAGATCGTCAGTGGGCGGATGTCGAGTTCCGCGTGTTCGATGAGCCCTAATTTTCGAACCAGCAGCTTCACGGCAGCTCCTTTTTCATCTCGTCACTCGTCGCACCAGTACCGGCGTTTCCGTGGACTATAGGATCCGCTCCGCACTTCCCAAGCTTCTTCCGGCGCCGGCCCCACACCCGCTCGGGTGTCATCGTTCGAGACCCTCCACTCGCAGCGGCAGACGGACGGGACCGTGCACGTGGATGGCCCGGCGCGGCTCCCAGGGCGCGTCGCTCGCGAGTTCGAAGTGCTTCACCCGCTCGAGGAACACGCCCAGGGCGATCCGGGCTTCCAAGCGAGAGAGCGGTGCCCCGATGCAGAAGTGGATGCCATGGCCAAACGCGAGGTGGGGGTTGGGATCTCGCGTGATGTCGAAGCGGTGCGCGTCGGGGAACCTGCGCGGGTCCCGGTTCGCCGAGCCAATCATCGGCATCACCAGCTTGCCGGCGGGAATCACCTGGCCGTGGAGCGGTACGTCCCGCCTCGTCACACGGAACATCGTCTGGACGGGCGAGCGGTAGCGCAGCACCTCCTCGATCGCCAGGGGCAACAGGCCCGGGTCCGCCCGCAGTCGGGCGAGCTGTTCCGGATGCTCGAGCAGGCAGAGCACGGTGTTGCTGATCAGGTTCGTCGTCGTCTCGTGCCCCGCCGACAGCAGCAGTTGGAAGAAGCCGAGGAGATCCTCCTCCGTCAGCCGCTCGCCATCCACCTCGGCCGCGACGAGCTGGGTGAGCAGATCCTCCCTCGGCTCCGCCCGCCGCTGGGCAATCAGCTCCGTGAGATAGGCTTGCATCTCGTCCGTCACCGCGCGGAACTCCCGCCCCGCCCGCTCGGCCTCCGCTCCTCCCGCGAGGAAGTAGCTCAGGGCCATGATCACCTCACTCCAGCGCTCGAACCGTGGCAGATCCTCCTGGGGCGCGCCGAACATCTGGGTGATCACCCTCAGCGGCAGGGGGATCGCCAGCTCCTCGACGAGGTCCATGCTCCCCCGCTCGAGCGGTCCATCCAGGAGCTGATGAGACCATTCCCGGATGCGGGGCTCGAGGTTGGCCACGGCGCGCGGGGTGAAGGCTCTCATGATGAGGGCGCGCAGCTTCGTGTGGCGCGGTGCATCGGTGAAGACGAGCCACCGGGAGGTCTTGTTGTCCGGCGGTGATACCACCGAGCTGAAGGTCTCGTGCTCGTGGAGCGCGCGCTTGACGCCCTCGTGGTCGAAAATCATCCACACATCCGCGCGCGGCTCGTGAAGCAGGGGAGAGACGTCGCGCGCCCGCTCATACGCGGGATGGGGATCGCGGCGCATTTCATCGGACAGAAGGTTCATCATGGCGCACTCCTCCAGGGCTCGGTACCCGAGGAGGAGGTTAGGCCTCGAGCCCCCTGGAGGAGGAGGCCCGGCTCAACTCGCGCGGCGCTCCTCGCCCCGGCGGCGCACGGCCCGCCAGGTGAGCCACAGCCCGAAGAGCATCACCAGGGTGGCCGTCACGGTGAACAGGACGCCGACGCGGCTGGCGCGGGGCCGGTCGTCGTGCCACATGCTGAAGCCGGGCGCTCCGGGCGTGCTCAGGAAGCGATCCACGGAGACGGTGGCGCTCCGGGCCTGCTTCTCCTGCTCCATCCAGTGGGCGGAGATGGGGAAGTCACCCCGCGTGGTGACGAGCATGGGCCGGTAGATGCTCTCGTCGTCGCTCCGGGAGCTGCGGCGCCGATCGATGCGCGTGCCCTGCAACTCGCCGAGCTGGAAGGTGGTGGGCGCCTCGCGCGTGAGCCAGCCCACGCGGGTGTGGGTGCAGGGGCCGCCCCGCTCGCACTTCAGCTCGATGCGCGCCTTGGTGTCGAGGAAGCCCAGGCCGAAGACGAAGAAGGGCACCGAGAGCAGCAGGAAGCTGGCGCCCGCGATGAACAGGGAGCGTGAGGAGGTTTTCGGGGACGGGGTATCGCTCACGTTCCCCTCATAGACCTGGACCCGGGGTCGGGGCACGCGAGAAACGCGCGGGCGGGCCCTGTTGACCGGTGCGCATCCGGGGGGCCCGAGTGTCCACCACCCGGAGGGAACGGGCCCCGGGGGGCTGCACCCGGGGGCGAGGTGATGCACGACAGGGGCCCACGGGAGGTGGTGCGATGAAGGCGGTGGTGCTGTTCCCCAAGGACCGGAAGGTCAAGGTCATCGAGGTGCCCGAGCCGCGGCTGAGCTCGCCCGGCCGGTGCGGGTGCGCACGCTGGAGGTGGGGGTGTGCGGCACGGACCGGGAGGTGGCGCGGGGCGAGCATGGCCGGGCGCCCGAGGGAGAGGACTACCTCATCGTCGGCCACGAGTGTCTGGGCGAGGTGGTGGAGGTGGGCGAGGCGGTGAAGGACCTGAAGCCTGGAGATCTGGTGGTGCCGCGGGTGCGCCGGCCCTGTGCGAGCGAGCAGTGCACGCCGTGCCGCGAGGGCCACGCGGACTTCTGCGTGACGGGGGAGTACACGGAACGGGGGATTCAGGGCGCGCACGGCTTCTGCGCGGAGTTCTTCGTGGAGGACGCGCGCTACCTGCACCGGGTGCCGCGCGAGCTGCGCGAGGTGGCCGTGCTCACCGAGCCGCTGACCATCGCGGAGAAGAGCCTGCGCCAGGTGAGGCTCATCCAGCAGCGGGTGCCCTCCAAGAGCGAGCGGGCCTCGCACGCGGTGGTGCTGGGCGCGGGGCCGGTGGGACTGCTCGGGGCCATGGCGCTCGTGCGCGCGGGTTACCAGACGACCATGTACTCGCACTCCCCCAAGCCCAACAAGAAGGCGGAGCTGAGCGAGGCGGTGGGCGTGCCCTACGTGTCCTCCGAGGAGCACCCCGTGAAGGAGCTGGTGAAGCAGCGGGGGAAGGCGGACGTGGTGTACGAGGCGGCGGGCGTGGCGAGCGCCGCCTTCGAGCTGCTCGAGGGGCTCGCGCCCAACGGGGTGTTCGTCTTCACCGGCGTGCCCCCGAGCGAGAAGCAGAAGGTGGACGAGGGCGCGCTGATGAAGCGGGTGGTGCTCGACAACCAGGTGCTGCTCGGCACGGTGAACGCCGCGGCGGAGGACTTCGAGGCGGCGATCGAGGACCTGTTTCACTTCCAGAGCAAGTGGCGCGGGCCGCTCGAATCCCTCATCACCGCGCGCCATCCTCCCGAGGACTACGCCGAGGTGGTGGATGGTGACAAAAAGAGCGGCGTCAAGGACGTCATCACCTTTTCCCAAGGGTGAGAAGCGGGTGACAATGCGTCCCTCGCCTCGCGGGGGCCCGGGGGACTAGGGTGTGCCGCGGGGGGCCGTCTGACCACTCGAGGAGGAACGCATGCAAGGAGCCTGGCTGGACATCTCGATACCGTTCGCGGAGGAGCCGTCCGGGCAAGAAGTGGTCGCGCAGCGGGCCTCGCTGCCCGAGAACGCCGCGCAACAGGCCGAGTGGTTGAAGCGGGCCGCGTGGATGGGGACGTATGTGACGGCGCCTCCGAGTCTGGAATTGGACCTGGAGGACACCGAGCGGCTGCCCTTGAGCGCGACGGTGGGCAAGGCGCGCGTGCTGCACCTGGATGACGTGGACTGCATCCGCGCCGACTCGCTGGCCGAGTACGAGCCGCGCCAGGGAGAGCGGCTGCTCTTGCGCACGCGCAACTCCTCGCGCGAGTGGTGGAAGCGGCCGCACGGCGAGGACTTCGTGATGCTGTCGGACGCGGCGGCGCGGCTGCTCGTGGAGCGGCGCGTGGCGTGCGTGGGCGTGGACTACGTGTCGCGCGCGGGCTTCCACGCGGAGGGCCTCGGCGTGCATCAGCTCCTGCGCGAGGCCGGGATGTGGCTCATCGAGGGGTTGGACCTGAGCGAGGTGAAGGTGGGCGTGCACGAGCTGGTGTGTCTGCCCTTGAAGGTGAAGGCCGAGTGGGGCTCTCCCGCGCGGGCGCTCGTGCGCACGCTCCGGGACTCGTCCCCGGGTAGCCAGCCGCCCGGCGCGCTGGAGGGTCGGCGTGCGGACATCTGGAGGATTCCCAGCGCATCCGTGAGCACTTCGGGCTGGCGGGTGCCGGGGTCCACTCCCTACTTCGAGGTACAGCGAGGGAGAGGCCCATGAACGGGGAGAAGACAGCGCGACCACCCGCCATCGAGGACCATGGCGTGATTGGAGATCTGCGCACGGTGGCGCTGGTGGCGACCGACGGCACCTTGGATTGGTTGTGCTTTCCGCACTTCGACAGCCCGAGCGTCTTCGCCGCGTTGTTGGACGCGGACAAGGGCGGCCACTTCCGCATCCAGCCGGAGCGCCTGCCGGGCCATCCGGAGGTGGTGCACAAGCAGTTCTACTGGCCGGACACCAACGTGCTGGTGACTCGCTTCTACAGCGAGAACGGCGTGGGCGAGCTCGTGGACTTCATGCCCCTGGGGACCCAGGAGCCGGTGCGCATGGTGGTGCGGCGCATCCGCGTGGTGCGCGGGGAGATGCCCTTTCGCATGGAGTGTCTGCCCGCCTTCAACTACGCGCGGGACGAGCACTCGGTGCGGATGCTCGATCACGGGGCGAGCTTCGTGTCTCCCACGCTCAGCCTGACGCTCGCCACGAAGGCGAAGCTGGAGACGGACGGCAAGCGCGTCACCTCGCGCTTCACCCTGCGCGAGGGCCAGTCCATGGTGTTCGCCCTGACGGAGGGCGCGCCCCAGTCCTGCGCCCGGCAGGCCATGGGGCACGAGTCCTCCGAGGGGCTGTTCCGCGACACGGTCATCTACTGGCGGCACTGGCTGTCGCAGTGCACCTACCGGGGGCGCTGGCGCGAGGTGGTGTACCGCTCGGCGCTCGCGCTCAAGCTGATGACGTTCGAGCCCTCGGGGGCCATCGTGGCCTCGCCCACGTGCAGTCTGCCGGAGTCCCCCGGCGGCGGACGCAACTGGGACTACCGCTTCGTGTGGATCCGCGACGCGGCCTTCACGGTGTACGCGCTGTTGCGCATCGGGTTCTCGGACGAGGCGGGTGCGTTCATGCGCTGGTTGGAGCAGCGCATCGCGGAGCTGGGCCCGGACGAGCCGCTCCCGCTCATGTTCGCGCTGGATGGCAGCAAGGTGCCCCTGGAGGAGGAGCTGTCTCACCTGGCGGGCTATCGCGACTCCCGTCCGGTGCGCATCGGCAACGAGGCGGCGCACAACCACCTCCAGCTCGACATCTACGGCGAGCTGATGGACGGCGTGTACCTGTACAACAAGCACGGCGCGCCCATCAGCTATGACTTCTGGAGCCACCTGCGCCGGCTGATGAACTGGCTGTGCGACAACTGGCGGCGCAAGGACGAGAGCATCTGGGAGGTGCGCTCGGGGCGGCAGCACTTCGTGTACTCGAAGATGATGTGCTGGGTGGCGTTGGACCGGGCCATCCGCCTGGCCAGCAAGCGCAGCTTCCCCTCGGACCTGGCCCGGTGGATCCACGAGCGCGACGCCATGTTCGAGGAGATCATGAAGGAGGGCTGGTGCCAGGAGCGGGGCACCTTCGTGCAGTACTACGGCGCCCAGGCCCTGGACGCCTCCGTGCTGCTCATGCCGCTGGTCTTCTTCCTGTCGCCGGTGGACCCGCGCATGCTCTCCACCGTGGAGCTCATCCGCAAGCCGCCGAAGGAGGGGGGCTCACGTCGGACGGGCTCGTGTTCCGCTACGACACGGAGGCCAGCCAGGACGGGCTCACCGGCCGCGAGGGCACGTTCAACCTGTGCACCTTCTGGCTCGTGGAGGCGATGACGCGCGCGAGCGTCACCCGGCCGGACCTGCTGGACGAGGCCCGGCTCCTCTTCGAGCGGATGCTCGGCTACGCCAGCCACCTGGGCCTGTTCGCCGAGCAGACGGGCCCTGCCGGCGAGGCGCTCGGCAACTTCCCCCAGGCCCTCACCCACCTGTCGCTCATCAGCGCCGCGTACAACCTGGACCGGGCGCTCGGCGCGGGCGACTGAGCGCGCTTTCCGGGGGCCGGTGTGCCAGGAGTGTCCCGGGGATGTCACGGCGACGTCACGCGGGCCCGGTGTAGAGTGGGGCCACGCGCTGCCCCCTTCCAGGCGGAGTGCCAGGGCCGGGGGGCGGCGCCCGGGAGCGCTGGATGAATCCACTGGATTGGAATGGGCAGCAGTTCCTCGCCATGTATGGGCCGTTCCTCCTGTTCGTCCTCGTGGGGGCGTTGATCTGGAAACGCCTGCTCAACCGGCCGGCTGGAGCCCCCACCGTCGCCGAGCTGGACATGAACCCCTACCTGATGGCCACGCTGGAGAGTGACGAGGCGGCGGTGAACGCGGCCGTGGTGGCGCTCGTGCACGACGGCACGCTGAGCTTCGAGGGAGGGCAGTTGAGCGTCGCCAAGGCCCTGCCCACGCGGGCGTTGGAGCTCGAGCGGGTCGTGCATGACGCGGTGGCCGCGGGCAGGACGTCGCTCGAGGGATTGCGCGTGGCGGCGCGCACGGAGCTCTCGCGCATCGAGCAGTCCCTGCGGGCGCGGGGCTTCATGCGCACTGCCGAGCAGGACTCGCACTACAGGCTCCATCCCCGGCTGCTCTTCCTCGCGGCGCTCGCGCTCGGCGTCATGAAGGTGATGGTGGGCCTGTCCCGTGGCAGGCCCGTGAGCCACCTCGTGCTGCTGATCCTCCTGGGAGGAGCGGTGGGGTTGTTGCTGCTGAGCGGACGCGCCCGGCTCACCCCTCGGGGGAAGGAGGCGCTGAGGCTGCTGCGCGGGCGTCATGCGTCCCTGCGGACTAGCGCCTCCTCCGAGGGCAGCGACAAAACGATGAGCGCGCGCGATGTGGCCCTGGCCGCGGGCCTCTTTGGAGTGGGGGGATCGCCCTGCTCTACGGCCACCCCCTGCGCTCCTACCTGATGCCCCCGAGCCCCGCGGGAGGCGGTGGCTCCGGAGGGGACAGCTCGAGCAGCTCGAGCAGTGACAGCGGTGGGAGCAGTTGCAGCTCGAGCAGTTGCGGCAGCTCGAGCAGTGACAGCGGTGGGAGCAGTTGCAGCTCGAGCAGTTGCAGCGGTGGGAGCAGCGGCTGCGGCGGCTGTGGGGGTGGGGGAGGCGGGGATTGAAGCGGCTCGAGGGCGTGGGACTGGGCTGGCGGCGGCAGCTCGCGCACTTCATCGACACCTGGGAGGGACTGGGCTTCGTGGAGGTGCTGGCCGAGCAGCTGGATGACCGGGGCGCCCTGCCCGAGCCGCTCGTGCAGCTCAAGGAGCGCGGGGTGCCGGTGGTGGTGCATGGGGTGTCGTTGGGGCTGGGCGGCGCCGAGCCTCCTCGCCCGCGCGGCTGTCCCGGCTGGCGCGGCTCGCCGAGCGGCTGGGCGCGGTGTGTGTGAGCGAGCACCGGCCTTCGTGCGCGCGGGGGGCCTGGAGTCCGGGCACCTCTTGCCGGTGGCGCGCCACGAGGAGTCCCTGGAGGTGCTCGCGGACAACATCCGGCGGGCCGAGGCGGCGCTGCCGGTGCCCCTGGCGCTGGAGAACGTGGCGAGCCTCTTCGAGTGGCCCGGGCCTTCCTTCTCCGAGGCCGGGTTGCTCACGGGGGTGCTCGAGCGCACGGGGGCGGGGGTGCTGTTGGACGTGGCCAACCTGTACGCCAACGCGCTCAACCTGGGCACGGACGCGCGGGCGGTGCTGGCGGCGGTGCCGCGCGAGCGCCTCTTCTACGTGCACGTGGCGGGCGGGGTGCGGCACGGCGGGCTGTACCATGACACCCATGCGCACGCGCTGCCCGAGGGGCCCCTGGCCCTGCTGGAGGAGCTGACGGCGCGGGTGGGCCCGGTGCCGGCGCTGCTGGAGCGGGATGATCGCTTCCCGCCCGTGGAGGAGCTCGCGGGCGAGCTGGAGGCCATTCGGGGGGCGATGGCCCGGGGCGTGGCGCGACGGGAGGCGGCATGAGCCGCGCGCGCGAGGAGCTGGCCCGCGCCCAGGCGGAGCTGATGCGCGCGCTGGAGCTGGGGGAGCCGGTGCCCGCGGGCTTCGACGCCGAGCGGGTCCGCGCCACGGCCGACACGCTGCTCGCCAAGCGCCGGCGGGGGGTGCGGCGCGCGTGGCCCGTGCTCGAGCGGGCGCTCGGGGAGCCTTCGCCGGGGAGTTCGATGCCTGGGCCCGGGCGAATCCCCCGCGCGCCTTCGAGCCCCACGCGGGCGTGGAGGGCTACCGCTTCGCCCTGGCGCTGCACGACCAGGGACGCCTTCCCCGGCAGGCGGAGGCGGAGGTGCTCGGCTTCGGGGTGCGCTGGCGGATCACCGCCACGGGCGGATTGGCCCCGCGATGGGGGCTCGTCTTGCGGATGCTGCGCATGGGGGAAGCGCGGCGGTGGAGGTGGGCGGTGCGGCTGCCCGGTGGGCGCGTGCTCCGGGGGCGGCTATGAGGCCCGCTCCGGCGCCATGCCCCGCCAGAGCATGTTGAGCAGGCGCTCCACGAAGGGATCCTCCTCCTCCGTGGGGACGTGCTGCTGCGTGATGTGGGCGAGGAAGTAGCGGTACTGCACCCCCGCCATGAGGAGGCCGGCCATGAGGCTGGGGTCTCCCTCGCGCAGCAGGCCTCGCTCCTGGGCCCGCTTGAACCAGCCCGCCATCGAGTGCTGGGCCCGCGCCGCCGGAGAGTCATCCGAGTCTCCCCGGATTTCCTCGGGCGTGAGGCCCGCCTCGCGCAGCACCGAGAAGGCCGGCACCATCTTGCGGAAGAAGGCATCGATGGTGAGGGCCAGCTCGCGCAGCTGCACGGAGATGTTCCGCTCGTCCGGCCCCTCCTCCACCATGGGCAGCCACGGGGGAGCGCTTCCCACGGCGAAGGCCGCCTTGAGCAGCTCCCGCTTGCTACCGAAGCGCTTGAGCAGTGCCGGACCGGAGACGCCCAGGCGCGACGCGATCGTCTCCGTGCTCACGGAGGACCCGTGCTCGATGAAGCAGGCGCGTGCCGCTTCCAGAATCTCCTCGTCCAGGACCTGTCGGGGACGCCCCATGAACCCGCCCGCTGAATTGGTTAGCTATTGCTAACTAACTAACCCCGCACAGGGGGCGGAATCAAGGGCACGTCACATGGGCCAACCTCTTGGGAGGGGTAGCCGGCGAGCGACGAGGCGAGCGCGAGGCAGCTGGTCTGGCGGGAGGAGGCCGCGCCGCGGAAGCAAGGCTTGTCGTGTCTCGGGCCTGGAAGTCGTTTTTACCGCCCCGGACGGGGCCCGGGAGACTTCGAGACACGTAAGTACCGGGAATCACGAGGGTGGATGGAGGGACACCCCTGGCATGCGGAGTGCTTTACCCCTGCTCGCGACGGGGATGGGTGAGGGTGGCGGGGTCGGTGGGCGGCGGGTTGGACGGGCGGTCAGGTCGAGGGTGGCGGGTCGGGGGTTCGCTTCAACGCTTCAACAAGGGGAGGACGTAAGGGGCAGTGCACTCGGGGGAGTGCAGGGGAAGTGAGTCGGGGAGGAGTCGCGGGGGCGGCTCCTCCCCGATTCCTTTGGGGGCTTTTGCTAGGGTCGGCCGGACGATGCCTCCCCTCGCGCTGCGTCAGACACCGGGTTCGCTCCGGCGCGGGCTGCTGCTGGGCCTGGGCGCCCTGACCGGGGGGCTGTTCGGCCTGGCCTTCGTGGTGGACCGGTTCGGCCAGAAGGAGCGGGCGGTCGCCGCCGAGGTGGTGGTGGTGCTCGGGGCCCGGGTGCTGCCAGGAGGCGAGCCCTCCGCGGCCCTGCGCGCGCGGGTCGAGCGGGCGGTGGCGCTCTACCACCAGGGGCTGGCGCCCCGGCTGCTCTTCTCCGGGGGCGTGGGCCTGCACCCGCCCGCCGAGGCCCACGTCATGCGCGAGCTGGCGGTGGGGCTCGGCGTCCCCGAGCACGCCTGCCCGGTGGAGGACCAGAGCCGCTCCACCGAGGAGAACGCGCGGTGGAGCGCGCGGGTGTTGGGGACGCTCGGGCTGCGGCGCGCGGTGG
This sequence comes from Cystobacter fuscus, assembly GCA_049060065.1. Lineage (GTDB taxonomy): Bacteria > Myxococcota > Myxococcia > Myxococcales > Myxococcaceae > Cystobacter > Cystobacter fuscus_B. The sequence continues at coordinate 10,175,631 of JBMEQP010000002.1, forward strand.
TGGTGTCGGATCCCTTCCACCTGCTCCGGGCCCGCCAGTACTTCCGGCTCCACGGCCTGGAGGTGGCCACCAGCCCCGCGCTCGTGCCCGGACGCACCCTGCGCGCCACGGATCGCTTCTACTGGACCCTGCGCGAGGCGGCCGCGCTGCTGCTCCACCCGCGGGTGCTCCTGGCGCGTGCGCCGACGCGGGCGCGCGGGTGAGAACCCGTGTCGGGGCCATTGTCACCACGGGCGGAAGTCAGTAGCTCTAGGTGCATGACCCGCAAACGGCCCAACGCCCTGGTCCGGCTCGCCTTCCAGGTCGAGCACCACGCCGAGACCTTGAGCTGGCGGCTGCGGCACAAGCTCCGGCTGGCCCGTCCTCCGCGAATCCTCCCCTACCGGGGCTATGGGACGACGCGCGCGAGCCTCATCAAGGCGCGCGTGCTGGAGGACCGCAAGGTGCGCCCGCCCTGGAAGCGCTACACGCTGGTGGGCAGCGCCATCGCCTCGTGGAAGCGCTACATGACGCTGGAGATTCCCAACGCCCGGGTGGCGGTGCGCTGGGGAGACAAGCGTTGGGAGGGGACGACGGACGAGGAGGGCTTCCTCGAGCTGTGGGTGGAGCCTCCCGAGGGGGTGAAGGCGGGCTGGCACGACGTGGAGCTGGAGCTGCTCTCGCCCGTGTCGCGGCGGGGGGCGGCGCGCGTGTGCGCCCCGGTGCTGGTGTCCGGCCCCGAGGCGGAGCTGGGCGTCATCAGCGACATCGACGACACCGTCATCGTCACCGAGGTCACCAACGTCCTCAAGCGCTTCTGGACGCTCTTCCTCACCGAGCACCGCACGCGCCTGCCCTTCGAGGGCGTGGATGCCTTCTACCAGGCGCTGCGCCAGGGCAGCACGGGCTCGGCGTGCAACCCCATCTTCTACGTCTCCTCGAGCCCGTGGAATCTGTACGAGCACCTGGACGAGTTCCTCGGCCTGCACAAAATCCCCTCGGGTCCGCTGCTGCTGCGGGACTGGGGTTTGAGCCGCACCGGCTTCGCGCCCGGGGGAGGGCATGGCCACAAGCTGGAGAAGATCCGCGGCCTGATGGACGCGTTCGCCCCACTGCCCTTCCTGCTCATCGGGGACAGCGGCCAGGAGGACGCCGAGCACTACCGCACCATCGTGCGCGAGTACCCCGGCCGCGTGCGCTGCGTGTACATCCGCAATGTGTGGCATCGCTCGGGCCGCGAGCGCGAGCTGGCGGCCATCGCCGAGGACATCCGCGCCGCGGGCAGCCAGATGCTCACCGTGGACGACACCGTCACCGCCGCGCGCCACGCCGCCAGCCAGGGATGGATCCGCCGTCAGGAGGTGGCCGAGGTCCAGGCCCATCGCGAGGAGGATCTCCAGGCGCGCACGCCCCTGGACTCGCTCGATCGCGAGCCCACGTGAGACTCATTCCTTCTCATGAAATGATTCTCATTCCTGTCACTTGAATTCAGGGGGGTCGCGTGACACACGGCATCGACTTTCAACTCGAGAGGGTGTCCGATGATGCGTCACGTGATGAAGACGTTGAGCCTGGTGTCGGTGGCCGTGCTGGCGGCGTGCGGTGGGGGCGTGGAGACCCCGCGCGAGGAGCCGGCGGCCCAGGTGGGCCAGGGCCTCGCGGAGCTCGCGCTGTCCGAGGGCTCCATCACCCCGGCGCTCCAGTCGACGCTCGACACGGGTAACGCGAAGTACCGCTGGACGGAGGGCTCGCTGCGCCGCTTCGACTTCTCGGGCCCGGCGACCCTCGCCCAGGCCGACGCGGCCGTCCTCGCGCTCCAGGAGCACGAGGCGTATGCCTCCTTCGGCTCGACCCAGACCCTCTCCTACGCGGACTGGAAGAACACCCTGTACTCGGAGTTCCAGCCGCTGCACTCGCGGATCCTCTCCACCTACGGCAACGGGACGGAGACGGTGCAGGTGGTGACGCACGACTACGAGCAGCTGGTGGCGGCGGGCTCGACGGGCTGGTTCCGGCTGACCGTCATCCTCTTCCCCCAGTCGCACAAGGTCATCGTCTTCGAGCAGACCGGCTACGAGGTCTGAGCCAGTCGTGTTTCGTCACCGGCCGGTGACGTCCTCGGAGATGCGCAGCGTGTAGCGGATGGGCCAGGCGGTGTCGCTCCGGGCCATGCCGTCCACCACCACGAGCACCGTGCGCCCCTTCTCCAGGGTGAGCTTCACCCGGGGAGTGCCCGCGCGGCTCGACGCGCACGCGAGCTCCTGGCCCCGGCACCCGGTGAGCACGTACAGCGCGTTGCCGTCGCTGCCCGAGGTGTCGAAGACGAAGGTGCCATCCCGGGGCGCGGTCCACAGGTGGGCCCGGTCCTGCTGGAGCAGCTCCCCGCACGTGCCCTGGAAGCCGTCTCCCGCGTGCACCGTGTCCCCGAGGAACGTGACGGGCAGCGCGCTGCCCAGGTTGATGTCCGCGCACCCCCGCCCGTCACACAGCACGTCCGCCTGGCAGTCCGTGTCCGCGCAGTCCACCCACCGGTCCCCGTCGTTGTCCGCGCCGTCGAAACAACTGGCGGCCTCGGCGGCCGTCTGCTCGGTGATGTGCAGCTCGAAGTCTCCCTCGCTGAAGCCACCGCCGTGGGGCGAGTCCACCCCCACCAGCACCCGCTGTCCCGCGGCGAGGCGCACCGACACCCGGGCCCCGCCTCCGTAGCTGATGCCACCCGTGGCGCACGCGAGCTCCGCGCCCCCACAGCCTCCCTGCCGCACGCTCACCAGGGTGTGCATCGCCGAGCGCGCCGTGTCGAAGCCATAGGTGCCCGTGCGCGGCGCCGTCCACAGGAAGCCCCGGTCCGGCGCTCCCTGGCCGCCGCAGGAGGCCCGGTGGTCATCACGGGCGTTGCGCGTGCTGCCCTTGAGGCGCACCGGTAGCGCGCTGCCCAGGTCCTGATCCACGCATACGCTGGCCGTCTGCTCGCACACGTTGGCGCCGCCCGCGCCGCCGCCGCACGTCTCTCCCGCCGCGCAGGTGCCACACTCGAGCGTGCCCCCGCACCCGTCCGCCACCGTGCCGCACGTCTTGCCCAGCAGGCCGCACGAGGAGGGCCTGCACCCGGCCACCGCGCACACGTTGGGGGTGCCGCCCCCGCCACACGTCTGGCCCGCCGCGCAGGTGCCGCAGTCCAGCATCCCCCCGCAGCCGTCCGGCACGAGGCCACAGTCCTTGCCCAGCTCCTCGCACGTGGAAGGCAGACAATGCGCGCTGCCACAGACATTGGGCACGCCGCCGCCGCCGCACGTCTGGCCGCCGTAGCACATGCCGCAGTCGAGCAGGCCGCCACAGCCGTTGGAGACCAGTCCGCAATTCTTTCCCTGGGCGGCGCAGGTGGCGGGGCTGCACGAGGCCGGGCCGCACGTGTTGGGCGCGCCGCCCCCGCCGCACGTCTCGCCCTCGGCGCAGGTGCCACAGTCCAGCACGGCGTCGCCACACCCATCCGGCAGGAGGCCACACTCCTGTTTCCGCTCCGAGCAGGTATGGGGCACGCAGGGGGGCTGGCCGCACGTGTTGGGCACGCCGCCGCCGCCGCACGTCGCGTTGCCGGTGCAGGTGCCGCACTCGAGCGTCCCTCCACAGCCATCCGAGAGGATGCCGCAATTCTTGCCCAGCGCCGCGCAGGTGGTGGGCGTGCAGGGCGCCTGGCCACACACGTTGGGCGCGCCGCCACCGCCGCACGTCTCGCCCGCGGCGCAGGTGCCACACTCGAGCGTTCCGCCGCAGCCATCCGAGAGGGTGCCACAATTCTTGCCCAGCACCGCGCAGGTGGTGGGGGTGCAAGGGGCCCGGCCGCAGACATGGGCCACGCCGCTGCCGCCACAGGTGTCCGGCGAGGTGCACGTGCCACAGTGCAACTGCCCGCCGCAACCATCCGGCACGTCACCGCAGTGGGCGCCCAGGGAGTCGCAGGTGGCGGGGGTGCAGGTGGCCGGGCCGCACACGTTGGGCTGGCCGTCCGCGCCGCACGCCTCGCCCGAGGGGCAGGTGCCACAGCGCAGCACGCCCCCGCAGCCGTCGATCGTCACTCCACAGTCGAAGCCCTGCTCCTCACACGTCCGTGGCCGGCAGAGCCCACCACTCGTCTGGGAAGGATCCGCGAGCGTGCCTCCGCAGGCCAGCCAGACCACCGCGAGGCTCACCCATCCCTGTGCACTCCACCACCGGTTGCCCATGCCCCGACCTCCACCCGGCCTCCGAGTGGTCCACGAGGTGCCAACCTGTAGCCCCCACCTGCCTCGCGGAAGGGCTCGGGCAGGCTGCCGCCCGGTGGTGAACGGACGCGAACCCACCCCGGTGGGGGGAGAAGGTGCCCTGGCCAACAACCGGCCGCGTCAGGAGACTTCCGGACCTCACTGTCCTGGAGTCCAGGGGAGCAACCGGGGAGGCAGGGGAGACGTTCATTGTTGAACGCCCCGAGGGAGTGGGGCGTCGGGAAGTGGATGTCTGTCCCGGCCCATGGGGAGAGGAGAGAGGGGCGCGTTGAACGGGAGGTGGGATCGGTTCACCCTGGTCGGCGATCACGAGGTGAGTGTCATGGTGAAGCTGGCCCTTCTGGGAGAGTCCTTTCCGTCGCAGCTGCGGGAGAATCCGCAGGCGCTTCGGGACGTGCAGGTGGTGTGGTCGGGAACGTCGATCGAGGCCTTCCGCAACGAAGTGCCGGCGATGCGGCCGGACGTGCTGGCCCTGGACTTCCTGGAGCTGAACGCGGTGCAGACGGACGTGGTGCCGACGCTGCTGGAGAACTCGCGGGCCGGGCACGCCATCGTGACGTACCGGTTCGCGCGGCGTGGGGTGTTGCAGCAGTATCCGGCGGGCAAGGTGCGGCTGCTGCAGGGGCCCATTTCGCTCTCGCTGCTGCGGGCGCACGTGCACCGGCGGTGCTGGACGACGTGTTGAAGCCCCAGACGGCCTCGGCGCTGGAGATTTCCCGGACGCCTCCGCCTCCACCCGCTCCGCCTCCGGCGCCGGTCTCGCCCATCCAGATGAACGCGCCGGGCTCGGCCACGATGGCCACGGTGACGGTGTCGGCCAAACCCAAGCCGCCGCGCTATACGCAGGAGCAGCTGGGCACACTGCTGGAGTACGCGAGCAGCGTGAAGTGCGAGTGCCCCAATCACTTGTCACAGATCGTGAGCAGCCTGCAGGCCTTCGAGGAGTACTCGAAGCAGTGCGAGAACCGCAACGACGCGGACCGCGAGGTGCACGGGCTGCTCTACCGGTACACGGCGAGCGCGCGCGCGGTGATGGAGGAGGCGCTCGACGCGCTGGTGAAGCACGAGAACATCCCGCTGTAGTGGGAGGCGAGGGTGAAGGAAAGGCCAGGCGCTCCGGGCGTCTGGCCTTTTCTATTTCCCCAACGCATTACGACTCCAAGGGCGGTCTGTCGAGGCCCCTTAGCTGCTCCTCGGCCATCTGTCGGTATTGCGGCACGATCTCCACGGAGAGTACGTCTCGCATCTGCTGGCGCGCACCTTCGAGATCCCCCGCGTCCCGGAGGCTCGTCATTCGGAACAGGGCGCGGGTGATCCGCTCCCGGCCGTCACGGAAGCGCGAAAGAATCATCCCCATGAGGGCTTCGGCGCCTCCCGGGCTCTTGAGGGCCTCTTCCGTCTCGGCCTCGCTGATTCCAGCCGTAGGCACGGTTCGGTGCAGGAGGGCGCGCAGGTCGTCGGTGAGTTCCAGGGCATGCCCTTGCTGAACGCGGTGTGCGAGAACGGCGAGCTGTGGCCGGTCGGGCAGGTCCGCACTCACCCGCCCGGTTGCAGCCACCTCCGACAGTTGGGTCAACTCCTTGAGTCTTTTGTCGGCCTGCTTGCGGTAGAGGGGAACAACCTCCACGGCGAGTACGTCGCGCATCTGCTGGCAGGCACCGTCGAGGTCCCCTTTGTCCCGTAGGTCGGACATCCGGCGTAATGCTCGGGTAATCCGGTCGGAGCCGTCGTTGATGCGCCGAATGGCCTCTTTTAGCAGTGTGGTGGCCGTATCCACGCTTCGGATGGCATCCTCTGCCTCTTGCTGACTGATGCCCACCTCTTGAGCGGTCCTGAGCAAGAGAACCCGCGTGTCTTCCGTCAGTTCCAGCGGATTGCCGTGTTCAAGCACTCGCCGAGCCAGTGCACGAATGGAATCCCAATTGATCTTGGCCGACATGGTTATTCGTCTTCTGGTGGAGGGCAAATGTCCGCAGGCCATTTGTGCTGGCCCTCACAGCGGCGGATGCAGTCGTAACATGGCCCGCCCCAATTGTCGTCCTGGCACTTGACGTAGTTCTTGATGCACTCCTGCTTCCACTCCGGAAGGTCTTTATTGTTCTCGAACTCCTCATCGTCGATTTTCAGCGAAATGTCCCGTAGGACCCGGAGCACGTCCGAGCGGCTGGCGGTGCAGTTCTCCAGAGGGCTCAGCGGGTACTTCTTGATGCAGCAGTCCACCGTGGAGTCTCCCGGCCGGCACGCGATGGCCGCTGCACAGCCCGAAATGAGCCCACCCACCAGCACCGCTACCCAGAGGCGTGGGGAACAATTCAGGTTTTTCATGCACACAAGATTAGGTCAGTCAACCAGGGAACGCCAGTTGGGGACAGGGCGTGACGGGCTGGCCGCTTACTTCCCCGGTCTGCTCTGTTTCTCGTCCTGGTGGCGTCCGTGGCTGTGGCCAAGGAACGCGCGCCCGAGTCTCGGTATATCTTGATGTCGGAAAGTCCCAAGGAAGAACGTCTCTGGCGGGATGTCAACCATCTTTCGGTTCACGGACCCGGTTGATCCTGCAAAGACGAAGCTGATGGGCTGGGAAGGTCGCTTTGAGCCCTTGCTGGCAGGCACTTATTCTCCCATAAAAGGAGGTAGGAGATGGGCGGACGGCCCGCGGAGCGTCCCGGACCCGGTCGGCTGGGTAGCGTGGCTACCAGGTAGGGGGAAGGACTCCCCGGGTATCGACCCTCAGGAAAATTGCGATCAGGGCGTCGGGGGCCCAAAAAAGGATCCAGACCTATAAACGATTAACACTACTTGGTCACTTCAGGAAGTCGAGCCAGGGAGTGGTCGCGCGGATCCGTTCGACAAAGCCCTGGTCTCCTCCGGTAAATACGCCGCGCGCCACGCCCGCATCCCACGCAGCCTTCAATCCACGCACGTTCCAGCGCAATTGAGCAAATTTACCGACGAGTTCAGCGTGATCCGAATTCACGGGCCAATACCCGTCATAGCGGTGCGTTTGAATATTCCATTCCAGTAAGTATTGGTTCGCTCTGCGCACGGATTCAAGACCAAGAATGCGCGCGAGCGTGGTTGCGTTTACTGTTTCCGTTAGTCCGAAAATATAGGCGAGCGGATTTTCGCCTAACGCTTGATAGCGTCGGCGCTTCGCTTCTTGAGTGGCGGCAGCCGCGCGCTCTTGCGCTTCCCGGTAGAGACGTTGGGCCCGAGGACAGTTGTCAAGAATCCACCGCTGAGCGTCATAAAGTGCTGCGTCGCTCCTATCCTCCGCCTGCCGGTGGTGCTTCTTCAGTTGGTGCCCACTACGACTGGACGACGAAACTGTGTGGATGACGGCACCGGTCTCGGGATCTAAAACCCGGACCGTAGTGCATCGAGCCTCATGATACTGGCTGTCATGAGAGGTTGTTTCGCTCTCAAGCACATAGCTGTAGTACTCTATGGTTTCGGTCGCCATATGTCCTCCACCGTGACGTGGGCTAGCGTCTCTAGGACTGTTTGGTCACTTCGGGCCTTCCCTGAGAGGAGTATCGCTCGGGTAGCAACTAGAGTCCGAGAATAAGTGACTAAGTCGTGTTAAGAAAACTTAACATGGCCCTACTTGAGCAACGAAAAGCCCCGACGCAGAATGTCCCGTCTGGCGTTGCCCTGAGGTAGCACTCCCACGAGGACATCCTCTTGTAAGTATTCATCGAGCCACTGCTCGTCGCCGCGCTTGGGGCTTGGCCAGTTGTGGGTTTTGCAAAAATCTTCAATCAACTCAAGAGCGCGGATCACAAAAGCCCTGGAGGTTTCTTGAGCTACTAAAAGTGTTTGAGGAAAATCCACTTCAGTCCCTTTGATGCTGAGCAGTAGTGGCCCTCCCGCACCACGCCAAGTTTTGACTGTGGCGTTGATGTGGTTGGTGTAGGTGCCAATGTGTTTGATGTGTCGGCCTCGCTGCTGGCGCTGGCGTCTGCAACGCCGAGGTAATTAATGGTCTCGCGAATGGAGCGTAATATGTTGAACGGAGAAACCGTCATCCGCCTGTTGACGAATGCGCCCCCGGAGCGACTGAGGGCGCAAGAGGTGGTGGGACTCTATCGGCGGCGCTGGAGCATCGAAGGGATGTTCGGTCGCCTGGAGTCAGTATTGCAGAGCGAGGTGGCGGGGTTGGGCAACCCGAGGGCCGCGCTCCTGGCGTTCGGTGTGTCCGTCATGACGTACAACGTTCTGGCGGTGCTCCAGGTGGCGGTGGAGACCGAGCATCAATTGGAAGCGAAGAACTGGCAGGTGTCCACCTACTACATCGCCGATGAGGTGAGGAGCACCTACAGCGGGATGATGATTGCCGTGCCAGAAGCGGAGTGGGACGAATTCGAGACCCAGTCGGCGCCAGAACTCAGCCAGACGCTGCTGAGGATGGCAGCGGACATCAATCCGGCCAGGCTGCGCAAGCATCCACGCAAGCCCAAGAAGAAGACCAGGAAGGGGTATGTGTCAGGAGCGGAAGCACGACGGCATGTGGCGACCGCACGTGTCCTTCGGGGACAAGAGTCCACGTGACGGACGAGAATGACACTCACAGGGCGAGCACGGGTGCCCCGGACAGCAGAGGACTGCACGGAGTCAGTCATTCCGACATGAAGCAGAGGGGCAGAGTCCCTGACGCGCCGTTCCCGCGCTCAGGGAGAGGTGTTCTTTCCCCCAGAGACCTGCTTGCTAGCCGTTTCTGGGGGATTCGCTCCTATACACCTTGAAAGGGGTGGCTCTGAGCACTCGCTTCTATTGCAAGCCAGCAGACCGGAAAAGCGCTCCTCCTCCCAATCTGGCTCCCAATCCTCCGATTGATGTGCTTCGCGAGAACTAACCGTCTCAATCGTTTTGAATGTTTCCTTCAAGGGAACAAGCGTTCCATCAGAGCATCGTGGACAAGACCAATCCGTGGCTCTGTCAACAGAGAAGGCTCCAGTCCACCTGTGTCGATCAAGGGTCATAGTCTCTCCCGCTGTGTCAGGGCTCCTTTTCTTCCTCAAGGAAGAACTCGTACAGAGGCACCTTGTAGGCCACGGACGCAGCTATCATCGTGGCCAGAGTGACTTTGACGCCGCCCCCTTCCAGCCGCGTCAGGTACTTGGGGTACACCCCCATCATGCGCCTTGCATCCTCGGCTTGAATGAATCCCGCCGCCTGGAGCTTTGGTGCAACACTCGTCCACGAGGACCCAGGGCCCATGTCTCCGATGTATTCGTTATCCAGGGCCTTGAGTGAGATCATCCCGCGTCTTCCTCTCTCCCACGCGGTCGAAGCGCTCGACCTCCAGGAAGCGGTAACCGCCCTCATCGAACCAGTGCGCCGTGGCGGCTTCGATGCCCGCTTCTCGAATCACCTTGAGCGCGAGGCTCTCGCAAACCAGCAGATCCCTCCACCGGCGGGCAATCGCACCCGCATCGTCGCTCGCGAACTTGACCAACACATGCCGTCCTTCCGAGTACGTGAGGAACTTGGGGTGTTCTCCTCCCGCGGAGGAACCGGGCTGCTCCCGGTCGGAGCGGCGGGCCAGCTCCGGGTACGCGCCGCGATCGATTGGCTCGCGTGGGTGGGCGAGCCACTGATTCAACGAGTCCTCACCGAGGATGAGGTCGCCGACGCAATCCGCCCCATGCATGGCCAGGGCGATGAGGTGGTGATCATCGTTCCAATCCCCAAGGCGGAGCGGCAGTCCCAACTCGGGGTGCTGCCTGCTGAATGTCCGCCCCACGTACCCCTGGGGACACATGTCGACGATGAAGGGCGGGAGGCCCTCGAACAAGTAGCCAGTGCCCTCGGGGTGGTGGAACCACGAGCGTCCTTGCTCCAGCGTGAACCAGTGTTGCCCCCCCTCCAGCAGGTGCACTTCCCCGAACCGCTCAATCTTCCCTGTCTCGCTGATCCGGTGGAGGGGAAGCCGGGTGCCGAGGCGGGGCAGGGAGCGCGTGCGCGCATAGCGGGTGGCTCGCGTCTGGCCCATCCGGCACACCTGCTCGCCCGCTTCCTGGATGAGGCGCGACACCGTGGGCTGGGACACGCCCAGTTCGCTCGCCAGCTCCTTCGCCCGCGCCACCCGCAGACGGGACAACACCCCCAGCATCCGTTCGAGTGAACTCATGAATGGAAAGGTGAATAGAAACCAGCGGCTCGCTGGTGTCCCAACCCCTCGGAATCTAACGGTTCTTCTGCTCGGGCACCAGGAAACGTGAATAGAAACACCTGGCGGAACGGGCGGCTCACCGGGGCAGGTGGGCGCTCAGGAACTCCTCCACCAGCTCGAACACCTGCTCCTTGCCGGGGTCGTTGTGGGGCTCGTGATAGCCGCCCGGCACCAGGTGCAGCTTCTTGTCCGTCAGCTTCACCGCGTCGAAGAAGCGCCGGGAGCCCTCCACGGTGTTGATGCGATCCTCGGCGCCGTGGAGCATCAACAGGGGCACGCGCAGCTCCGCGGCGTGGGCCTTGATCCACTCGTTGGCGTCGATGGCCTCCACCGCCCAGCGCGCCGTGCCCTTGCGGTGCACCAGCGGATCCTCCCGATAGCGCTTCACCCAGGCCGGATCGCTGCTCAGCGCCTCGGCCTCCAGCGGCACCGGGAGCGGCAGCCGGGGCAAGAAGCGCGAGAAGACCCGTGCCGAGTTCACCAGCCACGGCTTCGCCACCCCCACCGACTCCAGCGCCGCGCCGCTGATGATGATGCCCGCGAGCCCCTCGGGGTGGCGCAGCACGTAGTCCAGTACCACCAGCCCTCCCATGCTGTGGCCGTACAGGAAGACGGGCCGACCGGGCTCCAGAGTGGAGATCCGCTTCAAGAAGGCGCGCATGTCGTCCTGGTACTCGGACCACGACATCACGTGTCCGCGCTGCCCCGACGAGCGGCCATACCCCCGGAGATCGACCGCATGGACCGCATGGCCCCGCGAGACGAGTGCTTCCACCACGTTCGTGAATCGGCCGCCGTGCTCGCCCACCCCGTGGACGATTCCCACCACCGAGCGGGGCTCGCCCGGGGGTCGCCAGGCCGGCCGTGCAGCCTCACCCCCTGTGTGCTCTCGAAGAATCCTTCCTCATGCGCGATCGCCATGCGCCCATCCTAGGCACCTCCGAGTCCCTCAGGGACCCGGTTTGATGCCGCGCACCACCATGCCGGCCATGCAGCCGTAGAAGCTGTCATTCCTCTCGCCTTCCTTGATGAACTGGAGCCGGGCGTCCACCTGCTCGCGCGTCACCACCTTCTCGGCGATGGCCTTCTCCAGCACCGGGTACATGCCGAATGCCTCCAGCATGCCCGGCACCCACGTGCCCACCACGGGCCGCATCGCCACCTGGTGCACCCCCAGCGAGTGGAACATCCGCGGCAGCTGCCGGCCAATCCACGGGTTGCGCAGCTGATCCGTCCAGAAGTGGATCAGCGCGCGCACCACCCCGCGATCCGGTCCGTCCAACGCCCAGGTGTCGAACTCGGGCTCGAAGATCACCACCGCCCCGCCCGGACGGGTGAGCCGGAGCAGCTCGCTCAGCGCCTTGCGTGGATCATCCAGATAGATGAAGACGCGCGAGGAGCGGCAGCGATCGAAGCTCTCCGAGGGAAAGTCCAGGGTGTGCAGGTCGCCCTTGCGGTACTCCACGGACAGCCCCGTGCCCCGCGTGCGCGCGCGGGCCTCGGCCAACAGCGCCTCGCTCAGGTCCACGCCCACCACGTGGCCGTGGGGGCCCACCAGCGTGGCCAGATCCCGGGTGACGTCGCCCACGCCGCAGCCCGCGTCCAGGATGCGCTGGCCGGGCGCCACTCCCAGCATGCGGTGCGTGAGCTGCTGCATCTCCTGCACTTGCTGAGACGTGTTCAGCGCGTCCAGGAAGCGCACGGCCTCTTTCGAGGCCGTGGCCTGATCGAGGTCATGGAAATCCGAAAAATAGTCGAAGTGGCGTTCACTGGCCCCTCCCAGGCGAGTGATGGATTGACTGTCCATCATCGCATGCGAGGCGCCGTCCGCTGAATCCCCCGGGTTCAAAGACATACAATCCGTCTTTCCGGGGTGCTCTGGAAGTGCGGGGAAACGCCGGGTTGAACCGTGTCAACGTCCTCAAGTGGGCAGGGACGGCTCCGTCAGGCCCAACTCGGGCCGCACCGAGCCCAGGCCGCGCAGGGCATGTTCCTCGTGGGAGCGCGCCTCTTCCTCCATGCGCTCGAATTCCACGGCGTCATGCGCGCAGAACACCTTCACGTCCCGGTCGTGGTGGCGCACCAGCGCGCGCAGCCGCTCCTGGTTGAGCCGGCGCATCCGCCCATCCTTCTGCATCAGCTCCTGGTACAGCAGCAGCCCCGGCGTGCACGTGGGGCGATCCGGATTCATCTCCTGGTGGTGGAAGTACGCGTCCCCCGCGTGCAGCAGCCAGCCGTCGGGCTGTTGGATGGCCACGCCCGCGTGTCCCAGCGTGTGTCCCACCAGGGGCACCAGGAGGATCTCCGGCGGCAGGCCCGACAGCTCGCGCACGCACTCGAAGCCGAACCAGCGCTCGCCCCCGCGCGGCATCGCGTACGTCACCCAGTGCGGCTGCGTCCGCCACTGCCTCGGCCGGAAGCGCTCGCGGTCCAGCCGGTGCGCTGCGCCGCCGCGGCCTCCACCTCGGCGTTCATCACGTGCACCCGCGCCATCGGGAAGTCATCCAGGCCTCCCGCATGGTCGAAGTCCAGGTGCGTGAGCACGATGTGCCGCACGTCGCTGGCCTTGAAACCCAGACGCTCGAGCTGCCGCACCGCCGTCAGGCCCTCGTGGAGCTGCGGCCGGTTGAGCCCGAGGAAGAAGGAGCTCAGCCGGGGCCTCGGGTGCAGCACGTCCTGCAAGCCGAAGCCCGTGTCCACCAGCACCAGCCCCTGCTCGGTCTCCACCAGCAGGCAGTGGCACACCAGCGCCGCCGGGACTCCCTTGGGACGCTGCCGGCCATCCATCAACGCTCCGCCAGGGGGACACATGGTCACGCAATTCAGATGATGGATGCGCATCCCGCGACTCTCTCTGTGGGGCGGACCCGGACGGGCCCCGCCCGTGTACGCACGAGAAAGTGTGGAGGACTCCCCGACAGGACCAGCGTCCCCGGGTGCAGCCCGCCTGGCGGGCGGGCCGGAGAGCAGCGGGGAAGAGGGGACCCGGCTCCGGTGGAGGAGCCGGGCCCGCGCCCCGTCTCTAGCCGTCTCTAGCCCGCCGTGGGCTGACCGACGGCGGGCGCCTCGGATGCGTCGCGCGGACTCGAGGACTTGTAGCCGAGCAGGCGCAGGCCGTTGGCGACCACCAGGAGCGTGCTGCCCTCGTGGAGCACCACCGCCTCGCTGATCCGCGTGAGCCCGAGGATGGCGGCGATGATCAGCACGCCGCTCACCCCGAGGGCGATCATCAGGTTCTGCCGCATCACCGACGTGGCGGCGCGGGCGAGCCCCAGGGCGAAAGGCAGCCGGGAGAGGTCATCGCTCATGAGCACCACGTCGGCGGTCTCCAGGGCCGCGTCCGAGCCGGCGCCACCCATGGCCACGCCCACCGCGGCGGCGGCGAGCGCGGGCGCGTCGTTCACCCCATCGCCCACCATGGCCACCGGGCGGTCCTTGCCCAGCTCGTGCACCGCGGTGACCTTGTCGGCGGGCATCAGCGGGGCGCGTGCCTCGTCGAGCCCCACCCGCGAGGCGATGGAGCGGGCGACGCGCGCGTTGTCTCCGGAGAGCATCACCGTGCGCTCGATGCCCGCCTGCTTGAGCTCCTGGACGGTGCGCTGCGCGCCCGAGCGCAGCGTGTCCGCCACCCCGAGCACGCCGAGGAAGCGCTCCCCGCGCCGCACCACCATGGTCGTCTGTCCCGCCTCCTCGAGCCGGTTCACCTCGGGGGCGAGCTCGGGAGGAAGGGCCGGCCCGCGAAGAGTGCGAGGCTGCCCACCTCCACGGCCTCCGCGCCGAGCTTCGCGCGGATGCCCTGGCCGTGGATGGCCTCGAGATCCCTCGCGCCCGGGGGCAGGGTGAGGCCCTCGCGCGAGGCGGCCTGCACCACGGCGTGGGCGAGCGGGTGGGCGGAGAGCGACTCGACGGCCGCGGCGGTGCCGAGCAGCTCCTCGCGGGACACGCCCGGGGAGGGCGAGGCGGTGAGGAGCTGGGGCCGGCCCACGGTGAGCGTGCCCGTCTTGTCGAAGGCGATGGCGCGCACGCCCGCGAGCAGCTCCAGGTAGATGCCGCCCTTGACGAGCACGCCGCCGCGCGCGGCCGCCGCCACCGCGGAGAGCACCGCCGAGGGCGTGGAGATGGCGAGCGCGCAGGGCGAGGCCGCCACGAGCAGGGCCACCGCGCGCAGTACGGCCTCCTTGAGCGGGGTGCCGAGCAGGAGGAGCACCACCGGGAAGACGAGCGCGGCGATCATCACCAGGGGAGCGAACGTGCGCTCCAGGCGCTGGGCGAAGCGCTGGTTGGGGCCCTTCTGGGCCTCGGCCTGGGCGACCATGTCCACCACCCGCGCGAGCACCGACTCCGAGGCGGGCCGCGTCACCTCCACCTCCAGCAGGGCCTCGCAGTTGATGGTGCCGCTGAACACCTCGTCGCCGGGCTGTTTGGCCACGGGGATGGATTCGCCGGTGATGGCGGCCTGATCCAGCGAGCTCTTGCCCTCGCGGATGATGCCGTCCAGGGGCACGCGGTCACCGGGGCGCACGACGATGCGCGCGCCCTGGACCACCTCTTCCACGGGAACCTCGACGAGCTCCTCGCCCCGGCGCACGCGTGCCACCTCGGGACGCAGGGCGCTGAGCGACTCGATGGACCGGCGGGCCTTGTCCATCGCCCGGTGCTCGAGCGCATGGCCCGCGCTGAAGAGGAAGAGCAGGAAGGCGCCCTCGAACCAGGCGCCGAGCACCGCCGCGCCGAGGGCGGCCACCACCATCATGGTCTCGATGTCGATGCGCCGCTGGAGCAGCGACTGCACCGAGCCCTTGATGGCGAAGAAGCCGCCACTGGCCATGGACCAGGCCCAGACGAGCGTGGGGACCAGGGGGGCACGGGGGCGAAGCGCTCGAGCAGCCAGCCCACGACGAGCAGCACGCCGGCGCTCACCACGAGGGGCATCTCGAGCAGGGGGGCGAGGCCACCGCCATGGGCGTGGTGCGAGCAGACATGGCCCGCGGTGGGCACCTCCAGCGCGTAGCCGAGCGACTTCACCCGGGCCTCGACGTCCTCGAGGGTGAGGGCCTCGCGGTCGTACTCGATCACGAGCCGCTCGCTCGCGTACGCCACGCTCGCCGAGAGGATGCCGTTCATCCGGCTCACGGCGTGCTCGATGACGGCCGCCGCGTCGCCCGAGTCCATGCCGCGCACGAACCAGGTGTGCTGGTGGTAGCGCTCGGCCACGGTGGCGCTGGTGTGCTGGGCGAGCGTGAGCAGTTGCTGGGGCGCCACGCCCTCGGGCTGGTAGTGGATGCATACCTCGGCGTGGCCCGCGTCGCGCCGCAGGTGCACCTCGGTGACACCGTGGTGGGACCTCAGGGCCGCTTCCAGCCTCTCGAAGCGGCCGACTTCATCGGTCTCGCCCGGGAGCGCGCCTTCCAGGTCCAATTGGAGCGCCGCGCCTCCACCTTCCGCGGGCCGGTTGCCGGGCGGGCGGATCCGCTTCGGCCGGGGCGCATGGTGGTGGTGACCATGGTCATGATCATGGTCGCAGCCCGGGCCGTGGACGTGCGGCTTGTCCTCGTGCGCGTGGACATGGCCGTGCTCATGGCCGTGGTCGTGCTTGCAGCCGGGGCCGTGCACGTGCGGCTTCTTCTCCCGGATGTTGCTGAAGCGGGCACTCTTCTTGGGCTCGGACATGGGGCTGAGGGCGGGTGCGGTTCCGAGAACGGAACCGCGCACGAGAGGCTGGTGGGTGGTGGCGCGACCAGGTCGACGGGGTGCTGCTGGCGGCCATGGGCTGGAACTGGACTCGATACTACTCGGTAGTTCCCAGAGGGGCGCGGCCCTTCTGTGGCGAGAACCGAGGCAATTGGGGGACCTGGTCCATGGCCATCGGATGCTCGAGCTGCTCCGCCAAGAGACCGCCCCTGCTCTACCTTGCTGGGAGGGCGGCCGGGCGCGGTGCTCCTGATGGGGAGGTGCACTAAAGGCGAGGTGAGGGGAACGCGCCGGTCCGCAGTCACTGCCGCTGCTTATGCCCCAAGGGACTGGGGTTCATTGCCCGGGATCTTTTCTCAGAACCTTCCTCGGGCTGTTTCGGGTGGGCGTCGTCCAGTGACTCAAGGCCTCGTGCCTGCCGCAACCACTGCGGCCAGTGACGAATCTCTTCTTTGGCGTCATCGATCTGTGCTTTGAGCCATCCTGGCTTGCTCACTGGTGTCCTCCTCACCTGGTTCCGCTGCCGTCTGAAGTTAAGTCCGTCCGTTCCACGATGGAGGCGAATCGACCAAGATGTTCGACCCCTCCCTGCCCCGGTACACAGTGTAGTTTCCTGGATGCTTTGGAACTACCTCCGTGGGCGCTGGCCTCCGGGGAGGTAATCGTCGGGCAAATAGAGGTGGTGCTCCGCTGGGATACGACCGCTGTTCAGGAGTTCCTCATATTCGTTCAGCGAGCAGATGGTGGCGAGGACCACTGGTCTGCCATCCTGAATTGCGACCACTGCGCCCACGGCCCCCCGAGGATCGTGGATCAACGCCTGCAGCGCCACCCGCTGTGCTTTGGACGGCTGTTGCCGCCAGAGGGAGACGAAGAACATCACCAAGCCGGCAACGCTCCCAGCTGCCACCGCCACGAAGGCCCAACGCGGCCTCCCCGGGTGTCCTATCTGGACCCGGGCAAGGTGGAACTCGAGCAGGGTCAGTGCGGCGAAAACCACTCCCCAGGTCAAAGGCAATCCCCACCAGAGCGAGACGCGCCCTGCCTGCGGAGACAACCTTCTCGTATGATCCAGTTCCAAGCTCGCTCTTCCTTCAGTCCAGTTCATCCCGCACCGCATCCTCTACATCGTCCCCGAAGAGCGAATCCACCAGCAAGTACCCACCAAAACCGACGATGAAGCCAACGACGTTGCCGATAATAGGCACCTCTGAACCCCAGATGGCCCCCACTACACCTGCCGAAACTGCCGAACTGAGTGAGCCCGATACGAAGGCCCTCGTGCCGCGTGCAACATAATCCTCACGAGTGTGCGCTTGGTCGTCGAGTGCCATACTGCCCAACTCGAAGACCGGTGCAGCAACCCCTCCGCCCAATGAACCGCCCAGCCCTCGGCCAGTCGCCGTCGACAAGGAGGGTGGCAAGCCTCGCCTCACCATTGAGCGTGCGATATTGCTACCCACAGTGGAATTGAAACCAGAGCTGACGATCCCTTCAGCCGTTCCCGCGAAACCGCTGGCCACGCCCGTCCTGAAGAGGTCCTGTAACGGGTCTTCCCGCGCCTTTGGGTCATAGAGGATGAATCCCGATTCCATGACGACGGCCATCAACGAGCCGCCAATCCCTCCCCGGACTCCCGTGCTCCCCATCGCCTTGAGGTGACCAGGCATGCCTCCTCCATGCTTGGTCGCCAGCAGCAACTCCGGAAAGATCCACGCCTCCATCTGCGGAGAGGTCATTTCAGGGTAGTTCTGGGTGATGCTATTTCGGAATGATTGCAAGTTACGCAGGTGCGCGGTCGTAACGCCATTGCTTTTGATCTTCTCTCCAGCCCAAGCGTAAAATTGGTTTAACGCGTCAGTTATCTGTTGCCGGATGGCTTGTGTGTTCGCCGGGTTGTTTAATTCGTTCTGCAGCGACTGCCAGGAGGCCAGGGTCCTGCCCTCGATGACGATCGGATTGATACGGAAGTACGCGTCCGCGATCCGCTGGCAAATGTTGGCTGTCTGGTAGCTGGTTGGATCTTGCAACAACTCGCGGAGCGGAACGACGTGGTCCGCGTTGACGGCGATGTGGCCCTTGTACGCGAACAGAGCTTGGGCTTGCCCAGCGTCAAGTTGGGGTAGAGTTGGTTCGCAGCCAACCGGGTCTTGTTCGGGTTGCCTCCGATCAAGTCATTCAAGCCGCTAAGGTAGGTACCGAAGAAGTTCGTCCTCTGTGCACGGTTCTGAGGACTCTGGTTCCGGACGCTCGTCTTGACAGAGAGCAGACCCCCATCACCAGGCTGTCTGAAATCGAAAATGGGGAAGTTGTCATGAACTGTTCTGTTCAAGTCCTGCAGCATCAGGCCTTGCGTCCGGTTCTGCGCATAGATTTCTCCCAGGGTGCCACGCCACCGGATACCGTCGCGCGGCCCAAGCTCCGTCGAGAATGTCTTCGGCATCGCCCTTTCGCTGACAGGGGGCTTCCCAAGCGGCTCATCCATCCCTGGAGGGCCGACGCATCTATCTGGAAGATGCCTTGCCCTGCCAGGAAGTCGTCCAATTCTTGTTGGGTCATCAAGGGCACTTCGCCCTCCTGTTGTTTTACCGGTCCCTGATCGGGCTCGACCGCGACGACGGCGTAGGCGTTCTGACCCTTGACGAGCCGATAGAGGGTCTCGGTCTTCAATGGCAGATGCACCTCATGACGCCCATCCGTGGTGAGAACCTCATACTCGGCGGGGGTGTACCCCTTGGCGTCGCCGCGCCCATAATAGGTTGTAAGAAGGCTCGAAGCTGACAACTCGAACTTTTCCGCGCTGGACGACTTCGCTCTGGCGACAACAGTCAGAATCCCGTCCTTCACTAACACCACCTGATGATGGAAGTCCTTCAGTGGTTGCCCACCACCAGAGAGTGCTACTGATAATCCAGGAAGAGACTGGAAGGCGTCTAGGGGAATGCTCTCGACTGAATACCTCAACGTTACATCAGCACTGGAGACGTCGCGTGTTCGAGCCGGAATCTTTCCTTTAGGGCCAGGAGTCACCGTATCGGTGAGAGAGAGTTGACTGCTATCGGATGATCCGGTCGATATGCTCGACGCTCCCTCCAAAGCGCAATTCCCGACAACCACCAGAGGTCTATGGGGCTCATGCGGGAGCGAAGTGGACCACTTGAGCCCAACGAGCTTCGCTGCATCTCCGTATGGCAATATGAGTCTCATGACATTCACTCCATTGAATTGGAATGAGAGCAAGAGAGTGCCGGCTCGAAGCTTGGGGGTCTTGCCTGCTTTTGTAAGCTCGAACGTGATTGTCACGGCGTCAGCCGATGATTCCGATTGTTGAGAGGTTTTCTTGGGAGAAGAACCGAGAGGACCATTGGGAGGAGCACTGGTCGCCTCAGTGCCGGGCGTGCTCTGTGAGGCTACCCCCTTGGGCTTGATGATTGCTTCCCGCTGTTTCGCTTTCTGCTCGCCGGCCGGGACTTCTATCGCGACGAGTCTGCCCGACGAGAATGCGTCGGCAAGGCATTTTTTGATTTGCTCATTATACTTCGTGCTTCCGATACCAGGAGACACCATGGGAGAGAGGCCTCCCAGTGATTCGTATATCTCCAAGAGGAGTTGTCTGCGCGACCTGAGCCATACGTCAAGCTGCCTCGTCACGGAGAAAGGAGACACATGACGACTGGGAGCCTTGACTGCCTTGTTATGCCACGAGACAATGAAGTACAGCACGGATGGTCCGGGTAGCACCCAGTGTGCTTTGATGGATCGAGGCATTGCTCGAAGCATAGCACGGATAATCTCTATCAAGGCTGAGGGTGTAGGACGGATGCTGCTCCCATTTGAAGGTGACCCGGGCTGTTATTCCAGGGACGGAAGCACGAGCACTGACCTCACAGAGGATGAATGGAGGGAGGTGTCGACGTCGACAGGTGAAGAGCATTTCATTGTCCACCTGACAGTTCAATAAATAGTAGAGGGGCTACCACGCTTCCATCCGACCGCTATGGTAGCACCCTCCTCATGACCTTGGAAGTCGCGACTGCTAGTGGCCGTGGCCGCGGTGCTTCTTGCGGGCGGCGGGGGCGCTCACCGGCTCGGGCTCGGGGGCGCGCTCCTCTTCGTGGTGGTCCTCATCCTCCTCGTGCTCCTCGGGGATGGGCTGGGTGAAGCGCTGGCCCGCGACCTCCAGGGTGAAGGCCTTGCACGTGGCGGGCACGTCGAACTCCAGCACCGCGGGCAGCCGGCCCTCGTAGGCCTTCAGGGTGTTGCCCTGCTCGTCATACACGGTGCCCCCAGCGGCCACCGTCATGGTCTCGTCCACCAGCACCGCGACGAGTTCCGCCATCTCCTCCATCCGGTCGGCGATGCGGTGGCACCACAGGTGGCCCACGCCCGGGTAGGTCTCGTGGGAGATCTCCTCCATCTGCTCCTCGTCCACCTGCTCGCCCACGCCGACGAACACGAAGTTCATCCGCGGCAGGCGGCCCGAGGCGATCTCCTTGGCCACCTGCGTGGCGTAGGCCATGACATTGGGAGCGTCGGAGATCTGCGAGTCGGTGATGATGACGGCCAGGCCCCGCCGGGCCCCCACCTGCACCTGCTGCTTCATGTGGGCCACGAAGTCACGCAAGACGGGCAGCATCACCGTGGCCTTGCCGTAGGCGCGCGGGCCGGGGAAGCGGAAGTCCTTGGCCTGCGGGCCGGTCAGCTCGCCCACCTCCTCGAGCTGGCTGCCGTCGCCCGTGGCCCAGTAGGCCACGCGCACCTTGCCGTCCCGGTCCTTGTTGGCCGGTACTCGAGCATCCAGCGCATCTGCGGCTCGACCAGGTTCTTCACCGGCGCGAGCTTGGCGAGGATGCCCCGCGGTCCGTACTCGTCCTCCATGCTCGCCGAGCCGTCCATGTAGAGGGCCACGTCGAGCCCCTCCACCGTCGGATCATGCAGCAGCGTGGCCACCACCTTGTTGCCCAGGCGGTGCACGTCCGAGAACGGCTTCATGATGACTTCGTGGCCGGCCATCAGTGGTGATCCTCGTCTTCGTCTTCGTCGTGGTGGTCGTCCTCGTCGGGCAGCGGCTGGGTGAAGCGCTGGCCGTTGACCTCGAGGGTGAAGCTCTTGGTGCCCTCGGGGACGTCGAACTCGAGCACCGCGGGCAGGCGGCCCTCGTACGTCTTGAGCACCTGGCCCTTGTCGCCATAGATGGTGCCGCCGGCGGCGACGGTCATGTTCTCGTCCACGAGCACCGCGACGAGCTCGGCCACCTGGGTGATTTCCTCGGCGATGCGGTGGCACCACAGGTGGCCCACGCCGGGAAACTCCTCGTGGGCGATGTCCTCGAGCTGCTCCTCGTCGATGTTGTCCCCCACGCCGACGAGCACGAAGTTGAGCCGGGGCAGCTTGCCGGAGGCGATGTCCTTGGCGACCTTGGCCGAGAACTTCTTCACCTCGTCCGCGTCGTTCAGGCGGCCGTCGGTGACGATGACGGCGCAGCCACGACGGGCACCCTGGCTCACCTGCTCCTTGAGGTAGCTCACGTAGTCGCGCAGGGCGGGCTCGAGGTACGTGTGGTTGCCGAGCCGCTGGGGACCGGGGAACTTGTGCGTCTTGACGTCCGTGCCCTTGTACTCGCCGAGCACGTCGACATCCCGGCCCGAGGCGCCGCAGGCCCAGTAGGCCACGCGCAGCAAGCCGTTGCGATCCTTGGTGGCCGGTACTCGAGCATCCAGCGCACCTGGGGCTCGACCTGGTTGGACTCCTCCTTGAGCGGCGCGTCCTGCAGCCACTCCAGGAAGGAGCGCCTGGGACGCGTATACGTGTACTCCTCCTTCATGCTGCCCGAGGCGTCCATGTAGATGGCCATGTCCAGGCCTTCCACCGTTGGGTCATGCAGCAACACCGCGTGGACCCTTCCGTCCTCGAAGTGGAGATCGGAGAACGGCTCGACTGGTTTTTCGTGTCCCATCTGTCCCCTCTTTTGAGGCCCGGACGCTAGCGCCCAGCGGGGGAGGGCCACAATCGGGTCAGTCCTCGAAATCAGACATCCAATCCGGCTTGGATGCCTGCTCTGGCGCGGAGGTGGCGGGTTTGGGCTTCGGCGCCGGTTTGGATTTGGCGGGCGCGGGTTCGGAAGGCGCCGGGGCGAAGTCCTTCATCCACTCCGCGGAGGTGTCCGGCGCGGACCGTGGAGGGGTGACGGCCGCGCGCGAGCGGGTGATGCGCGCCTGGGAACCCCCGGGCGGGCGTGCGCGTCGAGGAAGTCCTGCATCCAGTCGCTCGGGCGGGCGGGGGCGGGCGGAGCGCGCGGGGGCAGGGGCGCGGAAGGCGGGCGCGGCGCGGAGGGCGCGAGGGGCGTGGGGCTCGGGACGGTGACCGGACCGGCGCGCTCCCGGGAGCGCAGCGCGCGCTCCGTCTCGCTCGGCCACCCCGGGAGCACGTCCAGGGCCCGGCGCGCCAGGTCGAGGAACTCGGGTGTGCCGGCCTCGCGGGGGACGGTGAGCTTCTCGGGGTTGAGCCACTCGGCGAGCCGGTTCACGAGCCCCGGGTGCTTGCGGCGGAGGATGGCCACGTCGCCCTTCACTTCGTAGCCGCGCGACTCCAGCTCCGCGATGGCCAGCATGTGGCTGGGCACCGGCAGCTCCAGCTCCGCGAGGGCCCGGGGGCCCCCGTGCGCGCGGGCAGCGTGCTGGAGCGCCTCGAGCACCTCGTGCAGGAGCGTCGCGACGAGGGGGCCATTGCCGGCGTGGCGCGTCTGCAGATCCAGGGGCACCGCGGGATAGGCGAGCACCAATCCCTCTCCCTGGGCGAGGTGCTCGGGCCGGTCGCCGGGCAGCAGCGCGTGCCAGGCGCGCGGAGGCAGTCGGCTCTCGGGATCATGCGCGTAGTGCAGGGCGTCGGCGGCGCCGTGGACGAGCCCGGCGAGCAGGTCCCCCCGCGTCACGGTGAGCTGGCCGGGGACGCGCTGGGGCGTGGCGCCGGGCCATGGACCCGCGAGGCGCCCGTAGAGGTAGACGGGATCATTCACGCCCTGGGCATCCGCGGGGTGCTCGACGAGCTCCACGGACATCAGGAAGAGGGAGGGGGCGAGGATGCGCCGGGGGGTGCGGCCGGAGACGAGCTCGTGGTGGGTGAACTGGGCGCGGGTGCTGGCCGGCAGGTGCTCGCGCTCCTCGGCGGGCACGCAGACGAGGTCCCCGGTGATGTCGGTGCACACGAGCCACTCGCGCTCGCCCGAGGGCCCGGCGAGGCGGAACGCGTCCACGGCGTGCACGACGGCGGAGAGGTCGAGCGCGAGGGGCTCGGCGGGGCTGGTGGCGTGGGGGACGAAGTAGCGGGGAGGGCGCACGGGACGGGCCGCGAGCGTCCCCCAAACCGGGCGGGAGGGGCAAGCTCCCGAGTCAGTCCGCGCCCTTGATGCAGGCCACCGGCTTGAGGCGCCGGGCCACCGTGGCCGGGCCCGCCATCTCCACCGTGTTGAGCACGTCGTCGAGGTTCTTGTAGCAGGGGCCCGACTCGTCCAATGGCGTGGTGCGCGTGTTGAGGAGGATGTCGGCCTCCATCATGCGCAGATCCGTCTCGTCCTGATCCAACACCCGCCGCGCCTCGCCGCGCGACAGCCGCCGCCCCGCGCCGTGGTTCACCGAGTAGATGGACTGCGAGGCGCCCTTCTCGGCGAAGAGGATGGCGCTGCCGGTCTCCATGGAGCCGGGGATGAGGATGGGGTGGCCGCTCTTGGCCCAGGGCGTGCCGGTGAGGGCGGGGTGCCCGCCGGGGAAGGCGCGCGTGGCGCCCTTGCGGGCCACGAACCGGCCCGACTCCTTCTGGATGAGGTTGTGGGAGATCTCGTAGTAGATGCTCGCCGTGCCGCCGAACACGTCCTCGAGCGCGCCGCACACCGCCTCGCCGATGAGCAGCCGGTTGGCCACCGCGAAGTTGGCCGCCATGTTGTGCAGGTTCCAGTACTCGCGGCCCAGGCGGCTGTCGGCGTCCAGCCAGATGAAGTCCTCGCTGTGCTTGCCGAGCCCCAGCGCCGCCGCGCCCTCCACGAAGAAGTGCTTGGCGATGTTCCAGCCGAAGCCGCGGCTGCCCGTGTGCAGCATCACCCACACGCGCCCGGACTCATCCACCTGCATCTCGGTGAAGTGGTTGCCACCCCCGAGGCTGCCGAGCTGCTCGCGCTTCTCGTAGGCCCGGGTGGGGATGTCCACGCGGTCGTCCTCCACCGGGAGGAAGTCGCGCTCGGTGGCGGACGCGTGCCGGCCGAGCGCCTGGGCCCCGTGCCGCACGACCTCGGCGAAGGTGCGCGCGTCGATGCGGCGCTGCTTCTGCACCCGTGACGCCCCCACGCCCACGGCGATGCGCCCGGTGACCTCGTCGATCCACTGGCGGCGTTTGGCGGGGTCGGCCACGTCCTTGGCGGTGAGGGTGGTCTGCAACTGCACCATGCCGCAGCCGATGTCGTAGCCGGCCGCGGTGGGCAGCAGCACGCCCTCGGTCTCCACCACCGTGCCGATGGGCACGCCGTAGCCCACGTGGCAGTCCGGCGTCACCGCCACGCGGGTGACGCCCGGGAAGGAGGCGGCGTTGACCACCTGGTTGAAGACGGCCTCCTCGAGTCCGGGCGACTCGGGGCCCTCGCCCCACAAGAGCTTGTCCGAGAGGAAGAGGTGGGCTTCCACCCGCATCGTCTTCGTCTTCGGCAGCACGAAGTGCCCCGGCGCGACCTTCTCCAGCTGTTGCGTCCAACTCATGGCGTTCTCCCTCCCTGGGCCTTTTTCAACACCCGCCAGCGACGCGAGCGTCCAGGGGTCCTGACGAAAGCGAGCGGCCAGCCGTGCGCCTGTCCCACGCTCGCGTGCACCCCATGGCACCGTACGCCAGCCCCAGTTGCACCGGCGCGAGAGAATTCCCACTTATTTCCCGAGTGGTGGCGTGGAGCATCAAGGGGGTAGGGAGATGGGGCTTTTCGGAGCGTTGGTGGTGGCGATGGCGGTGCAGGCGGGTCCGGTCGAAGTGAAGGCGGCGCCGGTGTTCAACCCTTCGCTGTGCGCGAAGAAGCGCGTGGACTCGTGCGGTTGCCATCACGTCTACGGGGTGCGTCACTGCCACAGCAAGCGGCAGAGCGAGCACTGTGAGGGCATGGTGCGGGTGGATGATGCCTCCCAGCGCGGCGCCTCCCAGGTGGATGAGTTCCTCTCCACGCTGCCCGACACCGTCGCGCACGAGCACGAGGACACGGCGACGCTCTGAGCAGTCTTCCTGATCTAGCGGGCGGTGAAAGGGCCCTCGAGCCCTTGCCGACCCACCTTCGGGCCTCCATCTTCCGTCATGGAGGAAATACCCGACATGAAGGGCCGTACTGCATGAGCGCACCGACTTCCAGCATCCTGCTGGTCGAGGATGATCCGGACATTCGCGACACGGTGTCCGAGCTGCTGGAGCTGGAAGGCTACCAGATGGTCACTTCCCCCAACGGGCAGGAGGCCCTGGAGCAGTTGCAGCACATGAAGCGGCCCTGTCTCATCCTGTTGGACGTGATGATGCCCGTCATGGACGGCTATGCGTTCATGAAGGGGATGCGGGCGGACGGACACCTCGCGGACATTCCGGTGGTGGTGACGTCGGCGAGCCACAAGCCGCCCGAGGGCGCCTGCGCCTACGTGCCCAAGCCCATCGACGTGGACCGGCTGCTCGCGGTGGTGAAGACGTACTGCCGCACCAGCACGGGCGAGTGACGGGGCGCGCGGGCTCACGGGTGGGCCACGGGCTCCACGTTGGGCTCCTCGGAGACGGCGTCCGTCTCCTCCGCCTCGGGCGCCGAGGGATCGAACACCACTAGGCCGGATTTCGTGGGCTCCGGATGGCCCAGGGCCTTCTTGCGCTCCGTGTCCTCGATTCGGAGCGCCACGCTTCTCACGGAAACATCCGACGACATGAGCCCTTCCTTTCGAAGTGGTACGGGGAGCACTCCGCGCCAAGCGTGGACATGGCTCCGCCGGACAGCCAGTGCGTCCCCGCGCGCGTGGAGCTCGGCTGCTTCCCCTGTTCACTGAGCGTACGAGTCCCGAGCGTCGGATTGTGAATGGTCGCGCCTGGAGGGAACACGGGCAGGCGGGGCGGCGACCATTTGACCGATATCCAATTTGCCAAGAATCTAAGAGGAAGCCTTTCCCCCATGGCTTCTTCCCCCTTTCAGCGACGGCATCACGAATCCGGTCAGGCCGCGGTGGAGGCGGCCTTGTGCCTGCCATTGGTGGTGTTCCTCATCCTGGGCACGCTGCAACTGTTCATGCTGTTGCAGGCGCGCATCCTGGCGGAGGTGGCGGTGTACCGGGCGGTGCGCGCGGGCAGCCTCAATCACGCCAACTGCAGGGCGATGACGCACGCGGCCGTGGTGACGATGCTGCCCACGGTGGCGGCCACCACGTCGGGCGCGCAGCTGGCGGACGCCTTCCGGGAGCGTCGGGAAAACTACCTGCGCGTGCGCGGCTCGTCCGGGAAGCTGTTCACCGAGGGGCCCATGGTGGAGATCGTCCGCGAGTCTCCCGACGTGGGCTGGGTGCGCGGGCTGTCCGGGGGCGAGGATTTGATGTTCGACGCGCCCACGGACTCGGAGGCGGCGCTGCGGCGGCGCACGCTCGAGATCCGCATGGTGGCCTGGTACTACATGCGCATTCCGTTCGCGGACTGGGTGCTGAACCGCATGTTCCTCGCCCACTTCAAGCTCAAGCGCTACACGGCCGCCAATCCGCTGATGCCCGCGCAGAGTCACGCGGAGGGCTGGGACGACGGTGGCGTGACGCTGCCGTCGGGGGTTGGCCCGGCGGGGACCTGGGCGATCGCATGGTGAAGTGGAGCGCACAGGGCCACTACCTGTTCCCCATCCAGGTGCACGCGGCCATGCGGATGATGACGCCGGTGAAGGCCAGCAACTTCCAGGGAGGTGCCGCATGCCGTCTGCACTCCTTCTGAGACGCGACCGGGGACAGGCGATGGTCCTGTTCGCGCTCACGCTCCTGCTGCTCACGCTGATGGTGCTGATGACGCTGGGCTTTGGCATGCGGGCCAAGGAGCGCGTGGAAATCCAGATGGCGGCGGACGCGGCGGCCTACAGCCAGGCGGTGTCGGTGGCGCGCACGTTCAACGCCATCGCGGTGATGAACCGCGCGCAGATCGCTCACATGGTGGCGATGGCCGGCACCCAATCCCTCATCAGCTACGGCAGCCAGCAGTACGCGGCGATGATGCACGGCCCCTGCCCGATTCCCACCGCGGAATGGTCCAGCCTCGACGAGGCCGCGGCCACCCAGGTGCAGCAGCTCCAGGGACGCGCGGGCGCCATGTACCGGGCGCAGCTGGCGCTGTACGGCAAGCTGCTCGGCAACCACCTGCAGGGGCAGAAGCTCGCCGCGCGCATGGCCCGGGAGGTCAATCCGGAGCTGCGTGCCCTCCCCGAGGGCGACCGCAAGTCCCTGGCGGAAGTGAACGGGGGCAACGGCTCGCTGGAGTACGACGACCTGATGGATCAGGTGCGCGACGGCACGGTGCCGGCCACCAGTGGCGCGGTGCTGCCGACCGGTGGCAACCAGGGCCGCGTCAACCTGAACGCCACCATGGGCAGCCTGGGCTGGACGTGGGTGCACAACCGCGAGTCGGGCAGCGCGGGCTTCGGCACCGGCGGCGCCGCGCAGAACCCCTCCTTCAAGCGCTACGGCTCCGCGTCCCAGATGGACTCGTCCACCTACAGCACCATCTCCGGGCGCAACTCGTGGGCGCATGACCATGGGCGGGCGGTGCCCATCATCTGCCCGGACGGCTCCACCGTGCCGGACATCGAGGCGACGGACACGTGGGTGATGTCCGACGAGAAGCAGTCGAAGCAGGACCAGCACGTGTACGGCGCCAAGCCCCCGCCCGGCCAGGGAGCGGAGGGCGACACCACCGTGGACGAGCGGCACACGCTGGGCGCCTGCATCGTCTGCCCCGGCATCTGGCCGTACGCGGTGGGCTTCAACGTGGGGCTGCTCCAGGGCAACGCGGCACGCAACGACTTCGGCCAGCCCAAGCTCTACACGGTGTTGTCGCGCGACTACGCGAGCCCCTCGCGCCGCAAGCGGCCGGATCCGTGGAACCTGTTCTTCCGCTTCCGCTTCGCGGGCGACACCGTCGAGTTCGACAACGCCAGCCCCGAGGGACGCATCAGCACCGCCGGCCTCGGGGACGTGCAGCGCAACCAGGTGGCCCTGTCCGCGGGGCTCGCCTACTACCACCGGCCCCGGTCGGCGGCGGAGGGCGGCGGCTGGCGGGAGCCTCCCAACTTCCTCAACCCCTTCTGGCGCGCCACGCTGGTGAGCCCCGAGGGCGCCGTCGACGACAAGCCCGCCAACAGTCTGCGGCAGGCGGGTTTCACCGAGCACGCGGGCGCGCTGCGCCGGCTGGACGACGTGGGTTTCCGGGGCGGCAGCCCCGAGGGCGCGAGGTACTGACGGCCATGGCGAAGCGCGCGGCGGCTCGGCGGGGACAGGCGCTGGTGGAAACGGCGCTGGGAACGATGGTGTTCGTCACCATCCTCGTGTTCGGCATCTACTTCGCCGAGGTGGGTGCGTTGACGCTCAAGGTGCAGGAGGCGGCCAACTTCGCGCTCTGGGAGGCCACCGGCCACGTGCAGCACGATCCCCGGGAGGGGGAGTTCCAGCGGCGGGGCGCGGTGGCGCAGGCGGAAGCGGAGGCCAACCGGCGCTATCGCGACTTCGACGGACGCTCGAGTCAGGGGGGCGGCGCGATGACGGTTCAACTGGCCATCGCGCGCGCCGGTCTCCTCGGGTGGTGTGTGAGCCGAGGCTGCCCGGAGGGATCCGCTCATCGCGGGCATCCGGCCCTTGGACGCGAACGGGGGCTCGACCGCGCTGGCGCAGGCGATGACCATTCAATCGCCGGGCATGTCGTGCACGGCGTCCTCCGCGCTGCGGGGCGCGCGCATCGGCCGCTTCCTGGAGCCGGGGTTCTTCAAGGTGTCCCAGCGTCGCGCCAGCGCGCTCTTCACGGTGTGCGCCGCGGGGCGGGCCTCGGACGGCACCTGCGGCGGGAGATTCTCGGTGCTGCTGGATGACTGGGGCCTGGCCGGGGTGGAGGAGGGGCGCTCGTGCGCGCTCAACATCAATAACAGACGGTACTGCCAGAACCTCGACTACCACGACTGGGTGCAGCGCGTTTACCAGCGCAACGGCGGTGGCGGGAGCGCGGGCAGCGCGCTCGCGTCCGCGACCCGGGCCGGCGCGGGCATCAACGAGGATCAATTCTTCATGAGCTTCCGGGGCGAGGAGGACGATTACGAGCAGGACATTGGCGCCTCGCACGCGGGCAACCAGACGCGTTGGGAAGTGACGCCCTTCCGCGTTCCGAATGGAGGCCAGAACTACACGGTCCACCGGGACAACCGCTGGCTCGGAGGCGTGCCGCATTGAGCCGGGCCGTGCGGACCGTGGGGCGTGCGTGGGCGTTGCTCGTGGCGCTGTCGCTGCCGGCCCTGGCGGGGGACGGGGGGACGCCGGAGCCCGCGCGCTTCGCGTGGCCGAAGCTCCAGGTGTTGGAGCAGGTGGAGTCCAACGAGATCGTGGAGGCGGGCGGCGTGCCGGTGGCGCTGCGCGCGGTGCACGTGAAGGAGTCCGCGCGCGAGCTGGTGCAGCGTTTCGCGGATGCCTTCCGAAACGGGGGGCTCTACGTGCCACCCGGCAAGGCGCAGCCGCAGCTCGCGAGCAACGCGGCCATGCTCACCGCGGTCGATCCCCGCCGCCGCATCACGTACACGGTCATCCTCCAACCCCAACCAGACGGCACCACCACGCTGTACCTGGGTGAGGCCAACCATGCGCTGGCGCGCGCCCGGCACGGAGACGGACTTCGCGCCGTTGCCTCCGGGGGCGCAGGGGGTGTTGCGCATCAACGGCGAGGGCTCGCGCACGCTGACCTTCCACGTGCCGCTCACGGGCGAGCAGGTGCAGTCGTTCTACGACGGGGCACTCGCCAAGGCCGGGTGGAAGCGCGGGGACGAGGCGGGCGTGTACACGCGCTCGGGTGAGGAGTTGCGGCTCGTGCACGAGCCCGGCGAGGGCGGCCAGCGCGCGGTGGTGCTGCTGCTCCAGTCGCGCGCGCGCTGAGGCAGGGCCCTCGCTGTTTTACTGGCGGAGCGGGATTGTTCTCCCGAGTGTGCTAGGCTGAGCCTGTCACTCCGGGGGGAGCAATGCACCGTGGTCACATTCTCGTCTTGCTGTGGGTCCTCTTCGCCAGTGCCGCCTGTCCGCACACCTTCCGTATCGGAGGCATCATTGATCAGTCCGTGCTCAAGGACATGGAGGAGTCCGCCAGGCCGCTGAAGTTGACGGATTGTGGGCCAGCAACCCTCCGGGCTGTGTGTCACCCGGAAAAACTCGCGGACTGTGAGCGGCAATGCAGGGAGGCGCTTGAGGCGAGGAATGAAGAGGAGGAGTGGTGAATTGGCGCATTCCAGCCGCAGTCCTGGTGGCAGTGCTGCTGCCAGCGCCCATCATGGCGGTCATCTCCATTCACTGGCTCGGGGCCCTCTCGAAGCACGTAGAGGAGCAGGCAAAGGCCGTGGTTCCAATGCTTTCGTGGGAGCAGCGCAGTGAGCGCCCGACCCGGCGACAGGGTTGCCGGCAGAGCACTGACTGTGATTCACCTCTGGTCTGCTTTCTCGACACGAACGTTCATGGCTTCTACTGCACGGACAGCGAGTGCGAGACTGATTCCCAATGCCAGACGGGGTTCGTTTGCAGGAGCGTGGAAACCTGGGGCGGCGAGGTCCTGAACCGATGCGTCTTGGAGGGAGAGCGGCGGGAAGGAGAGCGCTGCGAGCCCCTGTCGAAAAAGTACGCGAGCGCCTGCGCACCGGGATTGCTCTGCGCCGATTGGTGCGGCCGGCCATGCGAACCCGAGGAGCCAGGGAGTTGCCCCGAGGGTTTCTTCTGCCCGGCGGAGGGTGGCCCCCAGGGCTCCTCCTGTCTTCCCACCTGCGAAGCGCGCGGCTGCCCTCCGGGTCAGGCCTGCATCCGCTTCCATCAGGGGAGTTCGGTCTGCGCGGTGGTCCATGGCACGAATTGCCAGCAATCCCCCTGCCCCGAGGCGCAGGTGTGCGAGACGCATACCGTGCAGGAAAGGGCGGGAGCGGTCTGGATGCGGTGCGAGCTTCCATGTACGAGCGATGGCTCGTCCTGCCCGGAAGGCTTCTTCTGTCACCTGTCGCGTTGCGTGCGCGCCTGTGAGCCAGACGCGCGGGGCACCTGTGGGCCGGCCGAGAAGTGCGCGCGGCTGCGGACCAGCGGGCGCCAGGCCTGTGTCTTCGATGAAAAGACACAGGCCGTCCCGGCTCCATGAGCCGCGCCGGGATGTCTGGCTTCAGGAATCGAGGTTCAGCCTCAGTGCTGGAGCATCACCTCTTGCGGAGGGCTCCGCTCCGCCACCTGCTCGAGGTCATCCACCTCGTAGGTGAGCAGGGGTGTTTGCGAGGACACCACGACCCAGGGCATGCCCGGTCCCGCCCGCACCGCGAGGGCGTTGTCCGACAGGCGCCTCAGCTCCGGCTGGGGCGGCACGGCCTTTTGAGGTTCATTCCGAGGCGCGCTCTTCTGCCACACGCGCGGCTGCTCCCTCTCCGGGGGATACTCGAACAGCGCCTCGGGCGCCGTCACCGGGGTGGGCTGTGTCTCCTCGTCCGCGGGCGGCAGCGCCTCCAGCGCTCGCGCCACCTCCTTGTTCCGGGGGTTCAACTCCAACGCCGCCTTCAGCGCCGCGCGTGCCCCGGTCTTGTCTCCTTGATCCAACAGCAGCTCGGCCGCCATCCGGAACGCGTTGAGGGCCTCGCGCCGCGAGCCCGCGCCCCGGTACGCCTCGGCCTGGCCCATATATAGAGAAGGATCCCTCGGGTTGAGCTCCAGCAGCCGCTCATAGGTCTGCACGCACTCGGTGAACCGCCGCTGGGCATACAGGTCCAACGCCTCTTCCTTCAATTCCCTCACACCCACCGTCCCATCCCCTTCGGCATCCGCCGCGAACGACTCACCCCAAGCAAGCACGGGCTGTGCCGGACGCCCGCTGTCCCCTCCCCATGGGTCGAAGCCGCTCTTCGTCCGATCATGCACTCCGGGTTTGTCCGCTGTCGGGCATCAGACGGGCTCTCATCCTTGCGAACACCTGAATATTATCTTCTCCCCGTTCAAGCCGCCTTCCTGGACCCTGTAAGGAAGGGGGAAACGTCTCCTTGCGACACCGTCATTCTTTCAGGCTGCGGCGCATCGAGGAGCACACACTCATGGACATGAAGAAGCGGATGGGAGCGGTCGCGGTTCTGGCGGTAGACGAGGAGCCCTCCGCCGCGGAGCCATGAGCAGTGAATGCCCGGGTGCGTGGGTACCCGCGCCCTGAAGCGCGTCAGGCCATCTCCCCGAGCCCGCGGCGCAGTGCTTCCACCAGCTCGGCGGGGTCCCCCTCGCGCAGCGCGGCCCGTCCCGCCTCGAAGTCCGCCCGCGCCCCCTCCACGTCCCCCAGGCGCGCGCGCAGCTCCCCCGGTCGCGCAAGAGCTCCGCGTCCACCGGCTCTCCCTCGGCGGCGGCGAGCGCGCGGGTGAGGTCCTCCACGGCCTCGCGCGTGCGCCCCAGCCGGGCCCGCGCGAGCGCGCGCCGGTGCAAGAGCCACGGATTGCCCGCGTCCTCGTCGAGCGCGCGCGTCCAGTCGCGCTCGGCGTCCTCGTCCCGGCCGAGCACCTCGAGGGACTCGGCGCGCCGCATGTACAGCACGAGCGCCTTGCGGAACTCTCCGGCCGCCAGCGCGTCGAAGTCGGCCACGGCCTCGGCGTGGCGGCCGAGCCGCGCCAGGGCGAGCGCGCGGTGCAGGTGCCCCGAGGCATGTCCCGGGGCCAGCTCCAGCGCGCGCTCGTACCAGGGCAGGGCCTCGGCGGGCTGGCCTCCCAGATGGCGAGCGTCATCCCCATCTCCAAGAGGACGCGCACCTGCCGCGGGTAGCTCTCGGTGAGCGCGCGCATGCGCGCGAGCGCTTCCTCGTACCGGCCGCCGCGCCGCAACCGGTCCACCTTGCGCAAGAGCTCGGTGAGCTCCGGGGGCCACGCCTCGCGTCCGTTGCGCTCCTGGGTCATGCCCTTCCTCTACCCGTCGGAGGAGCGCTCGGCCAGCCACGCCTGGACCTGGGCGCGCAGGGCCTCGGTGCCCGAGCGCTCCAGCGTGTGCTCGGCCTCGCGGGCCAGCAGGATGGCGCGGGCCGAGTCCGTGTGGGTGTCCCACAGGGCGCGGGCGAGGGCGAAGCGGGTCTCGGCGAGGGCCTCGGGAGGCACGGTGTGGGTGGAGCGCAGCACGAGGGCGCGCTCGAGGGGCACGAGGGCCTCGGGGGCACGGCCCAGCTTCAGCAACGCCTCGCCCTGGCCGGTGAGGGGCGCGGCCAGATCCGGGTGCTGGGGACCCAGGGCGCGCTCGCGCAGGCGCAGGGCACGGCTGAAGAGCGTCAGGGCCTCGCCGGGGCGTCCCTGGTCCACGAGCACCCGTCCCAGGGTGGTGCAGGGCTGGGCGGTGTCGGGGTGCTCGGGGCCCCGCGCGCGCTCCGAGCCTCCACCGCCCGGCGCAGTACCCGCCGCGCCTCCTCGCCCTGTCCGTCCTGCCACAGGGCCGCGCCCAGCGCGTCCAGCGCCGTCGCCTGGAAGGGGTGTTGGGGGGGGCAGGGTGCGCGCCACGATGTCCACGCCCTGCCTCAGCGCGGTGAGCGCCTCGGTGGGGCGGCCCAGGGCGCTCAAGGAGCCCCCGATGCTCACCAGGGCGCTGCCCACGCGCGGGTGCTCCGCGCCGAGCGTCTGGAGGAAGGCCGCGTGCGCGCGCAGGTTCTCCGTCAGCGCCTCCGCGTGGCGCCCCTGGGCCGAGAGCGCGAGCCCCAGCCGGCGCAGCACGACGGCGCCCTCGGGGCTCTCCACGGCGGAGACCTTCTCCAACTCGGCGAGGGCCTGGAGTTGGGAGGCCTCGGCGGCGAGCGGATCCCCCTGGGCGGCGTACACGAGCCCGTGGGCGCTCTCGAGCTCCGCGAGCAGCCGGCCCTGGCGCCGGGTGCGCACGAGCAGGGCGCGCGCCTGTTGGTAGAAGTCATGCCCATCCCGGGCGCGCGCGACGTCGTAGGCAGCGAGCCGGGTGAGGGTCACCAGGGCCTCGGCGCGCACCTCGTCCAGGCCCACCTCGTCCGCCGTCCACGCCGCCTCGCGCAGGGAGCGCTCGGCCTGGGCCTCTCCCGCGATGAGCTGCTGCCGTCCCAGCTCCAGCAGGGCCTCGGCCTTCAAGGGCGCGTCCCCCTGGACGCGGGCCTCGCCGGCGAGGATGATGGCCGCGGAGAGCCCGGCGGTGTACTGCCCGGAGAGGCGCAGCGCGCGGGCGCGCGCGAGCTGGGCATAGCTCTCCTCCAGGTGGGCCGCCTTGCCCGGGTCCCGGGGAGCGGCGCGGGGACGCCGTCCATCGACTCGCAGGGGCCGAACTCGGACAGGCCGCGCACGGCCTCCACGGCGTGCTCCACCACGGCGCTGTCCGCCTCGGCGAGCAGCCCGGTGAGGGCCCTGAGCTCGGAGCGCCGGCGCTCGAGGCAGGCGGTGTGCACGGCGAAGCGCTCCTCGGACGTCTCGCCGCGCAGGCGCGTGGCCTCACATGCGCGGCGCTGCTGCTCCACCCAGGCCGAGGCATAGGTGTCCAGCGCGCCCTTCACGCCGGTCCACGCGTCGGCGGCGTAGGGCTGGCCGGTGGCGAGCAGGGCCCGGCGCACGGCCTCCTGGCGCGGCGCGTCCCACACGTCGTTCATCCGGCTGGTGACGTCCTGGCAGATGCTCTGCTCCTGGTGCCACTGGCCCACGGCTCCGGCCACCACCGCGCCGAGGAAGACCATGGCCACGGCGGCGAGCACCGGCGCCAGCGCCGCGCGCGCGGCTCGCCCTGGAGCACCTCGAGCAGCTCCTCCATGGAGGTGTAGCGATCCACGGGCCGCGGGCTCAACCCCCGCAGAATCACCTGCCGCACCCAGCCCGGCACGTCCGAGTCCCGGGGCACGGGCCGCAGGCGGCCCTCCAGCGTGGCGCGCGCGAGCGCGGCGGCGCCGCTGCCCTCGAAGGCGTGCTCCCCGTACAGGGCGTAGTGGAGCGTGGCGCAGAAGCTGAACTGGTCCGCGTGGCCGGTGAGGGGCTCGTGGCGGTACTGCTCGGGGGCCATGTAGCCCGGGGTGCCCATGATGAGGCCGGCGCGCGTGACGGGCGTCTCCAGGGGCTCGCGGGTGTTCAGACTGGCGAAGGCGTCCGTGTCGGGCACGGGGGGCTCGGTGCCCAGGAGCGCGCCGAGGTCCACCGGCACGGGGGCGCGGGGGAGCCCGTGCCCTGCTCGCACGCGAGCCCGAAGTCATAGACGAGCACGCGTCCGTCGCGGCCCACCAGCACGTTGTCTGGCTTGAAGTCGCGGTGGACGAGCCCCGCGGCATGGGCGGCGGCGAGCCCCTCGCCGGCCTGGGCGAGCACCCCCAGCACCTCGCGCCAGGGCCGCCCGGCTTCCTGGAGCCACTGCCGCAGCGTGCTGCCCTCCACGTGCTCCAGGGCGATGAAGACGCGATCTCCGTGCTCGCCGATGTCGTAGACGGGCAGCACGTGCGGGTGGGACAGGCGCGCCATGGACTGCGCCTCGCGCATCAGCCGCAGCCGGGCCGGCCGGGGCTCTGTCCCCCGCCGCCGGGCAGGAGCAACTTGAGCGCCACGCGCCGGTTGAGCTGCGGATCGAACGCCGCGTACACCTCGCCCATGCCGCCCGCGCCCAGGCGCTCCAGCACCGGTAGCGTCCCACGCTGGTGCCCCGGGTGAGCGGCTCGGGCTCGGTGCGCACCAGGGCCAGGGGCTCCGGCGGGCCAACCACGCGTGTGGGCTCTTCCTCTCCCAGTCGCATCGCGCTCTGGGCGCGCTCCAGCTCCTGTTCCAGCACGTCCAGCGCGTTGTCGAGATGACCTTTGACGTCATCCAGGCGCTCGGGGCTCTCGGCTCCGGATCGGGCCCCCTGCTCTTCTGGCTGTGACGGTTCGAGGCGCTCCACGCGGCTCTCCCTTGGAACGGAAGGTGTCCCCATGAGGACGGCTACATTAGATTTTTACGGAAATGTGGAAGATAAATGCCCGGGAAACGGAACTCCTGGGAGGAAGGAACGTTCTACAGCGCGGCACATTCAGAACCCAGGATGTGTCCCCCGCGTGTGGCCAGCGGATGGACTCCCGGTGACGGCCCCCCAGCACACCCTACTTTTAATGGGAGGTCGACGGGCCCGCTCGCCAAACACTTTAGGGAGCGAGATGGCAACCCGAAGGGCAACTGAGTGCCGGGCGGGCGCGGTGCGTCGGGAGTGAGGTTGTGCGGCCGCTGTTGAGCGCGCGATCTAGTCTGCGCCCCCTTCTTCCGCGCCAGACCCTTCTAGAGGAGCCGTGGTGATTCGAACCCGTCTGTCCTGCCTCGCGCTGCTGCTCACGAGCGCGTTGCCGTTGTCCGCCCGCGCGCAAGCGCCGGCCCCCGTCCCCGTCCCCCTTCCCCTGCCGTTACCGGGCAAGCCCGACGTGCCCCGCTGGGACGTGAACGCCCCGGGCTTCCCCGCGCACGAGGTGCAGCTCGACGTCACCGAGGGCACGTGGATGAGCGTGGACGTGAGCCCGAAGGGAGACGAGCTCGTCTTCGATCTGCTGGGGGACATCTACGCGCTGCCCATCGCGGGGGGCGAGGCCCGTGCGCTCACGAGTGGCTCCGCCTGGGACATGCAGCCGCGCTACAGCCCGGACGGGCAGTTCATCGCCTTCACGAGTGATCGGGGCGGTGGAGACAACCTCGTGGTGATGAAGCGCGACGGGAGCGAGCCCACGGCGGTGACGCAGGAGTCGTTCCGCCTGCTCAACAGCCCCGCGTGGTCGCCGGACGGCCAGTTCCTCATCGCGCGCAAGCACTACACCGCGCGGCGCTCGTTGGGCGCGGGAGAGATCTGGATGTACCACCGCTCGGGGGGCGAGGGCGTGCAGCTCACCGAGCGTCCGAATGATCAGAAGGACGTGGGCGAGCCCGCGTTCTCCCCGGACGGCAAGTATATCTATTACAGCCAGGACATCACCCCGGGCCCGGTGTTCGAGTACAACAAGGACCCGAGCGGCGAAATCTATGTCATCCAACGGCTGAACCTGGACACGCGCGAGACGGAGCGCTTCGTGTCGGGGCCGGGAGGCTCCATCCGGCCCACGCCGTCGCCGGATGGAAAGTCATTGGCCTTCATCCGCCGGGTGCGGGGCAAGAGCACGTTGTACGTGGCGGACGTGGCGAGCGGCGCCGAGCGCCCCCTGTTCGACGGGCTCGACCGGGACATGCAGGAGACGTGGGCCATTCACGGCGTCTACCCGGCGATGGCGTGGACGCCCGACAACCGCTCGCTGGTGTTCTGGGCGGGAGGCGGGCTGCGGCGCATCGACGTGGCGACGAAGAAGGTGACGCCCATTGCCTTCCACGTGAAGGGCACGCGCACCGTCTACGAGGCGCTGCGCTTTCCCCAGCAGGTGGCGCCCGACACCTTCCCGGTGAAGATGCTGCGCTGGGTGCAGGTGTCGCCCAAGGGCGACAAGGTGGTGTACCAGGCGCTGGGCCACCTGTACGTGAGGGACTTGCCCAACGGCACGCCCCGGCGGCTCACGAAGCAGACGGAGCACGCGGAGCTCTACCCGTCGTTCTCCCGCGACGGCCGAAGCATCGTCTACACGACGTGGGACGACGAGAAGTTCGGCTCCATCCGGGTGGTGCCGGTGACGGGCGGCGAGGGGCGGGTGGTGTCCTCGGGACCGGGGCACTACGCGGAGCCCGCGCTGTCGCCGGATGGCAAGACGCTCGTCTATCGCGCGCTGGGCGGAGGCTATCTGCGCAGCGGCCTGTACAGCCGGGAGCGGGGCTTGTTCGTGAAGCCGCTGGCCGGGGGCACGCCACGCCGGCTGGTGGAGGACGGCGAGCAGCCGCACTTCGGGGCGGGCTCGGAGCGGGTGTTCTTCCTGGAGGTGTCGCAGCGCGAGAAGGACGATGATCGCGCGCTCAAGAGCATCCGCCTGGATGGCACCGAGCCGCGCACGCACCTGACGAGCGACGAGGCGACGGAGTACCGCGTGTCCCCGGACGAGAAGTGGGTGGCCTTCCGGGAGAACTTCAACGCGTTCATCATGCCGCTGCCGCGTGGGCCGAAGGCGGCGGTGGCGAGCCCCGAGACGAAGGCGCTGCCGGTGAGCAAGGTATCGCGCGACGCGGGCGAGTGGCTGCACTGGTCCGGAGACGGCAAGCGGTTGCACTGGGCGCTCGGGCCCGAGCTGTACACGCGCGAGCTCAAGGACAGCTTCCGCTTCCTGGCGGGCGCGCCGCAGACGTTGCCGGAGCCCGCGGACAAGGGGCTCGACATCGCCTTCCAGGCGAAGACGGACGCACCCCAGGGCACGGTGGCGCTGGTGGGGGCCCGCGTCATCACCCTCAAGGGGGACGAGGTCATCGAGGACGGCGTGGTGGTGGTGAAGGGCAACCGGCTGGTGGCGGTGGGGCCCCGGAGCCGGTGACGGTGCCCGCGGGCGCCCGGGTGGTGGACGTGAAGGGCAAGACGATCATCCCGGGCCTGGTGGACGTGCACTGGCACGGCGCCATGGAGGACGACGGCATCCTGCCGGAGCAGAACTGGAAGCTGTTGTCCTCGCTCGCCTTCGGGGTGACGACGATCCACGATCCGTCCAACGACACGGGCGCCATCTTCGCCACGAGCGAGCTGGTGCGCTCGGGCGGCATGGTGGGGCCGCACGTGTTCTCCACGGGCACCATCCTCTACGGTGCCTCGGGAGCGTTCCGCGCGCCCATCGACACGCTGGAGGACGCGCGCAGTCACCTGCGGCGCATGAAGGCGGTGGGAGCCTTCAGCGTGAAGAGCTACAACCAGCCGCGGCGCGACCAACGGCAGAAGGTGCTCCAGGCGGCGCGCGAGCTCGGGATGATGGTGGTGCCCGAGGGCGGCTCGCTCTTCCATCACAACATGAGCATGGTGGTGGATGGACACACGGGCATCGAGCACTCGCTGCCGGTGGCCCAGGCCTACGAGGACGTGCGCCAGCTCTGGTCGGGCACGCAGGTGGGCTACACCCCCACGCTCATCGTGGCCTACGGCGGCATCATGGGGGAGAACTACTGGTACGCGAAGACGAAGGTCTGGGAGGACGAGCGGCTGCTCGCGTTCGTGCCCCGGCGCATGGTGGACGCGCGCAGCCGGCGGCGGGTGGACGCGCCCGACGAGGAGTACGGCCACGTCCACACGGCCGAGGTGGCCAGGACGCTCAATGACCGGGGCGTGAGCGTGCAGCTCGGCGCGCACGGCCAGCGCGAGGGCCTGGGCGCGCACTGGGAGATGTGGATGTTCGCCCAGGGCGGCATGAAGCCCCTGCAGGTGCTCCGCGCGGCGACGCTCTCGGGCGCGCGCTACCTCGGGCTGGACAAGGACATCGGCTCGCTGGAGCCCGGCAAGCTCGCGGACCTGGTGGTGCTGGATGCCAATCCCCTGGAGGATCTGCGCCAGAGCACGTCCATCCGCTACACCATGGTGGGCGGACGGCTCTATGACGCGAAGACGCTCGACGAGGTGGGCGCCCCGCGCAAGCGCGAGCCCCTCTTCTTCCAGCGCGAGGGGGAGGGCGCCTGGGGTCCGTCCTCGTCCTGGGGCACCCACCAGGACTGAGCCCGGTGGGCGCGCCGGGCCGCTTCCCGGCGCGTCACCACCCGAGTCCGGTCTGGGTCTGGATGAAGGTGCCCAGCTCCTCGGCCAGGCGCTGGTGTTCCTTGGCGGTGGGGTGCCAGTCCTCGCCATAGGGGCCGCTCGAGGGCGAATGGGCGATGAAGAAGACGTTGGAGTCTTCGAGCGTCTGGACCATGTCCTCCACGTACTGCTGGATGAGCGTCCAGTGGTTGCGGTCCTTGGGGTAGTAGTTACTCATCGTCGGACCGACGGCGCAGATGATCTTCGCCAAGGGGTAGTACCCGCGCAGCTCGCGGATGAAGTTCGCGTAGGCCGCCTTGAAGAGCTCGGGGTCCGGGGCGCTTGGTGTATTGCTCGCATCGCGCACGGAGAAGTCGCTGACGCCCAGGTTGAGGATGATGACGTCGGGGATGTAGGCGCGGGTGTCCCAGACGGTCTCCTCGCTGTCGTCGTCGGGAAAGATGCGCTTGTAGCGCTTGGGGAGGGTGTCCTTGGTGGAGCCGTCGAGGTTGCGGTACACGCCCCGGTCGGACATGCACGTGGTGACGACCTGGGCATCGAACCGGCGGCCGAGGAGCGCTCCATAGGCCTTGGAGTTGTCCTCGTTCTTGGAGCCGTAGCCGGTGTAGGTCGGAGCGGCGATGCTCAGCTCGTTGCCGGAGCCACAGGAGACGGTCTCGCCGATGACCTCGATGCGCCGCTCGGGGAAGGAGGGGGATCCAGCAGGGTGCCCTGCACGCTGATGCCCAGGAATTGGATGGTGCCCGCGTAGGGCCCGGTGCGCTTGACGAACTCGATGGTGTGCTCGCCCCGTGCCAGGCCGCGGACGCCCTTGAGCAACTCGCCATCGTCTGTGTGCGGGAGCTTGAGCACGGCGGCCTGCTTGCCATCGACGAGGACATTGACGAAGTTGGTGTGCTTGTCGTCGCCCGAGCCCTCGTCCTTGAAGGCCACGTCCACGCCGGTGCAATAGCAGCGCAAGCGCACGGCCGTGCCGGGGTAGGCATACCGGGGGCCGATGTCATCGGCGGCGAGCTGCATGCGCCCGATGAATTGCAGCTTCGGGTCCGTCGCGCCGTAGTCATCCCATGCCTCGAACGGCTCGCAACTCACCAGGACGAGCGCCGCGAGCAGCACGGCCCCTTGAAAGCGGTTCATTCCTCGTTCCTCCTCGGACGGTGGGTGGAGTATCGCCCCCGGCCTCTCCTCCTGTCGAAGGACGGAGAGCCGGGGCGGATTCCCCTGGAGGTGGAACGCTCAATTCTGTCGATAAATGACCTGATTCCCTGGAGAAGTGGTCTTCAGCGACGTCGAACGCTATAAATCGACAGAATTGAGCGAGGGCTCCCCACCGTGAGCTTCCAGGAATCCTTTTGGAAGGACCCGCTTCCGCTGCCTCGCGGGGTGGAGTTGCTCCGTCAGGACTCGCTCGTGGTGCCGCAGCGGGGACCGGGCGGCCAGGCGGTCTATGACCTCGTGCAGGTGAGGCTTCCGCAGGGTGGGGTTCCCGTCCTGATGGCGTATCGAGCGCCCCTGTTTCCAGTGGATGTTCCGCGCCTGCGCGAGCGCCTCCGAGGACTCGATGAGGAACTGCGGAGACGGGGATCCGCAGGGCGGGGGTTGCCACCGCCCCGCGTGCCGATGATCGCCACCGATGTGGCCAGTTCGGGTCTCATCGAGGTCTGTGAGCGTGAGGACGTCGCGCTCGTGGATCTGCGCGGCACGCTCGTGCTGAATTCCGGGAGCGCCTTCATCCGTATCCAGGGACGGGGACGCTTCCAACGGACTCCGCGGGCTCCGGTGTTCCACGGCAAGGGGAGCCGCCTGGTTCGCGTCCTCTTGAGTGAGCCGGGGCGGACCTGGAGCATTCGTCAATTGGAGGAGCTGACCCAGACGGGTTACGGCTACGCGCAAGGAGTCCTGACCCGCCTGGAACGGGAAGGCTATCTGGAGCGTGCCTCCAGGAAGTCTGGCTTCCGGATGCGGGATCCCGCGGGTCTGATCCGTGCCTGGCTCGACAGTGGCAAGCGGACCGCGGCAGTGGTCGACGCCTTCAACGCGCCCTCCACGACCGTCGACTCGCTCCAGCGGGCACATTCCGCGCTGACTTCCCTGGGCGTCAGGTCGGTCTTCACGCTGGCCAGCGCACTGCGGCCCGAGGAGCGCTTTGCCTCGGGATTGCCTCATGGCGTCTATTCGTCCGGTCCGGTGGACTCCCTCATCCAGGCGTTCGGCCTGCGCCGCATGACTCCACACAACTTCTGGGTGATGCGCCCGGACGTCGCGGCCGATACCCAGGCGGGAGGCGTCTACTTCATGCCTCGCGAGCTGTCGCACGGTCCCGGAGTGGCACTGCCTCAGCTCATCGTCGACTTCCACTTCAGCTCGGGACGAGGGAAGGAACAGGCGGAGGTCTTGCAGGAGCGCTACCTCGCGGCGCTGCCGCTTCTACCGGAGAGCCCCGCGTGATGGATGAAGTGGAGCAGTTCGAGGCGGTCCTCCGGGAACTCGGAGAGTTGGGAGATCTCGCCTCCTCGGTCGTGCTGATTGGAGGGCAGGTGCTCGCCCTGGAGTCGAGACGGCGAGGCGGTTCTGGCGTCATCGCCGTCGAGACGGAGACAGGAGAAGAGGTCACCCGAGGATTCACCTTCGAGCCCGATCTGCTCTTCGATCTGGATGGCACCGAGTTCATGGCGGGCCGGTTGCCGGAGGTCCTGAAGGAACGGGGCTATGAACGCGCTCGTCAGTTCCGCTGGTCCAAGAACCTGCGCGGTTCGTGGGTACAGCTCGATCTCTTCGCTCCCGAAGAAGTCGAACCGGACGATCTGCCCACCGCCATGACACCCCTTCCGGACGCGCGGCTGGTCCTGCGACGGGCTCGACCCATCGCGTTGAACATCCAGGGCACACCTTTGAGGATCTCGATTCCGGACGCGGTGGGGTTCCTCGCTATGAAGACTCGGGCCAAGCTGCAACTGCGTCCCGAGGGGAACAAGGACAGTTTCGACATCTTCGCCTACGTCAAGCTGGTGGGGGCCGATGCCGTCCTGGATGCTTTGAATCAGGCGACACCCGAGGGTGGGGAAATCCGCCGCAATCTCCTGGCGCTCTTCTATGACCGCTCGTCGCCTGGGGTTCAGGATGTCCTGTCCTACGCAGACACCCTGGAGCCCGAGCAGCGGGAGTTATTGGCCCAGTCCGTCGTCGACCTGTTCGCGGCGTTCTGAGGCATCCGGCGTGGCGAAGCGGGGCTTGCGAGCCGCCGCGCCGAGGACGAGTGCGAGCCGTCCTCTTGCCGTTGGAGTCTCGCCGTGCCCGCCGCCCTGCCGCTCTCCGCCGCCCTGCTCTGTCTGCTCTCCGCGCCGCCCAAGGCCCCGGCCAAGGCGGCCGCCGCGCCCTCGGGCCCCTCCTCCCAGGTGGCCGAGCAGCTCATCGGCGCGGCGCTCACCGACGGCCATGCCTACGCCCGCCTCGCCGAACTCACCGACGGCATCGGCCAGCGGCTGTCCGGCTCGGAGGGCGCGGACGCCGCGGTGCGTTGGGCCAGGCGCGGCTTCGAGGCGGACGGGGTGAAGGTGTGGCTCGAGCCCGTGAAGGTTCCCCACTGGGTGCGCGGCGAGGGCTCCGCGCGCGTGCTCGCCTCGGACACCCGGCGCGAGCAGAAGCTCTCCGTGCTGGCGCTCGGCGGCAGCGTGGCCACTCCCCGAGGGCCTCTCCGCCGAGGTCGTCGAGGTGCGCTCGCTCGAGGAGGTGGCCGTGCTCGGCGACAAGGTGAAGGGAAAGGTGGTCTTCTTCAACCACTCCATGGCGGAGACGAAGGACTATGGCCCGGCCGCCGCGCTGCGCACCCGGGGCGCGTCGGTGGCGGCCAAGGCGGGGGCGGTGGGCATGCTCATCCGCTCGCTGGCCACCGCGTCGCTGCGCACGCCGCACACGGGCGCCCTGCGCTACGACGAGGGCGTGCCGGCCATTCCCGCCGCGGCGGTGTCGGTGGAGGACGGGGAGCTGTTGCACCGCCTGTTGGCCTCGGGCCCGGTGAAGGTGGAGCTGAAGCTCACGTGCCAGACGCTGCCGGACGCGGACTCCTTCAACGTGGTGGCCGAGGTGACGGGCCGCGAGAAGCCTCGCGAGGTGGTGCTGCTCGGCGCGCACCTGGACTCGTGGGACGTGGGCACGGGCGCGCACGATGACGGGGCCGGCGTGACGATGGTGATGGAGACGGCGCGGCTGCTCGCCCGGCTCAAGCCCGCGCCCCGGCGCACGGTGCGCGTGGTGCTCTTCATGAACGAGGAGAACGGGCTGCGTGGAGGCCGGGCCTACGCCGAGGCGCACGCGGCGGAGCTGGGCGAGCACGTGGCCGCGCTGGAGATGGACTCGGGGGGAGGCAAGCCCCTGGGCGTGGTGCTGCGCGCGGGCCCCGGTGGGGACGCGCTGGTGAAGCCCTGGCTGCGTCCGCTCGAGGCGCTGGGCGCGGGCGTGCTCCTGCCGGGCGAGGCGGGCGGCGCGGACCTCTCTCCCTGTTGCCGGCGCGGGTGCCCTTCGTGGGCGTGCGCGTGGACGCCAGCCGCTACTTCGACGTGCACCACTCGGAGGCGGACACGCTGGACAAGGTGGACCCGAAGGAGCTCGCGCACAGCACGGCGGCGCTCGCGTGGGTGAGCTACGTGCTGGCCGAGGTCCCCGGCGTGCTGCCCCGTCCCGAGGCCCCCGCGACTCCCAACCCATGAGCGATCATCCCGAGAACGAGAATCAGCGGGGCTCGCGCCGGGGCCGGATGTTGCCGGAGCGGCGCGAGCAGGTGCTGGAGGCGATCCACGAGGTGCGTGCGCGAGCCCAATCCGCCTGGCCCGAGGAGA
Organism: Cystobacter fuscus; assembly: GCA_049060065.1. Taxonomy (GTDB): domain Bacteria; phylum Myxococcota; class Myxococcia; order Myxococcales; family Myxococcaceae; genus Cystobacter; species Cystobacter fuscus_B. The sequence goes on from JBMEQP010000002.1 coordinate 10,220,395, forward strand.
AGAGTCCGCAGCTGTCGCAGGGCTGGGTGGATCGTCGCCGGCTGCTGCTGTTGGACCTGGTGCTGGGGGTGGGCGAGGAGCTGATGCGGGGCGACACGCTGGGGGCGCGCGAGCTGGCCGAGCGGCTGCACCCGGTGCTGGTGGCGGCGCGGGAGCTGGCGCCGGGCTATTCGTTGGGCAAGGCGGCCGACCTGGTGCTGGAGGCGTTGGAGGAGGGCGAGCCGGGACTGGAGGTGGATTGAAGTCCTCCCCGAGTCCACTATCCTCCTCGCCCCTGAGGAGGAAGCATGGCGAGACAGGACGGTCGTCGGGCCGCGCGGGCGCGGGACTTCATGGCGTTGATGGACCGGCTGCGCATCATCGAGGACGAGGCGGCGGAGGAGGCGTTGCTCGAGGAGCTCAAGCGCGTCGAGCGTCCCCTCATCCTCTCCTTCGTCAACGCGCACGCGGTGAACCTGGGGTGGGAGCAGCCGGGCATGTTGGAGGGGCTGCTGCGCTCGGACGTGCTGCTGCGCGATGGCATCGGGGTGAAGCTGGGCCTGCGTGCCTTCCACCGGCGCTATGGGCTGAACATGAATGGCACGGACTTCATCCCCCGCATCGCCCGGGCGTACGCGGGGCGGAGCGTGGCGCTCTTCGGGACGCGCTCGCCGTGGTTGGACAACGCGCGGCGCACGCTGGAGGAGTGGGGCCTGAAGGTGGTGGCCTGCCACGAGGGGTTTGATCCGCCGGAGACCTACTTGCGGCTGGCGGCCGAGTCCAAGCCGGACCTCATCCTCATGGCCATGGGCATGCCCAAGCAGGAGGAGATCTCCGTGAAGCTGCGCGAGGCCCTGTCGCACCCGGTGCTCATCGTCAACGGAGGCGCGGTGCTGGACTACATCGGGGGCAAGGTGCCGCGCGCGCCGCTCGTGATGCGTCAGACGGGCATGGAGTGGCTCTTCCGTCTGGCAGTGGAACCCCGGCGGTTGTTCCGCCGTTACGTGGTGGGCATTCCCGTCTATTTCACCCACGTGGCCGAGGTTCGTCTGTCATCGCTGCGCAAGTGATGAGCCAGACGGCGAGGCGGTCCCCTGCCCGGCGGCCCGCTTCCCGGTGGTTCCGTCCGGGGTGAGTGCTCCGGTGAGCCCGGGGTAGGCGAGTTGGGGTAGGTTCCCCGCCGGGGGGACATGGGTCCCTCGACGAGGAGCTCCATCATGACGACACCCGCTCGGCCACCCATCCTGCTGACCATGGCCGACTACTACGGCACGCTGGCGGCGGTGCGCAGCCTGGGCCGGCTCGGCATCCCCATCACCATGGCCGAATCCAAGCTGCTCGCGCCCGCGCGCTGGAGCCGCTACGTGACGCGGCGGGTGAGCTGCCCGAGCGTGGGGACTCGGACGCCTTCATGGAGTGGTTGGTGCGCTTCGGCGAGCGCGAGCCCGGCCACGTGCTCTACCCCACGAGCGACGACATGGCGTGGCTGTTCGCCCTGCACCGCGAGGAGCTCTCGCGCCATTTCCAGATGTACCAGCCGGACGTGAGCGCCATCTATGGGCTGCTCAACAAGCAGCGGCTGCACGACCTGTGCGAGGGCGTGGGGCTGGACGTGCCGGACACCGGTTCCCGGAGAACGAGGCCGCGGTGGAGCGCGTGGCGGCCCAGGCGCGCTTCCCGGTGCTGCTCAAGCCGCAGACACAAATTCTCTTCGAGAGCCACGTGAAGGGCGCCCAGGTGGAGCGCGCGAGCGAGTTGTTGCCGCGCTACCGCGAGTTCCTCGAGCGCAACCAGTACGGGCGCAAGCTGCTCGCGTATGACCCGCGGGCCAACCGGCCCATGGTGCAGGCCTTCTACACGGAGGCGGCGCAGAACATCTTCAGCATGAGCGGCTTCGTGGACCGCACGGGCGAGCTGTTCGTGGCGCGCGGGGCGCTCAAGGTGTTGCAGCGGCCGCGCAAGCTGGGCATCGGCCTGTGCTTCGAGGAGGTGCCGGTGGACGCGGAGCTGGCGGAGAAGGTGCGCCAGCTGTGCAAGAAGCTCGGCTATCACGGCACGTTCGAGGTGGAGTTCATCCGCGTGGGCGGGCGGCAGCTGCTCATCGACTTCAACCCGCGCTTCTTCAGCCAGATGGGCTTCGACGTCGCGCGGGGCATGCCGCTGCCCTTGTTCGTCTACGAGGCGGCGGGTGGCAACGAGGAGCGGCTGGCGCAGGTGGCGCGCGAGGCGCTCGCGTGGAAGGGCACGGGCCAGTACATCTACTGCCACCGGGGCATCTTCGAGCTGCTCCTGCGCGCGCAGGGGCTGTCGGGCCGGCTGTCCTCGCAGGAGGTGCGGCAGTGGCGCGAGTGGTACGCGCGGCACAGCGAGCGCGCGGTGGACGCCGTCATCGACATCGGGGACTGGGTGCCGTGGGTGGTGGACGTGGCCATGCACCTGCGCTTCTACGCGCGCCACCCCAAGAGCTTCATCCGCACCATGGTGTTGGACAAGTAGCGGCTCCCGAGGTGCTTCCCTGGCCGCCGGGCCACCTGGGGAGGCCGGGGAGGACCTGTCGCTTTGCCCATGCCGGGAGCGCGGGCCTTTCCTGTATGCTCCGCGTCATTTCCCGCCGCCGCCCCTCCCTCCTCCCCCTGGCGGGAGGGCGGACGGCTCCTTCACGGAAAACGCATGACCCTGTTCCGGTATCGCGAAGACCGAATCCCCGTCCTGATGTTCCTGTGCGTGTTCGCGCTGGATTTGACGGTGTACTTCCTGGCGAGCAACTGGTGGTTGCCCATCCTGTGGTTCGGCGCGCTCATCATCCCGAAGGGGTGGATCTGCTCGTGGAACCACAACCACCAGCACCTGCCGATGTTCCGTCACGCGCTGCCCAACCGCCTCCTGGAGGTGGTGTTTGGCTTCCAGACGGGAATCACCTCGCACGCGTGGTTCCTGCACCACGTGGTGGGCCACCACAAGAACTACCTGGACCAGGCGAAGGACGAGTCGCGCTGGAAGCGCGATGATGGGTCGACGATGGGCGAGGTGGAGTACTCGCTCAAGACGGCGCTCACGGCCTATCCGCGGGCCTTCCAGGTGGGCCTGGAGCAGCCCCAGCACCGCAAGGCGCTGCGCATCTTCGTGGGCATGGCCGCGCTGCAGGTGGTGCTGCTGGGCGTGCTCTTCTGGCACGACTGGTACAACGCGCTCTTCGTCTTCCTGCTGCCCATGGCGGTGTCGCTCTACGTGACGGTGTGGGCCACCTACTTCCACCACGTGGGCCTGGAGACGGACGACCACAACCTGGCCTCGTACAACATCCTCCATCGGGGCTACAACCTGATGACGGGCAACCTGGGCTACCACACCGCGCACCACTCGCGGCACGGCCTGCACTGGTCGAAGCTGCCCGAGCTGCACGCGCAGCTCGCGCGCGACATCCCCCCATCTCTACCGCCAGCCGGGCATCCCCTTCGTGTGGCGCGAGTCCGAGGCCAAGCTGGTGCTGAGCGACGAGCAGGTGGAAGCGCTCGCGGCCTCCGCCGTGTCGTCCGCGCCCAAGCGCGCCGCCGCGGCCTGAGTCACCCGGGGAGGGGCCTCGCGAGGGGCCCTTCTCCCGCCGGGCGCGCGGCGGCCGCCTACCGCGCGAGCTTCAGGTCCAGCACGGACATGGACCAGGGCGGCAACACCAGCTGCACGCTGTTGCCCGAGGTCAGGAAGGTCTGGTTCTCGGAGAAGCCCGCCGGACCGCCCCGGTAGCCGAACACCCGCACGCTCTCGACGTTGCCGCACCCCTTGAACTCCACCTGGGTGGTGCGCGCCGCGTCCGCGTCCAGGTTGAGCGCGACGGAGACCATGTGCTCGCCGCTGTCATCGCGCGAGGCGAACAGCGACGTCGTCCGGGCGTCCGTCGGCTTGTCGAAGCGCGAGGGCACGTAGTGGTCGAGGAAGCGGCCGCCCTGGCCATCGAAGTTGCGGAACGCGCGGAACGCCCAGAAGGCGGGGCTGTTGCGGGGCGGGTAGGTGAACATGAAGGCCGAGGTGATGCCCTGCTCGGCGAAGCGTCCGAGCGCCTCGGCCTGCGCGAGCCCGCCGCTCATGTGCGTGGTGGCGCCGAAGTTGTACTCGCCGATGGAGATGCCCCGCTTGGGGTAGTACTCGGCGATCCACCGCTTGAGGCGGGGGATGAGCTCCACGGGCTCTTCGATCCACGACTCGTCTTCGTACGAGGGGTCCCACAGCGCGCGCACCGAGCGGATGCGCCGCGCGGCGGTATCGGGATCGGTGGCGCCCCGCTCGTCCATGCCCATGCCCTTGCCCTGGGGGTAGAAGTGGACGTCCACCACGTCGAGGATGCGGGTGCCCGTCTGCTGCTCGTGCTCGCGCAGCTTCTTGAGGTACCAGGGCAGGAGCGGCAGGTTGCCGTGCGCCTTGATGTCCTTCTTGTTGCCGCCCGGAGCCGGTCCGCCGCCGAGTGGAAGTAGTTCGTCCAGCCCCACTCGGCCGGGCCGGCGATGACGGCGTCGGGGTCGGCTTTGCGCACGGCGGTGCCGTAGGCGATGGTGCGCTCGAGCAGCTCGTCATAGGTGACGGGCTCCGGGTGCACGTCGCGGTGCGTGGTGTTCCAGAGCATCGGCTCGTTGTCGAGGATGTACATCTGGACGCTGCGCCCGCGCTTCTTGTCCTTCTCGCGCAGTGAGCGCACCCACTCGTGGATGAAGGAGGGCGGGGCCTCGACGCTCGTCTGGGTGGGCTCGGGAGGGGACAGGGCCTCGCCCGAGGACGTGAGCCCATTGCCGGCCTCGGGCACGTCCGGATCCATCTTCTGCTGGGGGCCGAAGAGCGAGCGGGGAAAGCTCGTGGAGGTGGCGTCCTTGGCCACCCAGCCGATGAGGGGCACGGTGAGGGCGGACTGGAGCCCGTGCTGGAGGTTGGCCTGGAGGAAGCTGTCGGCGGTGTAGTCGGGGCGGGTGCCGAGGACGACGTTGCGGAAGAACCAGTCGTTGGCCGTGTTCCAGACGTTGCCGAGCTTCCAGTTGTAGCGGGAGCTGGCGTTGCCACCCCAGCGGCGCGCGGTGGCGCCCAGCTCCCACTGGTTGGAGTCCTTGAGCTCGCGCAGGTTGCTGAAGGCGATGCCGTAGATGAGCGGGCTGATGGAATGGCCGGGCGCGGTGCAGTCCACCACCACGCGCGAGCCCTTGGCGTTGCCGAAGCCCGAGCGGGTGCCTCCCCCGTACTGGCGGGAGTGGGCGCGGGAGCGGGCGGGGGCGCGGGATGGGCAGGAGGCGGGCGGGGAGGGCTTGCCGCCTGGGCGACGGCGGGAGGAGGCCGGGAGGGCGGCGGCGGGCTGGCGCGGTCGGCGAGCCGCGCGAGGCCCAGTTGGCTGATCTCCACCCAGTCCTCGCCCACTGGCTTGTAGGCGCGCAGCACGAGCTGCGTGAAGGCCTCCTTGCGTGGGTTGAGTTCGCTCATGGGGATGAACACCTGCGTCCAATCCCCGTCGCGGGCGACGACGTGCGCGTCGGACACGCGCACGCGATGGAAGAGCGTCGCGCCCTCGGAGTCCAGCCGCACCTCGAGGAAGTCGCCGAAGCTCTTGGGCGCGCGGTAGCGCAGCGTGAGGCCGCCGTAGTCGGTCCCGAGCTCCCTCTTGGAGAGGATCCACCCGCCCTGCTTGTGCAGGCGCAGCCTCGCGGGCGAGGCGCCCTCCAGCTCGTGCTCGGCCCACCCCCGGTCTTCCCAGCCCGGGAGCAGACCATTGTCGTAGGCCAGGTCCATGGGCTCGACGACGGCGCCGGAGGGGGCCGCGCTGGCCTGGAACTCCCGCGAGGCGCTGGCGGTGTCCGAGGCGGGCGTCATGCCGCCGGGCGCGGTGAGGCCCAGCTCGTCGATCTCCACCCAGTCCGTGCCCACGTTCTTGTAGGCGCGCAGCACGACGCTGCTGAACTCGGCCTGTTTGGGATTGAGCTGCTCGAGCGGGATGAAGAGCTGGACCCAATCCCCATCGCGGCGCGCCACGTGGCTCGCGTTCACCTTCACGCGGGGGAAGATGGTCTCGCCCTCCGTCTCCAGGCGCACCTCGAGGAAGTCGCCGAAGTCCGCGGGGGCGCGGTAGCGCAGCGCGAGTCCTCCGAACTCCCCCTGGAGGCCCTTCTTGCGCAGCATCCAGCCGCCCATCTTGTCCATGCGCAGCCGGGCCGGGCCGGGGGACTTGAGCTCGCGCTCGGACCAGCCCTCGTCCACCCATCCCTCCATCAGGTACCCCTGGCTCCAGAGGCGCTCGGTGATGGCGGGGATGTCATAGACGCCCGAGCCGGCACTGGCCTCCTGGGAGGAGGCGCCGCGCTTGCACGAGGCGAGCAGGGGCGCGCCGAGGCACACGCCGGACAGGAGGGCGACGCGGGACCAGCGGCCGCGCCATGACGAGAAGACGGGCCGCATCACTGCCCGTCCACGTCCCGGCGCGGGAAGACGCGGGCGGGGATGCCCACGGCCACGCTGTCGGGCGGCACGTCCTGGAGCACCACGGCGTTGGCGCCGATGCGCGAGCGGGCCCCGATGGTGATGGGGCCGAGGATGCGCGCGCCGGCGCCCACCCACACGTCGTCCTCGAGGGTGGGGTAGCCGTCATCCTTGGCGGTGCCCACGGTGTTGTTGCCGTAGAAGCGCACGCGGTTGCCAATCTTGGCGTCGCCGCCGATGACGGTGCCCAGGCTGTGGACGAAGTAGACGCCGGTGCCCAGCTGCACGTCCTTGCCAATCTCCACGCCGAGCAGCGCCGTCTGGGCCACGCGCAGCGCGTGGTTGCCCAGGGGAATGCCCAGGCCCCGCGCCGCCTCGCGCAGCCGCTGCAGCGCGAGCACCCGGTAGCCGTCCGACGTGAGCACCATGGCGGCCACGGCCTTGGGGCTCGCCCGGCCGTGGTGCTCCGAGCGCGTCGCCTCCAGCGCGTCCTCCTGGAGCGCCTGGACGAGCCGCCGCACCGGCCGGGCCCGCCCGCGCTGAGGGCGAAGCGCGCCACGTGCCGCGCCGCCTCGCCCAGCGAGCCCGCCTCGGCGCGCGCCCCGCGCAGGTACTCCATGGCGTACGTCACCGAGGTGCCCATGAAGGCCAGCTTCGAGTAGCCCGCCGCGTCGGCCCGTCGCGCCGCGTCCATCACCGCCTCCGTGAGCGGACGCGTGGCCTCGGGCGCCACCACCGCGGCGGCGAGTAGCGGCCGGGCGAGCGGATTCATCTCGAAGAGGAAGCGCCACGGGTCCACCTGCGGCACGTCCGGGTGCTTGTCCGCCACGCGCGAGTCGAAGACGCCATAGCGGTGGGCGCGCTTGAGCCACTTCTCGTAGCTGGTGTGATCCGAGCCGTGCAGCACGTGCGCGGCGGCGCAGAACTCGAAGCGGCAGCCGGCCTTCTCCAGCCGCACGCCCAGCTCGATGTCCTCGGACTGGCCGAGGCTCTTGTCGAAGCCGCCCGCGGCCACGTAGTCCGCGCGCCGGAAGGACACGTTGCCGGTGAAGAGCTGCCAGCCGTGGGCGCGCCGCTTGGGGCCGCTCATGCTCGCGGCGATGCGGTTGTTGAGCCAGGCGTACCAGCGCTCGAACAGCGGCATGTCGGAGATGGAGGGATCCGGGCGGATGCCCCCGAGCACCACGTTGCGCGAGCCCTGGGGGTGGCGCGCGAGGTGCCGGGCGAGGAAGTCCTCGGCCACCTGCATGTCGTCGTCGGTGATGAGGACGATGTCGCCCCGGGCGGCGAGCACCCCCGGTGGCGCGCGGCCGCCGCGCCGGCGTTGGCCTGCGTCTCCACGCGCAACGTGTAGGGCAGCGAGAGCTTCTCCAGCACGGGGGCCACCGGCTCGCGCGAGCCGTCATCCACCACCACCACCTCGAAGTCCGAGGGGGGCAGCGTCTGGCGGGCGAACTGGTGGAGCAGGCGCTGGATGAGGTCCGCGCGGTTGTAGGTGGCAACGACCACGCTCAGCCGCGGGCGCGAGGCCTCGGGCCGAGGAGGAACAACGGCGCCAGGGGCGCCGGAAGCTGCGTTCATTTCTTCAGGGCTCCGGACGGGGGCTGGAGGGTAACGCTTCCGAGGAAACGCTCCTTCCCAATCAGGTCCAGCGTCCGGCGGGCCGAGGTGTAATCCGAGGAGCCGAGCGTCACGCTCAAGAGCGCCTTCTCGGCCGCCAGCGCGATTTCCAGCCCCAGCGGGTTGGCGACGACGGAGTCGATGAGGACGACGACCCGGTCCCCCTGCTCCACGTACGCCTGCATCTCACTGACCACGTGCTGCGAGGCGCCCAGCTCCAGCCCTCGGCGTCCAGGAAGTGCAGGGGCGTGCTGCTCTGCCGGCTGGCGACCTCGAGGATGGCCTGGACGGCCTGCAGTCCCGAGCCCCCCGCGTGCGAGGGCACCACCACCAGCGAGGACCAGCGGTGACGCTGGTTGAGCATCGCCCACAGCTGCAACAGCGTGCTCGACGGCACGCCGGGCGTGGGGGCATACTGCGGCTGCGCCGTCTCCGCCGCGACCGGGGCCATCGTGCCCTCGGCCTCCATTGCCCGCTCCGGAGAAGCAGCAGGGGGCTGCGGCCGGCTCCCACGCACGACGGACAGCGGCTGCACCACACGCCGCGTATCGGGTGACGTGGGGCCTCCCGTGCGCGAGCCACCCTTCGTCTTCTTGTCGTGAGGCTCGAACATGGCCGGAACTATACTACCGCGTCCTGGGGCGGTTGGCACCCCCGAAGATGCCGGACCAGTGCGCGGAGTGTCATATTTCCGTGGCCGCTTGGGCTTTCGGTGCGGTATCATACAAGATTTCCCGTTTGGGTGCGAGTTTCCCCAACTGGAACAAACTCAGATGTTTTCGCGACCCTTGGGCTCGGCCGGCCCCCGTCAGGGTGGCCACCTTGCCCACGCAGGTGGCCGCCATGGCGATGAGGAGGGTGCCCAGCCAGCTGATGGTGCCCATGTCGCCGAAGCACTGGTTGGTATAGGCCACGATGACGGCCATGGCCACCAAAGCGCCGGCGCGGTGTATCGGTTCCCGGGCGCGGTGGTAGGTGCGCACCGTCAAGAAAACGGCCACGGAAATCCAGCCCCACAGGCCGCTGAAGCCCACCACCCCGCCGAAGGCGAGCATGCCCAGCACCGAGTTGTGTGGGTGGTAGCGGTAGTCGGCGAAGGCGTGGGAGATGTCGGGCAGGGGGATGATCTCGTCGAACTCGTGGCCCCACCCGCGGCCGAGCACGGGGTTGCTCTGCCGGTGTGGATGACGTCGAGGTTCTCGATGTCGCGGTAGTCCATCTGCCCCTTCTCCAGGTTCTCTCCCTCGAGCACCGAGCGGAAGATGCCCACCGGCCCGAAGATGCCCGTGGGCGTCTGCCAGCCCACCGCCAGGTAGAAGGGGAAGAAGGGCAGCAGCACCAGCCCCACCCGGAGGAACTTCACCTTGAGCGGGCTGCGGGGGGTAATCAGGAAGGCGGCGATGAGCGAGAAGACGAAGCTCACGTAGCCCAGGCGCCGGTCGTTGTAGTGCATGCCCATGAAGATGACGGCGCTCACGATGACCATGCGCCAGAAGTGCTTGCGCGTGGGCTGCTCGAACCACGACATCATCACCGTCATGAGGCCCGCGACGTACAGCATCGAGTCCGAGTGTGTGGTGGCGTACTCGAAGTACAGGCCCCGTGGCCGGGCGATGGTCACGACGAAGAAGGCGCCCAGGAAGGCCTTGGTGCAGCAGCCCACCACGAGCATCCGGCCGATGGTGCGGAAGTCCTCGGGCCCGCGCAGCGCGACGTTGAAGAGCAGCACCAGCAGCGGCAGCGCCGCCATCTGGTGCCACTGCCACGTGGCCACGCGCGAGTTGCCCCCGTTGATGTAGATGCCGAACACCTGCATCCAGAGGATGGTGGCGGGCAGCACCAGCAACCCGATGACGAGCGGCTTGGGCAAGGGCGTCGTGTACTCGTCGATGTTGATGCGGTTGGCGCGCCGGTAGGCGTACAGCGCGAGGAAGCCCAGGGTGGCGATGTCCAGCAGGGGAAAGCCCAGGCCGGGCACGCCGATGACGTTGCTCAGGTTGATGAAGAGCAGCTTGCCGGGGAAGTACAGCGGGGACTTCCACTCACCGTCGTAGGGCACCTCTGGCACGAGGTCCACCGTGACGGCCATGGCGAACAGGCCGAGCGTGAGCTTGCGCACCGGCTGCTGGCACACCCACCACAGCGCGGCGGCGAGCACCATGGGCAGCACCGCCACCTGCGGCGCGAGGATGACGAGCCCCAGCGTGGCCGCCACCAGCAGGCCCAGGAGCGACAGGAAGACGGGTGTGCGCGAGAGGAAGGCCTCCATCGTCCCCGCCTCAGGTCTTGGGAGTCTCGCGCGTGGTGCGCACCCACTCGCCCTTCTTCTCCGCGGGGCTCGTCAAGAGCCACAGCTTCCAGCCCACGTAGAAGGGCGCCCGCGCGAGCGCCAGCAGCCCGCGCAGGCCCATGCCGGACACCCACCAGCCGCGCATGACGTAGAGCACCGGGCTCGCCACCGCGAAGGCCGCCGCCCACACGGACCAGGCCACGTGCCCCCGCACGAGCGACAGCGCCACCGAGGCCACCGTGAGCGTGAGCGCCCCCAGCACCACCCACGAGAGCGGCAGCACCAGCAGGTCCATCGCCGGGTCCACGAGGATGCGGTCGCGCTTGCCGAGCCCCTCGGCCAGCAGCGGCAGGCCGTGCTGACGCATCATCGCCATGCGGCCGCCTTCCCACCGGCGGCGCTGCGAGCGCGAGGCCTTCTCCCCGGACACCATCTCCCCGAGCGCCTCGGCCTCCCACGCGTAGTGCACGCGCTCGCCCGCCTGGCCCAGGCGGATGCCGTACTCCAGGTCCTCCACGATGGAGAAGGCCTCGTGGGGCACCCGGCGGATGATGGCGTGGGTGAAGCACATGCCGTTGCCGCGCAGGCCGCACGACACGCCCAGGCGCTCGCGGCCCAGCGAGCGCACCTTGTGGAAGAGCGCCATGGACACCGCCATGAGCTGCGTGCGCCACGAGTCCTCCGGGTTGAGCACGCCGTAGTGCGCCTGCACCGCGTGCGCTCCCGCCTCCAGCCGCAGCGCGAAGGCGTGCAGCAGGTTGGGCGTCACCTCCGTGTCCGCGTCCACCACCACCACCGCGTCGGCGAAGCCCTCCTCGAGGCTCTTGTCGAAGGCGAGCTGCAGGGCATAGCCCTTGCCGCGCAGCTGCTGGTTGTGCCGCACGAGCACCGTGGCGCCCGCCTCCGCGCGCGCTCGGCCGTGGCGTCCGAGCAGTTGTCCGCCACCACGACGATGCGCCGCAGCTGCTCCGGCCAGTCCAGCCGCGACAGGTTGCTCACCGTGCGCGCGATGCCCGCCTCCTCGTTGTGGGCGGGGATGATGATGTCGAACTTGAGCCGCGGGGCCACCCGGGGCGGCGCTGGCTTCTGCCCGGACAGCAACGTGAGCAGCAACAGGTACCCCGAGGCGGCGAGGACCGGCAGGGCCAGGACGAGGAGCGTCAGATCGAGCAACATCACGGGGCGGAAAACTCCAATGGGGGCATGGCGAGGCGCCGCGCTAGCGGGACTGACTCTCCAGGGGAAGGGTCTCCATCTCCGCCAGCACGGGCAGACCCAGCCCACGCTTGACCTGCCAGGACTGGAGCAGCCGGCCGCTGAGCACGTCGCGGGCGATCGCCGCGAACACGCCCAGGAGCAACCCCGCGAGGATGCCCCCCAGGGCGATCACCTTGGCGTTGGGCTTGATGGGGCTTCGGGGGAACTCGGCCGGGGTGAGCACGCTGTAGCGGTACTTGAAGTTGGCCCGGGCGATGTCGCGCTCGAGCTTCGCCGCGTCGATGCGCTTGCGCACCTGCTGCAGCGTGATGGTGCGCGCCTGCACGTCGTCCATCGCCGTGCGCACCTTGGGATTCTCCAGCATGCCCGGCAGGATGCCCATGAGCACCCGCTCCAGGCCGTACGGGTCCGGCATGGGCTCGTCGGGGAAGGGCACCGAGCCGCCTCCCATGCGCGAGTACTCGCGCGCCAGCTGGTCTTCCTCCTTCTGCAGCACGTGCACCTGGGGCGAGCCGTTGGCCGCCAGCGCCGCCACGCTCTGCTCCAGCTCGATGATGGACGGGTGGTTCTCCCCGTACAGCCGGCTGTTGGCCTTCATCTGCGCACGCATCTCCTCCAGGCGCCGGTTGTGCTTCTCCTCGGCGTCGGAGATGGCGCGCCGCTTGGCGCGGATGAGGAAGCGCATCTCCGCCATGCGCTCGTTCGTGTTGAAGCCTCCACGCGCGGGTCTCCCACCGCGCGCCGGCGCTCGATCATGATCTGCGCGAAGATCTTGTCGAACTCGAGCACGGAGGTCTTGTAGTTCTCCAGCGCCGTCTTCTCGTAGCCCTCGAGGATCTCCAGCGCCTCGTCGATGGCCGCCATGTCCTCGCGCTGGCGCGACTCGAGGAAGTTCTTCTGCGCGGCGTCGGCCAGCTCGTAGGCGAGCTGGGGATCCGGCCAGGTGACGGACAGGCTCACCCGGCCATCGTCCGTGTTCACGCTCAGCTGCTTCTCCAGCATGCCCACCATGGCGTCCAGCTTGATGTCCTCGGTGGGACGGCCGGAGATGAGGTGCACCAGCGTGTCCTTGAGGCGCAGGAGCGGGGCGCGCGTGGCCTCCCAGCGATCCAGGAGGTTCACCCGCTTGATGAGCGACACGATGTTCTCGCGCTTCATCACCGCGCGCGCCGTCGAGCGCGTCACCGAGTCGATTTCCCCCGGCGGACGCACGGGGCTGGGCGCCTCGGGCTCCAGCGCGGCGATGCGCTCGGGGTTGACCAGCGCGGCGATGGTGGCCGTCCGCTTGGTCAGCAGGATGGACTCCGCGTAGAACGTGCGCGGCAGGAACTTGGCGAGCGCCAGCCCCAGCGCCGCCGTCACCACGAAGGTGCCCAGCGCCAGGAGCTTGTGGCGCAGCACGGCGTTCTTCACGTAGCTGTAGTAGTCGTGCATCGCCTCCCAGTCGAAGAGCTGGGACTGGGCGCGCTCCTGCTCGGGGTTTTCTTCGTTCGAGGCCATGCCGCTCATGCCTCCTTGCGAGGACGGGCCGCCAGCACCCGCTCCAACTGGTGACGGAACTCCTCGGGCGTGAAGGGCTTGATGAGGTAGCCGCTCACCCCCGCCTCCTCCGCCTGGGCCCGGTCCATCGTCTGCGTGCGCGCGGAGATCATCAACACCGGGATGTCCTGGAGAACCGGCGTGGAGCGGATGAACTCGCACACCTCGTAACCCGAGATATCCGGTAGCGTCAGATCCAGGCACACCAGCATCGGGCGGTGCTCGGCGAGGAACTCCAGGGCGGCCTGTCCGCTGCCCGCCTCCAGCACTCGTGAGAAGCCCATCGACTGGAGCAGATCGCTCACCATCCGGCGGAACATGGGTGAGTCCTCGACGACGAGAACTGCTCCTTGCTGCTGCTCCATACGCGTCTCTCTGGCCTTTTCAGCCTTCCATCGACATCCAGACGACCAGGACGACGAAGATGTAGAAGAAGTTGTACGCCACGAACATCGCCACCGCGCGTTTTACGCCGCGCGCCGCGTTGGGCTCCCGCGCCGCCAGACCCGGGAGCACGAGCAGTGCGTACAACACGGACATCAACAAGAACTTCTTCATGGCCTGATGATCTCAAAGCCTACCACGGTCGTAGCGCACGACCAATCCAACGCTCGTGAACCACTGGACTACCGGACGGAACAACTGCTCCTCGGGGTCGAATGACAGGACGGCATGGTGTCGCCAGCTGAATTGTCCCTTCGCTTGCATGAAGAGGTAGCGGGAGAGCGGCAGGGGCAACAGCGCCTCCACCTCCGCCCGCGCCTCTTGATCGTCCCGGTGCAGTCCGGAGGTAAGCGGATGGGCATAGCGGATGCCACCGGTCACCTTGGCATCCCGCCGGCCCTCCCATTTGAGATCCAGACCCAGCTCCGCCCTGGGGAAGAGTTGGGTGCTGATCGGATCCATGTACGGCAGGTAGCGGGCGCGCAGCCGGGCCGCCACGGGCCAGTGATGGCCCAGGGGCACGGGGGCCTCGAGGGCGGTCTCCAGGGTGGGCATGGTCACGTTGTACGGCTCCAGCTCCGCCCGGCGTGGGTACACCCGGCCCAGCGCGATGCCCGGCGCGACGCTCACGTCCACCAGGGGGCTGAAGGAGTGTTTGATGCCCGGCGCCACCTGGAGCACGGCGTCCCGGTTGGCGGTGGAAAAGGACACGTCCTGGCCGAGCACCAGCAGGGAGAGGTAGTCGCGGCGGGTGGCGCCGTAGTTGGCCTCCAGGCGCAGCTGGGGCAGGCGCTGCTGGGGGTAGGTGGCATCACCGCGCTTGGGTGGACGCACCGGGTAATCCAACAAACCGTTGACGATCCACCCGATGGTGCCCGCCACCATCAGGCGCTTGACGCCGAAGGAGCTCTGAAAGCCCGCCAGGGTCTCCGTGTAGACGTAGGAGCTGCTCAGCAGGAACCCCTCGGACTCGCCGCGACCGACCGGCAGATCGCTTCCCCCGGCACCCCGGAAGTCGCTGAGCGGGAAGGTGCCGAAGGTGGTGGTGTGGACGGCCAACAGCGAGAAGTCGCGGCGCAGCTTGTATTCCACCCACGCGTAGGCCGACAGCAGGAACTCGAAGGTGGGGCGCAGGGGCACCGGCGCAGGAAGAACTGCGGCTCGGCGACGAACTTCACCTCCAGCCGGTTGGTGTACAGCACGCTGTCCAGGCGCGGCGCGAGCAGCATGTCCGCCACCACCTCGCTGCTGGCCTGTTCGGTCAGCAGCTTCGTGCGGACGACGGAGTTGAGACTCACCTGGGTCTTGTATTTGACGGCCGGAACGGAGGCCACCAGGAGCCAGCCGAGCGCCAGGGCGGGCAGCGCCATGCGTCTACTCCACCACCACCACGTCGCCCGTCTTCAGGCGGAAGGTGGCGGCATTGCCCTCGTTGCGGCTGAGGTTCTCCCAGGTGAAGCGGATGCGCACCGGCTCCTGGTTCTGGTAGCCGGGCTCGCGGCGCAGCACGTAGATGGCGTCCTCGCGCGCGTAGTCGGTGAAGCCGCCGGCCTCGGAGATGGCCTGCAAGAGCCCCGCGCCCCACTCGAGCTTCTTCTGCCCCGCGTTGCGCACCTCGCCCAGCACGGACACCCGGATGAGCTGCGCCTCCTGCACCATGACGGTGACGACGGGGTTGGCCACCAGCTCCTTGAGCTTCTGCTCCACCGCGCGCGCGAGCGCCGCGGGCGTCTGCCCGGCGGCATCCACGTCGTTGATGAGCGGCAGGCTGATGCGGCCGTCGTCGCGCACGCGCGGCCGGCTGGAGATGCGATCCTGGTTCCACACGTTGACGTCGAGCAGGTCCCCATTGCGGATGAGGTAGCTGTCGTCCTGCTGCGACGGCGGGGGCTCGCGGTAGTCATCCACCCAGACGAAGCGGCCGGGGTGGTAGCAGGCCGAGACGAACAGCAGCGCGGCCAGGGCGGCCAGGCGCGTGACACGGCAACGGGCGGGACTCAGGGGGGACGGAAGGGTCTTCATGCGACGCGCTCCTCCGGGAGGGGGACTGCGCGGTGGCGGTGGACTCGCGGCGAGCCTTCACCCGGCGCACCAGCGCGAGCACCTCGTCCCGGCGCACCGCGCCGGTGACGAGGACGAGGGACAGGTAGACGGCGCCATCCACCACCAGCCGGGCGAGCCCGCGCGCGAGGTCGCGCGCGTCCAGCCCCGCGCGGCCCAGCAGCAGATGGACGACGGTGACGGCGACGCACACCCCGAGCGTCTTGCCCACCACGGCGAGCCCCCGGGCGTCGAAGGCCCGCGGGCCGATGGCGCTCACGAGGATGAGCGTGACGATGACCTCGCAGATGGCGAGCGACAGGGCGGTGGCGCTCGCGCCGCCCGCGGGCCCGAGCCGCGCGAGCAGCGGGGGGATGAGCAGCAGGTTGAGGGCGGGATTCATCAGCGCGGCGAGGATGGAGGTGCGCGTGACCGTCCAGGTGCGGCCCGCGGCCATGAGCCAGCTGCCACACACCGTGGCCACGTAGGTGAGCACGAAGATGGGCGCGAGCAGCCGCAGCACCGGCGCCGCCGGCAGGTAGGCCTGGCCGATCATCAACCGCACCCACGTCTCCGCGCCCAGCGCGAGCGCCAGCGTCACCGGCACGGACACCACGACGATGCCCTCCAGGCCCCGGCGCAGGATGCGGGTGGACTCCTCGGGCGAGCTCGCCGCCGCGCGCGACATCATCGGCAGGAGCACCCAGCCGAGGATGGGCGAGAGCAGCATCGTCATGCCGGCGATGCCCCACACGGCGCCGTAGTAGCCCACCTCCGTCTTGTTGGCCACGAGGCCCAGCAGGCTCACGTCCACGCGGCCATTGGTGGCCAGCGCCGCGTCGTTGAGGAAGAAGGGCAGGGCGGCCAGCAGCGCCGCCGTGGTGGAGCGCACGTCCAGCCGCAGCTTCAGCCCGGCGTGCGCGCGCGTGAGGTGGAAGAGGTAGACGGCCTTGAAGACCTCCGCGCCGATGAAGGGCGCGGCGAGCCAGGGCAGGGGCAGCCTCAAGAGCAGCACCAGCACCAGCCCGCCCCCCCAGATGCACTTCATGGCGACGTGCGCCACCGACAGCCCGTCCACCCGCTCGCGCGCGTGCAGCACCGCGGCGAGGATGGCGTTGAGCCGGTAGAAGAACTGGTAGCCGCCGAGCAGCAGGGCCAGGCGCTGCACCTCGGGCGGCTCGCCGCTCGCGCGCATCACCCACCACATGGCCCCCGTCAGCCCCAGCGCGAGCCCCACCTGCAACAGCAGCGTGCCGCCGAAGAACTCACTGGCGTGCTCGGGCCGGACGGACACCTCCTTGCGGATGTAGACGTCCAGCCCCAACGCGCTGAGCACGAAGAACGCCCCGGAGAAGCCGTCCGCCCAGTTGTAGCGGCCAAAACCCTCGGGCCCCAGGTAGCGCGGCAACACCATGCGCATCACCAGCGCGATGCCATACGTCACCAGCAGCGAACCCCCCAGCTTCAGGGCGTTGCGCAGCGAGGTATGGGCATCTACCTGGGGAGAGACGGGCTCGGCCCCGGTGGGCGCCGCGCTCGTGGGAGGCATGTCGATGACGGATTCCTCGATGAGAAAGTCCGTGCAGTGAACGACAGCGGTGCCCCCTCGTCAAACTAACGGCTACAGGTCTGTAGGGCCGGCGGGCGGGCCCGGGCTCGCTTCGACCGGGGCGGGCGGGCGGACTCGCCACGCCCGGTTTCCCTCGGGAGCGCACCCTCTTTTCCGGGCCGGGGGCGCGCGCGTCGCGGCTCCCCGGCGGCCCGGCGAACGCTAGCTCGCGCCGCTGCCGGTGATGACCACCGGCACCGTCTTGAGGATGAGGTTGATGTCGTTCTTGAGGCTCCAATGATCGATGTACTGCATGTCCAGGTACATCCAGTTCTCGAAGGAGATCTGGTTGCGGCCGGACACCTGCCAGATGCAGGTGAGGCCCGGGCGCACCGACAGCCGGCGGCGCTGCCGGGCGGCGTACTTGGCCACTTCCTTGGGGATGGGCGGACGCGGTCCCACCACGCTCATCTCGCCGCGCAGCACGTTGATGAGCTGGGGCAGCTCGTCGATGGAGTACTTGCGGATGAAGCGGCCCACCGGGGTGATGCGCGGGTCGTTCTTCATCTTGAAGACGGGGCCCGTCTGCTCGTTGAGCGCCTCGAGCTTGGCCTTGAGCTCCTCGGCGTTGACCACCATGGAGCGGAACTTGAGCATCCCGAAGGTCCTGCCGTGCAGCCCCACGCGCTCCTGCCGGAAGAAGACGGGGCCGCGGCTGGTGAGCTTCACCGCCAGCGCCACCGCGATGAGCAGCGGCGAGAGCATCAGCAGCGCCGCCGCGGAGCTGACGATGTCGAACAGCCGCTTGAGCGCCATCTGGTGCGGCTGGAAGGCGTGGGTGACGAAGTGCAGGTAGCCGTCGGAGATGGCGTTGTCATCCACCGGGCGCGCCCGGTCGAAGCGCATCTGGTAGGCCGGCAGCGCGAACGGAATGCCGAACTTCTCACACACCTTCACCGCCGCCTGCATCTCCGTGTGGTGCTTCACCAGGTTGCCGGAGATGTAGACCTCGTTCACCGGCACCGTGCTCAGCACGCCCTCCAGGTCCTTCGTCGTGCCCAGCACGGGCGCCGGGGTCTCCACCGCCGCCTCGCCGCTGAACTTCAGGTAGCCCACCACCTTGCGGCGGTGCTTGTGGCGCAGGTCCTCCCCAGTGAGTCGGCCCATGGCGCCCACGCCCAGGATGAGCACCTCGTCCAACGGCTCCTCGCGCACCGACAGCCGCCGGAAGACCAACAGGCGCAAGAGCGCCACCGAGGGCCACAACAGCGGCGGAAAGAGGCTGAGCGCGACGATCCACGACTCGGTGCCCATCAGCAGCCGGGTGAGGAAGAGCACCACCGTGACGGCCAGCACCTGGATGGAGATGAGCGCCAGGTCATCCAGCCACTCGCGCTCCGCGAAGCGCGCGTCATACAGGCACAGCGCCGTGCCCGCCACCAGCCAGGAGATGACGCCCACGCCGAGCAGCACCCACACGTCCGTGCGCTCCAGACGCAGATCATGCCCCATGAGTGTCGTGGCGGTGAGCAGCGCCGTCACCACGAGCACCACGTCCGTCACCATGTTCAGCTTGGCGGCGAAGCCGGGGGCGAAGCGCGAGGGAGGAACAGTGGCTGGGGGCGGCGGCACCACCGAGAGCGGCACCGGGGGGTTGGGCACGCCCGCCCCGGGCGCGAACGGATCCGCCGCGGAAGCCACCACATTGGAACGAGCGTCCGCTCCCGCGGGCGTGTCCGTCGTGCGTGGCTCGCTGGAGGGGGCTCCGACTGGTGAGGCGGTTCGCATTGCTGAGCCTGTCATGAATTGGGATCGAGGCGGTTCTGATGATAGAGGATCGCACCGTCGGCCAGAAGCGGGGATCACCCCTCTGTTCAGATGCGGTGGACTCCAGGATTTCCGTGACCGCCAGCGTAAGAGGTTGGACGGAAAGTCGTCAACCTTATCTGAACTCGTCCGTTCCCACTGAAGTCGGCACTGGGGCAGCCGAGCACTCGCGCCCCTCCCACCCACCTGGAAGGAGCCGCCAGGGCGCTCTTGACGGCGGAGACGTGATGGGTTCCATCCCCCTCCATGGGAGAGGCCCGCACATGCGCACGTACATGCGCATGCACATGCGGGAAAAGTGGTCATCCATCGGGGGAAGTCGTCGGATGGCAGGTGCCGCCGGGAATCACTGGCATTTCCGAGGTTCCTTGTCAGCGATTGGAATCGTGTAGCCTCGCCGGCCCACACCCACGCGGTCCGCGCGGCGCGCGGGCCGGGGAGAAACACCATGCGCGCGTTGCAGCTCGAGCGGTTGGACGGTCCCGAGGGATTGAAGCTGGTGGAGCTGCCCGAGCCCGAGGCGGGAGACCAGGTGCTCATCGACGTGGTGGCGGCGGGGGTGAGCTTTCGGATCTGCTGCTGTCGCGAGGCCAATACCAGATGAAGCCCGCGCTGCCCTTCGTGCCCGGCGTGGAGGTGGCGGGGGTGGTGCGCAGCGCTCCGCCGGGGGCGACGGTGAAGGTGGGACAGCGGGTGATGGCCTTCACGATGCTGGGGGGCTGGGCGGACGTGGTGGCGGCGCCGCCCGCGCTGACGTTTGCGATTCCCGAGGGGTGGAGCTTCGAGGCGGCGGCGGGGACGGTGATGAACTACCACACGGCGCACTTCGCGCTGCACCGCCGGGGCCGGCTCGAGGAGGGCGAGACGGTGCTGGTGCTCGGCGCGGCGGGCGGGGTGGGCACGGCGAGCCTCCAGGTGGCGCGGGGCGCGGGCGCGCGGGTGCTCGCGGTGGTGAGCAGCGAGGAGAAGGCGGAAGTGGCGCGCAGCGCGGGCGCGGACCGGGCCTTCCTCTCCAGCCAGGACTGGGTGGCGCAGGTGAAGGAGACGACAGCGGGGCGGGGCGTGGACGTGGTGGTGGACCCCGTGGGCGGGGACATGTTCGACCTGAGCCTCAAGTGCCCGGCGCCCGAGGGCCGGCTGCTGGTGGTGGGCTTCGCGGGCGGGCGCATCCCCGAGGTGAAGGTGAACCGGCTGCTGCTCAAGAACGTGGACGTGGTGGGCGTGGCCTGGGGCGGCTTCCTCGTGCAGGAGCCCGGCATCTCGGCGGACATCGCCAGGGAGCTGGCGGTGCTCGCGGAGAAGGGCTTCGTGGAGCCCGTGGTGGGCCGGGTGCTCCCCCTGGAGCAGGCGGCCCAGGGCCTGCGCGAGCTGGAAGCGCGCAAGGCCACGGGCAAGGTGGTGCTGCGGCTGCGCGAGGCGTGAAGTCCGCCGCGCCCGTGTGACTTCGTGCGTTATCTCCCCCGGCACCTTCCCGTGGGTACTCCGGGGCTCGGGGGCCCGGGTAGCATGAGGGCCCTCCTTCCGCCGCGAGGTGCACCGATGCTCACCGGACGCATGATGGACTTCCCGCTCACGCTCACCCACTTCCTCGAGCGGGCCCGGACCTACTTCGGCTCCTCGGAGATCGTCAGCCGGCGGCCTGACAAGTCGCTCGCTCGCTCCACCTATTCCGACTTCTGCCGGCGCGCGGCCCGGCTCGCCCATGCCCTCACCCGGCTGGGCGTGAAGCCGGGGGACCGGGTGGCCTCGCTGTGCTGGAACCACCAGCAGCACCTGGAGCTCTACTTCGCCGTCCCCTCCATGGGCGCGGTCCTCCACACCCTCAACCTGCGCCTGCACCCCAACGATCTCGGCTATATCGCCCGGCACGCCGGGGATCGCGTGCTCGTCGTGGACCGCTCGCTCCTGCCGCTGCTCGAGAAGTTCATCGCCACCGTGCCGAGCGTCCAGCACGTCCTCGTCGTCCCGGACGACGGCCCCGTGCCCGAGGGCCGGCTCGACTACGAGGCGCTGCTCGCGGCCGAGCCGGACTCCTTCACCTTCCCCCCGCTCGAGGAGCGCTCCGCGGCGATGCTCTGCTACACCTCGGGCACCACCGGCCACCCCAAGGGCGTGCTCTACTCGCACCGCTCCATCGTGTTGCACTCGCTCGCCGAGTGCATGAGCGACACCATCGGCGTGGGCGAGGCGGACACGATGCTCCCCGTGGTGCCCATGTTCCACGCCGCCGCCTGGGGCCTGCCCTTCAGCTCCTTCTTCACGGGCGCGAAGCTCGTCTTCCCGGGGCCGCACCTGGACCCTCCTCCCTGTTGGACCTCATGGCCCAGGAGCGCGTCACGCTCGCCGCCGGCGTGCCCACCATCTGGCTGGGCATCCTCGCGCTGTTGGATCAGGAGCCCAAGCGCTGGGACCTGCGCTCGGTGCGCTCGATGTTGATTGGCGGCGCCGCGGCCCCCCGGCGATGATCGAGGGCTTCCTCCACCGCCATGGCCTCGTCGTCACCCATGCCTGGGGCATGACGGAGCTCAATCCCGTGGGGACGCTCGCCCGGCCGCGCCGCCAGCACGAGCAGCGCCCCCAGGCCGAGCGGCTCGCCCTGCGCGCCACCCAGGGCTACGCGGTGCCCTTCGTGGAGCTGCGCCATGTGAGTGATTCGGGGCAGGTGCTGCCTTGGGATGGCACCACCATGGGCGAGCTGGAGGCGCGCGGCCCCTGGGTGGCCGCCTCGTATTACGGCGACGAGGGCGCGGATCGGTTCACGGCGGATGGGTGGTTCAAGACGGGCGATGTCGTGACGATCGACGCCGAGGGCTACGTGCGCATCACGGATCGCTCCAAGGACGTCATCAAGTCCGGCGGCGAGTGGATCAGCTCGGTGGCGCTGGAGAACGCCCTCATGGCGCACCCGGCGGTGCTCGAGGCGGCCGTGTTCGCCGCGCGCCACCCCAAGTGGGACGAGCGGCCGCTGGCCGCGGTGGTGCTCAAGCCCGGCCAGTCGGCCACGAAGGCGCAGCTCATCGCCCACCTGGAGCCGCACTTCGCCAAATGGTGGCTGCCGGAGGACTACGTCTTCCTGCCGCAGATTCCCCGCACCTCCACCGGCAAGTTCCTCAAGACGAAGCTGCGCGAAGACCTGGGCGACTACCTGCTCGAGGCGTCACGGGGAGGCAGTTGAGCGGGCGACATACGCCCTTCCTCTGGAAGTAGTGTCCGGGAGGATACGGCCAGGGTAGGGTGCTCGGCATGGAGCACCGCAACATCCAGCACCGCGCCCTCTTCCCCTTCTCCGTCGCCGACAGGCTCAAGAAGACGCCTCCCCCAGCGCCTTGAAGGAGCCTCGGTCCTTCGTGGCCTCCATCCACCGGTCCGCGCACCGGCCGGCGAACTCGGCGCTTCACCACGTGGATGGCGGCGCGAGGCCGTCGGCTCAGAAGCTCAGGCCCACGCCACCGAACGGGCCGCCGATTCGCTCCTTGTGGACGACGCGGTCCACCAGCCCGCGATCATCCAGGTACAGCCCTCGCCAGCCCCCTCGCACGGTGAGCGCGCCCAGGTGCAGCGAGAGGCCCAGCTGTCCGTCCACCTGCAGGTGCGGCAGGGGCACCCATTGGATGCGTCCCTCCAGATCCAGGGCGCCCAGCAGGCAGCGCTCGAAGGACAGCGCCGGCTCGGCCCCACGAAGGTGGCGTCCGGCGCGCGCACCGCCGCCACGCCCGTCTCGATTCGCAACCGGCCCCGCTCGCTCGCGGCCGCGGCGTACGTCACGTGCGCGTCCGCCGGTACAGCCGATCCCTCCCGCCCGAGTCGTCCTCCGCCTTCAACGACAGCCCTCCCAGCCGCGTGGCGATGCCCCAGCGCTCCTCCTCCAGTCCGAAGTGGAAGCCCAGCCCGCTGCCCTGCCCGGCCGACTGCGCCTCGAGGCCCAGGCGGACCAGCCGCGCCGAGCCCTCCTCCTCGAACCGCTCCGGGCGCGCCGGGTAGTCGCGGTGCTGCCGGTAGGCGGCGACGAAGGTGGCCCCGGGGACCCACCCGGCCCTCGGCACGAGCAGCCCCCGCCGGGGACGGGTCGCCGGAGGTTCGGCCCGGGGCGCCGGTGCCGGGCGCTCCGGCTCCGTGCCCACCGGCGAGGCGCCATGGGGACGTGGGCTCCGGGACTCCGAGTCGCGGGCGCCCTCTGGGGTGGAGGCGCCGAAGCGCGCCTCGGCGAGCGGGGCGGTGAGGAAGCATCCCGCCGCGAGCGCGGCGCACCACGTGGATCTGCGAGACGGCATGGGAGGACCTCCGAGCCCGCGCATCTCACCACGTCCCCGGCCCCCGGTTGCCCTCGGATGGCGCGATGTCCCACTCATGAACACCGCGCCACGGGCAACGTTCGCGGGGAGGCACATGCGATGCTCCGTGGTGAGGTGAACCGCATGTTGTTCTTCGACCTGGAGGCCTATGCCCCTCCGGACGACCGCACCGCGAGCCGTGGCTCGCTCATCGTGAACCCCGCGCGGCCGGGGCATGTGCTGCTGGGCGGTGCTTTCTACAGCAAGCGTTTCGTGGACCCCATCCCCGAGGCGCCGCGCATCGACGGGTTGTGGCTGTGGCACTTCGGCTCGGAGGCGGCGCTGCTCGGCGCCATCCAGCGGCGCTTCGAGGAGGAGTGGGAGCGGCAGCGGGCGGAGAACGCGCGCATCCTGGGCAAGCCCGCGGTGGACCTGGTCGTCTGCGGCGCGGGCATCACCAAGTTCGACCTGCCCACCCTCTACTGCCGCTCGCTCCTGCACGACACCGCCCGCGCGGCCGACTGGTTCGAGCTGTTCTTCAAGGCGCGGCCCATCGACCTCGCCCACGAGGCGAGCTTCCTGTTTCCCGAGGAGCCCGTGCTCTATCCCAAGACGACGCGGGAGATGGCCGGGCGCCTGGGGCTGCGCGAGCGCAAGGGCTCGAGCAAGGGCGTGTGGGAGAGCTACGAGCGCGGTGACCATGGTGCCATCGAGCAGCGCACCGCGGAGGAGCTGCGGCTGGTGCTGGAGCTCTACGCGCGCCTGCAGCAGCGGGTGGTCGGCGCCGCGCGCCCGTGAGGGTTCGCGAGGAGCGGGTAGGCCCCCCTCGCTTGCCGGTGGTGCTCCGTGAGAGCATGGGGGGCGTGCCGGGGGTCTCCGAGGAGTGGCCATGACGATTCGCGCCAGGATCCTGCTGGTCGCGGGGGTAGCGGTCACGCTGGTGTGCCTCATGGCCCTGCTCCTCTATTCCGGGGCGCGCCGGGGCCAGCGGTTGCGGCAGCAGTTGGTGTCCATCCAGAAGCAGATCGACAGCCTCGAGCGGCTGCATTCGTTCGCCTGGCCCTTTCTCAACCAGCTCGCCCAGGCACGGCAGAACCAGGAGGACACCCGGATGGTGCTCCAGGAGATGACGATCCTGGTGGATGCGGCGTCGGCGCGGCTCCTGGAAGGTCAGACCCTGGAGCTCAAGGGGCGCGTGCTGGCCGGCATGGACTGGTCGGAGGTGGCGGCGGAGCAGCAGGAGCAGCAGGAGCAGCAGGAGATCCGGCGACTGCTGCTCGACTGGGCGGCCCTGGCGGAGCGGCGCGTGCGCGAGCTGCCCGCCAACGTGCCCGTGGCGCCCCAGGTGGAGTGGTTGCTGTACTCGGAGTTCGAGCAGACGGTGGGCCGGCGCATCACGGGGGCACAGGACAAGGAGCGCGCCGAGGCGGCGTCTCTCGAGGCGCTGCTGGATGACCACGTGTGGCAGGCCCGGTGGGTGGCGGTGTTCGTGCCCACCTTCGGACTGCTGCTCATGGGGCTCGTCACCGCCGCCATCCTCGCGCCCTTGCGCCGCTCGCTGCGCGAGCTCACCGCCGTGGCGCGGAGAATCGGCCAGGGGGACTTCGACATCGACGCCGCCACCGCCGCCGTGCCCCCGGACGAGCTGGGCATGCTCTCGCACGCCATCGGCCGCATGGCGCGCGAGCTGCGCGAGTCCCTGGAGGAGAAGCAGCGGATGATCCGCGCCGAGGCCGAGTCCTCCGAGCGCGAGGCCCTGCGCTACCAGGCCCTGCTGGAGGACACCGTGCGCGCGCGCACCGCCGAGCTCGCCGAGGCCAACACCCGCCTGCGCGAGAGCCTCCAGGAGCTGCAATCCACCCAGGAGCAGCTCCTGGCCGCCGATCGGCTCGCCTCCGTGGGCCGGCTCGCCGCGGGCGTGGGCCATGAGATCAACAACCCGCTCGCCTTCATCCTCAGCAACCTGCGCTATGCGCACCAGGAGCTGACCGAGCTGAGCGGCACGCCGAGCGAGGAGCTGCGCCAGGAGCTGATCTCCGCGCTCGCCGAGGCGAACGAGGGCGCCGAGCGGGTGCGCCTCATCGTGCAGGACTTGAAGACGCTCGCGCGGCCGGACGAGGTGGCCCTCGGGCCGGTGAACGTGGCGGCGGTGGTGCGCAGCGCGGTGAAGATGGCGCGGCACGAGACGCGCGACCGGGCGCTCCTGGTGGAGGAGTGCGAGGGGGTGCCCGCGGTGCACGCCAACGCCGCGCGCCTGGGCCAGGTGTTCCTCAACCTGCTCATCAACGCGGCGCACGCCATCGAGCCGGGGCGGGTGAAGGAGAACGAGATTCGCGTGGTGGCGCGCGTGTCCGTGCCCGGCCAGGTCACCGTGGAGGTGCGCGACACGGGGGCCGGCATTGCCCCCGAGCACCTGCGGCGCATCTTCGATCCGTTCTTCACCACCAAGCCGGTGGGCGTGGGCACCGGGCTGGGGTTGTCGGTGTGCCACCGCATCATCACCGCGCTGGGCGGAGACATCCGCGTGGAGAGCGAGCCCGGGCGGGGTACGTGCTTCTTCGTCACGCTGCCCATGGCCGCGGACTCCCAGCAGAGCGCCTCGACGCCCGCGGCCTGAGCGGGCCTCAGCGTCCGAGGGCTTCCTGGTACACGCGCCAGAGCGCCTGGGCCTCGTGCGCCACGCCGAAGCGCGCGCGGGCCTCCTCGGCGGCGGCGCGGCCCACGGCCCGGGCTCGCTCGGGCTCGCGCATGAGCAGGCGCAGGTGCTCGCGCAGCGTCGTCACGTCCCCAGGGTCGAAGAGAAAGCCCGTGCGCCCGTGCTCGACGAGGGCGGGCACGTGGGGCAGCCGCGTCGCCACCGGGCAACACCCGCTCGCCATGGCCTCCAGCAGCACCATGCCGAAGGACTCGGCGTGCGAGGGCTGCACGATGATGTCCATCCCCTGGTACCAGGGCACCACGTCCGCGTGCTCGCCCGCCAGCACCAGGCGCTCTCCGGTGGAGGCTCGCAGCGCGTTCGCCCACGCCCTGTCCTTGCGGCCCCGCGCCTGGCCCACCAGCACGGCCCGCCACTCGGGGAACTCGGAGAGCAGGGGGCGCACCGCCTCCACGAAGTCGGCCTGGCCCTTGGGGGACGGACGCGGCCCACGACGCCCACGCCGTGACGGCCGCCCAGCCCCAGGGCCTTCCAGGCGGCGTCGCGGTCCGCCGGCGGCACGAAGCGCGCGAGGTCCACCCCATGGCCGATGAGCGCCGAGGGCATGCCCATCCACTCGGCGCCCTGGTCGTTGAGGGTGATGAGGCGCTCGGCCCGGCGGGCGAGCAGCCGCGTGAGGCGTCCCGGCCTGGTGCCGCCATGGCGCGTGTAGACGAGCCGCACCTTTCGGCTCAGCAGCCGCAACAGCAGGCCGACGAGCATCTCGTTGTTGCGGTGCGCGTGCCAGACAATGGGCTCCTGGCGGAGGCGCCGCCACAGCTCGCCCCAGGCGATGCGCGGCACGTGCGCCGCCGGTGCCGGCCCAGCGCCCGCGTCTCCGAGGTGCGCGCGAGCTCCGACACGACGACTTCGGTATGGGCCGTCACGCCAGTGCGGCGCCGGTGGAAGTGGGGGTGCACGACGAGCGGCATGGCGGCCGCTGTTTCTAACACAGACGTCCGGGGGCTGTCCGGAGGGCGGCCAGCCCAGGGGCGGGTCGCGGCCACCGGAGAACAAGCACCCGAGGCACGAGGTTGACTCCAGTATGTGACTTTTGAAGTCCCTTTCGACGTCTTCTTCGACGTCTCCCTCGGAGTCCGCCATGGCGCGCACCGGTAGCGCGGACCTTCCGCTGCATTCGGGCCGGGTGCCGGACTGGCTCGCCGAGCGCATGGCGCGCATGAGCCGCGTGCTCGTGGAGGCGCTCGTGCTGCACTATGGCCGTCACGAGGTGCTGCGCCGGCTCGCGCACCCCTTCTGGTTCCAGTCGCTCGGGGCCGTCATGGGCATGGACTGGCACTCCTCGGGCGTCACCACCACGGTGCTCGGCGCGCTCAAGCGGGGGCTCACCCCGGGCGGGCGCCAGCTCGGGTTGTATGTCGTGGGCGGCAAGGGCGTGCAGGCGCGCCGCGTGCCCGACGAGCTGAGCCTCATCGGCGACCGGGTGGGCATCGACGCCCCCACGCTCCTGCGCGCCAGCCGCCTCACCGCCCGCGTGGACAGCGCCGCGGTGCAGGATGGTTTCGAGCTGTACTCCCACAGCCTCATCCTCGCGGACGACAACGCGTGGGCGGTGGTGCAGCAGGGGATGAACCCGGAGGCCCGCCGGGCCCGGCGCTACCACTGGCTGTCCGAGGGCCTCTCCAGCTTCGTGGAAGAGCCCCATGCCGCCATCGACGGGCCGTCCCAGGGCGTCATCGTCAACCTCACGGACAAGCGCGCCTCGCGCACGCGTGCCGCGCTGGTGGAGCTGGTGTCCCAGGGGCCGGACGTGGTGACGGGGGCATTGCGGCAACGGCTCCCCCAGCCCGCGCCCCGGCCCGTCACCCCGGTGCTGCCCCACCTGCAACTGCCCGCCCACGAGGAGGTGACGCACGAGGACGTGGTCCTGCGCCGGCTGCATGGCACGCTCGCCGCCGCGGCCGAGCAGGGCCCGCGCGACTTCGCCGAGCTGCTGCTCACCCCCGGCGTGGGCCCTCGCACGGTGGCGGCGCTCGCCAGCGTCGCGGAGGTCCTCCACGGCACGCCCTCGCGCTTCACGGATCCCGCGCGCTTCTCGCTCGCGCAGGGAGGCAAGGATCGGCACCCCTTCCCGGTGCGGCTGGACATCTACGACGAGACGCTGCGGGTGATGCGCGCGGCGGTGGACGCGGCCCGGCTCGGCAACGACGAGCGGCTCCAGGTCATCCGCGAGCTCGACAGGCAGGCGCGCCGCCTCGAGGCCGTGGCCACCGGCCCCTCCTTCGACGAGCTCGTCCAGGCGGGGTGGGCGGATGCCGGGGAGCTGCTGCCCACCGATGCGCCGCCCCGCCGCTTCTCGCGCTCCTCCAGCGCGCGCCGGGCACGGGCGCCCCGGAGCCCTCCCCGGAGCCAGTTGGAGCTGCCGGGCCTGTCGGAGGAGGGCGCCGGTGAGCCGTCCTCTCCCTCGGGATAGGGGCCGGTTCGGGCCCTGGAGGTGTCGGAGGAGGTGCGCACCCGGGCTCGGGGCATGGGCTGCCCCGTCCGTCCGCCGCGTGGACGGGAGCCGGGTGCTCCCCGTTCAAGCAGACAAGAGCGACTTCCCACCACGGAGGTGGGCGCGATATAGCGATGCGTCATGTCGGATACCTCCCTCGTCTTCAACCACACCGTTCAGGGACTGTTCTCCCGTGCCTTCCCCCAGGGTGTGCCCGCGTCGCTCAAGGAGAAGCTGCGCGCGGCGGGGGTGGACCTGGACAAGCCCCTGTTGCCCGCCTACCCCATCAAGACGTGGAGCCAGTGCGTCGCGCTCAGCGCTCCGGTGGCCTTCCCCAACGAGCTGCCGTCGGTGGCGTGGCACAAGCTGGGCGAGCGGATGATCGACGGCTACCAGGAGACGATGATCGGCCGCGCCATGTTCGCCTCGCTGCGGCTGCTCGGGCCCCGGCGCATGTTGCTGCGTGCCAAGCGCAGCTTCCGCTCGGGCAACAACTACACCGAGGTCCAGTTCACCGACGTCTCCGAGACGGAGATGGACCTGTGGTTCAACGAGACCGACGAGGTGCTGCGCCACTTCACCGCGGGTCTGGTGATGGCGGGCATGCGCATGGGCGGCGCCGAGCTGCCCCAGGTGGGCATCCTCCACACCGACTCCCGGGGCGTGACGTTCCGGGCCACGTGGGCGCAGAAGGGGGCCGCCGCCCGGGCCCACGCGGGCGGCCCTCCCGCCTGAGACGGGCCGGAGTGCTCAGCGCGCGGAGAGCAGCTCCACGTCGAAGATGAGCACGGAGTTGGGCGGGATGCTGGAGTTGCCCTGCTCGCCATAGCCCAGGTCGGAGGGGAGGATGAGCCGGCGCTTGCCGCCCACCTTCATGCCCACCAGGCCCTCCTCCCACCCCGGATGACCCGGCCCTGGCCGAGGATGAAGACGAAGGGGGAGCGGCCCTGGCTGGTGTCGAAGAGCGTGCCGTCGGGCAGCCAGCCGGAGTAGTTCACCTCCAGGCGGCGGCCGTTGGTGGCCTCGAGGCCGGTGCCCACCACCTGGTCCTGCGTGTAGAGGCCGGACTCGCCGCGGTTCATGGCGGTCAGGTCCACGCCCAGCTCGGGCGCGTAGGTGACCTTGGCGGGGTCTCCCGATTCCGAGGAGCCGCACGCGGCGACGGAGAGCAGGAGGCAGAGGGAGAGCAGGGGGGACAGACGCGTCATGGACGGGGACCTTCCTGTGTGGAGCAGAGGCGGGCGCACCCTATCAGTGGCGCCGGGCGCGCGAGCCACCCGCGGCCCATTGATAACCCACGGTGGAGCCCGAGCCGATGAAGCCCAGCGCGATGGCCTTTCGGAAGGACCCGAGCGCGTCGCGGTTGCCCACCACTTCCTCCATCACGCCATGCAGGGCCACGCCGAGCAGCATGCCCACGGCCGCGCCGCCCAGGGCGCCGAGGAAGGCCCGGCCCTGACCGCCGCCGCCGGCGAGCTCGCCCACGCCCCAGGTGCCCAGGGCCGCCAGGGGAGGGGTGAGCACCAGCCCCGCGCCGAACGCCGCCACGTCCGCTTCCGCCCACCGGCCGCCGGCCTCCGGGGGCTGGAGGAAGAGCAGCGAGCCGGGCAGTGCTCCCACCGCGCCGCCCGCCGCCGTCTGCGCCGCCGTCACCCAGAGCCGCTCGCCGCCCAGCCGGCTCGAGCCATAGAGGCCTCCGAGCGGCACCAGCGAGAAGGCTCCGTACACCGCCCAGGCACCCGCGGGCACCGGGGCATCCAGGGTCATCTGCGGCGAGGCGTTCACCGGCCTGCGCCCGAGGGGCCGCTGGGCGGGCAGGGGCGGCTCGATGTTCAGCGGCGCGTCTCCGCCCTCCGCCATCAGCGCCAGCCGCGTGGGCGCGTCCCCGGTGTCGGAGGCGGGCTCCTGCTCCGCGGGCGAGACGAGTGGGCACAGCATGAGGATCAGCGAGGCGAGAGGTGTGAAGACAGGGCGGCTCATGGTGTCCAGACGAGGGCGCGAAGAAGTCGGGTGCCCCCCGGGGCAGGGATGGGGCCGGGGGGCGCACCGTCCACCCGCGGCCCGCGGCGCGACGCTCGTCAGCGGACAGAGCGGGGCCCATGTGTCGCCGGGTGGACGTACCGGGGTGCCCCGGGGTCCAGGGGCTGGGTTCGTGACTAGCTTTCGCGGGTGAAAACCTGTTGGCCGCTGCTCGTCCTCGCCGTGCTTCTCGCGGGTTGTCCGCTGCCCAATCACCGGCTCGCGCTGCGCATCCGCGACGACATTCCCGTCACCCCCGAGGGGCGCTCCCTGGCCTGGTACCAGACGGTGGGCGTGGAGCTGGAGCCGGGCAACCAGGTGGAGCTCATCAACAACGGCCACGTGTTCGACGTGCTCGAGCGGGAGATCCGCGCGGCGCGCTCGAGCATCCACATCCTCGTCTACATCTGGCGCGCGGGAGACCCCTCGGACCGCATCATCCAGGCGCTGCGCGAGCGCCGGCCCGGGGTGGCGTGCCGCATCCTGGTGGACCCGCTGGGCAGCATGCGCTTCGAGAACACCGTGGGGCCGCACCTGGTGGCGGCCGGGTGCGAGGTGCGCATCTTCCGGCCCCTGCAGGGCACCCTGTCGGCGTTGGACCTCAAGCGCTTCCAGTCGCGGCTGCACCGCAAGGTGGCCGTCTTCGACGGGGAGAGTGGCGTCACGGGCGGCTGGGGCATCTGGAAGGCGTGGCTCGGCGAGGGACGGCAGCCCGAGCACTGGCGCGATGCGAGCCTCTTGGTGAAGGGCCCCGCGGTGCGCGGCATGCAGCTGGCCTTCGCGCAGAACTGGCAGGAGGCCGGGGGCGGCATGCTGCCCGCCGAGCCTTCCCCGACCTCCCCCCACCGGGCAGGCGCGCGCGGGCTTCGTCACCCACACCAGTGCCCCCGTGCTCACCAACGCCGAGCGCATGACGCTGCTCGCCATCGCCTCGGCGAAGCGGCGGCTGTGGATCTCCAACTCCTACTTCATCCCCACCGGCGCCATGCAGGACATGCTCATCGCCAAGGTGAAGGCGGGGGTGGACGTGCGGGTGCTCACCCCGGGGGACCGCCACCACGACGTGGGCCCCGTGCTCGCGGGGCAGCTCGCCATCTATGACCGGCTGCTCGAGCACGGGGTGCGCATCTTCGAGTACCAGGTGTCGATGATGCATTCCAAGACACTGCTCGTGGACGACGAGCTGTGCGTGGTGGGCTCGACGAACCTGGATCCGCTCGCGCTGAGCGCCGAGGAGGGCTCGCTGGTGGTGGATGACGCGCGGATGGCCGGGCAGCTCGCCCAGGCGTTCGAGGAGGACTTGAAGCACTCCGTCGAGGTCCGTTGGGATTCCTGGCGCCGCCGCGGTCTCTTCAAACGCTTGTCCGAGCGGGTGACGATCCTCTTCGGCGAGTACCTCTGACGCCTGGCCGCCGCCCAGGAGCCGAGCGGCCGGGGGCCTTCTGGCCTCGCGTGTCATCGGAGGGGCGTGCTCGTCACCGGCTCGCTCGCGGCCGCTTCCCCGGTTAAGCTGGGTCAATTAACCGGGGGGCGAGATGGCGAGGCGGTGGATTCACGCCTTCCATACACGCTTCACCGCGGGAGGGCGGACATGGAAGGCGCCATCGGTTTTCTCAAGAGCTTCTTGGCGATGTACCAAGACGAGCGCTTCTTCCTCGTTGGCGTCTGTTCGACGCTCTTGAGTGTGGGTGCTTTCCTCGCCTTCGCGCTGCCCTGGACGTGGGTGGCCTACAAGAACCCCGAGTCCCTGCAACGCTACCGGGTGCAGGGGCGCGACTTCCCCATCAAGCGCTGGTTCTGGCCCTCGCTGGGCCGCCCGGCCATCAACAGCCTGCTGTCCTTCCTCGGGCTGGTGCTCGTCTGGCCCCTCATGCGCCACCTGTCGGGCATCCACATGGGGGCCCTGCCCCCTGGTATGTGATGGTGGCGCAGATCGCCTTCTTCATCGTCCTGGATGACTTCCTCTATTACTGGATGCATCGGACGCTCCACACCCCGTGGCTGTACAAGCACGTCCACTCGGTGCACCACCGCATCACCATCCCCTTCGCGCTCACCGGCAATTACATGCACGCCGTCGAGTTCGTGGCGACCTCGACGCTGGTGCTCACCGGGCCCTCGCTCGTGGGGGCGCACGTGGTGACGCTGTGGGCGTGGATCATCTTCCGGCAGTTCGAGGCGGCCGATGGTCACTGCGGCTACGACGTGCCGTGGAACCCGGGGCTGCTCGTGCCCTTCTACAAGGGCTCGGCCTACCACGACTTCCACCACCGGCGGTTCTTCGGCAACTACGCCGGCTTCTTCGCCTACCTGGACAAGCTCTTCGGTGGCACCTACTCCAAGGGCTATGAGGAGTACCGCCGGGCCCACCAGCATGGCGCCGCGCCGGAGCCCCAGCCCCAGCCCCAGCCTCAACCCCAGCCGGAGCCCTGAGCCCGCGCGGGTCCCCCGCTCGCCATCCGCGAGTGAACGCGGGGTGGACCCCGGGTGCTGCTCTCTGTTGACCAGTCATCAGCCCCTGGCCCCCGGTGGGGGGCCGCCCTGGAGCCCCGGAGGCGGGTTCCTAGCTTCCCCGGGGATGCAGTCGAGGGGAGGGTGGGGGTATGCAGGGGCTCGAGAGGGCGTCGGACGAGGGACGTCTCCCGGAGGCACGGGAGCGGTGGGTGTTCGAGCACACGGTGGCGGGACTCTTCCGGAGCGAGTGGGGCAGCCGGTTGTCGGCCCCGGCGCTCCAGGCGCTGGGCGAGGTGGGCCTCGACTTGTCCCGGCCGCTGCTGCCCGCCTACTCCGGTGAGACGTGGGCGCGCGCCCTGCGCATCGCCGCCGCGGACCTGTTCCCCGGTCAGCCGCCCCAGGCGTCCTGGCGCCGGCTCGGCCAGGAGGTCATCAACGGCCTGGTGCACACGTTGGTGGGCAACGCCATGGTGAACGTGGCCACCCTGCTCGGGCCGCTGCGCTTCCTGCGCCGGCTCAATCCCACCCTGCGCAACGCGGACAACTACGTGGAGTCGCGCGTCGAGGAGCTCGGCCCCACCTCGTGCGAGGTGTGGTTCAACGAGGTGATGGAGCAGCCGGCCTATCACCAGGGCCTGCTCGAGGCCCTCGTCGCGCTCGCCGGAGGCCGTGACGCGCGCTCGCTTCCTGTCCTCCGAGGGCCCGGGCGCGCGCTTCCTCGTGGAGTGGGAGGCCCCCGAGGCCGGGTGACGTCCACCCACATGGGTAATCGGGGACTCAGCGGGTCTCGGCTTCGGCGATGGATTCCGATTGATCCGGTCTGCGAGGCCTGACGGGTTTGGGGCATACTCCGGCGGCGGGCGCCGGGGCAGCCCGAATCCATGCCGAGCATGTCCACGAGGATGTTGGGAGCACAGGGAGCCGGAACGTCGCGGCCGCGGGAGGGCGCGCGCGTGGGCTTCGTGGTGCGGCTGCTGGCCGTGCTGGACGCGATGCTGTCCGAGCGGCTGCGCGGCGCCTCGAGCCAGGAGTTGGACCGGGGCCGGCTGCTGGTGGCGGCCAACTGCGTGATGCTGCTGTGCGACGTGTTGTTCCTGCTCTTCTACGTGCCCGTGCTGCCGGCTCCCGGGCTGGTGCCCATGGGGGTGGTGTGCGGCCTGGGGTACGGGGCCTCGTTGCTGACGCTGCGCTGGGGCGCCACCACGCGTCCCGCGGCGCTGATGGTGTGCACGATGCTCACCGGCGGCATCATGGTCGCCGCGATGAACGTGAAGGACACGCCCGAGGGGGCGCATCCCATCTGCATGCTCATCCCCCTGCTGGCGGTCTACCTGCTGGGACCACGCCCGGGCCTGTTCTTCACGCTGGTGGGGGGAATGAACGCGGCCTTGGTGGTGCCGCTGGTGCACTCGCGGATACCCGGGCTCGGGGTGCGCAACTTCTTCACCGCCTTCTTCATGCTCGGGGCGTGGGCGCTGTGCTGCCTGCTCATCGTGGCGCGTGACCACGCCAACCGCGCGCTCGAGCAGGCCCTGCGGGCGCAGCGCGACCACGAGCGCAAGCTGACGAGCCTGCTGGAGAACACCGAGGACGTGGTGTGCTCGGTGGATGCCCAGGGCCGGCTCATCGCGGCCAACCCGGCGCTCGTGGAGGTGTACCGGGAGCTGCTCGGGGAGGAGCCGGAGCCGGGCAAGCCATTGCTGCCGCCCGGCGCGCCCGAGTCGCTGCGCAAGCGCTGGGAGGTGTGCTGCGCCAAGGTGTTCTCCGGCAAGCGCGTGCGCTTCGAGCCTCGCCCTCCTCGCTGCGCCACCCGCGTGTGTTGGACCTGTCGCTCACCCCGGTGCTCGACGCCACCGGCCGGGTGGTGGGCATGACGCTGTTCGGCCGCGACGTCTCCGACCGCAAGGAGGCCGAGGCTCGCCTGGGGGAGATGCACCGCAACCTGCTGGACGTGTCCCGGCGGGCGGGCATGGCGGAGATCGCCACCGGGGTGCTGCACAACGTGGGCAACGCGCTCAACAGCGTCAACGTGTCGGTGAACCTGCTGGCCGAGCGGCTCCACCAGTCGCGCGTGCCCGGCGGCCTCCTGCGCACCACGGGCCTGTTGCGCGAGCACGAGGACAACCTGTGCGCCTTTTTCGCCCAGGACGCGCGCGCGGCAGCTGCCCGGCTATCTTGGGGCGCTCGCTGGTCAGCTCGCCGAGGAACGCGAGGAGTTCCTCGACGAGGTGCGCACCCTGCAAAAGAGCGTGGAGCACATCAAGTCGGTGGTGAGCATGCAACAGGAGCACGCCCACTTCGCGGGCGTGGTGGAGCGCCTGGACGTGACGGAGTTGCTGGATGACGCGCTGCGGCTGCACGCCGTGTCCCTGGAGCGCCAGGGCATCGGGGTGCGGCGCGAGTACACCGAGGCGATGATGGTCCGGTTGGATCGACACAAGCTCTTGCAAATCCTCCTCAACCTGCTGACCAACGCGGGCCATGCCTTGATGGAGAGCGGGCGGCCGGACAAGCTGCTCACCATCCGGGTGGAGCGGGTGCCGCCCGAGCGGGTCCGTATCGCGGTGGCGGATAATGGGATAGGCATCGCGCCGGAGGATGCGCCGCGCTTGTTCACCCAGGGGTTCACGACGAAGAAGGATGGCCATGGGTTCGGCCTCCACATCAGCGCGCTGGCGGCTCGGGAGATGGACGCGTTCCTCTCCTGCGCGAGCGAGGGCCGGGGTCACGGCGCCACCTTCACCATTGATCTGCCCATGTCGGGAGAGGAGAGCAGGGCATGACTGCCCCCACCATCACACCCAACCGCCGTATCCTCGTGGTGGACGACAACCAGGCCATCCACCAGGACTTCCGCAAGATTCTCTGCCCCCCGCCGGCCACGGCCGCGCTGGACGCCATGGAGGCCGCGCTCTTCGGGGACGTGGCGGCGGCGCCCGTGGACGCGGGCTTCGTGGTGGACTCGGCCTACCAGGGCGAGGAGGGCGTGGGGCTGGTGAAGGCCGCCCTGGCCCAGGGCAAGCCGTACGCGCTGGCCTTCGTGGACATCCGCATGCCCCCGGGCATCGACGGCGTGGAGACGGCGCTGCGCCTGTGGAAGGAGGACGAGGACCTGCAGGTGGTGCTCTGCTCGGCCTACTCCGACTACTCCTGGGAGGAGATGACGCAGCGGCTGGGCATCAGCCAGCGCCTGCTGATTCTTCGCAAGCCCTTCGACAACATCGAGGTGCGTCAGCTCGCGCACGCCCTCAGCGAGAAGTGGAGCCTCTTGCGCCAGAGCCACAAGCGCATGGAGGACCTCAAGCAGGAGGTGCAGGAGTGGACGCGCGAGCTGGCGGTGGCCAACGACAGGCTGCGCAAGGAAATGGAAGACCGGGCCCGGCTCGAGGCCCGGCTGGTGCAGGCCCAGCGCCTGGAGGCCCTCGGGCGGCTGACGGCGGGGCTGGCGCATGAAATCAACAACCCCTTGAGCGTCATCATGGCGAGCGTGGGCTTCCTGCGCTCGGAGCTGGACGAGTCCACCAAGGGGGACGGCCGGTGGACGCGGGCGAGCTGAGCGACGTGTGCGCCGACGCGCTCATCGGCGCCGAGCGCATCCTGCGCATCGTCAATGACTTCCGGCTCTTCTCCCGGCTGGACGGCGAGCCGCAGAAGCAGGTGGACCTGCGCGACGTGCTCGACCACGCGCTCTCCGGCGCGAGCTACAACCTGGGGCCCCGGGCGCGGGTGATTCGCGACTTCCAGGACGTCCCCCCGGTGTGGGGCAGCGAGCAGGGGCTGGAGCAGGTGTTCCTCGGGCTGCTCAACAACGCCGGCTACGCCATCAAGGAGGGCGCCGAGCCCCAGGTGAGCATCAGCGCGCACCAGCGCGAGGACTGGGTGATGGTGGAGGTGCGCGACAACGGGGTGGGCATTCCACCGGAGCACCTGGGCCGCATCTTCGATCCGTTCTTCACGACGAAGCCGCCGGGCACGGGCACGGGCCTGGGCCTGTCCATCTGCTACGGCATCATCTCGGGCCTGGGGGGCGCCATCGAGGTGGACAGCGCGCCGGGCAAGGGCTCCACCTTCCGGGTGAAGCTGCCCCGGGCGCCCGCCGAGTCGTCCTCGGCCTCGGTGTAGCGCGATGGCGGGCGCGGGGTCCGAGGTGCTCATCCGTCCCGCTCGGGCCGAGGATGGCCCGGCCCTCGGCCGCATGGGGGGCCGGCTCGTGCGGATGCACCACGCGCTGGACACCCGGCGCTTCATGTCGCCGGGAAAGGACGTGGAGTCCGGCTATCAGTGGTGGTTGAGCCGGGAGCTCGCGCACGCGCGCGCCGTGGTGCTCGTGGCCGAGCGGGACGGCGAGGTGGTGGGCTACGCCTATGGCACCGTGGAGTCGCGGGATTGGAACGCCCTGCGCGAGGCCCATGGCGAGCTGCACGACCTGTGGGTGGAGGAGGCCGCGCGGGGAGCCGGGGTGGGGGCGCGGCTGGCCGAGGAGCTGGTGCGGCGGCTGCGTGCCCAGGGCGTGCCGCGGGTGATGCTGATGGCCGCGGTGGACAACGAGTCCGCGCGGCGGCTCTTCACCCGGCTCGGCTGGCGCCCCACCATGGTGGAGATGACGCGCGAGCTGGAGCCGCCCGACGGGGAGTGAGCCCGGTGTCTCCTGCCGGGAAGTGGATGTTTCGCGGTGGGCGGCTGGCGGGTGGTGGACAGGCTGCCCCGCGGTCGTAGAGGGACAGGTGGACGTGGTGCGTACCGTCGTTCTCCTCCCAGGGTCTTCCTGGCCCGGCCGAGAAGCGGAGGTCGCCGTGCGCGTGTTTCCGTCCCACCCGAGTGTCCCGACCCTCGTTGCTCTGGCGGAAGGCCGCCCCTGGGAGCCCGGCGCGCCGAGCGCCGTGGAGGACGGGAGCGCGTACTTTCCCCAGTCGGTGGCGTCGGGAGAGCCCGGTGCGGATGGCGTGGTGTTGTGGACGCGCGCGGTGGATCCCTCTCACCCGGGCGCCCCGCTCGTGCTCACCCTCCAGGTGGCCCGGGACGAGCACTTCGCGCACCGGGTGCTGGAGGTGCCGGGGCTGTGCACCACGTCCGCGCGCGACCACACCCTCAAGGTGCGGGTGACGAACCTGGCGCCGAGCACGCGCTACCACTACCGCTTCCTCCTGGAGAAGGACGGCCGCTGCCTGGGCTCTCCCCCGGCCGCACCCGCACGGGTCCGGCCCTCGGCTCGGGCAGACCGCTGCACTTCATGGTGGCCAGCTATCGGGATCTGCTGGGCCCGGGCGACGACACCGGCCGGCGCCCGTGGCGGCACGAGGAGGATCTCGACTTCATCCTCCTGCTGGGGGACTCGCTCCACGAGGACGGCTCCTTCTCCGGCCTGTCGGCACGGGCGCGCCGGGACTTGTGCCGTGCCCGGCGCACCCACCCGGTGGTGCGGCAGGTGCACGCGCAGCACCCCTTCCTCGTGCTCTGGGAAGGGGACGTGCCGGGCTCCGGGTGGGAAGACTCCACGCGGCGCGTCCTGTGCGACTACCTGCCCATCCGTCCGTCCTGGGAGCTGTTCGCCGGGCCGCCTCGTCCGGCGGCGCGGCCCCGGGTGTCCGCGGCGCGTCCCTCCCGCCGCGAACGTCCCTGGCGTTTGCCGTTCGCGGCCTAGGACTCAGGCGACCCGGCGGGTGGAGTCCGTCGGGGTGTGCCGTCCCGGAGGAGGGGGCGGTACCCGGCCCACCGGCTTGAGGTTCCAGCGGTCCTGCAGTTGCTGCGGAATGTGGAAGTGGGTGCGCTGGCCCCGGGCTTCGGCCCGCAGCATCGCCTCGACGAGGTCCTTGCTGAGCAGCCGCAACAGCCGGGCTGGCAGGAAGGTGTGATCTCCCACCCAGTCGGTCAGTCCCTCCGTGAGCCCCTCCATGGAGGGGATGGCCTGGGCGATGCTGGCCGTCCAGTCGGGCCGGGGCACGTGCAGCATGTCCGCCACGTTGAGGCCTCCCCATTGGTCCTGATCCAGGAAGAAGTGGATCATGCTCGCGGGCAGTCCCTCGAGGAAGTCGGGCACCAGCTCCTTCATGCCCTCGATGAGGGCAGCCGTCATGGCGATGCCCTCGGGGGAGGGTTGGATCTGCCGCTCGCGCACGAGCCGGGTGAGCTGGCGCGCCTCGTCCACGTCCTCGGGCAGCAGCCGCTCGTCCACCCCGAGGATGCGCCCCACGGCGCTCCAGGCGTAGATCCACGCCTCCTGCTGGGCGGGGTCCAGTTCGATGCGCAACGCGTGCAAGCCCTCGAGCACCACCTGGGCGAACGTCATCAACGTGCCGGCCAGGTCCTCCTGGTTGATGGGCTCGCCCAGCTCCCGCGCGTCCCAGGGATGGCGCCGGTCATGGCGGATCATGTGGCGGATGGCCGCGTGCACCAGCCGCACCTTCTGCGTGGTGCGCACTCCCCGGCCGTCGGGCTCGAGGCCTCCCTGGCTCATCACATCCACCACCATCTGCGCGGTCTCGAAGACGCGGCGCACGGGACGGTGGCGCAGCGAGCCCGTGCGGTGGAGCACCTGCACGCCCCGGCGCGCCGCGTACGCCGCCGGCAGGGAGTAGAAGCCGAGGATCATCATCACCTCGGGGCCGTAGCACTCGAAGACTTCCTGGCCCCGGCGCAGCTTGTGGGTGTCCAGTCGTGGCACGGACGCCTTCGTGCGCAGCAGGTATTCCATCACATACACAGGCAACTGGTTCGAGGGCAGATCTCCGTTGCTCACCAGTGTGCTCATCAAGTGATTGACCGTGCCGACCTTTCCATCCGCGAACAGCGTCTCGATGACTCCGTCGGCGAGCGGATCCGTCCTCGTGCGCATCGCGTCCAGGAAGTCGTGAGTCCAGAGGCTCGACGGCATGTATGTCACTCCTCGCGGGCGCTCTGCTGAACCGCTCCCCCCCGCGGCAGGACAGTTTAACGCAGGTGCTCCAGCCGTGCCGGGAGGCCGTACCCGCCCGGAGGCGATTCAGCGAGGCCTCCACGCGAAGTGTCGATGGGTGTCTCCTCCCTCGGGGGTTTGTATCTACCCGTGAGCACCCCGGCCGCCTCGGAGAGGCGTGGAGAGGGCGCCGGAGCCTGTACCTGGGGACAACCTGCAGGGACTCGCACGGACAGTGCGTGGGAATCCGAACCAACGTGCTCAATGGCTTCCAATGTCTCACTTCGAGGTGGACACGAGCGCCGTCGTCCCGCTGGGCAGCACCAGCTGGGAGTAGCGCGCGGTGATGCGCAGGTGCTTCTTGTAGAAGAGGAAGCCGCCCTCGGCCTCCACATGCAGCGTGTCGAGCACCTGGCCCACGCCCGGCTGGGGGCGGAACTCCATGCGCACGTCCACGCGCTCGGCCATGTCCGGGAGGATGGATGGGCTGTAGTCCAGCCGCACGAGCTGGCCGGTGCTCGGGTTCACCAGCGCCTCGCCCTTGTGCACCCAGGGGGCCTTGTCGTTGCGCGGCTCGAAGCGCAGGCGCACCCGCTGGGGATCCTTCGGATCCGGCCCCGCGAGCGAGAAGCGGTGCAGGGACAGCGACGCGGAGGCGAAGGGCAGGTTCACCGAGCTGAACTCCGCGCGCCCCTGGCCCTTGCGCTGACGCTCCTCCAGGTCCTTGCGCAGCGCCGCGGTGGCGTCCTCGCCGTCCTTGCTCGCCTGGAGGATTTCCCGGTGCTGCTGGCCATCCTTCAACCGGAAGCGGTCCACCCGCTCCTGGACGTGCTTCACCTGGCCCTCCGCGTTCAGCTCCTCCACGCGCAGGGTGACCACCACCTGCTCCACCTTGCCGGCGAGCAGCTCCTCCATCCCCCACGTGGTCTCTCCCAGGCGCCGCGCCAGGGCCTCGGCGTCCCTGGGCTCCAGGGGGCCCTCCATCGCCCACAGGGGCGCGGGGGCCAGCAGCAGGGTCACCACAGTCACCAGGGTGGAAAGACGAATCATGGAGCGGTCCTGGATGGGGAGGCACGTGCCGGGTGGCGCGGTGGATCAGAATGCACCATGCGGCGGTGACGTGGAAGTGAGTAATCCCGGGAAGCCGCCCGTCTCCTCGCGACACGAACGACCGGGTGGTACAGGGGCACACTTAATGCGGAAAACGCTGATTTCACGACGTTTTTCGCGACAGGTGCTGGCTCGACGGCGGTTGCTGGAACGAGGCAGCGCCGGGCGAGCGCGGGCGAGAGGAGGCCCCATCGGAGAACGGGCGGCTCGGGGCATACTGGGCGCGCGCGGGCGAGGGGCCCGCGCTGTGAGGAATCGACGAGATGCGCCTTCCCGAACGACCCCGAGCGGTCATCACCGGAGCGGGCAGTGGACTGGGCCGGGCGCTGTGCCGGCGCTGGCGCAGCGCCAGGGCCGGGTGCTGGTGTCGGACGTGAACGAGGCCGAGGCGCGGGAGACGGCGCGGCGCGTGGGGCAGGCGGGGGGTGAGGCGTGGGCGGTGGCCTGCGACGTGACGAAGCCCGAGCAGGTGGACGCGCTCGCGCGCGAGTGCGAGCGGGTGCTGGGCGGGGTGGACCTGGTGGTGAACAACGCGGGCGTGGCGGCGGCGGGCGAGGTGGGCCAGTTGCCGCTGGCGGAGTGGAAGCGGGTGCTGGACGTGAACCTGTGGGGCGTCATCCATGGCTGCCACAGCTTCGTGCCGTTGTTGCGCCGGCAGGGCTCGGGGCACGTGCTGAACGTGGCCTCGGCGGCGGGGCTGCTGTCGGCGCCCTTCCTGGCGCCCTACAACGCGTCCAAGGCGGCGGTGGTGTCGCTGTCGGAGACGCTGCTGGCGGAGCTGAAGCCGGTGGGCATCGGCGTGTCGGTGGTGTGTCCCACGTTCTTCCGCACGAACATCGCGGCCGCCTGGCTCGTGGGGCCGGACGAGGCGGGCCAGCGGCTGCGGGAGCTGGCGGCGACCCTGGTGGACAAGTCCCCGGTGGGGCCGGACGAGATCGCCCGGGCGTGTGTGCGGGGGGTGGAGGAGGACGAGTTCTACGTGGTGCCGATGCGGGTGGGCCGGTGGCTGTGGCGGCTCAAGCGGCTGTCTCCCGAGCGCATCGCCCAGGGAGGGCGGGTGCTGGAGAAGCTGGTGCGCTCGCGCATGGGGGGCAGCCGCGCGCGGTGAGTCACGGGCTCACTGTGCTTCCGGGAGGGGAGCGCGCGCGACGAGCGGCGCCGGCCCAACACCAGCCAGCCGAGCGCCGCCGCCATCAGCGCGAGCGGCAGCACCATGGCGACATTCATCCGGGTCCATCCCCCCGTGGTCACCAGTGCCCCGGAGCCGAACGAACTGACCGTCATGGTCGCGTAGATGGTGGTGTCCATCATGGCCTGCGCGCGGGTCTTTTCCTCCGGCTGGTAGGCCTCGGTGAACAGGGTGGTCGCGCCGATGAAGAGGAAGTTCCAGCCGACCCCGAGCACCAGCAGCGCGACGAGGAAGTGCATCAGGGCCACGCCCGAGAGCGCCACGAGCACGCAGGCGAGGTTGAGCAGCACCCCGGTCGCCATCACCCGCGGCGCACCGAAGCGCTTGATGAGCCCGCCGGTGAAGAAGCTGGGCACATACATGCCCAGCACGTGCCATTCGAGCACCAGCGCGGCATGGCCGAACGGGTGGGAGTGTTGTGCCATGGCGATCGGCGTCGCGGCCATCAGCAGGTTCATCACGCCGTAGCTGAGTGCGCTCACGATGACGGCCACGATGAACGACTGCTGGCGGAGCATGACGGACATGGGACGCCCGGTCGGGGCCCCGGGCTCGCTCACGGGCAGCGGGGGAAAGTCGATGAAGGAGATGAGCACCAGGGTCAGCAGGGTCACGCCAATCAAGGCGACGTAGGCCCCGGCGAACGGCTGGGGCAGCGCATCGCGCATGTGGAGGGCGATCTGCGGCCCGATGACCGCCCCCAGGATGCCGCCGGCGAGCACCCAGGAGATCGCTCGTTCCTTGGCCGACGGGGGCACCAGCTCGACCGCCGCGAAGCGGTACAACGAGCCATTCGCGTTGTAGTAGCCGGCGGCGAGCGTCGAGGCGAGCAGCAACCAGAACTGGCCCGTCACCACCGACAACGCGCACAGCGCGGCGGTGAGCATCGCGACGACCAGACCCAGCTGGAACGTGCGGCGGCGACCGAAGCGCCGCTGGTGCCGCGCCACCAGGGGGGCGCCCAACGCGCTGCCGGCGACATAGGTCGTCACCGGCAGCGTCGCCAGCCAGGGCGTTGGCGCGAGCGCCAACCCGACCATGCCGTTGATCGCGATGAGCGTGACGTTACTCGTGAGGTACAGGCCCTGACAGAGGGTGAGGAGCAGCAGCGGCAAGTTCATTCCTCGCACCTTACCAACGGGGGCCGCGAAGGTGGGGAAGATCAGATGGCTCCCGAACACCTTTGCCAGACACGAAATACAAATCACGCGCTGTAGAAGATTTCCCCCCGGAATGGCTCTCTTGAGGCATCATGCCTTCACCAGGATTACTGGTATGGCGGTTATTTCTTCTTTTCGAGAAAACAGGAGCGGATTCTCATGCGACAACCCAGGATTGGGCTGCCGGCACGTCCCCTCATGGGCGCGTGGGCGTGCACCCTCGTGCTCGCGGTGGGCTGCGGCCCGGCGGAGGAGCTGGACGCGGCGAAGAGCGAGGAGCCCATGACTCTCGGAAAGAAAGAGAACCCGGTTGTCTATGGCACGGATGACCGTCAGGACGTCTACGCGCATCCCAATGCCACGCTGCGCGCGCGTGCGCAGCAGGC
Source organism: Cystobacter fuscus (assembly GCA_049060065.1). Classification (GTDB taxonomy): domain Bacteria; phylum Myxococcota; class Myxococcia; order Myxococcales; family Myxococcaceae; genus Cystobacter; species Cystobacter fuscus_B. The sequence continues at coordinate 10,263,976 of JBMEQP010000002.1, forward strand.
CACCGTGGCGGTGATGGATTTCGATTCCTTCGACGCGACCAACCCCAACAACGTCACCTTTCCCCCCTGGACGTTGGGCCAGGTCTACGGACTGTGCACCACGGAGCGCTTCCGGGATGATCCGGTCGTGGCCGGCTGCTCCGGCACGCTCATCGACGACGATCTGGTGCTCACCGCGGGCCACTGCATCAAGAACGCCGAGGAGTGCGCCAACAAGAGATTCGTCTTCAACTACTACCGGCCCGCCGCGGGCACGTTGAAGACCGTGACGACCGAGGACATCTTCAGCTGCGCCTCGATCGTGGCGCACAAGCTGGAGGATGTGGGCGGGCGCATGCTGGACTACGCCATCCTCCGCCTGGATCGGCCGGCCACGCCGCGCTTCACCCCGGCGCCGGTGCGCCTGAGCAACACCGCGTTGAGCACCGGGCAGAACGTGGCCGTCATCGGCTGTGGCAGCGGCATTCCGTTCAAGATTGATTCCGGAGGCTCGGTGCGCGACGCGCGCGCGGGCATGCGGGACTACTTCGTGGCCTCCACGGATACCTTCGGTGGCAACTCGGGCTCGGGCGTGTACGAGACGAGCAACTACGCGGTGACGGGCATCCTCGTGCGTGGCGATACAGACTACGTCGAGAACGGCACCTGCAACGTGGTGAACACGTGCAGCGAGACGGGCTGCGCCGGCGAGGCCATCACCTACGTCTACCCGGCCCTCCTGGAGCTGTGCACCGCGACCCACAACGGCAGCCAGCGGCTGTGCGCCAACCTGCCGCTGCCGCCTCCCCCGCCCGCCAACTCGTACACATACACCGCGAGCAACACCAACAATGCCCAGCGGAACACGGTGAACAAGCTCTTCACGCTCGCCGCGGGCGACGTGTTGGAGGTGGGCACCTGCGGCCTGGAGGGCGCCACCGGCTCCGGCGACACCTTCCTGCGCCTCGAGAACGCCGCGGGCAGCGAGGTGGCCCACAACGACGACTCGGACATGTGTGGCAACGCCAACTCCTATATCAAGTACATCGTGCCGTCGGCCGGCGCCTACACCGTCCGCGCCGGCTGCTTCGACAATGGCGGCTGTGGCGGCACCGTGGTGTGGAAGGTGACACCGGGCTCGGGCGGCTCCAGGGGCTCGTTCGACTTCAGCGCCAGCAACACCGACAGCGCCGTGCAGAACACCGTCAACGAGAACGTGACACTGACGGCCGGCCAGGTCATCCGGTTGGGCACGTGCACGGTGAGCGGCGCCGCCGGCTCCGGTGACACCTACTTGCGACTGTATGGCCCGGCGGGTACCGAGGTGGCCGAGAACGACGACAGCTGCGACGCCCTCTCGTACCTCAGCTACATCGTCCCGGCGGGCGCGGGCGGCACGTACCAGATCCGCGCTGGCTGCTTCAGTGGCGACAGTTGCGGCGGCACCGTGGCCTACACCGTCCAATAGGCTCCCGGTGACCCGGGCCGCTCTCGGTAGCCTGGGTCACGATGGCGCCGGAGCGAACGCCGCCAGCAGTAGGAGCAGCAACCAAGGGCGAAGGAGCGAGAGGCTTGGACGGGAACGCATGGAGGGGGTGCTGCCTCACGTTGCCTCTCCCCGAGCCCAATGTGCCCGGGGATCCGAAGCGGAGTACCTTCAGGCCGCGATGAAGCACACCCCAGAGTTGCTCCGGTCCATCCTCGATGCCCTGCCCTGTCCCCTCTTCTGGAAGGGCTGGGACCTCCGCTACCTGGGGTGCAACACCGCGTTCGCGCGGCTGGCGGGAAAGGATCATCCGGACCAGGTGGTGGGGCTGGACGACTACCAACTGCCCTGGCGCAAGGAGGACTCAGACTTCTACCGCGCGTGTGACGAGAAGGTGCTGAGCACGGGCCTGCCCATGCCCAACACCGAGGAGCGCGTCTGGGACGGCGACGGCGAGCGGCACTGGACCCAGACGAGCAAGGTGCCCTTGTTCGACGCGCGGGGCCACGTCTTCGGGGTGCTCGGAGTGCTGCTCGACATCACGGCGTGGCGCGACACGCAAACACAGCTGCGGCGCGCGCTCGCCGCGGGCGAGACCACCAACCGGATGCTCCAGGCGCAGGCGGCCGTTCAAGAGGAGATGCAGCGGGCCCTGACCATGAGCGAGCTGCGGTTGCGGACGGCGGTGCGAGGGGCGCAGATGGTCATCTGGTCCCTGGACGCGCAGGGCCTCTTCACCTTCTCGGATGGCGGTGGACTGAGCGATCTGGGCCTCACGCCCGGGCAGAACCTGGGGCGCTCCGTGTTCGACGTCTACAAGGACATGCCGCGTGTGCTGGAGCAGACCCGGAGAGCGCTGGCCGGAGAGCCTTCAGCACGCACGTGTTCGTGAAGGGAATGCATTACGAGACCCGCTTCACCCCGGTCCACGACGAGTCGGGCGCGGTGCGGGGGACCATTGGTGTCGCGCTGGACGTGAGCGAGCGCATGCGAGCCCAGGAGCAATTGGAGGCGGAGTTGGAGCGCACGCGGGGGCAGTTGCTCCAGGTGGAGCGCCCGGCCTCGCTGGGCACGCTGGCGGCGGGCGTGGGCCACGAGTTGCGCAACATCTCCACCGTGCTCGACAGCCTGCGCGGCGCCTTCGTCGAGTGCGCCGAGCGCGGCGTGCCTCCGGCGCGCGAGGAACTCGAGGAACTCGAGCGGGTGTGCGCGCACGTGGCCACGCACGGCAGGCACCTCATGGACCTGGGACGGCCGGGCAACGCGGCGGTGGAGCGGGTGGACCTGCGCGAGCTGGTGTCCGGGACGCTGGCGATGCTGCGCACCGCGGGGGGTGACGCGCTACGTGCGGGTGTCGGCCTCGGAGCCCGGTGAGCCGCTGTGGGTGCGGGCCAGCCGCACCCGGGTGGAGCAGGTGCTGCTCAACCCGGTGCGCAACGCCGCCGACGCGGTGGAGTCGGTGAAGGACAGGCCCGCGGAGGTGCGGGTGCGGCTCTTCGAGGAGTGCCAGGAGGGATGGGCGTGCTGCCGGGTGGAGGACACCGGGGTGGGAATTCCCGCGGAGAACCTCGGCTCCATCTTCGAGCCATGGTTCACCACCAAGCCACCGGGCCGAGGCACGGGCCTGGGACTGCCCGTGGTGCGCAACCTCTTGCGCGAGGCCGGGGGAGAGCTCTCGGTGGAGAGCCACGTGGGTCACGGCAGCGCCTTCACCTTCCGGCTGCCCCTGGATAGGGTCCAATATGGCGAAATACACGGTCAAGCTCTCCAAGGCTCCAAGAGGTCATGAGGTTCCGCCGCTGCTCGAGGATGTCGGCGACTGGATTGGCAGGCAGACCCACGGAACGCTGGGCTGGTTCGATGCGCTCGTGGCCGAGGCCATTCCGGAGGAGTGGCACCCCGACCAGGCGGACCGGCTTCGCCGCGACGCCTTCGCGTTCCTGAGTCTTCCTGACGGTTCGCTGCTCGCGCTCGTGAACACCGGAACCAAAGCTCCGCACGCGGTGGCGCTGCTCGGCTCGGAGGGCGAGATGCGGACGGTCGCGAACAGCCTCGAGGAGTTCCTGCTCCTGTGGTCCCAGGGCGAGACGGAGATCGACGAGCTCGACGACGAAGAGGGCGCGTCCGGGCGGAAGGCGCTGGCTTCGTGGCTGAAAGCGAAGAAGGTCAAGGCGCCCAAGGCGAAGCGCCTTCGATTTCGCGGCCTGGCTCGACGGCGACGCCGCGCTCCCGCCCACGGCGGAGGCACCGGCCGTCGCCGAGCACACGTTCGCGCCGACCACCGTGATGAAGAAGCTCGGTCCGAAGACGCAGCGGCTGGCGTCACTCCTCGGACGGCGCGCGGATGCCCCCGAGGTCATCGCCTACGTGACCGGGGTGCTCGGCAAGAAGGTTCCACCGTCCACCAACGAGAACAACGACTCGGTGAACGTCGCGGCTGCGAAGCACGGCGTCGAACTCGTCTTCTCTCACGACATCCTGAACGATGCCTATCCGCCGATCCCGAAGACATCCAGGACGTTCATCCCCTACGTCGCCCTCGCGTGGGTGAGGGCGGGGATCGGCGAGAATGTCCTGGACGTGCCGTGGAAGGTGGCCTCGGAGGCGGAGATCACGAAGGTGCTCGGCCCGCCCACCCGCCGCGAGGCCGCCTTCGCGGACGAGGCTGAGCTCACCGTCGCCTGCTGGGACTACCCACTCGACACCGCGGCGCACGTGTGGCTCGAGTTCTCGTTCGACGAGTCCCTCACCGTCACCCTCTCCGTGAAGAGCGCGGGCGCGCTCATGCGGTATCCCAACGTCACGACCGGGCTCTTCGTCGGTTATGCCGCGACACGAGGCTTGCTCGACACCGCTCGGTTCCCGGCACACCGCGCGCTGCTCGCGGCAGTCGAGACACGCAAGGCCAAGGGATCGGAGTTCGTGAAGCAGGCGCTTGCGCGTGGCCTCTGGGACGACCACCTCCGCGAGGTGCCGGGGCTGCGCGAAGTGGCATGGCGCTGGTTCCACAACATGAACGGTCTCTGGATCACGGCCGATCTCAAGAAGACGTTCGGAAAGCGCGCGGGCCCGTTCGGTCACGACGAGCCGAAGCTCGATGACGACACCTGGGACGCCGTCGACAAGGCGGCGCCGCTCCTCGACGAGCGCTTCGCGGCGTGGATTGCGAAGTAGAAGCGCCCCTCCCCAGGACCGGGTGTCAGACGACTCGTAGGTGGCGAAGCGCCGATACGAGTCGTCTGACACCTTCAGGAGGAGCGCTCGCGTGCCATTGTCTACACTCAATCTTGCATGCGCTTGGCGGCTTCTTCTGCGGACATCGGCGGTTGCGACGCACCGAAAAAGAACGTCAAGTCATATGCTGTTCCAGCGAACTCTCCTTCAATGTGAACATGATCCACATCGGCCATGCCATCGCGATAGGCGCGCAAGAGCACTGTTTGTAGGTATTCCGTTTGGGTTCGAGACAGATCGAACCGCAGTTTGTTTGTCCCGCCGCGAGAGACGGTGCTCCGCTTCACACGCTTGTCTGCCAGCAACGACAGAAGCAGAGTCCCACCATTGGGAGAACGCACCGTGAGGGATTCGGCAAGTCCCTGGAGGAGGAGCGAGAGCTCGAGTGTCCAGACCCCGAAGCGTTCCTGCATGATTTCCACAACGGCTTCTCTCTGTCCGAAGATGATCTCGTCATCAGAAGCAAGAAATCGATTCATGTTCTATCCCGCTACCATCTCAAGTGCCAGTTTTCCAAAACCTCGCCCGTCTTGGGGTCCAGGCGTTCGATATGGACGTGTGGTGTATCACCTGGCCTATGTCCCTGGAGATCTTCCGGCTTTGCTCGATACTGCCACTTTCCATCTCGGCTCCGGAACTTTCCAGGCTCGAGCTCAACTGCAAGGTGGGGGCTGGCATGGCCGAGCCGCCGCGGCACCACGTCCTGCCCAAGGAGTTCCGCGAGTGGTTCGAGCAGCGCGGCTTCGCTGGCGAGATGGACATTGACGAGTTCTGCGTCAGGCTGGAGCGGGCGCACCACGAGGCCATTCACGGCGGTGGCAACTGGAAGATGGGCCGCGCATGGCCCGGTGAATGGAACCGGATGATCATGAAAGTGCTGTACGAGGCCGAAACCAGGACTGGCCGGATGTTGACGAGGAATGAGATCCTGAACGTCGTCGCGGAGCGCATGGAGGATTACTACATCCCGATGAATTTCATCCCGTGGAGAGGGCCATGAGCGACGGACATCCTTTTCAGGGCAACTGGGTCGTGCGCCTGTATGAGCGGGTCCGTGAGCGAGGTTACGACTCGCTCACCGCCTTCGCTGATGCACGCCCCGCGGTGCCGCTGCACTTGCTGGCCAAGGAACTGGGCAGGGACGACGTCGCTGGGGTGCAGGTGCTGCGGGGGCTGCTCGCCGAGGCGGAGCGGCGCAAACAGGTCACGAGGTTTGTGCGAGATGTATTTGCGCGCCTGTGGACCCAGAGCGTCCCCGATGGCTGGCCGACAATGCTGGATGACGCCAACCGTTTCAAGGTCGCCAAGGCACTCGGTTCGTGGATTGCCTACACCCCTGAAACTCATGAGGAACGCGCGAGGAGGGCCGGCGATGCGCTTCTCGCCACTCCACCGCCACCCGGCTGGCGCCCGCTCGGCCCCGACGATGAGTTGCTGCTGACGCTCCTGCCCGACGAAGAAGCCTGAGCCTCACCTCCTTGGGAGGGGAGCTACTGAGGAAACGCCACGCTGCCGAGAGTGACGACGTGGATTGAGCAGTCGGCGGTGGGGCTTTATTTGTTTCGCTGGCGGCGATCGGCGCCGCCACGGCTCGAGGCAACGCGATGGAAGCGAAGAAGATTCGTCTGACCAGGGAAAAGGAGACGTACCTCGCCACGCTGTATGGCAAGGCGCTGGATGCCGCGGCCGAGAATCCAATCCTCGGCGATCGATTCGCGGCGGACGCCACGGCGCGCATCGACTACGACTTCGAGGCGTTGAAGCTCCCGAAGGGGGGCGAGGTCACCCTGCCGATGCGGGCCCGGCACTTCGACCAGTGGACGCGAGCGTTCCTCTCCGCGAACCCCGAGTCGACGGTCCTGCACCTTGGCTGCGGCCTCGACACCCGCGTGTACCGGATTGACCCGGGGCCGAAGGTCCGCTGGTTCGACGTCGACCTTCCCGACGTCATCGCCTTGCGCGAGCAGTTGTATCCGGAGCGCGAGGGCTATCGCCGGATCGGGGCCTCGGTGACCGGGCTCTCCTGGCTCGACACGATCCCTGGAGACACGCCCGTTCTCGTCGTCGCCGAGGGACTGGTGATGTACCTGCACGAGAAGGATGGGACGGCGTTGTTCCGGCGGATCACCGAGCAGTTTCCCAGCGGCCAGCTCGCGTTCGACGGCTACAGCGGAGCGATGGTGCGGCTGGTCTCCCGCCTCGCGACGGTGCGCGGCGCGAAGGTCGAACTCGTCTGGGGAATCGACGATCCGCACGAACTCGAGAAGCAGGTCCCGAAGCTTCGCCTCGCCGAGGACGTCGCGTTCCTGACGATGCCCAGGCTGGTCGAACGGCTGTCCAGCAACTGGTTCTCCGGGGCGATGCACGGGGTCATGGGCCGGCTGCCGTTCTATCGACACCTGATCCGTCACCTGCGCTATGCGTTCTAGTCCCTCGACGGGTTCCGCCCGGGGGCTGCTCACCGGCGCGTGTGCCGCGCGGCTTGTTCCCCGGGGGAGGAGGGCCGCCGGGCCCGGCGCGGATGCCATCGAGCACCACGCCCAGCATGCGGGGGAAGAGCTGCTCCGCCGTCATCTCCAGCTCGGCCAGCACGTCGGGCCGTATGAGCTGGTCCACCAGGGTGAGCACCATGCGGATGACGAGCCGGGGCTCCACGTCCGAGCGCAGCGCACCCGCCTTCACCCCCGCGGCGACGAACACACCGAAGCGCTCCTGGACCGACTGGCGTCGCAGCTCCAGCAGCTTCTGCCAGAGCGCGGGGGCGTCCCGCTGCAGGTCCCGGAGCACCGCGGCCCCGCGTCCGTAGTGGCCCGCCACCGTCCGCGCGAAGGCCTCCAGCCGCTCGCCGAAGTCCCGCCGCTCGTCCTCGAGGATGGCCCGCAGCTCCTCGCCGATGCGGGTGAAGATGGCCACGATGGCCGCCTCGCCCAGCTCCTCCTTGCTGGAGAAGTACCGGTAGAGCGTCTTCTTGCTCATCCGCAGCTCGGTGGCGATGTCATCCATCGTCACGCGCGAGTAGCCGTGGGTGAGGAAGCTCTGCTCGGCCTTCTCCAGGATGCGCGCGCGCGCATCGTCCACTTCCGTCATGCGAGGGCACCCCGTCGCGGCCCCTCGTACACCATCTCCACGCCCCTGCCGGGGCCGATGGTGATGTTGCGGCGCACCGGGCGCTCCGGCGTGTCGTTCGCGAGCGAGAAGCGGTGTGCGGCCAGCAGCGAGCCCAGGACGATGCGCATCTCGTACTGCGCGAACGCCGCTCCGATGCAGCGCCGCGCTCCGCCGCCAAAGGGCAGGTACTCGAAGGGCGAGTACTTGCGCTCCAGGAAGCGCTCGGGACGGAAGCTCTCGGGCTCGGGGTAGAGCACCGGATCCACGTGGGCCACGCAGATGGCGGCCATGACCCCCGTGCCGGGCGGCAGCTCGCGCCCGCGCAGGGTGAAGGGGGCCACGGTGCGGCGGCTCACCAGGGGCACGACGGGGTGGAGGCGCAGCGCCTCGTCACACAGCGCGGTGAGGTAGGGCAGCTTCACGAGCGCCTCCGGCTCGGGCTCCGGACCCAGCGGGGCGAGCTCCTCCAGCAGCCGCCGCATCGTCTCGGGGGCGCGGTGCAGGTGGTAGAGGGCCCAGGCCATGCCGATGGCCGTCGTCTCGTGGCCGGCGATGAGCAGGGTGCGCAGCTCGTCCTTCAGCTCCGCGTCCGTCATGGGCTGGCCCTCCTCGTCCCGCGCGGCGAGCAGCAGGCTGAGGATGTCGGTATGGCCCGCCTCGTGCCCGCGCCGGGTGGCGAGCTCCTCGGTCAGCAACCGGTCCAGCTCCGTCACGTGGCGCTGGAAGCGGGCCCAGGGGCCCAGGCCCCCGAAGGAGCGCCGCAGCGGCACCGCCATCATCAGCAGCGGCGTATAGGACTCCATGTAGCCCGCCAGCACCTCGCGGTAGCGCCGCATGCGCTCCGGCTCCTCGATGCCGAAGACGGCGCGGATGATGACCTCCAGGGAGATGGACTGGGTGAGCTCCTGGGCGCGCAGGGGGCCTCCCGGACGCAGCGTCTCCACCGCGCGCAGGGTGATGTCTCGCATGAGCTGCCCATAGGCGCGCATGCGCTCGCCGTGGAAGGGCGGCATGAGCAGCTTGCGCTCGCGCTCGTGGCGCTGCCCGCCCATCAGCAGCAGCGAGTTGTCTCCCACCGCGGGGGCCAGGGGGAGATGGCCCAGCGGCTCGAAGAGGGCGGGGTCCGCGCTGAAGATGTCGCGGATGCCCTCCGGGTCTCCCGTGACGACCACGTTGCCCACCGGCAGTGGCGCGGTGAACGGATCCCCGTAGCGCGCGCGGCAGTCGAGGAAGAAGCGGGTGGCGTCCCGGAGGAAGCGGAAGGTCTGCACCGGGGTGATGCGGGGTCCGGACGGCAAACGCGGGGTGGTCATGGCTCATCCTCCTGGAACGGCGCTGGAAACCCAGGAAACTATAAAAGTGTTTCGAGTTTCCGGCAACCCTTCCGATTCCCCTACGCCTGGGCGTCGTCGCCATGGTCTGGTTCCTGGATGCCGGCCTTTCGCAACTCCATCATCTTCGGCGTCTACGCCCCGGCGCTCGAGAGCCATGACGAGCGTATTCTCTCCGTTGCGTCGGGGTCGGGACACATGCCTCCGGGCTTGCGCCCGGCCTGGTCGGTCTCCGATGGGGGGCGGTTCATCCCATCGCCTCAGCGCGATGCCTGGCTGCGCGAGGAGGCCGTGCACGAGGAGCTTCCGAGACCTCGCGACGGAGGTGCGGGCCACCTCGTGACACTCATCGGGTGGGAGCGGCCGGCGGCCATTTCGCCGGGAGGACGGGCCCAATTCGAAGTCCATGCGAAGTGGCCTCTGGGCGCGATCGACAGCGCGGTGGCGGCGGAGTTGTTGGAGCGGGTGGCGGAGGGGGTCCGCGCGTACTGGGGGCATGCGACGCCGAACGACATGGTGGCGGGGATGGAGCCGCGAGTCGCTCCTCCGGGGCGGCCCATGCCCGAGCGCTCGGAGGACACCCGCGCCCCCGGGGTTCCATGGCACCTGGGGTGGCTGAACTACTGGTCGGCCGCCGCCGCGCGGTCCCTCGGCTTTCCGGATCCCTCGCGTGACGCGGACCTGCTCTCGCGGGCGAAGCGCACCGCGACAGGTGGGTGGCTGGTGCGGCTCACGGAGACGCCGCTCGACCTGGGTAATCCCACCCACATCGACGCGCTCCTGCGCGGATACAAGCGGTTTCCTCAGATGGGTGGAGCGCCCATCGACCGCGCCTTCAGCGGCGCTTCATGAACGGACGGGCCCCACACTCCCGCGTTCTTCCAAGGTGTTCGCGAGGATAACCCTGGCGGCCCGGCGGGGAGGGGGGTCTCGTGAAACCTTCCAGCCCACCGCTCCGTTGAATGTCCTGCTGCCCCTGAGGCCCGCCGCCCTGGACTGGACGCGCCCCAGTGGTTCGCCGTGGCCCAGGAGTGGTCGACGCGGCTCGTGGGCACGAGTCCGGGTCCCGCGCCCGGCTGCGCGCGGTGAAACCCCTCCGCGGCCCCAGGCGGCGGCCCGTCCGGCGGAATCAGGAATGAGCGGTCATGGGCGTGGCGAGGAGGCTCAGGGGCCTTGGGGGAGGGCCGAACCAGTGGAGTTTGTCCGCGAGCGAGGTGACGGACCCCACCACCGCGAGCACGGGGGAGGGCAGCTCGATCCGCTCCATCCGAGCCAACTCCATCAGTGTCCCCGTGTAGGTGACTTGATTCGAGCGTGTCCCCGATAGGATGAGCGCCAGGGGTGTGGAGGGGCGCGCCCGTTCTCCATCAACTCGCGCGCGATCTGGGGGATGGTCGACCCGCACATGAAGATGACGAGCGTGTCGGCCCCCTGCGCGCCTACCGCGTGCTCGTGGCCGGCATGCCCGGTCACGAAGGCCACGCTCGACGCATGAGAGCGATGCAGCAGGGGGATCCCTGCATACGCGGCGGCGGCGACTCCGGAGGAGACGCCGGGGATGACCTCCCACTCGATGGCCGCCTCCACCAGTGCTTCCGCTTCCTCTCCCCCGCGACCGAAGATGAAGGGATCGCCCCCTTTGAGGCGTGCGACGATCTGCCCTCGCCGTGCCCGCTCGATGAGGATGCGTTGGATTTCCTTCTGGTTCATGCAGTGATGCCCCGCGCGCTTCCCGCAGTCGATGATCTCGACTCCTCGGCGCGCATGGGCCAGCACCTCGCGGCTCACGAGGTAGTCCAACAAAATCACATCGCTCTCAGCCAGAGCCTCGACAGCCCGAAGTGTCAGGAGCTTCGGGTCTCCAGGCCCCGCGCCGACGAGGTAGACTTTTCCCTGGTTCATTTCGAGTTCCTCAGGTGGTGGTGTGCGCGAGGCCCGCCCACTGCGCTCGCATCCAGAGGAGGACGCGCAGGATGAGGGCGGCCCCCAGGGAGATGAGTCCAAGGATGAGGAAGCCTCCAGAGAAGGAGCCCATCCGTGCCCTGATGGTGGCGAGCAGGGTCGGCAGCATGAAACCACCCAACCCCCCACCGCTCCGATGATTCCAGTCACTCCCCCGATCTCCCTCGGGAAGCGCAAGGGCACGACCTGGAACACGGCGCCGTTGCCCATGCCAAGGCATGTCATGGCCACGAGCAGCAGCAACACCATGGCATTCAGTGACGGGAGCCGGGTGGCGCACTCGTACATCAGCCCCACCGCCACGAGGAGCACGAGCAGCAGCCGCACCCCGCCCACCTTGTCCGCCAGGTAGCCGCCCAGGGGTCGCGAGGTGCTTCCCAGCAGTGCGGCGAGCGCGGTGAGGGACCCCGCCGTCACCTGACTCACTCCGTACTGGTCCCGGAAGAAGAGCGGCAAGAAGCTGCTGAGCCCCACGTAACCGCCGAAGGTAATGGAGTAGAAGAGACAGAACCACCAGACATCCCCCTTCTTGAGGTGGTCGAGCAGTCCTCCGGCGGCTGGGCGCCTCGCCCGATCCGGGCTGTCCTTCGCGAGGATCAGGAACGCGAGGAGCACCAGGGCGAGGGGGAGCATCGCCAGCCCGAAAACCTTGTGCCATCCGAAGAGGAGCGCGAGCTTGGGAGCGAAGAGGTTGGTGAGGATCGTCCCGCTGTTTCCGGCGGCGGCGATTCCCATCACCAATCCCTGGCGATGGGGTGGATACCACCGGCTGGCGAGCGGCAGGACCACCGCGAAGGAGGCGCCGCCCACTCCCAGGAGCAGCCCCACCGCGACGAGCGAGGAGAAGCTCTCCCCGACCTGCCAGCCCAGTGCCAGCGGAAGGAAGAGGAAGCACAGCAGCGCCACTCCTACCCGCTTGCCACCGAGGTGATCGCTGAGCAGGCCCACGGGAATCCGCGCGAGGGAGCCGCTCAGAATAGGCATGGCCACCAGCCACCCCTTCTGCGTTGCGCTCAAGCCCGCATCCTCCGCCACGAAGACTCCGAGCGCGCCGAGCAGCACCCACAGCGTGAAGCTCAGGTCGAAGTGCATGAAACAGGCGATGAGGGTCGGAAGGTGTCCGCTGGGTGCTTTGGCTTCAGGGGGTTGGATTCACGGGAAGCTCCTGCTTCGGAAATGAATCGGGCGAGGCTGACGATCATCGCCCCCATCTTCGGGCGCTCCGGCACGACGTGGGGTGTCACCCCGGACGCCACCAACGCACTGGCACACGTCGGGCCCACGGCGGCCACCACGGTGTCGTCGCGCAGGGCGGACGTCAGCGCCTCGGCGCGCCCCAGCGCCGAGGCAACCTGGAAGAGGTGGCGCACCTGCACCTGGCTGGTGAAGGCAATCGCCCCCACCCGGCGCTCGATGATGTCCTGGACCAGGGATTGGAGGGGCCCCAGGTCCTCCGGGAGCCTCCATTCATAGAGACACGTCTCCTGGATGCGAGCCCTCCGGCCCTCGAGTGCCTGGAGCAAGGGCAGATTGCGCTCGCCGTAATGGAGGAGGACCACGCACCGGCCCTCCAGCTCCAGAGGGGCGAGCGCCTCGATGACATCCTCGGTGGTGTAGGGCTCCTTGACTCCAATGGATGGCTCGAGCCCTTCCTTCCTCAGCGCCGCGTGGGGTTTGGAACCCCGACACACCAGCGTGGCCCGGCGCAGCCGCTCCAACAACTCGGGCTTGCGCCCGAGCCGCTCCGCCGTTTGAGAGAGTGCTTCCACGCCGGCACCCGTCAGGAAAACGACGACGGGCGAAGCCTCGTGCATGAGCACGCCGAGCAGCGCCGCGACCTCCTGCTCCGCGGACGCGCTCTGCTGCTCGCGCACGGCGGGCACGCAGTGGGGCTCCCCGCCGTGGCGGCGAACGAGCGTGGCCAGCTCGTCCGTCATCCGGCCCTCCAGCAGGGCCACTCGCACTCCCTCGAGCCCGCTCACGAGGGCTCCACTCGCAGGAGGATCTCCCCGCTGTCGCTCAGCTCGACCGGGAAGGTCTTGAGTGAGCCACAAGCGTGGCCCACGGCGAGCCCCGTCTTCACGTCGAACTTGTACCCATGCAGCGGGCACACCAACACGTTGCCGCCCAGGAGTCCGTCCGCGAGCGGCCCCCGCTGGTGCGGGCACTCCGCCTGCGTGGCGAGGAGCTCTCCGCTCCGGGTCCGGAACACCGCCACGGTGTGTTCCCCGACGGTGAAGGTCCTTCCCTCTCCCAGGGGGACCCGGGTGGCCAGCCCGAGGTTGTACACGACCGACATGGCTTGAGCCTGCTCGTATTGCATTGCTTATGCCTCCGCCTTCACCAGCCGCGCGCCCGAGCCGGATGCTTCGGACTCCATCGGCAGGGGGTGAGTGAACCGTGATGCTTCGGGCTCCGTCGGCAAGGTCTGGGTGAACCGTGATGCTTCGGGCTCCGTCGGCAAGGTGTGGGTGAACTGTGAAGGATGATGCGGGCGCACCGCCTCCTCCCAGGGATCGACGAATGCGTCCACCGCCGCCTGGATATCCGCATCGAGCCTGGCGGCGATCTTTTCCTCGTCCTCCACGAGGAGGCGGCGGAGCTTGTCGATGCCGACCCGCTCGACGAAGTCATGGGTACGCTCCAGGTACTTTCCATGCTCCCGGTAGTACTGCATGAACCGTCCCATGAGCTTGAGGACCTCCTCGTGCGAGTCCACCACGCAGAGGATGTCGCCCTTGCGCACGCGCGAGCCCGCCGCCCCTCCCACGTAGATTTCCCATCGGTCTCCCCCGATGGCAACCGCCCCCACGTCCTTGGTCGTCGCCTCGGAGCAGTTGCGCGGGCAGCCAGCCGTCGCGAGCTTCAGCTTGTGGGGAGACTCGAGGCCCTGGAATCGCTTCTCGATGGCGATGCCAAGCGCGGTGCTATCCCCCAAGCCATAGCGGCAGAATTCACTGCCCACGCACGTCTTGCAGGTGCGGAAGGACTTGGCATAGGCGTGCCCGGAGGGCATTCCCAGCTCGCGCCAGACCTCGGGCAATTTCTCCTTCGGGATGCCCAGCAGATCAATCCGCTGTCCTCCGGTGATCTTCACCATCTTGACATTGTGCCGCTCGGCCACGTCGGCGATCTGCCGGAGCTGGGCCGGGGACGTCACGCCGCCGAAGATGCGGGGAATCACGCTGAAGGTGGCGTCCCGCTGGATGTTGGCATGCACCCGGTCATTGATGAAGCGGGCATCGCGCTCGTCCTCATAGTCCTTGCCCCAGAGCGTCTTGAGGAGGGACGCCAGCCCGGTCTTGCTCGCCACGTCTTCCCGTCCGTTCGCGAGCGCCTCGAACACGGCGGAGACGCTGCGCAGCCCCCGTGCCTTGATTTCCTCCACGAGCTCCGCCTTGGCGAGGGGCACGCCGGGGACATAGTAGTGGGCGGAGGGATCCTCGACGGAGTTGTCGCCCACGGCATTCTCGAGCAGTGCCTGGACGTCCTTCTTGCAGGAGCCGCAGCCCGTTCCGGCACGTGTCGCATCGCACAATTTCTTGAGCGTGCGGTGGCCCTTGCTCACGGCCTCGAGGATGTTCTGCTTGGACACGCCGTTGCAGTTGCACACCTGGGCGGTGTCTGGAAGCTGGAGGACGCTCGGGGTCGAGGATTCTCCCATGGAGGGGAACAGCAGCTCCGAGCGGCTCTCGGGCACCTGCGTGCCCCGATCGAACGCACTCAGGAGGTTGGGAGCGCTCGACGTGTCCCCCAGGAGGATGGCCCCGACCAGGCGTTGGCCGCGGATGATGAGCTTCTTGTAGATGCCCTGCGTGGCATCCATATAGGTGACTTCCTCGTCCTGCTCGCCCGTCACGTCTTGTGCGCCCATGACGGCCAGCTCGATGCCCATCACCTTCAACTTGGTGGAGACCTGGGAGCCCGTATAGAGCGCTTGGGGGTTCTTGCCCGACAGGCGCTCGGCGAGCACCTGGGCCTGCTCCCAGAGCGGGGCCACCAGGCCATAGACGCGCCCGCGGTGCTGGGCGCACTCGCCCAGCGCGTAGATGTCCTGATCGTTGGGCGTGCGGAGGTCGTCTCCGACGACGATGCCCCGCTCCACGTGGATCCCGGCCTCACGCGCGAGCTCGACGTTGGGGCGGATGCCCGCGGAGATGACCACGAGGTCGCAGGGCAGCGAACTGCCGTCATCGAAGAGCAGACCATTGACGCGGTCGTGGCCAAGTATCTCCTTGGAGTTCTTCTTCAGGTGGACGTGGAGCCCCATGCCCTCCAGCGTGCGCTGCAGGATGGCGCCCCCCTTGGCATCGAGCTGGAGCTCCATGAGGTGCCCCTTCAGGTGAACGACATGGACCTCGAGGCCGAGCTCGAGCAACCCGCGCGCCGCCTCCAGGCCCAGCAACCCTCCGCCGATGACCACCGCCTTCTTCGCCTTGGCGGCCTGTTGGGTAATGGCGGTGCAGTCATCCAGTGTCCGGAAGACGAAGACTCCCTCCTTGTACTGGCCGCTCTCGTTCTTGAGCCCGACGAGGGGCGGCACGAAGGCGCTGCTGCCCGTGGCGATGACGAGCTTGTCATAGTGCTCGGTGATGCCCCCGGCCCCGTGGACCAGCTTCTGGCGGCTGTCAATCCGCTCGACCCGCACGCCGGCGTGCAGCGTCACGCCTTTCTCCTGGTACCAGGCGAGCGGGTTGATGAAGATGTCCCGCGGGTCATGGGTGCCGGCGAGGACTCCAGAGAGCAGGATGCGGTTGTAATTGCCGTACGGCTCGTCGCCGAACATGACGATGTCGAAGTTCGCCGCGCCCCCGCGCGCCAACAGCTCTTCAACCAGGCGCGCGCCCGCCATTCCGTTGCCAATGACGACAAGCTTTTCCTTCTTCACGATGACTGTCCTTTCTGACGAGAGGGCTGCTCCACACGAACCGCGCATACCTTGAATTCAGGCATCCGGCTGATGGGGTCCAACGCTGGGTTGGTGAGACGATTCACCGCCTGCTCGCCCCCCCAGTGGAATGGCACGAAGATGGTGTCCTCGCGGATGAGCTGGGTCAGGTTGACGGTGAAGCGCGCCGAGCCACGCCGCGTGGAGAGCGTCACCTCCGCCCCTTCCTCGACCCCATACCGCCGGGCAGCCGCCGGGTGCATCCGGGCGATGGCCTTGGGCGCCAGCTTCTCGAGCTCGGGCACACGCCGCGTCTGTGTCCCGGACTGGTATTGGGCCAGCAATCGCCCGGTGGTCAGGTACAGCGGGTAGTCCGAGTCCGGTGTCTCGGAAGATGGCTGGTGTTGGATTGGATGGAAGCGGGCGCGTCCGTTCGGAGTGGCGAACCGCTCGGAGAACAAGCGTGGCGTCCCAGGATGGTCCTCGCTGGGGCAGGGCCAGAAGAGCCCGCCGGATGCCGCGATCCGCTCGTAGGTGACACCCGCGTAGTCCGCCAGGCCGCCGGCGCTGGCGCGGCGCAGTTCCTCGAAAACCTGGCGTGGCTCGTTGAATTGGAAATGCGCCCCCTTGCCGAGCCGCTCGGCGAGCGCACAAAGGATTTCAATGTCCGTGCGGACTTCCGGTGGAGGCTCGAGCGCGCGACGCCGCAGGATGACGCGCCCCTCCAGGTTGGTCATGGTTCCCTCCTCCTCCGCCCACTGGGCGGCGGGGAGGACCACGTCCGCGAGCGCGGCCGTCTCCGAGAGGAAGAAGTCAGCGACCACCAGGAAGTCGAGCGCGCGCAGGCGGGACTCCACCTCGCGAGCGTTGGGGGCGGAGACCGCCATGTTCGACCCCATGACCAGCAGCGCCCGGATGCCGCGCTCCTCGCCGATGGAGGTGAGCAGCTCGTACGCCGACAGCCCGGGACCGGGGATGTCCTCCTCGCGGATACCCCAGACAGACGCGAGGTGACGCCGTGCCGCTGGGTCCTCGATCTTCCGGTAGCCAGGGAGCTGATCCGCCTTCTGTCCGTGCTCGCGCCCTCCTTGCCCGTTTCCCTGCCCTGTGATGCAGCCGTAGCCGCTGAAGGGCCGGCCCACCTTTCCCAGGGCGAGCGCGAGGTTGATATAGGCGAGCGTATTGTCGACACCGCGCGCCTGCTGCTCGGGGCCTCGGCCGGTCAGGATCATCGCCGTGCGGGCCTTGCCCAACAGATGCGCCGCCTGGACGAGCTGGGCCTCGGGTACCCCGGTGATGCGCTCGACCCGCTCGGGCCAGTAGCCGGCCACGAGCGCCTTGACCCACTCGAAGCCCTCGGTGCGGGACGCGATGTACTCGTGGTCGACGAGGCCGTCGCGCACGAGGACGTGCAGCAGTCCATTGGCCAGCGCGGTGTCCGAGCCTGGGATGATGCGCAGGTGCATGGAGCCCGCTTGCGCCGTGGGCGAGCGGCGCGGGTCGACGACGAGGAGCTGCCCGCCATTGGCGCGTTGGGCCTCGAGGTACTGCATGAAGGGGGGCATGGTCTCGGCCATGTTCCCCCCCGCCAGGAGTATGACCTCGGCGCCGGGAATGTCTTCCAGTGGGAAGGGCAGCCCTCTGTCCAGACCGAATGCCTTGTTCGAGGCCGCCGCGGCCGAGGACATGCAGAACCGGCCGTTGTAGTCGATGTTCGAAGTGCCGAGCGCTACCCGGGCGAACTTGCCGAGCAGGTAGCCCTTCTCGTTGGTGAGCGATCCGCTTCCGAAAATGCCCACCGCGTCCTTGCCGTGGCGCTCCTGTGTCTCGCGCAGCCGGGTGGCCACGAGCGCGAGCGCTTCGTCCCAGGTGGAGGGCTCGAGGACACCGCGCGCATTGCGTACCCAGGGGGTCCGAAGACGCTCCGGGTGGCCGAGCAGGGAGCCCGCCGTCCATCCCTTGACACACAAGCGCCCCTTGTTGACGGGAAACGACTCATTCCCCGCCACGACGACCTTTTCACGGACGCCCGAGAGCTGGACGCCACACTGGAAGGCGCAGTACGGGCAATGAGTCGCCACACCACCAGGGTTCGCGGGACTCTGTGGCATACGGTTCCACCTTCTCTGAAAACAAGACGCTGGCGTTGATGAAGAGTGTCATCAGGCCAGCTTGGAAACTGAAATGAGCCTGGGAATACTCAGAAATGAAAGTCAGGCGCTCCAGACGGTGGGATGCTTTGAAATCAATCCATGCCCACTGCACGCAACGGGCCAGCGTGGACGGCAGGTGGATTTTCCCTGTGTGGCAGGGCCCGTGTTGGATTCCCGAGTGGGCACGAACCCGGGGCACACGAGGCAAGCTGCCCCCACGGGGCATTCCGCCCCGTTTATCGGAGAGGGTGTCTGGGAATGGATGCGGCACGCCTAACGAGTGCCTGTAGTCCTGCTCATGGGCGGTCACGGAACGCACAAGCCCCCACGCCTGCCGCGCCCTTCATTCGCCCAGACGACCCACTACCCGATGGATGAGGCATTGGGACAGGACCGCGAATGTTGGGGGGGCGGCAGGGGGGCCGAATCTTTCGAGCAGCCAACCAAGCGGGGGCAGGCCCTTGTTCAACCCGCATTTCGGGGTGGTCGGAACTCGTTTCTGCGGCTAGTGGTGCTCCTGCCATGTTGAGATCGCAACCCTCGCCGTCGAAGGAGCAGGAGCCCTACAGCGACATCTTCGTCGGTGACGGCGAGATGGCCAGGCTGATGCGGGCCCACGACTGGGCCTCCACTTCCCTGGGCGCGCCGGAGAACTGGCCGAACGCCCTGAAGGTGGCCCTTCGGCTGCTGCTCACCTCGCGGTTCGAGATGTGGCTGGGCTGGGGCCCCGACATCAACTTCTTCTACAACGACGCCTACCGGCCGACGCTGGGGGTCAAGCACCCGCGGTCGCTCGGGGTGCCGACCCGGCTGCTGTGGGCGGAGATCTGGGACGACATCGAGGAGCGCCTGCGGACCGTCTACGAGCGGGGAGAGTCGACTTGGGACCGGGCGCTGCTGCTGCTGCTGCTCCGCAACGGCTATCTCGAGGAGACCTACCACACCTTCTCCTATAGCCCGCTGCTCGGCGACAGCGGCAAGGTGGAAGGGGTGTTCTGCGCCGTCTCGGAAGAGACGGACCGGGTGATCAGCGAGCGGCGCCTGGCGTCGCTGCGCGAGCTGGCCTCCCGGCTCGCTCCGGCCTCGAGCCGGGCCGAGGTGATCGACGCCGTCCGGGAGGGGCTCGGCGGCAATCTGCACGATCTGCCCTTCAGCCTGACCTATCTGTTCGACGAGGAGGGCCAGGGACAGCTGGCCTGCGCGACCGGGATTGGGCCCGACCACGGCTATGCGCCCGCGACCCTGGCCCCGAGCGGCGACATCTGGGACCTGAGCCCCATCTGGGCCGGCGAGGCCAACGTGACGGTGGACCTCCGCGGCCGTGAGGCCCTGCCGAAGGGCGCCTGGGACACGCCGCCGACCACCGCCGCGGTGGTTCCGCTGATCGGCCAGGGCGGGGGGCGTCCGCGAGGAGCGATGATCGTCGGGCTGAACCCCTACCGCCCGATGGACGAGAGCTATGTGCCGTTCCTGAAGCTCCTGGTGGGGCAGGTGGCGTCCAGCCCGGCCAGCGCCGAGGCGCGCGAGGCCGCGCACCAGAGGGCCGCGGCGTTGGCGGAGGCCGTGGAGCTGCGCCAGAAGGCGGCGGAGGTCCTGCGCCAGGCCAATGAGCAGCTGTCCTCCGAGGTCGAGCTGCGCACCCAGGAGCGCGACCGCTTCCGCATGCTGTTCCAGCAGGCGCCCAGCTTCATGTGCATCCTGTCCGGCCCGGACCACGTGTTCGAGCTGGTCAATGACGCCTACCGGCAGCTGGTCGGCCACCGGGACTTGATCGGCCTTCCGGTGCGCGAGGCCCTGCCGGAGATCGATGGCCAGGGCTTCTTCGAGCTGCTGGACGGGGTCTATACCCAGGGCGAGGCCTTCGTGGGCCGCAACATGCCGGTGATGATCCAGCGCGCGCGCGGCGGTGCGCTGGAGGAGCGGTTCGTCCACCTCGTCTATCAGCCGATCATGGCGCCGGACGGCGAGGTGTCCGGCATCTTCGTCGACGGCTACGACGTCACGCACCAGAAGCGCGCCGAGGAGCAACTGCAGCACCTGAACGAGACGCTCGAGCAGCGGGTCGCGGCGCGCACGGACGAGCTGGCGGACGCGCTCGAGCGCCTGCGGCGGGAGACGGCCGAACGGCAGAAGATGGAGGCGGCGCTCCGCCGGCCCAGAAGATCGAGGCCCTCGGCAAGCTCACGGGGGGCGTCGCCCACGACTTCAACAACCTCCTGCAGGTGATCAGCGGAAACCTGCAACTGCTGACCAAGGACATCGCCGGCAACGCCCGGGCCGAGACCCGCGTGCAGAACGCCCTGGCCGGGGTGGCGCGAGGCTCGAAGCTGGCCTCGCAGCTCCTGGCCTTCGGCCGTCGTCAGCCGCTGGAGCCCAAGGTGGTGAACCTGGGCCGCTTGCTGAAGAACATGGACGATCTGCTGCGGCGGGCGCTGGGCGAGGACATCGAGATCGAGGCCGTGGTGTCGGGCGGGCTGTGGAACACCCTGGTCGACCCGAACCAGATCGAGAACGCCATCCTCAATCTGGCGATCAACGCCCGGGACGCCATGCGGGACGGCGGCCGGCTGACGATCGAGGCGGGCAACGCCCTGCTGGACGACGAGTACGCGCGCCAGCACGAGGAGGTGAAGCCCGGTCAATACGTGATGATCGCCGTCACCGACACCGGCACCGGGATCCCTCCGGACATCCTGGAGCGCGTGTTCGAGCCCTTCTTCAGCACCAAGCCGGAAGGGAAGGGGACCGGTCTGGGGCTGTCGATGGTGCACGGACTGGTCAAGCAGTCCGGAGGCCATATCAAGATCTACAGCGAGGTCGGCGAGGGCACGACCATCAAGCTGTACCTGCCGCGCGTCGTCCAGAGCGAGGACGTCCTCACCGACATCAGCAAGGCGCCGGTGCGCGGCGGGACCGAGACCATCCTGGTGGTCGAGGACGACGACGACGTGCGGGAGACCGCGGTCGGCCTGCTCTCCGAACTCGGCTACCGGGTGCTCAAGGCCCGCGATGCGGCCAGCGCCCTGAGCGTCATCGAGAGCGGAATCCCGATCGACCTCCTGTTCACGGACGTGGTGATGCCCGGCCCGCTGCGGAGCCCGGAGCTCGCCCGCAAGGCCAAGGAGCGCCTGCCGCACCTCGGGGTGCTGTTCACCTCGGGCTACACGGAGAACGCCATCGTCCACCACGGGCGGCTGGACGCGGGAGTGGAGCTGCTCTCCAAGCCCTACACGCGCGAGGCCCTGGCCCGGAAGGTGCGGCACGTGCTGGGCAACGAGGCGCAGCATCGGCTGGTCAAGCAACAGCGGACCGAGGTCTCCGCCCCGAGCCCGGTGGCGGAGGACGCACCACGTCGCCTCACGGTCGTGCTGGTCGAGGACGACGAGCTCATCCGTTCGAACACGGCCGAGCACCTGATGGACCAGGGGCACGTGGTGGTGGAGGCCCGGGACGCCGAGAGCGCGCTCACCGCGCTGTCCACCTGCCAGGCGGACGTGCTCCTGACCGACGTGGGGCTGCCGGGGCGCTCGGGCGCGGAGCTGGCGCGCGAGGCGGTCTCCCGCTGGCCGCACCTGAAGGTGATCTTCGCCAGCGGCGACGACGCGGGGCGGGCGGAATCGGGCCTGTTGGACGCCGTGGTGCTGCTGAAGCCCTACACGCCCAAGGACCGGCGGCGGCCCTGAAAGTTCCCATCCCCTGGAAGAAGGTCGACTAGGGCAAACGGACGCCGCGCTCGGCCTCGAAATGGCGCCGCCAGCGCGCCCGCAGGTCGCCCGGAGGCTCGCCGTGACGCTCGTCGCGGAACTCGGCGGCGAGGATGCGGTCGGTTCGAAAGTGCCGGAAGGTCGATCGAAGCTCGCACCAGGCGGCGAGCAGCCGCACCGTCTCGGCATAGCCGATGATGACGGGCCAGATCGTCCGCTCGCTTTCCCGGCCATGGTCATCCCGATAACGGATGCGGATCTTCCGCCCGCCGCGGATCCACGCGCGGGTGCGGGCCATGTCCAGCCCATCCACGGCGGTGCTCATGGCCGGCGGGGCGCCGATGGTCGGCTCGGAGATGAACGGGCGCAGCCGTTCTGGCACGACCGCGGCGATCTTGGCGACGAGGTCTCGCGCCGCGCTCGCGAGCTCGGCGTCGCCTCGCTCGGCGACCCACTGTGCGCCGAGCACCGCGGCCTCGAGCTCAGCGGGCGTGAGCATCAACGGCGGCATGTCGAAGTCGCGCTCGAGCACGTAGCCCAACCCCGCCTCGCCGCGGATCGGCACCCGCTGTCCAATGAGATCCGCGACGTCGCGATAGACGGAGCGCTTCGACACCTCCAGTTCCGCGGCCAGCGCGCCCGCCGTCACCGGGCGGCCGGAGCGCCGGAGAATCTGGATGATCTGGAACAGACGCTCGGCGCGGCGCATGGGGCGGTTTCCTGCTGACAGCATGCTGGCAGCAGCCCTTCGTTACAAGCGGGCCACGGTCACGGCAGTGGCCGACCCCCGAAGGAGGACACGCATGAACTTCGTCTCGATCCGCCTGATCACCGCCGACATCGAGCGCCTGATCCGCTTCTACGAGCGAGTCACTGGCCTGACGGCGACCCGGTATACCGAGGACTTCGCGGAGCTGAGCACGCCGGCCTGCACCCTGGCGATCGGCAGCACGCGCACGCTCCAACTGTTCGGCGGCAACGTCGCCCGGCCCGCCGACAACCACACCGCCATCATCGAGTTCCGCGTCGAAGACGTCGACGAGTCCTTCCGGAGGCTGGCGGACGTCATCGGCGGTTCCCTGGTGCAGAAGCCCACCACCATGCCGTGGGGCAACAGATCGCTGCTGTTCCGCGATCCCGATGGCACCCTGGTGAACTTCTTCACGCCGGTCACGAAGGAAGCGATCACGAAATTCGCTCGATAGGCGCGGTCTGTCCACCGCTCCCTCGGGCGGGGGCGGAACGGGTGGCGCACGCGTGGCGGTTTGCCTAGATGGGGGTCATGGCCCCTGTCACCTTTCGCATCGCCACCGCCGCCGACCTTCCCACCATCCTCGCGCTGCTCGCGGATGACGCGATTGCGCGCTCACGCACGGGCTACGTCACGGAGCCGACCCCGAGCGTGCGCGCCGCCTTCGACGAGATTGCCGCCGACCCGAACAGCGAGCTCGTCGTCGGAGAGCGCGCGGGCGAGGTCATCGCCACGCTTCAGCTCACGTACATCCCCGGCCTGAGCCAGGGCGGGATGCGCCGCGCGCTGGTGGAGGCGGTGCGCGTGCGCTCGGACCTGCAGGGCCAGCGCATCGGTGAGCAACTGATGGAGGATGCGATGACCCGCGCCCGGGCCCGTGGCTGCGGGATGATTCAACTCACCACCGACAAGCGCCGCACCGACGCCCACCGTTTCTACGCACGGTTGGGCTTCGAGGCGAGCCACGAAGGCATGAAGCGCGCGCTTTGAGCCCGCGCTTCCGCTAGCGAGTACTGCCGGGCGGTGCGCCCAATCGCTGCTCGTAGGCGTCGAGCGTGCGTTGCCGGGCGGGTCGGGCCTCGCACCGCTGCTGGTAGGCCCGCACGCGTGGGTAGTGGGCGAGCACGTCACTGCCACGCACCTCGCGCAGCACGGTGGTCATCAGGATGTCCGCCACGGTGAAGTCCTCTCCGACGAGGTATGGGCGAGCCGACAGCCACTCCTCGAGCCCGCCCAGCGCGCGGTCCGCCCACTTCACGAGTCCGGGGCGGCGTGCTTGCTCGGAGGGGTCGCCAGCGTTGAACAAATCGATCATCGCGATCTGGAAGAGTGGGGGCTCGACGGTGTTGAGCGCGGCGAAGCACCAGCGCGTCACCTGGGCGCGGCCCTGGAGATCCGAGGGGATGAGGCGGCCCGACTTCTCCGCCAGGTAGAGCAGGATCGCGCCCGTCTCCGTGAGCACGAAGCCGTCGTCCTCGAGCACCGGAATCTGGGCGAACGGGGTCAGCCGCCGGTATGCCTCGGAGTTCAGCTCGCCCGCGAAGTGGTCGAGGCCGCGCACCTGATAGGGCAGACCGCACTCCTCCAACATCCACAGCGGGCGCAGGTCGCGCGTGACGCCAATGACCTTCGCGTGGACACGTCCAAAAGCATGGAGCGTGAGCATCCGGGTTCTTCCTCCTCGTGAGGGCGGAACCCTCCCATACGGTGGGCGGACGAGGAAGCAGTCGTCGAGCGGGCCAGCCCCAGTGAAGGATGGTCCTCCGCCCGCCTGTCTGGGCCTCACCCGGGGCCTCACCCGCGAGAGGGTGTCAAAGAACTTGAGCCCGAGAGGGTGTCAAAGAACTTGAGCAGCACGAGCTGGAGCGACACGCGGCGGGACGGAGAAGGGCGGGAAGAGCGCCGAGAAGTAGTCCCCTCGACTCCACCGGGCCGCCGCCTCTCGAAATGCCGCGACGAAGGCCCGGTACTGCTCGCGCAGCTCCTTCAACGCCTGCCGCGTGGAGGCATGCCCCAACGGCCTCGGGCTCCTCTTGAGGTGCCGAGAGGGTGTCAAAGAACTTGAGCAGCACGAGCTGGAGGGACACGCGGCGGGAAGGAGAAGGGCGGGAAGAGCGCCGAGAAGTAGTCCCCGCGACTCCACCAAGCCGCCGCCTCTCGAAATGCCGCGACGAAAGCCCGGTACTGCTCGCGCAGCTCCTTCAAGGCCTGCCGCGTGGAGGCATGCCCCAACGGCCTCGGGCTCCTCTTGAGGTGCTCGGGCCGGGTATGCGGGTGCTGCGCCCTCACGGCTCTCGCTCCCAACACGGGCGTGCCCCGCGATTGAGCCTCGGCTTCCACTTGCTCCACGAGCCCCCGCACCGCTCTCTGCCTCTCGTCCTCCTTCAGTCCTTGCCAGCACGGCAGTGGCGCTATTTCCAGCTCCACCGGCTCGGCCCATGCCTGAGCGAAGCGTCCCTCTCCCGCCATGTCCTCGCTTCCGCGCTTGCTCCAGCGCCTGGTCCAGTTGAACCACCGGAACAGCCGCCGTGCTGGCCCCAACAGTTGCGGCAAGCAGGTGAGACCCGGCCACTCGGCGCTCCTGTCCACCAGCCCCTCTTTCACCCCATGGGCCAGCACGTAGCGCAGTCGGCCCACCAGCGCGGTGTCGTCCAGCACCGGTTCCGCGGAGTAGCGCCGCTCCCAGAAACCTCCACTCCAATCCACCAACTTCCCCACCTTCTTGGAGAGGTTGGCTCTCAGGTACTGCATGAAGCCGGCGAGCGCGGCCCCTCGTGCCCACACCAACAAGTGGAAGTGATTGGAGGCGAAGGTGAAGGCGTACAGCCGGAGGGTGCCGGCACTCTGTTGGACGGCGCGGGCCAGCACGCCTCCCACCACCTCGTTCACCTCCGCGCTGGGGCGCAGCAACAGTCGTCCCTGGAAGCACCTGGAGGTGACGAAGTAGTAACCCTCCTCTTGGAACATCCTCAGCGGCCAGCCCATCCCCATCCCCCTGCTTGCGTTCCGCCAGGCCGGATGCACCGTGCGCGCCAACTCGCAAGTCCGCGGAATCATTTGAAGGGGGCGGGTTCAACCGTCCACGCCGAGTCTCGTTCTGGTTCGGGTCTCTCGTTTCAAATCCTTTGACACCTCCGGCGACACCTCCGGCGGTCTCTCGTTTCAAATCCTTTGACACCTCCGGCGGGCGGTCTCTCGTTTCAAATCCTTTGACACCTCCGGCGGCGCGGCCCCCATCCCGCCTATACGCCTGCCGGTGCGCGCATATATTCGTGCCCCCGTCCAACGGAGAGCCGGCATGAGTGACTTCAGCAAGCGAATCGTCCATTGCGTCGAAGGGATGGCGCACGTCTCAGCGAAGCGGAACGTGGTCTACCGGGAGGAGGACGGCACGAAGCTCCTGATGAATCTCTACGCGCCTCCCAACCTGTCACACGGTGCTCGCCGGCCGGCGATCTTCTTCGTGCACGGCGGACCGATTCCGGCGGACATGACGCCGCCCACGCAGTGGGGCATCTTCGACTCCTACGGCGGCTTCGCGGCCGCCTCGGGGATGGTGGGGGTCGTGTTCAACCACCGTCTCCATGGTCCCACCGACTATCGGAAGTCGCAGGACGACATCGCGGCCGCGATTGCCCATGTTCGCGCGCATGCGGATGACTTCAACGTGGATCCGGAACGCATCGCGTTGTGGGCCTTCTCGGGCAGCGGGGTTCAGTTGAGCTGGGCGCTGCGCGAGCGCCCGAGCCATGTGCGGTGCCTCCTGGCGTTCTATGCATTGCTCGATGTCCGGCACGCCGTGCCCCCGGGCGCGGATCCCGGCATGGTGAAGCAGTATGAGCTGCTGTCTCCGGCCGCATACCTCCGGGAGAAGTCGGAGGGACTGCCCATGTTCGTTGCGCGAGCGGGGCTCGACAGTCCCACCATCAATCAGTCCATCGACACGTTCGTGAGCGAAGCGCTGGCGGCGAACGCCACCCTGGACCTGGCCAATCACCCGCGAGGCCATCACGTCTTCGATTGCCTCGATGACGATGACAGGTCACGCGAGATCATCGCCCGCGCGATGGACTTCGCGCGGATCCACCTGGGCGGGAGCTAGCCAAGTGTTCGTCATGGCAAAGGGGGCTGTATGGCCTCTCCACCGGCCAGGCGCACAGCCCTGGTGGCCCCCGTCAGCGGCCCTCCTCGGCCACTCTGTCGGAGTGGGTTCGACTCAAGGCGGCGGGCAACCCCTATTGGAAGCGGCGGGAAGCGAACCCGCCGCCTCCCTCCAGCGTTCAGCTGAGCATGCCCAATTTCTTCAAGCGTGACGCCAGGGTGGTGGGCTTGATGCCCAGCAGCTCGGCGGCGCCTCCCTTTCCGAACTGCTTGCCCCCACAGGCCTCCAGCGCCGCACGCAGGTTGTCCCGTTCGAGCTCGCGCAGCTGGGCCTCGGTGAGGATCCTCCGGGGCTCCGCGGGTTCCTGGGAGGGGACCGGGGCACCTCTCACGGGCGGCAGGTCGATGTTCAGCTCCTTGCCCCGCGAGGTGATCAACGCCCGCTCGATGACGTTCTGCAACTCGCGAATGTTGCCCGGCCAGTCGTAACCCCGCAGCCGCTCGATGTCGCCCTTGCTCAGCCTCCGCCCCGGCAGTTTCAGCCGAGCGCCAATGTTCTCGATGAAATGCGCCGCCAGCAAGGGAATGTCCGAGCGCCGCTCGCGCAGGCTCGGTGAGTGGATGGGAAAGACGTTGAGGCGGAAGAACAGATCCTCGCGGAAACGTCTGGCCGCCACTTCGGCGCGCAGGTCACGATTGGTGGCGGCGATGATGCGCACATTCACGCTCCGGGTCCGCTCCTCGCCCACCCGCTCGAACTGGCCTTCCTGGAGCACCCGCAGCAGCTTGCTCTGCGACTCCAGGGGAATCTCGCCGATCTCATCGAGGAACAGGGTGCCCCCGTCGGCCAGCTCGAAGCGGCCAATGCGGTCGCGTACCGCGCCGGTGAAGGCGCCGCGCAGGTGTCCGAAGAACTCGCTCTCGAACAACTCGGCGGGGACCGCCGCGCAGTTCACCCGGATCAACGGATGGTCGCGGCGCTGGCTGGCTTGATGGATGGCCCGGGCGATCAGTTCCTTGCCGGTGCCGGACTCGCCATGAATCAGGACGTTGGCATCGGTGGGTCCCACCACGTCGATCTGGCCGATGATCTTCAGGATCGGCGCGCTGCGGCCGACGATGTCGCGGTACTGGTGTTCGGTACTGAGTTCCTCCTCCAGATAGGCGTTCTGCTCCTCCAGCCGCTCCTTGAGTGTCCGCAGCTCGGCGAGGGCCTTCTGGAGTTGCAGCTCGGTGTTGCGCCGCTCGGTGATGTCGCGGAACACCACCACCGCGCCGATGATCCGGTCGTCCGCGATGACCGGGGTACTGGTGAACTCCACCGGAAAGGCCGTGCCGTCGCGGCGCCAGAACACTTCCTGGCGGCCCTCGTGGACCAGGCCGTCCTGGACCGCCTGGTAGATGGGGCAAGCCTCGTCGGGATAGGGGCTGCCATCGGCGTGGCTGTGGTGATGGATGCGGTGGACGTTCTTGCCGATCATCTCCTCCACACTCCAGCCGAACATGCGGGCCGCGGCCGGGTTGACGAACGTGGCCAGGCCCTGGGTGTCGATGCTGTAGATTCCGTCGCCCACCGCGCTGAGCAGCAACTGATTGCCCCGCTCGTTTTCCTGGAACAGCTTGAGCACATCGCGCCACTCGATGAGTCCGCCGCGCATGGCCTGCTGTGAGCGGGCCTCGGGGTCACGTCCGCGGCGACGGTCACTCAGGGTCAGCACCGGTGTGGCCGGCCCTTGAGAGGGAGATGGGTCGCGGAGAGCTCCACCGGCAGCTCCTCACCATCCCCCCGCCGGCAGGTGAAGCGATCGCTCCAGGCGTTGCCGTGCTCCATGGCGTATTGGGTGAAGGCCATCAGGTCCGATGATGAGTGACCGAAGATTCTCGCCGTCGGCAGGGTCAGCAACTCCTGGCGCGTATAGCCGAGCAGGTGGCTGGCGGCGACGTTGAGGTCCTCGAAGCGGTCGGCGAGGGGATCGAGCAAGACAATGGCCGCGCTGCAATGTTCGAAGGCCATGTGCCGGGCTGAAGACGTGAGCAGGGTAACGCCAGAGATGTAATCGGGGTCTTCCATTCGTACACCTACGAGAGTTCGTACGAACCACTACGAAATTTCGTGAATCCACGGCCTTTCGTAGCACCGGGTCCGAGGACGTGAACCGCCGTCCGGACGTACGAACCCAGTGATTCCAGGAGGATACTCCCCGGTAGGCGGGCGGCCAGTCATTCTGGCATGTCCCTCGCAATTCATCTCCACCGAACCCCTGGAGCGCCGGACCGGCGCGCCGCGATTGCTGGAGACAGTGCAATGCCAAGCGTAGATATTCCCGCCTATAAGGATGGTGATTTCCTCGTCAACTACGAGGAGAAGGTCTTCGAGGACGTCAAGGCCGGCCCGGCGAGAAAGCCTTGATCACCTTTCACACCATCGCCTTCGAAGGCTCCATCGGCCTGGTGAACATGCTCCAGGCCAAGCGCCTGTTGCGCAAGGGCTTCGAGACGAAGGTGCTGCTGTACGGCCCTGGCGTGCAGCTGGGCGTGCAGCGAGGCTTTCCGACGCTGGGCGCGGAGGCCTTCCCGGGCCACATGGCGGTGAACAACCAGCTCAAGGCTTTCATCAAGGAGGGCGGCGAGGTGTATGCGTGCCGCTTCGCCCTGCAGGCGCTCTACGGGCAGACCGAGAAGGCGTTGATCGAGGGCATTCGCCCGATCAATCCGCTGGACGTGATGGACCTGCGCCTGCTGATGCGTCGCGAGGGCGCGCTGATCATCGACACCTGGACGGCCTGAACCGCCTTCCACCCCTCTCGCGATGCGGGAGGGGTGCCGCCATTTCCCGCGAGGACTCCCCCGCCATGCCCAGCATTCGTGCCGCCGCCGTGCAGCTCAGCCCGGTGCTCTACAACCGCGAAGCCACCGTCGCGAAGATCCGCGCGCGGATCCTCGAACTGGGCCGCGACGGCGTGCAGTTCGCGGTCTTTCCCGAAACCGTGGTGCCTTACTACCCCTATTTCTCCTTCGTCCAGGCCCCCGTGGCCATGGGCAAGGAGCACCTGCGCTTGATGAACGAGTCGGTGATCGTGCCTTCCGCCGTCACCGAGTGCATTGGCGAGGCCTGTCGCGAGGCGGGCATGGTGGTGTCACTGGGCGTCAACGAGCGCGACGGTGGCACCCTGTACAACGCCCAATTGCTGTTCGATGCCGATGGTCGGCTCATCCAGCGCCGCCGGAAGATAACTCCGACCTACCATGAGCGCATGGTCTGGGGCCAAGGCGACGGCTCGGGCCTGTGCGCGGTGGACAGCCGCGTCGGCCGGATCGGCTCGCTGGCCTGCTGGGAACACTACAACCCGTTGGCACGCTACGCGCTGATGGCCGATGGCGAGCAGATCCACGCGGCGATGTTCCCCGGCTCGCTGGTGGGCGAGATCTTCGCCGAGCAGATCGCGGTCACCATCCGCCACCACGCACTGGAATCCGGCTGCTTCGTGGTCAACGCCACCGCCTGGCTCAGCCCGGAACAACAGGCTCAGCTCATGGCGGACACCGGTTGCGCGCTCGGACCCATCTCCGGTGGCTGCTTCACCGCCATCGTCTCGCCGGAGGGCAAGCTGCTCGGCGAGCCACTGCGAGGCGGCGAGGGGGTGGTGATCGCCGACCTCGACCTCACGCTCATCGACAAGCGCAAACGCATGATGGACTCGGTCGGCCACTACAGCCGTCCGGAGCTGCTCAGCCTGCTCATCGACCGCCGCGCCACCGCGCACGTCCATGACCGGCACGAGCCCCTCGAGGAGGCCCCCCATGTCCGTCCGTGAGACCCCTCCGGTCGTGCCTCCGCTGGCCAATGAGCTGCTCGTCGAGCTGCAATGCCAGGGCGTCCGCTGGCAGGGCGCCGAGGGCCTGTCTCGAAAGGGGGCGCCGGGCCCTCGGATCACAAGGCGCTCAGCCTGGGCGAGCGCACGGCCATGGTGCCGATGCTCAACCGCGCCTCGCTGGACTCGCCCTACGCCGCGGTGCCCGACGAGAGCGGCACGCGGGCGCGGATCTTCCGCGAGGGTCTTCCCGTGGGGGAGGTGCGACTGCCGGGTGTCCCGCGCTTCTACGGTCTCACCACCGCGGAGGGCACGCCCTACTGGAAGATCGCCACCCTGCACAGCCGCGACGTGCTGGCCACCACGGTGCTCCAGCACTGCGTGCGCATGAACGAGGCCGCCACCGCCTGTCGGTTCTGCGCCATCGGTCAGTCGCTGGCCGCCGGAAAGACGATTGCCCGCAAGCGCCCGGCGCAGCTCGCCGAAGTAGCCCGGGCGGCGGTGGAGTTGGACGGCGTCAAGCACATGGTGATGACCACCGGCACACCCCAGACTCCGGATCGCGGCGCCGCCATCCTCTGTGAATCCGCCGCCGCGGTGACCGCCGCGGTGAATCTGCCGATCCAGGCCCAATGTGAACCGCCGGACGACAATGCCTGGTTCCAACGTCTGGCGGACAGCGGCGTGGTGTCGCTCGGCATGCACCTGGAGGCGGTCACCGACGAGGTCCGCCAGCGCATCATGCCGGGCAAGGCCGGAGTGCCGCTGACACGCTACTTCGATGCCTTCGCCGCCGCCGTCGCTGTCTTTGGCCGCGGCCGGTGAGCACCTATATCCTCGCCGGCCTGGGTGACAGCGAAGACGCCATCGCCGCCATGGGCGAGCGCCTGGCCGCGCTCGGGGTGTATCCCTTCGTGGTGCCCTTCGTCCCCATCGACGGCACACCGCTCGCCCATCACCCCAAGCCCGACAGCACGTTCATGCAGCGGCTCTACTCACGTCTGGGCATGAGCCTGCGTCGTCACGGGCTGCACTCGGAAAGCATCAAGGCCGGCTGCGCCCGATGTGGGGCCTGCTCGGCGCTCACGGGGTACGAGTGATGCGTGCCTCCTTCGCCCTGGTCTCGGACACCTTCGAGCCCTGGCGCGCCGGCGACCTGCGGGTCAAGCCCGCCAGCGAGGCCTGGGAACGCGCCGATTATTACGCCCTGCGCCGCGCGGTCTTCGTCGGTGAGCAGCGACTGTTGGAACAGGACCGCGACACCCGGGACTTCCAGGCCATCCCCATCGTCGCCGTGGCCCACGTCTGCGGCATGGCGGACCGGGTGGTCGGCGCGGTGCGCATCTACGAGGACAAGGACGGCCTCTGGTACGGCGGCAGGCTCTGCGTGGCGCGGGACTACCGCCACCACTCGCGGATTGGCCGGGCGCTGGTGAACGAAGCGGTGGCTCGGGCCAGGGAACTCGGCTGCCGCGCCTTTCACGCCACCGTGCAAGCTGCCAACGAGACGTGGTTCCAGCGCTTGCACTGGCGCAGCCTGGAACGCCTGGAACTGCTCGGCCAGCCCCACGTGCTGATGCAGGCGGAGCTGGAGCGCTACCCCTTCCTGCCCCGGTGGAACGGCTCGCCGCCCCGCGAGGAGCACCGTCATGGCTGAGCTCGCCACGCTGCTGGCGCGTCTGCGCGAGACACCGGCGATGCGCGCCAAACAGGCCATCCAGCATCCGGCCCGGCGCCTCGCCCGCCCACCCGCGAAGGGGGAGGACCGCTACACGCGACCGGGGGACGATACCGCCGCGTTCCGCTGTGGCGACGGATACCAGCTCCTCGCCATGGAAGGCATGCTGCCCGCCTTCGTGGAGCACGCCCCCTGGTTCGCGGGCTGGTCCGCGGTCATGGCCAACGTCAGCGACATCGCCGCCATGGGGGGGCGTGCCCAGGCGGTGGTCAATGCCTACTGGCACCACGACGCGGTCGCGGCGGATCAACTGCTCGCCGGAATGGAAGCGGCCTGTGCCGCCTACGGCGTGCGCCTCGCTGGCGGCCACACCCACCAGGCCCCTGGCAATCCGGCCTGCCTCGCGGTGGCGATCACCGGCTGGGCGCGAACGCTGCTCTCGACCTTCCACGCGGCGCCCGGCCAGTGGCTGGCGATGGCCGTCGACCTCGAGGGCCGCTGGCATGGCGACGCGCCCTACTGGAAGTCCTTCGAAGGCGTGCCGGGCGAGCGCCTGCGGGCCAGACTGGAGCTGCTGCCGACCCTCGCCGAGGCGGGCCGTCTGCGCGCCGCCAAGGACATCAGCAACGCCGGCATCCTCGGCACCCTGCTGATGCTGTTGGAGCCCACCGGCTGTGGCGCCCAGATTGAGCTCGATGCCCTGCCATGTCCGGCTGGAGCCCCGTTGGAGCGCTGGCTGCAAGTCTTCCCGAGCTACGGCTTCCTGATGACCCTGGACGCCGCGGATTGGCCATCCGTGGAGGCCACCTTCGCCGCCGAGGGCGTGTCCTGCGCCGTCATTGGCCGGCTCGATGCCAGCGCCCGGCTGTGGGTCGAGCACGCCGGCCAACGCGCTGAGTTCTGGAACCTGCGGGAGCGGCCCTTCACCGGCTTCGCGTGCCCGCCCCGACCCGAGGAGCACTGAAATGCCCGCCGTGAACATCAAGCTGCGCTGGCCCGATGGCAAGGTCAGCATCACCTACTCTCCTTCCACGGTTGTCCACGAGCACTTCAAGGCGGGCCACAGCTACCCGCTGGCGGACTTCCTCGCCCGCGCCGAGACCGCGCTCAACGCGGCATCCGAGCGCGTCAAGCAGGTCCGCGGATTCTATTGCAGCTCGGCGATGGACAGTCTCGCGGGCCTCCGCCTGCTGTCTCGCCAATACCCCGCCCCGAACGCCCGCGTCGAGGTGCTCGACCTGTGCACCCCCGGTGCCGATCAGGTCTGACTCGTTCGCGAGGCTTTAGCCCAGAGGTTCATCCCATGTCCCATCACAACGTCATCGTCGTCGGCGGCGGGCAGGCCGGTCTGTCCGCCAGCTATTACCTCCAGCAACGAGACATCAATCACCTGGTCCTGGAGAGCCGCACCCTCACCCATACCGGCGCGAGCAGCGCTGGGACAGCTTCACCCTGGTCACGCCCAACTGGCAGTGCGCGCTCCCCGGTGCTCCCTACCGGGGGGCCGAGCCGCATGGCTTCATGAAGAAGAACGAGGTCATCGCCTACCTCGACGGTTTCATCGAGACGGTGCGGCCACCGGTCCGCGAGGGGGTGACGGTGCGGCGGCTCGCCGCGCGCGCCGAGGGCGGCTACCAGGTGACGACGAGCGCTGGGGAGTTCAGTGCCGAGCAGGTCATCGTGGCCACCGGCGGCTATCACACGCCCATCATCCCGCGCTTCGCCGAGCGGCTGCCGCCGTCCATCCACCAACTGCACTCCGCGCAGTACCGCAATCCCCAGAGCCTGCCAGAAGGTCCCGTGTTGGTGGTGGGCTCCGGGCAATCCGGCGCGCAGATCGCCGAGGATCTGCACCGGCCGGCCGTCAGGTGCATCTGGCGGTGGGGGAGGCACCGCGCTGTGCGCGCTTCTACCGCGGCAGGGACGTGGTCGCCTGGCTGGAGGACATGGGCTACTACTCCATCGGCGTGGACAAACACCCCTTGCACGAGGGGGTGCGCGACAACACCAATCACTACGTGACCGGGCGGGACGGCGGGCGCGACATCGACCTGCGCGTGTTCGCCCTGCAGGGAATGCAGCTCCATGGGCGGCTGGATGACCTGGAGGGCGGAGCCTTGCGTTTCGCGCCGAATCTGGCCGCCAACCTGGACAACGCCGACGCCACCTATAACCGCATCAACGCGAGCATCGACAAGTACATCCAGGAGCACGGCATCTCGGCACCCCCGGGCTCGGTCTACCAACCGGTCTGGAGGCCAGCCGAGGAGCGCACCACCTTGCCGGTCGAGGGCCTCGCCGCGGTCATCTGGTGCATCGGGTTCCGCCCGGATTTCACCTGGATCGACCTGCCGGTCTTCAACGGCCGCGGCCAGCCGAACCACGTGCGCGGTGTCACCGCCACGCGGGGTCTGTACTTCCTCGGCCTGCCCTGGCTGTACACCTGGGGCTCCGGACGCTTCTCCGGCGTGGCGCGGGATGCCGAGTATCTGGTGGACCGCATCGCGGCGGTACGCGGCGGCGCACGGAACTGAGCTTCGCGTGGAGGCGTCGGAAAAAACCCTGGCCAGGAACTCTGAAGAGGAAAATTAGTTTGATTGGGGAAGACTTGCCATCAGCTGAAAACGATTCATTGCGAAGCGCTTGAGGCAATGGCATGAGGCAATGGCAGTCTTGGATTCCCATGAGAAGGAGTGTTGTCATGAAGAAGTCGAAGTTGATGGCGATGATGGCGTTGAGTTCGGCTGTGTTGTTCGGGGCCCTCGTTGGAGTTGCCTCGGATGCGCGTGCGGAACTGAATGGTACTGGTTCGCAATACATCTACAAGATTGTGAATGTGAACAGCGGGAAGGTCCTGGACGTGGAACATGGGTCCAAAGAGGCGACCTCCAGACTCGTTCAATGGGAATATCTGGGCTTGAAGAGCCAGCAGTGGACGGTCTTGGCGAACGGTAACGGCACCTACACGATTGTGAATGTGAACAGCGGCATGGCGATAGAGCCGGCCGCGGTCACCAATGGTGCGAGGATCTGGCAGCGTGACTACAGCCCCGGCCGGGACCTGCAACACTGGTTCATCTCGTCTCAGACTGGCGGAGCGTCCTATACGATTAGCAATGCCGCCACTCTGAAGTTGATGGATATCGAATTCAACTCGAAAGACAATGGTTGGAATGTCCACCAGTGGGACTATGCCCCGGGTGTTCAAAGCCAGTTGTGGAGATTCGAGCGAGTCAACTAAGCCTTCTGGGTGCGATCCCCTTTTCGAGCATCGCGGTCGGGTAGGGGCTTGGGATTGGGCCGCGCCGCCGGTTCAATGACTCGCATCTGGTTCCAACGGGATGGAGTCCTGACACCTTCGAGCGGCTCGCCATCATGAGGCGCGGATGCTGGCCCGCGCCTCGTCGCACTCCTCGCAGTGCTCTTCGGGAGGACAGAGGAACAGGAGCGGCTCCGCGGCGAGCAGTTCCACCGCGACGGCGACGACGTCGCGCGAGTCGCACAGCCGCGCCGGGGCATGGCCCACGGGACCCTCGCGTTGCAACGCCCGCGCGCGCAGGGGCGTGTCGAGGAGTTGGAAGCGCTGGCAGCAATGATCGGTCTCGGCGATCATCACGGTTCGTGCGGCGCCCGCGACCTCGACCACGCAGGGGTGCTCGACGGAGTAGGGGACACCCGCGAGCGCCTCCGCCAGGTGCAACGTGGTGTTCTCGGAGTGGCTCACGCCCAGAAGCAGCACCTGTCCGGCGAGCTCATGGACGTGGCCCACCGGGCTGTCCGGGCCGTGCGGGGGCGACAGCGGCTGGGGAGCGCAGATGCGCTCGGCCAGTGGCCCCTCGGCGGCGAACGAGCCACCCGGATGCGTGCTGCGCCGGACGCCGGGCTGTCTCCAGAACAGCTCGGCGGTGATGCCCATGTCGCACGTCGGTGTCGACGCGGGGTCGAAGAGGGAATCGCCATCGGTCATGGTCGGCATGACCAGTGTGCCCTCCTCCCCGAGCGCGAGCCGCAGCGCGCGGAGCAAGCCCAGGGGGCCGTCTTGAATCGGGCGCACCGCTCGAAACGACGTATGCACGAGCAGCACGCCCCCCGACGCACGCCCAGGGTCCGAAGCTGGGTGGCCACCTCTTCGACGCTCGACTCCTGTTTCATGCTGCTCCCAAGGGGATGGATGGGCCGGACGCCGGGCCCTGAGCCCTCTCAGTTGGAGCAGAGTACCACCGACGCGTAGTCCGAGAGCCAGCTCCGGCGATGCGCCACCCCGATGATGTATTGGTTGTCGGCGCACTGCCCCTTGTGCTTGCCCACGCTCCAGTCGCCTCCCGATTGCGACGCGCGCTGGTCTCCTCCCCAGAAGTCCTTCGCCGACCTGCCGTTGAGAGGGATTCCACCGGTGTTCTGCTCGCAGAGCAGGCCCGCCAGCTCGATCGTGAACGGGTTCGCCGTGGAGACGCCCACCGCGTAGGAGCCCGTGGGGCACTCGAACTTGATGCTCTGGCTGGCCCAGTCACCCGGGTAGCGCAGCGGTGAGACCTCCTGGGTGACCGTGTGGTAGCTCCCCGTGCCCTGCTGCGCGGGAACGGCTCCCGCGTTGGTGCAGAGGATGGCGAAGTTCTCGCTCACTCCCACCACGCGATAGCCTCGCGGACAGCTGAGCTTCGCCTTGCCCGAGTGCCAGTCGAAATCCAGCGAGTTGTTGTCCACGTAGTAGGTGGAGTCGCCATCCTTCGTGAGGACAGCCATCGGCAGGAAGCGCGTCGCCTCCACGGCGCCTGTCCGCCCGTCCGCCCCGAGCAGCCGGCCCAAGGGACCCGTCCCGAGCCGCCAGTCACCATTGCGCACGCCATTCCAGTCCGGATAGCTCCACAGGCCGTAGGTCTCTTCCTCTCCCTGCACCGCGTTCTGGATCTTCGCCGCGTTGATGGCCCAGTAGGCCCAGTCGATGTCCTTGTCGATCAGGTAGTCCGCGAGGTTGCTGAACCACGCCCGGGAGTTGGCCGCCTGCTCGTTGTAGCCGACGCCGAACTCGCTCATCCAGACCGGCGCGGTGTACGCCTGATTCGCCTCGAGCACGAAGCCCCACTCCTGATCCAACGTGCCGTGGAGCGTTGCCTTGTCCATGTCGCCGTACTTCGGGCCGCTGCCCAGCGAGCCTCCCGACTGGTTCGGCCCGGTGTAGCCATAGTTGTGCACGGCGTAGACGAGCTTGTCTCCGCGCAACAGGGCGACGGGCCGCTGCCTCACGGGCTTGAGCTGCGGGCGCGCTCCGTCCAGCAGTCCCCACCAGTTGACCGCCTCGACGACGATGAGCAGGTCCGGGTTGGTGCGCAGCAGCAGGTTGCCCATCGTCTGGGCCGCCATGTGCCAGTCATGCTGGTTGCGCATCCCCCAGTTGGGGCTGTCCAGTCCGTCCGGACGCACCTCGTTGCGCAGGTCGGCCCCGGCCACCCACTTGTTGCCCTGGTAGCGCGTCGCCAGCATCACCCAATCGTCCTGCCACCGCTGCAGGGCCTGGCTGCTGTCCCAGAAGCCATTGCCATCCCAGCCGCAGCACCACATGGACTTCGTCGTGTGGTTGTTCAGGATGACCACCAGTCCCTGCCGCGTCAGCTCCGCCACGACGGCGTCGTAGACCTCGAGCGCCGTCTTGTTCAGCAGCTCCGGGTTCTTCGTGGTGTCGATACACGTGACGCCGTGCTTCTCCAGACACCGCTGCGCCGCGGGCTTGTTGTCGTCCGGGTGCAGCATGTTGTTGGAGAACGGCAGCCGGACGGAGTTGAAGCCCAGCGCCTTCATTCCCGTGACGAGGTCCGACAGCTTCTGCTTGTCCAGGCCTCCCACCACCTCGAGCTGATCACTCGCGCCGAACCAGTTGAAGGACTTCAGCTTGAAGCGCTCTCCGCAGCGGTCGACGATGTACCGGCCCCGGGTGCTCAGCGGAACGCGCGGGTTGCACTGCGCCGCGGCCAGCCCGGCGCTCTCGGGGCCTTCGCGGTGGCCTGGCTCGGCGCCGGCCAGGGCGGCCGTGCCGCACAGGTGGAGCACCGCCAACAGCGACAGCAGGGGACTGTTCTTCATCGGGAACGGCTCCTGGTGGGGAGGAGCCGGGAACTGAACTCCCGAATACCAGGAGAGTCCAGCCAGAACGTCCGATGAGGAGTTCAGGAACGTCTCGAGGGCGTCGAGGGCTTCGTTGGTGTCAGGCGCCCGCCCCGCGCGCGAGCCGCCGCAGCGCTTGGGGTGGCTGGCCGAACACGCGCACGAAGGCTCGGCGCATCCGCTCGGCATCCCCGAAGCCCACCGCGTCGGCCACCTGCTCGATGGACTCGGAGCTCGCCTCCAGCCGCGTCCGGGCGGCTTCCGCGCGCAGCCGCTCGATGGCCTTGGCCGGCGTCTGCCCCGTCTCCGCGTGGAACTCCCGCGCGAACTGCCGCGTGCTCAGGCACGCCACCTGGGCGAGCCGCTCCACGGACAGGGGTTCGTGCAGGTGCTCGCGTGCGAACGTGAGCACCTGGCGGATGCGGTCCGAGGCCGGCTCCAACTCGAGCAGGGTGGAGAACTGAGACTGGCCTCCGGGACGGCGGTGATAGACGACCAGGTCTCTTGCCCGGGCGCGTGACACCTCGAGGCCGAGGTCCTCCTCCACCAGCGCGAGTGACAGGTCGATGCCCGCGGTGACCCCCGCCGATGTCCAGATGGGGCCGTCCTGGATGAAGATGCGCTCGGCGTCCACGCGCACACGGGGATGGCGCCGCTGCAGCTCCGGGGCAACGCGCCAGTGGGTGGTGGCCTCGCGGCCATCGAGCAGTCCCGCGGCCGCCAGGATGCAAGCACCCGAGCAGATGCTCGCCACCCGCCGCGAGGCCGCCGCCGCGGCGCGCACGAAGTCCAGCAGGGGAGGGATTGCATCGCCTCGCGCGTGCCCAGGCCGCCCACGACCACGAGCGTGTCGAACGCGGGCGCGCCCCACTTCTCCGTCAGGACCGTCACGCCAGAGGAACTCGAGACCAGCCCGCCGTGCTCGGACAGCATCCGCAGCCGGTAGGCCGACGCGCCCCAGGGGTCCTCGAACACAGCCACCGGACCCGTGAAATCAAGGATCTGGAACGCCGGGTAGAGGAGGAAACCAATGTCACGGACCATGGCGGAAAAAGAGGAATTACGTCCTTTCGGACGTGAGCCTGACAGGAGAGAGTGAGCCCGTCAAACCAGACACGGGAGTCATTCCATGGCCACGAAGCTCGACGTTGTCTTTCCTCTCTACCCGGGGGTGTCGTTCCTGGACTTCATGGGGCCGCAGGCGGTGTTCGGCCTGCTGCCGGGAGCGCGGCAGATCTTCGCCTCGGTGGGCGGACAGCCCATCCGCGAGGGGGCGCTGACGCTCCAGCCCCTGACCCGGCTGGAGGACGTGGAGCGGTGTGATGTGCTGTGCGTGCCGGGCGGGCCCCTCGGGGGGCGGTGGAGGACCCGGTCTTCATGGAGGGCGTGCGCCGGCTGGCGTCCACGGCGCGCTTCGTCACCTCGGTGTGCACGGGCTCGCTCGTCCTGGGCGCGGCGGGGCTGCTGAAGGGGCGGCGGGCGGCGAGCCACTGGATGATGCGAGAGCAGCTGGCGCACCTCGGGGCCATTCCAGACGCGGGGCGCGTGGTGCGCGATGGACACATCCTGACGGGCGGCGGCGTCACGGCGGGCATCGACTTCGGGCTGACGCTCGCGGCGGAGCTGGCGGGCCCGGAGGTGGCCCAGGCCATCCAGCTCCTGCTCGAGTACGCCCCCGTGCCCCCGTTCAACGCGGGCCGTCCGGAGACGGCGCCCGAGGCGGCTCGGGCCCGGCTGTCCTCGCTCTCGATGGGAGAGATTGTTTTCGACCCGGCGGCGGAGGAGGCCCTCGTGCGGCGCGCGGGAGAGGCCCTCCGCGCGAGCCGAACCTAGCCCGCGGAAGGCCCGTGGAAGGTGTCCCGTGGAAGGTGTCAAAGAATTCGTTTCGGTGCCGCATCCCCTAAGAGTTGTCTGACACCTTATCCGGACACCTTATCCGCCGACGCGCTGCAGAAGCGTCTGGATGAGCCGTTCCGCGTGGGGAGAGGCCTGTCGCACCTTCGTGGGGTCGATGAGGGCCAGGATGGCGAAGCTGTGCTCTCCCTTGGAGTAATCGCCCTTGGTCTTGGACTGACGGGTCGCCTTCTTCAATGCGGTGAGGACGTCTTGCTTGGAGACCGTCTCGATGCGGGAGTTCTTGGGGAGCGCGGACTCCTGGAAGCCCTGCCCGAAGTAGGTCTTCAACGTCGGGACGTCGGCGAGGAACCAACTCTCCATGCACTGCACCATGAGATGCGTCTGCTCCTCCATGACCTGCGAGGAGGGTGCCCACTTGCCGCTGGCGAGCAGGATGTTCCGGACCGTTTGGTTCTCGGGGACGCTCCCCTCGGCGTCCACGAGGAGGAAGATCTGGTCGCCGCGAGTGTGACGAAGGGCCGTGCAGAAGTCCTCGATTGCATCGTTGCGGCTCCCGCAGGTGACGACCTTGGGCTGCTTCCCCGCGGGAAGGACCTTCTTGAAGAACTCGGCGAATCCACGTCGGCACTCGGTCCGCAGGGGATTGGAATCTCCTCCACCCTCGACGTAGATGCGCACGCTCACCAGCGATTCCCTCCCAGCTCGCCCCGACGCCAGAGCTGTCCCATCGTGTACTTATCGAGCCACTCCGACAGTTCCTCGCGCTCGCAGCGGCGCATCACGGTGCCTCCTTGGTGCTTCTCGCAGACCAGGACGGACTCGGGGGTGCTGGTGAGCGCATCGACCAGGGCGTCCGAGTGAGTGGTGACGACGAGCTGCATGCGTTCGCTGGCCTCTCGCAGCAGCTTCGCGAGCGAGGGCATCAGATCCGGGTGAAGGCCGATCTCAGGCTCCTCGATGCAGACGACGGAGTGCGGGGCGGGGTTGAGGAGGATGGTGAGCAGGCCCAGCCAGCG
Organism: Cystobacter fuscus; assembly: GCA_049060065.1. Taxonomy (GTDB): domain Bacteria; phylum Myxococcota; class Myxococcia; order Myxococcales; family Myxococcaceae; genus Cystobacter; species Cystobacter fuscus_B. Next base: position 10,305,135 of record JBMEQP010000002.1, read on the forward strand.
TAGCGTCCCGTCCGAGAGGCGGCTGGCGGAAATCACCCAGGTGTTCTCATGGAGGAAGACCTGGACCGTGCCGCCATGAACGCTGACGTCGAAGTCGTGGATGCCCTCGTAGAGCAGTCGCAGATGGCTCAGCAGGGACTGCTTGGCCTCGGGGCTGCGGCGGATTCGGTTGAGCATCAACCCCAGATTCCGCGCGTCCTCCATCAGGTAGTCGTTGGGCAGGTCGGCGGGCTGGGGCACTCGAGACGGAAAGGCCCGGCCGAAGGTCCAATCCCGGTAGAAATGAATCGAGCGGAAGAGCCCCGCGAGGAGGAAGAGCTCGGGGTAGATGTTGGGGTCCTGCCGTTGGGACAGGACGGACTCGGTGGGATTGAACTCGTGGGCGTTCACCCCGCGAAGAACGCCCTGCTGCAGGAGGTGGGGCAGCCCGTTGACCGCGCCGAAATACAACTCCGCACCCGACGTGTGCTCGATCCGTTCCTCCAGTTGCGCCCAACCGAGGAAGGGGCCACTGGGGTCCAGCGCGAGGGAATACCGCAACTGGAGTCGGCCTTGGATGGTGGCCTCGAGGCTTGGCTTCGTCCCTTTCCGATCGCCCTTCCACGACCACTCCTCGATACCGCCCCCGGCGCGGATGGCGTCGCCCACGCTTCGAGGCGTGGCCGCGAGCAGCCCCAGGGCCTCGATGAGGTTGGACTTGCCCGAGCCGTTGGGGCCGATGATGACGTTGAGCTCCCGGAGCGGAATGGCCTCCGTGTCGGGCCCGAAGGACAGCAGCCCGCGGGGCCGGATGCTCTGGATGTGGATGGGCATGGCGGAAGGTTACCGGAATGAGGTCGCCAGCTACCAGGACACGCCGCCGCGCGGAGCGGTCTTCTTCCATGGCCAGGATCTGGAGCGAGGCGTCGCGGGCCAGGGCGCGCATGGGGCGCCGCGCGCGGTGAAACGGTGACTCAGGGCTCCTCGTCCGGGCCCGAGTCGCCGGGCTCGGTATCACCCAGGGGCATGCGCAGGGCGCGGGCCTTCCTCGCGCGCTTGCGGCTGAGCTCCACGCCCACCGCGTCCAGCCCCAGGTCATTGGCCACGGCGAGCACCGTGCCATGGCCGCAGAAGGGGTCCACGATGCGGCGCGTGGAGGTGTTCTCCAGCACGTAGCGGCAGGCGGCGAGGCACGCCTCCACGCCCATGCCGCGCGTCCACGTCACCTCGCCGGCCTGGGGGAGCACGTCCGGGGTGGAGCGCGACAGGTCGGCGCGCACGCCGCGCGAGAAGCACAACAGGTGCGAGTACGCGGGGCGCCCGAAGGTGGTCTGCCCCGCCGGGGCGCGGCACACCACCTTGTGCCAGAGCAGGGCGTGTCCCTGTTGCTCGGCGGCCTTCTGCACCAGGTACCCCTTGTCCACCCACGTCCCGTCCTTCTTGATGTCCGTCTGGTAGAAGATGGTGACGCCCTCGTCCGGGCAGCGCGAGAGCACGAGCGCCGCGGTGCGCACGAACCAGTCCTTCCACTCGGCGAGGGTGAGGGTGGGGAACTCGGACGCGTCCGGCATGGAGGTGATGAGCGAGCACCCCTCGAGCACTCCCTGCGCCTCCAGCCACGCGAGCGCGTCCGCGCAGTGCACCGTGCGCTCGCCCTGGGGGGCCTCCCGCGCCGCTCGCTGTTCGTCCGAGGCCATGCGCTCAGCGCCGCTTCACGTTGAAGGGGCCGAAGCCCTGGTCGGCGGGCATGACCTCGATGACGTTGATGTTCACGTGCGGGGGGCGGGTGACGCACCACATCACCACGTCGGCGATGTCCGCGGCGGTGAGCGGCTCCATGCCCTCGTACACCTTGCCCGCGCGCTCGGCGTCTCCCTTGAAGCGCACCAGCGAGAACTCCGTATCGACCATGCCGGGCTGCACGTCCGTCACCCGCACGCGGGTGCCCGCCGGTCCGCCTTCAGGTTCTGGGAGAACTGGTGCACGAACGCCTTGGTGGCTCCGTACACGTTGCCTCCCGGGTAGGGGTACGTGGCCGCCACCGAGCCCAGGTTCACCACGTGCCCCCGGTTGCGCCTCACCATGCCCGGCAGGAGCGCGCGCGTCACGTACACCAGCCCCTTGCAGTTGGTGTCGATCATCGACTCCCAGTCCTCCAGCGACGCCTCGTGCGCGGGCGACAGCCCCAGCCCCAGCCCCGCGCTGTTGACGAGCACGTCCACGTCGGCGAACCCAGGGGGCAGGGAGGCGAGCGCGGACTCGACCCCCTCACGCGAACTGACGTCCAATACGAGACAGTGGGAGGGGGTAGGGAGGCGTGCGGCGAGGGAATGCAACCTGTCCTCGCGGCGTCCCACTAGGATGAGGCGCGCGCCTTCCTGGGAGAGCGAGAGGGCGCAGGCCTCACCAATGCCCGAAGTGGCCCCGGTCACCAGGGCTGTCCATCCTTGAAGCGTGTTCATGGTCGCCGATCCTACCGGCGCGGGGGAGGAGTGCACGTGTCTCATGACACCCGGAGTCTGATTCCCGTGGGTTCTCGCGTTAACATGGGCGTCATGACGCCCGCTCGTGCTCTCAACGCGATCCACCTGCGCCAGGGCCACCCGGACTTCCTGGACCTGCCCTGGCACCTGCCACTGGAGGCCTGGACCCGCGAGGTGTGTCCGCGCCTGGTCGAGGTGCCGCGCGGTCTGTCGCGGCACACGGTCGTCTTCGTGAGCTACGGGGCGGAGATCTACGCGCTCAAGGAGCTGCCCATGCCCATCGGCCAGCGCGAGTACGACGTGCTGCGCGGCCTGGAGGAGCGGCGGCTGCCCTCGGTCACCCCGGTGGGGCACGCACGCGTGCGCGCCCCGGATCAGCCCGGCAACGAGGTGGCCATCCTCTTCACCCAGTACCTCGGCTCGTCGCTGCCCTACCGCGTGCTCTTCATGAACAAGGGCCTGGAGCGCTACCGCGAGCGGCTCCTCGACGCCATGGCCAGCCTGCTCGTGCGCCTGCACCTGGGCGGCTTCTTCTGGGGTGACTGCTCCCTGTCCAACGTGCTCTTCCGCCGCGACGCGGGCGAGCTGCAGGCCTACGCGGTGGACGCCGAGACGTCCGAGCTGCACGCGAAGCTGTCCGACGGCCAGCGCGAGTTGGATTTGATGATCATGGAGGAGAACGTCACCGGGGGCCGGCGGACCGGCGGCCATGGAGGAGGTGGAGCTGCCCGCCGTGCTCGACGTGTACGAGACGGCTCCGAGCATCCGCCAGCGCTACGAGCGGCTGTGGACGGAGATCAACAAGGAGATCCCCATCTCGCGCAGCGAGAGTTACCGCATCCACGAGCGCATCCGGGCGCTCAACGACCTGGGCTTCTCGGTGGGCGAGGTGGACCCGGTGGCCAGCGGCGACGGCAGCCAGCTGCGCATGCGCACCATCGTCACGGACCGGGAGTACCACCGCCACCAACTGCACAACCTCACGGGCCTGGTGGCCGAGGAGCGCCAGGCGGCGATGCTCCTCAACGAGGTGCGCGAGCTGAAGGCCACGCTCACGCGCGAGCTCAACCGCAGCGTGCCCCTGAGCGTGGCGGCGTTCCGCTGGCTCGACGAGCGCTTCCGGCCCACCATCAACAAGTTCCAGAAGGACCTGGGCGCGGCGGCGGACGAGGCCGAGCTGTACTGCCGGTGCTCGAGCACAAGTGGTTCCTGTCGGAGAAGGCCGGGCGGGACGTGGGCCTGGACGCCGCCATCAAGGCGTACGTGGCGCTGCGCCGCGAGCAGCCCGCCCCCGCGCTCCTGCGCTCGGAGAGCGCCCCCTGGCGGCCCTCGTGGAGTCCACCCGGCGGCTTCCGTCCGCGTAGCGCGCCTCCGGGCGGCGGCTCAACCGGGCCCGCCGCTCCGATCGAGCCGCTCCTGGAGCCGCTCTATGTCCGCCTCGGTGTCCACGTCCAGGCCGCCGCCCTCGAGCGTCACCGGCTCCACCCGGCGTCCCCGGAACACGGCGCGCGCCCCCTGGTCCCCCCTGAGCGCGAGCAGCTCCGGGAGCAGGGCCGGGGAGAACAGGGCGGGCACCCCCACGACGCCCTCGTAGGCCGACGCGACGATGGGCGCCCCCGTGTCGCGCCGGTGTGGGCCAGGGCGCGCAGGTGTTCGGTCGTGAGCAACGGCTGGTCGCACGTGAGCACCAGCACCGCCGTGTCCACACCCGTCAGCCCCTGGCGGATGGAGCTGGCGATTCCCTCCTCGGCGCGCGGGTTGTGGACGCAGGTGACGGGCAGGGCGGCCACGGCCCGGGAGACGTCCTCCGCGCGCGCCCCCGTCACCACCCGCACCGGGCCCAGCCCCGACTCCACCGCGAGCCTCGCCGCCCGGTGCACGAGTGTCTCCCCCCGCCACTCGACGAGCTGCTTGGGCCGGCCGAGCCGGGAGGAGGCCCCCGCCGCGAGCACCACCACCGTCACCGCTTCCATGCGCGTACCCTTTCCTCACCCGGCACTGGGGGACTTCCCTGGGAGTGAAGCGTGAATGAGATTGGCGTCGAAAACACCGGGCAACTAGGTATGACCCCCCTATTTCATGCCACGGCCCGGCGTGTGCGACACTGACCGCTCACCGGGACGGCAGCTGCGAGGAGGCACGACGCCCCATGCGAGAGTTGAGCGAGGTCCTCACCGCGTACAGGGCGGCCAAGACGAGCGGAGAGCCGCTGCTGCTCGCCACGCTCGTGCGGGTGGAGGGCTCGACGTACCGCCGGCCCGGCGCGCGGATGTTGATGACGGGGGAGCGTCAGCTCGCGGGTGGCATCAGCGGCGGGTGCCTCGAGTCCGACGTGCTGCGCAAGGCGCTCTGGCGCACCGAGCAGGGCGAGGCGGTCGTCATCCAGTACGACTCGCGCGCGGATGACGAGTTCGCCTTCACCATGGGTCTGGGCTGCAACGGGCTCGTCGAGCTGCTCCTGGAGCGGTTGGATGGCTCCCGGCCCCATGTGCTGGACTTCCTGGAGCGCGGCCAGGCCGAGCGGGTGACGGCGGCGATCGCCACCGTGGTCGTCTCGGGCACGGGGCGCGAGCGGGTGGGGGCGCGGGTGATGCGCGACGCGCTCGGGCGCACGGACTCGAGCGTCCAGGACGAGGCCCTGCGCGCGTTGTTGCTGGAGGACCTGGCGCAGGCGCTCGCGAGCGGCCGCTCGGGCTACCAGCGCCGGGAGACGGACACGTGCGTGGTGGAGGTGGCCATCGAGGTGGTGCCTCCGCCGGTACCGCTGGTGCTCTTCGGCACGGGCTTCGACGTGCACCCGGTGGTGGAGCTGGCCAAGAACATCGGCTGGCACGTGACGGTGGTGGGCACGCGCCCCTCGGGCAACCTGAAGACGCGCTTTCCCCGGGCGGACGCGTGGGTGGGCGCCCGCGCCGGCATGACGCTGGACGCGCTGAACCTGGACGCGCGCACGCTCGCGGTGCTCATGACGCACAACTTCACCGAGGACGAGGAGCTGCTCTCGCGGCTCTTGCCCTCGCCCGTGCGCTACATCGGCGTGCTGGGTCCCCGGCGCCGCCTGGAGCGGCTGCTCACGACGCTGGAGGGGCAGGGCGTACGGCCTACGCCCGCGCAGCTCGCGCGGCTGTACGGGCCGGTGGGGCTGGACATCGGGGCGGAGGGGGCGGACGAGATCGCCCTGTCGATCGTCTCGGAGCTGCAGGCCTTCGTCGCCGGACGCGAGGGCGGGGCGCTGCGCCAGCGCACGGTGCCCATCCATCCGGACCCGGAGCCCTTCGTCGCGCGGCCCCTGCCACGCGCCGCGGAGAACATCGTCCAGGCCACGTGCGCCCTGGAGTCCTGATGCATCCACCCAGGGGTGCCTGACCCTCCAGGTCATTCCGGCGGACGTCACATTAAAAGTAGGGTGGACCCGTCCTGGCGAGTCATGTCGCCAGATGGAGGTCACCCCATGTTCGGTTTCATCCCGTCCCGGCACCGGCGCGTCCCGCCCGGCACGGGGCAACTGCTCTTCCGCGAGGAAGGCGTCGAGTACGAGCAGATCAAGTGCGTGGGCACGGGTGCCTACGGAGAGCTCATCTTCCTGGCCTGGCGGCACGCCGCGCACCACGGCTCCACCCCGGTGGTGGTGAAGAGCCTGGGGGGCTTGCAGCCCTGGAAGTCGCACCGGCGCCTGGATATGGAAGCGCGGCTCCTGTCGGGGCTCGTGCATCCGGGGATCGCCCGCGTCCTCGGCTGGCACTCGCGTGGGGTCCAGCACTTCACGGTGTCGGAGTTCATCGAGGGTCACTCCCTGACCAAACTGCTCAGCTACGCGGCGCTGCGGGGCAGGCCCCTGAGCGAGGAGTTCGCCCTGTATGTCTGCGCCCAGGTGGCCGGGGCCCTCCATGCCGCGCATTCCATGCGGGGTGGGGACTTCCCACCCTGGGGCCTGGTTCATCGGAACGTGTGCCCGGACAACATCCGGGTGGACCGCGATGGCCAGCCCAAGCTCACCCACTTCGATCTCGCCGGTGCCCCCTGCCGGGGCGCGAGACGACCACGGGGCCGTCGGATCCGCTCGGAGACCGAGACTACGCCGCGCCCGAGCGGCTGTGCTCGCGGCTGGCGCGCGCGAGGCCGGAGGCGCGGATGGACCTGTTCTCCCTGGGGCTCGTGCTGCTGGAGCTGCTCACCCACAAGCACCTCTACTACGTGGCGACCTTGGACCAGCGCGTGGCGCGGCTCCTCCTGCTGCTCCGGGTCGCCGTCCACCCCATGTCGCGAGAAGAGGCCCGGTCGGTGGATCAGCTGGCGATCCGGGCCGAGCTCTTCCGCTCCGGTGACGTGGAGTACGCCGCGCGGAACGTCTCGGAGCCGGTGAAGGCGGTGGTCCACACGTTGCTGCGCCAGGATCCCGCGGAACGCTACGTGACGGCCGCCGAGGTGCAGGCGGAGCTGCTGCGCTGCCTGAAGGGCCGGACCCTCTGGTATGGCGCCCGGCGGGCCGCGCGGGAGGTCCGGCAACTGGTGCGCGAGGTGGCCCGCCTGCCGCACGAGGCCCAGAGCGTGGGCTCCTACAGCGTTCGCGGTGGACACTCCTCGCGCTCCACGACGACCCGATGAGCCGGGCGGAAGGACAGGCCCGGGGGGCGTGCACCCGCGCGGCGCCTTCGTGCTCCGGCGTCCGAGGGGCTGGCGGCGGGAGCGCGCCCGGGCGTTCGAGTTCCCGCGCCCGGGCGAGAACGTGGGCGGCTACCACCTGGAGGCGAGGCTGGGGACGGGAGGACAGGGCAGCGTGTACCGGGCGCGCCGCGAGGGCGGGGTGTTCGCGGTGAAGCTCATTCCGCTGGCGCTCGCGCGCACGTGGGGGCAGCGGGAGCTGGAGGTGATGGCGCGGCTGAAGCTGCCCGGTATCGCGGCGCTGGAGGGACATGGACACTGGCCCGCGGTGGCGCCGCGCTTTCTCTTCCTGGTCACCCGGTACGTGAAGGGCCGCACGGTGTACGCCTGGGCGCGGGAGACGAATCCCTCGGCGCGCGAGGTGGTGGAGAAGGCGCGGGCGCTGGTGGGGGTGCTCGGGGCGGTGCATGGCGCGGGCGTGGTGCACCGGGACGTGAAGGGCGACAACGTGCTGGTGCGCGAGGAGGGGGGCGAGGTGGTGCTGGTGGACTTCGGCGCCGCGAGCTACGCGAGCGCTCCGCGCCTCACCGAGCTCCTGCCTCCGGGCACGCCGCGCTACCGCAGCCCCGAGGCGATGCGCTTCCTGCTGGGGCACTCGCGGGGCGAGCGCTACGAGTCCCCGCCGGGGGATGACCTGTGGGCCTTCGGGGTGCTGCTGTACTGGCTGCTCACGGGGAGCTGGCCCTTCGAGGGGACGGAGTGGGGGGCGGTGCTGCACCCGGAGCCCGAGCCGCCGCGCGCGCGCAACCCCCGGGTGCCCGCCGCCCTGAGCGCGCTGTGCCTGCGCCTGTTGGCGAGGACGCCCGAGGAGCGCTTCGCGGACGCGGAGGCGGTGGGCGAGGCCCTGGAGGCGGCGGGGGCGGGGGCGGGGGCGGACTGGGAGGTGCCGTTGTGTGACGCCTATGGGCCGGACACCGCCACCACGCACGAGGTGGCGCCGCTGGAGACGGACGAGGCCCTGGCCCGCCTCGAGCGGCTGGCGGCCCATGCCGAGCACCACCCGCCCGTGCGGGGCCGTCCCGTGGCTGGCGAGGAGTCCCTGGTGCCTGGGCGTTCCCCGAGGGGGTGGCGGTGGGGGCTCGGCGGGGTGCTGGTGCTGGCGCTCGGGGTGCTTCAATCCCTTTCGGGTCAGGAAGTGGCGCCGCCGGGGAGGCCGCTGGAGCCTGATGCAGGCGCGGCGTCCTCTCCCGAGGAGTTCATCCCCGCGCCCGTCGCGGTTCCCGTGACGCCTGATGAGGAAGACACGCGCGTGAACAAGGACACGAAGACGAAGAAGGCCCTCGGACGTACGGCCCGGGTGGTGGGGGCGGGGCTGGTGTGCCACGCCTTGACGGGGTGCTCGGCCCCGCAGCGGCAGGTGTCGGCCACTCTGGAGCCGGCCGAGTGCCCGGCGGGAGCGAGCGAGGCCATGGCCAAGGAGTTGGCGCTGTCTGTCGGTGATAGGGCTCTGATCCTGTTTGACAGTCGGTGGGTCCACAACGTCCCCGTGCGGGAAGGTCCCGCGCGGGTGGAAATCGATTTGCGAAAGGGCCGCTGGGCGGGGGAGAGCGGCATCTTCATTTCCGGGACGCTCTCCCTGGGGCGGGACCGTGTGTTTGGCCGTTTCACCGAGGCGCGCATTCGAGACGGAGAACCGTTTCCGGTCTGCCTGGAGATGACGGACATGTTCAAGGGAGGGAGAGGTGTGCTCATTCGGGAGCCCGGCGGGAGTCCAGACACGGTCTTGATCTACTCCTCGGAGTATGTGGTTGCCGTGAAGCAGTTTCAATGAGGGGATGCGTGGTCCGGAAGGTCATGGGTCCTCTCTCCTCCGCTTTCGCACCGAGGTTCAAGTCCCATGTTTGCTTCACCTCTTCTGATGTGGTTGCTCCTCGTGGGTGCATCCGTTCCTTTCCAGACGTGTCCACCTCCAGAAGATGTGGAGGGTCGATGCATCGAGGTGAGCGTGGAGCAGCCGACGGAGATGCATGAAGTCCAATTGAGTCCGGGACTGATGACGACGTTTGTCTTCGACTCAGACGTGCGCCCGGAGGGAATGATGTTGGAGGACTCCAGTCGATTCGAAGTGGCGGAGCTTGGAAAACGCACGCTGGCGCTCATGCCCACGGTCAGTCCGAGGAGCGAACAGCCCAGTGCGTTGAAGGTATGTTTCGCGGACAGCGCAGCACCTGCGTGCGTCTCCTTCCGGTTGATCATGCATCCAGTGATGGCCGAACGGCAGGTCCGGCTTCTGCGTCACCCCCGATCGGCGGATTCGCTGGAAGCGGAGCTGAGGGAATCTCATGAGGAGAATGCACGGCTCCACGCGGAACTCACGCGGTTGAACGCCGGACGCGACTCGCCGCTCGGACTGGCGGGAATGTTGGTGTCTGGAGTGGTGGACGAGCGAGGAATGTCTTGTTCGCCTGGTGATATCGTCCAACCATTGGGCGCGCTGTTGAGCGCGGTGGAACTCTCGACCTGCCGAACTGCAACGAGGGTGAATGTGCGAGTCCGGGTGCGGAACAACAGTGAGACGCCCTGGACGGCGCACGGGGCGAAGCTGATGGGCCCGAAGGGTGAAGCCGGCGAGGCCCGGTGTGGCCCGAGGAGCCTGTTCCGCCGAGCAAATCCGTCGATCTCTTCATCGAGGCACGGGTCGAGGACGTGCGGATGGAGGGGCCCTTCGTCTTGAAGTTGTGGGAGGCGAACGGGTCACGCACCGTGCGGCTGGGCCGTGTGGTCTTCCCCATGTTGGGCACGGGGACCGCCTTTTGATGGACGGCTCGGGTGGCGCATCGATGTCAATCATCACTCGCGGTCCGGTGATTGGACTCGCATAGCCACAGTTCATCGGTGCGGTGCTTGCAGATGTACCCGTCTCCGCAGATGGAGGAATCTCCGGGAGTGCACTTCTTGCGACACTGGTACAGGTCACACACCGAGTCCTCGGGACAGAACGGACCTTCGGCCTGGGTATCGCAGGGTTGTCGACATCCCATCCACACCTCGCCCGGAGACAGGGGATAGTCCCTGACGGTACAGACCTGTTCCCGGGGGCATGCGGTCTGCTGACAGTTCTGCCCGTGGACCGTGGCGCAGATGGAGATGCGCGGGGCCACCGAGACGCACTGCTGCCTCTCGGGGCAGGTGCGCCCCTCGCACGTGGGCTGGCAAACGGCGCCAGTGGGCACGTCCTTACAAAAGAAGCCCTCCGGGCAACTGGCGGGGTCGTCCAGTTGGCAGGGACGGCCGCACCGGTAATGGCAGCGCAGCCCTTGTTCACAGCCGTACTGCCGCTCGCGAGTGAAGCCCGCGCACACTTCTCCTTCCTTGCGATCTCCCACCAGCGAGCAGGCGTTGAGGAAGTCCTTGCCGCTATCGGAGGTATAGGTCTGACAGGTGAACCCCTCCGGGCACTGCGAGTCCGTCATGCACCTGCTATCCACACAGTAGCTGTCGTGGGTCACCATGCTGAAGAAGCAGCGCAACCGCGGATCGCATTCCGCGTCCGTTTGGCAGCTCCGGCCATAGGTGAGCGTGTTGTTCCTCTCGGCCGGAGTGAGCATGGGAATGACTTCCCGGTGCCGGGCATGTGGTGGCTTCCAGCCAGGGGCAAGCGAGGCGGAGGCAAGCAGCCATAGCAGGGGGAAGGGGAGGAGAACGCCGACGAGGACCGTGCCCAAGATGCGCCTGTTCATGGAGTGCGTCGCCTCGACTCAATCGCTGGGCCAACATTCCTGTGGGCAGCTGGCCGAAGTCGTGCGTCCATTCTTGTTGGAGCAAAGTCGCAGCCACTTTTCCCTGGGCATGTCGCAGGAGAACACCAGTCCCCTGCTCCTTCGCTCCGCCTCCATGTCCTTGCGCAGGGCCATGTCCATGGTACCGCCCTTGACCCAGGCATGTGGGCACCCTGTTCCCCATGTGACAATGAGTACCAGTGTCAGCACTCGGTGCATCATGGACTCGTCCCCCCCAACGTGATGCCGCATTGTATCACCGTCCAAGCTCGGTGTGGCCCGAGGAACCTGTTGCTCCGAGCAAATCCGTCGATCTCTTCATCGAGGCACGGGTCGAGGACGTGCGGATGGAGGGGCCCTTCGTCTTGAAGTTGTGGGAGGCGAATGGGTCACGCACCGTGCGACTAGGCCGCGTGGCCTTTCCCGTGCTGGGGGGGACGGCCTTTGGCGGGCTCGGGTGGAGCATCGATGTCAATCAGCACTCGCGGTCCGGTGGTTGGACTCGCACAGCCACAGTTCATCGGTGCGGTGCTTGCAGATGTACCCGTCTCCGCAGATGGAGGAATCCCCGGGTGTGCACTTCTTGCGACACCGGTACAGGTCACACACCGAGTCCTCGGGACAGAACGGACCTTCGGCCTGGGTGTCACAGGGTTGTTGGCATCCCATCCACACCTCGTCCGGAGACAGGGGGTAGTCGCTGACGGTGCAGACCTGTTCCCGCTCGCAAGGGGTCTGCTGACAGTTCTCTCCGTGGACCGTGGCGCAGATGGAGATGCGCGGAGCCACCGAAATGCACTGCTGTCCCTCGGGGCAGGTGCGCCCCTCACACGTGGGCTGACACACAGCACCGGTGGGCACGTCCTTACAAAAGAAGCCCTCCGGGCAACTGGCGGGGTCGTCCGGCTGGCAGGGGCGGCCGCACCGGTAATGGCAGCGCAGCCCTTGTTCACAGCCGTACTGCCGCTCGCGAGTGAAGCCCGCGCACACTTCTCCTTCCTTGCGGTCTCCCACGAGGGAGCAGGCGTTGATGAGGTCTTGTTTGTTCCTGGCCGTATATGTCTGGCAGGCGAATCCATCTGGGCACTGCGAGTCCGTCATGCACCTGCTGTCCACACAGTAGCTGTGATGGGTCACCATGCTGAAGAAGCAGCGCAGCTGCGGATCGCAGTCCATATCCGTTCGGCACTCCCGTCCATAGGTGAGCACGCTCTGTCGCTCGACTGGCGTGAGCATGGGAACGACATCCCGGCGTTGGGTATGTGGTGAGTGAGCGCCAGGAATGAACGAGGTGGAGGCGAGCAGCCATAGTGAGGGGAGCGGCAGGACAATGCCAATGAGGACGGCCCCCAAGATGCGCCATTTCATGGATTGCATTGCCTCATGTCTACCTGCGGGGTCGACATTCCGATGGGCACTCCTGCGAAGTCGTGCGTCCGTCTTCGTCGAAGCAAAGTTCCATCCATTCCGCCCTGGACATGTCGCAAGGGAACACCAGCCCCTTGCTCCTTCGCTCCGCCTCCATGTCCTTGAGCAGGGCCATGTCCATGGTACCGCCCTTGACCCAGGCATGTGGGCACCCTGTTCCCCAGGTGACAATGAGTACCAGTGTCAGCACTCGGTGCATCATGGACTCGTCCCCCCAACGTGATGCCGCATTGTATCACCGTCCGAGCAGGGACGGGCAGCCCGGCTCACCGCAGCATGGGGAGCACGGACTTCCTCCGCGCCCGGGACAGGTGCTCCTCGCCACTGCTCGCGAAGTAGCGCGCCAGTTGCTCCCGGCCCTCGGCTCCTCGCTCCATCACATACGCGAACTCCGCCGGCAGCAGCGCCTTCACCGTGACGAGCCTCACGTCTCCCTCCGGCAGCGTGAAGTGTCCAGGCAGCGTCCCCGACGCCACACCCAACAGCACGCCCACCCGGCCCTCCTGGGTGACGAGCAACGTGGGCATCCGCTTGCCCGACACATCCAGGCAGAAGGGGCCCGCCTTCACCGCCTCGCGCACGGGCTCGCTCCGCGCCAGCTCGTCACCCACCCGCTGCAGGAGCTGGAGGGGCCAGTTCTTGTGCACCTCCTTCATCTCCGAGTCCGTCTCCAGCAGGAGCTCCAGGCCGAAGCCCACCGAGGGGGCCTCGCTCTCGGGGAAGGGATCCGACAGTCCGTCCGTCACCAGCAGGGTGCTGCCCGCGGCGCGGCGCAGCACACGCCGGCCTGACGACGGCCCGGCCACGCCCCGTGGTTCACCAGGGGAATCCGCGCTTGTTCATCCACCACGCCCAGCGTGCGCCAGAAGTCCACGCGCGCCACCCGCGCTTGCTCGTGCCGCTCCCGCGCCTGGCGCCGGGCCTCCGCCGCGGCGCCGGTGCTCGTGGCTGGGGCCGGGCTCGGGGCCACGGGCAGCTCCCAGAAGTGCAGGCCCGTGCCGCCCACCGCCTCCAGCGCCTGCTTCAGCTCCTCGGTGACGAGCAACGTCTGCCACCCCCGGGCACGGAACACCTGCGCGTCCCCCACCCGCGTGACATCCAGCCGCTGCGGACCCGCGCGGGGCGTCTTCTCCTGCTCCACCCGCCGCGTGCACACCAGCAGGAAGAAGGGCTCGGGATGGGCCTCCACCTGCACGGGCAGCAGTTGCGTGTCCCGAGGCGCCCGCTCGGCGAAGACGGCGGCCAGCCGCGCGCTGACGACCGGGAGGCCCACGCCCGCCTCGGTGAAGTCCAGCGCCACGCCGTCATACGCCCGGAGCGGCAGGCTCAGCGGCCCCTCGCACGTGACTGGCTCGCCCGCCGTGAACAGCGACTCCGCCAACTGCTGGCCCCGCGCGTCCAGGGGCGCGTCCAGGTCCCAGCGCTCGGGGATGTGGAGGTCGTCAGTGAGTTCGAAGTACCGCTTCGACATGAGAGGCGCCCTGACAGTCCATCCGGTGGACTTTTGAGGTCATGGCGTGAATACCTACCAAATAAGTCGAGCCCTCCGCGAGCACGAAGCGCCACGGGGCGCGGCCCTCCCTGGCGCCGCGCCCCGCGGATGACTGCTCTCCTTCGTCTACTTCGCGATCAGCACCACGAGGCCCCGGCCGCACACGCCGTAGACGGTGTTCTCCCCGCCGATGAGCGTCTCACCGCCGGGACTCGCCACTTGAGTCGAGCCCTCGGCCCAGTTGCACGTGTCCGTCACCCGGTACCAGCTCTTGCCGGCGAAGGGCCAGGGCAGCGTGAAGTTCACCGCGTCGCTCCAGCCGTTGTACGCGACGTAGATGGCCGCGGCCGGGTCACCGAACTCGGTGCCGTCGATGCGCCAGGCGAGCGCGTGGTTGCTGGCATTGGTCATGTAGGCCGAGTCCGCTACGCCGCCGTCCGGGCGGAACCAGCGCAGCTGCTCCATCACGTTGCCGTTGGTGTCCGAGCCGCTGAAGAAGTTGGCCGGGCGCAGCGCCGGGTGCGCCTTGCGGAAGGCGATGAGCCGCTGGGCGAACGTCTTGAAGTTCGTCTGATCCGTCGTCAGCGAGTAGTTGAGCCAGTTGGCGCTGGAGTCCAGGTTGTACGCGTTGTTGTTGCAGGCCTGGCTGCGCAGGAACTCGTCGCCGCCGTTGAACATGGGCGTGCCGGCGCTGAGCATCAGCAGCGCGAGGCCATTGCGCGCGGCCCGGCGCTGCTCCGCGCCCGCGCCGCCCTGGTCCCACGACACGTTGTTGTCCTCGCCGCCGTCGGACGGGCCGTAGGGCCAGGCCTGGGAGTTGTTCTTGCTGTTGCAGCTGTACAGGTCCTTGAGGGTGAAGCCGTCGTGGGCCACGAGGAAGTTGATGGAGTGGGCGGGCTTGCGGCCGTCATCCGCATACAGGTCCGAGGAGCCCGCCAGCCGCGTGGCCGGTCTCCCGGCGTCACGGTGGCCGAGCCGAGCTGGTTCTGGTCCTTGCGGAAGGTGTCGCGGTAGTAGCCGTTCCACTCGGCCCAGCCGCTCGGGAAGTTGCCCACCTGGTAGCTGTTGCCGCCAATGGCCCACGGCTCGGCGATGAGGTCCGCGCCCGTGCCGCCGCCCGGCGCGCGCGGCGACAGGTTGTTCCACACGCGGTTGAGGGCGTTGCCGCCGTCCATCTTGTCGTAGTTGAAGCAGCCGTGCTCGCACGTGTTGCCCAGCACCGACGCCAGGTCGAAGCGGAACCCGTCCACGCCCAGCTCGTCCTTCCAGTACTTGAGCGAGTGGACGATGAGATCCTGTGCCACGGGGTTGCGCGTGTTGAAGTTGCCGCCCACGCCCGTGTTGTCCCAGCTGCTCTGCTTGTCGCTGGTGAGGCTGTAGTAGGTGGGGTTGTCCAGGCCGCGGAAGGTGAAGACGTTGTAGGTGCTCGTGTCCGAGCTGCTCCACGAGCCGCCCTCGCCCGTATGGTTGTAGACCACGTCGATGAAGACCTTGATGCCCTGGGCATGGAAGGCCTTCACCATCTCCTTGAACTCGCGCGTGGGGCCACCGGGGGTGCGGTCCGAGGAGTAGCGCCGGTCTGGCGCGAAGAAGTTGAGGGTCATGTACCCCCAGTAGTTGTCGTCCTGGGTGGTGGTGGGGACGACGTCGTTGTCGTCGTTGTCCGTCTCCTGCACGGGGAGGAACTCGACGGCGGTGACGCCCAGCGCCGCGAGCGACGCGGCCTTCAGGCCCGCGCCCTTGTAGGTGCCCTGGTAGGCGGCGGCGATGCTCGAGTCACCCTTGGTGAGGCCGCGCACGTGCACCTCGTAGATGATGTCGTCCTTGAGGGCGCGCGTGGGCTTGGTGCCGAAGGTGGTGGTGTCCGGCGCGAGGACGATGCCCTTGGGGGCTTTGGTGCCGCTGTCCTTGGCGCGGTGGGTGGGGCCGGAGGCATAGAGGGTGCCGTCCGTGTTGCTGGGGTTGGTGGGGTCGTGGCTGATTTCGAGCGCGTACGGGTCCACCAGGAGCTTGTTGGGGTTGAAGCGGTTGCCCTGCGCGTCCACGTCGGAGACGAAGCCGGTGGAGCTGCCCTTGGTCCACGAGGCGCTGTAGGGCCAGTTGGGGCCCCAGGCGCGATAGCCGTAGTACACGGTGCCGGCGACGCCGGCGCTCCGCAGCGCGGAGACGGCCACCGTCGTGCTCCACACGTTGGTGGTGGTGTTCTTGGTGAGGGTGTACCGGGCCTTCTCCTGCTCGCCCTGGGCGGCGTTGTAGACGAAGACCTCGATGCGGGTGGCGCGCGAGGAGTAGACGCTGAAGGTGATGTTGCTCTGCGTCGCGTCGTACTGGGCGCCGAGCGTCCAGGACAGCCCCGCCTGGCTCACCCGGGTGTCGGAGGTGTCGGGCGTGCTGGAGTCGGCGGGTGGGGTGCCGCAGGACAGGACGGTGCCCGCGGCGACGAGGGCCCGCCAGGGGAGGCGGTTCGGGGAAGGAAGCTTCATGGTGGAACTCCCGGCGCGGCGGAGGGGTAGGCAGGCAGCGGGCCCGCGCCTGCCCGCGTCCCATTCTCCTGCACACCCCTGACTGGGGAGTCAATCCAGAGGGACCGGGAGTCGGAAGAGGTGATGGCCAGCGCGCAGTCGGGACGCGCCGCGTCGTTACTCGGGGTCGCTGGTGGCTTGGCGGGCGCCTTCCGCGCAATTGGGGTCAGGGTGGCCTGTCGGAGACCTCGCGCGCCGCGCCGAGCATCCTCGTGACCACTCTCTGGAACCTCCCGGTCTCGACAACGGAGTACCTGCATCGCCGGGCGAGCTGCCCCAGTTCCTACTGCGGCTTACCCCGCAGCGGCAACTGGTGGGGCATCATTGCCCAAAGGGAGCGGCTGAAGAGGCTCCAATCTGTCGAGCGAACACCGTCAAACAGTACTCACCAGATGGTTCCTCCTCGTTTTCATCCCAATGCACTACTGGGATGAGTTCGTCGGCGGGAATTCCCTGATTGTATTCAGACTCAACGAGCGCACGGGCGATTGCATCAGGCGAGTCTGCGATATTTAGTCGGCATCCGAAGGGCAGCTCCTCCACACGTTCAACGGCAGCCATACTGCACCTCAGCGTTCCCGACAGTTCATCATGCCAAGCGTAAAACCAGCCCGCGACACCACGAGCCTCCGCCTTCCTCCAATACTCTCTGTAGATCTTGAATAAGAATTCGCTTGTCTGCCGGACATTGACGCCGCAATCCTGCAACTCGCTAGCCGAAAATATAAGCATGTTCTCGTTCGCGTGCACATGGGCGCTTCCCTCCGTGACCAGGGGCAAAGAGCGGACATCCAGTAGCCACTGCTCCAACAATGCGTCGCCGTTCATCATCGTCCAGACAACTCCGACCAGGGAATGAACTTCCCCGTAGGGCCTTTATGCTTCCCCCGGATGAAATCGCCGAATTCATCCGCGTCGGCCTTCCACTTCAGGCCATCACCGGTCTCCTCGAAGACCTTCCACTTGGAGCCTCCGTGTCCAGTATTATCCGCTGACCACCATAGACCGTCGGACTTGCTCTTGTAGTTCCTCTCGGTCATCCGTGTCATCCCGTTCAAGAACGAAGTGACCCTGCGGAAGTTGGGCGTAATGGCGCCAATCATCGCCTGCACGAGGTTTTTTGTAGTCAAAGTGGTGAGTCCCTCGGTGGAGGCCACTTCGTGCAGCGGTCAAGCTGGCCTTTGATTGATGATCTCGAACTCGAAGCCAGTTGCTGCGATCTGGTAGACAAGGTCATATGTTGAGATGATGTAGTGATTGTGCTGTGCGCTCACGCCCAGTGAGCGTAGCCATTCCGAATCACTGACTTCATCAAAGCTGGATGTAGTCGGCCAACGACAGAGTTCGAGGTCTCTTGCTTCGAAGGCTTGTACCGAGAGAAAGCGTATTCGGTATGCAAGCCAGAATTTGTCCCTTGAGGGGTCACTACAAAGCGCTCCATTGATTTCCCCTTCAAACTCCAGTTGCTGTGCTGCTTGGGTGCATCGATCCAGGTAGATTGCATCTCTGCCGTGAAGTGTGCCGATGTTCGTTTTTACTGGATTTGAGGAGCCCATCATCTCACCCGTGGAGTTTTTCCGCCCGTTGTAGTTGAAAACCTTCTTGTTGTCGCGAACTCGGCGATTTCAGAGGGTGTGGCCCATCGCGAGTTTACCGGGGTACGTGCTTGGCGAGCAGCGAGGAGTCGCCGGTTGTCCAATGTGAATACGGAATGTGGTGATACTCCCTGTTTGGAAAGCTTGTCGCGTACTTCCGCCGAGAGATCCCTGAATCGAATCAGGCGAATGGGTTCGACCTTGGCTGCGTATGAAGGGTCCGTTAGGAGGCGACCCGTGAGTTCCGAAAGCTTCGAACCATCGGAGAACTTGCTGTCGACGGAACTCTGGCTGAAGCGAACGGTTCTCGAGTCTCGAAGTCCACATGACTTGCGCAGACCTAATGGGTCGGTGGCGGAGAGGGGGTCCTCGGGGTAGCCATAGAGGCTGGGTCCGGCCTCCAATCCCAGCGGATCCTGGCTGATGTAGCGCCCGGCATACGCGTCGTAGTAGCGGAAGCGGTTGTAGAGGAGGCCTGTTTCCTGGTCCTCGTATTGTCCCGGCCAGCGCCAGGGACAGTGCTGGACGGCCACGTCGGTCTTGCCCAGCCCGAAGCTGTCCAACTGCATGCGCCGGGCGAGTTGCCCCAGTTCGTCGTACATCTCGGTGGGGGTGCCCAGATGGTCGGTCACCACGGCGTAGCGTCCGGTGGCGTCCTCCTTGGCCAGCGGGGAGAAGCTCTCGGGCTCGAACAGCCAGGTGGAGACTCGCTCGGTGGAGGCCACCTCGTGCAGGGGCACGTGTCCGTCCCATACGAAGCGCACCTCACGCACGGGGGCCGAGAGGTCCTTCGCCTCCGCGCCCAGCACGACCTTCCGGGTACGCCGGGCCAGCGCGTCATAGTCCATGCGCACGCGTTGGCCGTCCGGCCGCTGCACCTCACGCAGCAAGCCCGCGCCATTCCAGTCATAGCGCCAGGTGCCCTGGGGCGTGTGCTTCTCCGTCAGGTTGCCGTCGGCGTCATGGGTGTAGTGGATGCCGCCCGCTTCGCGCAGGCGTCCGCCTGGACTGTAGCGCCTGTCCTCCCGCCCTGGCTGGCGGTAGAGGTTGCCCACTGCGTCCATGGCCCGGTGCTGGAGGCTGCCGTCGGGCCGCCTCTCCCACCAGCCGTCCCCGGACGTCGTGGAGGTACTCGGTGGGGCCATGCGCCGCGTCGGACATGGCCGCCAACTGCCCCTCGGGCCGCCAGCGCCAGGTTCGCCGGGCCACCGTGCTGCCACCCACGAGCGTGCGTCGCTCGGTGGGGAGGCCGGCCTCGTCGTGCTTCCACGTGGCCTCCACTCCGCCCGGCATCCACCGCACTACCTCCAACCCGCCCGCGTCCCGCTCCATGCGCATGGCCCATTCGGGCCTGCCCGGTGAGGTGTAGGTCACCCCTCGCACCGAGCCCAGTGCGTCCCGCAGCAACTTCTGGTGCGCCCCCAGCGTGCTCTCCACCTCCACCCGGTGGCCCGCTGGCGAGTAACGCGACGCCACCTCTCCGTGCGCCTGCTTCTCGGCCACCACCCGCCCGAGCGCGTCTCGCTCCAGGGCCACCTTGCCCGACTCGTTCTCCGCCTCCACCAGCGCTCCATCCGCCCGGTAGCGGAAGGCGCTGAAGGTGCCATCGCCGTATTCCACTCGCGTCAACCGTCCGGCCTCGTCGTAGGTCAGATGCCGTGTCCGCCCGCTGGGTTGGACGGCCTGCGTCAGCCGCCCGGCCGCGTCGTATTGGTAGGTCCACGCGGCTCCGTCGAAGCCCTCCTCTCGCACCACCTGCCCCAGGGCGTCCCGGGTGAAGCGATACACCTCGCCCGCCTCGTTCGTCACCTCCACCAGCCGTCCCTCGGCGTCATGGCGCCAACTCAGGCGGGTGCCCGCCTCCTCCCGGAACGCGGGCCAGTGGAAGCCCTCGTAGCCTAGACGCACCTGCCGCAGGGGCCCCTTCACCTCCAGCAGGTTGCCCTCCGCGTCGTAACGGCTCTCGAGCACCTCACTGCCGGGCCCCTCCACCCGCACGGGCCTGTCCTGCAAGTCGTATTGCACCCGTTCCCCACCACCACGCGCGTCCCGTAGCGCTACCCTCCGGCCCCGTCGGTCATACGTGAGGCGCACCTGTCCCCCGGTGGGAAGAAGGATGCGCGTGGGATTGCAGTGCTCGTCATACCCATACTCCGCCCGCTCACCGCCTCCGCCCACCTCCGCCACCAGCAGGCCGTCCGCGTATTCGTAGCGTCGTGTCTCCCCCAACGGGTTGGTTTCCTCCAACCGCTGGCCTCGTGCGTCGTAGCGCCAGCGCCACGTGCCCCCGTTGGTGTCGGTCGCCTCCTCGGGCTGGTTGTGGGCGTTGTAGCGCACCGCCACCGTGGCCCCATCCGGCCCCTCCACCTTCGTGCTGTTGCCCCGTGCGTCGTATTCGTAGCGCGTGGTGTGTCCCAGCGCGTTCGTCTCCGCCACCAGCCGCAGCGCCTCGTCGTACTCTTTGCGCTTCTCCCCACCTAGCGCGTCCACCTCTCTCACCACTACGCCGCGTCCATCCGATTCATACGTGGTGGTATGGCCCAGCGAGTCCGTCACCTCGGTGACGTGTGCCTGTCTGTCGTAGCGCAGCCGGTGGTGGAAGATGCCGCCGTCCCCCCACGTGCGCACGCACCAGGCGTCCGGACCCTGTCCGTCGTACTCGAAATGGAAGGAGAGACCCGTCCGGTCCGTCTCCCGTACCAGCAGCGCGCCCTCGTAGGCGTAGCGCATGGCCTGGTCCAGGGCGTCCCGCGCCTCCAGCAGGTGCCCCGCCTCCGAGTACACATAGCGGTTGTGCGTCACCTGTCCCGGCTCGCGTGGGTGTGGCAGCGCCACCCGGATGAGGCGTCCCGCCGCGTCGCTCTCGAAGAGCACCCGTCGGCCCGCGCTGTCCCTCACCCACCGCAGCCGGCCCTGTCCGTCGTACTCGTACTCCACCGAGTGCCCCACCCGATCGCGCGTGCGCACCACCCGGCACACGCCCGCCCGCAGCTCCCCGGGTACCTGTCGCAGCTCGTGCGTGAGGCCATCCGCCGCTTCCACCTCCCAGCGCAGCTCGCCCACCCGCAGCAGCGTCAACCTGTCCACGGGCGAGTAGAGTTCCGCGCCCACGGGCATGCGCTTCCTGGGGAAGACCGTGGTGTCGAACTCCAGCTCCCGCCCATCCTCCGCCCGGTACACCACCCGCCCGTCTTCCTCCCACACCGCGAGGTCCAACGAGTGGCTCCACCCATACCCCATCGCCGTGTCCCGCCACCCCAGGCTGGAGGAGTAGTGGCGCGTGAAACGCAACGGAATGGGCCCCGGTAATTCCCAGTCCGTTGCTTCCGTCACCACCCGCCCCGTCACCACGTCCACCGGGTGCCCCGTCAGCGTGCAGATGGCTTTGTGCACCCTATCGCGGGCGCGCTGGCTCAACCCCAGCTTGTCCATGACGCCGGCCGCCTTGCGGTGGATGCGGTCCGACAAAGCCTTCATCCTCCGGCTGCCCTTCTGCACCCGGCGCAGCTTCTTCAATCCCTTGAGCAGGCCCCCCATCGCCAGGTTCATCCCCAAGCCCATCAGGGAGATGGTGGGCGGCCCTCCCACGAAGACAGGGGGCCCGGCGGGAATGGACAGCGCGATGGACAGGGGCAACAGCAGCGTCTTCGCCCCCGGTCCCTTCTTGCGCGGTGGCGAGGGCATGCCGATGTCCTGGCAGCTCAACACCGGCAGCAGCATGTAGGTGAAGGGCTCGTCCTCCACCACCACCGTGGAGCTGCCCATGAAGGTCTCGTTCTCGTTGCCCGGTGGCTTGGCGAACACGCCCCCAATGGGGAAGTGTGGAGGCAGCGTGCGCCCGCCCGTACCCGCCTGGGCCCGGGGCAGTCCGTTCACCTTCACTGTCGCCCCAATCAGAGGCAGGTAGTCGAACGGGTCGAACACGATTCCGATATGCGGGTGGGGAATGGGTATCACCGCCCCCGGCGGGGTGATGATGAAGTGGATGTCCACGCCCAACACGGGGTCCAGGTGCTTCACCGCGAGCATCACCGCTCTCCCGCGGCCGGAGCCTCCGGCCGCCAGTCCTGGCCCAGCACCGATTCGACTTCCAGCTCCATCTCCCTTGCAGCCCGAGGCCCCCGCCGCTCATGGCTCAGTCGCACCAGTGCCTCTCCCACGTAGGGCAGCGTCGAGGTCTCCTGCGTCCCGACGTCCATGGCCCGGCCCACCTCCCACGCTCGCTGGCCGTGCTTCCACGCCCGCTCCACTTCCTTCTGGAGTTCGCAGCACCAGCTCGCCATCCGCCAGCACTCCAACTCCATGCGCGCATCTTTCAACGCGCGAGCCAGGGGGGCCGTCTCCTCGTACATCGCCGCCGCCTGGGCGTACTCCTGCGCCGTCACCCGCGCGGCGCCTTGCGCCAGGCGCGCCTTGAGCCGCAACAACGCCCCCTCTGGCTCTCCCTTCGCCTCCGCCTGCTCGGCCGCCGCTTCCGCCTGCCGATAGTGCTCGAGCGCCTCGCGGGGCCGCTGTGCCCCCAGTTGCGCTCCCCCCATCACGAAGCGCGCCGTCACCACCAGCGAGTGCAGCCCATGCCCGGCCGCCACCTCCACCGCCCGTGCCCCCAGCTCCTCCACCTTGTCCACGTGCCCCTTCGTCGCCGCGTTGCCCATCCGCACGAAGAGTTCCCGGAACTGTCCTCCCGGTGTGTCCACGTGTCCGGCCTCTCGCGATAGCTCCTCCAGCGCCCGCCCCATGTCCAACCTCGCCGGAATCGTCACCACCCGCTCGGGGAGCAGCTCCGCCAGTGGCTCCAGCGCCAGCGTCCTCGTGTCATCCAGCACCACCAGCCGGACATGCGGGGCCTCCGCCTTCTCCACCGCGCGCCGCAACCACTCACGCCAGGCGCCCGCGTCCGTTCCCCTCTCCGGCAGCAGCACCAGGACGAGGTGCTCGCACAGGTCCTCGTAATGGCTCCGCAGGGACTCGCACGCGGCCAGGAAGGCTTCCTCGTCCGTCGCGCCGCCCTTCACCGGCGGACATCGCCAGCCCGACAGGCCTTCCTCCTCCAGCCCGGCGCGGTTCTCCTCCTCCAGCCGCACCAGTGCCTCGCGCAGCGTCCGCCCGTACCGCGCCGGCTCGTCGAAGGGCTCCTCCAGGCGCAGGAAGAGGTCCGGACACTCCCCGAGCCGCTCGTCCTCCTCCTTCCGCAGGAAGGCCTCCACCATCCGCACCTCGTCCGGCTCCACCACCCAGCGCAACAGGCGCGCTTCGGGAAGCTGGGCGAACTCCGTCCATTGGTCGTGCAGCACGTCCAGTCGCCGCTCCACCGCGTTCTTCTTCACCATGGGGATTTCTCCGGTGCGTCCTGGCTCACCCGCCGTCCGCGGGCGTCGGCTCGGTGGGTTGTGCGTCCGCGGGCTCCTCCGGCTTGACGGGCTTCACCCCCTGGCCATCGAGCGCCGCGCCCCCGCTGTTGAGGTTGAGCACCGTCCCCATCACCGAGATGCTGGCCTGGTTCAGGGTGATGAAGTTCGCCCCCACCTTCAGCGTCAGTCCCTGGGTCGCTTCAATCACCACCGTGGGAGCGCTCAGGTGGATTTCGTTGCCCGCCGACAGCGCGTGGTTGATGCCCACCTCCACCTGCAAGTCATTGCCGAGGGTGATGGACCGGTGTCCCCCACGTGCTCGTTGCGCTTGCCGGTGATGGTGAGGTGGCTGTCCGCGTCCACCTTCTCCTTGCGGCTCGCCTTGACGTGGATGTCCTGGTTGCCCGCTCCGTCGATGCCGCCCACCAGCAGCTTCACGTCCCCGCCGATGTGCTCCTGGCGGTGGCGGTGCACCTTGAGGTTCTGGTCCCGCTTCACCCGTTCGTTCTGATCCCTTCCGATGGTCTGGTGCCTGTCGTTGAGGATGTCCTCCAGGGAGTCGTTCTTGACGTGCACGTCCATGTTGCGCTGGGCGTGCATGAACACCTGCTCGGCGCCCTTCTTGTCCTCGAAGCGCAGCTCGTTGAAGCCTCCTCCGCCCGGTGACGAGTTCGTCCGGAGGCTGCTCTTCGTCTTCTGGTCCGGCAGGGGATGGGGCGGGGGGTTGACCCCGTTGTACACGCGCCCGGTGATGAGCGGGCGATCCGGATCGCCCTCGATGAAGTCGACGACGACCTCCTGGCCGATGCGTGGAATGAACATGCCGCCCCAGGACTCACCGCCCCAGGGCTGGCTCACCCGCACCCAGCAGGAACTCCTGTCGTCGTGCTGGCCCTCGCGGTCCCAGTGGAACTGGACCTTGATCCGGCCATGCTCGTCGACGTGGATTTCCTCTCCGGCGGGCCCCACGACGATGGCCGTCTGGATGCCTCGCACCACGGGGCGAGGCGTGCGCCGGGGCGGCCGGAAGGGCACCTTCGCGGAGATACATGAAAAGGAATTGGCGTAGCTGAACGCACCGGACGGCGCCTCCTCGTCCAGCACCTGCGGCTGGTGGCCCCGGTGCCCCACGCCCGTCAGCAGATAGCGGGTGTTGAAGTCGCTCCGGGCGTGCTCGGAGAGGGTGAAGAAGGCGCCCGGGAGCAGCCGCTCGCAATCACTCTCGCCCTGGCCCACCTGGCGCCGCGCCTGCAACTCCTCCAGCCTCAGCTTCGCGATGCCTCCCCCTTGGCCGAGGAGCCCCGCGCCGGCTCCTGGTACTCGCCCGGATAGTCATACACCTCCAGATCCGTGTCCCGCTCCGCCGCATGCCCGGCGTCCATGGCCAGCCGCGGCTTCTTGAAGTTGAAGTCGCGCAGGCTCACCCGCCCCGGTTGGATCTCCTCCGAGAAGCGAAAGCCCAGAATCTGCTCCACCTCGGTGACGAGCCCGCGCTCGTGGCGGAAGACGAGTGCCTCGTCGCCCGCGATGGGTTGGCAGGCCCCCGGGGCGTCTGCCATGACGAGCACGTGCTTGTCCTCGTGGTGCTCGAAGAAGTGGAAGATGCCGTCCTCCTCCATGAGCCGGCAGAGGAAGTCCCAGTCGGACTCGCGGTACTGCACACAGTAGTTGCGGGGCTCATAGGTGCTGCTCAGCCGCAGCTCGAAGTGCTCACTGGAGACGCCCGCCCGGCGCAACACCTCCTGGAGGATGTCCGGGGTGGCGAGCTCCTGGAAGATGCGGCTGTCCCGCCGGCGCTGGAGTCGCCACACCAGGGGCACCAGCGTGGCCTGGTAGAGGGTGTAGCGCGGCCTGCTCCCCACCTGCTCGAAGCGAGAGACGATGCCGTGCACGTGGCGAGGTGCCTGTTCGCCCTCGATTGTCAGCAGGGCCTGCTGGCCCACCACGTCCGAGAAGCTCAACGCCGCATCTTCACAGGCCAGCTCGAGCTGGAACTCATAGAGGTTCGACAGGTGCTCGTGTCCGAAGAAGCTCACGACACGCAGCGGCGCCGTGCCGCCAGACACCTCGAACCGGAACAGGGACGTGCTACCCACCACGGCGGTACGTGCGACCATGGGCATGAGCATATTTCACTTGTGGTGAATAGGGCAGGGATGAAGTGGAGTCCCACGCGCGCGCGCCCACGCGGTGCGGGTCGGCTGGTAGGGTCGGGCGCATGAGTGCCTTTCCCTCCGCCTTGCCCGAGCCCGACATCACCCCCCTGCGCGGAGGGCCCGTGTTGCGCTGGGGCGTGCTCGCGCCCGGCCGGATCGCGGGGGCTTTCGTCTGGGCGCTCCACCAGCACACCGACCAGCGCGTGCACGCCGTGGCCTCGCGCGAGCCCGAGCGCGCGCGGAGCTTCGCGGCGACGTATGGCATTCCACGGGCCCACGGCTCCTACGAGCAGCTCGTGGCGGACCCCGACATCGACATCGTCTACGTGGCCTCGCCCCACAGCGGGCACAAGGCGCAGGCCCTGCTCGCCATCGCCGCGGGCAAGCACGTGCTCGTGGAGAAGCCCTTCGCGCTCAACGCCGCCGAGGCCCGGGACATTGCCCAGGCCGCGCGCGCGGCGGGCGTGTTCGCCATGGAAGCCATGTGGACCCGCTTCCTGCCACAGACCGTCCTCATCGACCGGTTGCTGCGCGACGGCGTGCTCGGCGATCCCCGCCTCGTCGTGGCGGACTTCGGCGTCCGCTTCGACTTCGAGCCCGAGGGCCGCATCTTCAGTCCCGCGCTCGGCGGCGGGGCCCTGCTCGACCTCGCCGTCTACCCCCTGTGGTTCGCGCACTTCGTGCTCGGCACGCCCGCGCACGTCCTCGCGACGGGCGTGCTCGCGAAGACGGGCGTGGATGGGCAGACCGCGCTCGTGTTGACCACGGACTCGGGCGCGCAGGCGCTCGTGCACACCTCGCTCTTCGTCGACACTCCCAACGAGGCGGCCATCAGCGGCACGCTCGCTCGCCTCCAGGTGGAGTCGCGCTTCATCTCCCCCGGGGGCTTCACGCTCGTCCCCCACCGGAGAGAAGCGGCTGCGCTGGAGTGATGCCTCCGCCTTGCGCGACAGCGGCGGCCTCGCCTACCAGGCCACGGCGGCCGCCCGGCACATCGCCGAGGGCCTCACCGAGTCGCCGTTACATCCGCTCGCCCGCTCCATCGCCGTGCTCGAGACGATCGACGCGGCACGCCGTCAGGTTGGCTACGTTCCGTGAGTGGACGGGCCATGGGAGTGACGCGGATGGTGACGGACGTGGTGTTCGATTTCGATGGGACGCTGGTGGACTCGCGCGCGCTGGTCCTCCGGCTCTACAACGAGATCGCCCGGCGCCGGGGCTTCAGCCTGTTGACCGCGAGCAACCTGGAGGAGATGCGCGGCCTGCCGCTGCTCGAGCGGGGCCGGCGCCTGGGGGTGTCTCCCTTTCACGTGCCCGGGCTGGTGGGCGAGTTCCTCCAGAACTACCGCAAGGAGCTGTCCGGGCTCGGCTTCTACGAGGGCATCCCCGAGCTGCTGAGCGAGCTGCGCGCCCGGGGGCTGCGGCTGAGCATCCTGTCCTCCAACGAGGAGTCGAACATCCGCGACGTGCTGCGGCGGCACGGCGTGGAGGACTGGGTGGCGGGCATCCAGGGCGGCAGCCGCGTCTTCGGAAAGGCCCGGCCGCTGCGGGCGCTGATGAAGCGGCGGGGCCTGTCGCGCGAGCAGCTCGTCTACATCGGGGACGAGCGCCGGGACGTGGAGGCGTGTCGGCAGGTGGGCGTGAGGATGATCGCCGTGTCGTGGGGCTTCGACGCCCTCTCCGCGCTGCGGGAAGCCGGCGCCGAGGTGATCGTCGACTCCCCGGCGCGCATCCTCGAGTTCCTGGAGCGCCCTACTTGAAACGGCGGGAAGTTGGCAAGTGACCGCCAAAATAGGATGACCTGTTGACTTGACGTCCAGGGTCGGTAGGGTTCGTGCCACCATGCCAAGTCACCTGCCCGCCGATGTCCGGAAACGATTGGCCCAGAGGCTTCGGGGAACGCTGCGCACCGCCCGCCAGAGCGCGGCGCTCACCCAGGAGCAGATGGCGCGGCGGATCGGCCGGCCCCCTCCACCTACGGGCGCCTGGAGCGGGGGACGCTGGCCCCGGGACCCGCCACCCTGCGTCAGCTCTGCGCGGCCCTGTGTCTCACCCTGGAGTCCCTCGTCGGCTCGCGGTGCGCCGAGGCCGTCCACCGCGCCGAGCGTCCCTCCCGGCGTCGGCGTCCCGCGCGCCCGGCCGTCCCACGCGTGCGCGCCCCCTCCCGCGCGGCGTACGCCCCGGCCCCACCTCCCGCGTCTTCTCTCTATCCGCTCGGTGTCACCGACCCGTGGAGCGTGCTCGGGGCGCCCCGGCCCCCGGCCCCCGAGGTGCTCGCGTTGCTGCTCGTGCGGCGCGGCACGCCCCTGGCCTTCGTGGTGGACATGGGATGAACCGGCGCTTCCTCTACTGTGTCCTCCAGGGCCCCGCCTTCTCTCCCGCCCGCGCCGCCGAGCGCACCGGGCTCGCCCTCGTGGACGCGAACGAGCCCGGGGACGTTCCCCCTCGGGACGCTACGCCGGCAAGGCCCTCGCCGACGGCAGCGCCCTGCTCGTGTTGCTCGATGACGACCTCATCCCCGGCGGCTCCGTCCTGGAGCCCCTGCGGGAATTGAAGGGGGCGCTGCCAGCCTCCGGGCGCTCGGCGCCACCCAGGTCACCCTCTCGCTCGTGGTCGCCTGGACGGGGGACTGCCACTTCTCGCTGTCTCCCGGGGAGCTGGCGGAGATCGCCGCGCTCGGGCTCCCGCTGGAGGTGTCCTGCCATCCGGCCGCGACGTAGCCCGGCGCCCGGGCTCCTGGCACACTCGGGGCCCCGCCATGAACCGCAACGCCGCCGTCTCCGTGCTCCTGTTGTGCATCGCGCTCGCGAGCGTGGTGGTGGGCGTGGTGCACCTCATCCGCAGGGACCGGGCGGCGCTCGTGGAGCAGTTCGCCTCCGAGCGCACCGCCCAGGTGGACGCCGCGGCGCGCGAGGTGTCCGACGCGCTCGACGACGCGGCGGATGACCTGCGCTTCGCGGGCGAGCTGCTCTCGCGTCCCGGCTCCGTCACCGAGCACCGGCGCGAGCTGCTCGCGCTGCTGGAGGTGGTGGGGCAGTTCAAGGCCATCGTCGTGCTGGACGCGCAGGGCCAGTCGCGCTTCACCATCGTGGACCGGCGCGCGGGGCCGGCCGTCACGCGGGGCGCGGTGAGCACCGCCCTCACGGAGAAGGCCCGCGAGGCGCTCGCGCGCGCGCCCGGGGACATCCTCACCTCGCTGCCCGTGGCCGCCGCGCCCGGGGACTGGTACCGCATCTTCGCCACGGCGTACGCGCCCGGCGAGGACGGGCCCGGGGGCGCCCTGGCGGTGCTGGTGGACACCGAGGCCTTCTTCGCTCCCCTCAAGCTCGTCACCACCCAGCCCGAGGTGCGGCTGTTGCTCATCGGCACGCACGGCCTGCCCATCCGCGCGAGCGCGCCCACGCTGCTCGAGTGGGTGAACCGGGTGGACCTCGCGTCGGACGCGGTGCCGGGCTTCGCCGCCCTGTTGCGCCGTCTGCGCGCGGGCGAGCGCGGCACGGTGCGACTGCCCGAGGGCGAGGCGGCCCGCCTGGGCCTGGGCGCGGCGGACGCCATCGCCGCCTATACCCCCGTGCGCATGCGCGGCGGTCCCTTCTGGGGCGTGGCCCTGTTCGCCTCCACCGAGGAGCTGCGCGCCCACGAGCGCGGCGTCATCCTGCGCGTGGCGCTCGGCGCCTTCCTGGTGACCTTCTTCCTCGTCGTCTTCGGCGCCTACGTCATCATCGCCTCGCGCCGCGCCCTCGCGCTCCAGGAGAGCCGCCGCCACGCGGATCAGCTCGCCCACCTGCACGAGAAGACGCAGAAGATCCTCGACAACATCCCCACCGGCGTCCTGGCGCTGTCGGCCGATGGGCACATCACCGCGGTGAACCAGGCCCTGCGCGAGCGCCTGCCCCCCACCGCCGTGGGCGCGAGCCTGCGCGCGTCCTTTCCGGACGCGCCCGCCGCGGTGGTGGATCGGCTCGAGTCGCTCGTGAAGGAGGCGTGCGCCACCGAGCGCGTGCTCTGCCTGCATGGCGAGCCCCTGCCGCTCTTCGGCGCCGAGGGCCAGTACCGCCTCCACGCCGTGCCCCTGGAGCGGCACGACGCCGAGGTGCGGGTGCTGCTCGTGGTGGAGGACCTGAGCGACGTGCACGCGCTCGAGTCGCAGCTGTTGCGCGCGGAGAAGCTGGCCACGGTGGGCATCCTCGCCGCGGGCATCGCGCACGAGATTGGCACCCCGCTGGGCGTGGTGCGCGGCCGGGCCGAGTACGTGGTGGGCAAGCTCGGCGCCCAGCACCCCCAGGCCGCGGGCATCCAGGTCATCATCGAGCAGATAGACCGGGTGAGCCGCACCATCCGCCAACTGCTGGACTTCTCGCGGGTGCAGCCGGTGGCGGTGCGGGGCGTGGCGCTCGGGGGGCTGTTGCACGGCGCGCAGGAGCTGTTGCACGGCGAGGTGGAGCGGCGCCGCGTGCGGCTGGAGGTGGAGGTGCCCGAGGGGCTGCCGCCGCTGCTCGCCGAGCCGGACCAGTTGCAGCAGGTGGTGCTCAACCTGGTGCTCAACGCGTGTGATGCGTGCGAGCCCGGGGGCACGGTGCGGCTGGCGGCCCAGGTGGAGGCGCCGGGGACGCCGGGGGCGTGGAGCGGGGTGCGCCTGACGGTGCGGGACGATGGGTGCGGCATTCCCCGGAGAGCCTCAACCGCGTCTTCGATCCCTTCTTCACCACGAAGAAGCGCGGCCAGGGCACGGGACTGGGCCTGACGATGGTGGCGCAGATCGTCCGCAACCACGGGGGCCGCATCGAGTTGGAGAGTGAACCCGGGCAGGGCACGTGCGTGACGTTGTGGTGGCCCGTCACGCCCCCGCCGAGCGAGGAGCGGCATGCCGTCTGAAGGGCGAGTGCTGGTGGTGGATGACCACGTGGAGATGGCGCGGCTGCTCGCCGATGCCCTCACGGACGCGGGCTACACGGTGGACGTGGCCACGAGCGGGCGGGAGGCGCTCGCCGCGGTGCGCGGGCGCGTGCTGGACGCGGTGGTGTGTGATTTGCGCATGGAGCAGGTGGACGGCTTCGACGTGCTGGCGGCCGTGCGCGAGGCGGACCCCACGCTGCCGGTGCTCATCATGACGGCCTTCGGCGGGGTGGAGAACGCGGTGGAGGCCATGCGGCGGGGCGCCGCGCACTACTTCACCAAGCCCTTCCGGCTGGACGAGGTGCTCCTGTACGTGCAGCGCGCCATCGCCGAGCGGCGGTTGCGCGAGGAGAACCGGGCCCTGCGCCAGGCGGTGGGAGACCGCTCGGCGTTCGCGGCGCTGGTGGGCCGCAGCGCGCCCTTGCGCGCCTTGTACGAGCTCATCGAGCGCGTGGCGCACTCGCACGCGCCGGTGCTGGTGCGGGGCGAGAGCGGCTCGGGCAAGGAGCTGGTGGCGCGCGCGCTGCACTTCGAGGGGCCGCGTCAGGCGGGCCCCTTCGTGGCCATCAACTGCACGGCCATTCCCAACGCGCTGCTGGAGAGCGAGCTGTTCGGCCACGTGAAGGGCAGCTTCACGGGGGCCACCACGCCAAGGCGTGGCCTCTTCCTGGAGGCGGACGGGGGCACGCTCTTCCTGGACGAGATTGGCGACATGGCGCCCGAGCTCCAGGCGAAGCTGTTGCGCGTGCTGGAGGATGGCGAGGTGCGCGCGGTGGGCGCGGACGCGGCGCGCAAGGTGGACGTGCGCGTGGTGGCCGCCACGCACCAGGAGCTGGAAGCGCGCGTGCGCGAGGGGAGGTTCCGTCAGGATCTCTTCTACCGGCTCAACGTGGTGCCCCTGCGCGTGCCGGCCCTGCGCGAGCGGCGCGAGGACATTCCCTTGCTCGTGGAGCACTTCATCGCGAAGTCGCGCGAGCGCAACCCCCGCGCGCGCCTCACCGGCTTCACCCCCGAGGCGCTCGCCGCGCTCGCCGCCGCGCCGTGGCCGGGCAACGTGCGCGAGCTGGAGAACCTCGTGGAGCGGCTCGCCGTCGTCACCGTGAAGGAGACGGTGGACCTGCCCACGCTCCAACTGCACGCGCCCGGGGTGACGGGGGACGTGCACCCGCTCGTGCAGGCCCAGACGCGGCTGGTGCCGCTGCGCCAGTTGGAAGGCGAGTACATCGCCTACGTGGTGGCGCAGTGTGGCGGCAACAAGACGCGCGCGGCGGAAATCCTCGGCATCGACGTGTCCACCATCCACCGCCGCGAGCGCGAGCGGGGCGGCTAGCGGAGGTGTCTAGGAATGGGGCCGCGCGGCGCGGAACTCCGCCGCGAACCCGAGCAGCCGATGGATGGCCTGCTCATCGTCTCCCTGGCACGCCTGGAGGAAGGGCCGGGGCCACTCCTGACCCGCGGGGAGGGACTTCTCCTCGTGGAGCCAACGCTCGAAGCGAGGATATTCCTCATCCCGTGCACCCGCGAGGGCGAGGCACAACCGGTAGCCATTCACGAAGCCCGCCATCCGCCGCACGTCGATGGTGCCGATGAACATTCCCAGCCGCCCCGGTACCGTACCGACCTCCTGGCGGATGTTCAGCAAGACATCCAACGTGAGTGGGGGCGGGCGCGAGAACGTCCAGGAGGGCGTCCGGGTCGCGGGATGCGGGCCCTGATAGAGCCAGCGAAGGGCCGCCAGGGATTGAGGTGGAAGGGCGCGGGGATGTGTTCACCTGCGCCTGGTGTGGAGGAAGGCGCCGGGTGTGGGCGTACCTGACGCAACCCAACGCAGTGCGCGCCATTGTAGATCACTTGGCACAGCCCACACGGCCTGCTGCCGCTGGCTGCAGCGCAGGAGCCACCCCAGCAGGCGTGGTGTTGAGCCTTGTGCAGTCACGCGGCCAAAGACGTCCACGCCCCTGCTGCCTCCTCCTGGGGAGCCACCAGGGCCAGCGTGTGCCCCATGGGGCTGCACCGCCTGTCCACCGGCTCCGCGCACAGCCCGCGTGGCACCCCTCCTCTTCCCCTCAGCTTCAGCTCTCTCCCTCCACACGGCCCCCATCCCACCTATACGGCGCAGGCGAACACATCCAGCGCGAATGCAAGGCGCAGCAGCCCCCGCCCAGTCCAAGCGGGGCGTGCGCTCCTTCTGCGCCTCCTCCACCGTTGCGGCCACCAATGGGCTCTCCTCCTCTGGCCCCGGCTCCGCCCCCGCTTGAGGGAACAGTCCTCCCAGCCTTCATCTGCGCTACGCACAAGTTGTATGCCTCTGATTCGAAGCGAGGAGATGTTGACCAGTTCATCTTTAGCCGGACGCCGAGTACCCTCTTTCATTTGAATTATGGCTTGATGGATCTAATGGATGCTGGGGAGCGAGGACATTACCCAAGGAGTTACTGCCATGCTTATTCGTAAAGAGCAGAGGGAGGCACTCAGCAAGGCTAGATTGCAGGATTTCGAGGACAAGATGGTCTTGCACCTCGCCTGTTTTTCCCCTCCTTTGTTCAAGGCCGCAAAGGAGGAGCAAATCCGTCTGGCCATCCGCTTCGGGATTGCGCAAGGGGATAAATACGGCTTCTCGTTGCACGGGCCACTTCGTCTCTATCTTGAATTGATGCTGCTGTTTGGCAGTCATTTCGATACTGACCCGCAGTATCCGTGGGCTACCGAGGTCCTAAAAGATCGTAAATCAACCCCACAGATGCAACGCGCCGAATTTCTCTATGAGAGAACGCGCCACTATAGGGCAGAGGTCGCTGGCCCGGGAGACTCTTACACATTTAAATCCTTGAGGAGTATCTCAGCCCTGGCTCGGAACCCTCTGCCGATTACCTGGGAAAACCTAGAATCAGCCCTGCTTGATGCAATGGGGCGAGTCTATCCTCAGAAAAAGCATTACGTGGGGGAAGAGAACCTCAAACTGTTGATCGCCGAGGGTATCTCAAAGGCACACAGCCATCAATTCACGAATGCCCGGTCGGCCGCTACGCTGATTGTCCTGATGTTCTCATTCGGTCACAAGTGTCATGAGGATCCACTGTATCCATGGATCGGGAAGACCCTCGAAGACAGGTTGATGACCGATCCGGAGGCTAAAGCTAGGCGCCTGGAAAAGAAGGCTTTGACGTGGCTTGAGTACGTACTAGCGAGCTTTGGAGAGGCAAAAGCATGACCGGACGAAGTGAGCCCTCGAGTCCTTCTTCGGGACCAGACTCAACGGCATCAGTCTCGTCGCCGATACGGCCCTGTACAGCGTGCACGATCACGTCACACACAGTTGCTACGTCGCCAGCAAATCGGACGCGGACGAAGATCGGCGTCGGCGAAGAAGTACAATTGACGGTGAGTCCGGGAGCGGCGACGTGGGCAATCACGAGCGGGGGTGGAACGCTCACTCCAAGTTCAGGCAGCAACACAACCGTGACGTTCACTGCAGGAGACGCCACAGGCAGTGTTACGATCACGGCGACTGGAGCGGGATGCACTTGCTCGATAACGTTTACCGTCGTCAGACCGGCAAACTGGACGATGCGACGTAAAGCAGGCACGAATCTGAGACACGCTCATGGGCGACCTGACTGCGGCTGGCTAGGAACTATGGATGTCCACCCGGATGATGTGAACTTCTATCGCGTCGAAATCAGGGAGTTGGACTCCATTGCAGTAGTGCCGGCGCCTATGCAAATCCAATACAAACGGGAAAACCGCACGGTGGCTACCCTCCTCCGGATTTAGCGAGTCCGTGGTTTGCAGTTACTGGCCATAAGTCAACAACCGGGTCCGAGGTGGGTCTGATCGACAACGTTTATTCCGGCGATCCTGGCCCCATCATTACTGGCACTGCGCCGCCATTCACCGTCGGTACATTGTACTTTCCGATCACAATGCAGTGGAGGATCACGGGAAGCAGCACCAAGCATAACTTTCCCGTCGTCCGTCAGGAACACGAGATTTCTACCACTGGAAAATGCGAGAGCCGTAAAGGCGGAAACACCGAGCACACCATGTACAATGATCCGACAAGCATCCCCTGATGAGAAAAAAGCCTTATCAAGGCAATCGGCCTCATGATTCTTATCACAACCCCCATCCAGTTGAGTTGCAAAACCATGACAGAAAACCAGAATTACCTGGAGCAGGCACGTGCTCACATCCAGGAATTTCAAGCCGAGTTGGAGACCGAGCGCCTGCGCGAAGCATCCATGGCTTTGGAGAATGTGGTTCTGATGAAGGAACATGATCCCAGAACCCGTGCCCGACTGCGATCCGACTGTCTCTTTCTGTGGTTGCACTTGCTTCAACTTGTGGATGGCAATCTGGATCCGGGCTTCAACCCAGAAGATGTCCCGATAAATCTCGTTCAACCGCCTCCGACGAGCGGAGGTGTGGTTTACCCGCCTGGGGCTGACCCGGCTTTGATCGACGATCCTCAAAAGCGTGCTGAATATGAAAAAGCCATCGCCGCCAGTCGAGAGAAGGCAAATAAATACCGGCTGCAAGTTCAACTCCATCGAGTGAACGATTACATCCCGCCGCGGGTAAAGGCATTTATCCGCGATTCCTACAATTCGACACCGGGTGATCAAAGGGAGTTGAAAACGGCAATTGAGAAGAACATCAAGGACGTGGGGCGCAAGGCGTGGTTGTTAACGCTCCTGGATACACCCCATTAGATGAAGTTGGAGTATAGCGACGCCACCGGCAGGAATACTGAGCCTGCCCCGGTTTTGTGGCTCTCCCGCACTTTATGTGCTCGAGGCGCTTGGCGCTGCCCGCCTTCAGCAGAAGACGGGTACAACCCGCGATGCGCCAATTATACCCCCTTCCCGGTTGCCGGTTGGAGCGAGTCGAGCATCGTGAGTCCACGCGAGCCGTCCTCGTAGTGCGTGCCGAATGTCGAGGAGCGCAGTGCCCCTCCTGCAAGCAGCACGGCGACGCACCGCACAGCACCTATGTCTGGCGGCTCGCCGACCTGCCCACCGCTGGGCGCTCGGTTCAGGTCGAACTGCACGTACGTCGTTTCCGCTGTCGAAATGCGAGGTGCGCGCGCCGCACGTTCTCCGAACGCCTGCCGGGCCTGCTCGCCCCAAGTGCTCGGCGCACGCGTTGACTCGCACGGGCCCTGTGTTCGGTGAGCCTGACGGCCGGAGCTGAAGCCGGCGCCAGACTGCTGCGGCCCCAGGTCATGCCGACCAATCCCGACACGCTCCTGCGACTCATGCACCGAGTTCTCCTGCCTCCGTCCACTCTGCCCCAGGTGCTGGGCGTGGATGGCTGGGCTTGGCGCAAAGGACGCACCTACGGCTCCCGCCTGGTTGATTTGGAGGCTCACCGTGTCGTCGACTTGCTCCCTAACCGGTCCGCTTCGACTCTGACTGCCCGGCTCCGGAGCCATGCTGGCGTCGAAGTCGTGACACGAGACCGCTCAACGGAGTATGCGCGCGCAGTAGCGGAGGGAGCACCCCACGCTCAACAAGTTGCGGACCGCTGGCACCTGCTACTCAATGGGCGGCAGATGGTGGAACGCTGGTTGGCCGGGGTGCATACGCGTCTGCGTGCACTACCGCCCGTCGCAGGTGCGCACGACTGCGTCAAGCTCCGTGACACCAGTTCCCCGCGCACTCGTAGCGAGGAGCATGCTCGCGAGGACAGCCGGGCTCGGCGCATCGCTGTCTACCGTGCTGTGCGCGAGCGCTACCGGCCGGAGAGTCCCTGCTGAAAATCAGCCGCACCCTACGGCTGGCGCGAGGCACGGTGCGCAAGCACGCCTCGGCACCGAGCTTTCTAGAACGCGCGGTGCGTGAGCCTGAGCCGAGCATTCTCGACCCCTACTTGGAACACCTGACCCAGAGGCATGCCGCTGGCTGCGAGAATGCGCTGCAACTGTGGCGGGAGATTCGCGCCCAGGGCTTTGGTGGCACGTCACGGTAGGCCCATCGCTGGTTGCAGACGCGACGCACCACAGTGGCGCGCTCGACGCCTCGTACGTGTCACGGCAACGACTCCATCCCGAATCCCTCGCGTCCCGGTGGAGCACTCCCCCGTCCCAAGCAACTGGCGTGGCTGTGTGCTCAACTCAGAGCCGTGCTTACTCCCGAGGAAGAGTCCACGCTGACACGCCTCGGGCAGGACGTAGAAGCCTCGCGCGTCGTGCCACTGGTGCGCCGCTTCGGAGACATCGTGCGCGAGCGGGGTGTCACGCGAGGTGCCAAGCCCATCAGAACTTGCAGACCCTTCGATCAGTGGCTGAGGGAGGCACGCTCGTGCGGCGTGCACGCGGTGGTGACATTCGCCCAGGGGCTTGAGCAGGACGGCGAGGCCGTGCGGGCCGCGCTGCCCACACCTTGGAGCAATGCTCAAGCCGAGGGGCAGATCGCCAGCTTCGACTTGCTGCGCCGTCGCATGTTGCTCGCGGCATGAGCGCCTCGAGCACATAAAGTGCGGGAGAGCCACGTCGTAACCGGGGCGAGCCCATCTTGAACATTTGGCGCCCGGCGGAGCGGCTCAGGCAACGCAGTGTGGTGAAAACAAGACGCGCGCAGCGGATCTCCCGGCATCGAGGTGTCCACCCTCCACCTCGGCGAGCACGAGCGCGAGCGGGGAGGTTAGATTCCGGGCCTTTCTCTTCCCGGAGGTCACCCGCGTGTCGTCGACGAGAAACTCCGCCGTTCCCACCCTGCGCCTGGTGCCGCTGTTGAGCGCGTTGTGTCTGTTCCTCGTGGCGTGCCCCGGTGAGCCGCGGCCTCCTCCCCCATCGGCGACAATCCGGGAACGGGGGGCCGGGGACTCCGGGGCAGCCGGGGCCGGGGTCCGACGCGGATGGCGGCCTCGTGCTGGCCAGTGATGGCGGCACCTTCGAGGCGAAGCCCTCGTGCGCCGGGGGCACGTCGTGCCAGGGCGCCTGTCCGGATGGCGGCACCGTCTGCCTGGGCAACTGCGGCTTCCTGCCCCCGGTGCGCTACGCGCTCGGCGAAGATCAGGCGGACCTGGCGGTGGGAGACCTGCAGAACGATGGCTTCGAGGATCTCGTCACGGCGGACACCGGTGGCAGGGTCATCTCCGTGCTGCTCAACCGCCGCCAGGGACTCTTCCAGACGCCCAGCCTGTGGCGCGCCGAGCAGCCCACGTCCATGGCGCTCACGAGGCTCGATGGGAACGCGTCCCTGGACGTGCTCACCACCAACAGTGGCAACTCCACGCTCGGGCTGTACCGGGGCCGGGGTGATGGCACCTTCGAGCGGCTCCTCTCCACGCCGTCCGCGGCCCCGCTGCGCGACGTGAAGGTGTGGGAGGAGAACGGGAACCGGCGCGTCGCGGCGATCAAGGCGGACACCCAGGAGGTCTCCGTGTTCGCCGTGAACGGTGACGGTTCGTTGGGGACCGCGACCTCCTACCTCGCGTCTCCGGAGCCCCGGTCCCTGATGGTCTCGGACTTCAATGGGGATGGGCGCCCCGACCTCGCCGTCGCCCACTCGGCCACCTGCGCCTCGATTCAAGACACGACGTGCGAGTCCGTGGGCGTGCTGCTGGGCCAGAGTGATGGCACCTTCGCGGCGCAGCGCTTCACCCAGACGGGTGGCACGCCGCTCGGGCTCGTGGCGGCCGGGCTGGACGGGGACAAACTGTCGGACCTGGTCGTCGCCGATTCGCGCCGCAATCAGGTGCTCGTGCTCATCTCGCGGGGCGATGGCTCCTTCTTCGTCCAGGCCTCCTATCCCACCGTGCGCTCGCCCTCGCGCCTGCTGCTCATGGACGTCAACCGCGACTCGGTGCCCGACCTGGTGGTGGGCTCGTTGGGCAACGAGGTGGGAGTGCTGCTCGGCCAGCCGGGGGGAGCTTCGCGGCGCAGGTGGCCTTGTCCGCCTCCAGCCTGGAGGCCGGCATCCGTGCCCTGGCCTCGTCGGACTTCGACAAGGATGGCTCCAACGACCTGGCCGTCCTCACCGGCTCGGGCGTGCAGCTGCTCTGGGGCGTCTGCCGCTGATGCCCGCCCACTAGAACTCCACCTGCGCGCCCAGCTCCATCACCCGCTGGGCGGGCAGCCGGAAGTGGTCCGTGGTGGGGGGCGCGTTGCGCAGCATCAACCGGAACAGCCGCTTGACCCACAGCGGCGCCCCCGGCCGCGCCGCACGCTCAGCGTCACCCGCCCGATATAGAAGGTCACCGGATCGGCGAGCGTCTCCAGTCCGAGCTGGCGTGCCTGCTCCAGCACCCGGGGCACATCCGGGTGCTCCATGAAGCCGTAGCGCGCCGTCACCCGCGTGACGCCCTGGCCATGCGACTGCCAGCTCACGCGCTCGGAGGGCTCCACCGAGGCCTCGTTCTCGGTGACGACCGTGAGCAGCACCACCTGCTCGTGCAGCGTCTGGTTGTGCTCCAGGTGGTGCAGGAGCACCGGCGGCGCGCCGTGTTTCGCGCCGGTCAGGAACACCGCCGTGCCGCGCACCCGGGGCAGGGGCGTGTGTGAGAGCGCGTGGAGCAGCTTCTCCAGCTCCACGGCGTGCGTGTCGCGCTTGTCGAACAGCAGCTCCAGCCCCCGCCGCCACACCGCCATCAGCAGGAAGACGACCGCGGCCAGCACCAGCGGCAGCCAGCCGCCCTCGAAAATCTTGAGCAGGTTGGCGCTCAGGAAGCAGACGTCCACCAGGAGGAAGCCGGCCACCACGAGCCCGAGCGCCCACGGCGGCCAGCGCCAGCGCCGCCGGGCCACCGAGCCGAAGATGAGCGTGGTGATGAGCATGGTGCCCGACACCGCCAGCCCGTAGGCCGCGGCGAGCGACTGGGAGGAGCGGAAGCTCAGCACCACGGCGACGCACGCCGTCATCAGCGTCCAGTTGATGGCGGGCAGGTAGAGCTGCCCCTCGTGCTTCGGGGACGTGTGGCGCAGGGTCAGCCGCGGGCAGTAGCCCAGTTGGGTCGCCTGGTGGGTGAGGGAGAACACCGCGCTGATGAGCGCCTGGGACGCGACCACCGTGGCCAGCGTGGCCAGCACCACCATGGGGTAGAGCGCGTGGCCGGGCAGCGAGCGATAGAAGGGGGCGTCGGCGGCCTCGGGGTGGTGCAAGAGGAAGGCGCCCTGGGAGAGGTAGCTCAACAGGAGCGCGGGCAGGGCGAGCGAGAACCACGCGAGCCGGATGGGCCGCCGGCCGAAGTTGCCCATGTCCGCGTAGAGCGCCTCGGCGCCGGTGAGGCACAGGATGACGGAGCCGAGCACCCGGAAGCCGTGCCAGCCCGACTCCTGGAAGAAGCGCACCGCGTGCCAGGGATTGAAGGCGGCGAGCACCTCGGGGGCGCGCAGCACGCCCCAGGCCCCGAAGGCCCCGATGCCCAGGAACCACAGCGCCACGATGGGCCCGAACACCACGCCCACCCGCCCCGGGCCCCAGGGCTGCACGAAGAAGAGCGCCAGGAGGATGAGCACCGTGAGCGGCACCACGTAGGGCTCGAAGACGGGCGTGGCCACCTTCAGCCCCTCCACCGCCGAGAGCACCGAGATGGACGGGGTGATGACGCCATCCCCATACAACAGCGCCGCGCCGAACAACCCGAGCCCCACCAGCACCGCGCGCCCCCCGCGCGAGCCCGCCGGCCGCAGCATCGCCACCAGCGCGAGGATGCCGCCCTCGCCCTCGTTGTCCAGGCGCAGCAGGAGCGTGAGGTACTTCACGCACACCACCACGAGCAGCGACCAGATGATGAGCGACAGCACCCCGAGCACGTTGCCGGACGTCACCTCCACCGCGTGCGGTCCGTGGAAGCTCTCCTGGAGCGCGTAGAGGGGGCTCGTCCCCAGGTCTCCGAACACCACGCCCAGGGCGCTCAGGGTGAGCAGCGCGAGACTCTGGGGCGCCCGGCGCGTCTGTCCCAGGCGGGAAGGCCCCCGCCTCGTGGGAGGGTCGCGCTTGGCGCCCGTGGCCCCTCGGGGGATCTCCTCTGCTCGGTGTCCCACGGCTCCGATCGTGCTCATCGGCATGGCGTGGAGCAAGCACGCCGGACCGCTCACCGGGCGCCGCCCCCTCGCGCCTGTTGGCCCCCGCACGCCCGGGCTCGGCTCCAGGCGCACCACTGTTTCATCCAGGGAGGGTGGGGTGGAACGACGCGGCGCGCCGTCTCTCTCGGCGGACGCGCGGGAAGGAGGCGGGGTGGAAATCCGCCAGGGCACCCTGGCACCTTGCCACGCTCCGGCGGGGGTGGAGGGCATCCTCCGAGGGAGGCGCGGCCCGGGCATGTGGCTTGCTGAAGCCCGCAGTCGAGGAGCGCGCGCGTCCATGCCTTGTGCCTTGCCTTGTCGCGTCATGCCAGTGGCCGTCCGCGTCATGGCGGGCGGGAGGTGAGCGGATGGAGGGCGTGCTGCCAAGGACGGTGCGGTTGCACGGCGCGGACGAGTCCCTGCGCTCGCTGTTGAGCGACGTGTTGGGGGACATGGGCATTCCGTTGGAGGAGGACGGCGGGGGGGCGCGTGCGGACGTGGTGCTCGCGCTGGTGGAGCGCGAGGACAGCGTGCGCGGGGTGCTGCGAGAGGTGTCGGGAGCGGCGCCCGTCATCGTGTTGTTGCCGTTCGAGGACGAGCGGTTGCGGTGCCTGGCGATGCGCCTGGGCGCCCG
The DNA here is from genome assembly GCA_049060065.1 of Cystobacter fuscus. Lineage (GTDB taxonomy): Bacteria > Myxococcota > Myxococcia > Myxococcales > Myxococcaceae > Cystobacter > Cystobacter fuscus_B. The sequence goes on from JBMEQP010000002.1 coordinate 10,346,061, forward strand.
GAGTTGTTACGCGCTGGGCACGCCGCTGGAGGCGCTCAAGCGGCTGCTGCGCGAGGTGGGCCTGTCAAATGCTCCGGGCGGCTGGGGCGGGGAGGCACGATGAGGCGGCATGAATCCGGGCAGGGAGCGCGGGCACGGCCCGTGTTGTGGTTGGTCTCCTCCTCGCCCCTTCCTTCCCAGACCCCCCGGGCGAGCGGGTGCTGGTGGAGGGCGAGGGCTTGCGGCTCACCAGCGAGCGGCTGGAGGCGGAGGGCCGCTCGTGGCGGCTGGAGGAGCTGCTCGGCTTCGGCACGCGACGCGAGTCCCCGGGGCTGTGGTTGCCCCTCGGGGTGGGGGGCAGCGCGGCGCTGCTGGTGCCGGGACTGCTGTTGCAGCCGGGCTCGTTCCGGGTGACGGCCGCGCTGGTGGTGGCCACGCTGCTCGTCTTCGCCGCCATCGCCCGGGTGGTGGCCGCCGCGGACACCTACCGGCTGCTGGTGCGCACCGCCGAGGGCGAGCGCCGGTGTGGTGCGGACAGGATCACCAGCTGCTCGCGCGGGTGGTGCGCGAGCTGGGCGAGAAGCTCGAGCATTCCGAGCCCCCGCGTCCGGCCCCGGTGCGCCGGCTCGTCCTCGTGCGCTGACGTGGGCGCCCCGACGGGGTGTCGGGTGGGTGGCGCGTGGAGTGTCCTCTGGGGAGGGTCTCGCCGGGTCGCTGCGGTGCGCCACCCGACACAGGAGCCGGGGAGGCGTGCTTCTTGGCGGCGGGGGGCTTGCCGATGCGTGACTCCGTTTCGAGCATGTGTGGAGAGAGGGCGACGGCCGCCGCGGCCCGCGGTGCGAGGCGTGCTCTCCAGGCGCGAGCGATTCGCCGCCGTGCCGTGAGGGGGTGTGCGATGCGATTCACGGATCACCTGCCAGAAGGCGGCATCATTCCCGCGTTGTGGGCGAGGGATCGGCACGGCGTGTTGCATGAGCTCGCCCGGACGCTCTCGGCGCATGCCCACGCGCCGGTGCGCCACATCGAGGAGCGGCTCGCGGTGCGCGAGCGCATCTGCAGCACGGCGATTGGCGAGGGGGTGGCCATTCCCCACTGCCGGGTGGAGCGGCTGAAGCACACCACGGTGTGTGTCGCCGTGCACCCGGCGGGCGTGGACTTCGGCGCCCGGGACGGGCGGCCCGTGCGGCTGCTGGTGACGCTCGTGTCCCCGGAGAAGGCCGCGGCCTGCACCTGGGCCTGCTCACCCGCATCGCGGCGCTGCTCGGGATGCCCCCCTGCGTCAGGCGCTCCTGGAGACGCCCTCGGCCGGGGCCATCCGCTCGCTGTTGGTCCGGGCGGAGGACGCCTACCTGTCCGCCCAGCACGCCCGGCAGGGTTTCCACGCGCCGACGGGCCTCTCGCCGCTCGTGCTCAGGTGACGGCCGGGTCGAGCGGCGCCGTGACGACCTCGATGGTGGTCGAGGTCATGAGCTTGTGGATGGGGCAGCGCGCGACGGCGTCGTGGAGCTTCTGCTTCTCCTCCGGGGACAGGGCGCCGTGGAAGGCGAGCTTCACGTGGAGCACGTAGGTGCCCTGGCGCTCGCGCGAGTCGTCGCGCTCGACGACGGTCTCCACGCGCTCCAGGGCCATGCCGTACTTCTTCGCGTACCACATGGCCGTCAGGGCCTTGCACGACGCGAGCGAGGCATCGAAGTAGTCATGGGGACTGGGAGCGGAGCCTCGCCGCCCGGAGTGGTCGGGGTGTCGGCGTGGAGGGTGTGGGCGCCGACATGGAGGATCTGACGGAACGCGCCGCTCTGCTCGGTCTGGCTCTGGATGGCCATGGGAAGTCGTCCTGGGGTGAGGGGTTGACCCGGAACAAACTAGTGGGGGACGGCGCCGGGGATTAGCGGGAACGGTCTGGAAGAACTGTTCCATGGGTAGGACGATGCTTCCCGTGGGCGTCGGCTAGTGCCGGAGGGCGCCAGGCCCCAGGATGTGTCCATCGAACAGCGGGGAGCACGCCGCTCGCGAGTCCGAGGACTCCAGGGAGCCGATCATGAACAGCCAGGACACGATGGACCTCAAGTCGCACCCCGCGCTGGAGACGCTGATCGTCGCCCCGACGAAGGACCTGGGGGATGGCTTCGAGGTGCGGCGGGCGCTGCCCTCGGCGAGGCGGCGGATGGTGGGCCCCTTCATCTTCCTGGACCAGATGGGGCCGGCGCTGTTCGAGGCGGGCAAGGGGCTGGACGTGCGGCCGCACCCGCACATCGGCCTGGCCACGGTCACCTACCTCTTCGAGGGCTCCATCCTGCACCGGGACAGCCTGGGCACGGTGCAGTCCATCCACGCGGGGGCGGTGAACTGGATGACGGCGGGCCGGGGCATCGTGCACTCCGAGCGCACGGCGCCGCAGACGCGCGCCACGGGCGGCAAGCTCTTCGGGCTCCAGGCGTGGGTGGCACTGCCCAAGGCCCACGAGGAGACGGCGCCCACCTTCATCCACCACCCCGCCGAGACGATGCCCTTCCTGGAGGGCGAGGGCGTGCGCATGCACGTGCTGGCCGGAGCGCTGCATGGCAAGCGCTCGCCGGTGAAGACCTTCTCGGACATGTTCTACGCGGACGTGGCGCTGGAGAAGGGGGCGCGCTTCGTCATCCCGGCCGATCACGAGGAGCGGGGCTCTATCTCGCCGAGGGCTCGGTGGAGGTGGATGGCACCGAGTTCGGCGTGGGCGAGCTGCTCGTGCTGCGTCCGGGCAGCGAGTTCGTCGTGCGCGCCACCCGCGCGACGCGCATGGCGGTGCTCGGGGGCGAGCCGATGGACGGCCCGCGCTACATCTTCTGGAACTTCGTCTCCAGCTCGAAGGAGCGACTGGAGCAGGCCAAGGCGGACTGGCGCGAGCGCCGCTTCGCCGCCGTCCCCGAGGAGACGGAGTTCATCCCGCTGCCCGCGGAGCCGCCCGCGCCCGTGCGTTATCCGTGAGCGGTGAGCGCTGGTTTTTCCAGACCCGCTCGAATCACAGAAAGGGTGAACGCAGCGGCACACGGGTGAGTTCCGATTCATCTACATAGGTGCCGCCATGCCACAGCCGGTACAACTCCCGGTAACGGCTGTAGTCGTTCTCGATGGCTCGCGCGCTCTTCATGAAGTCGGCGAGGTGGCGCTCCTTGATGATGCGAGCTGCCTGTGCTGCCCGGCACCCCCGTTCTTCCATCACCTGTTCCATCAGCATCACCAGGTAGAAGGGAGAGGCGAACTTCCGTCCCCGGCGAGCCTCGCCAAGGAGCTGGGTCACGGCTGCGCTCTGTCCGCTCTTGCGCAGAAATCGCACGGCTTCGTGGAAGGCGGGTGCCCTCAAGGTGATGTGGGGAAGCTCCTTGGCCAGCCGGGCAAGCTCCCGGACGGCAGTCCTTTCTGGCAGTTGGCGCGCGTGCTCCTCGATGAGTTGCAGCACGGTTTTTCCCCGCTCGATGGAGCCATCGGTGATGGCCAGGGTGGCCGTACCGCTGCCACACATGCCAACGCTGAGAGCTGGCCCTCCCCCGCCCATCTTTGGAGTGCTGTCCTCGGATCGTCCCATGTCCTTGATGATGCTTGGGGCGAGTCTGGTCGGCCAGGGGGCGCTGAATTGTTGTGATGGCCGTCCAGGCCCTTCGCCATCACTGTGTGCTCAGGACGCGGAGATGGCCGCTTCCATTGAGCAAGGAGCAGGTGTCATGTCGAAGAAGAACCACACTCCGAACGACAATCGGAGCAACGTGAAGAATCCCACCAGCGCAGAGTACGCCGCGGACCGAGCCAACCGCGCCACCCAGGGCCACCCGAATGTGCCACCCCCCTCTCCTCCCGCCCAGTCCGAGGGGGAGAAGAAGTAGGTTGCGAAATGGGCAGAGGCCAGGAGGAGGGCTCTCCTGGCTGACGCCAGCTGGAGTCCGGCCTGTGCCTCTTTTTTGGCTTCTCATAAAAAGAGGTTTCTTCCCGCGAGGACCCCCGTGGTCTGGCTGCTCACGGGCAGAAAAGACATTCATCGCGCGGTCGCTGGAATAAGCCAAATACGCGGGAATTTCTGATAATGGGAGGTGGGCTTGGATTTCCGGGCCCACACCGAAAGGACTGCGACGAATGCGAAGGAATGGACTGCTCATCGGCCTGCTGTCGGGACTCGCGCTCACCGCCTGTGGGATGTCGGCGGAAGAGGTAGCCGGGACGGAGATGACCTCCGAGTCCCAGCGTGAGCTCGCCAGCTACCCGACGAAGTGGACGCTCACGAACAGCACGACGCAGGCGCTCACGTTCAGCTGTACCTGCCCCAAGCCCTATGGACTCTCCTTCGCCGTCAACATGACCACGACGACGGTCGGCGCGGGGCAGTCCACGGTCCTTTCGTGGTCGAGCTTCTTCAATGACGGTCTGGGATTGAACGCCTGTACGGGGAGTGGCTGGAGTTGCCGCACGACCACCGCGGGGGGCTCCGTCTACGCCACCGCGATCTTCCCCACCGGCTGGGGCGAGAACATCACGCTGAAGGCCCTGTCGGGTGGTCAGCTCGTCAAGCAGTAGCGGGCCCCCGTCTCCGCGTCTTCCTCAATAGGGAGGCAGCAGCCGCCGGAAGCCGTGCCCCAGCACGACGCCGAGCACGAGCAGGTTGCGCGGCAGGAGCGCCGGCCAGAAGAGGGGCAGGGCACCCGGCGTCGCGAGTGCCCCTGGCCCCGAGAACCGGGCCGCGAGCCGCTCCCCGAGCCGCCGCAACCACCCCACCGAGCGGGGCCACTCGGCGAGGCCCTCGAGCCACCGGGGAGGAATGCTCCCCGCCCCCGTGGTCGCGCCCGCCAGCGCCCCGACGATGGCGCCCGTGGTGTCGCTGTCGCCGCCCAGCAGGATGACCTCCTCCACCGCCCGCTGGAAGTCCGTGCCGTGCCGCAGCCGGGCGTAGAGCACCACCGGCACGGTGTGCATCACGTAGCCGCTCACCCCTTGCTCGAGCCCCAGCTCCGCGGCGAACTCCGGCACGCTCGCGCCCCGCTCCCAGGCCGCGCGCAGCCGGGCGAGGGCCTCGCGCCACGAGGGCTCGTCGAGGCGGGCCGCCCACTCGCGCATCATCTCCTCCGCGTCCACGCCGCCCCGCCGGGCACCATGGGCCGCCGCCAGCGCCACCGCCAGCGCGCCCTGCTCGGCGCGGGCATCCCGGTGGGTCATCCGGCTCGAGGCCCGGACGAACGCCTCCAGCCGCTCGGGGTGCTCCGCGAGACACACGCCCAGCAGTGGCGCGCGCATGGCCGGGCCATTGCCCGCGGACACCACCCCGCTGCGGCCGGGCGGAAAGCCGAGCCACAGCTTCACCGTGGCGCGCAGCGTGGCCCAGCCCACCCCGGCCGGCAGGCCGAGCAGCCAGCCCCGCAGCCGCCGGGCGAGGTTCCGCGCGAAGTGCTCGGGGGAGTCGGGCGCGGCGAGCAGCGCCTGCGCCACCATGCAGGCGTGTTCCGTGTCATCACTGCCCACGCCCCGGCCGAGGAAGAAGCGGTGGCGCAGCGGCGCTCCGCCGAACATGCGCGACGCACGCCGCCGGGACAATCCCTCGCGCGGCAGTCCGAGTGCGTCTCCCACCACCGTCCCCAGGAGCGCGCCCAGGATGGCGTCCTGCTTCATGTGTCATGCCTCCGCACGGTTTCCCGCCCTCACCGTGTGCAAGGCATGTGCTCGGGGCCCACCGGCCTCCCGCCGCTCGACGAGGCGCCGCGTGGCGCCGCCAGGGGACAGGATGTCCGAGCCGCTTGGTCTCTCCTCGGACACCCTGTCGTCGGGGGCCCGGGAACCTGCTTCACCGCGAGCGCCGGGAGTTCGTTCCGGTGCTCGGCGCGCCTACTTCCACCGAGGCCGCCGCCAGGGCGCCACGGCCGGCGGCGCACAGCCGGAGGCGCACAGCAGCACGGCACAGAGCGGCAGTCCCACCGTCTTCATCATCAGGTCTTTCAGTCGTTGCATTCGGATCACCCGTAAAAGATGGAATACCTGATTATCGCACGGAGATGCCCCGGGTTTCCATGGAATAATATTTTTCTTTTATCGCTGTTCTAACGCGATGCAGAAGATGAACACCCATCGGGGCGCCGCCCGGTCCGGAGGGCTTGTCAGGTTCCAGGAACCCTTCGTGTATATGGGACACACTGATTCCGCGTGTCCCGAGTGGAGCGCGGAAGGGAACAGGAGGACGGGTCATGTCCCTGGTTGAGATGGCGAACGAGACGGTGCGGATCGTGGAGCAGGGGGAGTACGAGGCGCCGTCGGGCCGGAAGGTGTCGGTGAGGGACGAGGTGGAGCGGGCCACGCGGGGCACGCGGCTCTACCGGCCCTCGGACTTCGGAGCGCTGGCGAGGCCCGAGCCGGTGGGGGGTGCTCCCCGGCTGGAGGTGACTTCCGAGAAGACGGGGGAGGCGGCGCGCCGGCTCTTCGAGGCGGAGGGCGTGACGCGCGTGCTCGCGCTCAACTTCGCCTCCGCGAAGAATCCCGGCGGGGGTTTTCTCGGCGGCGCCAAGGCCCAGGAAGAGGACTTGTCCCGGTGCTCGGCGCTCCACGCCTGTCTGCTGCGGCAGCCCGACTACTACGCCGAGAACCGGCGGCAGCCGTCGATGCTCTACACCGAGCACCTCATCTACTCGCCCGAGGTGCCCTTCTTCCGGGATGAGCAGGGCACGTTGCTGGAGCGGCCCTTCCTGGCCTCGATCATCACCTCTCCCGCGCCCAACGCGGGCGAGGCCCTGCGGCGCGACCCGTCCCTGCGCCCCCGCATCCGCGAGGTGCTCGAGGCCCGGGCCCTGAATGTCCTGCGGGTGGCGGCCCACGAGGGCCATCGGGTGTTGGTGCTCGGGGCCTGGGGGTGCGGTGTCTTCCGCAATGATCCCCGGGAGGTGGCCGAGGCCCTCGCGCGGGCCCTGGCGGCGCTCCCGGGCGCCTTCGAGCGGGTGGTGTTCGCGGTGTACGAGCGGGGCGGGGACGGTCCCAACCTGCGCGCGTTCCGCGAGCGCTTCGGCTGACGTGCCGCGGTTGCTCGCGGGCGGGATGCGGCCGCTGGCGGTGGGGGGCCGGGCCGCATAGGGTGCCGGTATGGAGAGCCGTCCCACCGTGGTCTTCGCTGATGGTGCTTGTTCTGGCAATCCCGGCCCGGGAGGTTGGGGGACCATCATCGTCACGTCCGCGGGCGAGGTGACGGAACTGGGGGGCCACGAGCCGGAGACCACCAACAACCGCATGGAGCTGACGGCGGTGGGCAAGGCGCTGCGTCACCTGGAGCGCACGCCGGGGCCGCTGCTCATCCACACGGACTCCACCTATGTGATTCAGGGCATCACCCGCTGGGCGTTCGGGTGGAGCCGGCGCGGGTGGAAGACGGCCGAGGGCGGCGACGTGGCCAACGCCGTCTACTGGAAGCGGCTCATGGCGCTGCTGGCCGAGCGCAAGCAGAGCTTCCCCGCCGAGGCCGCCGCCGTGGAGTGGCGCTACGTGCGGGGGCACGCGGGCGTGCCGGGCAACGAGCGGGTGGATGAGATCGCCGTCGCCTACTCCAAGGGCCGGAGCGTGAAGCTCTACGTGGGGCCGTTGTCGGGCTACGGAGTGGACGTGTTCCAGGTGCCCGAGGACACCTCCCTGCCCGAGGAGAAGCCCCGGCAGCGCGAGGGCTCCTCGGCCAAGGCGTACTCCTATCTGAGCGAGGTGGGCCGCAGCGTGAAGCGGCACGCGACCTGGGCCGCCTGCGAGCGCCGGGTGAAGGGCGTGCCGGGCGCCCGCTTCAAGAAGACGCGCAGCGCGCAGGACGAGGTGAAGGTGCTCGAGGAGTGGGGCTTCTCGCTCCAGGACGTCCAGTCGGAGGACTGAGCCCGCTCGGGGGCCCTCAACATCCTGTTCTCGAAAATCCGAGGCGCCCTCGTCCCGCGGTCCGCCAAGTCCTTGAAGTCGCTCACTCCCACGGCGCGCACGCTCCTTGCTCCACCGGCGCGCGGACACGCCTTGAGGAACAAGACATGACTTCGCTCCGCCGTTGGTTGCTCCCCTCACTCGTCGCCGCGCTGGGGTTCGCGGGCTTCGCCTCGGCCGCGCCGCCCGGAGAGCGCATCGCCTCGGACAAGGCGCGGGTGACGAAGCCCAACGTCCCGGCCGAGGACTTCGCCGCGCTCGTCTCCGGCAACACCGACTTCGCCGCCTCGATGTACCGGGAACTCTCCAAGCCAGGGGAGAATCTGCTCTTCTCGCCCTTCAGCATCAGCCAGGCCTTCGCGATGGTGTACGCGGGGGCGCGTGGCGACACCGGGTCGCAAATGGCCCAGGCGCTCCACTTCACCCTGCCCCAGGAGCGGCTCCACCCCGCCGTGAACGCGCTGAATCTGGCGCTCCACTCCCGCGCCAAGGCCAAGGTGAAGGGCCGAGGCTCGCCGCCCACGCTTCGCGTGGTGAACGCCGCCTGGAGTCAGCAGGGGTACGCGTTCGAGTCGCCCTTCCTCGACGTGCTCGCCCAGCACTACGGCACGGGGATGTACGCGGTGGACTTCGTCTCGAAGCCCAAGTCCATCCGCGAGGACATCAACGCCTGGGTCGAGGAGCAGACGCTGGGCCGCATCCAGGACCTGCTCCCGGCCAACCTGGTGACTCCCGACACGCGCCCGGTGCTCGCCAACGCGCTCTATTTCAAGGGGAGTGGCAGGAGTCCTTCGTGAACACCCGCCGGGCCCCGTTCCACATGCTGGACGGCGGCACGCGGCAGGTCTCCATGATGCGCGGCCCGATCACGGCTCCCTTGCTGAAGGGCGGGGACTTCGATGCCGTCGCCATCCCGTACAAGGGGCAGGCCTTCCGCATGCTCGTCATCGTTCCCCACGAGGGCCGGTTCGCCGAAATCGAGTCGCGGCTGTCGGCGGACTTCCTGGACAGCATCCGGGCGGAACTGCGAAGCAGCCCTATCTCCCTCGGGTTGCCCAGATTCAAGGTGACGCAGGCCACCCCCTCAACGAGTCGCTCAAAGCGCTCGGCATGGTGGACGCCTTCTCGGATCGCGCCGACCTGTCGGGAGTGAGCCGGCAGGAGGAGCTGATGATCTCGGCCGCGCAACACCGGGCCTTCCTCGCCGTGGATGAGCGGGGCACCGAGGCGGCCGCCGCCACCGCCGTCGTCATCGTCCCGCAGTCCGCGCCCGAGCCGTATGTCGTGGACCGTCCCTTCCTCTTCCTCATCGAGGACGTGGAGACCCGGAGCGTGCTCTTCCTCGGCCGCTTCGTGAATCCCTGACAGCACCGGGTCCCACTCAACAGTCCGTGCTCGAAAATCCGAGGCGCCCTCCGCTGGTGCGCCTCTCAAGTCCTTGAAGTCCCTCACCCCCATCGCGCGCACGCTCCTTGCTCCACCGGCGCGTGAACACGCCTGGGAGGAACAAGACATGACTGCGCTCCGCCGTTGGTTGATTCCCTCACTCATCGCCACGCTGGGGCTCGCGGGTTGCTCCTCGAACGAGCCGCCGGGAGAACGCATCGCCTCGGACAAGGCTCGGGTGACCAAACCCGATGTCCCGGCCGAGGACTTCGCCGCGCTGGTCTCCGGCAACACCGACTTCGCCGCCTCGATGTACCGGCAGCTCTCCAAGCCAGGGGAGAACCTGCTCTTCTCGCCCTTCAGCGTCAGCCAGGCCCTCGCGATGGTGTACGCGGGGGCGCGTGGCAACACCGGGTTGGAGATGGCCCGGGCGCTGCACTTCACCCTGCCGCAGGACCGGCTCCACCCCGCCGTGAACGCGCTGGACCTGGCGCTCCACGCCCACGCCAGGGCCAGGGTGGAGGGCGGAGGCTCACCGCCCACGCTTCGCGTGGTGAACGCCGCCTGGGGCCAGAAGGGGTTCGCGTTCGAGCCGCCCTTCCTCGACGTGCTCGCCCTGTATTACGGCACGGGGATGTACGCGGTGGACTTCCAAACGAAGTCCACGTCCATCCGCGAGGACATCAACACCTGGGTCGAGGAGCAGACGGCGGGCCGCATCGAGGACTTGCTCCCGGCCGATCTGGTGAGGCCCGACACGCGCCTGCTGCTCGCCAACGCGCTCTATTTCAAGGGCGCGTGGCACGAGCCCTTCCATGAGACGGGAACCCATGAGGCCCCGTTCCACACGCTGGAGGGCGGCACGCGGCAGGTCCAGATGATGAGCGCCTCGATCTCGGTCCCCTTCGTCGACAGCGAGGACTTCGAGGCCGTCGCGCTCCCGTACGTGGGCAAGGCCTTCCGCATGCTCGTCATCGTTCCCGTGCAGGGACGGTTCGCGCGGGTCGAGTCGCGGCTGTCGGCGGACTTCCTCGAGGACGTCCGGGCGGGACTGCGCGACAGCCACCTCGCCCTCGGGTTCCCCAGGTTCGAGGTGAAGCAGGAGTTCCCCCTCGACGAGTCGCTCGAGGCGCTCGGCATGGTGGAGCCTTCACGGGGAGCGCCGACCTGTCGGGAATGAGCGAGCAGGCGGCGCTGTCGCTCTCGGGCGTGCAGCACGAGGCCTTCATCTCCGTGAACGAGTGGGGGACCGAGGCGGCCGCCGCCACCGCGGTCGGCGCCGTCGTGGTCTCCGCGCCCCCGCCGTATGTCGTGGATCGCCCCTTCCTCTTCCTCATCGAGGACGTGGAGACCAGGAGCGTGCTCTTCCTCGGGCGGGTCGTGAACCCCTGACCCGCGCGCGCCTTCTCACTCCATCATGAAGGACGCGTGCTGGGTGGCCTCCGAGCTGTCACCCACCCAGAGCTCATAACGGGTGCCGGGCTCCACCACGCGGGTCGCGCGAGCGTCGAAGAAGGACAGCTCCTGGAAGCCCAGGGGGAACTCCAGCTCGCGCGACTCGCCGGGCGCGAGCGTGACGCGCTGGAAGCCCACGAGCTGGCGCACGGGCTGCGCGAGGCTCGTGCCCAGCACGCGCAGATAGAGCTGCGCCACCACCGTGCCCTGGCGCGCGCCCGCGTTGCGCACCTGGCTCTTCACGCGCAGCACCTCCCCCCGCTGTTCGCGCACGGCGCGGGCCTGGAGCGACGGGGCGCTCGGCTGGGGCGGGGAGAAGTCGAACGAGGTGTAGGAGAGTCCGTGGCCGAAGGGGTAGAGCGGCGTGTTGCGCTCGTCCAGGTAGCGCGAGACGTACTTCTCCACCCCGTTGGAGGCGGGGCGCGTCAGGTCCGTCTGGCCCGCCGGGCGGCCGGTGTTGAGGTGGTTGTAGTAGAGGGGCACCTGCCCCAGGCTCCGGGGGAAGGTGATGGGCAGCCGGGCGCTGAAGTCCACGTCGCCCCACAGCAGGTTCGCCAGCGCGGGGCCGGCCTCGAGGCCGGGCTGCCAGGCCTGCACGAGCGCCGCCACCGGCGCTGGGCCTCCGTGAGGGCCAGCGGGCGGCCACTGAAGACAATCAGCACGACGGGCTTGCCGGTGGCGGCCAGCGCCTCGAGCAGTTGCAATTGATTGCCGGGCAGCTCGATGCGCGTGCGGGAGGCGGCCTCGCCGCTCATGTTCGTGTCCTCGCCCAGGGCGGCGATCACCACGTCCGAGGCGCGGGCCGCCGCCACCGCTTCCGCGAAGCCCGAGCTGTCCGCCGAGAGGACCTCGGTGCCCCTCGCGTGGCGCAGGGCCCCCGGGGTGCCGCGCAGCCGGTGCTCCAGGGCGGCGCGCAGGGTCACCACGTCCCTGGGGTCGCCCTTGCCATTCCACGTCCCCAGCATGTCGACGGGCGCGTCCGCGAGCGGGCCGACGAGGGCCACCTTCCGGCCCGGGGAGAGCGGCAGCACGCCCCCCTTGTTCTCCAGCAGGACGATGGACTCCTCCGCCAGGCGCCGGGCCAGCTCGCGCTTCTCCGGAGTGGCCACGTAGGCCGCCACCTTCTCGTCCACGTAGGGGTGCTCGAACAGGCCGAGCGCGAACTTCACCCGCAACACGCGGCGCACGGCCTCGTCCACCACCGCCTGGGACAGCTTCCTCGCGCACCAGCCGGGGCAGCTCCGGCGCGTAGAGATGGGATTCCATGTCCATGTCGACGCCCGCGCTCAGCGCCTTGAGCGCGGCGGACGGGCCATCCAGGGCGATGCCGTGGTTCCTCAGCTCCGCCACCGCCGTCCAATCACTCACCACGAAGCCGTTGAAGCCCCACTCCCCACGCAGGATGTCCGTCAGCAGGTGGGCGTTGGCCGTGGCGGGCACCCCGTTGAGCGTGTTGAAGGCGCTCATCAGCGTCGCGCTGCCCGCCTCGATGGCGGCCTGGTAGGGCGGCAGGTACGTCTGCCGCAGGCTCACCTCGGACATGTCGACGGTGTTGTAGTCCCGGCCCGCCTCGGCCCCGCCATAGGCGGCGAAGTGCTTCACGCTCGCCGCCACCGACGTGGACTCCGACAGCGAGGGGCCCTGGTAGCCCCGGACGTACGCGCGCGCCATGGCGGCGCCCAGGAAGGGATCCTCCCCGAGCCCTCGGCGACGCGGCCCCAGCGCGGGTCGCGCGCGATGTCCACCATGGGCGAGAAGACCCAGCGGATGCCCTCGGCGGCGGCCTCGGTGGCGGCCGGTGCATGGCCTGCTCCACCAGGGCCGGGTCGAAGCTCGCCGCCATGCCCAGGGGAATGGGCATCGTCGTGCGGTAGCCGTGGATGACGTCGAAGCCGAACAGCAGCGGAATCTTCAGGCGGCTCTGCTCGAGCGCGATGCGCTGGTAGCGATTGGTCTCCTGGGCGCCCACCACGTTGAACATCGAGCCGACGGCGCCGGCGCGCACCAGCGTCTCGTAGTCGGAGCGGCCGGTGCCCGGTCCCGTGGGCGTTCCCACCGAGTACTGCGCGAGCTGTCCCACCTTCTCCTCGAGCGTCATCCGCGCGAGCAGGGCCTCCACCCGGCGCTGAATCCCGCCGCCGGCGAGCTGCTCGTTCGAGGGCGCCGGGGTCCGCACGCCGCGCTTCACCTGACTCCATTTCCGCAAACCCTTGGCCATTCAGGCAGCGTAGCCAATGGGTTCAGAAGGTGCCCATGCCAATCAGCCCGAAGGTGTGCTTCACGCTACGCGCTAGCGTCCTCCTGGCCGATTCGCCGACAAGCTCCTTGAGGGCATTGGCGCAAGAATGCCCTCGCGCTCATTGAGAAGCACTGAGGCCGTGTGATGTGATTGCCACCCTGCTGACTGCTGCGAGCGATGGGGGTACACACTGTGCCGGTTACGCTAGGCGGTCGAGGACACGATGCTTATGAACCTCGGGCCCGATGCTGCAAGTCAGTTCAACGCGTATGGCTTCCAAATTCAAGCCACATGAGTTCCGCTAACAAAGGGATCGAAGCGCGGTTCCACAGGTCAGAACTCGATGCTTGTGGCCAAGTAGGCGTTCAAGATCCATGGCTCCTGATGAAGATAAAGACTCTCTAGTGCTTGGTCTAGTTGTTGGTGGGTTGCCTGGATTTGAAGTTGAGTGATTGGTGTTGACGGCTGCTTGCTTAGGTGCACCAATTGAGTTCGAAGCTGTTCGACCTCTATATGAAGGTTGCGTTTTGTGTCACGCAAGTGTGTATTTGCATATACTCCAGCATGCCTGTAAGCGTCCATCAGTGTTGAGCGCCCGTCTCCATCCACATCGCGAGGGCCATGCAGCCACTCGAAAAAATAGATAAGGAAGATGTTTGCCACCCAGTTCTGAAGCCCATCGCTTCCATCGCCTTTTTTAGGGCCGCACTCAATTCTACCGAGCTGCTTAGGCTGGGATTTAGATTGGTCGCGCCCACAACGCAGAGGGAGGAACCCCAGTTCCAGCATTGATATAGTTAAATAGCCCGGCGAAGCATTGGCCGAGGATGATGATACCTGCCTCAATACCAGGGCAGCTACGAACAGCCGTTGATATTTCAGCAGGGTTGATGCTGGCGCTGGTCTTGATGGAAATGCCTGATGGGTCACCGTGTCCAGTTACCACCACGACAACGAATTGAAATCCTTTACGTTGGGCAAGTTCGCTGGCCATGGTTCCAGCGGCAAATGTATTGTTTATCCCGTAGGGATTGAGGTGCAGCTGATACGCTGGATGGTCAGTGAATACCAAGATGTTCTGAGCCGGTACTCCTCGCTTTCTCAAGACATCATTGGCGAAGGCGATGTCATGGAGGTGGCGAGCCTCGGATGAGCCCGATAGGAAAACCCAACAAGTATTGGTTGGGGTGATCTTGGAAGGGGAGTATGCCGTAGGCACGCTAGTCTCTTGTTTTGGTGAATTTAGGCGTAATTCAGATGCAATGCAGGTCCAGACTTCAGGCCCTCAAAGTAAATGGCATTACCTAATTCAAGCTCCGAGAGGTTTCTGATGGTGACCGTCTGGACGATTTCGCCAACGCCGGTTAGCGGAAAAAGCTCCCGCTCATTAGTCAGAAGGACGTAGGCGACCCCGGGTCGGTTCTTGACCGAATAGAGCGAGTACACGCCATCGTTCACCAGCGCCTTCACTTCGACTGGGAGTTGCTTCAGCTCGTCTTCTCGCATGGCTCTCAGCCTCCGATTTGCCCGTGTTCTGGTCGGGCTCAGTGTCTCCGCACCTTCGCACACGAATCTGACAAGCTCCTTCTAGCGTTGGCGCGGATACAACTAAAGTGGTGGGTCGAAAATTACCCCTTGTTCCAGTTTGGCTGTAACAGAGCTGCCTCCGAAATGCCACCTCCAAAAGTGCACATGACCCCGATTAGGGGCAAGTTGCGGTGACAGCATGCCTGCAAGCGGGACCGACTGGCTAGCCTGTGCTCGTCTGTCGAGCTAGTAGGCCAGCAGTCTGTGGACAAATTCTTCCGCTCCATAGTGGTCTACTAGTAATAGTATGGGCTTCAAAATTGAGCCCTACATATTGGGGGTCACCAAGGACTCCGACATCACATCAACATCCTACTTAGGCGTTGCCTGTGCTTGGCGGGCGGTGCTCAGAAGGTGCCCATGCCAATCAGCCCGAAGGTGTGCTTCACGCGGTCCTGGCTGCCGACGAAGAATCCGGACATCACCTGGCCGGTGCGCAGCGTGGCCGTGGCCATGAGGCGCAAGCGCGCCGTCTCCCACTGGTGGCTGAGCAGGGTGTGGACGCTGAAGTTCTCGCGCCGCACTCCCGTCTCGAGCACCGTCCACAGGGCCGGCTCGGCCTGACTGGAGTGGACGCCCAGGCAGAACTCGAGCCAGGACAGCCGGCCCCTCAGGTTCGCCCACCGCGTGTCGAGCAGGAGCCCCTCGGCGGTGCGCGCCGCCGCGCCTCCCAGCTCGAGCTGCTCGAGGCGCAGGGTGCGCAGGGAGATCTCCGGCAGGCTCCAGCGCAACGAGATGTCCGCGCGGGCGTTCTGGAAATGGCGCCCGGAACTCAGACGGACGGAGGTGTTCAGGCGATTGTTGAGCAGGGTGCCGCTGAGCGAGATGGGCACGCCCAGGTCGTCGGCGGGCCTGGTGCCGAACTGGTGGAGGAGCCCGAGCGCCGCCGCGCTCGCGGCGATGATCGCCACCGGCTTGGGCACGCGCAGGAAGCCGAGCGTCGAGTCGAGTCCGCGCTGCAACAGGCTGTCGGGGCCACTGAGCCTCGGGCCCAGGTCGCGCAGGCGCACCTGCTCCCCATCGGGGCCCAGGGCGAGCAGGGAGACGAGCTGCCGTCCCGCCGGGAGCTCGGACATCGTCAGGTTCTTCATGGGCTCGGAGAGCGAGTCCAGGGCGGCGCGCTGCTCGTACTGCGTCGCCGGGATGAAGCCCCAGGCCCGGGCGCGGATGGCCAGGTCGAGCGAGGGCACGGTCAGCCCTCCGGCCAGGGCGCGCTCGGGGTCGGCGAGCGAGAACAGCAGCTCATCGAAGACGGGCTGATCCGGCACGGTTGGAGGGGGAGCGAGCGGCCGATACAGTTCGAGCACCGTCGCCCCGGCGGGGAGCGCCCAGAGTGTCACGGTGAGGATCACCGCCCATGCGGAGGCGAATCGGCCCATTCTCCTTACAAGGTGTTCAGACCTTCGCTTGCCAGCAAGCAAGGCCCTGGGGACAGTTGCTTCCCTGCTGACATCCCGGGCATCACCCGCCCACGTCCGGGCACTTGCCGCCCCCTGCCTGCCGGGTGGGTGGCACGAGTCACCCGGGCCAGGGCGGGGTGGCGTATCCTCGTGCCCATGCACGCTCTGTTGATCGGCTCCGGCTCGCGCGGTGACTTCCAACCCATGCTCGCGCTCGCGGTGGCGCTGCGCCGGGCCGGTCATACGGTCACGCTGCTCGCCTCTCCCGTCTTCCAGGGGGAGGCCGAGGCGTTCGGCATCCCCTTCCATCCGTGTGGCCATGACGTGCGGGAGGTGCTCGCGGAGACCCGTGAGCGCACGCGCACCCCGTTCGGCTTCGTCCAGACGCTGAATTCCATCATCGCCCGCGAGTTCGAGCTGCAGGTGGCGCACATCGAGCCGCGGCTCCGGGGCGTGGACCTGGTGGTGGGCGGGGGCTCGACGATGGCGGCGCACCTGCTCGCGGACGCGGCGGGGGTGCCCTACCGCTACATCGGCTACACGCCGCAAATCCTCCCCTCCGCGTTCCATCCGATGTTGATGGTGCCGCTCACCCGGTCTCCTCGGGTGTTGAACCGGCTGCTCTGGGAGGCCGCGAGGCGGTTCTACAACCGGATGATGGACGCCCCCTACAACGCGCAGCGCGCGCGGCGGGGGCTCGCGCGCGACGAGGATCTCTTCGGCTCCATCTTCCCCCCGGACAAGACGCTGCTCGCGTGCGATCCGGAGCTCATGCCCGCGCCGCCCGACCTTGCCCAGGTGCCCCAGGTGGGCTCCTTCGCGCTGCCGGACGAGCGGCCGCTGCCGCCCGAGGTCGAGGCGTTCCTGAGCGCCGGGCCCCGCCCCTCTACGTGGGCTTCGGGAGCATGCCGGACGACGCGCCCGCGGAGACCACGCGTCGGGTGCTCGAGGCCGCGCGAAAGGCCGGGGTCCGGCTGCTCTTGTCCGCGGGGTGGGCGGGGCTCGGGGAGGGCGAGGCGCTCGGTGCCTCCGTGCGGGTGCTGGGCCCGGTGTCGCATGGGCTGCTCTTCCCGCGGCTGGCGGGCGCGGTGCACCATGGCGGGGCGGGGACCACCGCGGCGTCGGCGCGCGCGGGCATTCCCCAACTGGTGGTGCCCCACGCGTTCGACCAGTTCATGTTCGCCCACCACGTCCACGCGCGCGGTCTCGGCCCGAAGCCCCTGCCCAAGCGGGCGCTGACGGTGGAGCGGCTCGCCGAGGGACTCCGCGCGCTCGCCAGTGACGGGCCGATGCGGGAGCGGGCCCGCGTCACGGGCGAGCGCATCCGGAGCCGGGAGCCCTTGCGCGCCGCCGTCACCTGGCTCGAGAGCGCTGTCCCTGGACGCGAGGAGCGGGTGGCCCGTACCGGCTGACGGGCCGCCTCGCGGCGCGGCCCTACGGGAGACGATCCTGGGGCAGGTTGTCCTGCACGCCCGAGACCGCCGGGCGGGAAGAGCTGCCCGCGCGGTAGAGCAGGTCCTGCCAGACGATGGGCGAGCGCGTGCGGAAGGCGCTCGTGAGCTGGAGGACCGTCGCGCCATTCCTGCTCAACTGGAAGGACGGCTGGTTGTTCACGGCCAGGGGCGCGTCGAAGAACTGTGGGCCGGCGGCGAGGTCGGCGGTGTAGGCCGTGCCGCCCGAGGTGATCCGCACGCTCCCGCTCGACTTGAGCATGCCCAGCACGAAGACCCGGTCCACGAGCGGCACGCCATTCTTCGAGGCGGTGGGCTTGGGCTGCTTCGTCGTGTCGTAGGGCTCGCCGCTCAGGTGCATGCGATGCGAGTAATAGAGGACATCGCGCACGAGGGTCGGCTGCTTGCGGGTCTTGAACCAGGTCGCGTAGTAGGCCGTCAAATCGTAGAACGCGTACTGCACGGCGGAGTTGGGCCGCAGGGCGTGACCTTCGTAGTGGTCATTCCAGGTGAGGATCTGCACCATCTTCACGCCCGAGTCGATCGCCGCCTTCCAGGTCTTGTACTGGGTGGTGAAGCCCGCGGTCTCGGTGGTGATGGAGCCGGTGGGGCGGTTGTCCGTGTGGCTGACGGGCGGGGAGTAGGGGACGCCGTTCTGGTCGCCCCATGTCTTCAGGGTGGTGATGCCATTGAGGGGGGTGGAGGTGTAGGGCAGGTTGTCCCAGCGCGAGAAGGTGGCTCCGACCATGAAGGGCTTCAGCGCGTTGCGGTTGGCTTCCGAGGGGTCGAGCAGGGTTCCCCACAGCACCGCGTCCATGCCGTGCACGGTCTTGAGCTGGTCGAAGAACGCCTGGTACCAGGAGGCGGGCAGGGCCTCGGGCCGGAAGCTGCCCACGACGAACTTGCCGTTGAGCTTCCGCCACGACGCGCGGTTCTTGAAGGTCGCGAGGTCATCGGCGCGCAAGCGCGGCTCATTGGCTCCGCTGCCCGTCGACAGGATGTGACTGTCGATGTTGGGAATGACGGAGAAGGGCGCGCTCGGGTTTTCGGTGTTGAACTCGTCGGCCGCGTTGAAGAGGTCCGTCAGCCATTTCCAGCGGTTGTCGGTGGGACGGAACCAGAGGTTGAAGAGGAAGCCATCCACGCCGGCGGCGGCTGCTGTCTGGATGTCCGTCTTCATGTCCCGCTTGCCGTAATCCGTCTCCACCGCGGGAACGGCGAGCAGGGGGACGGGCCTGTCGCGCAGCCAGCCCCCGATGGACGCATAGGTGCCCGTGGGTTTGAGCCAGTTGGTGTAGTTGTCGTAGTACTGGCCCGAACTGGAGCCATAGCTGCGCAGCGGGAAGTTGTGCCAGTGCGCGAAGACCTTGTACTCGCTGGTGGCGAGGTCCGCCCGGGCCGGCATGTCGAAGGGCAGCAGCGCGTTGTTCAGCTCGAAGGGGGCCTTGGTGGCCAGGGGCGACTCACCGGAGTCCACCGTGCCTTCCTCCGGTGGAAGCGCCGTCTCGGCGGGGCCACAGGCCGACACGCTCATGGCTCCCGACAGGAGCAGCAGGCGCAGACCGTGCTTCATTCGAAAAACACTCACGCTGAACAAGGCGAGGCTCTCTTTCGGAAATCCAGTGAAGACCGTCATCCTGACTAGACGAGTCTTCCTCTTCCCCGCCGTCCCAGGAAAATGAACGGCGTCAGCGCCGCTCCAGTCCGGCGCGGCTCGGCTCCACGTGTCCGGGCGAGCGCAGGGCCAGGGCCCCGCCGCTCGCGCCCAGGGGATGCAGGGTGAAGCCGAAGTCCTCGGGGTTCGCCTCGAAGGCGTGGAAGAGGGGGTCGCCCTGGAAGCGCGGATGCCGGCGCAGCGCATCGGTCAGGAGGATCGCCGCCACCTTGTGCTCGCGCAGCAACTCCTCGAACGACACTCCGGGGGTGTAGTGCAGCACCGCGTAGTAGGAGCGAGGCCCGAGGTAGGCATCGTAGCCGCCCTCGGCCTCCAGCAGCGGCAGCCGCTCGCCCGGAGGCAGTCGCTCCACCAGCCCGAGCGCTTCGATGGCACGCACCCGCCGCAGGTGCACCTGCCGCGCCGGGGCGCCGCCCGTTGTCGCGGACAGGCGCTCGGCGAGGTTGGGAGTGAGGAGCGCGAGGCCGAGCGCCAGCAATCCGCCCACGGCCCCCCGCACGCGGCGCGGTGCCGCGTCCACCAGGGAGCCGAGCAGCATGAACAGGGCGAGGACGAACACCCCCTGGATGATGAGGTAGTGCTTGCGCGGCATGAGCAGCAGCGCGGACAGCAGGGTGGGCACTTCCACGAGGGCCAGCACCCAGAGCATTCGCTGGAGTCGTGGCTCGGCCAGCGCGGCGCGCCACCGCCGCCACCGCCAGAGCAGGCCCGCTCCCAGCGCCCCGAGGGCCGCGAGCAGCAACAGCCGCTCCGCCCGTGCCGGGTGCCACGGCCCCCAGGTGGCGGAGAGGCCGCCCGGGCCCGGGGTGAAGAGCGCGAGCGAGGCGTCGGCGAAGCGCTTTACGTTGGTGCTCACGTGCCAGAGGAAGGCCTTGGGGTTGGCGCGCAGGGCGGCCCCCACGCTGTCCACGTCGCCGAAGACGGAGCGGATGACCCGGGGGCACTGGTTCCAGGGATCCACCGGCTCGTGGGTGTGCTGCACGTGCTGGTAGGCGAAGTGCTGGCAGAAGGCATAGAAGCGGCGGTTCTTCGTGTCGCCGAAGGGGTTGCCGAGCCCCTGGAGCAGCAGCACCACCCCGAGGACGAATCCGGCGGCCACGGCGGCCCGCCGCCCGCGTCCGGTGTGGCGCTCGCGCACGGCTCCGCGCACGAGCCACCCGAGGCACAGGGCCGAGGCGAGCAGGAAGGCCAGGAAGAACTCCGGGCGCGCGAACGAGGCCACGAGCAGCCCGCCCGCGAGGACGGCCCAGAACTCCTCCCAGGACTCGAGGAAGGAGGCCACCACGAGCGTGAGCTCCAGCACGAGCAGGGCGAGCAGCGTCGGCCGGGGCTGGACGTGGGGTGCCGCGGACAGCAGGTAGACGGCGGTGCCCAGGAGCGCGAGCAGCGGCCGCGCGCCCATCCTCCGCATGAAGACATAGGCGCCCACGGTGGTGAGCACGCAGAGCACCTGGAAGTTGGCGGAGTGGAGCGCGATCGGCTCCGGCCAGAGGCGCGACAGGGCGGTGTACCAGAGGGAGTACAGCGGCCCCCATTCCGCGGCCGGCAGGTGGGACCAGGACAGCGTCAGCCCCCGCCGCAGGTAGTCCGCCTCGTCCCACATGGAGAGATCCACGCGGCGCTCCAGCCCATGGAGCAGCTTCCAACTCATCACGAGCAGCAGCGCCAGACAGCCCGCGTCCACGAGCCATGAGGGCCGAGCCGGGGGCTCCGGGGCTTCCAGCGCGGTTCCAGGGGGTGGGGGATGACGCATGGCGCCGCGCGTTACAGCGCTCGCCGGACGAAGTCACCTCTTTCTCCACCGCGAGCGTTCGCTGTCGCACCCACCTGGGGCCGCCCGGCGGGGCTCAGGTCTCCTCCAGGACCGTCCCGTCGGGAGCGCCACCCGGGGGCCCCTGTCCCAGGCCCTCGCGCACCCAGCGGGCCAGCTCGCAAGGCCCGCCCTCGGGCCGCGCGCGCCGCGGCGGGGAGAGCATCCGCCGCAACGCCTCGGCCGAGCCCACGCGATCCTCGGGCGCACGCGCCAGACACGCCCGGAGCACCGGCCGCACGTCCTCGGCCACGTCCGACAGCGCACCCACCTGGGCCTCGCGGATGCGCTCCATCGTCTCCAGTGGCGTGTCCCCATCGAAGGGCCGGCGCCCGGTGAGCAGCTCGTGCAGGGTGATGCCCAGCGAGAAGAGATCGCTCGCGGGCCCCAGCGCGCGCCCCGCACCTGCTCCGGGGACATATAGGCGTAGGTGCCCTTGCGCACCCCGGCGCGCGTCTGGTCGCGCAGCAGCGTGGCCTTGGCGATGCCGAAGTCCGCCAGCTTCACCTCGCCCAGCCGGGACACCAGCACGTTGGAGGGCGTCACGTCCCGGTGCACGAGCCCCAGCGGCCGGCCCGCCTCGTCCTCCAGCCCGTGCACCGCGGCGAGCCCCAGGGCGAGCTCGTCCGCCACGAAGAGCGCCAGCGCCTCTCCGGGGAGCGAGCGCCCGAGGAGGCTCGCCGGTCCGCGCCCTCCACGTAGTCCAGCCGCACGTAGTAGACGCCCTCGGCGAAGCCCAGGTCGTGCACGCCCACGAGGTTGCGGTGGCTCAGCCGCGCGCCCAGCCGGCCCTCCTCGAGGAACATCCGCTCGTAGGTGGCGTTGCCCACGTGCTCGGGGCGGAGCACCTTGAGCACCACGCGCTTCTCGAAGCCGCTGGCGCCGAAGGCCAGGGCGAGGAACACCTCGGCCATGCCCCCCGCGCCCAGCCGGCGCACGAGGCGGTAGGGCCCCAACTGTCGCGGCAGCTCCCTCACCCGGCCTAGACTAGCGCGGCCCCGTGTCCGACACCGCCCTCTCCACCCAGCAGGACAGCCCCGGCGGCCCCGTGCCGCGGCGCTGCCAGCTCGTCGTCATCGACGGGCCGGATGCCGGCCGCGCGGTGGCGCTCGGGAGCGAGCCGGTGCGGGTGGGCACGCGCGAGGGGTGCGCGCTGCGGCTGAGTGATCCGCGCGTGTCGGGCGAGCACCTGGAGGTATGGGCCGAGGAGACGGGCTTCGGGGTGAGGGACCTGGGCAGCCGCAACGGCACGCTCTACGAGGGCTCGCGGCTGGGCGAGGCGCGGGTGCGCGTGGGGGCGACCTTCAAGCTGGGGCGCAGCTTCGTGCGCATCCAGGCCGAGGGGCAGCCGTGGGAGGTGACGCCCAGCCGGGCGCGGCGCTTCGGGGAGCTGGTGGGCGAGAGCCCGGCGATGCGCGAGCTGTTCGCGGTGCTCGAGCACGTGGCGCCCACGGACACGACGGTGCTGGTGCAGGGCGAGACGGGGACGGGCAAGGAGGGGGTGGCGCGGGCGCTCCACGAGGCGAGCGCGCGGCGCAAGGGGCCCTTCGTGGCGGTGGACTGTGGCGCGCTGCCGGAGGGGCTGGTGGAGAGCGAGCTGTTCGGCCACGTGAAGGGCGCCTTCACGGGCGCGCTGGCGGCGCGGGCGGGGGCCTTCGCGCGGGCGCGCGGGGGCACGCTCTTCCTGGACGAGCTGGCGGGCATTCCCCCCTCGGTGCAGGCGCGGCTGCTGCGCGTGCTGGAGGAGCGCCGGGTGCGCCCGGTGGGAGGCGATGCCGAGCAGGCCGTGGACGTGCGCGTGGTGGCGGCCTCGCGGGTGGACCTGTCGCTGGCGGTGGCCGAGGGCACGTTCCGCTCGGACCTCTACTACCGGCTGGCGGTGGTGACGCTGACCCTGCCCGCGCTGCGCCAGCGCCGCGAGGACCTGGCCCTGCTGGTGGCGGAGCTGTTGCGCCGCCGGGGCTTCGAGCCGGGCGCGGTGCGAGGCCCGGGCCTGGAGCTGCTGTCCGGACACGACTGGCCCGGCAACGTGCGCGAGCTGCGCAACGTGTTGGAGCGCTCGTTGGTGCTCTCGCCCGGGGCGGGGAGCTTCGAGCGGTTGCGGCTGTCGCTCCAGCCCCAGGGGACGGGGGCGGAGCTGACGCTGCGCACGGATCTGCCCTTCGCCGAGGCGAAGCAGGCGGTGGTGGAGTCCTTCGAGCGGCACTACCTGCGGGACGTGCTGGCTCGCGCGGGGGGCAACCTCTCGGAGGCGGCGCGGCGGGCGGGAGTGGATCGCAAACACCTGCGCGCCCTGGCCCGCCGCCACGGCCTCCTGCCCGAGGAGCCCGAGCCGTCCGAGTAGCCCGCCGGCGGGCTCACTCCTCACGGAGACGAGCACCGCGGTGATGTTGTCCCGGCCGCCCAGGGCGTAGGCCTCCTCCACCAGCCGCTCGGCGAGTCCCTCCGTGTCGCCCTCGCCCAGGCGGTCCGCCAGCCGCTCCGGCCCGAGCGGCTCATAGAGCCCATCCGAGCACAGCAGGTACACGTCCCCGGCCTGGACGTCGAGCCGGCGCACGGTGGGCTCCGCGCTGTCGGTGCCCAGCGCGCGGGTGATGAGGTGGCCATACGGGCTGTCCGCGCGGGAGGACGTGTTGACGCCCGCCTGTCGCATCTCCTCGAGGATGGAGTGGTCGCGCGTGAGGACTTCCAGACGACCCTCGCGCAGCCGGTAGAGGCGGCTGTCGCCCACGTGCGCCACGGCCGCGCCCCGCGCCCCGAGGGCGAGCGCCACCACGGTCGAGCCCATCTGGTGCAGGGGTCCCTGGCGGCGGGCGCGCACGGCGCGCTGGGCGAGCCGCGTGCAGTTGAGGAGCAGATCCTCCTCCTGGCTGAGTTGGGGCCGGCGGCAGTGGGGCCGGTGGCCTCGGGGTCCCGGACGAGCCGCTCACACAGGCCGGAGAAGGCGTCCACCACGCAGCGGCTGGCCACCTCGCCCCCTCGTACCCGCCCATCCCATCGGCCACGACGAACAGGCCCAGGTCGGCCCGGCTCGTCCAGGCATCCTCGTTGTGGGCGCGGCGGCCCACGTGCGTCCATCCCGCGCTGTCGATTCGCATCGGTCGTTCCTCCTGGCCCGTGTCAGAGCAACGGTGAGGCCGCTCGTAACCGCTCGAAACCACGGGAGCGCCTGGGGTCTCGACTCCCAGGGCCGCCGGGTCCCGACCGAGCGCGTCCGGGGACTCCACACCCCACCCCGTGACGCTGCCTCCGTACACCCAAGCTGCAATTTGACGTTTTTATAAGATTTTTCGTACAACTTGGGTAGTCCCGATTTATGAGAAAATGAGGTGGGACATGTGGGGACTGGTCGTGAGGAAGGAGCTTCGAGCCCGACAGACAATGGCTGACGCGATTCATCCAGAAGTAGCCACGGGCTCACTGTCGGAGGACGTGCGCCCTGTGCCTGGCGAGTGACTTTGAAACACCGGGACGTGGTGGCCGATCCGGCCTTCCAGCGTGAGCGTCTCCTGGCGCTCGCGCCGGTGTCCTTCAAGTACGTGTCCGGTGCGTGCGCGGCGGTGCTGCTCGAGAAGCTGTATGACTGGGACAGGCAGCTCGGGCGTCTATAGCGCCCCAACCCTGCCGAGCAGACCGCTGCCGTCGAGGACCTGTTGGATGCGGCCGCCGAGCGCCACGTCCTTCGCTCCTCTGCGGTGCCTTCGTCACGACTGTCTGCTTCAAGTCAGCTTCTCGCGACAACGACGTTGCCACTCACCGGACGGGGGTACAGTTGGGCAACGCCGCAAATCACCGAGGGACAAGGCAATGCACCCAGCAGGTCTAACGCGATTGCTGGCGCTGCTGATGGCGGTTGCGGTGGCAAACTCTTGTTCCCATTCAAGCCGAATTTCGCATCCAAAAAACAGAAGCGCGAAAGGCTTGGCACTACCATGCCCTGCATTCCAGACTTCGACATAGACAAAATCCTCGGTGCTCTGAACGCCATCAGCCAGAAGCATCCGGAGGGCTCCCCGGAGAGGGACGTCATCGAACTCGCGCAGATCGCATTGGTCTACCCTCGCCACATTCGGAAAGAGGATGACTTTCGCGGGTTCTACAAAGAATGGTTGGCCAGCGGGAAGGCAGAGGACGCGGAGCGCGTCAGGATCGCTGGCAAGGGTTTCATGGTCGTTCGATTGCCTGGGAGGTTTACTTTCATGAGCGCACCTCTTGAAGACGAAGAGGTGGAGGAAGACGAATCGGGGGAGGATTCCGAGTAGGCTTCAAACTCCACCACCACCCGGCCCCCTCACTCCCGGGTGGATGGGCCCGTGTGCCATCCCGGGAGCGGTTTGAGTCCACTAAATCTTAGACTGTCTCATCTGGCAGGAGCGTGCGCAGCAGTTCATCGTCGGGACCAAGAGGGCGCCAGTTGGGGGAGGGCGGCGTGGCGAGGAGCGCTGTCCTGACCTGCCTGGCACGCTCCTTATGGGTTTCTGGAGTGACAAGCCGATCGCCTTGGCGACCTTGAAACGGCTGGCGTCGTCCAGTACGGCCGGCCAGCCGTCAGGAAGGCATTCGCACAGTTCGCGCACGAGTTGCCCTCGCACCAGGCGGGTGAGCTGATGAGTCCGTTGCGCTTCAGCCACCAATGCGGTGAACACCTGCACGGCGTTGAGGTCGTCTTCGCCAAGCAAGGTCAGGGGGCCCCGAACGTCTCCTCCCAGAGAAGCTGGCCCTCGGGGGACAGCCCGAAGGTCCACAGGTCCGTCTTGCCTGCCCCCTTGGACATCGTCGTTCCCACGACCACCAGGCTCCCGTCCGCCAGCCGGGCGATGCCGGAGCCCGAGTCGTCCTTGGCGCCTCCATGGGCCTGTTGCCAGAGCAGGTTTCCGTCGGCGGAGAAGCGCCAGACCCTGGCTTCCCGGTCGACCAGCAGCTCCTTCCAGGAGTAGCCCGCCACGGCGAAGCCCCCATCGGCAAGGGCGGTGACGGCATGGCCCGCTCCCACCTCGGTTTCCTCCGAGACATACTCCCAGAGGGTCTCGCCTCGTGGCGCCAGACGGGCCACCCAGACGCGCGGATCCATCGCACCAGGACGGAGCAGACGGCCCGTGACGGCGAATCCTCCATCCGGGAGCAGGGCGAGCGCGTTCAGTTCCCCTGCCCCTCGGCCGGCAAACGCGTCTCCCGGGTGGCCCGGCCATCGGACTCCAGCACGAAGAGCCTCGAAATCCCCGGTCCAACGGTCGAGGTCTCCGCCGTCCCCAGGACGGCGACGCGCTGGGCCGGGAGCGCCACCAGGGCGGTGACGTGCTCGAGCTGGGGAAGCTTCACCTCCCAGAGCAGCTCGCCCCGCGAGCTCATCCGCACCACCCAGCCCTCTCGCTCCTGGGCTCCCCCCGCGACGATGGAACCGTCCTCGAGCACCGAGACGGCATTGAGCCCATTCACGCCCTCATGACCCGGGGTTCGCTCCCAGAGGACGTCCCCCTCCGGGGAGAGCGCGAGGAGCCATCCCTGGAACCCACCTCCGGGCACACGCTCGGCTCCGACGACGATGAGCCCTCCTCCCGGCATGGAGGAAATGGCATGGCCCGAGGTCCCGAGCTTTCCATTGCCCGCATAGGTTCGCTCCCACCGGGGGGCGGAGCCTTGTCGAACCGGAGCACCCAGGCATGGTTGACCCCGGGCTGCCGGGAGTTGGTGTAACCGACCACGGAGAAACCATTGCCGGTCGCGATGACCCCCTCGGCCGACTCATGCCCCGTACTGTTCTCCCGCTCGACTTCTCGCGCCCAATCCATGTCACTCCGCCCCATCGTGGGAGGAAGAAAGGCTCCCATCCGGTACAGGAGGACGGAGAGCGCCGCGAGCACCAGCAGCACGAGGACAGCCAGTCCTGCCCTCCATCCAGGCCGTCTTCGAGCGTCGTCCTGGGGACTCATTCCATTCAAGGCCAGAGGCGCCTCTCATGGGAGATCCACTGCGTCCGAAGGGGCTCCGGGAGACCCAGGTCCCGCGCGGCGCCGGCAATGAGCGCTGTGGCCACCAGCCACAGCCCCGCACGTTGGCCCCGGCCCTCTTCGCGCCCCTCCACCCACCCCGTTTCATCCGCGTGCACCCTCTCGCTTGACCTCACGTACTCGCTGGCCTCGCGCACCGCGGGGGCCAGCGCCTCGGCCATTTCTTCTTCCAAATTCACCACACTGCCCACCGACAGTCTCACCCCCATCATGTCCGACAGCGCATCCTTCACCAGTCGCTTGGACAGTCGGTACTTGCCTACCAGCAGGCTGGCCAGCGCGCCCACTCTGTCTCCGAAGGCACTGCTGGCGTGCGCGGGCACCTGCTCTCGCGTCACCGAGCCGCATGCGCCGCACTTCAAGGCGTGGCTGCGATACTCGGTGACAATGGCCGACAGCGGCGGTACCTCCACCACTTGGTGCCGACGCGGCTCCACGTCTCCTCCCGCCAGCCGACGCCCACAGTCCTTGCATTCCTTGGGCACCAGTTCTACCACGTGCTGCACCTGCTCGGGCGGCAGCAGCACTCGCTCATGCTTCTTGTGTCCGGGCTGGCCCCCAGCTCGTCGGCCTGTGGGCTTCTTCGCCTGGTGCGGGCTCCCGGGGGGATCCGAGGATGGCGGCCTCAAGGAGTTGCTCGAATCCAGCCTCAGGCGTGCCTCCAGTTCCGCCACGCGCGCCGTGAGTGCCTCCACCTTCGCGATCAACTCCGCTATCCGCGCGTCTCGCGCGGCCACCATTCCTTCCAACTCCGTTATCCGCGCGTCTCGGGGGTCCACCTCGGCCATGTCTCTTCTACACCACGTCTCCCGTCCTCTCGTCCAGCACCACTTCTCTGGTCACCCTCTCCCCTGTCTCCCCCTCAACCGAGCCGGGGCGGTGACCGGTTACGCTCAGGGTTCCGAACATCTGGCGTGCTTACCCGTCTTGTTCGCCGTGGCGGTGTCTGAAAGCGGGTGCTAGTCAAGTCCGAGGCGGTCAGCCGACGGACGGAAACGGCACAGGGAGAATGAGATGGGAGACCAGTTCAGCGAGGCGCGCAAGCGCGCAAAAAGCACGTTTCAGACCAAGTGGCAGACCCTCGCGCGTGTCCGCACACTGGGCTGGGGCGGCCCCATTGATAGGGTCGAAGATAAATACCCCTTTATGCGCGAAGCAACTTCCAAACTGGGCGATTCGATCTCGCCTCACCTTCCGATCATGATTTTCCAGTCTAGCGAAACGCCACCACAGCAAATGAAATGGCCGTTCCATACTGAGAAAATGTTGAGTTATACTGGGCAGACCACAAGATGTAGCTCCTAGCCAGCAATTAGGTGGGCACAGCAATGGAAAACACCATGACGAACCTCGCTCCCTATCATGCGCAAATAAAAATAAACGAAACGATTGGCGATCGTTTTGAAATCGAACGCCGGATCGGAGAGCCGGGCCAAACAGGATATGCACTAGTTGCCTTCGATCGTCTCCTTCGAGAGAGGGTCGTATGCAAGCTATGCATGCCCCATATTGAAAACCCACTTGCTCACATCCTGTCTCAGTATAGGAAACTTTGGGGAATTCTATCGCCCGATATCGCAAGACCTCGTGGTGTATTTGTTCACCCAGGAGCTTCGCCGATACCATTCCTTGTTCTCGAATTCATTGAGGGTCCCACGCTATCGGCATGGTCAATAGGAAAAACTTTGCGCGATCGATTGACGGCCTTGTGGCATATTGCTAATGCAATTGATCAGCTCGAATCAAAAGGCATTCGACATGGAGATCTGCATGGCGACAACATCCTATGTCCTCCCGGCCGCTTCGTAATTATCGACCCACAGGCATCTGAGCTTGGATATAGCCAGGGCTCAAACAGACGAACACCAAGCACTCAACCTCCACAAGGCCTCAGCGATATTGTTGCTTGGTCGCTGCTCGCGCGCGAACTCCTTGGTCCGAATAGTGATCTAATCAAGCACCTCAATGAGCAGGTATATGATAACGCAAACCCCGGCCTGGAAGCTAAAAGCATAGCAGCAGTAATCGAACGCCTCATCAATGGGACATGGATTTCAAGTGACGAGGGCAACACCCTGCAAGACCTCGCTGATGAATATCGCTATCAGCGAACAGAGTCCGCTCGGGTTTTTACTAGAATACGCTCCGCGCGAACGACAGTAATCGCAAGCCTTGTTGATCAGATTGCGGAACTCTCCAAGCCGTTGGATATCAGGCTGGATTATTTCATCGGGTCAGAATCAGAATTTCTAGCAAAGGAATCTGCGGCCGATAACGCTGAACGGGGGTTTTTGTTAGACCGGCGTATCGGCTTCCGCTCCCCGGACGGCAATGAATTCCTAATAAGGATTGAGCCCCAAGGGCCTTTTCGAAAGCCCTGGCCCAATGAAACCAAAGGTCTGATTTCAAAGGGTGATGCACTTGTAATTATAGACGGGCATCAGGTCGTCCAAGAAAAGCTGAGCCTCATGTGGAAGAATGAACATGTTCTCCTTTTGGCTGAAGAACTCGACAAGTTCGTGCCATTTGATGAGTCCAGAATAGAGCGTCTCCTGCGCATACTTATCGGCCATACTGTAGCAGGAGTGATGACTCCAATATCCGTTGTTTCCAGCAAAATCCCGCGCTCGAATTGGAAGAAAAGCATAGCAGTTGAAGATGGAGATTTCGTAATTGAAACAGGCGGGCAGCTTGGTGTGGTTTCTGGCGACGCTTGGCTTAGGCAGTCCATAGAGGAGAGTCTCCATGGGCATGAGCAAGAAGCCCAAGCCGGAATGGGAATCTTTAAAAATCTCTCCACAATCTTCGATGCAACATCACCAAGACTCCAGCAGCGCATCGTTGATGATGTCGTTCAGCGTGACTTGTTGCTTGAATATGGAGGTTATATTGACGTCATATATAGATTCGATGTTCTCGACCTTTCCGAAGCAAAAAAGTCCTTCACTGTTGAGATCGATCTGCGGCCACATCAGGGCAAAAGGGTTACTTGGCGATTCCGTGTTTCTCAGGGATATTAGAGAGTGTGCGCTGCCACAGGAGCGTCCGGGGCTGCATAGTTCTAGAAGCAATATTCAGTGCCTGCCTGGCTGCTGGGTAGGTGCTACTCTTGTTCCTGCCCGGTTCAGTTCAACAGCCGCTTAGACTGTTTCGTCGGGCAGGAGGGTGCACAACAGCGCATCGTTGGGGCCAAGAGGGAACCAACCGGGAGGCGGCGGCGTGGCGAGGAGTGCTGTCCTGACCTGCCCGGCACGCTCCTTATGGGTTTCTGGAGTGAAGGCAATCCACAAGCCGATCGCCTTGGCGACCTTGAAACGGCTGGCGTCGTCCAGTACGGCCGGCCAGCCGTCAGGAAGGCATTCGCACAGTTCGCGCACGAGTTGCCCTCGCACCAGGCGGGTGAGCTGATGAGTTCGTTCCGCTTCAGCCAACAATGCGGTGAACACCTGCACGGCGTTGAGGTCGTCTTCGCCAAGCTCCTTGGCGAGCGCCACCAGTGAGGCGGTGGGGCGTGCCTCGGCGAAGGCGGTGAGCGATTCATAACCGCGCTCGCGGATCCGCTCATGCAGGAGGACCCTCCAATCACCCCGCCAAGCACGTTCGTCGGCCATCTTCCTCTCCAGCGGGTGAAGTTCATCGGAAGGCGGTAGCGCTGCGTCGTGCACGTCCTGCGGCAGCTCGTCATGAGACTGTGTCAGGAGTGCGTTTGGGAGCAAGACGGCTCAGGGCCAGCGCCGGACGGGGCTCACCGGCACGAGCCGGCTGAGGATGTAGGCCCCCGGCTTGGAGTCCTCTTCCATGGCGATACGCCCATCCGACCGGTCGCCCAGCACGATGCACACGGGATACTTCCGGCCATCTGGCAGCACGGCCTGGGTGAAACGGCCCATGATGGCCGGCCGCCTTTTCTTCCCCAGAGTTCGTCGATGCCGGGGCCCGTCCAGAGCTGGCCATGGAGCAGCGTTCCCTCCGGGAGGTTGCCGTCTCCCGGGTGATGCGGCTGATGATGGGGCCGTCCTGGTAGACGCCTGGCTCCCCGAAGTCGCCGGGCTGGTTGATGTCGAGCACCGCCTCCAACCCACTTCCCTCATTGATCTTCAGCTCCTGGGACATGGCCTTGGTGACCTCCGATGGACAGTCGGTAGGCTCCGGGGGCTTCACCTGCGCAGCGGGGCACCCCAACCCGGTGGTGGCGCACAACCAGGCAGTGAGGAGACTCAGGGAAGAGGAACGGGGAGCGGTGGGCACGGGCGGACTTCCTTTCGTGGAGCGGCCAGGCCCGGGCGGCAGCGCCACGGGCGAGGGCGCGAGTGTGGAGAGCACCAGCCATAAGGCAAGACCGAGCATGCTCAGGCCCACTGCTCCGAGGAGGAGCCAGGGCCTCCAGGTGCGGCGCGGAGGAGTGGTGACCGCAGGGAGTTCCCGCCGTGCCTGCTCCTCGGTTGAAGACGGGCGCGCGTCCTGGGCCGCGCTGTGGTTTTCCGGCTGCGGCCCCAACTCCTCGCCGGGCGGCTGTACCTCTTCGGGCTTTTCGAGTTCCGGTTCCAGCAACCCCGGCGAAGGCGCCATTTCTTCTGCCGCCTGGAGCTGTAGCGCCGCCGAGCTGTCTTCAGCGGCGAAGAGCGGCACACTCCAGGCGGGCGAGTGCCCCTCCTTCTCGGCGGCCTTCTCCAGCGCCAGCAGCAGTGCGTCGGTGCTGGGGTAGCGATCCTCGGGCCGCTTCTCCAGCAGCTTCATGGCGATGTCGCTCAGGGAGCGCGGCACCAGGGGATTGAGCAGGTGCGGGGCCTTTGGAGGACGGGTGGCGATGGCGGCCACCAGCTCCTTGTCCGGCAGCTCCGGGTTAAAGGGGTGCAGGTCCGTGAGGGCTTGGTAGAGCAACACCCCCAGGGCGTACAGGTCCGCGCTCACGCCCCCTTGGAAGGGCTTGCCCTTCTCCCATGCCTGGCTGCGCGCATAGGCCAGCAGCTCCGGCGGCACCAGGTGCAACACGCCCTCGGGCAGGCCCATGGTCTGGGTGAGGGCGCCCGGCAGGCGCGCGGTGCCGAAGTCGATGAGGAATGGGCGACCATCCGCGCGGCGGATGAGGATGTTGTCCGCCTTCAAGTCCCGGTGGTAGACGCCGCGCGCGTGCAGCACGCCCACGGTGCGCACCACGTCGCTGAAGGTGCTCACCAGCCCAGCGGCGTGAGGGGGCGTGCGCCAGCGCCACTGGTGCCGGTGTCCCCGTCCACGTAGTCGGTGACGAGGAAGGGGTAGCCCGTGCTGGGGCTGGGCCAGAAGTCCACCCCGTACACGCGCAGCAGGTTGGGGTGGGAGGCGTAGGTGAAGAGGGCCGCGGCTTCGCGCGCCAGCCGCCGCCGGCGCTCTTCTCCTCCACGTACTCCTCCTCGCGCAGTTCCTCCCGGGAGTTGGAGGGGACTGAGCGCCACCTTCATGCTGTACGGCTGGCCGTCGCGCTCCACCTTGAAGACGCGCGAGGAACCGCCGCGGCCCAGCACCTGGGTGATGAGCCAGGGCCCCACTCTGTCACCGGGCTTGAGCTGGTCCGGATGCAGTGCATGCGTCGTCATGAACGGACGCTCCTAAAACTTCACTTGAGGGATGGGAAGGCGCCGGCTGCCGCTCTTGTCCATGAGTTCCAGACGAAGAGAGTCTTGCTCCTCCCAGAATGGCGCTTCTGTCTCCACCGCCACGAGTCCCTCCTCGCCGGGAGCGAGTTGCGCCTTGTCCATGGTCACGGAGCGTACCTTCACAGGGGTGCCGTCCTCCCGGGTGAGGAGCGCGGAGCCGGCGACCAGGACTGCTGCCCCGGCAGGTTGCGCACGCGGACGATGGCGAGCGCCCAGCGGCTGGCGCGGTAGCCATCGCCTCCTGCGTACTTCAACCCGCTCCAAGTACTGGTGTGAATAGGCTCAAGGCGCTGGGTCCGAACGCCTTGACGGTCGAGTTGTCCCGAGAAGACGAGCCCGGCGAGCCCACTCGCTCCGGACTGTGCCTTGAGTGCCGCGAGCTCCGCCTGGCTCTCCGCCAGCGCGGCCTCCAACGCCTCGAGCGTGCGGGGGCGGCGCACCACCTCCACCTCCTTGTCCACCACTCCGGGGCGCGTCACCAGCGCGAGCGTGGCCCTCGCGGGCGAGGTGCCGTCCCGGTAGCGCACGCGCACCACCAGTTTCTCCTCGGCCCCCAAATCCATCGAGGGTTCCAGGCCGATGAGGGTGTCCCCCACCTCTACCCATTTGAAGCGGACAGTTCGTTCCTCGACCTCCACCGCGGCCTTGTCCAGGGCGGCGTCGAAGCGCAGGTAGGTGGTGACACCAGCGGCCACGCTCACTTCCAGGCCCGGCTCGTCCGGGGTGCCGAGCAGGGTGACGCGCCGTTCCTGGCTCTCGCGGGCCAGGGGCTGGGACTGAGCTGCCGCTGTGGCTCCCATCAAGAGGAGCACGAGTGATAGCAACGCGAAACGTTGGGCCAGGGTAGATACCTCCAAGGTCCACCCTAGCAGATGGCGCACTCCGCACGACTCACACACCCGGTTGGACTCTAGCGCTGCTGGCTGATGTGCAGATGCTGGGCTACGCGACCATCCGAATCACGAGATGGTTCGCTGCTCCCCTATGGCCATACGGATGTTGCGCGACTGGGCCGCGACTCATCATCACCATTCAACCAGGGATAAGCGCCGTTCTCTTCATGTGCGACGTTCGTCCCTGGTGGCGCCTCACTTCCCCAACAGGCGATTCACCAACTCCACGTAGCGCTGCTTCGCCGTGTCGGGCGCGGTGCCCTTGAGCTTGGCCCAGGCGTCGTACTTGGCGCGGCCGGTGAAATCCATCATCCCCGGACGTGACCCCTTCACCTCGCCCTCCGTGGCCTGCTTGAAGAGCGAATAGAGCTGGAGCAGGGTGTCGTTGTCGGGACGCTTCGTCAGCGTCTTCACCTGGACTTGCGCTTCCTGGAACCGGGCATTCAGGTCGGACATGGGAACTCTCTCCTCAGAGGGGACGGCTGCGCCCGCGACCCTACCAGGAAGCCGCTTCCAGGATGCCGGTGACCTCGAACCAGGGGGGCTCGGGGAACGGATTCTCCTCGATGCGCATCCCCAGCCGGCGCATCACGTCGAGCGAGGCGGTGTTGTCCCGCTGGGTCCCCGCCAGGATCCGGCCCAGCTTCAAGTGGTCGAAGGCATGGGCCACCAGCGCGCGAGCCGCTTCCGTGGCGTAGCCCCGCCTCTGCCAGGCCGGTGCCGTTGCCCAGAAGAGCCCGACCTCCGCGGAGAAGCGCGCGCCTTCCACTCTCCCAAACGAGGGCAACTGGCCGAAGGGGGCCAGCAACGGCACGAGTCCCACCAGTCCCACGAACTGGCCACTCTCCTCGAGCTCGACCGCGCGCTCTCCATAGGGGGGCTGGTACAGCCGCGCGAGCTGCTCGTAGTTGCGCACGGTCCACTCCAGCCACTCGCGGCGCCGCTTCAAGTTCTCGTCCTCGCTCACCGCCTTGTCCGCCCAGTCGATGTCGACGTAGAGCCGATGGCAGTCGTTCAGGTCCTCCATCCGCAGCGGGCGGATCCGCAGCCTCTTCGTTTCCAACGTGGGCAGATGCATGGTGTCTCGGGCCCCCGGGGCGGCACGTGTGAAATCGAACGGCGAACATCCTGAACGGCTTCCGGCTTGTCCAGCCCCGTGCTCATGGGCGAGGACCCCGTCATGACACTTCCCTGTCTTCCCCCCGTGCGCGGCCTGCTGCTGCTTTGTCTGGCGGTGGCTCCCCCGAGCGCCCTGGCCCAGCAGCCGTCCTGGTTGATGCGTTCGGGGCAGCTCGATGCGCACGTCTTCCGAAAGGGGGCTCCGTTGGATGTGTTTCACCCGAGCGTCCTGGCCCAGCCGCCGTCCTGGTTGATGCGTCCGGGGCAGCTCGATGTGCACGCCGAAGGGGGACTCTCGTTCATCCCTCCCTCCTTCGAGGCCGGTGCCAGCACGGAAGTCGGCGTGGTCGGGCTCGGCCCCGGGACTCTCTCCGTGGGCGCGCAGCTCGGCCTCCGGCAATGCCTGCTCGCGTGCTCGCTCTCCGGCGTCCTGGCCCTGGAGCGGATCTCGACCCGAGATGTCCACGTCCTCGGCCGCCTGGGCTACCACTTCACCTGGCCGGGCAAGAGCCAGGGCAAGGTGGATCTCCAGGGCGCCCTGCTCGGGGGCGTGATGGAGGCGCGCATCCTCCGCGACGCTCCGGAGTTCCGGTACGAGGGGCGGGGTCGCGGTCTGGCCTTCGGCCTCGCCGTGGGCGGCAACTACTTCCTCTCGTCGCGGTTCTTCGTGGGCTGCGAGGCCCGGCTCCGCTTCGCCTCCGGCCTCTACGACCTCTCCCTCACCCGAGGCGCGTACGCGTTCACCCAGGAGGATCGACAGTGGGTCCGCCTGGGCCTCGGCACCGTGTTCTCCGTCGGAGTCCGGTTGTTCTGACGGATGCCCCATTTCTACCCGTGGCTGGACCTGACCGGTCCCCAGGCCGTGTTGGGCTTCATCAATGGGAAGACGCACCTCGTGTGGAAGACGCTCGACACGGTCACCAGCGACACGGGGGAGGCTCAGTCGACCGCGACCTTCGCCGACTGCCCGGACGACCTGGACATCCTGTTCGTGCCGGGTGGGTTCGGCACGGCGCAAGCCATGGAGGATCCGGAGATTCTCCGGTTCCTCGCGAACCGGGCGGCGCGGGCCCGATACGTGACGTCCGTGTGCTCGGGGTCTCTCCTCCTGGGGGCGGCGGGTCTGCTCCGGGGGTACAAGTCCACGTCGCATTGGGCCGTGCACGAGCTGCTTCCCATGTTTGGAGCGGAAGCGATCCAGTCGCGCGTCGTGGTCGACCGTAACCGGATCTCCGGCGGAGGGGTGACGGCGGGGAGCGATTTCGGGTTGGTGCTCCTGGCGCAACTTCTCGGGGAGGATGCCGCGAAGAGCACGCAGCTCATGCTGGAGTACGATCCCCAGCCTCCCTTCGATTCGGGTACTCCCAAGACCGCCGAGCCACACATCGTGAAGCAGATCATGGACCTCCTCGAGCCATTGAACCAGCAGATGCTGCGAAGCGCCCAGGCCGCACTCCGCGCGACCAGCACCTGAGCGACAGCCGAGGGGCCCTCGGCTTATCCTCGGCCTCAGGGGCATGGCTCTCATGGGGCCCATCGTGCAAGGTTCAATCAGCGGGCGGTGAGCCCTCGTTCAGGCCCCTGACATCACGAGGGATCGTGCGCGGACATTGGGGATGGCGCGTGCTTCTCTGGGGAGCACGCCATGGTGTGCTCAATCAGATGATTCAAACGCTCGTGGTAACCCTTTGCGCGGGCCTGCTCCAAATTAGAGCAGCTCACCAAAATCATCTATGAGCTGACCAAAAGGGCCGGCCTCGTACATCCCCTGGCGAAACATTTCGTAGGCAGGCCGTAGTGACTCATAGTCTCCAATCGAACTCCTCAGAGAGCTTATGGCCTCTTCCCGCGAATTGTTAGGTCCCAACAGGAACGGACTGTCTCTGCTTCCACTCGCAGCCAGGCAGAGCGCTAACGGCAACCGCTGAGGGCGCCGTATTACATAACGAATGAGGTGTGCGCGGAAGTCCTCTGCCGATACAGGAGAAGCTGGCCAAGTTCTTTGATTATTTCCAGCACAGCGGAAAAGAAGATGATCTCTCCTTCTGAATGAGGATCTCCGAACGGATCCTTCTCTCTTATTTCCTTATCAACACGCATGAGCCACATGGCGAAAAGCTCATGAAATTGCTCCTTGCTGACCCACGAAGGATGTGATGCCTTCAGCACTCTGCGTAAATGAACGACGGAGAGTTGCGAACTAATTGCGGCCTGGAGGATTTTGGACGGCAGCGTTCTGACTACTTCCGAACTCCATGCGCCATCATTTTCGAAGACCTCAAACCGAAAAGTCGTTGTCGCGGTGAGCAGTATGCCCAGGAGATGGCATATGAGTTCAGGGGGGAGTCGTCCAGTTGTTGATAAAACTCCAGCGCAAATATACTCTATTTGTTTGGGGGTGATGGCCCGCAAGCGATGCGCGAGGTCCTGGACTATCTGCTCTCTGGTCGGTTCTTCTCGACCCATTAGGAATCCAGTCAGAGATGCGGCGATTTCATCTGCATTTTCATTCTGGGCATGCTCTTGAAGCTGCTTGAAGAAAGCGTCCATTTCTCTGCGCATGATTGCGCCACTCGCAGGTGCATAGCGGAAGTAGTTGTCGAAATAACCCGGGCTGCGGATCCTCCGGAATGCCGCGTCCTCAAGACGATCTCGAGCTGAATCTGGCTCTACGAGTTCGCCAAATAGAAGACCGAGCAAGGACCGAATGGTATCCTCGGCCCTCTTATCGAGAGAGACCTTGCCTCCACGCACGATCAAGTCGAGTTCAGCGGAACGTTCGTTCTTCAATTGTTCGCGTCGATGATTGGCTGCGATCTGAAATTCAGACCTGATCGTGGGCGAAACGGTTAGGAACTGTTTGTGGCGACGGACGCGGTCGTAGATGTCTGGGTGGAAAATGTGAAGCGCCTCGATCAGGGCCGCGTCCATCGGATGGATATCGGGGTCTTCTCCAGCTAGGAGCAGCATGCGCATCCCATTGATGTATCTCGCTAGGTCCCGAGGTGTGTTGACGAGGGACGCAAGGACGTTGGCCTCTTGTGAGTTGAGATGCTCGGAATAGTCATTGGGAACGAGTTCGCTTGGGAGTCGGAGCCCTCTTGCTTCGAACGTCGCCTTGAGTTGAAAGAGCAATTCATCGGCCATTGCCTTTCGATCCGGCAAGGGAACATGCATGGGAACCTGTACGATTTTGTCAAGGTATCCCTGGCCGTAACCTTCGGAAACAGCGCCCTTCAATACTTCACGGATGCGCTCGTCGTCCATTGCGACGACTAAAGTAATGAAAGGCAAGTCCGCGACTGTGCGAACAAGGCGTAACAAACTGAGCAACTCCGTCTTGTTGAGGCGGTCGACATCGTCGATCAGTACGATGACTCGTCCTCCATTTTCACCCAGGCGGCTGAGCGCCTCCTCTACTGTACTCCGATGTTGTTCGAACTTCTTGTGGCCGCCATCCGCGAGTTCGGCAAGACCAGAGAGGCTATTGGATAATTCCCCTGTTTGCTTGAAGATTAGTCCGCCTGTGGTGATGGCCTCCTTCATGACTGTTGCATCGACTCCAAGACCGAAGAGGGAAATGCCCTTGGATGCTACTGTCAAGAATGCGCCCATGGCTTTGAGTGCTGTTGCGGCTTGCCCCCATGGTTTCTTGTCCTTGCCGAGTTCCGCTGCGATGGTAGCGAAGAAGGAGGTGACGAGCGCACCGGTGTCTTCGTAGAACCAAGGATTGAAGGCTGCGATGAGGATATTTTGATACCGCTCCTGATTCTGGTTCACGTGGTCGCGAAACATGTTCAGGATGGATGTTTTTCCGATGCCCCAAGCTCCATAGAGTCCAATGACCAGTCCCTCTTTGGAGGGCCACTCCAATGCGATGCGTGCGAGGCGCGGGACGAAGTCGCGCTGAAGCCCGTACCGGTCTGCTGCAAGAGAGTTGATTGGCCGGTCCGATGAAACATGAGGATCCGTGAAACGTGGTCCAGGGGCATTTGTTGTGCTCAAGAGTCACGTGTCCTTGTCGTATCAAGTGGGCATGTCGCGGAGATTGTGGCACTTCCAGAACAGCTGAGCCCGGATCGGGAAGCACGTACTGGACTCCCTTGCGACATCGAATCAGCGGGTGCAGCGAAGCGCAAGGAAAGCACTCTGCGGAACGAGCAACTGAGTAACTGCTTGAGACCCCACACTGTGGAGCGCCTATTGAGGCACATGGATTTTCGAAGAGGGGGTTTCTTGCTCGCGAGGACAGCCTCGGGCGTGTAGGGCGCACGGCCCGCGAGGGGCCCATCGTGCAAGGTGCAACCCGGGAGCGGTGAGCCTTCGTCCAAGTCCGCGAAATCACGAGAGGGAGGGGGCGAGGCATCGGGCACGGCGCGTGCTCTTGGGAAGGGGCACACCATGGCTCCTCCCTGCCTCGCGCCCCTGTTGTCGTCCCTGCTACTCGGTCAGTCGCCCGCCGAGTCCCTCGCCTCACGCCTGAAGGTGGAGGGCGGGGCGGACGTCTATTACGGCTACAACCTCCACCGCCCGGCCAGCGGCGCCAACTTCCTTCCCGGCACGGGCACCACCGCCCTGCGCGACAACGCCTTCACGCTCAATCTGGCCAGTCTGGGGGTGAGCCTGGAGCCCGCGCCCGTGGGCTTCCATGTCCTCGTGGGCCTGGGCACCGCGGTGGACGTGGTGCATGCCGCCGAGCCCAAGGCCCCCGGCATCGGCCCCGAGGTGTGGCGGCTGCTCCAGCAGGCGTCCGTGTCCTATGTGCACGGGCCCCTCGCGCTGGAGGCGGGCATCTACCCGAGCCACATCGGCCTGGAGGTGCTGCCCTCGCACATGAATTGGACGTACACCCGCTCGTGGATGGGCGAGCTGTCGCCCTACTACCGGGCGGGGCTCAAGGGCACGTGGACGTTCTCGAAGGAGTGGAGCGCGCAGCTCCATGTCCTCAATGGCTGGCAGACCATTGGCGAGAACAACCGCGGCAAGGCCCTGGGCACGCAGGTGGCCTACGCGGGCGAGCGGCTGTCGGCCTCCTTCAACACCTTCATCGGCGAGGAGGGCTCGGGGGGTGACGAGGGCCTCCGGCTCTTCGGCGACCTGGTGGCCACCGGCGGGTGACGGAGGCACTGAGCCTCGCGGCCAGCGCGGACGTGGGCACCCAGCGGCGCCCGGGCCAGTCCGCCGCCGTCTGGTACGCCGCCGCGCTCAACGGCCGCTTCCAGGTGGCCGGGCCCGTGGCGGTGGCCGCTCGCGCCGAGCTCTTCGATGACCGGGGCGGCCTCATCAGTGGCACCGTCCAGCGGCTCGTGGAGGGCACCCTCACCCTCGAGGTGCGGCCCGTGGAGCACCTCGTCCTCAAGCTGGAGGCGCGGCACGACCGTTCCAGCGCGGAGGTGTTTGGTGGCCCCGCGACTCCCGACGCAAGCACTCCCCCTGCTCGTCCCACCCAGACCCTCGTGGTGGCCGGAGCCACCGCCTGCTTCTAGGAGCCGTCCATGGATGCCGTCCTCCTGCTGGTGACCATTGGTTTCTTCGTGCTCGCGGGGGCCTACGCCCTCGGCTGCGAGCGTCTGTGAAAGGCAGACCTTCTCCATGACCTTCGATTACGTCGCTGGTGCCGTGCTCGCGGTGCTGCTCACCGTCTATCTCGTCTACGCCCTGCTGCGGCCCGAGCGTTTCTAGGAAAGACAGCCATGAGTCTCATCGGTTGGTCGCAAATCCTCCTCTTCCTCGCCCCGGTGCTCGTGTTGACGCGGCCCGTGGGTGCCTACCTCTTCCGGGTCTTCGAGGGACCCGTGCAACCCCTGCCCCGGCTGCTCGGCCCCGTGGAGCGTCTGTTGTTGCGGCTGTGTGGCGCTTCCCCGGCGCGCGAGCAGACGTGGGGGCAGTACACGCTGGCGCTCCTGGCCTTCAGCCTCGTGGGCATGCTCGCCACCTACGCGGTGCTGCGCCTGCAACACGTGCTGCCGCTCAATCCCCAGGGCCTGCCGGCGGTGGGGCCGGAGCTCGCCTTCAACACGGCGGCGAGCTTCACCACCAACACCAACTGGCAGTCCTACGCGGGCGAGTCCACGCTGAGCTACCTCAGTCAGATGCTGGGGCTCGCCACGCACAACTTCACGTCCGCGGCGGCGGGCCTCGGCGTGGCACTGGCGCTCGCCCGGGGCTTCACCCGGCGGCCCGGTCCCGAGGGCTCCAAGACGCTGGGCAACTTCTGGGTCGATCTGGTGCGCGGCCTGCTCTACGTGTTCCTGCCGCTGTGCCTCGTCTACGCGCTCTTCCTCGTGGCCGAGGGCGTGCCGCAGACGTTCGCCGCCTCGCGCGAGCTGACGACGCTGGAGGGCGTGAAGCAGACGCTGGCGCTTGGGCCGGTGGCCTCGCAGGAGGCCATCAAGATGCTCGGCACCAATGGCGGCGGCTTCTTCAACGCCAACAGCGCCCACCCCTTCGAGAACCCCACGCCGCTCACCAACCTGGTGCAGATGCTTTCCATCTTCCTCCTCCCCGCGGGCCTCACGTACACCTATGGCCGGATGGCCGGGGACACGCGCCAGGGTTGGGCGCTCCTCACGGCGATGAGCCTGTTGTTCCTCGTGGGCGTGACCGTGTCCTACGCCGCCGAGTCCGCGTCCAACCCCGCCGTGGCCGCCGCCCAGGTGGCTCCCGCCGGCAACCTCGAGGGCAAGGAGGTGCGCTTCGGCGTCGCCGCCTCGGCCCTCTTCGCCACCGTCACCACGGATGCCTCGTGCGGCGCCGTCAACGCCATGCATGACAGCTTCATGCCGCTCGGGGGCCTGGTGCCCCTGGTGAACATGCAGCTGGGCGAGGTCATCTTCGGCGGCGTGGGCGCGGGCCTCTACGGCATCCTCGTCATGGTGGTGCTCGCCGTCTTCATCGCCGGCCTCATGGTGGGCCGCACCCCGAGTACCTCGGCAAGAAAATAGAGGCGCGCGAGATGAAGCTCGCCATGTTGTACGTGCTCATCTTCCCGCTCGTCATCCTCTCCTCGAGCGCGGTGGCGGCGGTGCTGCCCCAGGGCGTGTCCTCGCTCAACAACGCCGGGCCCCATGGCCTGTCCGAGCTGCTGTATGCCTTCACCAGCGGCACGGCCAACAACGGCAGTGCCTTCGCCGGCCTCAACGCCAACACGCCCTTCTGGAACGTGAGCCTGGGCCTGTCCATGCTCGCCGGACGCTTCCTGATGATCGTCCCGGTGCTGGCGCTCGCGGGCGGCATGGTGGGCAAGAAGGTCGTGGCGGCGGGCCCCGGCACCTTCCCCACCCACGGCGGACTCTTCACGGGGCTCCTGGTGAGCGTCGTCGTCATCGTGGGCGCGCTCACCTTCTTCCCCGCTCTCTCCTCGGGCCCCTCGTCGAGCACTTCCTCGCCGGGGCAGGAAAGGCGTTCTGACATGTCCTCGCTTCTCGAACCGGCGCTCCTCAAGCAGGCCAGTCTGGACAGCCTGCGCAAGCTTCACCCCGGGACGTGGCTCGCAATCCCGTGATGTTCGTGGTGTGGGCGGGCAGTGTGCTCACCACGGTGCTGGTGGTGAAGGACCTCGTGGCCCCGGGGCCCGATGCCACGCCCGCGTGGTTCACCGTGGGGGTGACGCTCTGGCTGTGGTTCACCGTGCTCTTCGCCAACTTCGCCGAGGCCGTGGCCGAGGGCCGGGGCAAGGCCCAGGCGGGAGCCCTGCGCAAGATGCGCCGGGACACGCCCGCGCGGCGGCTCGTGGACGGACGTGAGGAGCGGGTGTCCGCGCCGGACCTGCGCAAGGACGACCGCGTGGTGTGCGAGGCGGAGACCTCATCCCCGGCGATGGCGAGGTGGTGGAGGGCATCGCCAGCGTGGACGAGTCCGCCATCACCGGCGAGTCCGCCCCCGTCATCCGCGAGTCCGGTGGGGACCGCTCGTCCGTGACGGGCGGCACCAAGGTGCTCTCCGACCGCATCGTGGTGCGCATCACCGCGAACCCAGGCGAGTCCTTCCTGGACCGGATGATCGGCCTGGTGGAGGGCGCGGCGCGGCAGAAGACGCCCAATGAGATCGCCCTGCACATCCTCCTGGTGGGGCTCACCGTCGTCTTCCTGCTCGCGTGCGTGACGTTGGTGCCGCTCGCGCTCTACTCGGGGGTGAGGCTGTCGGGCACGGCGGTGGTGGCGCTGCTCGTGTGTCTCATTCCCACGACGATCGGCGGCCTGCTGTCGGCCATCGGCATCGCGGGCATGGATCGGCTCCTGCGCAAGAACGTGCTCGCCATGAGCGGTCGGGCGGTGGAGGCGGCGGGGGACGTGGACACGCTGCTGCTCGACAAGACGGGCACCATCACCCTGGGCAACCGCATGGCCACGGAGCTGCTCCCCCTGTCGGGCGTGCGCATGGAGGACCTCGCCGAGGCCTCGCAGCTCGCGAGCCTCGCGGACGAGACGCCCGAGGGCCGCTCCATCGTCGTGCTGGTGAAGGACACCTACAAGATGCGTCCCCGCGAACTCCAGGCGCACCAGGCCACCTTCGTGGCGTTCTCCGCCCAGACGCGCATGAGCGGGTGCGACCTCGTGGATCCTCACCCGCGCGCCATCCGCAAGGGCGCGGTGGACGCCGTCATCCGGTACGTGGAGTCCCAGGGCGCCACCGTGCCGCCCGAGCTGCGCGAGACGGCGGCGCGCATTGGCGACGCGGGTGGCACGCCCCTGGCGGTGGCGGATGGGGCGCGGGTGCTGGGCCTCATCCACCTCAAGGACGTGGTGAAGGGCGGCATCAAGGAGCGCTTCGAGCGCTTCCGCGCCATGGGCATCCGCACGGTGATGATTACTGGCGACAACCCGCGCACGGCGGGGGCCATCGCCCGCGAGGCCGGGGTGGATGACTTCCTCGCCGAGGCTACTCCCGAGGCGAAGCTCGCCCTCATCCGCGCCGAGCAGGCCAAGGGCAAGCTCGTGGCGATGACGGGCGATGGCACCAACGACGCGCCCGCGCTCGCCCAGGCCGACGTGGGCGTGGCGATGAACACCGGCACCCAGGCCGCCAAGGAGGCCGGCAACATGGTGGACCTGGACTCCAACCCCACCAAGCTCCTGGAGGTGGTGGAGGTGGGCAAGCAGCTGCTCATGACGCGCGGCACGCTCACCACCTTCTCCATCGCCAACGACGTGGCCAAGTACTTCGCCATCCTCCCCGCGCTCTTCCTCGGCGTCTTCCCGGAGATGCGTCCGCTCAACATCATGGGCCTCACGTCGCCCTACAGCGCCATCCTCTCGGCCGTCATCTTCAACGCCCTCATCATCATCGCCCTCATCCCGCTCGCGCTCCGGGGCGTGCGCTACCGCCCCCTGGGCGCCGCCGCGCTCCTGCGCCGCAGCCTGCTGCTCTACGGCGTGGGCGGCGTGCTCGTGCCCTTCATCGGTATCAAGGCCATCGACGTGGTGCTCACCGCCGTGGGCCTCGCCTGAGAAAGGACTCTCTCCATGTTCTCCACCCTGCTGTGCGGCCTGCGCGCCACGCTCGTCACCTTCGCCCTCACCGGGCTGCTCTACCCCCTGGCCGTCACCGGCCTGTCCCAGGTGCTCTTCGCCCATGAGGCCCAGGGCTCGCTCGTCACCGACGATCTCGGCCGGTGGTGGGCAGTGCCCTGCTCGCCCAGGGCTTCTCCCGCGCGGGCTACTTCCAGCCTCGTCCCTCCGCGGCGGGCGCCGGCTACGACGCCTCCGCCTCCTCGGGCAGCAACCTGGGGCCCACCTCCTCAAGCTGCGTGAGCGCGTCGCGGCCGACGCCGA
The DNA here is from genome assembly GCA_049060065.1 of Cystobacter fuscus. Taxonomy (GTDB): domain Bacteria; phylum Myxococcota; class Myxococcia; order Myxococcales; family Myxococcaceae; genus Cystobacter; species Cystobacter fuscus_B. The sequence continues at coordinate 10,390,362 of JBMEQP010000002.1, forward strand.
GCGCCTGCGCCAGGACAACCCCGAGGCCCCGGGGCCGGTGCCCACCGAGCTCGTCACGGCGTCTGGCTCGGGGTTGGATCCCCACCTGTCACCCGAGGCCGTGCGCTGGCAGGTGCCCCGGGTGGCGAGGGCGCGCCGCGTGGAGCCGGAGCGCGTCCAGGCCGTGGTGGACTCGCTCGTCGAGGAGCGGACGCTGGGCGTGCTCGGCGAGCCCCGGGTGAACGTGCTCCTGCTCAATCTGGCGTTGGATCGCCGTCTGGGGACGGCTACGTTGGCCGGAGGGTCTTGATGGCCCGAGGGCGCGCGGAAGATTTCCTGGAGCTGGTCGAGCGCGGCCGGCGCGGGCGGCTGAAGCTGTACATCGGCTTCGCCGCCGGCGTGGGCAAGACGTACCGCATGCTCGAGGAGGCCCATGCCCTGCGCCAGCGGGGCGTGGACGTGGTGCTCGGCTTCGTCGAGACGCACGGCCGCGCCGAGACCCAGGCGCTCATCGAGGGGCTGGAGGTGGTGCCCCGCGCCGTCTTCACCTACCGCGACGTGTCCGTGGAGGAGATGGATCTGGATCGGGTGCTCGCGCGCAAGCCCCAGGTGGTGGTGGTGGACGAGCTGGCGCACTCCAACGCGCCCCCGTGCCGCCACCGCAAGCGCTACCAGGACGTGGAGGAGCTGCTCGCCGCGGGCATCAACGTCATCGGCGCCTTCAACGTGCAGCACCTGGAGAGCCTCAATGATCTGCTCGAGCGCAACATCGGCGTGCGCGTGCGCGAGACGATCCCGGACAGCTTCCTCAAGAGCGCGGACCAGGTGGTGAACCTGGACCTGGCGGTGGAGGACCTGCACGAGCGGCTCCGGGCGGGGAAGATCTACGCGGCGGACAAGGTGCCGGGGGCGTTGGAGAGCTTCTTCCGCCAGGACAACCTGTCCACGCTGCGCGAGCTGGCGCTGCGCGAGGTGGCCGAGAGCCTGGACCGGGCCACGGGCACGCGGACGCGCGCGGGGGAGGACTCGCCGAAGCCCGGGGGCTGGGGCCGGTTGATGGTGGCGCTCAGCAGCAATCCGCCGCACGCGGCCACGCTGCTGCGCCGGGGTTCGCGCATGGCGGGGCGGCTGAACACGGACTGGTTCGTCGTGTACGTGGAGACGCCGCGCGAGGCCCCGCACCTCATCGACGCCGAGGCCCAGCGCCACCTGCTGACGAACATCGAGCTGGCGCGGGAGCTGGGCGCGGAGGTGGTGCGGCTCAAGTCGGAGGACCCCGTGGGGGCGCTGCTGGACTTCGCGCGCTCGCACGGGGTGGGGCACATCATCGTGGGCCGCTCGCGCCAGCCCTGGTGGCGGCGCATGCTGGGGCTCGCCTCGGACGTGCGGCTGCTGCGAGAGGGGGAAGGCATCGACATCCACGTGGTGTCCTTCCACCCTCCTCGCGAGGAGCGGCGGCCATGATCTTGCGTCACAAGCTGCTGCTGGCCCAGATGCCCCTGGCGCTCGCCCTGTTGCTGGTGGGCGTGGTGGCCGTGAAGACGCTGCGCGAGCTGGGGCGCGCCGGCCAGGACATCCTCGCGGACAACTACCGCAGCGTGCTGGCCATGCAGGACATCATCGAGCACCTGGAGCGGCTGGACAGCGCGGCGCTCTTCGTCGTGGCGGGCGAGCGGCAACGGGGCCTGGAGCAGGTGGCGGCCCACCGGGCGCCGCTCGAGACGACGCTGCGCATCCAGGAGGGCAACATCACCGAGCCGGGTGAGGCCGAGGCCACGCGCCGGCTGGGCGAGGCCTGGACGGGCTACCGGAGCCAATACGAGCGCTTCCTCGGTCTGGAGCCCGGTGAGGCGCGCGGGGTGTATTTCGAGGCGCTCGCGCCGGGCTTCCAGGAGGCGAGGGAGGCGGCGCGGGCCATCCTCGTGCTCAACCAGGACGCCATGGTGCGCAAGAGCGAGGCCCAGCAGCGGCAGAGCCAGCGGGTGAACGTGCTCATGGGGCTGGCGGTGGTGGGCGCGCTCGCGGGAGGGCTGTTGGCCTCGGCTTCGCTCACGCAGCGGGCGCTGCGGCCGGTGGGGGTGTTGTCGGGGGCGGTGCGGCGGCTGGGCGAGGGAGACCTGGGCACGCGCGCGGTGGTGGAGGGCGGGGATGAGATCGCCGGGCTCGCGCGGGACTTCAACGCCATGGCCGAGGCGCTCCAGCGCTACCAGCGCAGCTCCCTGGGGGAGTTGCTCCAGGCGCAGGCCGCGGCCCAGGCGGCGATCGACAGCCTGCCGGACCTGGTGGTGGTGTTTGGGGTGGAGGGTGTGCTCAACGTCAACCGCGCGGCGGAGGAGGCGCTGCGTCTGTCCATGGAGGGGAGCGGGACGCTGGGTCAGGTGGCGCCCGAGGTGCGCGAGGTGCTCGAGCGGGTGCGCGCGCACGTGCTGGGCGGCAAGGGGGCGTACCTGCCCACCGGCTACGAGGAGGCGGTGCGGCTGGAGGCGCCCGAGGGGGCGCGCTGGCTCCTGCCGCGGGGCAGTCCGGTGTATGGCGAGGGCGGTGGCGTGGTGGGCGCGACGGTCATCCTCCAGGACGTGACGCGGCTGCGGCGCTTCGACGAGCTGAAGAACGACCTGGTGGCCACGGTGGCACACGAGTTCCGCACGCCGCTCACGTCGCTGCGCATGGCCATCCACCTGTGCGTGGAGGAGGCGGCGGGCCCCATCACGGAGAAGCAGGCGGATCTGCTCCACGCGGCGCGCGAGGACTGCGAGCGATTGCAGGGCATCGTGGACGACCTGTTGGATTTGTCCAAGCTGCAATCGGGCCGGGAAGTCTTGGAATTGCGGCCCGTGTCCACGCGCGAGGTGTTGGAGGCAGCGCTCGCCCCGCATCGGATGGCGGCGGAGGAGAAGGGCGTGCGCCTGCGGGAAGCGCTGGAGCTGGAGGTGGAGGACACGCGGGTGGAGGCGGATCCCGAGCGGCTGCAATTGGTGCTCTCCAACCGGTGGCCAACGCGGTGAGGCACACGCCGCGCGAGGGCGAGGTGGTGGTGCGGGCGCTGCGGGACGGCGAGGCGCGCATCCGCTTCGAGGTGGCGGACACGGGCGAGGGCATCGCCCCGGAGCACCAGGCGCGGGTCTTCGAGAAGTTCTATCGGGTACCGGGTGCCGGCACGGGCAGCGCGGGACTGGGCCTCTCCATCGCCCAGGAGATCGTCCAGGCGCACGGGGGTGAGCTGGGATTGACAAGCGAAGTGGGCCGGGGAAGCACTTTCGGGTTCTCGCTTCCCCGCTCGCGGCGGGACGAGCAGGGCTGAGAGAGACGCCTTGTCTCTCTGCGCGCCCGAGGTGCTAGTGTGCTCGGTGCCGTGTCGATGACAGATCCGAGCATTGGCTGCTGCTGGAATGTGCTCCACCAGACAGCCAAAAAAGGGGGAGGCGATGTATGCGGGCCCATTCGTTATACTTGGCGTGCAACTGAGTCTGCGGGCCAGATCGGCCAACCCGCAGTTACGCAGGAAACACTCACACTTGGATGGTTGGTCCTGGTTCCTGTCGCCGCTGCTGCCTCCTGACTGAATATGCCGATGAAATATAATTCAAAATTCGACGTTGACTCCATATTGAACACACTGCGCACCATCAACGAGAAATACCCAGAGGGCTCGCCTGAAGACGAGGCGATCCGCGTTGCTGCCGTGGCGCTGTTTTACGTCCGTGAAAACCAGAAGCTGGAAGATTACCGCGAGTTCTTTCGCAAGTTCTACACCCCCGCCGCCGAGTACGTGACCGTTTCCCAGACGTTCGCAACGAGAGAAGAAGCGGATGCGTGGCTCGCCAGTGCCACGCCCCGGGATGGCGAACTTGTCAGAATCGCTGGCCAGGGATTCCAAGTCATCCCCCAGCGAGGTGGGCAAGGTTTAGATTCCTTCAAACCCCACTGCCCGACGAGCTGGCGAAGAAGAGACCCAACGACCCGGGGAAGAAGTAGGCAGCCGAGAGAGTTTGCCCGTGGCCCCGGTGTGTTCCATACACATCCACCCTCGGTGGGGTGACCTTCTGTCCAGGAGCGCGCAGGAGCCCGAGGTCATCCCTTGAGCTGTGGGGCGAATTACCGGAACAGTGCCGGGACATGCGCGCTCCGCTTCTTGCTCTCTGTCTGCTCCTGTCTGCGTTCGCTCGAGCCCAAGAGTCGATGTCCGGGCACGAGCACGGTGACATGTCTCCGCCCGACACCCCGGCGCATGATGCGCACGCCCACGAGTCCTCCATGAGGAACATGGGCATGGGCTCCGACGACTCCGAGGTCCGCTCCCTCCGGGACATTCCCCTGATGCGCCGGGGCTCGGGCACGTCGTGGCAGCCGGACCGCTTCCCTCCTTCCATGATTCACGCGCGGGTGGCGGGGTGGGGTCTCATGTTCCAGGGCCTGCTCTTTGGCGGCTACGACGTGCAGGGCGGACCCGGGGCGCGAGCGCTCCGGAGGCGCTCGGCTGGTTGATGCTCATGGCCAACCGGGAGTTGCCCTCGGGGCAGCTCGTCCTCAGCGTGATGCTCAGCCCTGATCCCCTCACCGCCGGGGCCAACGGCGGCTACCCGCTCCTGCTCCAGTCCGGCGAGTCCTACCGGGGTGAGCCGCTGCATGACCGTCAGCACCCGCATGATCTCTTCATGGAGCTGGCCGCGTCCTACACCCACTACTTCTCGGACACCTGGGGCCTGATGCTCTACGTGGCCCCCGCGGGCGAGCCGGCGCTGGGGCCCGTGGCCTTCCCGCACCGCGCCTCCGCCCGCTTCGATCCGCTCGCCGTCCTGGGCCACCACTGGCAGGACTCGACCCACATCTCCTTTGGCGTGGTCACGGCGGGCCTCGTCACCCCCCTGGCCAGAGTGGAGGTCTCCGCGTTCAACGGCCGCGAGCCCGACGAGTTCCGCTACGACCTGGACCTGCGGCTGCCCGACTCCTTCTCCGCGCGCCTGTCCGTCAACCCCACGTCGCGCGTGAGCACCCAGGTGTCCTACGGCTACCTGCCGAGCCCCGAGGCGCTCCATCCAGGTGTGCCGGTGCACCGCTTCACCGCGTCGGCCATGTACCACGCGCCGGTGGGCGCGCACGGCTTCTGGGCCACCACGGCCGTCTTCGGACGGAACGTGGAGGGCGACGAGCCCCCCACGAACTCCGCGCTCCTGGAGAGCAACGTGGACCTGGACGGCCACCACGCCGTCTTCGGCCGGGTGGAGTACGTGCGCAAGACGGGGCATGACCTGGCGTTGCCCGGCCTCCTGGAGCACGAGGCCTTCGACGTGGGCGTCCTGGCGCTCGGCTATCTCTACCAATTCAATCCCTGGGGCCCCGTGAAGGCGGGCGTGGGCGTGCGCGGCGCGCTGAACCTCGTCCCCGAGGACCTCGCCGCCCTCTACGGGGGCCGGACGCCCCTGGGCGGCATGGTGTACGTGCGGCTGGCGCCCGTGATGAGGGATTCATCCGGGCATGGCCGCTGATGCCGCAGGTACACGACCCACAAGGCGTAGGTCTGGTCCCCGTGGCCCGCGATGAAGAAGACGCGGTCATTCAGGGCTGAAGACAGATTGTCTCATGGTCTCCCGGACGGAGCGGATCAATCTGTCACACGCGGGGTGTTGCTCGGCTCCGTCTCCCTCGGGGCCGACGCGTGGCACGCGCGCTGCAATTCCTTCCGTGCGGTACAGGGCCGGAACTTGGAAGGAAACAGACGATGATGCGGACGTGGATGCGCTGGGGGGTCGTGACCGCGAGTGTGGGAATGGGACTGCTGCCGGGGACGGGATGGGCCCAGGACGAAGCCGAGGTCGAAGCCGAGGTCGAAGCGCCCTCGCGGAGCACCTTGCTCATGGTGCACTCGTCGGACCGGGGGCTGAACCTGCTCACACTGCAGTCATTGGGTTCGGGGGTGAGCGTGGAGCACGCGGTGGGCTCGCATGTGGCCCTCGCGGCGTCGGCGACTGGCGGCCTGCGCTCCTTCGATCCCCGTGTGCTGGGGGCGGCCATCGAGCTCGAGCCCTCCCTGAACTGGAACGTGCGCGTCGAGCCGGGCGTGCACTTCTACCTCTCGGGCCGCGCTCCCGAGGGATTCTGGGTGGGTCCGCATGTGGAGGCGGGGCTGTCCCATTACAAATCCCATAGCGCCGTGCTCGCGCCGAACGGGTATCATAACGGATTTCAGTTGAATGTTCCTATATCTCATACCCGCAGTGCCGAAACCAGCCGGCGATATCCTCATGCGTGATGAGGTCCATGGCTCTGGCAATGGCGTCATCGAGCGCCTGTAGGGTACGTGCGCCCATGCCCTTGAGCAGCTCCTTGAGCTTGTTCCAGAGCAGTTCAATGGGATTGAGGTCCGGCGAGTAGGGTGGAAGGAAGAGAACATGGGCACCGGCGGCCCGAATCCGCTCCAGGATGTGCGCGGGCTTGTGCGCACCCACGTTGTCCATGACGACGATGTCGCCGGGATTGAGCTTGGGGACGAGCATGTGCTCGACGAATGCTTCGAAGACATCGCCCGTCGTGGCTCCTTCGATGGTCATCAGTGCCCGGATGCCGTCCAGAGCCAAAGCGCCCAGCACGGTGGTGACGGTGCCGCGGTTCCTGGGGACGTATCCCACCACGCGCTCACCCCGTGGAGCACGTCCGTGAGTGCGCGTCATGCTCGTGTGGCAGCCGGTTTCGTCGAGGAAAACGAGCCGTCGCGGGTCGAGCAGGAGCATCAGAAGGAGGAAGACGCGCCGCAGTGCCTGCACTCGCGGGGAACGCTGCTCCGAAGCTACGAGCGACTTTTTGAGTCTCAGTCCCTCGCGTCGCAGCGCCCTCCAGACCGACGAGGAACTGGTATGCACCTCTGTCCGGGCCACCAACGCTTCGAGGTGCTCCTGCACTGTGGCATCGGAGTGTATACGCACCGGCCCTTGAGCGTCTCCAGCACCTCCCCCTGGAGGGCCGAGAAGTTGCCGCCGCCTCTCGGTCGTGGCTCCAGGCTCCCCGTTTCGTCCTCGAGCTTCAGCCAATGAGAGAGTGTCTTGGCGCTCACACTGAATTCAGCGGCCACCTCCTCCATGGTTCTGCCACCACGCCTGTAGGCCGCAACCGCGCGCTCACGCAAGTCCACCGAATAGGGCCGGGGCATAACTCCTCCTCCAGTCCCAATAGGGCAAGGTTGACCGGAACATTCAACTGAAATCCGTTATCAGAGCGTGCAAACCACCACGAACACACTCTCTTACGGAGGCAGCTTCCGGGTGGGCTACACCGCCATCTTCTCTCCAGGCCTGACCGTGCAGGTGGGCCTGGGGCTCGCGGCGCTCGGCGACCGCACGACGGTGAACTCCGACGATCCCTCGCTGGACGACTCCTCGCCCCGGTATGGCTGGAGCGTGGATCCGCGCCTGACGGTCGCTCTGGGCTGGGCGTTCTAGTCCAGCGGGGCCTCGTACCGCTTGCGCTTGCGCCACAGCGTGGACGCGTCGATGCCGAGCACCCGCGCGGCCTCGTCCAGCGTGGGCACGCTCGCCAATACCCGGAGGATGTGCTCGCGTTCCACTTCCTCCAGCGAGTGGGGCCCGCCCAGGGTGACCTGCGAGCCCGTGGCCGCCGCGATGCGCTCGGGGAAGGCCTGGGGCTCGAGCACTCCGGCGGGCCAGACGATGAGCGCGCGCTCCACGGCGTTCCTCAGCTCGCGCACGTTGCCCGGCCACGCGTAGGCGCGCAGCATCGCCTCCGTCGCCGGGGACAGCTCGGGCACGGCGCGCTGGGCCATGCGCGCGAAGAACGTCACGAAGCGCCGGGCCAGCGGCAGGATGTCCTCGGGCCGCTCGCGCAGGCCCGGCAGCTTCACCTCGATGACATTGAGCCGGTAGAGCAAGTCCTCGCGGAAGCGCCCCTCGGCCACGTCCTTCTCGAGGTCGCGGTTGGTCGCCGCCACCACGCGCACGTCCGCCCGGCGCGTCCTTCCTCGCCCAGGCGCTCGAACTGCTTCTCCTGGAGGAAGCGCAAGAGCTGGGCCTGGAGCGCGGGGCTCATCTCCGCCACCTCGTCGAGGAAGAGCGTGCCGCCCTCGGCCTGCTCCACCCGGCCCGGTTGGTCGCGCACCGCGCCGGTGAAGGCGCCGCGCACGTGGCCGAACAGCTCGCTGGCCAGCAGTTGCTCGGACAGGGTGGGGCAGTTGACGGTGACGAAGGGGCGGCGGCGGCGCGCGCTCAGCGAGTGCAGGGTGCGCGCGAGCACGCCCTTGCCGGTGCCACTCTCGCCGCGCAGCAGCACCGCCGCGTCCGAGGCCGCCGCCCGGGTGACGAGCGCGAGCGCGGCGTGCATGAGGGGCGAGGCCGTCTCCAGGGTGGCCTCGGGCACGGACTGCGCGAGCTGCTCGGCCAGGGCGTCCAGTTGGAAGCCCCGCTCGCGGTGGGCGCGCGTCTTGTCCACCAGGTGGCGGATCTGCGCCGGGGTGAAGGGCTTGGGCAGATAGTCACGCGCCCCTCTGCGCACCGCCTCCACGGCGGTGTCGAAGGTGGCGTAGGCGGTGATGAGGACGATGTCCAGGGTGGGGGACTCGGCGAGCAGGCGCGGCAGCAAGTCCAGGCCACTCGTGGTGCCCAGGCGCAGGTCCACGAAGGCCGGTCCGCGGGGGCCTGGGCGAGCGCGGCGAGCGCGGCCTCGGCGGTGGCGGCCTCGCGCACCTCGCACCCGAGCCCCTCCAGGCAGACGCGCAGGGTGGTGCGGATGTTGCGCTCGTCATCCACCACCAGCACCCGCATCGGACGGGGCTCCACCACGGGCGTGACAGGTCCGGTCTCCATGCGGCCCATCCTATGCCCACGCCGGGTCCTCGGGGGATGGAAGGCTTTCCGGCGGTGAAACCAGACGAGTGTTCAATTCCTCACGAAGGCTTCTCGGACCCGGCGGGTGTGTGAAACGGTTCACGGGGGGTGAGTGAGACGGATCACAGCCCGGGCTAATGCCTTCCCCTAGTCTTCCTTTCGGGGGGCATTCACATCGAGCGAGGAAGACATGGCAGCCATCAGCCCGTGGGAAGAGTCCGGAGCGAAGAAGACCATCCGAATCAGCCGCGCGATCGTCACCATCGAGAGGGACGCGGACGGCTTCTACCGGCCCGCCAGTGAGGAGGCGTTGATCGCCCTGGTGAAGAAGGCGTATGCCGAGGGCAAGCAATTGCGGGTCCGGGGCTCGGCGCACTCGGTCGCCGCCGCCATCTACGCGGATCCGCTCGTCACCGGGGACGGCGAGGCCGGCCCGGCGAGCGCGCCTGCCTCCGACGCCATCCATGTCCTGCTCAACAACTACCGGGGCCTGCGGGTGGTGGATGCCGGGCAGCGGCTCGTGGAGGTGGAGGCGGGCGTGAACCTGGGGGTGGACCCGGAGGACCCCAGCCGCACCTCCACCCTGGACAACAGCCTGCTCTTCAATCTCTGGCGGCTGGGCTGGACGCTGTCGGACCTGGGCGGCATCACCCACCAGACGGTGAGCGGCTTCTTCTCCACGGGCTCCAGTGGCGGCTCGTTGCGCTGGTCTGTCTATGACGACATCCAGAGCCTGCGGATGATCGACGGACGGGGCGAGGTGTACGAGGTGGACCGGGACCGGACGCCCGAGGACTTCCAGGCCACCGTCACGTCCATGGGCCTCTTGGGGATCATCTCCAAGGTGGTCCTGCGCTGCGTGCCGACGTTCAACATCACTGGCCAGGAGGCCATCACCCGCGTGGAGGACGCGTCGGTGGACTTGTTCGGGGAGGGGAGCGCCGAGCGTCCCTCGCTGGCTCGGTTCCTGGAGCACACGGAGTACGCGCGCCTGGAGTGGTTCCCGCAGCGCAAGGGGAGCGGCTCGCCGTCTGGCAGGCCCAGCGCATCGAGCCGGAGCCGGGCTTCCGGCCCGTGCGTTATCAGGAGTTCAGCGGCGACCCCGAGCTGTCCCAGGTCTTCGTCTGCTTGTTCTTCACCCTGCTGGGCAATCTGGATGATCTCCGGGCGGCCCGCTCCAAGCTGGAGCCCATCTTCGAGCAGGTGGACGAGGAGCTCATCCAACGCCTCGCGTGCCTGGGCCGGGTGGGCCAGCCCCTGGTCGAGGCCCTCACCCTGGCGTTGGAGGGGGCCCTGGACGCGGCCATCGAGGTGCTCGCGATCGCGGCTCCGCTCTTGCGCAAGGAATTGCCGAACCTCATGGGCATGGCGCTCGACACGTTCATGCCGCTGGACTCGCGCAAGAAGGGCCAGGACAAGGGCGAGCCCCAGTGCTTCCGCGATTGGAGCTGGCGGGGCCTGCCCATGGACAACCAGGTCATCGGCGCGCTGCTGCCCACCACGTTCACGGAGCTGTGGATTCCCCTGCCGTACACCCAGCGGGCCATGAAGTTGTTGAAGGACTACTTCGACGAGCCGGCCTCCGCCCAGGAGTCCTTGCGGCGCACGGGCACGTATGCCATCGAGCTCTACGGCGCTCCTCCCAATCCGGCGTGGATGAGCATGTCCTACAGCGATGGGAAGGACGTGTGGCGCGACGGCGTGCTGCGCATCGACTTCTATTGGTTCCAGCGGAACGCGGGCGATCCGGCCGAGGTCTTCTACCCCCAGTTCTGGAAGCTGTTCCGGGACAACGGCATCCCCTTCCGTCTGCACTGGGGCAAGGGCCAGCCCGTGGGGAGCCAGGAGGTGCTGGCGGATTGGGCCGCCTTCTTCCGCGGCCAGTACGCCCGGTGGGATGACTTCCTCGAGCGCCGGCGGAAGCTGGATCCGAACAACATCTTCCTCACCCGCTACTGGCGCCAGCGCTTCGACCTGTCGCACCTGCCCGCGCCCCAGCCGCGCGAGGACGTCGGGACGCCGCTCCTCATGATCGTCCCCGCCCCCTCCGTCGCGGAGCGGAACGAGGTCCGCTGTCGAGGGCCGTCCAAGCCCCTGGAGCCGCCCACCCGGTCCTCCCAGGGTTGTGACGTGGCGGCGTGGGTGAGCTTCTATGGCTGGCTGACCCTGGCGACGGTGCTCTACGGCCTCGCCGTGGCCCACGTCCCCTTCCTCCTGGGCACGCCCTGGACGACGTGCGAGGTGGGAGGCAGCTCCCTCGGGTGCGTGCTCGCCTTCCACCTCTTCGAGGTGCCCATGGTGACGTTCAATGCCTTCGTCGCGGGGTATGGCCTGCTGTGCTTCTCCTCCCGCACCGCGAGCCGCTTCCAGTCGCTGCTGCGCTTCGCGGTGAGCGTCAACCTCGTCTTCTTCGCGTTCGAGATCGCCCTGCTGTTGGACGGACTGCGGCGTGACGAGCCCTCGTGGGAGACGCTCGCGCTCTTCTCCGTCGCCCTGGTGCTCGGAGGGGGGCGTTCCTGGGAATGTTCGTCCACGAGAAGCTGCGGTCCCGCGCGAGCTGAGGGCGGGCTACGCCACCCACCCCTTGCGCACGGCCTCCGCGGGGGGCGCGGGCTGGAGCCTCCGGGCCTGCTCCAGGTGCCACATCCGGTCTGCCTCCCCGAGCAGATACAGCGCCTCATGGGCCTCCAGCTGCTCGAAAGGCATTCCCAGCTTCTGGGCGATCCGCAGGGCCTTCTCGAAGGCCTTGCGCGCCGCGCGCCGCCGTGAACGGGCGAGCTGGTACTTGCCCTGGCACAGGGAGGCGGCGGGGGCGGCCAGCTTGAAGACGTGGCCGACCTTGCTCACCCGCTCGCAGACCCGCTTCGTCAGCCGCTCGAGGTGCGCGCGCTCGGGAGCGTCCTCCCGCGCCTGGGTCCAGAGGGTCGTCAGCACGGTCACGATGTTCGTGTAGGCATCGGCGTTGAGGGCGTTGCTGGAGCGCTGGGAGAGCAGCGTCACGCCTTGCTCGGCCGCCGCGCGCGCCTCGGCCAGAAGGCCCACGCGCAGCCTCGCCAGGGCCAGGACGGCGAGCAGGGGAATGCCACCGAGGATGTCCTGGGGCGTCTCATGGCCCTTGAGCATCTCGAGCACCTCCCGCTCCCGGCCGAACTTGAGGAGCATCCGGCTCAGGCCCACGAGCGCCCAGTTCTCCGTCTGGCGATCTTCCCGGCGGCGCGCCAGCGCCAGCAGCTCGTGGGCCAGCGCCAGGGCGGAGTCCAGCCTCCCCTGGAGGAAGCTCAGGTTGAAGATCTCGAACATCTCCTCCTGCGCGAGCCTCGTGTCTCCGAGCTGGCGGAAGTCGGACAGACAGATGTCGAGGGTGGCCTCGGCCCGCGCGAACTGGCCCGTGGAGAGCAGGTAGGCGGCGATGGCGTGCTGGACGTGGGCGCGCTCCTGGACACTCGTCAGACGCGCGCTCAGCTCGGCGGCGGACTTCTGGTAGCGGCGGGCGAGCCGGTGCATCCCGAGATGGCCGAGCGCCAGCGCCGGCTGGCATAGGCCCGGGCCAGGACCCCCGAGGGGGGACGCGCTCGGCCAGGTTGATGGAGCGCAGCATGAAATAGGCGAGCCGCTGCTCCTCGCCGCTCCAGTAGGACAGCGTCGACAGCTCGAGGCAGGTGAGGGCCGCTTCCAGCAGGCGGGGCTCGTCCGTGCGCGGCCCAGGCGCAGGCGGGGAGGAAGCAGCAGGTGGAGCAGTTGCCGGAGGACCTCCCGCAGCACGTCCACCCGGAAGCCGCGCGCGGTGGCCGAGGAGAAGCCCAGCCGGGTGAGCGACCGCCAGAGGGCCTCCTGGGCCTCGTACAGGTGGCCGAGGCGGGATTGGACCGTGCCGAGCTGCCGCTCCCAGCGGGCCCGGCGCAACGGCTCCACCGGGTGGCCGCTCTGTGCGTCCAGCTCGAGCGCCTTGGAGAAGAACCCCAGTGCTTCGTGGAAGGCGTTCGTCTGGAAGGCCTGTTCCCCCGCCTTCTCCAGCATGTCGATGGCCTTGGCGCTGGCGCCCGCGTTGAGCCAGTGGTGGGCGAGCAGCGCGTAGTGGGCGGACAGGTCGTCGGCGTACGTCCGCTCGTACCAGCGCGCGACGGCCTCGTGGAGCTGGCGCCGCTGCTCGAACAGCAGCAGGTTGTAGACCACCTGCTGCGTGATGACGTGCTTGAACAGGTACGACGTGTCCTCCGGGGGGCCGGGGGGCGCACCATCAGGTCCAGGCGGCCGAGGTGCTCGAGCTGGGCGTCCAGCGAGGCCCGGGCGTCCTCGATGGGATGGATGTCGCGCAGCGTCTCGGGGTGGAACGCCCGGCCGATGACACTGGCCGCCTTGATGGTGAGCTGTTCGGTGGGGCTGAGCCGATCGATGCGGCTGGTGATGAGTCCCTCCAGCGTGGAGGGAATGGACAGGGGGCCCGAGGTGATGGCCCACTCGGAGAAGCGGCACTCGCCCGCCTCGGTGACGAGCAGGCCCTGGTCCCGGAGCACGTAGATCAGCTCCTCGGTGAAGAACGGGTGTCCCTCGGCGCGCTCGTGGATGAAGGACTCCAGCGGCGCGGAGAGCCGGGTGGCCCCGAGCCGCGAGCAGATGAGCCGGGAGATGTCCCTGGCCGGCATCGGCTGCAGCCGCAGGTGGCGGGCCGAGGGCATGCGGAGGATGGACTTGAGGGGGAGGAGGCGTCGTCGGGATCCGGGCGGGTGGACAGCAGGAGCAGGTGCTGGGGGTGCTCGCGCAGCAACCGGCGCGTCAACTCCCAGGAGGCCGAGTCGAGCCAGTGCACGTCCTCGAGGATGAACACGCTGGGGTTGCCGTGGAGCTCCCCGGCGAGCAGCTCGAGCAGCAGGCCCTGGGTGGTGTCCGCCCGCGCCTCGTCCTGGAGCTGGGCGGTCAGCTCCGTGTCGGGGAGATCCAGCCGCAGCACGGGATTGAGCAACGGGGCGAGCGAGAGCAACCGTTCGTCTCCGGCGAACCGCTCGAGCAGCAGGGAGCGCCGGGCCGAGGCCGAGGGGGCGTGGGCGCACCCGAGGAGGTCGGCGAAGAGGGTCCGCCAGGCGTAGTAGGGCGTGGTGCTCTCCACCGCGTCGGTGGCCGCGTGGAACACGTAGTGGTCCTGGGCCCGGCCCTGGAAGTAGCGCACGAGGCTGGACTTGCCGATGCCCGCCTCGCCCTCGAGCACCACGGCGCCTCCTCGTCCCGACGGCAGTTGCCGCAGGGCCTCGTCGAGCACGGCGCGCTCCGCCTCGCGGCCGGTGATGGCCGCGGGCTGCTCGGGGCGGCGCTGCTCCCTCACCGGGCGCAGCACCGGCACCGGTTTGTCCACGCCCTTGAGCTTCAGGGCGTCGTGGGGCTCGAACCCGATGCGCGGGCTGGCCTCGCGGGCGGTCGTCTCGTCACACAGCAGCCCCCCGTGCGCCGCCTGCATCAGCCGGGCCGCCGTGTTGACGACCCGCCCGGCCAGGGCGTACTCGCGCCGGGACACCCCGCCCCGGTCTCCACAGAAGACGTGGCCGGTGGTGATGCCCACGGACGCGGAGAGCCCCAGTGGCTCGAGCGCTGTCTGGGCTTGCAGGGCGGCCCGGACGGCCCGCGCCGCGTTGTCCTCATGGGAGCTCGTCGGCAGCCCCCACGCGGCGAGCAGGACGGTGCCTTTGTCATCCGCGAGCAATTGATTGATGCTTCCCCCGAAGGCATACACGGCCTTCTGGAGCTCGAGCGTGACCGCCTGCAATTGGGCCAGGAGCGCTGGCGACGAGGGCTCGGCCAGACCGTGCAGCTCGAGGAAGAGCACGGTGACGCGCCGCAGCTCCGCGCGCCAGGCGGAGTGGGGGACCTCGAACAGGGCGCGCAGCGTGCGCGAGACGAAGGGCCGCAGGGCCGCCTCCGCTCCCGGGGCGAGCTCGGGGAGAAGCGCCGCGCGGGGGGCGGGGCGGCGCGGCACGACAGGAGCCGGACGTCGCCGGACGAGCGCACCACGCCGTCGAAGGACCCCTCCAGGTGCGCCCAGGCGGCGCGGGAGGCCACGAGCTCTCCCGGGTGGGCGACCTGCTGCGCCGCGGCGGCCTGCTGCATCGGCGCGCCCAGGACGAGGTACTCCCAACGGTCCTCGCCCCCCACGATGAGGGCGTGCATCCGCCCGGTGCCCAACCCCAGTCGGAGCGAGAGCGTCAGGCCCTCGCTCACCGGATAGGCGTGCAGGAGCTCCTGCACGCGCAGACCACACCGCGCCGCCCGCCGGGTGGCCTCCGCCAGGGCTTCTCGCGAGCCCTCGCCCGCGGGCCAGAGCACGAGGGCCGCGTCTCCCGCGAAGCGCGCCACCTCGCCTCCATGCGCCGCGAGCTCGCGCAGGAGCCGATCGAAGTACCCGTTCATGGTCCTCGACAGCTCTTCCACCCCTTGCAGGCCGTGCTGGCTCAGCCGCTCCATCAAGGGCGTGAAGCCGGAGATGTCGGCGAACAACAACGCACAGGGCAGGGGCACCGCCTCGGGGGTAAGCGGAGCGGGCGGTCGAGCGGACATTCTCCGGCGAAGCCACTCGGGGAGATGGGCGGCCAGCTCGGGCGACATCGTCATGGGGGGTTTCACGACCAGTGTGGCTCGGGGGGGCCTGGAGGCTACCCGATGATTCCCCATCCGGGCAGTGGACCCGGCCCATGATCGCGGTGTCCCCACGTCACCCGAATGACACCCGGCGGAGCCCCGGAAGGCCCGCTAGTCGTCCGCCGGCTTGGGTGCTCCCTTGGCGGCCGTCTTCTTCCGGCTTCCCCGGAAACCGCGCGCACCGTGCGTGCCTTGCGGCCGGAGGTGAGGGTGGGGGCGCCGCCCTCCTGGGGAATGGGGCCGGCGTTGGGGGTGCCCTCGACGGGCTTGGTGGGGCGGGGCTTGATGCGGCGCGGGGGCAGCAGATCCGGCTCGCCGGGCACCTTCTGGGCGAGGAAGATGGCGGCATCCAGCTTGGTGAAGTTGCGGGTGCGGTACCAGGTGAGCGCGGATTCGTTGTTCTCCGCGACTTCCAGCACCAGGTGGGTGCAGCCCCGGGTGCGCGCCGGTGTTGGAGCTGCTCGAGGATGAAGCTGCCCACGCCCCGGCCCTGGTAGTCCGGATGCA
This sequence comes from Cystobacter fuscus, assembly GCA_049060065.1. Taxonomy (GTDB): domain Bacteria; phylum Myxococcota; class Myxococcia; order Myxococcales; family Myxococcaceae; genus Cystobacter; species Cystobacter fuscus_B. The sequence continues at coordinate 10,406,303 of JBMEQP010000002.1, forward strand.
CGGCGAGCTCCTCGACGAAGAGCGGCCGCATGCCCCGCTTCTCGAACCAGCGCGGGTTGACCCAGTTGTCGTCCCCCGAGCCTCGAAGGCGCACTCGGAGTAACCGACGATCTCCCCGCCCACCTCGTAGACGAGCTGTTCGATCCACTCGGAGGAGTACACCTCGAGGAAGCGGCGCTTGGAGCGGGGCCGTTGGTATTCCACGGTCTCCCGGTTGACGTCCCGGAAGACGAGCTTGAGGAACTCCCAGGCCCGGTTGAGGTCGCGGCGGTGGATGCGGCGCACGCGGACTTCCAGGGGCCCCTTGTGGGAGGGAGCGGGCGATTTCGTCTCGGCCATGTTCCCAGTCCTAGCCGACTCGCCGCGGCGATGCGCGAACAACCGTAGGAGAGGGCAGGCGAGGGCGTACGGCCGTCCGGAGAGGGGGCTTTTCCGGGCGTGGGCATCCGGTATCCTTGAGGACGCGGCCACCCTGGCCCGCCAAGAAAGGAGTCTCATGCCCAGGCGTCGTACGCCTCCGGTTCGGAGCGTCCGTCCGGACTCCAGGTCGAGCACGAGGGTGAACGGATGACGTTCAAGCAGAAGGCTTCCGTCCTGCCCATGGTGGCCACGCTGTTCCTCCTGCTCATCCTGGTGATCGTGGTGTTCGTGGGGCGGGACGTGTCACGGCTGAACAGGCGCATCATCCACGGCTACTCGCCCGCGATCGCCTCGATGCGGCAGTTCGACTCGCTGGCGTCCCTGTTGCGCTGGCACCTGCGCGACCAGTCGCCCGAGGGAGACGCGGCGCGCCGGACGGCGATGTTGCAGTTGGCGGGGGAGTTCCAGCGGGAGCTGGCGCGCGTCCAGGACAATCCGGTGATGGAGCCGGGGCGGTTGCTGCTGATGCGCGAGGCCTTCGACGCGTTCTGGGATGTGTCCCAGCGCGCCGGGCCCGGGGAGATGGCGCTGGTGCTGGAGCGCCACGCGGCACTGGTCCAGGTGTTGCGCGGCGCGGGGGATTGGGCCCAGGCGGGGCTGGAGCGCTCGCTGGAGGAGGTGAGCCTGTTGCACCGCTGGCGCCAGGGCTGGGTGCTCGTCCTGGGGCTGCTGTGCGTGCTGGTGTTGGGAGGGCTGTCGGTGTGGCTGGCGCGCGGGGTGGTGGAGCCGCTCACGCGCCTGACGGAGGTGACCACGCGCATCGCGACCGAGGGAGACCTGTCCCAGCGCATCGACGTGGACTCGCGGGACGAGCTCGGCGAGCTGGCGCGGGGCATCGAGGCGCTGGTGACGCGGCTGCGCACGGTGCCGGTGACGCTGCGGAGCACGGTGGACGAGCTGACGTGGGCGGCCGGGCGGCTCACCGAGGCGAGCCAGCGGCAGGTGACGTTCCTGGGCCACCTGTCCAGCTCGCTGGCCGAGGTGGAGGAGATGACGCGGCAGATCGCCCAGACGGCGAGTCAGGCGGCGGGGCGGGCGGAGGTGGTGTTGAAGGTGGCGGGGCAGGCGGATCAGTTCAGCGCCCTGGGGCGGGGCTCCATCGAGACGAGCGCGCGGGGGTTGCAGCAGTTGAGCACGCGCGTGGAGGAGATGATGCGCAGCGTGGCGAACCTGTCGGAGCAGGCGGCGCGCGCGGGGGAGATCATCGGCAGTGTGCGCGACCTGGCGGACCAGTCGAACGTGCTGGCGCTCAACGCCTCCATCGAGGCGGCGCGCGCGGGCGAGGAGGGACGGGGCTTCGCGGTGGTGGCGCGCGAGATGCGGGCGCTCAGTGGCCAGTCGCTGCAGAGCACCCAGCGCATCGGGAAGATCCTGCTGGAGATCAACCAGGCCATCCGCAACGCGGTGTCGATCGCGGAGCAGGACAGCCAGCAGGTGGACGCGGGCATCTCCCAGGTGATGACGTCGGCGGAGCGGTTGAAGGAACTCACCACGGTGGTGAACGAGAGCGGCAAGGCGGCCCGGCAGATCGTCGCGTCGGTGAAGCAGCAGAACGTGGGCATCGAGCAGCTCCACCAGGTGATCGCCACGTTGACGGACCGGATGAGCGCGGTGTCCGAGTCGACGCGGGACGCGAAGGAGGCGGTGGGCCGGTGAACCAGTCCCTGGACAAGCTCAAGCAGGTGGCGGCCCGCTTCCACGACTGAGCGTACGCTTCGACCTCGTCTACCGTGCGCCCCCCATGACTGGGACCGGTGGGGGCCTCGACGGCTGGCACCCCTTCCGGTCCGCTCCCGAGGCCCGAGCGGCTCAGCGCTTGAAGATGCCCTTGAGCTTGTCCTTCGCCTTCTCCTCGGCCTTCTTGCGCGCGGCCTCCGCTTCCTGGCGGGCCTTCTCCTCCAGCTCCTGCTTGCGCTTCTCCGCCTCGGCGCGCGCGGCCTCCTTCGCCGCGTCCGTGCCGCCGGTGATGATCTGGCCCACCTGCTTGCCCTTGTCGCCGAGCAGGCTCGTGGCCGCGCCCGCCGCCGCCAGCTTCGCCAGGGTGGTGACGGCCGGCATCACGTCCAGCCCCGTCACCTCGGGGCTCCACGCCTTGCCCGTGAGCTTCATCGCCACCGGCAGGGCCTCGGGAGGCGTCACCTTGCCGAGCGTCAGCTTCTGCACCAGCGGCGGCTGGAGGTTCACCGAGCCCGCCAGGTCCAGCGTGCCATCCAGTCGGATGCCACCATCGAAGCTCATCGCCGCCTCGGGCCGCGTCCAGGTGATGGGCTTGGACAGCTGCGCCACGCCGTTGGCGATCTTCACGCCGAAGGGCAGTTGCTCGGCCAATTGCGTCACGCCCTCGCTGCTCAGCGCCTTGCCCGCGAAGGGCAGCGCCTTGACGAGCGGGCCGGACACCACCGCGGGCAGATCCGCGCCGAAGAACACGCCGCCCGCGAGGTTGCCCTCGATGGCGCCCGCGAGCCGCTCCTTGAGGCTCTCGGTCTCGTAGCCCACGCCTTGCAGGTTCATCTGGCCGTCGAACTTGCCGCCCAGCACCTTCTTGGGCACGCGCGAGGCGAGCGCCTCCGCCATGTCCATGCCCTTCACCTCCGCCTTCAGCTCGAAGGGCCGCTGTGCCGCCGGAGGCCCCAGCCGCACCGAGCTGCCGCTCGCGGACACCGTGCCGCCGTACACCCCCGTGGTGAAGCGCTCCACGGTGATGAGGTCATCCTTCATCTTCACGTCCACGAGCATGTTGGAGAAGTCCATGTCGCTCATCCGCAGCGCGCCGATCTCCAGGTGCACGTCGCCGCTCATGCCCTTGAAGCGCTGGGGATCCGCCGGGGGCTCCTCGGTCGGCTTCTTGTCCCCACCCGCGGGGGCCGGCTCGTCCTCCACCATCAGCTCGTCGGCGTTGAGGCGCGGGCTCTTCATGGACAGGGAGAACGTCGTCGTCTGCTTCGCGCCCTCGCCCGCCATCGCCACCGACGCCTTGCCCGTCATGGTGGCGTCGAGCAGCGCCACGTTGAGCCGGCTCAGGTCCACCTTGAGGGGCGACTTGCCGCTCTCGGGCTGGTAGGTGCCCGCGGTGTCCACGGTGAAGGTCTGCCCCGGGCGCTTGTTGAGCAGGCCGCCCGGACGCATGTCCACGCCCCCGAGGTCCGTCTTCGCCTCGAAGCGCAGCGCGCCTCCGCTGGCCGCGGCGCCCGTCACCCGGGCCGTCAGCCGCATGGGGCCACCCTTCTCCTTGGAGAGCTGCTCGGGGATGCGCAGCCGCACCGGCGTCAGGTCCACGTCCACGTTGAGCGCCTGCTCCTGCTGCGTCCCCTCCGCCTTCACCACCAGGCCCACGGGGCCCGCCACCTGGTGGGCCAGCGACTTGCGCAGCGGCGGGTAGTACTCGGCGAGCAGCTCGGGATCGAGGTTCTCTCCCACCAGCTCGAAGTCCTTCATGGACGGCGCCTGCGAGAGCAGGCCCTTCACCTCGCCCTTGCCGGTGAGGCGCGCCGGGCCGAGCTCCAGCAGCAGCTTCTTGAGGGACAGGTCTCCCGCCTTCATGTCGCCCGACACGTCGGTGTCCACCACCACGTCGAGCGCCTTGCCGCCCTCGGCGCCCGCGAAGCGCAGGCCCCGGGCCTGGAGCCCGCCCTGGAGCGACGTGGGGCCGTTGCCTCCGGGCACCGCCGCGCCCAGCTCCGCCTTCCAGTCCGCGCGCAGCGAGCCCGCCTGGAGCCCCACCTCGGGGCCGAGGAAGGGTCCCAGCGGCGTGAGATCGATGGGCTCGGACTGGATGACCAGCCGCTCGGGCACGGGGATGAGCGAGGGGGCAGCGGCGCCGCGTTCAGGGTGACGTGGAAGTTCTGCTTGTCGGCGAGCACCGCGGCGTGGAGCACCACCTCCAGGGGCTTGCCCGCGCGCAGATCCTTCACCTCCACGTCGAGGTCGTTGATGGCCAGCTCGCGCGGCTGCGCGCCCGTCCGGTCGACGAGGCGCAGGGTGGCGTCGGTGATCGCGGCCCGGTCCACCCGCACGGCGGACAGGTCCGTCGGCGTGTCGTCGGCGGGCTGCTCCTCGGCCGGGGGCTGCTCGGCGAGCTTGTCCTGCACGCGCGAGACGTTGGTGGTGCCATCCGGCAGTTGCACGTAGTTGAGGGTGAGGCCGGACACCTCGGCGTTCTTCACCTGGAGGTCCTTGCCCCCCGAGGTGATGGCGGGCCAGAGCGCCACGGCCACCTCCAGGCGCTTCATCTCCAGGAGGGGCACGGGCTCGCCCTCGGCGGCGCCCACCACGACGTTCTCCACCTCGGCGCCCACGGAGGGCAGCAGGCGGGTGGACACGTCGCCAATCTCGATGGGCCGGCCGAGCTGCTTCGCGTAGGTGGCGGCCTCGGTGCGGGCGCGCTCGAGCAGGAAGGCGTCGAGCCTCCACAGGGCGATGGCACCGGCCACCACGAGCAACAGGACGACGCCGCCCAGGATGTAGGGCCAGCGCTTCTTCTTCGGCGGTTGTAGGGACGACATCACTCGGTTCCTCCTCCCGCGAGCGGGAATCGGGGGGATGCTCGAAGCTCCAGCGGGCGAGCAGGGGACGCCTTAGCCCAGGAGGGCCGCGCCCGCACGTGTCGCATGCACGGGGACGGGACCGGGGACGGGGAAGATGACATACACCCCGGACGCGCCCGGCCCGAAAACATGCATGAACACGGCCGGGGGCCCCGCCCGCCCGGCTGTCCAGTGGACGGGACGACCGGAGCGAGGGGACTTCCCCTCGGGAACCATTCACCCCACCTTGAAGGCGGGTGGATGTGTGCGGCCCGCGAGGCGGATATGGCCAACAAGCGCAAGGAAGCAAAGGCAGAGTCGGCGCCCCAGCGTCCGGGCGGTCAAGCGTCGGCGTCAGGCGCCCGCGGGGCGCATCGCCCGGCGGCGGGAGCCGGTGGACACCCCGGCGCCCGTCCTGGCCCTGGACGAGCACTCGGTGCAGGTGCGCGAGCAGATCGAAGCGGCGCTCTTCGAGGCCCTGCGCATGCGCGAGGACATCGAGCAGCGCATCGAGCTGGGACTGCACGAGGAGGCGCCCCGCCGTGTCCTTCCGGCCCGGACGGGTGTCCTGTCCTCGACGAGAGTGGGGAGCCCGGGACGCGCCCGGGCCCAGAAGTAGACGCTCAGGGAGCGCCCTGGCCCGCGCGGATGTGGTGGAGCGCGGCCTCGAGCTGCTCGGTGTAGTCCTGGCCCGAGTCGTCGTCGATGAAGCGATGGCCGGGCACCCGGAAGTACGAGGAGCGGGTGTAGGCATCCTGCAGGAAGCGCAGCTGCTGCTCGGGGTCCAGCTCCGGCCAGCTCCGGCCCTCGCGGAGAGCCGGCGCCAGTCGGCCTTCTTGGCGAACCAGCGCGCGCCCAACGTCTGGCAGGTGTAGTCGGTTCCTCCATGCTGGTACTGCCAGATGCGGGTGAGCTCGCGTACCAGCAGGTGGAGGGGCCACTGCACCCCGCCCGTGGGCGAGAGGGGCTCCCCGAGGGCAGGTACAGGGTGTAGCCGAGGACGAAGGGGCGGCGCGGGAGCGCGAGCAGGCCCAGGCGCCCGGTCTTGATGCACACCCGCCCGTAGTCGATGCTGCCGCCGAACACCTTGCGCAGCTCCATGAGTTGCCGCGCGCCGAGGGGACAGCCCGGCGTCTCCAGGCCGAGCTTCGTCTGCACGCCGCTCACCAGCCGTCCGCCCACGCTCAGCGGGGCATCGAGCGCGAGCCGCACCAGGCTGGCGAGGCCCTGTCTCAACCGCGCGCCGCCCAGGAGGAGGTGGCCCCGGGCGAGGGCGCCCAGTCCGAGCCCGAAGCAGCGCAGGGCCTCGCCGGAGTTCTTCAGGGCGCCGATGCCCGCGCTCACCGGGCCCTGTCGCAGCAGGGCGCCGAGTCCCTCGCCGGGCACGGAGGGGCGGCGCGTGGCGCGGTGCGGTGGGGCGTGTTGCCGGGAGGAATCACTCCGGGCGGCCTCTGGGGAATCAGCGGGGGCTTCGGGGCGGGGGACGAGGGTGAGACGGGAAGCGGGGCGGGCACGCATGGCACCTCCAGGGAAGCGAGCAACCCAGGCCTCGTACGATTGCCCTCCCTGTCCTGGGTGGACACCCGCCCCGGGGTTCGGGATGCGTGCCCACCCGTCAACAGCCGCCCCCGCTCATGTAGAGCCCTCATCCTCCGGCTCATCCACGTAATCAAGCATGGTCGTGGCATGTTGACGGTAGAGGGGCACGACCTCGACAGCCAACACTCCCTCCAGCACTTCTCGTGCTCCGGCCATGTCACCTGCTTTCTTTCGGCGGTCCGACTCGGCGAATGCCCGGGATAGCCGCCGACTTCCTCGAAAATCCGGCGGCGCATCTCTCGGATGAGTGTTTCCGCTCCGGAGGAGGTGAGCAATGCGCGTTCCGCGTCGTCATGGCTGATAGCGACATCCCGCGCCACTTGCCGACAGAGATCGCGCACTTCGGCGTTTGGTTCTATTGCCTCGTTCCGCGCGAGCCCGGCATACAACCCAAGCACCCTGTCCCAATCGTGGGGCTCACCCATTCCTGCCTCATCTCGTTTTTTACCAGCACAGATGAAAGGGCCATTGTTGCTGTCCCTTGCGCCAGAGGAAGCCCGAATGGATGCTTTTCACCCTCATCAATCCGGGCCAGTTGCTCGAAACGACTGGGGATGCACCGGTCTCCCCCTCCCCAATGGAGGAAGGGGGAGACGCGGCTCAGAAGGCGGTGCCGTTGGCGCGCTTGCCCGGGGAGGAGGATGTGCTGGCCACGCTCGTGTGCAGCGAGAACGAGGTGCCGGTGACGTCCGGGTTGCGGTTGAAGGACACGCCATCCGTGCCCGCGAGCGAGGAGCCGTAGGTGACGGTGTCCGCGGTCGTTCCCGCGGAGGTCTTGAGCGTCACGGTGTCGCCGCTGTTGCTCAGGTTGAGCTGGGCGGTGGAGGCGCCCACGGCGTTGGTGACGCCCGAGGGGATGCCCGCGGCGGCGCCGAACACGACGATGGCCTTGCCCGCGGCGAGGCTCGTGCCGCTGGCGAAGGTGTGGCGCGTGCCGGTGGCGTCCGAGAGCGTCCAGCCGGAGAGGTCCGCGGCGGCGGTGCCGGTGTTGACCAGCTCGATGAACTCGCCGTTCACGTCCGAGCCGGCCTCGTTGGCGAGCACCTCGTTGATGATGACCTGGGCGGAGCCGCCTCCGCCGCCGGACGAGGTGAGGGTGAAGGCCGCGTCGCTCGAGTCGGTGAGGGTGGAGTTCGCGGCGTCGCTCACGCGCACGCGGGCGGTGGTGGTGGCGGTGGTGGGCACCGTCCAGGAGTAGCTGCCCGCGGAGGCCGGGGTGCTGGAGGTGAGGGTCGTCCAGGTGGAGCCGTTGAGCGTGTACTCCAGCTTCACGTTCGTCACGCCCGAGGCCGACCACGTGATGGCGTACGTGTTGCCCGTCGTCCAGCTCGCCGCCGTTGGGCGAGAGCACGGTGACGCCCGCGGTGGTGGTGTCCGAGGGGACGAGGAAGTCCTTGATGATGGCCATGTGCTGCATGTTGGTGGCGCCGCTGTCCGCGCTCTGCGCCGGGGAAATCTCCGACAGGGGCGAGTACACGCGCGTGTCCACCACGAGGCCCGCGCTGAAGGAGCTCGAGCCGATGACGGTGGACGTCTGGTAGGTGCGCAGGGCGCTGTTCACCAGCACGTGGTCATACGGCTTGGCGCGGCTGGCGTTGGTGTTGACGTTGCCATTCTTGTCCGCCGGGTAGGGGCTCGCGGTGGAGACCACGGGGGAGAAGGTGGAGAAGCACGGCTCGCTGCGGGTGTCGGTGTTGAAGTCGCCACCGATGGCGAGGAAGTCCCCCGAGGGCACGTTGGCCTGGATGAACTTGACGAGGTTGGTCGCCTCGGTGTTGCGCGTGGCGCTGTCCGCGGTGAGCAGGTGCACGCTCACCACCCAGAGATCCTTGGGGCCGGGGATGTCGATGCGCGCCCAGGCGAAGTCGCGGTTGCTCACCTGCGTGTCATCCCACTCGCCCGAGGCGATGATGGGGTAGCGGCTGATGACGCCGTTGGGGATCTGCGCGCCGGCCTCGCGGTAGTAGGAGAAGCTCGAGCCGAAGGCGGTGTTGACGAAGGAGCGGATGGCGGTGGCGGAGTTGTCGCCGTAGTTGAACTCCTGGATCATCACCACGTCGGGCTTGGTGCCCTGGAAGATGCGGATGCCCTCGCCCGGGTCGTAGCTCTGGTTGTTGCCGCTGGAGATGTTGGCGGCCATCAACCGCACCCGGGTGGTGCCGGCCAGCTCCGCCTCCTCGATGCGCGTGGTGCCCTCCGCTTCCTCCTGGGGTGCGGCTCCGCACGCCATCAGGGTGAAGGCCAGGGCGCTGGAGAGCCAACGGCGGTCGAGGGGCGTGTACCTGGAAGAGGTTTTTGTCGTGCGCACGAGGGGATCCCTGCTCCGGCGTCCGGAAGCGGTGAGGGGAAACGGAGCACGAGTGGCTCCGCTCTCGGATTATCGCCGCCTGAGAAAGAGTTGTTGTGTTACGGTTTATTAACGAGGCTGCTGTAAGTACCCGGAGCTTGCGTGCGGCCACAATGGGTTGGAAGTGCACCGTCAGTGTCAGGGAGTTAGATGCGCGCGCTGTTCCTCCACGAGGTGTCGTCTCCATGCGCGTGCTCTTTTCATCCCTCTCCGGTACGGGTCATTTCCATCCGCTAGTGCCCACGGCGAGGGCGCTCCAGAAGGCCGGTCACGAAGTGGCCTTCGCCGTTCCCGCGCCGTTCCAGCCGGTGGTGGAGGCCAATGGGTTTGGCTCCTTCGCGGCGGGCGTCGGTTTCGACGCGCTGGTGGGGACGGATCCCCGGGAGATCCAGAAACGGCAGGAGGAGGCGATGCGGGCGGGTGCCTCCGAGCGGCTGGAGATGATGACGCGCATGTTCGTCGACGGCTTCGCGCGCCGGAAGCTGCCGGACCTGTTGGCTATCTGTGAGCGCTGGCGGCCGGAGCTGATCGTCCGCGAGTCCATGGATCTCGCGGGGGCCCTGGCGGGCGAGAAGCTGGGGATTCCGCATGCCTCCATCCAGGTGGGAGGCGGTCTGATTGGCGGGACCGATTATCCGCCTTTCATCGAGCGCATGGAGGCGGTGCGCGCGGAGTTCGGCCTGAAGCCGGATCCGGAGCTGCGCGAGCCCTTCCGCCACCTGCACCTGTCGTTCATGCCCGCGTCCTACTTCGAGCCCCGGCTGCCGCCGACGACGCGCTACCTGAAGCTGGAGGTGTTCGACCAGTCCGGCCCCGAGGGGCTGCCCGAGTGGGTGTCCAGGCTGGGTGGAAAGCCGGTGGTGTACGCGACGCTGGGCACGGCGTTCAACAAGCTGGTCCACCTGCTGGGCACCATCGCCGAGGGACTCCGGGAGGAGCCGGTGGAGCTCATCATCACGGTGGGGCGGGACTTGGATCCGGCGGTGCTCGGGCCGCAGCCAGCACACGTGCACGTGGAGCGCTACATTCCCCAGTCGCTCCTGTTGCCACGGTGTGATCTGGCCATCATGCACGGGGGCTACAACAGCGTGATGAGCGCGCTGTACGCGGGGCTGCCGGGCGTCATCATGCCGATCGCGGCGGACCAGCCGATCAACGCCCAGGCGTGCGCGCGGATTGGCATCGCGCGGGTGGTGCTGCCGGACACGCTCACGCCACAGCTCATCCGCCAGCAGGTGCGGGAGATGCTCGCGGACGGCACGTACCGCGAGCGTGCGCGGCGCTTGCAGACCGAGGCCCTGGCACTGCCCGGCTTGGAGCACGGCGTGGCCCTGTTGGAGCGGCTGGCCCGGGAGAAGACCTTGCCCGCTGGGAGCTGACGGCTCTCCAGGCCCATTGCCTCGCCCCTGCCTCCAGCGGTGGACTTTGCTCTTTCTGTGGGGCGTCTCATGGCTCTTCGTCGACTGGCCTTTGCTGTCCTCCTTTTGGCCCTGTCCACCGCGTGTGGCACCACGCGCCTGGTGCGTCTCGATACAGGCCAGGGTGAGTCCCTGGTCCACAGACCCCGTATGGACGACGTCGAACGGGTGGACCTGGAGGAGTCGTTCACGCAAGCCATCGCGAAGGAGGTTAGGCACGGCAATCCTCCAGTGAACCCTGAGAAGTCGGCCCGGGCGTTGTTCGATGTCCCGCCGCGCAGTGGCTGGTACGGATATTCCCAGCGCCAAGGCGTGATTTCTCTGGACGAGCAGCCCTCCGCATCGTCATGGGCCGATGTGGATGTGAGAGTCACCCGAGAATACTTGCGGTTCTGCGAGGCTATCGGGAAACCGGGGGATTGCTGGAGGGCACTGATGAACAACCCTGTTCTCACGGGGGATGGTCGTTACGCCCTCGCCATGGCCTTCGCCCTCGAAGAGGTCATCCCCGAGATGATGGAGGCCTTCAAGGACATGGCTGATCCCGAGGCGCTCAGGGCGTCCATCCTCTGGACGATGACAACCTACGCCGCGATGTGGATGGCGCCCGAGCCCGTGTTCTCCAAGGGTCTGGCGACGGTCGTGACGGCCAGCTTCATCTGCTACATCGGGGTGGACACCTTCTGGACGCTCATCCAGGGCTGGAGGCGAATGGTGGAGGTTGCGGACCTCGCCACCTCCTTTTCAGAACTCCGCGAGGCTGGAAGGAACTACGGCAGGGTGATGGGGAAGAATGCGGCGAGGGCCTTTGCCCTGCTGCTCTCGGCCGCCATCGGCCAGACAGCCGCCAGCTTCTCGGCCAAGGTCCCCACGTTGCCCGGCTCGGCCCAAGCGTCCGCGGTGGGTGCGGTGCAGGCGGGAATCCGGCTGACGGCGGTCGCTCAGGTTCAATCCGTGGCCGTCACCGCGAATGCGGTCTCCATCGTGCTCGCTCCCAATGCAGTCGCCGCGACAGCCCAGAGCCTGCGCGGCGCGGCTTCCAGTCCGGTAGATGCGGAAGGGCACGAGCACCACATCGCCACCGATAAATGGCTGGAGGCCACTCACAGCGGCGGCCCATGGACACCAAAGTTCGAGCAGATCTTCGATAAAGCAGGGATGTCGCTGAATGACCCCGCGAACAAGGTGCGCGTCAAGGGCCACATGGGCCCTCATCCGCGGGAGTACCATGAGCATGTCTTCGAGGTGCTGAGGGATGCAACGCGGACCTGTCGCACCATCGAGCAATGCCGGGCGTCCTTGACAAAGGCATTGAACCGTCTGGCACAGAAGATCGTGGCTGAGGATACCTATCTCAACAAGCTGGTGACCCGTACTCCATGAAGCCGAGTCCCCCCTGTCGATGCGGTACTTCAAGCTGTCCGAAGATGTCTACGTTCCTGGCCGGTGGGAACTGGGGACGCCCATCGGGGAGCAGGGGCAAGAACTCGGCTCACCTGTGTTCTCGCAGGGTGTGCCTGTAGACGTCACGGGTCCTATTCGCATTCCGCTGTATCAGCCCGGCGAATCCCTCGATTTTTCCCTCGCGGATGCTGGAGCCGTTCCTGTTGTTCATTCGAGAGTGGGCGCGCTCCTGGCCGAGCTGGCTCCCAATGACGTGCAGCTCTTCCCAGTGGAGGTGGAGACGCAGCAAGAGCCGTACTTTGTCGTCAACGTCGTTCGCATCGTGAAGTGCATTGATGATCGCGCCTCCGAGGAGGTCTCCTACTGGACCGAAGAGGACGGCCTGCCCGAGAAAGTGGGCACCTACTTCTCGGTGGCCGGACTGCGAATCGATCCAACCCAGGTGGGGGAGGCGAAGGTGTTTCGTACCTGGGGCTGGCACATCGCGCTGATCGTCTCCGAGGAGATCAAGGAGGCGTTGGAGCGCATCGGAGTCACGGGGACGACGTTCAAGGAGGTGTAGCTCGTCGCGTTGTCCATCGACCCCGAGGGGGTTCAAGCCCGTGCGTTGAAGATGGCGACGGCGCGCGTGAAGCCCGCCGAGCCATTCTTGATCTTGTAGGGGAAGCAGGCGACCGTGTAGCCGGAGGGCGGCAGTTGGTCGAGGTTGGTGAGCTTCTCCATCTGGCCGTAGCCGATGTCGCGGCCGGCCTTGTGGCCTTCCCAGATGATTGATGCGTCGCCCGTCTGCGCGAACCGCTCCCGCGTGTACTTGAACGGCGCGTCCCAGCTCCAGGCGTCCGTGCCCACCACGCGCACGCCCCGCTCCAGCAGGTAGAGGGTCGCCTCGCGGCCCATGCCGCACCCGGCCTCCAGATAGCCGGGCTTGCCGTAGAGCACCGCCGCCGAGGTGTTCACGAGCACGATGTCCAGGGGCTGGAGCGTGTGGCCGATGCGCTTCAGCTCCGCTTCGACCTCCGCCGCCGTGACCACATGCCCGTTGGGCTTGTCGCGGAAGTCCAGCTTCACGCCCGGACGGAAGCACCAGTCGAGTGGCAGCGCCTCGATGCCGTAGGCCGGCTTGCCGCCATCCGTGGTCGAGGCGTAGTGCCAGGGCGCGTCCATGTGGGTGCCGTTGTGCGCGATGAGATTCATCCGCTCGCCCGCCCAGCCCTCACGTCCTGGCAGGTGGTCGGGAGTGAGGCCAGGGAACATCGTGGCCATCTCCTTCGCACCCTCGGCGTGATCCGAATACTCGATGTGCGGCAGGAGCGTGGGCGGATCCGTGTACGCATTGTTCTCGAGCGTGACGGAGAGATCGACGAAGCGCAGCCCTTGCGTGTTCATGTCCTGGCCTTTCCCGCGGATGGCTCACGTCCGAGCCATGTCCGGCCCGGAGGATCCCGCACCTGGGGGGCGCGAGGGAACGTGCTTCTCGCGATACGAGGCATCGGCGGCGCCGATGGGTGGCATCGATACAACCGACTTCCCGGGCTCCTGGCGGCGGTCTATTCAACTCCGTCATGAAACTGGGAACGCTCAAGAATGGAACCCGGGACGGGGCGCTGGTCGTCGTCTCGCGCGACCTGCGCCGGGCGGTGCACGCCCGTTCCATCGTGTCGACGATGCAGGACGCCATCGAGAACTGGGCCCAGGTCGAGCCCGCCCTGCGCGAGCTCTATGACGCGCTGAACGCGGGGCGCGCGCCCAAGGCATTCGACTTCGATCCGACCGTCGCGGCGGCTCCCCTGCCGCGGGCCTACCAGTGGTGCGATGGCTCGGCCTTCCTGAACCATGGCCGGCTCATGGAGAAGGCCTTCGGCATTCCCCCTGTCCCGGACTTCGAGACCGTCCCCTTGATGTACCAGGGCGCGGCGGATGACTTCCTCGGGCCCCGGGACGATGTCCCGCTTCCGAGCGAGGCCCACGGCATCGACTTCGAGGGCGAGTTCGCCATCATGGTGGACGACGTGCCCATGGGCTGCACGGCCGAACGGGCCGCGGGTCACATCAAGCTGTTGCTCCAGGTGAATGACGTCAGCCTCCGCGCCTTCACCCCCATCGAGATGAAGAAGGGCTTCGGCTTCCTCCAGGCCAAGCCCTCGTCCAGCTTCGCGCCCGTCGCCGTCACGCCCGATGAACTCGGCGGTGCCTGGAAGGAAGGTCGCGTGCACCTGCCCTTGCGCGTGCGCTGGAACGGCGCGTGGTTCGGGCACCCGAACGGCGGGGAGATGAACTTCAGCTTCCACCAGCTCATCGCGCATGCGGCGGCGACGCGCCGGCTGGGAGCCGGGACGGTGATTGGCTCGGGGACGGTCTCCAACGTCGACTCCAGCGTGGGCTCCGCCTGCATCGCCGAGCGCCGGGCCCTGGAGATGATCGCGCACGGCAAGCCGGTCTCCAGCTTCATGCGTTTCGGGGACACCGTGCACATGGAGGTCCTCGACGCCGACGGCCAGAGTGTCTTCGGCGCGATCGACCAGAAGATGGTCTCCGCCGCGCCCTGAGCTGGCGGAACTCAAGCGCCCGGGTTGGAGTTCTGCTCGGCCACACATGTCTGGAACAGCTCGCGCATCCAGCGCACCCCGGGGTCCTCCTCGAAGTAGCGGCTCCATTGGAGCATCTCGACCAGGGAGGGAATTCGATGGGCAGCGGCAGGATGCGCAGCGGCAGCAGTCGCGCATGGAGCCGGGCCAGACGGGAATGCATCGTCGCGACCAGGTCCGTGCCGACGAGCAGGTGGGGCACGGTGCAGAAGCTGGGAACGGTGACCTCGATCCGGCGCTCGTGCCCGAACCGCTCCAGGAAGCCCTGTTCGGCGGACGGCGCCTGTTTGCTGAGCGTGACGCCGATATGCCCCAGCTTCAGGTACTGCTCGAGCGACAGGGTGTCGCCCACCCGGGTATTGCCCGTCCAGATGGCGCAGCAGTAGGTCTCCTCGAAGAGGGCTTCCTTGGGATGGAGCTCGTGGGTGTGCGTGTCGGGCGTGATGATGAAGTCGAGCTCTCCCCGTTGGAGGGCCTCGCCCATGGCCGTCCCCGGGGCCGTGAGCTCCAGCGAGATTCCCGGCGCCACGCGCTGGAGCCGGCGCACCACGTCCGCGAGCAACACCTCCGTGACGTAGTCGGAGGTGACGATCCGGAACGTGCGCTGGGCCGACGCCGGATCGAAGCTGGGCTTCGTCTCGACCGCTGACTGGATGCGCAACAGGATGTCCCGGACACTCCGCGCGAGGCTCTCCGCCCGGGGGGTCGGAACCATCTGGCGCCCGACCTGCACCAGGAGCTCGTCGCCGAAGAACTCCCGCAGCCGCCCGAGCGCGCCGCTCATGGCGGACTGGCTCATGTGCAACCGGGAGGCTGCCCGAGAGACATTCCGCTCCTCGAGCAGGACATCGAGCGCCACCAGCAGGTTCAAGTCCAGGTTCTGGAACCGCATGGCGCCATCATGCATCGGCGGGATCGATACATCGTATTGGAAAATACGCCTTCTCCGATAGCTCGGAGCTCCATAAGTAGAACCCAGGATCGCCGTGGAGCCCGAGGACGCCATGTTTCGATACTTCCCCAAGAACTATGTCTGGAATCTATCGGTCGACCTCGCGATCGAGATGGGCGCGCGCATCGGAGAGATCGAGGAGATGTGCGCGCCGCTGCTCGCCGCTTCGGAGCAGCCGGATGCCGAGGGCACGCGGGCGTTCATGCGGAGCTGGGTCGCGATGGGCGACAAGCTGCGCGCGCTGGCGGAGGACGACGAGCGCGCGGGCCGGTTGATTTCCGCGGGCGACAAGCTGCAGCGCGCCTCGGTGTACTACCTCACCGCCGAGCGCATGCAGGGCCACGGCAATCCCGAGCGCGCGCCGCTGTATGCCCGCGTGCTGGAGACCTTCGAGAAGGGCACGGCGCTGTCGCATGCCAACTGCGAGCGGGTGGAGATCCCCTATGAAGGCAAGCACCTCGCGGGCCTCTACGTCCGCGCCGAGGGAGTGAGTGGCCGTCAGCCCATCCTGGTGCAGGTGAACGGCTTGGACAGCACGAAGGAGATGAAATACTTCGTGGGCTTGCCGCGCTGGCTGGCGCAGCGGGGTGTGGCGTCGCTGGTGATCGATCAACCCGGCACCGGCGAGGCGCTGCGCCTGCACGACCTGACGGCGGTGTACGACAGCGAGCGCTGGGCCAGCAAGGTGGTCGACTGGCTGGAGACGCGGGACGACATCGATGCCAGACGTATCGGCCTCGAGGGCGTGTCGCTCGGTGGCTACTACTGCCCGCGGGCGGTGGCCTTCGAGCCGCGGTTCGCGATGGGCGTGGTGTGGGGAGCCAACCACGACTGGCGCGACGTGCAGATGAAGCGACTGCGGAAGGAAGGCAGCTTCCCGGTGCCGCACTACTGGGAGCACGTGCGCTGGGTCTGGGGCGCGAAGGACATGGACGACTTCATGCGCATCGCCGAGAACGTGCACCTCGACGGCGTGCTCGAGCGCATCCGGGTGCCCTTCCTGGTGACGCACGGCGAGAAGGACTCGCAAATCCCTCTCAAGTGGGCCGAGCGCACCTACGAACAACTCATCAACAGCCCGAAGCGGGAGCTCAAGGTGTTCACCGCGCGGGAAGGCGGTGTGCAGCACAGCAGTTTCGACAACAGCGCCAACGCGGGCGCCTTCATCGCCGACTGGGTCGCTGAAACCCTGGGCGGCCGCACGGCCTGACCCACTCCCCTCGAAAAGGAAGCCCCATGAACATCATCGGACCCGACGCCCTCGTCTTTGGCGTGGATGACGTGGCCGCCTGTAGCCAGTACCTGCTCGACTATGGCCTGCGCGGCGTGGACGTGAACGAGCAGGGCGGCCGCTTCGAGGCGCTCGACGGCACGTCCATCGTCATCAAGCACCATGCGGACCCCACGCTGCCGCCCTCGCTGGGCACCGCCAGCCAGCTGCGCGAAACCGTCTACGGCGTGGCCGACAGCGCCACCCTGGACAGCATCGCCGCCGAGCTCGGGCGGGACCGCGAGGTGCGCCGCGATGCCCATGGCCGACTGCACACGGTGGACGACCTGGGCTTCGCGCTGGCCTTCCAGGTGACGGTGCGGCGGCCCCTGTCGCTGGCGGGCGAAACCGTCAATGCACCCGGCGCCGCCGCGCAGCGCCCGGTGAACGCGCTCGGGGTGGAGCCGTCCCGGGAGGTGCGGCCTCGGACCTTGTCGCACGTGGTGTATTTCGTGCCCGACGCCGCCAGGGCCGAGGCCTTCTACGTCAAGCGCCTGGGCTTCATCTGCACGGACCGCTTCACCGGCGTGGGCCCGTTCCTGCGCCCGGCTGGCACGGCGGACCACCACACGCTGTTCATGATCCAGACCCCGCCGCAGATGAAGGGCATCGAGCACTTCACCTTCCACCTGGGCGGCCCGACCGAGGTGATGCTGGCCGGCACCCGCTTCGTCGAGAAGGGCTACCAGTCGTTCTGGGGTCCGGGCCGGCACCGCTTCGGCTCCAACTGGTTCTGGTACTTCAACAGCCCGCTCGGCTGCCATGTGGAGTACGACGCCGACATGGACCAGCACGACGAGCGCTGGGTCGCGCGTGAAGTGCCGATGAGCGCGGACGCCTCGCAGTTGTTCCTGTTCCAGCACCGGGCCAGATGGGCTCCCGTTGGCCCGCCGCCGGCTGGCGCACCCGGCAAACACTGACACTTCCTGGCCATGGACAGTGTGGTCTTCCTGTGCCGGCTCGACGAGCTGCCCGACGGGCAGTCGCGCGGCTTCGATCCGCTGCGATCCGGCCAGGACATCGTGCTGGTGGTGCGCCAGGGCCGTGCGCTGCACGCCTGGCGCGATGACTGTCCGCACCAGCCCGGTATGGCCATGGCCTGGCGCAAGGATGCCTATCTCAACCGTGATGGGAGCCGCATCGTCTGCCACGCCCATGGCGCGCGATTCGACATCGCCACCGGCGTCTGCACGCTGGGGCCTTGCTTGGGTCAGGCGCTGACCCGCGTACCCGTGCTGCTGGATTCCGACGACCGTGTCCATGTCGTGCTCCAGACGCAACAAGCCTGAAGAGCCAAGGAGACCAAGATGGCCCGAGTGAACAAGGTATTGATTGTCGGTGGTGGGATTGGTGGTTTGTCGTTGGCCTCGGGTCTGCGCAACCGTGGCCTCGAGGTCGAGCTCGTCGAGGTCAAGAAGGAGTGGACCGTCTACGGCGTCGGCATCATCCAGCAATGCAATGTCATCCGGGCCATGGCCCAGCTGGGCCTGGTCGACCGCTTCCTCGACGCGGGGTTCGCCTACGAGAATGTGGGGCTCTACTCGGCGCGGGGGGAGCTTCAGCGGATGCTGCCCGGGGTGCGCGCGGCGGGGCCGGAGTACCCGGCCAACCTGGGCATCTCCCGGCTGGCCCTGCACCAGGTGCTCAGCTCCACGGCGGTGGAGCGGGGGGCCTCCATTCGCCTGGGCGTCACCGTCGAGCACCTCGAGCAGGACGCCGACGGCGTGGATGTCACCTTCACCGATGGCACGCGGGGCCGGTACGACCTCGTCGTGGGCGCCGATGGGCTCTTCTCCAAGGTGCGCACCCTGGTCCTTGGCAAGGCGTGGAAGCCGCGCTTCACGGGACAGGCGGTCTTCCGTCACAACTTCCCGCGCGCGCCCGAGATCGACCACCTGGCGACCTTCTACGGGAAGAATCACAACGCCGGGCTCTGCCCGCTCTCCAAGGATCTGATGTACCTGTTCGTGACGTCCGCGGAGCCCGGCAACCCGTGGATGCCGGAGGACCGGCTCGCGGACCTCGCGAGGGATCGTCTGAAGGAGTTCGGTGGCATTGTCGGCCGGCTGCGAGAGCGGATCACCGACCCGAAGCAGGTGGTCTACAAGCCCATGGAGGTCATCTTCGTCTCCGAGCCGTGGTACCGGGGGAGGGTGGTGCTCATCGGCGATGCGGTCCATGCGACGACGCCACACCTCGGGCAGGGGGCGGGCATGGCCGTGGAGGACGCGGTGGTGCTCTCGGAACTGCTCGCGGAGGACGCACCGCTGGAGGCGCTCCTGTCGCGCTTCATGCAGCGGCGCTACGAGCGCTGCAGGTTCATCGTGGAGAACTCGCTCCAGATCGGCGACTGGGAGATGCAGGGCGCGTCCCATGCCGACCGGACCGGGGTCGTGAAGAGGATGATGGAGGTCACGGCCCAGCCCATCTGAACCGAGGTTTGAACGGAGTTTCCACGGAACGAGCGTACTGGCGCTTGTCGCCACCGCCGATGTATCTGTGACGGGGAGCGGCCCAGCCCCTGAGCGGAGTCCTGTATGAATGGCGGCGAGAAGACTGAATTGGAGGCTCCGACGGTCTTCCCACACCGCGCCGGTATTGGGCGATAGCCGCCATCCTGCTCGGGATCACGATGGCCGTGCTGGATGGGGCGATCGCCAACGTGGCGCTGCCCGCCATCGCGCGGGACCTGAACGCCTCGCCCGCCGCGTCGATCTGGATCGTCAACGCGTACCAGCTCGCCATCGTCGTCTCGCTGTTGCCGTTCTCCTCGCTGGGAGACATCGTGGGCTACCGCCGGGTCTTCCAGGCCGGCCTCCTGGTGTTCACGGTGGCCTCGCTGGCCTGCGCGCTGTCGGGCTCCCTCGAGGCCTTGACGCTCGCACGCGTCCTCCAGGGCTTTGGCGCGGCCGCGCTCATGAGTGTCAATGCCGCCCTCGTCCGCTTCACCTATCCGAATCGGCTGCTGGGCCGGGCCATTGGCATCAACGCCCTGGTGGTCGCGGTCTCCTCCGCGGCGGGCCCGACGATCGCCTCGGCCATCCTGTCGCTCTCGTCGTGGCCCTGGCTCTTCGCCATCAACCTGCCGATGGGCTGCATCGCACTGCTCATCGCGCACCGGAGCCTGCCGCACACCCGGCGCTCGGGTCTCCCCTTCGATCTGACGAGCGCGCTGCTCAATGCCCTGACGTTCGGGCTGCTGCTCATCGGCGTCGAGACCCTGACGACGGGTGTGTTTCCCGCCGCCCTCCTGCTCGCCGGAGGGCTCGCCGCGGGGAGCCTGATGGTGCGGCGGCAGCTCTCACGGACCGCGCCGCTCGTGCCGGTGGACCTGCTGCGCATCCCCGTCATCGCCTTCTCCGTGGTGGCCTCCATCTGCTCCTTCTCGGCGCAGATGCTCGCCTTTGTCTCCCTGCCCTTCTACTTCCAGAACGTCCTGGGGCGCAGTCAGGTGGAGACCGGCCTGTTGATGACGCCCTGGCCCGTCGCGGTGGCCATCATGGCGCCCATCGCGGGGCGGCTGGCGGATCGCTTCTCGGCGGCGCTGTTGTGCGGGGTGGGGTCGGTCGTGATGGCGGCGGGGTTGACGCTGCTCGCGCTGTTGCCCGCGCATGTGGCGAGCGGCGCCATCGTCTGCTGCATGATCCTCTGTGGCGTGGGCTTCGGGTTCTTCCAGTCGCCGAACAACCGCGCCATGCTCTCCTCCGCTCCCAAGGCGCGCAGTGGCGGCGCGGGTGGAATGCAGGCGACGGCACGTCTCCTGGGTCAGACGTGCGGTGCCACCCTGGTGGCCCTGTGCTTCAAGGTGTTCTCGAGCCATGGGCCCACCGTGGCGCTGGGGCTCGGTGCGTGTGTCACGGCCATGTCGGCCGTGGTCAGCACCTTCCGGCACCATCGGCAGGTCGATGTCCAGGTGGTACCGTAGCGCCCGTCGTCCAGACGCTTCGTGCTTCAATCGCACCCATGGGGGGAGACAGCCAAGATGGCTCGTGTGAACAAGGTGTTGATTGTCGGTGGTGGAATTGGAGGCCTGTCGTTGGCCGCGGGTCTGCGCAACCGTGGCCTCGAGGTCGAGCTCGTCGAGGTCAAGGACGAGTGGACCGTCTACGGGGTGGGCATCATCCAGCAATGCAACGTCATCCGGGCCATGGCCCAGCTGGGGCTGATGGACCGTGTCCTCGAGGCGGGGTTCGCCTACGAGAACATGGGCATCTACACGGCGGCGGGCGAGCTCGTGCAGATGCTGCCTGGGGCACGCTCGGCGGGGCCGGAGTACCCGGCCAACCTGGGCATCTCCCGGCTGGCGCTCCACCGGTGCTCAGCTCCACGGCGGAGGAGAGGGGGACTCGTATCCGCCTGGGCCTCACGGTCGAGCACCTCGAGCAGGACGCCGATGGCGTGGACGTCATGTTCACCGACGGCACGCGGGGCCGGTACGACCTCGTCGTGGGCGCCGATGGGCTCTACTCCAAGGTCCGGAGCATGGTCTTCGGCAAGGAGCTGAAGCCGCGCTTCACGGGGCAGTCGGTCTTCCGTCACAACTTCCCGCGCGCGCCCGAGATCGACCACCTGATGGTCTGCTACGGCGAGAATCACAACGCCGGGCTCTGTCCGCTCTCCAAGGACCTGATGTACATGTTCGTGACGTCCGCGGAGCCCGGCAATCCACGAATGCCGGAGGACCAACTCGCGGACCTCATGAGGGAGCGCCCGGCGGAGTTCGGAGGCATCCTCGGCCGGTTGCGAGAGCGGATCACCGACCCGAAGCAGGTGGTCTACAAGCCCATGGAGGTCATCTTCGTCCCCGCGCCGTGGTACCGGGGGCGGGTGGTGCTGATGGGCGATGCGGCCCATGCGATGACGCCACACGTCTCGCAAGGGGCGGGCATGGCCGTGGAGGACGCGGTGGTGCTCTCGGAACTGCTCGTGGAGGACGCACCGCTGGAGGCGCTCCTG
The DNA here is from genome assembly GCA_049060065.1 of Cystobacter fuscus. Lineage (GTDB taxonomy): Bacteria > Myxococcota > Myxococcia > Myxococcales > Myxococcaceae > Cystobacter > Cystobacter fuscus_B. The sequence continues at coordinate 10,427,777 of JBMEQP010000002.1, forward strand.
TCGCGCTTCATGCGGCGGCGCTACGAGCGCTGCAAGTTCATCGTGGAGAGTGCGATCCAGATTGGCGACTGGGAGATGCAGGGCGCGTCCCGAGCCGACCGCTCCGGGCTCGTGAAGAAGGTGATGGACGTCATCGCCCAACCCCTCTGAAGCGTGAACGACTCACCGCGGAGCGAGACGGCCGATTCTTCCCGCTTCCTCCGCGAACCACAGCGCGCCGTCCGGGCCCGACGTGATGCCGTGTGGTTCCGCTTGCGGAGTGGGGATGGCGTACTCGGTGACGTGTCCCTCCGGGGTCATCCGGCCGATGTGGTTGCTCCCCCACTGTGTGAACCACAGGGCGCCGTCGGCGCCGGTGACGATGGCGTGCGGCCGTGCGCCGGCTCTGGGGAGCGGGTACTCCGTGACGTGTCCCTCCGTCGTCATCCGGCCGATGCGGTCCACGAGGATCTCCACGAACCAGAGCGCGCCATCCGGCCCCACCGTGATGCCCACGGGCCCGGCGTTGGGGGTGGGCAGGGCGTACTCGGTGACGTGTCCCCGCGTGGTCATCCGGCCGATGCGGTTGGCCTTGTTCTCCGTGAACCAGAGCGCGCCATCCGGTCCCGTGGTGAGGGTGGAGGGGAACACGTCGGGGGAGGAGTGGGAACTCGGTGACCGTCCCGTCCAGGGTGATGCGGCCGAGCCGGTTCGCCGCCGACTCGGTGAACCACAGTGCGCCGTCGGGTCCCACCGTGAGGCCGAAGGGTCCCGCGTTGGGGGTGGGCAGCACGTACTCGGTGACGGCGCCCTCCGTCGTGATTCGCCCGATGCGGTTGGCCTTGTACTCGGTGAACCAGAGCGCGCCGTCGGGTCCGGCCACGATGAGGGAGGGTCCCGCGTCGGGTGTCGGGAGCGGGAAGGAGGCCAGCTCGCCGTCGACGCGGAGGCGGCCAATCCGGCCCGAGTGGATCTCCGTGAACCAGAGTGCTCCGTCCGAGCCACCCACGATGCCATATGGACCCGCGGACGGGTTGGACAGGGGATGCTCCGTCATGGTGCTGCTCGACACTGCCTGCATGCTTCGTTCCTCCTGATTCCTCGCGAGTGCACGCTGGGGTCCGTCCTGGACCCGTTGCGGTTCGAGGTCGTTCAGGCGGCGGAGTGTACTCAGGCGCCGCTGGCGCATCACGGCATCAGCGGTGCCCGGTGAGGGGGGCGTCAATTGAGCGACTTACACAGGGCGTGGCCCAATTTCTGGGTTTCCTGGTCGGTGATGACGCAGCCATAACCGGAGCCCTTCATCGCGCCGCCGCCTTCGAGCCGCGCGATATCCCACATGTCGAGCCTGGCGCAGACCTCGCTCTGCCGGGTCCTGGCCTCTTGCGGCGTGAGGAGGGTCCGGCCCGCGCCGCACGGTCATGTGCGTCTCCATCTGCGCGTCGTGGCTTGGGCTTTCATCAAGGCGTCAATCGGTTCATCCATGGCGACAACTTCGTGCCGCGAGGGGGGCTCTTGGACGGCAGGGCTGGACTTCCTATGGGGAGCGCTCTACGTCATTGCCAGCCAAGATGGAGGGGGGATGATGGTCAGGCCCATGACGGTGACGGTCAGTTTGCGCGCCTTGTTCTCGGTGAATGGAAATCGCCAGGCCCGATGGGGCTCAGCGGAGTCTCACCCCGTGACCAAGGCCAAGGTGGAACTCGAGGGAACAGGACTCAGTGCGACGACCCTCACTTATGGCAATGCGCAACTGGATGTTTCCACGCTCCCTTCCGGAGAGTACATCCTGAACCTGACTCCTGAGCCGGGAAATCTGCTGAGGCAGACCGCCGAGCCCGTGAACGCGTCCGACGGGAATAAGACGGATGTGCCAGGGACGTGCCGCTACCGAGTGCTGAAGGTCAAGCTGTCGCTATCGACTGCGAGCGGAGCCGTGAGCATCAAGTCCGCGGACATCTGCGACGGTGCCACCCATGGTGCCGTTTTCGTCCAGTCTCCCACGGGTCTGCTCATTGACTGGAAACCCGACTGGATTGCCTGCAAGCACAGTGGCGCACGTCCAGCAAAAGTCGCCACGACCATCGTGCTCTTGCATCGAACAGGTGGTCCCACGCCAGGCTCCGCCCTCGATACTTTTCTTCCCGCCCCGACATCCAGCCACTATCTGGTCGATACCGATGGACATGTTATCAAACTGGTCCATGAAGACTTGGTGGCGAACCATGCGGGAACCAGTTGGTGGAACGGTCAGAACCGCGTGGGAAATGTCTCGGTGGGGATTGAGATCGTCAACTCGGAAGGAGCCTTTCCCCAAGCCCAGTACGATGCCGTCATCCGGATCGTCAAGGAACTCCAGCTCAAATACCCTGGAATCACCCGGCACGGGATTCTTGGCCACGGTGAGGTGCGGGTACGAAGCGACAAGAACCTTGCACAGTTTCTCAAACAGCCCGTGAAGAACCCGCTCCATGATCTGACTCTCGAGAACCGTCCAGGGTGTCCTGGGGTCTTTTTCGATTGGACTCTACTGGAGAAGGAGGGGCTGGCCACGAAAGCCGACCCCTCACTCTTCGCGGAGAGCGAGATCGCGCAGGAGTAAGGTGGTTACTTCATGGACAATCCCTTCGCCAAGCTCACCAATACCACGACGGACGCCAAGGTTTTGAGAAAGGACAAGACCTCCTACGGCGTCATCGCCAGTCTGCAAACAGATCTGTCGGCCCTGGGCTATTCCGTCAACGCGGTGGATGGGGTGTCTCCCACAGGGGTATACGACGCCGCGACGCAGGCGGCCGTGGATCGGTTTCGCCGACGTTACGTCCCCGGAGCCGTCAAGACGAACACGGCGCTGAGTCCCATATTCGACCGCGCAACAGCCATCGCGCTCAAGCGTGTGTTACTGGATCGGCAGCGATGAATAAAACGTCTACGATGCGGCAGGCACTTCGCTTCCTCTGCACCCTGTCGGCCTTCGCCCTGGTTCCAGGAGGGCTCGCCGCGGATGCGGTGGAGCCCTCCTCGCGGCCCAGGCCTTGGGTCTTCTCCGACCCCTTGCGCTCGGAGGCGCTCTTCGCCTCGGGGTATGCCGCGCCATGGTTGAGCGCTGAGAGCGCCTGGGTGTCCTCGGATGGCAAGCGGGTCGCCTTTTTCACCCGGGAACCCTCATCGGCCGAAGGCATCTCCCGGACGCTGGTCGTCAAGGACGTGGATACGGACGCAGTCGTCTTCGAGAAGACGCTGTTCTCGGAGGAGGAGAGCCTCCAGCACGGAATCGCCTTGGAGCGGTTGGCCAGGAGCCGGGCTCGGGAAGCCCTGGCCGCGCTGCCTCGCAATCAGTGGGCGCCCCTCGCCCATCTGGATCTCTCCTCGCATGAGCGGGAGTTCTTCTCGGACGCGTGTTTCGAGAAGCAACTCCACCCCAAGCGCTCGGCGGCCCTGGAGGCACTGAAAGTCACTTATCAAGAGCCTCGCGTTCAGATCTGGCGTCGCGGCAAGAGCGTTCTCGACCGCAAGTTCCCCTCATGGAGGCTCAAGCAGGAACAATGCCCGCACGCGAGCCCCTCCTGGTTGAACCGTGTCTTCAGCAGCCAGTTACAAGGCGTGGTCCTTCTCGAACTCGGGTTTTGTGGATCAGACCTCTGTTCCGAACCCGCGACCACCTTTCACGCACTTCGCATTCCCAGTGGGAAACGACAGGCGGCGGGGAATGCCCAGGTCACGGAGGCGCTCCAGGTTCCGTCGGTCCACTATGAGACCGAAGGAGATGTCTGGCGGACGCTCTATGTAACGGGGTTCCCCGCCATCTCCGCGGACAATTCCCAGGTGCTCCTGGCCGAGGTTCTCCCCGATGGAGAGCACGGTGCGCCCAACCTCCTCCTCACGATTCGTCGACCCCAGACGAACGAGGTGCTCTGGCGCTACTCTCTGCTCGAAGCGGAGGAGAGCGCCTCGGTCAGGAAGGCAGCGCCGCCCCTGCGCGAGGCCCTCGACCAGAAGGTGATGGAGCGGATCCGCGTGGCCAATGAACAACTCCGTGGCACGCAATGGGTGCCCCTCGTGGAGCAAGCCATCCAGCCGGTGGTGCTGGGTCACTGCCCGGTGGACACGGTCCAGACCCTGCGCTTGGGCGGGATGGAGATGACCTTCCATCAAGGGCGCATCATCCTGAAGCGTGACGGCGAGGACCCTCCCGTCGAGAGGTCCGTACCCGCCCTGGACTCCTCGGAGAAAGGAACGTGCGCCACGGCACGCAGCACATTCCTCGACACGGCTTACGTGGCGCCCAACCAGAAAACGGTGGTCTTGCGCCTCGCCACCTGCGTTGATGACTCCTGCCCGAAACAGGGCGGTGGCTATTTCATCCTTCAGCTTCCAGAGTGAAATCGACCCCAAAGGAGCAACCATGAGCCCAATGCCGTGGCGCGGTGCCGTGATGGCGGTAGTCCTTTCCGTGTACGGATGTACCGGTGCCGCCGGGAGCGCGGTGCCGAGCGCGGTGCTCAACACCGCGGTTGCGCTCGGGGCGTCGGCGGCCTCGCGCTCCAGCGGTGGTTGCTATGCCTCGTGCCCCACGGGCACCACGTGCGACAAGGCCACGGGCCTGTGCGAGCAGCTCCCCTGCCGCGGAGAGTGCGATCCCTTCCAAGAATGTGTCGAGGAGCGGCTGACCTACCGGTGTGTCGCCCGGGGCTCGGCGAACGGAGACCTCATCATCAAGCCCACACAAGCTCCCTCCGCGCAGACGCCTCCCGCCCCCCGCCGTGAGCGCCAGCCACACGATGTGACGGACACTCCACCAGATGGGCAGGCGCTGCTTTTCAAGCACCGTGGCCATCGTACCTCCAGCACGTCGGGATATGAGGTCACGAGTTCCAACCTTTGGCCTGCGGCGCCTGGAACTAGGGGCTGGCAGCCCGAACGGTGGTCCTGCGCCTCGCCATCTGCGTTGACGGCTCCTGTCCGAAGAAGCAGTGGATGGTTATGACATCCTCCTGCTTCCACGCCATGCGTCTACCTCCTCGTGACTCTTCAGCCGAGCGCCGAGCGCGAGGGCCTTTGTCCTGGGAGCGAGTTCATGGCGTAGGGCAGCTTGGTGTTGCCTCCGGTGAAGATGACCCGGGGATCGGATGGAAGGGTCGAATCCATGGCGAAGCCCGCCAGGGAGTCGTGAACGTAGGTGTCGAAGAACTGGATGATGGCCATGTCTCTCAGTCCCCGTCCCCGCTGCTCCGCCTCGTAGGCGTTGAGCAGCCGCTGGTAATGGGGGCGCAGGTTGGCCCGCCCCTTCGACCAGGACAACTGCTGGAGCATCCAGGAGTCCGCCAGGAGCTGAGTGTCATAGAGTCTCACACAGTCCAGGAACGAGTCATCCAAGCCCGGGAGCGTGTCCATGCGAGCCTTGAGCGAGAAGTACTCGTTCGCGGCGGCATCCAGCCGCGCCATTTCGTCGCGGATGCGCGTCTGGTTGCTCTTTGCGTTGACCGCATTCTTGAGTGTGTTGGTGCGCTCTGCCTGTGCGAAGTACCTGGTGCGGACTGGCTCCATCTCCTTTGAGAGTGCCTTTTTCTCGGAGATCCATCCCCCCTGGAACTGGTGCAAGAGCGCCTCGTCTTTCGTCGGCCGCCCGGCACTTCTGTCCTTCTGGTCGCGAGCAATCTTGTGGAAGCGCCACTGGAAGTAGCGCTCCATGTGAGCCAGTATCACTTCGCCCAGGGGATCACCTCCCCACCCCACGGTATTCATATAGGTGGTGAAGCGTTGGTGGAGCAGGCCGAAGGACTCCTGCTCGTGGAATCCTCGGCGAAGTCCTGGGCATTGACGGAGTCATCCAAGGGCACTCCGGCTTGGATGGCTTGAGCTCGCATCACACGTAGGGGAATCATGCTCAGGAGTGAGCCAGTGCTTCGGCTCCGGCCCCCTTCACCCACACGGTAGCCGCCGCCGACATCCGAGTGGGCTCCCGGATAGACCATCTCGCGACAATTGGATGGGTAGCTCTGCCCCTGTAGGACGCTATCCACCGGGAAGGAGTTGCGGACCTCATGGGCGGCCACCATATGGAGACAGTCCTCTACCATCTCGGGGATGCGGAGCTCATTGGCCCACGCCATGTGCCCGGTGTAGCGTCCAGGAGAGGGATCTGCGCCGGGTGCGTTCCCAAAGGCAAGCCTCCCGAGATCGGAGCCTTTCCGGTTCTGCATCGCCAGGAGCGTGCTCCCAAAGCCCTTGACCAGGGAATCTACGTTGTTCATTCCCATGGGCACTCCGACAGAGGCCACGGAGTCGAACAAACCCATGAAGTACAGGCGGACCGGGAACGTGCGCTGTCCCAGCACGAAACGCCAGGAGCCATCACCTTGACGCTGGCAGTTCTTGGCGACGCGCACAGCGAACGCACGAGTTAGCGCGGCTCCGCGGGAGAAGCCAAATAGAGCCAGGTGGATGGTCTGCCGTCCATTGTTGCTTGTCAGACAAGACTTCAAACGGCTCATGGCCCACTGGAGGCGATCTTCTCCTCTGTATCCGCCCCCATTCCCCCTCATCTCGTTGCCAGGATCGCCTACCTCCTCGAAATACGTGCCGAGACCGGGGATGTAATAGCGAAACAAGCCCTGTGACGAGTTCGCGCGATGAGCCCGGTACAACCGGGCCACATTGCTGTGCTCTTGGGTAGGTAGGTCTGCGTCCAGGTTGTTCCCGGTTCCGTCGAAAAAGAAGGAGACGCGGAGACCCGGCTCCAGAGAAGGTTTTGGAGCTTGCGGTCCTTCGCATCGATTGCGACCGCGGTCTTCTGCTCATCGAGGGAAGGCATCGTGGCACCTGGCGATCTGTTCATCCAACACGGAGTTGCCTGACTTCTTGCGCTCGACGGGGCTGAATCGCTCCAATCGAAGCTTTACATCCGGAAAGTCTTCCGTGAGTTCAATCTCGATGCGTCCATCCTGTAGGAATTGGACGACGACGTGTCGCGGGTGCTCAGGCACTGGCCCATTGATCAGCACTTCTTTTTCACAGATGCGTTTCCCGTCGCGAGTCCAAACAATTTTCACTGGGAATGGTAGGGTCACACCTGGATACCATCTCATGCAGCATGTGCTCCCGCCTCCCCCCGAATCGAGAGAGCTGACAAAGACGTTGCCTCCCCCTACCCCGGCCACACTGAAGTTTTCGATGTACAAGTCGGTGTAGTTGAATCCATTGATTTCGAGCGATACGGACTTGAACTCGTCGATCTTGCCCTCAGCTCCGGGGGAGCCCGGGGGCTCCTGTGGCTCCTTCTTGCAGGCGGATAAGCCCAGACACAACCCGAGGATCAACAACACCTGTCTCACCCTGTGCGTGACACTCCAGGCATCTCCCCTGGCCACTGCTGGCGCAGCCCTCAGGCCTCGCCGCAAGTTGCCACGTGGATTGGACGAGGGGGAGAACCTCATGATTCGACTCCGCTGGGTGCCATGGGCACGACGTTGTACAAGCAGCGGGGTCCGCGCACCTTCCGAAAAGCCGCCAATGGGTGGAGCACAGACGCCAACGAGCGCTGGTTCAGGCCCGGGGCTCGCGGGTTCGAACGCAGAATGGGTTCAGCTCACCACGCGGCTGGAGTCCGCCTGGGGCCTCGGCGCGCTCGCGTCTTCCTGGCCCAGCTCGGCCAGCCGTTGCGCGAGCTGCGCCGCCTGGGCGCCCTTGGCGGCCACGTCGCCACCCCGCGCTCCGACGAGGGACACCCGCGCCCGCTCCACCAGCGCCACCTGCGCATGCAACTGCGCGAGCAGCCGCTCGCGCTTGCGATCCAACACATCCAGGTGGTTCAACTCCTCGCCGAGTGACGAGGCGGCGAGCTCCAGCTGCCGTCGCGCCACCGCGTCCGTCGCCGCGGCCGCCTTGGCTCGCAGCTCCTGGACCTGGGTGCTCACGTCCGCCGCCCGCGCCCCCTGCAGCCGCGCCAACATCTCCGCGTACTCCTCCGCGAGGGTGAAGACCCCGGTGGCCAGCTTGTCCAGCACCCCCACCAGCTCCTTCCTGCCGGGCCCCGCCTCCAGCCGTTCCACCTCCCGCCGGCACTCCTTGTGGAGCTTCACCGTGCGCAGGACCGGGCCCTGCGCCTCGCCCGTCAATTGGCCCTCCAGGGTGGCGCCCCGGGCCTCGATCTTGTTGCCGTGCACCCGCACATAGGACGCCAGTCGGCCCACGCTCCAGAAGAGCGCCACCACCGTCAGCCCCACCAGGGCGCTCACCATCCCCGGGCGTGGGTAGAACAGCCGCGCGTCCAGCACCGTCTTCACGTACATCCCCAGGGGCACGAGCGCCCCGGCGCCCAGCATCCCCGCGAGTACCCGGTAGGGGCGCCGCGCCATCCGCCACATGTCCGCCGCGCCGGCCGCGAGCAGGCCCATGCAGAAATGCGTCAGGGCCGCCGGAGCGCGCAGCTGCCAGATGACGGTCAGCCCCACCATCAGTCCCACCCCCATGGCCAGCCGGGTCTTCCAGCCGCCCCGGGTGCTGGCGATTCCCGCGCCCAGCAGCGCCAGCCAGGCCGTGTTCACCGGCAGGTACACGCGGGTGGTCAAGGCCAACACGGGGGTGAGGGCGGTCGCCCCCGCCAGGGCGAGCAGCGTGCGCTTCTCGAAATCCTCGCGCTCCTCGAGTTGTACCAACAGAGGCATGGCCCGTCTTTCCTAGTAGGAGTTGTTCTGTCCGAAGGACTGGAGCGACTTGCGATGGAGCTTCAACGCCTCACGCCGCACGGAAGTTTCATCCTGGGCGTCACGGTAGGCGGCCTCGCTCTGCTCCACCTCCCGCATCTCCCCGGCGAGCGCCGAGGCCGAGGCGCCGAAGAGCCGGCGCACGTTGCCGAGCATGTCCAGCGCGCGCGTGCGGTCGCCCTGCTTCATCGCCTCGGCGGCCGCCTGCATCTGGCTCGCCCCGAGCGCCCGCGTCACCGCCAGCCCGACGTCCGGATCCATGTGGGTGCGCACGAGCTCCTCGTCCTCGGTCACCGCGGCCCCCAGCTCGAGTCCCATCCGCACGGGCTTGTCCGCCACCAGGTCATTGTAGTCCAACCGCGCGCTCACCAGGGGGCGCGCGGGGAGGGCGCCGCCAGGGCCAGTGTCAGCTTCACCACCACGCGCACCTCCTGGCCTCCGGACAGGTCGTACAGGGGGATGGACAGCGCGCCGGCCTCGGGCACCGCCGCCACGCCCAGCGCCTCCGCGGACGTCACGCCCTCGGGCAGCTCCAGCCGCAGCCGCACCCGCGCGCGAGCGTCCCCGTGGCCTGCTCCAGCTCGCGCCCGAGAATCTCCGCCAGCCGCTCCGAGTCCTGGAGGTAGCCGTAGAAGCCGCCGCCCTGCTCGGCCAGGCCCCGCATCAGCCGCTCGTTGAACTGCTCGCCCACGCCCAGCCCGCTCACCGCGATGCCCTCGCGCTGGTAATTGGCCGCCGGGCGCCCGAGGTGGGCCTCGTCCACGATGCCCTCGGTGGGCTCGCCATCGCTCAAGAGGATGATGCGGCTCACGCGGTAGTCCTTCACGTGGGGCCGCAGGGCCTCGGCGCCCGCCTCCAGGCCCCCGCCGAGGTTCGTGGCGCCCTCGTCCTCGATGGAGCCCACGAAGGAGATCATCCGCTCGCGCGACCGGGGCGTCACCTCCTCACTGGGATACACACGCACGTCCGAGCCGTAGTGCACGAGCGCCAGCCGGTCTCCGGGCTCCAGCCGCTCCACGAGCATGCGCGCCGCGCGCCGCGCGTCCGCGAGCTTCTGGCCCCGCATGGAGCCGGAGCGATCGATGACGAGCGCCAGGTTCACGGGCATGCGCCGCTGCGTGGAGGGCTTGCTCGCGCGCACCGTGAACAGGGCATGGGCCTCGCCCGGCCCGGTGCGCACATAGGCGCCGGACAGCTTGCCCTCCAGGGTGAGTACGCCCTCGCGGGCCGTGACGGGGGGCAGCACCCCGCCGGAAGGCGCTCGCACCGCGGGGGGCTGGAGGGATGGGGGCGGCGGCAGTCCGATGGCCAGTGCCCCGAGGGCGAGCAACGTGGTGAGGGCCAGCAGCAGGTGGGTGCGGTTCATGCGGGGAGACCTCGTGGCGGCGGCAACGGGTGCGCACAGCCTGACCGAGGTGCCCCGGGCGTCGCATCGGTCACCCGGAGGAGGTCCGTCAATCGGCGGATGCCGTCAGCGGCCCGAGGGCATGCTCTTGAGCACCAGCTCGCGCACCACGCGCTTGACGGCGGATTCGTCGAAGGGCTTTTCCAGCGTGGGGTTGGACACCCGCGACAGGAAGTCGCGCGCCCCGGGGTGAAGGCGCCGCCGGAGACGAAGACGAACCGGTGCTCGACTCCCGCGCCCGCGTGCTGCATGGCCTCGTAGAGATCCTTGCCCCCGAGGTCCGGCATCATCACGTCGCAGAGGATGACGTGGAAGCCCGTGTCCTGTTGGAGCAGGTCCAGGGCCCGGCGTCCGCTGGTGGCCAGCTCCACGTCGTGCTCGCGCAGGATTCGCTTGAGGGCCCGGCCCACCGCGGGCTCGTCGTCCACGATGAGCACCCGGCCGCGCTGGGTCACGGGCGCCACGGGCGGCGCCGTCGGCTGGGTCTGTTGGGGCGTGCCCTCCGCGGCCGCGGGCAACACCACGCGCATGGTGGTGCCGCGTCCGGGCTCGCTCTCCACGAGGATGTCGCCGCCCAGGCCCGTGATGATGCCATGGCAGATGGACAGCCCCAGCCCCGTGCCCACGCCCACGGGCTTCGTCGTGAAGAAGGGATCGAAGATGCGTCCGAGCACCTCGCGGGGGATGCCGCTGCCGGTGTCCCGCACCTCGACGAGCACCCGGCCATCCGCGTCCGGGCACGTGTGCAGGACGATCTCGTTCTTGTCCACCGCGCCCTCGGCGATGGCCTGCGCCGCGTTCACCACCAGGTTGAGGAACACCTGGCACAGGCGGCCCTCGTTGCCCATGACGCGGGGGACGGGTCCGTACTCGCGCCGCAGCCGCGCGCGGTGCTTGATTTCGTTGGCCGCCAGCATCACCGCCGAGTCCAGCACGGCGTGCAGATCCACCGCCTCCACCCGCTCCTCGTCCGGCCGGGAGAAGGACTTGAGCTGGCGGACGATCTGCCGCACGCGCTCGGCGCCCTCGCGCGCCTCGCTCAGCACGCCGCGCCACTCGCTCACCTCGGGGCGCGAGGCCACGCCCCCGGGCACGAAGGAGGGCATGCGGCGCAGCTCGTCCGACAGGAAGCCCAGGTTGGAGATGACGAAGGCGAGCGGGTTGTTGATTTCGTGGGCGATGCCCGCGGCGAGCGTGCCCATGGAGGCCATGCGGTCGGCGAGGTTGAGGCGCGACTGCAACTGGCGCTGCTCGGTGACGTCCCGCGCGATGGACACCACGGCCGGCTTGCCGTCGAAGAGCAGCGGCAGCGAGGCGAACTCCGCCACGCGCACCTGGCCGTCCTGCCGCAACAGCCGCCGCTCCCCCGTCACCAGCGCGTCCGGGGCCGACGGAGGGTCCTCCTTGATGAACTCGCGCAGACACCGGCCGAGCACTTCCTCGGGGCGCTTGAAGCCCAGCGAGGTGACGAGCGCCATGTTGGCGAAGATGATGTGCCCGTCGCGCTGGATGACGGCCGGCTCCGGCACGCCCTCCAGGAGGATGCGGAAGCTCGCCTCGGAGTGCTTGAGGGCCTCCTCGAAGTGGCGGTGCTGGGTGACGTCGCGCGCGATGCCCTCCACCGCCACGCACATGCCCGCGCCGTCCAGCACGGGCGTCACCGCGTGCTGCAGCCACACGGTGCTGCCATCCGGCTTGAGGAAGCGCACCACCACGGGGGCGTCCGCCATGCGCCGGGGCTCGGACAGCAGCTGCTCGAGCAGCTCTACGTCCTCGGGGTGCGCGCGGCGGTGCCACAAGAGGCTGTCGCGGTAGTGCTCCTCGGGGGTGAAGCCCAGGTTGCGCGTCACCACGCCGCTCACGAAGGCGAAGCTGCGCGTGCCGGCGAGCTGGTAGCGGTAGAGCACGTCCGAGGAGTTCTCCGCCATGGCGCGGAAGCGCTGCTCGCGCTCGCGCAGGGCGCGCTCGGCGTGGCGGTGCTCCAGGGCGAGCGAGATGGCGCCGGTGGCCGCGAGCAACAGGTCCACCTCCAGCCTGTCCCACTCGCGCTCCTCCACGCAGTTGTCGAAGCCGATGAAGCCCGCGAGCGTGCCGTGCACCCACAAGGGCAGCGCCAGGAGCGAGCGGATGCCCTGAGGGGTGAGCAGCGCCTGCTCCTCGGCGGGGAAGTCCCTCACCAGTCCGCTGATGGCCTGGCCCCGCGACATCAGCTCGTACCAACGGGGGAGGGCCTTCTCGAAGGGCAGGTTCTGCAGGGCCGGGTTGTCCAGCTCCGTCTTCACGCTCGGCTCGCACCACTCGGCGCGCTGGCTGATGAGCAGCTCGCCGTCGGGGCTGCGGTGCGTCTCGAAGGTGTAGACGCGGCTGGCGCCCGAGCCTCGCCCAGCGGAGCCATCAGCCGGGTGAAGAGATCCTCCGAGGCGGACGTGCCCAGCAGCCGCTGTTGGATTTCCACGAGCGCGCTGAGGTAGCGCTCGCGCCGCGTGAGTGCCTCCTGGGCCCGGCGCCGTTCGGTGATGTCGTGGAGCGTGCCGCTCAGGCCCACCACGCTGCCGTCTTCCAGCACGGGCCGCACGAGCACCTCGCCCCAGCGGAAGCCGCCCTCGCGGGTGAGGTAGCGCAGCTCGCGCTTGCGCACCTCCTGCAGCTCGCCCAAGGGTGGACAGCCCTGCTCGTCGTAGAGCGAGCGATCAGCCGGGTGCACGTACTGCCGGCTGTGCTGCCCGAGGCTCTCCTCCAGCGAGAAGCCGGTGAGCTCCGTCCACCCCGGGGTGAGGTGCGTGAGCCGCCCCTGGGTGTCGAGCTGGAACACCACTTCCCCCGGCCGTTCGAGCGTCAGCCGGGGGCGCGCCGCGAGGGGCGCGGGGATGGAGAGAGTCGGCTGGGGCTTCAAGGACATGGGAAAGAGGCGCCGTGTCCACGGACAGGATCAGCCGTGAACCGCTTCGCTAAAGAATTACGATAGCCTGCCCACCAGACTTGTACATCCCACTCACACTAAACGGGTTTTTCCCGTGTGCCACTTCCTAGCTCGCGGCGGCGGAAGGAATGGGGGCGGCAACGGGAACGTGACGGGGCAGGCGCACGTGGAAGCAGCTTCCCTGCTGGGCGCCGGGGCTCTCGGCCCAGATGGTGCCACCGTGACGCTGGACGATTTCACGGCAGATGAAGAGGCCGAGCCCGAGGCCGCCGTAGTGGCGCGCGGTGGCGTTGGAGGCGCGGGCGAAGGGCTGGAAGAGCTGGGCGAGGCTCTCGGGGGGGATGCCGATGCCCTCGTCGCGCACGCGCAGCTCCACCCACTCGGGGGTGAAGTGGAAGCTGGCGCGCACGGTGCCGCCGTGGGGGGAGTAGCGCACGGCGTTGGACAGCAGGTTGGTCACCACCTGCTCCAGGCGGGGGCCATCCCACACGCCCTCCACGGGCTGCTCGGGTGAGTCGAAGAAGAAGCGCAGGCCCTCGGTGCCGCGCAGCTCGAAGCGCTCGATGACCTCGCGCACCAGTGGCACCAGGTCCACCGGGGCGCACTCCAGCTCGAAGCGGCCCGCCTGGATGCGGGACGTGTCGAGCAAGTCATCCACCAGGCGGGTGAGCCGGTCGGTCTGCCGGGCCATGGAGCGCAGGGCCTTGAGGGTGCGCTCGCGCTCGGGGAAGTCGCCGCCCTTCTCCACGCGGCTGAGGGTGAGGGCGGCGAAGCCCTTGAGGGGGGTGAGGGGAGTGCGCAGCTCGTGGCTGGCCACGGAGAGGAACTCCTCGCGCAGGCGCACCGCCTCGCGCAGCTCGCCCTGGGCGAGCTCGGTGCGCAGCGCCATTTCATTGAAGCCCCGACACAGCTCGCCCAGCTCGTCGTCCTCGCCCACGGGCACGCGCTGGCTGAGCTCGCCGCGGGCGATGGCGCCGGTGGCCGCGTGCAGGGTGTCCAGGCGGCGGATGATGTCGCGCGCGACGAACTGGGACAGGCCGAGCATGAGCAGCACGCCGAGCGCGAGCATGAGGATGAAGGCCACGCTCGTGCGGGTGATGGCGCGGTAGGCGACGCCCATGTCCTGGGCCACCACGACGCTCCACTCGGTGCCGGGCACGGGCGCGTCCGCGGCCAGGAGGATGCGTTGGTTGTCCTGGCCGAACGTCTCCACCACGCCCTCGTCGCTGTTGGACAGGTGCAGGCGCAGGGCCTCGGGCAGTTGCGCCACGCTGAGCAGGGGCGCGCCCGCCTGGGTGTCGCGCAGGAGCAGGAGGCCGCGCCGGTCGAGCACCTGCACGCGGAAGCGCTGGGCGGCGGGGGTGACCGCGGCGCTCAGGCGCTCCAGGGAGAGCAGGCCCACGAGCAGGCCCTCCACGCGGCCGTCCTGCTTGAAGGGCAGCGCCACGGCGACGTGGGGCAGGCCGAGCTGGCTGATGTAGGGGCGCGACACGTAGGGGGCGTTGGTGCTGAGCACCCCGGCGTAGAAGTCGCGGTGGGCGAAGGTGCCCAGGTCCTCCTTGCCGTAGGAGGCGGCCATGCCCAGGCCGTCCTTGTCCACGGCGATGGCGGCGTCGAAGGCGCGCGCCTGGGCGGGGAGGTTGCGCAGGTACAGCTCGAGCAACTGCCGGTCGCGCGCGGCGAAGGCGGAGCGGAAGCCGGGCGCTTCCAGCATGAGCTGGAGCGACTCGCGCGAGTCGTCGAGGTAGCGCACGAGGAAGTCGGCCTCGCCCGCGGCGGCGCGCAGGGTGTCGTCGCGCACCTGGCGCTCGATGGCGTTCTGGGCGAGGAAGGCCGCGAAGCCGCCCAGGGCGAGCAGGGGCACGAGGCCGGCGAAGGCCAGGCCGCGCAGCAGCTTGAAGCCCACGGTGCGGGGCGCGCGGGGGCGGAAGCCGGTGGAGGCGGCGATGCAGGCCAGGGTGAGGATGACGTAGATGCTGGCGGCGGGCCCCGAGCCGATGCGGCCGAAGCCCCAGGCGAGCAGACAGAAGTCCACCGCGAGCAGGGCGAAGAGCAGCCGGGGCAGGCGGGGGTAGCGCCGGGTGATGGGGGGCGCGAGCAGGCCCACGCCACACGCCAGGAAGACGAGCCCCATGGGCACGAGCAGGGGCGAGAGCGCGGCGTAGAAGACGGAGGGGAAGCGCTGGTGGGCCACCAGCATGATGACGCCGAAGGCGAGCGCGATGAGGGCGACGATGCTGCGCAGCACCTCGCGTTTGCGCCAGCGGGGCTGGCCTCCAGGGCCACGCCGGTGAGCAGCAGCGGGTAGAGGATGGCGCCGGTGAGCCCGCCGGTGCGCACGTTGAGCACCCACCAGTAGAGCGTGGTGACGGCGCCGAAGCCCACGCGCCCGAGCACGTCCAGCCAGCGTGGCGCGAGCGGGTAGAGCATGGTGGCCATCAGCACGATGCTGCTGACGAGGTAGGCCATGCCCAGGGGGCGCACGTAGGGGTAGAGCGGGCGGAACGACGTCGCGTGGAACTCGTAGGGCGCGTACGTCATCGCCACACCGAACATGAGCCCGAAGAGGGCGGCGGGCCAGGTGATGGGCAGGGATGGCGTGCGCGCGGGCTCGGTCGCCGGCCCGGCTCGGTGGACGAGCTCATGATGACCCTTCCAAATCAGCTTGCCGCGATCAAATCCACCGCCCACGGGAGGACCGTCCATCGTTGGACAGGTGGGGGCGACCGTCCCCCCAGCGTGGAAGCAGGCGCGGGGTAGGTACAAGCGGGCATGTCAGGCGATCTCGAGCACCGTCCACTCACGGACCTCGCCGGCGAGGGTGACCTCGATGATGTCACCGGCCGACGTCCCATCAGGGCGCGGCCCACGGGCGAGGAGGGGGTGATGACGGAGAGGAAGCCATCGCCGTCGGGCCCCGTCAGCTCGGTGCCGGCGCCCACGGGCAGCAAGAAGAAGGTGCGCTCGGCGAAGCCCTCCTCGTCCTCGGTGGACATGTCGACGATGGCACCCAGGGCGACGGGGCCCTTGGGGGGCTGGCGCGGCAGGCCCGCCTTCTGGAGGTCGGCGAGTGCCTGGAGCTCCTCGTGGACGCGGCGGGCGCGTTGGGCCTGGCCCGTGGCGAGGCTGCCGTATTCGATGGCGGCGCGGCCGTCTTCCTTCTTCTCGGACTCGGTGGCGAGTGAGCGGGCCGCCTCGCGCGCGTCGGCCTCGGCGCGATGGGCGAGCCGGTCGCTCTGGTGGAGCCGGTCGACGAGTTGGGCGAGCAGGGCGTTCTTGTCCAGCAGTGGCATGCGAGTGACAGGACTGTAGCGCCCCGCCGCGCGGGCTCCAGTTTCCGGCTACAGTCCGGGGTCCATGACGCCGAAAGAGCTGTCCGAGAAGGCCCGGGAGCTGGTGGGCCAGGGGTGGGTGTTGTTGGACGTGCGCACGCCGGAGGAGTACCGGCAGGGGCACCCGGAGCCCGCGCGCAACATTCCGGTGCAGGAGCTGCCGCAGCGCCTCGCCGAGGTGGGGCCGCCGGGCACGCGGGTGGTGGTGTACTGCCGGGCGGGAGGCCGCAGCGCGCGCGCGGTGGAGATTCTGCGCGCGGCGGGCTACCCGGACCTGTTCGATCTGCGCTCGGTGAACAACTGGTAGGGGGCGTGCCCGGAGGGAGGTGCCGCCGCTAGCGGGCCTGGGGCTGGGCGTCGCCGGGCGGTCCGGACGCGGCCTGGGGCCCGGGCGCGGAGGACTTCCACGTGGCCAGGCCCCACAGGCCGAAGAGGACGAGCGCGAAGCAGCCGTACTGGGCCGGGGTGAGGCCGAAGTAGCGCGCGTCCACGTAGGACAGGTCGGTGGCGCGCAGGCTGTCGAAGAAGAAGCGGCCGAAGGCGTAGAGCAGGGAGAGCAGGGGCAGGAGCTTGCCCTTCATGGCGGGGGTGTTGCGCAGGGCCCACAGCAGCGCGGTGAGGGCGAAGAGGTAGGCGGCGTCATAGAGGCCGAGGTCATGGCGGGGGCCGCCGTAGAAGCGCTCGGGGAAGTTCACCGCGAGGAAGAAGTCGGTGCGCGCGCCGGGGTGGTCATGCACGGCGAAGCAGCCGAGCCGCGCCACGGCCCAGCCGGGCGCCACGGCCAGGGCGAAGGTGTCCGCGTAGTCGCGGAAGCGCAGCTTGCGCACCCGGAAGAAGACGACGGCGGCGAGGATGCCGCCGACGAGCCCTCCGAAGGAGGACAGGCCGTCCCACACCTTGAAGATCTGAAAGGGGCTCTTGGAGAGCTCCTCGGGGTGGTAGGCGAAGAGGTGGAGCAGGTGGCCGGTGACGATGCCCACGCCCACGCCCCAGGGCGCGTAGTCGAGCAGCGGGGTGGCGTCGAGCCGCTCCCGTCTGGCCTGACTGTCCAGGAGCCGGGCGGCGAGGAAGATGCCCATCGCCACGAAGATGCCGAAGGGCTCGATGGTGAGGGGACCGAGCTTGAGGGGGGAACGTACAGGTAGGGAATCACGAATCTCTCCGGCGGGCGGATGACATGCCAGCCATAGTCCGCCTTGGCCACGAGGTGGCGAACAATGATGCCCCCCGGGCTTTCCCGAGGGTTTTCCGATTCGGTCCCGGGCGAGGGGGGAGCTACCGCCGGACCGTTGTTTTCCGTGCTGTCCGGGTTCGTATTACGCTCGCGGATGAGAATGTTTTCCGGTTTCGAACGTTGGGAGCGTCACTCCGGGGAACGACGAGCGCGCGCCCGGATGTCCAGAGCATGGACGGCGGGGGAAATGTCAGGGGGAGGCGGTCTAGTCACACTATGAGGTCCGGGTGTGGGACGACGTTGTCCCACTCTGGCTCCCACCGGGCGCGGCTGGCGCCCACCCGTGGTCTGGCGTGCCCAGCCGGTGCAGTCGGTATTCAGTCAAGGAGCAGACCCACCATGAAGTCCTATCTGCTGGTGCCGAAGGAGTCGATTGAAACCCACGCCAAGCCCGGCGTGCGGGGCACGGAGCAGGGAGAGCGCGTGTTGCAGCGCACCACCGCCCTTCAGTTCATGATGAGCGGGCGGGCGCCGGACATGCTGCGGGACCTCGGCTTGCACTCCGCCACGCTGCCCGGACGCCTGCCGCAGGTGAGCGCGCCCGTCGTCGCGAAGAGGAAGCCGGCGGGCAAGCGGGGCCGCAAGTCCAACGAGGTGAGTGTCGCGGCCAGCGATGGTCCGGTGATGGAGCTGGCGTCCGCCTCCGAGGTGGGCACCTACCGCCACATGCCGCTCATCGGCGCCACCATGGCCCACTTCGTCTCGGAGAAGGCCGAGCGCATCGCGCGCGAGGAGCTCGGGGGCGACTTCGAGTTCATCCCCGACACCGTGCACCTGACCTTCCCGGGGCCGGTGGCCGCGGGCCAGATTGGTCCGCGCAACCGGGGCCTGTCCTCGCTCGTCAACCGCGAGTGGCCCGAGGAGAGCGGCATCGCCTCCGCCCATGCCCAGGGCATCAAGGGCGCGGGCGTGATGCTCGGCATCCTCGACACCGGCGTGGACGCGGACCATCCCGAGCACCAGGACCGCCTCATCCAGTTCCGCTACGTCTCGCTCTTTCCCAACTCGCCGCAGAACCCCGCGCGCGACGTGCGCGGCTTCGATCCGGACGGCCACGGCACCCACGTGGCCGGCATCGCCGCGGGCACCTTCCACGGCGTCGCCCCGGAGGTGGACCTCTACGTCGCCTCGGTCATCGAATCGGAGACCATCCGCACGAGCCTCGGGCGGGTGGCCGCCGGCATGGAGTGGCTGCTGCACCAGTTCTCCCGTCCGGAGAACGCCATGCGCCCCGCCGTGGTGAACATGTCCCTGGGCTTCCCGGTGCAGCCGCCGCCGGGCGTCAGCGACATGGAGTACCGCTTGAACATCCGCGCCCTGCAGACCCTGGTGCGCCGCCTGGTGGACTCCAACGTCCTGCCCGTGGTGGCCGCCGGCAATGGTGGCGCTGGCACGGCTGGCTACCCAGCGGCCTTCCCAGAGGCCCTCGCGGTGGGCGCAGTCGACTTCGCGCGTCGCGTGGCCAGTTTCTCCGCCAGCGGAGTGGTGAATCAGCGCTCTGTTCCCGATGTGATGGGTTATGGGGTGAATGTCTACTCGAGCACAGAACGAAGGTGTAACAACCAGGCGTTCTATGAACGAATGAGCGGAACCAGCATGGCAGCCCCTTACGTCGCGGGTCTCGCGGCGCTATATCGCTGCCGGTCGCCCGACTTGACGGCGCTCGAGGTCAGGGATTTGATTCTCGCCAATGTGCTGAAGCTGCCCAAGACCGCTGAAGGACGCGCGGGTAGGGGTCTGGCGGTTTACAAGTAGAGAGATGGCGGCTACCAGGGTCGGCGCCGTGCGAGCGCCGGGCCTGGGAGGAGGAAGTCGGATGAGCAGGAAGATAGCGACATCGCCGCGCCCGGCCTCCGGCCGATTTCCGAAGATCCATTCGGTCACTCCCCTGCCGGGCTCTCGCAACGAGGGTGCCGAGGGCGGATGGATGGAGGTATTGGTCATGGCCCGCGAGGAGATGGAGGCCGCCCGGCAGCCCTCCATTCAGCGGGACCGATCCGTCGTGCACCGCACGGCCTGCGAGCAGGGCAAGCAGTTCCGGGACTCGGTGTTGAGCTTCCTCCAGGCCAACCAGCTTCTGGGTGGCGTGCGATGGATGAGCGACCCGGGCTCCACGCCCATGGTGACGCTCTTGTGTACGCAGCGTGTGCTGGAGCAGCTCCAGGGCTCGTCCCTGTTCGAAGCTGGCCGCACCGCGAGCTGCGAGATGTATACCTGAGCTGAGCGCTTCTTCTTCTTTGGACATCCGAGCGGGAATCTGGGTTCCCTCGTTCCCCGGTCTGTCCTGTCCTCCGGCCCCCCGCCGGTGTGCTGCGTCCCGCGAAACGGGTGTGCGGCGTGAATCCCCGTCTCTCGCACCAGACCCGAACTTCCGGGCCTCCCATCTATTCTCGACTGGAAATGATTTACTCACTTGACTGCCATGCGGCAACCCCCTGAACACCTGAGCAGCTTGCGATTGTGCGCGGACGTCCCAACTTGGACCCCTTTGTCCGCGTCATGCCCCGCGGGGCAACCGCCTGCTCCCTCTCCCTGGGGAGAGGCGAGCCGGGGCTCTCCCGCTCGCTCGCCGTGGGGCCCACGGGGCCCCGAGGCCTGGAAAGGCCTCCTGCTCTCTTCAACGAACGAGTGGGCCAGAAGGGTCTGACAGCCCGGAAAATCGTACCGGGGGGCGAGCCTACATGTTCAGGCCGCCATCCACGTCGATGGTGCGGCCGTTGAAGTAGTCGCACTCGAGGACGAACTTCACCGCGAGCCAGATGTCCTCGGGCTCGCCGATGCGGCCCACGGGGATGTGGGCCACCAGCGCGTCACGGGCCTTCTGGTTCATGCCCTGGGTCATCGGCGTTTCGATCATCCCCGGGGCCACGGCGCCCACGCGGATGCCGAAGGGGGCGAACTCGCGCGACCAGGTGACGGTGTTGGCCGCGAGCGCGGCCTTGGCGGACACGTAGTTGGTCTGCCCGCGATTGCCGTGCCGGGCGATGGAACTCATGTTGACGATGACGCCGGGGCGCTGATCCGTGCGCGCCATGTGGGCCACCACCTCGCGCACCATGAGGGTGGCGCCGGTGAGGTTCACGCCGACGACGGCGTTCCAGTCCGCGGTGGACAGCGTCTTCACTTCACCGGTGGCGCGGTCCTTCTTCACCAGCAGACCATCGCGCAGGATGCCCGCGTTGTTGATGAGGCCATTGAGGCCGCCCATGCGCTCGTGGGCCCACTTCACGAAGGAGGCGCAGTCCTCCTCGTTGGCCACGTCCAGGCGGCGGCGGTGGATGGCGGCAGGCAGCGCGGCGAGCTTCTCCTCGTTCACGTCTCCCACCGCCACCTGCGCGCCCGCCTCGAGCAGTCGCGTGGCGAAGTGAGCGCCCATCCCCTGGGCTCCTCCGGTGACGATGACCTTCAAGTCCTTGAGTTGCATGTGTCTGGCGCTCCAGGCCGGCGCCTCGCGTTCGCTTCCGCCGGGCGCCGGCACATGAGTGTGGATTGGGGGTTTTTGACAATATCGTGAGGGGGATGTTACGCAAGGTGAAGGATGAATCGGTCTTCAACTCCGGCCCTTCCCCGCGTCGTGCCCCTGACCCCTCGTGGGCAGCGTACCCGAGAGAAGCTGCTGCGGGCGGCGGAGACGCTGTTCGGCGACAAGGGCTACGAGCACGCCTCCATCGCGGACATCACCCGCGAGGCGGAGGTGGCGTTGGGGACGTTCTACGTCTACTTCCCCGACAAGCAGTCCATCTTCGTGGAGGTGGTGGACGAGCTGGGCGCGCGGCTGCGCCGGCTGCTCGCCGAGTCGGTGGCGCGCTGTGAGGACCGGCTCGCGGTGGAGCGCGAGGGCCTGCGCACGTTCTTCCAGTTCGCCAGCCGCGAGCGCCACCTGTACCGCATCGTGCGCCAGGCGGAGTTCGTGGATGAGGCGTGCTACCGGCGCTACTACGAGCGCTTCGCGCGCGGCTACGTGTCCGGGCTCAAGCGCGCCATGGACGCGGGCGAGGTGCGGCGGATGGATGCGGAGGTGCTCGCCTACTGCCTCATGGGCATGGGGGACTTCCTGGGCATGCGCTGGGTGCTCTGGGAAGGGGACTCGGGCCTGGAGCACGTGCTGGACACCACGATGGCGCTGCTGCGCCACGGCCTGGATGCGCGCTCGGATGGAGCGCCCACTCCCGAGAAGAAGCGGGCGCGCAAGCCCCGCGCCTCCCGGAGCAAGTCGTCATGAGATACGCCCACATCCTGGCCACGGGCCGCTACGTGCCCGAGCGGGTGCTCACCAACGCCGACGTGGAGCGCGTGCTCGGCGAGCCCGTGGACGAGTGGCTGCGGCACAACGTGGGCATCGAGCGGCGCCACGTGATGGCGGACCACGAGGTGACGTCCGACCTGTGCGTGCACGCGGCGGAGCAGGCGATGCGGCGCGCGGGGGTGACGCCGGAGCAGGTGGATCTCCTCGTCATCGCCACCGACACGCCGGACTACCTCAGCCCGGCCACGGCCTCGGTGGTGCAGGCGAAGCTGGGCGCGCGCAACGCGGGCACCTACGATCTCAACAGCGCGTGCGCGGGCTGGGTGACGGCGCTCGACGTGGCGAGCAAGACGATCGCCGCGGACGACAGCTACCAGCGCGTGCTCGTGGTGGGCGCGTACGGGATGAGCCGGTTCGTCAACTGGAAGGACAAGAGGACCTGCACGCTCTTCGCGGACGGCGCGGGCGCGGTGGTGCTCGGCGCGGGTGACACCCCGGGCTTCCTCGGCGCGAAGCTGCTCGCGGCGGGCGAGTACCATGACGCCCTGGGCATCTACACCGGCGGCACGTACCGGCCCGCCACCTCGGAGACGCTGGCGCTCACCCAGGGCCGGCCCGCGGTGCAGTTCCTGCGCAAGTTCCCCGCCACCTTCAACACCGAGCGCTGGCCCGTCCTCCTCCAGCAATTGCTGGCACGCGCCGAGCTGACGCTCGACGACGTGGATGTGTTCGTCTTCACCCAGCTCAACCTGCGCGCCATCGAGGCCACCATGCAGGTGCTCGGGCAGCCCATGTCCAAGACGCACTGGACGATGGACAAGTGGGGCTACACCGGCTCGGCCTGCATCCCGATGACGCTGGATGACGCGGTGGAGCAGGGCAAGGTGAAGAAGGGCGACCTCGTGGCCCTGTGCGCCAGTGGCGGCGGGCTCGCCATGGCCTCGGCGCTCTACCGCTGGACGGCCTGAGCTCCCACTCCCCGGAGGAACGCGCGCGCCATGTTCATCGGTGACTGGATGGGCCGGGGGGCCATGTACTGGCCCGAGCACACGGCGGTGGTGGACGTGGCCCGGGGAGATGCCGGCCGCTTCACCTATCGGGAGATGAACGCGCGCGCCGAGGCACTCGCCGGCTGGCTGCGCGACGTGGCCGGCGTGTCCCGAGGGGACCGCGTGGGGATGGTGGCCCTCAATGGCGTGGAGTTCCTCGACGTCTTCTTCGCCTGCGGCAAGTTGGGCGCCCTCTTCGTTCCCTTCAACTGGCGCCTGCACACCCAGGAACTGGCGGAGCTGGTGCGCGACACCGGGCCGCGCGTGCTCTTCTTCGGCGGCGAGTTCGCTCCGGCCCTCGAGGCGGTGAAGCGGCGGGGGGCGGCGCCCTGACGCTCGTCCACCTGGATGGGCCCGGCGTGGAGGGCAGCCACGCGTATACCGGAGCGCTCGCGCATGTCCCGGCCACGAAGGTGACGAACGAGGCGGTGAGCGAGGAGGACATCCTCTGTCTGCTCTTCACCGGGGGCACCACGGGCCGGGCCAAGGGCGCGCGCATCAGCTACCGCATGGTGGCGTGGAACACGCTCAACACGCTGCTCCACGAGCTGCGCCCCGGCGACATCACCGTGACACACACGCCCATGTTCCACACGGGCGGCCTGCTCGTGTACACGCTGCCCCTGCTCACCTGTGGCGGCACCGTGGTGCTCATGCGCCGCTGGGACGCGGACGAGATGCTGCGGCTGGTGGAGCAGGAGAAGGTGACCTTCTTCTTCGCCGTGCCCACGCAATACCAGCAGATGCACGACGCCCCGCGCTTCCGCTCGGCGGACCTGTCCCGCGTGCGCTTCATGACGAGCGGCGGAGCGCCCCTGCCGGTGCCGCTGCTCCAGGCGTGGCAGGACGTGCACCGGGTGCCCTTCAAGCAGGGCTTCGGGATGACGGAGTTCGGCCCCGGCATCTTCAGCATGGGCCCCGAGTTCGCCGTGTCCAAGGCGGGCTCCATCGGCCGGCCCAACTACTTCGTCGACGCGCGGCTGGTGGACGACGCGGGCCGGGACGTGCCCGAGGGCGCCACGGGCGAGCTGCTCCTCAAGTCGCCCGCCATGTGCTCGGGCTACTTCGAGGACGCGCGCGCCACGGCCGAGGCCATCGACGCGGACGGCTGGTTCCACACGGGGGACCTCGCGCGCCGCGACGCGGACGGCTTCTACTTCATCGCCGGACGCAAGAAGGACATGTTCATCTCCGGCGGGGAGAACGTGTACCCGCTCGAGCTGGAGACGGTGCTCCACGAGCACCCCGCCGTGCGGGCCTGTGCGGTGATCGGTCTGCCCGACGAGAAGTGGGGCGAGGTGGGGTGGGCCTTCGTGGTGCTCGAGCCGGACGCGCACGCCACCCCCGAGGAGCTGCTGGAATACCTGCGCGGACGGGTGGCCCGCTACAAGGTGCCCAGGCACGTGGAGTGCGTGGCGTCCCTGCCCACGTCAGCGGCGGGGAAGATCCTCAAGCGCGAGCTGCGCGAGTGGGCCCTCGCGGCCCAGGGCCGCTGAGCACCGCCGGCGAGGCCCCATGAAAAAGCCCCGATCACCCGAGAGGGCAACCGGGGCCATCGCGCTTGCCCGTGCTCCGCGTCAGTCGAGCGAGCCGAAGTGCGCGGACATCTTGTTCCACACCGCCGGGGTCACGCCCATCTCCAGGTGGCCGTAGGCCATGCCCTCCTGCTTCGCCGAGGCGCTCTTCTTGGTCGTGGTCCAGCCCTGGGTGAGCTGGTCCACCGCGGCGATGCTCGCCTCGAACAGCACGCCGTCACCGCGCACCGAGCAGGTGGTGCACGTCATGCCATCCGTCTCGTAGCGCGCGTCGGTGCTCGCCCCGTACGAGTTGCCATACAGCACGTAGAGCGAGGGCAGGCGCGAGTCCAGGCCGCGCTCGGACAGCCGGGTGATGAACTTGCCCCCCATCTCCTTGGCCGCCGCGATGCCCAGGCCGTTGATGATGCGGTACTTGCCGTAGTTCAGCGAGTCGTACGCCTCGCGGTTCTGGTTCGTGTTGTACGCGTGGTACGCGAAGCAGGGGCTGCCCACCGGGTCATACGCCGTCGTCTTGCACTGGGGATGGGTGCTGTCCAGGTAGCCCGCCGCGACGTAGATGTTGTACGGGTTGTAGACGAGCTTCTGGGTGACCCACGAGAAGTAGCGCGACTCGTCCGGGTCCACGCTCGACCACGTGGAGGAGGAGCGGTCCGGGATCGGGTAGGTGCCGCGCAGGTCATCCGCCGTCTGCAACTGACCCACGTAGGCGCTCACGTACTTGCCGCTGTCGTTCACGCTGCCGAACAGGCTCAGGTTGTACTCGTCGAAGCTGAACGAGCTCGAGGACAGGCCCTGGCCCACGTTCAACGCCTGGAGCGTGCTGCTCGACACGGGCTTGCCCGTGGAGTCCAGGCCCGTGAGGTTGGACACGTAGATGCGGCGGAAATAATCCAGCCAGGTGCCGCCCGCGCCCTCGCACACGCTCTCCGCGTAGGGGTTGTTGTACCAGGGCACGTCCGAGCCCCAGGTGACGCACTGGAAGGCGGAGAAGTACGTCCACGGCATGGGGCCGCGGCCCACCGGCGCGTTGTACGAGGTGCTCGCGATGGTGAGCGTGTGGATGGGGTGGCGGAAGTTCAGGTCGATGCCCTTGTGCGGCCCCGACAGCGCCACGTAGCTGCGCACCGAGTCGTCATACGCCGGCACCGCCTTGGCCTGCTCCGCCGCGAGCCGCTCGAAGAAGCGCGTGGTGCTGAAGCCCGTCCACGTGGGCGCGTTGGTCAGCCACGCGTCCACCGACAGCACGCCCTTGCTCCACGCCACCACGTCCACCCGCGCCACCCCCGGGTGCAGCGCCTTGATGCGCTTGACGGCGTTGGACACGTGGATGGCCTGGTTGAAGTTGTCCCCGTGGAAGTTGCCGAAGGTGAGCGCGTACACGCAGCGGTTCTTGGCCTCCAGGTCCTGCACGAAGCCCGTCACCTGCGCCGCGCCCCCATAGGCGCTCCCCGTCCCATCGTTACCGTTGGGAAACAGCCACACGTTGGCGTCCTGGATGGCGCCGTGCACCAGCAGCGTGGGCGTCAGGTTCACGTTGCACGTGCGCGCCGCCGTCTTGCGGCCCTTGTGCAACAGCGCGAAGCGCGCCTCGGGCCGCGTGGGCCCCGGCACCGGGCAGGTGCTCCCCGCCGCCGTGGCGCAGCTGTTCTGGTAGTACAGGTTGAAGGCGTCCACGAGCTGCTGGTTGAGCGAGCCGTAGTACGTGCGCAGCGGATAGTCGGACGACTGGTAGGTGTCCTGCGAGCGCAGCTTCTCCGTCCGGCGGTTGTAGTACTCCCCGCGGAAGAGCTGCTGGCCCTCGAGCAGCTCGATCTGCCCCCAGGACCAGCTCGGCGGCGTGAGCGTGCCCACCACCCGGTACGTGTTGGCTGGGGCCGCGTTGGTGTCGAAGTAGGGGGCCGGTCCGCGGGCGGCGCGGCGGTGGCCAGGGGCGCGTACAGCAACGCCAGGGTCGGGAGCGACAGCTTCCACGTCGGGGTCATACACACTCCTTGGGGCTACGGCTGGGGGGCAAGGACCGGCGGAACAGGGACGTCAGGGGCTCGTCAGCGGGCGTGCTCCTGGAGGAAGGGGAAGACGAGGCGCTCGAACTCGCGCGGCTTCTCCACGTGCGGGCTGTGGCCCGTCTCCGCGAACACCTCCTCGTGGAAGCGTCCGCCCTGGGCCGCGTAGCGCTCGAGCAGCCGGCGCGTCTGGCTCACCATGGGCTGCGGCGGGTACTGCGCCTCGCCGGGCCAGCCGGGAATGAAGCCCAGCTTGCCCAGGTAGCCGAAGTCGAACAGCGACGTGTCCGAGACGATGACGTCGTCCGTGCCGCGGATCCACAGCACGTCCGGCTTGGGCGAGATGCCCGCGAAGGCGGAGAGGTTGAAGTACTTGGGAGAGAACGAGTTGTTGATGCCCGTGTCGCCCGGGGCCACGCCGGGCCAGTGCGCGCTCGGCGAGAACGTGCCCGGGTAGTGCACGTCCGACACGCGCGTGGAGAGCACCGAGTCGAGCATCGCCTCCTCGTTCTCCATCTTGAACGGAGGCTTCACGTAGCTGCCCGTCAGCACCACGCGCGGCGCCGTGTTGCCCTCGGCCGAGCGGTCCTTGTTCTTCAGCCGCTGCGTGAAGTCCGGGTTGGCCGTGCCGCCCCCCGAGCCCGCGAAGTCCTCCCAGCAGGGCGTGCCGTCCACGTCGCGCGTGCCCCCGAAGCCGAAGGGCGAGATGGGCGCCTCCAGCACCAGGCCCGCCACGCGCTCCGGGTGGTCGATGGCCAGCTGCATCACCACGCCCGCCCCCGCCGAGTGCGCCACGAAGAGCGCCCGCGTCAGCCCGAGCGCGTCCATCAACGACGCCACGTCGTCGCTCGAGTCGCGCATGCCGCGCGTGGCATCGATGGGCTTGGGCTCCGTGTCGCCGTAGCCGCGCAGGTCCATCGCGATGCCGCGCAGCCCCCGCGGCAGGCGCGTGAGCAGGCCCTGGAAGAAGGCCGAGGAGGAGCAATTGCCATGCACGAACAGGACGGGGAAGCCCTCGCCCGCCATGCGCGTGTGCATGCTCAGCCGCTTCGTCTGGATGCTACGGGCCTCCACGGCCCGGGCCTGGTCACTCATCTGCGCCGCTCCTCTGGGCTATCTCGTCCCCCCCTCGAAAGCACCGCCCGCTCCCTCGCCGAGGTGACGACTGATTCAACTGTCAGATTTGATAGCCCAGAACTTTTGTACGGGTCAAACGAAGGCCCTCCTCGGAGGTCGTTCCCCGGACGTGACGCGACGCGTGATGGGGCGGGGCTTCAGGGCACGACGACACGCCGCAGGTGCGCGCCGAGCCGCGTCACCAACTCGTAGTGAATCGTCTGCGCCCAGGAGGCGAGCGTCTCCGCGTGCAGGTGCTCGTCGCCGTCCACTCCGAGCAGCGTCGCCGTCAGCGGCCGCTCGTCGTGGGTGGCTCGTGTCACGTCCACGATGATGTGATTCATCATCACCCGGCCGAGCACCGCGCACCGGTGCCCGTTCACCAGCACGTGCGCCTTGCCCGACACCAGCCGCGGGTAGCCATCGAAATAGCCCACCGGCAGCACCGCCACGCGCGTGGCCTCGGAGCAGCGGTGCGTGCACCCGTAGCCGATGTAGCTGCCCGCCGACAGCCACTTCACCACCTGGCTCGGACTGCGCCAGGCGAGCACCGGCTTCAAGTCCGGCACCCGCCCCAGCACCAGCCGCGCCGACAGCCGCGTCTCCGTGGACGGCCAGAACCCATACAGCGAGATGCCCACGCGCTGCGCGTCATAGCGCGCCTGGGGCAGCACCAACGTCGCCGCGCTCGCCGCCATGTGCCGCTGCAGGGGCTCGTGCACCGGGACGGCCGCGCGCAGCGCCTTCAGCCCGTTCTCGAACGCGTCCAACTGGGCCTGGGCGTACATCTGCTCCGTCACGTCCTCCGTGTTGGCGAAGTGGCTCAGCACCCCCACCACCTGGATCACGTCTCCCGCGTCGCGCAGGAAGTCCAGCTCGCCCCAGGTGATCTGCCCCGGCGTGAAGCCCTCGCGGCCCAACCCCGTGTCGATGTGCACGTGCACCCGGAGGGGGCGCTCGAGCTTCGCTGGCGCAGCGTGGCCACCATCTCCCGCCAGGAGCTGTCGGCCAGCACCGCGTCCACGCCCTCCCGCGCGAGCGCCACGGCCTCCTCGGCGTCCAGCGCGCCGATGACCAGGATCTGCTTGGGCGCGAGGCCCCGGCCGCGCTCGTGGGCCCGCGCCGCCAGCGCGTCCGTCGCGGTGATGAAGTAGAGCAGGTCCACCAGCGGATGCACGAGCGGCAGCATCCGCGCGAGGCCATGGCCATAGGCATTGCCCTTGAGCACCGCGCCCAGGGCCCGGGGCCCTCCGTCTCCGCGGCCACCGCGCGCAGCGTGGCCACGTTCGCCGCGAGCGCTCCCGCCGACAGCTCCAACCACGACGCCACCTTGCCCGTGCCTCCCGCGATGTCCTCGTGCATCTGCCGCTCGTTCCTCCTGCGCACCTGTCCGGCGCTCCCCGGTTGTGCGCCAGAAACCCCCGCATTGCACGCGCCATTCGACCAGGCGAGCGGGGAAGGGCATGCCTCGTTCCGGTGCCCGCCGCTTTCTGCGACAATCCGCGCCCGTAGCCTCCTCCCCCGTGCCTCCAGCGAGCCCCGGCCATGTCCATCCGAAGGATCGGTCCCAACCCCTTCGTCAACACCGCGAGCCTCATCCAATCCCAGCGGCGCATCGAGCGGGTGGAGAAGCACATCGGGGCCGAGGACACCGAGCTCAAGACCGAGGAAGAGGCGCTGGATGCCCTCAACAACCTGCACCACGCCGAGATGGAGGCCCTCCAGGCCGAGCGGGAGCAGAAGGCGAAGCAGGTCGAGTCCCTGCGCGCGCAGCTCGTGCTCCGGGACGGGTATGAGGCCCGCTCCGAGGAGCTGGTGGACCTGACGGGCGGCGCGCGCGAGGCCTATGAGAGGGATCTCCTGGAGCTCCAGGCCCGGGAGAAGGCGAACAAGCCCGGGGTCTCCCTCGCGCACCTGGCACGGGCCAATGTGTATGAGCGCGTGTCCCGGGAAGAGCGCGCCGCGGCGCAGCGGGCCGAACTCGAGCGGGCCGAGGCGGAGCGGATCGCGGCGGAACTCGCCGCGGCCGAGGAAGCCGAAGCAGCCGCTCGGGAGAGTGTCCCCATGCTGGACGAGGAGGTGCCCCCGGAGGAGGCGGAGGAGGGAGAAGTGGACTGGATGGCCGAGGAACTCGCGATGCTCCAGGACGAGGACGGCGAGTCCGATGCCTCCGACGAGGAGGACGAAGAGGAGTACCGCGATCCCGAGGCGGATTCGTTCCTCGCGAGTCTCGAGGACGTCGAGAACCTGGAGCAGGCACCGACCGAGGACCCTCACGCGGGAAGCTTCCTCGCGAGCCTCGATGACATCGCCCAGCTCGTCCCCGAGTCCGACACCGAGGTCGCGGAGGAGGAGTCCGAAGAGTGGGCCTCCGAGGACGAGGAGAGGGAGGCCGCCGCAGAAGAAGAGGGAACTTCCGAGCTGTCCGCCGAGGCCGGGGAAGACTTCGTCGCCGAGGTGGAGGAGGACTCTCTCGTCGAGGTGGAGGAGGGGCCCGTCGCGCACGAGGACGCGCCCGAGGCCGACGCCGCCCGTGAGCCGGAGTCCCCCGTCGCGATGCTTCCGTTCGATGAGGAGGGCGCCGAGGCCACCGCCTCGACGGAGCCACGACCGGAGGCCGAGGCCGCCGAGGTGCTCCCGTTCGATGACGAAGACGCTTCGCGCTGACGCGAGGTCCCGGTTCCATGCGCCAGGTGGTCATCCCCCGGGCCGGTGGTTACGACCGGCTCACGTTCGAGACGCGGCCCGAGCCCACGCCCGCCGCGCATGAGGTGGTCGTCGCCTCGGAGGCCATCGGCGTCAACTACGCCGACTGCGTCGTCCGCATGGGGCTGTACGCGTCCGCCAGGAAGTACGTGGGCTGGCCCATCACCCCGGGCTTCGAGTTCGCCGGGACGGTGCACGCGGTGGGCGCCTCCATCACGGACCTGAAGCCGGGAGCGCGGGTGTTCGGCGTCACGCGCTTCGGGGGCTACTCCACCCACGTCACCGTGCCCCGTCACCAGGTGTTCTCCCTGCCCGCGCGTCTGGACATGGCGCAGGCCGCCGGGTTTCCCACCGTCTTCCTCACCGCGTACTTCGCCCTCTTCGAGCTGGCCCACCCTCGTCCGGGCAATACGTTGCTCGTGCACTCGGCCGCGGGCGGGGTGGGCGGTGCCCTGCTGCAATTGGGGCGCATCGCGGGCTGCCGCACCGTGGGCGTGGTGGGGGCCTCGCACAAGGTGGAGACCGCGCGGGCGCTGGGCGCCGACGTCGTCATCGACAAGAGCCGCGAGGACCTGTGGCGCGCCGCCGAGCGGGCGGCTCCCCACGGCTATGACGTGGTGCTCGATGCGAATGGCGTCTCCACGCTGCGCGACAGCTACCGGCACCTGGCCCAGCCCGGCAAGCTCGTCCTCTATGGCTTTCACTCCATGTTGCCGCGCCAGGGGGCCGGCCGAACTGGGTGAAGCTCGCGGCGGACTTCCTGCGCACGCCCCGCTTCAATCCCTTGCAGCTCACGGGCGACAACGCGAGCGTGCTGGCCTTCAACCTGTCCTATCTCTTCGAGCGGCGGGACGTGCTCGAGGAGTCCATGGGTCGGCTGCTCACCTGGCTGGACGAGGGCCGCATCACGCCGCCTCCCGTCACCCGCTTCGCGTTCGATCGCGTCGCCGATGCGCACCGGGCGTTGGAGTCCGGTGCCACCGTGGGCAAGCTCGTGCTGGTGCCGTGAGGGGGCCGCGGCCCGTGCGGTTTCGCAATGGACGCGTCGGAACCACGTATGTCCAACGATCCGGTAAACCCATACCTGGGGGAAGAGGAGTCGTGTGGTGGATGAGGGTTGGCTGGATCGGGGTTTTCCGTGGTTGGGTCGGACTGGTCAGCTCTGGAAGGGGTGGGTCGCCTTGGTCCTCCAGGGATTGACCTTCATCTGTTTCGCCAGGTTCTACTGGAGCATCAGCCACGATGTCTCTGGGAGCGACTCCATTTGGGCCGGATTGTTGTTCGTGGGAGTCGGTTGCGTCTTTTTCTTGTGGCTGGCCCTGGCAATCCGCTGTCCCCATTGCCGGGCACCCATCTGCTGGCGGCTCATGAGCAGTGCGCAGCACTCAGCCTGGTTGTCGGCCCTGATGCAGTTGAGGAGTTGTCCACGCTGCGGCGGTACGTTTTAGGAGGAACTTTCTGCTCAGGCTCCTGGGTCCCGAGCAGGAACTCTTTGGAGATGACGTTCTCGCGTCTGGCCGATATGTCGATGGGCGGAGTGGATTCAACGGGCTGTTCACGAGCGAATCCCAGTGAGAGCGCGCGTTCGATTCCATTGAGGACGCGGAGCGCTACCTGAAGCCCGTGGATGTCTGGGCGGATGAGGGGTTCGACAGCACGGGCCTGCGCCTCCACCTCGAGGTGTGGAAGCGGCGGGGGTTGCTGGGCTGGACGGTCGAACGTGTCAGGCTCGGGCCGGGCGAGCATCAGCCTTCGGGGCAGGCTCGTCTGAGGCAACTGCTCAGCGGCTATTTGGGAGGACTGGGCAATCCCCGTGAGTGGATCCAGCGGTTGTCCCACGACGAGCTGGTTCGCGAGGTGGCCGCATTGACCTTGACCCGAGTCAGATGACGGAGCACCACGCTCCTGCCGCGCAACAGCTCGATGAAGGGACCGAGAACATGACTGATGGGAGCTGTTGCTGTGTTGATCAACGAGGAGTTGGCGGGCTCCATCGTCGGCCTCGTTCCGGTTGGCGCGGAGCGCGGAGTTGGCTCTTGGCGATCGGCTTCGTGACCGTGGTAGGTGCCGGATGCCGTTCGAGTGAAGTTCGGTTGACGATCCGAAACGACAGTGCCCAGCGGCTCGAGCACGTCACCGCCAGCCTGGGTGGGGTCGACTGCGATATCGGCATCATCGAGCACGGCGAGGCCGCGGAGTGCACCGTCACTCCTCTGAGGGACTCGTCGCTTCTGTTGAGGTACTCGCCGCGGAATGGAGAAGCAGGCGAGCGGCAAAACGACGTGGGCCTATATGTGACCCCTGGGGTGCATGGAAGTATTCTGGTTGCCATTGACCAGGAGGGTGGTGTGAAGCACGAGGCCAAACTGTCGGTGCGATAGTCGGAAGCCGCTGGTCAAGGCTCGACGGAGCGGGGCTCGGGAGGTGGGTCCCTCACGGGCATGTAGCATTTGCCCTGGTACTCAGCGGTGCTTCGGGGGCAGGGGGCGTCCTGCTTGAGTTGGACCCAGCAGCCTTTGTTGATCTCCACCTCGGTTCCCTCGATGCAAGGCGGCTTGTGCTGCCCCTTGAGCGGCGCGGGCGGCAGGGGATAACCGATGACGGGGCCGGTGGACCCTTTCAGGTCAACCCAGCTCACCGGCTCACCGGACATGGTCTCCACCTCTCTCTCTTCCAGCGTCGTGCCCATGGAAGAGAGCGGCCGGGGCCAGAGCAGCATCATCCCGATGCCCAGAGCCAGTCCTCCGAGGGTGGCGAGGCCCACCGTGAGCGCTCGCCGACGCGGCGACGGCCGAGGCGTGGCGCGGGACGTGTGGGAGAGGAAAGCCGCCGTGTCCTCGCGATCCTCGACGCTGGCCATCGCGCCCGACAGCTCGATGTACAGCAATGTCAGTTCATGGAGCGCCCGGGTACTCGCCCCGGGCGAGCTTTCCACCTCCACCGCGAAGTAGGGCGGAGACACCTCGCTCCGGGAGCGCACGGTCCAGGCTGCGCGGGGCATGCGGGCCGAGGCGTTGGGGACCAGCACGAGCGCGGGGGCTCCCGTCTCGACATGGTGCGCCTCGTAGATATGGCCCAGGGCCGGGTCCGAGTCCGGATGGCGCCTATCGAGGAGGTACGGTCCCAACCTGCTGCCTTCCCGTGGGGAAGTGTCGTTCATGCCAGCCTCTCCTTTGGAGGTGTGTTCGGGGAGCTTACCTCGGGAGTTGGGCGTGCTGGAATGGGAACCGGCCTCGACCCGTGCTCAGGACGGCCCATGCGGGGCCTCCTATTTGCAACGGCCCGGAGACATGTCTCCCCGCGGCCACGCTCGTCTCTTCCGGTGGGCCCTCGCTGTCCTGCTCCTTCCTCCCGTGCTGTTGCTCGGGAGCGTGGAGGCCGCGTACCGCTACGGACTCGCTCGTGTGGGCGAACTGCCTCGGCCACCTCCACCCCGGACGGGTCTCGCCTTCCAGGTGCTCTGGCTCGCCGAGGAAGGTGGGCCCCCGCGACTCGAGCCCCTCTGGCCCTGGCGGCTCGTGCGCCATGTCCCCGGATGGGGACAACGTCCCGTCGGAGAGTTCCTCGCGTCGATGACGGCGCGCCAGTGGTTGGCTTTCCGGCCCGGGCGTGAGGGAGTTCGGCCTTTGCATCGGATCTTCCAGGAACTCGCGCTCACCGTCTGGATTTCACGCCACTGGTCGGCCGAGGAGTTGCTGACGGCCTACGCGGAGGGTGCCCCGTTCGGACGAGGCCTCATCGGTCTCGATGCCGCCGCGCGAAGGTACTTCGGCACGGAGCCCGAGCGGCTCGCGCTCCATGAAGCCGCGCTCCTCGCGGGCTTGCCCCAGTCGCCGAGCCGTTACGATCCCCGCTATCACCCCGAGGCCGCGCTTCGGCGAAGGGACTTCGTCCTCACGCGCCTCCTGTCCGCGGGACTCATCTCCGAGGCCCAGCGTGAGGAGACTCGGATGCAGCCCCTACCCGCGCCCGCGAAGTGACCGTCTGGCCCGGAGGCCCGAATCGGGGACAGTTCCAGCAGGCGGAGGGGGACGTGGGGCGAGGCCGGTACACCCACTCCTTCACGGTGCGTGGCCCCCGTCTCCTGCCGGTGAGCGCGCACGGGTCCACGTAGGACTCCTCCCCTCGCTTCACGCCAGCTCCCGCGGCGTGTCCTCCTGGGAGGCCGCCTCGAGGGTCTCCTCGAGCAGGCGCCGCACCTGGGGGGCGAAGCGGACGTGCGCGAGCCG
The DNA here is from genome assembly GCA_049060065.1 of Cystobacter fuscus. Lineage (GTDB taxonomy): Bacteria > Myxococcota > Myxococcia > Myxococcales > Myxococcaceae > Cystobacter > Cystobacter fuscus_B. The sequence goes on from JBMEQP010000002.1 coordinate 10,462,239, forward strand.
CCAGCGCTGATGGGGGCGCAGCCGCCGCAGGGTATAGGCCAGCTCGCGGCGGGTGTGCTCGCGCGGGAAGTAGCGGGCGAAGCCGGAGGCGTTGAGCGAGAAGAAGGAGAGCGCGTCCGCGTCGTTGAGGAGCGCGAGGTCCTCGTCCGGCTCGGGGCGCTCGTGGCGGCCGATGAGCCAGCGCACGCGCTCGCGGGTGTCCGGATCGACGCCCACCTCTTCGAGCAGCGCGCAGGCCACGTCCGCGCCCCGGGCGGCGTGGGCGTCCTTGAAGGATTGATAGTCCCGGGCGTGGTGCTCCACGCGCTGGTCGGCCTCGGACAGCAGTCGCTCCACGTCGTGGAAGAGGGCCGCGAGCTGCAGGGCGAGCTCGGCGCGTGGGGCGAGCCGCAGCACCCACTGCCAGGTGTCCAGCGCGTGCCGGTGATCGGCGACGACGAGCGGCTTGCTCAGGTCGTGCCGCGCCAGGTGTCGTGCGAGGAGGGTGTCGAAGAGCGGTCCCTCGGACGCGGCGTTGCGGCGGCGCACGAGGCCCTGGTAGCGGGTGAGGATCTCCAGCGCGGTGGTGGCGAGCGCCTCGTGGGGTGCGCCGGTGAGGTGCAGGGCGAGCCCTCGCGCCTCCCCACACGTCCTGGAGGCGCCGAAGACGTGCTCGTCCCAGTCGAACGGATCGAAGCCGGGCGCGCGCCGGCCTGGGCGTCCAGCGACAACACGTTCGCGTCACCCGCCTGCTCCAGGGGTCGCACGGTGAGGGTGGGAAACTCCGTGGCGAGCAGGGCGAAGGCGGCCCCGCGAGGGGGCGCATGGCTTCCCCGGGCCGGAGTCTGGAGTCAGACAGAAAGAGCTGTCGCAGCATCGTGTCCCCCGTGTGTGGTGTTGCGCTCAGCAGCGGGGAAGCGTGGCGTCGGCGGGGCAATTCCAATCGGCCTGACAACAGACGCTCCCCTCCCCACAGGGAAACTGACACGTCTCCACCCAATCACAGGGGTGCTGTTCGGTGCGGGCCGCGCGGGGCGCGGAGGACTCGTCGCGGGGCTCGGGGGGAGCGCACTCCCTCGCGCCGGGAGCACATGGCGGTTCGTGCTGCCACGCGATCCCCACGGGTGCCCCGCTGAGGATGCCCACCACGGCCAGCAGCCCGAGTCGCAGTGCCATCATGACCCACACCTCCGTGAATACCGCTCGTCGTCCACCGGCCCCACGCGGGATTTTCCTCTCCGGCGTGTATTGCGTGGATTCTATGTGATCACGGACTTGGGGATCGCGAAGGGGTCCCGCGGGGCGAATTCGTGGCCCCCGGCCATGGAGGGGACGGGGGTGTTCAGAAGGCGATGGCCCGGGCGTGTGCGAGGTCGGAAGGTAGAGTGTGCCATGCGCCGACCAGCCGCCCGCCGAGCCCCGGTGGGTGGTGGAGCTACTTGCCCTCGACCACTCGATTGATGCGCAGGACGGTGGCGGTGCCGGCGGGACCCGCCTGGGGCACGTTGCCCACCGAGGCTCGACCTTGAGGCCGGCGCCCTGGTGGACCTTCTCCAGGAGGCGCCCCTGCTGCTCGTCGGTGAGGCCGAGCGCGGACAGGTCCAGGTCGGTGATGCGCAGGCCCTCCGCCTTGGGGTCATCCGCCGGCTGGGCGACGAGGGACGGGCAGGGGGCGGCCATGCAGCGCACGCCACTGTCCTTCACGATGTAGATGACGGGCTTGCTGTTGCTGGCGGCGGTGCCACCCGAGACGTCCTGGCCCGGCGCGGTGTCCTTGGGCTCGGGGGCGGAGGGGGCGTCGCCTCGGCGCTGGCGGCGGGCGTGCCACCGGACTCGGCGGGCCGGGACTCGACGGGAGGGTGGGGGTTGCTGGTGCACCCGGCGAGCAGGCCGAGCGCGAGGGGAAGGGCGAGCAACGACGAGCGTGAGGTCATGGCAGGAGGTCTCTCGAGAGGAGGAGGCGCAGTCTCATCCTCTCCCTGAACGGATGCCACCCCCAATTCGGTCTTAGAGGACCCGGCTGACGCGCAGGATGGTGGCGGTGCCCCCGGGGCCCGCGTGGGGGACGGTGCGCACGGTGGCTTCCACCTTGAGGCCGGGGCCCGTCTTGTGGGTGGACTTGAGGAGCGCGGAGCGCTGCTCGTCGCCCAGGCTCAGCGCGGACAGGTCGAGGTCGGTGACCTTGAGCCCGGCCTCCTCGGGCCTGTCCGCCCGGAGGGCGAGGTAGACGGGGCAGGGGGCGGTGATGCAGCGCACGCCGCTGTCCTTCACGATGTAGACGATGGCTTCCTGGGCGGGCTCTTGGGTGGTCATGGGGGGTGGGCAGTCTCGCCGTCCCACCGGGCGGATTCCAACCCAAAGTTCCAACCTGAAGGGGGAGGTGACGCGGGGGGTGGGGCCTTCCGGGGGCCGGCCGTGTCCTACATGCCGGGCAGGCGGGAGTCCCCGGCGCTGGACGCCTCGATCGGATGCCGGACAAGTCGGCATGACCCCGGACGTCACGTTCGTTGACGACCCGAGAGGGCCGGGCTACATCCGGAGCGAGGCGGCCTGCCGGGTCGCCACCTCTTACTCCCGCCCCCTGGTTCTTCAAGGTCCCCCGAGATGGAATTCCGCATCGCCGCCGACGAGCTGAAGAAGGCCCTCTATCGCGCCCAGGGCATCGTGGAGCGCAAGACGACGATGCCCATCCTGGCCAACGTGTTGCTCACCGCGACCAAGACGGGGGTGACGGTCACGGCGTTCGACCTGGAGATTGGCATCGTCTCCGAGCACGCCGCCGAGGTCATCAAGCCGGGCGCGGTGACGTTGAGCGCCAAGTACGTGTTCGACATCGTGCAGAACCTGCCGGACGCGCACGTGACGCTCAAGAAGCTGGCGAACAACTACGTGGACATCACCAGTGGCCCCGCGCACTTCAAGCTGGTGGGCACCGCGCCCGAGGAGTACCCGAAGCTGCCGCGCGAGGAGAACGCGCCGCTGGTGCAGGTGACGGGCAACACGCTCCTGGAGATGATCAAGAAGACGCAGTTCGCCATCTCCACGGACGAGACGCGCTACATCCTCAACGGCGTGTATTTCGAGCCGCAGGCGGGCGGCAAGGTGCGCATGGTGGCCACGGACGGGCACCGCCTGTCGCTGGTGGAGCGCGAGCTGGCGGGGGACTTCAAGCTCAAGGGCGGCGTCATCATCCCGCGCAAGGGCCTCATGGAGCTCAAGCGCCTGCTCGACGAGGCGCCCGACGCCGAGTGCCACCTGGGGTTCGCGGAGAACTCGGCGCTCTTCAAGAAGACGGGCCTCACCATGGTGATGCGGCTCATCGACGGGCAGTTCCCCGAGTACCAGCGCGTCATCCCCAAGGAGGGGGACAAGGCGGTGCTGGTGCCCAAGACGCGCCTGCTCGAGGGCCTCAAGCGCATCGCGCTGCTCAGCGCGGACAAGAGCTACGCGGTGCGCATCGGGCTGACGGAGAACCAGCTGCTCATCACGGCGAACAACCCGGACCTGGGCGAGGCCAAGGACGCGCTGGACATCGCCTACCAGGGGGCCGCCATCACCATCGGCTTCAACGCGCGCTACCTCATCGACGTGCTGGGCGTGACGGACACGGACGAGGTGGCGTTCGAGCTGGGGGATGAGCACAGCCCGGGTGTGCTGCACGCGCCGGGGGACCGCAGCTTCACGGCCGTCGTGATGCCGATGCGCGTCTGAGTCCGCCGAGCCCCTCGCGTTTCATGATGGGTGTCGCTTCCCAGGACGAGAGCGTCGCTCCGCCCGCCGTGGCTCCCACCCCGCGCAATACCGGTCTGGACCGGGCGCGCGCGGTGGCGGTGATCGCCATGGTGATGGGGCACACGCTGGACGCGGTGTTGTCGGACACGGCCCGGCAGAGCACGGGCATGCTGGCCTACTGGTCGCTCCGGGCGATCACCGCGCCGCTGTTCCTCTTCGTGGCCGGGTGGGCCTTCGCGACGACGGTGCAGCGCACCGGCGCCCACGGCCTGCCGGTGTGGCGCCGCTATCTGCCGCGCGTGGGGCTGTTGCTGTTCTGGGGCTACGTGCTGCGCTGGCCGGGCTGGGCGCTCGAGGGGCTGCTCGCGGGCCGTGTGGAGATCTGGCGGCACTTCCTCGCCTTCGATGCGTTGCACGGCGTGGCGGGGGCGCTGCTGATCGGCTCGGGGGTGTTGTCGGTGGTGGCCGGGCGGGGGCCGCGCATGGCGGTGATGGCGGGGCTCGCCCTGCTCTTTCCCTGGGTGAGTCCGTGGATGCGCCGGTGGTGGCCGCGGGGCACTGGCCCCTGGCACTGGAGCAGGCCCTGGTGGGCCGCACGTCCAACTTCCCGCTCTTCCCCTGGTCGGCCTACTTCTTCGTGGGCTGCGTGGCGGGGTTGGGGCTCGCGGGGGTGAAGCGCATTCCGCACTGGCTGATTCTCCTGGGCGGGGGCACGGGGATGCTGGGCGTGGTGTCGCTGTGGGGCGGGAGCGCGGCCTCCCGGTGGGGCGGAGACGTCACGGTGGTGTCCTGGCGGGTGGGCCTGCTGGGCGTGGCGGCGGGTCTGGCCATGCTGCTGCCCTCCCGGCTGGATGGATGGCTCGGGCCCGTGGGGCGCGCGTCGCTCTGGGTGTACGTGGTGCATCTGCCGCTCGCCTATGGCTGGTCCACGTTCCCCGGCCTGGGCAGCCGGCTGGGCCATTCACAGACGGCCCCCGCCGCCCTGGGACTCGCTCTGGCTGTCCTGGCCACCTCCCTGGCGATCGCACTGCCCGCGAAGGCGTTGCATGGGCGCTGGCGCAAGCGCGCGCGGCCCTCCGCCGAGCGTGCCGGAGCCCTCTCCTCCAGGCCGCCGGTCTCGGAGTGATGTGTCCATTCGTGGTAGGATGACTTCCAGGGCTGTGCGGCCTCGTCGTTCAAGGGCCATGGAGTCATGCCGTTGAATCGATTCGCCGTGCTCCTGGTGGGCCTCATCTCCCTCCTGGGCACACCCGCTTGGACCGCCGAGCCTCCCGGACGCCTTGGCTTTCGCAGCTATGGCACGGAGGCGGGGGTCGACAACTACGACTTGTCGTGGATTCTCCAGGACGTGGACGGCTTCATCTGGGTGTGCGCCGCGGACGCGGTGTATCGCTTCGATGGCGAGCACTTCCAGCGCTTTGGCCGGGAGGCCGGCCTGCCCTCGACGAACGTGAGTGACATCACGCTGGATGCGCGAGGCCACCTGATGGTGGTGACGCGCGCGGGGGTGGTGCGCTGGGAGGAGCGCTTCGTCGACGTGCCGATGCCTGGAGTCGCCGAGCGGGTGTGGAGCCTGCGCGTGGACGCGAGCAAGCGGATGTGGGCGGGGACGGACAAGGGCTTGTACTGGGAGCAGCAGCCGGGGCACTTCATTCCGGCGCCCGGCTGGCCGGGAGGCCGGGCGCTCAAGTTGTGGGCGGATGACTCGGGCGCGATACAGGCCGTGTCCGAGCTGCGGCTGGTGAGCCGCGATCCCCAGGGGAAGTGGTCGGTGCACGAGGTGCCGGGCCGGCCGACCTCCATCAACGCGCTCGTGCGTGATGGCGCGGGCCGCTTGTGGCTGGGCTACGAGGGGTGGTTGGTGATGCAGCCGCGGCCGGGCGCGCCCCTGGTGGATCGCTCCTCGGTGGTGCGCGGGCTGCCGGGAGCGGGCATCCGCCTGCGCGTGGGCAACGAGGGGCAGCTCCTGGTGCCCCACAATGGCGGCCTGTTGGAGATCCGCGGCGAGCGCTCGACGCTGTTGCGGCTGGGCCTGGCCAACCAGTCGGCGCGCATCAAGGACGTGCTGGAGGATAGGCAGGGGACGCTGTGGGCCGCGAGCATGGGGGTGCACCGCTCGCTCGGGCGGGGGCTGTGGAGCGTGCATGACACCACCACGGGGCTGCCCGCGAACATGGTGTGGGGGCTGGCGCGGGGCGCGGATGGGACGATGTGGGTGGGGACGGACAAGGGGCTCGTGCGGGGCACGGCGGCCGGGTGGGTGCCGGTGCCGGGCTTGGAGGGCTACTCGCTCAAGGCGGTGAGCGTGGACCGGGACGGGGTGGTGTGGGCCGCGGGCAACCCGGCGGGGCTGCACCGCTACGAGCCGTGGAGCGGACGGCTGCGCACGTTCGGCCCGGAGTCCGGCTACCTGTTCCGCTACACCTTCGCGATGCAGTGGATGCCCGATGGCTCGCTCTGGGTGGCCACGCCCTCGGGCTTCGCGCGGGGGGTGTTCAAGGACGGCGTGCCGTCCTTCACGCTCGTGGTGCGCATGAGCCAGCGGGTGCTCGCCATGGACATGGCGCTCGACGCGGCGGGGCGGCTGTGGATGCCGGGCAACGGGCTCGGGGTGCGCGAGGGGGAGTCCTCCAAGAGCTTCGGCGTGGCCGATGGCCTGCTGGATGATCAGCTGCGCTACATCCTGGTGCGGCGCGATGGCCGCATGTGCGTGTCCTATGTGGAGCCCCTGGGAGTGAGCTGCTTCAGCTACCGGGAGGGGCGCCTGACGGACTTCTCGCACCTGAACCGTGGCCACGGGCTGCACAGCAACGTCGTCTACCAGTTGGGCGAGGACGCGGCGGGCCGGCTCTGGGTGGGCACGGGGGCGGGGGTGCACGTGGTGGGGCCGGACGGCGTGCCGGAGCACTTCGGCGCGAGTGGTGGGGCCGCGGGCAACGAGGCCACCGGCAACTCCTTCCTGGCGGACGCGGATGGCACGGTCTGGGTGGGGAGCGCGAGTGGACTGGGGCGCTTCGACGGGGCGCGCTACCGCGGTCCGGTGGAGCCTCCGCGTGTCGTCCTGCTGAGCACCAAGCTGGGGCCGCGCACGTGGTCGCGGCCGCCGGAGGAGGGCCTGGAGACCCATCCGAGGGAGACGAACCTGGAGGTGCGCTTCGCGGTGCTGGGCGACGTGGACGAGGAGAGCCTGGAGCGGCAGGTGCGCCTGGAGGGGATGGAGGAGTGGCACACCGTGACGGAGCAACTGGTGCACTACGGCATGTTGCCACCGGGGGACTACCGCTTCGAGGCGCGAGCGCGCCATGACCAGGGGCCGTGGGGGCCGGTGACGGGCTTCGCCCTGCGGGTGCTTCCGCCCTGGTGGGCCTCGTGGTGGGGGCGGTGCCTGGGCGTGTTGGGGCTGGGGCTGGTGGTGGCGGGGGTGGTGCGCTGGCGCAACCTGACGCTGCGGCGGCGCAACGTCGAGCTGGAGCGCCTGGTGGCGGCGCGCACCTCGGAGCTGGATCGGGTGCGCGCGAAGGTGGCCCAGGCCGAGAAGCTCTCGGCCATGGGGCAGTTGCTGGCGCGGCTGTCGCACGAAATCAACAACCCCCTGACCGCCATCCACAACAACCTGCCGCCGGTGCGCGAGTACTTCCAGCAGCAGGCCGAGGGCTTGCGGCGCCTGCGCGAGCGGCTGGAGGCGCACCCGGAGGAGGTGGAGGCGGTGGCGCGGGTGTGGAGCGAGCTGGAGTTGGACTACGTGCTCCAGGACACGCCCGACGCGCTGGAGGCGATGCGCTTCGCCACCGAGCGCATCCGCTCCATCCAGGAGGACCTGCGGGCCTTTTTGCGCGGGGAGCGTCCGCGCCTGGAGGTGGGGGACTTGAACCGGACGGTGCTGGACACGGTGGAGTTCGTGCGGCGCTCGTTGCCGCCGGGCATCCGGGTGGAGCTGGCGTGTGGCGAGGTGCCGCCGCTGGCGTTCCACGCGGGGCAGCTCGGCCAGGTGCTGCTCAACCTGCTGCGCAACGCGTTCGACGCGCTGGGCGAGGGCGGCGAGGTGCGGGTGTGCACGGCGGTGCGCGAGGGCCGCGCGGAGCTGGTGGTGGCGGACAATGGCCCGGGAATTCCCCCGAGCTGCGCTCGCGCATCTTCGAGCCCTTCTTCACCACGAAGGACGTGGGCAGGGGTTCGGGCCTGGGGCTCGCCATCTGCCGGCAGATCATCGCGGAGAACCACGGGGGCTCGCTCGAGCTCGACGAGTCGGTGGCTCGGGGAGCGTGCTTCCGGGTGGGGCTGCCGCTCGTCCAGGAGGGCCGCGAGGCGGCCTGACTTCCTCACGCGAACGGGTGGGTGGACGACAATCGGGTCCGGGGTGGCTGGACGAAATGATGACCAGGAGTCAAATTGGGACTGACCAAACGGTCAGAGTCTCCTCTTCGCTCCCGAGGTCCCCCATGGCTGACGCCCTGATGCCCACTTCCCTGCGACCCGGCTTGTACTCCTCGGTGGCGGACACGCCGCGGGAGGATCTCCTCGAGGCGTACCGGGAGTTCCTCGAGCAGCGCAACGGGGAGATGGACTTCACCGAGGGCTTCTCCCGGCGCGAGGCGTGGCTGGGCGAGGCGGCGAGCTGGGAGGCCCGATTCGCGGGAGCGGTGGACGCCGAGTCGTTCAACCGGGCGTACCTGGACTTCCGCGAGGTGAAGAACCTGTCGTTGCCGGTGTTGGCGCTGCTCACCTTCGTGAAGGCCAACGCGGGCGAGGCCTACGGCGTGGAGGTGGTCAACCGCGTGCGCCAGAAGCGCCAGGACAGCACCCAGCTCTTCCATCAAATCGAGCGGCTGCTGAGCTACGAGGAGACGTACCACACGCGCATCCTCATTGGCGCCACACAGCACTTCGGAGTGCAGGTGAAGGGGGCGTGGAAGCCGAACCTGCAACTGCGCCTGCTCATCGGGACGCTGGCGTACGCGCCGGGCGTGTTCTTCCATCCCATCCTGCTGGCGTCGGAGATCTCCGGCGTCTTCGTCTTCCAGTGGATGCTCAAGCGCGTGGGGGAGATCTTCCGGGATCAACCCGCGGTGCGCGAGTCCATGGAGCAGCGGCTGACGGAGATCCTCGTGGACGAGGTGGGGCACGTGGCCTTCAACCGCATGGCGGTGGGGGCGAGGGCCGGCGGCGGCGCGGAGCATGGCGCCCGGGGTCATGCGGGGGGTGATTGGCACCACGCCCGAGTACAAGGCGCTCGGGTTCGACGAGAACGTGCTCAAGGAGATGGAGCGCTTCGACCTGCACCACCTGCCCGAGGAAGTGCGGCGCCGCTCCTACTTCGTCTGACGGCGGGGGCGCTTGCGGCGGGCCGGGGCGGGGCTGGGCTCGGCGAAGAGGTAGCGCTTGATGATGAGCCCCGCCTCGCCGAGCCACCGCTCGCGCCGGGCGGCCTCGTCGCTCTCGGGCCAGCCGGAGGTGGGGCGGCGCATGGCGAAGGAGGTGAGCAGGAGCAGGCCCACGTGGCCCACGGCGGCCTCGGGGTCCAGCTCCGGGCGGACATGGCCCTCGCGCTGGCCCTGGCGCAGCACGTCCACCGCGATGCGAATCCAGGGCTCCATGCCCTGCATGAGCACGGACATGTGGGGGCTGTCCGCGTCGAGCACCTCGCGCAGGAAGACGCGCGCGGCGTCCTGTTCGGTGTCGAAGAACTCGCGCAGCTGCTCCATGACGCGCTCCAGCCGTTCCGCGCTCTTGTCGGTGAAGGCGCCGAGCAACAGCAGCAGGTGGCGGTTGGAGTGCTCGATGAGGGAGTCGAGCACGGCGGCGTGCAGGGCCTCGCGCGAGGGGTAGTGGTAGAGGAGGGCTTGTTTGCTGATGCCCACCGCGAGCGCCACGTCATTGACGGAGATGGCGCCAAAGCCGCGCGAGGCGATGAGGTGTGTGGCTTCGCGGCGGATGCGCTCGCGCAGCCCCTGAGCGGGGGCTTGCCCGCGCGAGGGGGAGGGGTCTTCACCGGGGGATCAGCGTTTGGGCTCTTGCGGCGCATGGCGGGACAGAGGCGAGGCGGTCGGGCCGCTCGCGCTTCGTCTGGGGACTATCCCATGCCATTCGCGGAGAGGAAGAGAGTGGCTGGCCTGTCGTGCCGGGCCCCGGGAATCCCGGATTCAGGCGCGCGCGGCCTTCAGCTCGTCGATTTCCGTCCGGAGCAACCAGTCCTCGGGGAAGTCGGAGGCGGCGTGGGAGATCTGCTCGAGCCGCCGGGAGTCCAGGCTCTTGGACTCGCGCTGGGCGCGCACCTCGCGGTAGAGCGCCGCGAGCGAGGGGTGCAGGGCGGAGGCTTTCTTGGCGCGGGCCTGGGCCTCTCCTTCGCCCTCGGTGAAGGCGTTGAGCTCGCCGAACCAGCGGTCCCAGGTGCCGGGGTCCGCCGGGCCACCGGCCACGGAGGGCAGGTGGGAGGTGAGGAAGAGCTGCGCCACGCTGGGCAGCGCCACGGGGCGGCCGGCGAGCTGCCCGCGCAGGTTGAGCACTTCGCCCCCACCCGCGGCGAAGCCCTGGAGCTTCAGTCCGCTGGCGAGTTCGAGCTGGAAGGGACCCTGATCGGGGAGCGTTCCGGCACCGAAGGCCACGAGCGCGAGTCCCGGCCAGGGCTTGCCCCCGGCCTTGCCCTCGCGGGAGACGAGCACGGGGCCATCCAGCCGCACGAGCGCGGTGGAGAGCCCCTCGGCGACGGGGTGGAGGCCGGGGAGCATCTCGGCGACGCGGGCGGTCACCTCCCGGCCATCGGCGAGCACGAGGTGGTTGACGGTTCCGGCGCGCAGGGCCTCCTGGAGGCCGTGGTCCCCGCCGCGCTTCCAGGCGAGCGTGGCCTCGAACTCCTCGAGCACTGCGAAGAGGTGCTCGAAGTCACGGGCCACGAAGAGCTGGGGCTGCATGCGGGTGATGTCGTACTCGGTGTCCGCGCACTGGAGGCTCAGGGGGACCTTCTTCACCTCGGACGTGAGGCAGTGGCGGGCCTCGCCGATGCTGGAGAGCAGCCCGGCGCCATAGATGCGGGGGGCGTCCAGGGAGCCGATGAGGCCGTACTCGGCCGTCCACCAGTAGAGCCGGGAGGCGCGGGTGCTCTCGCTGACATAGCGGCGGCTCTGGTTGGCGGCGTCCAGACGGGCCTCGGCGTGGTGGATCTGCTCCGGGGTGGCGGAAGGGTCCTCCTTGACCACGCTGAGGTTGCGGATGGCCTGGAAGACGGCCTCGTCCTCCACGGTGGAGATGGCCTTGAAGCCCACGAGCCCGCAGCGCTTGAGGTACTCGGCGTAGCGCGCGTTGGCGATGATGGGGGCATGGCCCGCGCTCTCGTGAACGATGTCCGGGGCGGGGGTGTATTGGATGTGCTCGTGGGTGCGGATGTCCGCCGCGATGGCGAGCACGCCCAGCGACTGCAATTCGGTGAAGACGGCGGGGGGAATGAAGCCGCGCACGCTCACCGCGCCCCAGCCCAGCTTGGAGAGCTGCTCGTTCATCTCATCCAGGCTGGGGATGCGCTCGGTGCCGATGCCCGTGGCCTCCAGGCCCTCGAGGTAGATGGGATGCGCCTTGCCAGCGAGCTGGCCGCGCAGTTGCCGGAGGATGTGCCGCCAGACGGCCTGGTCCCTGGGCGTATAGGACGCATAGTCCTGGCTCACCACGTAACGACGCAGGTGAGCGGGCAGACGGGCGAGGGTCCGTTCAGTGGGGGTCATCGATTTTCCTCCCGGAGAGACCAAATTTAAGGAGGAAGAAGGGGGACGGAAATCCGATAAAAAACGACGTCCTAGTCGGTTTTCCGCCGTTTCGACGCGAGGCGCTGACGCAGTCCGTCGAGGACGAGCCGAGCGGTTTCGGAGTTGGAGCCACCGGAGGAGCGCAGGGCGACGACCTCGACGGATTGGGGCTCGTCCTCGCGCAGCAGCCAGACGGAGAGGTCCTCGGGAAAGGAGCGCAGCAGCCGGAGGTCGGGGGCGATGGCGCAGGCCTGGTAGGCGCGCAGCAGATCGAAGAGGAGGAGGAAGCTCTGCACGCGGGCCACTTCGCGCACGGAGACGTCATGGGCGTTGAAGCGGGCGCTGTTGGCGGTGCCGTAGGGGTCATCGCGCTGCCAGTCGATGAAGGGCTGGCCGATCAGGTCGCGCACATGGAGCGAGCGGCGGGCGCCGTGGCGAGCGGCCAGTTCGTTGCCGGGGCCGCAGAGCACGACGAAGGGCAGGTGGAGGAGGGATTCCGCCTCGACGCCGCGGTGGGGCGGCAGGGGGGTGAAGTCCACAGCGAGGTCGAGCTGTCGGGTCTGCACCGGCGCACGAGCTCGAAGGTGCCGCCGAAGCTGACCTCCAGTTTGATGTGGGCGCGGGCCACGTCTCCGGCGATGCCGGCGAGGAGGAAGTGGGAGAGGGTGGGGTTGAGGCCGAGGCGCAGGCTGGGCTCGGTGCTGGCGAGGTCGCGCAGTCGTTTGAGATCGAGCTGGTGGAGGGGCGTCTGGGTGCCCTCGTAGAGCTTTTCGCCGCGAGTGGTGAGGTGGAGGCGGCGGCCGGGGCCACGTTCCAGGAGGGGCTGGCCGTCGGCGAGGGTGGATTCCAGGGCGCGCAGGTGCTCGCTGACGACGGAGCGGGCGACGCCGAGGTGCTCGGCGGCGGCTTCCAGGCTGCCGGACTCGACCGCGGCCGCGAAGGACTCGAGCCAGACGAGGTGTCGTGGGAGCTTTCGAGGAGGCATTCAGCCCATCCTTGTCATGAGGAACATGTGTCCGCCGGGTCGGGGGTGAGCCGGGGCGGGGCTTTGGGGCTCGCTTCCTCGAGCGGCCGATGAACGTTGAAGGCCCACGGTTGAAGGCCCAAGAAGGATAGGCCGTGCGTGGGGCGGATGGCGCATGGAGCGGCTCTTCGTGGCGCGGAGTCCTGGAGACAAGGACGGAGAGAAGAGGTTGGGGCGGGGCGTGAGACATGCCGGCGCGGAGGGGAAGAAGAAGTGGGCAGACGCCTGTTGACTCAAGACACGGCGGTGGTAGAAGCCGCGCCCCCACGAACCGGCGAGGTCGCGCAGGCGGCGGAAGCGGAACGTGGGAAGAAGGAGTCGACGAAGCGGTGTTGACTCGAAACGCGGCGGTGGTAGAAGCCGCGCCCCCCGGACGGGAAAGCGAAACCGCATTGGCGGTGGGACACCCGGACGAGAAAGACGAAATACCGAGTCGACGAAGTGGTGTTGACTCAAGACGCGGCGGTGGTAGAAACCGCGCCCCCACGAACCGGACGAAGTCGCGCAGGCGACAGAAGGCGGAGAGCGGGGAAGAGGAAGTCGACGAAGGATGTTGACTCCCCTGGGACGAGGCGATAGATGCCGCGCCCCCTCGGACGGAAAGGCGAAGCCGCACTGGCGGTGGGAGCCTCTGGCCGAGCGAAGCACAACAGAGCGAAATAAGAAGTCGACGAAGCAAGGTTGACTCGAAACGCGGTGGTGGTAGAAGCCGCCTCCCCCGAAGCGAAGATGTCACGCAGGTGACAGACGAGCGACGGGCGGGAAAAACGAGTCGACGAAGCGAGTTGACACGAAGGGCGGAACGGCAGTAGGTTCCGCGCCCCCGAGAAAGAGAAGAGCAGCTCTCCTTCGAGGTGAACCGAAAAAGCGAAGCGGCAACGGCCGCTTGACAGCGAAAACGGTTCAGAATACAACAGCCGCCCCGCTGATTGAAAGCGGTGAGGTCGAGCAGGACGGTAGCACAGCAGGACAGCCGGTACAAGCGGCTCGGTCTTTGAAAACCAGATAGCAAACCCAAAGAAGACAGATTGCGGAAACCGCAGTCAATTCTTGAGACGGGTTCCGCAGCGAGTCGGCGTGAGTCGATTGGCAGGAGCCCTGATGAACAGCGAAGTCAGGTAACCCCTTAGCCGGGACCTGGCCTAGCCGGTTCAACCCTTCAAAAAATTCAATTGGAGAGTTTGATCCTGGCTCAGAACGAACGCTGGCGGCGTGCCTAACACATGCAAGTCGAGCGCGAATGGAGCAATCCTAGTAGAGCGGCGCACGGGTGCGTAACACGTGGATAATCTGCCTGGGTGTCTGGGATAACCAGTCGAAAGATTGGCTAATACCGGATAAGCCCCCGGGAGCTTCGGCTCTTGAGGGAAAAGGTGGCCTCTGTATACAAGCTATCACATCCAGATGAGTCCGCGGCCCATCAGCTAGTTGGCGGGGTAATGGCCCACCAAGGCAACGACGGGTAGCTGGTCTGAGAGGACGATCAGCCACACTGGAACTGAGACACGGTCCAGACTCCTACGGGAGGCAGCAGTGGGGAATTTTGCGCAATGGGCGAAAGCCTGACGCAGCAACGCCGCGTGTGTGATGAAGGTCTTTGGATTGTAAAGCACTTTCGACCGGGACGAAAACCCGTTGGCTAACATCCAACGGCTTGACGGTACCGGGAGAAGAAGCACCGGCTAACTCTGTGCCAGCAGCCGCGGTAATACAGAGGGTGCAAGCGTTGTTCGGAATTATTGGGCGTAAAGCGCGTGTAGGCGGCTTTGCAAGTCGGATGTGAAAGCCCTCGGCTCAACCGAGGAAGTGCGTTCGAAACTGCAGAGCTTGAGTACCGGAGAGGGTGGCGGAATTCCCCAAGTAGAGGTGAAATTCGTAGATATGGGGAGGAACACCGGTGGCGAAGGCGGCCACCTGGACGGTCACTGACGCTGAGACGCGAAAGCGTGGGTAGCAAACAGGATTAGATACCCTGGTAGTCCACGCCGTAAACGATGAGAACTAGGTGTCGTGGGTGTTGACCCCCGCGGTGCCGTAGCTAACGCATTAAGTTCTCCGCCTGGGAAGTACGGTCGCAAGACTAAAACTCAAAGGAATTGACGGGGGCCCGCACAAGCGGTGGAGCATGTGGTTTAATTCGACGCAACGCGCAGAACCTTACCTGGTCTTGACATCCTCGGAAGGCCTCAGAGATGAGGCGGTGCCCGCAAGGGAACCGAGAGACAGGTGCTGCATGGCTGTCGTCAGCTCGTGTCGTGAGATGTTGGGTTAAGTCCCGCAACGAGCGCAACCCTCGCCTTTAGTTGCCGCGCAAGCGGATCTCTAGAGGGACTGCCGGTGTTAAACCGGAGGAAGGTGGGGATGACGTCAAGTCCTCATGGCCTTTATGACCAGGGCTACACACGTGCTACAATGGCCGGTACAAAGCGTTGCCAACTCGCGAGAGGGAGCTAATCGCATAAAACCGGTCTCAGTTCAGATTGGAGTCTGCAACTCGACTCCATGAAGGCGGAATCGCTAGTAATCGCAGATCAGCACGCTGCGGTGAATACGTTCCCGGGCCTTGTACACACCGCCCGTCACACCATGGGAGTCGATTGCTCCAGAAGTCATCTCACCAAGAGGTGCCCAAGGAGTGGTCGGTAACTGGGGTGAAGTCGTAACAAGGTAGCCGTAGGGGAACCTGCGGCTGGATCACCTCCTTTCTAAGGAGACCGGGTGCACGGTCGACGCTTCGGCGCGACAGGGTGCACCAGCGACGCAAGTCGCCTTAGGTCAACCAGGTCAACGTTTCTGCAACTGTCGAGGGTTTGCTGTCTGGTTTTGAGAGGCCGAGCGAAGAGGGCTCGGTTCTTTGAAAGAGACGGTAGCTGGAAATCCACTGGGCCTATAGCTCAGCTGGCTAGAGCGCGCGCCTGATAAGCGCGAGGTCGGTGGTTCAAGTCCACCTAGGCCCACCAGTTTCCCACCGGGGAAGTTGGGGACGCGACGACAGCCGGCAGGTGGAGGGACAGCGACACATTCAGGGGCTGTAGCTCAGTTGGGAGAGCGCCAGCTTTGCAAGCTGGATGTCGTCGGTTCGATCCCGTCCAGCTCCACAGTTTTCCGACACACGTCGGAGACGTTCTTTGACAAGTTCATACGAAGGGTAGAAATCAATTTCTGCTGAGAAGTTCTCAGCGTCGATTGAGGTGACAGCTCGGCTGCGATAGCGGCCTGGCTGGGACACGACGACGCATCAAGTGAATTCTTTCGGGTCCGCGGCGAAGAGCCGGGGCCTGGACCTTGGTCTCGAGTTTCAATGCAACCCGCCGGGAGGCGGGCTGATGAGGGATTAAGGTAAGTAAGCTACTAAGGGCGTGCGGTGGATGCCTAGGTGCCAAGAGGCGATGAAGGACGTGGGTGGCTGCGAAAAGCTCCGGGGAGTTGCCAACCGAACGTTGAGCCGGAGATGTCCGAATGGGGAAACCCAGCGCGGTGAAAGCCGCGTTACCTCAGCCTGAATCCATAGGGCTGAAGGAGCGAACCAGGGGAAGTGAAACATCTCAGTACCCTGAGGAGAAGAAAACAACGAGTGATTCCCAGAGTAGCGGCGAGCGAAATGGGAGGAGCCTAAACCGGTGTCATGAAAATGGCATCGGGGTTGCGGGTCCGCGGTAGGACTCCGGTTTGTTAGCGGAACCATCTGGAAAGGTGGACCAAAGGGCGTGACAGTCGCGTACGCGAAAACGAACTGGAGCCGAGCGGGGTACCCAAGTAGGGCGGGACACGTGCAATCCTGCCTGAATCCGCCGGGACCATCCGGTAAGGCTAAATACTCCTTGGCGACCGATAGTGAACTAGTACCGCGAGGGAAAGGTGAAAAGAACCCCAGTGAGGGGAGTCAAAAGAACCTGAAACCGCATGTCTACAAGCAGTCCGAGCACTACGGGGCAACCCAGTGCGAGGGCGTACCTTTTGCATCATGATTCGGCGACTTAATGTACGTAGCGAGGCTAAGCCGATAGGTGGAGCCGGAGCGAAAGCGAGTCCGAAACGGGCGAATGAGTTGCGTGCATTATAACCCGAAGCGGGGTGATCTACACATGGCCAGGTTGAAGTGAGGGTAACACCTCATGGAGGACCGAACTCATGAAAGTTGAAAATTTCTGGGATGAGCTGTGTGTAGGGGTGAAAGGCCAATCAAACTCCGTGATAGCTGGTTCTCCCCGAAAGATATTTAGGTATCGTCTCGAGTAATTCAATGCTGGAGGTAGAGCACTGGAACGGCTAGGGGTCTCACCAGATTACCAAACCGTACCAAACTCCGAATGCCAGCAATTGTTAGCTCGGGAAGCAGTCAGTGGGTGATAACGTCCATTGGCAAGAGGGGAATAACCCAGACCGACAGCTAAGGCCCCCAAGTCTAGTCTAAGTGAACACTAGAAAGGATGTGGCAAGTCATTGACAACCAGGAGGTTGGCTTAGAAGCAGCCATCCTTTAAAGAAAGCGTAATAGCTCACTGGTCGAGACAGGCCGCGCCGAAAATGTAACGGGGCTCAAGACTAGCGCCGAAGCTTGGATTGCATGCACTCGGTGCATGCAGTGGTAGGGGAGCGTTGCAACAGCTGAGAAGCTAGACCGCAAGGGCTGGTGGAGCGGTTGCGAGTGCTGATGCCGAAATGAGTAGCGATAAAGGGGTGGGAAACCCCCTCGCCGTAAACCCAAGGTTTCCTGGGTCAAGTTAATCTTCCCAGGGTTAGCCGGGACCTAAGCCGAGGCCGAAAGGCGTAGGTGATGGCAAGCAGGTTAATATTCCTGCGCCATCTTGTAGACGTTGAACCGAGGAAGGACGGAGAAAGCTAGGCGAGCTGACCGGTGGTTGTGTCAGTCCAAAGGCGTAGGGGTGTCGCGTACGATTAAAGGCGCGGCAGCTATCCCCGAGACCCCATGGCACCCCTCACGGGGTAAGTCGTTGATGCTCGGCTTCCAAGAAAAGTTCCGCGGGGAGTCTACAGGGTGTCCGTACCGCAAACCGACACAGGTGGGTGAGGAGAAAATCCTAAGGCGCTTGAGAGAACTCTCCTCCAAGGAACTAGGCAAATTTCCACCGTAACTTCGGAAGAAGGTGGGCCTCTGACAGGTGTAGGCGTACAGCCGAAGCCGAGAGAGGTTGCAGAGAAATGGCGGTAGCGACTGTTTACCAAAAACACAGGACTCTGCGAAGGCAAGAAGCCGACGTATAGGGTCTGACTCCTGCCCGGTGCTGGAAGGTTAAGGGGATTCGTCAGCCGCAAGGTGAAGCGATGATCCGAAGCCCCAGTAAACGGCGGCCGTAACTATAACGGTCCTAAGGTAGCGAAATTCCTTGTCGGGTAAGTTCCGACCTGCACGAATGGAGTAACGACTTCCGCGCTGTCTCGGAGAGGGACTCAGCGAAATTGAAATAGCTGTGCCGATGCAGTTTACCCGCAGCAAGACGGAAAGACCCCGTGAACCTTTACTACAACTTGACAGTGACACTAGGGTTCGACTGTGTAGGATAGGTGGGAGCCTTTGAAGCCGGGCCGCTAGGTTCGGTGGAGGCAACGGTGAAATACCACCCTGTCGGATTCTGGTGTCTAACCATGCTCCCTCACCGGGAGTTGGAACACTGTCTGGTGGGTAGTTTGACTGGGGCGGTCGCCTCCCAAAACGTAACGGAGGCGCGCGATGGTTCCCTCAGCCCGATTGGAAACCGGGCGGCGAGTGCAATGGCATAAGGGAGCTTGACTGCGAGACGGACACGTCGAGCAGGTGCGAAAGCAGGTCATAGTGATCCGGTGGTCCTGAATGGAAGGGCCATCGCTCAACGGATAAAAGGTACTCCGGGGATAACAGGCTTATCTCCCCAAGAGTTCACATCGACGGGGAGGTTTGGCACCTCGATGTCGGCTCATCGCATCCTGGGGCTGGAGCAGGTCCCAAGGGTTTGGCTGTTCGCCAATTAAAGCGGTACGCGAGCTGGGTTCAAAACGTCGTGAGACAGTTTGGTCCCTATCTGCTGTGGGCGTAGGATACTTGAGAGGCTCTGACCTTAGTACGAGAGGACCGGGTTGGAGACACCGCTGGTGTACCAGTTGTCTCGCCAGAGGCATCGCTGGGTAGCCATGTGTCGATTGGATAACCGCTGAAAGCATCTAAGCGGGAAACCGACCTCAAGAACAGGTATCCCGGGCGCAAGCCCCAGAAGACCCGTCGAAGACGACGACGTTGATAGGCCGGGTGTGTAAGCGCGGTAACGCGTTGAGCTAACCGGTACTAATAGGTCGAGAGGCTTACTTTACCTCAATCTCTCAGCAGCCCCACCGGAGAGGTGGGTGGCAAGAGAGTCGAGGCCAAGGTCGAGGCCCCGAGCGAGCGCGAGAGCGCGGCGCCGGGCCCGGAAGAAGGCACGAGCACTTCGCAGTGGAAGTTGATTCACCTACCCTTCGTATGAACTGTCCTGTTTTTCCGGTGGCAATGTCGGAGGGGTCCCACCCGTTCCCATCCCGAACACGGAAGTTAAGCCCTCCAGAGCCGATGGTACTCCGCGGGAAACCGCGCGGGAGAGTAGGTCGCTGCCGGATTTTTTTGAAGGCCTCGAGTCCGCACCGCAAGGTGTCGACTCGAGGCCTTCGCCTTTGCGGGCTTTGGCCGGGCGGACTCCGAGGGCCGTCCGCTGGGCGACACGCGTTGCTTCTTCGTGCTTTCGCACTGGCGGTGTTGCTCCAGGCTTGGTTGATTGGCATTCATCCATTCAACCTGGAGCGCTTTGCTCATGAAGCAGCTGTCGCGTCCTCTCGTCGCCGTCCTCTTCGCGCTTGCCGTGTGCCTCGCCCCGACTCAGTCCGAGGCGAGATCGGATTTCCGTCTGACGCTCGGCGCCGACTACCAGATCAACCAGGGTGCCTTCTTCGACATCACCGGCGCGGTGGATTTCATCTTCATCGGGCCTCTGTCCATTGGCGCCCGGTTTGGCGCGATGCTGGCGACCAATCCCACGTCGTTCGGCATCCCCATCGATCTGGATCTGCGCATCAGCCCCCGGGGCGCGCCCATCTACCTGGAGGCGCTCGTCGGCCCGTGGTTGCGCTTCACCGGCGACTTCGTTCGCGCCCACGGCGCGTTTGGGTTCGGTTACCAGAACAGGTCGTTCACCTTCGGCCTCGAAGTGGGCTACCTCACGCCCAGCCCCCATGTCGGTCTGCGGGTTGGTTGGCGTTTGTAGGCTCGTGCCAGCGGAGTGGCCGCCGCTCAGTAATGCGGTGGCTTGTCCTGCCGTTGCGCATCCACCAGGCCGGGTTCGCCCTCGAACTTCTTCTTCATGAGGGCGAACTCCGCCCGAAGTCCCTCCAGCTCGCGCCCCTGGGCGTACAGCACTTCGCTCAGTTCCTGCAGCAACTCCTGCTGCTGCATGTAGCGCAGCTCCAGTTCCACGATTCGCGATTCGTCGTCCATGTTCCCTGGGATAACCCGGCCCCGGCCATGTTGTCCCCCCTCGTGTCTCCGGGAGTCCCCTCCATGGATGCGTCCCGTCACCTTCAGCGCGCTCGTGAGCTCATCGAGCGTGGCCGGCCCGAACTCGCCGAGTCCGCGTTGAGCGATGCGATCGACGCCGCAGTGCTCGCCGAGGATCTGGTCGCGCTCACCCGCGTGCGCATGGCGCTCGGCAGTCTCCTGGTCGAGCAGCAGCGTGAGGAGGAGGCCATGGCCTTCCTCCAGGCCGTCGTGCGGACCGAGATCGCCGATGGTTCCGTGGATGCTGAAGTGAAGGCGGCCGCGCAGTTGCTCCGGCGCATTCGAGGCATCCCCGAGTAGCAGCCGCCGTTCTCAGGGGGTGCGGCAGGCGGTCCGCACCGCGTCCAGCCGCTCGGGAAACCGGCGCTCGAGGTCCATCCGCGTCGCCGTCACCGCGTCCGTCCTCCCCATGCTGCGCTGAATCTCACACAACGCCGACAGGGCCTTCATGTCCATCATGTCCAGGCGGTCCGCCATCCTCAACGCGTCCTCCGCTCCCTGGATGTCCCCCAGCCGGAAGGCCGTGACGCCCAGGTGGTAGTACCCCATCGCCAGCTTCGGATCCGCCTCCACCGCCTTCGAGAAGAGCTGCCGCCCTTCCTCGAGCCGCCCCTGCTCCACCCGGACCAGGCCCTCCTCCAGCCACAGTCGGGCCTTCCCCAGGTTCCCCCCCTGCGTCCGGAGCACTTCCAGGGCCTCTTCTCCCTGGTGGGCCGCGCTCAGCAGCCGCGCGTACCTCACCCCCACTCCCTTTCGTCCGGGCTCCTTGTGGTACGCCTCCTCCACCGACTTCAGCGCCCCCGCGAGGTCGCCCTCCGCCTCCCGGAAGTCCGCTCGCAACAACGCCGCTCGGGCATCCCCCGGTGCCACTTCCTCCGCCTTCCGGAGGGACTCCTCCTCGCACCGGTTCATCCGCTGCCCATGGCAGATCCGCGCCATCAGCAACTGCGTCTCCACTGCACCGGGCTCCCTGCGCTCCGACTCCTTCGTCAGCTCGTAGGCATCCATCGGTGAGCCCTCTCGCAGCAGCTCCGCCGCCTCCCGCAGGTCCGCTCCCGTGGCCTTCGGGTGGTCCTTCAACGGCTTCAACAGCGCCACCCGCTTCGCCGAATCGGGGATCGCCCGCGCGATCGCCAGCTCCTGCTCGGGCATGTTCCTCGGCAACAACAGCAACAACAGGTGGAACACCAGCGCCGCCAGGCAGACGAGCAGCACCTTGCGCACGCCCGGCTCCATCCCGAAGCGACGGGCGCGGTCCTGATTCTCGGCTCGGCGGGCGCCCGGGTCCTCCCGGGCTTCTTTGGCGCGTGGCTCGTTCAACACTCTTCTCTCGAGGGTAGGGGCTTCAACTGTATCCGCGGGTCCTGCTCAGGACACCGCACGGAGTCGCGGTCGTGGCGAGGTGGGCAGTTCCTCCTCGCAGTTCCAGCACAGCTCGAAGTTCCCCGGGCTGCCCTCTCCACAGCGCGGACAGTCCACGATCCGCTCCGCCTTCTCCTTGCCCTCCTCCACCTCGGCTTCCAATTCCCTCGCGCGCGCGACTTCCTCCTCCGGAAGCCACAGCTCCACCCACGTCTCCGTGTTGGGAATCTCCCCGCTCAGCGGCGAGAGGGCCTCGCCTCGCACCTCGACCGAGAACCCCGAGCCCGACAACAACCCTGCTCGAAGTCTCGCCTCTCCCACCGTCCGGTGGACCGAGAACCGCACTCGCTTCATGCTGTCTCTCTGGCATGCTCGCCCGCCGTCGGCAACCCAACGTGCGTGCGCCACCCATGCCCCGGCCCCCTCCGCCCCGTCTTCCTCCCCAGGCGGGCAGCCGCTCGGGCCGACAGCTATCCCCCGGTGCCCTCCGGGGGGACGTCCGTCACGGCCTCCCTCACTCCTGTTGCCGCAACTCGTGGGGCAACACCGCGTAGGCGTGCCTCGGCGAGCGCGCGTGCAACTCCTCCGTCAGGAGCTCGTCCAGCTCCTCCAACAGCGCGTCGTACGGCGAGCCCACTCCTCTTACGGGTTGCCCGGGATGGGCCCCCGCTCTCACCCGCGGTGCTTCCTCCCCCTCGAAGGCCGGGCTCACCGCCATCCCCGTCGGGCCTCCCGGGGTGGGCAGCACGATGACCGGTGCCGGCTGGCGTCTGGCTTCCTCCACCAGCGGGCCCAGGCGCTCCTGCTCCTCCTCGGTCAGCGCCCGCTCCAGCACCGTCTCCCCCTGCACCAGGATGCGCAGGTTCCTCATGCCCTCGAGCCGGACCGCCTGCGCCCCTGTGTTCGTCCTCCCGCTGCGCTCGTACGTCAACGTGCTCACGCGCCACCTCCCCACTTCGCGCTCCAGTGGTGGAGGTATTCATGCCCCGCCTTCCAGGCACCTCTCCCCCTCGTCCGCACGACACTCCCCGACGCTCCCTCCCGGTGCAGTGTCCGTTGCCCCGCATCCACCCGCCCTCCGTTGCTTCTTCGCCGCCCCTTCGTTACCCCCTTGACGCGCCGCGTTTCGTTCCCACTGCCACCCGCTCCCCTTCGCCGCTAGACTCCCTCCGTGACTCCTGAATCCGCCGCCCCGGGTGACCCGGTGCCCCTCTCCCGCCAAGAGGTCCAGTCGCTCGTCTCCCTGCCCGCCCCCCGTGCGCCCGCTCCTCGCTCCGAGCGCCTGAGCGCCCTGTCGTCCCAGGCCTTCGACGTCCTCGTCATCGGCGGCGGCATCACCGGCTGCGGCATCGCTCGCGACGCCGCCCTGCAGGGCCTGCGCGTGGCACTCGTGGAGCGCGAGGACTTCGCCTCCGGCACCTCCAGCCGCTCCTCCCGCCTCGTCCACGGCGGCGTGCGCTACCTGGAGCACGGCCACCTCGGCCTCGTCTTCGAATCCAGCATCGAGCGCTACCGGCTGCTGCGGCTCGCCCCCCACCTGGTGCGCCCCCTGGCCTTCGTCTGGCCCGTCTACAAGGGCGCCCGCCTCAAGCGCTGGAAGCTCGCCGCCGGCCTCAAGCTCTATGACGCCCTGGCCCTCTTCCGCAACGTGCGCAACTCGCGCCTGCTCGACTCGCGCCAGGTCTCCGACACCTTCCCGGGCATCCGCTCCGAGGGCCTCACCGGCGGCGCCCGCTACTACGACGCCGCCACCGACGATGCCCGGCTCACGCTCGCCAACGTCATCTCCGCCTCCGAGGCCGGCGCCGTCATCCTCAACCACGCCTCCGTGCGCGCGCTCCTCCTCGAGAACGGCAAGGCCCAGGGCGCTACCGTCGTCGACATGCTCACCGGCCAGGAGCACACCGTGCGCGCCCGCGCCGTCGTCAGCGCCACCGGCCCCTGGAGCGATGAGATCCGCAAGCTCGATGCCGCCCAGGACGGCTCGCCCGCCGTGCGCGGCTCCAAGGGCGTGCACATCGCCGTGCCCCGTGAGCGCCTGCCCACGCCCCCCGACACCGCCATC
The DNA here is from genome assembly GCA_049060065.1 of Cystobacter fuscus. GTDB lineage: Bacteria > Myxococcota > Myxococcia > Myxococcales > Myxococcaceae > Cystobacter > Cystobacter fuscus_B. Next base: position 10,485,653 of record JBMEQP010000002.1, read on the forward strand.
ACCCTCCTGTCCCCCGTGGACGGCCGGGTGATGTTCATCCTCCCCGCCGCGACCCACACCATCATCGGCACCACCGAGACCCCCACCCACTCCCATCCCGCCGAGGTGCGCGCCAGCGTGTCCGACCTGGACTACCTCCTTGCCTCCGCCAACGGCCTCTTCCCCGAGGCCCGCCCGGTGCGCGAGGACGTCGTGAGCGCCTGGGCCGGCATCCGCCCGCTCGTGGCGAGCGCCTACTCCGGCTCCGGTGACGCCAACAGCGCCAGCCGCGAACACGCCATCCACGCGAGCCCCTCGGGCGTGCTCGCCATCTCCGGCGGCAAGCTCACCACCTACCGCGTCATGGCCAGCGACATGGTCAACGCCGTCGAGAAGGCGCTCGGCGTGCCCCACCAGAAGCCCCGCACCGGCTCGCTCGCGCTGCCCGGCGGGGACTTCGCCTCGTTCGACGCGGAGCTCGCCGCCGCGCGCGCCGAGGTGGGCCGTGACGACGTCGCCCTCCACCTCGTGCGCGCCTACGGCAACCGCTGGCGCCTGCCCTGGGCCCTCACCCGCGAGCGGCCCGCGCTCGCCGAGCCCCTCGCCCCCGGTCTGCCCTACCTGCGCGCCGAGGCCGTCCACGGCGTCACCCACGAGTTCGTCCACTCCCTGGATGATCTGCTCGTGCGCCGCCTCAAGCTGGCCTTCGAGACGCGCGACCTCGGCCGCGCCGCCGCCCGCATCGCCGCCGCCGACATGGCCCCCCTGCTGGGCTGGAGCCCCGAGGACGTCGAGCGGCAACTCGCCGAGTACTCGCGGCACGTGGAGCGGTTGTTCGGAATCGAGCCCACCTCGCGCTGACGGCCCCGCTCCCGTCCCCGGGGGGCCCTATCGCCGGGCGAGTAGACGGCCTAGCCTGTTGCCCCAGGAATGGGTCCGGCGCATCCACCGTTGGTGAGGCCCGGCCCGGAGCGTAGGGCGCAGAGCACCGGCGTGGTGCGATCCCCCGTCGCGGGGTGCAAGGAGACGTCACGACATGAGGCGACTGGTTCTGTTGGGCCTGCTGGGAATCGCGGGGAGCGGCTGCGGGGTCGAGCCCCCCGGAGGATGTCACGCCGCAGGAGAAGCCGCTGTGCCCGGAGCTCGTCGTCCAGTCCAAGGCCGCTCCCATCGCTTCCTCCCGCGCCACCGGCACGGCCTCCTCCGCGCTGTCCTCCGGCGACGCCCAGCCCATGCTGGTGCGCTTCCGTGCCCAGAAGGGCCTGCGCACCGCCGCGGCGCTGCGCGGCCGCGAGGCCCGCGTGCGCTCACTGGGCGCCCGCGTGAAGCGCCACTGGCCCACGCTCGATGCCATGGCCCTCTCCCTCACCCCGGAGGCCCAGGCCCGGCTCGCCCAGGACCCGGACGTGCTCTCCATCGAGCCAGACCACAAGGTGTCCGCGCTCGGCGACGTCTCCCCCTGGACGCGGCCCATGGCGGCGACGTCCGCCACCCCAAGGCTCCAGGGCGGTGGCATCCCCTCGGAGTACACCCAGGCCCTGCGCATGACGCAGGCCAACGAGGTGTGGGACCCCGACAACGGGGGCTCGCTCAAGGAGGGGGCGCCCACGGGTTCGGGCCGGACCGTCTGTGTCGTCGACAGCGGCATGGATCTGCAACACCCCGAGCTCCAGGCCGTCTACGCCGGGGGCAAGGACTTCGTCGATGATGACGACGCGCCCGAGGACAAGGACGCGCAGGGCGCGTGGGGCGGAGGTCACGGCACCCACGTGGCGGGCATCATCGCCGCGCAGCCCGGTGTGCACGGCAACGTGAATCCCAATGACCCCACCCTGAGCCCCTCGGGTGTGGTGGGCGCCGCCCCGGGCGTGCGGTTGCTCGTCGCGCGCGTGCTCGACACGGACGGCAACGGCAGGGTGTCCGACGTCATCTCCGCCGTCGAGTGGTGCGTGGAGAAGAAGGCGAACATCATCTCGCTCTCGCTGGGCTCGTCGGATAGCAGCGACCTCGAGAAGGATGCCTTCGACAAGGCCAGGGCCGCGGGTCTGCTGTCCTTCGCGGCCAGTGGCAACGGCGGCGAGACGGCCACCGAGGAGTCGCGCGTCTACCCGGCCGCCTATGACTCGGTCATCGCCGTGGGCGCGGTGGACGAGGAGGCCAAGCACCCCAAGTTCTCCCAGATCGGCCCCCACCTGGACTTCGTGGCCCCTGGCGTGAACATCTACTCCACCTATCCCCGGGGCAAGGCGCCCTACGCCAACCTGTCGATCGGCGGCACCTTCTACGCCTCCTCGGCCCTGGATTACGTGCCCTACGAGGAGTACGAGGGCAAGCTGCTCAACTGCGGCCAGGGCAAGGGCCTGCGCTCCTGCCCCGAGGCCACCTGCGACGGCTTCGTCGCCTTCGTGGAGCGCGGAGGGGACATCACCTTCGCCGACAAGGTGCGCAACGTGCGTTCCCAGGGCGCGCGCGCCGTCATCATCGGCAACAACGATCCCGAGGATGACGAGTCGATGCTCTTCACGCTCGGCTCCGACGCGCTCTGGCCCCCGGTGACGGCGGTGACCACCACGCTCGTCCCCACCTTCCTCGCCCAGGTGGGCCAGAACGTGCGCCTGGGCATCCAGGGCAGCGACTACGCCTTCAGCACCGGCACCTCCATGGCCACGCCCTACGCGTCCGCCGTCGCCGCGCTGGTGTGGAGCGCCCGCCCGGACCTCACGAGCGACCAGGTGCTGGAGATCCTCCAGAAGTCCGCCGGTACATCCCCAACCCCGAGCAGCCCTCGAACACGGAGCGGAACGACGTGTTCGGCTACGGCCTCGTGCAGGCCAGGGCCGCGGTGGAGCGCGCCCTCGTATACCCGTCGTCGCCCTGACGCGGCGGGCTCACCAGGGAGGCTGGGTGGGCGAGGCCAACAGGCATGCTCCCACCCGGGCCTCCATACGGGCCACCGCCTCGATGCCCGGATCCGTGCACACCTCCACCCGGGCCATGGACACGAGCCCGTCTCCCCAGGGCTCCTCGGGGCGGGCCGTGGGGCGCGCCGTGGGCAGCAGGCTGAGCATCACGCACGACGCCAGCGCCACCGCGGCCCACATCCCCCCGCGCCACTCCCTCGGCCAGGAGCGCGACGGCGCGGGCCGCGACCGGGCCTCCCACGCGCCCGTCTCCAATGCCCGCCGCGCGGGTTGACGCCTCGCCCGCCGCGCCATCCACCCGCGCTCCACCTTCAGCCACTCCAGCGTCCGCGCGCACGTGTCACACGCGGCCGCATGCGCGCCCACGCGACCGGCTTCCTCCGCGGACAACTCTCCGGCGAGCAGGGCGTCCAGGTCCGACTCGCGGCAGGGGAGACTCATGGCCGACCTCCTGTTCCCACGTGCCCGGCCAGCCGCTCGCGCAGCTGCAACCGGGCCCGGTGGATTTCGTTCTTCACCTTGGGCAGTGACCAGCCCATCACCTGGGCGATGTCCTCGTAGGCCAGCCCATGGTCGATGCGCAGCAGCAGCGCCGCCCGGCGCTCCTCGCGCACCTCGCCGAGGGCCTCGCTCAACAGGCCCTCCAATTCGCGATCCAACAACCACGCCTCGGGGGTGGGCGAGGGCCGCGCCGCCTCCAGCAGGGGCTCGTTCTCCTCGTCGGCGACGTCCAGGTGCGTGGCCTGACCGCGGCGCGACTCCAGATAGACGTGGCGCGCGATGCCCAGCAGCCACGAGACGAACCGCGTGTCGTCACGCAGCGCCCCGAGCCGCGCATGCGCCCGCACGAAGGTTTCCTGGGTGGCTTCGTCCGCGGCGGCCTCGTCCCGCAGCAGGTCGCGCAGGAAGCGCCAGACGGCGGGCGAGTGCCGTTCGAACAGGCCCCGGAAGGCGGCCGGGTCTCCTCGCCGCGCGCGGGCGACGAGCCGGCGCTCGGCGTCGTCGGCGGGTACCGCGCTGCCCGTGAAGGGCAATCGGATCGCGAAGAGATGGGCCACGCCCCAACGTGACACGAAGCCGCCGGAAGTTTCACCCGTCCCCGCCTTTCATTCCGCTTTCCGCCGTCCGGCCCGTTTCCCCGCCTCAAGGGCAGCCTGGGGGCCGGCCCTTCCCCGCGTCCGGGTGGGTGTCTTGGTGAACGATTCCCACCTTGCGGGCAGGTAGGGGTTCACGACGAGGAGGAGTGAGATGCGCGGAGCCATGTGGATGGCGCTGGCCTTGCTGGGGACCACCCCTCTGGTGGCCCTGGCGCAGCAGCAGGGCGGGGTGGGGCAGCAACAGCAGCCCGCGGCGGGACCGACGGGCGCGGCCAGCATCCAGCAAGGACAGGACACCGCGGGCCCGGGCACCTTCGGGCCGTTCGGACAGCAGGGCAACACGGGGCTCAATGGCGTGCCCTTGCAGAACAACACCCAGGCGGGGGGCACGGGGCTTCAGGGAACAGGCGGCACCGGGACGGCTGGACCCGGGGGCCGACCTACCGGGGAACCACTCCGGAGATGCCCTCCGCTTCGCCCTTCTTGAGTCCAGGCACCCAGACGGGCACGGGGGGTCGGGCGGAACGGGTGGCTCGGGCGGAAATGCCGGCGCCACGACGGGAGGAGGGAACACCGGCGCCACGGGGGGCAGCGGCGGACAGGGGTCACTCGCCGACCTCCAGCGGCGCGTGGAGGCCCTGGAGCGCGAGGTCTCCAATCTGCGCGGGACGGGAGGCACGGGGGGACCGGGGGCTCCGGCGCGGGGGGCGCGGCTTCGGCTCCCCGAGACACGAACAACACGGCGAACGCCTCCCGGGACGGCGACGCCCAGCCGGTCACGGTGGTCACCGTGGAGTTCGACGGGCGCGTGCGTGACGTCACGCCCCAGCACATCGACGTCGTCGACGTCACGGATGGCACCGTCTCCCGGCTCGCCATCGATGAGCGGACGCGGGCGTTCAAGGGCTCCACGCGCCAGCAGATCCCCCTCAAGCAGATCTCCGAGGGCGCGCGGGTGCGGACCTCGTTCGCGTACGTCGATGGAGTCGAGCGTGCGCGCGACATCGTCGTGCGGTCCTCGCCGCGCAAGTCCCAGAAGTAGGTAGGCCCACCCCGGGGGACTCCCCCGGGTTTCGCGAAGAAGGGAGCGCAAGTCCGATGGCAAGACAAACCTGGATGGGATTGGGCGTGGCGGCGCTCGGCATGGCGCTCGTGCTGGGCGCGGAGCAGGGGGCCGCCCAGACGACGGAGCAGACGACGGAGCAGGACGGCGGCACGCAGTCGCAGGCCGAGGCCGAGGCCCAGCAGCGCCTGGAAGTGGCCCGGCTGCGCACGCAGGTGGCCCAGCTCCAGCAGCAGCTCGCTCAGATGCGCACCCAGCTCGCGCAGGCCGCGTCCAATCAGCCCGCGTCCTCCTCGGAGCAGGGCACGGGCGGCAGCGGCACGGGCGGCACGGACACGACCGGGGGGAACACCGGCCGGACCTCGGCCATCGGAGACCCCAACGCCGAGGCCCCCGCGGGCGCCACGGGAATCGGCTCTCCCTCGAGCATCGGCTCCCCCACGGGCACGGCGCCCGCGGATGACAACTCGGGCTACGCCCTCGCCAACGTCCTGCATACCGGCCGCGTGCGCTCCGTGTCCGGCCAGCAGATCGTCCTCGCCGAAGAGGGGGGCATCTCCACCACCCTGCCGCTCGCGAGCAACGTCCAGGTCCTGCGCGGCCGGCAGCGGGTGTCCCTGCAGAGCCTCGAGGAGGGGACGCTCGTGCGCACCTCCGCGAACCTGTCCGACCCGGGCAACCCGGTGTCGCGCATCGAGATCCTCCCCACCACTCGGACTCGGTGAGCCGTTCCTCCGGGGCCGGGAGGCTCCGGCCTTCCCAGTCCGCCCGAACATCCCCGCGCGCGCCGCTCCTGGCCGCGGTGGATGCGTGGCGTCTCCACATGACGGACGCGGCGATATGCGAGGCGCTCCGCCCAGGGGGCGATGTCCCTCATCGTGGGAAAAAGTAGGACAGTAGGCGCAACATGCCTCCTGATTTCTACGATAACCTTTTCAAACCCGTCCACTTTTTCCAGACAGGCAGGACTCTCCCATGACGAGCATCGACCGCAACCCCGCTTCACCCGCCCTTCGCACGGTCACGTCCTCGACTCCCGCCGAGAAGAAGCCGGTGCCCGTGTCGGGGGGCCGGCCCCGCTCCCGGCGACGACGGGGGCTCGCGGTGACGGCTTCGAGGGTGCATCGCGCGCCGGGCCGGTGAACAAGCTGCTCGGCGGCATCTTCGGGGGTGGGGACAAGAAGTATGACGGGGTGCTGGTGGGGGCCAAGGGCGCGACGTTCCCGCCGGGCACGCCGCTGAGCCAGGTGCCGGGCGTCACCCCGCGCGACAACGCCCACCCGAGCGAGACGCTCCTCTTCGTCAACGGCATCAACAACACCAAGGACAAGCAGTTCGCGAGCATGCAGCAGCTCGCCGATCGCACGGGCGCGAAGGTCATCGGCGTGCACAACGCCACCGAGGGCATGGTGGCCGACCTGGCCCAGTGCGTGACGGACAAGCTGGACAAGGGCAAGAACCCGGCCGTGGACACCATGGCGGACACCGTCTACGCGGAGCTCAAGGCGGGCCGGGGCGTGCACCTGATGGCGCACAGCCAGGGCGCGCTCGTCACCAGCCGCGCCCTCAACGACGTGGCCAATCGCCTGCGCATCGAGGACGGACTGTCCTCGGCCCAGGTGGAGAAGGCGATGAGCAAGGTGAAGGTGGAGACCTTCGGCGGCGCCGCGGCCCACTTCCCGGATGGCCCCCAGTACGTGCACTACGTGAACAAGAACGACCTGGTGCCCACGTGGTTCGGCCAGGGCGATGGCGACGGGGTGGACGAGTGGGCGCGGGATGGGGGCAAGGGCGCCGTCATCCGCCGCTTCGAGCAGGGCTCGGGCATCGAGGGGACGCACTCCTTCGACAATGTCTACCTGAAGCAGCGCGTCCCCTTCGAGCAGGCACGCGCGGGCCACTAGCCGGGGAAAGGGTACGCACAGCATGCTCCAATGGTTGATGTCCGCGGTGGGGCTCGGTCCGCCCCCGCCCGCGAGTGGTGGCCCCCTGACGCGAGAGCGCGCCGGCGAACTGGTGCGCTGGTTCATGCGCACCCAGGGCGCCGCGCCCGGCCCCGGTCTCAACGCCCAGGGCTTCGGGGGGTTCGCCGTGGGGGGCGCCCAGGTGTACTTCGAGTACCACGAGGCGCGTGGGGTGCTCGAGTGCAGCGCGCTCGTGTACCGCTTCAATGAGCCGCCCCGGCCGGGGGTCATCGAGGGCTTCGAGGCCGAGGCGCGCGAGGGCACCGATACGGGGGGTGGCTCGGTGGACTATGAGCGGGAGAACCGTGGCCTGTTCCTCAGCCGCGAGTACGCCGTGATGCCCGAGGGCGCCGCCTTCACCCGGGACATGAAGCGCCTGGCCAAGGCGAGCCTCGTGTGGGGTGACGAGGTGCTCGACCGCGTCGCCTCGCGCGTCTTCCACCCCGAGGAGCTCGAGAAGCGCTGAGCCGGCGTCCGGCTCCCCTCGCCGGGGGAGCCCGCCGGGCACGCCTTCCGGGCTTCAATTCCTTTCAGGGCGGCCGACGGGGACGTTGGCGGTAACGCCCGCGTGACGGCCAGAACAGCGCCGCGCCAGAAGCGCGGTCACGCCGCAGTCACCCGGGTGTGGCACTTATCGCTCTCCGCTCGGGCCGCACGGCCATTCAAATCCATCCATGGCGGATAAAGGCAAAGCATCGCACTTTCCGACCAGGTCAGCTTCTTCCAGGCGGACCACCTGGCCTCCCCGCGTGACGCGCTGCCGCAATCCCTCACGGAGCTCCGCGTCGCGGTGCCCTGAATCCCCGACTACGTCCTGAATGAATAGAACTCATGAATTCGATGTGCTCCCGGTTGAAGCGGGCCATTTCCGCTCATCTTTGTCTGCGAGAGATTCTGTTATTGACGGGGAATAGGCAGACGTGTCCTATTGGAAGGGCAACGCGCGGAGGGGGAGCGATGTCCGCGCTTGCGCTGGGGGTACAATCATGAACAGCCGTTGGAGTCGCGGTACGAAGCAGTGTCTGGTGCTCGGGGGCCTGTTGGGCGCGGTGGGGCTCCTGCCGCTCGACAGTCAGGCGCAGCCTCCCGCCAATGTTCTCTTTCTGTTGGACAACCAGAGGTCCATGCAGAATTTTCCCACCTACCTGCCCGAGCCCAAGACTCCGAGTGCTCCCATCCCGACCGCCAAGCGAGGCGACAAGGGATACCGCGATCCGGATTACGGCGACTTCACAGACACGGGCTGCTCCGACACGGAGCTTGTCCAGGCGATGTCGTGGTTCGACAAGAACAGTCTGGACCCGGACAAGAACGGCTCCATCCCCTACGACAACGACCCCGATCTGGGCAGTCCCTTTTTCGCTCCCGGCGAGTACTACCAATCGCGAGGTTGGCGTGTCGCCTGGAACGGAAACAACGAGGACTATCCGTACTCCGTGTCACCGACGTTCGACAGCCTGACGAGCTACGACGCCGCTTCGGCCTGTCGGAACATCGCGAACGTCTACGAGTACTACAATCGCAATCCGACCAGCTACAACGAGTGCCTCAGCTGCCTGGCGAACAAGGGCTGGTGGCGCGGTCCCATCATTCCCTTTGGCAAGAACACGAAGAATGGAGCCCTGGGCCCGAAGCAGTACGATGATGAGCCCACGTTCCCCAACGAAGCCCGGCGCAAGTGGGTGCTCAGCGGTCGTGTCCTCAACGTGCGCCCGCCCAGCTTCGTGATCGCCCGCAAGGCCCTCAAGGACGTCATCCAGACGGCGGGCCACGTGCGCATGGGCGTGGCCACCTTCGGCGGGGATCGTGGCTGGTTCGACCCGGCGTGGATCCTCTCGGATGTCCGTCCCCACTGCGATGCGTCCCTGCCTTCCATCAATGAGGCCGAGCTCAACCGGACCGCGTTGAGCAGTGCCGTCAACAACACGGTGTTCAGGCACAACGAGCGTTCCCTGGGCGAGACGTTGTTCAGCCTGGGCGGCTATTTCTCCTCGCAAACCTGGGATGGCAGGTGGGGCTCCTGGTTCGCTCAGTCGGCCATTGGCAACACGAATTGGGGCTGGCCGGTCAGCCGAGCGGCGGCACCTACGACAATCCCTATCCGCCCTATCAGACCGGTGGCGGCTATGCCGGGTCCTCGGATGAGTGGCTCAAGGCGCCCTACCTGGACCCCGTCACGGGCGTGACGCTTCCAGGCCAGCGCTGGGAAGTCGGGGGCGCGAATCGCTCCACCTGCTCCGCCGAGCAGGTCAATGCCATCATCGTGGTGACGAAGGACGCGCCCCGCTACGACAACTCGGTGCCCATCACGAAGATGATGGAGTTGCTCATCGCGCAGGGAGCCCAGCACCCGGACGGCACGCCGCTCACGTTCGACCCGGTCAGTCCCGCGAGCAATCCCAACTCGGGCGGCGTCAACTACTGCGACCAGTTCGAGAAGAGCCCCGGCGTCCTGGCCACGAAGGCGGACTGCGACTACACCGACTACAACTGGCCCGCGGGGCTGGCGGCGGGCAACAAGAACTTCATGGATGACGTGGCCTTCTTCCTCTCGCACGCGGACCTGAGAGGCGACCTGTCCGGCACCCAGCGCGTGCGCACGTACGTGGTGGGCTATGGCTCCTCCCACCCCATGCTCCAGAGCGTCGCCCGGGCCGGCCAGGGCAGCTTCTTCCGCGCCGACGACGGAGCCGCCCTGCGCAACGCGCTCGAGCAGGCGCTCACGGAGATCAGCACCGCCACGCCGTGATGTCTACGTGCGCGGCCTCCGGGCGCTGGGGGCCGCGCGCTGCAGGGCCTCCTCGAAGGGGGCCTCCTCCAGATAGACGCGGATGAGCTCGCCCGTGCGGGAGAAGAACTTCACCATCTCGGCGGTGAAGTGCATGTACTTGCTGCGCGTGAGGATGCTCACGCTCTTGAGCGCCGAGCGGTGGGTGTTGAACCAGTCGGTCCACGCCTCCTGCACGGGCAGCCCGGCCTCCGCCGAGTCCTCCATCTCGATGAACAGCTCGATGGGGGCGTAGCGGCTGATGTCCCCGCGCAGCTCGTCCATGGGGGTGTTGCCGAACTCGCCCCGGTCCTCCCCCACGATGCGGAGCACCACCACGCCCGGCCGCGGCCGCCAGTAGATGAACGTGCACCGCTCGCTCTTCAGCCGGACCTCTCCACCCTCACGCTCTTCTCTCTGGAATGGCATGTTCCTGGTTCCCCTCGGGGCCTAACCCTTCCACACCACGCGCTCGTCCTCCACCACGCACCGCCCCTGGCTCGCGAGCAGCTCCACGCCCCCTGCAACACCGGCAGCACCGTGCGCGTGAGCCGCTGTACCCCGAAGAGCTTGCCCGTCGCGCGCAGCAAGTCCTCCTGCCCGAGCGACAGCGCCTGGGACAGCACCCAGGCCGCCGCGTTGGCCACCTCCTCGGCGGGCAGTTGCGCCGCCTCGCGCTCGGGGTGCGCTCCCCGGAAGTCCGTGTAGCGCTCGGGACCGTTCGCTCCCGACCAGAGGAACTCGCCCCGTTCGAGCACCGCGCCCCGCTTCGTCAGCTCCGCCACCTGCTCCTCGATGCGCTGGCGCACCCGGGGCGTCAGCTTCTGCAGCCCCCAGGCTTCCAGCAGCCGCCGCGCGAGCAGCTCCTCGTGCACCGGCCCCTCCTGTTCCAACACCAGGTGGATCTGCTCGCGCAGGCGCGCGGCGGCCGTGGGCGCGAAGAAGTCCGCGCCCGCCTTCACCGCAGGCAGCTTCGTGGGCACGTAGGGCCGCACGGCCCGGGCCTCGTCCTGGAGCGCCGGCGGCTCGGGCGGGGCCTCCTCGGCGGGGGCGGTCTCGAGGACTGGCGCGGGCGCGGGAGGCGGTGGCGCCACGGGCCGGTTGCTGGCCTCCAGCGCGTCCCGCACCGCCTTCTCCAGCGCCTTCACCTGCGCCTCGCGGTTCGTCGCCCAGTCGGAGGACCACACGCGGTGCAGCCTCCAGCCGAGCCCCTGCAGCACCTCCCCGCGCAGCCTGTCCCGGTCCCGCGCGCTCGCCGCCGAGCGGTAGTGCGGCCCATCACACTCCACCCCCAGCACGTACTCGCCCGGCCGCTCGGGGTGCGCCACCGCCAGGTCCACCCGGTAGCCCCCGCTGCCCACGTCCGCGTGCACCGTGTGGCCCAGGCCCCGCAGCGCCTCGGCCACCTCGGCCTCCAGCGCTCCCTCGGGCTTGCGCTCGGCCGTATGGGCCACCGGGGCCGCCGCCTCCGCCGCCTTGCGCAGGAACTCGCGCAGGTGCCGCGCTCCCACGGCCGCCGTGCGCGTCAGATCTATCTGCTCGTACGTCAGCGTGGAGAACACCCGCAGGCAGCAGCGCGCGCGGGTGATGGCCACGTTCAGCCGCCGCTCGCCGCCCGCCCGGCTCAGCGGGCCGAAGTGCATGCGCAGCTTGCCCGTGTCGTCCTTCGCGTAGCAGATGCTGAAGAAGATCTCGTCCCGCTCGTCTCCCTGCACGTTCTCCAGGTTCTTCACGAACACCGGCTCGGCCGAGGCGAAGTGGGGCTCGATTTCCGGGAAGCGCGCGCGCTCGGCGTCGAGCAGCTCCAGGATGAGCTGCTGCTGCACCACGCTGAAGGTGACCACCCCGAAGGTGCGCTCGTGCGGCGCATGGCGGCGCAGCGCCTGGACCAGCTCGTCCACCAGCACCCGGGCCTCGCGGGGATTGATGGCGGCCGTCTTGCCGCTCGTGCGCGACTGGTAGACGCCGTCGGGCACGGGGTGCCACTTGACGCCCAGGTCCTCCACGCGCGCGCGGGCGGCGGGGAACACGTGCAGGCGGCCCTCGTAGTACTGCCGGTTGCTGAAGTCGATGAGGCTGTCGTGGCGGCTGCGGTAGTGCCAGCCGAGCATCTGTTGCGGCAACTGCTTGGCGAGCGCCTCCTCCAGGATGCTCTCCAGCTCCAGCACGTCGTTCTCGTCGGGGATGGTCTCGGTGTCCTCGCCGCGGGTGAAGAACGTGGTGGGCGGCAGCTGCTTCGAGTCGCCCACCACGATGACCTGGTCAGCCCGGGCGATGGCGCCGATGGCGTCATGGGTGCCGATCTGCGACGCCTCGTCGAAGACGAGCAGATCGAAGCGCCGCCCGTCCGCCGGGAGGTACTGGGCGACGGACAGGGGGCTCATGAGGAAGCAGGGCTTGAGCCGCCGCGAGAGCTGGGGAATGGAGGCCAGCAGCTTGCGCAGCGCCATGTGCCGCGCCTTCTTGCGCAGCTCGCGCGCGAGGATGCCCGGCTCGGAGCTGTCGGCGGCGGCGGCGAGCCCCGTGGGCAGCTTCTGCTCCAGCGAGGCGATGACGTGCTGGCGGGACAGCTGCACGTGCTCCCCGTCGAGCCGGCGGAAGCGCTCGATGCGCCCCGAGTGGGTGGTGCCCTCGAAGTCGCGCAGCACGGGCTCCGCGTCGCGCAGCGCCCGCGTCCAGGCCGAGAGCACCGCGCGCTCGAAGGCGCGCTCCAGGGTGTCGGCGGACAGGCCCTGGTCCTCCACCGCGTCCACGAACCGTCCATGGCCGAGTGTCCGGAGCTTCTCGGCCTGCGCCTGGTACAGGCACCAGGGCCGCAGGCCGCGCAGGCCCTGCTTCCACGCGTCCACCTGCTGGCGGAGCGACTCGCGGTGGCGGGGCGAGGTGAGGGGCTCCCAGGGGCGCGCCTGGAGCAGTCCAGCGAGGGCTTCCTCGGCCTGGGCGAGCCTCCCCAGGGCGGTGCGCAGCGCCAGGGCCTGGGCGGCCAGCACCTCGCGCGACGCCGCATCCGAGGGCAGTTGCACGCGCTTCACGCCGAGCGCCTCGCGCAGGGCGCGCACCTGGAGCACGCGCTGGCCGAGTTCCTCGAGCGCCTCGGGGCGTTCCATGAACTCGGGGGGACGCCGCTCAGGGTGCCCGAGAGCGAGCGGGCCTGGGCGGCGAGCACCGGCCGGCTCTTCACGACCTCGAGCGCCGTGGACAGGTCCTTTTCGATCTCCGGGTTGCCGGGCAGTCCGCGCGTGGCGAGTGCCGCCAGTTGCTTGCGCGCGCTCCACAGGAAGAAGAGGGCGAAGAGGAAGAAGGCGCGGGCCCACTTGAGGAAGAGGGCGTGCAGGGAGGGCAGCTCCAGGGAGAACAGCTCGGGCTTCCACCGGGCGGCGAGCTGGCTCTCGCGCGACGACTGCTCGCGCAGGGCGAGGGCGTGCTCCTGGGTGCGCCGCGCCACCTCGGGCCAGGCGTCATCGAGCAGGGCCACGGCGGGCACGGGCCCCTGGGCGAGGACTTCCGCCAGCTCCAGCAGCGGACGCAGCGCCTGGGTGGAGGCGGGCACCTCCAGGGCCAGGGACGCGGCGAGCGGCGCGGCCGTCTTCTCCACGCCGTCGAGCGCGGCGCGGGCCTCGTCCAGGGCGCGCTCGAGCTGCTCCTCCAGCGCGTTGGACCGGTGAGGCCGCGCACGGCGCCCCACGGGTGCTCCCCGAGCGCCTGCACGGCGCGCAGCGTGCTCGCCAGGGACTCCACCTCGGCGCGGGCCTCGCGGAAGCGCGCCTCGGTCAGCTCCTGGGGAGCGGGCAGGGACAGGCGCACCTCGGGGGCATCGCGCAGGAAGAGCAGCCGGCTGGTGGCGCCATAGAGGCTCAGGCCGAGCGGCCAGGGGTGGTGCAGCGCGCGCACGTAGGCGTTGAGGTCCTCGCGCGTGGTGGTGAGCTCGCGCGAGCGCGCCTGCCAGGGCGGCTCGGGGGTGCGCCGGGTGCGCTCGTAGGCGCGGCCGAAGGAGGCGAGCACCTCCTTCTTGTTGCTCTTGTGGCTGTGCAGCTCCAGGCAGAAGTCGCCGAGCCCCACGTCCTCGAGGCGGCGGTGGACGACGTCCAGGGCGGCCATCTTCTCGGAGACGAAGAGGACGCTCTTGCCCCGGGCGAGCGCGGCGGCGATGAGGTTGGTGATGGTCTGCGACTTGCCCGTGCCGGGCGGGCCCTGGAGGACGAAGGAGCGCCCCGAGAGCGCCGAGGCCACGGCGGCCATCTGCGTGGAGTCCGCGTTGACGACGCAGGGCAGCTCGGTGGCGGGCAGCTCGGTGTCGAGCTGCTCGGGGTGGAACTCGCGCCCCTTCACCGGTGGCGCCGAGGTGCCCGCGGCGGCGATGTGGCGCACGAGCGGGTTGGAGAGCAGGACGGACTCGTTGTCCTCCAGGTCCTTCCACATGAGGAACTTGGTGAAGGTGAAGAGGCCCACGTGCGCCTCGTCCAGCACCTCCCAGCCGGGCCGGCTCTGGATGGCCGAGCGCATGGCGCGCAGCATGCCCGCCACGTCCAGGCCCTTCTCGTCGGGCTCGAGCTGGGTGAGGAAGCTCGCGTCGAGGCCGAAGTCGCGCCGCAGCTTCTCCGCGAGCGTCACGTTGCCCAGCGGCTCCTCCGGCAGGCGCAAGAGGCCGAGCCGCTGGCGGTCGCGGTCGAGCCGGAAGGCGACGGGGTAGAGCAGCAGCGGGGCGAGCCGCGGCGTCGGGTCTCCCTCCGCCAGCCAGCGCAGCATGCCGATGCCCAGGTAGAGCGTCTGGGCTCCGCCTTCCTCCAGGTCCGTGCGCGAGGTGCGGTCCAGGTTGCGCGCGCGGTTCCACAGCTCGGCCTCGCGCAGCGGCGAGTGGAGCCGCCCCTTGCCCAGGTCCTCCAGGCGGCGCGCGGCGACTTCCTCCTCGGTGCCCCGGACGCGCTGCAACTTCGCCGTGCGCCCGTCCCGGGGATCCTCCTCGGGGGCGGGCAGCAGCTCATAGGGCTCGCCGCTGGAGAACAGGTCCTCGAAGCTCGCGAGGTCCGGCACGTGCAGCGGCAGGGCGCCCTGGGTGTCGAGCCGGAAGTTGAGCAGCTTGTTGCGCAGGGTGAGGTCGAGCAGCTTCTCCTTCCACTTGCTGAAGCGCGAGACGACCTGGGCGGAGGCGGGCTTGTCCTCGGTGACGGGCGGCGTGGTGGCGGCGCGCTCGAGCAGGGTGCGGATTCGGGCGTGGGCCTCCCCGGGGGCGGCGGCGAGCTGGGGCGCGGGGGTCTCCACGGCGCGAAGGGGCAGGGGCCGGTAGCGGTCCAGCCGGAGTACCCGCACGTCGAGCGCGGCGGCGAAGCGCGCGTCGTCCTGGAGGTGCTCCCTGGCCACGGTGATGGCCTGGTCGAGCATGGGCCGGCCCGCGTCCACGGCCGTGGAGGAGTCGAAGGGCAGCAGGTGGCCGAGCGCGATGAGGTTGCGCAGGCGCGCGGCGTCCTCGACGAGGCCCTCGGGGAAGCGCTCGTCGATGAGCCACACCGCGGGAAAGGCGTGGCCCTCGATGAGGACGAGCAGGGGGTGCAGGCCCATGGCCTCCATCGCCGAGGCGAAGAAGAGCGTCAGGTCCAGGCAGCATCCCGCGCGCTCGCGCAGGAGCTGATCCGGCAGGCGCACCTTCTGGCCCCGCTCCTCGAAGCTCGGGGGGCTCTCCCGGTAGCCGAGCCCCAGGGCCTGCACCGCCTCGTAGAGGGCGGCCACCTGGGTGTGCACGTGCAACGGGTCGCGCTTCTGGTAGCCACACAGGGCCCCGTCGCCCACCGCCTGCTCCAAGAGCCGCCGCACGTCGTGGAGCAGCTCGGGGATGACGGGGTGGTTGGGCGTGACGAAGGAGGCCAGCAGCCCCAGCGGCGCGCGCGCCCCGGGCCAGTGGTTGTAGGGCAGCACCTCCACGTCCGACACGCCCTCGGCGAGCGTCGTGTCCTCCCGGCGCAGCGTCCAGCGCAGTTGCGCGCGCTCGGTCTCGAGGACGGAGCGCAGCCGCCCCGGAGGCGGGCGGGGATCCACCACCCCGAGGTTCGTCTCCTCTCCCGCGGGCAGTGGGGGGACGGGCACCCGGAAGGGCTCGCCCAGGTCCGGCTCCAGCCGCACCTCGAGCACGGTGGGCCCGAGCGCCGTGTCGCTCGTGTTGCGCAGGAGCACGTCCCGGATGAGGGGCACGCCGCTCTGCTCCATGGCGAAGGTGAGCGTGGGCGCGGTGAGCAGTTCGACCTGGACCGGGGACGGCGTCGGGGCGGGTGCGGAAGTCGACATGTGGGGCGATCATGCCATGTCGGCGCCGCCCGTCACGGGACTGCCCCTGGGACTCAGCGTCCGTCCAGCAGGCCCATCCGGTCCTTGAGACGCAGCACCCGCCGTACCGCCGCGTCCAGGAGGCCGAGCCGCTCCGGGTCCGTCCCCACCAGCTCCGTGAGGATGCCGAAGTAGTCCAGGCCGCCGGACCAGTCGGGGGGCTCGGTGGTGAGGATGAGATCGTTGCCCGCGAGGAAGGCCCGCCGCACCACCTCCTCGCGGGTGGTGCCCAGGTGAGCGGCGAGGGCCTGGATGGCCACGTCGTCCGTGACCGAGAGCCTCCGCCCTCGTGCGCCAGCGCGACGAGCGAGGGCTCGAGGATGGCGGGGGCCGGGCCGAACGCCGTGTAGACGATGTTCGACATTGTCCCGGAGGGATAGGGAGCGACGCATGCTCTCCACGCGAGCTTCGTCGGGCAGCTGTTAGAAGAAAGAGTCAGGCGGGGGGCAGGGTCCCGGTGCCTGAATGCGGCCAGGAAAGAGGCGGGTCGGCTCGTACACCAGAGCGGCGCATGGCTCTTTTGGCCCCAACAGCCGCCCTTCTTGCGCCTTGCACCGGCCAGTTACTCATAGTGAAGAATTTATTTCTTCTATGACGTTCTTGAGATGCAGATTTTTCAATCACCATGTGGTAAATCGGGACGGCATGAGACTAGGGGGATCCGTCCGTCAGACATATATGCTGCTCACTCAGCTGGCAGCCATGGCCCCCGGCTCGGCTGGCGCGTCGATGAGTTCCGCCGTCGCATCCGCAGTGCACATCAACTGAGCGGGTGTCAGCTCGATACGCGAGCCTTGGAACTGCACCGCGTCCGTAGCCTCATCCGCCTGCCTTCCCGAGGTACTTAGGACGGGTGGAGGCACACAGTTTGAATCGGAGATGGTCCGACCCACCTGCGCACCAACGGTCCGGCAGGCCGCCGTTGTAACTCTACACCCAATGCTAAGCCCGGCTGCCACCAGCCCTCGGTGGCTGAGCAGCGCATCCCGCACCTCTCTCCTTCTCCTTTCTTCCCAGAAGACGCCTTTTATGGACGCACGTTCCACGATACTTGGTAATGCGGCTCTGTTCCGGTTCGAGGTCTCTGGTTGCGCCGAAAAGTTGAATGTGGTGCGGTTCTCAGGCCATGAGAGCATCTCGGGCCAATACGAGTTCCAGCTCGAGCTGGCCTGTGAGGATCAAGCGCTCGACTTCAACGGTATCATGGGGCAGCCAGCGGTGCTCACCCTGGTGGGTGAGCTGCAGCCGCGCCTCATCCACGGCATCGTCAACCGCTTCGAGCAGGTCAACGAGATGCCGCGCTACGCTATCTACCACGCCACCGTTGTGCCCCAGGTCTGGCGTCTCAATCACCGCCACAACAACCGGATCTTCCAGCAGCTCACCACGCAGGACATCATCAAGAAGGTCCTTGAGACTGCGGGCATTGCGAGTGATCGCTTCCGCTTTTCCCTGAGCAGCACCTACGAGCCGCGAGACTACTGCGTCCAGTACCGGGAGTCGGACTGGGCGTTCATCAGCCGGCTCCTGGAAGAGGATGGTATCTTCTATTTTTTCGAGCACTCTGCGGACATGCACGTGCTGGTGATGGGAGACAATCCGACGGCCTGCAAGCCCATCGCACCCGGACTCATGGGCGAGCTCGTGCCGTTCCGTCGCTCTACCGGGGCCGTCACCACCGAGGACAGCGTCCAGCGGTTCCGCTTCGCTGAGGAGATCCAGCCCGGTCAAGTTAGCCTGCGGGACTTCAACTTCAAGCGGCCCACCCTGGCCATGGAGAGGAACAGCAAGGCCCAGAAGGACCCTGACCTCGAGGTGTACGACTACCCGGGCGAGTACCAGAATCCGGGCAAGGGCTCGTCGGCCCAGGGCGGGAGGTTGGCCCAGATCCGGCTCGAGGAGCATCAGACGTTCCGGACGGCGGGGTATGGCGAGAGCGATTGCGAGCGGTTCACTCCGGGCTATCTATTCACGTTGTTCGAGCACACGCGTGGCGACTTCAACAAGCGTTACCTGATCACCCGCCTCGGGCATCAAGGCCATCAGCCGCAGGTACTGGATGAGGAGTCGCCGGGCGGGGACTTCAGCTACTCCAACCACTTCACCTGCATCTCCGCAGACATCCCCTATCGACCGACGCGAGTGACGCCCAAGCCGATGGTGCGTGGAGTGCAGACCGCGACCGTTGTCGGTCCGCCAGGAGAGGAGATATATCCGGACGAGTTCGGGCGCGTGAAGGTCCAGTTCCACTGGGACCGCGAGGGAGAGAACAACGCGAAGAGTTCCTGCTGGATCCGCGTCAGCCAACTCTGGGCGGGGGAGGCGTGGGGCGGAATGTACATCCCCCGCGTTGGCCAGGAGGTCATTGTCGACTTCATCGAGGGAGACCCGGACCGGCCCATCATCACCGGGCGCGTGTACAACGGCGGCAATCCGGTGCCCTACGTGCTGCCGGACCAGAAGACCAAGAGCACGATCAAGTCGAATAGCTCCCCGGGAGGGAATGGCTACAACGAGCTGAGATTTGAGGACAGGAAGGGTCAGGAACAGCTCTTCATGCACGCTGAGCGCAATATGGACGTGCATGTGAAGAACGACTCTCTGGAAAACATCCTTCACGATCGGCACCAGACGATCGGCTCTCAGGGAAAGAACGGGAAGGCCGGCGATCAGAATGAACTTGTCTACCGAGATAAGAACCTCACGGTGCATCGCCACAGCCAGGAACACATCGGTGGAGACCTGAAACTGCTGGTGGGTGGTATCGACGGCGATGGCAATGTGGACATCGTCATCAAAGGCACTCGGAAAGAACTCGTCCACCAGGATAGCCACCTGCATGTGGGTGGATCCTTCAATCAACTGGTTGACGGACACTTGCTGGTTCACACGACTTCCTCTCATAGATTGGAAGCCAGTAGCGAGATTCATCAGAAATCCCCTGAGATCATTATCGAGGGTAATAGTGGAATCACCCTCATGGTCAACTCCAACAACTTCATCCAGATCACTCAGGAGGGAATCCTGATCCAGGGTGAGGTCACCCATATCAATAGAGGCGACACGTTCAAGTTCGAAAGAGCGACCCCAGACGATGCCGCTGATGCCACCGAAGCCAAGCCCATTACACCGACCCCCGCAGATGATGGAAGCAAACCCTGAAACACAACGACAGGATTCACCATGAAGTACATCTTTAACGAAGGCGCATTCGAGATCCCCGCCAGTGCCCAGGATCGGACCGTGAACGTGCTGATCCTGAGCGACGCGCCCGCCGGGCTCAGTCTGGTGGTCAATCGAGACCAGTTCGAACCTGGCGAGGACTTCGAGGGCTTCATCAAGCGCCAGTTGCACACCATCAGTCGGCAAGTAAAACAATTCCAAGAGCATGCTCGGCGCGGCGTGAAAATCGGCTCCTCGCAGTTGGCTGGGATGCAACTCGACACCTCGTTCAAGCAGAACGGCCAGGCCTTCCACCAGCAGCAAACCGTGTTTCAAATTCCAAATGGCAAGGTCCTGGTTGCGACCCTCACCAGTGCCATCCCCTTGACACAAGAACACCGCGCGCTGTCGCAGCGCATGCTCGACAGCTTCGTTCCGGCCGCTTGACGTCCATCGTCCCCCCACTCACCCGCTCCACCTCGCCATGAGCCCACCCGCCGCCCGTCTCAATGACCCCATTGTCCATACCTCAACGCTTGGTCATCTCACCAAGTTGGGTGGCTCCTTGCTGGTAGGCATGGCGGTTGGCGTGGTCGCGACTGCTGCTGCCATTGCTGTCGTTGGCAGTGGCGGAGTGCTGGCGCCGCTGATCATCGGCTTCGCATTGTCCGCCACGATGCAAGCGACTGGTGTGAACGATGCCATCGACCACCTCATCAGCGATGCTGTCGATGCGCTGATACCTCCGGTGGTGGAAGGCATGATCAGCAGCGGCTCGCCCAACGTCTTCATCAATGCCAAGCTGGCAGCGCGCGGCGGCCCCCACTGCGCTGGACATTGCCGTTTGTAACAAACATCCGAACCCACCGCCGATGATCGCGCAAGGTTCCGCCACCGTCTTCATCAATGGCCAACCCGCCGCACGCGTGGACGACCAGATAACTTGCGGCGCCAAGATCTCGGCCGGCTCGCCCAACGTGTTCATCGGCGGCGGCACTGTGACCGTGCGCGAGATAGAGGATGAGCGCCCCTGGTGGGTCGCCACTCTAGGCCTTGTCATCGGCGTGGCGCTCGCCGCCTGTGGCAGGGGCAAGATCAACCTCTCCAACCTCAAGGCCAATCTGCCCTGCCTGCTGCTGAACATGGGCGTCGACATGGCGGGAGCCGCCGCCGGTCAATGGATCCGAACCCGCGTCGGCCACCCGATCAACGTCATCACCGGCGGCAAGGTTCTCGGCGGAGACGAGGAACTCGATTTCGCCTTGCCCGGCCCGTTACCGCTCACTTGGCAGCGCTACTACAGCAGCCACGACTCCCGGCCCGACAGCTTGTTTGGCCCCGGATGGAGCGTGCCTTACAGCGTCGAACTGCAAGTGACGAGAGCGCCGGACGGCTCCGTGCGCGAACTCGCCTATTACGATGAGGATGGCCGCGTCACTCGCTTCCCAGCCATCCCCGCTGGTGAGAGCCACTTCAGCGTCGCGGAAGGCCTCTACCTGATCTGTACCGAAGGCGGTCACTACCTGGTGGAAAGCGTCGATGGGCGTTTCCGCGACTTCGGCCCTGCCGACTCCGCTCGCGGTGCCACCCTGAAGCTGCGCCGCCTGGAGGACCGCAACGGCAACTGGATCGCGCTACGCTATGACGGCAAAGGCCGACTGCATCAATTGGCGGACGGCTGCGGCCGTTTGCTCGAACTCCGCTACGGCGTCGAGTTCCCTCAACGCGTCCGCGCCGTCCAGTTGATTGAAGGTGTCGAGGACGAGCCGGCCGAGACCCTGGTGCAGTACCGCTACACGCCGTGGGGCGAATTGGCCGAAGTGCTCGACCGGACTGGTCAGCGAACGCGCCGCTTCGCCTACAAAGACGGCCTGATGACGGAGCACACGCTGCCCGGCGGCCTGCGCTGCTTCTACCAGTGGCAAGGGCGGGGCGCCGACGCTCGTGTCTCGCGCCATTGGACCGAGGACGGCGAAGCTTATGCGCTGACCTACGATACTCAACGCCGGGCGACGAACGTCGTCGACCAACTCGGCCGGGTCCAGCATTGGGAATGGAACGCGGACGGCCAGCCCACCGTCTACACCGACACCCTGGGCCAGTTGTGGCGCTTCGATTGGAACGAACATCGGAAGCTCGTGCAGTTCAGGGATCCAACCGGCGCTCTCACTCGTTATGCTTATGACCCAGCCGGCCGCCGGATCGCCGTCACCAACGCGCTGGGCCAGGTGCAGCGTACCGAGTGGAGCGAGCGTTTCGAACAGCCCACCCAAGAGGTCGACGCGGTCGGTAATGCTTGGCACTACCAGTACGATACGCATGGCAACCTGAGCCTCGAAACCGACCCGGAGGGTCATTCCACCGAATACCACTACGACCGTCATGGCTTGCCTCACACCATCCGTGACGCGCGCGGCGGGCACAAGCTGCTGCGCTGGAATCGGCGCGGCCAGTTGCTGGCCTATACCGACTGCTCCGGCAAGACCACCCACTTCGCCTACGACTCACGTGGCTACCTAGCCAGCGTCACCGATGCGCTGGGCAATAGCACTGCCTACCTTGCTGATGCGTTGGGTCGGGTGACCGAAATCGTGCTGCCCGATGGGGGCCGCCAACGTTTCGAGTACGATGCGCATGGCCGCCTCTTCCAAGTCACTGACGCCCACCAGCGCACTACCCGCTACGAACGCAATGCGCGCGGCTTGCTCACTCGCCGCATCGATGCCTTGGGCCAGAGTGTGCTGTTTGGCTATGACCAAGCACATCGGCTCAGGGAACTCGTCAATCCGAACGGTGAGTGCTACCGTTTTACATACAACAGCGAGGACCGACTGATCGAGGAGTCCGCGCTGGATGGCCGCCGTCGTCGCATCGACTACGACGCGCGTGGGTTGCCGGTGGCGATGACCGATGCCGTTGGCACGCCGGACGCACACACATTATCCATGGCCCGTGACACGCTCGGCCGCATGGTTGCTAAACAGGTGGGAAACCGCACCACCACCTACCGCTATGACCGCATGGGGCAACTGACTGATGTCGCGTTGAAGGACAGCCAAGAGCGCGTGTTCGACCGGGTGCAGTTCTCCTACACCAAGCGGGGAGACCTCCTGACCGAAACCGGCCACGGTGGCACCCTGCGCCACCAATACGACGAGCTCGGCAATCGCACCTCCACCCATCTGCCCGATGGCCGCACCCTCCACCGTCTGTATGATGGCACCGGCCACCTGCACCAACTCAACCTGGACGGCCGGGTCATCACCGACATCCAGCGCGACGGTCTGCACCGCGAAGTGCTTCGCACCCAAGGTCAGCTCTCCAGCCGATTCGGCTATGATTCACTCGGCCGTCGTACACGGCACCAAGCCGTACGCCACTCACCCCACTCTCCTGGCGCTGAACTCGAACCGGTCCTCGCCAAGTCATGGCAATACGATGCGGCTGGCGAGTTGATCGAAAAGCGCCACTCGCGCCGCGGCGTCACGCGCTACGCTTACGACCCGCTCGGCCGCATCCTCCGCACCGTCAGCGGCCAGCACCATGAGGCCTTCCAGTGGGATGCCGCCGCCAACTTGGTCGCCGCCGCTCTGCCCGGCGGCTACGTGAAGTACAACCGTCTGTATACATTCGAAGACAAGCGCTACTCCTACGACGCGCACGGCCGGTTGGCGAGTAAGCACAGCGGGCCCCACACCGAACAGACTTTCAGCTACGATCCCGAGCACCGCCTGACAGAGGTTCGCACCCGGCGCAACGGCGTGACGCAGTCCGTGTCCTTCGAATACGACGCGCTCGGTCGACGCATCCGTAAAACCGACGCCTTCGGCTGCACCCACTTCGTCTGGGATGGCATGCACCTACTGGAGGAGCGGCGCGGTAACAACCGCCTCACCTATCTGTACGAGCCCGACAGTTACGTGCCTCTGGCTCGATTGGATCTTCGGGAGCAAGCGGCCAATGACACGGTGCTGTCGACGCCTGGAGGTATCGACAGCGAAAATGTCTACTATTTCCATGCTGATGTCTCGGGGCTGCCCGAAGAGTTGACAGACCAGCAGGGCCGCATCGTGTGGCAGGCCCAGTACAAGACCTGGGGCAACACTGTCACCGAAGAGTGGATTGGCACTATTGAACGTGAAGATGTGCAGCCGCAAGGCCTGCCGCAGAATCTGCGTTACCAGGGCCAGTATCTGGACCGCGAGACCGGGCTACATTACAATGCCTTCCGGTATTACGATCCGGACATTGGGCGGTTTATTACCGAGGATCCAATTGGACTGAATGGAGGAATCAATCTCTATCAGTACGCACCCAATCCACTCCTCTGGACGGATCCTTGGGGGTGGTGTGGTACACAGAGAACGGGGAAGTTCTCCTCGACTGACCCGCACGTGGCGGATCTGGCAAACAAGATCGACGATCTCTATCCAGGCCACGTGCTGTCGGTGAACAAGGTGGTTCGTGACGCCGATGGCAGAATCGTGACCGACTTCGACATTGAACTTCAGAATGCAGTAATTCAGGTGAAGTCGAAGGGGAATGGGCTGGCTAGTCAGATGGAGCGCACCGCGGCAGTAACAGATAAGCCAGTGATTGGCTACGGGCCAAAACTGAAGCCTTCGGTCGTACGCGAGGTCCAGCGCCGCGGTGGCCTTGTAACGACCGACGAGGCTATGTTGCTGGAAGTCGTTAAGCCTTGAGGAGCGCGTGCATGCAGGGAGTCGTCGTTATTGGATCAAGCGGAGACGAGTGGAAACGCATCCGAACCAAGCCCATGCCGGGTGTAACGGCTCGATACGACATGGGAGATTGTCGGCATGTGCTGGAGTTTCCGGACGGGTACATAGCCTTCAACCTTGAGCCAGAGCTTGCTAACGAATACGAGGATGGAGAGCTGTCGGGCCTGCCTTTCCGGCTGCCGGTTCTTGTCGCTGTTGAGTACAACGCTCCGAGCGTTCTTCGACGCGTTGTGCTCGAAGGGCTATTCGGAGCTGATGCTTGGATCGATGACGACAATCATCCCCCGATGCCACTTGCTGCGTTCCGGGAAAGGCTTGGGGCTGACCCCTTGTGGGATTGGAGATCGTAAGGGGGAGCCCTCGCTGGCGCGAGCTGTCTCTCTTGAATGAGGTTCCGCTTGGTCACGTGGTGAGATTGGGTAATCAGCGTCCGTCCAGCAGGCCCATCCGGTCCTTGAGGCGCAGCACCCGCCGTACCGCCGCGTCCAGGCGTTCGAGCCGCTGCGCGTCCGTCCCCACCAGCTCCGAGAGGATGCCGAAGTAGTCCAGGCCGCCGGACCAGTCGGGGGGCTCGGTGGTGAGGATGAGATCGTTGCCCGCGAGGAAGGCCCGCCGCACCACCTCCTCGCGGGTGGTGCCCAGGTGAGCGGCGAGGGCCTGGATGGCCACGTCGTCCGTGACCGAGAGCCTCCGCCCTCGTGCGCCAGCGCGACGAGCGAGGGCTCGAGGATGGCGGGGGCCGGGCCGAACGCCGTGTAGACGATGTTCGACATCATCACCCCACCGAGGAACCGGTCCGCGGCGCGGAACGCCGAGCCTCGTGGCGCACGCGCTCCTGGCTCCAGTCGGCGAGGGCGTGCACATGATCCGAGTCCGCGTCGAGGTCCCCATAGCCCGGGAAGTGCTTGCCGATGGAGACCACGCCGGCGCGGGAGAGGCCGCGGGCGAAGGCGGTGGCCTTGCGCTGGACGACCTCGGACTCGCCGGAGAAGGCGCGCCCGTTGCGGAACATGTGCCCGGAGGGGGCCACGTCGAACACGGGGGCCAGGTTCATGTTGAGGCCCACCTGGCGCATGGCCTCGCCCACGCGCCGGCCCCAGTCCTCCACCTGGGCGTCCTCCAGGGAGGCCATGTCCCGAGCGAGGGGCAGTTGCTTGAGCGCGGCGTGCCGGGAGAGGCGGTTGAAGCCGCCGCCCTCGATGTCCACGGCGAAGAAGGGGGAACGCGGGCGCGCTCCCGGGACGAGCGGATGCGCTCTTTGGCCGAGTCGGGCTTGCGCAGCGTGCCACCCACGAAGAGCACGCCGCCCACCTCGACGGGGGTGTCCTTGCCTACCTGGGGGTAGGCGAGGAGCAACTGCCCCACCTTGTCCCGGAGGGACAGGGAGCCGAGCACGCGCTCCACGCGGGCCTCATCGGGGGCGCGCTCGGAGAAGGGGAGGGGGCGAGGGGGCGTGGCTCCGGCGCCGGTGGCCAGGAACAGGGTGAGCAGGAGGGCCGGGACGGCGGGCATCGGGGAGGGGGATAGTCCAGGAGCGCGGGTGGGGGCAATCCAGGGCGAGGCGGGGCCTGGATGGGTGCTCGCTCCTCGTTCAGGGGTCGGCGAGCGCGTCATAGCCCCGGCCGTGGAACTCCAGGAGGCAGAAGCCATGGCCGAAGGGGTCGGCGAGGTTGGCCATGCGGCCCCAGGGGAACGACTGGATGCCGGTGTCGACGGTGGCGCCGGCGGCCTGGGCGCGGAGCACGGCGGCGTCGAGGTCGGTGACGGTGAAGTCCAGGTGGACGGGGGTCCAGTGCCGGCGGTAGTCGCGCGGGGAGGAGGCGCCCGGGTGGGGTGGGCTTCCGGAGGGTTTGGCGAGCAGGTCGATGGGGGAGGAGGCCCCGAGCAATTCGGCCCAATCGGAGCCCTGGCGGCGGCCCGGCGTCAGACCGAGGGCCTGGGTGTAGAAGGCGAGGGCCTGGTCGAGATCGGCGACATCGATACAGACACGCAGTTCGAGCATGGTCGTGGACGGGGAGGGTGCACCGCCTTCGGGGCCCGGGCAATCTCCGAGCCTTTACCTTTACTTGACTGCTGCCTCGTCCGTGATTTCACCCAAGGTGGAGGAGGTCATCGAACATGCGCCACCCATTCTGGAAGTCCGCTCTGGTGGGAGTTTCATTCATTGCCCTGGTTTCGTTCTCGCCTGGGACGGGACACGCCGCGGGCGATGACAAGGCATTGGCTGACCTCCGGGAGATCGGTCGGTTGTACGCGGATTTCGAATATGAGCAGGCTTTCGTCCAGCTCCAGCGTGCCCGAAGCCTTGCCCGGGATGTGAATGGGAAGGTGGCGCTGTCGCTCTACGAAGGAATCCTGTGGTGCGAGATGGGGAACTTCGTCTTGGGACAGGTGTCGTTCCGCGAAGCACTCCTGGTGCGGCCCGACGTGAAGCTGCCCATGAAGGTCGCCCCCAAGGTCGAGAAGTCTTTCGAGGCCACCCGGCTGGCGGTCGCCCACGAGAAGGCCCTTCTTGCCGCGTTGCGTGAACACGCCGCGGTGGAAGAGTCACCCGTGCCACGAGCACCTGCCCGGGTGGAGGATACGAAAAAGGTTGCTGTTCAGGCGGTCAATCAGAATGCGGCCGCTGTCCCCGTGGCCTCCGCGCCGCCTCCGCCGACGTCCGCTCCCGTGGTGACCACTTCCCAGCAACCCAGCGAGGAGGTCGCGGTTGATGTGGCTTCCGAACGGGCTGCTCTCATGAACCGCCTGAGCAGTGTTTCCGAGCGGTTTCGCGACATGAATTCCGTCCTGCCGCTCAGTGCGCTTCAGCAACTCAGTGCCATTGGGCGGCAAATCAGGGCCGCCAGCTCCAGGGCAGAGTTCCTGGCGGCCTCTTCCTCCATCGATGCCTGGGAGGCACGGAACCTGGGCACCGCCCAGCCGACTCCGTGAACCCTGTCGATGAGGATAGAAGCCGGGTCAATATCCGCGCCATCTTCGCTGGTGCTGGCTTCTCGATGGCCTTGAATCGCGAGGGTGATGTCTGGGTATGGGGGAGACGACAGTGCCGGGAGAATCAGACCTTCCCCAGAGCGGGTTTCAATTCCATGAGTTGACATGTTTGCCTCGTATCCATGGCCGCGCTCGTTTGGCGGCCATTGCCTGTTTTCCCTTGCAACATCTGCTGGCACCCGATTTCTCTACTTGAGCGCAACTCATACCCTGTGCTTAGGTCGAGAAAACGAGGTCACCCCACATGCGCCACTCCTTCTGGAAGTCCTTTCTGGTTGGATTTCCATGTCTCGCCTTGCTCGTGCTGTCCCCCGCGGTAGGACACGCGGAGGAGGACGACAGAATCTGGGACGCCGTCCACAGGATCAGCCAGCTCTACGAGAAATTCGAGTATGAGCAGGCTTTCATCCTGATCCAGGGGGCCCGGCGTCTTCCCCGAGGGGTGGAGGGGGAGGTGACGCTGTCGCTGTACGAGGGGATCATCTTGTTCGAGCTGGGTCGCCTGGAGCCTGCTCGGGCGGCGTTCCGTGAAGCACTGTTGATGCGGCCCGGCGCGGATCTTCCCGAGGACGTCGCCCCCAAGGTCCAGCACTTCTTCGATGCCCTCCAACTGGAGGTCGCACGGCAAAAGGCGGCTCTTCCCGCTCCGCGCAAGCCGGTTCCCGCGGCGCACCCCTCCGAAGAGGAGGAGGAAGAGGAACAGGACGCCGCCGTCCAGGCGGATACCGAGGCGGGGGCCGCTCCCGTCTCGAGGACGCGCACCGTTCCAGCCATGCCGGAGGAGCGGACTCCCGCCTCCGTGGAGTCCGCTGAGCCGCGGGTGTCCGCTTCATCGCGGGCCACAACCCCTGCCTCCCAGACGAACGCCGACGTCGACGACGAGTGAAGCAGTGCTCCCCTCAGGGGCACCGCGCCACCCCGGGCGGTTTAGTCGACGAGGAAGTTGTGCTTGAGGGTGAAGCTCTTGTTGGGCTCGATCTCGATGTTATCGAACTTCTTCTCCCCGGACTCCTCGTTGACGAGCCTCACGCTGTGCCGCCCTGCGGGCAGATCGAGGGGAGCCAGGGGCGTTTCGCCCACCTTCTTCCCGTCCACGTAGACGACGGCGTAGGGCCGGATGCGGAACTCCAGGGTGCCCCTCGCGATGGGCTTCGCGCGAGGCGCGGCGCGCTTGGGGTCCTGCGCCGCTGGCTTCGCGGGGGCGGGGACCGCCTTCTCCGCGACGGGCTCCGGAGTCGCGGGAGTGGGCTCGGCCTTCGGGGCCTCGGGCTCGGGCTCACGGGCTTCGCTTCATCCGGGGAACGAGCGGCCACCTGGGGCTCGGAGGTCTCCGGCTGCGTGGGGGAGGGGCGCTGCTCGGCCGGCGTTTCCGGGGTGGCCGCGGGGGGGCCGACGCCGCCGGGGGCTCGGCCTGTCGCGGAGGCGTCGTGTCCTTGGCGGGGGGGACTTCGGGACGCGTGGCCACGGCGGGAGGCTCCTGCCGCTTGGGGGCGGAATTCGTCTTCAAGAGCAGGACGCCCCCTCCGCCGAGCAGCAGCGCGGTCACGCACACCCCCAGGACCCAGCGGCCCGCTCCACGGGACTTGTCGGGCACCGTCTCCCGCCGTGCCTCCACGGCCTTGGAGGCGGAGGGCTTCGCCGCCGGGAGCGCCTGCGCCGGAGCCCGCAGCGGGCGGGGGGTCCGTACCTTCGTCGTCTGGGAATCGGGCGGCTCGGGGGCCGTCGCGTGGAGCCTCGTCCCCGAGGGCAGATGCTCCGGGGGGGCGTCACGGTCGGGGACGACTCGAGAGGCCTCGGCTGGGGCGTCAGCTGTGACCGGGGCGACTGCATCGTGGGTTCCACGTCGGCGGAGGGCTCGTGGTCGAGGCCCAGCCGGGCGGGATGCGGCGTGTGGGTCGGCGTCCCGGGCGCCTGGGGCCCACGCGGGGCCGGGGTGACCGGCAGGTCGGTGCTCGACACATGGGTGATGAGCTGGGCCACCTGCTGTGCCGTCACGGGCTTGCCCGCCGAGAGGATGTAGTCCTCCAGGTCCGACTGGAACGCGTGGCAGTCCGGGTAGCGCTGCTCGCGCTCCTTCGAGAGCGCCCGGGTGAGGATGTGGCGCAGGGCCTCGGGCAGGTCCGGCCGGTGTTTGGTCGCGGGCACCGCGGGTTCGAAGAGGATGGACTGCATCAGGCCGACCTCGGAGGTCGACTCGTGGGGCTTGCGCGCCGTGAGCAGCTCGTAGAGCACCACCCCGAGCGCGTACACGTCCACGCGCCGGTCCAGCTCCTGGGCGCGCAGCTGCTCGGGCGGCATGTACGCGATCTTCCCCTTGATGACGCCGCTGGCCGTGCGGTGGCTCTGGTCCGCCGCCTTGGCGATGCCGAAGTCCACCACCTTCGCCGCCCCCTGCCGGGTCAGCAGGATGTTGTCCGGGCTGATGTCGCGGTGGATGAGCCCCAGGGGCTTGCCCGTGTCCGGGTCGGTGAAGTCGTGGGCGAAGGCGAGCCCCTCGCACGCGTGGGAGACCATGCGCGCGCACAGGGTGGTGGGCAGCGGCAGGCCCTGGGCCGCGGCGCGCTTGATGAGCGTGCGCAGGCTGGGCCCATCGATGTACTCCATGGCGAGGAAGTACGCGCCGTCCGCCTCGCCGAAGTCGAAGATCTGCACGATGTGGGGGTGCGAGAGCCGGGCGGCGAGCATGGCCTCGGAGAGGAACATCTCCACGAAGGTGGGCTCCTCGGCCAGGTGGGGCAGGATGCGCTTGAGCACCAGGGTCTTCTCGAAGCCCCGCGGACCCGCGGCCTTGGCGAGGTACACCTCGGCCATGCCGCCGGTGGCGAGCTTGCGGATCAACTGGTACTTGCCAACCTGTTGCGTCACGAGCGCGCTCCTCCGCCACATCCGGTCTGGCGGCCCCGCGGCGCCTCACGGCGAGTCAGCCCGTGCGGCGTGCGGATGGGGCGAATGAATAGCAGGCGGCGCCGCTCTTGTCGTTTTCCGGCTGGTGCGGAACCGGGGGGCCGCGCCCTGTTTCCTCCGCTTCCGGGTCCTCCGGGGTTTCATCACGGGGTCGTGCCGGCTGGGACGCCCGCCAGGGGGGCAGTCTCGAGCCCGTGGGGTCGATGTGCGGCTTCCAACAAAGCGGCATCAAACCTCATCGAACCGCCCACCCACGATGCCGGTTCGCTCCAGCGCTTCCTTGATCTCTCCATCGACGATGAGCGGCGGGTGCCAGCCCCAGAGCCGGAACACGCGAGCCTCGCCCACCTTCGCCTTGTCGATACGCAAGCCGGAAACGGCGCGGTATTCGCCAGCTCGATGCGCCTGCACACCCTCCGAGGTGTAGAACTGAACCTCTTCACACGCCGCGTCGTCGATGCAACGGAGCTGCCGCGCCACGTTGAGCAGATAATAGGGCTCGGTCTCTCCCTCGACCTCGACTGGGAAGAGCTGCGCATCGCTCGGCGCCAGTGCACGGAACACGGATGCAGCCCGCTCGCTGAGAATCGGAGTTCGCCCTGCTCCCGCGGTAGTGAAGTCCAGCGGCTTCCCAGGTCGGTAGATTGGAATGTGCAGCCGCTCGTGAAGCTCTACTGGCCGACCGTTGGAAAACCGCCAGATGTCGTCGATTTCGTCTCCAGAGAGGTGGATCGGATCCGTGAGATACCAACGTCCTGGCACGTAGACGTCGATGTTCAGATCAAAGAAGCGCCGTTCCATGATGTCACCCCTTTGGACTTTTCGTGATGAGTTTACGCAGCTTGGTCCCCTCTGTTGTGAGGTCTCGCGCAATCTTCACCAACTCTTCAACCAACGCGGCTCGGCACTGCGCGGGGCCGCGGCATCCCAGCGTGGCTTGATCGATACGTCCGAACACTTCTTTATGGTACTCGGCCGGGTGCGGTCCCTTGTGCCCTTGGATACGCACTTTATTCACGGCGTCGTCGAGGCTCATCCTGGCCAAGTCGAATACTTGCTGAAAGAGAGGTGTCCAGGGGCCACCGGAGGTTTCAGAAATTTCGTTCTTGTTCGTGCAGATGTGGTGGATGTCGCCTTCGGGGTCTCCCTGTATGGTGTTCCCAGGGCCCATGGCAACCGCTGCAACGGCCGTGGGGGCCAGCGCGACGTTCAGCACGCCCGCCGAAGGAATGGCGATCGATTGCACCTCGCCTGCCCACGCCGCGGATAGCTTGAATCCGCCTTCGACCTGTGCCCTCAGCGTGGCCTGGGCGGCGCCCGGCAGCTTGGAACCTTGCGCGGCTGTCGTGTTCTGGCCGCCGAGAACGGCGAAGGCGGCGATGACCAGAACGCGGGCTCCGTTGTCCCCGAGCACCTTCCCGAAACGGTGCCCGACATCCTCCAGCTCCGAAATGGTACGGGCGTTCCTCGATTCCTTCATGAGCCGCAGGAATCCCTGCCCGAGGTTCCACACGGGACCGGTGCCAAGATATGCAATCAATGATGCCGTCAACACAATCGCAACGAGCTTGGTGACGGGCTCGGGTGCAACCAGCATCACGAGCGCGGTTCCGACCATGGACACAACCATTGCGCGGAGGGCGGCCGGGTTCGCGAAGTCCTTTATTGCTTCCTCGACGCCATCCCAGACCGTATCGAATGCGAAGGAAAGAGACAGCATGAGCAGTTCCGTCGACTCCAGCCTCAACTCTCCCGCGAGGAGATTCAGGCTTGCTCCAGGCGCTCCCTGCTGCTGGCACATCCGTGCATACGACGGGGCCATCGTGAGCCCCCGAGCACCGTCAACCATCCCTCCGGCCGAAGCAAGGAGCGAGAGCCGAGTGTCCTGTCCGGACTCCTCGTGCATGACGTTCATGTTCATGTCGAGCACGAGCTGCGCGACAGCCCTCTTGAATCCCGCTTCATCAAGCTCGATCGGGTCGGTATCAGCAGGTTGGTAGACGATCGGCGTCCCCTGTCCCGTGTCCAGGTTCACGACTCGCGTCGTTACACATCCTGACGTGAGCAGCAGCAGCGCGACGATTCCGCAGAGCTTCATGGCGCTCCCGAGAGCAATGTCCCCATGTCTCTGATGCTAGGACGGAAGCGTCGCCCACCAGAGCAGCAGCTCCACGATCACGAGCAGCGCGACCGCCGCCAGTGCCAGCATCCACGGGCGGATTCGTCTCGGGGGCGTGTGGGCCTCGGCGACGGCTCGCGCGGCGGAGCGGACCTTGAGGGACAAGGGCGCGGGGGGATCACCGGGCGGCCGCGCACGGGGGATTCCCCGGAGAACTCTTCAGGGGCTCGCGTCTCCAGGGTCCGGGGCGCGACCATCGTCTCGTCCGTCGAGTCCTCTCCCAGGGAGACCCGGGGGCTGGGCTCGTGGCTCCCCGTGGACAGGGGCGGGAGTTCCGGGAGCGCGTCGCCGGGCCGCGGCACGGGCCCTGGACTCTCGGGGGCGGCCCTGTGGTGGACCGCGGTGTCGAGCCGGGGGTACTGCGGCAGCTCGGGCTCGGCGTCGAGCTGGGTGATGAGCTGGGCGAGGTGCTGCGCCGTCACCGGCTTGCCAGACTCGACGATGAACTCCTCCAGGTCCGCCTGGAAGGCGACACAGTCCTGGTAGCGCAGCCCGGGGTCGTGGGCGAGCGCCTGGTCGAGGATGCGCCGCAGGGGCTCGGGGAGCTCGGGCCGGAACGTCACCGCGGGGGTGGGCGGGTCCTGGAGAATGGCGCGCATGAGATCGGCCTTGGCCTTCGTCTCGTGGGGCCGGTGTCCCGTGAGCAGCTCATAGAGCACCACCCCGAGCGCGTACACGTCCGCGCGCCGGTCCAGGGCCTCTCCCCGGAGCTGCTCGGGCGCCATGTACGCGAGCTTGCCCCGGATGAGCCCCACCTGCGTCTGGTGGTTCTGCCCGGCGGCCTTGGCGATGCCGAAGTCCACCACCTTCACCTCGCCCTGGCGCGACAGCAGCAGGTTGTCCGGGCTGACGTCCCGGTGGATGAGGTGCAGGGGCCGCCGCGTCTCCGGATCCTTGAAGCCGTGGGCGAAGGCGAGCCCCTCGCAGGCGTGGGAGATGATGCGGGCGCACAGGGTGAACGGCAGCGCCTGCTGTCGCCGCGCGGCCTTCTTGATGAGCTCGCCGACGCTGGGCCCGTCGATGTACTCCATGGCGAGGAAGTACGAGCCGTCCGCCTCGCCGAAGTCGAAGATCTGTGCGATGTGCGAGTGGGTGAGCCGGGCGGCGAGCTTCGCCTCGGAGAGGAACATCTTCACGAAGGAAGGCTCCTCGGCGAGCTGGGGCAGGATGCGCTTGAGCACCAGGGTCTTCTCGAAGCCCATGGGTCCGGCGGCCTTGGCGAGATACACCTCGGCCATGCCGCCCGTGGCGAGCTTGCGGATGAGTTGGTACTTGCCGACCTGCCGCGTCACGCGCTGAGTCCCTCGTTTCCGTTCCCGCGGGGAAGCCTCGTGGATATCAGTCCCGTGGCGCGTTGTCGTCGCCGGCCCGCCGGACTACTCCTGCTGGGCGGCGCGCCTGGGCAGGCGCCCGGCGTTGTCCGGCACGGGGTCCACGGGGGCGGCGACCGGGGGCGCGCGGGGAGGGGTGCTCCGGGGCGCCGGCTTGTCCTGCCCCAAGAGCTTCGCGAGCGCCTGCCGCGCCTCGTCCGAGCGCGGGTGGAGGGCCACGGCGCGCTCGAGCCAGCGCCGCTGCTGCTCGCGCCGTCCCAGGCGGCCCTGGAGCGTGGCGATTTGCAGCATCTCCTCCACGTAGTCCGGGTGCGTCGACACGCCCACCGTGGCCGCCTCCAGCGTGGGCCAGAGCGTCTCGGGGCGGGCCACCTCGTCCAGCCGGACGCGCAGCAACTCGGGCACCTGTGAGCGCCGCCAGTCCTGCTCGTAGCGCCGCGCGTCCTCGCGCAGGGACTCGCCAAAGCGCAGCGGCGCGGGGCAGTTCACCTGCTCGCACGCGGCGACATAGGCGTTGAAGAAGGCGAGCGGGCCCCGCCGGGGCTGGTCGCGCAGGGCCTGGGCGCCCTCCACCTGCTCCAGCGTGCGGGCCATGTGCGCGCCCACGCGGATGAGGAGCGAGCCCGCGAGCGGGTGATGGGCCTCGCGCACGCGCGCCATCGCCTCCTGGGGGTTCTCGGAGATGCGCGCGCGGTCGAGCAGCGTGCTCACCTGGGTGAAGGCCGCGGCCGGTCTCCCGGCTCGGGGAGGACGCCGGGCCCGTGCGCCGCCCACTGGTGGTAGGCGAGCCCATAGCTGAAGAGCCGGGCGAGGCCCTCGTGCACCACGGCGTCCACCGGATCGGCCAGCGCGGCCTCGCGGCGCACCTGTCCGTCCTCCAGCAGCGTCTCGAGGATGCGGCTGGACACACGCCGCAGCCGCTTCGCGTCGTTCTCCAGGTTGGTGGCGAGCGCGAGCACGACGTCCTCGGCGGGGAGGAGCACCAGCAGCGTGCTCGTCTCGGGCTGCCCGCCCGCGTGCGTCACCGTGTAGTGGCCGCGCAGCGGGTAGGTGGCGAAGCCCATGCCGTAGTCGGTGAGCTGGCCGTCGCGGGTGCTCATGGACGTCTGCATGAGGCGCGTGGTGTCAGCGGTGACGAGCTGGTGTTGGAGCATGGCCTGCCCGAAGGCGAGCAGATCCTCCACCGAGGCGCGCGTGCCTCCGCCGGCGAAGCGGCTGGAGACATCCAGGTACTGCGAGGGCAGCAGCTGCCGCTTCTCCAGGCGGTAGCCCACGGCGTGCTGCCGGTCGCGCGTGCGGTAGTCGTCCAGCGCCGCGTGGCGCATGCCGGCGGGCTCGAAGACGTGCTCGCGCAGGTAGTCGCCATAGCCCTGGCCCGAGGCCGTCTCCACGGCGGCGCCGAGCAGGTTGTAGCCCCAGGTGGTGTAGACGAACTTCGTGCCGGGCTCGGCCACCAGGGGCTTCTGGACGAAGAGCGCGAGGGCGCCCGCGGTGTCCAGGTGGCGCACGTTGTTGGAGGACTCGGGCCCGTCGTAGTTCGGCACGCCGCCCAGGTGCCCGAGCAGCTCGCGCACGGTGACGGGCCACTCCTTCGGGGGAAGTCCGGCACGAGCGATTGGATCTCCGCGTCGAGCCCGAGCCTTCCCTGCTGGGCGAGCTGGAGCACGGCCACGGCGGTGAAGGACTTGGTGATGGACGCCATCCGGTAGGTCGTCCGGGGCGTGGCGGGCAGCCGGTGGGCGAGGTCCCTCCACCCATAGCCTCGCGTCCAGCGCTTGCCCTCGTGCAGCACGCCCACCGACAGCCCCGCGTGGGGGCCGCGGGCGAGCTCGGCGCGCACCAGTTCATCCAACGCGCGCTGGATGTCCTCGGAGAAGGGCGGGGCCGGGGGAAGGATGGACTCGGTGGCGGGCTCGGTGGCGGCGGACGCCCGGGCCACGCGGGGGGCCACGCGGGGAGCCGCCTGGGCCGGGACGCTCAGCAGCAGCAGCGCGGTGAGCAACGTCTTCTTCATGGGAGGCTCTCCGTGGTGTGCTGTTCTGGTGTCGTGCCCGCGTCCACCCAGGCGTGCAGGAGCGCGTCGGTGAGGAGTTGTCCGAGCAGGTCCAACCCCTTGCCGCGCGGGTGGACGAGGTCGTCGTGGACGAGCCCGGCCTGGGCGAAGCGCGAGATGGCGCCCGAGCCGCCCATGGC
The DNA here is from genome assembly GCA_049060065.1 of Cystobacter fuscus. Classification (GTDB taxonomy): domain Bacteria; phylum Myxococcota; class Myxococcia; order Myxococcales; family Myxococcaceae; genus Cystobacter; species Cystobacter fuscus_B. Next base: position 10,521,264 of record JBMEQP010000002.1, read on the forward strand.
GGAGAACATGTCGAAGAAGGCACAGCCCTCGTCGAGGGCGATCTTCCGCTCCAGGGTGATGACCTCGTCCAGGAAGGGCCGCTGCACGAGCCGCTGGGGGCCGGTGCCTCCGCGCACCGCGTCGATGGGGCCCACCACGAGACAGGCCGCGTCCGGCACGGCGGCGCGCGAGCGGCGCACCAGGGTGCGCAGGCCCGCTTCGACTTCGTCGAGCTCCGAGCGGCGCCACTCCAGGCGCTTGGCCTCGTTGCCGCCGAGGATGAAGAGCAGCAGGCGCGGGGCGCGCTCGGCGAGCTGGGCGCGGAAGAGGTCCTCGCGCGCGCGCAGGAAGAGGTTGGCGTCCGCGGAGGGCACGCCGAGCGTGTCGAGCACGATGCCGGGGCGGGAGTGCTGCAGGACGAGCCCCTGCACCACGGCGCCCTCGCCCTCGGCGACGAGCTCCAGGGAGCGCGCGCCCTCGGGGAGCTTGAAGCGCTGGGAGTGGGCCTCGCCGGTGCCCAGGGGCAGCGTGGTGGTGAGGGGCTGGCCGTCGACGTGGATGTACAGCGGGCCGCTGCCGGGCGCATCGAACCACCACAGGGTGGCCTGGGCCTCACCCTCCAGTGTGAAGCGGCTCCGGGCCTTGGAGGCGGCCTGGTGGTACACGCCGCTGATGCCGAAGGGCAGCTCGGCGAGCTTCATCTCCCCGAGCGTGCGTGGCACCCAACCGCCCTGGGCGAGGCCCGAGCGGACGCGGGGCCCATAGGGCGCGAGTCGATCCGCGAGCAGCACGCCCCGGCCCGCGTCTCCGAAGGTGGCGCGCAGCTCCTCGCGGAGGATGTCGACGATGCGGTCTCCGGCGATGAGCGAGTTGCCGAACGCGGCGATGACGGTGGGGGCGGAGGCGGTGCCCGTGGCGAGGGCGTTGAGGGACTCGAAGAAGGGGGCGAGGGCGGTGCGCTCGCAGGAGCCATCCGCCGGGGTGACGCAGGGGTTCTCCAGCCGGGGCGGCCGGGTGCCGAGCTTCTTGCCGAGCGCGGCCAGTTGGAGCGCGCGAGGCGAGGGCTTGGGCAGCGCGGGCGCCCAGGCGAGCATGCCCACGAGAAGGGGGACGAGCGGGAGGAGTCTCCACCGCTGGTCACGGGATGCGTCGATCATTCGGGCGCGAACTCTAGACGAAAGCCCCGGGCCGACACAGGAAGCGGCCAGGGCGCGGCCTCGAGGGTGCCGCCTGCTTCCCCGCCCTTCAGGGAGGGCCTTGTCCTCGCGGCGCAGCACCTCGCCCTCGACCACGGTGACGCCATCGGGGGAGGCGGGCGGGCCGAGCGTGGCGACGAGCTTGCGGTGGGCCTCCTCCAGGCGGCGGTGCAGGGTGGTGAAGGTCTGCTGGGCGGTGCTGGGCATGTCCTCGGTGTAGGTGAAGTACCAACGCATCGTGTCGAGGCACTCGTAGAAGTGGTCCACGACGGACTGCTCGCGCACGGGCAGGTGCACGAGCTCCTGGAAGGTGGCGCTGGTGTAGCGCGTGGCGAGCGTCTGGAGCATGGGCTCGCGGCTGCGCAGGCGCGAGAAGAGGACGAACATCTCGCCGCGGCGCGCCTCGAGCCGTCGCATGAGGCCCGCGGCATCCAGGGCGATCAGGTTGCGCACGCGGAGGGTGGTTTCATCGGCCTGTTTGCGGCGAGCCATGGCGTGGGAGTCTAGCGCGCGGAGCGCAGGGGAGGATCATGGAGAACACACGCATCGAGGCCGGCCGCATCCAACGGCTCAACACCCGGGAGTCCAGCGGGGGCGACTACGTCCTCTATTGGATGCAGCAGAGCGCGCGGGCCGAGCACAACCCGGCGCTGGAGTTCGCCATCCAGCGCGCCAACGAGGCGAAGCTGCCGCTGCTCGTGGGCTTCGGGCTCATGGATGACTACCCCGAGGCCAACGCGCGCCACTACCGCTTCCTGCTGGAGGGGTTGCGCGACACGGGGCGAGCGCTCGAGCGCCGGAGGATTCCCTTCGTCGTGCAGCGGGGCAGTCCGGAGGCGGTGGCGCTGAAGCTCGCGCGGCGCGCGGCGCTCGTGGTGGCGGACCGGGGCTACCTGCGTCACCAGAAGCAGTGGCGCCGCACGCTGGCGGACAAGGCCGCCTGTCCGGTGTTCCAGGTGGAGGGCGACGTGGTGGTGCCCGTGGACATCGCCTCCAACAAGGCCGAGTGGGCCGCGCGCACCCTGCGGCCGAAGCTCCACCGGGCGTGGGATGCCTACCGGTGCCGCTCGCGCCCACGCAACTCCAGACGGACTCGACGCGCCTGGGGGTGCAGGGCCTGGACCTGGAGGACGTGGACGCCTTGCTCGGCAAGCTGAAGCTGGATCGCGGCGTGCCCCCCGTGCATCACCGCTTCCGGGGAGGCACGAGCGAGGCGCTCCGCCTGCTGCGCGCGTTCGTCACCGACCACCTGCCCGAGTACAAGGAGAGCCGGCCGCATCCGGAGAGCGGGCACGTGTCGCACATGAGCAAGTACCTGCACTTCGGCCAGGTGAGCCCGGTGGTGGTGGCGCTCGCGGCGCGCGCGGCGAAGGCGGCGGACCCTCAGCGCGAGAGCTTCCTGGAGGAGCTCATCGTCCGGCGCGAGCTGACGCAGAACTTCTGCGAGTTCACGCCGAACTACGACACCTACGACTGCCTGCCCAAGTGGGCGCGCGAGACGTTGCACCAGCACCGCGGCGACGAGCGGCAGCACCAGTACAGCCTGGAGCAGCTCGAGCGAGCGCGGACGCATGACCCGTACTGGAACGCCTCCATGCGGGAGATGCGCTACACGGGCTACATGCACAACGCGATGCGCATGTACTGGGGGAAGAAGATCCTCGAGTGGAGCAGCACCCCCGAGCACGCGTACCGCACGCTGCTCACGCTCAACAACACCTACTTCCTGGATGGGCGTGACGCGAACTCCTACGCCAACGCGGGCTGGGTGTTCGGTCTGCATGACCGGCCCTGGGCCCGGCGGGAGATCTTCGGCACCGTGCGGTACATGTCCGCCGGAGGACTGGAGCGCAAGGCGGACATGGATGCCTATATCCACAAGGTGGACGCCCTCGTGGCAGAGGCGAAGGCGGCCGGAGTCCGCTTCGACGGGGACTGAAGGTGCCTCAGGGCGCGGAAGGCGAGGGCGGCGCGTCGCTCGAGGCCTCCTCGGGGGGCGCTTGCACCTGCACGCCCGCCGCGGGCTGCACACCCGCCGCGCGCAACACGCGCGCCACCTCGGTGGCCATGACCTGGTGGCCCTTGGCGCTCGGGTGGATGCCATCCACCTCCAACCCGTCGAGGAAGAGGTGCACGTTGTTGGGCTGGCGCGTCACCGCCTCGAGGTCGATGAGCGAGGTGTTGTAGGTGGTGCGCAGCCAGGCGTTGAAGGCGAGCCGATCCCGCTTCACCACCTCGTAGTCGCCGTGGTTGCTCTTCTCCTTGGGCAGCAGGGTGCTCACCCACGTGCGGCACCGCGGCTGGAGGCGCGTGACGAGCCCCTCCATGCGCCTCTGCAACCCCGCCATGTCCAGCGAGCTCAAGTCGTTGGTGCCCAGCAGCACGATGCAGTCGGTGATGCCCTGGAGCGAGAGCACCTCCTGATCCAGGTTCTCGAGCTCCTCGTAGAAGCCCTGGCCGGAGACGCCCGAGTTGACGACGGGGACACCGAGCTGGGCCTCGGCGAGCGAGGGCCGGCCTTGCGCGTGTCGTCGCGCTCGGAGATGTAGCCCTCGGTGATGCTGTCGCCGATGGCGACGAAGGCTCGGGAGGGCGGGCCTTCCACGTCCACGGTGGCCAGCCCCAGGCCGAGTCCCGACGCCGTGCCGCCCAGGGCGCCCGAGGTACTCGCGTAGGTGCCCGAGCGGAGGTAGCTGCCGGGCAGCGTCTCGATGGCGCTGGCGCCCAGGGCACCCTTCACCTCGAAGGAGATGGCGAGCTCGTCGCGGAAGCCCACGGTGAAGGGGACGGGATCGGACACCGCGAGCGCGCGAGCGCCCACGGAGAAGCCCGCAGTGCCCGCGAACGTCACCGCCACCGGGCTCGAGGCCAGGGCGCCATTGGCTCCCGCCTTGGCGACCGTGGCCTTGCTCAACGTCAGCGAGCTGTCTCCCGAGCGGAAGGTGAGCCGCACGCGTTGGCCCGGACGCCCCACCGGCACGCGCAGACGTACCGTGAGGGTGCCGCTGGTCACCTGGGACGTGCTGTAGGACCAGCGCAGCGCCTGATGGAAGCCGGGCTGGAACATCGGCGGGGCGGGGCGGGGCTCGCTCTCCTGCTCGTCATCGGGCCGCACCGGGCCCACGACGATGACATCCGGCGGGGTCTGCTCCTGGGGCGGCGGGGGGACCTCCAGCGCGGGGGGCTCCTCCTCGGTGATGGGGGGCTCCACGGCCGGGCCGTCCGACGGCCCGCATCCCACCATCAGGAGCGCCCACGTCCACACCGCCCACCGCGTTCGTCCGTATCCGCCCATACCCACCCCTCCGATCGCGTCCAGAGGGTGTGCACGCTCCCGGCGGATGGGGAGATGCACCCGCGTCGGAATCGCGGTCCGGGGACCCGGAAAACGAGACAACCTCCCCCCATCACGCGGACGGGAGGAGGCTGGATGGCCTCAGGTGTGCCGACGCCTCACGGCAGGATGCGGGCGAGCAGGTTCCACCCGGTGTTGGTGGAGGCCTGGTTGTCCAGCCGGTGGACACGCCGATCAGGCCCGCCATGCTGATGATGCTGAAGAGGCCCAGGCCGTTGACGAGGCGGGTGGCGTTCTTGACGTCTTGCGGCGCCTCGGGCGCGGCCTTGTAGCCCGAGTCCATGGGGATGCCATCCTTGAGGGCGCGCTTGGCGAGGAAGCCGCCGCTCAGCAGGTTGACGAAGCCGCTGACGAGCGTGGCGCCCATCAGGAAGTCCTTGGCGATGACGAGCCTGCGCGTCTCGGGCGAGATGAAGCGGCCGCTGATGGCGGTGCGGCCCACCAGCCAGGTGATGGCGGCGGTCCCGATGCTCAGGGCATTGATGATGTTGTAGCCGTTCCACGCCGTGTTGACGAGCTTGGCGCGCTCCTGCTTGTCGCTGATGAGCTTGACCGACGGATTGAGGGCGGCCTGGCCAAAGAGCGAGCCACCAAAGCCCACGGCGAGGCCGAGGTTGTGGAGAACATAGGCGCTGGTGGTGAGAACGGGTGTCGTCATGGGAGAACCCCTCCGTACTGCGTGTGTGGTGTGCCGCTGAAGCTACACACGCCCCACATGTCGGCAGGGCAGTGGGGGCGGCTCGCCCGGTGGGCGAGGAAGGAGCCGTCGTGGATCAGCGCGGCCCCTCGGGTTCACTGCATGAGCGAGCACGCCTCATCGCGCTGCCAGAGGGTCTCTCGCGAGGCACGGGACAGCTCGCCCGGGCGGGGACCATGCGGAGGGCCCTGCGCCTCGGCGCCGGAGTCGATGAGGGCCTGGTTGACCACTTCCTCGAACTGGCTCAGCTCCGCGCACTTGGAGAGGAAGGCGGTCACCCCGGGGGCATGCGGGTCCGTCGCGGCGCTGTGCATGATGATGGGAATGCCGCGCAGCTCCTCGTCCTGGACGAGGTGCTGGCACAACTCCACTCCCGTCATGCGCGGCATCTGCCAGTCGGTCACCACCAGATCCGGATGCCGTTGCTGGGCGAGGTGCAGCGCCTCGCGTCCATCCCGGGCGCGCAGCACCCGGTGGTCCATCAGCTCCAGGACCTCGGTATAGAGATCGAGGAGCTCGGTCTCGTCATCCACTAGCAAAATAGTGCTCATGGCCGCACCGGTCCCTTTCACGTCGCAGCGGTGAGATCGTTTCGCCTCGACCAGGAGGGGCGTCCGGGCACACCACTTCATGACCGGTTCTTCGTCCGCTCACTGGGTGACATGTATGATTTGGTACGCAGGTCGTTGAAAGACCAGCGTTTCCACACCGAGGCCTGCTTGCCCCGCCGGTGGAGGCGGAAGGGTCTGGGGGCATAGTGCCAAGTCCCTTGCCCGAGGATGGACGGCGGGACAGGACAGCCAGGCGGACGAGCACTTCCTGGGACGGAGGGGTCGCGGGCCCTCGGCTCTTCCTCTTCGAGGAGCGGGCCGCGCGCGACGTGTCGCGGTGTAGGGGCGGTATGTGGGGGAGAGAGGCCGAGGGCTCCCGGGACAGCGGGGGACTGGAATCTTCAATCGATTCCAGGCCCGGTCGCCGCCACCGGCGCCCATCAAGCGGTTTCACTCGAATTCACTCGGTTTCACATCTCCAGCGGCGGCTGGGGACCGGGGACGATGCCCGCGATATCGGGATCCTCCTCACCGGGCAGCCGGGCGGGCTTGGTGTCCCGGTCGCGCTGCCGCTCTGCCTTCTTGGCCTCCTTGTCGCGCTGCTTCTGCTGACGGGCCATTTCCTTCTGTCTCTTCGTGGACCTTCCCTGCATGGTTGCTCCGGGGAAAGAGGAAAAAGAAGCCCGGCCTCTGGGGAGGCCGGGCCTCATGACTGAAAAATAAGGTGCGGCGTGCGGCGTATCAGCCGGTAACGCGCACGTTCTCGGCCTGCAGGCCCTTGGGGCCGCGCTTCACGTCGAACTCCACCCGCTGGCCCTCGGCCAGGGTGCGGAAGCCGTCCGACTGGATGGCGGTGTGGTGGCAGAACACATCCTCGCCACCATCCTGCGCGATGAAACCGAAGCCCTTCGAATCGTTGAACCACTTCACGGTGCCAGTTGCCATTGACTTGATGCTTTCCGGTACAGCAGGGCGTCCAATCGCCAAACTGTTCGCTCTTCCGAGCGTTGATCGGGACCTATAACCCGCCCCCCCGTGAAGTCGAGCCAGGAAATTTCCCAGCGGCATTTTCACGACAGTCGGGTGGGGATCACGACCTGTTGGAAAACGTGCTCGGGCCCTTTTCTCTTCCAGGCGGAAGGTGGATGTGGGGTGCCCTGGTCCGCCTGCTCTACAGGCGACCCCTGGAGCGTTCTCCGGAGCGGAAGGTTTGAATGGGGACGGGGGAGCCCACGTCGGAGGAGGCCAGTTGCAGCTTCCGCCTTCCCTCCGAGAGATGATTCCATGAAAGCCCTGTTCGCCGCCCTGGCCCTGTTCACCGCGTTCGCCGCCTCCGCCCAGACCCCTCCGCCCTCGGGTGAGGCCACGGGTCTGGCACCTCCGGGTGCGTCCGCGAGTGCGCGCTCCGGTGACGCCGAGTCCTGGCGCGGTGGGGGCAGGAGCACTCAGGTGGTGGTCGAGCGCGAGGACCTGGAGCGGCGCCTGGCCCGTCTGGAGTCGCTGCTGAAGGAGTCCGAGCGCGGCCGGCGCGGCGATGGCCGCCTGAACGAGGCGTACCAGGAGCTCTCCGCCCTGCGCCAGGTGGTGGCGCGCGCGCCCGAGGCGCGTGGAGGCTACAACGGCCCGCCGTCGCGTCCGCCCGCGCCGCCCGCGCCCGCGGTCTCGGCCATCCCGGAGCAGCGGCTGCGCGACATCCTCAACGCCGTGTCGCGCGAGTCCTTCTCCTCGGAGAAGCTGCGCGTGCTCGAGACGGCCAGCCGCGGGGACTACTTCCTCGTGAGCCAGGTGGCGCGGGCGGTCGACCAGTTCTCCTTCTCCGCGGACCGGCTGGCCGTGGTGCGCATGTTGTGGCCGCGCGTGTTGGATCGGCAGAACGGCTACCAGCTCAACGGCTCGTTCTCGTTCTCCAACGACAAGCAGGAACTGCAGCGCATCATCTCCGGTTGAACCTGGAGCGGGTGAGCCCGGGGCCCGCGGGTTTCGTGGGGGCGCGTTCGCTGGTTGAATGCGCCTCCCGATGCGCTCCCCGTTCCCCTTCCGCCGCGTGACGCTCCTGGCCCTGCTGGGAGCGGTGCTGCTCTCGGTCCCGCTGTCCCTGCATCCCCTGCTGCGGGGGTTGTCGCTCGTGGCCCGCGCCTCCGGCCGGGACGAGGGCCTGGCCGGGCAGCTCGCGCGATGGGACACCCAGTCCTTCACCGTGGAGGACACCCCGGTGCCCTCGCGCCATGGGCCCCTGCGTGCCCGCGTCTTCCGCCCCGCGAGGCCCGGGGCCGCACCGTCCTGCTCATCCCCGGGGTGCACGCGGAGGGCATCGACGAGCCCCGTCTGGGCGCGCTCGCCGCGGATCTCGCCACCGGGGGACTCACCGTGCTCACCCTCGAGCTGCCGGATCTGCTGCGCTACCAGCTCACCCCGAGCGAGCCGGACATGATCGAGGACGCCGCGCTCTGGGCCTCCGCGCGGCCGGAGCTCGCGCCCGACGGACGGGTGGGTCTCATGGGCATCAGCTTCTCGGGAGGGCTGTCGCTCGTGGCCGCGGGGAGGCCGGCGCTCGCGGACAAGGTGGCCTTCACCTTCTCGCTCGGGGGACATGGCGACCTCACGCGCGTGCTCGCCTTCCTGTGCACGGGGGTCCAGGCGGATGGCGTGCGCCGCGCGCCGCATGACTATGGCGTCGTCATCCTCCTGCTCAACGTGGCCGGACAGCTCGTGCCCGCGGAGCAGGTGGAGCCGCTGCGCGCGGGCATCCTCACCTTCCTGCGCGCCTCGCACCTGGCCATGCACGACGCGCGGCGGGCGGCGGAGACCTTCGCCGAGGCCCGCCGCCAGCAAGCGGCGCTGCCCGAGCCCGCCGCCACCCTGCTGCGGCACGTGAACGAGCGGAACGTCGCCGCGCTCGGGCCCCTGCTGTTGCCACACGTGGAGGACTTCGCCGGCGCCCGGGCCCTGTCTCCCGAGCACTCGCCCGCGCCCCCCACGCCCGTCTTCCTGTTGCATGGCACGGATGACACCGTCATCCCCGCCGTCGAGTCCGAGCTCCTCGCGCGGGTGCTGGAGCCGCGCACGCGGGTGCGCCTGTTGCTCACGCCCCTCATCACCCACGCGGAGATGGATCGGTCGGCGAGCCCCCCGACGTCTGGCGGCTCGCGGACTTCTGGGCGGACCTGCTCGGCGCGTAGGGCGGGGGCCCTCAGGCCGGGGGCAGGCCGAGCATCTCGCGTACCTGCGCGAGCATCTCCTGCTCGGACACGTGCACGGAGGCGTCGCTCTCGATGAGCGTGCGCACGGTGGCGATCGCCTCCTCGGCGTGTTGACGCAGGAGGCCGAGGTTCGGCGCGGGCAGGGGCTCGCCCAGCTCCAGACAGCGCTCGAGCCGTTGCAGCTCGGGCAGGGGCACCTTCCAGCGTGCCGCCGCGCCCACGAGCGCCTGGGCCTCGCGCGGGTCGATCTCGTCATCACTCCAGGCCACGTGCAGCAGCAGCTTGAGCAGCTCGATGTAGAAGCGGTCGTCGATGGGGGTGGTCATTCCCGGGGGTCTCCGCGGGCCGAGAGCGTCGCCTTTTCTTCCGCCCACGTCCATCCACCCTGGGCGAAGGGGCCCGCGTGCTAGCGTGGCGTCCCATGACTTCGTCCGATCGGACTCGAGCAACGCCTGTTTCGCGCAAGGAGGATGGGGGGAGCGCGGAGGTTGGGGCAGTGGACGCCCAGGACCTGAGCGTGACCCGGCCCTACACGCACGTGCCGAACGCGCCCGAGATGCCCGCCGTCCGGCGCTTCCTGCTCACCGTGGTGGAGGGGCCCGGGCCGGGCACCGTGTGGGACTCGGTGTCGGATGCGTGCTCCATCGGCTCGCACCCGAGCAACGACTTCACCCTGGATGACCCCACGGTGTCGCGCTTCCACTGTGAGATCCGCGTGGGCCCCCGGGGCGCGCGGGTGAAGGACCTGGACAGCACCAACGGCGTCATCCTGGATGGGGTGCAGGTGTCCGAGGGATACCTGCGCGGGGGCAGCCTGTTGCGGCTGGGGCGTGCGGTGGTGCGCTTCGACTTCAGTCCGGACAGCAACCGGCTGCCGGTGTCCGAGCGCACGCGCTTCGGCTCGCTCGTGGGCGTGTCGGTGCCGATGCGCATGTGCTTCGCGCTGCTCGAGCGCGCGGCGGCGCGGGACGTGACGGTGCTCCTGGAGGGGGAGACGGGCACGGGCAAGAGCCGGCGGCGCAGGCCATCCACCAGGAGAGCGCCCGCCGGGACAAGCCCTTCCTCACCGTGGACTGTGGCGCCATTCCGGCGGACCTGCTGGAGAGCGAGCTGTTCGGCCACGAGAAGGGCGCCTTCACGGGCGCGGCCACGCGGCGCATCGGCGCCTTCGAGGAGGCGCACGGGGGCACCGTCTTCCTCGACGAGATTGGCGAGCTGCCCGCGGAGCTCCAGCCCAAGCTCCTGCGGGTTCTGGAGGCGCGGGAGATCCGCCGGGTGGGCACCAACGCCTACGTGCCGGTGGACGTGCGCATCATCGCCGCCACCAACCGGGATCTGCGCGCGGAGGTGAACGCGGGGCGCTTCCGCTCGGACCTCTTCTTCCGCCTGGCGGTGCTGCGCGTGCCCTTGCCGCCCGTGCGCCAGCGGCCCGAGGACTTGCAGTTGCTGGTGGAGCAGATCCTCCTGGGGCTGGGGGCGGAGCCGGAGCGGACGCAGGCGTTGCGCTCGCCCGGCTTCATCTCGCGGCTGGAGCAGGCGGCGTGGCCGGGCAACGTGCGCGAGCTGCGCAACTACCTCGAGCGCTGCCTCGTCTTCGAGGACACGCTGGAGCTCACGGACGTGGCGCCCCAGGGCAGCCGCGCGGAGGTGGACCCCAAGGTGCCGTACGCCGAGGCGCGGCGCCCGGCGCTGGACGACTTCGAGCGGCGCTACCTGCGCGCGCTCCTGGCGCTGCATCAGGGCAAGGTGTCCCAGGCGGCGACGGGCGCGGACATGGACCGGGTGTACCTCTACCGCCTGCTCCGGCGCCACGGCATCAAGTAGGGCGACCCGCGCGCCTCAATCCAGGAAGCGGCGCTCCCAGCGACGCAGTTGCTCGGTCGCTACCCGGAAGTCCGACGCGGGCCAGCGGTGCAGGTAGGGCTCGAGGAGCCGGGCGAGGGCGCGGTGTCCGGGAAGTGTCTGGCCCGCCTGGAGGTCTCCAGTTTCGGGCCGCTCGCCCAGGGTGATGAGCACCCGGTCTCCGCTCATCTCTTGCAGGGTGATGCCTGGAAGGGACAGGGCCTCCCTCAGGGCGGCCACGCCACCGAGCTGGCCCAGCACGGGTTGCCCGAGGAAGTTCATCCAGTGAACTCCCTCCACCCAGGTGTCCATGCGCAGCACCGCGCTGCTCGATGCGAGATGGATCCCCGGAAAGCGCGGGTAGATGTGGGGGAGTACCTCGTTGAAGTTCCACGGGTCCGTGCAGAGCGCGAAGTCCACATATCCGGAGTTGAAGGGCAACTCCGCCGCTATCTCGAGGGCCAGGGCACGCACGTGGTCCGGACCTCGTTCTTCCAGATATTCCGTGGGCAGGCGGATGTACAAGACGCTCACGTCATGCTTCCGAATTGGCCAGGGAAGCGGGACGATGTCCAAGCCCCGGTAGTCCACATGGAGTTCATCCACATCGTCTGACTTGCCCTCTAGGACAAGAAAAACGGCCTCCTCGGGTCCTGGTGCGAGCGTTTGCTGGATGAGTCTCTTCCAGGCGGGCTCATCGAGCGGTTCGGTTTGTCCTTCGCCGACGTACCGTTCGAAGGCATAGGGGCGTATCCTTTCGCGCAAGAGTTCCAGGGCGCGTACGACGGCTGGTGCGAACCTTTCATTGGGATGCCGTAGGTAAAAGTTCAGAACCACCGCATCGCTTGCGCGCAATCCACCATATTCGTTGAAGTGTCGTATCCGAGGGTGTCCCATGATGAGTAGCTCTTCCTATTTCCGGATGACTCCCTGCCGAGGTGAGACGAGGCGAGGGGTGACCTGGAGTGCATCCTTGTACAGCTCTCCTTGAAACCAATCCATCCAGGGTCCTCTGCTATATCTCTCCCACCGGGCAATATTGCTGTCTGGGCAGGGGAACTTGAGATCGTACACGCTGACGATGAAACCCTGTTCATCCAAGAGGATGAGGTCCGGCTCGATGGTTCCCTTCAGACCCTTCCAGCCCTGCTTCGCCACGATCTCTTCCACCGCCTTCTTGTCCAGGAACTCCCACTGGCCGGTCCGGTCATTGAGCCGGAAACGAGGATGGAGCCAGTAGCGCCCGGGGAGTAGCAGGTTCAACGCCTTGCGCAGACATGGCCAGGCCTGCTCGTGCTTGAAAAGCCCCAGATAGACGGCCCACGTCACCTGGTCGCCTGCCTTGAGCTGCTGGCAGATCTCCGCGCTCGGGCTTCGGCCTTGGAAGTGGTGGTCGTTGACCTGCTGGTCCGCCTCGCGCGTGCACCGTTCGATCGCCCGCTCGACCTTCGCGAGCAGGTCCGCCGCCAGCTCCACTCCCCGTTGTTCGGCGGCATTGATCCGGGGCTGCATCGTCACCGCCATGATGGCCGCCATGCCGGCGGCAGCGGACTTCATCCCCGGGGAGGGCGAGCGCACCACCTGCTCCGCCTCGAAGCCCGTGCAGCGCTCCCATTCGCCCGGAAACTGCTTGAGACAGCATTCGGGGGTGAGGTCCCGCGGGCCGCATTCGCCTTCTGGTCCAACGGGGTCGGACTCCGCCAGGCAGTCGACCTGGAGCAGGGCCAGGAGGGCAAGCACCCATGACGCCTTCTTCGAGGAGTGGAGGGCCACGCACCTGATGGTAACATGAGGCTCCGAGGGCTCATGGGCACATCGGTTGAAGGCGGAGAGGCGGGGCGGATGGGCGGACAGTCTCATTACTGGACACGCCGCCGGGTGTTGTTCTGGTCCCTGGGTCTGGTGCCCCTCACGGCGGGGGTAGGGTGGTCGGCCTTCGAGTGGTTCGACGAACGCAAGAAGACGCGAGATTCGGCCGCGCAACTGACCCAGAAAGCCGCCGAGCATGCCTTTGACGGCAGTCTGGGCGGGCTCCCCTTGCTCGGCCGGGTGCTGAAAGCCGCCAGGATCCATGCGCCCGCCCAACTGCTGGCGGCGTGCTGGTTCATGCAGGTGGGCAAATGGGACCTTGCTCTGGATTACCTCGAAGGCGCCGCGATCAGGCAGTCACCGGAGGCACTCCTGTTGCGCCACCTCGCCGAGCGCCAGCCGGGTGTGTCTCAATGGCGCCATGCCTTTTTCGATGCCTGGCAGTCGCTCGGAAGGCCGGACTTCCGTCAGAGCACCCTGCTCCCCAATCCCTTGCAGTGGAATCATCTGATGGCCGACACCTGGTCGCCCTGGGAGGCAACCCACGAATCCCGGCGCTTGCCCCTGGTGGTGTTGAATCCCGATCTGGCTCGGGTACATCTGGAAGAGGTGCGTGGGCTGGTCCTCTCTTCTGACTCCCTTCCCATGCTCGTGGCACTGCGCGAGCACCTCTACGCCTACGAGGAAGGAGATCCACCGCGTCCGGACTTGTTGCCCGCCGTGGACGAGCGGATCGGGCAGCTCGTCGGATCCTCTCCCCGCACCCTTCAGCTCGCCTTGATTCCTTTCCTGACCGGCAGTTCGTTCTCACAGCCCTTCACCCGAGGGGAGTTGGAAACGCTCGAGAATCTGGTCAACTTGGCCGAGTGGAAGCAGCCCTCCAGCGAGCAATTCTTCGTGGAGATGCGTGGGTATTACGAGGCGTTGTCCCCACCGGGTCATCATGCGTGGTCGGCGGCCACCCTGGCGCAGGGGGTCTCCCTGGGCGTGTTGCTCTATCACCGGGCTCGGGCCAGCAAGGCGCACCTGAATGACGAGGACCGGCGGTGGTTGGGACGTCTGCTATGGGTCGCCGGAGCGCGCTTGCGCGAGCAGCACTCGTGCCTGGAAGTGGAACAGGGGCTCCGGCTGCAGATGCTCGGCAGTGAATGGATGGAGCACCCACCGTCGCGCGACGACTGCATCACGGTGTGGGTGGACGTCGGGCGATGGCAGGAGTCCTTGCTGCGAGCGGCCTACTATCGCTGGCCCCTGGCCTCCCTGCAGGAGGAGTCCTGCGAACCCAGGGCCCGGGACGAGCTGAACTGGATGCGAGCCTTCGCGGACAAGATCCCCCTGCCTTGACCTGGTTTCAGGGCGCGCGGATCCGCTCCAACTCCAGAGTTCCAATATCTTTGGATACCGGCCAACGATTGCCCGGCCTCATGTGACGGCGTTCACACCTTTCGCGTGAAGCGAAACACAGCCTCGAAAGGGCGGATGTAGCACCTTGGTGCGTGTCAGGGGGTCCTGACGTTGGACGCGAACGAATCCGAGCGCTGGGGGAAACATGTTTCATCTCGATCGTCACTTTTCGTTGGGGGAGGCGCTGTTCACGCTCGAGGGGATTCTGGAGGCCTTTGGTGGACGCCATGAGGAGCCGGGCTTCCTCGAACGGCCCTCGGCCTTGTCCGAGGCACTCAGGGGACAGGCGATGGTCGTCTACTCGCCGCGGCGGCGCGTGGACGAATCGCTCCTGCGCCCGCTGGGGGACCCGGAGGACATCGGTGGCGAGGTCCTCGAAGGCAATCCCGTCCTCTCCGCCCGGGTCGACTTCAGCGAGCAGGGCATGATGGCTGGCATCTTCAAGGCGACCACCGGGAAGGTGAGGATCCACTTCCCCTTCTCCGAACACGCCACCATCCTCGAGGGGGAAGTCACCCTGACCGATGAGACGAAGCAGACCCGCACCTTGAAGAAGGGTGACAGCTACTTCATCCGCCAGGGGCAGACCATCGTCTGGGATGTCAAGGGCAAGCACGTCATCAAGAGCTTCTTCAACATCACCCGGTGACTCGCCTGGAAGAGGGCGGTAAGAGGCCTTGGACGGGGAGCCGTCACGCCCCAGTCAACTGGAGGCCTCTCCTTGTCGTCCCATCCCTTCATGACCCGCCGCGGCGCCGGCCTGGCGCTTGGCGTCCTCTTCCTGGCCTTGGACGCCCAGGCCCAGGCTCCGACGCCAGCTCGGGAAGTGAATCCCTTCATCGGCACGACGAATGGAGGCAACGTCTTTCCGGGACCCGTCGCGCCGTTCGGCATGGTTTCCTTCAGTCCCGACCAGAGCCCCCTGCCCGGCAGGCGCGCGCCCATCGCGGCGCCCGGAGGGTACGAGTGGCGCTCCAACGGCATCCGGGGCTTCAGCCTCACCCACCTGTCGGGCAGTGGTTGTGCTGGAGCAGGAGGCGACATCCCCCTCATGCCCATCACCACCCCGGTGCGCGTCTCTCCCTCCTCGCCAGACGCCTATACCGTCTATTCCAGTCTGATGAGCCATGCGAAGGAGAGCGCCTCGCCCGGCGCCTATCGCGTGGCGATGGAGAACGGCGTGACCGTCGAGCTGGCGGCGACTCCGAGGACGGCGGTGGGCCGGTTCTCCTTCCCGGCCGACAAGCCCGCGAACGTCCTGTTCCGTACCTCCGACTCGCAGACCGGCAGCACCGCCGCCGTCACCCGCATCGCTCCGGACAAACGAACGGTCTCGGGCTCGGTGACCAGCGGCAACTTCTGCGGCTACCTCGCCGCTGACCGGCGCGAGAGCTACTACACGCTTCATTTCGTGGCGGTATTCGACCAGCCCTTCACGACGGGCGGCACGTGGCGCGATGGCGTGGTGACGCCCGGCTCGACCTCGACGGAGGGAGGCACTACCTATGGCGAGCAGGGCTTCCCACCGGCGGGCAAAGGCTCCGGCGGATGGATCTCCTTCGATCCGAAGACCTCTCCTGTCGTCAACGTGCGGATCGGCGTGTCCTATGTCGACGAAGCGGGCGCCCTGGCCAATCTGGAGGCCGAGAGCCCGGCCTCGGCGACGCTGGAGGGGACGCAAGGCGCCACGCGCGATGCCTGGAACCAGGTGCTGGGGAAGATCCGCATCGAGGGCGGAAGCCGCGACGACCGCACGGTGTTCTACACGGCGCTCTACCATTCCCTGATTCATCCCAGCCTGCACAGCGACGTGGATGGCCGCTACCGAGGCATGGACGGCGGGATTCACAAGCTCTCGGGCGCCCAGAAGGCGCAATACGCCAACTTCTCCGGGTGGGACGTCTATCGCTCACAGGTGCAGCTCGTCACGCTGCTGGAGCCCAAGGTCGGCTCCGACCTCGCCCAGTCCCTGCTCAATCAGGCTCGCCAGAACGGCGGCGTCTGGGATCGCTGGACGCACGTCACGGGGGCGACGGGGGTGATGAACGGCGATCCCTCGCCGCCCACCGTGGCCGCCATCCATGCCTTCGGTGGACGCGACTTCGACTTGAAGGGCGCCTACGCCTCGCTCCTCAAGGCCGCGACGGTTCCGACGCCCAAGGACCTCGGCCGCGTTGGCTGTCCGGTCCTTTGTCAGGGCCAGCGGCCGGGGCTCGATCAATGGCTGTCACACCACTACATGCCCGTCGGCTCGCCCGGCTGGGGCAGCGCGTCCGACACGCTGGAACTGGCGGCGGCCGACTTCGCCATGGCGCAGCTGGCGCGCCTGGCCGGTGACAAGACGAATGCCCGGCGTTTCACCGAACGGTCGGGCTGGTGGCGCAACCTGTACAACCCCGCCGCCACGAGCGCGGGCGGCTACATCCAGCCGCGCAACACCGATGGAAGCTGGCCCGCCTTCGACCCGGCCTCCGATGAGGAGTTCGTCGAGGGATCGGGGGCCCACTATCTGTGGATGGTCCCGTTCGATCCCGCCGGCTTGTTCGAGCTGATGGGCGGACGCGACAAGGCGCGGGCCCGGCTGGACGGGTTCTTCCAGGACGAGAAGGGGGAGTGGGTGGTCACCAAGGCCGGCCCGCTGCACGCGGAATTGGACAACGAGCCGTCCATCGCGGCCCCCTGGCTCTACGTGTTCGCCGGCGAGCCCTGGAAGACGCAGGCCGTCGTGCGCGCCGCCATGCGGAAGATCTGGACCCGCGCACCCGAGGGCATCTCCGGAAACGACGACCTGGGGCAGATGTCGTCCTGGTATGTCTGGTCCGCCTTGGGGCTGTATCCGGTCTACCCGGGGCGCGCCGAGCTGGTCCTCGGCAGTCCGCTGTTCACGTCGGCGCGCATCATCCGCCCGGGCGCGACGCTCACCATCAAGGGCACGGGCGCCGCACCCGACGCGCCCTATGTGCGCGCGCTCAAGGTCAACGGAAAGCCCTCCCAGCGGGCCTGGCTGCCGGCGGACTTCCTTGCTCGCGACGGCGTCCTGGAGTTCGAACTCTCGCCAACGCCCGATCGCGACTGGGGCGCCGCTCCCGCGGATGCTCCGCCGTCCTTCGGCCCACGCTCCACCCGGTAGCCCCATGCCCAAGGCCATCCTCGAAGTCTGCTCGTTCAATATCCAGTCGTGTCTCATCGCGGAGAAGGCCGGTGCCTGGCGCGTCGAGCTTTGCGACAATCCAACGGAGGGTGGAACGACTCCGAGTCATGGCACCATCAAGCGGACCCGGGAGAGGATCTCCATCAAGCTCTACCCCCTCGTGAGGCCCCGGGCGGGCAACTACTATTACGATGAAGACGAGATCGCCATCATCGAGCAAGACATCCGCGTCTGCCGTGAGCTCGGCTGTGATGGAATCTCCATTGGCGCGCAGTTGCTCGATGGACGGATCGACAAGGATTTGATGAAACGGTTCGTCGAGCTGGCGGGGCCGATGGGCGTCACCTGCAACCGTGCCTTCGATGCGACGCCGGACATGTTCCAGGCCCTGGAGGATCTGATCGAAGTGGGCTGCGAGCGTGTGCTCACGTCGGGTCAGGCCAGTGGCGCGCCAGAAGCGGGACGCGTGCTGAGGGAGTTGGTGAAGGCCGCGGGCGAGCGCATCATCATCATGCCGGGGGCGGGAATCCGCTCATCCAACCTCGGAAGGCTGATGGAGGAGTCCGGTGCACGGGAGTACCACGGCTCCGTGCGCAGACCCACGGCCAACCCCATGACCCATGGCAACCCCAGGGTGTTGGACTTCGGGAACGTCTATCTGCCGGATGAGCAGGAGTTGGCGGGCATCCTGGAGCAGATGAGGTAGCTCACCGGCCCTCCGTCACCGGCTGTCGCTGAGCGAGCGCCGGTGACGGGGGCGGCCCGTCAGACCGGCGTGAGCCAGTGTTTGTACTGCGCTGCCCGCCCCTGCGCGGCCGCCGAGAACGCCTGCTGGACCGCGGTCGTCACCGGCCCCAGCTTCCCGGTGCCCACCGGATGTCCCTCCAGCATCCGCACGGGCAACAGCTCCGAGGCCGTCCCCGTGGTGAAGAGCTCATCGGCGGTCAAGCACTCCTCCCGGGAGATGTCCCGCTCCTCGACCCGGTACCCGAGCTCTCGCGCGAGCGTCATCACCGAGTCCCGGGTCAGTCCCATCAGGATGGAGCGCGAGGAAGGCGGTGTCACCAGCACCTGATCCTTCACGAGGAAGAGGTTGTCTCCCGTGGCCTCGCAGACCATCCCGTCCTCATCGAGGAAGATGGCCTGCTTGTAGCCCGTCCGGACGGCTTCGGAGTAGGCCACCACGCTCAGCGCGTAATGCCCGCACAGCTTCGCCTTGTAGAAGGCGGCCTGGGCCTTGGGACGGACATACGGGGAGAACTTGGCGTTCGTTCCCTCTTCCCGGTTGCGATCCGAGTAGCCCTCCCACGGGAAGGCGAGGACGGCCACCCGGACGCGGTTGAGCCAGTGGGCGAAGATGATGTTCGGCTCCGACACGAAGACGAGCGGCCGGAGGTAGGCGTTGCGCAGGCCATTGGCACGCACGACCTCCGTGCAGGCCGCCATGATCGTGGCGCGATCGAACGGCACCTCCAGGTAGGCCGCCTTCGATGACGCGAAGAGCCGGTCGATGTGCTCCTCCAACCGGAAGATCGCCGTCCCACCATTCGCCTGCTGGTAGGAACGAATCCCCTCGAAGGCTCCGAAGCCATAGTGCAGCGTGTGTGTCATCAGATGGGTGGTGCCGTCCTCCCATCCGGTGAGCGCACCATCCAGCCAGAGCGTCTGGGTTTTCTCGATCATCGAGGGCCTCGTCAGTCGATCCGCTGGGTGACTTCGATTCCCTGCCCCAGGGAGAGCGTGAACGACCGCGCGCCGGGGGCCTTCTGGACGTGCGCCTGGTAGGCCTTCATCTGCTCGCGCGTCGCCTCGGGGATGAGGATGTTGTCCGCCACCACGATCCCGCCCCGGCGCACCTTGGGCCAGGCCAGGTCGAAGTCCCGGACGTAGATGTCCTTCCAGTGATCGATCAACACGAGGTCGAACGGCCCCGTCATCTTCGGCAGGTGCAGGGAGGCGTCCTCGGCGATGATCTCGACGTACTCGCTCAGCCCCGCTTCGGACAGGTTCTGCCGCATCTGCTTGACCTTCTCGGTGTCGATCTCGAAGGAGATGACGCGCCCGCCGGTGCTCCGCGCCGCCTCGGCGAACCAGAGCGTCGAGTAGCCCGTCGAGCCGCCGATTTCCACTACCTGGCGGGCTCCGAGCGAGCGCACCAGGGTGTTGAGCAGCCGGCCGACATCGGGCCCGATGTCCAGCATGAAGCGGCCCGCCGCCTCGCGCACGAAGCGCGCCCCCTTGTTGTTGAGCTCCGCCAGTTCCTGCTGTTCGCGCTTCGAGCGCTCCTCCAACCGGTTCAACACTGCGGCGATACGAGCGTCCATGGTTTTCCTCTGAGCGGGTGTGGGTAGGGGATGACTTGGAACACCGCGGTGTCCTAAGCCTCCGTGAAGATCTTCTGGGGATTGAGCAGGTTCTTCGGGTCGATCAACGCCTTCATCTTCCGCTGCAGGGCGATGGCCTCGGGGGAGAGTTCCCAGCCGAGGAAGCTCCGCTTGGCATAGCCAACGCCATGCTCCCCGGCGAGCGTGCCACCGAGCGAGAGGACCGTGCGCATCAGGTCCGTCCGCATCTCCTCCACGCGGCGCTCCTCGGTGCCCTCGCGGTCCTGCTCCACACCGCGCAGCAGGCCGATGTGGAGGTTTCCATCTCCGGCGTGGGCCAGGGTGGAGGTGGGAATGCGGTACTGGGCGGACATCTCGTCCAGGCGGCTGAGCGCGTCCGCGATGCGCGTGCGGGGCACGCACACGTCCTCCACCCGCATCCGCGGATAGGTCTTCACCAGCATCGGG
Source organism: Cystobacter fuscus (assembly GCA_049060065.1). GTDB lineage: Bacteria > Myxococcota > Myxococcia > Myxococcales > Myxococcaceae > Cystobacter > Cystobacter fuscus_B. The sequence goes on from JBMEQP010000002.1 coordinate 10,541,241, forward strand.
TACACGGCGCGCCGCGCCGACCAGAGCTGCTCGCGCTCCTGGGGGTCGGTGGAGTGCCGCTGCTCGATGGCGCCCGCCTGCTCGCAGGCCCGGGCACAGGTGTCGAGCACCCGGCCCATTGCCTCCCGCTCCTCGTCGACCTCGCACAGCAGGATGGCGCCCGCTCCCGAGGGGAAGGCATGGTTTCCGCGCTGGCGGAGCACGTCGATGGAGGGCGCGTCGACGAGCTCGAGCGCGCAGGGCCGGAAGCCGGACAGGAGGATGCGCGTGACCGCGCGCCCGGCGTCGACGGCGGTCCGGAAGATGGCCATCAGGGTGGCTTGGGCTTGCGGCGCGGGGATGAGCCGCAACGTCACCTCGGTGGTGACACCCAGGGTGCCCTCGCTGCCCACCAGCAGCCCCGTCAGGTCATAGCCGACGACCCCCTTGGAGGTGCGGCGCCCGGAGCGCAGGCGCGAGCCGTCGGCCATCACCGTATCCAGCCCGAGCACGTACTCGCGCGTCACCCCGTACTTGAGGGCCCGGGGGCCTCCCGCGTTGTGGGCCACGTTCCCGCCAATGGAGCACGTCCCGAGCGAGGCGGGATCCGGTGGATAGAGCAGCCCCCGCTGCGCGAGCACCTGCTGGAGCGTGCCCGTCACCACTCCGGGTTCCACCACGGCGATGAGGTTCTCCTCGTCGATCAGCTTGATGCTCTGCATCCGCTCGGTGGACAACACCACGCCGCCGCAGACGGGCAGTGCCCCGCCGGTCAGTCCCGTGCCCGCGCCACGCGGCGTGACCGGGAAGCCGTGCTCGTACGCCAGCCGCAGCACCGTGGACACCTCCTCCGCGGAGGAGGGCAACGCCACCGCCTCGGGCGGGAAGGGGCCGTACGTGCTGGCATCACGGCTGTAATGAGCCAGTGATTTCGAATCCGAAAGCACCTTCTCCGCCCCGAGGTGCCGCTCGAGCAGGGCAGCGAGATTCACCTGTGCTAGCATTCACTGTTCTCCTCATGAAAGTCTGCATTTTCCATTCGCGGATGGGGACGGAGATCGGGTCCGCCCTGCGCGCCGCGCACCCGGAGCTCGACATCGAGGTGGTCACCGACACGGAGCGGGATCCGCCCTGCGCCGGCGAGCTCGAGGTCCTGGTCGCCAACACCTTTCCGCCCGGCATGCTGGGGCGCTGTCCCAGGCTGCGCTGGCTGCAACTCACCGGCGCCGGCACGGAGCACGTGCCCGCGGGCGCCCCTCCCAAGCACCTGCTGCTGACCCACGCGGGCAACGTCCCCGCCCGGGCCGTGGCCGAGTTCGCCTGGATGGGGCTGCTGGCGCTCGCCAAGGATGCGCCCACCCTGGTGCGCCAGCAGCGCGCCCATGAGTGGAAGCCTCCCAGCGCCCGGCTCCTGGCTGGCAGCACCCTGGTCATCGCCGGCCTGGGACACATCGGACAGCAGATCGCCCTCCGGGCGCGCGGCTTCGAGCTGCGCACCGTCGCCATCACCCACAGCGGACGCGCCTCGCCCCTGGTGGACGAAGTGAGACCGGCCTCCCACCTGCCGGACGCGCTCCGGGATGCCGACCACCTGGTGATCTCCCTGCCCGCCAACCGGAGCACCACCCAGCCTCCGCTGATCAACGAGGCGGCCATCCGGGCGCTCCCGCACGGGGCCGTGTTGATCAACGTCGCCCGCGCCGCCGTGCTGGACAACGGCGCCATGGTCCGGGCGCTCCAGGAGAAGCGGCTGCGCGCGGCCCTGCTCGATGTGCACGAGCAGGAGCCGCTGCCTCCCGACAGCCCGCTGTGGGACGTGGAGGGCCTGTGGATCACTCCCCACGGAGCCTTCCGCTACCCCCAGGAGGCCGCGGACCTGTCCAGGCTGATCCTGGACAACCTCACCTTCTTCCGCGCCGGTATGCCGCTCCGCAATCAAGTCGATCTCCCCCGCGCAGTGGATTCGTGAGGCGCGCCGCTACTCGGTGATCGCCACCTTCTCGACGGCCTGCCGGGGTTTGCGCTCGAACGTGGCGAGCACCACTCCGGCCAGGGTGATGGCGGAGCCGAACAGCTGCCACCCGCTCAGGCTCTCCCCGAAGATGAGCATGGCCAGGATCGCCCCGAAGATGGGGACGAGGTAGAGGAAGATGTTCGTCTTGGAGACCCCCGCCTCGCGGAAGCAGTAGTACCAGGCGACGATGTTGAACACGAAGCCGATCAGCCCGCCGTAGATGATGCCCAGCCAGCTCTCCAGCGAGACGTCTCCCAGGCGCAGCTCTCCGGAGAGCATGTCCGGCGCGCTCATGAGCAGCAGCGGCAGGCTGCCGAAGAGACAGCTCCAGGTGGCCACCGCGGTGGGTGGCAGGCGCTGCATGGCGAACTTGCTGACGACGGAGTAGAGCGCGAAGCACGCCACCGCCAGCAGCATGAGCACCTCGCCGCGCCAGTCCATGTCCGTCTTCATCGCGGAGGCTCGGGCGGCAGGATGCGCAGCAGCCACACCGCCCCCGCGAAGCTGACGATGATGCCCACCACCTGGCGGCTGGAGCCCTGCTCGCGCAGCAATACCCTGGCGAGCACCAGCGACGCCGCGGGAATGGTCATCTCCAACAGCGCCACCTCCGAGACCGGGATGAGCCGCATCGCCTCGAAGAAGAGCAGGTTGTAGATGCAGATGCCCAACAGCCCGGTGGCCGCGAGCACGCCCAGCTCCCGCGCCGTGGGTCTCGGCCACCGACGCAACATCGGCAGCAGGAAGACGAGCGCGAGCAGGTAGCGCAGCGCGTTCGCCTGCGCGGGCGAGAAGCCGCGCAGGGCGAACTTGCCGGCGATGAGATTGCCCGCCGCGGTCAGGGGGACCGCGACGAGCAGGATGAGCAGCTTCCAGTTCATTGAGCCGCGGCCGTCCAGAACTTCTTCCAGTTCGGATCCTTCTTCAGGATGATCTCCCGGAAGAGCCCCGCCTGGTACACCTTGCGGGCCTCGACGGAACGCCACACCGCCAGGCGGACGCGCTCCTGCATTTCCGCCGTGACGGCGTACTTGCGGATGAGGTTGGAGCCTCCATGGCGTGCTTCACGTCACCGCCGTAGTTGAGCTCCAGCTCCTCGTCACCGGCGTGGATGCGGAAGACCTCGAGCGCCTCGTCGTTCAGGCTGAGCTGCTTCTTGAGGGCGCGAGCGATCTTCCGGAAGCGTCCGGGGATGGTCAGCTCGATGGCGTAGCTGCCCGCGGCGATCGCCTCCAGCCAGTGGAAGTCGCGCACCAGGTGCTGGCGGTACTCCACGTACAGGAGCGTCTCGGGGTAGGGCTCGGCGAACTCCAGCTCCTCGTCGGACACGCCGAGCGCCCGGCCGAGCTGCCGCACCAGCACGGGGTGCTCACGGGCGGGGTCGAACTCTCCCAGCTCCTCGGCCAGGTTGGCGCCCATGAACTGGCGGGCATCGTAGTAATACGTCGCGCTGGCGGCGATCTGGGCGATGACCGACGGGAAGGTCCGCGAGTCGAAGTACCACTGCTTGATCCACTCGCGCAGACCCTCGATGGGAATCCGGCCGGCGATCAACTCCTCATAGAAGGGACCGACGTTCGCGGCGGCGGACTTGACGATGTGGTTCGTCAGCTCCTTCACGAACTGCTCCGGAGGCTGGGCTTCCGGGAGGGGATCCGACAGACGGCGGGTCGGCTTGCCAATGGGAGCATGATCCAGCTTGGTGTCGAGACTCGTCTCGTTGGCCTCACGGACATCCCGTACCCGCTCCATACGCACCACGGTGTCATTCGAGCTCATGTCTTCTCCTCTAGACGTACTTCAGGAAACCGCACGTTGCCTTACGCCTCGAAATCAATCAATGCCGCCGCCTTCGCGGGTGTCAGTCCCTTCTGGAGCGCCGACCGGAGTATCTCCACGCGCTCGCGGGCGACCTCGTGCGCGATCTCATGCATCGGCTTGCCCTCCGCCGGTACCTGCGAACCGCCATCATGCTGTTGCTTGTCACCCGGCGCGTCACATCCGCGAAACACCAGCCCACCAGCTGGTCGAGCGACACGGCCGGGGCGAACCCCAACAGGAACAGGGCACTCACCGTCGCGCCGCCGCTGTTGGCGACGATGTCGGGCATGACCGCGATACCCCGGCGGTGCAGGGCGAGGATCGCCTCGTGCGAGCAGGGGTTGTTGGCCCCTTCGATAACCGCTCGGGCATTCACGCGCTCGACGTTCTTCTCATGCACCGCGTTACCCACCGCCGCGAGCACCAGCAGCCCGCAGCGAATGGAGAGCCACATGTCAGGCTCGCTGGAAGTTTGCACCCAGCCCGGCAGACGTGTGCGATCGATCGTCCCCGCCGAGTCCGTCGCCTCCAGCAGCGCCTCCACCGGCAGGCCGTCATGGCTGTAGACGGTTCCCAGGTGATCGACGACTCCGACGATCCTGATTCCCTGCGCCGACAGGCCGCGCGCCACCCCCCGGCCCACCACGCCAAAGCCCTGGATGACCGCCGTGCGCATCTCCTGCGGCATCTTCAGGCTGTCCGCGATGACGTTCGTCGCTTGACAGACACCATGTCCGGTCACGTTCTCACATCGGTTCCAGAGCTCGCTCCAGGAGAACGGGAGCCGCTGGCCGTGGACCTCCACCTGATAGCCCGCCGCGCCATGGATGATCGCCCGCTCCTCGTAGCCGATTCCTTGATCGCTCCCGATATAGATGCCGCCGTGGAGCAGGGGGGCCGCGAGCCGACCGAACGCGGCGATCTGACGCGACCGTGCCTCACCGCGCGGCAGGCTGGAAGCGAGGCCCGCCTTCGCTCCGCCGATGGGCAGACCCGCCAGTGAGAGCTTGTAGGTCATCGTCCGGGCGAGGGCCGCGAGCTCCTTGTCGTTCACTCCCGGGGTCATGCGCGTACCGCCCATCGCGCGTCCGCCCAGGAGGCTGTCCACGACGACCCAACCCTTCAGGCCCACTTCCTCATCGGTGATCGTGGTCGAAAGCGCGGGGGCAGCAGGCTCTTTTACATTTACATTGGGTCTGTACATGGCGTCTCTCCCTAGCGGCGGTCCATCCCTGCTCAACACCCGGCCAGCCCGAGCCTCCAACCGCTCACGTGACGGACCTATTCACGCCCGTGTCGGTGATCGTGGTCGAAAGCGCGATGGCGGCGGCCTGTTTTATATTTACATTGGGTCTGTACATCTCCCTATCGGCAGTCCATCCCGTTCAATCCCCGGCCGGCCCCAGCTACCATCCGCTCACGTGACGGACCTCGTCCCACGCTGGTCTGTTGAGAGCCAATAATGGCTTACATTCAGGTAGAGGGGCTGGTGTCGTTTTGTGACCGACGGTGCCTGCCCGCCTCCTCATCCTAGCAGCTTGGTTATATACTTATCCTCGACCAAACAGTAAACCAAGAAAGCTCCCGAGCAGGCACTCGCGGATGACCGCTGCTTTCACGGATGCTTCGCTGCTATTACGGATGGCCGCTGCTTTCGCGGATGCTTCGCCGCTTTAACGGATGCTCCGCCGTGCTCCGGCCTTCGTTCGAACCGCTTGGTCCTCATTCGAGCTCATGCCCAACGCCATCCCGACGCATGGCAATCCCAGGGGGGGTGGACTTCGGGAGACTCAGCGGGGTCCGGGAACAGAAAAGCCGATCTTCCAGGGCGTGGCTTCCCGAAAAAAGCGTATCCCGGTTTTTCTTTTGAACGCTGTCGGAGTGTCTCCGCGCTGTTCCCAGTGCACCGCGCACGTTGTCCGATACGGACTTCGCCGAGATTGGAGCAGTCAATGGAAATCATCAACACACGGCACCCCGGTGCCGCATCACGAGATATCCGATTGGTACAGCGCGCGGGTGAGGGCGTCGGCGAGCGCTACGACGACAACTTCCGGCTCTGGTACAACGACAACGCGGATCACCGCGGTCCCCGCGCCAGTAGCCCGCATTGACAATGGGTGATGGCGTCCTTAGACAGCGCCCATGAGACTGCTGTCCTGGTGGTTCCGCATTCCGTTCTGGCAGCGCGTGCTGGGCGGTTTCGTGCTCGGCGCGCTGGCGGGTTGGGCCATGGGCGAAGCGGCGGGGCCCTGGCTGCAGCCGCTGGGCACGCTGTACGTCAACCTCATCCGGATGATCGCCACGCCGCTGGTGTTCTTCGCGGTCATCCACGCGGTGTCGGCGCTGCACGGGCAGAAGAGCGTGGCGGCACTGGGCGGCAAGACGTTCCTGTGGTTCGCCGTGACCGCGGCACTGGCGGTGGGCGTGGGACTGGGCACCGCCGCCTTGCTTCGCCCGGGGCACGGCGTGGGCACGCTGATGATGGCCGAGGGCTACAAGCCGCGCGAGGTCCCAGGGCCGGTGCAGGTGCTGCTGGGCGTGGTTCCGACCAATCCCTTCGCCGCCCTGGCGGAGGGGAAGATCCTCCAGGTCATCTTCTTCGCTGGCCTGCTGGGCTTCGCGCTGGTCAAGCTGGGCGAGAAGACGGCGAGGCTGCGCGCGCTGGTGGGCGAGGCCAGCGAGGCGATGATCCAGGTCACCCGCTTCGTGCTGGAGCTGACCCCGCTCGGAACCTTCGGGCTCATCGCCGCCCTGGTGGGCACCTACGGCTTCGAGCGCCTGCTGCCACTGGGCCGGTTCGTGCTCGCGTTGTACGTGGCCTGCGCGCTGCACGTCGTGTTCGTCTATGGCGGCCTGCTGCTGGCGCACGGGCTCAACCCGTTGCGCTTCTTCCGGGGCGCGGCGCCCGGGATGCAGGTGGCCTTCGTCAGCTCGTCCAGCTTCGCGTCCATGCCCGTGGCCCTGCGCGGCGTCACGCACAACCTCGGGGTGAACCGCGACTACGCGGCCTTCGCGGTGCCGCTGGGCGCCAGCATCAAGATGGACGGCTGCGGCGCCATCTACCCGGCCCTCGCCTCCCTCTTCGTCGCGCAGTACTTCGGCCTGGAGTTGTCGGCGTCGCAGTACTTCATCATCCTGCTGGCCTCGGTGCTCGGCAGCTTCGGCACCGCGGGCGTGCCGGGGACGGCGGTGGTGATGGCCACGGTGGTGCTCAGCTCCGCCGGCCTGCCCCTGGAGGGGCTGGGCTACCTGCTCGCCATCGATCGCATCCTGGACATGATGCGCACCTTGACCAACGTCACCGGCCAGATGCTGGTGCCGGTCCTGGTGGCCCGGGAGGAAGGCCTGCTCGACATGGCCGTGTACGACCGGGCCTCCAGCAACGTCGGGGTGGAGGAGTCGTCCTAGCGGCCCCCGTCACCCCTTCCCGCCGCGCGCGGCAGGGCGGCGCGGGGGCGCGCCGTGCGCCGCGTTCCAGACACGGCGCAGTTGGCGCACGTCGGCGTAGCCGCAGGCCTCGGCCACCGCCTCCACGGTGAGCTCGGGGTTGCGCAGCAGGTCCTTGGCTCGCTCCAGCCGCACGCGCTCGCGGTAGGCGTGCACGCTGATGCCGGTGGCGCGGCGGAAGGCGCGCGTGAGGTTGCGCTCGCTCATGGAGGCCACGCGGCCCAGTTCGGCCAGCGTCGCCTTCGCCTCGGGGTGCGCGACCGGTACTGCTGCACGCGGTGCACGCCCGGGTTCAGGTGCGTCTGGAAGTCCAGGTAGACGCTGTCCTGCGACTGCTCCCCGTCGCGGCGCAGGTACACCACCATCTCGCGCGCGACGCTCGAGGCGAGCAGCGGCCCGCCATCGCGCTCCAGCAGCGCGAGCGCCATGTCCACCCCCGCGCTGATGCCCGCGCTGGTGATGACGCCCGCGTCCTCCACGAAGAGCCGCTCGCCCAGCACGCGCGCACGCGGGAAGCGCACCTGCAGCTCCTGCGTGCGCCGCCAGTGCGTGGTGCAGCGGCGGCCGTCCAGCAGGCCCGCCTCGCCCAGCGCGAACGCCCCCGTGCACACCGCGCACACCTGCGCGCCCGCGCCCGCCGCCGCGCGCAACCAGGACAGCAGCGCGGGCGGCACCCGCGTCGTCGCCACCGGGTAGCCCGGCACGATGACGCGGTCGCCGGGGCCCACGTCCTTCGGCAGTGGCGCGAGGCCCGCGAGTTCCAGGCCCTGCGCCGTGCGCACGGTGGGCGTCGGGGACACGGATGCGACGGCGTACGGGTGCCCGAAGCCCGCGGCCTCGTGGAAGGCCTGCATCGGCCCGGCCGGTCCATCACCTCCACGCCCGGCGCGAGCGCGAAGAGGACGCGCCGGGCGGGACGGGGCGGCGGGGAAGGGGGCGGGCCGCGCCGGCTCACGCGGCGGTCCGGGCGCGGGGAAGGGCGGCGAGCTCGGCCACCAGCTGCCGGGCAGAGGTGATGCGCGCGAAGCGGCGGCGCAGCGCGTATGCCGTGCGCTCGGTGATGGCGTCGACGCCGAGCTCCTCTCCCGGCACGTCCCAGTTGGGGATGGGGAACGTCATCGTGGCGTCCTGCACGAAGTCCACCGCGTAGCCCAGGTCCGCGGCCACGCGCGTCGTCGTCTCGCAGCACTGCTCCATCTGGATGCCCGTCACGGCCGGCGCCGCACGCCGCGGGCGAGCAGGAGCGGCGAGAGGGGTGTGGAGGTGAAGCAGTTGCGTGTCTGCTTCATCAGCACGGGCTCGTCCGCGCGCGGGGCGAGGAAGTCCATCAGCTTGAGGTGCGGGCTGCCCGGCTCGAAGCCGGGGTCGCCGTCCGTGTGCAGGAAGTAGAGGACCGGCAGACCCGCGGCCCGGTACGCGTCCACCAGCGACGCGACGTTGCGCTCGAAGTCCGGCGTGCTGCGCCGCTCCCAGCGTGGGCCCACCTTGAAGGAGTCCTGCACGTCGATGACCATCAGGGCGGATTGAGCCAGGGGCACGTCTTCGGGTTTCAGCATCACGGACTCCAGCGGGACGGCGGGTTCGTGAGGGTGAATAGCCCTGCCACGGCCCCGACATCAGGGTCGCAGCGGACCATGAGGGGACATTTCCGGCCATGGGTTTCTTCATTGCCGCCATGGACCGGCACTGAATGAAGCCGGGCAACATCCATGTTCGAGCCAACCGTGGACGGTCCTGGATCGAACCATCACGGATTGCCCGGTCACCTTTCTCCAGGTGTTTCATCGCCGGGAAGCGTGGAGCCGAAATGGATGCTCGCGACGCTGCCTGAGCTCGCCTGGCACAGCGTACGCTGAACCCATCGACGGTAAGACTTTCCGGTCATCTCTCTACCCCGGTTCTGGAGGGCTCTCCTGCCTGCCTTTACTCCAGATTCCTGGGTTGTTCCGGCCACGCACGGCATGCGGATCCCGCCGCACCACCTCCAGGGGGAGGCGGTGACGACGATTAGAACTCGGCTACGACAGTGTCAGTTCTGACCGCATTGAGATCGCGCGTGACCGCCTGGCGGCCGAGTACCAGCGCCGCGTGGAGTCGTTTCGTGCGCATTGCAACCATCTTGAATTTTTACTGGTATTGTGTTCGAATGGGCAGAGCCAATCCACCGTAGCCAGGGGCCGCTTTGGAGCGATACTACCTAACCGACGAACTGTCGCTGTCTAGGACCGATGATCCCCAAATCGGCCGACGCTACTGCATTTTCATTGGGCGCCGCGCTTTTCATGGATCCGAACGGCTGGCGCGGCTGCTCGAGTGTTTGGCGCGCGAGTCGTCGCTCGACGCGATTGTCGAGCGCTTGAATGAAGGCGGCGTGACGTTCAGCGTCGAGCAGGTCCGCTCGGTGATCGAAACCCAATTGCTGCCGGCAGGGCTGGTATCGACCAGTAAGCAAGCTGTGCCACCAGCCAGCGGCCGTTCATCATACCTGTTCTTCGCGCGGAGGTTGGTCGGCCCTGCCATGGTCGCGCGCGCCTGTTCCCCGTTCACCTTCCTGTTCGCGCCGCGGGTGCTGGCCGTGGCGCTGCTCGCGTGCGGCGGCCTGCTGGGCTGGTGGATGCTGGCCACGCTCGCCCATGTCGGCGACCTGCGCACGGCCGTCGCCGCTCTCGACATGACGCTGGGCGACGCACTGCTGTTCTACGCCATGCTGTTCGGTGCGCTCGCGTTCCATGAACTCGGGCACGCGGCGGCGTCGCGTTATTCCGGCGCCGACCCCGCCGAAATCGGAATCGGTCTGTATCTGGTTTTTCCGGTGCTGTTCTGCAATGTCACCGAGGCGTGGCGGCTGCCGCGCGCCAGCCGGATGCGCGTCAACCTCGGCGGTGTTTATTTCCAGTTGATCGTCACGGCGCTGGCCGTGCCCGTGCAACTGGCAACCCACAGCGCTGTGATTGCCGCCTTCATCGGCGCCAGCATGACCGCGCTATGCGTGACGCTCAATCCGTTTTTCCGTTTTGATGGTTACTGGGTCTACTCCGACCTGTTCCGCCTGCCCAACCTGCGCGACCAGTCGCGCGCATGGGGCGCGCACGTGCTGACACGCGTGGCCCACTGGCTGACGGGACGCCGGGACATGGTACCGCCTCCATTCGCAGGCGCCCCGATGGCGCTGCGCTTCTATGCGCTGGCGTCCACCCTCTTCTTCACCCTCTTCGCGCTGTTCGCCGCGCGTACCGCCTGGCGTCTCGTGGCGTCGTTGCCGGCGCTGGTGGGCGTGGTCGAGGCCGGTTCACGAGTACACGACCGCTCGAGGCGATCATCGCCATATCGGGTAGCGCGGCGCTGGTGCTGGTGTACCCGGCTGGCGTGCTCTTCTCGGCGCTGATGGTCCTGTCCACGCTGGGACGGGGAGTGCGGCTGGTGCGGCTTGCGCTCGCCGCACCACCGCGGCGTTCCGCTTCCAACTCGCAGGGGGTGTCCGCATGAGCGTGGACGAACGATACGCCCGCAGAGCGAACGAGGTCGACGCGGCGCTGCGCCGCGCGCTGGAAGGTGTCGTCGTCGCGCCCCGACGGCACGATGCGCTCAATAACGCCTACCACCTGTGCGACGCCAACCTGCGCTATTTTTTTCCGCACCTGTCGCGCGCGCGCCGGGAAGCGGTCATCGCGGAGGTGCTGTTCCAGCAGCAAATGGCCGTGCTCGACCAGAGACAATACGATCTGGTGCAGACGACGCGCCTGCGCGACCTGGCCGGTATCGTCTCGGGCGGACGACCGGCGGGCGGTCACATCTTCTGCACCTATCACACCGGTTCCTACCGGCACCTGTTCCACTTCCTGCTGCGCGCCGGAGCCGAGTGCGTGTTGTTCTTGGCCGGGAAAACGCTGAACAAGCAGGGACAGGGCTTCCTCGATGATGCGCTGGACGCCGCGCGGGCACGGGGCTGGACGGGCACGCTCCGCACCGTCAACGCACAAGACCGCAATAGCATCCTGTTCGGCCTGCGTGCCCTCAAGCGCGGCGCGTCGCTCGTCATTTATATCGACGGCAACGCAGGGGTCGGCAGCAACAAGGAGAGCGGCAGCCTGGTGCCCGTGCGGTTCTTCGGCCAGCACATCATGGCGCGTTCTGGAATTGCCTACCTGAGCCACCTCGCGCGCGTTCCCGTGGTGCCCGTGGTGTGTCTGCGTGACGCCCATCATGCACTGTCGCTGACCTTCCATCAGCCGATTGTCCCGACCGGGGACGATCGTGAGCAATATGCCGCGGACACGACCCAGGCGCTGTATGGCCTGCTGGAACAATCGATTGCCGATGCTCCGGGGCAGTGGGAAGGCTGGCTTTACGTCGAGCGCTATCTCCAGCGAAGCGCTGACGTGCGTCCCGCGGCGCGGGTCGGCGAGGAGGGCGCTGCGGAGTTGCGCGCCGATACCGACCGGTTCGCGCTGCTTTTGTACGGCGACCAGCCGGTCCTGCTGGACAAGGCACGCCACAGCTGCATCATGCTCGACCCCGCGGCAGCCGACGTGTTCCGCACCGCGGTCGAGCGCCCCTCCGCACGGGCCTCACTTGACCTGTCGAATGCGAGGATCCGCAAGCTGATCGACGTGGGCGCGCTGGCGAGCGCCGGAAACTGCTAGACATTGTGCTGGCTGGCCCACTCCAGCACTGATTCCTGTTGGGTCGTTGCATGTAGCGCAATCGGAGGAAACACAATGAAATCGCTGGAAGCCGTACAGGTCGCAACCGATGAGACGATGGATGAGTTTCAGCTGACCGAGTTGGAATCGCGCTTGGAGATGTCGGCGGCCCTTGCGCTGGATCCAGTTGTCGAGCAGTTGGATATCTGCTGCGAGTGCATCAACGTCCCTTCTTTGTGCGAATCTCAACCTCAATGATGGGGGGATGGGAGGACTGCCCCTCGGGACACACGCCGATGCAGTCCTCCCTCTGATGAGGGCTCGGCGGGGGGCCGGGCTTGTGGTCATGTTTGTCCTGAAGCGCGTCAGGGCGTGCCCCGGGGAGTGGCCTCCTCTTCGGCCAGTCCGGTGAACAGCGCGGGCGCTCCGGCCAGACGCCGCACCATGTGCTCGACACCCTCCGCGTCTCGCGCGGTGATCACGAACGCGTACGCACCCGAGGAACGCTGGAAGCCGAACAGCGCCGCTCCCCGCGATTCAAGCCGGGACCGGAGGCTGCCCACGTCCTGTGTGCCCATCATCCCGGCCTCCACCAGCATGCCCAGCCGCGAGGGGTGCACGATCAACAGCACGCCCAGGTTCGCTTTCTCCTGGTACTCGGTGCGCATCCGCTCGCTGCAACAGGGCTCCTCCACGATGACGGCGCCCGAGGGATGGAACTCCGCCCGCGTCACCTGGCGGAACGAGGTGTCGTAGGTCTCGTCGGACAGCAGGAGCAGGCGGTTGAGATGGAGCTTCGGGGTCGTGAGCGCCGTACCGAAGGCACGCTCCAGCTCCGCCAGGTAGCGCGGCACGAACCCGGCATCGTCCAGCGTGCGCTCCTCGGTGAGCCAGCCGTCGAGCCACGGCAGCAGCGTCTTGCCAGCGAGGTCGATCGACGGCTCGTTGTAGAACGAGAGCGGCTTCTTCAGGAGCTCCTCGAAGCGCTCCGCCGGAAGCATCGCCCGCCCGATGAGGCCGTTTCCCAACGCCGTCGCGAGCGCCTCGTCCAGCAGGTTGTACGCGGAGATCGCGGTGGGCCGACGGCCGCCGTCCATGAGTGCCACGAACCGCGTCTCGAGCTCCCGGAGGGCCGAGCGCGGCCTGCGCGCGTACAGATGATGGCAGAGTTCGTGGAGCACGACATCCAGACGCTCCTCGGGCCGTTCTTCCGCCACGAACTCCACCAGGGAGCGGCGCTCGAGCTGCTCTCCCCCGTCCCCTCGGGCACCAGCTTGGGGCGGTAGAGCAGCACCAGCTCCAGGGTGTTCTCCTCCTCCAGCCTCGAGCCGTAGAAGCGCGTGAATTGGGTGATGCGCTCCGCGATGCGCGGCTCCCTCAGGAGTGTCCCCACCCGCCGCGCGTAGGGCTTGCCCGCGGGGAGCGCCTCGCGCCGCCACCACGCCTCGAAGCGCGGCGCGAAGTGACGCACCACCGCCGCGAGGCGCGCACCGTCCTCGGGAGTCGTGAGCAACTCCACGAGCGCCGCGTACTCGCGCACGGAGGCCGCCTGGAAGCCCGCGCCTCGCGCCTTGTCGAACAGGCTCACCACCCCGGTCCGGCCCGCCAACGGCAGTGGCTCGCCCTGCTGCCCCTCATCCGGGAGCTCGAGCGAATGGCGGTAACGCTCCTCACCTTCCGCCACTCCTCCATCCGAGCCCGGTCTGGCTCGGAGCGCAGGAACTCGCGCTCCCACAACGCCCGGTAGTTCTTCGCGCTGCACGAGATGGGCAGCCCCGACACACAGTCGAGCTGGTAGGTGAGGTTGGCGAGCAACTCCAGGCGGACCTTCATCATGGGCCCGCTCGAGACAGCGGAGGGCATGGCATCCTCGGGGGGCGAGTGCTCCGCGCGCTGGTCGGCGTGGCCGTTGCCAGCAGCACCCACATCAGCGGAAGGCGGGACGCGGACTGGCTCCAGCGCATGCGTCTGCCTCCAAAAAGGAGCGGCCGATCGTCTGCCCGCTTCCTGGATACCTCAAGGAGCATTGTCTGGACTTCCCGGTATTGTCCAGGCGGCTGGACTTCAGATACTCTTCGAGAACGTCTCAATGAAAAAGCTCGTGTTGGCGGCGGGTTGTGTCGCACTCGCATTGCTGTGCGTCGGTGTGCTGGTGCGTCTGCGGGCAGGTGCCCCCGGGGAGCCCGTGCAGGCTGGCTCCTCGCGCCCCCTGAGCCGCGAGCCGGGCCAACCGTCGGTTCCCCCGCCCGTGGAGGGCTTCACCGGGGTGGTCGTCAATCGGGACACCGTGGATGTCGCCGCCCGCGTCGAGGGGCTGGTCACCGAGGTGCGCGTGCGCCTGGGAGACAGGGTCACCCGCAATGCGCTCCTCGCGCAGCTCGACGACCACCAGGCGAAGAGCGAGCTGGAGGTGGCACGCGCGACGCTGAGCGTCACCCGCGCCGACGAGGAGAAGGCGGTCCTCGAGCACCAGGAGGCCCAGGAGCGCAACGGGCGCAACCAGAAAGCCGCCTCGCTCCGGGGCGATGCCCTCTCCCAGGAGGAGCTGGCCGCCGCGCGCTACCAGGAGCAGTACGCCGCCTCGCGCCTGTCGGCGGCCCGCGCCCGTGTCCAGGAGCAGCAGGCGCGCGTGGCCCAGCTCGAGCAGAGGATCCATGACGAGGTCATCCGCGCTCCCTTCGATGGAGTGGTCACCGCCCGGTACGTCGATCCGGGCGCCTCCGTGTCCCGGGGTGCTCCCGTGGTGCGCCTGGTGAGCTCCGAGGAGCTATGGGTGCGCTTCGCCGTCCCGGAGGAGCAGGGCCCTGGCCGCCACCGGCCTGCCGGTGGAGGTGCGCATCAAGGAGCTCGGGCTCGCCATCCCCGGGCTCGTCGAGAAGATCTCCCCCGAGGTGGACGCGGCCTCCCGGATGATCATCGCGGAGGCCCGGTTGACCCTGCCCGCCGCGCAGCAACCCCGGGACTGTCGGGCCGTGCCGTCCGCGTCCACCCCGCCCAACACAGCACCGCCCAGCCCACCCCATGAGCGACTCCCCGACCGAAGAACAGAACCGGCCGGCGGCGAAGCAGCGCCCCCAGCTCTTCCGGCGCGAGGCGGTCGAGCACCGTGCACGGCCCCGCCACGAGGCGCACCTGCTGCAGCTCACCCCGCGGTGGGCCCTGTGGACGTACCGGCTGCTGATGGCCGTGTGCGCCGCGGCGCTCGGCTTCGGCCTCCTGGGCTCGGTGAATGACTATGCCTCCGGGACGGCGATGGTCCGGATGGAGGAGCGCCTGGACGTGACGGCTCGGGCCGCGGGGACGGTGACGTCCGTGGAGGTGCGCCCCGGCCAGCATGTCACCGCCTCGCAGGTGCTGGTCCGCCTGTACTCCGCCAGCGAGGCCGCGGAGCTGCGCCGCATCGAGAACGAGTTCGAACTCCAGCTCGTCAAGATGCTCCGGGAGCCGGGGGATGCCGCCGCGCGGGGGTCCTCACCACGCTGCGTGTCCAGCGGGAGCTGGCACTGGCCCGTATCGACGAGCGCACCATCCGCGCCCCCCGGGACGGCCGGGTGAGCGACATCCGCATCCGCCCCGGACAGCAGCTCGAGCCGGGCGAGCTGGCCCTCTCGCTCGTCGGCGACGACTCGCACTTCCGGGTGGTGGCGATGCTCCCCGGCCAGTACCGGCCGCTGTTGCGCCCCGGCATGCCGCTGCGGCTGGAGCTGAATGGCTTCCCGTACACCTACCAGACGCTGACCATCGAGTCGGTGGGCAACGAGGTGGTGGGCCCCGCCGAGGTCCGCCGCTACCTGCGTCAGGCGGACGCGGACAGCATCACGCCCCAGGGCTCGCTCGTCCTCGTCGAGGCCCGCCTGCCCACGGCCTCCTTCACCGACGGTGAGAAGACGCTCGGTTTCTACGAGGGCATGCAGGGCCGGGTGGAGATCGCCATCCGCTCCGAGAACATCCTCATCACCCTGATTCCCGGCCTCAAGGCCCTCCGGATGGCGCATGGCAACTGAGCCCCAGCCCAGAGTGGAGCCCCCCGCCAGCGGCGAGCCGCCGCGGGAGCGCCCTCTCCATCTCCAGGCCCTGTCGCGGCTGGGGGATCTGCGGAGCAAGGGCCGCGTTCCCTTCATCCAGCAACTCAACGCCACCGAGTGCGGCGCCGCCTGCCTGGCCATGGTGTTGAGCTACTACGGCAAGCAGGCCACCGTCCTCGAGGTGCGCGAGGTGATCGGCGCCAGCCGGGACGGCACCAACGCCAAGACGCTGCTGGACGCGGGGCGCTGGTATGGCCTGCGCGCCCGGGGCGTGAGCCTCGATGTCGACAAGCTCAAGTACCTGCCGCCCGCGTCCGTGCTGCACTGGAGCTTCAGCCACTTCGTCGTCTTCGAGCGGCTCGAGCAGGACGCGGTGGTGCTCGTGGATCCGGGGCACGGGCGGCGGCGCGTCTCGCTCGAGGAGTTCCGCCGCGAGTTCACCGGCGTGGCGCTCCTCTTCGAGCCCGGCGAGCACTTCGAGCCCCACCGGGACACCTCCTCGCGGGTGTGGCGCTACATCCGCCAGGTGCTGGAGCACACCGGGCACCTGCCCCGCATCCTCATCACCTCGCTCATGCTCCAGTTCTTCTCCCTGGGGGTGCCGGTGGTGACGGGCGCGCTGGTGGACCGGGTCGTCCCCCGCGGCGATCGGGATCTGCTCGTGGTGCTCGGCGTGGGGATGAGCGCCCTGGTGGTGTTCTACTTCCTCTCGGTGCTGGTGCGCGCGCAGCTGCTGGTGGACCTGCGCACGATGCTCGACGCGCGGATGACGTTCGGCTTCCTCGAGCACCGGCCTCGCTGCCCTACGGCTTCTTCCAGCGCCGCTCCACGGGCGATCTCATGGCCCGCGTCAACAGCAACAGCACCCTTCGGGAGATCCTCTCCTTCGGGGCCCTCTCCGCCATGGTGGACGGCCTGCTGGTGTGCCTCTACCTCGGGCTGCTGCTGTGGGGCAACATGGGGCTCGGCGTGCTGGTGGTGGGCCTGGGCGTGCTCCAGGTGGTGACCTTCCTGGTGTCGCGGCGCCGCCAGCAGGAGCTGATGTCCCAGAACCTCCAGATCCAGGCCCGCTCCGACAGCTACCTGGTGGAGATGCTCTCCGGCATCGAGACGCTCAAGGCGATGGGCAGCGAGCGCCGCTCCATCGAGCACTGGACGGACCTGTACGTGGACGTGCTCAACGTGTCCATGGCACGTGGCCGGTTGAGCGCCATGGTGGACTCGTTCCTGTCGGCGCAGCGGCTCGCCGCGCCCCTGTGCGTGCTCTTCTACGGGGCCCTGCTCGTGCTGCGGGGCGAGCTGACCCTCGGCACCATGCTCGGCCTGAACGCGCTGGCCATCGGCTTCCTCGGGCCCGTCTCCAACCTGATGCAGACCGCCGGGCAGCTCCAGCTCGTGGGCAGCTACGTCGAGCGCATCGAAGACGTGCTGAAGACGGACCCCGAGCAGGAGCCGGGCAAGGTCCATCCGGCGCCCCGGCTCAACGGCCACATCGAGTTCGACAAGGTGAGCTTCCGCTACGGACCCCTGGCCCCCCTGGTGCTCCAGGAGATCTCGCTCTCCATCGCACCGGGCCAGTTCGTGGCCATCGTGGGCCGCTCGGGCTCGGGCAAGTCCACGCTGGCCAGCCTGCTCATGGGCCTGCACGTGCCCACCTCCGGCCACATCCTCTATGACGGCATGGACCTGGCCCAGCTCGAGCTCGGCTCGGTGCGCCGGCAGATCGGCGTCGTGACGCAGCGGCCCTACCTGTTCGGCGCCACCATCCGCGCCAACATCTCCCTGGCGGAGCCCTCGCTGGGGCTGGAGCGCATCATCTCCTCGGCCAAGACGGCCTGCATCCACGACGACATCGCCGCCATGCCCCTGGGCTACGAGACCCCGCTCATCGACGGGGGCGCCTCGCTCTCCGGTGGCCAGCGCCAGCGCATCGCCCTGGCCCGCGCCCTGGTGATGGACCCGGCCATCCTCGTGCTCGACGAGGCCACCAGCGCGCTCGACGCCGTCACCGAGGTCCGCGTCCAGCAGACCCTGGACGCGCTGCCCTCCACCCGCATCGTCATCGCCCACCGGTTGAGCACCGTCCTTCACGCCGACCGCATCCTCGTCATGGACCAGGGGCGCCTGGTGGAGCAGGGCACCCATCAGGAGCTGCTCGCACGCAAGGGCGTCTACGCGGACCTCGTGGCCGCCCAGCTCGGAGTGGACTCGCCGGCGTCCACCAGCTGATTCCGCTCCCGCTGTATTTGCACGTCTTCACTACCTGTCGGCTCTTCCTTGTGGAGGGCAATTTGCTAGAGTTCTACATATCTTCTTGCTGACATAAGGATCGAGCCGATGGCGCTGCAGGACGCATCCGAGGCCCTCAAAGTCAAGCTGCTGGTGCTCAAGGTGGCCAGCCGCTGCAACCTGAACTGCAGCTACTGCTACGTCTACAACGTGGGGGACACCACCTGGAAACAGCAGCCCAAGGTGATGCCGCCCCATGTGATGAAGAGCCTGATGCAGCGGGTGCGCAACCACGCCATGCGCCACAAACTCCGCGCATTCGCGTTCGTCTTCCACGGTGGAGAGCCCTTGCTGTGCGGCGAGCAGTTCTTCATCGACTTCGTGGCGGAAGCCAGACGTGTCCTGGAGCCGGAGGTGACCCCCATCTTCACCCTGCAGACCAACGGCACGCTGATCACCGATGAGTGGTGCAAGCTCTTCTCGGAGCTGAACATCGGCATCGGCATCAGTCTGGATGGCCCCCCGGAGATCAATGATCTGACGCGGGTGGACCATGCCGGCAAGGGCTCCTACGCCGCCGTCCGGCGGGGCATCGAGATCGTCAAGAACTCGTCCCACTCCACCGGCGCCCTGGCACTCCTGACGGTCATCAACCCCGACACGGATCCGGTGGCCATCTACGAGCACTTCAAGTCCATTGGCGTGGCGGCGGTGGACTTCCTGCTCCCGGAGGCCACGCACGACCGCCCCTACGCCATCAGCACGAAGACCGAGACGCCGTACGCGGACTGGCTCATCCAGATCTTCGATCGCTGGTTCTACGAGAAGCCCGTACCGATGAAGATCCGCCTCTTCAACGACATCATCGGCCAGATCCTCGGCAAGAAGTCCGCCACCGACAGCCTCGGCACCACCCGCAACGAGGTGCTGGTGGTGGAAGCCGATGGCAGCATCGAGCCCATCGGCTCGCTGAAGGTGTGCGGCGACGGCTTCACCAAGTTGAACTCGAACGTCCTCAAGCACGACTTCGATGACGCGCTGAGCACCGACCTGGCCAGGTCCTACAACCTCAGCGGCGAGACCCTGTGCGCCACCTGCGCCAGGTGCCCCATCCACGAGGTCTGCGGCGGCGGCTACCTGCCCCACCGCTTCAGCCAGAAGAACGGCTTCGACAACCCTTCGGTGTACTGCAAGGACTTGATGAAGCTCATCACCCACATCCAGAACAAGGTGCTCGAGCAAATGCCCGCCTCCGCTCGCACCAGGCTCGGCCTGACGCCGCTGACGTACGACAATGCCAGAGAGCTCCTCATGGCCATCACGCAGCAGATGTCCGTGCCCGTGGCCCAGCCCCCGATCGCCGGCTGAGCGGTGAAACCTCCGCACTTCCGCTCACATGGAAAAATCTGGATACACGGTGTTGACAACCGAATGGGATTAGAGAGATAAATATGAAACATCGCTTCAAGTTGTTCCACCCCGGAGCGATGACACCAGGAGGCAACCATGAAGTTCAAGGTGACCGAGCAGGCTGAGACGCAGAAGGTGGAGCTCGAGGAGCTCGACAACGACGTGCTCAAGATGGTGTACGCCGGCCTCCAGCAGAGCTCCGACCTTGAGGCTGAGTGGCTTGAGGCTGGCGGCTACGTCAAGTGGACCAAGGCCTAGCCCGCCCTGAGTTCCTTCCCGTAGCAATCCGCGGCGGCAAGCTGGGATGTGCACCCCGCACGTCAAGCCTGCCGCCGCGTGTTCATTTCAAGCACCCAAGCCGAGCCTCACGAGGCTGGAGCCGGCGGGAGAAGCCCCGATGTCGTCGCCCCCTGAGGAGTCCTCGTCCGCCCCGCGCGTGCAGATGCTGGTGGTCAAGGTCGCCAGCCGGTGCAATCTCAATTGCAGCTATTGCTACGTCTACAACCTCGGTGACACGACCTGGAAGCGTCAGCCCAAGGTGATGTCTCGCGAGGTGGTGGGCACCCTGCTGCAGCGGGTGCGGGGCCACTGCCTGCGGCACGGGGTGAAGTCCTTCCTCTTCATCTTTCACGGCGGAGAGCCGCTGCTGGCCGGCCCGGAGTTCTACTCCCACTTCGTGGAGGAGGCCCGGCGCATCCTGCTGCCCGAGGTGACGCCCGTCTTCACCCTGCAGACCAATGGGACGCTCTTGACGGACGAGTGGTGCGAGTTGTTGGCATCGCTGAAGATCCGCATCGGCATCAGCCTGGATGGTCCCAAGGAGATCAACGACAAGCACCGGGTGGACCATGCCGGCAAGGGCTCCTATGACGCCACCCGGCGCGGCATCGACACGGTACTCGCATCCCCTCACGTCCGCATCCCGCTGAGCATCCTGAGCGTCATCAACATCGAGTCCGATCCGATCGCCGTCTACGAGCACCTCAAGGAGGTGGGCGCCAAGACGGTCGACTTCCTCCTGCCCGAGGCCACCCATGATCGGCCCTACCCCGGTTGGGGAAGTCCGAGGCACCGTACGCCGACTGGTTGATCGCCATCTTCGACCGGTGGTTCCACGAGAAGCCCGTCCCCATGCGGATCCGCCTCTTCCAGGAAATCATGACCGATCTGCTGGGCGGCCAGTCGAAGCTGGACACGTTCGGCTCGAGCAAGAATGAAGTCCTGGTGATCGAGACGGACGGAGGCATCGAGCCGGTGGGCTCGTTGAGCATCTGCGGTGATGGGTTCACCAAGCTCGGGGCGAACGTGCGGACCCACGAGTTCGAGGAGGCGCTGAGCACCGTGCTGGCCCAGGACTATTACCTGAGCGGCCAGACCCTGAGCGGCGCTTGTCAGCAGTGCCCCGTCCACGAGGTGTGCGCGGGGGGCTATCTGCCCCACCGCTTCAGCCAGAAGAACGGCTTCGACAATCCTTCGGTGTACTGCAAGGACTTGATGAAGCTCATCACCCACATCCAGAACAAGGTGCTCGAGCAAATGCCCGCCTCCGCTCGCACCGGGCTCGGCCTGACGCCACTGAGCTACGAGAACGCGAAGGCCGCGCTGGAGCGCAACCTGATGCGCTCCTTCACCCTCCCCGAGCAGCGGGCCGCCAACAGCTGAGTGGCCGCCGCCTCCCGGAGAGGCGCGCGGCGGCGGGCCGGCATCAGTGGATCCGGCTGCGCAGGGGCTCGAAGAGGTTGCGGCCCAGCGGAGTCAGCGCGGGGCTCTCGCGCAACGGCTTCTCCAACTCCTCCAACTGGGGAAGCAGCTGCGGCTCCTCGCGCTCGTAGAACCCGTCACGCGGCTCGATGCCGGCGGCGCGGCACGCGCGGTAGTACAGCACCACGTTGGCGAACGCGTGGTAGGCGAAGAGGATGTAGCGGAGGTGCCGTCCGCGCTGCTGCACGGGAGACCAGTAGAGCGTGTCGTCCGTGCCGTCGTGCACCGGCCCGAAGCGGTTGGCCAGGAAGAAGTGCTGGTGGCAGGCCTCGTGGATCAACATCTCCGCGATAGCCGCCGGGTTGGTGGACAGCGACATCTGAAGCTGCCCGGGGAGATCCGGATAGCTGTTGCTGCGCAGGGTGCCATCCTCGCGCAGCGGGATGATGTGCCGGATGAAGCGCTTCACCCAGGCGGAGAAGCGGGGGGCGTGCTGCGCCAGCAGGTCCAGGGCCTCGGACCAGGCCTTCCGGAAGGCGTCGGGCACCTCGGTGGCCACCAGTGAGCGGATCGAATCGTACTCGGGCCCGATGAGCACCGAGGCCGGAAGGAACGCCACGGAGAGGCGCGGGTCATCGATCGTCGCCAGCGCTTCCGCCCCGTCGAGCACCCACTTCCCCTCGGAGCGCCGGCCCTCGACACGGCGGGTGGTGCCTCCGAGCCTCAACTCCAGGCAGACCTCGTTGGTGCGCGCGAGCACGGACAGCCCGTCCGCTGGTGGCAGCAGCCACGTCCCCCAGCGCAGCCGGTGCTCGCCGCCCAGGGACAGGCTCCACTCCCCTTCGACGAAGCCCTCCGCCTGCAGCTTCAACCCGAGCATGGCCGCGTGGCGCTCGAGCGCCTCCGTCACCTTGTCCCGGTGGATCCTCCGGAGGTCACCGAACACCGGATCCCACACGGTCTCCAGGCGCCGCTCCGGCTTCAACCACTCCCCCAACAGCTCGCACAGGCCGGCTCCGCCCGCGGCCTCCAGACGTGCCCTGTGCTGTTCCAGGAAGGGGCGGATGGGCTGCACCGACGTGCTGTGGCTCGCGAAGTCAATCACTCGGGAATCGATGACTTCATAGGGGGTCGACAACGCTCGCAGCAGAAGAACCTTCGGATCCACGGACGCCTCCCTCTCCCGCCCATGCTCCCCATGGGCGCTCCGGAGTGTCAAGGCGGCGCGGAGCAGCGGTTCCCGAAGGTATGCTGCGTGTGAGATGAACATGCGAGACGCACAGACTCCCGTGGTTCTGTTCGCGAACGGGTTCGGGGATCACCTGTTGAATCTCCCCGCGCTGCGCGCTCTCGCCTCCGTGTTCCAGGGGCGATTGGGATTGATCTGCCTGCCGGGAATCGCCCGTTGGTTGTATGGCGGGCTCCCGCTGCGCGGCCTCTGGGAGGTTCCGATGCGGCGAGGCGGAGAGGGCCGGCTGTTCGATGCCCAGGCGGTGGCGGCCCGGATTGGAACCTGTGAGCTGCTGGCCAGCTTGTGTCCCTGGCACTCCGAGTCGGTGGACGCGTTGCTGGCGCACCTGGAGCCCCGGAGCTCCATCGGTTTCTTTCCCGGCTTCCGCGTCCGGCTTCCCCTGGACTACGCCCGACACACGGTGGATCTCGCCTTCGAGGTTCCGCGCCAACTGGAGCCCTCGCTCCGGGTCGAGGACTTCGCGGCGGCCCCGAGTCTGCCCTCGTCCGCCCTCCGGCTGGCGGACGAGGTGAAGCGCTCGGTGGGCCTCCGGCGCCGAATCCTGGCGGTGCACACGGAGACGGGAGCGGAGAAGCAGTGGCCCGTGGAGCGCTTCGTCACCCTGTTGGATGCGTTCCTGGAGCGCCACCCCGAATACGTGGCGCTGGTCCTGGATCAGGAGAGCGTCGGCCTGGACAGGGGGCGGCAGGGAGGACGGATCCTCCACCGCCAGCGGCTCGGCTTCGACAAGGCGCTCGCCCTCATCCAGCGGGCGGATCTGTTCGTGGGCATCGACTCGTCCATGCTCCACGGAGCCGATCTGTTCCGCGTCCCGGGGGTGGGCCTGTTCGCTCCGACGCGGCCCGAGGAGTTCGGATTCCGCTTCGGACCCCACCGCCATGTCCACGAGCCGCGCGGCATGGAGGCGATCGCCGTCGAGCAGGTCCTGGAGGCCCTGGAGCAGCTGGCCCTCCTCCCGACTACCCGTGCTTGAGCCGACTACCTCGGCCACGTCCGCCTGGGTGGCGATGATGCCACCCTCGGCTATCCGAAGGTCCTCAGGAGCGGTCTCCCGTAGGGCAGTCCGGGCCAGGGGATTCCCGCCGCGATGCACACCAGCGCGATGAGCAGTCCCACCACCCACCGGCGATGCTTGGCCTTGGAGTCCCGGGCCTTGCGGCTCGCGACGGAGGCGACATGCGCGATGACGAGCGCCATCAGCATCGTCGTCGCGTGCTCGAGGCCGAAGAAGCGGAGCACGGAGATGGACATGACCGACCGCATGCCCTCCAGACTCCGGGGCGTCAGTGGACTGAGCACGAAGTAGAGCGTCAGTCCGAGCAACACCTGGCTGTCGAGCAGGGTGATGAAGAGCAGCCGCACGCGCTGATCCGTCCGGGTCCACTCGAGGCCACCCGCCCAGCCCCGCACCGCCCGGACGAAGGTGACGAGGCCCAGCATCACCACGCCCCAGCGCAGCCAGGAGTGCAGGAAGAGAACGCCTTGATAGAGCATGTCCTTCACGGGTTTGTCCTTCCCATCGATTCGATCCATCGGCGGACGGCGGCGCGGCCGACCTCGTCCACGACGTGCGTGCCCAGGGGCGGCATCTGGACCGCCGGCTCTCGGCTGCCGATCCGGTACAGCAGCGTGCTGTGAGACCCATCTCCGGGGGCGACCCGCAGGAACTTCCCGCCAGCCCCGAGTGAGGGCCGGAACTGGGAAGGCACTCCCACTCCCGTGCGGAACGCCCCCGTGGCCTGGACGGACGCGAGCTCCTGGGATTCCAACCGGAGCCGTGGGCCCGAGAAGCTCGCCAGGGCCGTCTCGTTCGCGTTGTGGCACGAGACGCCACAATTCATGTGCAACCAGCCGAGGGCCTCGCGCTCGACAGGCGTTCCCGGGATGAGTGGCGCCTCTCCGGGTGGGTGCGTGAGCAGCCCCTCCTCGGCGAGCTGCCCGAGCGTCAGCCCCGAGGCTGCTTCATGCGCGAGCGCCACCGCCTCGAAGCCGAGGACGCCGTCTTCCCGGCCCCGATGGCAGGCCTGGCAGTCCAACTGACTGGGAATCTCGAAGCCCGGAGTGCCGGGCACGTCGCGCTCGCCCCCGGTGAGCTCGAGCGCCACGCGTTCGTCCTCGCTCCAGCGGTAGGTCGTCCGCAGCCAGGTGCCATCGGCGCGCTTCCACATGAAGCGGGTCTCGATGCGCCGGCCCTTCCAGCGGAACTCCTTCCAGAACTTCGTGCCCACCGGGAAGCGCCACTCGTCCATGCGCGAGGTGTCCACCCGCGTCCCCGGAGGCAGCCACACGAAGCGGGACTTCTCCAGGCCATCGCTCCAGAGCTGGAGCCCGGGCGTGAAGGCTCGGACGCCCGGACCGAGCTGCCTCGCCGTCCACCCCGTCCCGCCTTCGCCATACAGACCGGTGCAGGCCGGTGGCGCGGGTCGCCCTCGCAGTGCACGCCTCCGTCTGCCTCGGTCCACGTGTCCGGGGGCTTCCGGGTACACCCCATCCCCAGGCCCAGAATGAGCAGGACTGCACCAGCGCGTGCGGAGATCATGAACAGACACCTGGAGGGATGCGAGGACAGCGCGACTACTTCCCGGGACGGGCCCGGTTCACGAGCGCCTCGAAGGCCACGCGGGCCCGCTCGTCGGCGCGCGGGTCCCGCACGAAGCGGCTCGAGGTGTGGTGGCTCAGGTAGATGCCACAGAGTTCCCAGACAAATTGTTCGACATCGAGTCCGGCGCGCAGGTGCCCGAGGTCCACCGCCTGTTGGACGAACTGCCCCAGCGTGGCGCGCCACTGCGCCTCGAGGCCGAGGACATACTCCCGGACGGGGCTCTCCACGTCGTCGAGCTCGAACATCGCGGCGGCCACGGCGCAGCCTCCCGGGAGTCCCGCCCGCTTCGCCCATCCCAGCCAATGCTGGACCAGGGATTCCAAGCGAGGCAGCCCCTCGGGCGCCTTCATCGCGGGCTCGAGGACGCGCGGGAGGAAGAAGCGGCCGGCGTATTCGAGCAGTCCCACCTGGATGTCTTCCTTGTCACGGAAGTGGGCGAAGAGCCCGCTCTTCGACATCCCCACCTGTTCCGCCAGCCGGCCGATCGTGACTCCCCCAGGCCTTCCTGGCTCATCAGGGCAAGGCCTTCCTGGAGGATCCGCTCGTTCGTCTTGGGGGCGCGCTTCGCCATGTCCCAGAAAAAGCACGACCGGTCGTGCTTCGTCAAGTTCCGCGGGTTCAGAACTTCTCGCCCGCGGGGCGCACGTCCAGTTCCTGAGTCCAGACGGAGGAGGGCTGTCGGTGCAATTGCCAGTACGTCTCCGCCGGGTCCTCCGGGGAGAGCAGTGTCGAGGCGCTTCGCTCCGGGGCCATGCCGCGCACGCGGGGCGTGTCGATCATCCCATCGATGACCACGTGGGCCACGTGGATGCCCTGGGGTCCGACTTCTCGTGCAAGTGATTGGGCGAGTGCGCGCAGGCCGAACTTGCCCACGGCGAGTCCGGCGAAGCGCGCGCCGCCGCGCAAGGACGCGGTGGCGCCGCTGAAGAGCAGGGTGCCACGTCCGCGCTCGAGCATGGCGGGGAGCACCTCGCGCGCGCACAGGAAGCCGCCCAGGCAGTTGGTGCGCCAGGCGGCCTCGAAGGTGGAGGGATCCAGATCGAGCACGCTCGCCACGTGGAAGGCGCCCGCGTTGTAGACGAGCACCTCGGGGGGGCCCAGTTCCGCGCGGATGCGGGAGAAGGCGGCCGAGACCGAGCCCGCGTCTCCCGCGTCCGCGGTGAATACTTCCGCGCGTCCTCCCTCTTTCTGGATATCGGCGCGGACCTCGCGCGCCGCCGTTTCTCCTCGTGCGAGCAATGCCACCGCATAGCCCTCGCGCGCGAAGCGCCGGGCCACTGCCGCGCCCAATCCCGGGCCTACTCCGAATACCGCCGCTACCTGGATCGTCATGGCCTCGGGACTAATGGCCGAGGGTTCGGGGCTCAAGACCCACGCTTTCTTCCGTCCGTGGTTGAACGCTCCGCTGCGGACGCGGACAGTGGAAATGGCTAGTGGGACGTGCGAGAACACCAGCTTCTATGCGACCCGTATCTGCTGTCGAACGGCTCATGGCTTCGAGCCTCTGCGTATTGCTGCTGTCGTGTGGCGCGACCCGCTACGTGACCTCAGCCCCTCGCGATGCTCGGGAATTGGCCGGCACGTCCTCGTCGTTGAAAGAGAGCCGGATGGGCGGATGACCCATTCATGGAAACCCGTCGAGGCATTCCGGGTCGAATATCCGTATCTGGCGGATTCTCGTGACCTGCAAAGCCGTGTCATCCAGGTGTCCTTCAACCGGGACTGCGACGAGGAACTTGTCGCGTGTGAGAGCATGTGCCTCGCGGGACTGAGTGGCCATCATTGGAGCCATATGAAAATCGGCTCCAAGAAAGAGCATTGTCGTCGGGCGTGCAGGCCGCCGTATCTCGATTGCAGCAGGCTCAAGGAATTGGCTGAAGGCAAGGCCGTGAAGTTTCATGCTGTGGATGACGCGGTCGATTGGATTGAACGCAATAGCGAGAAGTTGCTGGTGGGGGCTGTTGTCGTGATCGCGGGCGTGTCGTTCGTCGTCGTTGTCGGGGCGAGTGGTGGTGGCGCGCTGTGGCTCGCTCCCGTCCTCGTCCTCGCCTCGTCCAAAGCGGCTTCCGAGTCCTCATTCCTGGCGGTGCATCCATGAAGGACCCCATGGTTCTTTCAGATGCCCAGCAGGTGATTGGGAGGCGTTGGAGCGAGGGGCAGACTCAAGAGCAGGCGCGGATTTTCGGCCTCGCCCGGGATACCTTGGACTTCATCTCCGCCACGGGCCAATGGTATTCCTTCCAGGACTTTCGAGAAGGCCATGGGGTGCAGGGGTCCGTCACGGCCCGGGACGAAGGCACCCCGGAGTTGAGAGACCTCCTGCGCAAGACGGAGGGCTTCTTCAGGAGTCTTCTCGATGACCCCGCGTCCGCCGGAGAACAGGACGCCATCCGCGCCATTCTCGATGCGCTTCGTTTCATTTCCTCGACCTGCCAGTACGAATCCCTGGCGGGATTCCTCGAGCGTGTCGAATCCAACGCTCCCCCCATGGTCGTGGCCGCGTTCGAGACGAGTGCTCAGGCGGAATCATGGCTCAGGAACCATCCGAGCCCGCCCGTGTTCGCCGATGTCTTGATTGGCGACCGCTATCATGACGTGGCCTACGATCGCGAAAGTAATTTCCGACGCTTGCCATGGAACCGGGATCTCGAGCGCTATCTCGGCTGGCTCGAAATGAATGACCCGCCGGTGGCCAGCGCCTCGTTCGCCACTCGCGAGGAAGCGCAAGCCTGGTTGCGTGAGCAGTCCCATCCGCCTCTACGTGCGTGGGTGCTGATCGCGGGGGAGTTTCATCTCGCGGTGTACCACCCGAACGTCAATCACCGGGCGCTCTATCCGCTCTCCATGGCTCTGCGAGACGCCTGAGACGTGGCTCAGTGCGCCTCGCGCCAGACGTGACTCAGCTGCGCGCCGCTGGTGAGGGGCCGGGAGTGCAGGCCCGTCTCCAGACCCGTCAGCGCCTCCCTCGTCACCAGCACGCCCCGCCCCGGGTGTTCCCCCGTCCAGGCCGACAGGCGCATCAACCGGCCACCGCCCAGGCCCGTTCCTCCCACTCCATCCGAGCGCAGCGTCGCCGGTCCACGTGAAGCGTGGGCTCCAGGGACACCCGCGCCTCCTCCGCCCGTGCCCCGGGCTCCTCCGCCAACGTCAACGCCATCTCCAACACCCGCCGCCGGAACTCCCGCTCCGCCTCGGGCTCCTCCGGCAGCGGCGCCACCCCCAACAGGAAGCCGCTGCCTTCCACCATCACCGTCAGCCCCTGTGCATCCATCCTCGCGCGCACGCCCTCCAGCCGCGCGTCCACCGTGTCCAGGGTGCTGTCGTCCACCCGTCCCCACGGCCGCGCCTCCACGTACAGCCCCAGCGCTCGTACCTGCCGGATGCGGCCCGCGCCCTCGCCCCGCACCACCCGCCGCAAGTCCTCCAGCACCGCGTCCACCCCCGGGTAGCGCGCCTCCCGCTGCTTCTCCATGCACCGCGCCACCACCGCGTCCAGCCCCACCGGCACCGGCGCCCGCTCACTCGCCCTCGGCACCGGCGCGTGCAGGTGCTGCTCCTCCAGCTCCACCTGCGTGGGGCCCAGGAAGGGCGGCTGTCCGGTGACGAGCTGGTACAGCAGCACCCCCAGCCCATAGAGGTCCGTGCGCGCGTCGGGTGTCTCGCCGCGGATCTGCTCCGGCGCCATGGACAAGGGCGTGCCCAGCACCAGCCCCGTGCTCGTCGCGCCCGTGCCCGCGTCCTCCGGCGCCAGCAGCTTCGCCACCCCGAAGTCCACCAGCTTCACGTGCGGGCCCGCCGTCCCCGCTCCCACCACCACGTTCTGCGCCTTCAGGTCCCGGTGCACCACGCCCGCCCCGTGCGCCGCCCGCAGCGCCGAGCCCACCTGCTCCAGCACCTCCAACGCCTCCCTCGCCGACAGGGGGCCTCGCGCCGCCAGCTCCGCCGCCGGGTCCCTCCTCCAGCCACTCCATGGCGATGAAGGGCCGTCCATCCGGCAGCGTGCCGTGCTCCATCACGTCCACGATGTGGGGATGGCGCAGCCTGCGCAGCGTCTCCCCCTCCTGCTGGAAGCGGCGCAGGGCGCCCCGCGCGGTGGCGAACTGGAGGTGCAGCACCTTGAGCGCCACGGGCTCTCCCGTTCGCGCCGCCCGGGCCCGGTAGAGCGTCGCCGCACTGCCCCGATAGCGCACCCCCTCGACCACCGAGCCCCCCACGAGCGCCCCCGGTGACAATTCCTCTCCATACAGGGATTGGGCGCTCGGC
The DNA here is from genome assembly GCA_049060065.1 of Cystobacter fuscus. Lineage (GTDB taxonomy): Bacteria > Myxococcota > Myxococcia > Myxococcales > Myxococcaceae > Cystobacter > Cystobacter fuscus_B. The sequence continues at coordinate 10,570,630 of JBMEQP010000002.1, forward strand.
TCGGCGGCGTCCGGCCAGGGATAGGCGTCGTCCCGCTTGTGGGTCATGGCCGTGTCTCCCCTCTACTACTGGCCGTTCATCCGGCAGGCATCGGGGGCCTTGGACATCAGGGCGCACGCGTCGTGCAGGAACACGGTGATGGGCTCGTTCCACGTCGCGCCCGTCGTCGAGTCGCGGCACTTCTCGAAGTCCATGTCCCCCCCACCACCGGCCCGTCCGAGAGCTCGCATCGGGAGCCCGGATAGGAGGGGGCCGTCGGGTTCACGCAGGTGCCCGTGGGGATCGCCGCGCAGTTGGCCCCGCTCGAGGGCAGCGCGCACAGCCGGTTCGCCGCGTAGGCCGCCGCGTTGCTCCAGCCCGCCGCCTGGCACGAGTACATCTTGCGGTACACCGAGCCCCGGATGACCTGCTGCTTGCCCTGGATCTTCCCGGCCTCGTCGACGTACACCTTCGCCCCGAGGGCCGTCGGCTCGAAGATGTTGCCGAAGTAGGCCCCCTCGCGCACGGAGAACACCTCGGCCTCCGAGAGGGGATGGTGCGTGGCCGCTGGCGTGCCCGTCTCCTCCTGCACCGACACCGCGCCCGTCTGCGTGCTGTCGGCCGCCTGGCTCATCACGCTGAAGACGCCCGAGGCCGGACAGGTGAAGCTCATCGACGGCTGGTTCGTACCGCACGAGCCCACGCCGTGCGCCAGACGCCGCGCGCTCCCGTCATCGCACCCGGTGATGCCCTCGCAGGCGCGCAGCATCATCGGGGCGCCGCTCGCCGAGCCCAACACCGCGCCCGTGCCGCACTGGTCCGGCGCCCGCGCGCCCGCTCCCAGCCGCACGGTCTGCCCCGGCACGCACCGCCCGATGCCGTCCCCCTTCCAGCCACAATCGCGCGTCGTCACGGTGCTCGGCGTCGAGCAGGGGGTGAAGCTGGGCACCGGCGCATCCGTGTTCGGATCGTACTCCACCGGCAGCGTCACCCCCTCCAGTGAGAAGAGGCTGGGCCGCGAGGGATCCTCTCCCCGCAGCGACAACTCCACGCGGCGGCCCAGGGCGTTGTTGCGCGCGAGCAGACAGGCCGACACCCGGTTCTTGCACTCCGCGCTGGGGGCTCCGGTCTTCCACTCGGGACACAGCCCGAGCTTGCCCTTCCAGGTGCGCGGAGTGCCCGAGGTGGGATCCATCCACGCAACCTGGCTGCTCGCGTCCAGCGCGCAGCTCACCAGGTAGGACATGACCTGCTGGGCATCCGGGTCCAGGAGCTGCCGCTGCAGCGAGGCGTAGATCCCCCCCGTCGGGTAGAACATGTTCTGCAGGCCGCCGCCGATGAGCATCGCGCTCGCCGTGGGGTTGGTGGTGATGGCGTTGAGCACCAGCGCCTGGGTGGTGAGCGAATTGGCCACCCGCAGCGAGTGCTCCCCGGTGCGCGTCTGCTCCTCCCCACGCGCTGTCCTGCTCCGGCTGACAACCCGTGGCCCCGCTCGACAACGCCACTCCCAGGAGGAGGGCCCGGAGCGGGAAGGACAGGGGCTTCTGGAAGGATGGGACTCGCGAGAAATTCATGCTCGGTCTCGGATGCAGGAGGTGGACCAGCCGGAGGGCCGGGGGGTTCACCCGCGAGAAAGGGGAAGGGGGGAAGGGTTGTTGCCGGGGAGACCACGGGGCCCGGGCGGGGGTGTTGCCTCCCAGTCCACAGCGAGGGCGTCCAGCCGCGAGCGCCACAGGGGGGAGGCTCGGGCGGTGTCGCGCGCGCGGACGAGCCACTGCCGGGCCTCGTCCCAGGCGCCGGTCCCCCACGCGGCCACGGCGGCCTGGTGCAGCACCTCCGTGAGCTCATCGCCCGAGGTGTCCGGCGCGGCCTCGTCCGCGAGCGCGCGCCAGGCGGAGGTGTCACGGGTGCCGGATTCCACCTCCGCCACGCGCAGCGCCACCAGTCGCCAGAGGGCCCGCGTGTTGGGCGGGGTCCGCTCCGGCGCGCAGTGGGTGTCGAGCCAATCGAGCAGCGCGCGCGCCTCCCGCGCGTCCCCCAGCGCCAGCGCCACGCGCGCGAGCAACACCGCGTCCACCGCCACCGGGTGCGCCCCGAAGAAGCGCACTCCCAACTCGTGCGCCCGCCGCGCGAGCCCCAGCGCCTCCGCGTCGCGCCCCATCCAGTGCAGGCACTCGGCGAGCTGCCCCACGCTCCAGCGCTCCACCTGCGCATGCCCCAGCTCGCGCCCCAGGGCGATGGCCTCGCGCAAGTCGCTCTCGGTGCCCTGGAGGTCCCCACGCAGGCGCCACAGGAAGGTGCGGTTGATGAGGGTCGCGGCCCGGTGCAGCGCGTCCTCCCGCTGGCTCAGCGCGAGCGCCTCGTCGAAGGCCGCCGCGGCCGGGGCCTCCTGCCCGTCGAGCGCGAGCCCCGTGCCCTGCATCATCAACGCGATGATGCGCGTCTCCGTGTCCCGCGCGAGCGTGGCCGCCTCCACCGTGGCGGTGAGCAGCCGCGTGGCGCGCGCCCAGTCCCCTCCCGCCAGGACTGCCGCGCGCGCGCCAGCGAGCAGCGCACCGACAGCCGTGGGTCATCCAGCGCCTCGGCCTTCTCCAACGCCTCGTGGGTGCGCGCCGCCGAGCCCTCGGCGTCCTCCAGCCAGTCCACGAGCGTGGCCTCCTCCAGGAGCAGGTCCACCTCCAGGGCGGTGTTGCCCAGGGCCCGGGCCAGCGCGCGCGCCTGTCCCAGGTCCGCCAGCGCCTCGTGGAAGCGGTGGGTGCGGTAGCGCACCCGGCCCCGGCCGGCCAGCACCCGCGCCCGGCGCTCCCGGTCTCCCTCGGGCAACTGCGCGAGCGCGTGGGTGTAGTCCTGCTCGGCCTCCACGTGACGGTGGGCGCGCCGCGCGGCCTCACCGAGCGCGAACCAGGCGGCGAAGGCTTCCTCGTGCGCGCCACTGGCCGCGGCATGGCGTGCGCGCGAGCGCGGCTCCGTGTCCCCCTCCGGGAGCGCGCGCAGGGCCGCCGGTGCAGGGCCCGGCGCCGGTGGGGGGCAGCGCCCGCTCGAGCGCCTCGCGCAACTGGGGCTGACGGAAGACGTAGCGCCCGGGCCCCACCGCGCGCAGCAGGCCCGCGCGCTCCAACCGCGCGAGCCCCGTGCCCGCGTCCAGGCCCGCCATGCGCGCGGTGTCCTCCTTCTTCTCCAGGTGGCGCTGGGCCGCGTCCACCCGCGCCACCGTCACCTCCTGGCCGAGCACCGCGCACAGCCGCGCCAGCCCCTGGTGCACCTCGGGCAGCACCGCCAGCGCGCGCGCCGCGAGCCGCTCGAAGAGGGGCGTCACCGAGACGTGGAGCAGCTCGTCCGCGGCCACGTAGCCCTCGCCGTCCGCCGTGGCGCGCAGCGCGCCCGAGGTGCGCAGCGCCCGCGCCACCTCCACCAGGGACAGGGGCACGCCTTGCGTCAGTTGCTCCAGACGGGCGAGCACCGGCTCGGGGATGAACTCGGCGGGGCGCAGCAGGTGGCGCAGGAGCGCGCGCTGGGCCTCGGGCGCGAGCGGCGGCAGGGCCTGGTGCGCGAGGTGCCCGGCGCGCTCGCCCAGCAGCGGACGCAGGCCGCGCAGCTCGGGACGGGCGGCGGCGCACACCCACAGGGGCACGTCCGGCGCGGCGAGCGTGGCCACCTCCAGCGCGTCCAGGGTGGTGGGGTCCGCCTGGTGTGCGTCGTCCAGCAGCAGGGCCAGCGGCCCCCGGGCGGCGGACTGGCGCACGGCCTCGGCCACGGCGCGGGCGAGCGCCTGGCGCCGGGTGGGAGCGGGAAAGGGCAGGGGGAGGCGAGGGCGTCCCACAGCGCGTGGAGCAGGGCATCCCCTGGCGCCGAATCGGGTGGGGGCGCGGCGAGGCGCACCACGCGCACGCCGGGCCGTGCTTCCAGCCGCGTGGCGAGCGCGTCGAGCACGCGCGTCTTGCCGAGTCCCGGCTCGCCGGTGAGCACGGTCAGCCCCGGGCCCGGGCCGGAGAAGGCGCGCGCCGCGTCCGCGCACAGGGTGTCGAGCAGCGCATCACGGCCGAACAGGGGTGGGGGCTCGGCCTCGGGGGCGGTGTCTTCCGGGCCGGGAGCGGTGGCGCCCTCGCCGAGCACGAGCGCGGCCTCGGGGGTGAGGCCCTCGCGGGGCCACCAGGTGTCGGGTGCGTCCAGGGCCTCGCCGGCGAGCCGCAGCTGCGAGGCCCCGGGACGCACGCGCAGCGGGGCGAGGTGGAGCACGGTGGACACGCCGGGCTCGCGGGAGAGGGGCGCGCGGCGCGCAGGGCGGCGCGCAGTCCCGCCTCGGCCGAGGGGTGCTCGGGGAAGGCGACGAGGGAGCGGTTCGGGAGGACGCGCGCGAGCAGCCCACCCTCGGGGGCGACGGCCGCGGCGAGCCAAGGGGCCTCCACGTCTCCGGCCACGCCGAGCAGGGCCACGGGCCGTATCCCCTGGGAGGGCGTGGGGCTCCGGGGAAGCTCGGGCGCGGTGGGCGTGGCGGACGCGGTGAGGCACGCGGCGTCGAAGGCGGCGAGCAGCGCGGAGGCCGAGGCGAAGCGCTCCGCGGGCTCCTTGACGAGGCAGCGCAGGAGGACGTCGTCGAGGGCCCGGGGCAGGGCGGCGCGCTCGGAGGCGAGGGGCGGGCGCAGGCTCACATGGCCCCGCCGCACCTCGTCCGGCCCGCCGGTGAAGGGCGGAGCGCCGGTGAGCAGCTCGAAGAGGAGGACGCCGAGCGCGTAGAGGTCCGCGCGCGCGTCCACGCCGGGCGAGGCGAGGCACTGCTCGGGCGACATGTAGAAGGGGGTGCCGAGCCGCTCGCCGGTGCGGGTGAGGTGGATGGAGGGCTCGGACTCCCTGGCGTCCGGGGTGTCGAGGAAGCGCGCGAGGCCGAAGTCGAGGAGGCTGAGCGCGCCGCCCTCGCGCAGGAAGAGGTTCTCGGGCTTGAGGTCGCGGTGGACGAGCCCCACGCCGTGGACGTGCTCCAGGGCGGAGCACAGGCCGGAGAGCAGCTCGCGCACGTGGGGGAGCGAGGCGGCGCCGGAGCCGGGGAGCGCGGCCATCCAGGCGGCGAGCGTCTGTCCCCGCAGACGTTCGAGCACGAGGAAGGCCCGGCCTCCGGGCAGCTCGCCTTGACCCAGGAGGGCGGGGACGGTGGGGGGCCCCACGCGGCGCAGGGCGGCGGCCTCGTGGGCGAAGCGGGGCGAGGCGGAGGGGCCGAGGGCCACCTTCACGGCCACCTCGGCGCCGTCCTGTTCCCGGCGGGCGGAGAAGACCTGGGAGAAGCCTCCGGCGCCCAGGGGCGCGAGGAGCGGGAGTCCGGGCACCTGGGGCGGCGCGAGGGGCTCGGGCTCCTCGAGGGGGAGCCGGGGCCGCTCCGCGTGGAGGGGACAGGCGGAGCCGGGGGCGAGGCGGCGGTGGCAGACCGGGCAGCGCATGGGGGAGCGGTGGTGAGCGGGGCCGCGAGGTTAGCAGAGCGGGTGTGGACGCGGATGCGGGCGCTCGCCGGGTCGCTTTCTTCCATGCCGGGGAGATGATGTCCGAGACGGGACCGAACCTTCGAGGGCCGCCCCCTTGGCTCCAAGGGTATGGGTATAGGCTCCGTCGCCTGTTGCATAGGGCCACGAAGGAGCCGAGCATGGCGAACGAGGAGCGCGGGACAGCGGATGGGGCAGGTGCTACGAGGTGGCTTCCCGCCTGGGACGCCTCCATGAGGCACGGCTCGTGCGAGCTGTGGTCTGATGTCCCGCCAATCCGGGCGCGCAGTGGTGGTGATGCGATGCTTTCACGCGCTCGATACTTCGCAGCCACCCTGAGGGACGACATCGAGGGGGACGAGAAATGGCTTTGCTTCTTCTGACAAAAGAGGTCGCCACTAATGCCTTTGTTGCATTCAAGACGAACCATTGGTGCGTTGTCGCCGGTGCAGCGGTCACGCCTGGACGACTTGTTCAACTGGCTGCGCTTCTGACGTTGGGCGTGCTGTCTCCGGGTTGTGTGTCAGCCGTGACAGGCCGGATCCAACCCATGCACTTCCAGTTCACCACGATTGTACCACACACAGAGCCCGGCGAGGGCGGATGGCGCGCGGCATGTGTTCATGCGCGGATTGCCAACGGAAACACAGGAGAGCCATACATCTGCATTCTTGGCGTCGAGATGCCAATCGAAAACAGCGAAAACGGCCCTATATCCACTGCCCTTGCCCAGCGAATCTCGGCGGACTGTGCCAACGATGCCGCATACGCAGTGCTCTCGGCGGTAACCAAGCCGCCCCCTCCACCCCTCTACACGCTATGCATGAGTGTGAGAAAGGCATACGGCTTGAGGCTCAATGCTGCCATCGCTGGCTCGCGAGTCATGTCGACCTGTGCCCCCGGAACGACCCCCGTTGTTTTTGGCATTCCCGCTCCCGGATACTGAGTGACTGGGCCTTTCATGATCCCCTCAAGCGAAGAACTGCTCGCCATCGTTCGGAACTACTATGAGTCCAGCAACCACTTTCTTTTCACGACAGAGGTGAGCCCTGAATCAAATCGGCGTCACGCGTTATGGGCGCAATGGATCGGGAACATGGGCCCCTGGAAGGCGTTCAGGGCCAGATTGAGAAACGAGCTTCCCGATTACAATACCGGGGAGACGTATTCAACGCATGATGGTGGTCCTCGCTGTATGGTTTATTCGCCAAGGAGTTCGAGGGCGCTTGCGTCTGATTGGATTGTCGTGGGCTGTGTGAGTATCTTGGCGCCTGTTTATTTCGTGTACGGTGTGGAGTGTGGTTTCCTCGATGATGGGTTGCCGGGTCATAAAGCGAGCTTCGAGCAACCTCCACCCAGCATGGCTTTCCCGGCTCAGGTCGTCGCCAGGATGATTGAAACCACATTCGGTTTCAGCGCGGTTCCTCGGGAGATCGCGGAAACGCCCGTGCCTCTCTTCGCCGGAGCGCGAGAGCCCCCAGAAACCACGCTCTTCCATGCGCTTTTTACAAGCGATCCAGAAATCATCCCGTAGTACGCGTACGCGGCCTACCCTCCCGGAACAGGTTCTGAGCCCGCTCTCAGTCCGCGATGAAGTCCGCGACGCCTTGCCCCCAGACGCACACGGCCAGGGCGCTGACGAGCACCAGGGCCTGGACGGCTCCAGCCCGGCGCGGACTTCTCATGAGGCACACTCCCGCGAGGACGGCGCTCGCGAGGTACGGCCAGGGCCGGCCAGCGCCGCGAGGCCACCCAGCACGTAACCCACCGAGCCCACGAAGGGCGCGAGCATCCACCGGCCTGGAACGCGCTCCGGGTGCTTCTCCGCCCATAGGGCCGCCGCGTACAGCGCGGGTCCCAGCAGCAAGCCCAGAGACAGGGCCCACGAGAAGCCGAAGACGCCCTCGCGCTTCCAGGCGAGCGCGAGCGCGACCCCGAGCAGTCCGAGCGCCAGTCCGACCGCGCCCACATGCAGCGCGACATCGAGCGCGTTGTCGTCCGCCCCGCCCAGCAACGTCACCACGAGGTGGAGGCCATCCAGGGCGAACAGCACCGCGAGCCCCACGAGCAGGAAGCGCGACAGCGGGGCGGTCATGAGCGAGCGCATGCGCGGGATGCTGTTCCCAATGCAGGGCGAAATCAACGCCCCTCGTGGGGCATAGAGGTCGCCGTTCTTGACTCGAAGATCCTTCAATCCGCTCATGCTCTGTTCCTCACTAGAGTTCCGTGCTCGTCCACCGGCAAGCGTTCCTCCGGCTCCTGGCGCTTGCTCCCGGAGTGCGCACGTTGGTCCCCTGTCAGTCAAACGAGGGGGGACAGTGATGCGCGGGTACAAGGGAGTGTTGAGTTGGGGATTGTGTGTGCTGCTCGTGGGCTGTGGAACGACGCGCGAGGAACTGCCTCCCGGGCAGGACACGCCCGTCCCCTCCGAGCCCACGCCGAACAACCCTCCGCCTCCCACGGGCGAGACGCCGTCGGACACTCCAGAGACGCCCTCGCCGCGGCCCACCGTGCCCCAGGTTCAGCCCCTGCCTCCGCCGCCGGGCGATGTCCCGCCCGTGAAGGCGGGCCTGGAGGGCGAGCCCACCCTGAAGCCCGTGGCCTGCGTGCCGTGGACGGGGCGCGTTCCACCCAAGCGCGCCACGGCCTGCGAAGGCACCTCGGTCTTCCAGGACGGCCACCGCGAGGTGGCCCGCTACGACGCCGACAGCCGCCTCCTGGAGTTGCGCATCTCCAACCAGCCCGATGGACGAGGGGACTCACTCGAGCGGCACACCTGGGAGAACGGCCGCGAGACGTTCCGCCGCATCGAGTCTTTCGGGCCGAGGGGTTACTGGAATCAGATCGAGTGGGTCTACGACGCCGAGGGCAGGCTCCAGAAGCGCACCGATACGGACGCCTATGAGACCCGGGTGTACCAGTACGTCCGTGAGAAGGACGGCCGGCTCGTGCGCATCGACCGCCTGCCCGTGAGCGACCGCAACACGCCCATCTTCTACCGCTACAACGCGGCGGGGCAGTTGGTGGCCATCGACAGCAAGCCCCGTTGCAATCGTAACGTCGAAAAATGCGAGACCTACACCTACTGGCCCAATGGCAAGCTGCACGAGGCCATTGGGGAGTTTTCGTCCACCGAATTTAAGAGCCAATACGATGACCGCGGCTACCTCGTGGAGGAATCGGTGGACGGCCCCGGGGGGATGTCGCACACCGTCTACTCCCACGACTCGGCCGGCCGTCAGTTCCGGCTCTGGGAGAAGGAGGGCAGGGAGTCCTATGGGCACGAGTTCGTCAAGACTTCCTACTACGACGCCTCGGGCCTGCTGCTGCTCGAGCGGTTCGGCAAGGATACCAAGAGGATCGTGGATGAGCCCAACGCTCCGTGGGTGACCACCAAAGTGCGCACCACCCGCCGGCTCACGTACCTCTGTGGCACGAAGATCGTCTGGCTCGACGAGTGGGATGGCAACGAGGATGGCGTCGTGGATGCCCGGCGCACCCACGAGCGCGATGACCAGGGACGGCTCGTGCACGAGGAGTACTCGGGGATGCCGGGGCTGGACGACGGCCCCGTGCGCCGCGACTTCAAGTACGACTGTGATTGAGCGCGTCCGGGTCCCGGCGGGCTACCAGCCCGGATCCATGCCCAGGGTACCGGGCGTCTCGTTGGCCAGCAGCATGCCCATGTTGCTCGAGCCCAGGTCCAGACCGCACAGCAGGTCCTGACGCGAGCTGAAGCAGGGCAGCGACGAGTGGGTGCGGTTGAGCGCGTAGAAGCACTTCGCGCCGTTCACGTCCCACGCCGCCTCGAAGAACCAGCCCTCGGTGTCCTGCTGGATGCCGAGGGGATCGTAGAGGTTGATGCGGTTGCCGGGGACCGTGTACGTCTTGCCATTGCCGCAGTAGTCCGCGCGCACCAGGCGCGTGCAGGCCTGGTGGTACTGCTCGAGCGGGGTGCCGTTGTAGCTGGCCCAGGGCCGGTAGCCCCACAGCGTGCACTTGGCGATGGCGCCGCCCAGACAGGCGAAGGTGAAGCGCTCGGGGTCGCTGTACTTCGAGCCGCCGCCGGGCACGTCCTGCTGGTAGTTCCACACGCCCGCGGTGGGAATGGCTTGCACGACGGTGCCCGCGGCGTCGCGGCAGGCCGGCTTCCAGCCGAGGTCCGTGGGGTCGAAGTACTGCACGCTGTAGAGCGTGAGGTCCGTGTTGGGCGCCGGCGCCCGGTTCATCGCGGAGATGCGCATGCGCACGGTGCCGCCCGCGCCGTCACCCAGGTTGCCCTGGAATTCCACGCCGAGAAACTCCCGGTCGCGGATGACGTGGCCATCCTCATAGCCATAGAAGGTGGTGCCCTGGAGCCACACGTTGTCCACCCTGTAGCCGTTCTTGCGCGCCGGATTGAAGTTCACGCTGACGACGAAGTTGGACAGGTCGTTGCCGTTGAGGTTGCCGCCGTTGAGGTTGCCCCCGTTGAGGTTGCCCCCGTTCTCCGCCTGGAGCGGATCCGCGGCGATGGCCAGCTCGGCGTCCGGGTTGCTGTCGGGCTCGATGGGGCCCGCGCAGGCGCCCAGCAGCATGGCTCCAAGGAGCCAGGAGGAGGTCGGGAGGGAACGCATGAATGTCCTCGGGAGGAGGGAGGGAGTGTCCAATGGACGGGCAATAGGGAAGCCATCCGTGGACTCAACGACAAGTGAGGCGTCGCCGATTGGACGCCGCGATTGTCTGATGGCTGTCATTGCACTCCGGGTGGAGCCGACGCGCACAGACGCAGGCCCACGCTCAAATCCCTGAAGTTGGGCTCGGGGGACTCGCGGTTGGTGATCCGGGCGGTGCTGGAGGCGTAGTAGTAGCTCCCTCCGCGAGCCACCGGCCGGCCGGGCGTCAGCACCGAGTCGGCCCATTCCCAGACATTGCCCGACATATCGTCCAGCCCGAAGGGCTGCGCGAGCCGGGATGACGGCCCACCTCGTCCGGGCCGAAGTTGGCGCCCACCTTGCCGTAGGTCTCGTCGAAGTTGGCCTGGTGCGGCAGGAGCACGTCGCCCTGGGGGAACTCGCGCTCGTCGGCGCCCCGGGCGGCGCGCTCCCACTCCCATTCGGTGCACAACCGCGCCCCGGGCACCCGGCCGGTGCTCGCCACCCAGGCGGCGTAGGCCCGGGCATCCTCGTAGTCGATGGCCCCCACCGGCATGCGCCGCCAGTCCTGCTCCACGTCGCGCGGGCGCGAGGTGTAGCGGATGGGCTCGCCCTCCTTCGCCTCGTAGGCCACCACGTTGGGCATGATGCGCAGGCTCCACCGGCCCTCGGGCGAGCGCGTCAGCTTCACCTCGGCGTTCACCGACGTCGCCGAGGCCCCATGGGGCACATGGCGGGCGAAGCGCTCGGGCGGCAGTGTCTCCAGCCACTCGAGGTACTCGCCATAGGTCACCTCGGTGCGGGAGATGAGGTAGGGGCCCGTCTCCACCGGGTGCAGCGGCGTGGCGTTGAAGAAGCGTCGGATGCTCTCCTGCTCGGCGGTGCCGAAGAGGAAGGTGCCCCGGGGCACGTAGACGAAGCCTGGGGGCACCTGGCGCTCCTCGGGGAGCACCAGCTCCAGGACGCGCTCCGTGCCCGGCTCGGCGCGCAGCGGGTAGCGCACCGGGACATGGCCGGGCGCGCTCACCTCCACCAGCCACGAGCCCCGTTCCAGGGACAGGCCCTCGAGCGGTGTGGGGCCGGGGATGGGCACCGGGGCGGGGACGTACTGGTCGTCCACGAGCGTGTATCGGGCCAGCGTCACCGTGGCCCCCGCGGGCCGGGTGCGCACGCTCAGGCGCATGGGCGTGTTCCAGCGCGCCATCCGGGTGCCCGAGGTGTCGTAGAGGCTCAGCCGTTGCAGCAGCTCGTCTCGGTCTCCGGGGTGGAAGGCGCGCTCGGCGAGCAGCGCGCGCTCGGCGAGCACGTCGGCGAAGGACTCGCGCACCTCCTCCCGATCCGGCGCCAGCACCAGGGCCTTCTCCATCGCCTCGCTGGCGTGCAGGTAGTCCCGCTCCGTGTCGCGCGACAGCCGCAGCGCCTCGGCCCAGCGCGCCGAGGCGTCCTCCAGCTTGCCCGTGTCGAAGAGGGCGAAGGCCTCCGACCGGGTGCGCTCCAGGGCGCGCTGTTGCTCGCGGGCGTGTTCCAGCAGGGGGCGGGCCTCGGTCAGACGCGCGCGCACCTGGCGCTCCAGCGTGTACCAGGCGTTCACCCGCAGCCCCGCGTAAACGAGCGCCAGGGAGGCGACGAAGCCCACCGCCAGGGCGCGCGTGAGCAGCTTGCCCCGGCGCAGGGCCCCGCGCGACGCCTCGAGGAAGGCCGTCTCGCGGGCGGACAGCGCCTCCTGGGGGTGGGCCTGGAGCTCGGCGAGGTGCCGGGCGCCCCACAGGGCCTCGCGGGGACGGCCCAAGCGCTCCCACTCGGAGGCGGCGCGCTCGAGCCGGGCGTGGAGCTGGCGCGCCTCGTGGGCCTCGGCGAGCCACTGGGCGAGCGTGGGCCAACCGGTGAGCAGCGCCTCGTGGGCGATGTCGAAGGAGGTGCCTTCCTCGGAGCGGCGGGCCACCACCAGCCGCGCGCGGATGAGGGCCTCCAGCGCGGCGGGCGCGGCGGGCTCCTGGCCCAGCAGCTCGGCCTCGGAGCGGCGGGCGCGGGTGTTGTCCACCGTGACGAGCCGCATGAGCAGCCGCCGCGCCGCCACCTGCTGGTCTGGCAGCAACTGGGCGATGATGCCGTCGGCGTAGCGCGCGAGCGCCCCACTCACGCCCCCCAGCGCCTCCAGCGCCGAGGCGGGGATGAGGCCCCGGGCCGTGTCCCGCGCCTCCCACAGCTCCGCCAGGGTGAACTGGAGCAGCGGCAGTCCACCCTCGGCGCTCAGGGTGGAGTCCACCAACTCGTCGATGAGGGCCTCGGACTCGAAGCGCGCGCCCTTGAGGCGGGCGGGGCCCGTCACCACCTCGCGCACCTCGGCGCGGCCCAGGGGGCGCAGCAGGTAGAGGGCCCGCGAGAGCGCCTCGCCCAGGCCGGGCAGCACGCCCAGCCGGGTGAGGAAGTCACTGCGCACCGTGGCGAGCAGGCGCACCCCGGCCACGCCCGAGGCGAACTGCGCGAGCAGCTCCGCGAGCAGCAGCGCCTCCCCGGGCTCGCTGAGCGTCACCAGCTCCTCGAGCTGATCCACGTGCAGCAGGAGGCCCTGGCGGGTGTTCTCCCCGAGCGAGGCGCGCAGGGCCCGCACCAGCGCGGTGGGCTCCTCGCGGGCGAGCTGCTCGATGTGCGCCTCCTCGAGGGGAAAATGCGGAGCGAGCGCGGCGGCCAGCAGGGAGATGGGGCGGCGTCCGGGCACCATCCGCGCCGGGCGCCGGTGTAGCCATCCTCCAGCGCGCCCTCGACGACGCGCGGCACGATGCCCGCCAGACACAGCGAGGACTTGCCCACGCCGGAGTCGCCGGTGACGAGCACGAAGGCACTGGCGCGCAGCCGCTCCACCACGGCGCGCACCTCGCGCTGGCGGCCGAAGAACAGCGCCCGGTGCTCTTCCTGGAAGGCGTTGAGGCCGCGGTAGGGATTGCCCTCGGGGACGCGCGCGGCGGTGTCGCCGGTGCGCACGTCCTCCAGTGCCTCCAGCAGCGCGTCGGCGGAGGCGAAGCGCTCGAGCGGCTCCCGGCGCAGGCAGCGGTCCACCACCGCGGCCAGGCGCGCGTCCACGTCCGGGCGGGCCGGTGCAGGGGGCGTGCGTCCTGCTCCCGGACGGCGCGGGCCAGCTCCCGGGGCGGTACGTGGCGGAAGGGGCCATGCCCGGCGGCGAGCTCGTAGAGCACCGCGCCCAGGGAGAAGAGATCCGCGCGGGCCGAGACGGGCTCGCGTGCCCAGGCCTCGGGGGACATGAAGTAGGGCGTGCCCACGAGCGCGCCCCGGGTGAGCGAGGGCAGCTCGAGTCCGGGCGGGGCCTGGGCGGGAAGCTCTTCCCCCGGCGCGTCGGACTCGGGCGGCGGCTCTCCGGGCCCGTCGAGCAGCTTCGCCGGCCGAAGTCCAGCAGCTTCACCGTGCCGGACTCCTCGAGGATGGCGTTGCCGGGCTTGATGTCGCGGTGCAGGACGTTGCGGCGGTGGGCGGCGGCGAGTCCACGCGCCAGCCCCACGCCGATCTCCAACACGCGTCGCCACGGCAGGGGGCGGGGCAGGCGGTCCAGGCTCGTGCCCCGGATGTACTCGGAGACGAGGTAGGGGTGCCCCTCGAACTGACCGGCGCGGTAGAGGGTGGCGACGTTGGGGTGCTGGATGCGCGCGGCGGCGCGCGCCTCGATGAGGAAGCGCGGCAGGGCGTCCGCGTCGAGCGCCGGGATGAACTTCACCGCGACCGTGCGCTCCAGGAGCGTGTCCTGGGCGAGGTAGACGCGCCCGGTGCGTCCCTGGCCCAGCAGGCGCAGCAGCCGGTATTCATCGACCTCGGCGGGGGGTTGCCAGTCGCCGCGCGGGCGAGGGCCCGGGGTTGATGCGCGGACTCGTTCACCGGGAGGGTGGCTTGCTGCCCGTCTTCTTCAGGAGTGCCTGGATGTGACTGGCGACCGTGTCGGGCAGGGCGGGCTTGGTGACGAAGGCATCACAGCCGACTTCCCGGGCCCGCTCCGACGAGGGCTCGAAGACGTGGCCGGTGAGCGCCATCACGGGGATGTCGCGGGTCGCCTCGTCGGTCTTGAGTTGCTGCGTGGCATCCCAGCCACTGAGCACGGGCAGCGACAGGTCCATCAGGATGACGTCGGGATGGGACTCGCGCGCGCGCTCGACCGCTTCCCGTCCATCGCGAGCGGTCTGCACCTCGTAGCCCAGATACTCGAGGTACTCGGCGTACATCTCCCGAGCATCGTCGTAGTCATCGACCACGAGAACCTTGCGTCCCTCCGGGCTGGATGCTTCCGCCTCGGATTCCGCCATCTCGGACGGGGACGTTTTGTGACCGGGGTCCATCATAGCTGTGGGCAGGGGGGCGAGCACCCATCCTGTCAGAATCGGTGGAGCTTGAACAGTTCCACCGATTCTCCGGGATTCACCCGCCCCTGGCTTCATGCTCCGTGGGCCGTCCAGCATCCGGGCGAGCGCCCATGAGAGGGATTCCCCGCGAGCGCCCGACGCGTCTTCAGACCGGGGCGTCGGGAGGAGGCAGGGGCTTCACCTCGAGCTGCCTGGAGGCGAGGAAGTCCGGGTTGAAGATCTTCGAGCTGTAGCGGCTGCCGTGATCACACAGCAGGGTGACGATGCGCAGCCCCTGGCCGAGGTGTCGCCGGGCCACCTCGTAGGCCGCGCGCACGTTGAGGGCCGCCGAGGTGCCCACCACCAGCGCGTCCTCGCGGGCCAGGTGGTAGAGCATCTCGAGCATGTGCTGATCCGACAGGCGCATCGCCTCGTCCACCCGCGCGCGGCGGAAGTTCTCCGTGAGGCGCATGATGCCGATGCCCTCGGTGATGGAGCTGCCCGAGCCCTCCATCTTCCCCTCGCGCACCTGGCAGTAGAGCCCCGAGCCGTGCGGATCCACCAGCACCACGCGCAGGGCGGGGTTCTTCTCCTTGAGGTAGCGGCTCACGCCGGAGAGGGTGCCGCCGCTGCCCACGGAGCAGACGAGCACGTCCACGCGGCCCTCGCACTGCTCCCACAGCTCGGGCCCGGTGGTCTCGTAGTGGAAATCCCCGTTGGCGGTGTTCTCGAACTGGTTCATCCACACCCAGCCGTGCTCCTCGGCGAGCGCGCGGGCGCGGTGGTAGAAGTGCGAGGGATTGGAGAAGGGCACCGCGGGGACCTTGATGACCTCCACGCCCATGGCCTCCAGGTACTCGTACTTCTCGCGCACCTGGTTGTCGGGCATGGTGACGGCGACGCGGTAGCCGCGCTCGCGGCCGAGCAGCCCCAGCCCGATGCCCGTGTTGCCGGCGGTCCCTTCGATGATCGTGCTGCCCGGGACGAGCCGCCCTTCCTCTTCCGCCCGGCGGATCATCCCCTTGGCGGCGCGGTCCTTGATGCTGCCGCCGGGGTTCATGAACTCGGCCTTGCCGAGGATGTCGCAGCCAGTGCCGCGCGAGAGCGAGCCGATGCGCAGCAGCGGCGTGTTTCCAACCGAGTCCCAGAGCGAGCCAATGCGGGGTGCCATGTGGCGCCCGAGCATAGCGCGCCGTGGGCGGTGGCGGCGTGCGGGGTGCTCAGATGACGGGCAGGGAGGCGGGCTCGGGGCCGAGCGGGAAGCGCTCGTCGATGCGGCGCAGTTCCTCCGCGGAGAGGGTGAGGGTGGCGGCCGCGGCGTTGTCGCGCACGTGCGCCTCGCGGCTGGCCTTGGGGATGGCGAAGAGCGAGGGGTGGCGCACGAGGAAGCGCAGCGCCACCGGCGGGGGGTGACACCGTGGGCATCGGCGATGGCCTCGAGCACCGGGCCGCCCGGGCTCTCCGGCTCGGGGAAGTTCCCGCTGCCGAACGGGCTGTAGGCCACGACGGCCACGCCCTGTTGCTCACACCAGGGGATGACCGCGTGCTCGATGGCTCGCTCCTCCAGGTGGTAGATGTGCTCCTCCACGCGGCCCTGGCCGTAGAACTCGGCGGTGTCGAGGTGGGTCAGGCCGAGCTCCAACCCGGCCCAGAGGGCCCGGATGGCGCTCTCCGGGTCATCCTCCTCCATCTGCCGTGTCCCCTGCCCGATGACGGGGACCGCCACCCCGGTGCTTCCCCAGACGCGCTTTTCCATGTGCCCTCCCTTCCTGGACCGCTCGGAGCATACGGCGGGCGGGGGCTCGGGGAGCCGGGCTCGCGACACCCCGGGCGGAGTCACCTCGCCCAGAGAACACTCAGCTCCAGGAGGAGGGGCGTGAAGGGCTCGGCGTGCACGCGAGCGGGACCGGTGTGCGTGCCCAGCGGCTTCCAGTGCTCGCCGTGCAGCCCGTAGACCTCCAGGCACTGCCGCAGCGGGTCCACCAGCCACAGGTGGCGCACCCCCTCGCGGGCGTAGACTTTTCCGCTATCATTGGCTCTTCGCTTGGCACGGAGACACGACGCGCCCCATGCGAACCCTGCCTCTCCGGGAGGAAGTCATGAGCAACGTCGCCAATATCGTTGTGCTGGTGAGCGGTACGGTGGACCCCGGCAACATGAAACCGGACACACGCTCGGCGAGCTATCGCGCGCCTGGCGTCGCCTGGTGGCTCAACGATCCGAATTGGTACTGGGAAGAGAACGAGGCCTTCTGGAGCCAACTTCAGGCACTGCGTGAGCAATACACCAACCTCCACCTGTTCACGGCGCACGGGTGGAGCGGAGACAACGCGGCGCCCAACCGCCGCATCGTGGGCGCATATCTGGCCAACCGCCTCTGTGGAGCTGGCGGCGAGAAGGCGTACTACGATGGCTTCCTCGACAAGGAGGTCGCCTTCCACTTCATCGGGCACTCCCATGGCGGCAACGTCATCAACGAATTGACCCGGCGCGCCAGTGAGTTGCTACAGCACGGCAAGACGACGCAATTGCGCCAACGGGGTCACTGGCCAGCCCAGTGGAAGATCCGCAGCATCACCTATCTGTCCACGCCGTTCTTCACGCGGCTGCACCAGTTGAAGACCGACGTCTTCCACAAGGACTGCCGGATCATCAACGTCTTCAACAAATACGATCTCACCCAGCGGTCGGTGGCCGACTTTTCCCTCAGCCCCATGCACGAACTGCTCAAGCAGGCCGGGGCCTCCGAGGTCGAGGAGCAGCTGAAGAAGATCCACTTCGACTCCAGCGTCTTGAACGCCTGGAAATCCACGTCGGTGAACCTCAATGATGACAAGACGGGCAAGTGGGACCTGAAGCTGTTGATGGACAAGACCGAGGGGAGAAAGCTCTACGACGCCTGTGTCGAGGCGTTGACCCAGGTGCAGGCGCTCTTCGACAAGGCGAGCGGCGTCATCCGCACCCTCAACACCAAGGGCATCACCTTCCCGGTTCCCATCCAGGTGAATGGGAAGATGACCACGCAGCGAAAGGTGCTGAGCGACCCGCTCGCCACGACATTCCAGGACGAGTTCAAGAAGATCAAGGACAGCCTGACCCCCACGCTCGCGGCTTTCAGGGCCCGCCGCAAAGGGGATGTCTATCCGCTCACCGGCTTCTTCGAAGATCTCCATACCGCCGCGTTCCTCCAAGCGCTCATCAACCTCTTGTGGGTGGATTCCCAGCAGCTGACGGGACGGCTCTGGAACCTCGTGTACAAGCTGTTGCTCGAACAGATCGACGAGTTCGATGACACGAGCAATTCTCCCGCGGCGCAGCTGGCGAACACGGCCTTCGCCAGCCGGATCCTTCATGTGGACGTGACCAGGAAGGATCCCTACGAGCAGTTCGGCAAGGGGCCCACCTTCAAGCGATTCATCGATCATCTCGAGAAGGCCGAGGCCCGCTACGCGAAGACGAAGTCACAGCGGGACATGATGGACATCCTCTTCACGCTGGTGGCGCAGATCGAGCCCCTGCGCGCCATGGTGGCCGAGTGGCAGGTCACCGTGCAGCGGACCCGGAAGGTGATGAACGCGGTGCTGATGGTGGCGGCCGTCAATGGGGTGCTGAGCAAGCCCCTCATCATCATCTGGGATCTACTGGCCGTGCTCGACAGTTATGGGACCATCTTCCAGGCCCGCAACTTCGGGCAGCTGGAGGTCTCCGTCCCCCAGCCCGGCATCTTCTTCCAGCCCTACGTGTTGCAGCCCAGCACGCCGGTGCCCAAGCCAAAGGGCCCCGTGGCGCCCAAACCCCTCCCACGCCGCCCACCTACGGCAGCCTGGACTACTTCATGCGGGTCTCCCACTCGATCAGCCGGCAGGACCTGTACTCCGACGTCCTGACGGGACTCAGAGGACAGATCAATTGCCTTGAGCACAAGAAGCCCTTGAAGAAGGCGAAGTGAAGCTCCGCCCGGGGCTTCAGGGCTTGTCGGGAACGCACTTCCCCACGGAGCGGGGCCCACAGTGGGTCCCGTCCACCCAGAGCGCATCCTGGAGCTTGACGTCCTGCAGGTCGGTGCCGGTCAGGTCCGCCCCGCGCAGGTCCGCACCCTGGAACGAAACGTTGTGCAGGAGGGCTCCCTGGAGACGGGCCCCCTGCAGGTCGCAGCGCGACAGGATGGCATCCCGCAGGTCCGCGCCACGCAGGTCCACTCGCCGCAGGTTCGCGCCACCACCGGGCACGGAGTAGTAGTGGGAGCGCTCGGTACGGCGGACCGGACCCGCGGGTCCGAAGAACCTGCACCCCGAGAGCTGGGCCTTCTGAAGGTTGGCGCCCTCGAAGTCCGCGCCCTCCAGGGAGATGGCGGAGCGGAGATCCGACCCCTCCAGGTTGGCCGCCTGGAACTGGGCGCCCAACAGGTAGGCGCTCTCGAGGCGTGCCCCACGCAGATCCGCCTGCCTCAAGTTGGCCGAGGTCAGCCGCGCCTCGCTCAAGTCCGCACCGCGCAGGATGGCACCCGCGAGCTGAGCCTCCCTCAACGTGGCCTGGCCGAGCTTCGCCCCTTCGAGCTGGGCTCCCTCGAGCCGGGCCCCCACCAACTCACAGCCACTGCACTCCCGTGTCTCCCGGAGCTTCCGGAGGAGTTTGTCCTGCTCGCTCGGACAACCCACCAGCCAGACACAGAGGGACAACAGGAGCGGCCCCGCGCGAGGTCTAGGGAAGTGCCTCATCGTGCGGACTCTACCACCCACCCGGGATGAGCCTGCCCCGTTCTAGTGGACATACCCAGCTGATGGGTCATGGTCCGCTTCGGCCAGGGTTCCAACGGCGGCGTGGGTGACATCTGGTTCGATAACCTCGAGTTGTGCACCATGCCCTGAGCCCTCGTCCGCGCGGAGCATACGGCGGGTGGGGGCTCGGGGGCTGGGCTCGCGGCACCCTGGGCGGAGTCACCGCGCCCAGAGAACACTCAGCTCCAGGAGGAGGGGCGTGAAGGGTTCGGCGTGCACGCGAGCGGGGCCGGTGTGCGTGCCCAGCGGCTCCCAGTGCTCGCCGTGCAGCCCGTAGACCTCCAAGGACCGCCGCAGCGGGTCCACCAGCCACAGGTGGCGCACCCCCTCGCGGGCGTAGACCTTCATCTTCTTTTCCCGGTCCAGTGATTCCGTGGAGGGGGAGAGCACCTCACAGGCCCAATCGGGGGCGAGGGTGAAGCCCACCACGTCGGGCATCTCCGGCATGCGCTCACGGCGCCAGGCGGCGAGGTCCGGCACCAGCACATCGTCGCCCAGGTGCAACTCGGGTTCCGAGAGGAGCAGCCATCCGCCCGGGCCTCCCCTTCCCAGATGGAAGGGGTTGTAGAGCACTCCGAGCAGCGCGCTATGCGCGAGCGCGTGAGGGGAGGCCGGCCTGGGGCTGGCGTACAGCTCGCCGTCCACCAGCTCCGCCACGAGGTGTGGCGGGACCGCCTCCAGGTCCGCGTAGGTCGCCTTGCGCTTGGCTACCGCCCATGCCTGGAGCATGGGCAGCCGGGCGTGCCTCTTCAAGGGCTGGCCAGGGAGCACCGCTGGATTCGGGATTCATGCGGACAAGCTACACCCTACCTCTGACATTGGGTAGCGGGTGGTTCCTCTCGGAGTTGGGCTGATCGCTTTCGCGGACGTCGATGCGCATCTTCGGAGTGGGCGCAGGAGGGATGGCGATGATGAACGAGGAACTTCTATCCGATGTGGCCGAGCACACCGGACAAGCTGGCACCCAGGAGGCCGAGCACACCGTGCACATGGTGCTCGAAGTCCTGAGCGAGCGCTTGAGCTGGCCCGTCATCGAGGCCGTGGCGGATGACCTTCCCGGCTCGCTGACGGCGGGCTTGAGAGAAGGGGTGGACCGCCAGGACTTCGACCTCGCGGAGTTCCAGGCGCGTGTCGCGGACCGGATGCAGGTGCCGCTCGGACGCGCCGTGGAACTCACGGGCGTCGTCTGCCGGTGCCTCGCCGAGGCACTGAGCCCGGGGACGCTGCACCGGCTCCGCGAGGAACTCCCCGAGCCCATGGGGGCCCTCTTCTCGCCCCTCGAGTCCGGCGAGCGCTTCGAGCCCGTCCACCTCGAGCCGAGCCGCGGGACACTCGCGGAGGGCCGGCCGGGAAGCACGCATCCCCTGTCCGAGGCCGGCCCGAGCGGGCGCAATCCCAGTCCGTGGCGCGCACGGACAACCCCCACGGGGACTCGAAGCTCTCCAGTGCCACCGGGTTCACCCAGGAGCGCGAAGGGGAGACCCTCGCGGCTGGACGTCCGGGGTCGCACCGTCCCTTGAGTGAGCGGAAGTGAGCTCGGATCCAGCACCCAGGGGAGCACCCGGCCACCCCAGGAAGAGTGCAGGGCGGGGGAGGGGCCTCGCATGGGGCCGCCGGGCTGTCCTCCTGCCTGGAGGACTCCCGCACTATGCTGGAGAGCCCTCCGCTTCACTGTAGTAAGTTGACGGGAATGGTACGTACTTCAGTGCTGGTGTTCATGGGGTTCCTCGCCTTCGCCTCCCTCGACGCATCCGCCGCGCCGCCCGAGGCGGCCGCCGCGAAGTCCGTGGCGGAGGCATCCAAGCGGCTCGAGGGTGCTCGCGCCGCGCTCACGAAGGCCGTTCAACGGATCGAGAAGGATCCGCCGAGCAATGCCGACCTCGACGCGGCCCTCGCGGCGGTGGAAGCGCTGAAGAGCGCGCTCGACGCGGGCGCGAGCTTCGAGACGGCGGATCTCGACTACGCCCGAGCCGTCCTCGCGGCGCGCAAGGAGCTCCGGACGCAGCGCGAGTACGTCGAGGGGCGCCGCGCCAAGGTGCACATCTTCGACTCTCGCCGGCGCATGGATGAGGCGCTCGCGACCCTGAACGAGCGCATGACGAAGTTCTCGGGGAAGGAGCCCGGCCAAAAGGAGATGGACGAGGCCCGGGCCTCGGTCGAGGCGCTCAAGAAGCTGGCGGACGAGAGCCGGCCCCTGACGAAGCAGGATGAGAAGTTCGCCGCGTACATCTCCGAGGTCGACGCGACCCTCGCCCGTCACCAGAAGGCCATCGATGACCGGTGGTTGGCGCAGTCGGCGCAGAAGCAGCGCGGACTCCTGGACGACAGCCGCAAGGCGCTGGCCGCCGCGGTCGCCGAACTGGGCAAGGCCTGGTCGGACGAGAAGTTCTCGGCCACCGACAAGGCGATCTCGGCGCTGCAGAAGCAGCTCGACGAGGGCAAGCCGCTCGAGGATCGCGACAGGGCGTATCGCGGGGAGGCGGACAAGGCCCGCGCCGAGATCACGCAGGCCCGGCGCAAGATGGAGGAGTCGGTGGCGCAGGCGGGTGTCTCGCGCGTCAAGGCGGAGATGGGGCCCGCCCAGGAAGAGCTCCTCGCGTCCGCCAAGGCGCTCCGTGCCCGGAAGCCGACTCCCGAGCAGTTCGCCGAGGCCAAGACCGCGGCCTTCGTTGTTCGCAAGTTGGTGGAGAAGTACGAGCCGCAGGCCGCCGCCAGCCCGTCGATCGCCCAGTACCTCACCGAGGTGAAGAACACGCTCACCGAGGTGGAGGTGTCCCTCGAGGTTCGCGGCCTCGATACGGCCCGCGCCGACTTCACGCAGGCCCTGCGCAACCTCGAGAGGCGCAGCGTCACCCCCGAGCAGTTCGAGGAGGCCAACACGGCGATGGTCATCCTGCAGAAGACGCTCGAGACGGCTCACACGAAGAACCCCGCGGTCAGCCCCTCCGCCGCCGAGGCGCGTCAGCTGCTCAAGGATGGGAAGCTGACCATCGAGCGGCGCCGGTACGAGGTCGATCTGCAGCAGCAGCGCGCGAAGGTCGACGAGGCGCGCAAGAACGCGACGGCCCTGGTCGCCGGGATCCAGAAGGACAAGCCCTCGGACGCGCAGCTCCAGGAGGCCGAGAAGGCCATCCAGCAGATCGGCGTGGTGCTGGAGGCCGGCGTGGCCTTCGTGAAGAAGGACCGCGACTACGCGCTGTACGCCAAGGAGTCCAAGGAGCGCATGGCGGAGCTGACCGATCGCGTCAACCGGCGGAAGATCGTGCTGGCCGCGGCGGACGCCCGCGTTCAGCTCTCCGAGCGCCTGGCCACGGCGAAGGAGAAGCTCGAGGCCGCCAAGCCCGCGACCTCCACCGACGGCGACATCGATGCGGCCTCGAAGGTCGTGGACGAGCTCATGCAGATGTTCGAGACGCGCGCGGAGCTGGAGCGGCAGGACGCGGGCTACGCGTCGTACGCGGAGCGGGCGCGCAACGACATGGTGAAGCTGATGGAGGCGCTCGAGTTCGCGCGGCAGGCGCGGGCGTTGCGGAAGACCACCGGTGAGGCCCTGGCCGCCGCCAATGCGACGTCGGAGTCGGCCGAGTCCGCCAAGGACCTGCGCAAGAAGAAGGAGCTGTACGCGAACGCGATGGACAAGCTGAAGGCCTGCCAGGAGGAGGGCGCCAGGATGGTGAAGGAGAACGCCGGCCTCGCTGGAATCGACGTGCTCATCGGCGGACTGCCCACGCGGCCCCAGGACGTGATGGCGCAGTGTGCCCAGAAGGCCGCGTCGCTGCAGGAGCCCCAGAAGAAGGTCGACGTGCAGCTCCGGTTCGAGGACGGGCCGAGGAAGGCGTACACCCTGGCGAAGTCCCTGCTGTCCAAGGGGAGCAAGAACGAGGCGCTCGAGCAGTACAACGGTTGCGTCGCGGAGGGGCGCATCCTGCAGAACCAGTATCCCGACTTCAAGGATCACAAGTTCGACGTCAGCGGCACCAGCATGAGCGTGCTCGAGCTGATCCAGGTCTGCGTGAAGGAGCGCAAGCCGCTGCAGGCGGCCCGTTGAGTCCGCCTGTCATGGTACCGGCACTCCTTCGCTCATGAACCATCCGCGAGGGCGCGGGGTCCTTCACCTCCCAACCAGAAAGGACCTCCGCGCCCCCTGTCCACTGGCCGCCCTCGGGCCCTTCACTGTGGGGCCCATGGTGAAATCGCTTCGCGCTCGAGCATGAGCCCGAGAACTCAGTGCGGCGCGAGCGAAGCCACGCCGGGCGAGTGGTATTTCAGCATCCACTTGATGGTCAGCGGCGTGCTGAAGGTCTGGGCCGGCGTGGAGCAGCGGATGCTGGTCTTGAGCGCACCGCCGGGCGTGTTGTAGTTCGCGTCGCCGCGCACGTCGGCCACGGTGCAGTCTCGCAGGCCTTCCACCTCGAAGGCGTAGACATCGCCGCTGGCGTAGCGGAAGCGCTTGTCGCCGCTGGTGCTCACGCCGTCGGAGAACGAGCCGAACTCCATCTCGATCTTCGACAGGCTCAGGGCGCCATCGGGTGTGTAGGTGTCCTCGCGTGTGATCTGGCCAGGTTCGAAGGTGTAGGTGGTGGTGGAGGTGATGCGTTTGTCCTTGAATGGCGAGCTACCGCTGCCGGTGCCGGTCACCCGGTCCATGGCGTCCTGCTCGTAGCTCACCCGCAGCACCTTGCCGTCCGCGGACTCCTGCGTCCGCAGGTTCTTCTGGTAGGCGGCGGGAATCAGCGCCTGTGGGGTGCCCGTGCTCGTATCGGCCAGGGTGAACATCGGCTGCAACTGCG
This sequence comes from Cystobacter fuscus, assembly GCA_049060065.1. Lineage (GTDB taxonomy): Bacteria > Myxococcota > Myxococcia > Myxococcales > Myxococcaceae > Cystobacter > Cystobacter fuscus_B. Next base: position 10,594,622 of record JBMEQP010000002.1, read on the forward strand.
GCCATTGCGTGTCGGCCACACCGGAGAGCATGTTGTACGAATACGGGATCGCGAAGTACGGATTGGTGCGGTGGTAGGTGGCCGCGCCGTTGACCACCGGCAGACTGATGATGCGCAGGCCATCGCGGTAGGTGACCAGACCGCGGTCGTAGGTGGCTGACTGCCCGTCGAAGCCGGCGAACCGGGTGAGCGCCGTGCGCGGCAACGTGTCCAGGTAGTCGATGAAGGCGCGGGTCGACACTGGCGGCTTCTGCGCATGGCCGCTGAGCTTCCATAGGTTGTTGGTGTAGAGCAACTGGTGCGACAGGCTCAGGTTCTCGCCCAGGATGCGCGCCTTGCCGCGGTAGCCATCGGTGCGGCGGCCCTTGTCCCACATGTTGAGCGACCCGGTCTCGGCGTCGTACCAGAACTCGGCGTACTTCGCCGTGATGCGTGTCGCGAAGGCGTAGGCGATGTCCTTTTCCTCGGCTGTCAGCACGTTCATGTGCGCGGCCGCCGAGAGCACCTCGGCGAAGGACGTGTCCGCGTAGGCGCTCAGGCTGCGGCCGTAGTCGATGCCGTTGCCCGCCGGGTTCAGGCGCAGCTTGATGACATCCACCGACTGGCGCAGCCAGCCCTCGAGCGCGGCCAGGTCCTCGGGCGCGACCTGCATGTCGGTCTCGATCAGCCGCTGCATGATCTCGCCGATGAGCAGGATGCTGTAGCGGTCGAAGCGGCCGCTGCCATCGGTTTCGTCCGAGAAGCCAAAGGCCGAGAAGGTCTTGTAGTGGTTGATCATCTTCTGCAGCAGGGCCTCGCTGGCCTCGGGGCCTTCCCAGCCGAGCAGATAGCGCAGACGTGCCACGCTGAAAGCGACGCCGTAGTAGTTGGTCGGCAGATTGATCAACGAGTAGTCGGGGTTGACGAAGGTGCGCCAGTCGAGCCGGGTCTTGAGCTTGTCCAGGGTGGCGGCGCTGACGGCCGGGTTCTCGCTGTCGAGGTAGCCCGCCTTCTTGAGCTTCCAGAGGGCCGAGAGGTAGTAGTAGATGCCCCAGGTCTCGTTCGTCACGTCGATCGTCATGTCGGAGATCGCGCGGTAGCCGTCGAGGTAGGTCTGGTACCGGCGTCCGAAGGCGATGCGTTGAGCAGCAGGTACGAGAACCCGATGGCCACCTTGCCCGGCAGGAACTTGTCGCCGCTGTTCGGAGCGAAGACCTTCACGCCCTGCAGTTCCGTGTCCAGTCCCTGCGCGCGCACCTGGTCGAACAGGTGCTCAATCGTCGGCAGCAGCTGCCGGGTGACGATCTCGTCCATCGGCGTGTTCGAGGCTTTGGGCTGTGCCGCGAGCACGGCCGGGTCCACGGGGAGCTCCGTCCCGGGAGGATGGCCAGCGCCCGGCGGGGTTCCGCCACCGCAAGCGATCGCGAGTAGGGCGGCGGCGGACACCACCGTCAGGACGAACTTGGATTTTCGCATGTGTCAGTTGGCTCCCAGGGCTGAAGTGCTCGTCTGGCACATTAACCCCCGGAAATCGTCAAGGGCAGCCATCACGGCTCCAGCCGGGGGAGGGAGAGCACGAAGGGGACGCGCAATTGGTAGGCGCCCAGGACGTGGTCCGGTCTCAACGGCGCACAGGTGTGGTGTCCCAGCTCGAGTCCGGGGACGAACGGAGCGGAGAGCCGCAGCTCCGCCGACAGGCCGCGGACGGTTCCCTGGCTCCAATCCTTCGTCCACGGCGCGGACGTCAGCAGCGGACCCACCGTGCCGAGCAGGGACTGCTCGTGGATCTCCCGCATGGCCTGGAAGGCAGGCACCTCGGAGACGGGCTGGTAGGGCTCCGTGGGTGCCTCCCACCGCAAGGAGAGCAGGGGAGTCCCGGCCACGAGCGAGCGGACGTCATAGCGCCCCGGCTCCTCCTGGGTGTCGCGGATGCGCGCCAGGACCTTGTTGAAGCCCCAGTACAGCCATCCCCCCACCGTGGGCACGGTGGCATTGAGGAACAGCCGGGGCAGATACACCCGCGGGGGCGGCGTGCCCGTGCGCGCCGACCGCCGCCGCGAGGCCACGAAGGGCACCACCACGGCCATCTCCTCGTACGTCAGGGAGGAGGAGGCCGCGGAAGACCAGCTCATGCGCGAGCGGTGGAGCGTGCCGAAGGAGAACAGCACGGGGTGGCTTCCCTCGGGAGTCAGCCCTTGGGGCAGCAACTCCAGAACTCGCCCCAGGCGCCGCTCGCGGGCGAGCATCCGCTCCACGCTCGGACGCGGCAGGGCGAGGGTGACGATTCGCGTGGACCAGTCGCCGACAAACCCCACACCTTCTCCTCGTGCTGGACTCATCGTGTCTTCATAGCGCGACCACCGTCTGTATCCAGCTGTCTAGTCGAACTTCCGCACGTAGTTGTCAGGTGCGCCAGACCCGAGCTTGTAAAGCGCCGTCTTGGGATCCAACGGCAGCTGGAGCTCCGGCTCCAACTGGCCTCCCTCACTGTCAGTGGCCACCAGCGCGCTCCCCGTCACATCCAGTTGGAAGGCGCCAACATTGTTGTTCTCGTTGCTCTCGGGGATAGACCCATACTCATCGGCGAACAGCACGATGTGGTAGGTGCCCGTGGGTATGTACGGAGAGAACGTGATGGCCGTGGGTGGCAGCGTGGAGGTCCCCGCCCCACTCGCCAACCCAGCTCCGCCAGGATGTACCAGGTCTGAGGTGTGCAGGCCGCCGCGATGTTCTCCAGCAACGATACTCCAGCAACGATACCGTGCTCGCTGGCATGCTGCTCCTTTGGATGGTCCGCGTCTGCTTTCCTGAAGGGGGATAATAGGGTCCCCACCCGGTGCCGCTCAGGTGGACCCCCGTCGAGTACAGGAGCGCCACGCCGGTGTTCCCCAGGCAGCGCCAGCCGCCGGCGGGTCAGCGAGAGCGGCTCGCTGACGAGCATTGGCGCCCTGACGTAAATGGTTGGCGTCCTGGTGTGTGTAGCGAAAAAGGAAAAAAGGGGACACTGGGCCACTGTCCGCTCTGCTCGCGGCACTTCGATAGCCAGACCCCTTCCTCCCCGCCAGGCCCGACATGAGGAGCCTTGGCAAAGAAAGGCAACAACCATGAGCAATGACCGAGAGAGTTTCTTCCAGACGTGGCGCGGCGCGAGCCTGGCCGTGTTGGGCTCCGCATGGATCCTGGCTGGCTGCGGCCCCACCCCCGAGCTGTCGGAGCACGCCACCGGACTCCGTGAGGAGGGCGCCAGCCTGGCCACGTGTCCCTACAACTCGATCCAGTCGCGCGTGCAGCCGAACATCACGATCCCCTGGTCTCAGTCCCTCTCCATGACGCAGGGAGGGAGCATCAACGTGGGGGCGTTCCAGAATGGCTCCGGTCAGATCACCTCTTGCTGCACCACCATCACCGTGACGGGTCCCAACGGCTACGTGGTCTACCCCGCCAACCTGGGCACCCTCACCCCGCCGAGCGTGGGGACCTACTATGTGACCGCCACCTGCGGCGGCCTCTCCGAGACGGCCACCGTCACCATCACGCCCAACACCGGCACGATCATCCTGCTCGAGAACAGCGGCATGGAGACGCAGAGCACGGCCCAGTACGGCACCCTTTCCAATTGGGGCCCCAGCGGCGCCTGGGCGTGGCATGCCCAGTATCCGCGCAACGGCAACGCGGGCCTGGGCGCCCGCTTCGGCTACTACTCGGCTGGCACCCAGGAGACGGTGGGTCAGTTGATCCCCGGGCTGCGCTTCCAGGCCAACAAGAGCTACACCTTCCGCAGCTATGCCCAGGGCGGGGGAGACAACACGGGCGTCGTGCCCTATCAGATCGGCTACGCCGCGATCGACAACACCCCCACCTCCTTCGTGGCGCTCGTCACGGGCCGCGTCACGGTGGGGGCGGACTGGGTGCTGACCAGTGGCGTGACCTTCGTCGCCCCTGCCTCCGGCGTTCCCCTGGGCAAGCAGGTCATGGTCCGCTTCGGCCAGGGCTCCGACGGCGGCGTGGGTGACATCTGGTTCGACAACCTCGAGTTGCGCACCATGCCCTGAGCCCTCGCGCGGACGGCGCGTAGGGCTGTACGAGGTGTTTGACACCTTCAGGTGGCCCTCGCACCCATCCGGGCCTAGTTGCTGATTTCGATGTCGTCGACGTACCCGACGAAGTCACCCGTCAGGGGACCGTAGTCGTAGGCGATCAAGATCCTGTCGATCGTCTTGCCCGCGAGCCACTGGCCGATCCGGGACTTCGTCTGCGTCCACGTGTTGACGGTGCCGCGGATGGCTCCCGGGTGCATACCGAGGCCGTTGACGTCCGTCGCGCCCGAGTCCCGGAGGGACGTGCCGTCCGTCATGATGAGATCCACTGTCACGTGCTGGGACAGGCTGTTCTGGGGGTAGGTCCAGAAGGACAGCTGGGTCGACGCCTGCACCGGGATGTGGACGTCGTAGGCCTTGAAGTACGCGAAGGAGCCCGTGGCCGCGGTATCGCGCCCGGAGATGCGCAGGGCCCTGCTTCCGCCGTGGGCCCGTTCGCCCGAGACGACGCCGAACCCGGCGCTTCCGGTGCCCCCGGGTCCCGTCACCCCCGCGCTTCCCCCTCCCGTCGGGTCGATGGTGTTGCTCCACGTGAGCGCGGCATCCGTTTCCTCTCCGCCCGAGCGGAACCAGACGGGCCCGTTCGTGTAGGGGATGGGAACGGTCGGCGTGAGCGCATCGAGCCCTTCGATCATCCGCGTCGCCTTGCCCGCCGGGCGCAGGTAGAAGTCGGAGGAGATGTAGATGCCGTCGGAGCTCAGCGTGAGGAAGTACTGGTTGGTGGGCGTCATCGACGAGTCCTCGGCCGCCTTCGCGATGGCCGTTCCCTCGTCGTATTCGTCGAACATGGCGATGTAGGCCGCGGGGATGCCCGCGCTGCGGATGTTGAAGGCCTGCTTCCACAGGAACGCGCCCCCGCGCCGGGGGATCTCGTTCTTCGGCCCGCCGTTCCAGTTGTACCAGGCGAAGCCGGGGAACAGGACCGGCTGGTAGGCCATGCCGTAGGTGGCGCAGTAGTCGCGGTCGGGAATGACGTGGGTGTTCATGTAGCTGTCGATCTCCACGTCGTGCTTGTAGCGCCCGACGGTCCACGGGGAGATCATGTGGAACTTCTTGTACACCTCGGTGAAGCCCGGCTTCGAGTCTCCGCTGCTGGTGCGCCAGTTCGTCGGCACTCCGCCAATGACATAGGTGCCCTGGGCGCGGAACCAGTCGATGAGCTCCGCGGAGCGCGCCGCGGAGTTCGACCGATCCGCGAAGCCCACGCCCCAGATGGCCACCACCGGTTTTCCGTCCTGCACCGCGTAGCGGGGGGACGAGGTGAGTTGGAGCTGGCCGACGATCGTCTTCGTCCAGTCGTCCTTGATCATCTGGACGAAGGTGGCATCGTCCATGCCGGAAATGTCATACATGATATAGAAGAGGCGTCCGGTCGCCTCGGCGGCGGTCTTCACCTTGGTGGCGACGCTGTTGCGATGCTCCATGAACACCCCATCCGTCGTCATGAAGCGCTGCACCGCGGCCCCGTCGATGCCGTACTGCTGCATCCACTGGAAGTGCTTGTTCACGACGTCCGCCGAGTACGAGGAGAACAGCTTCGCTGGCGCTCCGTTTCCCAGCGGCGCATAGCCGGTCTGGAAGAGCGACCCGGGCGGGTACTCCGAGACGTCCGGGTACAAGTCGAAGCTCTGATAACCCGGAGCGGGCATTCCCTGGTTGGACCGGTAGGTCCCCCCCGACCAGTGGTACCACCGCTCGACCGGCGACCCGTCACCATAGGCCGAGAACCAGCCCTGGTAACCGGCGATGACCTTGTCCTTGATCCCCTGTGAGACGACCGCCTGTGTCGCCTCGCCCGCTGGTTCCGAGGGGCGCGGCTGCATGGACTCATCCTGCTCCACACATCCCGTCACGTTGACCGCCAGGGACACTGCCAGCAGCAACCTGTTCAAGCGTCTTGCATTCATCCCGAAGGAGTACAAATCAGCATCCGGACTGTCAAGCAATAGTGGATAAAACCGCTTAATGTGGATGACCAGAACGGGTTGGGAAGGTCCCCTCCCTTTGGTGGGGGCGATGTCGCGGCGTGGCTTGGTAACTCCCTGGCGTTGCGGTTCAGACCGCAACGCCGACTCCTCCTGAAGAGGTCCTACGATGAGTACCCAGCAAGTAGGCGCGAGCCTGTTCCGATGGTGCGCTCGAGCCGTTTCGTTGCTCTCCGCCGTATCGATGTTGATTTCTTTCAGTGCCGCCGCCCAGACACCGATGCGCGACGTCCTGTTGGTCGGCAACAACTGGGACGGGACCGCCGACGTCATTGACGTGCGGACCTACCAGCGGTTGAAGCGCATCAACGTGATTCCGGACAAGAGTGAGCGGATGCAGGAGATCCTGCTCGACCCGGCGCGCCTGACGTACTTCCTGCTCATCCGCGAGCAGGTGGGCGAGGGCCACGATCAGTTCGTGGATGACATGTTCGCCTCGAAGGACGGGCAGCTCATCTACGTCTCGCGGCCCAGCTTCGCGGACGTCGTTGCCATCCATGTGGGCACCGGAACGATCCAGTGGCGGACGCGGGTCGACGGTCAGCGCGCCGACCACATGGCCATCTCGCCGGATGGTACCCGGCTCGCCGTCTCGGCCTCGACGGCCAATCGCGTGAACATCATCGACACGGCCACGGGGAACATCGTCGGCTCCTTCCCCGCGGGGGACAACCCGCACGAGAACAACTACTCCCGCGACGGCAGCAAGATCTTCAATGCCAGCATCGGCTTCGTCTACACGCCGTTCGATACCCCGGACCTGGACGGCACCAAGGGGGAGCGCTTTCTCCAGATCGTCGATGCGCGCACGCTGCAGGTCCTCAAGAGGATAAACGTGCGCCAGAAGCTCGCCGCGCTCGGCATGCCCGACATGAGTGCGTCGGTCCGGCCGATGGCGCTTTCCCCCGACGAGCGGTTCCTCTACTTCCAGGTGTCGTTCTTCCACGGCTTCGTGGAGTACGACCTGCAGCAGGATCTCGTGACGCGGCTCGCCCACTTGCCGGTCCCCGAGGAAGTCCAGGCGCTGCGCCGTGACCAGTACGTCCTCGACTCCGCCCACCACGGACTCGCGATGAGCGGCGATGGGACCAAGCTCTGCGTGGCGGGAACGATGTCCAACTACGCGGCGATCGTCTCACGCGAGACGCTCCGCTACCGCATCCACCCGCTCGGCGCGCGGACCTACTGGGCGACCACCAGCGCTGATGGCAACTACTGCTTTGTCTCGGTGGCGGGCGACGACACCGTGTCGGTCCTCTCCTACGCGACCGAGCAGGAAGTGGCCCGAATCCCCGTCGGCGACCACCCACAGCGTGCGCGCACCGCGAAACTCGCGGCGCCGCTCTTCCCCTGAAGAACTCCGGTTCAGTCCGGAGCACATGCCCGGCGGCGTCCAGCTCGTCGCGGCTCCACCTGCTCGAGGCGCTCCTCTGCTCCCTCGAGCAGTCCTCCATCCGCGGCCACGGTCCGTCACGCTCCCATCACCCGGGCCAACGTCACGAGGCCACGGTCCGTTACGCTCCCATCACGTGGGCCAACGTATGAAGCGCCCACTCCACCGCTACCCACGGGTCGATGGGTCGTCCTCGAGGGGGGCGCGTGGGTCATCGGTGAGAGTGCGGTTCCATCCCATGTCGATGACATATCTGGAGGAAGTCCACATGAACGTCGTATCGAGCATCTCGGGTGCTGCTCTGGCCATTGCCCTGTCCGCGGCGCCTGCGTACGCGAGCGCGCCCATTGCGTGCAGCACCCGCGTCGATTCCTTCCTGAATGCCTCGCGGTCCGACGGCAAGCGGGTCCTGGGCATCGGGTCCGCGGTGACCGCCCGTGGAGCCCTTGGCTTCACGCACTTCGCGATGGCGCAGGGCTATCACGGCGGCCCCCCAGAGCGCGACGTTCGCGCTCGGGTACAACGCGACGTCGGACGTGTTCACGGGGGATTTCACCGAGGTGTTCACCGACCGTGGCAACGGCGACGAGGACCGCACCTCCCTGTGGGTCGCGCGCGGCGGAAGCTTCTGGCTCCGCTCCGTCACCTGGAACGGCAGCTGGCTGCAGTTGCAGAACGTCGCGTGCTACGCCGGCCCGCAGAACCAGCTGGTGGTGACGGGAAGCATCGACAACCCGGGCTTCGGGAGCGACCACTGGTCCTTCGTGCTCGTTCGCGATGCCCTGTGAAGACCTCCGCTGAGCAGGGAGCACGACAGCCTTGATGCTCACGCGGCGAGGGCAATGGAGGAGTGTTGCCCTTGACGCAGGCATCTTGCCCAGGGCACACGCTCGAACCGTCCCCGAGCGTGTGGACGTGATCTCAAGGTTGGGCCGACTGGGGCGGACGGTCCTTCCGCGCCACGGGCAGGTAGCACTTGCCCTTGTACTCGGCTTGATCGTCCTCGCACGGAGGACGCTGGGCGAGCCTCTATAGGTAAGTTTGCCCTATGGAATGCTACTTGGGTCGTTCGTGAAAAGCGTGTGGAAGAGGGTTGTTTGGGGCGGCTCAATCAGTCCGGCGTAGAGTGGCACGGGCGTTTCCGCCAGCTCACAAGGAAGAGCACTGAAGCCAAACATGGTTTCAATCGTTCTGGCGACGACTTGGGTCGGCAAGCGCATGTTGGGGGGAGGCGGCTCGAAGCGGGCTCTATCGTTTTGAAAATGACCTTGGTTATAGTCGCACTCTACGCCATACACAAAGTAGACTGGCGCCAGTAGGCTGATGCACCCCACCACAATCCAATTGGAGGATGGCGCTAGTGACTCTTTCGGCGGATAAATCATGCAGCGGGGCCCTCCATCATGTGTTGAGTATGTCGCCCCGGTGTCATGATTTGGAAGCTCGCTTCTCAACCTGGCCCGAAACGCCTTCCAGTGCTCCATGTGTTCAGTCCACTGAGTCCACACCGCCTGACGCCGCTTTGTTTCAGGGCTCGGTTCTGTAGTTGAGAGAAAGGCGTTGTTTGAATCGTAATATTGACGGACGATGGCAATCAGCTCTTCTTTGGAAGGAGGCATGAAGAGGGGGCTACCGGGCAGGGGCTGGAGATGAATACCAAAAGCAACTGGCTTTGCCCTGGAGTCGCATTGTGCCATCACTCGAGAGCCCCTGATCGCGGAAGCAAGCCTCAGTTTGAACGCCTCTCTGACGCTCGTGCAAAGCGTGTAGAGAGGTGGTGGAGGCGGCTTGGTTATCGTCGAGAGTACCGCGTAGGCGGCATCATTCTTAGGGAAGGGAGACTCCGCCAATCAAGGGTGTGGGGCATTGACGAGTCAACCTGAATCCACGGGGTTCACTTGCCGACTTCGGGCTGGACCGACTGGGGCGGAGGATCCTTTCGCGCGACGGGCAGGTAGCACTTGCCCTTGTACTCGGCGTGATCATCCAGGCACGGTGGACGCTGTTCGAGCGCCACCCAGCACCCATTGTTGATCACCACTTCCCCCGCCTCGCGTTGCATGGCGCGATTGCCTGATTCTGGAAGGGCTTCGCGGGCAAGGGATAAGCAATGGGGGCCGAACCGGTCTCCTCCGATTTGATCAGGAACGCGGCCTTCTCCTGGGAGCGGACCTCGGAATCCAGGCTGGCCGTGGGCTGAGGTGGAGTGGTGGGATGCTTCTCGACGTACAGCCAGATGCCCAGTCCCAGTGAGAGCATGGCGAGACCCGCGAGCGCCATTTCTTGCCTGAAGACAGACTTCCGGCCCGTGTGCGGCGCCGAGGGCTTCGCACCTCCCCCGCGCGAGGCGGCGAGGTGGGCCCGCACCTGGGGATTGTCCTCCACCCGCGTGACCGCCGCGGTGGTCATCACGAGGAGGTTGGCCGGTCCGAAACATCGAGCGGGGCGGGTGCCTGCTCCACCTTCACCACGACGGAGGACCAGTTCGGGTCGAAGAGGAGCTGGACCCGCCAGGGGCCCTCGGGTTGCCAGTTCACGTCCCCACCGGGCCGCAACAGCAGCACCGGGGCTCCCGTGTCCGTGTGCCACGCCTCGTAGAGACGCCCGAGACCCGGTCCCAGGTCGTCATGGCTCGCGCCGAGGTGGAAGGGTCCCAACCTGACGCTCGTCCAGTGTTGCTCGTCCGCCATGTGCCGCTCCTTTTCCGCGATAGGAAGCGGACTTGACCTTCGAGTCAAGGCCCTTGGTGGGTCCTGTCGGGTACGGTGCGGATACTGGAACCATCCAGAGCCGAGATCAGGTAGGTATCGAGTCACCCGACTTGTGAGCCGTCACACCACGGAGCGGCGCCAAGCGCGAGACAAGTGTTCGTCGCCTCCCTGGCTGAATCGGCGCACCAACTCGTCCCGGCCGCGCTTTCCATGCTCCAGCAGGTACGCCAACTCCGGCGGCATCAACACCTTGATGGTGACCAGCCGCACCTCCCCGGCGGGCAGGGTGAAGCGGCCTGTCAGCGTGCTCGATTCCATGCCCAGCAACACCCCCACCCTGCCGTCCTTCGTCAGGAGCGGTTCGGGCATGTCCTTGCCGGGGAGTTCCATGGATAGGAATCCCGCCTTGAGCTTTTCGCGCAACTGCTCGTGTTCGGCCACTTCGTTGCTCACCCTCTCCAACAGTAGCAGGGGCCAACTCTTCTCGACATCCTGAAGGGGTTCGCCTGTCTCCAGCGCGAGTTCCAGACCGAAACCCACGGATGGCTCCACGCGCTCCACGAAGAAGTCCGAGAGTCCGTCGGTCACCAACAGGGCACGTCCCTCCGTGCGGTGGATGACGCGCCAGACCTGCCGTCGTGCCGGCCAGCACCCTCCGACGACGATGGGGATGATGACCTCCTCCTCCAACCTCCCCAGGGTGCGCCAGAATGCTTCGCGGGCCGCGTCCGTCTGTGCTCGCAGTTCCAGGAGCTTGTGGTTGCGTTCGCGCTGCTCAGGAGTGATGGCGCTCGGGCCGGTGACCTCCTTGAACTTCATGCCCGTGATGCCCGCGCGCTCCAATGCTCCCTTGACGTCCTCGGACACGATGAGCGCTACCGTCCACCCCCAGGTGCGGAACACTCTGGCCTCGCCCACCTTCGCCGGGTCGATACGCAGTCCGTGGACGGCCCGGTACTCGCCGACCCTATCCGGTCGGCCATCCTCCGGCTTCCAGTACTGCACCTGCGCGGATGCATGGTCGTCGATGCATCGGAGAGCGCGGGTCGCGACGAGGATGCTGTACGGCCCGGGCTGTCCGTCGATATCGACCGGGATGACTTGTACATCGTCAGATGCCAGCTCCGCGAAGATGCTGGCGGCTCGCTCGTGAACGATGGGCGTGACACCGACGCCTGCAAGAGAGAAATCGAGCGGTTTCCCTGGGTGAACGATGGGGATTCGGAGTCGCTTCTCGACGCGGACAGGGACTCCATCCGTGAACTGCCATGGGTCATCGAGTTCATGGCCTTGTGAATCCGTCGGATCTCCGAGCAGCCAGCGCCCAGGAACTTCCATGTCATCGGAGAGCTTGAAATACCGCATGGTCATGAGCCTGCCTGTGCGTCAGTTCCGAGTGACCCAATGGTTGAGGGGCGTGCCGGATGTGGAGATCTCCCTCGCCAGAACCCGAAGTTCTCCGACGAGTGCTTCCCTGCATTTGGTTCTTTGTGGACGTCAGCGCAGGAAGGCGCGGGTCATCGCGGCGTATTCACTGGAGTCCTGCTGCATGCTCTGGAGCTGGTCCCGTGCCTCCGAGGCCTCGGGGATGGGGAGCTTGCTGATGGTTTGCAGCGCTTTTACATGATTCAGGTGCCTTCTTCGCTGCTCGGCCAGTTCCACCCGCTGGAGCCCCAGAGTGCGGATCGTCGTCTCTCCTCGCTTGTTGCCGCCCACCGAGAAGGGCACTTCTTGCCGGAAGGAGATGAAGGTTTCGGGATCGTCCGCCGCCGGGTCGAGCAGCAGAGGGTCTTCCGCTGCCACATCGTCCTTGTGGTTGCGAGCCCTTCGCTTGGGCGTCTTCAGGGGGAACAGGTTCCTCTTGAACTGCTGATTGCAGAGCGTGCAGGACAGGAAGAGATTCGTCCACTCGTAGGCGAGCCAGTAATAGCCAGGTCGACCGAGTGGCTCCTTCTCCTTCTGCCGCCACCCCGCCTTGGGGCGGAAGTGCTCGACGTCCCCGTAGGAGATGTGGGCGAAGTTCGATTCACAGAAGGCGCACTTGAGGTGCTGTGCTTTCCGAAGCGCCGCCTTGATGGTCTCATGCCCATAGATACCCGGGTCGAACTCGAACGACTTCTTGCCGTTCTCGTAGCTCTGGGGCGCGCGTGAATGCGCCGCCCTCATGGCACGCAGGGCGCGCGCTCCTTTCGTCCGAAGGACTTCGGGCGGCTCGGCTGGCTTGCGGACGCGGATCACCTCTGGCCATCCTTCAGGCGCTCGGCGGCGCGTTGGATGAGTTCGAGGGCTTCGCGCTCGGTCTTCGTCTCGCCCGTGGGCAGAGGACCGATCATGGACTCCAACTCGTTCAGTCTGGCTTTGTCCTTCTGGGTCAACCGGGGCTTGGAGAGGAGCGCGGTCCGCTCCTTGAGGAGTTCCTCGATCTGGGGCGGCCGGGCCGTCTCCAGTCCGAACAGGTCACTCGTGAGGATCTGGTCCACCCGCCAGCCCCGGATGGATTCCACCTCGTTGTCGATGACGACATGGTCGCCCTCTCGTCTCAGGACCACGATGTTCGCATCCGTGGCGCTCTGAACGACGAGCGGGTTGTGCGCGGTCACGATGAACTGGGTTCGAGGAAGCGCTCGGTGAGGTAGCCGATGAGCTGTCGCTGCCAGGTCGGATGCAGGTGGAGATCGATTTCATCCACGAGGACCACCGCCGGTTCGGCGAGCGGGTTGGGGCTCTCGGGATAACGCTCGAACAGGCGGCTGGCGAGGTCCACCAGCCAGGCGATGAGCGTGCGGTATCCAAGGCTCAAACCGCGCATCGGGACCCATCCGTAGGGCGTTTGGACCTCTACCCTGGCATGGAGGTTTCTCTCATTGGGAGGGATGAAGCGCAGGTCGCTCACCTCCGGGAGCAGGTCAATGAGAAGCCGTCTGATTTGATCTCGCTTCTGAGCGGCTCCGCCGTGTTGGGGGAATGCCTTGCTGGCGGCATAATCCGCTTGCAGGAGCCACTCCTCGGCGTTTCTCAGGGGTATATCTTCCAAGAAGAGACTGTCGTTGTGCTGGGCCTCTTTCGGTGTGGACAATGCGCCAGCTCCCATGCGGCGGGTCGCTCCGTAGCCGTAGCACACCAATAAGAGGAAGGCTTCGTCGGTACCATCCCATTCAAAGTATCCCCTTTCGGGTTCGAATTTGTATTCCACCCGGACAGGTTCTTTTCGTCCATCACCAGCGAGGAGTCCGCCCTCCATGGCTTCGACAGCCAAACGGGCTACACCCATGTGTTGATGAGTCGGAAACCAAGGCTGACCGAAAGCTTTGGGAACGTAGGCGTTCTCGCGACTGGAGCGCGGCGACTCAGGTTCGAAGGTCGTGAGGGCCTGCAGCAGGGTTGTCTTGCCCATGCCGTTGTTGCCGAGAATCACCGTCCACCTCGCCGGACGTCCCTGCTCATCGGAGAGCCGCAGGGTCTGCGGGGGCCCGAAGCAGCGCACGTTCTCGAGGGTCAACGACAGCAAGTACACGGGCAGAGGCGGCGAGGGGGTCTGCTTGCGCGCACCCGCTCGTACCCGCCCGGCCTGCTGTGCTCTTCCCCGGCTTTTCGTGGCCATGTCGCTCCTGATGGTGCCCTACCTCGGCACCACATGCAGGCGATGTACCATGAAGGTTCAACCTGCCCCACTTCGGTGGCGCTCTCGTGGGAGAGGGGTGCTCAGTGCTGCTGGGCTGGCCCCATACCGAGGCCAGCCCTTTGCGGAACTAGAAGTGCACGCGCGCGGTGAGGAACGCCGAGCGCGCGGCGGCCGGGATGGCCTGGCCCGCGTAGTACTGGTCGTAGAAGAACCTGTTCGTGAGGTTGTTCACGTTGAGCTGCAGGTCCAACCGCTCCCAGAGCGTGTAGCTGGCGAAGGCATCGAAGCGCCAGTAGTTGGGCACCTTGTTGTAGCTCTGCGCCGCCGAGGTCGGGTTGTTCACCGTCGCCACGTCCTGGTACACGGCGCCGCCACCCAGCGTCAGGCCGTCCAACAGGCTCACCGTGGTCCACAGCGACAGGCTGCGCTTGGGTGTGTTCGGCAGTGGCTGGCCCACCAGGTACGGGTTGGTGTGCTCGAGGATCTCCGAGTCCGTGTGCGTGTAGTTGGCCAGCACCCTCCAGGCACTCGTGAGCTGCCCCGTCACTCCCACGTTGAAGCCCTGCACCCGCTGCGCTCCCTCGAGCACCAGCTGCGGCTGGGTGGGATCGCTGTTCGCCACGCGCGCGTTCGTCTTCTCGATGCGGAACACCGACGCGTTCAATCCCAGCCGCGACTCGAGCAGCTCCGCCTTGGCGCCAATCTCGTACGTCTGGTTGGTCTCCGGCTCGAGCGTGGCGTTGTTGTTGGCGAGCGCCCCGGCCTCCGCCGACGGGTTCGCGGACGTGCCGTACATGGCGTACACGCTCGTTTTGTCCAGCGGGTGCAGCACGAGCCCCACGCGCCAGTTGAAGAGCGTGTCCTTGTTCTGCAGGCTCGTGCGCACGCCCGCCCGGTCCACCGCTGAATACCTCGTGCGGAAGATGTCCACGCGCGCCGAGCCGAGCACCTCCACGAAGCGGGAGATGGCAAGCTGATCCGCCGCGTACACGCCCACGTCCCACTGGCGGCTCTCGTTGGAGCCGGAGAAGACGCGGTTGACGGTGGACAGGTCCGGCCTGGGCTCCGGGTCGAACAGGTCCGCGGGCAGGTTCGGCGAGGCGCCCGCCGCGGTCAGGTTGTCCCGGTACTGGTCGCGCGACTCTCGTGACAGCTCGAGCCCGATGTTCGCCGTCTGCTTGACGATGCCCGTCTGAAGTTCGCCCCGCAGGTCCGTCTGGTTGATGAGATAGAGGTGGTCCGTGTCCGTCTGGTAGCGCTCGCGGCCAATCGTTTCCGGATTGATGGCCGGCACGAGCCCTCGGGGAGACGTGGGTCGGGAGAAGCGGTCCACCCCGCCCAGGCGCAGCGTGTTCGTCAGCCGCGGGCTGCCCTCACGCCCCTCGCCGAAGCGGTGCTGGAAGCGCGCGGTGGCCACGTGGGCGTTCACCCTCTCCTGGTCCTCGCCCCTCACACCGTAGAAGACGTCGCGCCCCACGCCATAGGTGATGCCCACCGGGCCGCCCTGGTAGTAGGGGTGTCCGTAGTCCGGCACGCTCCGCTCGTGCTGGTAGAAGTAGTCCACGTCCAGCGACGTGTTCTGTCCCAGGGCAACCGTCAGCGACGGCGCGAAGCCCAGGCGGTTCTCGCTCACGTCGTCGCGGCCCGCGATGTTGGCGAGCTGCCCGAGCACGTTGATGCGCGCCTGCACGCGCTCGCTGATCACGCTGTTGACGTCCACCTCCAGCCGGCCCGAGGGCGCCGTGCCTCCCGTGAGGCTCACGCTGCTCCCGGCGCGCTTGCTCGGACGCTTCGTGGTGAGGTTGACCGCGCCTCCCGTCGAGCCCCGGCCGAAGAGCACCGCCGACGGTCCGAAGAAGACCTCCACGCCGCCGAGGTTGAAGGTGTCTCGCGTGAACCAGCCCAGGTCCCGCACGCCATCGCGGAACGTGTCGCTCTGCGCCGAGAAGCCTCGCAGGTTGAAGGTGTCTCCCTGGCGTCCGCCTTCGCCCGCGCTCACCGTGATGCCAGACACGTTGCGCAGCGCATCGCGCACCGTCGTCGCGTTCTGCTCCTCGATGACCTTCTCGGGCACCACCGTCACCGACTGCGGTGTGTCGAGGAGCGGTTGGGGCAGCCGCGCGAGGCCACTCTGCTCGGTGTGGTACTCGCGCGGGTCCGCCGCCTCCTGCACCTTCACCGTGGGCAGCACGAAGGTGTTCTCCGTGCCCTCGGACGGGGTGGCCGGCGCGGCGGGGCTCTCGGTGCGTGGGGTCTCCGCCGGTGGCGTGGACTCCTGGGCGAGCGCGCCCCCGGTCGCGAGCGCCGAGGCGAGGCCCATCGCGGCCTGTCCCAGGGGCCAGAGCCTGCCGCGGACTCCTCCCGCGAGGCCCTTCGTCGCGTGGATGCCAGGGGTGTTGTTCTTGGATGACATGTTCGGTCCTCGAGCGTGCGGGGCGTTCGGTCCTTCGTGGCGCACCCCGGCCGATCGCGCCAGGAGGGGCGCGTCGGTGGAGCGGGGCGTTTCGGAGGACGGGTGGAGGGGAGAGGCGATCAGACGGTGGGTTCGACCCGCTCGGCACCCGCGGTGTCCTCGGCGGAGGCGGCGGCGGCGCGTTTGCCCGGGAAGAAGCGGCGCCAGGACAGGGTGAAGCCCGTCCACACGAGGAAGAGTCCGCCCAGGCAGCCGACGGCGGCGAGGAACTGGCCGATCGGCCCCAGTGCCTCACCCGTGTGCAGGAAGCGCATCCACCGGCGCGCCCGGTTGCCCGCGGACAGGTCCGAGAAGGCGTCCTGGCGCAGCACCTGGGCGGTGTACGGGTCCAGCGACACCTGCGTCGTCGCGAAGGGGGGCCAGTGCCCGGCTCGCGCACGGCGAGGGTGAGGGCGGAGGGGGCGGGGGCTTGCGTGCTTCCCCCTTGCCCTCGTTGCCGCCGGGCCGGGGTCCGGGGCCGCGCGGAGGTCCACCGCCGCCCAGCCGCAGGGTGATGTTCTCCCAGGCGGGCACCTGCTGGCGGGCCTGGGCGAAGAGGGACTCGAGCGGCAGCGGCGCGCTTCCCGGCGGAGGCGTGGGCACCTGGACGGTGGGCCCGGGCGGCGGTCCCCCGGTGGCGGGAGGCGTCTCGCCCGCGAGCTTGAAGACGAGGTCCGAGATGCTCTTGTAGGAGATGACCATGCCCGTGGCCGTCATGACGATGAGCGCCGGCAGCAGCCAGAAGCCGATCACGTTGTGCCAGTTCCAGTCGCGCGCCTTTCCCTTGAGCCCGCGCCGGAACCACAGCGCGGGCCGCACCATGCGCCACGTCCACTTGCGCGGCCACCACAGGTAGAGGCCCGTCACCGCGAGCGCGAGGAAGATGGCGTTGCTCGCTCCGGTGATGGCCTTGCCGATGGGACGGTTGTCGCCCTGCGCGCCCAGCCACCGGTGCCAGTCCTCCATGAGCTGCAAGAACGAGCGCCAGCCCGTGGCGCCCCAGTCGCGCACCTCGCCCGTGTAGGGATTCACGTAGACGCCGCCGGTGCGGCCGGTGCTCACCGTCACGGCGAGCGTGGGCTCGGGGTACTCCGTCACCGCCGAGGGCTGGGCCCCGGGGCGGGCGGCGCGCACGCGCGCGAGCAGCTCGTCGACGGGCAGGCGGGGCGCGCCCGGCGCGGGCACCTCCACGCGCCTCGTCTCCTGGTCCGCCCAGTCGAGGATTTCATGCTCGAAGGCGAGCGCGATGCCCGTGACGGACATGACCGCGATGATGAGCCCGGCGAGGAGGCCCGCGATCAGGTGGGGCCAGAAGACGAGGGTGTGGACACTGATGCGCATGGCTGCTCGTGCGCGCGAAAAGGGGAGGGCCCCCCGCGCGTGCTTCACTTCAAGGAGAACTGGACGGGAATCTCGACGATGACGCGCACCGGGCGGCCCTGACGGCCCAGCGCCGGAGCGAAGCGCCACTGGCTGACGGCGGAGACGGCCGCCTCATCCAGCGCCGGCACGGAGCGCACCACCCGCGTACTGCCGGGCTCGATGCGTCCGTCCACGCCGATGATGACGCGCACGAGGACGAGTCCCTCGATGCCATCGTTCCGGGCCGAGCGGGGATACTGGGGTTTGACCTGCTGGAGCACCCGCGGCGCGCTCGCCACCTGCTTCAGCTCGAGCGGGCCTCCGGTGGCTCCCACCAGTCCGCCCTCCTGGCCATCGAGCACGCCTCCGAGCACCCCCGCCACGGTGTTGCCCACGCCCGCGCTGTCCATGGCCAGCTCCTGGGCCGCGGCCTGCTCGGTGGCCGGCTCCGGCTCGGACACGGCCGGCTCGGGCTCGGGGGGCGTCTCGACGGGCTTCTCGGGGAGGGTCTCCTGGGGGATGACGCGCGGGAAGACCGGGCGCGGGGTGGGCGTGCGCGGACGGGACTTCACCCGCTCGGGCCGCACCGCGCTCGTGGCGCTGGCGGCCGGCGGGGGCGGAGGCGCGAAGTGCATGAACACCAACTCCGGCTCCTCGGGCGCTGTCTGCCGGGGCGCGGACGGCAGCGTCAGCCCCACCGCCGTCACTCCCGCGATTCCCCCATGCACGAGCGCCGCGAGCAGCAGGGCCCAGCCCCAGCGCTCCCGCTCGCCTCCACTCCGCGGCGCCTCTCCCATGCGGAAGAGCCGCTCACGCACCGGAGGGGCACTCGCGCTGTCGGTGCCGGGCGGGGGCATCTCGATAGGGAAATTGAGAATCATTCTCACTTTCTGCTCGCACGAGCAATATCCCACGATGCTGGGGGCGTCAACGAGGGGGCGGAGCGGAAGTTGAGGGGCCGAGAAGCAGCGCTCAGGGGTCGGCCCATTGGCGCAGGAGGTTGTGGTAGACGCCGGTGAGCACGACGAGGGTGGGGCTCGCGGGCACTTCCTGGTTGAGCTGGCGGATGGCCATGTCGAGGTCGAAGAGCAGGGCGCGCTGGGAGACGTCGCGCACCATGCTCTGCACCCAGAAGAAGGAGGCGAGCCGCGCGCCACGGGTGACCGGGGTGACGTGGTGGAGGCTCGAGGCCGGGTAGACGATGAGATCTCCCGCGGGCAGCTTCACCGAATGGCTGCCGTAGGTGTCCTCCACGACGAGCTCGCCGCCGTCATAGCTGTCGGGATCGGACAGGAAGAGGGTGGCGGAGACATCGGTGCGCAGGCGCAGGGGCGTGCCGGCGAGTGGGCGGATGGCGTTGTCCACGTGCGAGCCGAAGGTCATCCCCGGCTCGTAGCGGTTGAAGAGCGGGGGAAAGACGCGCTGGGGCAGCACGGCGGAGATGAACAGGGGGCTGTGTTCGAGGCCCCGGAGCACGAGCTCTCCCAGCTCGCGCGCCTGGGGGCTGTCCTCGGGCAGTTGCAGGTTCTGCTTCACCCGCGCGGACTGGTGGCCGGCGGTGGCGCGGCCGTCCTCCCAGGGGGCCCGGGCGAAGACGTCGCGGCAGTGGGCGACCTGGGCGGCCGTGAGGACGTGGGGGATGTGCACCAGCATGGGCGGGTTGTAACCACCCCCGGGGCCTCGCGTCACTTGCCCTCGGCGGCGCGGTCCGGCTCGTCTCCCAACTCGGCCTCGAGCAGGGACATGTCCTGGGCGGCGGGCAGGACGACCGTCAAGAGCGTGCCCTCGCCCTCGCGGCTGTCCGCGCGCAGCGTGCCGCCCAGCCCCGTCACGATGGCGTGGCTCACCGACAACCCCAGGCCCGTGTTCGTTTGGCGCGTGGTGAAGAAGGGCTCGAAGATGCGCGCGACCACCTCCGGCGACATGCCCCGGCCGGTGTCCTTTATCTCCACCACCAGCTCGCCCGTCTCCCCCGTGTACGCCGCCACCCGCAGCACGTTGTTCGCCGCGTCCGGCTCGTCCATGGCCTGCAGGGCGTTGAGCATCAGGTTCACGAACACCTGCGTCAGCCGGGATTCATCGCCCTCCACCCGGGGCACCGGCTGGAAGTCCGTCTCCAACCGCGCCCGATGGCGCAGCTCGACGCGCACCAGGCCCAGCGCGTGCTCCAGCAGGGGGATGACGTCCACCGTCTTGTGCTGCTCCGGCGGCGCGCGCGACAGCGTGCGCAGATCCTGGACGATCGTCTTCAGCCGGTGGGCGCCATCGGCCGCCTCGGTCAGCGCCTCGAGCACGTCGGCCACGTCCGTGGACAGGGCATGGTCCTGGGCGCGCAGCACCTCCGCCACGCGCGTGAGCTCCTCGCGCGCGAAGCCGATGTTGGCCAGCATGTAGGCGAGGGGATTGCCCATCTCGTGGCCCACCGCTCCGGCCAGCGAGCCCAGTGCCGCGAGCCGGTCCGCCTTGAACAGCTGCGCCTCCATCTGCTTGCGCACCGTCACGTCCTTGGCGAACACCCGCAGGCCCTCGGGGTCCACCAGGTGCGTCACCGTCAGCTCCCAGTGGCGGCCCTCCCACTGGATGCTCGGCGTGTCGCCCGCCGAGGCGCGCCGGGCCGCCGCGAGCGAGCCTCCACCACCGGATGCCGCGGGCCGAGCGGGAACAGATCCGTGAAGGCCTTGTGCGCCGCGGGGTTGGCGTAGTGCAGGACGCCGTCCGGGCCCAATTCCAGCATGGGTTCGGGGTGCAGCGGAGGGAAGGAGGCCGGCGGTAGAGCCGCTCCTCCTGCGCGCGCAGCTCGGTGACGTCGCACACCAGCACCGCCGTGATGGCCTCCCGCGCGGGGTCCGTCGGAGTTCGCAGGGTGGCCTCGGCCGCGAACCAGCGTGTCTCCCCCTCCACCTCCAGGCGGTACTCCACCCGGCCGCCACCGCTGTGCCGCGCCGAGCGCGCGAGCGCCGCCAACGCGCCTCCCGCCTCCAGACCGAGGGCTTCCCCCAGGGGCCGTCCCTCCGCCTCGCGCACGTCCCTTCCGAACGCCCTGCCGGTGGGCGTCCACAGCCGCAGACAGCGCTGCTCGGCATCCAGCTCCGCCGCCAGGTAGTCCGTCTGCCGCACCGCGCGGGGCGCGTGCGTGCGCGCGGTGGCCTCCGAGGCGAGGACGAAGCCCTCGCTGTCGAAGAGGCCCAGCATCGGCTCGAGTCCGCCCGTGCTGCCGGCGAGCGAGGTGAGCACGGACACCAGCGTGGCCGTGTCCGCCTCGCTCATTCGGGAGGTGATGATGAGGCCGTCGGCGGGCGTGGCGTGGGTGTAGGCGAAGGGCAGCAACTGGCGCTCGTCGGCGCCCAGGTGCTCGGCGAGGTAGGCCCGCACGGTGTCCTCCTCGGGGTGGCTCGCGTAGATGGCGGCCACGTCCGCCTCGCCCTCGAGCACCGCCAGCAGGGCCTTGCGGTAGGTGCCGAGGAAGTGCTCCTCGCGGAATGTGTCCGCGGGAGGATGGCCCTTCTCCGTGAGGTAGCGCGTGGGCAGCAGGTAGCCGGCCGTGGAGCGCGGGGCCACCCAGGCGGCGCGCGTGCCCTGGAGCGTGCTCAACGTGAGCGGCCGCGACGCCCGGCACAGCAGCGCCGAGTAGTAGCTGCCCTGTCCGGCCCGCACCGCGCGCAGCACCGCCCGGGCGCGCGACTCGTAGTGGGTGCATTGCTCGGCCGTGCCCCAGACCAGCTCCACCCGCCCCTCGGCCAGCTCCCGCTCCAACACCTCGTAGGACGGCGCGAGCTCCACCAGGATGGGGCGCCCCAGCCGCTGGGCGAGCGCCCGGCCGAACAGCTCGGCGCGCACGTGCTCCTTCACCTTTCCCAGCGAGGGCGAGAGAAGGAAGCGGATGGGCACGGCCGTCAGGCTCATGGGCTGGGTCTCTCCTGATGCGCTCCGAGCGGATGCTTCTCCGTTCACGCGGAAGGGCGGATCATGCCGGACATCCAGGGCGCGCGCATCTCACCCCCAGGCCGGGTCCGAGCCCCCTTGCTCCCCTCCTCGCTCCCTTCCTCGGAGCCCGGACGACACCCGCTCCGCCGTGGATCCACCCTGCCGCGACGCGAGGCGACGCGACGCGGCAGGGCCCCTCGTCCCACCGCCGGAGTGGGTGGGATGTCGGGAGATAAACCATTGGAATCACTGGGGAAGTACGCCCCGGAGATGTCAGACCCGGCGGGTACAACCGTCCTTCACCCGAAGAGGGGAGGACCAGGTCATGACGAGGGTTGGGCGCGCCGCGTCGGCGCTCTTCGCGCTGGTGGGGGTGTGCCTGCCGGCCTGGGCCGGGGGGCCGCTCGTGGCGTTGGAGGGCGGCCGGGTGCTGGCGGGGGGTGAGGTGTACGAGCCCGGCACGGGCTCCTGGCGGGCCACGGGGGCGATGCGCACCGCCCGGCGCCACCCCGCCGCGGCGCGGTTGGAGGACGGACGGGTGCTGGTGGTGGGGGGCATGTCGACCTCGGGCGTGCTGGCGAGCTGCGAGGTGTACGAGCCGGCGACGGGCCGGTGGTCGCGCGTGGCGGACCTGACCGAGGCGCGCGCGGAGGCGGTGGCGGTGGTGTTGCCGGACGGACGGGTGCTGGTGGCGGGCGGGGTCGACGCGGATCGGCTCCCGGTGCGCTCGGCGGAGCTGTACGACCCGGCGACGGGCCGGTGGTCGCGCACGGGCTCGCCGGTGTCGTCGCGGCAGGGCGCGGGGACGGCGGTGGTGCTCGACAGCGGCGAGGTGCTCTTCGTGGGCGGACTGCTCGCGGAGCTGTACGACCCGGCCAGCGGCCAGTGGCGCAAGGCGGGCCCGGTGGGGGGCGCGGCGGGCACGCACCGCTCGGGACACTCGGTGACGCGCCTGCCGGATGGGCGGGTGCTGGTGGTGGGGGGCACGACGGCGCGCGCGGCGGCCACGGCGGAGGTGTTCGATCCGGCGAGCGGTGAGTGGCGGCTGGTGGCGGCGCCGGGCGTGCCGCGCGAGGGGCATGGAGCGATGGTGACGGAGGACGGCCGCGTGCGGGTCGCGGGCGGCTTCCACATGAAGAAGGGCGCGCTCGCGTCGGTGGAGACGTACGATCCGGTGTCGGACACCTGGAGCGTGGAGCCGCCGCTCGGGGCGGCGCGCAGGGGGGCGGTGCTGGTGCCCCAGGCGGATGGCGCGGTGCTGGTGGTGGGCGGCCCGAGCGAGGGAGGCCCGCCCGCGAGCGAGCGGTACGTGCCGGAGCGGTGTCTGCCCTTGACGTGCGCGAGCGCGGGCCGCGCGTGTGGCGAGCCCCCGGATGGCTGTGGGGGCACGTTGTCGTGCGGCCCCTGCGAGGAGCCGCCGCCCCGGTGCGGCGAGGAGGGGTGTGGCGTGGAGCGCGCCGTGTTCGATGCCGTGTTGGGCGTGCCCCGGTGTGGCGAGGCGGGCGCGGGGTGTGACTCGGTGGGCCTGCTGGCGGGACGCGGGCTGCTCGGTCCGGAGCCCCACGCGCCCAACACGTTGGGGGGCTCGTGCGCGGACGGACAGGGGGGCACGCACGCGCGGGACGAGGCGCTCGACGGCTTGCGCGTCATCGCCGAGGAGCGGGAGGGGCTGTCCCCGGGAAGGCGCGTGCGGGTGGAGGCCACGGTCTGGGCGTACGCGCGGCCGGGGGTGAACCGGTTGGACCTGTACGCCGCGGCGGATGCGCGCGCTCCGGAGTGGATGCACCGGCCACGCTCACGCCGGGCCGCGCGGGGGCCCAGGTGCTGACGGCCACGTACGTGTTGCCGGTGGGCACGCTGCAGGCGCTCCGGGGCGTGTTCCGCTACGCGGGCAGCGCCGAGCCGTGTCCGGAGGGCGTCTTCGACGACGTGGATGATCTCGTCTTCACCACGCGGTGAGCGCGTGGGAGCGGGGGCCGTGCGAAGCTGCGCGGTCCATGACGACTCCCTGGCTCCGGCTTCTCGCCCCCTCTTCCTCCTCGCCTCCGGCTGCGCCGTCACCGCGCCCGCCGCGCGCCCGGCGTCTCCCGCCACGCCCGAGCGTCCCTTCGGCACCCTGCGCGAGCAGGCCGAGCGGCAACAGGCGTGGTTGCGCGAGCGGATGGACAAGGCCCTGCCCGCGCTCATGCGCCAGTACGGCGTGGAGATGTGGGTGGTCTCCATGCGCGAGTACAACGAGGATCCCGTCTTCCCGGCGCTCGTGGCGCCCACGACGTTCGCCGCGCGCCGCCGCACCATCTATGTCTTCCATGATCGCGGCCCGGAGCGGGGCGTGGAGCGGCTCGCGTTGGGGGGCGGCTCGCAGGGAGGCGTGTACGAGTCGCGCCGCGCGGCGCAGCAGGTGGACCGGGGGGCACCACGCGGCAGGCGGAGCCGTGGGGCCCGGATCAATGGCAGATGCTCGAGGCGGTGCTCGAGGAGCGGCGGCCCGGAGCATCGCCATCGACGTGTCGCGCACGTTCGCCTTCGCGGACGGGCTGACGCATGGCGAGTACGAGGGCATGGCCGGGGCGCTGGGCCCCGAGTGGATGTCCCGGATGAAGCCCGCCGAGGGGCTCGCGGTGGACGTGCTCGGGTGGCGGAGCGCGGACGAGGCGCGCTTCTACACGGAGCTGACCCGGCTCGCGTGGGACATCATCCAGACGGGGTTCTCCAGCGAGGTCATTCAGCCGGGCAAGACGCGCACGAGCGATGTGGTGTGGTGGATGCGCCAGCGGGTGAACGACCTGGGCCTGGGCACGTGGTTCCAGCCGTCGGTGGAGGTGCAGCGGCGGGGCAGGACGGAGCAGGAGCTGGGCGAGTCGCCCGTCATCGAGCGGGGTGACGTGCTGCACTGCGACTTCGGGGTGACGGCGCTGCGGCTCAACACGGACACCCAGCACATGGGCTACGTGCTGCGCGAGGGCGAGACGGACGTGCCCGCGGGGCTGAAGCAGGCGCTCGCGCGCTCCAACCGGTTGCAGGACATCGTCGTCGAGGAGCTGCGCCCGGGCCGCACGGGCAATGAGATCCTCCGCGCCTCGCGCGAGCGCATGAAGGCCGAGGGGCTCGACGGCACGGTGTACTCGCACCCCATCGGGCTGAACGGACACGGGGCGGGGCCGATGATTGGCCTGTGGGACCGGCAGGAGGGCGTGCCGGGCAATGGAGACCACCGGGTGATGCCTTCCTCCTGGTTCTCCATCGAACTCCAGGTGACGAGCCCCGTGCCCGAGTGGGACGGGCAGCGCGTGCGCTCGGCGCAGGAGGAGGATGTCGTGCTCGACGCCGAGGGCCGCGTGCACTGGGCCCACGAGCGGCAGACGGCCTTCCATCTGGTGCGCTGATGGCCACCGGGGGCGCGAGGGGCTCGGCGGACCCTCCAGCCAGGGAGGCGGGCGGGCGCTCGATTATCCGGAAATAAACCTGACGCGGCGCGGCAGGTGGTCGATCTGGCCGACACTCCCCACTCTTGGGGCCATGGACCACAAGGATCAGCATCACGTCGTCATCGTCGGGGCGGGCTTCGGGGGACTCCAGGCCGCGCGCAAGCTGCAGAAGGCGCCCGTCAAGGTGACGGTGGTGGATCGCTACAACCACCACCTCTTCCAGCCGCTGCTCTACCAGGTGGCGACCGCCGTGCTCAGCCCCGCGGACATCTCCGCGCCCATCCGCAGCATCCTGCGCGGCCGCAACACCCAGGTGCTGCTGGCCGAGGCGCGCTCGGTGGACGCGGCGCGCAAGGTGCTCGTGTGTGACGGTGGCGAGGTGCCCTATGACACGCTGGTGCTCGCCACGGGCGCCACGCACTCGTACTTCAACCACCCGGAGTGGGCCAACGTCGCCCCGGGCCTCAAGACGCTCAACGACGCGGTGGCCATCCGCGAGCGCGTCCTCTTGTCGCTCGAGGCCGCCGAGCGCGAGACGGATCCCGAGCGCCAGGCCGAGTGGCTCACCTTCGTCATCATCGGTGGTGGCCCCACGGGCGTGGAGCTGGCGGGAGCCATCTCGTACATGCTGCGCCACTCGCTGCCGCGGGACTTCCGCCGCATCGACACCGCCAAGGCCCGCGTGCTGCTCCTGGAGGGTCTGCCGCGCGTGCTCACCCAGTACCCCGAGCAGCTCTCGGCCACGGCGCGCCAGGATTTGGAGAAGCTGGGCGTGGAGGTGCACACCGGCTCCATGGTGACGGGCGTGGACGAGCGGGGCGTGAGCGTGGGCGAGCAGCGCATCCCCGCGCGCACCGTGCTCTGGGGCGCGGGCGTGGCGGCCTCGAAGCTCGTGCGCTCGCTCGACGTGCCGCTCGACAAGGCGGGCCGCGTGAAGGTGGACGCCACGCTCACGGTGCCGGGCCACGAGGACATCTTCGTGCTGGGCGACGTGGCGTCGTTCGTGCAGGACGGCAAGCCCGTGCCCGGCATCGCCCCGGCGGCCATGCAGATGGGCCGGCACGTGGCGAAGAACATCCGCCTGCGCCTGGAGGGCAAGCCCCTGCAACCCTTCCACTACGTGGACAAGGGCAGCTTCGCCGTCATCGGCCGGGGCTACGCCGTGGGCCTCGTCTTCAACAAGTGGAAGATGAGCGGCCTGCCGGCGTGGATGATGTGGGCCGGCATCCACATCGCCTACCTCGTGGGCTTCCGCAACCGCCTGGCGGTGATGCTCAACTGGGCCTTCACCTTCCTCACCCGGGGACGCGACGTGCGGCTCATCACCGGCTCGTACGCGCCGCACCTGCCGCCGTTCTCCAAGAACGCCGAGCCTCCCGCGCTCCCGCTCCCCGAGGCGGCGCCCCCTCCTCCGGCGCACGACGCCGGGGCGCCTCCTCCCGTCCACTGAAGCGCGAGTGCTCCGGGCGGGGCCGTCAGTCGGCCTCGCCCGTGGCGAAGGCGGCGCCCGCCAGCAGCCGCAGGGTGGGCATGTCGACGGCGCTGCCCAGTCCGGGGCCGCCCAGGAAGTAGAGCGCCACGCCCGGTCCGAGGTGCTTGCGCACGCCGATGAGCACCTCGGCGCTGGTCCGCCCGCCCTGGAGTGGCACGTTGAGCAGCACGCTCACCTCGGGCCGGGTGGCGGTGTCGTTCTGTCCTCTCGAGGTGACGGTGGCGCCCAGGCGCAGCTCGCTGCCCATCACGTCGTGCTCCCGGTGGGTGAGGGCAGACAGGTCATACCGGGGGCGCAGCAGGGCGCCCACCTCGCCGCCCACCTGGAAGCCCTCGCCCACGAAGCCGACCTGGAGCCGGGGCGCCAGCGCGTAGCGGTCCCGGCCGAGCAGCTCCGCGCGTCCCACGGGCAGCGCGGACGCGAGCTCCACCGCCACGTTCACCGGGGCCCCCGCGCTCATCCGCCACGGCGCCGCGCGCACCACGAGCCAGGGCGCGTCGAGGCCTCCCCTCGGGGGTGTCAGGTCCATGAAGCGCTGCCCCCGCTGGCCGATGATGTAGGTCAGGTGCGCGCCGAGCTGCAGCCAGGGCAGCACCCCCACGGCCGCGGTGACGTGCCCGGAGAACTTGTTCTCCACCAGCCCGATCGCGTTGACGCCCGGATCCCAGGTGCGCAGGAAGTTCAAGGGCAGGTGCTCGTAGTGTCCCTGGAGCGACACCCGCACGACGCCGGGCGCCAGCGTGCGGCCCGTGCCCACCACGAGCGAGCCCAGTCCGGAGGGCTCCAGGTGCAGGCGCTGCAACTCGAAGGATGGCAGGGGGAGGGGGATTGGGCCTCGCCCACGCCCGCGAGGAGCAGGGCGGCGAGAGGGACAACCCAGCGGAGGGTCACGGGTCGGGGCTCCTGGTCGAGGCGCCCATCTTTGGCAAGTCCGCGCAGTTTCGCCAAGCCAACACTTCGCGACCGCGGACCTCCGACACTCCTCTCCAGGATTGACCCCCAGTGGTCAGTGCACGATAGGTAGGTGGACGGTAGCAGCAGACAATTGTCCCGAGCGTTATCAATTTTCTCGGAGTTTCAGTTCCTTTCCGGTTTTGGAAGGGAATCTCCCCCCTTGAACCGCTCAGGGAAAACCATGGCCCGTATCCTCGTCATTGATGACAGCCCAACGGTTGCGTTGTCGATGTCCCGGCTCCTCATGGACGACGGGCATGTCGTGGAGACGGTCGACACCGTGTCGGAGCTGCCGGGGTACCTGAGCACCATGCGGCCGGATCTCATCCTCCTGGATCTGCGGATGCCGAGCCTGCCCGGGGTGGAGTGGGCGGCGTTCATGCGCCGCGTGCAACAGCGGCGCCTGTCCCTCATCATCCACTCCGGCCTGCCGTGGCAGGAGATGGAGGCCGCGGCGCAGCAGGTGGGCGCGGTGGGCATCATCCCCAAGGGCGCCGCCCCGGACGCCGCGCGCTGCATCATCAACAGCGCGCTGCGCCGCACGGCCAGGGCGCTGGGATGAACCAACCGCTCGTGCGCGTCTCCACCGGGAGCCGGCGGTGGCTCGTCCGGGTGGAAGACCTGCAGGAGGTGGTCCCGATGATGACCCTGGCCCGGGTGGAGGGGCAGTGGGGCGGGTGCCGGGGCATGCTCAACCTGCGCGGCGAGCTGGTTCCCGTCTTCGATGGCAACGGGCCCGAGGCCCCCTGGAGCCCTCGCGGCTCATCCTCGTGCTGCGCGAGGCCGGGGGCGCGCGCGTGGGGCTCATCGTGGACGAGGCCCACGAGGTGCTCTTCCTTCCCGAGCAGGCGCTCGCGCCGCGCCCGGTGGGCGGAGGCCGCACGCGGCGGATGGCGCTGGTGGGGGAGGAAGTCTTCAGCGTGCTGGAGCCCGGCGAGGTGGCGGCGCATGGCGGGTGAGCCGGACGAGGCGCTCTTGCGCCGGCGCGCGGCCCGGTACGCGGCGCGCGGCGCGCCCGAGGCGCTCGAGGTAGCCGAGCACCTGTGTTTCAGCCGGGGCGCGGGCCAGTACGCGCTCCCCCTGGAGAGCTTGCGCGAGGTGCGGCCGCGGGGCCATGTGGCGCGCGTGCCCGGGGCCTCGCCCGTGGTGGCGGGCGTCTTCCAGTTCCGCGGCGAGCTGCTCAGCGCCCATGACCTGGCGGGCTGGCGGGAGGCGGGGCCGGGCGCGCGCTCGCGCGGGGAGTGGCTGGTGGTGGTGGAGCACCAGGGGGCGCGTCTGGGGCTGGTGGCCGACACCGTGGAGGGCATCGAGCGGCGGGACGCCGGCCAGCTTGGCGCCGTGCCGGTGCTGCTCGGGGAGCGCGGGGTGTGCTTTCGTGGGGTGCTGGGCGCCCAGCGCCTGCTCATCGAGCCCGAGCGGCTCTTCTCCACTCCCGCCTTCTTCCGGGCCTTCTCGTAGCGCTCACCCCGAAAGGACTCCCGCCCATGGCTCCCCTTCCCCCTTCCCATGATGGTCGCCTGGGCTCCGCCGCCGAGGAGCTCGAGCGGCGCCGGCGCGTGCTGGGCTTCTCCGATGACGACGCCCGGCGCCTGGAGGAGCTGCGCCCCGTGGCCGAGTCGAGCAACGACGCCATCATCGAGCGCTTCTACGCGCACCTCATGTCGCACGCCGAGATGCGCGCGCACTTCCAGAGCGAGGCGCACGTCGCGGCCCTCAAGCGCGCCCAGTCCCAGTACTTCCTGGAGCTCTTCCAGGGCACATACGACCCGGCCTACGTGGAGGACCGGCTGCGCGTGGGCAGGGCGCACGAGCGCATCGGCCTGGGGCCCATGTGGTACGTGGGCTCCTACAGCCAGTACCTCTGCTCGCTCATCCCCATCGTGCTGGGGCAGGGCCAGCCGGGCAACGAGGAGGTGTCGGAGAAGCTCCAGGCGCTGGTGAAGATCATCTGCCTGGACATGTCGCTCGCCATCGACACCTATATCGAGGCGATGACGGACCGGGAGGCCACCCAGGTGCGCCGCTTCGTGAGCGCGCTGGAGAGCCTGTCGGTGAGCCTGTCGTCCTCCTCGGGGGAGATCCTCGATGCCGCGTCCCGGCAGACCACCGCCGCGCAGCAGCAGGCGAGCGCCGTGGCCGAGGTGACGAGCACCCTGAGCGAGCTGCGCCTCACGTCGATGCAGGCGCTGGAGAAGGCCGAGGCCGTCATCACCGTGTCCGAGCGCTCCATCGAGTCCTCGCGCCTGGGCAGCCAGGCGGTGGAGGTGTGCATCCAGGGCATGCGGGAGATCCGCGAGCAGGTGGAGGCCATCGCGGACAAGATCCTGTCGTTGAGCGAGCAGACGCAGCAGATCGGGGAGATCATCGCCTCGGTCAACGAGATCGCCGAGCAGTCCAAGCTCCTGGCGCTCAACGCCGCCATCGAGGCGGCGCGCGCGGGCGAGCATGGCCGGGGCTTCGCGGTGGTGGCCACGGAGATCCGCAGCCCGGCGGATCAGTCCAAGCAGGCCACGGCGCAGGTGAGAAAGCTCCTGGTCAGCATCCAGTCGGCGACGAACTCGGCGGTGGTGGCCTCGGAGGCGGGCACGCGCAAGGTGGAGGCCGGGGTGGAGCTGGCCAACCGCGCGGGCCAGAGCATCCAGCAGCTCGGGGGCACCATCGAGGAGTCCTCGGCGGCCGCGCGCCTCATCGCCAGCGCCGCGCGCCAGCAGACGGCCGGCGTGCAGCAGGTGTCCGAGGCCATGGGGGACATCAGCGACGCGATGAACAGCACGCTCACGAGCCTCGGCCAGACGGAGACGTCGGCCAACCAGCTCAACGATCTGACCCGGAGCGTCAACCAGCTCGTGGACTCGTTCTCGCGGCCCAAGGTGCCCAAGTCCGCCGAGTACCGGATGGCGTGAGGCCCCTCTCCATGCCTCCCTCGCGCGAGGAGTTGGAGCTGGCCATCCGCATGACCTTCGCCACCGAGGCGAGGGACTTGCTGCGCCAGGTGGAGCGGGCGCTGCACGGGCTCGCCGGAGGAGCCGCGTCTGAGCGCGAGTCGCGCTGCCGGGACATGCTGCGCGGACTGCACACCCTCAAGGGCGCGGCGGCGGCCTCGCGCCATGAGGAGGTGGCGCATGCCACCCATGCGCTGGAGGACCGGTGCACGGGGTCCAGGCGGGCCGCGTGGCGCTGGAGGGGATGGGGCTGGAGGGGCTCTTCTCGGGCCTCGAGCGCGTCTACGAGGCGCTGGAGCCGGAGCCGACGGAGATGGACGCCGCGGCGCCGAGCATGGCCTTCGTCGCGGGAGCGCCGGGGCGCGAGGTGGAGGAGTTCCTGCGGGTGCCGCCCGCGCGGGTGGACGCGTTGCACGCGCTGGTGGGGGAGTTGGTGCTCGGCCGGCTGCGGCAGGAGACGCTGGCGCGGCGCTTGGTGGAGGCGCGCGACCAGCTGGGCGAGGCGATGGACCGGTGGCGCGAGCTGGGGGCGCGGCTGGAGCCGTGCAAGCGCACGTTGCCGAGGACGCAGTGGGCGGGACTGAAGGCGGCGCGGGACGCGTGTGGCCCGGCGATGAGGGGGGCGTGGCAGGCGCTCTCGGCGGTGGCGCGCGAGGCCCCGACGCTGCTGGCGCACGAGGCGGGGGTGGACGCGGCGCTGGAGGAGGGGATTCGCGAGCTGCGGTTGATGCCCTTGCAGCCCTTCCTGGAGGAGTCGGCGCGGGGGGCGCGCGAGGCGGCGCGCGCGAGTGGCAAGGAGGTGCGGCTGGAGGTGCGCGCGGGTGGGGCGGAGGTGGACCGGGTGGTGTTGATGCGGCTGCGCGAGGTGTTGTTGCACCGGTGCGCAACGCGGTGGTGCACGGGGTGGAGACGCCCGAGCGGCGGCGCGCGGTGGGCAAGCCGGAGGTGGGCACCCTCACGCTGGAGGCGTACTGCGAGGGGGCGCGGGCCTTCGTGCGCGTGGCGGACGATGGGGCGGGGGTGGACGTGGAGCGCGTGGTGCGGCGCGCGCGCGACGGGGTGGAGCGGGGAGGCGGGGGCGCTCGATGCCGAGGGGCTGCTCGCGCTGCTGAGCTTGCCGGGCTTCTCCACGCGCGACGAGGTGGATGCGCTGTCCGGACGGGGCGTGGGGCTGGACGTGGTGATGAGCACCCTGCGCGAGCTGGAGGGCTCGCTGCGCCTGGAGCACACGCCGGGCCAGGGGACGGCGTTCCTGCTGGAGGTGCCGGTGTCCACCTCCACGCACCGGGGGCTGGTTGTGCGAGTGGGGGAGGACTGCTTCGGCGTGTTGCTGCAGCACGTGGAGCGCGTGTTGCGGGTGGGCGCCAGCGACGTGGGGAGCCTGGAGGGCCATGCCACGGTGCGGGTGGGGGGCGAGCCGGTGTCGCTGGTGGCCCTGGGCGCGCTGTTGGGCCTGGGGGGCGAAGAGGGCCTGCCCCGTCGCACGGGCGTGGTGGTGCGCCGTGCAAGGCAGCGGCTGGTGCTGCTGGTGGACGACGTGCCAGGGGAGGAGCGCCTGTTCATCAAGCCGCTCGGGCCCGCGTTCGTCGGGGCTCCGCTGGTGCTCGGGGGGGCGCCGCGGCCGGACGGCTCGGTGCTGCCGGTGCTCCAGATGTCGGCCCTGTTCGCGCGCGCGGCCCAGGGCGCCGGGGTGGGGAGCGCCTCCGCCTGCCCGGTGCCTCGCGCGGTGCCCGAGCCGTGCGCGGTGCTGGTGGTGGATGACTCGCCCACCCTGCGGACGTTGTTGCGCAACGTGTTAAGAGCCGCCGGCTTCCCCGTGGTGGTGGCGCACGACGGCCCGGCGGCCATCGAGGCGTGGAGGCGCCAGGAGTTCGGCCTGGTGGTGACGGACCTGGAGATGCCACGCCTGGACGGGGTGGAGCTGTGCCGCTTCGTGCGGCGCTCGGAACGGCCCCGGACGCCCGTGCTCCTGATAACCTCGCAGGGCGGCCCCGAGGAACGGCGTCGGGCGCGGGACGTGGGTGTGGACGCATACGTGGTAAAAGGTGAATTCGAGCAGGCCTCGTTCCTGGGGCTCGTGCGGAAGCTGACGAACACGGGAGAGCACCGCGTTGAAGCTGCTGTTGGTTGAGGATTCGCGCTCCGTCATCGCCTTCCTCGAGCAGCTCCTTCGCCGGGAGCCGGACATCGAGCTGTTGCCGCCCGTGGACAATGGCCACGACGCGGTGGCGGCGGTGCAGCGCTGGAAGCCGCAGCTGGTGTTGATGGACCTGGTGCTGCCCGGAGGCATGGGCGGCGAGGAGGCCATCGCCGCCATCATGGCCACGGCGCCCTGTCCCATCGTGGTGCTCAGCGGGCAGCTGGACACGCGTGGGAGGGACCGGACCTTCGAGTCGCTGAGCGCGGGGGCGGTGGACGTGCTGGCCAAGCCGATGCTGAGCGGGCCGGAGGAGGTGCAGGCCTTCCGCGAGCGGCTGTTGCGCACGGTGCGCACGATGGCGCACGCGCGGGTGGTGGGACGGGGGAGGGTGTCACGGCGCCTGCCGGTGGTGCGCACGCCGTCGGTGGCCACGCCGGTGGTGGCGCCCCGGCCCTGCTCGCTGCTGGCGATTGGGGGCTCCACGGGCGCGCCGCCGCTCGTGTACGAGCTGTTGCGCATGTTGCCGGCCCCGGCGCCCTTCCCGGTGCTGATTTCGCAGCACATCGTCCAGGGCTTCGAGCCGGGCTTCGCCCAGTGGCTGTCGGGCACGGGGCACCGCGCGGTGGTGGCGCGGGGCGGCGAGTGGCTGGAGCCGGGCGCGGTGTACGTGTCCCCGGCGGACCGGGACATGGTGGTGCGGGCGGGGAAGCTGCGGACCCAGCCGGCCCGGGGGGTGGCGATCCCCTCGGTGAACGTGCTCCTGGAGAGCGTGGCGAGCTTCTATGGAGACCGGGCGGTGGGGTTGCTGCTCACGGGCATGGGGGTGGACGGCGCCGAGGGCCTGCTGGCGATGCGCCAGGCGGGGGCGCTGACGGTGGCGCAGGACGGGGCGAGCTGTGTGGTGGACGGCATGCCCGGCGCGGCGAGGGCGCTCGGGGCGGCGGTCCAGACGCTCACGCCCTCGGCCATGTGCGCCCTGGTGGTCGCGCTCGCGCGCGTGTCCCCGAGGAGCTGAGGCCCCGGTGAGCGCCTTTCGTGTCCAGGTGGAGGCGTCGGGTGCACGCGGCGCGGCGATGGTGGTGGCGCGCGCGTTCCAGCTTCCCCTGGAGGAGGCGCGCCGGCTGCTGGCCGAGCCGCGGGTGCTGCCGAGGGATTTGGACGAGGCCGAGGCGGGACGGCTGGTGGAGGCGCTGCGGCGGCAGGGCGTGAAGTGCGCGCCGGTGCCGGTGGTGGGGCGGGCGAGCGCGGTGTGTGGGAGCCACCCCTCGCTGTCCGCGGAGCTGCCGTGCGCGGAGTGCCGCGCCCTGGTGTGCGTGCTGTGCCAGGGGGCGGAGGGACGGGCGTTGTGCGCGGGGTGCTCGGCGCGGCGGGGGCGGCGCACCCGGGCGAAGTGGCTGCGGGTGAGCGTGCTGCTCGGGGTGCTGGTGGGGCTGGTGCTCTGGGGCGTTTCACGCCAGCGCTCGAGGGACAGGCGCCTCACCTGGGAGCGTCCGCTGGAGGTGGCCGTGGTGCTGCTGTCCCGGGGCGAGGTGACGCCCGGGGTGCGGAGGGCCTGGGAGAAGGGCGTGGAGCGGCTCGGGGACTGGGTCGCGCGCGAGGCGGGCCGCTACCGTGTGGAACTCGGGCGGCCGGTGCGCTTCGTCCTGGCGGGTCCGGTGAGCGGAGGGGACTTCCGCTTCGAGCCCCCGAGGACACGGGCTGGTGGGCGCGGCTGCGCCGGCGCACCGCTGGTCGACGGCGCTGGAGGCGGTGGACGAGGCGGCCGGGGTGTCGTCTCGCCCGTGGGACGCGCGCATCTATGTGGTGTTGGAGGACGCGGAGGAGGGCGGGCCCCGGCTGGTGGAGGGCCTGGCCGAGGCGGGAGGGACGATGGGGCTGGTGCGGGGCGTGCGCGGCGACACCGGGCTCACCCTGGAGCTGACGGCGGTGGCGCACGAGTTCTTCCACTGCCTGGGCGCGGCGGACGCCTACGATGCCGAAGGTCACGCGCGCGTGCCCGAGGGGCTGGTGGAGCCCGAGCGCGAGCCGCTCTATCCCCAGTCGGCCGCCGAGGTGATGGTGGGCGAGGTGCCGCTCGGCGAGGCGCGGGGGCGGCTGCCGGAGTCCCTGGAAGAGGTGGCGGTGGGACCCGCCACGGCCCGGGCGCTGCGCTGGACCGGTGACTTCCGCGGGCGGCCGTGCCCGGGGATGACATTTCAAGTCATCTTTTCGTGCTGACTTCTCCAGTCATGTCTAGAGTGCCGCGGGCATGGCGAACGATGAGCGGCAGGATCGTGCGTGGCGGGTGCGGCCCGAGGAGGAGGCGGCGGCGGGACTGCCGCTGAGCTTCTACGCGCGGTGGGAAGAGGCCACCGTGGACGAGAAGCTGCGGCTGGCGCGGGAGGCGGCGAGCTGTCCTGACTTCGACGCGGAGGATGCCTTCGAGGTGGGCAGCCGGCTGGAGCGGGCGCTGGAGGAGGCGGGCCGGTACGCGGAGCTCGAGTCGGTGCTGGACGTGTGGAAGGAGCGGGCCGCGCGGGTGTACGAGGAGGAGCCTGCGGTGGCCACCGGCGGGCGGAGCTGGCGTTGCGGTTGCCGGGCCGGGACGTGAGGGGCGCGCTCGTGTCGCTGGCGCGGCGCACGGGGGACTGCACGCTGGTGATGCGGCTGGCCGAGTGGTGTCTCTACCGGGGCCGGTTGGAGGAGGCGCGCGCGGGCCTGCTGGAGGTTTGGCCCCGGGTGCGCGAGGACGAGTCGCTCGCGGAGTGGACGCGGGTGGACTACGTGGTGCGCGCGGTGCTCACGAGCATGGACGCGGAGCTGCTGCGGGCGCCGGAGGCGTCCTGGGAGCGGATGGCGGGGGTGTTGTCGCCGTTCGACCGGGCGGTGCCGCATTGGGCCGAGGAGGCGTTGGCGTTGCGCACGGGCCGGACGGCGTGGCGGCGGCGCTCGAGGCGGAGGTGCTCGCGCTGTCGCCGGATCAGTTCTTCGACGCGCAGCGGGCGCTGGTGATGGCCTTCGAGCCGGAGCTGCGGTTGCGCCAGGGCTGGCCCTGGGGCCGCACGCAGCTCGTCTTCCCGGAGCTCTTCCATCTGCTGCCCGGCCCGTTCGGACAGGGCGACACGAGGTCGGGCGCGCCGCACGTGCTCCTGCCGCTGCTGGGGGACGTGGAGCATTGGGTGCGAGGTGAGGCCGAGGCGCGTGCGCTGCATCCGCACGTGCATGCCGCCACGGCGCTCGCGCTGCGTCCGTGGGGCGAGTTCCTTCATGGGCTGGGTCTGGTGGGCGCCGGGGAGCTGGCCGGGTGGTGGGAGGGGGTGTGGGAGTTGCTCGGGGGTTGGGCGAGCAGTTCGAGGCGTCGGGGGATCGCGTGCTCGTGGACGAGATGCATCGGGTGTTTCGAGGAGGGTGGCCCCATGGATAGCGGTGAGTGGGAGCGGCGCGGTGAGCGCGTGGAGTCGCTCGTGCGTGTCCTGGAGGAGGGGTTCGAGCGGGGAGATGCCGGCGGCGCGGCGATCGTCTCCGCGTCGCGGCGGCTCTTGCGGCTCCGGGCCACCAGGGCCCTGATTCCCCTGGTGCGGTGGCTCACGCGCGCCGAGCCCGGGACGGAGCTGTACGAGCTGCTCATCGCGGGACTGAAGGACTGGGGGCCGGCGGTGGTGCCCGCCACGCTGGAGGTGCTGGAGACCATTGAAGAGGGGGAGGCCCGTTTCGAGCTGCTCCATGTGCTGTCGCATTGCGGCGCGCGGGACGAGCGCATCTACACGGCGTTGCTGGCGCTGCTCGAGAAGGAGCCCTTCCTGGGGGCGGTCAACCTGTCGGTCTATGGCGATGCGCGGGCCCTCGAGTCCCTGGGCCGGGCGCTGGACGCGTACGAGCTGGAGGACGACGTGGCGGATGTGTTCGCCCAGCAGACGGTGCTGGAGCTGGGGGTTGCCATCCAGGAGCTGGGGGGCGCTGACGCGATCGCATCAGATGAAGCTCGAGACCGCGCGTCGCCTGCGCGAGGAGTGGCACGAGCTGCTCGATCGCTGGCGCCGGAGCGAGCCCGAGCGGCGGGAGTCGCGGCTCGGGCGCAACGATCCCTGCTGGTGTGGCAGCGGGGTGAAGTACAAGAAATGCCACCTGGGCGCGGACCGTGCACGGTTGCCGTGAGGGGCCTGGGTGGGGGAGGGTGTACTCCGAGCGGGAGGTGCACGAGGTGACGAGCGAGGAGCCGGGTTGGAGGCCCACCGAGGGGGGCTGCACGTTGGGACTGACGGGGGGCGAGGGGGGAACCATCGTCCGTGACGAGGAGCACCCCGCGGGGCTGCGGCTCACCCTGGAGGAGGATGCCTCGCGCTCGTTCCACGCGCTGACGTGTGGGGTGGCGGGCTGGCTCGTGCACCGCCGCTACTTCTCGAGCGAGGCGGAGGCGGCCGCCGCCTGGGAGGAGATGCGGCCCGCGCTGGTGGAGCTGGCGCTGCAACTGCCCGCCGCGGGACCCAAGGGGTTGGATCCCTCGACGCGGGAGGCGGGGGCGAGGCTGGGGGCGTTCGTGGCGCGCTTTCCCTGAGTGTCAGACGGGCGGGCGATACTGCGTCCGGGTGGTTCCTTGCTGGAGGACTTCATGTCCGAACTGACCGGATCGCGTTCTTCCCCCTCGTTCGGCCCGACGCTCCCCGTGCTTTGCTCCCGGGGCGAACTGCCTCCGGGCCTTTGCGCCACCTGGGCGCTGCCGTCGTTCGTCTCCTCGGCGCCTCCCCGCTCCGAGGGCGAGGCCCTGTTGCGCCGCATCTTCTCGCGAGGTGCGCGGATGTAATGAGAAAGGCTCTTCACTCCGGGCCTTTTCGTTGGCGGGGTGTGGTGGGTATAGGCTGGTGGAGGCGCATGAATTCTGTCGCCGACTGGAATTATCACCTGCCTGGAGAGTAGGTAGGCAGACAGCGGGCACGGTCTGGGCACGGTAGATGGGTTTCGTGTGAGACTGGGAAGTGTGGCGGCGCCCGAATCCAGTTGGGAGTGCGTCCGATGCAACGAGAGCAGGAGGGTGCACGCGTGCGTGGCCGGGTAATGATCGTGGATGACGATGTGATGGTGAGTTCGGCGCTGCGCCGGACGCTGACACGCGAGCATGACGTGGAGGTGGTGACGAGCTCCCGTCAGGCCCTGGAACTGCTGTCGGGTCCCAAGGGCGCCGAGGTGGACGTCGTCCTGTGCGACCTGATGATGCCGGACCTGACGGGCATGGAACTGCACGCGGAGCTGTCCGTGAAGGCACCGGGCGTGGCGCGCCGGATGGTGTTCGTCACCGGTGGAGCCTTCACGCCCGCGGCGCGCGCCTTCATGGATCAGGTGAAGAACGCGCGGGTGGACAAGCCCTTCGACTCGCAGCAGCTGCGCGAGCAGGTGCGCGAGTGGGTGGTCAAGGCGCGCACGATGGAGCCCGGCCAGGCGGCGTGAGACGTACCCGGCGCCCGCTCGGGCGCGGATCGCGATGAATGACGGACCGGGGTGCTGCGTCTTCTCCTCGAGGCCCGCCCTCATTCGAGGGTAGGTTGGCCTTCGACGTGACGCACCCACCCCGTTGAACGAGGAGTTTCCGCCATGCCGTCGCCCCGTGTCGTGCTGTTGTCCACCCTGCTGCTGGGTCTGCCGCTGCAAGGCGCCCTGGCCCAACCCCGGCCGCCCGCCGTGGTGCCGGTGACGGCGACGCAGGAGCGCACCATCCGCGTGGAGGGCCAGGGCGAGGTGAAGGTGTCCCCGGACGAGCCTTCATCGATCTGGCGGTGGAGACCCGGGCCCCCTTGGCCCAGGCCGCGGCCGATGCGAACGCGAAGAAGATGGACAAGGTGATCGCCGCGCTCGTGCAGGCGGGCGTGGTGCGCAAGGACCTGGAGACGCGCAACTACTCGGTGGCCATGGAGTTCGAGCCCCCGGTGCCCGGGACGAGCGAGACGCCCAAGCCGCGCGGCTACCAGGTGAACAACACGGTGCAGGTGCACGTGCGCGACCTGACGAAGGTGGGGCCGCTGCTGGACACGGCGCTCAAGGCGGGCGCCAACCGGGTGGACTCGGTGCGCTTCGGTCTGAGCAAGCCGGAGACGGGCCGGGATGGGGCGCTGCGTGACGCGGTGGCGCGGGCGCGGCAGTCGGCGCAGGTGCTGGCGACGGCGCTGGGCGTGAAGCTCGGGCCGGTGCTGGACGCGAGCACCATCACCGAGCCCATCCGCCCCATGCCCCTGGCGCGCTTCGCGATGGCCACCGCCGAGAGCGCGGACGTGGCGACGCCCATCCAGCCGCAGGAGCAGACGGTGCAGGCGACGGTGACGCTCATCTACGCCATCGAGAAGTAGTCCGCGCTCCCCATGCGACGCGAAGAGGCCCCGGAGACACGCGTCCCCGGGGCCTCTTGTCTGTTTCAGTGCCTTCAGCGGGGCAGATCGGCGGCGCGGCGCGCCCCGTCCCACGTCCCGGCCACGTTGGGCGGCATCTCGCGGGCAATCCGCTCCGCCAGCCGCTCGGTGATTTGCGAGTGGATGGACGCGAAGACCACGTGCAGCACGAGCCGGACCTGCTCGGCGTCGACCTGCAGGTGCTCGGCGACATCCAGATAGAAGTCATCCTTGTCGAACTTGCGTGCGTTCGCGCTCCGCTCCTTCCAACAATGCTGGAAGAGCTCGCGCAGGCTCTCGGGGAATTGCTCCTTCATCTCCTGCACCAGCCCGCCAGGGAGCCGCTCGCACAGCGCGCAGATGACGGCCTCGGCCGCATCGGTCGGAGGGTACTCGGGGACCTCGCGGTTGATTCGCGCGAGGAAGGACTCCGCGCTCGTTCCAACACCATCACCAGACCAGGACGTCGTCTGCTGGTTATGCATCATGGGTGTGTCCGCCTCCTTTCCTGTCAGGTTGGAGACGTCACGTCGGAATGGCACCCGGGTCCGCGCGGAGTCATGGCCCTGGCCCGAGTCCCCGCTCCCGGACCAGGCGGCCGGGCTACTTGGGTGAGGCGGGGGACTTGCCCGGGGGCTGGCGTACAGGTCGATGACCTCGGACAGGGCGTGCTGGCACACGGAGCAGAAGGGCACCCGGTCGCGGGTGAACATCACGCAGTCCAGTTGGGGCCGGTAATAGCCCCGGGCCTCGTACATGGCCCCCTCGAAGGCGCCCGTCTGCTTCGCGGCGGGCTGGGCGCGGAAGAAGGCTTCCTCCCAATCGCGCTGGCGGGTGAAGAGCGCGTCCATCTCCGACTCGGGACGGCGCTCGGCGCGGATGCGGCGGCGCTGCTCCTGCACCTCGCGCGCGTGCGCCTCGTACTCGTCCTTGGCCCAGGGCGTGGGCAGCGGCGTGCCGGGCGTCACCCAGTCCTTCCACTTGAGGCGCGCCGGGTCCTTCAACGCCGTGACGTTCTTCTCCCACGGCTCCACGCGCTCCTCGCTCGGCGCATAGGCACTGTCGGAGGTGTAGTACTCGTCCGCGAGCCCCGCGAAGTGGTGGCCGAACTCGTGCACGAAGACGTAGGGGGACCAGAGGCTGTCGGCGGCCACGGTGCTGTAGAGGCCGAAGATGCCTCCCCCGCCGTAGGTGTTGCCGTTGACGAGGATCTCCACGAACTCGTAGGGGGCGAACGCGGCGATGTCCCGGAAGCGCCGGTTCTCGAAGGTGAGCACGTAGCGCTCGCTGCCGAAGGCGTCATAGGTGGAGCCCACGGGCGAGTCCCGATGGATGCCCGTGGAGGGCCGGGAGATGCCGGACTGCCGCGCGGCCGGCATCAACCCCCAGACGTTGAAGTCGCGCTTGCGCTCCTTGAAGGGCGAGAACGTGAAGAGGATGTCCACGAGCCGCCGCGCGTCCTTCTCGAACTTGGGACGCTCCTTCTCCGTGTAGCCATCCCCCAGGATGAGCACGTCCACCTTGTCCGCGGGCGCGCCTCCGTCCACGAGCTTGAGCAGCGCGCCGGGCGGGGCGGGCGGGGCGGGGTCGACGAAGGGATCCGCGGGGTCCACCGTCAGGCTCCACACCTCGCGGAAGGAGTTGTCCTTCGCCCGCTTCTTGAGCAGCACCTGGACGGGCTTGTCCGGCGCGGCGAAGCGCAGCGACTCGTGGAAGGTGCGGTTCACCTCGCGCGCCTCGGGCGTCGTCTCCCACTCGCCGTAGATGGAGGCGAAGCCGCGCGAGTAGAGCAGGCGGTTGGTGTCCCGATCCTCACCTCGAAGAGGTACTTGCCGAGGTTGCTCTCGTCGATGGCGCGCGAGGGGTTGCCGGGCCAGGGCAGGGGCTCTACCACGAGCCGGTCGAGGCTGAAGCGCTCCTCGGTGGCGTTGCCGGTATGGAAGTAGTCGACGCGGAAGGTACGGGGGCCTGGAGCGGCGGGGCTCGCGGCCAGGAGCAGGGCCAGCAGGAGGTTCATGGCCCGGCACCGTACCCGAAGCGCGCCGTCAGAACGTCCCCGACAGCGAGGCGCCCGCTCCGTCCGGGCCCGCCGTGACGTCCACCGACACCGCGGGAGGAGCGCGGGGCGAGGGCGACACGAGGAAGAGCACCGCGCCCGTGGCGAGCGCCGCCCCCGAGCCGATGAGCAGCCCCGTCAGCACTTGTCCCTTGCGCGCGAGCTGACCCACGAGCCGCCGGCCCGTGACGTCATCGGCCTCGACCCGGCCGCTCTCATTGAGGTGGCCGCGTTGCAGCTCCGCCCACTCCTGCTCCGCGGACAGGCGCACCCCGCCCGCCGCCGCCAGGGCCGCCACGCCCACGCCCAGCGTCACGTACGACGCCACGCGCGTGGCGCTCGGGCCGGAGGGCTCGGGCCTCGTGGCACTCACGGCGGAGGGGAGCGGCGTCACCCAGGGCGGCTGGAGATGGGGCTGGGCGACCACGACGCTGGGCTGCTCCTTGCCGGTGGTGATGAAGTCCACCAGCGCCGAGAGCGACTCGGCCGGGGCATCGAGCCCACGCGTCTTGAAGCCCCCCTCGCGCAGCTTCTGCCCACCTTCCACGTTGAGCACCGTGGCGGCGAGCCACTTGGGCCCGCTGCTCGCCCTCCAGGCGCACCACGATGACCTCCTCCACGCCCAGGGTTCCGCCCAGCCGCACCGCGTACGACAGGCCCTGCTCGCCGCCCTCCTCGGGGGTGGCGAGGCAGGGAAAGGGCGTGGCCGACACGGCGCCCTCGTAGGTGAGATCCACGTGCACCGGCGTCTCCTCTCCCTGGACGGACAACTGACGCGGGAAGCTCACGGCCTCCCCCTTCTTGAGGGTGAGCGAATAGGTGCCGGGTGGCACCTCCAGCGCCAGCGGGGTCTGCCCCACGCTCCGGCCATCGAGGAACACCTCGGAGGAGGGCGCGGAGGACTTCACCGACAGCCGCACCTTGCGTGCCCGGGCGAGCTCGCGGCGCAACTTGTCGAAGGCCTGCCGGGTGGAGGGCGTGTAGTAGTCGGGATCGAGCTGGTACTGCGCGTCCAGGCGCAGCACGTTGAGGAAGGCCTCGTCGCTCTCCTTCATCCGGCCGAGCGCGCGCAGCGTCATGCCCTGCAACAGCCAGGTGTCGACGAACAGCTTCCAGCGCGTTTCCCCCACCGGCAGCCGGACCACCTGCTCGAGCACCTCGCCCAGGCTCTGCACGGCTCGGGTGTGGCGCGCTTCGTAGAACTGGCCCCGGGCGGCCTCGAACTGCCGCTGGATGTCCGCGAGGCTTCCGGAGGGTGGGGGGAACAGCCGCTCGGCGAAGTCCGCGGGGGTCAGCACGTCCTCGCCCGCGCGGGCCGACAGGGTGTCGTGGAGCGCCTTGGTCTGGCTGCTGAGCGCGGCGTCCTTGCAATCGCCACTGGCGAGGACCGCCCGGCGGGGCGCCGCCTGCGTCATGCCACCGAGCGCGAGGGCGAGCACCACCGCCACCGGGTTGAATCTGGAAGAGAAGGTCATGGTGGGGCGCGCGGTTGCAGGGCCCGTTCCGGAGCGGACCGGGAATCGAGGCGCCCAGATAGCAGCCGCCGGGCCCCGCCCACAACCCGCCCGGTTCCGTCCCCAATCGCTGTCATTTCACGGCCTTGGACGGCTCTCACGCGGCCTACCCATCACGGTGTCCCCCGCTTGGTGCCCGGGGGCCCGGCGCTCGCTCCCCCCGCGGCCGTCCCGAACATGGACGGCGCGTCCTGGGCGGTGGAACGGACCGGATGCCGTCCTGCTTGCCCGGCGGGGAGGCCTTGGGACATACCCTGTCCGGTGGGACGGCGTGGCCATCTTCCCCCGGATGTCGGATGGACGCGCTCTCCGTGACAACTCCATGACATGGATCAGCGAAAAGTAGGGCCGCCATGAATCTCGCCGTGATGGTCAACCTGCGCGCACGCCGCGGCTCCGAGAAGGTCGGCGGTCTGGTGCGGCGTCTCTTCCCCCGCGCCCGTCTGGCGCTCACCCGCTCCCTCGAGGACGCGCGGTCGTGGATCAGCGGCACCCTGCGGCAGGATCCCCCACGCTGCTGCTGGCCGGAGGAGGACGGCACCATCACCGGGCTCATCAACGAGATGCGCGCGCAGGGGCTGGCGCTGCCGGCCATTGGCGTGCTGCCGCTGGGCACGGGCAATGCGTGGGCGCGCGTCACCGGGGCGCCGAGTGTTTCCGTCGCCCTGCGTCAGCTCGC
Organism: Cystobacter fuscus; assembly: GCA_049060065.1. GTDB lineage: Bacteria > Myxococcota > Myxococcia > Myxococcales > Myxococcaceae > Cystobacter > Cystobacter fuscus_B. The sequence continues at coordinate 10,637,705 of JBMEQP010000002.1, forward strand.
CCGGTGTGGCGAGCGCCTGCCGCCGCTGCGTCCCTTCTCGCTCGTGGGGCTGGAGGGCCGGGTGGCGCCCTTCGCCGGGACGGGGTGGGACGCGGAGGCCCTGCAGGATTTCAAGGACAACCTGGCGAAGTTTCCGGCCGGGCCGTTGCGCGAGGCGAACGCGGGCCTGCGCGGCTACCTGGGCGCCCTGGCCACGCGCACCATTCCCCGGCACCTGCTGGGCAATGCGGGCCTGCGGGCGAAGGTCTTCAACCTGGGGGCGCCCGCGCTCACCGTGGACCCACAGGGCCGGGTGATTCCCATGCCGGGCGGGGAGACGGGCGCGCTGCTCTACGACGGGCCCGTGGGCGTGTGCGGGGCGGCCACCACGCCCGAGTTCGGCTTCGGCTTCAAGGCCTTCCCCTTCGCCCAGGCCGTGCCCCACCGCCTGTCCGTGCGCGTCTATGGCGTGGGCGCGCTGGAGGGCGCGCGCAACGTGTTCAAGCTGTGGCGCGGCCAGCACCCCATGCCCGGCATGCACGACTTCTTCGTCGAGCGCCTGCGCATGGACTTCGACCGCGACGTGCCCTTCCAGATGGGGGGCGACATCATGGGCATCCGCCGCTCGCTGGAGTTCTCCCTCGCCGAGGAGTCCGTGAACCTCGTGGACTGGCGGCAGCTGGGCCGGCTCGTCGCGAGCGCGTGACACGCTCCGCTTGACCGCGTCCCGTCCGAGCCTCTAAGGGCGGCGGGACACGACCCCAGCGGAGGCAGCCGCCGTGAGCCATACCTACGAGTACCCGCGCCCGGCGTTGACGGTGGATTGCGTGGTGTTCGGCCTGGACGAGGAGGACTTGAAGGTGCTCCTGATCCGCCGGGACCTGGAGCCCTTCCAGGGCCGGTGGCCCTGCCGGGCGGTTTCGTGCACATGGACGAGTCGCTCGAGGACGCCGCGCGCCGCGAGCTCCAGGAAGAGGCCGGCATCCGCCCCGTCCTCCTGGAGCAGCTCTATACCTTCGGCGCTCCGGGAGGGATCCGCGCGACCGGGTGGTGAGCGTGGCCTACTTCGCCCTGGTGAAGCTGTCCGACCACCGCGTCCACGCCGCCACCGACGCGCGCGAGGCCGCCCTGGTTCCCCGTCTGGGACATGCCCAGGCTCGCCTTCGACCACGCCGACATCGCCGCCACCGCGCTCCAGCGCCTCAAGGGCAAGGTGCGCTACCAGCCCCTGGGCTTCGAGCTGCTTCCCCCAAGTTCACCCTCACCCAGCTCCAGCGCCTGTACGAGAAGATCCTCGAGCGCGAGCTCGACAAGCGCAACTTCCGCAAGAAGCTGCTCGCCATGGACCTGCTCGAGGAGCTCGACGAGGTGGAGCAGGACGTCTCCCACCGCGCCGCGCGCCTCTACCGCTTCGACCACAAGAAATACAAACAACTGGAGAAGGCCGGCTTCAACTTCGAGCTGTGATGCCCCTCCTCGTTGACTTCGTGTTTTTCGACACTAAGTTGGTGTCCGTCGAACACGGAGTCAGGGAGGAGCGCCATGTCGCCGTTGCCCTTCGAGCTCGCCGCCGCCACCGTCCAGGGCCGGGAACACGCCCGGGCGGGGCGCAACAACCAGGATTCGTTCTTCACCCGGGTGGGCCCCGGGCCTCGCCGCCGCCGTGGCGGATGGGTGTGGCAGTGGGCGCCAGAGCGAGCTGGGCGCGCAGCTCGGGGCCCGCCGCGCCGTGGAGGGCGCGCTCGCCCTGCTGGAGGAGGGCGTGTCACCCGGCTCGCCCGGCTTCCTCGCGCGGCTGGAGGCGGATCTGCTGTGCTTCCTGGGAGGGCTCGCCCGGGAGCTGGGGTCCTCGGCCGTGGGCGAGGCCCTGCTCTTCACGCTCGTGGGCGCCGTGCTCACCCCGGACGAGGCGCTCGTCTTCTGCGCGGGGGATGGGCTCTGGGCCCTCAATGGCGAGGTCCATTCAATCGGCCCCTTTCCGGGCAACGCGCCGCCGTACCTCGCCTATGGCCTGTTCAAACCGGGCACGGGCTCGCTGTGCTCCCTGGCGCTGAGGCCCACGGCGGAGGTGGACTCGCTGGTGCTCGGCACGGACGGGGCCGCGGACCTGGGCGGGCTCGCCGGGGCGTGTGTCCCCGACAGCGACGAGCCCGTGGGGCCGCTGTCACGGTTGTGGACCGAGGACCGGTACTTCTCCCATCCGGACGCGCTGCGCCGCCGTCTGTCTTTGCTCAACCGCGAGTCCGTCCGTGCCGACTTCACCGCCCGGCGCCTCGTGCGCGTGCCGGGCCTGCTCACCGACGACACCACCCTCGTCATCCTGCGCCGTCAGCGGGAGCGGAACTGACGCCATGGACGTCTATCTGGAAGGAAAGAAGCTCCGGGTGGACCCCTCGCGGGCGCTCGGCAAGGGGGGCGAGGCGGATGTCTTCGACCTCGGAGATGGACGGGTCCTCAAGCTCTTCAAGCCGCCCGAGCACCCCGACTACGACGCCCAGCCCGAGCAGCAGGCCGCCGCCCGCGCCCGGCTCGCCGAGCACCAGCACAAGCTGCCCGCCTTTCCCCGGCCGCTGCCCCCGCGCGTGGTGTCGCCCCAGACACTCGCGACGAGCCGGTGGGGCAAGGAGGTGCGGGGCTACGCCATGCGCAAGCTGGAGGGCGCCGAGCCCCTGCGCCGCTTCGGCGATCCCGCCTTCCGCCGCGCGGGCGTGCCGTCCTCCCGGGTGGCGGCGATCTTCCGGGACCTGCACCGCACGCTCGACGCGCTGCATGGTGGGGGCGTGGTGGTGGGGGACTTCAATGACTTGAACATCCTCGTCATCGGCGACGACGCCCGGCTCATCGACGCGGACAGCTTCCAGTTCGGACCCTACCTCTCCACCGTCTTCACCGAGCGGTTCCTGGATCCGCTGCGACTGGGAGCACAGGCTCGGGGATTGAGCCCCTCGCGCCCGGCGTCCGCGGACAGTGATTGGTATGCCTTCAGCGTCGCACTGATGCAGAGCCTGCTCGGGGTGGGGCCGTACGGAGGCATCCACCGCCCGCGCGTGCCCGGCTCCAAGGCCACGCCCACGGCCCGGGTGCTCCAGCGCCTCACCGTCTTCCACCCGGACGTGCAGTACCCCAAACCGGCGACTCCGCTCGGCGTGCTTCCGGATGAGCTGCTGCACCGGCTGCACCGCGTCTTCGTCGAGGACGAGCGGGGTGCCTTTCCCCTGCCGATGCTGGACGCGCTGCGCTTCACCGTGTGCGCCTCGTGTGGCCTGGAGCACGCGCGGGCGTCCTGCCCCACGTGCCGTCCGAGCGCGACGCGGACGGCCACGCCCGTCACCACCGTGCGCGGCCAGGTGGTGGCCACGCGCTTGTTCACCACCGAGGGCGTCCTCCTGCACGCCTGTGTGGAGGATGGAACCGCGCGCTGGCTGTTCCACGAGCGGGGTGCCTACCGGCGCGAGGATGGCTCCGTGGTGCTCCAGGGGCCGTTGAACCCGGCGTTGCACTGGGCCCTCCAGGGCGGGAGCACGCTGGTGGGGCAGGGCGCGGAGTTCGCCGTGCTCGCGCCGGGACGGCCTCCCGAGCGGCTCGGGGTGGATGCACCGGAGCAGCGCCCGGCCTTCGCGACCAACGCGCGGCACCGGTACTGGGCGCAAGGGGGCGCGCTGTGGCGGGACGGGGCGTTCGGTCCCGAGCGACTGGGGGAGGTGCTCGAGGGACAGACGCGGCTGTTCGTGGGGCCGCGCTTCGGGCTGGGCTTCCACCGGGCGGGAGCGCTGCGCGGCGCCTTCGTCTTCGACGCCGAGCGTCCGGGCCTCAAGGATGGACTGTCATTGCCGTGGCCCTCGGGGAGGCTCGTGGACGCGGAGGCGGTGTTCGAGGGGGCGGTGTGCTGGCTGTTCCTCGCGGAGGAGACGGGAGGGCGCACGGTGCACCACTGCGTGGTGCTGGGGGCGGATGGAGTGATGCGGGCGAGCGCGACGGCGGAGGCCGGGGACGGCTCGTGGTTGGGGACGCTCCGGGGCAAGTGCGCGGCGGGGGAGGCGCTTTTCGCGGCGACCGACGCGGGACTGGTCCGGGTGGAAGTGCGCCAGGGAAGGGTGGAGGTCGTCCGCGAGTTCCCCGACACCGAGCCCTTCGTCGATGCGGACAGCCGCCTGCTGCTCATGCGGCAGGGGCTCGTCGTCGTGGGCCGCCAGGAGGTGACGGCCCTGCGGATGACCTGACCGCCAGGAGGCCGACGCGAGCCGGCCTCCTGCTTCAGGAGGCGATCGGGTGACGCTTGAGAATCATCTCGTTGCGTTCCGGACCGGTCGAAATCGCATCGATCGGAACCTCGCACAGCTGCGCGATGCGCTCGATGTATGCGCGAGCGTTGGCCGGCAGCGCCTCGAAGGACCTGACGCCGAAGGTGTTTTCCTTCCAGCCGGGCAGGGTTTCGTAGATGGGCTCGCAGCGCGCCACGTCATCGGCCCCGAGCGGCGACAAGTCCACGGTCTTCCCGCCGAGCTTGTAGCCGGTGCACAGCTTCACCTCCGACAAGCCATCGAGGATGTCGAACTTGGTGATGCACAGGCCGGTGACGCCGTTGAGCTGCACCGCGCGCTTGAGCGCGGCGATATCGAGCCAGCCGCAACGGCGCTTGCGGCCGGTCACCGTGCCGAACTCGCGCCCCTTGCTCGACATCTGGTGCCCGGGCGTACCGGCGGTCTCGATGTCCAGCTCACTCGGGAAGGGGCCGCCCCCACGCGCGTGCAGTAGGCCTTGGCGACGCCGAGCACATGGTGCAGCAGCCCGGGCCCGATACCGGACCCCACTGCCGCCTGTCCCGCGACGCAGTTGCTCGAGGTGACGAACGGATACGTGCCATGGTCGATGTCGAGCATCGAGCCATGCGCGCCTTCGAACAGGATGCTCTGGCCCGCCTTGTTCGCCGCGTACAGCTCCGCGGACACGTCAGCCACCAGCGGCTTGATGCCCTCCGCGTCCGCCATCGCCTGATCGCGAATGGATTCGAAGGAGATCGCCTTCGCGCCGAACTTCTGGGTCAGCACGAAGTTGTAGTAGTCGAGCACTTCCTCGAGCTTCTCTCCGAAGCGCGTGGGGTTGAACAGGTCGTAGACGTGCAACGAGCGGCGCGCCACCTTGTCCTCGTGGATCGGACCGATCCCCTTGCCGGTGGTGCCAATCTTCCCGCTGCCCTTCGCCGCCTCTCGCGCGACATCGAGCGCCGAATGGTAGCTGAAGATGAGCGGGCAGCCCGGGCTCACCTTGAGGCGCGAACGCACGTCCAGCCCTCGGGCCTCCAATGCACTGATCTCGGACAACAGGTGGTGGGTCTCCAGCACCACGCCATTTCCGATGTAGCACTGCACCCCCTTGCGGACGACGCCGGAGGGGACGAGGTTGAGCTTGTACTCCGTGCCATCCACGACGAGCGTGTGTCCGGCGTTGTGGCCTCCGTGGAAGCGCACGACGCCTTGCGCGTAGTCGGTCAGCCAATCGACAATCTTCCCCTTGCCTTCGTCTCCCCATTGAAGGCCGACGACCACGACGTTCTTACCCATTATTTCCGTATCCTCGATTGCGTGGATGGAGCATGACTCGCCGGGCCAGGCCGCGCACGAGCCCGAATCAACTCAATCGCCTTCCGGCGAGTCCTTGAGCGCCTGCGGATCCCACCGCGTGTTGAGCGTGTGCGGGACCCCGATGAGGTCGAGCAGCCGCCCCGCCATGAAGTCCACGAGATCCGAGATCGTCTTGGGCATCATGTAGAAGCCCGGAGCGAGTGGAACGATGACGGCCCCCGCCTCGCTCAACCGCTGCATGTTGAGGATGTCGATGTGGCTCAGCGGTGTCTCACGATGGGCGATGACGAGCCGGCGGCGCTCCTTGAGCGTCACACTGGCCACCCGGTGGACGAGCGTGCTCGTCACCCCGGACGAGATCGCCGCCATGGTGTTGCTGGAGCACGGCACGACGATCATCCCATCATGGATGAAGGAGCCCGAGGCGATGGTCGCGCCCATGTCGTTGCTCGGGTACAGCGTCACCAGGTGCCCCCGCCCGCCCGACAGGGCATTGGCGTCGAAGCTCTCCATTCCCAGCTCGTCGTGGAGCAGGCGCCTGCCGAGCCCGGAGGCGGCCACGTGCACGTGGACGCCCGCCTCGGTCAGCAGCTCGACCACACGCTTGGCGTAGATTGCGCCACTTGCGCCCGTGATTCCGACGACAACTCGTTTCATTGCGCGAACATTCTTTCAGAAAAGCGCCCGGGGCAAGGCGAACCAGCAACCCGCGAGTTGCCCCGCCCCGGTGCCTCTTCCGGTGTGGGGAGACCGCACCACAAGTGGTAGCCCACCTGCGTGCCGCGGCCTCCCCCCAAGCGCCTGTCAGTCGACGAGCAGCTTGGAGTAATCCGGGTGCACCTGCTTGGTGGCCGTCAGGGCGTGCGGCTTGCCCTCCGCGAAGCCGGCGGGGGACACCTGCATGAAGGCGGCCTTCTCCCACAGCTCGGCGGTGTTGTTCGCGCCGCTGTAGCTATAGCCAGAGCGGATGCCACCGGCGTACTGCGCGAGCGTGTCGGCGGCGGTGCCCGTGTACCGGAAGGTGGCCTCGACACCCTCGGGGGTGTAGCGCTTGAACTCTTCCTTGGTCACCTTCTGGTTCTCCAGGCGCTTGAGCGTGAGCTTCACACCCAGCGTCACGAAGCCCGTGGAGACCTTGTGCTTGACGCCGTCGATCTCCATGAGAGCGGCCGCGCTCTCCTCGGTTCCCGCCAGCAGGCTGCCGAGCATGACCGAGGAAGCCCCCGCCGCGATGGCCTTGACCATGTCTCCGGAGGACCGGATACCGCCATCCGCGATGACGGGAATCTTGTGGGGGCGAGCCACGTCGACGCAATCCAGCACGGCCGTCAGCTGGGGGACTCCCGCGCCGGTGACGACGCGCGTCGTGCAGACGGAGCCAGGACCCACGCCCACCTTCAGCACGTCCGCGCCCGCGTTGATGAGATCCTTCGCGGCCTCGCCCGTGGCGATGTTGCCCGCGACGATCTCGACCGACGGGTAGCGTGACTTGATGAGGCTGATGGTCTCCAGCGCGTAGTCCGCATGCCCGTGCGCGATGTCGATGACGAGGATGTCCGCCCCGTTGCGCACCAGCTGCTCGGCACGCTCCAGGTAGTCACCCGTCACGCCGATGGCGGCCCCGACCAGCAGCCGGCCATCCTTGTCCTTGGAGGCGTGGGGGAACTGCGCGGCGTCGCACGAGGCCGCCTTGGTCAGCCGCACCTGCTCGACCCGGTGCTCCACGCCACACATGCGGTGGATGAAGCCAATGCCTCCCAGCCGGGCCATGGCAATGGCCAGCGGGGACTCGGTGCACCACGGCGTGTTGGCCGAGATGATGGGCAGGTGCAACCGGATGCGCGGCGTCAGCTGCGAGGAGATGTCGACGTTCATGCGGCTGGCCGCCGAGGTCTTCCTCGGAACCATCAGCACGTCGTCGAAGGTGAACCCCATGACCATCGGAGAATTCTTCGTAATCATCGTCTATCTCTGAAGGTGGGCCAGGGTTTAGCGGGTGCGATCCAGGAACTCGTTGCGCAGGGCCAGGTCGGTCTTGAGCAGGCCCCGGTACGACGCGGTGATCGTCTCCGCGCCGCGGCTACGAATACCCCGCGACTCCATGCACAGGTGGCGGCACTTGATGACGACACCCACGCCCTGGGGCGAGAGGCAATCCTCGAGCGCCTGGGCGATCTGCTGCGTCAGCCGCTCCTGGACCTGCAGGCGCCGGGCGAAGATGTCCACCAGGCGGGGCAGCTTGGAGAGACCCACGATGCGTCCGGTCGGGATGTAGCAGACGTGCACGATCCCGAAGAAGGGCGCCATGTGGTGCTCGCAGTGCGAGTAGACGGGGATGTCCCGCACCAGCACCATCTCGTCCTTGTCCGAGGCGCCATCCACGAAGCTCTTGAGGATGGTCGCGGGATCGACGGCGTAGCCCTCCGTCCACTCACGCCAGGCCTTGCGCACGCGCCGGGGCGTCTCCAGCAACCCCTCGCGGCGGGAGTCCTCTCCCAGCATGTTGAGCATGTCCTCGATGTGCTTCTCGAAGCGCAGGTCCTCGGTCGCCACCGTGTCTTCCTGCTTCGTGGTGGCCGCGGCGGCGGTCTGTAGTCGCAGTGTCGTCATTAGCTGATCCCCAGCAGTTTGTGGGTTTGAAGGGTAAGCGTGTATCCGAAGGTCATCGCGATCCTGGCGCACTCCTGCATGTTGGCGCGGTTGCGCTCAGGATCCTGATCGTCACGAGGCATGATGTAGACACGGGCGCCCTGGGGCGGACGTGCGATCCGCGCGGGCGTGTCACGCTTCTGCGTCGACATGATGGGCAGCCCGTCCGCGGGATCGACCTCGCCCGAGGCAACCACATACTTGAAGGCGGAGACCCGGGGAGAGATTCCCGGGTGCAGCTTGGTCGTCTTCGGGCTGCACAGCACGAACAGCCGCGGATGCTCGGGGAGATCCAGGCTGAGCGAGCCGCTCGTTTCGATCTGCACCCGCAGCCCCTTGTCCAGCAGACGCTGGAGGAAGGGGACGATGTTCTGCCGCAACGGCTCTCCGCCCGTGACGACGATCAGGTCGCAAACAGGCGGCCGGACCGACTCCACGCGCGCCACGAGCTCGTCCAGCGTGGGGCGGTAGGTCGAGGACTCGAAATCCGTGTCACACCAATAGCAGTGCAGGTTGCACCCGCCCAGACGCACGAACACGGCTGGCTGGCCCGCGAAGGTGGCCTCGCCCTGGAGGGTGTAGAAGACTTCCTGGACCCACAATTGCTGTCCATCCCCATCCTCCTGGGGACGCATCGGATTGTCACCGAACATTAGAGTTGTACCTCGGCGTAGCAGTTCTCCGTCTCCCACAGCACCACGCGGGTCAGGGACACTCCCGTGCCCGCCAGCACCTTGGGCGCCACCTCCAGGAGCAACTCCATCGCCATGTTCTCGGCCGTGGGATTCCTCTTCGAGATATAGATTTTCTGCTCGGGGATGCGGTTCACGGCCTCGTGAGCCTCGGCGTCCTTTTCCCAGACGATGAAGCCGTGATCCCAGTGCTCGTCTACCCAGCCGCCGAGCTTCTCCTTCAAGACACTGAAATCAATGACGCGCCCGATGGAGTCCAACCCCGACTCCGCCTTTGCATGGAAGAAAGCCACGTAATTGTGGCCATGCAGGTTCCGGCACTTCGACTCATGCTGAAAAACGCGATGCCCCGCCGCGAATTGAATCCGGCGAACAGCGTGGATCTGCTCCATTTCAAAATCCCCTGCACACGGCGCACGGAAAGGCGAAGACCTTCCTGAAGCACCGCCAATGCCCCAACGACGCGTGAGGCAAGGCGAACCTTTACGCTGTTCTAAAGCGGGCAGTCAAATGGGAAGTGGAGATAATCAGCTTAATCAGTGTTTGACGTATTTCCTCCTACATCGGCCCATTCCCGTATTACTGAAAACCCTGGAAATGGGGGGCCCACCTTGCTTTGTTCGGAGCAGTACAGTAGAGCGTGACCCCCGGCGACACTCCGTAAGGTGCCGTGCGGCGGGGTCGGGTGACACGCGCACGGACAGCCCTCCACCATGATCTCCAAGCCACTGACCGTATCCCCAGACATGCATGGGACCCGGGCGTCCGGAAGAAGGGGCTCCCGCGTGACCGTGGTCGGCTCCGTGTTGGCCGATTACGTGGTGCGACGGGCCGATCAGGACTTGTCGGAGCTGCCCTTCCGTCATGGGGGCGTGGCGCGCAACGTGGCCGAGAACCTCGGGTGGATGGGGGCGCGGGTGGAGCTGGTGACGCTGCTCAGCCCCGGAGCCATCGGAGACGAGGTCCGGGCGCGGTTGGAACAAGCCGGGGTCCGCGTGCGCGCACGCGTGACCGATGGCGGCGTCGGGCGGTTCGTGGGCTTGAGGGAGGAGGGAGGCGAGGTGCGTCGGCAGCAGCTCGTCACGCCGCCCTATTCGCAGTTGGACTGGGCCTTCGTCCGGGAGCAGCTCGAGCCGGGCGGAGGCTACGTGGTGCTGGAGACGGGGCTCCACCCGGAGTTGATGGCCCGGGTGCTCGAGCATGCGCGGGAAGTGGGACTGTTCACGGTCGCCATGCCCACCCGCATTCGCGAGGCCGGATTGCCCATGGCGTTGCTGCGCGGGTTCCGGGGCGTGGTGGCGAACGGGCTGGAGGTCTCCGCCATCCTCGGGATGGACATCCAGGACGCCGCGTCGGCCGCGGCCGGCGTGCGGCGCCTGCTCGACGAAGGGCTGACGTGGGCCATCGTCACGCTCGGCGCGCGCGGAGTGGTCGCGGGGCACCAGGGCCAGGAGCCGAGGTTCTACCCGGCCCTCAAGGCCTCGGTCGCCTCGACGCTGGGCGCGGGAGATGCCTTCGCCTCGGGCCTCATGGGAGGCCTGTCCCTGCACGGCGAGTTCTCACGGGCGGTGGAAGCCGGTCTGGAGATGGCCCGCCGGACGGTCGAGGTGGAGGAAGCAGTGCGCAGGGGGCCGTGTGAAGAGGTATTGATGGGCAATGGACGTGAGGAGCCCAGCATGGTGACGACGATTGGATTCGATGCGGACGATACGTTGTGGCACAACGAGAACCTCTTCGCGGACGCGCAGGCGCTGTTCCGGAAGATTCTCGGCCAGTACCACTCCGCGGAGTGGATCGACCGCAAGCTCCTGGAAGCGGAGCGCCGCAATCTCGAGTATTTCGGATATGGGGCGAAGGGCTTCGCCCTGTCGATGATCGAAACGGCCATCGAGCTGACCGAGGGCCGTATCACGGGCTCGGAGATCCAGCGGATCATCGATGTGGTGAAGGGCCTGCTCAAGGGGCCGACCAACCTGCTCGATGGGGCGAAGGAGACCGTGAGCCAGCTGGCGCAATCCCACCGGCTGCTGCTCATCACCAAGGGAGAGCTCTTCGAGCAGGAGGCCAAGCTGGCACGCTCCGGCCTGGCGGAGCTGTTCCACGGGGTGGAGATCGTCTCGGAGAAGAACATCGAGACGTACCGGCGCATCCTGGTGAAGCATGGGATCAAGGCGAACGAGTTCCTGATGGTGGGCAATTCCGTGCGCTCGGACATCCTCCCCGTGGTGGAGCTGGGAGGACGTGCGGTCCATGTGCCCTACCACCTCACCTGGGCCCATGAGGTCGTCGACGTGTCCAACTCCGATCAGCGCTTCGCGACGCTGAAGCACCTCGGAGAGCTGGTGGACCACCTGAAGACCCTGTGAGCCCGAGGAGATCCGTTTGAAGCCAACCCTGACGACGTTGATCTACTGCATCCAGGGTGACCGGGTGCTGCTGGCCCAGCGCAAGTCCAAGCCCTTCCAGGGCATGTGGGTCGCGCCTGGTGGGAAGATCGAACCCCAGGAGTCTCCCCGCGAGTGCGCCCTGCGCGAGCTGCGCGAGGAGACGGGCCTGACGGCGCAAGAGCTGACGCTGCGGGGCATCGTGTCCGAGGTGTCCGGCCGGCCCGACTGGCAGTGGATGATCTTCATCTACGTGACGAGGGCCTTCTCCGGAGAGCTCTTGCAGGATCCCCGCGAGGGCACGTTGCGCTGGTGGCCCATCCAGGAGGTGAAGCCTCCCGCCATCCCGGAGTCGGATGCCATCTTCTTTCCGCGGATCCTCGAGCCCGGCTCGAGGGTCTACGAAGCACGTTACGAGTATGACATGGACTTGCGGCTCATCCGCGTGAACGACGGGACTCCGTAGTTCCTGGATGACGTACGTCAACCTGGGAAGACCTCATGGAAAAGAAGAGCAAACTGCAGCTGTCGTGGGGAGAGATCGATCAACTGGTGGAGCTGCTGGCCCGTCAGATCAAGGGCAAGCAGATCGACGTGGTGCTCGGTATTTCCCGCGCGGGGCTCGTCCCAGCCGTGATGCTGTCACACCACCTGGGGGTGCGTGACTTCGCGGTGATGGACATCAAACGGACCGACTCGGACTCCGTCAATGCCACCAAGTCCGCCCCCGTGCTGCGGGGCATCCTGAACGAGTCGATGCTCCAGGGCCGCAACGTCCTGCTGGTGGATGACATCGTCGGCGAAGGACTGACGATGCGGACGGCGCGCGAGCTGCTGACTCCCAAGTGCAAGTCACTGGTGACCAGCGTCCTGGTGGTCAATCAGAAGAACCTGGGGTCGGCCGCGCCGCGAGACGTGGTGGATCACCATGGCTGTCTCATCCACGGATGGATCACCTTCCCCTGGGAAGGGAAGCTGTAGCCCAGCGGGCTGGAGGGTGCACGAATGCGTTCCACGATGCAGAATGCGAAGCTGTTCGTCGTCGATGAGCCGATGTCTCCGGATCTGGAGATGACCCGCTTCATCAGCGAGTGGATCAAGAAGTACGGTGAGTACCCGACGTTCCTGTTCTCCCAGGTCCAGGGCTTCCCGCAGTTCAAGATCGTCATGAACCTGCTCAAGCGCCTGCTGCTGCTGGAGTCGCTGCGGCTGCCGCAGGAGAACTACCTGCAGGTGCTGCACGAGCGGCTCCAGGAGGGCAAGAGCGAGGTGAGGCGGGGCGAGAGCCCGGCGACCCAGCGGCTGGCGGGCCTGGATCAGGTGCCCATCATGACGCACCAGCCGGGAGACAAGGGGCGGTACTTCACCTCGGCCGTCGCCTGCCTGCACAACCCGGAGAAGGGCGGGTACAACCTCGGCTTCTACCGGGCGCTCATCAAGGATTCCAAGCGGTGCGTCATTTTCATGGATCCGCGCACGGATGCGCATCGCATCCTGCGGGCACAGTGGGCGAGCGGGAAGAAGGACGTGCCCATCACGCTCTTCATCGGTGGGCCCCTCTCCACCTATGTCAGCGGCGCGTCCAACGTGCCCTATGACAAGGACAGCTACGAGTACGCGTCCTGCATCTCTGGCAGCCCGCTGGTGCTGGATGAGCGGGGGGCGAGTATCCGCCCGCCCCGGCCGAGGCCGAGGTCGTCTTCCGGGGACGCGTGCTCAACGAGCTGGACGAAGAGGCGCCCTTCGGTGAGTTCAAGGGCTACTACAGCAAGGCCACGCAGAGCCCGGTGATGGAGATCGACGAGGTCTACTGCCGCCCGAACCCGCACTTCCTCGGGCTCTTCTGTGGCAAGGAGAGCGGCCTCACGCTGATGTCCCTGCAGAACGAGCTGCTGATGTACAACCATCTCCGCTCCCGTGGCTTCGCGGTGGAGAACGTGGCCAACCCGCTCAATTCCTTCGGCGAGTTCCTGACGCTGGTGCAGAGCGCGGAGCCGAACAAGGAACTGCTGGACGCGGCGATGCAGTTCGACAAGCGGACGAAGATCGTCGTGGTGTCGCAGGACATCCAGCGCACGCTCGCGGAACTGGCGATCCACGACTTCGATGTCTCGTCCATTCCCTACGTGAAGCGAGAGCAGCGCCGGGGCGACAGGCTGGGTCTCATCGTGCGGCGGACCGAGGAGTTCCGCTGGGTCGAGTACTGAGCGCGAGGACGTCCACTCCCGGGCCACAACACCATGTCGAAGCTCAATGATCGTCTCACGGAGTTCCGCGAGTTGTGGAAGCTCGCGCTGCCCATCGCCATCGCCCATGCGGGTCAATCCCTCATGGGATTCGTGGATACGGCGGTGGTGGGACGCGCGGGAACGGACGCGCTCGCGGCCGTGGGTCTGTCCAACGCGGTCTTCTTCGCCGTCTCCAGCTTCGCCACCGGGTTGATGATGGGGGTGGATCCCCTGATGAGCCAGGCGCTCGGAGCGAGCAACGCCCCGCGCGCCCGGGCCATCTTCTGGCAGGGCAGCTACCGGCGGTGGCGATAGGGGTGCTGCTGGCGGTGCCACTGATGGTGGTGCCGAAGCTGCTGCCCTCCTTCGGGGTGGACTTCTCCGAGCTCCCGCTGGTCCAGGAGTATCTCCTCTGGCGTGCACCCAGTCTGCCGTTGCTGCTGCTCTTCATGACCGCACGCTCCTACCTCCAGGCTGCGGCGAGCACCCGGTCGCTGGTGGTGGCCACGGTGGTGGCCAACCTCATCAATCTGGGGGCGAACATCCTGTTGGTCTTCGGCGGGGCGGACCTGCCCGCCATGTTCGGGCCCCTGCGGGCCATACCGGCCCTGGGCGTGAAGGGGTCGGCCCTGGCCACGTTGCTGTCCTGCGTGTTTCAGTGGGCCATCGTGGCCCTGTCGGTGCGTCAGGTGGAGGTGCCGGGCGGGCTGCCCTCGACGAAGCCCGTGCGCGCGGATCTGCTCCAGGCCATCCTGGTGGGACTGCCCATCGGGCTGCACATCGGGGCCGAGGTGGGCGTCTCTCTCTCGCGGGTGTCCTGGCGCGGTGGCTGGGCCCGGAGAGCATGAGCGCCCATCAGATCGCCATCTCCTATGCCAGCATGTCCTTCACGATGGCCCTGGGCATTGGCAACGCGGGCTGTGCGGGTGGGCTGGGCGGTGGGGGCCTCCAACACGCCCCAGGCGCGCCGCAGTGGGCTGATGGCCTTCGCCACGGGAACGGGCTTCATGGTCCTGTGCGCGCTGGTGTTCGCCCTGCTCCCCCTGCCGCTGGCGCAACTGGTGGGCACCCCGCCGGAGATCATGCCGCTGGTGTTGCCCCTGCTCATGGTGAGCGCCGTCTTCCAGATTTCCGACGGCTTGCAGGCCGTGGGTGCTGGCGTGCTGAGAGGGGCCGGAGAAACGCGCTTTCCCCTCGTCGCCAACCTGGTGGGACACTACCTGGTGGGACTCCCCGTGGCGCTGCTGCTGGGGTTTCGCATGGGTTACGGAGTGGTGGGCATCTGGTGGGGCCTGTGCATCGGCTTGAGCGTCGTGGCACTCACCCTCTTCTGGCGCTTCGAGCGGCAGAGCGCTGGAACCCTCCAGGCCCTGGAGACTTGAGCCGGGCAGGGGCTTCACGGACAGAAGGTTGAAAACATGCCGCTTCTGGTGGAAAAAGTGCTCCATGCGCTTCCACCATCTCTGTCTGCTGGGTTTGCTGCTGGCCTCGGGTTGCAAGAAGGAGGAGGCGCCCAACCCTCCTGCCCAGGGGGGCGCCAAGGCTCCAGTGGCCGCCACGCCGCCCGCCGCCCAATCCATCAAGGTTGGAATCGTGACGGGCGTGGGCGGTCGAGGGGATCAGTCCTTCAATGACTCGGCGCTGCGAGGGCTGGAGCTGTGGTCCGCGGGCAAGAAATACGTGGCCAACGGGTACCAGGATGCCACCGCGCAAGAGGTGAAGGAGTCGCTTCCGCCGGATCTCTCCCAGCGCAATCCCCCATCACGCCCCTGGGCATCACTCCGGTGGTCCTGGAGACCAAGGCCCAGGAGGACCTCGAGACCAATCTCCAACTGCTGGTGGATCAGGGCGTCACACTCACGACCGGTGTGGGGTTCATGCTGGAGGGCGCGGTGGAGATCGTCGCGAAGCGCAACCCGGATGCCCGGTTCCTGCTCATCGACAGCCAGCTGTTGACGCCCCAGGGGACCCCCTACACCCTTCCCAACGTGCGCACGGTGGTCTTCCGCGAGGAGCAGGGCAGCTTCCTCGTGGGCGCCATGGCCGCGCTGGTGACGAAGACGGGGAAGGTCGGCTTCGTGGGCGGGGTCGAGGTTCCGCTCATCAAGAAGTTCGAGGCCGGATTCCGGGCCGGCATCATGGCCGCCAACCCCAAGGCCACCGTGCTCACCAACTACACGGGGAGCTTCAACAACATCTCCGCCGGCAAGGCCGTGGCGCAGGACATGCTGGCCAAGGGCGCGGACGTCATCTACCACGTCGCTGGGGCCGATGGGCTGGGGGTCATCCAGGCCGTCAAGGAAGCCCGTGAGAACAACAAGCCCGTCTATGTCATCGGGGTGGATTCGGATCAGTCCCACCTCGCCCCGGACGCGGTGCTGACCTCGATGGTGAAACGGGTGGACCCGGCCATCTATGACACGGCGCGAGATCTGGTCCAGAACCGCTTCACGAGTGGGGACATCGCGCTCGGCTTGAAGGAGAGCGGGGTGAACTACGTCCCCGTTCGGGTGGAGTTCCCTGGCAAGGAGGAGGTCCTCCGCAAGGTCGAGGAGTTCCGCGCGAAGATCATCTCCGGCGAAATCAAGGTGCCCACCCACCCGTCGCAGCTCACCACTCCGCCCACGCCTTGAGGGCAGCCGGCCGCGCGGCCCGCTGCTCCCTCGGGGATGCAGCGGGCGGGTCCTCACCCGCCACACCGCCGCCGTGTAGTCCATTACCGCTCAGGGCCATTCGAGCGCGTTGAGCACCGGCTGCCTGTCGGTGTTCCCGCTCATCGCCCAGCCCCCACCACCCCGCGCGAACCGGTGCTTCTCGCGAGCCTCCAGGCTCCGCGGGCTCATGTGCGCGCTTCCCCCCGTGCCTGGCGCGAGTCAGCGGCACTCCCCTCCTCTGGTTTGACATCGTGTCATTCGGACACTATGTTGGTGTCGTGGTTACACGAAGTCGGGAGGACGCACCATGAAGGCCGTCTCGAAGGTCCAGGAGCTTCCGCTGCCGTCGTTCTACGCGCCCGCCAACGCGGGGCTGTTCGCCTACGGCCCCAACGCCTCGCGGCTCCAGGCCGAGGCGGGCGCCCGGCGCGACGCCCATGGGCTCGCCGCCTCCGCCACCGACTCGTTCAACCTGCACCTGCTGCTCATCGACGTGCAGAAGGACTTCTGCTTCCCCGAGGGCTCGCTCTACGTCGCGGGCCGCAGCGGCCGGGGCGCCATCGATGACAACCGCCGCATCGCCGAGTTCATCTACAAGAACCTCGGCGCGCTCACGAACGTCACCACCACGCTCGACACGCACTTCGCCTACCAGATCTTCTTCCCCTCCTTCTGGGTGGACCAGGACGATCAGCCCCTCACCGCCCACCGCGAAATCACCCGCGAGCAGCTCGAGCGCGGCCGGTGCGCCCCAACCCCGCCATGGCCAAATGGCTGTGCGGCGGCAACTACCCCTGGTTGCTCAAGCAGGTGAAGTACTACTGCGAGGAATTGGAGCGCGCGGGCAAGTACACCCTCTACCTGTGGCCTCCCCACTGCCTGCTCGGCGGTGATGGCCACGCGCTCGCCGGCGTGGTGCAGGAGGCCCGCCTGTTCCACTCGTTCGTGCGCGGCGCCCAGTCCTGGGCCGAGGTCAAGGGCGGCAACCCCTTCACCGAGAACTACTCCGTGCTGCGCCCCGAGGTGCTCACCCGCCACGACGGGCAGCCGCTCGCCCAGCGCAACACCCAGTTCCTCAAGACGCTCCTCACCGCCGACGCCGTCGTCATCGCCGGCCAGGCCGCCAGCCACTGCGTGAAGAGCTCCATCGATGACCTGCTCGGGGAGATCCTCGCCCAGGACGCCGCGCTCGCGCGCAAGGTGTACCTGCTCACCGACTGCATGTCCGCCGTCACCGTCCCCGATGGCAAGGGCGGTCTCGCCGCCGACTTCACCCCCCAGGCCGACGCCGCGCTCCAGCGCTTCGCCGACGCGGGCATGCACCGGTCAAGTCCACCCAGCCCCTCGCCTCGTGGCCGGATCTGCGCATCGCCTGACTCCCCTCGCCGTCCCTCCGACTCGAAAGGAAAAGGAAACAGCCATGAGCTCTTCTCCCATCTCCCAGCTCCTCGAGGACGCGCACGCCGAGGGCGTCCTCAGCCCCACCTCCCTCCAGGCGCTCACCACCGTGGACCTGGGCGCGCAGATCCAAGCCGGCCTGGGCGTCAGCGTGGACGACGTGCAGTCCAGCGAGGTCGTGCTCGTCACCGTCATGCCGGATGACTCCGGCTCCATGGCGCGTCATGCGCGCACCGTGTGCGAGGGCCACAACCTCGTGCTCGACGCGCTCCTCGCCAGCCAGCAGAAGGATGGCGTCCTCTTCCACACCCGCTACCTCAACGGCTTCGTGCTCAATCCCTTCCGGCCCCTGGAGGACGTGGTGCGCATGCACGACAAGAACTACGACCCCGACCAGGGCACGCCCCTCTATGATCAGGCGGTGGTGCTGCTCGGCACGGTGCTCGCCAAGGCGCAGGAGTTCACCCGCAACGGCGTGGCCGCCCGCACCGTCACCCTGCTCATCACCGACGGCGCGGATGCGCACTCCCAGCGCGCCCGGGCCCGCGAGGTCGCCGCGCTCGTGGAGGACCTGCGCCGCGCCGAGAACCACATCGTCGCGGGCATGGGCATCGACGACGGCAGCACCGACTTCCGCAAGGTCTTCCGGAGCATGGGCATCGAGGACAAATGGATCCTCACCCCGGGGCAGAGCGCCCAGGACATCCGCAAGGCCTTCCAGGTGTTCAGCCAATCCGCCGTCCGGGTGAGCCAGGGCGCCGCCACCTTCCATGCCGGTGCCCTGGGTGGTTTCGGGGCGTAGTGCCTGGGGAACAGGGGGAAGGGGAGCGGGCGCTCGGTGCTTCGCTCTCCCTTCTATCAGGGTTTCATCATCCGCCGCGCGGCACTCGCTTCATCCGAGGTGCATCTTTCCTTGCCGAGAGGTCGCACGACGCGGGTGGTCTGCACATGAGTCTCAAACGTGTCATCACGTTCGCGGTCGCCCTGCTCGCGAGCCTGGGGCTGGTCGCCGCTACTTCACTCGTCATCCTGACGACCTATCTGCATCGGGCCACCCTGAGCCTGCAGACGGCCGTGGAGGGCATCCAGAGCACCGAGGACTTCGAGGTGACCCTGCTCGACGTGCACCAGCGTCTGGGCTCGCGCATGCAGCGGGGGGAGGTGGTGACCGTCGACTTCCTCGAGGAGGCCGAGCGGCAACTGTCCACCCTGTTGGACAGGACCCGGCGCCAGGCCACGACGGAGGAGGAGCGGGAGTTGCTCTCCCGCGTGGACACGGCGTATTCCCAGTACCTCGATGCCCAGGCGCTCGCGCTGCAATCCCCTCCGGGCAGATGAACACGCAGATCACCCGCCACCTGGAATCCGCCATCGTGGCCATCAACCAGCTCATCTCCCTCAACATCCAGGAGGCGCGCCTGAATGAATCCCAGGCCGATCGCTGGAACCGGATGGCGGACATGGCGGGGCTGGGCGTCGCCGTGCTCCTGGTGCTGGGCGTGGTCGTCCTGCTGGTGTGGATGCGCCGCGCCGTCTTCCATCCCTTGTTGGGCATCAGCCGGGCCATGCACCGCTTTGGTGACCACGGCGCGCGGATCCGGGCTCCCATCGAGGGGGCCGAGGAATTGCGCGACATGGCGCGCACCTTCAACGAGATGGCCGACTCCCTCCAGAGCCAGCGCCGGGCGCGGCTCACCTTCCTCGCCGGCGTGGCGCACGATCTGCGCAACCCCCTCTCCGCGCTGAAGATGTCCGCCGCGCTCGTCAGCTCGCGGGGCCCGGTGTCCGAGGAGCGTCTGCGCAAGACGATGGAGCTGGTGAGCCGTCAGGTGTCGCGGTTGGACCGGATGGTGGGAGACCTGCTCGACTCCACCCGCATCGAGGCGGGCCAATTGGAGCTGAAGCTGGAGGAGCGAGACGCGGGTGAGCTGGCCACCTCCGTGGTGGAGCTGTATCGCTCCAGCGGCGCCGCGCACGAACTGCGATTGCTGTTGCCGGAAGGGCCGCTGCCACTGCGCTGCGACGCCATGCGCGTGGAGCAGGTGCTCAACAACCTGGTGAGCAACGCGTTGAAGTACTCGCCCGAGGGCAGTGTGGTGGACGTGGAGGTCCGGCGCGAGGGCGAGGAGGTGTGGCTGTCCGTGACGGATCAGGGCATTGGCATCTCCGCCGAGGAGCTGCGTCATCTCTTCACCCCCTTCCAGCGCACGGGGAGCGCGCGCGAGAAGGCCCCCGGCGTGGGCATTGGTCTGTCCGTGGCGCGGCGCATCGTGGAGGCGCATGGCGGCCGCATCGAGGTGGAGAGCAGCCCGGGCCGGGGTTCCACCTTCCGTGTCCGGTTGCCCCGCGCTCCCAGTGTGTCCGCCTCCCGGGAGGCCCGGCCGGGGCCTTTCGTTCGGGACCCGGTGTTCTCCTAGGAGCGTGTCGGAGAAACCCACCGTAGAGGGTGGACCAGAGGGGTGACGCCCCAGGTGGTCCTTCAGGGGGAGGCGAGTTCTGGTTGAAGGTGGAGGGTGAGCACGCCCTCGACGAAGAAGCCGGAGCAAGCCGCCCTGTTGGAAGTAGCCGCCAGCGAGAAGCCGGAGAGGGAGGAGCAAGCGAAGGGCTCCGCCCGCTACGCCTCGCCGAGGCCCTTCCGGGAGTGGACACCGGAGCAGGGGCAGTTGCTGCCGCAGTACGCGCGGGAGGTGCTGGGAGAGGGGCACCGGCGTGCTTCTTCGTCGAGCTGCGCAAGGCGCTCGACTTCAGCCCCATTCTGAAGGCGTACACCCAGGAGCGCGGGCAGCCGCCCTACCACCCGGTGATGATGACGCTGCTACTCATGTACGCGTACGCGCGGGGCATTACGAGCAGCCGGGAGATTGAGAGGCGGTGCGAGACGGACATTGCCTTTCGCTACCTGACGGGAGGCGAGAGGCCGGACCATGACACGGTGTGTGCCTTCCGGGTGCGGCACCTGGAAGCCTTCCGAGCGCTCTTCGTGGACACGTTGAGGCTGGCGCGCGGCTCGGGGCTCAAGAAGCTGGGGCACCTGGCGGTGGACGGCACGAAGGTGAAGGCCAACGCCAGCAAGCACAAGGCCATGAGCTACGGACGCATGGAGGAGTCCATGAAGAAGCTGGACGAGCAGATTGGCAAGCTCCTGGAGGAGGCCGCGGCGCGGGATGCCGAGGAGGACAGGCGCTTTGGCAAGGGGCGGCGCGGGGATGAGTTGCCCGAGGAGATGAAGGACCCCAACAAGCGCGCCGAGCGCCTGCGGCAGGCGGCGCGTGAGTTGGAGGCGGACAAGAAGCTGGCGCTGGCGGTGGACAAGAGCAGGCGCCGGCAGAAGATTCGCCAGGCCAAGGAAGAGTTGGAGAAGGAGGCCCGGCAGAAGGCGGAGGCCAAGGGCGAGGACAAGCCCGAGGAGGCCAAACCCAGCGAGAAGGCGCAGCGCAACTTCACCGACCCGGACTCCAGAATCATGCCCCGGGCAGGCTCCTTCCAGCAGTCCTACAACGCGCAGGTGGCGGTGGACGCGGACACGCAGTTGATAGTGGCGCAAGAGGTGGGGCAGAGCGGCAACGATGCACGTCAGCTCGAGCCGATGGTGGAGCAGGTGCGGGGCAACACGGGGCTGTTGCCCGTGGAGCTGAGCGCGGACTCGGGCTACCTGTGCCAGGAGGACATTGAGCAGGTGGAGGCCCAGGGCGTGCAGTGCTTTGTCGCCACCGGCCGCGCCAAGCACGGACACGAGGCGCCAGCGGCACCGCGCGGACGCCCGCCCAAGGGCCTGAGCTTCAAGGAGCGGATGAAGCGCAAGCTGCTGACGAAGCGGGGACGCAAGGCGTACGCGCGGCGCAAGGTGACGGCCGAGCCCGTCATCGGCCAGGTGAAGAACGGGACGCTGCCGCGCTTCTCGCTGCGGGGCCTGCCCAAGGTGCGCGGAGAATTCTCCTTGGCGTGCGCGGTGCACAACCTCAAGAAGCTGTACCGGCAGGGCTGGGAGTTGCCCGCCCTGGTAGCGCAGCCCGCGTAGCAGGCGGGGCTGCCCGCCCGGCGCAGTGCACCAGGGGATACCGTCACCTCCGCTGCTGGTGCGCCACCTGGTGCCTGCTACGCGCCACCGTCCTCCTGGCCGATTCGCCGACAAGCTCCTAGGCTCCGGCCTTCTTGGCGGACCGGAGGCGGGGAGGTTTTTGTGCGTCGCCTATCGACGGCGACGGCTTCTTTGCGCGACTGTGCGGGCCCCTTGTCCCTTCACAGGAGCGAAGAAGCACGATGAAGCACGTCACCCTCAAGCGTCTGCTGCCGTCCACCCTGGCCCTGTTCGCGCTCACCGGTTGCCCCGGTCCCACCGAGGCCGAGAACTGCGAGAAGGCGGACTATGCCCAGGCCCACCCCGAGGAGTGTGGTCCCCAGACCCGCCCCCCCGTGTGCGATCAGGCGGCCTATGATCGGGCCGTCCTCGACGCCGCGCAGACGAGCCAGTCGGAGATCAGCAACGAGCTCTTCGCCATCTCCCCGTCCAACTCCCGTCTGATCTGGAAGGACGCCGAGAAGAGCGCGGTGCGCGTGGTGGTGTGGACCACCTTCACCGGCTATACGAATGACACGAATGGGGACTACCCGTTCACCCGCGACGTGTTCGTCACCGCGGCCCCCCAGGTGCAGGAGTTCTGCAAGTCGCTGACGCTGACGGGCCAGGAGCGCGCCAATCGCATCAACCAGTACCTGGGTCTGCCCGCCGATGCGAACAACACCCGGCAGATCGTGGAGCTGTGGGTGAAGCCGTCGGATCTGTTCCGGCCCTGCCCGGACTCGCAGGTCGACGACACCACGTGCGCGCTGACGTACCCCAGCGACGCCACGTCCGCCCACAAGACCTGGCTCAACAACTACTATGGCGGCAGCTACAGCCCCTGGCAGACGACGAAGTACCCGTTCACGGGTCTGGGCTACACCTATGACTGGTGCAGCGGGAGCCCGTCGCACGTGGGCGCCAGCGAGTACGTCGTCAAGTCGGGCGCGGTCGCCCAGGTGATCGGCTACACCACGGCCGAGGCCTACTGCGCGAAGTAGGACACGCGGGCCGGGCCCAAGTGTCGGGGAGGCGTCTCGCGCGCGGGGCGCCTCCTGTGGCCGGCGGGCAGGTGGAGTAGACATCGCCTCGTGTCTGCTCCGCTCCGCCGTGCCCTTGGCTCCGCCCTCGTGGCGGCACTGTTGTTTCCCCTGGGTTGCTACACGCCCCTCACCACCGTGAGGGAAGACGAGGCTCGTTTGCGCGCTCCCGACGATACCGTCCGGCCCGCGCCGCGCTGGGGCATCGCCCTGCACGGCGGGGCGGGCATCATCCCCCGCGAATCCCTCACCCCCGAGCGCGAGGCCGCCGTGCGCGCCGCGCTCACCGAGGCGCTCCAGGCGGGCCATGCCGTGCTCGCCCGGGGTGGCACCAGCGTGGAGGCCGTCACCTCCGCCATCCGCGTCCTGGAGGACTCGCCCTACTTCAACGCGGGCAAGGGCGCCGTCTTCACCCACGAGGGCAAGAACGAGCTGGATGCGTCCCTCATGAACGGGCGCACGCGCGAGGCCGGCGCGGTGGCGGGTCTGCGCCACGTGAAGAACCCCATCTCCCTGGCGCGCGCCGTCATGGAGAAATCCCCCCACGTGATGCTCATCGGCGAGGGCGCCGAGGCGTTCGCGCGCGAGCAGGGCCTCGAGCTCGTACCCGAGGACTACTTCTACACCGAGGAGCGCTGGCAGTCGTTGCAGCGCGCGCTGGAGGCCGAGAAGAAGCAACAGCAGGCGCCCCCGAGCCCGGCCAGCCCCAGGGCCCCTCCACCTACCAGGGGCCGATCGACGGGGACCACAAGTTCGGCACCGTGGGCGCGGTGGCGCTCGATCAGGCGGGCAACCTCGCCGCGGGCACCTCCACGGGGGGCATGACGAACAAGCGCTTCGGCCGGGTGGGCGACTCGCCCATCATCGGCGCGGGGACGTACGCCAGCGAGCGCTGCGCGGTGTCCGGCACCGGCCATGGCGAGTACTTCATCCGCTACAGCGTGGCGCGCGACATCTGCGCCCACGTGGAGCTGTTGGACCTGCCGGTGAGCGAGTCCGCCCATCACATGGTCATGGAGGTGCTGCTCGAGGCCGGCGGCGAGGGCGGGGTCATCGCCATGGACGCTCAGGGCAATGTGGCCATGCCGTTCAACACCTCGGGCATGTACCGCGGCTACATGGGTCCGGAGGGCGAGCCCTCCGTCGCCATCTTCAAGGAGCCCTGAGCCTCACACCGGAGCGGTGGGTCCCGAGCCCTGGGTGGCCGAGAGCACCCAGCGCTCCAGCTCCGGACGGGGCATCAACCCGCTGCGGCGCGCCACTTCCCGGCCTCCGGAGAAGAGGACGAAGGTGGGAATGCCGCGGACGCCCAACTGGCTGGCCGCGTGGGGCTCCGCCTCCGTGTTGAGCTTGAGGACGACGAGCCGGCCCGCCTGGGCCCGGCCCACCGCGTCGAAGATGGGCGCGGCGGCACGGCAGGGCGCACACCAGGGCGCCCACAGGTCGAGCAGGACGGGCACGGGCGAGGAACTCACCGCCCGCCAGAGTGCCTCGCCGTTCACCTCCTGGGGAGCGCCCGACAGGTCGAGGGGACGCTGGCAGCGGCCGCACGAGGGCTGGCCCGCGGGCGCGGGCTGGCGTACGCGGTTGAAGGCACCACACGAGGAACAGCGGAACATGGGGACCTCCCAGTCTCCTGGTCGGAAGATAGTGCTCCAGAGGCGAGCGGGCGGGGCCGGGTGCCCACCCATCGGGCATGCGAGGAGGGGACGGGCCCGCTACCCGTCGATGTCCAGGTACGTGTGCTTCGCCGCCACCGAGTAGAAGCGGGCCTCGGGCAGCACGTACGCGGTGAGGCGCCGGCCATAGACACAGCCCGAGTCCAGGCCGATGGCATGGGGATGGCGCTGCACCCCGCGCAGGGCGTCGTGGCCGAAGATGATGAACTCGGGGCCCCGCCACAGGCTCGCCCACGGCACCCCGGCCTCCAGCTTCTTCGAGGGCTTGCCCTCCGAGGTGATGCTGCGCAGGTTGATCATCAGCTCCGGGTCCTGCTTCTCCAGCGGGACGCCCGGCACCAGGCCCCCGTGCACCACGCGCACGTTGAACTCGGGGAAGGGCAGGTGCAGGGGCCGCGACTCCAGGTAGGCCCAGTCCGCGTCCGTGAGGGTGTCCAGCACCTGCTTGTGCTCGGGCTTGAGCTTCTTGTGCTTGGGCATGAGCCCCTTGTGCCAGCGCAGCACGTGCTCGTCGTGGTTGCCGCGCACCGCGAGCATCCCGCGCTCCCTCGCCCGGCGCACCACCCCCGCCGAGTCCGGCCCCTTGGCCACGAGGTCTCCCACCAGCACCACCCGCTCTCCCGGACGGTGGCCGCACTCCTCCAGCAGCGCGTCGAGCTCCTCCGCGCACCCGTGCACGTCTCCGATGAAGAGGGTCCGTGTCATCCGCGCTCCCCGCCACCCGGCGTCGGCTCCGCGGGGGGCTGCACCTTCCAGCGCCGGTGCAGCCACAGCCACTGGCCCGGGTTGCGCCGGATGTGACGCTCCAGCACCGCCGTCACCGCCGCCGTGTGCGCCACGATGGGATCCTGTCCCTCCTGGGCCGGCGGCGCGGGGATGGGGCCCTCCACCTCGATGCGCAGGATGCGCCCGCTCGCGTCCCGCACGCCCATCACCACGAACACCGGCGCTCCGGTGCGCTGGGCCACCACCGCCAGCGCCGGCGTGGTGGACGCCAGCCGCCCGAAGAAGGGGACGAACACCGCCGCCTTCGCCGGCAGCGCCTGGTCCAACAGCATCAACACCGACTCGCCCAGCCCCACCGCCTCCTGCGCCTGGGCGATGGCGCCCTTGGGGTAGATGAGGCCCACGCCCGCGGCCACCCGGTTGTCCACGATGCGCATGTTGAGCGCCCCCTTCAGCGGGCGCACCAGCGCGTCCAGGGGAATGCCCCACTGAGGCAGCAGCTTTCCCGCCCGCTCCCAGTTGCCGAAGTGCGCTGTCACCAACAGCGCGCCCCGGCCCGTCGCCACGTGGGCCTTGAGCGCTTCCCAGTCGCCGCCGGGCGCCTCGGGGGCGACCCAGGACAGGTTCACGAGATCCCTCGTGTCGATGGACTCGATGACCACGCGCGCCATGGTGATGTAGGCCCCCCGCGCGATGTCGCGCCGCTCCGCTTCGCTCTTCTCCGGGAACGCGTGCGCGAGGTTCTCCAGGGCCACCCGGCGGCGGATGCCCAGGGTGAACGCCAGCCAGCCCACGAAGCGGGCGAGCCCATCGCGCATCGAGGCGGGCAGGGCGCACAGCGCGTCCATCACCCGGTTGGCCAGCCAGCCCACCACGGGCGAGGGACGCTCGCCCATCACCTGGGAGAGACGGGGCGCGGGCGGAAGGCGGGTGAGGCTCGAGGAGGGAGGGAGGAGCTGGACACGTTGGCACTCCACCTGGAAGGAGGTGCCCGAGGCAAGGGGCGCTTGCGCCGTGTCGCTACACCGTCCAGGCGTCTTGGGCTAGATCCGCGCGCATGCCCAGAACCTTTCGATGCGCGGCGCTCGCCCTGTGGGCCGCGGTGACGGCGTGTGCCACCCGCCCCACCGCGGTGCCGCCCGCCTCCGCGCCCGCGCCCGCGCCCGCGCCCGGCGCCGCCGCGGTGGCCCCGCGTTCCCCTCCGGTCTCGCCCACCCTGCGCCTGCCCACGGGCGTGCGGCCCACGGGGTACTCGGCCGAGCTGACCCTGGACCCCACCCAGCCCACCTTCCAGGGGGTGCTCGACATCGACCTGGACGTGGAGGAGGCCACGGAGACGGTGTGGCTCCTGGGCCATGAGCTCACGGTGAAGGAGGCGGCCCTGACGGTGGGGGGCGTGCCGGTGGCGCTCTCCCTGGTGAAGGGCACGGGGGACTTCCTCGGCTTGCGGACCGAGGTGGCGCTCGGGCCGGGCGCCGCGCACCTGCGCCTCGTCTACGAGGGCGTGCTGTCCGAGCGCGAGGTGAGCGGGGCCTTCCGCGCGCGCGAGTCGGGGGACTGGTATGCCTTCACCCAGTTCGAGCCGCTCGGGGCGCGGCGGGTCTTCCCGTGCTTCGACGAGCCGGGCTTCAAGGTGCCCTGGCAGCTCACCTTCCACGTGCCCGCGGGCCTGACGGTGCTCACCAACACGCCCGTGGTGAGCCAGGAGCCGGGCGGCGCGGGAGGTACGACCGGCGCTTCGCCCGCACGCAGCCGCTGCCCAGCTACCTCGTCGCCTTCGCCGTGGGCCCCTTCGACTTCCTGGACGCCGAGGCTCGGGGGCGAAGGCCGTGCGCACCCGCATCGTCACCACCCGGGGCCGTGCCGCGGAGGGCGCCCATGCCGCCCGGGTGACGCCCGGACTGCTCGCCTACCTGGAGCGCTACTTCGGCGTGCCCTATCCCTACGAGAAGCTGGACGTGCTCGCCATTCCCCTGTTCGGGGGGGCCATGGAGAATCCAGGCCTGGTGACGTTCAACTCGGAGCTGATGTTGTCCCGGGAGGAGGAGGACTCCGTGGAGCGCCAGCGCGCCTTCTACGCAACGCAGGCGCACGAGCTGGCGCACCAGTGGTTCGGCAACCTCGTCACCATGCAGTGGTGGGATGACCTGTGGCTCAACGAGGCCTTCGCCACCTGGGCCGCGAGCCGCGCCGTTTCGGACACGCAGCCCTCGTGGGACGAGCCCCTGAAGCGGGTGAGCACCCGCTCGCAGACGTTGAACGCGGACAGCCTGTTGTCGGCGCGCCGCATCCGCCATCCCATCCAGGGCGAGGACGACGTCTTCAACGCCTTCGACGGCATCACCTACGGCAAGGGCTCGGCGGTGTTGTACATGACGGAGCAGTGGCTGGGCCCGGACGTCTTCCAGCGCGGGGTGCGCCGCCACCTGCGCGCGCACGAGCACGGCAGCGCCACCGCGAGCGACTTCATCGCCGCCCTGTCGGCGGAGGCGCAGCGGGACGTGTCGGGGGTGTTGGACTCCTTCCTGGAGCAGGGGGGCGCGCCGCTCATCACCGCCCGGCTGGATTGCTCGGCCCGGGTGCCCGAGGTGGAGCTCTCCCAGCGCCGCTTCCTGCCCCTGGGCTCCGCGGGCGGCACGGGGCAACTCTGGAAGGTGCCGGTGTGCGTGCGCCATGGCACGGGGGCCCGGGCGGGACGCGCCTGTACGCTCCTGGAGACCGAGACGGCCCGTCTGCCCCTGCCCGAGGCCCGGGGCTGCCCCACCGGCTCCAGCCCAACGCGGACGGCGCGGGCTACTACCGCACCGCCGTGGACGCGCGGATGCTCAGCCGGCTGCTCTCCACCGACAGCCGCCACCTCTCGCGCGCCGAGCGCGTGGCCCTGCTCGGGGACGTGCGGGCCCTGGTGGGCGCCGGGGCGATGCCCGCCGCGGACGCGCTCGGCCTGCTGCCGGGCCTGGCCGGGGAGAAGGACCCGCGGGTGTTCCAGTCCTCGCTGGAGCTGTTGGAGCTGATGAAGCCCCCGCTGCTGTCCGAGCCGCGCCTGGCCGACCGCCAGCGCTTCCTGCGCGACACCTATGGCGCGCGGGCCCGGGCGCTCGGGTTCACGCCGCGCGCCAACGAGGACGTGGACACGCGGCTGCTGCGGCCCCTGCTGCTCGAGCTCGCCGGGAAGCAGGGCGGGGACCCGCGGCTCACGGCGGAGGCCCGGCGCCTGACGGAGCGGTGGCTCGGGGGAGACACCCGGGCGATCGACGCCGAGCTGCTGGACACCACGCTGGCCATCGCCGCCGCCTGGGGGGACGCCGCCCTGCACGCGAGGATGATGACGGCGCTGGGCGCGGCGACGGAGCGCAAGCGGCGGGAGGACCTCCTCGGCGCGCTGCCCCACTTCCACCAGTCGGACCTGGTCCAGCAGAACCTGGGGCTGCTGCTGGAGCCAGCCGTGGATCTGCGCGAGGCGTGGCGGTTGTTGTTCGGTGCGGCCGCCGACGTGCGCTCGCGGGACGTGGCCTATGCCTTCATGACGAGGAACTACGACGCGCTCTCCGCGCGGATGCCGGATGAGCAGGTGGCGTACCTCGCGATGATCGCCGCGTCCTACTGCGATCCGGTGCACCGCCAGGAAGTCACCGCCTTCCTCACCGAGCGCATGGCTCGTGCCGCTGGAGGCCCCCATTCCCTCGCCCTGGTGCTGGAGTCCATTGACCTGTGCATCGCCTTCAAGGCGGCCCAGGGCCCGAGCATCGAGTCCTTCCTCGCTCCGCCCCGGCGCGGGCGTTAGGAATCCACACGGCGGCTCTCTCGTCTTCGAAGATAACCATTGACACCGATCGGACGAAAGGGAAGCCAGCGCCCTCTCGCACGTGAGTGAGGGGCGATGCCGTCTCACATTTTCGTGCTTGCGAGGGCTTGGGTTGTATGTCAATTTTTCATGACCTGCTCAGTGGGTGGGCCAAGGTCTCGTGACCTGGTCATTGATGAATTGAGGACGTGAGCATGTTGCTGAATACGGTGTTCGGAAGGTCTCTGCTGCTGGCTGGCTTTGTCGCGACTGCCGTGGTCGCCTGTGGGGATTCGAGTCGAGCTGAGGAGTTGTCTGACAATCCGGCGGCAAGTTGTCTCCAGACGAGCAAGGACTCTCAGCCGGACGGTGAAGGTGTCGAGTCGGCGGGTGATGGAACCGTCACGGCCATGGGGCCTGTTGAAGACTGTGTAGCCAATTGCAACGACGATCATACCCGTTGCATGAGTGATTGTAATTCTGACCCGGACGTCGGCGCGTGCCAGTGCTATTGTCACAACGCATTCGCCACGTGTTGGGGTACATGCGACGGAAAATATCATCCTGGGTGCAGTTGAGCCGGGGCCGGTGGCCGAGGCCAGTCACCAGGGCTCCGCATGGACGTATAGGCCATAGGAAGTCTGTTGAGCGCGGTGGGCGGATGCGCGGCCTCGGAGGAGCGTTGCTGCCGGGGGGGCGCGGGGTCGTGCGCCGCGCCGAAGTACGTGCACGCCGAGTCGAGTGCCATCACCCGCCAGTGCGGTGGCGTCCACCGGTGGACGGACCTACCCGCATGTTTCCGGTGGAGAACACCCTCCGGTTGAATTCCAGAAAAAGGAGGAGGACTCTGCTCTCCACCGATAGCCACCACCGCTCGCGCGCCGAGTGCGTGGCCCTGCTCGGGGACGTGCGGGCCGAAGAACCACGACGCGCTCGCCGAGCGGATGCCGGATGAGCAGGTGGCCTGCCTCTCGATGATCGCCTCGTCCTGCTACTGCGCTCCGGTGCACCGCCAGGAAGCCGCCGCCTTCTTCACCGAGCGCATGGGGCGTGCCGCCGGAGGCCCCCCACTCCCTCCGAGTCCTTCCTCGCTCCGCCCCGGCGCGGGCGCTAGAACTCCACATCACGGCCCTCGCGCAGGCGCGCGGAAGAGGGCGGAGGAAACGCATGTACATCAACCGGCTGCACGTGAAGAACCTGAAGCGCATGCGGGACCTCTCCCTCGACTTCACGCACGAGGGCAAGCCACGGATGTGGACCGTGCTCGTCGCGGAAAACGGGGCGTGCAAGACGACGTTGCTCCAGGCGATCGCCCTGGTGGCGAGTGGCTCGGATCGAGCCAATCAGCTGGCGGACGTGCCCTCGCTGCCGGACCTGCGGCGGCCGGCCGAGGAAGCCGTGCGGCTTCGCGCTGATTTCGAATTCGGTACCCGCTTGGAGAAATGGCGCGTTTTCCCCGAGGCCTCCAAGGTCTTCTTCAAGGAGCAGCGCTCCCGGGTCTACGAAGTTCCTGGACATCGAGCCCCGGCAGTCGACCTTCCGGGGCGCCTCCCTGTTCGCCTCCGTCAATGCGCTCGCGTCCTCCGATGACAATCATCTCGCCTCTGATTCCAACGTGATGGTGGCCCGCCTCAAGCGGTTGTTGTCGGAGATCAAGGACGAGGAGGATGATGTTGCTCGTTTCGTTTGGAAGCTCGAGGGGGAGGAGGTGCGTTCCGATGCGGCCCTGTTGTCTTGGTTGGGCGGCTATGCACTGGCGCTTCAGAACCCCATCGCGGAAGCCCGTGCGAAGTCCCTTCCGGGCTGGTTCGTTGCTGGCTATGGCACGCAGCGTCAGCTCCCGGTACCGCTCAGCGCGTCCGAGCAGAAGGATCGTGTGCTCAACCGGCTCGAGCCGCTCTTCGGCAAGGCACCCCTCGTCGGTACGGGCTTCGCCAACCAGTTCGTCGACACGCCTCGCTTCGAGCCCTTCCTCCAGGCGCTCACGAAGGTCTTCGTGGACAACCAGCTCCTGCCCCATGTGGACGCCGTCGAGCTGCGTGGCCGGGGCGGAGTGACGCAACCGGGCGATCTCGTCCGGTCCCACAGCTTCGAGTTCGCGTTCTCCGGCCAGAAGACGAAGATTCCCGCCACCTGGCTCTCGCAGGGCTACCAGTCGACCATCGCGTGGATCGCCGATCTCATCGGGCAGATGTATCTCGACGTCGGTGAGGCCATTCCCCTGGAGGACATGGAGGGCATGGTGCTCATCGACGAGCTCGATCTCCACCTCCATCCCAGGTGGCAGGTGCGGCTCGTGCCGGTGCTCAAGCGCGTGTTTCCGCGCATGCAGTTCATCGTGACGACCCACTCGCCCATGCTCCTGCCCGCGCTCGAGCGGCATGAGATCATCATGCTCCGCCTGGACGAGCACGGCGACGTCGTGGCCGAGCCGCCTCCCACCGGCCCAAGTTGCTGACGGGCAGTGAGATCTACTCGAGCTTCTTCAACATCCAGAAGTTCTGATCGGGCGACCCCGGGGCGAGCGCTGGCGTCTGGCGTCTGGTGTTGAAGGGACGCCCGGTCCATGGCCTTTTCACGCCGCGTCGCGCCGCGCCGCGTCGTGCGCCATCACCCTCCGGTACGGTTCCGTCCACCGCAGGACGGGACCCGTCAGCCTGTTTCCGGTGGAGAACACCATCTCGGTTAAATTCCAGAAAAGCTTGACCAAATGGCAATTGACCCATTAGCCTCACTAACGGGGGAACCCTTCCAGGAGGTGGAGATGGGGCACATGAAGGATGAGGACGTGAAGGAGCTGTCCGTGTCCGAGTCGCCTTTCAAGCGAGGCGCGCAGGACGAAGCGCCTCGGCCCAACGTGACACGCACACCTCCGGGGTCTGGCCGCAGGTGTCCCAGGCGGACCTGGGACGGGCGATGCGGCGGCTGCGGGGCGCCACCACCGAGCATGTCCGGGAGCTCGAGCCGCGGGTGCGGCTGGTGGGCAAGACGGGCTGAGCGCTCCTCAGGAGGCGGCGCGCTCGGGCTCGTCGAGGCCGAAGTGCTCCATGGACGTTTCGATGGCGGGCAGCACCACGCGGAAGGTGCTGCCCTGGTTGGGGTGGCTCTCCACGGAGATGCGCCCCCCTGCGCGGTGACGATGCCGTGGCAGACGGACAGGCCCATGCCGGTGCCGACGCCCGCGGGCTTGGTGGTGAAGAAGGGATCGAAGAGGCGGGAGAGGTGCTCCGGGGGAATGCCCACGCCCGTGTCCTGGATCTCCACCAGCACCGGCCCTGCTCGCACGTGGTGGTGACGCGGATCTCGTTCTGGTGGGCGTTGCCGTGGGGAATGGCCTGCGCGGCGTTGACGAGCAGGTTGAGGAAGAGCTGCCCGAGCCGCGAGTCATTGGCGAACACGCGCGGCACCGTGCCGTAGTTCTTCACCAGCCGGGCGCGGTGGCGGATCTCACTCCGGGCCATGTTCGCGCACGAGTCGAGCACGGTGTGGATGTCCACGGGGCCGCGCACGTCATTGCCGCCGCGCGAGAACGTCTTCAAGTCGCGCACGATGTCGCGCACGCGGTTGCCGCCGTCGATGGCCTCGCGCAGCGCCTGCTGGATTTCCACGCCCTCCGCTCCGGACAGCGCGGGCACGTGCCCGGCCATGTCGCGCACCTCGGCTTCCACGAAGCGCAGGTTGCTGAGCAGGTAGGCCAGGGGGTTGTTGATTTCATGGGCCACGCCCGCGGCGAGCGTGCCCAGTGACACCATGCGCTCGGTGGCGAGGATGCGCTCCTGCACCGGCGGCGCTCGGTGATGTCGCGGGTGATGCAGGCCACGGTGGCCAAGCCCTCGAAGAGCAGTGAGACGGTCATCACCTCGCCCACCGCGGGGCGGCCATCGGGGCGGCGGAAGCGCGCCTCGCGGGACAGCCCCGCCTGGCTCGTCGCGGTGAGGGCGGCCTCCTCGCCGGGCAGCACCAGCTCCGACACCGGCAGGCCGCGCAGGGACTCGGGGCCCGCATGGCCCAGGAGCGTGGCGGCGGCGCGGTTGGCGAACAGCAGGGTGCCGGCGCGGTGCAGGAAGATGGCGTCCGGGGAGTGCTCGATGAGGGCGCGGAAGCCCTCCTCCATGCGCCGGCGGGTGGACTCCTCGCGCTTGCGCTCGCGGATGTCCACGAGCGTCACCACCGAGCCCACGCGCTCGCCACCGCGCGTCACCGGGTGGGACCAGTACTCCACGGGCACGTCGCCGTCGCGCGGGTGTCGCAGCACCTCGTCGTCGCCGTGGAGGGCGCCCTCCTCGCGGATGGAGCCGCACACGCGGCAATCCCCGGACAGCTCGTGGCCGGGGTGGATGATGGAGTGCAGCGAGCGGCCCAGGAGCGCGTCCGCGTGCTCCTGGCCCGACAGGCGCAGGGCGGCGCGGTTGCAGAAGGTGCAGCGGCCCTCGAGGTCCAGGCCGAAGATGGCCTCGGCGGTGGAGTCGAGCAGGGAGCGGATGCGCTCCTGGCTCTCCTGGAGCTGGCGGTTGCCGTGGTCGATCTGCTCGGCCATGTAGTCGAAGGCCCGGCCGAGCAGGCCCACCTCGTCCACGCCCCGGAGGTGGGCGCGCGTGCAGCTCGCCCCGGGCGAGCCGGTGCGCGGTGGTGGTCAGCCACTGCATGCGCCGTCCGAGCACCAGGTGCACGACGAGGCTGACCAGACACACCAGCACCGCGACCACCAGACAGGAGCGCGCCGCCCACCGCTCGGCGTCCTGCTGGCGCGCGAGCTTCTGGGCCGTCAGGTCCTGCCGCAAGAGGAGCAGGCCCATGCGCGTGCCCTCGGGGCCGACCTGGAGGGTGATGGGGTAGTAGGCCACCACCTGCCGCCGGTCCTCGCTCAGGTGCACGTTGCCGGCCATGTGCTCGAACATGGTGGCGAGGTATCGGGCGTGCTCGGCCGGGTCGAACTGGGGCCAGGCGTCCCGCAGGGGCAGTCCGATTTGCGCGGGCCGGATGGAGGCCAGCACCCGCTGCTGCTCGTCGAGCAGCAGCCCCTGCCGCAGGGTGGGGTTGCCGCTCAGGGTGGAGAGCTCCTTGCGCGCCGCGTCGACCTGCCCGTTCTGCAGCAGGTACTCGAGCATGCTGTTCAGGTGCGTCATCCGCAGGGTCATCTCCGCGACGGCCTGTTTCTCCGTCTGCAGGTGGCCCTGCGCCACGTCCGCCTCGAAGGTGTAGAGGAAGAAGCACACCGCGGCGACGAGGATGATGAGCGGGATGAACCAGCGCACCGCCAGGAAGCGGTGCCAGAAGGCGGGGGGCCTGCGCAGGGGACTCATGGGCGCACCCGGATCAGGACAGTCGAGGGACTGTCCGGCACGCGCGTGCACGCGGACAACAGCAACAGCATGGCAGCCGCCCATCCAACGCTTTGCATGTCATCTTCCCCCGTACACGCCTCCCTCCGGGGATGGGTGGCGCTCAAGGGCTCATCATAGTTGCAGGGTAAACACCGGAAAAACTGGGTTCCCAGCAGGTACTCGCTCGACGCCGTGAATCCAACAGAATCGCAGTGAAGGCGGATTCATTTCCCAGCCCGAGGGAGAGGTGGGGCGGAAATTTATTTTTTCTTGGACAGGAAGGCATTGAGGGCCTCGCGGGCCTCGGCGGATGCGAGCCGTTGCATGAAGAGGGCGCCCTCGCGCGAGAGGGTTTCGTCCACGGCGGCGCGCAGGGGCTCGCGCAGCAGCTTCTTGGTGAGGCGCACGGACTCCACGGGCCGGGAGGCGAGCGCGGCGGCGCGTGACTTCACCAGCGCCTCGAGCTCCGCGTCGGGCACCACCCGGTTGACGAGCCCCGCGCGCAGGGCGGTGGCGGCGTCGAAGGGCTCGCCGAACATGAGCAGCTCGGAGGCGAGCGCCATGCCGGCCAGGCGGGGCAACAACAGACTGGAGGCGCCCTCGGGGCACAGGCCCAGGTTGACGAAGGGCATGCTGAAGACGGCGCGCTCGCTGGCGGCCACGTAGTCGCAGTGCAGCAGCAGCGTGGTGCCGATGCCCACCGCCACGCCCTCCACGCGCGCCACGACGGGTCGGGTGAAGTGGGCGAGCGTGTGCAGGAAGCGGAACACGGGGGAGTCCTCGCCCGTGGGCGGATTCTCCAGGAAGTCCTTCAAGTCGTTACCCGCGGTGAAGGTGCCGCCCGCGCCGGCGAGCACCACGACGCGCACCGCGTCATTCGCGTCCGCGTCGCGCAGGGCCTGGGCCGCGAGCGAGTACATCTCGGCGGTGAAGGCGTTCTTCTTCTGCGGCCGGTTGAAGGTGAGGGTGAGGACTCCGGCTTCCAGGTGGCTGAGCAGCGTGTCGGACATGGCCGCGCACCTTAGCCCGGTGGCCGTGAGGTGGGGCGCGACTCGCACCCCGGGTGCGCCCGGGGCTCAGCGCCGCTCGGAGGTGACGCGGCAGATGGCGTCGGCGAGCAGGGGGGCGAGTCCCACCACCGAGTGCTCGAAGGGGAGCGCGCGCTGCTGGGGGACGCTGTCGGTGGAGATGAGGCGGCGGATGGGCACCGGCTCAGCCGCTCCACCGCGGGGCCCACCAGCAGCGCGTGGGTGGCCACCACGGTGATGTCGTCGGCGCAGCCCTCCTTGAGCACCGTCTCCGCCGTGGCGGCGATGGTGCCCGCGGTGGAGATCATGTCGTCGACGATGATGGGCCGCAGGCCGCGCACCTCGCCCACGAGCCCCCGGACACTCACCTCGGAGCCGCTCATGCGGCGCTTGTGCACGATGGCCAGGGGCAGCCCGAGCTGGCGCGCGTAGCGCTCGGCGAGCTTCACCGCGCCCAGGTCCGGGGACACCACCACCGCGCCCTCGCCCGCGTGGGGCCGCGCGGCCTCGGCCAACAGGTGGCTGGCGTCCAGGTGCTCCAGCGGCATGCCGAAGCAGCCCTCCAGCGCGGGGGTGTGCAGGTGCACCGCCACCAGGCGCTCGAAGCGGCCGCGCTCGAGCAGGTCCACCACCAGCTTGCCGCCGAGCGCCTCGCCCGGCTTGCCCCGCCGGTCCTGCCGCGCGTAGCCGAAGTAGGGCACCACCGCCATGAGCCGCGCCGCGCCCGCGCGCCAGCACGCGTCCGCCATCAAGAGCAGCTCCATGAGGTTCTCGCCCACCGGCGGCGCCGTGGGCTGGATGAGGCACACGTTGCGGCCGCGCACGTCCTCCTGGACTTCCACGTACAGCTCGCCATCCGGGAAGCGCTCCAGGTGGCAGCGGCCCAGGGGCCGTCCGAGCGTGCGGGCGAGGTTCTCACCCAGTGCGCGGTTGGCGGTGCCACTGAAGACGGTCAGTTCCATGGGACGGCATCATCCCTCAATCGCCCATGCTCGGGGTAGACTGCGCGGCCCATGCCCGTATCCGCCCCGCCGCCCCCGTGTTTCGTCTGGCTCGATCTGGAAATGACCGGACTGGACCCCGACGACTCCGCCATCATCGAGATTGGCGTCATCATCACCGGCCCGGACCTGGTGCCCCGGGCGGAGATGGAGCGCGTCATCTGGCAGCCCGAGGAGGTGCTCGCGCGCATGGAGCCCATCGTCCGGGAGATGCACTCGCGCAACGGCCTGGCCAAGCGGGTGCGCGAGTCGCAGACGTCCCTGCGCGTGGCCGAGAAGGAAATCACCGCCCTGGTGTCGCAGCACTGCGACGTGGGCGAGGGCATCCTCTGTGGCAACTCCATCCACACCGACCGGCGCTTCCTGGTGAAGTACATGCCGATGCTCGACCGCTACCTGCACTACCGCCGGTGGACGTGTCGAGCCTCAAGGTGCTGGCGAGCGCGTGGTACCCGGACAAGGTGGCCCAGCGCAAGGCGCCCTCGGGGCACACGGCGCTGGCGGACCTGCGCTCGAGCATCGCCGAGCTCACGCACTACCGCACCCACCTGTTCGTGCCCCCCGCGACGCCTCCGGGCGGCAACTCCTGAGCCGGGGGCGGGGCGCGCCCGAGCGCCCGCTCGCGCGTCACGCCTTCTTGTTCAGCTCCGCGGTGACGGTGTCCAGCAGGTCATCCAGCTCGAAGGGCTTGGCGAGGAAGCGGCTGCCCTGCAGCTCCGCCTTCGTCACCCGCCCGGCGCTCATCACCACCACGGGGATGGTGCGCAGGGACGCATCCTCCTTGAGCCGGCGCAGCATCTCCTGGCCATCCATCACCGGCATCATCAAATCCAGGAGGATGAGGTCCGGCCGGTCGCGGCCCACCTGTTGCAGCCCCTCGGCGCCGTTGGCGGCGGTGGAGACCTCGTAGCCCTCCACGGAGAGGATGTCCGTGAGGGCCTCGAGGATGGCCACCTCGTCGTCCACGATGAGCAGCTTGCTCATGGG
Source organism: Cystobacter fuscus (assembly GCA_049060065.1). GTDB lineage: Bacteria > Myxococcota > Myxococcia > Myxococcales > Myxococcaceae > Cystobacter > Cystobacter fuscus_B. Next base: position 10,674,900 of record JBMEQP010000002.1, read on the forward strand.
CGGCCTCCGCGCTTGAGGGGTGCGCGCCGCCGGGGCGCGGCCTTGCTCCGGGAGGAGGGGCGCCCGGTGGCCCGCGGCCGGTGCTGGCCCTGGAGGATGTTCTCGGCGCTCTCGGAGCTGTCCGCCACGTCGATACCCCGCGAGGAGAGGGAGAACTCACGCGACGTGGACTCGTAGGGGCTCTCGCTCATCTTGAAGATGGAGAGCATCCGGTACAGCCGCGAGCGCAACTCCACATAGCGGAGGAAGACGATGTTGTCGATGAGTGCTTCCAATCCCTGCAATGGCCCTTCCTCGCGCGGCCCGAAGAGCAGGGGCGTGCGCTGGAGCATCAGCGGGGTGACGCCGCGCGCGCGCAGCGCGGTGAGCAGCGAGGTGACGAAGCCGAGCGTGCGCCGCGGGTCCATCATATGCAGGAGCAGTTCCAGGCCATCCAGCACGAGCCGGCGCACCTGGTGGCGCTCCACGAGCGCGAGCAGCTCATGCGCCCGGGCATCGGGCAGGCACTCCACCGAGGTGCGGAACTCCACCACCAGCAAGCCCGACGCCAGCGCCGGGGCCAGCTTCAGCCCCACTCCCTGGGCCTTGGCGAGCAGCCGGTCGCGCGTCTCCCCGAAGCCGAAGTACAGGCCCTTCTCTCCTCGCCGCACCCCCTCGGCCAGGAAGTTCATCCCCAAGAGCGTCTTGCCACTGCCGGGCGCCCCGGACAGCAGCGAGGAGGAGCGCTCCAGCACGCCGCCCGAGAGCATCTCGTCCAGATGCGGCACCCCGAAGCCCAGCCGCCGCGCGGGGCCGCTGGCTGCTCGAGCGGGGGCGGAACGAACGCCTCCAGGCGCGGGTACACCACGAGCCCCTCGGAGTTGATCTCGAAGACGTGCCGGCCGGTGAGCTGCGGCTCGCCGCGCAGCTTCGTCACCTCCATCGCGCGCACCGAGCGCAGGCCCTCCAGGTGCATCTCCAGCATGAGCACCCCATCCACCATGGCGAATTGAGGGTCCGCCGCGTTCTCCTGGCGGTTGGTGAGCACCAGCGTGGTGCAGCCGGCCAGCGCGTTGTGCACCCCCAGGGCATGGAGGAACTCGCGGAAGACGAGCACCGAGCCGGCGCTCTCCTGCGCCGCCAGCAGCCCATCCACCACCAGCACCGTCGCCTGGTGCTCGCGCACCGAGCGGTAGAGCAGCCGCGACAGCCCCTCGAGCCCCTCGGCCTTGAGCGTGGCGTAGGCGCTCACGTAGTGCAGCGACTGGCCAATCACCTCGCGGCGGAAGAAGCGCATGCCGCGCAGGTGCGTCATCATCCGCTCGTGGGACTCGGAGAGCATGGTGATGAAGACGGCGCGCCCGCCGTTGGCCACGTGCGAGAAGCACAGCTGGTTGCCCAGCACGGTCTTCCCCGTCCCCGGGGCTCCCGACACCATGTAGGTGCCCCCGTGGACCCAGCCGCCGTTGAGCAGCGCGTCCAGTCCGGACGAACCGGTCCCCACGCGGCGCACGGGCTCCTCGGTTGGCTTGATGTCACTCACGCTGCCCGCTCCTCTCGCCCGTCCCACACTAATGGGTCAAGATGTACTCAGACGTGCTTTCCACCGCGACTGTCCGACAGGTGCCCGAACCCCCCGGGTTCGTGGAGTTCTGGACACTCCCGGGGAGGTTGCGGGCTAATGTCGCGCGGCGCCGGGCGGTCCCGGCCCGTCGCACCCAAAGCCGAGAGGACTCACGCCGTGGGGATTGTCCGCATCCTGGGAATCATGCTCCTTGTCGCTGGCACCGTGTTCCTGGTGACGGCCTGGCGCGCCACCGACTCCATGGTGGAGCGCGCCACGCAGAAGCTCACCGGGCGCTACACCAAGGAAACCCAGCGCGACCCGGCGATCGGTGGCGCGGGGGTGGTGGGCGGCGTGTTGCTGCTCGCCCTGGGGGGAGGCAAGCGCCGCCGCTAGCCCGCGCTCAGCGCGAGAGCACCTGCTGGAGGGCCCGGCGCAGGTTGGGCTGGGGACCGATGTTCTTGGAGGAGGGGGCCTGGGGCGTGCCGGTGGTGCGCAGCAGCGCGCGCATCTCGCGGGGGGGCACCGGGCCCTTGCCCGCGGCGAACGCGGCGCCCTGGATGGCGGCCACCGCTCCGGCCACGATGGGGGCCGCGCTCGAGGTGCCATTGAAGGAGTCCGTGTAGCCCCGGTTCTCGCCCAGGCCGCTCAGGTCGCCGTAGCCCAGGGTGACGACCTTCTCGCCCCAGCTGTGCACGTCCACGCGCGAGCCGTGGTTGGTCCAGCACATGGGGACGCGGCCGGTGGCGGAGCTGGCGCCCACGAGGATGGCGCCCGAGTCGCGCACCGCCCGGTTGAAGGCGCCATGGTAGGCGGGATCATCCAGGTCCGCGCCGCCATTGCCGGCCGCCTCCACCACGTGGACGCCGCGGGCGGTGGCCTGCGCGATGGCGTCGAAGTTGGCCCGCCAGTACTCCAGGGGCACGTAGTTGCACTGGCTGAGATTGCAGGCGCAGCCCTTCTGGGTCCTGGGGCCCGGGGCTTGCAACTCCACCAACACCACGCCGCCCCGGCCCGCGGCGCGCGCCGCGTGCTGGATGGCGCTCGCCATGCTCTGGGTGGCGATGCCCTGGTGTCCCGCCGAGGCCTTGTTCGCGATGCCGGTGATGCCATACCCGTTGTCCTGGCCCACCATCACCCCCATCACCGCGGTGCCGTGATCGCGCCAGTCCATGCCCTGGAACTGCTCGCCGCCCCAATAGAAGAAGGCCGGCAGGTCCTCGTGCCGGCTGTTCCAGGCGCCCTCCACGTCGATGAGCCGCACGCCCTGGCCCCGGCCGCCGGGCACCGACCAGGCGTAGTGCGCGTCGATGCCGCCGGGCGCCGCGTCCAGGTAGCCCTGCTTCAGCTCATAGCTCGCGGTGGCGTTGCCGCGCGCGTCCCACGCCGACACACTGGCCGTCCACGACACGGGCTCGGCGTAGGCGATCTCCACGCTGTCCAGCGCGTTGAGCTGCATGACCAGCTCGTTCACGTCGGCCGCCTGCATGCCGGGCTCCAGCGGCAGCTCGTAGTACAGGTCCAGGTCCGCCATCTCCTTGCCACTGAGCTCCTCGGCCAGGCGCTTGCGCGCGGCCAGGGTGGACTCGGGCTCGCGGAACAGCCGCTCGGGCCGGCGCCCGCGGGCCCTGCTCTGCACCACGCGCTGCAGCTCGGAGACGTCCGTGTTCAGCCGCACGTCGGTGATGTGGTGGCGCTGCATGCGGCCCCGCTCGTCCGAGTCGCGCTCCTCGCTGAGGATCTGCATCACCCCGCCGCGCAGGCGCACCCGTGTCCCCTCATGGAACTTCACGACCAGACGCTGGACCGGCGTCTCCTCGTCCAACTCGGGAGTGGTGGGCTTCACCGTGGACAGCCGCGGCTCCAGAACCTTGGCGGCCTCCGCACAGGGCGCTGCCAGCAGGCTCAGGCCGAGCAGCACCGTGGGCGTTACGTGGAACTTGAGGAAAGAGGCCTTCGTCATCCGTCCTGACTCCGGTGTGAGGGGGAGACATGACCGTGACCTCGGCGGCTGGGACGCGGGCCCGAGGGCCCGAACCTTTTCCCCGGGGTCACGTGGGCGGCCCGTTTCAATGCTTGTCCTGAATGGGCCTCCCACAACACATGCATTCGCGGTGGGAGGTATTAGCAGATATTTTCACTCTGGGAAATATGTCGGCCAAGTCAAGATTTCCCAAATTATCGATGTGTCCCGTTACTCATTGCGTGAAGAGGAACTCATCCAGCTCGGACTCGTCGGCCGGGTCGCGCGAGGCCGGGTCGGAGTCGTCCGGGTCGAAGCCGTAGATGGAGTAGCCGGGCGGGGTGGGGCCGTCGTCCAGGCACAGCACGACGCGGGGCGGCGTGCCCACGCCATCGCCATCCCGGTCCGGGTAGAGGACGCGCCAGAGGAAGCGGGCGGAGTCGGCGTCGTCGCAGTCGTTGCCGGAGGCCGCGGGAGTGTAGGGAGGGGGAGGGTGGCGGCCGCGCACACCGGCCGGTGGAGGGCACGGTGCGGCCGTCGCCATCCGCGTCCACGTACTTGAAGGCGTGGAGCCGCCAGCGCAGGGCGTCATCGGGCGCGCAGTCGGTGCCCTGGAGCGAGTGGCCCGCGGGGGGCGAGCCATTGGTACACAGCGTCAGCGCGGGGCCCGTGCCCACGCCATCTCCGTCCGTGTCCACGTAGACCTGGAGTGATTGGTACACCTCCGCCCGGGTGTCGTCGCAGTCGGTGCCCCGGCTGGTGTCCGGATGGCCCTTGGTGGACGCACCCAGGCAGACAGGGCCGTCGGGTGCCACGGTGAAACCATCCCCATCCGCGTCACGGAACCTGGGGGTGAAGGTGCGCCAGCGCAGGGCGTCATCGGGCGCGCAGTCCGTGCCCGTGTCCGCGTAGCTGGCGGGACGGGTCGTGCCCGCGCAGATCGTTCGCTGTTCACCGGCACCCACTCCGTCCTGGTCCGTGTCCGCAAAGACACTCCAGGTGATGCTCACCTCGGCGCGGGTGTCATCACAGTCGAGGTGGGTCCCCGGCGTCACGGAGTATCCGGGCGGCGCGGCGTAACCCCCGCACACCCGCCCCGTTTCGGACACGGTGGCGCCATCCCCATCCGCGTCGCGCCACGAGTAGGTGTGCCACATCCAGCGGGTGCTGTCCTCGGGAGCACAGTCTCCTCCCCGAGGGCGTAGCCGGGTCGGGCGCCAGTGCCGGAGCACAGGGTCTCCGCGGGTCCGCTTCCCACCTGGTCGCCGTCGGGGTCGAGGTATTGGACGCGGGGGGTCCACACGTCCGCGCGGGTGTCGTCACAATCGGGGTAGAGCGGGTCGCTGTAGGTATGGTCCGCGGGAAGCTCCTCTCCGATGCACAGGGTGCCCGAGGCGGGCATGAAGAACCCATCTCCATCCTCGTCCCGGCCCCGGTAGCTGAAGGAGAGGTAGCGGGTGGGGTCCCCGGGCGCGCAATCCGAGGCCGTCTCGGACAGCCCTGGCGGCGGGCTGCTCCCAATACAGTGGAGCGAGGGCTCTCCCTCCGCGACGCCATCTCCGTCCTCGTCCGCGTACAGGGAGCGCGAGGTCCAGACCTTGGGATCCGTGTCGTCGCAGTCCGTGCCCTGGACCCGGAGGTAGCCAGTGGGGTTGTCGCCCACGCAGTCACTCGAGGGGGTGGGGACCGCCTTCCCGTCGCCGTCCGCGTCGGCGTAGTAGCCCTTGCCCGCCAGGGACATCCATCGCTTGGGATCCTCGGGCGCGCAATCGCCGCTCTGGGTCGAGAGCCCCGGGGGAGGGGTCTTCCCGATGCAGATCACGCGGGGCTCGCCGCTGCCGTACCTGTCCCCATCGGCGTCGTCATACATCGTCAGCTGCTTCCAACTGGAGGCCGAGTCCGGGGCACAGTCCGCGCCGTCGTGGATTCCATCGCCGTCGCGGTCCGAGCCACAGCCGAGTTGCGCGCCCATCAGCGCCAGCACGAGCGCCCATCCCATCCTTCGTGTCATCTGTTCTCCCCCTGTCCGCACGTGAGAGGGATTAGCGACGGGTGAGCTTGCAATTCGTGAGGGAGGAGTAGCCCGACTCGCGCCGCACCTCGAGGTAGTACTGGCCCGGCTTGTTCATGGAGATCAACGCGAAGCGCTCACAGACACGGATGAACCCAATCATCTGTTCGCTGCCCATGCCTCCGGAGGTGTCGAACGAGATGGTTCGTGGAGCGGCTTCGCCCTGGAGGATGCCGGTGAGCTTGAAGGTGTTCGACCAGTAACCGGCTTCGATGCTGTCCACCGTCTCGAACACGTAGGTGCCGTTGGACTGCGCCGAGGCGAGGGTCAGCGGAGCGAGGGTGCACAACAGGGTGGCGGCGGACGCGAGCGTCTTGAGGTTCATGAGTGTGTTTCCCCCCGTGAAGCGGGTGTCGTGGACGCGGACTCTATAGTCCAAGGCCCATCGCCACGGCGAGCAATCCCCCCAGCAGCAGGTACAGGGGGATGTTGCAGGCGAGCGTGATGCGGTTGATGCGCCGGAAGCGGGCCTGCTCCTCGTCGGCGAACCAGATGCCCTCCTCGCCCATGGTGCGCCCCTCCACGGCCTGGAAGAAGAGCGCGGCGTAGACCACCTCGATGACGAGGCTCACCACGACGAGCGCGACGAGACACACCGCCCAGGTGTCCAGGGGCGAGGCGGGCCGGGCAGGCGACAGCAGGTGGGCGCCGAGGCCGCCGAGCACGAGGACGAGGCTCAGCACGTCATGGGCGATGCCATAGGGGGGCCGCCAGTTGTGGGTGACGTAGAGCATGTACAGCTCCGCGAGGCCGCGCAGCCACATGAAGGCGCCGAAGCCGCCGAGCACGAGCCGCAGCCGTGGGGCCACCCCCGGGTCGAGCGCCACGAGCGGACAGAGGAAGAACCAGAGGAAGATGGCGTAGAGCAGCCACGCCATCTTGGGCGGGGAGATGCGGCCGCCCTTGGCCGCGCGCACGTTCTGCCGGCGCCAGAAGAGGACACCGAGTCCCCCACATAGGCTCAACAGCAGGAGGATGAGGACACGGGTGACGGGGGCGAGCATGTCGTTCTCGCACGGTAGCCCGAAAGGCAGGCCCGGGCGCGCGTCCTGGACAGGAGCGCGGGGGCGCGGCAGGCTCCGCGCGCGCTCGGAGGCGCTCTTCCCATGACAGCACAGCCGTCCATGGCACCCGCCGTGCCCATGCCCCCGCGTCCCCAGTCCGTCCGCTGGGGGTGGGTCTGGCCCACCTGGAGTGATCCGCGCATTCCCTTCGCGGCCATCCTCACCCTCTACGGGGTGCTGGGCTTCTCCTTCTTCGGCTTCAACCGCAGCCCGGCGCAGATGGCGGCCATCGTCGTGAGCGGCAGCGCGCTGGACGCGGGGCTCACCGGCTGCTGTACCGGCGCAAGGTGGTGCCCCTGAGCGGCTACATCTCCTGCTGCTCGCTGGCGCTGCTGCTCAACTACTCGCACTCGAGCTGGATGCTGCTCCTGCCGGTGTGGCTCACCATCGGCTCGAAGTACGTGCTCACCTTCCAGGGGCGCCACGTCTTCAACCCGTCCATGTTCGGCGTGGCCACCTCGCTGCTCTTCACCCGCGAGCTCATCACCGCCGCGCCCGCCTATCAGTGGGCCAACGGGGAAGTCGCCCTGAGCGCCTTCATCATCATGGCGGCGCTGGTGCTCTTCTTCTTCCGCGTGGGCCGCGGGTGGCTCGTGGTGAGCTTCCTCTTCTTCTACGCGCTGCAGACGGCCCTGCGCGCCTATATCCTTCGCCACCACCTGCCCCCCGAGGTGCTCTTCCTGGGCACGCTCGGCGCGCCTCCCTTCTTCATCTTCACCTTCTACATGATCACCGATCCCGGCACGTCCCCGAAGCGGCCCCGGGATCAGGTCATCCTCGCCTTCGCCCTCACCTTCGTGGACCTGCTGCTCCACCTCAAGGAGAGCGTCTTCACCTTCTTCTACGCGGCGCTCACCTGCGCCACCGCGCGCTTCCTCTTCCTGCACGGCCGCGCGCTGTGGCGCCAGGGGCCTCGCGCCCGGTTTTCGGGCCTGTTCTCCCGCGAGCCGCTCCAGCGCCTCGGCGCGGTGGGAGGACTGGGGCTCGTCCTGGCGGCGGGGTTGTTCCTCGTCATCGCGCCCTCCGCGAGTGTGCGGCCGCTGCCCTTCCACATGGAGCGTCTGGAGGCTCGCACACCGGGCTGGGCTCCACCATGGGGGACGTGTTGACGCACGCGGATCCACGCGTGCTGCATGTGTCCAAGTGGGTGCTGAGCGTGGGCGACGCGGTGGCCACGGGCGACTTCGATGGGGACGGGCTGTTGGATGTGTTCCTGTCCAACGCGCTCAAGTCGGATGGGGATCGCGCGGCGCTCTTCCGCAACGTGGGCGACCTGCGCTTCGAGCGCGTGAAGGTGCCCGCGCTGGAGCGCATCGCCGCGAACTACACCACCGATGGCGCGGCCTCCGGGGGCACCTTCGTGGACTACGACGGGGATGGGGACCAGGACCGGCCATCGCCGTGGCCTTCGGGCCCTCGCGGCTCTTGCGCAACCTGCTGCGCGAGACGGGCAGCGCCACCTTCGAGGACGTCACCACGCACGCGGGCGTGGGCGACCACTCGGTGAGCCTCGCCGTGACGATGCTCGACTTCGATCGGGACGGGCACCTGGACTTCTTCGTGGCCAACGCGCTCACCACGCACCTGCCGGACTACGCCACGCCCACGCCCTTCAACTTCTTCCACCTGCCCGCGCCCGAGTACCCCGGAGACCGGCGCATGCTCCGCTTCATGCACAATGGCTGGCATGACGCCGACAACGGCGGGCTCAACGCGCTCTATCGCGGCCGGGGCGACGGCACCTTCGAGAAGCTGGATTCCGCGGCGATGGGACTCAAGGAGACGCGCTGGTCGCTCGCCGTCAGCACCGTGGACCTGAACCAGGATGGCTGGACGGATCTCTACATCGCCAATGACTTCGGGCCGGACGAGATCTACCTCAATGAGCAGGGCAAGCACTTCCGCCGCATCCGGGGGGCGCTGTTCGGAGACATCGGCAAGGACACCTACAAGGGCATGAACGCCTCCGTGGCGGACTTCGACCGCAATGGCTGGCTGGATGTCTATGTGTCCAACGTGCACCACTCCCTGCAGGCCGAGGGCAGTCTGTTGTGGATGGTGTCCCGGGACAGGAGCCGTTCGTTCCCACGTTCAAGGACGAGGCCACCTTCCGGGGCGCGCTCAACGAGCGGCGCTTCGGCTGGGGCGCGGCGGCGGGGGATCTCGACAACGATGGTTGGCCAGACATCGTGCAGGCCAATGGCCACATTGATGACCGGTTGGATCACCTCATCGACTCGGGCCGCAAGGATTACTGGTACATCAATCACAAGCTGATGCAGTCCGGTCCCGAGGTGCACACGTACGCGGACAAGTGGGGAGACATCCGCGGGCGCACCGTCTATCCGAACGAGGCGCGGCGGGCGTACCTCAACCTCGGGGACGACAAGCCCGGCCACTTCGTGGACGTGGCGAAGGAGCTGGGCCTGGAGGATCCGGACAACTCGCGCGGCGTGTTGCTCGCGGACCTGGACAACGATGGCGACCTGGACGCGCTCATCACCAATCAACACGGGCCCGTGTCCGCCTACCGCAACACCCTGCGCGAGGGGGCCGGCCGGGACAAGGCGCACTTCGTGGGGCTGTCCCTGGTGGGCGAGGGCCGGCACACCTCCCGGAGCGCCGTGGGCACGCGGGTCGTCGTGTCCTATGACGAGGACGGCCGGCACGTGGAGCAGGTGCAAGAGGTGGGGTTGATGGGCGGCCTGGGCGCCTCGGCGGATCCCCGGCTGCACTTCGGGGTGGGAAGCCACACGGGCCCCGTGACGGCGACCCTTCACTGGTACGGCGGACAGACGCAGTCCGTGCAGCTCGACGTGGATCGCTACCACGTCATCCATCAGCCCGCCGTCACCGCGGACGCGCGGGACAGTCATTGAGAGGGAAGAGATGTTGTCTGCCTTGAAGGGGGCCACGGTGCCCCGGGAAGCCCTCACCGGAGCGCAACGCGCGCAGATGCTCGCGTTGATGCAGACGTGTTACGCGGGCGTCAGCGCCGAGCGCTTCACGCGTGACCTGGACGACAAACAATACGTCATCCTCCTGAACGCGCGGCACACGGGAGAGCTGGTGGGCTTCAGCACCGTGCGCATCGCCGAGGAGGAGATGGAGGGCCGGACGGCGGAGATCATCTTCTCCGGAGACACCGTCATCCACCCGGACTACTGGGGGCAGAAGGAGTTGCAGATGCGCTTCACGCGGCTGCTGCTCCACCGCAAGCTGCGCCGTCCCTGGCGGCCCTTGATGTGGCTGTTGTTGAGCGCGGGTTACAAGACGTACCTGCTGGCGGTGAACCACCTGCCGCGCACCCTGCCGCGCCACGACTGGGAGCCTTCCGCCGAGCGGCTGGCGTCCCTGAACGCACTGGCCACGCGCTGGTTCGGTGAGCAGTTCGACCCGGCTCGGGGAACGGTGCGCTTCTCGGACGCGCACTACCGGGTCCGCGAGGGGGTGTCTCCCATCGACCGGGAGGCGGCGGCCCATCCGGACATCGCCTTCTTCGCGCGGCGCAACCCGGGCCACGTCGAGGGCGAGGAGTTGGTGTGCCTCGCCGAACTGCGCTCGAGGGACCTGGTGGGGGCGCTGGTGGATGCCCTGCGCAAGCAGTGGCGGTTGTGGACGGGCCGGGGCTCGAAGCGAGGCGTGAGGGCGCGGGCATGATGCTGTCGGGCCTCCGGGTGGCGCTGGCCCCGTCGGCGCTCCGGTTCCATCAGGCGCTCTCGCGTCCCGAGCGGGCCCAGGCGGAGTGTCTGTCCCGCGTCCTGCGCGCCGTCGAGGGCACCACGCAAGCCGCGCGGCTCCCGGGCTTTTCGCGCGTGCGCACCGAGCGCGAGTTCCAGGATGCCGTGCCCCTGTCCACACCGGACTCGGTGCTCGCGGACATCGAGGCGATCAAGGCCGGAGCGCCGCGGGTCCTCACCCGTGCGCCCGTGTCGCGCTTCGAGCCCTCGGGAGGCTCGTCGGGAGCGTCCAAGTACATCCCCGTCACCCAGGGGTTGCTCGGCGAGTTCCACCACGCGCTCGCGCCGATGTTGTTCGACCTGTTGACCGCGCGCCCCGCGCTGCGCGCCGGTCCGAGCTACTGGTCCATCTCGCCCATCGGCCGCAAGCAGGGGCGTACGCCGGGAGGCATTCCCGTGGGCAGCGTGGAGGACTCCGCGTACTTCCCCCGCTTCCTGCAACCGCTGCTCACGCGCGTGTTCGCCGTACCGGGCGCCGTGGCCCAGCTGCCCGATGTGGAGTCCTGCCGGTACGTGACGCTGTGGTTCCTCGTGGCCCGGGAGGACCGGCCCTGGTGAGCGTGTGGAACCCGAGCTTCCTCACGCTGCTGATGGACGCGCTGGAGCGGCACGGAGAGCGGCTGGCGGATGACCTGGAGCGCGGGGTGTGCGGACCGCCGGGAGGGAGCGGGGGAGACGTGGGGGCGGTGCTCGCGCGGATGCGTTTCTCGCCCCAGCCCCGGCGGGCCCGGGTGCTTCGGGAGGCCTTGCGCTCGGGGTTGAGTGGCGCCGCGCTCTGGCCGCGACTGTCATTGCTGAGCATGTGGACCGATGCCCAGGCCGCGCATGCCGTGGAGCCGGTCCGTCTGCGTTTTCCGGGCGTGGAGATCCAGGGAAAGGGATTGCTCGCCACCGAGGGCGTCATCACGCTGCCCCTCTTCGCGGCCCCCGCGCCGGTGCTCGCCGTGCGCAGCCACTTCTTCGAGTTCCTCGAGCCCGAGCACCCCGAGGCCCGGCCGCGGCTCGCCCACGAGCTGGAGGTGGGGCGTACCTATTCCGTGTTGCTCTCCACGTCTGGAGGGTTGCTGCGCTACCACCTGGGAGACCTGGTCCGGGTCGAGGGCTTCCATCACGCCACCCCGTGTCTGCGTTTTCTCGGCCGCGCCGACGCGGTGAGCGATCTGGTGGGTGAGAAGCTCTCCGCCCACCGCGTCTCCACCGTGCTCGCCGCCACGCTGTCCCGGGTGCTCGGCCAGCATCCATCCTTCGCCATGATGGCGCCCGAGTGGGAGGCTCCGGCGCCTCCGGCGTACCGGCTCTTCGTCGACACCGACGTGCCCGAGGCGCGTCTGGAGGCGAGTGCCCGGGCGATCGAGGACGCCCTGTGCGAGGGCTATCACTACCGCTATGCCCGCGAGCTGGGACAGCTCGGGCCGGTGCGCGTCCTGCGCGTCACCGATGGGGCGCGCCACTATGAGGCCCGCTGCATCGCGCTGGGACAGCGCGCTGGGGACATCAAACCCACCGACTTTCATCGCCGGTCCGGCTGGACCGCGTGGTTCTCGCAACGAGGAACGCCTTCATGAGGAATCCCACCGATGCTTCGCCGCTCGCGCTCGTCACCACGCCCGCCGTGGACCTCGAGGCCGAGGCGGACTTGTCCCGCTGTGGGGCGCTCAAGGACTACTGGTACGTGGCGTGTCTGTCCTCGGAGCTGACCTCGCGCGAGCCGCTGGCGCGCACCTTCTTCGGCACGCGGGTGGTGCTCTTCCGTGACGAGCGGGGCCAGCCCGTGGCGCTGCTGGACCGGTGTCTGCACCGCAACGCGCGTCTGTCCGCGGGCGCCGTCTTCGGAGGGCGTCTGGGCTGTCCGTATCACGGGTGGGTGTATGACGGCTCGGGGGCGGTGGTGGAGGTTCCGTCGCTCGGACCGTCGCAGTGTGGCGAGGCGCTGGACGCGCAGGGACATGCGCGCGCGGGCCTCCAGGTGCGCCCGTGCGATCTGGGCCGGGTGCGGCGCTTCGACGCGCTGGAGCAGGACGGGCTCGTGTTCGTCTTCATGGGAGGTGATTCACGGCGCGCGCGCCGGCCCGCCTTCCGGGTGCCGTTCTGGGGCCAGCCCGAGTGGAATGTCTATTTCATGGTGACGCGCTTCCCCAACGGGGTGACGAACCTCGTGGAGAACTTCATGGACGTGCCGCACACGGTCTTCGTCCACGAGGGGTGGTTCCGCCGCAAGGCGCGCAAGCGCGTGCCCGCCACGGTGAAGCGCTCGGAGGGCAGCGTGCTCGTGACCTACAAGCAGGAGCAGGACACGGTCACGGGGCTCGGGCGCCTGTTCAATCCGGGAGGCTTGCCCATGGTGCACACCGACCACTTCTTCGCGCCCAACGTCACGCGGGTGGATTACATGTGGGGGGAGCGCAGCGGGTTCGCCATCAACTCGCAAATCACTCCCATTGGCCCCACCGACAGCCTGGTGTACACGGCCATCAGCTACCGGCTGCCGTATGACCTGCCGCGTGCGCTCGTGGGGCAGGCGCTCAAGCCGTTGGTGCGCTGGTATACCACGCAGGTCATCCGCCAGGACGTGGAGGTGATGAAGGTGCAGCGAGAGGGATTGCTCAACGGGCCTGGAGGGGGCGTTTTCTCCGGCACCGAGGCGGACCTGCTCCACGCGGACATCGAGGCGTATCGCCGCTGGTTGCTCGAGGGCGGGGAGGGCGCGGGCCCCGCGGACGAGGAGCGGAACATCGCCTTCTGGATTTGAGATCCGGAGCCTGTGGTCAGCTGCGCGGGCCATCGTAAGACGCTCGGTCATGTCTGGCAGGGAACACCGATGGGCCGAACTGGAGCAGGATGTCGTGAGCGTCGAGGAACTGGTAGTCCTTCGACGGAGTGTCGGGCATTCTGCCTGCATGAGGACAATTTCAGTCCTGCTCCGTGTGGCCGTGGTCTCGAGTCTTGCTCTGTTCTCCTCCTGTACCACTCTTCCTGAGAATCGCTCAGGAGGCGATGGTTGGCAGCCACGGCCCAAGCCCGTGCAGATCACTGAACTCTCTGGAGGACGGCTGCAGCTTGATTTCGAGCCACTACCCCCCAACATGGTCTGGGAAACGCTGAGGGTGGAGGACGCACGCGCGGAACTCGTCGAATTCCACCGGACCTTTCGACCAGCGCTTCAACCGCGGCTTCGCCGTGTCATGGCCTCTTCTGGTCCTTGGAGCGCAGCTACCGGCATCCCAGCCGCGTGGGAGCAGCAACTGCGGCAGGAGTTTCTCTCCCGTTTCAGGGAGTCCCTTCTGCCACTGCCGGATACCGTGGAGAACAGTCGTCTCTACATGGCCCTCAAGTTGTCGACTCGCTACATGGGTCCGGGCCTCCGCGATGCCGCTATGGAGTTGTTCAACTCTCCTGCCTTCCTCACCAGTGTCACCCTCTCGATTCTCGTGTACTTCTCCGCTTGGGTTCTCCCCGAACCCTTCTTTTCCAAAGCCTTCGCTGCCGCACTGACGATTCGTCTGGCGTTGGCAGTAGGGGTGCTGGAACTCTCTCATCTGGCACGAGCGTGTGTGCGATTGTACAAGGAGGTGGATGCAGCAGCCACGATGGCTGAACTGGAGGCTGTAGCAGAACGCTTCGGCAGGGCCATGGGCGGCACTGCTCTGCGGGTTCTGGTCATCGTGGCTGGGGCGGGCATCGGTCGGGCGCTTCCCAATATACCCGAGGGAGGATTGGGAGCCCTACTGATGCCTTCCGCTACGCGGCAGTGGGGAAGCTCGTCGTTCAGGGCACAGCCACTGCCCATGTAGTAGCTGATGGTTCGCTTGTGATTGCAGGTGCAGTGGTAGGAACCGCGGCTTCGGTCCTGGGCGCAGACTGCAACGATGGGAATCAGAGTGTAGCAGGCTACTCGCGGCACCATCTGGCTACCAACAAGAACGATACCTCAGCAGTAAGGGGAGGGCCTTGGACTCCTTTGTTTGCACTACTCTTTGCCCAAGCTGGCATGAGTTTGGACGATCCTACGAATATTGTCCATCTCAAGGGGCACTATGGACCGCACCCACAGGAGTATCACGAAGAGGTCTACAGGCGTCTGCGCTTTGCATTGCTGCGATGTCCGAATGAGGATGCGTGCCGGGGACGGCTTGCCGCTGAACTCAGGCGTATCGCAGAAGAGGTTTGTACGCCGGGCTCTTTGCTGAACAACTTGCTTACGAAGTGATGAAAAGGGTCAGATCCGCTTGAGACACTATTTTCAATTGAGTGATGACATGGGGACGCGAGGCCGCTGGTTGCTCGACGGCCCCGTGGATGAGCAAGGCAGGAAAATAGACCCTGAACAGTTCCTCGTGGGCAAGTCCCTGGAGTTCGTGGGGAAGATGAGTTGCCGCCAGCTCGTTCCTGGACATCCGCTGGACTTCAGCGAGGCCGCACTTGGCATCCCCATGGTGAGCCAGAAACTGAAGGAACTCCTCGAGCGCCTGGGTGTAGAGGCGGTGCAGTTCTTTCCGGTCCGTGTGGTGGCTCTCGATGCTGCCCGGTTCGCGCTCAATACCACCCGAGTGGTGGAGTGCATCGACGAATCGCGATGCCTGCGAGTTGAGCGTTGGAAGCCGGAGGATGGTGCGCCAGAGCGCGTGGGCGAATACCGCGTCGTCGAGCGCATGCGAATCGATCCCAGTCGAGTGGATGGGGCCCGTTTCTTTCGAACCTGGGGGTGGCCCGTGCTCGTGGTCTCCGAAGACCTCAAGCAGGCAATGGAGAAGGAAGGGATCACCGGCACGAAGTTCAGTGAAGTGTAACGGTGGCTGGCTCTGACGTGCCCCGAACTCCTCGCGCATGGAGGTTGCGGAGGGCGCTTGACCTTGACACCAGTGTCAGGTGTTACGGTCCTTTCTCATCGAGGCAGGAATGAACATCGGACAGCTTTCCAGACTGTCGGGCGCGAGCGCGCGCTCGATCCGCCATTACGAGAAGGCGGGGCTGCTCGTCTCCAGCCGCCGGAGCAATGGCTACCGGGAGTTCGGCCCCGAGGCCGTGCTCCGGGTCCAGCACATCGCCCGCATGATCCGTCTGGGGTTCTCCCTCGAAGAGATCGCCACCTTCTCCCCGTGCATGTTCCGGAGCGAATCGGCCGTCATCTGCCCGGACGCCCTCGCCGCCCACCAGGAGAAGCTCGCCGACATCGAGTGTCAGATCGCCGAGCTGGAGTCCCGTCGCGCCCGGCTCATCGAAACGCTCTCACAAGCGGCCCCCGCCAGCATCCCCTGGCGAAGGGTCGCCTCCGCCAAACGAGGATGACATGAACCGTAGAGACCTCCTGAAGAGCACCGTGCTCACCACCGCTACCCTGTCCCTCGCCGGACCCGGTTCCCAGGCCCACGCGGCCCCCCGGGCGGAGGGCAAGACCTTCCTCCTGGTGCACGGCGCCTGGCACAACTCCCTGCACTGGAGCCGCGTCGCGCAGCACCTCTCCGGTCTCGGCCACCGCGTGGTGTCGATCGATCTGCCGGGCCATGGCCTCAACGCCCGCTTCCCCTCCTCGTATCTCTCGGGGGATTGGGCGAAGTTCGCCGAGGAGCCCTCTCCGCAACGGTACCTCCGCCTCGAGGACTGCGCCTCGGCGGTGGTCGACGCGCTCAAGACTCTGCGGGGCGCGAGCCGGCCAATCCTCGTCGGCCACAGCATGGGCGGAACGGTGATCACCCGGGCGGGTGAGCTCGCCCCCGAGCTGGTGGGCCGGTTGGTCTATCTGAGTGCCTATTGCCCCGTGCGGCTGAAGAAGCCCAGCGCCTATGGGGAACTGCCCGAGGCGAAGACCGGCTACGGAGACAAGCTCTTCGTGGGGAACCCGGCCGCCCTGGGGGCGGTCCGCATCAATCCGCGCGGGGATGCCGCGTACCTCGAGGCGCTGCGCGAGACCTACTACAACGACGTGGACTCCCAGGAGTCCCTGCCCTTCGCGCTCGCGCTCACACCGGACCTCCCGGCCGCCCTGTGGACATCCGAGGTCATCACGACGCGCGAGCGCTGGGGCCGCATCCCGCGCAGCTACATCCGTTGCACGAAGGACCGCGCCATGGCGCCCGCCCTCCAGGACTTGATGATTCGCGAGGCGGATGCCTTCACTCCCGCCAACCCGTTCGAGCAGAAGACCCTGGAGTCGAGCCACTCGCCCTTCGCGTCGCAGCCGGCACGGCTCGCCGAACTCCTGGCGGGCCTCAAGGCGGGGTGAATCCGAAGCGACTACCAGGGGGGCTGGAGCAGGAAGGTCGCGTCCTCCTCGAACGCGGCACCGTACTCATCGTCGAGGTAGAGCCCGTAGGTGTACCCGTCGTAGTCATCGATGTTGATGTACGAGTCCGGGGCGTTGCAGCTCTCGAAGCTCAGCTCGCTCGAAGCCGCCAGTCCGGGACGCGGGCAGAACGTCGCGTCCTCGCTGAAGCCCAGGGTGTGGTTGTCCGGGTCCAGGACGATGTCCGAGCCGCGGTGCCGCAGGAAGTATCCGGGGTAGTTGCTGGCCTCGAACGAGATGCACCGATCGTCCGCCAGGCCCGGGACGATGTGGAACGTGGCGTCGTCCTTGTCCTGGTTCGAGGACCGCTCCGAAATGAACGAGGCCTCACCCTGGCCTTTGTAGTGCCGCATGTAGAAGTCCGGGGCGATGTATGACTCGAAGGAGGCGTAGTCGCCCCGCAGGTCATACAGCGAGATGACTCCCGAGCTGCCCGAACCCAGGAGCGCGGGGCAGCCCGGGTACGAGGGCGCAGGAGGCGGCGGGGGGTCCACGTGGCCGTGTCCACCACCGCCGCTCTCGACGACGCACCCGGACAAGGTCATCGTCACCGCCATCGCCAGGAAGAAGGTGAACCGCTTGGACGCCATGCGAGCCATGTTTGCATTCCTTCAGAGGAAAACGTTGAGGCACGGACGTCCGCGCGGCGCGGAATATTCAGGGCAGGCCGCCGAGCGGCCCACGCCGACGGGCACCGCCCTGGCGCCATGATGGGATAGAAGCGGTGCGGTGAGCCCGACTCCTCCCTCCGACGCATCCCGAGTCCGCCAACGCTTGCTATCCATCTTCGGCGGCTCGGTCGGCAACCTCATCGAGTGGTACGACTTCTACATCTACTCGGCCTTCTCGCTGTACTTCGCCTCGTCGTTCTTCCCCGGCGACAACCCGCTCGTGCGGCAGCTCAACGCGGCGGGCATCTTCGCGCTCGGCTTCCTCATCCGTCCCATCGGTGGCTGGTTGATGGGGCTCTACGCGGACTCGCGCGGCCGGCGCGCCGCGCTGACACTCTCCGTGTCCCTGATGTGTCTGGGCTCGCTCGTCATCGCCCTGTGCCCCACCTATGCGCAGGTGGGCATCCTGGCGCCGATCGTGCTCGTCCTGGCCCGGCTGCTCCAGGGCTTGTCGCTCGGCGGCGAGTACGGCACCAGCGCCACCTATCTCAGCGAGGTGGCCACCTCGCGCCACCGTGGCTTCTACAGCTCCTTCCAATACGTCACGCTCATCATGGGCCAGTTGCTCGCGACGCTGACGCTGCTGGTGCTCCAGCGCCTGGTGCTCACCGGGCAAGAGCTGGAGGCCTGGGGCTGGCGCATCCCCTTCCTGTGTGGCGCGGCGCTCGCCATCTTTGGCTTCTACATGCGCCGCAACATGGTGGAGACGGAGGCCTTCCAGGTGGTGGCCGCCGGGCGCACGGAGCACCGGCCCATGCGCGAGCTCGCCCGTCATCCCCGGGAGATCGCCCTCGTCGTCGGGCTCACCCTGGGCGGCACGCTCGCCTTCTATACGTACACCGTCTACATGCCCAAGTTCCTGGTGAGCTCCGTGGGCCTGTCGCGCGACGACGCCACGCTCATCTCCGCCGGCTCGCTCTTCCTCTACATGCTCCTGCAGCCCGTCTTCGGCCTGCTGTCCGACAAGGTGGGCCGCCGGCCGGTGCTCCTGGGCTTTGGGGTGCTGGGCACGCTGTGCACCGTGCCCTTGTTCACCGCGCTCACGCGCACGCGCGATGCCTTCACCGCCTTCCTCCTGGTGATGACGGCGCTCGTCATCGTCTCGGGCTACACCTCCATCAACGCCGTGGTGAAGGCGGAGCTGTTCCCCGCGAGCATCCGCGCCCTGGGCGTGGGTCTGCCCTATGCCCTGACGGTGTCCGTGTTCGGCGGAACGGCCGAGTACGTGGGCACCTGGTTCAAGCTCCAGGGCCACGAGTCCTGGTTCTACTGGTACGTGACCGGCGGCATCTTCTGCTCGCTCCTGGTCTACCTGCTCATGCGCGACACGGCGCGCCACCACCGCTTCGACACCCAGGAGTCCTGATCCCGCGTCCGGAGGGCCGGGGGCCGGGGAGTTGTCGGGTGGTGGAGTCGGAAGTGGCGGGTTAGCCCACACTCGAAGTTGTGTAGGAATACCGTGATTTTCGAAGGGAAGTCTCCGGTGCTACGGGTCTGTCTGGCGCCACACAGTCGAGGCGAGGGCCCGGTGTCGTTCCGGGCGAAGACTCCTCATATCGGGGACATGCTTTCCCCCGGTCTTCTGTACGAAGAGAAGCGCCTCGAGGCGCTTGATCGCCACGCCATCCTGGATACGCCCCCCGAGCGCGAGTACGACGACGTCGTCCAGCTCGCGGCGAGCCTGTGCGGCGTGCCCATGGCGCTGGTGAGCCTGGTGGATCGGGACCGGCAGTGGTTCAAGGCGAACGTGGGGCTGCCCGGGGTGTCGGAGACGGAGCGCTGCATCTCCTTCTGCACCTTCGCCATCGAGCGTGAGGAGCTCTTCGTCGTCGAGGACGCCCGCGAGGACGCGCGCTTCGCCACCAACCCGCTCGTGACGGGGGCGCCCTCCCTGCGCTTCTACGCCGGGGCTCCCCTCCAGTCCGAGGACGGGTTCCTCCTGGGCACGCTGTGTGTCCTGGACTCCGTGCCCCGGAAGCTCACCGAGACGCAGCGGAGGGATCTGCTCGCGCTCAAGCGCCGGTGGAGCTGCTCTTGCGCCTGCGCCTGAAGGTGAAGCAGACCGAGGCGCGCAACCAGCAGCTCCTCCAGTCGTCGGGGGATGCGGTGTTGCTGCTCGACGAGGGGGGCGAGGTGTTGGAGTTCAACCCGGTGGCGGCGCGGCTGCTGGGCGGCGAGGCGGGCCGGTTGCTGGGCGTGCCCTTCGAGACGCTCGTCGCGCCGGACGAGCGCGAGACGGTGCTCCGGGCGTTCCGGGAGGTGCGCGCGCACGGCTCGGCGCGCGTGGAGAACCTGGGGTTGCGCTTGCATCGCGGGGAGCGCGTGGTGATGGACGTGGTCGTCTCGCTCCAGGAGGTGGGTTCGGCGCGGCGGCTGCTGCTCGTGGGGCATGATCTCACCGAGCGGCGGCGCCTGGAGCGGCAGAGCCTGCAGAATGATCGGCTCGCGTCCATGGGGGCCCTGGCCGCGGGCATCGCCCATGAGATCAACAACCCCCTGGCCTTCGTGCTCTCCAACCTGAACTTCCTGCACAGCTGGCGCGAGGATCTCGCGCGGCGGCTCGCGGAGCTGCCCGGCGTTCCGGGGCAGTTGCAGTCGGTGCTCGGCGAGGCCGGAGAGGTGCTGGCCGAGTCCATCGAGGGTTGTCAGCGCATCCGGGACATCGTGCGCGACATGCGCTTCTTCTCCCATTCCTCCGATGAGGCGTTCTCGCCCGTGGATGTCAACGCGAGCCTCGACTTCGCGCTGCGCATGGCCTCGCCCGAGCTCAAGAGCACGGCCCGGCTGGAGAAGAGCCTCGACGAGGAGCTGCCCCCGGTGCTCGCCAGCGGAGGGCGGTTGGGCCGGTGTTCCTCAACCTGATCATCAACGCGATCCAGGCGATGCAGCCCGGCGGCCCGCGGCAGCACACGCTGTGCGTGCGCACCGTGCGCGAGGGCGAGTGTGTGCGCGTCGATATCTCGGACACCGGACACGGGATTGCCCCGGAGGTGCTGCCGCGCATCTTCGATCCGTTCTTCACCACCAGGCCGGTGGGCTCGGGCACGGGGCTGGGGCTGTCCGTGAGCCACGCGCTCGTGGAGAAGATGGGCGGCGAGCTGCGGGTGCACAGCGAGCTGGGCCGGGGCACCACCTTCTCCCTGCTGCTGCCCCAGCACGCTCGCCTCACCGCACCTCGTCACGCCCTGGCCTCGTGAGGGCTCACCCCGCGCCGGGCTTCGTCGAGGACGTGGGCTCGACTTCTCCGCGCAGGATGGCCAGCACCTTCGCCCGGGTGTCGTCGTAGGAGGGCTCGCCCTGGAAGAGGCCATACGTCTCGTGGGTGTTGTCCGGGGCGTAGGCGTCCAGGTGGAACAGGCGCGGGAGCGAGGGGTCCTGCTCGTGGGCGAAGGCGTTGGTGAAGGCGTAGGAGCCCAGGGAGATGACGCGCACGGGCTGCTCGCCTCCTGGCGCGTACACCTGGAACTCGTAGCGCTTCGCCCAGTCCCCCTTCAGCTCGAAGTCCTCCACCACCACCACGGTGTGCTCGCCCTCGCCAAAGCGCTCCCGGATGAAGTAGTCCTGCGCCACGAGCCCCTCCTGGCGCAGCTTCAACAGGGCCGCGCGCTCGGCGTCCCTCCGCGCCGTGTTCCCGAGCGCCTGGTGCACCTGCACCAGTGACTCCCGCGTCCTCCAGTTCCGGGGCTCCAGCGTGGCGGCCTTCTCGAAGCACGCCAGGGCGGCGGCGGACTCGCCCCGCTGCTGGAGGAGTTGTCCGGCATGGGTGTGGGCCAGGACGTAGTCCGGCTCGAGCTCACGCGCCCACTCGAGGGCGGTGAGCGCCTCGTCGGGCTTGCCCTCCTCGAGCGACAGCAGGCCGAGCAGGAAGTGGCCCTGGGCGTCGCGCGGCTCCACCTCGAGTGCCCGGGTGAGGGCGGCGCGCGCCTCGGTGGGCTGCTCCAACTGCAAGTGGAGCGTGCCGAGCAGTTGCCAGTAGCGGCCCTGGTGGGGGGCGAGCCGCGTGGCGCTCCGGGCCTCGGCGAGGGCGGCGGCGGGCTGGCGGGCCCCGCCCAGGAGGAAGGCCTGGAGGTAGTGGGCCTCGGCCTGCTCCGGCGCGAGCGCCAGCACCCGCTCGGTCTCCACGCGGGCCCTGTCGGGCTGGTGCAGGGCGAGGGCGGCGCGCGCGAGCACCGCGTGCAGCCCCACGTCCCGGGGGTGTTTCTCCAGCCGCTCTCCGACGTCGCGTGCGAGGGCCTCCAACTCCTCGCGCGAGGCGTCCAGGTGGGCACCGCGCTGGAGGGCCTGGGCCTTTCGCAGGCGCGCCTCGTAGCCCTGCCGGTCCTCCTCGGAGACGGGGCGGGCGGCGCGGCTCGCGGCACAGCCGGCCCCCGTGAGCAGCAGGGCGAGCAGGGCGCCCGGAAGTCGGAGTCGTGGCATGCGCGGAGCATGGGCGCGGCGGGCACGTGCCGCAACCCGTGCGCTCACGCCAGGGCCATCTCGAAGCCCGTCCGTCCCCCGGGCGGGAGGGGCCGCCCCGCGAGGCTCGCCGGGGTCACCGCGTAGAGGTGGAAGTCCAGGCGCCGCTGGAAGAAGCCCCGCAGGGCCGGCTGGAGCGGATCCGCCTCTCCCATGTAGAGGGAGAAGAAGTGGTAGCCCCGGTCCTGATGATCCGCGTACACGCGCTCCACGAGGGCGCGCAGGATGGCGGGGTTGTCGCCGGTGATGCTGGTGTCGCACAGGTAGAAGTAGCGGAAGTCCTGGCCGGGCTCGGGCAGGCGGGGCGAGCGCAGCACGGTGGCCATCGCGTCGTAGCCCCACTTCACCCAGCGCATCGAGCCCCGGTACGCCAGCACCCGGTAGCGCTTCACCTCGTGGGGATCCCACACCGAGGTGCAGCCGACCAGCGCCCCGCGCTCGTCGAAGGCCGGTAGCACCCCTCCACGCCGAGCCCCGGCCAGTGGGCCAGCCGGTGTTGCAGCTCTCCCTGGTCGTAGCGGTAGCCGAAGGGTCGCGCGCGGTGATCCGCGTCCAGCAGCGCCACCATGGCCGGCACGTCCTCGGGCCGGGCGCGGCGCACGTGGAAGCGGTCCGGCAGGCGCGCGGCGATGGGTGAAGTGCACGGACACCGCGGAGAAGCGGCGCAGGAGCGTGTACTCCGGCTGGGCCATGCGGCGCTCCTGGCGTCTCACCAGCGCCTGGAGTGCCGCGGCATTGGTGGCCATCACCGAGGTGAGGAAGGTCTCCACGCCCAGCCGCCGGGCCACCTCCTCCAGCAGGGGCCCGTAGAAGCGCGCCACGCTCCGGTGCCGCCGCGCGGAGAAGCGCGTGCGCAGATCTCCCAGGTAGCCCACGCGGCACTCACGGCCGTCGAGCCAGCCCTCGCGCGCGAAGAAGGTCCCCATGGCGGACAGCCCCTCCGCCGCCTCGTGTACCCACACCTCCGCCGTCCCTCGCTGGATGTCATAGAGGCGGAAGAAGTCCGGGGAGCGCTGGGTGGACAGCACCAGCTCGCCCTGCATGGGCACCGCGCCGAACAGCTCGAGCAGCCGCTCGTTGTCCGCTGGCGTGGCGAGTCGAGGCGACACCGGGGGCGTACTGCCCGGGCCGCGCGTCACGTGTGCTCCTCTTCCCTCGATGCGGGGGCCTCCCGGCGCTCGGGGCGGGCGCTCGCGCGCCGGTAGTCGCTGCGGTGCGCGGCCTTGCGCGGCAGGTGCAGGGTGAAGGTCGTCCCTTCCTCCAGGCCGGAGTCCACGTGGATGGTGCCGCCATGGGCGTGCACGATCTCCTGCGCGATGTAGAGCCCCAGCCCCAGCCCGGACAGCGGATCGCTCTTCTCGTGCGTCCCGGCCCGGTGGAAGGGATCGAACAGGTGGGGCACGAACTCGGGCGGAATGGGCTGACCCTGGTTGCGCACGCGCATCACCACCAGGTCATCCATTCCCGTCAACGTCACCTGGACGGGCTGCCCCTGGGCGCCATGCTTCACGGCGTTGGTCACCGTGTTCTGCACCACCTGGATGAGGCGGCCCCGGTCCCATTCGCCCTGGCCGTCGCCGTGGGTGCTCAGCTCGATGGGGCTCTGGGGCGCCGTGACCTGCAGCTCCTCGATGACCTCGGCGGTGATGGCGAAGAGATCATCCGG
The DNA here is from genome assembly GCA_049060065.1 of Cystobacter fuscus. Taxonomy (GTDB): domain Bacteria; phylum Myxococcota; class Myxococcia; order Myxococcales; family Myxococcaceae; genus Cystobacter; species Cystobacter fuscus_B. The sequence goes on from JBMEQP010000002.1 coordinate 10,698,353, forward strand.
CCGGCGCTCCACCGGGATGCCACCGCCCAGCCGGCCCCGGGTGAAGTCCAACAGGTCGGCGATCATCCGCGTCATGCGCTCGGCGCCCAGGTTGATGCGCGTGGTGGCGTTCTTCACCTTGGGATCGTTCACCTGGCGCGAGAGCAGCTGCGAATGCAGCATGATGGCCTGCAAGGGGCTGCGCAGATCGTGGCTGACGATGCCCAACAGCCGCTCGCGGAACTCGTTGGCCCGCCGCTGCTCCTCCTCCATGCGCCGGCGCTCGGTGGCGTCGCGCAGCACCACCGCGAAGCCACGCAGCGCGCCGCCCTCCTTGTGCAGGGCACTCACGGTGACGTCGGCCCAGAACCGGCTCCCTCCCCGGCGCGAACGCCAGCCCTCGCCCGTGTAGACGCCATGGTGCTCGGCCGCCTCCATCTCCTTGTCCACCACGGTGTGGCGCAGCTCCACGGGCACGAGCAGCTCGCGGTAGGGCTGGCCCAGCACCTCGCGCTCCGAGTAGCCGGTGATGGTCTGGGCGCCCGCGTTCCAGCTCACGATCCTCCGCTCGGCGTCCAGCATGAAGATGGCGTGCCCGTACACCCCCTCGATGACCAGGTGCAGCGTCTCCTTGGACTCGATGAGCGCCTGGCGCTGGCGGGTGCGCTCCAGGGCGAAGCGCAGGGCGCGCGGCAGCACCGCGTAGGACTCGGGCGTCTTGGGCAGGTACTCCTCCAGCCCCTCCTGCACCGCCTGCAGCGCCTGCCACTCCTCGGCCGTGCCGGTGAGCATGATGACGGGGATGCCCGGCCACGTGCGCTGCACGTCGTGCAGCAGATCCAACCCGGTGGTCCACGGCAGCAGGTAGTCGACGAGCACGGCATCGAACCGCTCGTGGCCGAGCACCTGGTTCCACTGTGTCTCCTCGCCCACCTCCTCCAGGATGATGCCGGGAAACGCCCGCTTGAGGACGCGCACGGCCATGAGCCGATCCGCCGGGTTGTCGTCCACGACGAGAACCCTCAATCGCTCGATGGGCTCGAGTAGCTCACGCGCCATGCGTGACGCCTCCGCTGTCTTCTCCTCCTGTCGAGCGGGGCAACTCCACGATGAAGGTGGAGCCGCGCCCCGGAACGCTCTCCACGTGGATGCGTCCCCCCAGGGCCTCGGTGACCTGCTGGGTGATGAAGAGGCCCAGGCCCAGCCTCCATAGTGCCGCTCCGACACACCCCGCTCGAACCGGCCGAAGAGGCGCGCGCGCACGGACTCGTCCATCCCAATGCCTTCATCGCGCACGGTCAACCGGGCCCACCCTCGTCCTCCTCCACGCGCACGCTCACCGTGCCCCCCGCGCCGAACTTGAGCGCGTTGGACAACAGGTTGGTCACGATCTGCTCGAGTCTCAAGACATCCCATTGACCCAGCACCCGGGCGGGAGCCTCCAGCTCCAGGGCGCAGTTGGCGCGCGCGGCCTGATGCTCGAAGCTGGACACTACGTCGCGCACGACGGCCGCGAGGTTGACGTCCCATTCGCGGCGCAGCGTGAGCCGGCCGCTGGTGATGCGCGTGGCATCCAGCAGGCTGTCCATGAGCGCCGTCACCCGCCGCACCTGCGCGTTCGCCGCCTCCACGTGCCCGAGCAGGCGCTCCACGTCCACCTCGGGCTTGCCCAGCTCCTGCCGCATGAGCTGCAGGCGCAGGGCGAGCGGCGTGAGGGGCGTCTTCAGCTCGTGGCTGGCCACGGAGAGGAACTCGTCGCGCAGGCGCACCGCCTCGCGCAGCTCCACCACCAGACGCTCGCGCTCCAACTCGGCGCGCTGCCGCCGCTCCTCCAGCACCTCGCGCTCGCGCTCGCGCAGCGCCGCCTGCCGCAGCCTCAGCGCCTCGCGCTCCCGGTAGAGATCCACGAAGACGCGCACCTTGGCGCGCAGCCGCTCGGGATCCACCGGCTTGTTCAGCCAGTCCACCCTCCCGTCGAGTACGCGGTCGCGACGACGGACTCCTCGGCGCTCGCCCCGGTGAGGAAGATCAGCGGCAGGGGGCGCAGCGCCAGCAACTGGCGCATGCGCCGCGCCGTCTCGACTCCATTGAGGCCCGGCAACCGCACGTCCATGAGCACGAGCGCGAAGTCCTCGTCCCGTACGTGCGTGAGCGCTTCTTCGCCAGAGGACGCCTTCACCAGGTGGAGGGAGAAAGGGGCCGGTAGCGCTCCAGGGCAGCCAGGTCGGCTGGTTGGTCGTCAACCAGCAAGACGCTGGTGCGCAGGACTTCCCTTGCTTGCACGGCGCCTCCAAGAACTTCGTATGCCGCCGTAACAGATACGGCCCGCTCCCGCGAGTAGTGATGTCGCCCCGGACGGGAGCCCACGTCCGGGGGACAACATGCCAGACTGCCCCCTTTCATTCCTGACGGCCAGGGCTTCGCTGGTTGGGTCCCATATCTTTGGCCCCTCCAGGGGTGGATTCCCCGAGGGAGAAGTTAAGGACGGCGAGCCTTGCCGCCGAGCAGGCTTTTTTTGTATAAGGGCGCGCGGACGGGTGGCGCTTGCTGCCCTGGAGAGAAAGGCAGGACACATGCGGAAGATTCTGGTGGTGGCGGCACTGTTCGCCGTGGCGGGTTGTCAGCCGCAGGGTTCCAACAACGCCGGGGGGGCCAGCGGTGCCGGCGCCAACCCGCAGACGGACGATCAGAAGACCTTCTACGCCCTGGGTGTCACCCTGGCGCGGCAGATCCAGGTGTTCGACATGTCGCCCGAGGAGCTGGAGTACGTCAAGGCGGGTCTGACGGCGCAGGTGACGGGCAAGGAGCCCGCGGTGGACATCCAGGCCTTCGGCCCGAAGCTGCCGGAGCTGGCGCGCACCCGCTCCACGGCGCGGGCGGAGAAGGAGAAGGTGAAGTCGAAGACCTTCCTGGAGGAGGCGGCCAAGGAGTCCGGCGCCGAGCGCACCGAGTCGGGTCTCATCTACAAGACGATCACCGAGGGCACGGGCGCGCAGCCCACGGCCAGCGACATCGTGAAGGTGAACTACCGGGGCACGCTGCCGGACGGCAAGGAGTTCGACAGCTCCTACAAGCGCAATGAGCCGGCCCAGTTCCCGCTCAACGGCGTCATCAAGTGCTGGACCGAGGGCGTGCAGAAGATGAAGGTGGGCGGCAAGGCCAAGCTCGTGTGCCCGTCGGACCGGCCTACGGCGACCGCGGCACGCCGGGCATCCCCGGTGGCTCGGCGCTCGTGTTCGAGGTGGAGCTGCTGGACGTGCAGAAGAACGAGCCGCCCCCCGCGCCTCCCGCTCCGGCGGCTCAGCCGGCGGCTCCCGCGCCGCAGGGTCAGCCGACCAAGAAGTAGTCCGGCTCCACACGGCTCTCCCCGAGCCGCCCGCACGGGCCCTCGTTCCTCCCCGGTGTGAAGGGGAGGCGAGGGCCCGTCGTCTCAGTAGGGCTTCTGTCCCATGACGTTGCCCGGGGGCGAGTAGTTGCACACCCAGAGCTGCCACTTGGGGAACTGCGCGCCGAAGGGCGAGTTCTTCGTGCAGGTGATCGTCGCGCACCCCACCTGGGTGCTGTTGCGCCACACCACCTGGGTGTAGTGGCCGCACACCTTGCCCGGCGCGCACTTGTTGGTCGAATAGGTGTAGTCGGCGGACTCGCCGACCCAGTCGGCCACGATCTGGGCGTTCGTCTTCGAGCCCGCGGGCGCCGCCGCCGCGAGGTTCTCTCCGTAGGGGCCGCGGTGGGTGTTGTGCTCGAACTTGCACTGCCCGGCGTACGTCTGCGCCACCTGGGCGGCGTCCTCCGACCAGGTCAGGGCGGGCAGCGCGGGCTGGGGGTGGGTTTCGCCGCCCGGCGGGCCTCGTTGTGCGCGGCGAGCATCTCGGTGGCCAGCGGGGTGTTGGCCGTCCTGGCGGGGGCCTTGGGCGCGGCCTCGCTCTCGCCGCCACACCCGAGGGTGGCCCAGGCCGGGTAGCCCAGGGACAGGGTGAGCAGGGGGGATCGGAACAGGGGCATGTCGGACTCCAGGGGCTCCTCCCACTTCAGGTGGAGGGGCGATTCATGGCAAGGATGCACTCCGAGGATGGGAACACCCTAGCGCCTCGCTCCTGCCCCGAGTCGACCGTGGACACTTCGAACGACCCCCTCGCTGGTCTCCGTCCGGCCGTGGCTCCCCGGGCTCCCGGGCGTTCGCCCTCTCCGGTGCTCTCGGTGCGCGAGTGGGGGTGAGCCCCGGATGACGGACGCCGAGTGCCGGGAGTTGCTGCGGTGGGCCGCGCCGCGTCTGGGGCTGCGCGAGGAGGGCTTCCGCCGGGTGCGCGCCCAGGTGTGCAAGCGCGTGGGCCGGAGGATGAAGGCGCTGGGGCTGTCCGGCCTGGACGCCTATGTCGCGCGGCTGGAGGCGGAGCCGGCCGAGCGGGCCGTGTTGGATGCGCTGTGTCGTGTCACCATCTCCCGCTTCTACCGGGACTCGGCCCTCTTCGACGCGCTGCTCGAGCCGCTGCTGCCCCAGGTGCTGGTGTCCGCGCGTGCCCGGGGCGAGTGCCGCCTGCGCGTCTGGAGCGCGGGGTGCGCCAGCGGCGAGGAGCCCTACAGCGTGTCCGTCCTCTTCCGGCGGGGGCTCGCGCCGCGCTTCCCGGACTTCCACCTGGAGCTGGTGGCCACGGACGCGGACGCCTCGCTCCTGGAGCGCGCCCGGCGGGGTTGCTACCGGCGCGCCACGCTGCGCGAGCTGCCCGCCGCGTGGCGGCACGAGCCTTCACCCCGCTCGGGGACGAGGACTGTCTGCGGCCCGAGTACCGCGAGGGCCTCGACTTCCGCCGGGAGGACCTGCGCGAGCACATGCCCGAGGGCCCCTTCCACCTGGTGCTCTGCCGCAACGTGGCCTTCACCTACTTCGCGCCCCCGTGCAGCGGGAGGTGTTGGCGCGGCTGCTCACGCGGCTCGCCCCCGGGGGCCTGCTCGTGCTCGGCGCCCACGAGTCCCTCCCCGAGCCGGTGCCGGGACTCACGCGGGCCGCCGGGCCGGAGCTGCCCCTGTTCCACTGGGCGGCACCGTGAGTACGTGACGCGACCCGACTTGCCCGAAACCGGACAATTCTCGTACTACTGGCTCACTCTCGTTTTCTAGGAAAACGGGCGGGAGGGGTGCGAGCGTATGCGTAACTTCTTGGGTGTAGCCGTAGCGGTGATGTTGGGCGGTTGTGGCGGGCAGATGGGGGAGGGGGGACTTCTTCGGAACAGCAGGCCGGTGCGGCGGAAGGGCTGTCGCTGACGCGGGGGCAGGAGAGCGCCTCGGGCCGTTTCGTGCACGGGGGGTGGAGGCCTTCTTCTCCTCGCGGCAGGTGGAGCCGGGGGTCTTCCGCCTCGAGGTGCGGCACAACGGCATGACGCTCACGGGCCTGGTGGACACGGCCAACGGCGTGTCGTCACTGGATGGCTTCGCGGAGGACAGCGGCCAGGACACGCAGATGCTGGACGGGGACCGGGAGCTGCTCACGGCCCTGTACGCGGCGCTCAACGCGGAGCTGCCGGCGGGCACCGCCCTCTCGCCCGAGCTGAAGTACCTGCGGCGCGCGGTGGGCCTGTGGGCCGAGCACCCGGGATCGGTGCAGTTGCAGCGCACGGTGATGGGCGAGCAGGGCCGGGGCTACACGATGCTGTGCAGCTACGCCAAGTGCAACAGCAGCTTCACGGGCAGCTGCTCCACCTACAACTGGTACTCGTACGCGAAGCACGACTGCCAGCATGGCGGCTTCGACCCGGCGGCGAACCAGCAGATCGCCCAGCTCGGCGACCACGGGACGTGCAGCGGGGACGAGCTGTACCTGAACAGCAGTGGCAGCTGGGTGTGCGGCGAGCCCGACCACTTGAGCCGTCCGAAGGTGCGGGGCAACTGCTTCGGCCGCTGCGGCGGGGGCTGTGGCGGAGACACCCAGTACACGGTGGATGCCACCAACCATGACGGCTGCGTGCGCAACGGCCACGCGCTGGCCAGTGCCTACTGCGACGACCAGTTCTCCTCCGCGAGCGATGACGAGCTGTTCGCTTCGGACTGCTACTGACGATGCGGCGACCAGGTTTGGCATTGCTCGTGGGGGCGCTGGTGGGCTGTGCCCCCTCGACGGCGAGCAAGACCGAGGCCGCGCGTGAGACCGTGCGGCGCTTCTTCTCCGAGCTGCCCTCGGGGGACTGCGCGGTGCTCGGGCCGATGCTCACCGGGGAGGGCGGTTCCTCCTGCCAGGAGCAGGTGGCGGACTTGATCGCGCACGGCTTCTCCCTGGTGGAGGTGCTGGACGTGAAGGTGGATGGGCGCGACGCGGACGCGGTGATGGTGCGTGCGCGCGTGGCTCGGGATGGACGGGTGCGCGAGCAGCCGATGCTGCTGCGCGTGGAGCGCCACCCCGAGGGTTGGAAGCTGCGTCTGTAGACAGAAGGGTCGTGTGATGAATCCCCGCTTCCGTGTCGTTGTTCCGCTCTGCGCGTGTCTGGTGTTGGGAGTCACGCTGTCGTGGGCGCTCCGGGACGTCTCCTCCGTTCCCTCCCCGGAGCCGTCCGCGGCCGTGCCTTCCGCCGCCGCCGCTGCCTCCGTGTCCGGGCCCGCCGTGCCGCCTCCGTCCGCCCCGTCCAGAGTGGCGGCGGGTTCGGCCCCCACGGCGAGTCAGGAGTTCGCGGCGAGGGAGGAGTCGCCGCCGGAGTCCGGGGACGCGGATTCCCCGCCCCAGGAGAATGACCCCATCGAGCCGGAGCAGCCCCAGACGGCGGAGTGGCGCCACGGGAAGCTGGTGCGCATCACGGAGTTGCTGGAGCGGGACGTGGATCGGCTGGAGGTGGAGCGCCGGCCGCGAGCGCGCGAGGGGATGAGATGGAGTCCCGGCGGCTGGCGGTGCAGCTCGCGCGTCACCGGGCGAGGTTGGGCTCGTTGCGCGAGGAGACGGCGGTGGTGGCGGACGCGGCCCGTCAGGAGGAGCAGGCGCGGTGAGGGGGGCAGGCTCCGGTGGTTCGCCCTATGGGGGGGCTGTGGGGGGCGAGCCTCGGAGCCTGCGCGCCTGTTCCTTCTGAAGTGGGCGGGCCTCCGGCCTCTCGGGGGGACGCGGTGGTGGGAGGCACGGAGGCACCCGGGGATGAGGCGGTGGTGGCGCTGGTGGCCCGGCGGGTGCGCTGCTCGGGGGAGTCCCTGACGCTGCTGTGCTCGGGGACTCTCATCGCCCCGGACGTGGTGCTGACGGCGGCGCACTGCCTGGACGTCTTCGGTCCGGAGGGCGCCTACGAGGTCTTCCTCGGAGCGCGGTTGTTGCCGGAGACGCGCACCGAGGGGCGCTTCGTCCGGGTGGCGGCGCGGTGCGGCACCCGGACTATGAGCGGGAGACCCACGCCCATGACGTGGCCCTGTTGCGTCTGGCGGCCGCGGTGGAGGTGCCCGCCCCGCGGCTTCCCGGCCCGGGCGAGGACGTGCTGACGCCGGGCGGAGCCGCGCGCGTGGTGGGCTTTGGTGACACGCGGGATGGCACTCCGCCGGGTGTGCGGCGCCAGGGGGGCCTGCGCGTGACGGAGGTGCGGCCGGACGCCTTCCTCGCCGGGCCGGATCCCGCGATGAGCTGCGTGGGCGACAGCGGCGGGCCCGTGCTGGTGCGGGACGCGGAGGGCGGCGAGGTGCTCGTGGGCGTCACCGTGAGCGGCGACTTCGCCTGCCAGAAGCAGGCCGTCAACCTGAGGGTGGATGCGGTGCGCGACTCCTTCCTCCAGCCCTTCCTCGACGAGCGCCCGGAGCCACCCGGCCCGGAGCTCGCCCTGGACGCCCTCTGCACGGAGACGTGCACGCGTGACGCGGACTGTCCCGCGGGCCTCGCCTGCGCCGAGACGGCGGACGCCTCGCGTCGCTGCTTCCTGCCCGCGCTTCAACCGGGAGACTACGGCGTCCCGTGCGCCGAGGACGCCCAATGTGGAGCCGGGGGCGTGTGCGCGCGTCTGGAGCCCGAGGGTGATGACGCGTGCCGCTGTTTCACCCCGTGCGCGGAGCCCGTCTCCGAGCCCGCTTCCGAGCCTTCCAAGGGGAGGACATCCTCCAGGGCTGTACGGGCGCGCCGGGCCCGGGAGCGCTGGCCCTGGGAGCAGTCGCCACGTGGCTGTACCTCCGCCGGGGGCTGCTCCCGCGAGCACGGCGGGCTACAGGGCGTTGCCGCGCTTCATCTTGCGCCGGGTGACGGTCCTCTGGGTGGGCCGGACCTCGGTGGTGGCGGGGCCGTGTCCCACCGGCTCCGTCATGGCGGGCCCCGGGGTCGCCTTGCGCATCAACTTCTGCCGACGCAGCGCCGCGGCCTGATCTCTCGGAACGGTCTTCTTCCCATTCGTCGCCTGCCGGTTGGTCTGCGCCTCGTCGACGCTCGTCATCCGCCGCGGATTCTTCGTTCCTGCCATTCGAGTTCTGACGGCCATGGCTGCCTCCTTCCATGGAGGTAGGGACCTTCCGGCCGTTTTTCATCCTCCGCCTTCCCGCGCTCTCGGAGGACGCTTGCCCCTCAGCGGCCCAGGGCCGCCGCGGCCGTGGGACAATCCGCCACCACGGCCTGGGCCTGGGCGTCTCCACTCGCCGCCTCGCGCACCGCGCGGGACACCGCGTTCGTGCACCGCGAGGGCGAGGGCGTCGCCCGTCCATGGCAGCACCGCCACCCATCCAGGGTCTTCAGGTAGCGAAGGGTCTCGGTCCGGGTGGGCACCACCATGAACCACACCGCGGCCAGCGCCAGCACCAGCCAGGCCGCCTTCCACGGCAATCCCCCGCGCCAGGGCGGCACGGACTTCGCCTCGAGTCCGAGCGTCCTGTTGAAGACGCGGCGCTGGAGGATGGGGGCGACGAGCAGGTCCACCAGCGCCAGGGGCACCCGGGCCGCTCCGCGCGAGGCCCCGAGCACACCGTCGCCACGCACCAGTCGCAGGCCCACCAGCGCCTGTCCCAGCGTCCACCCGCTCAACCCTCCCACGACACACACCACGCACCACACCCCCGCCGTGACGGCGATGAGCCGCCCGGGAGTCCGGGTCACATCCCATGCGCGCAGGAGCCCCCACCCGAGCAGCAGCGAGAGGGTCAGATCCAGCAGATCTCCCAGCCACTGCCGCCCCAGGTGGAGGGTGTCGGCGGTCTCGACATCGGAGGAGAACAGCGTGTCGCTCATTCTCTCCCCAACATAGACCGCCTCCGTCTCACGTCCCGATTTGTTGCGTTGGGAGGGCGTTGTCTACCCGCCACTGCGGCGGATGTGCATCTCGCTGGGTGGCTTCTTGCGCCCGTTCACCGACGTCGCCAGCCGGGGGTCTTCGGGTGGTGGGGCTCGGCGGCCGGCCCCAGCGTCACCCGCTCCAGCAGCCGCTCGCGGCGCAAGAGGGGGATCTCATCATGGAAGGGGATGGCTTTGCCTTTGCTCGCCTGCGGACTGGGCTGCGCGGCGTGCACGCCGACCTGCCGCCGGTTCTTGATTCCCACGATATCCGTTCGGACTGCCATGTGCGCTCCCTTGGACTGAACACGGACTTCAGGACAAGGTGGGGCGCGAGGCACGGCGGTGTCACCCCGGGGCGAAACACCGGGGGGCCTGAACGGCCGCTCGCGGGGGAGTCCCGTCAGGACTTGCGGCGCTTGCGTTTGCCGAGCGCGTCGGGCGGGAAGAGCCAGCCGTCCTGGACGGGGGCGGGCTTGGGCGTGTTGCGCGAGCGCTCGGGCTTCTCGTTGGCCGTCTCCACGAGCGTCGCCTTCACCTTGCGGTTGGCGGCGTGGGGCAGGGCCTTGAGGGGCGGCAGGTTCACCTTGCGGCAGCTGCGGCACCACGACTGCGGACGGCGCTCGCCGCGGATGACCCGCGTGCCGAAGTCCTGCTCGGTGGGACCCACGTGGCCACAGCGGGGGCAGCGCGAGAGCGCCGTCTTCCCCACTTCCTTCTGCTTCTCGCGGCCCAGTTGCACCACGAGCTTCAGGGCGGCGGCGAACCCCGGCTTCGGGGTGACCTCCTGCTTCCGGGCCCGCTTCTTCCGTCCGCCCCCATTGAGGACAGGCATGAGATGATTCTCCCCGAGAAGGTCGCCCTGCCCCAGGATGCTCAACGCGCCGTTGGTCGAGTAGCTCACGGCGTCCTTCATACTAACCGAGTCTGACACGACTTGCCGAGCATCGAGGTGGCCCGCCCGCCGCCCAGGCGGCCTGGCCACCCCCGGGCCCTGGCGCGCCCCCGGCCCCGCCCCTTTCCGGCGGGAATGAGCACCTTCTCCAGACACCCTTTCGCGAGGAGCGTCACGTGTCTGACACCCCACCGGGCAATCCCCTGAGCCGTGGTGACAAGCGTTCCCCCTCCCGTCCCGGGCCTTCCTCCGCCGCCTTCACCTCGTCCCTGGTCCAGGAGGGTCGCCTGGACCCGGATCTGGCCGGGCGCGCGGCCGTCTCGGTCGTCACCGCCCTGTTGCGCCACCTCGAGCTGGACGAGGATCAGGAGCCGCAGGGCCACCTGATGCGCAAGCTGGTGGAGTTCCTCCCCGCCCGGGACACGGGCAAGGACTCCCTGGAGCCCATCGAGGGCCAGGAGGCCCTGTTCACGAGCGTGGCGCGGGAGCTGCGCCTGGAGGTCCCCGCGGTGGAGCCCCTGGTGCGCACCGTCTTCCAGACCCTGCGCGGCTTCCTCTCCGAGGGCGAGTGCCAGGACGTGGAGCGCAGCCTGTCCTGGGACCTGCACTACCTGTGGCGGCGCACCCAGTAGGGCGAGCGCCCCGGCGGGGGCTTCAGGGCGCCTGGAGGAACTTCTCCACGGCGCTCTCCAGCTTCTGCCGGGGCTGGGCGCCGACGAGCTGACCCACCACCCGGCCCTGCTTGAAGAGGAGCAGGGTGGGCACGGAGCGGATGCCATAGGCCTGGGCCGTCTCCGGGTTCTCGTCGATGTCCAGCCGCGTCACCTTCATCCGGTCCTTGTTCGCGGTGGCCAGGGCCTCCAGCGCCGGGGTGATGGCGCGGCATGGGGCGCACCAGTGGGCGGTGAAGTCCACCAGCACCGGCCCGTCCGCCCGCAGCACCTGCCCGCCGAACTCCGCGTCCCTCACGTCGATGATGTCTCCCGCCATGGTCTTCTCCCTCGTGTGTGGTGTGGGAGGAGAGATAGCGGTGGGGCCGGGCGGGGACGAGGGCCCGGCGCGCGACGGATTGTTGCGTGAAGAGCCCGCTACCGGGGCCCGTCCTCCCAGGGCAGTCCCGGGCCGCCCCGGGTGAGGGCCTCGAGGAAGACCTTCACCTTGGCGGGCATCCGCTGACGGCTGGGATGGACGGCGTAGAGCGCGAGGCCCGGGGGGACACCGCCTCCAGCACCGGCACGAGCGCGCCGGCGCGCACGTCCTCCGCGACGAGCACGGTGGGCAGACGCACCAGCCCGAGCCCGGCCCGGGCCGCGGCGTGGCCCGCGCGCACGCTGGGCACCTGCAACCGGCCCGTCACCGGCACGGTGCGCGCGCCGCCCGGGCCCGTGAAGAACCACACCTCGTCCGTGCCCGGCTCCGCCACCAGCACGCACTCGTGGTGGGCGAGCTCCTCGGGCGCGCGGGGCGTGCCGCGCCGGCCGAGGTAGGCGGGGCTCGCGTAATAGCCGGTGCGCACGTGGCCGAGCCGGCGCGCCACCAGGGCCGAGTCCACGAGCGGCCCGGTGCGCAGGGCGAGGTCATACGCCTCGGCCACGAGGTCCACGTGGGCGGGCGCCAGGGACACCTCCACGCGCACCTGGGGGTGGCGCAGGAGGAAGTCGGCGATGACGGGCGTGAGCAGCTCGCCGAGCAGCGAGAACGTGGCCACGCGCAGCGTGCCCGGGGATGTCCCGCGCTTCGCTCATCGCCTGGTTCACCGCGCGGGCCTCGGCGACGAGCCGCGCGCAGTGCGCGTGGTACTCGCGCCCCGCTTCCGTGAGCCGCAGCCGCCGCGTGTTGCGCTCCAGGAGGCGCGTGCCCAGGCGCTCCTCCAGGGCCGCCAGCCGCCGGCTCACCGTGGACTTGCGCAGGCCCAGCCGCGCCGCCGCCGCGGTGAGGCTCCCCGTGTCCGCCACTTCGGCGAAGACGAGCATGTCATCGAGCAATGGGGGCGTGGGGGACACGGGCTCCGGACAGCCTATCCAGTGTTCGCTGGCCCTGGGGGGACTCTTGGGGGATTCTCCCGGCCCATGAGCATCAATGGAAACTTCCGGCGGGTGAGCGCCGACCAGTTGAGCGCCGTGCTCGCCTCCCCCGAGCAGATCAACGACCTCCTCGATGACTCCGAGGTCCTGGACGACGACACCTCCTCCACCGCCGAGTACCTGCCCATGGAGAAGAACTGGCAGGCGCTGCACTTCCTGCTGACGGGAACGGCCTGGGAAGGCTCGCCGCCGCTCAACTTCATCGCCGCGGGCGGCCAGCCCGTGGGCGAGGAGAGCTTCGGCTATGGCCCCGCGCGCGCCTTCACCCCCGAGCAGGTGAAGGAACTCTCCCGGGCGCTCGGGGGCGTCGACAGGGAGGCGCTGCGCCGACGCTTCAATGCCAGGAAGATGGACGAGCTGGAGATCTACCCGCAGGGCTGGTCGGACCACGCCGACGAGGAGTCGCTGGAGTCGCTGTTCGAGGACTTCGACGCGCTCCAGCGCTTCCTGCGCGAGGGCGCCGAGCAGGGGCAGGCCCTGCTCGTGTTCCTGAACTGACGCCCCGTCGGAGTGCCTCTCAGGCCCCGCCCATGTCCCCTCCCCCCGTGTCTCCTCCCGTCGTGGGGTGCGGGAAGACGGGCGTGCCGCCGGGAGTGCTCGGGTCGTGCGGGAGGCTGCCCCGGGGGCTGCGCAGGTAGACGAAGGGCGTGGAGAAGAGGAAGTTGCTCACCCGGGACGTGTAGATGTCCGCGTAGCGCTCCACCGGCGCGCCGGTGGCTCTTGTCGTTGCCCGCGCGGGTGAGCAGTCCCCAGACGGGGTTGGACAGCTCGCTCGCGGCGCGCGCCATGGGGCCCAGCTCCGCGTCGAGCGCCTCCTGCTGGGCGCGCAGCTCCAGGGAGCGCGCGTGCAACTGCTCGTCGCCCGGCAGCGACTCGTCGCGCGCGGTGTAGCCCAGGCGCCGCCGCTGCAACTCCAGCCGCACCTGGCACGACTCGGCCTCCAGCCGCTCCTTCTGTTGCATGCGCTCGGCGAGCCGCGCCTCGGTGGCGCGAAACGCGCTGATGGCGCGGATCTCGTCCTCCAGCTCGCGCAGGATGAGGGCGGTGCGCCAGCGCAGCGCGCTCTTGCTCACGTGCACGTCGCCGAACATGTGGTCGCCCACGTAGAGGATTTCATCCCCGCTCATGCCCAGCGAGCGCTCCACCTCGCTCGCGCTGCCGCCGAAGTAGGGCACCCCGGGCTTGAGCGGCCCCGAGTGCGGACGCAACAGGCCCTCCTGTCCCTCCACCGTCACCACCTCGAAGAGCGAGGAGCGCGTGGTGAAGAACTCGGGCTTGCGCGCGCTGACGATGACCACGTCGAACAGCTCGCGCCACGTCATGCCCTGGGGCAGGTAGGGGTCGAACGCGGCGTGCATCATGGGCAGCGTGTACGCCCACTCGCTGTTGGTGATGAGCAGCAGCTTCTTGCCCGCGTGCTTCTGATCCAACAGCGCGAGCGGCGTGTCCGGATCGGCCTGAACGTAGCGCGCGGGGTTGGCGATGATCTCCGCCTTGAGCGCGCCCTCCATGTGGGTGGCGTCGAGGCTCTGGCGCACGTGCTCGTAGAGGTCGTTGTAGCCCATGGGCCCCTCGAGCTTGCCGGCATCCAGCAGGTCCACCACCTGGGCGTAGAGACACGCCTCGGACAGGGAGAAGAGCGTGTTGAGGAAGACCCAGCGCCGCTCGGACAAGTCGATGACGGTGCGCATGTACTCGTCGCGCTGGGACTCGAAGCTCATGGGCCGGGTGCCGTGCAGCGCCTTCTTCACGAAGCCGAAGCGGTTGGCCTTGAGCAGATTGCCCTTCTCGGTGTCGATGATGAGCCCGCGCATGGCGAGCACCGGATCGAAGTTGAGGTGCGCCACGGGCCAGCCCTGGGCCACGAGCCGATCCCTCATGTACTCGTACGCACGCTTCTCCCAGACCTCCACCTTGTAGTGGATGAGCGTGTAGTCCATGTCGTACCCGATGGCCTTGATGGCCCGCAGGTTGAGGGTGCGGTTGCAGAACAGGCCGCGCTCGGGTGGGGGTGCTTTCAAGTGGCCGATCATGCCCACTTCGTGCCCTGGACCGTGACAAAAGTCACTGTTTCTGGCGTGGTGACTGTTGGTGGCGGGCGGGACAGCGGACAATCGCTCCGACTCGAATCAGGGGAGATGAACATGTGGAATTCGCTAGGGGTGTCGCTCCTGGTGTGGGTGGTGGCGACGGTGGCGGTGGCCGAGGAGAAGTGGGAGACGGTGTCGACGGGAGCGGTGTCCATCCGCGTGCGGCTGCGGCCGGACATTCCCGGAGGCCGCGAGGTCTGGGCCGAGGGCAGCATGGCCGTGGGTCTGCCCCACGTGCAGGCGGCGTTGCGCAACCACGCGACCTTCCGCCAGTGGATGCCGTACGTGACGGAGTCGCGCGTCCTGGAGGAAGCGCCCGGCACGCGCCTGACGTACACGCAGCTCGACTTCCCCCTCATCTCCAACCGCGACTACGTCCTGCGGGTGGTGGAGGAGGAGGGCCGGCGGAGGACGGGACGGTCACGTTCCTGCAACGATGGACGCCGGACAACGAGGCGCTGCCCGAGCGCAGCGGCGTGGTGCGCTTGCGCCACAACTCGGGCAGTTGGCTCTTCACGCCCCAGGGCGAGGACCGGGTGCGCTACGTCTACCGCTTCACCGTGGAGCCGGGAGGTTCCATCCCCGGCTTCCTCGCCGGCGTGGGACAGAAGGACGCCGTGCTGGACACGGTGCGCGCGGTGGAGAAGCGGGCGCGCCAGCTCGCCGCGCGGAGCACCACGACGCCCTAGACATGGATGACGCCCCCATTCTGATGGGGAGGCGCTGCTGCTGGGCGGGGGGGCGCTCGCGAGCGGCCGGACGCGGCTTGCGGTTTCCCAGCAGTCCCGGAAGCGGGGCGCCCGTGGCGCATCCCTCGAGCAACAGCAACAGGAGCACTCCTCCAAGCACACGGAGTCGAGAGCCCTGGACGTTCACGCGCATTGTCTTCTCCCCCTCTTGGTACGTCCTCACGAAGCATCGTTGACTCATGGGGCGTGCGGCAACCCGGGCCGCGCGGGTCCGTTGTAAAACGGGCGGAGAGGATGGCGGAGGTCATCCCGGAGGGCGTGACCGGAGAAGTGGTTTTTCCTTGCCGCCGCGAGGGCTTGCCCGTACTGTTCGCGGCGTGCGCCCTGGGGCATGGCTTCTCCTGTCAATCCTCACCTCCCCTCCTGCCTCCGCATGGGATGAAGCAGGAGGGGCCGTGCTCCAGCGGCGTACACTCGTGCGTCCCTCGAATCCCGGGCGGGTGCCGCCCCTGGAGCTGCACGTGGCGGTGGGGGTGGCCACACTCGTGTCGTTCGCGGAGTGCTCGCGGCCCGAGGTCCAGGACTTCGAACCGGGTCATCCCTCCCTCCATGTGCTCGACGTGGGCGGGGGCTCGCTGATCCTCGCTCCTTCCGCGGATCTCGCTCCGGGTGAGCGCGTTCCACTCTCCGTGAGCACCGGGCCCGCCGCCGAGCCGCTGCGCTTCGTGCTGGTGACGCGGCGCGACGCGGTGGATGTGCGGGTGCAGGTGGTGCGGGCCACGTCGGGCTCCGACGAGGACGGGGTGGATGGCGTGGCCCGGAGCCTGCTCGACGCGCCCGGAGCCCAGGCCACGCTCGAGCTGCCCCAGCGGGTGGTGGAGCGCGATGCCCGGAACGCTCAAGGCCGGGTCGATTCCGTGCTGTGGCTGGGGCAACGCTTCTTCGCCACGGTGTCCGTGCGGGGCGGCAACAAGGGGCTCCTCCTGGCTCCTGGCTCAGGTCCGGATGCGGGCCAAACTCCCGGACGGAGAGGTGTGGGAAGGGCCCGCGCGTCTGGTCTCGGGGGGGCGGGTTCGATCCGCCAACGGCACATCGCGACGGGCCTGCTGCCAGGGGGCGCATCGGGAGTGGAACTGGCGCTGGATAAAGCGGAGACCCCGGAGCCTTTCAACCGCTATCCCGGAAGGAGTCGAGCACGTCCCCATGAGCCCACCCCGACATCCCCATGAGTTGCGCGCGGGAGACTTCGTGCGCGACTTCCGCATCGTGCGTCGGTTGGGGGTGGGAGGCTTCGCCTTCGTCTTCCTGGTGGAGCGTGGAGGACTCCAGTTCTCCATGAAGATGGCCGCCCGGCCCCTGTCCGCCGAGGACCCGGATCAAGTGGATGCCTGGATGCGCCGCGAGGTGGCCTCGATGGACCATCTGGTGGGTCATCCCCTGGTGTTGCCGGTCTTCGAGTGGAGCCGGTGGCCGGATGCGCGGACGGGCTATGCGTACTTCCTCACGACGTACGTTCCGGGAGACACCTTTCATGTGTGGCGTTGGCGTCGGCGTGCCTCGCTCCATGAGTCCATGGGGGTGTTGAGCACGCTCGCGCGCACGTTCGAGGTGCTGCATTGGCGAGGCGTGTGCCACCGGGACCTCAAGGCGGACAACGTCCTGGTGCGCGAGGCGGATGGCGAGCCCCTGCTGATCGACTTCGGCTCGGCGCACCTGCCCGGGGCGCGGACCCTGACGGAGGGGGTGGCGCCCGGGACGCTCTACTGCCAGCCACCCGAGGTCGTCTCCTTCCTGTTCTCCGAAGCGCGGGTGCCCGGCGCTCGCATGCGGGCCCTGCCCTCGGCGGACCTGTATGCCTTTGGCGTGCTGCTCTACGAGACCCTCACGCAGTGCCGGCCCTTCAGCACCCGCCTGCCGTTGTCGCGATTGCTCCTCGCCATCGCCTCCACGCCCGTGCCGGATCCCCGGCGGTTCGACCCCTCGATTCCCGAGCCCCTGGCGGCGCTGACGATGTCCCTGCTGGAGAAGGATCCCGCGAAGCGTCCTCCGAACGCCGAGGCGGTCCGGTTGGTGTTGGACCGGCTCCGGGAGGAGGGCGCGAACACCGAGGTCTGGAGGGCTCCGTCGAAGCGGCCTTCCGATTGCACGTGGGGACGGGAACTTCCCGAGGAGATGGAACTGCTGAACGAGGCCGAGGAGGGACTACCCGCCGCTCCGGAGGCGCGGCGGCCTCGTGAGGGACGGGGGCGGAAGGGAGCGAGGCCGGGACGCCTCGCCGCCCTGGCGTTGGTGCTTGGAGTGCTCGGGATAGGGTGGATGTGCCTCCGCGTGGCGCATCCTCCTGGTTGGGAGGAGGGCGCTCGCACGGAGCCCACCGCACCGGTTCCTCCGGTGCCGTCCGAGAAAGGAACGCAGCCCGTGCCCTCCTCCCTTCGTCCCGAATCCACCCCCGACCTCGCTCCGCTGCCGCCTCGCTCGCGCCGGTGTGCGCTGCTCACGGGCTTGTTGGGGGTGTCCGCCGCACAGCTCGCCGGATGCGCCACCGTGCCCCGGCAGCCCGACCCCGCGGGCTATCTCTCCCGGTGTCCTCCCGAGGCCCGCGCCACGCCGGTGAGGCTGGGCATCAAACCCGACGAGCAGTCCTCCTTCCTGACGCCGACGTCAGGGACTCCGGCCTCGGACGAGCGCATCGAGGATGGGGGGGCGCTCAACATCAAGCCGGGTCCCGTCTCCGCGGACATGCTCGTGGAGATCAAGGGGAAGGAGTTGTACGTGACGATCTTCGGCGTGGCGGAGATGAGCCCCAACCGCGTCCACATGCGGTTCGACCGTCTCCGCATGCCCGAGGGCGCCGAGTTTCCCATCTGCGGGGTGGCCGTGGACGACATGCACCAGTACGGCATCGCGACCTGGCAGAAGTTCGCCATTCCGGGAGCGGACGTGGATCCGTCCCGGGTGGACACGACGGGTGGCGGCGTGGTGCTCAACGGCCCTGGCTTCGAGACGGTGTTGCAGGGGCCCGAGGGGTATGAGGTGCCCCCCATCCGTCTGGCCCCACCGGACTGGCGTTGAGGACGGAGCCGGAGGCTGGCACGGGCCTGTATCCTGGGGCTCCCCTTCACCTGGGAGTCCCCGAGATGAAACGCTGGCCCGCCCCCTGCCTGCTGCTGGCCTTGAACGTGGCGTGTGCCACGGTCCGGCCGGTCTCCGTGGAGCCGGAGACGCCGCGACTGCTGTCCTGGTCCGAGCAACTCGCCGTGCGCGAGGCCTGGCTCGTCCGGCGTCACGAGTCGTTGCTGCCGATGATGCGCCATCACGGCGTGGGCATGTGGATCATCGTGAACGAGGAGTTCCACGATGATCCGCTCACCCCGTACGTGGCACCGCCGCGGCCCTACGCGGGGCTGCGGGACGTCTTCGTCTTCATCGACGCGGGCGAGCAGGGACTGAGGAAGGTGGCCCTGCCGAGCTACCGGGAGGAGAACCTCACGCGCTTCTTCGAGGTGCCGGAGGAGAAGCGCGAGTCCAAGCAGGTGTTGGGCGAGCTCTACGCGCGGTACCAGCCGCGCACCATCGCCCTGGGCATCGAGGGCAAGCGGGGGGTGACGCACAGCCTGACGCGGGATGGGTATGCGTACCGGCGGAGGCGATGGGGCCGGAGGCGGAGGCGCGCTTCGTCGGCGCGGCGCCGCTCATCGAGGAGTACCTGGACACGCGCCTTCCCGAGGAGCTGGAGCACTACCGGACGCTGGTGGAGCTCACGGAGCGGGTGGTGAAGAGGGCGTTCTCGGCCGAGGTGGTGAAGCCGGGGGTGACGCGGGTGGGGGACGTGCGGCGCTGGTTGTACGACGAGCTGGGGCGGCGGGGCGTGGGGACGTGGTTCCAGCCGGATCTGCGCGTGCAGCGCAAGGGAGGGGCGAATGGGACGTCGCGCGGCTTCCTGGCGGTGTCGACGGAGGACGTGGTCATCCAGCGGGGAGACCTGCTGCACGTGGACTTCGGCATCAGCTACATGGGGCTGCACAGCGACTGGCAGAAGATGGCCTACGTGGCGCGAGAGGGGGAGAAGGACGTGCCCGAGGGGTTGAAGCGGGTGCTGGCGAACACGAACGCGCTGCAGGACGCGCTGGTGAAGGAGTCGCGTCCGGGGCGCTCGTCGGCCGAGGTGTACGAGGCGGTGATGGCCGAGATGAAGGAGAAGGGAGTCCAGGCGCAGGTGTACTCGCATCCGCTGGGCAACCAGGGGCACGGGTTGGGCGCGTCCATCGACTTCCGCTCCACCCTCCGCAAGGAGGAGCCCAAGAGGCTGCGCGAGGGCTCCTACCTCGCGATGGAACTCAGCACGCGCGCCCCGGTGGCCGAGTGGGACGGGCAGGAGGTATTCGCGATGGCGGAGGATCCGGTGTACCTCACCCCGAGGGCTGGCGCTTCTTCGTGCCCCGGCAGGAGGCGTACTACCTCATCCAGGGAGACGAGGGTCGGGCCGTCACTCCCTGAAACGCTCTTCGAGGAAGTGAAAGACGGAAGGCGTGTGGAGGGAGTAGGAGCAGGGCCGGGACTTGTCCCACGTTGACAATCGGAGCCGGACTCCCATGACGAACCAACGCATCTTCATCACCGGTGGTGCCAGTGGCCTCGGTCGGTCCATCGCGCTGCGCTATGCGCGGGCGGGCTGGCGTGTGTGCATTGGAGACGTGAACCCCACGCGCGGCGCGGAGGTGCTGCGCGAGCTCCAGGCGCTCGCGCCCGCGGCGCTCTATCTGCCCTGTGACGTGACGCGCGCGGAGGACCTGCGCGCGGTGGCCGAGCGGCTCACGGCCGACTGGGGCGGAGTGGACGTGGTGGTGAACAACGCGGGCGTCGCCGCGCCGGGCGCCATCGAGGACGTGTCCCTCGAGGACTGGCAGCGGGTGCTGGACATCAACGTGATGGGCGTGGTGCGCGGCTGCTACGTGTTCACGCCCCTGTTCAAGCGCCAGGGCCAGGGCCATTTCGTCAACGTGGCCTCCATGGCGGGCCTGCTCGATGTGCCCCGGTCGGCCTGCTACAACGCCTCCAAGGCGGCCGTGGTCTCGCTGTCCGAGACGTTGCAGAACGAGTTCGTCGGCACGCGCCTGGGCGTGACGCTCGTGTGTCCCTCCTTCTTCAAGACCAACCTCGCCGAGTCGCTGCGCAATGTCGATGCCGCCACGCGCGCGGCGGTGAACCGGGTGCTCGAGCGCTCGACGGTGTCCGCGGAGGACATCGCGGAGCAGATCTTCCAGGCGGTGCGCCAGCGCACGTTCTACGTCCTGCCGCACGTGCAGGGCCGTCAGGCGTGGCTCATGAAGCGCTTGCTGCCGCGTCCGCTGTACATGCGGCTGATCGGCGCGCAGCTGCGCCGGATGCGCGGGTCCGACTCTCTCAAGACCGCCTGAACTCCGCCGAGCACGAGGCGATGCTCGTGTCCAACGAGTCCCGCTTCCACTCCTCCAGGCGGAGTCAGTCGAGGAAGCGGCGTTCCCAGCGGAGGGTGTCCGCGGAGGCGACGGGGTCGCGGAGGGGAGGCTCGTGGTAGAGCCAGGGCTCCAAAACGCGAGCGAGTTCGCGGTGCAGGGGCAGGGTGTGCCCTCGAGTGGTGTCACCCGCCTCGGGCCATTCGCCGAGGGTGACGAGGGCGCGCTCGGCGTCCAGGGGTTGAACGGAGATGTCCGGGGAGACGAGGCGGGAGCGCAGCCCGGGACTCCGCCCAACTCGCTGAGGACGGGCGGGCCCAGGAAGGTCAGCCAGTGGGGACCTCGTATCCGTGTGCCGATATGCCAACCGAGATGTTCCAGTGCATGGACGTCCAGGCCCGGGTAGCGCAGGCGCAACTGGCGGAGTTCATCGGAGACGCCGGCGAGTTGGTGCAGGGCATTGAGGGAGAGGCTGACATGGCCGGAGTTGAAGGGGAGGGGGCGGCCAGGGCCAGAGCCAGTTCGCGCACGCGCGCGGGTCCTCGTTCCTTCAGGAACTCGGTGGGTAGCCAGAACTCCAACGCACAGACCGCGTGGGGGTTGTCGATGAAGAACGGGGCTTCGAGGTCCTTGCCGAAGTACTCGAATTGATAGGGACCGGCTTCGCGGGGGTTGTCCGACAACGTGATGATGGGGCTGCTCCCCTGCATCCGGGTTCGGATGTGTGCCCAGCCCGCCTCATCCAACTCCTGCCAGTCTCCTTCGGTATCCGCATACCAGCCGAGGGCTTGCGAGCCCAGGACTCGCAAGTATGTCTCCAGGGAACGCATGACGCCTTGTGCCACCTCGCGGTGATGGCGGCGCATGTAGAAGCAGATGCTCAATCCGTCCCGAATCAGGATGTTGCCACTTTGCGCGTAGACGCGGATGGGCGGACAGCGCTCACTCATGGGAGGATCCTCTGCTGGACCCCTTCTCTTGGAGAGACGAGGGCGGCTTCTGTCTTGAGCGCTTCGGCGTACACCTTTCCCTGGCTCGAACCCTCGAATGGTCCATGCTCATATGTCCTCCAGGGCGTTTTGTTGTGGGGAGGACAAGGGAACTTGAAGTCGTAGATGGAGACGGCCTGGAGTGGATTACCGGAGTGGATGACCACGTCCGGCACCAATGTCCCTTTCAGTTCTTTGCCGCAATCCTGCCGGAGAAGGGCGCGGACTTCCGCTGGGCTGAGCCACTGAAGCTGTCCCGTTGGTCTGTCGTAGCGGTAGCGGGGCTCCAGGCTGAAGCGTCCTGGAATCAGCGGGTCCAACTGTTCCTGGACGCACTGGAGGGCAGGCGGTGCTTCTCGCTACCCCATTGCATGGCCCGGGTCACCTTCTGCCCACAGGGGTCCAGCGTGGGAAGGACTTCCTGGCACTGCTGGCGTGAAGGAGCATTGCCGTCCAGGCGCTGACGGTTGACCTCGGCATCCGCCCACGCGGCGCATTCATGCAGGGTGCGCTCGATGCGGAGCTTCAGCTCGGGGGTGAGGAAGCGGAGCGTGGCGGAGATGGAGGCGATTTCGGCCCCGCCGCGGACGATGGGGACGGCGCCCGCCTCCTGTCCGTTGAGGAGCGTGCAGTACGCGGGGTGCTGCCGGCAGGTGTTCGTGACGGAATCGCCGGCATGGCCCGTGGGAGCGCACACCCAGAGCAGTCCTGCGAGCAGAAACAGCCCCGGACGTCTCCAGCGCTTCACGACAGAGGGCATGGTGTGCTCCCGAGAGGCATGGGCCGCGTGGACTCTCGCACGGTGGAGTCAGTCGAGGAAGTGAATGCGCGGAGGAGCGCGGCCCTGTTGCGCGGGATGTTGCCTTGGATGACCTTCGAGGTTGCTTCCCTGGGGCGTGAGCATCCTTCGCGGGGACGGGATGGCATGGGCTCCGGGTGTGTCCACGCTGGAGGTCAGGGCATGTCCGCTCCCGGAAGACATCCATTTCCGGGCGGGGCCGCGCCTGCCCGGACGGCCGGTGTCCGTCTGGGTCTACCCGTGGTGCGCGAGGTCCATGATGAAAGCCCCTCTTTCCCCCAAGATTCATGGCTACGGTGACTACCTCATCGTGGTGTTGTTCGCCCTGGCCCCTGCCCTGTTTGGCTTCTCGGGACTGCCAGCGGTGCTCTGCTACATCCTGGCCGTGATACAGCTGGTCATGAGCCTGCTGACCGCCTATCCGCTCGGCGTGGCCAGACTCATCCCCTTCCCCGTCCACTGCACCATCGAGGCGGTCATCTCGATTGTCTTGCTCTCCGCGCCCTTCTTGTTTGGCTTCTCGCGGGTGGTCGCGGCGTGCGACTTCTTCATCGTCTCGGCGCTTGGCCTCTTCCTGGTCTGGCTGGGGACCGATTACAAGGCCGCCGAGCGGCCCATTCGCGGCATGGGCGTGCGGCGTCACGCCCGGGTCTGAGCCTTGTCTGGACTCAAGCCGGGCGGGGGACCCTCCGGAGGTCCTCGGCCCGGCGCGACGCCTTCCGATGGACGAGGGCCCGGCGGTCCCGGCCCTGGGCGCCCGGCTCCTTGACGAAGGCGGCGAAGAAGAGGGTTGCTCCCACGCTCCCTCCCGCATGCCTCGCTCGTCTCGAAGGAATTCTCGGCCGAGCAGGTGCTCTTCCTGGAGCGCACGCTGGAGGCGCACCTGGGGGTGAGGATCGGCTCGTTCCCGGTGAGCTCAAGGACGCGAGCGCGGACGGATAACTACTGTCTTCAGGTGAGGTGACACTCGATGAGATAGGTCCAGATGTCCGTCGCGATCTTCAGGGCGGACACATCCTTTCTCAAGCTCACCTCTGATCGGGGCTCGCTTGGGGATGGCGTCTTCGGGAGGATGAAGGGACGTATCAAATCCACCATGTTGTGTATGGTGCTTTGCCCAAGGGCATCGAGTCCCTTGCTCGTTGCATAGAGTGCGGTGAAGAGGTGTCTGTCTGGTACGGCCAGGACAAAATGCTCGGGATCGTCTGCCTTCTCCTTGAACTCGGCGAGGATGACAGGGCCCGCGACTTCGCCCATCAAGCGTAGCGTCGCCTCGGTCGCAGGAACGGCAATGAGGGAGCAGTAGAGGTTGGCACGAGGGCTGTTCGCGGCAATCCGGCCGAGGGTTTTCTGTTGTGATTGGGTCTCCCGCCAGACTTGCTCCGTCACGGGCATGGGCGTGAAACTCAAGTCGATGCCCGATGTACGGCCCTTCAACTGCGCGCTGATCCGCTCCGCCGTCTCCGCCAGATTTTGTTGGAGCGCTTCGACCCCGTACTTCCAGCCGAGATACTTCGGGTCACTCCTCCCGAGTGGTAGCCAGTCGCTCGGCGAGGTACTCGATGGTGGGCTCGCGCACCTCCACTTCCTGGATGAGCCGTTCGTACTCGGCGAGGCTGCGCTCGACGGTCTCCAGCGTCAGTTCCACCATGGGGGAGAGTTCGCCGGCATGGGACTGGTCCAGTGCCGTGTAGTAACGCGCGCGCTCCTCCACTCGAAGCACGGTGACCGGGTAGCCCTGGCGCATCAGCAGGAGATTGGCGAGCAGCCGTCCCGTCCGTCCGTTCCCGTCGATGAAGGGATGAATGGTCTCGAACCACGCATGGGCGATGGCGGCGACGACGATGGGGTGCTCCGGCTCGTGGCTCGCGAGCCAGCGGCCGAATTCCTCCATCCGCTCCGGGACGGCATGGGCCGGAGGCGGCGTGTAGTCGGTTCCTCCGATCCGCACGTTGATGCCCCGGTACCGCCCGGCGTTGTTCACATCGATGGAGCGCAGGACGATGGCATGGATGTCGCGCACCTCGCGCTCACTGAGAGGTGTCTCCGCCTGGGCCAGCTCCTCGATGAAGTCGAGCGCCTGCGAGAGGTTCACCGCCTCCAGATGGTCCTTGAGCGATTTGCCGGAGATGGTGATGCCGTCCTCGAGCACCGCGCGCGTTTCGGGCAGGGTGAGCCGGTTCCCCTCGATCGCATTCGAGTGGTACGTGTGGTGGATGCGGAACCAGTGGCGGAGGTTCTGGACGGCTGCCGGGTGCAGCCGTGCCTGCCTCAACCTGCCGACCCGCTCAGCAACCTGCTGGAGCCTCGGCTCCAGCCCCGCGTCCCAGTGATAGGGGTGCACCCGTGGCTCCTCCCGCTCCGGCAACTCTAACCCCCGCCTCGGTGGCGGGGCGCTCGAGGATGGCTTTCTCGGGTTCCACCTGGACGCCGAAGGAAAGGCCCAGGTCGGCCGAGCACCCTGGCCGAAGGCGCTCGGATGGCCCACGGCCAGAGGCTCGGGCCTACCTCCCGCGGTGGGCTCGAGGAGCGCAACCCGGAAAACACCGGACAA
Source organism: Cystobacter fuscus (assembly GCA_049060065.1). GTDB lineage: Bacteria > Myxococcota > Myxococcia > Myxococcales > Myxococcaceae > Cystobacter > Cystobacter fuscus_B. Next base: position 10,723,072 of record JBMEQP010000002.1, read on the forward strand.
GAGGGTGCGCGGGGGATGGATTCGTTGGGGCCCACCGGTTATAGCTCCCTGTCATGACCGACGTTTCCACTGAACGTGTTCCCCCCGCCGTGCTTCCCAAGCCCAATGACGTCTGTTGGTGTGGGAGTGGCACCAAGTACAGAAGTGCCATCGGGGCGCGGACGCCGTGGAGGCTCGCAAGCGAGGGCCCGAGGCCCGCTCGCGCGGCATCCGGCCGGGCGTCATCAGCCCCATGCGTTCCGTCCCGCTGCACATCCCCCGGCCCGACTACGCGGTCACCGGGCGTCCCTCCCGCAGCGGCCCCATCTCCGACGTGCAGAGCCCCGACGTCATCGCCCGCATGCGCCGCGCCTGCAAGGCCGCCGCCGAGGTGATGAACGCGACGGCCGCCCACCTGCGCGTCGGCATCACCACGGACGAGATCGACGCCATCGCGCACGAGGAATACATCCGCCGCGGCGGCTACCCCAGCCCCCTCAACTACCACGGCTTCCCCAAGTCGCTGTGCACCTCGGTCAACGAGGTCATCTGCCACGGCATCCCCGACAGCCGCCCGCTCGAGGACGGGGACATCATCAACCTCGACATCACCATCTTCCTGGATGGGGTGCACGGGGACTGCTCGGCCACCTACCTCATCGGTAACGTGGACGCCGAGAGCCGGCGCCTGGTGGAGGTGACGAAGGAGTGCCTCATGCTCGGCATCGGGGCGGTGAAGCCGGGCCGGCCCATCAGCGACATCGGCCGGGCCATCGAGGCGCACGCGACCAAGAACCACATGGGCGTGGTGCGCGCCTACTGCGGCCACGGCATCGGCGAGCGCTTCCACAGCTCGCTCCAGGTTCCCCACCACTTCGACCCCGAGGCCAAGACGATCATGGTCCCGGGCATGACCTTCACCGTCGAGCCGATGATCACCCTCGGCCACTGGCACCACCGGCAGTGGGACGATGGGTGGACCGCCGTCACCGCCGACGGCAGCCGCACCGCCCAGTTCGAGCACACCCTGGTGGTGACGGATCAGGGCGCGGAGATCCTCACCGTCGCCTGAGCCTCCTGGGGCCCCTCGGGCTCGGGCGCGCCGGAGCCCACGGCGCGCCACCAGGGCTCCACCCGCTCCACCCGCGAGGGTTCCACCGGGGCGCCCGCGCGGGGCATCACCAGCCGCGCGCCCCGCTCCGCCCCCAGGCGCAAGAGCGTCTCCGCCGGCTCGTCCCAGGCGTGCAGGGCGAGGTTGAACGTGCCCCAGTGCACCGGCAGCAGCGCTCCCCGCCGAGCAGCTCCAGCGCCTCGAGCGCGTTGGCCGGCCCCAGGTGGATGCCTCCCCAGGCCTCGTGGAACGCGCCCACCTCCAGCATCACCAGGTCGAACGGCCCGAGCCGCTGGCGGATCTCCGCGTACTCGGGCGTCAGTCCCGTGTCGCCGCTGAAGAACACCTTGTGCCGCGGGCCCTCCACCACGAACGAGGACCAGAGCGTGCGGTTGCTGTCGCCCAGCCCCCGCCCCGAGAAGTGCTGCGAGGGCGCGGCGGTGATGCGCAGCTCGCCGCGCGGCAGCCGCGCGGACTCCCACCAGTCCAGCTCGGTGATGCGCTCGGGCGGCACGCCCCACGCCTCCAGGTGCGCGCCCACCCCGAGCGACGTGTAGAAGGGCACCCCCAGGCGCGCCAGCTCCAGCACGCTCGGATGATCCAGATGATCATAGTGGTCGTGCGAGATGAGCACCGCGTCCAGCGGCGGCAACTGGGCGATCGTCACCGGCATGGGCTGGAAGCGCTTGGGGCCGAGCAGGGCGAAGGGCGAGGCGCGCTCGCCCCAGACGGGATCCGTGAGCACGCGCAGTCCATCCACCTCCAAGAGCACCGTGGAGTGGCCGAGCCACGTCGCCCGCAGGCCCGTGTCCACCGGCCGCGCCCAGGTCGCCAGCGGGTTCTCCGTGGGCAGCGGTCCGGGGGCTTGCGCTCCTGTCCCCCGGTGAAGAACTCGCCGAGTGTCGGCAGGGTGGTGCCGGACTTGAGTCCCCGGCCCACCCCGGCCGTGTTGTGGAAGACCCCCTCGTGGAAGCGGGGCGACGCGGACATTCGCTCGAGGCGGAGGCCATGGGCCTTTCCGCCGAAGACGGAACCCTTGGGCATGAGGGAGGTTGTAACGGGACCCGCCTCCCCCGCCAGCCGTTCAGCCCCTGGTGGGTGGGGGCCGGGGCAGGGCGAAGGCGTCGGCGATGAGCTCGTAGGAGCGGCGGCGCGCCGCGTGCTCGTGCGTGATGGTGACGATCATCACCTCGTCGGCCCCATACTCCCGCGCCACCGTCTCGATGGATTCCTTCACCCGCGCGGGCGAGCCGACGATGAGCCGCCGCTCCCGGAAGGGCAGTGCCGACATGCCGCCCAGGTTGCTCAGGAAGCGCAGCGCGGTGTCGACCGGGGGCACGGGGATGGGCTGGCCCCGCACCAGCATGGCCCCCGCCATCTTGATGCTGGAGGCGAGCCGCTCGGCCTCCGCGTCGGTGGGGGCGCACAGGGCCCAGACGGCGACCAGCACGCGCGGCGCGTCGAGCCAGCGCGAGGGGGTGAACTCCTCGCGGTAGCGCGCGGCGATGGGCACGCCCACCGGTTGGATGAAGTCGGCGAAGGCGTAGGGCAGGCCCGCCTCGGCCGCCCAGATGCCACTCTGCGGCGAGGAGCCCAACAGCCAGGGCTCGGGCACCTCGGGCAGGCCCGGCAGCGTGAGGCGTGCGAAGGCATGGTCCGCGGGCATCTCCCCCGCGAAATAGGCGAGCAGCTCCGCGAGCTGGGACGGGAAGTCGTCGGGCAGCGGGTAGCGGCGGTCGCGCTGCAGGGCGAGCGCGGTGAGCCGATCCGAGCCCGGCGCGCGGCCGAGTCCCAGGTCGATGCGGCCCGGAGCGAGGCCGCTGAGCATGCTGAAGGTCTCGGCGACCTTGAACGGGCTGTAGTGGGGCAGCATCACGCCGCCGCTGCCCACGCGCAGGTGCGAGGTCGCCAGGGCGATGGGGCCGATGAGCGCCTCGGGGCTCGCGCAGGCGAGCATGGTGCCCCCGTGGTGCTCCGCCACCCAGTAGCGGTGGTAGCCGAGCGCGTCCGCGTGCCGGGCGAGGTCCAGCGTGTTCCTCAGGGCCTCGGCCCCCGTGGAGCCCTCGGGGATGGGGGATTGATCCAACACGCTCAGGCGCAACGCGCGCTTCATCGAGAGGCGCTCCTGGTGAGGGCGTCGACCTTCGCGAGGTCCGCCGCGTCGAGCCGCCAGCCAGCCGCGGCCACGTTGGCGCGCACCTGCTCGGCCGAGGTCGCCCCGGCGATCACCGAGGCGACGACGGGCCGCGCGCGAGCAGCCACGAGAAGGCGAGATCCAACAGCGTATGCCCGCGCGACTCGGCATGGCGGCGCAGCTCCTCGGCGCGGGCGATGTTGGCCTCGGTGAGGAAGCGATTGGCCAGCCCGCCTCCACTCAGACGGCTGCCCTCGGGGGGCGCCTGTCCCGGACGGTACTTGCCGGTGAGCAGTCCACTGGCCAGCGGGAAGTAGGGGAGGAACGCGAGCTGGCCGCGCTCGGACTCCGGGAGCACCTCGGCCTCGGGCTCACGGTGCAGGAGGCTGTATTCGTTCTGCACGCTCACGAAGCGCGCCGCGCCGGGGCGCACGGCCTGGGCGGCCTCGCGCAACTGGGCCGCCGAGAAGTTCGAGCAGCCAATCTCCCGCACCTTCCCCGCGCGCACGAGCGCGTCGAGGGCGCCCAGGGTGTCCGCGATGGGTGTTTCGGGATCCGGCATGTGGAGCTGGTAGAGATCGATGTAGTCCGTGCCCAGGCGGCGCAGACTCGTCTCGATGGCCTGCTGGAGATAGGCGGGCCGGCGCCCTTGCCGGGGCCCTCGCCGGGGTGGCCGAACTTGCTGGCGATGAGGACCTGGCCGCGGCGCTTGCCGAGCGCGCGGCCGAGGAACTCCTCGCTCTTTCCCTCGCCGTAGAGGGTGGCGGTGTCGAAGAAGTTGATGCCCGCGTCGAGCGCGGCGTCCACCACGGTGGCGGTGCCCTGGGCGTCCAGGCGCCATCCGAAGTTGTTACAGCCCAGGCCGACCACCGACACCTCGAGCGACCCCAGTTTTCGCTTCTCCATGCGTGTCCCGCCTTTCCCTGTCCTGGATGCGCCTGGGAGCGGCGCACCCGACATGGGATGCGCGAGCGGCGGGAAGGATGCCCGGAGCGTCGCGCGGCCCTCCAGGCAGGGGGAAGCGGCGGAGGAGAGCTAGGGTGCCTGCTCCCGAGGCGTCACGCGCACGGGCGGCTCGATGAGGACGGGTCAACCACCAGGAGACAAGAGCCTCGAACGCCATCGGCTGGATCTGTTCGGGGCGGACACCTATCCGCTCGAAGTAGGGTGCAAGCAGAGGGTGGGTATCAATCTCGTAGGCCGGCGGTGCGTGCGGCGGATCGGACGACCTCCAGATGTAGAGCCGATCAGGCACGATGATCGCGAGCATGTCGGCGGGAGGAGGTTGCCCATGCGCCAGCAGGTTGCCCCGGTATTCTGGCGACCTATTCTCGATGCTGATGCATTGCCTCGTCCAACTCCGCCTGGAAGGCGCTGTGGCGAGGAATTCCTCGCGGAACCGGCGGAGGAACTCCTGGGCCCGTGCCGGCTGTCCTCGTCTCTGGAGCACCTCGGCGCAGGCCGCCAGCAGCAGGGCGGCCTTGCCGTAGCTGCGCCGGTGCTTCTCCCTCACGATGGCGCGTGCCCGCTCGCGGGCCACCTTCAAACACCCCTCCAGCAGTTCCTCCTGCTGGGGGTGGCTCACCGAAAGCGCGGTGATGACCTCACCGTACGCGCGGGAGAGCCGCTCCGACAGTTCCCGCGCCTCCTCCTCCGTGCTCCAGGGGTCGTACGCCAAGCTGTTCTCCAATGTCTTGCTCCACAGTTCCTCCACGGAGCGCGGGGGCTTCTCGGGGGAAGACGACCCCGACAACCACAGCAGCAGGAAGGGCACCACGAGCCCCTGGGGATTGTCATCGCTCGACCACCCGAGCACCTCCGCTCCCGAGGCGCTCTTCCAGGCCGCCCGCCAGTCGTGCCCGAGCAACCGGGCCTGGGCGAGCAGCACCTCATCCAGGCGCGGACACGGCTCGTCCCGCTCACCTCTCGGCAGCGGGGGCTCTTCCCAGGGCATCGGCCCGGTGTCGCGCGGTTGGGCCAGGGCCTTCTGCACCTGCCGGGCGGCCTGATTCATCAGGCGCGCGCGCTCGGGCTCGGTCCCGCCACACTCCCGGAGCTCCAGCAGGCGCTTCAGATCCGGGCTGGCCGCGAAGGCCTCCAGCGGGCTTCGCGGACCTGCTCGGGGTGTGCGAGCCGCTCGGCGGCCGTGGCGAGGAAGTCCGCCACCCAGGCCCGTAGTGGCAGTCTGGCCGGTAGGGCTTTCAGGGCCTCGTGGGCCGTGTCGAGCACCTCGCGCGGCTGCCCCTCACGCTCCAGCAACGCGAGCAGGTCCACCCAGGCCCGCGGGTGGTGGCCCCGTCCGGCACGTGCCAGCTCACGCAGGCCCTCGGCGCCTCGAGACAGGCCCACGGCCTCGCGCAACCACGCCTCGGCCGCCGAGTCGTCCTCCCGCTTGCGCAGGAGGGCTTCCCAGTCGGACAGGAAGGACTCCAGGTCCGGCAGCGGCTCGGGGGAGATGTCACGCACCTCCTGCAGCTTTGGCGGTGGGCCGAATCTCCACCGGTCCTCCTCCTTCATTGCTTCCCACAGCGCCTTGGCGCGCCGGGCGGGCGGCGTGGTCCTATAGAGGGCGCTCAGATAGCGAGCTCGGGCCTCGGGCATGTCCACCTCCTCGAGGTGCTCCGGGCGCAGGCCCAGGCCGTAATCGTCCTCGCGTTGGAGCAGCTCGAACAGGGCCCGGTAGGCGTCCCGGGCGAGCGGCCAGCGGCCTCGCTCGAAGGCCCGCTGCGCCCGCTGGAACAGGGCCGTCACGGGCGCGACGAGCTCCGCGTAGGGACCAGGGCCGGAGTCCTCGCCATACTCGTCCCAGCCGGAGTGGGCCTCGACCATGAACTCCTCGAAGCGCTGGGCCTGCTCGGTGATATCGGCCAGCAGCTTGTCCTGGAGGGCGTGCTCGAGTGCCTGCTGCCGGTCATCCGGGACGGGAGCGAGCGAGTCCAGGAAGGACTGCCGCTCGGAGGGGTGGACGCGGCTGGCCATGGCGCGCAGGACGGTGCGCAAGTCCTCGAGGGAGGAGGCACCGAGCCGCTTCTCCATGCCCTCCCAGAAGGCCTTGAGCGAGAGCTTGTGGCCCTCGCCTTCCCCCAGGTGGAGGGGCCGGGGTCTCCACCCTTCTTGCTGCTCGACGTTGGAAGTCATGCCCATAGGGTATGACCTCTGCCGTCATGAGGACACCTCCGCCAGACGTGTCCGTGGGCTTGACTAGGGGGCCGGCTCCCGAGGCGTCACGCGCACGGGCGGCTCGATGAGGACGGGGTCGGTGGCCTGGGGGTCGTCTGGATCGTAGGCGGGAGAGGAGCGATCGGCGTAGGTCGCCTTCCACTTGCAGGGCACGCGCTCCAGGCCCACGGGGAACACGGTGAGCTGTCCCTCCGGGTCGATGCGCAGCCGCAGGAAGTTCTTCCAGTCGGGGATGGCCAGGGAGATGAAGGCCTCGTTGGAGTGGGCGCCGAAGCGGTTGAGGCTCACCGTGAGGTACAGGCCCATGACGAAGGGGCCCACGAGGAAGCCGCCCGCGAAGGTCAGGAAGGTGCCCAGCAGGAACTTGGCCCACATGTGCGTCCACCCGCCGGCGCACGCGTTGGCGCCGGGGATGATGAAGGCCGCGAGCTGTGGGGGCGGTGGTTCGGCGCAGATGCCCAGCGTGTTGACGGTGAAGTACATCGCGCCCCAGGCCACGAGGAACGCACAGACGATGTGCCCAAGGCCATGCATCAACCCCATGGGCACGCGCCAGCGCCCGAGGGTGGGATCCGCGAACCCCACCAGCCCCCCGAGCGTGGCCGCGCCCACCACCAGCGACATGGGCCGGTTCACCAGCGAGGCGGCCAGCTGCCGCAGGGCCTCGTGGATGTTCAACAGCCCCTGGTTGCCCAGCTCCGTGTACGCCGACAGCGCGAGGATCAGATAGAGCGCGCCGGTGAGCAGTCCGAAGAAGGGACTGTGGCGGATGAGCATCAGGTTCTGGCGCGTGAGCTCCCGCGAGGTCTTCTCGTCGGGAAAGCACTTCTTCTGCTCGCACCCGCAGCGCAGCCGCAGGGCCTGGGGCGCATGGGTCGGGTGCATGAAGGCCCCGCCACCGCCCGCGGTGATCTTCTGCCGGCCCTCGGCGTCCTCGTGCCGCTTGTAGTGGTGCAGGTCCCCGGCGAGAAAGAGGCTGATGCGCCGGCCGAACACCTTCTCCTGGAGGTACTCCAGGTTGTTCTCCATGTAGCCCGGGGCCGGGGCGTGGTGGCCGCGTGGATCCACGCCGGCTCCGCGTTGCACAGGATGATGCGGTCCCCCGGCTGCATGTACGTGGCCGTCTGGCGGAAGTACTCGAGCTGGGGCACGTCGATGTCGCTGTTGAGCTGCACGTCGGTGCCGATGAGCCACCAGCCGCGCGGCAGCTTGAGGGCGAAGTAGCTGCGGCTCTGGCGCGTGCGGCGCCCGGCGAACCAGCGGTCCGCGCAGAACAGCCGCATGAAGGCGGACAGGCCGTCGTACCAGTCGTGGTTGCCGGGGATGGCGAACAGGTGGGGGCTGGGCTCGGGCGAGCGCGACATGGCCTCGCGGTAGGGCTGCACCAGGCGCTGCTCGTACGTGTCGCGGCTGGCGCCCGGGTACACCTGGTCGCCGCCGAACACGAGGATGCGTCCGCGCTCCAGCGCGTGGGTGTCTCCGTTCGGATCCTTCAGCTCCAGCTCGGGTTTGGCCAGCAGCCGCGCCACGGCGTAGGTGGAGTTCCACCCGTCCCCGGTGTCCGACACGTAGTCGAGCCAGAAGTCCTCGCCCGCCGCCTCGTCCGAGTAGTCGAAGTAGGGCGCCTGGGGACGCACCACGGCCTCGATGAGCCGGTGGTCCGCGCGCACGCCGAAGATGCTGGCCACGAGCGCGTCCATGCCCGAGCGGATGAGGTGCTGTGGGTGGAGCCAGCGCACCATGTCCGCGCGCTTCCAGGGCATGAGCTTGTGGCCCGAGGGCACATAGAGGATGCGATCGCTCGAGGACTCCCCGCTCGTCTTCGGGGGAGAGGACTTCGTCGCGCTACCAGTCTCGGGGCGTGTCACGGAGACAAAACGGTCTCCCATGCGCCCCGTCCCGGTCAACTCCTGGATTCCCCTGGCGGCAGGCGGGCGGGCGAGGGGTTGATTGGAGTTGAACTGGAGCAGCCCCCGTGGTGCATGGGGCCGCATGAACGACTTCCCCGTCACCGTGCGCTTTCCCATCCAGTGGTCCGACATGGACGCTTTTGGTCACGTGAACAACGCGCGCTACTTCACCTGGTTCGAGGCGGCGCGCATCGCGTACATGACGCGCGTCGGGCTGGTGGGCCCGGAGATGCGCAAGCCCGAGGGGGAGGGCGTGGGTCCCATCGTCGCCGCGACGAACGCGGAGTACCTGCGCCCGGTCGTCTACCCGGCGGAGCTGGTGGTGGGCGCGCGCGTCACGCGCATCGGCACGACGAGCTTCACCATGGAGTACGCCGTGGAGGACGCGAACAGCGGGGTGCGCTACGCGCGCGGAGGCGCGGTGATGGTGACCCTGCGCTACGCCGACCACCAGAAGGTGGCCGTGCCCGCCGAGGTGCGCGCCGCCATCGAGGTCGTCGAGACCCGCGTCTTCGAGTGAGCCTTCAGTCGCCCCGGCGGGCGTCCGCGGGCGCGTTGGGGTGGCGCTGGAGCAACTGCCTCAACTGGGGCTGGCGGCGCACGGCCTCCTGCTTGAGCAGGTGCGCGATGAGGGCCGGAGGCGCCGCGCTCCAGCGCGCCAGGTTCTGGATGAGCAGGGGCGAGCGGTAGACGCGCCCACACAAGAGCGCCGCCGTCTTGCCGTCCACGGGCAGCCCCATGAGCGCGCCCAGCACCCGGCCCTCGGTGAGGAGGATGAGCTCCACGCGCTCCTCGGCGGGCGCGGTGCCGAAGCGCGAGCGCATCACCTCGCGCGCGGTGCGGCGGGTGCCCTCGGGGACGTCGCGGTTGCCCGCCACCTTGAACTGCTCCATCAGCCGGCGGCCTCCCCACAGCCGGCGGAAGAGCCCCGCGGGCAGTTGGGGGTTGCGCACCAGCCACCGCCTCACCCCCGCGTCCGAGGCGAAGGCGGCACGGCCACACAGCGCCTCCAGCCCCACCGGGTTGAGGTGGTGCCGGGCGATGAGCCGCGCATGCGCGAGCCCCAGGCGCGTGTTCTCCAGCAGCGCGTGGATGACGGCGGGCACCGGGTCGAAGCACAGCGCGGACAGCTCCGGCTCGCCGGACTCGCGCGCGAGCCGGGCCCGCTCATCCGCCGCGAGCGGATGCAGCCGCCGCTCGAAGAGCTGCCGGAAGGTGCCCGCGTGGGCCTCGGCGTCCTCGTCCTCCGGCCCTCCGGCGTCCTCCTGCTCCTCCCCGGCTTCGAGCGGCTCCCCGGGCGTCTCCGGCGGCGTGGCCGGGGTGGAGGCCGCGGGAGCGGGAGGCGGGGCGGCGGAGGTGGGCGGGGGAAGGACGGCGCCGAGTGTCAGCAATCGGGCGATGATGGCCTGGATGCGCTCGGGAGGCAGGCCCGTGAGGGCGGTGAGGTGCCGCACGGGGGTGGCCCCATCCAGACGCGAGAGGACGAAGCCCTCCTCGGCGGTGAGCGGAAGCCGGGCGAGGGCGGCGGTGGGAATGGGCTTGGGCGTCCAGTCGTTCACGATCCAGCTCCCTCGGCCGCTCTCAGCCTAGGCCGAATGACACCGGAGCGCCAAAGAGGCGCCGTGGGGTTGACGAAGGGGGCTCTTCCGGCGGCAGAATCCAATCTATGAACGAGCGAATCCCAACCTACGCTGAGTTCTGGCCCCACTACCTGCGTGAGCACGCCCTGGCGAGCACCCGGTGGTTGCACTTCCTGGGCACCTCCGTCGCGGTCTGCCCGGCGGGCACCGCCGCGCTGACGGGCCGGGTGGGGCTGCTGCCGGCCGCGCTGGTGGCGGGTTACGGTTTCGCCTGGGTGAGCCACTTCACCCTCGAGAAGAACCGTCCGGCGACCTTCACCTATCCGCTGTGGTCGCTCGTGTCGGACTTCCGCATGGCGGGCCTGATGCTCGTGGGCCGCCTGGACAAGCACCGGCGCGCGCGGGCGTGCGCGACGAGGATGATCAGTCCGGCGGTCACTTACAGCCCATTCCCATCCCCGTGCGCAGCAACCACCACCGCCGCCACGGGCGCTGAGCCCCCGGTGAGGGCCTCGCGCGCTCTCTAGCCGCCCCGGGGCAGGCGCACCGTGAAGACGGTGTGCCCGTTCTCGCTGGAGCTCATCTGGGCCTCGCCTCCGTGCGCGTGGGCCACCTGCTGGACGATGTACAGCCCCAACCCCACGCTGCGCGAGCTGGCCTTGCCCGTGGCGCCGTGGCGGAAGGGCTGGAAGAGCGCCGAGCGCAGCTCGGGGGCGATGGGTTCGCCCTCGTTGTGGACGGCCAGGAGCACTTCGTCTCCCTCGTCCCGCACCTCCACGCGCACCGGCGTGCCCTGGCGGCCGTGTTGCACGGCATTGCTCACCAGATTGCCCACCACCTGGGTGAGCCGGTCCGGATCCCACCACCCCCAGCCGTCGCCCCGCGCATCCAGCTCCAGCCGCTGGTTCGCGTACGCCACCTGGAGCTCCTCCAGCGCGTTCCGGCAGAGCTCGTGCAGGTTCACCCGCTCGCGGTGCACGGGCAGACCCCCTCCGTGGTGCTGCGCGCGAAGTCGAGGATGTCGTTGAGCATCCGCGCCATCCGCGCCGCGCTGGCCTGGATGCGCTCCACCGCCCGCCGCGCGTCCGGTTCCAGCTCCTCCTGGCGCCGCAGCAGCCCGGCCGAGATGCTGATGGCGTTGAGCGGGTTGCGCAGGTCATGCCCCACCACGCCGATGAGCCGCTCGCGCAGCTCGCCCTCCCGGCGCAGCTCCGCCTCCACCCGCTTCTGCTGGGTGATGTTCACCAACACGCAGCCCAGCCCGTCCACCTCGCCGTCCGCGTTGCGCACCGGGTAGTAGTGGCAGAGCCAGTGTTGCTCGGGGCCGCCCTGCCAGGGCGGGCTGGTGAATTCGTGGTTGCACACGGCCCGGCCCTCCTCCAGGACCCGGCGGAAGTGGGGCTCGAGCCGCGCGGCGACCCAGTCGGGCGCCATCTCGCGCAAGGGTCTTCCCAGATGCCGCACCACCGGGTGGCCGTTGAGCTGGGCCAGGGTGTCGTTGATGCAGATGAAGCGCAGCTCCCGGTCCATGAGGCACAGGCCCACCGGACACGCTTCCACCATCGTGTCCACCAGGGACATCAGGCGCTGGGTCTCGGCGCGCGCGTCTTGCTCCCGCTCGATCAGCTCCGCCTTCACGATGAAGTTGAGGGCGCGCGTCATCATGGTGCGGAAGAGCTGTTTGTCGGACGCGGTGAAGTCGAAGAAGGTTCTCGAGCTCATGTGCGCCACGCCGATGAGCCGCTCGCCCTGGAGCAGGGGCACGCTGTAGATGGCGCGCAGGCCGAGCCGACGGACGAGGCCCGTGCGCACCTTGGGATGGGTGGACGCCATGCGCACCAGGAGCGGACGGCGCTCGGTGGCCACCTGGCCGGAGAGCCCCGCGTCGAGCGGAAGGCGGATGTTGGATTCCAGGGCCTCCCGGGCACCGAGACCCACCGCGGCGCGCAGCCGAAGCTCCGCCTTCTCGCTCAGCAGGATGGCGGCGCCATCCACCGACACCGAGCACTCCAGCAGGATGCTCAGCAGCCGGGTCAAGAAGGTGTCGACGTTCTGGGTCGTGACGGCCGCCTCCGACACGCGCTCCAGCGCCTCGAGCATCCGGTCGCGCATGGTCGTGTAGAGCGAGGTGGCGCGCAGGATGCCCTGATCGATGCTCTCGTGGAGCAACGCCCACTGGAAGGCGCTCGCCGCCCCGCCCGCCTGGGCCAGCCTGCGCTGGATGCAGTGGCGCAACAGCGCGAACTCCAGGGCGACCTCATCCGGCTCCAGGCCCGCTTCCAGGCGCCGCAAGGTGTGCTCGTCGGGAACGAGCTGCCCCAGGCGCCCCTCGTCCGGAGGGTGCTCCAACACGTCCGCCACCCGCTCGAGGAAGCCGGGCAGGTAGTCGCGCAGCAATGCCTCGCGCATCAGCCCGTCCGGCTGGTGCTCCGCCACGGCCCTTTCCCAGTCCCGCAGGATGTCCTCGCGATGCCTCCGGAGGAGTCCGCCAGTCCGTATGGTTCGTCCGAGGAATGCTCACCCTTCTCCTGCATCACGAACACCCCCCAGGTCACCTCCCCTCTGTCCGTGCGTAAGGTGCGCATGGCGCCGGGGCTTGGCTGTCGTCCCCAGAGGCGAGAAGGGAGCTTCGTGCCCCGGGCCCGTCGTTTCCCTCGGTGCCCGGCGGGACGCACCGGCCGCCCTTTCGGCTGGCTGTGACACCCCGAAGAAGGGGATAGGTTGGGAAGATGAGCACCCTGCTTCTCAGCCGCACCGATGTCCTCCGGTCCATGGAGGCCCTCCCCCTGCTGGAGGACATGCGCGCCGCGTTCCGCGTGGACGCCGAGCGCCGACTCGTCGAGCCCCAGCTTCTCCGCTCCTCCCCACCGGGCCAGGCCACGCTGGAGGTCTCCTTTCCCGGCACCCTGTCCGGTCTGGCCGCTTGCACCGTGAAGGTGCTGTCGCGGGCGTCCGGGCCCACGGCCTCCCGTCAGGGCGTGGTCCACCTGTATGAGCTCGAGACGGGGGCGCTCCTGGCCATCATGGACGCGGGCCACCTCATGGCGCTGCGCACCGGGGTGGTGGGAGCGCTGGCGGCGGACGTGCTCGCCCGGCCCGACTCGTCCCGCGTGGCGCTGCTGGGCGCCGGGCCCGCGGCGTCCATGCAGCTCAAGAGCCTGCGGCTGGTGCGCAGCCTCCAGCACGTGCGCGTGTATGACGAGGAAGTGGTGCGCTCGGTGGACTTCGCCGCCCGCATGTACCAGGCGCTCAACCTCCCGGTGCGGCCCGCCCTGTCCGTGGAGGAGGCGGTGGAGGACGCGGACATCGTCGTCATCTCCATGGCCTCGTCAGAGCCCTTGCTCCTGCCCGGCATGCTGCGCGGGGGCACGCACGTCACCGTGCTGGACGCGGACGCGCCGGAGTCCGTGGCCGTCTCCGCCGGGCTCTTGCGCCAGTCCTCCTTCTTCTGTGATCACCGCGAGCTCAACGCCCGCCAGGCGCGCCCGCGCGCGTGGGCCTCGGGGCGGACGTCATCCAGGCGGAGCTGGGCGAGGTGCTGGCCGGCCAGAAACCCGGCCGCGGCGACGCGAGCCGGTCACCGTCTTCGGCTCGGTGGGGCTGCCCTTCCAGGATCTGGCCGCCGCCCGGCACGTCTACCAGGGCGCGCGCGGCGACGACTCGGTGCGGCGCATGGACTTCGGCGCCTGACGCGCGGGCTCAGTGCGAGGTGCGCCGGGAGGTGGGGGGATTTCCGGGGGCCCGACAGCAGGCTGTCCGGACCGTGGTGGAGGAACACCTCGTCCTCGACGACTTCGCGCACCTCGCCCAGGGGCACCGCGTAGCCCCGGCGCCACACCAGTACTCCCTTCTCGACGATGAACTCCTCGTCCGTCACCTCGACGACGTACCCGAGCTTCTCGCCACGTGGGGTCCAGACCGCCATCCCCGCGTGCAACTCCGAGCGATCCACCATGGCCACCTCTCCTCTTCCTGACGTCCAAGCTAGGGCCCGGCGCGAGGCGCTGGCACCGGCCCGGCGACCAGGGGGGCGTCCGAGGGTTGGCCGGTATACGAAAACCCGGGAAGGGTCCGGGCGCTGGTGTCCTCTTCCCGTGCATGCCCATCTTCCTTCCAGGAGGTGTGTGAATGTTGATGGGATGGATCGCATCGAGGACGGGGCGCTGGACACGCATGCTGGCGGGCGCCTCGCTGGTGGTGGGAGGGCTCGCCCGGAGGTCCAGCTCGGGACGGGTGATGGCGCTGCTGGGCCTGCTTCCCCTGGTCGAGGGGGCGTTCGACGTCTGCGTCCTGGGCCCCCTCTTCGGTCTGCCCATCCAGGGCGAGGCCATCCGCCGCAAGGCGGGACGCATCGGCGAGGACTCGCTCCTGCCCCACCCGCCGCTGTTCCCGTCCGATCGCCCCTTGTTGCTGCACTGAGGAGGCGGCCTCCGGGCCGCCCCGGGCCGGCTAGCCCCGCACCTCGAAGGGGATGTCGAGGGTGCCGAACTGCTCGCCCGTCCGTGCGTCCACCAGCCTCGCGCGCAGGGTGACCTGGCCCTCGCGCTCGCTCACGTTCTGGAAGTAGAGGAACCCCGTCACGGCGCCTCCGGGCTGCAACGTGCCCTGGGGCAGGGCGACCTTCACCATGTCCTCGGTGGGTAGGGGCTCGGGGACGTAGCCGTACGCGTAGGGCCCGTAGAACGGATCATAGAAGGGATCGAACCCGCCCCAGCCCCAGCCGAAGCCCGGCCAGATGGGCGGGCGGCCCACGTAGATGGGCTCGGCCGGGCCCGAGCCGCCCACGCCCGAGACGTTCTCCTGGCTGAGCTGTGGGAGCGTGAGCGCGGCGTACTCGAAGCGCGAGGTGCCCACCAACGTGAAGTCCGCGGGGTCGATGCGCAGGGGTCGCCCGCTCTGGTTCTCCAGACGGACCTCCACCGGCGTGACGAGGCGGCCGAGGTAGGACGGGTAGCCCTTCCAGGCGGCGCCATTGGCCACCAGCCGCACGCCGTGCTCCTGAGCCAGGGGCGTGCCGGCCGGCGTGGTGGGGGTCGAGGCCAGCGGTTGCAACGTCGTCGTGGACACACACCCCACGGCGAGCAGCGCCGTGGCGAGAACGGGCCGGAAAGCACGCGGGCTCATGGAAAAGCTCCTCCTCCCGAGAAGGTAGGAAGAGCTCGGAGGGGACGCGGGGGCACCGGGCGGTGCCCGCTCGCTGGGCGGACTAGGTCAGGGATGGCTCCGCGGCCACGGGTCCCCGCCGGTGGTGCCCAGCAGCCCGCTCCAGTCCTGGACGCGCGCCCAGTCCTCGAAGGTGTGCCAGCCCACGTCCGGGTAGTCCTGGCGCAACAGGGTGCTGTCCACGTGGTAGCCCTCGGTCTGGAGCCGGGCGTACATGCGCTCGAGATCCTCGCTGCGCGAGCGCATGGCCTCCAGGGGCACCTCCTCGTAGCGCAGCTTGTGTCCGCTCACGTAGGCGATGAGCGCGGCGGCCTGCTCTCCCGTCACCTCGTCCGAGGCGAGCTCGATGCGCTTGCCGATGAAGTCCTCCGCGCGCTCCATCACCCGGACGGTGAAGGCGCCGAGGTCCGCGAGGGCGATCATCTGCAGGCCGCGGTGGGGCGGCAGCGGCATGGCCAGTACGCCCTCGTGCAGCCGCTGGGCGAACAGGGGCCCGAGGAAGTTCTCCATGAAGAACACGGGCGCCAGGATGGTGTAGGGCAGGGTGCCGTGGCGCAGGTGCTCCTCGAGCACGAGCTTGGTCTCGAAGTGGGGCACGCCCGTGGGCAGGTTGCCGCTCGCCACGGACGAGTAGATGAAGTGGGGCACGCGGGCGATCTTCGCGGCGTCGATGAGGTGCCGGCCGTGGCGCACCTCGCCCTCGAGGCCCTGGTCGCCATGCGACGTCGCCATGGCGAACACGGCGTCCACGCCCATCATGGCGTGTTCCAGGGTGTCCACCTCCTCGAAGTCACCTGGGACGAGCCGGGCTCCCAGGCGCTCCAAGGCCTTGGCCTGTGCGTTGTCCGGTGAGCGGACGAGCGCATGCACCTGATGCCCACGCGCGAGGAGCATGCGTGCCACCGCCCCTCCTTGCTTGCCGGTCGCTCCGGTCACCAACACCGTCAGTAGTCGGGACATTTGTGCTTCCTCCAGACAATCACAGCCAAGGTGGGCACGCCGCGCACGTGGAGCGAGCCCCGCCGTGGCTCAGTGCTCCCCGCCGCTCGGAGAGGTGGGGCGCGACGTCACCTCGCGCGCCACCTTGAGCGCGCCCGACAACGCATCCCCGGCGAGCTTGCGAGCGCCCACCAGGGGATGGCCATGGACGGCCTCGCGCGCGGCGCCCAGCACGCTCTTGACGGCGTCGAGCGCCAGCTCCTTCACGCGCTCCCGGCCGAAGCCCTCGTTGGAGCCCTCGTTGGAGCCCGCGACAGCGCCCTCCGGGGGAGGCGTCTGGGGAGCGGCCTCGCTCGCGCGGGCCTCCACCGACGGAGTCTCCTCGTGCGTCCGGGCCTGTTGCTCGCGCGCGGCCTGGGCCGCCTCCTGCTGCTTCTTCAGCTCGTACCGCGCGCGGCGCTCCTTGTAGAGCTGCTCGGTGCGGGCATGGGCATGGCCGTAGCGCACCTTGTTGGCCACCTCCGGGGTGGGCTCGCTCTTGGCGGTGTCGCGGGTGTTCTCGTCGGGGGCGGCCAGGGTGTTCTGCTCGTCACGGAACGTCTTGGTCATCCTCGGCTCCTCGCGTTGGGACGCGTCGTTGAATCTTCCGGTTGAGCCTTCCAAGGTAGGTCGTGCCCCGTGTCCGGGAATGGGCCGGAAGCAGGCGGGCGGACGGGCCCTCCGTCTTCCGCTCCAACACCAGACACGGACGGGCCCCGGGTCCGCGCTGAACCCCTCCCCCGGGGCTTCCCCCGCGCCCAAGGCGGGACGTCCAGGCGTCTGTCTTTCAGTCCTGGACAGACAGGGCGCTTCGCGCGCCGGGGACCCTCCGGAGAGTGTTCACCTCCGCGCGCTTTCCTCGTCTCCAGGGGATGCGGGTAGGGGAGGACCTCAGGGGTCTTTTCCACCTCCGGGCAGAGGCCACGGAAGAAGTGGCGTCCCGGGGGAGGACGGACGGTTCTTCCCTCGGCGAGGGAGGGCGGGCCTCGCGCGAGTGCCCGCGTGGGATCGGCTCTTGCAGAACCTCGCGGCATGAGCCCCCCGACTTGCCCCCGCTGTTCTGTCCCTTCCCCGCGCAGGAACATCCCCGCTTGCGGCAACTCGAGGAGGAGGCCCTGGCGCGCTGGGCGTGCCAGTTGGAGACGCCCACGCGGCATGTCGACCTCGAGAAGTTGTGCCGCGGCAATTTCCCCCTGCTGCTCGGCCAGGCCCATCCCACGGTGCCCCCGGAGCGGTTGGGCGCGGCGCTCGACTTCCTCATCTGGAACTTCTCCTGGAACGACCAGATGGGCGAGGTGCCGCCGGTATGGCTTCAGGAGCAGAGCTGGCTGGCGTTGGCGGTGTTGCAGGGGGCCACGCCCGCGCGCGACGCGCCGCCCTCGCTGTGGCTGCTCCGGGACATCCGCGAGCGGCTGCTCGGGTCCATGCCCCGCGCCCGGCGCGAGCGCTTCATCCAGTCCTGCCAGTCGTACTTCCGGGGGACGATTCGCGAGGCGCGGGTGCGCGCCGAGCGCCTGTGCCTGGACGTGTCGTCCTACGTCGAGCTGCGCCGCCTGTCGGCGGGCACGTCCCTGGTGTTCACCCAGATGGAGGCGCTCGAGGGCTTCTTCCTCCCGGAGGACATCCTGGCCCACCCGACGCTCGTGCAGCTCATGTACACCGCCACGGATGTGATGGCCTGGGCCAACGATCTCTTCTCGCTGGAGCGAGACCTGCGGGACGAGTTCCACCCGAACCTGGTGCTCTCGCTGCGGCTGGAGCGGACGCTGTCGCTGGACCGGGCGGTGCACGCGGCGGCGGAGATGCACGACACGGCGGTGCGGCGCTTCCTCGTCCAGGAGCGCGCCCTGCCTTCGTTCGGCGCGCATGACGCCGCGGTGTCGCGGCTGGTGCTCGGGCTGCGCCGGTGGATCCGCGCCAACCTCGACTGGTCACGGGTGACGGGCCGCTACCCGCGGACCGCCGCGTCCCAGTGCTCGCGCGTGGCGTGAGCCTCCTTGGGCTCCGCGCATGGATGAGCCTGCCCCGATTCCGTGGGCAAGCCCATGAACAGGTGCTTCACCACTCCCTCGCGGGGGCGCCTACCGCGCCTTCCAGCTCCGGCCTCCCAGTTTCGAACCAATGAAAAAGCCCAGGGCCGCGTAGCAGAACACGTTGAAGAACAGGAGGAACAGACTCCACCCTTCGCTCAAGGAGGTCATGAACCCCGAGGCGATGGGCCACCCCCAGGTCTCTCTCGCGAAGAGCAGGAATTGCTCTCCCAGCAGACATGGGGCGAGAAAGACATATTCGACGGGGCTGCCCGCGACACGGAAGACGAAGAAAATGGCAAGGAAATCCAATACTCCCACGAGGCACGCACACAGCACTCCCAGTGTAGAGCGGCGTTTCATAGCTCTCGAGCAGCCCGGAGACCCGCTGCATCCCACGAAAGACGTTCCGCGTACTTGTCGTGGCCCCCCATCCAATCCGTCAACGTGCCGGTAGGGTCCAGAGATCGCATGGGATGCGGTGCCAATGTGTAGCGCAAGTGCCAGTAGAAATTGGCCCACTTTCCTTCACCCCAAACCTCTCCCCGCAGGTCGGGTGTCAAGCCATCCTCCAAGCGCGGCAACGCATCCGGCACCCTCGTGTACGAGAGCGCATACGCCGCACCATGGTGCATCACGACCTGCCACCGGCCCACCATGGGAGCATGGATCCGCGCCGTATAGGCGATGCTGCAAGGCCCCAACATCTTGATGCTTACCTCCTGGTTACCAGCCACCATGGGCGCACCCGCCTGACTGTACGGCACGTCGCCTGACCAGCCACGTGCCCACTTGGGGCCTTCGGGTGCCAAATCGCTCCGAGTCCCCCAGCGCCAGTGAAGATGAAAACAATCATGCACGCAGAATGGCGCCATGGTCACCTCCCTCGGCCAGCCGCGAGGAAGCTCCCTGACGACCGCGGCGGGCAGTTTCATCTTTGGCGCCATGTGGATGTTGTCGAACTCCCCCTGCCGTGGGACTTTCTTCACTCGTCTGGGCTTGTAGCCCGCGACCCATGTCGAGCCGCGAGACGAGCCCAGCTCAACTTCCTTGATCAATCCCTCCCGCTCGCGGGCAGAAGGCTTGTCCCCGCGGACCACCTTCACTTCAGCGCCCATGGGCGGGTCAATCCAATAATAATCAAATAGGTTGTCCCAACGCGGATAGGGATGGAGCGCGTCATTGCGATCCGTGAAGAAGGCCGAGGAGATGTTCGTACTCATCTCCTCACGATCCATGCGCGTGTGCATCGTGGTGGGCGAGCGCGACAGTTGCACCGTCGCCTCCATACGCTCCACGGGCAGGTTGGCGACGAGCATGAGATGAGGAATCAAGCGCGCCGCGCCGAGCACTCCGCCCGGTTCGAAGTCATTGCGCTCCTTGGCGCACCCCAGCGCCATGCAGGCGAGGACCCGCAGAGGAGAGCCCCCTGGCCCGGGCGATTGAGGGCGAAGGGAGCGGGCGCCATGAGACCGGAGGACTGAAGTTCCGTGTCGCTCAGCGGCTGGAGCTGCCCCGCCTTGAGTTGAAAGCCAAAGACGCGCTGGAAGCTCTGCTCCAGGTTCATCGGGAGCTGCCAGAGCCCCTCGTTCGACTCGGGCACCGCTCCGTCCGGGAGATAGTAGGTCCGCAGCAGGAACCTCTCCGTCAGGGGAAGCAGCAGGGTCCTCTCCTGGAAGGTGACCTTCACCTCCCCCCACTTCACCTCCCGGCACACGGGCATCTGCATGTCCCGCATCGATCTGGCCCGCACGGTGACGTTCCTCACGGCATCGAGCCCATGAGGCTCGAACTGCCAGATCTTCCGGCCGCCTGGACTCTCGCCTTGGGCGACGTTCGGTCTTCCTCCCGCGAGGGAAATCACGGGAAACAGCGCCGGGACAGCGCGTGGCCCCGGATTCGCGGCGAAAAGGAGTGTCTCGTCCAACAGGTCCGCGAAATCGCCTCTCATGAGTACGTCCCCCCATCCCCCGGAATGCTACCGGCCCCTGGCCCATCTGGAAAGACAGGCGCTCAGGCCGTGGACGATGCCATGGGGTGAGGCCACGGGAACGAGCTCTTCTCGCTGGAGCGAGACCCGCGGGACGAGTTCCACCCGAATCTGGTCGCGGGTGACGGGCCGCTACCCGCGGACCGCCGCGTCCCAGTGCTCGCGCGTGGCGTGAGCCTGCTCACAGCCCGAGCCAGGCCAGGAGCGCGCCCAGGTCCTCGTCCGACAGGGCCTCGCGGCTGTAGGGCGGCATGTTGCCCCCCACGCCGAAGAAGCGGCCGTGGCGCACCTTCTCGATGAAGACGAGGCCCGGAGGGCTGTTGGGAAAGAGCTGGTGGTACTCGTGGGCCACGTCGGGCAGCACGGGCGCGAGCGCCGTGAGCCGGCCCTCACCGGTGCGCGCCTCGCCATGACAGTCCTGGCACGCCGCGCGGTACACCTCCGCGCCCCGGCGGGCGTCTCCTCGCGGCACGTCGGTGATGTCGCGCACGAGCGTGAAGGACTGCGCCGGCGCCTCGGGCCGGGGGCTGAGGCTCACCATGTACTCGTAGAGGGCGCGGCTCTTGGGATCCTCCGCCTCCAGGGGCTCGGTGCCGCGCATGAAGGCCGTGTAGCAGAAGTTCACCGCGTCCAGCAGCGTCACCTCGTAGCCGCCCCACCAGTGGGGGCGCGAGGCCACGCCCTCCAGCGACAGGCCCGTGTACAGCTTGTCCCGGGCCTGCTCGCTCGACGTCGCGTGGCACGTGGCGCACGAGAAGGTGTTGTACTGGCTCGTCGAC
The DNA here is from genome assembly GCA_049060065.1 of Cystobacter fuscus. Lineage (GTDB taxonomy): Bacteria > Myxococcota > Myxococcia > Myxococcales > Myxococcaceae > Cystobacter > Cystobacter fuscus_B. The sequence continues at coordinate 10,743,906 of JBMEQP010000002.1, forward strand.
AGCCGGGAGTCCCGGAACAGGGCCTCGCCGTATTCCTCCGCGGGAGTGGGACCACACCCGGCCACCCACCCCGCCACCGCGCACACCACCGCGCCCACCACCCCTCGTGCCCTCATGGCTTGCTCCTCAGCAGGCCCACCGAGTCCGGATAGAGGCCCACCTTCACCGTCTTCTTCACCGCGCCCGCCTCCAGATCCAGCACGTGCAGGGTGCCTGGGCCCACATGGTCTCCCTCGCACACCGCCAACGCCTGCTTGCCCCCTGGTATCAGCTCCACCTGATGCACGTTGAGACAGCCCGCGGGCGACAGTGGAATCTTCCCCTTCACGGCGGGCCCGCTCCCGCTCACGTCGATGATGGCCACGGTGTCCACCCGCTGGTAGGGCAGCAGGAGTGTCCGGCCATCGACACTGAAGGCCCCGAACATGGGGATGCCCTGGCGCAACTCCTCGTCCATGCGCTCGGGGAGCAGTGAGCGCTCGGGGAGGATGCGCGGCGACTGGGGATCCAGGTGGTACGCGATGGGGCTGTCCAGGGAGCCCACCCACAGTGAGCCATCCGTGGGCGAGAGGGTGAGCGAGTAGGGGGAGTAGCGGGGAGCGTGGGCGGTGCCCGGGTTGGGCAGGGGGACGCGGGTGACGGGGAAGGCCGGGTCATCCAGGCGCACCACGGCGACCTCGTCCGAGAGACAGGCGACGTAGGCGCGCGTCTCGTCCGGGGACAGGCGCACGGCGTGGGGGGCTGGACACACGGGCACGCGCTTCTTCACGCGCATGGTGTCGGTGTCGATGAGGACGAGGTTGGCGTCGAGGTTGGCGTGGGGAGTGCCGTTCTGGAGGGCCTCCTGGAGCTTGAGCAGATCGAAGTGGGTGACGTAGAGCGTGCGGCCGTCGGCGCTGAGCACGAGGTCGCCCGGGTTGCGGTCCACGCGCGTGGAGGCGACGAGGTGGTTGTCCCTGGCGTCGAGCTTGAGGCAGTAGCCGTCGGCGGTGCCGGTGCCGTGCGCGCCGTGGGGCCCGAGCCCGCGCCGGGCACGGAGTAGGAGAGGCCCACGTAATAGAAGTCCCCGCGCGGCGAGAAGGCGGCGTGGTGGGGGCCCTCGAGTTCCACGGGGTTGAGTCCCACGGGCACGCGCGCGAGCTCTCCCCAGTCCGGAGTGTCGAGGGTGTCGAGGTCCAGCAGGCTGACGGTGTCGTCCATGCTGTTGGTGACGACGATGCGCCCGCCGCCGAGGGGAGGCATTTCGCTCCGGCCGGGCCAGCCGTTGGGGTGATCGTAGTCGAGCGGGGGCGGCTCGCCGCTCGTGTCGATGCAGGCGCCGAGCGCGAGCGTGGCGAGGACGGCGAGGCGTGGGAGCTTCAGGTTCATGGTGCTTCCTGGTGATTCAGACTTCGATGAACTTCGTGCCGGTGATGCCCTCTTCCTCCAGGGCCCGCTTGACGTGCTCGGATACGATGAGGAGCACCTTCCAACCCCACGGACGGAAGATGTGGGCCTCCCCGATCTTCTCCGGGTCTATCTTCAGTCCCGAGACGTTGCGGTATTCGCCGGGCTCCTTGTCCGGGCGGTTGTCCTCCGGGAGCCAGTGGAGAACCTCCTCGCACCGGGCGTCGTCGATGCATTTGATGACTCGCAAGGCGTTGAGGATGAACCAGGGCTCCGTCTGTCCTTCCACTTCGACGGGGATGAACTGCACTTCCTTTTGGAGACCCAGACGCTCGAAGAGGGAGACCACCCGGCGGTGCACGATGGGAACCCCCAGGGCATGAGAGAACTCGAGGGGAATGCCCGCGGGCTTCATGGAGATGCGGATGGGCTTCTGTATGTCCAGGAGTCGCCCCTCCTTGAATCGCCCGACGTCGAATAGTTCTTCCCGCCCCTCCTCATCATCCAGAGGCATTCTCAAATGCCATCGTCCTCGGATGTAGACGTTGTCGTAGAGGTCGAAGTATCTCATCCGAGCTGTCATGGATTCCTCTTGATGAGCTTCTCCTCAAGCAGGCATCGCACTGAGACGAGGCGGCACGCGCGGGCTCCGCGTCAGGGAGCGCTCCAGCGGATGGTGCGCGGCTGCTCCAGGCGGTAGGGGCCCTCGGTGACGCGGTTCTGCAGCAGGTACGCGCGCGTCACCTGCACGGAGAGGGACGGGTCCGCGCGCTGGCCGAGCGCCGCCCAGGTGTCCGTGTCCGGCTGCCACTTCAACTCCGAGGTGAGCACCTGCGCCACGGGGCACGTCTTCCCCGGCGCGAACACCTCCACCCAGTAGATCTCCCCCGTGTAGGGCGGCAGGTGGGCGCGCGCCGAGGGCAGCAGCAGCTCGCCCAGCCAGGCGGTGAAGGCGCGGGACGTCGCGCGGGGCGTGGCCGGCGGCCCACTGGGACGCGAGGACACGGGCCGGCTCCACTCCCAGGTGGGCGGCGGCGAGCCCACCGCGTACTCCTGGCCCTCGGCGGGCGAGGTCAGGTACACGGCGCCCGAGGCATCCAGCGGCCTGTCGCGCACGTCCACCAGCGCGTGCCGGGCCTCGTCCGTGGCCTTGCCGGCGTAGATGGGCTCGGCGCACGTGGGCTCGTTTTCGGTGGGCTGCTCTCCGCAGGCCGAAGCGGCCAGGGCGAGGGTGGTGGCGAGGGCGGCGAGGCTCGGGGCTTTCATGTTCATGGGCCGGAAGGTTATTCGGTGGGGGAGCGCGCTTCGAGCGGATGTCCTGGCCGGACGAGAGCGCCGGCCACGCGCGTGCTTCAAACGAGATGCCTCGCATGAGCCCGGCTCCCCAGCACCGGTCGGGACGGAAAACCCGAGGGCGACTGAAACTCAGGGCCGCCGGGAGCGGCGCGGCAGGGCAAGGGCGAGCAGCATGGCGGCGGGCAACAGTCCCTCCGTGGCGGAGCATCCCTTGCGTGGGGGGGCGGGGGCTCTTGGACCGGCGGCGTGCCGGCGTCCGCGCCAGGGGTGGACAGGGGATCGGCCTCGACGAGGGCGGCGAGCTGGGGCCAGAGGGGCTGGCAGACATCCCGCGCCGGAGTGCCCACGGGACACGCCGAGGGCTTCATGTCGGGGAGGTCGAGCAGGGGCGTGTACGTGACGCCCTCGTCGGCGGTGGTGGCCAGGGCCCAGTCGTGCAGGCGCGAGGCGCCGCAGACGAAGAGCACGCCGTTCTTCCGCTCCACGCAGGCGTTGCCCGTGGGCAGCGACAGCAGCGTGGCGAACGTCTCTCCCGAGTGCACGCGGAAGAGGCGCGTGGGCGTGGCGGCCCAGAGCGTGTCGCCATCCTCGGAGACCTCCACGCCCATGAGCGCCTCGTCGATTCCGTCCTCGGTCTGGCCGGCCGGGTGCACGATGGACTGGAAGCTCTGGCCTCCATCCCGGCTCTCCAGCACGTAGGTCCAGAACCCCGCGCTGATGCGAGCCCAGAGCCGGTCCGGATCGTGGTCGGACACGCGCAGGACGAACAGATCGTAGGGTTTGGCGTCCGCCAGGTTCCCGGGGAAGGGCGCGGGGAAGGGCCGCCAGGAGAGCCCCTCGTCATCGCTGCGGTGGAGGCGGGGGCCGGTGGGGGTGCTGGCGGAGACGTAGAGGCGCCGCGGGTCCGAGGGGGCCACCTTCACGCTGGGGTAGACGTCGGTGGTGCTCTGGAGCGAGGTGGGGGTGAAGGTCTCTCCGCCATCGTCGCTGCGGTAGAGGGCGTTGTTCTGGCCGGGGCGGCCGGTGGACACCCACAGGCGCGAGGGCTGCGAGGGGAGCGATGCGAGGCTCTTGGGCCACAGGGCGGTCTGGGGCTTGCCCGGAGGGGTGAAGAATGGGTGGGGGGCCCAGGTACAGCCCCCATCCTTCGAGCGGATGAGGGCGGCGCCGGTGGCGGCCAACAGGGTGCCGTCGGCCTGCCAGAGGTAGCTCTCGGGGCTCCAGCCGCCCAGGCCGAGTGCCTGGGGGCACACCCAGTGCCAGCTCGCGCCGCCGTTGTGGGTGATGACGGCACCGAAGGTGGCGCCCAGGAGCATCTGCTCGGGGTGGCCCTCGCGCAGGGTGACACTGGTGGTGTCGGGGTAGCCATTGTGCGCCAGGGCGGGCGCGGCCCAGGGCGCGAGGAGGGCGAGCGACACGCCGCGGCGGACCAGGGAGGGACTCTCATCGGGGGCACTCCGGGGAAGGACGCAAGATAGAGCCCCCGGGCGGCCCGGTATACGGCGGGGCGTTCAGGTGCCGGCCTGGTCCTCCGTTAAAGATCGTTTCTGCTCCTCGCTCCTCGCTGCCAAGGCCTTGAGTTTGTGCCGAGTTTGTGGGAACCCTCCACTATGAAGGGTCACCACAAACTCGGCACAAACTTTTCTGGGTGGGGCACCAAACCATGCGGAACATTCGAGAAGAGGTAGAGGTGGCTCTCGGCCGGGTATTGGCGGGAACGGCCGCATCCAAGCTGGAATCCTCCACCCTGGATTTCAAGGAGCAAGGCCAGGGTGGGCAGAAGGATTTCATGCGTGACCTCGCGGGTGATGTCGTCTGCTTCGCGAACGCGAGTGGTGGGGCGCTCATCATCGGGGTCGACAACAAGCAGTCTGGGCCGCCAGCCTTCAAGGGGACAGACTTGGACTCCGACGAAGTCCGCAAGCGCGTCTACGAGTTGAGCAACCCGCATCTCCTCGTTGAGGCGGAGGAGCGTCAATTCGCAGGTGCTCGCCTGCTCGTCCTCTTCGTACAGCAGAGCCTTGAAGTGCATGCGGACACGCAAGGGCGAGCCCGCCGCCGGGTGGCGACCGACTGCTTGCCCATGAACCCCGACGAGGTGGCTCGCTTACGCGAGGAACGCCGGGATTTCGACTGGTCGAGTCAGCCCAGTGGGCGCACGCTCAAGGACGTCTCCCCGACAGCGCTCGAGGTGGCCCGTCGCAGCCTCTCCACCCTCACGGATGAAGCGCGGCGCAAGTATGCCCGTCTCAGCGATCGGGACCTGTTGGCCGCGCTAGGGGTCGTCTCCGAGCAAGGAGATCTTCTACGCGCTGGGGAGTTGCTCTTCTGCGAAACACCTTTGTCGCCCTTGCTCCAATACCATTACCGCCAGACACCGGGTGGAGAGCCTCGTGCCATCGAACGCATCGAGACTCCCCTTGTCCTCGCGTTCGAGAAGGTACTGGGCCCGGTGCAGGCCCGGCTCAATCAGACACCGATCTCGCTTCCCAACGGTCAGCAGATTGACATTACGGACTTTCCCCAGTTGGCTATTCGCGAGGCCCTTGCCAATGCCATCGTCCACCAGGACTACCGCCTGCGGCGCCCTGTCTTCATTGAGCACTCGCCCGAGGTCTTTGTTGTCACCTCTCCCGGACCTCTTGTCTCCGGTGTGACTCCTGAAAACATCCTGACCCATCCCCCCGGCCCCGTAACCGAACCCTCGCCCGCGCTGCACGCACCTTGGGGTTCGCTGAGGAGGCTGGTCGCGGTGTGGATCGTATGTATCGGGAAATGATTCGCTCGGGCCGCGACCTTCCTCGCATCGAGGCTTCCTTCGAGCAGGTTCAGGTGAAGTTGGTGGCAGGCGCTCCTCGAACGCAGATCGCTCGTTTTGTGGCCCAACTCCCGGAACAGGAGCGGGATGACACGGATACCCTCCTGATTCTCTTCCGCCTCTGTCGCAGCAAGACCGTCACTGCGTTGGACATGGCTCCCATGTTGCAAAAGTCGGTGGATGAGGCGGAGGCGAGTCTGCGGCGGCTAACGAACGACGAAGTCTCCATCCTGGAGGCCACGCGACAGACGGCACGTCTGAGCCATCCTGCCTATCGTTTGCGAGGTGAGGTGCTCAAGAAACTTGGCTCGGCCGTGGATTACCAACGCCGGACAATGGATGAGTTGGATCGAAAGATCATCACCCACGTGCGCGAGTACGGGAAGGTGAACAACCGTACCCTGCAAAACTTTTTCGACATTGATGTGCAGCGCGCGCGGGACATCCTCTCGGATATGGTGGAACGGCAACTTCTGGTGAAGATTTCCGAGCAGCAGAGAGGGCCATCGGTGGAGTATGGCCCTGGATCCAAGTTTCCCGGCAAGCGGAAGCCACGAACGCAAGAGTTGCGACTCGACAATCAGCGCACTCCTCTTCCCCGCCAAGGAAAGATACGAAGACGCTGGCCTTACCATTTCAGTCTGGCAAGCGAGGCAAGCCCCGCGGTAGCTCTTGATGTTCGATGTGCCCCGTGTGACTTGGCAACGCTGGCCCAGGTGCTGCTGGATGGTGTCTACACGCTGGAGCCTCGTGCTGATGTACAGGTATCGGGCATCTAGCGTTGACCCTCGTGGACCAAGGCGAGCGCCGGACAGGGCTCCGTCTCCTACCTCCGCGTGGTCCCTTCCCCGCCCTTCGCGCGCTCCAGCAGCTTCATCATGTTCTGCTCGTCCAGGGCACCGCGAGGGCAATGGTCGGCGAGCGCCCGCGTGGAGCGTCCCCGGATGGCTCCACTCACATGGCAGCGCTCACAGGGAAGGTTGCCCACGCACTCCTCCCCCACGTCCGCCTTGGACACCGTCTTCGAACCAGACGTGCAGGTGCCGCGGACCCCATCGCCGTCGATGAGCATCGGCCGGCCTTCACCTGGATGGGGTGCAGGACTCCGCAGGACACACCGGTGCGGCTGAAGTACCAGGTGCCGGACTTCCCGGGCTGCTCCTCGACGGCATACAGCACGTCGTCGACGTAGTACTCCAGCCGGACCCCGTTGGCGGGGCCCGAGACCGCCCAGCTTCCGCTCCCGGCCAGTTCGCCCTGCTGGGTGTTGCTCCCCGTCAGGGTCAGCGTGCTGACGCCCAGTTCGGCGCACAGCTTGGATTCCCGGGCCGCCACCGGCAGCGGGGAGGGCGCCGGTGGTGTCTCCGGTGCGCCTCCACAAGCCACCCCCAGCAGCCCGACGAGCAAAGAACCTACCCAGGACTTCTTCTGGTACCGGCTCATCTTCAGGACTCCTTGGACCATGCGGGGAGAATCTTCCAGATGCACTGTACCAAGAAAATCCCGTAAAAGGCACGTGTCCTTGGCGTTCAGAGGAGGAGGGCCCCCGGCTCCTTGTTTCCAGCGGTCCGGCCACGGCGTCGTGGCCCGCGACTCCGTCTTCTGCAAGGCCGCGGTGCGCAGGTGTGGGTTCGCTCCAGTCCACGCCGCTCCGGACCAACGGACGCCGGAGCGGGGGCCCACCCGCTCGTGAGGAGGGAGCGAGGCCGAGCGCCACTACCGGCGGAGCCTGCGAGCCCTCAGCGCCGAGAGCACCGCCGGGCCCATCATCGCCAGCGCCGAAGGAGCACCGCCCGAGGCCGCGCAGCCGGCGCCATCGCCGAGGAAGGCCCGGTCCCTGGTGTCGACGCTGAAGTGGACGGGGCTGGACGGCGGGCTGACGTTGCCCTCGGCGTCCGTGGCGGTGGCGGTGAGCTCGTAGGGGCCATCCGGCAGAGGGGTGGTGGGCGTGTACGTCCAGTGGCCATTCGCGTCCGAGGTAGTGCTCCCCACCGGGGTGCTGTTGAGGATGATCGTGACCGTGCTGTTCGCCTCGGCGGTCCCCTCGATCACCGGCAGAGAGCTGGTCGTGTTCCCATTGCCCGGCTTCGTGATGACAGGGGCGGGGATGATGGTGACGATCGTGAAGGTGTTGGTGTTGCTCTGCTCGCTCCACACCTCCTGCTTCACGATTGCGGCCGAGAGGGTGTAGCTGCCGTGTTTCAGCTCATCGGGGGGACGAAGCTCCAGTTGCTCGCCGCATCCAGGGTATAGGTCTTCGTACTCGTTCCCTGAGTCAGGAAGAGGACGAGCTGGGCTCCGGTCGGAAAGGATGGATCGAGCGTACCGGTGAAGGTGGGCCGGATGTTGTTGGTGGAACTCCCGTTCGCGGGCTGAAGCACCACGGGCTTGGGCATCGCCTCGAGGAAACCATCATCTTCACGTATGCTCTCCTTGTTGCCGGGGCTTCCGTTGGTGGCTCCGTAGTCTGGCGTGTCGTTTTTCGGTGGGGTGGGCGTTTGTCCGGCGGTGCCCCCTCGTACTTCAGTTCGCAGTGGTTCTTAGCGGCCTGGAGGAGCAAGTGCCCGCCACCGCCGCCGCCTCCGGGCCGACAAATGCTGTCGAGAGGTTTGAGTTACCACCACGGCCTCCCTGGGCCAGTACATGGCAGTCCGCGCCCTTGGAAATGCGCAGGTACACGGTGCCACCCGCCCCACCGCCGTGGGCGGCGCTGAGGCCATCGCCATGGGAACCAGGGTTGCCATTGGCCTGGATGTGCCCCTTCCCCTCCAGGCTCTTGGCTCGGATGAAGATGATGCCACCCCCAGCGCCCCCCTGCGTCGTCGCTGTCTCGATCCCGTGTCCGGCACCGCCTCCACCACCAAAGAGCATCCGGTTGAATGCGTCGAAGGTGACCTTGGAACCGCCAATTCCTCCCATTGAGCGCGCTCCATCAGAATTGGAGTTCGTCTTTCCTCCGTTACCGCCCCTCCCTCCGTTGCCGCCCCCCGCGCCGCCTGCCATGGAGCACACGCCTCCGCCTCCACCATTGCCAACATTGCCACGGCCGGTGGCTTTCTCCCCGTACTGACTGGGAACGATGCCTTCTCCTCGCTGCGCCCCTCCAGACGAAGCGGGCTGGCTGAGGTCTTTGCAGTCCTTTCTCCCCGAGATTCCATCCCTGTCGTACTGCCCACCACGGAAGCCCTGGCCAGTGGCGTCGATGTGCCCCCCATCCTTGATGGTCACGGTCCCATTGGCCAGGAACGCCAGGATACCGCCCTTTGTCCATTCCAGGGGGCAGCGGTGAGTTTCCCGCTGATATTGGCATCCGTGTGCTCGGGCACCTTGACGACCTGGGCGCCTGTCGCCAAGTAGAAATAGATGAGTGGTGAGTCCAGCTTGAGCTTGTCCGGCACCTTGAGGGTGGTTCTGCTGAGCCGCGCCAACTCCCAGCGCCCGAGCGCGCCAGTGCCGTCAGTGTTGAGATCGAGGTCTTTGCCATCTCCAGGTGGGAGGTCGGGGCGTAGCCCGTGGACTGATGCACCAGTACGAGATCCCCCGGCTCGAAGCCCGTGCTGGTGTCCACGAGGATCTCCGTCGCGCCCGGAGAGAGACCGCTTTCACCTGGGCGTACTCGTTGATGATTTTCGAATCCTTCACGTCGACCGTGAGCACTCCGTGCCTGCCAGTGCCCAGCAGATAGGTGTCTCGCGCGGCCAGGGCCGGCAGCGCGCACAGAGCCACCGCCAGCAGCGCGGTGAAGAGCATGTTCTTCATCGATGCGTTGTTCATGTGATTCTTCCCTCGCGCTTACTGATGAGTGCCCTCGTGGGGCGTGGTGAGAAACTCGACCCGGCGGTTGGCCGCCCGGCCCATGGCGGTGTCGTTGGACGCGATGGGCCGCTCCTGCCCGAAGCCCGTCGCATCCAGGCGCTCCGGCGCCACACCCTTGTTGACGAGGTAGTAGCGCACCGCCTCCGCGCGCCGCTGCGACAGCCCGAGGTTCGCGTACGGTCTGCCGACGCTGTCCGTGTGGCCCTCGATCCGGACCTTCTCCAACTCCGGGTGCTCGCGGAGCACCATCGCCACCTGGTCCAGCAGGCCGAAGCTGCGCTTCTGGATGATGGCCTTACCCGTGTCGAAGTAGATCGTGTCCTTGATCTCGATGCGGTCCCACTTGATGATCACCAGCTGCTTCTGGCGCAGCGGGCAGCCCTGGTTGTTGGCCGGACCCGCCTCTTTCGGGCAGTTATCCACGTCGTCAGACACCGTGTCTTCGTCCGTGTCCCGGAGCGGGCAGCCCTTCAGCTTGGGCAGGCCCGCCTCGTTCGGGCACTTGTCCTCCGAGTCCTGGATGCCGTCCGTGTCCGTGTCCGGGCAGCCCTGGAACTGCTGGACCCCAGGCACCATCGGGCACTTGTCCTCCGAGTCCTGGATGCCGTCCGTGTCCGTGTCCGGGCAGCCCTGGAACCGCTGGACCCCAGGCACCATCGGGCACTTGTCCTCCGAGTCCTGGATGCCGTCCGTGTCCATGTCCGGGCAGCCCCGCGCATCCACCTTGCCGCCCTCGAGGGGACATGCGTCGGAGCCGTTCCTCACCCCGTCGTTGTCGTCGTCGAGACCCGGGCACTGCGAGGGCATGTGCTTGCCGCCCGCGGCGCACCGGGGCGACGCGCTCCCGAAGGCCACGCCCATCAACCCACGGAAGGAGGGCGTACCCGGCGCGTCACCAAAGCTCATGCCCGCCATCGCGTACGCCTCGAGTGACTCGCTCAGCGGCAGTCTGGCGCCGGCAAGCGCTTCGATCGAGGTGCCCTCACGCCGGAAGGGGATGGAGGCGATGAGGTTCATCTCGCCGCGCAGCCCCTCCCCCGTGGTGGCCAGCACGGCGCCCAGGCGCAGCTCTTCGCCCAGCTCGTCCTGGATCTTCTGGTCATCATTGAGGATGACCGGTGAGCGCAACGTCACGCCCGCATCGAGCGCGGCGCGCAGGGAACCGAATCGCCGGCCCACCATCACGTTGGGGATGGCGCGCAGGGGCATCTCCCGCGCGAGCGCCAGGGCGCTGCCCAGCGGAAGCCCCGCCTGCACTCCCACGGACAGATCCACGGGATGCACACTGCTCTCGGTCAGCAGCCCCAGCCGCAGCGAGAGGTAGGGCGTGCCCAGCGAGAATCCCTGGCCGGGCTGGCCCACGCCACTCGCCGTCAGGTCATCTCCGCGCTGCATGAGCAGCACGGGCACCTGCACGGCGAGTTCCAACTGGTCCGACAGGCCATACGCCGCCGACAGATGTCCTGTCACCCGGTGCTTCACCACCGAACCCACCCGGTCCCCACCCAGGTAGAGCACGAGCGGGTCATTCTCGTAGTGGCCGGTGAGCGAGAAGCGATAGCCGCCCTTGCGCAGCACCTCACCGGTGCCCAGCACCAAGGAGCCCGCGCCGCTGGGATTGGGCGTCAGGCGTTCGAGTTCGATCTCGGGCAGTCCCTGGGGCTGCCCGAGGGCTGCAACACCTGTCAGCACCGTGATGAGCGCCAGCAGACGTGCCAGCGCGGACTTGGAATCTGGCAGGCGAACGCGTCGGGTATCCGCAACCGACGGGCCTGCGAATGGTTTGGCAGCGGTCATGTCGTTTTCCTGCGATGGGAGCAAGGTGCCCTTTCAGGGGCATGTGTCGCCAAGGCTTCGAAGCCCTACCGCCTTGGCATGCACCAAACTGCCATTGGAGCCATGCCGACTCTGTGACCAGTGTTACGGCTCGGGAGTGAGATAGATCACAGCGACAGCTCTCGCGGAGGCGAGTCTCCTGGCTCAAGGCATCCCGGCCTGGACTCCAGCTCTGGAGAGGTTTGGTATGATAGCCGCATGCACATGAGCCGCGAGTGGGCAGTTTCCCTCCTGATCGCCGGGATGGTGGGGGTGTCGGGCTGTGAGGAGGAGAAGCCAGTGCCTCCGCCGCCTGTCCTCCAGGGAGAAGGGGACTGGACGGACACGGGCCGCTACGCCGCGTGCAACGTGTACTCGGTGCAGGGCAGGGAGTGTGGGGACCGGGAGACCATCGAGGTGTCCTCGTGTGACGCGGCGTCGCTGGCCCAGGTGCCGGCCGAGGGCATCTACACCCTGGTGTATCGCACCGATTCACAGGTGCCGGCATCGTCGCGGACGCCTTCCGGGTGTCGGCGGATGGCCGCCTCGACTCCTTTCACGGCGTGCCCCCGACGGAACGTCGCATCGGCCCGCGCGAGTTCTTCCTGACGAGTACCCGGACGCTCTCCCCGACCGTCACGGTGCGCAACTCCCTGGTGGGCTGCCGCGCCGAGGGCACCCGGCTGTATGGCTGTTTCGCCAGTTGTCGCAATGGCAGGTACACCAGCTTCGGCACCTTCCTGGCCGAGCGGTGGACGCGGCGCGCGGGGGAGGAGGAGGACTCGGGGCTGCGGCTCGCGTCCGAGTCCTTCGTGGAGCAGGGCCTGCCGGTGGACATCTACGTCACCCAGGGCCATGCCTATGTGGTGTCCGTCCCGAATGGCCCCGAGAAGGGGGACTCACGGTGTTCGACGTGAGCAACCCGGCGGCCCCGGTGCTCCGGAGCACCCTGAGTCCGCCGACGGACAACTACTGGAATGGGGTGTGGGCGAAGGGGAACGCGCTCTACGTGGCGAGCGCCGATTCGGGGGTGATCGTCTTCGACATCTCGGAGCCCGCCACGCCGAGGCTCGTGCGGCAGGTTCCCTCGCGGCAGGGGGCGCTCGACGTGCACACCGTGTTCGTGGAGGGAGACCGGCTGTATGCCATGTCGCCGAGCCCCGGGCCCGGACGCTCGTCTTCGACATCCGTCAACCCCAGGAACCGGTGCTGCTCGGTGAGTACGTGGAGCCGCCGGCCGTTGGCCTCCCTCCGGGCTTTCCCCACGACGCGCTGGCCCTGGAGGGGCGGCTGTATATCAATCACTGGTCCCAGGGTTACCTCATCGTGGACGTGAGCGACCCGGCGGCCCCGAGGAAGCTGGGTGGGTTCGTCTACCCCTACGCCACGAGCCACGCCAACGCGGTGGGCCGGTTCGGCGAGCGGCTCATCGCCTTCGAGGGCGGAGAGAGCTGGGGCGCGCACCTGCGGGTGCTGGACGTGACGGACCCGGCGCATCCGGTGAAGGTGGGCGAGTACTCGCTGGGCGAGAACGTGTCCCCCCACAACATGGTGCTCAAGGGTTCGAGGCTCTACGTGGCGCACTACCAGCACGGCGTGCGGGTGCTGGACGTGTCGGTGCCGGAGAGCCCTCGCGAGGTGGCCCACTCCAACACCTTCCGCGAGACGGACCCGGAGCGGGGCACGAGCTTCTACGATGGGGCCATCGGGATGCGGGTGCCGGGCGATGGGTTTGTGTATGTCATCGATACCTCGCGGGGGCTGCTCATCTTCCCCGAGCCCTGACACCACCCACCTGGAGACCGTCATGATCTCGAAGCGCTCCCTCTTCCGCCGCGCCGCATGCACCTGGGGCACCACGCTGCTGCTGGGCTCCGAGCCTGTGCGCACCGGACCTCGTCCGAGGCTCCCGCGCCAGTCGCGGACGCCGCGCCGCACCACGGCCATGGTGGACATCACGGAGGAATGCCCCACCGCTTCGAGAACGCGGAGGAGTGGGTGAAGCGCTTCGAGGAGCCCGGACGCGAGGCGTGGCAGAAGCCCGACGAGGTGGTGAAGGCGCTCGGGCTCGCCGCGGACGCGAAGGTGGCGGACATCGGCGCGGGGACGGGCTACTTCGCGGTGCGGCTCGCGCGCCGTGCCCCAGGGCCGGGTATACGGCGTCGACCTCGAGCCCGACATGGTGCGCTACATGGGCGAGCGCGCCCAGCGCGAGGGCTTGAGCAACCTCACGCCCGTGCTGGCCACGGCCGAGGACGCCCGGCTGCCCGAGCCGGTGGACCTGGCGCTCATCGTTGACACGTATCATCACGTGGGCGAGCGCGTGGCCTGGCTCCAGCGGTTGGCGGAGAAGCTCCGTCCGGGAGGGCGCGTGGCCATCGTCGACTTCCGCGTGGAGTCCTCCATGGGGCCTCCGCCCGCGCACAAGCTGTCGCCCGAGCGCGTGCGGGAGGAGTTCGAGGCCGCGGGCTACCGCCGGCCCAGACGCTCTCCTTCCTGCCCGAGCAGTATTTTCTGGTGTTCCAACACCAGACGCCCTGAGCGATTCGCGCGCGTAGCCAGGAGGGCCACGGCCAGGGTCTTCCTTGTTGCCCTCGGGTCGACAAATCGGCGCGTGGCGGGTGCTTGGGCCCTGGCGCTCCAGAGGAGCACACGGGCTCGGCGTGTCTTGGTATGGACCGTGCAATTCCTGACAGGGCACCCCTACAGGAGAACCCCGCCATGAAACGCACTGCCCTGCTGCTGTTGCCCTCGCTTCTCGGTCTCGCCTGTGGCGAGGCGGAGACCGCCGCCGGGTCCACCTCCGATTCCACCCGGCTCGAGTCCGCCGCCCTCTCGGCGGTCTTCTCGGGCACGGTGGTGGACGAGCTGGGCAAGCCCATCTCCGGCGCGCGCGTGACGGTGAATGGAATCCTCCGCGTGACCAGCACCACGGGCACGTACAGTGTCTCGGTGACCGACTCGGGGACTGGCTACCGGTTCGACATCCGCAAGGATGGCTACGCGCCGGTGAACACGCTCAAGACGGAGGGCCGGGCTGGGCAGAAGCACGTGCTCGCCCGGGGCTTCACGAAGGTGATCAACCCGGCGGCGACCAACGAGCTCATCGATCCCAAGTCGGGCATCTGGGTGCTGGTGCCCGCCAACAGCCTCCAGACCCCGGCGGGCGTACCCGCCACGGGACAGGTGACGTTCTCCATCGCGCCACACGGCCCGGACACGATGCCCGGCGACTTCAGCGCGAGGAACTCCGCCGGTCAGCCGGTGGCGCTCGAGACCGTGGGCGCGGTGACGCTGGCGGCGGTGGACGCCAATGGCAACACCCTGAGCCTGATTCCCGGCAAGGTCCTGGACGTGCGCATCCCCGTCCCCGCGGCCGTGGGGGGAAGCATGCCCGCGTGCGTGCTCAACGGGACATGCCGGGCCGCCATCTGGCTGTTCGATCCGCTCACGGGCCTGTGGAAGGAGCAGGCGGCGAGTGCCCAGTTCTCCACCACGGGCACCTCGTTGAAGATCGTCGGCCAGCGCAAGGGAGAGCTCATTCCCGGTGATGGCCTGGGCACGTGGAACGCGGACATCGAGGTGACCACCCCCGCGTGCACCCTCATCGAGTTCGTGAACATCCCCCTGGATTGCTACAACCCGCCCCCGGGCACCACGCCCGAGCCCGGCATCGAGGTGGGCTTCGAGCAGAACACCCTGAGCGGGACGCCCAAGTCGAAGACGCTGGCGTCGGGCTCCGGCACGTCGTTCATCGCGCTCACCAACCTGCGCGCCAGCACCGCCCTGAAGCTGTCCGTGGAGTTCCCCCGGGCGCGCCCGCCTACTGCGGCGCCAACCTCTCGCTCACCTCCACGCCCGCGCCGTCCGCCACCTACCCCCAGTACTGGGCCACGGGCGGACTCACGCAATTCATCACCGGGCCGCAGACCTTCACCGGCTACCCGAAGAACTCCGCGGGCAACAACATCACCCTCGCCGACGTGGCCAACGGGGATCACCCGTGTGGCTCGCACCTCTACGTCCAGACGCACCCGTAGCCGCGCGGCCCGGTGTCCCCGCGGGCCCTCACGCGCCCGCGGGGGGCAGCTCGATGGGATGGGCGCGTAGCCACTCCTGGGCGCGGTGGATGCGCTCGGTGGCGGCGGGCAGGTTCATGCTCGCGAGCAGCGCGCGGTAGGGCTCGAGGTCCTCGGCCGTCCAGCGCGTCTTGGCCTCCAGGTCCGCGCGCACCACCTGCTCCTCGGCCGAGCGGGCCTCGGGCTCGGCGCGCGAGGTGAGGATGGCGGCGAGCACCATGCGCACCGGCTCGGCCTCGAAGGCCACGGCGGCCTCGGTGAAGAAGGCGCGCGTCGCGTCGTCGAGCGCGGCGTCCTTGGAGCGGGCGCGCACGCGCTCGAGCAGGTTCGTGAGGAAGTCCTTGTCCGAGTCCAGGGCCTTGCGCACGGCGCCCAGGAAGGTGACCACCGCGGCGCTCCGGGCCTTCGCGTCCATGTCCGGGGACTTGAGCGCGCTCAGGGGCTCCCAGAGGACGGCGGTGAGCCACACCTGCTCCTCGGGGGCGAGCAGCGAGGGCGTGTTCGGCTGGCGCATGAGGGCCTCCACGCGCGTGGCGCGCTCGCGGGCCTCCTGGGCGATGCGCGCGGCGAGGCCGGGATCCGACTCCACGTACTTCACCAGGGCCTCCATCTCGCCCTCGCTCGCCTTGCGCAGCGCCTCGCGTGCCTCCTCGGGCAGGTCCGCCTCCTGGGCCTCCAGGCCCGCGGCGAGCTTCTGGCCGTGCTGGGCGCCCCACTCGCGCCACTGCACGTTGAACAGCACGTCGAGCACCGGGCGATCCTCGGCGGCGACGCGGCCATCCTTGGGCGTGGAGGCGAGCAGGGCGCCGAGGCACAGCGCCCGCCGGTCCTCGGCGGACAGGCCCGCGGTGGTGGCGCGCGCGAGCAGCGTGGCGCGCAGCTTCTCCAGGAAGGCGCGCGTGCCCAGCTCGCGCACGGTGCTCAGCCGCAGCATGTGGCGCGCCTGGGCGGGGTCTCGCTCGACGGCCTCGGTGAGCTGCTCGAGCTGTCGCGACACGTGCGCGTGGAAGAGCTCGGCGTCGAAGCGCAGGCCGGGCACGGGCCCCCAGCCGGTGAGCAGCGTGCCCAGGTGCTCCAGGGTGGAGGAGACGCGCGACAGGTCCTCGCCGCGCAGCATCTCCATGGCCGCCTGGAGATCGTCGGCGAGCGGGTGACGGGAGGGCGGGGAGGGCCGCCGCCTCGCGCGCCCGGTCCTCGGCGGCGTGACAGACCTTGTACTTCTTGCCGCTGCCGCAAGGGCAGGGCTCGTTGCGTCCGGGCTTCTGGCGGCTCACGTCCACCTCTCCGAGTGATTGACCTGGTGATTGACCCGAGCCCCTCTAGCAGAGGTGTTCCGGTGTCGCGAGGTCCACGGCCGTGGTGGCGCTGGAGGGGAAACGGTTCATGCCGGGAGGCCGTTTTGGCGTTAGGTTCGAGGGCATGAAACGATTCCTCGGTGCGATGACCATCCTGGCGGCGGTGGGCCCGGCCCAGGCGCAGCAGACGCAGAAGACTCCTCCCGCGGCGGCGCAGCCGGCCGCGCCGGCGGCGGGGGCGGAGGCGGGCGGGTTGAGCTGGACGGCTCCCAAGGAGTGGGAGGCCCTGCCGGCGCGGCCCATGCGGGCGGCGACCTATCGGATTGCTCCCGCGAAGGGAGACACGGAGCCGGCGGAGCTGGCCGTCTTCTACTTCGGCCAGGGCCAGGGCGGCGCGGTGGACGCCAACGTCAAGCGCTGGGTGGGGCAGTTCCAGAAGGCGGACGGCACGGCGCTCACGGACAAGGACGTGCACACGAAGAAGGAGACGCTCAACGGGCTTGGCGTCACCACGGTGGACGTGAAGGGCACCTACACCGGGGGCGGACCGATGATGGGTCCCTCCGCGCCCAAGGCGGGCTCGCGGCTGCTGGGCGTCATCGTCGAGGGTCCCGAGGGTCCGCTGTTCTTCAAGCTCACCGGCTCCGAGCGCACGGTGACCGGCGCGGAGAAGGGCTTCCGCAAGCTCGTGGAGTCGGTGAAGAAGAAGTAGGGGGCGGGCGGGGAGACGAGCGGTCGAGGGCCCATCCGGGTGGGTCCTCCCGCCGGACCCGTGAGCGGCAAGGAGATTGCTAAGGCTTCAGACCACTGGATGGCTTTCCCACCGGAGGTCGCAGCGATGCCGCACACGGTCGAGACCCAAGTCGAAGCAATGCCTGACATCATCCTCTATCCCCGGGATACGGTGATGCGGGCGCTCGAGGTGATGCACCGCTATGGGGCGCACCTGTTGCCGGTGGTGGAGGAGCGGCATGGCGAGGTGCTCGGGCACGTGACGCTCGAGGAGCTGCGTCGGCTGGGCAACACGGTGCCGCTGGCCCGGATGGCTGAAATTCTGACCGCGCGCGCGGCGCTGGCCTCGGAAGGAATTGCAGCGGCGCGTCCCCCGCGCGTGGATTTCGTCCCAGAAGGACAGGGGTCGTGCTCGACCTGGGTTCATTGAGGGAAGAGTGGCCACCGGTGAACATCTCGAGTTCGCCAAGTGCCTTCTTCCCGACGACCTGCCCTTGGGGTCGCGGCCAGAAGCTTCCGGGCTTGCCAGGGTGTAATGGGTCGCCCCCACGCCAACCGATGGGGGCTAGAAGGAGGCGTGGGCCATGAAGGTCATCGCGGTCATTCTCGCAGCGGGTGAAGCCGGCGGATCAGCCATTCCAAGGCGCTCATCGAGCATGAGGGGGGCAAGAGCTTCCTCCAATCGCTCGCATCGACGTTCGGCAAGGCGGGCTGCTCCGTGCTCGCTGTCGTGGGCAAGGACGCGGAGGCGGTGCGCGAGCAGCACCCGGCCGTCCATCTGGTGGAGAACACACGTTGGGCCGACAGCCAGTTCAGCTCGGTGAAGGCCGGCCTGGACGCGGCGTTGGAAGAGGGGGCGGACGTGGTGTTGCTCCACCCGGTGGACATGCCGGCCGTGCGCGCCACCACCCTCAAGTCGTTGCTCAAGGCGCTCGGGGAGTCCACGGAGGGGCTGCGTCCCGAGTTCGAGGGGGCGCCGGGCTATCCGCTGCTCTTGTCGCGCGCGACGGCCGAGCGGCTGCGCGAGACGGCGGGGGAGGCCCAGCTGGAGGGCGCCGCGCGCGGCCTGCAACTGCGCCGCATCCCGGTGAAGGATCCGGGCGTCATCGTCAACATCAACACCCCGGAGACCTACGAGCGGCTGTTCGGCTCGGCGCCCAAGCTCGCGCCGCCGCCCAAGCGCCGCGGCAAGAAGGCGGAGACCTCCACTGGCACCCAGGAGGACACGGCCGTGACGTCCCTGAACGCGGCCTCCGAGGGCCTGCAGGGCACGTGAGTGCCGGGGGGCTCGGGACCCGGCCGGGGGTCCCGAGGGAGCTTTCCCCCTTCTTCGAGTCCCTACCCCCTGGGCCGGTCATGGCCCGGGGCGCGGGGCGCGGGCACCAGCCGCAGCTCCAGCCGACGGGCGAGCTCCATTCCGGAGCCCTGCTCCGCCCAGGCCGCCGCCGGGGGAAGCACGTGACCCATGGCCACGAGCCGCTCCGGGGGCAGCTTCAGCGTCTCCGCCAGGAAGCGCGTCACCGTCACCGCCCGGGCCGCCGACAGCTCCCAGCTCGAGGGGGAGGATTCGGGCAGGGTGTCGGTGTACACCGCCACCTGGATGACATGACCCTCCACCGCCAGCTTCGCACCCACCCGGGAGAGCAGCGCCGTGCCCTCGGGGGTCAGCGCCGTGTCGCGCGGGGCGAAGAGCAGGGGATCCGCCAACCCCACCCGGAGCTGGCCCTCCGACTCCTCCAGGAAGGCGGCGCCGCGTTCCCTTTCGGGCTGTAATAAAGACTCCAGTTGCCCGCGTGCCGCCTCGCGCCGCGCGAGCTTCACTCCCGCCTCGCCCTGCCGCCGCGCCGAGGCCACCCGGTGCGCGGCCTCCGCGCGCTGCTGCTGCTCCAGCACGCGCAACCTCCGGGTCATGCTGTCGCGCAGCACCTGCAACTCCGCCACCCGGGCCTCGGACTCGGCCGCCTCGCGCTCCAACTGCTCCGTGCGCTCCACCAGCGAGGTGATGGACCGGGTGGCCATCCAGCCGCCCAGCCCCACCACCGCCAGTGTTCCCATGAGCAGCCACCTGGGCCGCCGGGTGCTTCGGGGCACCACCTCGTCATCCGCCGTCAGCTCCATGGGTTCCTTCCGGGAGAAGGTTTGAAGACCGACTGTATTCAGAGGGGGCGGGTAGGTCTCAAGGAGAAGGAGCGGGCCGTGTCACGCAGTGGATGGGTGGGGCGGAGCGGATGCCGCGACGCGTCGAAAATAAAGGCGGCGCGTCCGTGGAGGGGTTCGGACGCGCCGCCTCCACCACGCCACTCCCGGGCAGGAGCGGGTGGACGTGCAGCGGTACTTCGAGGTGCACCGGAGCTCCTCCCAGGGGGCTCACGGGGCAGCTGGCGTGTCGCGCGCCAACGCCCACGGATGTACAGGGGGGTCTGACATGCCCACGCCCGGGGTGCATTCCAAAGGGAAGGGCTCCTGTTGCACACTGCCCGGCTCGACTGAGAGGGCATGGCGACGATGGCGATCCGGTGCGTGGTGTTGGACTTCGATGGGACGTTCACGGACGTGGTGGCCGAGGGGGCCCCGTACGTCGAGCACTTCCGTCGGCGCCTGTCGGAGGTGCTCGGCCGGGACGTGGTGGAGGCGGGGTGGGCAGAGGAGGAGGAGCGGGTGCTGCACAGCTCCGAGGAGCCCGGCTGGGAGGTGGGTGGACGTGTGGTGGCGCCGGCCGTGGCGGACCCCTACCTGCTGAGCAACTTCGTGGCGCGGCGGCTGTGTGATCGGCTGGGGGTGCTGCCGGACCTGACCGAGCGGGCGGAGCTGCTCAACGTGCTCTACCGCGAGGCCTACGTGCTGGCGGGGGTGGCCTTCAAGCCCGAGGCCAAGGAGGTGCTGGAGGCGCTGCTGGACACGGGGCTGCCGGTGCACGTGGTGACCAACGCGCACACGGACACGGTGGAGGCCAAGCTCACGAAGCTGGCGCCCCGGGGTCGCGAGCGCCTGCGGGTGTCGGGGGATGCGCGCAAGTTCCTCGTCGAGCCGCCCGCCGAGCCGGACGCGCGCTTTGGCGCCCTGCCCGAGACGACGCGGGTGGAGGGGGCCCTGAAGCGGCCCATCCACCTGCGCCGGGGCCACTATTATGAGGCGCTGCGCCGCATCTGGCGCGACACGGGCACCACCCCGGAGACGACGCTGGTGGCGGGCGACATCTTCGAGTTGGATCTGGCGATGCCCGCGGCCCTGGGCGCCCAGGTGCAGTTCGTGACGCGCCACAACGCGTTGGAGTACGAGCGCCGGGCCATCCTCGCGCTCGGGGACAGGGGCGGCATGCATCCCAGCCTGCGCGCCATCCTCCCGCGCGTGGTGGGCTGAAGTCACCGCATCGCGCTAGGCTGGTGGGCCGGAGACATCCCGCCACACCGTCTCCAGGGGGAGCCGATGAATCGCATGCGAGGCAGGACCCGGGCGTTGCCGGGGGGATGCTGGCGCTGGCGCTGGCGTTGGGGCCGGGCTGCAAGACGCCGGGCAGCTTCCGCGAGCCCGTGGCGCTCTTCCAGGAGGGCAACACCGCGGCGAGCACCGCCCTGGGCAAGTACTACGCGGAGCTCAACCGGTTCGAGCGCGACCTCTACCTCGACGAGCGCCTGTACGACGCGGGCCTGGAGGTGCTCGCCACCGACGCGTCGGGCCAGCCCACGCCCCTGGTGGGCAAGCTCTTCTCGCCCGAGTCCATCCAGGCGCGCATGGACGCCATCGCCCTGTTGGGGGTGTACGCCGAGCGGCTGGCGACGCTGGCGGGCGCCGAGGACGCGGGCAAGTTGCCCGAGGGCGCGCAGGCGCTGGGCATGCAGTTGGGCTCGCTGGGCGCGCGGATGGAGACGCTGGCGGGCCGGGGGACGCTACCGCCAGCCGCTACGTGGCCCCGGTGACGGCGCTGGTGGGCGTGGTGGCCTCGCTCTACCTGGAGCACCAGCAGGCCCAGGCGCTCCAGAAGGGCCTGGAGCAGGGGGCTCCGGTGGTGGGGGCGCTGTTGGACCTGCTCGAGACGGACCTGGTGGAGGTGCTCGGGCCCCAGCGGCTCACGGGGGCCAAGCAGGCCCTGTCCTCGCGGGTGATGTACTACAACCTCCAGCGCGACAAGCTCTCGCTGGCCGAGCGCCGGGCGGTGCTCGAGGACATCCGCGAGCCTCCACCGTGTACGAGGCCCTGGTGGTGGCGCACCCGGTGGAGCTGGCGCGGGCGCTGCGCGACGCGCACGAGGCCCTGTTGCGCTTCGCCCGCTCCGGGCGCGAGCTGACGTCGTTCGAGGAGCTGTCCGGCGCGATGCAGGCCTTCCAGGGCCGGGTGCGCATCGCCGCCGCGGCCGTCCAGGCCATCCACGCGCCGCCCCGGGAGTGAGCCATGTACTTCGATACCCAGACGCTGACCCAGCTCGTCGAGCGCTGTTTCGACCTGTCCATGAGTGGCGCCGTGCCGCCCGCGACGCGCGCCGAGTACCTCGCCCACGGCAAGCGCCTGCGCGAGTTGTTGATGCGGCTGCTCGGCGCGCGCTTCGACGCGGCCTCGGCCGAGTTCCAGAAGGCCAGCGCCTCGCTGAGTGACACCAACCAGGAACTCTCCCGCGCCGCCCAGGACGTGAAGCAGGCCACCCAGGTGGTGGCCCGGCTGGGCGAACTCGCCGGCTACCTGGATCAGGCGCTCGCGGTGGCGGGCAAGGTCATCGCCTGAAAACGCCGAGCCCCGCGTTCCCAGGAGGGAGCGCGGGGCCGGGCGGGACTACCGGGGTGGGGCCTGGGTCAGACCTTGGCGCCCGGGGTGGCCTGGAACAGCTCGTTGAACTCGGTGATGGCCTTGTTCAGCGCGGTCTTGATGTCGGCCGTCAGCTCGCGCTTGGCGAGGATGTCCTTGGCGACCTGCGGGTGGCGGCTGTCGGTGAACTCGAGGAACTCCTTCATCCAGCGCACCACGTCGCTCACGGGCACCGGCGGATCCACCCGCGCTTGTTCGGGTCGTCGCGGTTGGTGGCGGCGTAGATCTGCATGACCTGCTTCTCGACGGGCATGGGCTCGTACTGGCCCTGCTTGAGCACCTCCACGAGGCGGGCGCCGCGCGCCAGCGTGTCCTGGGTGGCCTTGTCGAGGTCCGAGCCGAACTGGGCGAAGGCCGCCAGCTCGCGGTACTGGGCCAGGTCCAGCTTGAGCGTGCCGGCCACCTGCTTCATGGCCTTGATCTGCGCGGCGCTGCCCACGCGCGACACGGAGAGGCCCACGTTGATGGCGGGGCGCACACCGGCGAAGAACAGGTCCGTCTCGAGGAAGATCTGCCCGTCGGTGATGGAGATGACGTTCGTCGGGATGTAGGCGGACACGTCGCCGGCCTGCGTCTCGATGATGGGCAGGGCGGTGAGGCTGCCCGCGCCCTCGGCGTCCGACAGCTTGGCGGCGCGCTCGAGCAGGCGGCTGTGGATGAAGAACACGTCGCCCGGGTAGGCCTCGCGTCCCGGCGGACGGCGCAGCAGCAGCGAGAGCTGGCGGTACGCCACGGCCTGCTTGGACAGGTCGTCGTACACGATGAGCGAGTGCATCTTGTTGTCGCGGAAGTACTCGCCGATGGCCACGCCCGCGTACGGGGCGAAGAACTGCATGGGGGCCGGGTCGGAGGCGTTGGCCGTCACCACCACGGTGTACTCCATGGCGCCGGCGCGGGTGAGCTTCTCCACCACCTGGGCCACGGTGGACTGCTTCTGGCCAATGGCCACGTACACGCAGAAGACGTTGAGGCCCTTCTGGTTGATGATGGCGTCGATGGCGACGGCCGTCTTGCCCGTCTGGCGGTCACCGATGATGAGCTCGCGCTGGCCGCGGCCGATCGGCACCAGGGCGTCCAGGGCCTTGATGCCCGTCTGCAGCGGCTCGTGCACGCTCTTGCGCTTGACGATGCCGGGGGCCTTCACCTCCAGCTTGCGCGTCTCGGTGGACACGATGGGGCCCTTGCCGTCCACCGGCTCGCCCAGCGGGTTCACCACGCGGCCCAGCAGGCCCTTGCCCACCGGCACCGAGGCGATCTGCGCGGTGCGCTTGACCGTGTCGCCCTCGCGGATGTCCTTGAAGTCGCCCATGATGGCGACACCGACGTTGTCCTCCTCGAGGTTGAGCACCGTGCCCTTCACCCCGTTGGCGAACTCCACCAGCTCGCCCGAGAGCACGCCCTCCAGGCCGTAGATGCGGGCGATACCGTCGCCCACCGACAGCACCGTTCCGGTCTCGGAGACGGTGACCTTCTTGCCATAGTCCTTGATCTGCTCCCGGATGATTCTGCTGATCTCGTCGGCGCGGATTTCCATCTCTGAGTCCTTGGCACGGGGCGGCACGTGCGAGGGGCCGCCGGAGGGGGCTACCTGAAAGTCGTCGTGGGGGGGCCCTTAACACGCGTTCCCGGCCCACCGCAACGCGCATGGGGGCTCTCGGATACACGGGATCATCAGGCCCTTAAGTCAGGGACTCGCCGCTGAAGGGGGTTCAGCAGCCGGGAGCGTGGCGCGGCAGCCAGACGACGAAGCGCGTGCCGAGGCCCGTTCCGGACTCCACCGAGATGCGGCCCCCGTGCGCCGCGGCGATCTGCCGGACGATGTAGAGGCCCAGGCCCAGCCCGTCGCCATTGGCGCGCTTGCCCCGCTTGAAGGGCTCGAAGAGGGTGGCGCGCTCCTCCAGGGGCACGGGGGCCCCCTCGTTGCGCACCGAGAGGTTGATGCCATCGGCCTGCCCCGCCAGACGCACCTCCACCGGGCTGTCCTCGGGGCTGTGCTGCAGGGCATTGCCCACCAGGTTGTCCAGCAGCTGGCCGAGCCGGGACTCGTCCCAGGTGCCCACCAGGTCGCCTTCCGTCTTGGAGACGATGAGCCGGGTGGGGTGCGACATCTGGAACTGGTCCACCACCCGCTCCAACAGCCTGTCCAGGGCGAAGGGCGTGGGGCGCACGGGGATGCCTCCGGCCAGCCGCGCGCGGGTGTAATCCAGCAACTCGTGGATCATCCGCTCCATGCGCCGGGTGGCGGTGGCCACGTGCGTCACCTGCCGGGCCTGGTTCTCGTTCAGCTCGCCCCCGCGCTGCAGGGCCCCCACGCTCAGCTGGATGGCATGCAGCGGCGAGCGCAGATCATGCCCCACCACGCCCAGCAACTGCTCGCGGAAGGTGTCGGCGCGCGCCGCGGCCTCCTCGGTCGCCTTGCGCGCGCTGATGTCCCAGACGGCCGCCATCCGCACGGAGCGGTTGCCATGCTCCACCTGCCGGGCCAGCAGCTCCAGGAACAGCCGCTTGCCGTCGGCGCGCAGGCCCGTCGCCTCGTAGGGCGACTCCACCCGCCGCGCCATGGCGCGCTGCACGGTCTCGCGCGACTCGGGGGCGATCCACCGCATGAGCGACTGGCCCGCCATGTCCTCGGGCGTGGTGCCCAGCAACTGGGCCAGCGCCGGGCTCGTCTCGAGGATGATGCCGTTCTCGTGCAGGCAGTAGCCATCACAGGAGACGGCGACGAGGTGGCGCAGGCGCTCCTCGCTCTCGCTCAGGGCGAGCTCCCGGTTCACCCGCGCCGTGTCGTCCTCCAGCATCAGGCTCACGCCCGGGCGCTGCGCCCCGCGGGGGCCGGAAACAGGGAGAGCCGGAAGTGGCGGGCGTTGCCCGGAGTGCTCCCGAACGCGCCGGACACTCGCGAGCCCTGGATGGACTCGCCTGCCTGCGCGCGCTGCAGCAGCGGCATCAGCGCCGGCGCGAGTCCCGGCCACACCTCCGCCACCGAGCGGCCCTCGTACGCGGTGCCCGGCAGCCCGCTCAGGCCGATGAGGGCGGTGCTGACGAAGTGGAAGCGGGAGTCCCGATCCAGGAAGGCCAGACCCAACCCCGTGGACTGGAGCAACGTCCCCAGACAGGACAAGGCCTCCTCGGGCTGGGAGGTCGCCTGGGGGCCGGCGTGAGAACGGTGAAGGACGGGCTGCGCCATGATCGGAGGGGGTCACGGGCCGGCCCGTGGTCCCACCATAGCCGTTCCCAGAGGCGCTGGGAATACCGGGCTTGCTGGGAAATGCGCGCGAGCGGACAACGCGACTTCCCAGGAAGGGTGCTCAGCGCTGCTTCAGCTCGCGGCGCATCTGCTCCAGCTGGGTGCGCAGGGTGCCGTCATAGAGGATGCTGCCCACCTGGGCGGCGACTCCACCGAGCACGTTGGGGTCCACCCGCGACTCGAGCACCACGTTGCGCTGGGTGAGGGTCTGCAGGGTGCCCGAGAGCTTCTGGAGGGTGTCCTTGGACAGGGGGATGGCGCTGGTGACGTGGCCCCGCAGGCGGCCCGCCTGGGCATCGGCCATGTCGCGGTAGAGCCGGGCGATGTCCGGCAGGTAGGCGAGCCGGTTGCGGTCCACCAGCAGCCGCAGGGTGTTGACGAGCGCCGGCTCCACGGTGCCGGAGGCCTTGATGAGGGCCTCGACCACGTTCATGCGCTGCTCGCGGCTGTAGGCCGGATTCAAGAGGATGTCCGCCAGCTCCCGGTTGTTGGCCACCAGTCTGGCGAAGGTCGAGACCTGCTCGGACACGGCGTCGGCGCGCCCCGTCTCGGTGGCGACGTCGAGGAGGGCACGGGCGTAGCGGCGGGCAATAGACACGTTCACCATGGCGCGGCGCGCTTAGCACGCCCCTCCTTTCTGGGCAATGCCTCGCGCATCCTCCGCCCGGTGCGAGCCATTAGTTGTCCTGCGCTCCCCATCCGCACGCGGGGTGAAGCGGTGAAAGAGGCACGCCGTCGTCCGGCTTTCCCGGCGTATCATGATCGTACGGAATTGCCTTCCGGACCCTGGTTTCCCTCCATCATGCGTGACCCCATCATCGGCATCGACCTGGGCACCACCAACAGCGTGGTGGCCACCGTGGAGGAGGGACGGCCCCGTGTCATTCCCTCGCGCGTCGGAGGGCGCCTGACGCCTTCCGTGGTGGGCTTCACCCCGAACACGACCGAGCGCGTGGTGGGCGCCGCCGCCCAGGCGCTCGCCTCGGAGCACCCGGACTGCGTGGTGTGGGCCACCAAGCGCTTCATCGGGCGGCGCTTCACCCCGGAGCTCGTCCAGGCGGCGCGCGCGGTGGTGCCCTATCCCATCCTCGGGGGGACCACCGGGGACGTGCGCGTGAAGGTGGCCGGGCGCACCGTGCCCGTCACCCAGGTGTCGGCGATGATCCTCGGCGAGCTGAAGCTGGACGCCGAGGCCTACTTCGGACGCGAGGCGAGCCGGTGCGTCATCACCGTTCCGGCCAACTTCGACGACGGGCAGCGGCAGGCCACGCGCGAGGCCGCCGCCATCGCCGGGCTGGACGTGCTGCGCCTCATCAACGAGCCCACCGCCGCGGCGCTCGCCTATGGCCTGTCGCGGGGCTTCCAGGGCCATGCGCTCGTCTTCGACCTGGGTGGCGGCACCTTCGACGTGACCGTGCTGGAGGTCACCGACGGCGTCTACGAGGTCAAGGCCACCGGGGGCGACTCGGCGCTGGGCGGCGAGGACTTCGATCTGAAGATCGTCGACTGGTTGCTGTCGCAGATCGACGAGCCCCTGCGCGAGAGCGTGCACCGCGACGTGGTGTCCCAGCACAAGCTGAAGGTGGCCGCCGAACAGGCCAAGCGCGAGCTGTCCGAGTACGAGGAGACGCTCATCTCGCTGGCGGGCCTGGGAGACCAATCGCAGTCGGCGCGCAAGCTGACGGGGTTGGAGACCGTGCTCACGCGCTCCTACTTCAATCAGCTCTGCGAGCCGCTCTCCGAGCGCTGTCTGGCGGTGTGCCGCTCGGTGATGAAGGACGCGGGCCTGGAGCCCTCGGCGGTGGACACGGTGCTGCTGGTGGGCGGCATGACGCGCGTGCCCCTCATCCGCCAGCTCGTGACGGACTTCTTCGGCAAGCCCCCTCCACCGAGGTCAACCCCGACGAGGCGGTGGCGCTCGGCGCGGCCATCCAGGCCGACGAACTGGCGCGTCAGTCCGGCGCGGCGCTGCTGCTCGACGTGGTGAGCAACTCGCTGGGCGTGGGGGTGCTGGGCGGCAAGGTGCGGCGCCTCATCCCGCGCAACCGCTCGGTGCCCGTGGTGGCCAAGGAGATCTTCCACCCCGGCCGCCATGGCCAGACCGAGGCGCGCATCCCCGTGTACCAGGGGGAGAGCGACCTGCAGGACGAGAACCGCAAGCTCGGCGAGGTGGTGCTGCGCAACCTCCAGGCGGGCTCGCGCGGGGACACGTCCCTGGAGGTCACCTTCGAGCTGTCCAACGAGGGGCTGCTCGCGGTGCGCGCCGTGGATCTGCAATCGGGCCTGAGCGAGGAGGTGCGCATGGAGGCGCGCCCCCACCTGCCGGCCAGGGAGGCCGACCGGCTCGGGAAGGAGCAGGCCGCGTACGCGCAGAAGCAGGCCCAGCAGGACGCGCGCAAGTCCGAGGACAAGTTCCGCAAGCTGTTGGAGCGGGGGGAGAAGCTCGCCCGGCTCCTGCAGCACGGCGCCGAGGAGAACCCTGGCGAGGAGGCCGAGGCGGCGGTGGCCAACGTGCGCTCGCTCCTGGAGTCGGGTCACGCCGCCCTCCAGGCCCAGGACGCCGAGCAGTGCGCCCAGGTGGCCCGTCAGCTCACCCAGCTCCTCGCGGGACGCTAGGCGGCGGCGCGCGCGCTGGCGGTTTTCTGGCCCACCCCTTCCTCCGGGTCTCGGTTTTCCGAGGGGCCCGCCTCCG
Source organism: Cystobacter fuscus (assembly GCA_049060065.1). Lineage (GTDB taxonomy): Bacteria > Myxococcota > Myxococcia > Myxococcales > Myxococcaceae > Cystobacter > Cystobacter fuscus_B. The sequence goes on from JBMEQP010000002.1 coordinate 10,771,879, forward strand.
CGTGCGCCGCGCCAACCCCTTGGAATCCCAGACACCCGGCGCGCGGCTTCCCGCTGGCACACGGGTGGCAACACGCGCCCTCTGTTGGAAGACGCGTTGCGAGGAGTCAGGGACATGCATTCAAACAAACATCCACACAAACACGCTGGGGTGGTTCTCGCGCTGATGGGCCTCGTGGGGTGCTCCAACTCACGGGGCATCCCGGAGAACCAGCCCGTGCAGATGTCGGCGAGACTCGAGGCCTTCGAGAGCTGTGAGGGGCTCGAGTCCTATATCGAGGACGCCGCGGTGCTCGACATGCGCGCCTCGCTGGAGCGCTCCAAGCCCTCCTACTGGCAGGGCCGGGGGGCGGCGTGCCCATGGATGACGTGGCGTCTCCCACCTCCCCGGGCGGGAGCGAGGGCTCGGGGGCGGGCGCGCCTCGCCGGGCAGCTACACGGGCACCAACAACCAGGTGGCCGGCGTGGACGAGGCGGACTTCGTGAAGAACGACGGCACGCGCCTCTTCGTCCTCTCCGGACAGAAGCTCCAGATCCACCGCTCCTGGCCCGCCGAGTCGTTGTTCGTCGCGTCCTCGCTCACCCTCGAGGGCTGGCCCCGGCAGATGTTCCTGCACGGCGACAAGGTGGTCGTCTTCTCCGAGGTGTATACGAACCCGCCGGGGACCGGGGGCTCGAGTAGCGCGCCGATCGGGTGCAACTACCAGTCGTCCTGCGTGCCCGGTTGGCTACCCTCCACCAAGGTCACCACGGTGGACGTGTCCCAGCTCTCCTCGCCCCAGGTGACGGGCGAGTTGTACCTGCCCGGCGGCTACCACGACGCGCGGCTGTCGGGCGGCTCGGTGCGCCTGGTGCTGAACGAGTCCTTCGCCTGGCCCGTCGGGATGCGCTGGTACCCCGACTACGACCCGGAGCTCTGGAAGGACACGTCGCGGCTGGAGCGGGCGATCGACGCGCTCAAGGACACCAACGAGCAGCTCATCCGCGCGCGCTCTCTGTCGGACTGGCGGCGAGAGGGGTACTTCAAGCAGCCGGATGGCACCCGGGTGCCGGTGGCCCAGGACTGCCGCGACTTCCACAAGACGAACGCGCCCACGCAACTCGGCTACGTCACCGTGGCCTCGATCGACCTGGACGCGGCGGTGGCGCAGGCGCCCGGACGCACCACCCTGGTGGCCCAGCCGGACATCCTCTACTCCAATGGCGGCGCGCTCTACCTCACCGCGCGGCACTGGTGGTGGTGGTGGGAGCCGGGGCAGCGGGACTACACCTACGTCCACAAGCTCGACCTGGAGCAGCCGGGGCGTGCCCGCTACGTGGCCAGCGGCACCCTGGAGGGCCACCTGCTGGACCAGTTCAGCCTGGATGAGCACGAGGGCGTGCTGCGCGCCGCCACCACCATCTCCTGGCGGGTGGCGGACGCCGGCAACCCCTGGGGCCGCATCGAGACGATCAACCGCGTCTCCACCCTGAGCCAGGACGGCAACCGACTCAAGCCGCTGGGGCGCAGCGAGGACCGGCCAAGGGCGAGCGCATCTACAGCGCGCGCTTCCTGGGCAACAAGGGCTACGTGGTGACGTTCCGCCAGGTGGATCCGCTCTTCACCTTCGATCTCTCGGACCCGGCGCGCCCGCGCAAGGTGGGCGAGCTCAAGGTGCCGGGCTTCTCCTCGTACATCCACCCGCTGGGCGACACGCACCTGCTGACCCTGGGCGTGCAGGTGGCGGAGAACGGCGACTGGCGCTCGCGCTCGCTCAAGCTGTCGCTCTTCGACGTGTCCGACCTCGCCCACCCCCGCGAGACCTTCACGCAACTGGTGGGCTCGCCCAACAGTGGCAGCGAGGCGCTCTATGATCACAAGGCCTTCAACTTCTTCGCGGCCAAGGGCCTGCTGGCCATTCCCTTCACCGACTGGGTCCCGTCCTCTTCTGGCTATTACTGGGACTACTTCGTGAGCGACCTGCGCGTCTTCCGCGTGGATACGGCCACGGGTTTCACTCCCTGGGCTCGCTCTCGATGAACGACGTGTACCGCACCAATGGCACCAGCCGGTGGAACCCCTGGTACCAGCCCTACGTACGCCGCAGCGTGATGGCGGATGACTACGTGTACGCCATCTCGGACGCCGGTGTGCGCGTGTCCCACGTGAACCAGCTCTCCACGCCGCTGGCCACGACGCGCTTCCAGCCTGGCGTCGTGTACTGACGCACGGCGTTGGGGAAGGGGGGCGCGCGCCGGGCGTGCCGGGCCGTGATAAGGGCCCGGCTGCCATGACGTCCACTCCCCTTCCCAGCCGCCGTGAGGAACTCCAGGAACTCTGGAAGCTCGCCCTGCCCATCGCCATCGCCCAGGCGGGCCATCACCTCATGAGCTTCGTGGACACGGCGGTGGTGAGCCGCGTGGGGACCCAGGCGCTGGCGGCGGTGGGGCTGTCCACCGCCATCTTCTTCTCCCTGAGCAGCTTCGCCATGGGGTTGATGATGGGGGTGGATCCGCTGGTGTCCCAGGCCATCGGCGCGCGCAACTTCACCCGCGCGCGGGTGCTCTTCTGGCAGGGCAGCTACCGGCGCTGATCATCGGGACGATGCTGGCGGTGCCGATGGTGGTGGGACCCCGGCTGCTGCCGCTCGTGGGCGCGCACTTCGTGGAGCTGCCCGAGCTCCAGGACTACCTCACCGGCGCGCGCCCAGCCTGCCGCTGCTGCTGCTCTTCATCACCGCCCGGGCCTACCTCCAGGGGGTGGGGCGGACCCACGTCCTGGTGGTGTCCACCGTGGTGGCCAACGTGTTCAACCTCGCGGCCAACATCCTGCTCGTCTTCGGCGGCGAGGGGCTGCCCGCCTTCCTCGGCCCCTTGCGCGCGATGCCCGCCCTGGGCGTGAAGGGCTCGGCGCTCGCCACGCTGCTGGCGGCGTTCGTGCAGTGGGCCATGGTCGCGTGGGCGGTGAGCAAGACGCCGGGCTCGCCGGGGCCGGGCTGGGTGCGTCCGGTGCGCGCGGACATCCTGCGCGCGTTGCGCGTGGGCGTGCCCATTGGCCTGCACCTCGCGGCGGAGGTGGGCGTCTTCTCCCTGGCGGGAGTTCTCGCGCGCTGGGTGAGCCCGGAGAGCATGAGCGCGCATCAGATCGCCCTCTCCTACGGCAGCCTCTCCTTCGCCATGGCGCTGGGCATCGGCAACGCGGGCAGCGTGCGGGTGGGCTGGGCGGTGGGGGCGCGGGATACGCCACGCGCCCGGCGCAGCGGGATGATGGCGTTCGCCTCGGGCGCGGCCTTCATGGCGTTCTCCGGACTGGGCTACGCCCTCTTCGCTCCCCAACTGGCGGACCTCATGGGCACGCCCCCGAGGTGCGGCCCCTGGTGGTGCCCCTGCTGATGGTGTGCGCCGTCTTCCAGTTGTCCGACGGCGTGCAGGGCGTGGGCGCGGGCGTGCTGCGCGGCGCGGGCGAGACGCGCTTCACCTTCCTGGCCAACGTGGTGGGGCACTACGCGGTGGGCCTGCCCGTGGCGCTGCTGCTCGGCTTCGGACTGAAGCTGGGCGTGGTGGGCATCTGGTGGGGCCTGTGCGCGGGACTCACCGCCGTGGGCCTCGCGCTCCTGTGGCGCTTCGAGCGTCAGAGCGCCGGCACCCTCCGGCCCATGGAGGGCTGATCGCACGGTGTTCGTTTTCGTGTAAAATTACGCCATGACTGGCTCGTCATTTTCCGTGAAGCCTCGATTTACCCTCTTCTGTCTGCTGGCCGCGGTGGTCTCCCTCGGGGGGACGGGGTGCGCCACGGCCTCTCGGGCGACGGCCGCTCCGGTGACTCCCGCGCCCGAGCCGATCGCCGAGCCGGCTCCGGCGCCCGAGCCCCCGTTGGCCCCTGAGCCCGTGGTGAAGGCCGATCGCCCCAAGGCCTCGAAGCGCGCGGCCCGGCCCGCGCCCGAGGCGAAGGCGGCGGCGAGGACGCCCGTGGTGGCGAGGTCACCCGAGCCGAGGCGGCCCCAGACGGACGGCATGTCACTCGAGTCGGGCGAGCCCGTGGCCTTCGAGCCCTCGGTGATGACGCGGCCCCAGCGGGTGAGCGGGCGGCAGCCCCAGCTCACCCCGGAGGCCCAGGCCGAGCACGTGCGGGGCACCGCGCTGGTGCGCTGTGTGGTGACTCGAGAGGGCGAAGTGAAGAATTGCCGGCTGCTCAATGGCCTGCCCTACATGAATCAGGAGCTGCTCGAGGCCCTGTCCACCGGCGCGTCACCCCCGCCACCGCCCAGGGCAAGCCGATCGACGTGGACTACACCTTCGTCGTCCGCGTCCCCATGGGGTGAGCGGGCGCTGAGAGGCTAGCCCTGGCGGGCGCGGCGCCGGATGGCCTCGCTGATGGCCGTGATCGGGAGCACCGGTCCACTGCCCCCCGCTCGATGGCCGCGCGCGGCATGCCGAACACCACGCTGCTCGCCTCGTCCTGGGCGATCGTCGCCGCGCCGGCCTGCTTCATCGTCAGCAGCCCGTCCGCTCCGTCCTCGCCCATCCCCGTGAGCAGCACGCCCACCGCGTTCGCCCCCGCCGCGTGCGCCACCGAGTGGAACAGCACGTCCACGCTCGGCTTGTGTCCCGACACCCGCCTGCCGTCCAACACCTCCACCTGGTAGTGGCCCCCGGTGCGCCGCACCCGCAGGTGCCGGTTGCCCGGCGCGATGAGCGCTCGGCCCTGCAGCACCCGATCCCCCTGTTCCGCCTCCTTCACCTCGATGCGGCACAGCTCGTTGAGCCGCCGGGCGAAGGCCAACGTGAACTGCTCCGGCATGTGCTGCACGATGACGATCCCCGGGCAGTCCGGAGGCATCGGCCGCAGCAGTTGCCGCAGCGCATCGGTGCCTCCCGTGGAGGCCCCCACCGCCACCACCTTGTCCGTCGTCACCGTGAGCAGGGAGGCCACGGGCCGCTCCGTGGGCTCCGGCTCCGTCCGTGCCGGGGGCACGTAGCGCTCTGGCCGGGGACGAGCCTTCGCCGCGTCGCGCAGGGACTGCACGAACCGCATCCGGGACTCGCGCAGGAACTCCCCCACGCCCAGCGGGGGCTTGGAGATGATCTCCACCGCGCCCTCCTCGAGCGCGCGCACCGCCAGCTCCGTGCCCGGTCCCGCCAGCCCCGAGCACACCACCACCGGCACCGGTGCGTCCTCCCGCATCAGCTCGCGCAGGAACGTCAGCCCGTCCATGCGCGGCATCTCCAGATCCAACAGGATCACGTCCGGCCGGTGGCCCGTCATCTTCTGTCGGGCGATGAGGGGATCCGACGCCACCTCGGCCACCATGTCCGGCACGTGCTTGAGCAGCATCAGCATGCCCTGGCGCACCACCGCCGAATCATCCACCACGAGCACCCGCAGCACAGGAGCCAAGTCGCACCCTCGTCCGCCGACCTCATGCGTCAGGAGTCGCGGCCCCTGGAGGTTACGCGCCACTCCGCGCACGCGCCACCCGAGGGCCCACGGGTAGGACTCCGGGTCCGTGCCGGGCATGCTGGTGGCCCTATCGTCCGGCTCCCGGAGGGCGGCACGCGTGGGGGCCTACGGGTGGTGCACCGCCTCCTCGTCCTTCTCTCCCTCGGGGCGGGCGCCGGACGCGTCGTGCTCCTGGAACCTGGTGATGTCCATGCGGGCCTCGCTCAACGCCTGGGGCCCGAGCGTCAACCCATTCCCGATCGACGCATCCAGCACCTCGCCCAGGCTCGCCTTGTGCATCTGGTCCTTGTCCAGGACGAGGTGGATGTCCTCATCCTCGAGCCGCTCCACGGCGGAGAAGGGGACCCGATAGTCCCGGGCATAGAACACGCCCTTCTCCACGACGAAGGCGTCTTCCAGCAGGCCGATGACCCTGCCCATCCGGTGCCCATCCCTGCTCTTCACCACCATGCCCACCCGAACATCCATTCGCTGTGCCATCGCTCGCTCCTCCGCGCGCTGAGGGAACAGGGGCGGCCGGCTCCACCCAGCCGTCCCACCCGGGAAGATGGGGATCCGGCCAGGCCCCCGTCAGCGAGCCCTTCCTCTTCCTCCTCCTCTTCGGTCAGGACGCCGCCGTGCGCCTCGCCCGGGTGGCCTCGCGCAGCAGCGCGGCGTCATCGAGGATCAACGCGATCCGCCCGTTGCCCAGGATGCTCGCGCCCGAGATGCACGGAAGGTCCTTGAACAGCGAGCCCAGGGGCTTGATGACCGTCTGGCGCTCCCCATGGAGCATGTCCACGACCAAGCCCACCTTGCCCTGCGGGTGCTGGACGATGACCATGCTCTCGCGCGCCGGCGCCGGGGTGTGGGGGCTGAAGAGGTGGCGCAGCCGGAGATAGGGAATGGCCTCGCCCCGCAGGTTCAGCACCCCATCGCGCTCCCCGCTCCGCCCCCGCGCGCCCTCGGGCAGCTCGATGCACTCGTGCACGGCCTCGAGCGGCACGACGTACGTCTCCTCGCCGACGCCCACCAGGAACCCGTCGATGATGGCGAACGTGAGGGGGAGCCGGAGGGAGAAGGTGACCCCGTGTCCCTCCCTGCTCTGCACGGTGACCTTGCCCCGCAGGGCCTCCACGTTGCGGCGCACCACGTCCATGCCCACGCCCCGGCCCGACGTGGCGGTGAGCTCGCGCGCGGTGGAGAAGCCCGGCTCGAAGATGAACGAGAACAGCTCCGCTTCCGGCAGCGCCTCGGGCTCCCGCGAGTCCCAGCGCGCGGGCGCGCTCGATGATCCGCTCCTTGTTCAGGCCCGCCCCGTCGTCGATGACCTCGAGCAGGATGCCGCCCGAGTCATGGGCGGCGCGCAGCTTGAGCTGGGAGAGCTCCGGCTTGCCCCGTGCCCGGCGGATGTCCGGGGTCTCGATGCCGTGGTCGATGGCGTTGCGGATCATGTGCAGCAGCGGATCCCTCACGTTCTCCACCAGCGCGGTGTCCATCTCCACGTCCTCGCCCTCGAAGACGAGCTCGACGTGCTTGCCCCGCGCCGCGGCCAGATCCCTCACGGTCCTCACGTAGTGGCGGAACGTGGGGCCGAGCGGCACCATGCGCACGTTCATCACCAGCTCCTGCAACTCGCGCAGCAGGCGCTCGCCGTCGCGGCTCGCCTCGATGAGCTGCTCGCGCGGCCGGTCGCCCTCGAGCATGGCGGTCAACTTCCCCTGGGCGATGGACAGCTCCCCGATGAGATCCACCATCTGGTCCAGCTTGTTGATGCCCACCCGGAGGTTGCGCGCCCGCTCCTCCTCGGCCAGGGGCTTGCGCCCGGGCGGCTCGGAGGGAGGGGGAGGGGCGGGAGGTGGGGCCTCCTTCTCGGGGGGCCGGGGCCGTGAGCTCCTTGCGGGCCCAGCGCGTCATGAGCGCCATCACCGCGCGATGCTGGGCCGTCAGCTCGACCTGGCCCATCGCGAGCTGCCCTCGCAGCTCTCGCATCGCATCCACGGCCGACAGCAGCAGGGACACGAGCTCGTGCGATACGGCGAGCTCCCCGGTGTGCAGGTGCTCGAGCAGGTCCTCCAGCTCGTGGGTGAACTCCACGAAGGCGGGCAGCTCCACGCACGTGGCGTTGCCCTTGAGGGTATGGGCCGCGCGGAAGATGGTCCGCAGCCGCTCGGGGTCCGGCTGTTGCTCCAGGCCGACGAGCTGCTCCTCCATGAGGGCGAAGACCTCATCGCACTCGAGGAGGAAGACCTTCAGCAGCTCGTCACGATCGATGTCCATCGGGATCCGCCTCGGAAGCGGCCAGCACCAGACCGGCTTGTTTTTCCAACAGCGCGAACAGCTCCAGGTCGGAGTCTCCCAGCGTGGGCTTGTGCGGCAGCATGCCGAAGATGGCGATGACGCCCCAGACGCGGCTGCCGATGCGCAGCGGGACGCAGGCGGTGAGCGCCGACTCGTTCCCAGCGGCGGGAGGGCCCTTGCCCTCGCTCGCGACGAAGAGCTGCCCGGTGAGGGCCGTCTGGCCGATGATGCCGTGGCCCAGGGGGATGGACTGGAAGCCCGCCGGCTCGATGCCCATCGAGTGCACCAGCACGAGCGTCGAGCGCGCCGCATCGAGCTCGAAGATGCCCAGCTCCTCGGAGCCGACGATGTTGTTGATGATGTCGCGCAGGATGTCGAGCAGGGCCGGCCGCTCGAGCGTCTCGTGCAGGCGGTGGCTGGCCGCGTACAGGCCCACCAGGCTCGTCACCCGCGCGTCCGCCTCGCACAGCCGCTCCTCGAGCCGGGCCCGCTCCTGGTGCACGGCGTCCAACTGGGTGCGCAGGGACGCGTTCTCCGCCCGCAGCTCTCCCAGACGCTCGTCGTTGCCCTGGAGCGCTTCCGGGTCGGGGGTCGCGGGCTTGGAGGAGGGTCCTGGCTCATGAGGAACCGAGAGGGACGGCTATTCGCCCAGGTGCTGGCGCAGCTTCTGGAGCAGATCGCCCTTGTCGAAGGGCTTGGTGATGTATTCGGTGCAGCCGCTCTCGAAGCCGGCCTTCACGTTGTGCGGCTCTCCGCGGGTGGTGACCATGATGATGGGGGTGGCGTGCATCTCCGGGCTCGCGCGGATGCGCTTGCAGGCTGCAGGCCGTCCATCTGCGGCATCACGACGTCCATGAAGATGAGATCCGGCCGCTCGCGCAGCGCCGGGTCCACCGCCTCCACGCCATTGCGGGCGATCAACAGCTCGTAGCCGCCGCCACTCAGCATCATCCGGTGCATGAGCAGCACGGTGTTGGAGTCATCCACGAGCAGGATCTTCTTGCGTGTCATCGTCACGTTCTCCAGACGGAGCGAGCCGTTCATTCCGGCTTGTCGCGCGCGGTGGGATCCACACCACACAACTCGCGCAGCAGCGAGAGTCCCTTGGGGCTCATCCCGAGAAATTGCACCCCCATGCCGACGGGATGGGAGAAGGCCTGCGCTGGGCATACGTATTGGCCCAGGCGACGACTCCCGAGCCCCGCAGCTCCGTGCGGTGGGTGGTCAGGTGGATCTTCAGCTCCACCGCGGCCCCCGGACGCGCCGGCACGAGCGTGCGCAGGAAGATGCCCCCGGGGCTGAGGTCATACGAGTAACAGGAGTTCCAGTCGCCAAAGAGGTTGCCCGCCTCACGATACTCGACGGGACAGAAGAAGGGCACGCGCGCCTCGGGCTGGAGGGCATTGCTGACGCGGGAGAACCAGGCATTGGCCTTCTGGACGACGTGCTCCGGAAAGACCTGGGTCATGTCGAAGCCGGCCACCAGCCCCCCGCCGGAGTGGGTGACGAGCTCCCCGGGACCACCGGGGCAGATGAGGAACCAGCGCGACCCCGCCCGGGTCTCTTCCGGGTGGCGCAGCCGCAGCACCCGGGCCAGCTCCTCGCGCGACGCGGCGCACAGGATGTGCAACTCGATGTTGGACTCGGGGGGCGGCTCGTGCTCGTCCTCGAACGAGCCGTAGCGCACGTGGTAGCCACTCTGCTCGAGCAGCTCGCCGGTGCGCCAGGCGAAGTTCTGCCGCCCATGCAGGAGGGAGACGACCTTCGGGCCCAGCCTGCCCAGGGACGCGGGGGGCACGCGGGGCGTGGGGGTGGCGGCCACCTCGAAGCGGGGCTGGAGTTGATGCTGCCGCAGCGGCTTGAGCAGGCAGTCATCCGCGCCCATCTGACTGAGGCTTTCGATGAACTCGGTGGGCGTCTCCAGGTTGGCCAGGAGCACCAGGGGGGCGTTCACCATCCGCCGCAGCTCCTGCAACCGGGTGAGGGTGCTCTCCTCCGCTGGCATGAAGGACGAGCAGTCCAGCATGAGCATGAGCGGACGTTGCCTCCTGGCTTCGACCAGGGCCTCCGCGACGTCTCCCACGGCGACGCATTCACGGTGCGCGGCCTCGATCGCCTGGATGGTCTGCGCCCGCGACGGGTGCGCGTTCTCGATGAGAATGACCCCGCCGCTCGTGCTCATGGCCTGACCCGGTCCCTCTTCATGGCCCGCCTGGAGGTCCTCCCCCTCGACGCACTTCCTCCCCGGGCCGCACCTTCCGAGGCGTCGCGCTCCTCCCGAGGCTGATGGCAGGCCTTTGCTTCGATGTCAAAGCGCATGGGGCAGGGGAGCATAGAGCATGGGAGGCGAGGGGGCACCCAGAGATCTGCGCTACGCCCCGCGCAACTGCACCAGCTCCAGCTTCAGGCCATCGATGATGGCATCCAGCTCTCGCTGGATGACCTGCCCGACGGACTGGAGCCGGCGGGCTCCCCCTGCTCGGAGAGGAGCGCCTTGCCCTCCTTGAGAGCGGCCCGCAGCGTGTGGGCCTGAAGCAGCTCCAGGGTCATCTTGATTTTGTGGGTATGGAACTTGAATTGCTTCAGGCTGCCCGCATCGAGCGCGTCCTGGAAGTCCTGCTTGTAGTGCTCACACCCCGTGAGGGTGATGGAGAGCAGCTCGACCAGTCCCTCCGGGTCCCCCACGGTCAGCTTCCTGAAGCCCTCGAGGTTGAAGTTCCGCGAGGGGGTGGCTGAGCCCGCTACCTCCTGCGCCTGTTCCCGCGCGGGCTGGCGGCGCTCCTGGAGGGGCAAGGCCCGGGAAGCGTACCGGCGAGCTTCGCGAAGAGATCCTCGAGCTTGAAGGGCTTGCCGACGAAGTCCGTGAAGCCCGCGTGCTCCAACCGGTCCTCCATTCCGATCCGCGAGGAGGCGGTCAGGGCGATGATGGGCAGCCTCCGGAACCTCTCCCCGGGAAGACTTCGAATCTTCCGGGTGGCGCCGTAACCATCCAGCTCCGGCATCTGGAGATCCATCAACACCAGATCGTAGGCCTTCGCCATGACCTTCTCCACGGCCTGATGTCCATTCGCCACCACCTCGAACTCGACACCCCATCTTCGCAGCAAGCGTTCGATCACGAAGACATTGACCTCGTTGTCTTCCGCGACCAGGACCTTGACGCCCCGGAGGGTCTGCTCGTCTGGAACGCCTTCCACCGGGCCCTCCGGCTGGCCGGCGTCCTGCCCGATCTTCAAGCGCAGATTGAAGGAGAACGATGACCCCACTCCCGGCGTGCTCCGCACGGACATCTTGCTGCCATACAGCTCGAGCAGCTTCCGGTTGATGGCGAGGCCCAGGCCGGTCCCTCCGTACTTCATGCTGGTCTCGTAACTGGCCTGGGTGAACTCCTCGAAGATGGACCCCAGGCGGTCCTCGGAGATGCCGATTCCCGTGTCGGTGACCCTGAACTCGAGGGACGCGGCATCCGGCAACAACTCCTGGACCCGCAGCGCCACCGTGACTCCACCTTTCTCGGTGAACTTGATGGCGTTGCCCAACAGGTTCGTGAGGATCTGCCCGATCTTGATCGGGTCCCCGAGGAGACAGGCCGGCACCCGCTCGTCGAGGTCGACCTGGACCTTCAGGCCCTTCTCCTCGGCCTTGACGCCGAGGCTGTAGACGGTGCTGTGAATCAACTGGCGGAGATCGCAGCTCCGCTCCTCCAGCGTCACCTTGCCCGCCTCGATCTTGCTGAAGTCGAGGATGTCGTTGAGCAGGTTGAGGAGGTTCTCGGAGGAGAAGCCCAGGATGCGGACATACTCCTGTTGTTCGGACGACAGCCGGGTCTCCCGCAGGAGATTCGAGATCCCCACGATGGCGTTCATGGGGGTGCGGATCTCGTGGCTGATCATCGACAGGAAGTCCGCTTTCGCCTTCGTGGCCTGCTCGGCCTTCTTCCGGGCCAGCAACAGCTCCTGCTCGTATTTCTTGCGCTCGGAGATGTTGAAGACGGTCGTCCGGTTCACGAGAGGATTTCCGGCCGCGTCCCTTTTTTGGAGGGTGTTGATCAGGACCGGGATCCTCTGACGATCCTTGTGCACCAATTCGAGGTTGATCTCGTTGACGAACCCTTGCATTCGCAGCAGGGGCGCATAATGCGTCTCGTGGAAGATCTTGCTTCCAATGGCCAGCACGTCTTGGAAGCGCTTGCCCGCGAGGAGTTCCTCCCGTGAGTAACCCGTCCAGTTCAGGAATGTCTGGTTGACCTTGATGATGGTTCCGTCCAGGCGCGTGGAGAGGTAGCCACAAGGTGCGTTCTCATAGAGATCCTCCGCGCTCTCCTCGATCAGCGCACCAGGCGACTCCAGCTCCTTCTCAGGGGGGCTCCCAAGGCTCAACCGCCATCACGAAAAGGTTTCAACCCGAGTGATTCGAACCATTGCCGTCAACCGTCACCAACCCTATCACTTGGGACTGAAAATGGTTCGGGACGCGTGCGCCGAAGGCGCGAATACTTCCGAGGGTCTGGACACGTGAAGGCTGGAGGGATGACGCATGGGGCCAATGCACCATCGCTCACCCCGTGGAGGGGTTCAAGGCTGCGCTTGCCCACGGGGGCCCTTGTCGTGCCTTCCGCGCTCCCGCCGCGCGATTCTTGGACCGCTCCAAGCGGGCGAGGGCTCGCTGTACGGCACTTCCGGGGTTTGTAGAATACCACTGCGCGTCCTCTTCTCCGAGGCTCGCGTGGATGAGGTTCTCGCTCATGGATCACTCCCCTGCTTCCTCACCGGGTCCCTTGGACGCACCGCTTCGGAGTTCGGAAGCGCTTTCCGAGGCCGCGAGCGGCGAGGCGGACGAGCGTGACCGGGTGGAAGCTCGCCCGGCGATGCAGAACCGGTTGCTGGAGCTGGTGGCGCGCGGCACGCCACTGCCGGACATGCTGCACTCCATCACCCGTGCCATCGAGGTGTTGAGCCCGGGGATGATGGCCTCGGTGCTGCTCCTGGACGACGCGGGAATCCTCCACGTGGGCGCGGGGGCGAGCCTGCCGCCGGCCTACAACGCCGCCGTCGAGGGGTTGGCGATCGGCCCCACCGTGGGCTCCTGTGGCGCGGCCGCGTACTCGAAGCGGATGGTGGTGGTGACGGACATCAGCACGCATCCCAACTGGGCGCCCTATCTGGACATGATCAAGGGGTTCCGGTTGCGGGCGTGCTGGTCCGGCCCCATCCTCTCCTCCGAGGGGCAGGTGCTGGGGACGCTGGCCATGTATTACAACGAGCCCCGGGCCCCCACCGAGCACGAGCTGCACCTCATCCAGACCATGGCCCACATCGCCTCGGTGGCGATGGAGAAGGCCAAGGCCGAACAGGAGCGCGAGCGCCTGCTGGTGCGCGAGCGCCTGGCCCGCCACGAGGCCGAGGCCGCCAGCCGGATGAAGGACGAGTTCCTCTCCACGCTGTCGCACGAGCTGCGCACGCCCCTCACCTCCATTCTCGGCTGGGCCCAACTGCTGCGCACGCGCGCGATGTCGGAGGACAAGCGCCAGCGGGCCCTGGAGACCATCGAGCGCAACGCGCGGGCGCAGACGCAGCTCATCGAGGAGCTGCTGGACATCAGCCGCATCGTCACGGGGAAGATGCGGCTGGATGTGCACCCGGTGGAACCCCTGCCGGTGCTGGAGGCGGCGCTCGACGCGGTCCGCCCGGCGGCCGAGGCCCGGGGCGTCCGGCTGGCCCTGCGCGTGGCCCCCGGCATGGGGACGTTGCTCGTGGATGCCGAGCGCTTGCAGCAGGTGGTGTGGAACCTGCTGACCAACGCCATCAAGTTCACCCCCTCGGGAGGCCAGGTGGTCGTCCGGCTGGAGCGGGGAGAGGGCGAGGCCCGGCTGGAAGTGGAGGACACGGGGCAGGGCATCGATCCGGCTTTCCTGCCCCACGTCTTCGAGCGCTTCCGCCAGGCCGACAGCAGCGCCACGCGCACCCATGAGGCTGGGCCTGGGCCTGGCCATCGTGCGCCACGTGGTGGAGATGCATGGGGGCAGTGTGTCGGCGTACAGCGAGGGGCCGGGCCACGGCTCCACCTTCCGCGTCGTCCTGCCGTTGACGCCGTCGGACGCGCCAGCGCCTCTTCCCGCCCCTGGGGCCCGACCGGCGCGGGGAACCGGACCTCCGCAGGCGGAGACGCCTTTGCTCGAGGGGGTGCGCGTCCTCTTGGTGGAGGACGCGCCAGATGCCCAGGCCCTGCTCACCGAGGTGTTGGAGGGCAGCCGGGCCCAGGTGAGGTGCGTGGCGAGCGCCCAGGAGGCCCTCGCGTTGCTGGGCGGCCCGTTCCGCGCCGACGTGCTCATCTCGGACATCGGCATGGCGGGAGGGGACGGCTACGAGTTGATTCGCCGGCTCCGCGCTCGGGAGCGCGGCGGCGAGCGGCTGCCCGCGGTGGCGCTCACGGCCTTCGCCCGGAGCGAGGATCGCTGGCGCGCCCTGGCCGAGGGCTTCGATATGCACGTCACCAAGCCGGTGAACGCCTCGCGGTTGCTCTCGGTGGTGGCGTCGCTCGTCTCCACCCGGCCCGCCTGACGGGCCGGCCACGCGCGCGTGGGGCTGCTCAGGGACCGCGTCGTGGAAGTGGCATCTCGTTGAGGACGAGCCAGTACATGCCGAGCTGCCGCACCGCCTCGAAGAAGGAGGTGACGTCCACCGGCTTGTGCACGAAGCTGTTGACCCCGAGCTGATAGCTGTCCACCAGATCCCTCTCCTCCTTGGAGGAGGTGAGGACGACCACCGGCAGGGTCCGGGTCTGCTCGTGGGCGCGGATGCGCCGCAACACCTCCAGCCCGTCGATGCGCGGCAGGTGCAAGTCCAACAGGATGACCTGGGGCCGGATGTCCGGATTCCGGTTCGCGTGCTTGCCCTGGATGAAGAGGTAATCGATCGCCTCGGCCCCGTCGCGCACGACGACCACCGGGTTGTGGATGTTGCTCTTGCGGAAGGCCCGTAGGGTCATCAGCTCGTCGTCGGCGTTGTCCTCGACGAGCAGGATGATGCGTTGGGTGGGATCATACATGGGGGGTGTTCCTCGGGGATTGCTGGGCGGGTGGAGGACTGGCGCGCGGCCCGGCGGGCGCGTGGAGGGTGAAGTAGAAGGTGGCGCCCTGTCCCACGCGCCCCTCGCCCCAGACGTGCCCTCCGTGGCGCTGGACGATGCGCTGCACGGTGGCGAGCCCCACGCCATTGCCCTCGAACTCCTGCTGGGTGTGCAGCCGTTGGAAGACGCCGAAGAGCTTCTTCTGGTACTCCATGTCGAAGCCGTCTCCGTTGTCCCGGACGAAGTAGACGCGCGGGCCCTCCTGGGGCGCGAGGGTGCCGAACTCGATCTCCGCCACCTCCCGGCCCCGGGAGAACTTCCAGGCATTGCCCAGCAGGTTCTCCAGCACCGCGCCCAGCAACTGGGCGTCCCCCCGGTCCACCAGCCCCTCCTGGATGTGGAAGCGCGCGGTGCGCTGGGGCTGCCAGCGCTGGAGTTGCTCGCGGATGGCGTGCGCCAGGGCGGACAGGTCCACGTCCGTCTCGATGAACTCGGTGCGGTTGACGCGCGAGAGCGAGAGGATGCCGTCGATGAGCTCGGCCATGCGCCGAGCGGCGGCGCGGATGCGCTGGATGTAGTCCAGGCCGGTGGCATCCAGCTTGTCCGCGCAGTCCTCCGTCAGCGCGAGGGTGAAGTTGGAGATGCTGCGCAGGGGCGTGCGCAGGTCATGCGCCACGGAGTAGGCGAAGGCCTCCAGCTCGCGATTGGAGAACTCGAGCTGGGCGGTGCGCTCGGCGATGCGGCGCTCCAACTGCGCATTGAGCTGGTGCACCTGTTGCTCGGCCTCGCGCCGCTGGCGGATGTCGATGACGATGGCCAGCGAGCCCTCGTAGCTGCCGCCCTCGTCGTTGAGCGGGCAGGTGGAGATCATGGTCCAGATGTGCGTTCCATCCTTGTGCAACATCTTGAAGTCATTGATGAGGACGGTCTGTCCCTGGCGCTGCACCTCGATGGTCTCCTGGGTGCGGCGGACTTCCTCCTGCACGAGGAACTCGTAGAGGTCCCTGCCGATGATTTCCTCGGGCGTGTAGCCCAGCAGCTCGGCCGCGAAGCGGTTGACGTAGGTGACGCGCCGCTCGCCGTCGATCATCCAGAGGCCCTCCTGGGCGGCCTCCACGATGCGCTGGAAGCTCAGCTCGGTGCGGCGCCGCTCGGCCTCGGCCAGGCGCTGCTCGTGGATGTCGCGCACGTAGAGCACGGTGCCCAGCTGTCTTCCCTGGAGGTCGCGGATGGGTTTGGCGCTCACGTGGATGTACCGGCCTTCCGGGATGGCTCGGTTGCGCACGAAGAGCTCCTCCACGGGAGCCTCCTCGCCCAGGAAGGCGCGGTTCATCGGGAGCCGCTCGGTGGGGCACAGCGTGTGCGTGTCCGCGAGGAAGAGTCCGTACTCCGTGCTCCAATCGTCCGGGGCGGCGTCCGTGGGCGAGATGCCGAGCAGCTTGTGGCCCTGCTCGTTCATGTAGAGCTGGCGGCCCGTCATGTCGACGACGGCCATGCCCTCGGAGGCGCTGTCGAGGATGGCGCGCAGCATGTCCAGGTATTGGACCTGGAAGAGGAGCGTGGCCTTCTCTTCGGGAGAGGACATCGTGAAGGACGGGGTGGTCATGGCGCGGGACGAAGGCCGTCGACGCGGGGCGCACACGTGGGGCCGGCCGCGAAACGGCGGAGACGCTGGGAGATGGACGTGGAGGCTCGGACGGGGGCGAGCATAACCATCGTCCGGCGTGACAGTCACCTCGCTGCCCGTCGCGAGAGGACGGATGCCCGGCCGTTGGATGAGCCAGGGCCGCGCCGGTTGGAATCCCGCCTGGAGCCGCCGTGCGGGATGCGCTCCTGGACTGGAGGAAGGGGAGCGGAGAGGCTCATTCCCCATGCGAATCTGTCTGCTGCTGATGCTGCTTCCCTCCCTGTGCTGGGCCAAGGCTCCGAGTCCCGAAGGTGAACGTTGGTGGTCCCACGTCGAGGCCCTGGCCCGTGACGAGATGGAAGGCCGCGACACGGGCAGCCCGGGCTATCTCCGGGCCGCCGAGTACGTCGCGGCGAAGCTGACCGAGGCCGGAGTCCAGCCCGGCACGCCGGGGGGCTTCTTCCAGGACGTGCCCTTCATCTCCCAGCGCCTGGTGTGGGAGCGCAGCCGGCTGTCGCTGGTGCGAGAGGGAAAGGAGACGCCCCTGGCGCTCGGCGAGGAGGTGCTGCTCGGTGCCGCCTCCAGCCGCGAGGGGCCCCTGCGCGCGGAGCTCGTCTTCGTGGGCTACGGCTTGAGCATTCCGGAAGCCGGACATGATGACCTGGCCGGACAGGACCTCGAGGGGAAGATCGCCGTCGTCCTGTTCGGCGGTATTCCCAAGGGCGTGTCCAGCGGCCTCGCCGCGCATTACGGCTCACGCGCGGAGCGCGCGGCGGCCCTCCTGCGCGCGGGGGCCGTGGGCATGCTGGTGTTGCCGAACCCGAGCGTCCAGGAAGTCCCCTGGGAGCGCGTCGTGGCGGAGGCGCGGCACCCCGTGATGATGCTGGACGAGCCCGCGTTGCAGGATGGGCGCCTGCCCTGGTTGGCCATCTTCAACCCGGAGCACGCCCACCTGTTGCTGGCGGGCAGTGGCCACACCCTCGAGGAACTGGCGGCCCTGGCGGACGCGGGCAAGCCCCTGCCGCACTTCGCCCTGCCCACCTCCATCCAGAGCGAGGTGGCACTGGAGCGCGCGCAGGTGCACTGCCGCAACGTCGTGGGACGCCTGCCGGGCGGCGATCCCACCCTGGCCGCCGAGTCCGTGGTCCTCACCGCGCACCTGGACCACGTGGGCGTGGGGGAGCCGTTGAAGGGAGACCGCATCTACAACGGCGCCATGGACAATGCCTCCGGGGTCGCCGCGCTGCTGGAGGTGGCCCGCTCCTTCCAGCAGGACAAGGGCTCCAAGCCCCGCCGCACCCTGCTCTTCGTGGCGGTGACGGCAGAAGAGAAGGGCCTGCTGGGTTCGCGCTGGTTCGCCGAGCACCCACCCGAGGGCTCGGGCCAGCTGGTGGCCAACCTGAACATGGACATGTTCATGCCCATCCTCCCGTTCAAGGAGCTCCTCGCCTACGGGGCCCAGGAGTCGTCCTTGTCCGCCGCCCTCAAGGCCAGCGCCACGCGCCTGGGCGTGCGCCCGGTGGACGATCCCAACCCCCAGGCGAACTCCTTCGTGCGCAGCGACCAGTACAGCTTCATCCGCAAGGGGATTCCGGCGCTGGCCCTGAAGGTGGGCTACCGCAAGGGCTCCCGGGAGGAGCGCCTCATGAAGGAGTGGCGCTCGACGCGCTACCACGGCCCGGCGGATGACCTGTCGCAGCCGGTGAACCTCGAGGCCGCGGTTCGCTTCGTGCGGCTGGTGAAGGAACTCTCCCAGGGCGTGGCCAATGCTCCCAGCCGGCCGCGCTGGAACGACGACAGCTTCTTCCGGCGCTTCGCCCAGCAGCCCCCCGTTGCGCCCCCGGCTCCCTGAAGGCGCCCGTCGCGACGGGGGCCCGGCGGCCACTTCGCCGCCGGGCCCCGCTTTCACACCCGACCGGTTTCAGTCCGGGTGCGCCGCCGCGAGCCTCGGATCACTCGCACCGGTTCGTCTGCCGGTTGCACACGCGGGTGCCCAGGCAGAAGTCCGGATCGGCCGGGTCGTAGGAGACGTCGGTGGAGCAGGGCGGCGGATTGCCATTCGGGTTGCTCGTGACGTCGCTCCAGGCACGGTAGGAGATGGCGCCCTGGGTGGTGCCCGTGTCGGGCGGACGGCACGCCCCGTAGAAGGACAGGGCCTGGCTGCGGCCGTCCACGTCGTAGCCATCCGTGCGGCTGCGTGGCAGGTCATTCGGGTTGCACTTCGAGGCGTCACGCACCTGCGCCAGCGCCACGCGCACGGAGGCGCCGATGGGCAGCTCGAGCGTCTTGTAACCCGCGGAGACAATCACGTTGTCCAGGATGCCGTTGATGGCTGACTGGATGCCCGTCGCGGTGCGGATGCTGCCCACGATGCCGCCCAGCGCCTGGATGGCGTCCTTGTGCACCGGGTTGAGGATCTCCTCCGCGCTGTTGCACCGGGTGGTGCTCTCGGCGGGATCGCAGATGATGCCGTGCAACTGGATGGCCTTGCCCGTGGGGTTGGCGCCCTTGAAGTAGTTGATGAACTCCGGAAGCGTGTCCCCAGACCCGGGCGCGGCATTGTCCGTGGACTGATCGCGCACGTCCGTGAAGAAGATGACGACCAGGCGGGCCCCGGGACGCAAGCGCTTGTTGACGTCCGTCGTGGTGGCGGCGGTCATGTCGTTGACGGCTTTGCGCGCCGGCTTCAGGTGCGCTTCATCGGCGATGCCATTGACGCCAATCCAGCAGCCCTGCGCGGGGTCCGGGCACGCGGCGTTCTGATCCAGCCAGGCCTTGAACTGGTTGATGTCCCGGGTGAAGCCCCGGAAGACGTTGCGGTTGTTGCTGTAGGTCGCGCCGTAGGAGGTGGTCACCAGGGCGATGCGCCAGTCGAGCTGGGAGTTGCCCAGCCGCGCGGCCACGGCATTGGCCGCATTACCCAGGGCGGCCTGGGACGCGGCCATGGAGCCGCTGTCATCCACCACGAACAGGAAGTCCGTGGGTCCGCTGCCCGTGGTGGTGAAGGTCTCGCACCGCACCGCGTCCGCGTCACCGAACTGGGCCAGCGCCGTGCCACCCGCGGTGTCGCCCATGACGAAGAGCCCCGGTTCCACGAAGCGCGCCTTGGGGGTGATGGCCAGCACCACGAGCACGCTCGAGTCGGAGCGGTGCACGTACTGCGCCTGGAGCTTGAACGGACCCGAGACGTCCGTGCCGCCCGAGAGCACTCCCGCCCCCGTGCCGACGAGCAGGCTGGCCACCGCGTTGGTGTAGGCGCTCAGGGTGGCGGTGGACGACTGCTCGTAGAAGGCCTGCGCGGCGGGATGACCGTCCCAGGTGGTGAAGAGCTGGGTGGTCTCCGTCACCGATGGCGCCAATTGGCTCCGCACGAACAGCTCGTCGCCCGCCACCGTGGTGGAGGTGCCCGCCCGGCCACGCTTGTAGGCGATGAAGGCCACCTTGTGGGTGCTGTCGTAGCCAATGAATCCCTTGGTGGCGCCGCCCACGGAAATGGGCTTCACCTCTTGGAAGGTGGGGCGGAGCGCCGGGCGGATGTCCCCGCCGCTGTCCTCCTTGAAGAGCACCTGACGCTGGTTCTGCGGGGCGCAGGCCTGACCCTCGGGCGAGGTGCTGGTGCCGTCCGTGCCATCGCTCGGGTTGCGCTCTCCGGGTCCACCTTGCCGTTGCGGTTGGAGTCCTCGACACCATCGGCGATGCCATCGCCGTCGCTGTCCGCGGCGGTGGGGTTCGTCTGGGTGGACGGGTCCGCGTCGCCGACATAGCCGCAGGTCGTGACGGGGGCCGCGCTGGTGGCCACGCCGCGCTCCACGCCGTCCAGCAGGCCGTCTCCATCCGTGTCACGCTGGGTGGGGTTCGTCTCTCCCAGGTCCCGCACGCCGTTGGCGTTCAGGTCCTCGCCCAGGAAGCCGTTCTTGTTGGGTCCATCCAACAGGCCGTCGCAGTCCGAGTCCGGGTTGCGCCAGTCGGTGCCATGCGCCTGCTCGAACGCGTCCGAGAGGCCGTCGCCATCCGTATCCGGGCTGGGCGCCGAGCAATCCGCGCCATTCTTCGGGTTCGTCTCGCCCGGGTCCGGGATGCCGTTGCCATTGCGGTCCTCGGCCCCATCCAGGCACGTGTCGCCGTCCATGTCGGCGTTGAGCGGATCCGTGCCGCTGGTCTTGAGCTCGATGAAATCCGACAGGCCGTCGCTGTCCGTGTCGGGTTGGGCGGGGTTGGTCTCGCCCGGGTCCACCAGGCCGTTGTGGTTGGCGTCTTCCTCGCCATCCGTCAGACCATCCGCGTCCGAGTCCTGTTTGGCGGGATCCGTCTCACCCGGGTCCACCCGGCCGTTGTGATTGCGATCCTCCACACCGTCGAGGATGCCGTCCCCGTCCGTGTCTGGGTTGGTGGGGTTGGTGCGGCTCGAGGGATCCGCGTCCGCGATGAAGGAGAGCACGCACTCGGGTTGGGTGTTGAGGGTGGACGTCCGGGTCACTTCCACGCCATCGCGCAGGCCGTCACCGTCGGTGTCCTGCTTGCTCCGGTCCGTGAGCTTCACACCCACGTAGACATTGCTCCACTCCTCGGCGTCCGACAGGCCGTCACAGTCCGTGTCGAGTTCGGCGAGTGCCTGCAGCGCGAGCCCGGAGGGAGGAGCGAGGCCCAACGGGGACTCTCCGGACGGGGCGCCCCGGGTCGGCATATCGGTCGGAGAGCCCGTATCGGGCCCATCCGTGTCCCTCGAGGAACAACCCACGGCGAGCAGGGTCAGGAGCGCGGCGAGGGGACGGGAAGGTTTTCTCATAAGCCTCATCTGGAAGGGAGTTCAGCGGTTGCTTGCTTGTTCTCTATCCCGGCCGTCTGACACTCGCGGTGTGGGCTTCTCGGGGGTCCTGTCCTGTCGAGTGAACAGCTCCTGTCCTCACCAGAGCGCATCCGAGAAACACGGTGCGCGGCAAGTCCTTGAATTGACGGGAAAACATTTTTGGCCCTGGGTTTGCTCGGGGCTCCGTCACATCCCCGGGCCCCTCGTGGCCGAACCCCTGGAGAATCCATGATGCGCAGACCGATGAAGATGGCGTGCTTGTTGACCTTCGGCCTCCTGGCCTGTGGCGGGCCCGAGGTGGAGACGGCGCGTGAACCCTCACCCGTGGTGACGGGGGACGAGGTGCTCGGAACCGGGGAGGCCACCGTCGCCAATCCCACCGGCCGCTTCTACATCGTCGGCAAGGACATCGTGGATCCGAGCGGGAACAAGTTCTATCCGGTGGGCGCCAACCTCGACGGGTGGGACTTCTTCCAGCGCGACACGGAGAATCAGGTCGACGCGGTCATCAAGTGGGGGTGGAACACCCTGCGCATCAATGGCGCGCAGTTGGCCCACCCGGAATTCAACACGAAGGGGCTCGTGTCGGGTGAGCTGTCCAAGCCCAACTTCGACAAGATCGACCGCATCGTCCAGGCCTACACCTCGAAGAAGATCGTCGTGATGATCGAGTTCCACGACAACTTATGGAGCGGGAACGACATCGATACGACGAAGCTGAACCAGACCCGGCAGGCCTGGGTCACGTTGGCCAACAAGTACAAGGGCAACACGTACGTCTGGTTCAACCTGCTCAACGAGCCCGTCTGGGGACAGACGGAGGCGAACTACCTGGGCGTGCACAAGACGCTGCGCGATGCCGTCCGGGCCACGGGCGCGGAGAACATCATCGTCATCGACGGCGGCGTGGCGGGGCAGGAGTGGAACCGCTGGGGCATTCCGGGCTATCTGATTCCCCGCTACGGGCCGGAGCTCGTGTCGGGCCAGTGCAACATCCTCTTCTCCATCCACATGTACAACGCGTGGGCCGAGGCTGGCGGCAGCTCGCCCCACACCGCGGAGTTCATCGCGTACCTGAAGTCCGTGCAGGACAAGAAGCTCGCGCTCATCGTGGGCGAGACGGGCTGGAACAAGACCGACTCGGACGTGCCACGCCTGAAGGCCGGCAGCCTGGTGGGCTTCGACAACGCGCCGGCCTACGGCGTGGGCATCCTCGGCTGGCACGCCAACTCGAACTGGGATGACACCTTCCACCTGACCAGCTCGGGCCAGTTCAACGCCGTCGACAATTGGACCAGCCCCACCAACCTGACGGACTTCGGCAAGAAGCTGTGGGCGCTCTCGAAGAACAAGCCCACGCTGGGGGCCTTCACCGGCAACTACGCGGACAGCCGCTGCGCCTCCGCGAAGTAGCCGTGGCCTGGGCTCAGGCCCAGAGCTCCCGCTCGAGCGAGGCCAGCATCGACGCGGCGACCTCGGGCGGAGGCAGGCCCGCCTCGTCGATGAGCTGGGCGTCCAGCGGATGGGCCAGCTCCTCGCGCAGCGTCTCCACGGCCCGGTGCCGCGCCTCGCGCAGGGTGGCGCGCTCCGCGTCCGACAGCCGCTCGTGGGCCCAGCGATCGATGGCCCAGGACAGCTCGGCGTGGCGCGTCTCGTCCTCGGCGATGCGCGCCATGACGCCGCGGATCTCCTCGTCCCGCGCGTGCAGCGCCTGGTAGTGCGCCACCAGCGCGCCATACGTCTCGCGCGTGCAGCCCTCCACGATGTTCTCCAGCGCCACCTCGAACAGGGAGCGCGGGGGCAGCGCTTCCACCTGGAGCCGGGGAGGCGTCGCACCGAAGCGGCGCGCCGGGCGGGTGCTCACGTCGGTGTGCATCACCTCGTCCAGGGCGCTCGCCAGGGCTTCGTTGAGCAGGGACTCGTCCGCGCCGTGCAGGGCGAGCTCCTCGCGCAGCCGCAGGAAGGCCTGGATGGAGGCCGCCTCCAGGTGCGCGGCGTGGGCGAAATGCCAGCCCAGGGCACTGTCGCAGTCCACGCTCGCCGCGGCGTGCAACCCGTCCGGCCTGCGGCCCACGGCGCAATTGGGATCGCCCTTCTGCAGCAGCGTGCGCTTCTCCCTCGTGAGGTCTCCCGACGGAGAGACCTTCAGGATGACCTGGTACAGGCTGGTGCCGGGTCCGCAGGTGTTGCCCTCGGTGCCAACGACGTTGAAGCTCCCGTCGGGATTGGCCTTCACCGCGCCGAATGCCAGGTTCCCACAGCTCATGTCGAGCCCCTGGCCGAAGGCGAACAGCGCGGCCTCCTGGGTCGTGTCGATGGGTCCGAGGAAGCTCTTGAGCGCCTCCAGGGAAGTGTGCGCGGTCACCTCGTCACCCCGGGTCGTCGCGAGGTAGTAGGCGCTGCACGCCTGCTCGCAGCGCTCGCGGAAGCCCTGGGTCGAGCTGAGCTGCTCCAGCGCGGACTGGCACGCCGATGGATCCGAGGCCGTCGCACAGGCCGTGCCCGAGGTCGAGACCACCCGCTGGGGGAACGTCCCGGAGTGGATCCTCGTGCCGACGAGCCGCAACTGCACGGCGTCCGGAGAGACCGCGGGCGAGAGGCCACTCACCGAGAGCCAGCTCTGGTTGCAAGCGGGCCGGGCGTAGCCCGTCAGGTCCACGCCAGGACACGGCTCCTGATGGGGTTCTCCGCACTGCGTGGGGTTCTCGATGGGGGGAGTGGGCGGTGGCTCGACGATTCCACACCCCGTGAGCACCAGGGGGGAGGCGAGCGAGGCGCGGAGGGTGCGAGCGAAGAGCAGGCGCAGCCGGGGCGAGTGCATGGAATCTCCTGGAGGAGGAACGCGGGGCGCTGAAAGAGCAATGCGGATGCCAGGGCTGCCTGCTCCCGTCCTCAGAGGAGGAGCTCGTTCGGAGAGCACCGGGAGGTGTCACCCGACTCAAAAACCTGAGGGGTCTTGCACGGGATTTCCGTCGGGCCCGTCCCCGCGTGGGCCGCGAGAAAAAGCCCCGGGAATACCTACCAGCCGGGCAACAACACCACGAGCGGTGACGCCTTCCAGGGCGCCTTCCGCACCACCCAGGCCATGCGTGACTTCGCTCGCACCGAGGCCCAGAACATCATCAACACCGGCTTCAAGACGAACCCGGGCTTCGTCATTCCGTAGCTCCTGGCGCCACCGGCCGAGATGTCGACCGGTGTGCTCTGGCGAGCCCCCGCGCGAGAGCGGTGTTGGCGGTCACCGGGCCCCACGTTAAGCCCTCCCTCCGAGGAGGAAGCACATGTCGGAGATGAGCTATCGGACGGCTCTCGTCACGGGGGCCTCCAGCGGTCTGGGGCGGGGTCTGGCGTTGTGGTTGGGCAAGCGGGGCGTGAAGGTGTACGCCGCCGCGCGGCGGCTGTCCCGGCTCGAGGAGCTCGCCCAGCAGGGCAAGGCCGTGGGCGCCACCATCGAGCCCGTGGAGCTGGACGTCTCCCAGGCGGACGTCACGCTCGCGCGCGTGCGCGAGCTGGATGACGCCTGTGGTGGGTTGGATCTGGTGGTGGCCAACGCGGGCGTGGGCTTTCCCACCAACGCCCGGAGCTTCCCCTGGGAGGACGCCCGGAAGGTCATCGACGTGAACGTCACCGGGGCCGCGGCCACGCTGTCCGCGGTGCTGCCCCGGATGGTGGAGCGCGATCGCGGCCACCTGGTGGGCATCTCCAGTCTGGCGAGCTGCCGCGGGCTTCCGCAGAACGCCGCCTACTCCGCCTCCAAGGCCTTCCTCGACACCTTCCTGGAGAGCCTGCGCGTGGACCTGCACGGCACCCGGGTGCGCGTCACCTGCATCCGGCCCGGCTTCGTGAAGACGGAGATCACCGCGGCCATCCAGCACCCCATGCCCTTCCTGCTGGAGGCGGAGCCGGCCGTGGAGCTCATGGGCCAGGCCATCCTGCGAGGGGAGGATGTGTACGGCTTTCCCTGGCCCATGGCGCGCGCGGTCGGAATGGCCCGGTGGGTGCCCAACGCGCTCTTCGACGCCGTGGCCAGCAAGGTGCTCTGAGGCCCCGTGCGGGCCCGCTCAGAAGCGCAGCGTGGGCCCGAGCAGGATGGAGTGCAGCGGCTTGGCGCAGGCTCGGCGGTGGCGGACTCGAGGCTGTCCACGCGCACGTCGCACCATTGCCAGGCCGTGGAGGCGGTGATGCCCAGGTGCTCGCCCAGCCACGCGTCCACGCCGAGCCGCACCGCCGTGCTCAACCCCGAGTGCAGCATGCGCTGCGGCGAGCCCGTCCCCATGTCCGTCAGCGTCAGGGGCGTGGCGCGGCTCTGCGCCACGCGCAGTCCGACCCACGGCGTCACGTTGCCGTCACGCAGGAAGCGCAGCCGCAATTCGCCTCCCAGCGACAGGTAGTCCAGCTCGGTCGTCTGCCCCTGGAAGCGCCGTCCCCAGGTCTCCACGCCCTCGCCCACCACGCCGAGGGAGAGCCCGAAGGGGGTCTCCACGCCCACGTAGGCCTGGAGCCCTCCTCCTCGGGCTCCGATTCCGGAGGTATGGTCGATGACGAAACCGGCGCTCAGCGAGGCGTACCCCCGCCACGGCCCCGCTTCCGACGTCCCCGCCCACAGCAGCACCACCAGGCTTCCGAGACTCGTCGCGCGTCGCATGAGGGGGCGCAGCTTAGCCCAGACCCGCCCTCCCAGGTCCACCCCTCGAGGGGGACGTCCCCCCGCCCGCGTTCACTCGCATGAGCATGACTCATACCGCGTGTGTTGCCCGCCCACGCCCACGCCCTATCTCCGGGGTTGTGGGACGCGCCGAAATGGCGCAGAGGTAGAGTCGGTTGAACAACGCTATGCCCATCGAGATGAAGCCCGTCGGGCTGAACCTTCCCGACGCCGACGATGACTGGATTCCCCGCATGGAGGACATGCCCTTCCATCGCCTGGGGGAGAAACCGGCGTGCGAGCGCTCGCCGAGGCCTTCTATGACGCCATGGACGCGAACGAGCCGGAGCTCGCCCGGCTGCACGAGCTGGATGCGAACGGCAAGGTGGGGCCGGGCACCCGGGAGCGCTTCGGCCTCTTCCTCATCGGCTGGCTCGGCGGTCCCCAGCACTACATGGAGAAGCATGGCCATCCGCGCCTGCGCATGCGCCATGGCCACCTGCCGGTAAACCTCGGCCACCGGGATGCCTGGGTGCGCAGCATGCAGCGGGCCCTGGATGCCCGGGGCGTGAAGGGCGGGGTGCGGCGCTTCCTCGATCAGCGCTTCGCCGAGGTGGCCGACTTCCTGCGCAACACCGAGGGTGAGCGGGCGGGCTCCCTCCGCCCGACTCCTTTCGACCCCTCGGGGCCCCGCCCGTCACGCGGCCATCACGCGGTCCGCGTAGAGCAACCCGCCAGATCCCGATTCGAGGAGGCGTGCGTGGTTCTTTCCGTGGGGGCACTGAAACAACGTGGCGACATCCTGGAGGAGGCTGGCCTCTCCCTGGAGTCATGAGGGGGGCATCTACCGCCCTGGAGCCCATCCGGGTCCTGCTGGTGGAGTCGGAGCGTGCGACCCGCCAGGGACTGGGGCTGCTGCTGGCCGACGATCCCGAGGTGGAACTGGTGGGCGTGTGTGCCAGTGGTCCCGAGGCCCTCCGGTTCCTGCGCCAACACCCCATCGACGTCGTCTTCCTCGACGTGGAGATGTCGGGCATGGATGGCTTCCAGGTGCTGCGGGAGGCGGGGTCCGAGCGCACGGGCGCCATCATCTTCGTCTCCGCGGCCACCACCCATGCCCTCAAGGCCTTCGAG
Source organism: Cystobacter fuscus (assembly GCA_049060065.1). Classification (GTDB taxonomy): domain Bacteria; phylum Myxococcota; class Myxococcia; order Myxococcales; family Myxococcaceae; genus Cystobacter; species Cystobacter fuscus_B. Next base: position 10,798,879 of record JBMEQP010000002.1, read on the forward strand.
GTGCATGCGCTCGATTACCTCCTCAAACCGATTGATGACGAGCGCTTCACCCAGGTGCTGGCCCGCGCCAAGGAGCACGTCCGGAGCGAGCGGATCCAGGTGCTGGCGCGCCAGCTGGTGGGGCTCCTGGGCATGACCCCGGGGCGGCGTTCGCCACCCCTCCCTGGTGCCACCGCCCTGCGCGCCACACCCTCTGGAGCGGCTGGTGCTCAAGGAGGTCGGCCGGGTGGCCTTCCTCCCCGTGGGTGAGGTGGATTGGATGGAGGCCGAGGACTACTACGTCCAGGTGCATGCGGGGGGACGGACGCACCTGCTCCGCCAGTCCCTCCGGAAACTGGAGGCGAGGTTGGATCCCCACCAGTTCGTGCGCATCCACCGCTCCACCATCGTCAACGTGCATCGGGTGCGGGAGATGCGTCCCCTCTTCCACGGCGAGTACCAGGTCATCCTGCGCGACGGCACGTGCCTCAAGCTCAGCCGGAGCTACCGCCAACGGGTGGATGTCCTGCTGGGCGTGGTGTGAAGGTGAGCGGACCGCGCCCACCTCGCGCGCGCCATCCCTGGCGACCGTGCGGCTACAGGGTCCGCCACGTTCCCTTGCAGGTGTCGCCGTTGAAGGCGTAGGGCTGGGCCCTGACCTGGGAAACCTTGCCGTCGAGCCCTCCCATATCGCAATAACGGACGGTGTAGTTGCCCGGGTAGTTCGCCGGCACCTGGAAGGACGGGATGCAGAGATAATCGGTGCCGCCCAGGATGGTGATTTCCGCCCAGTCATCGTCATGGCTGCCCGAGGGGCTGTTGTAGACCCGGATGATCGTTCCAGCTGGCACCCACCATTCCAGCTTCAAGGAGCGTGCTTCGTCATTGATCCAACCCACGGCGCCGTCGTTGGGGATGATCATGGGCGCGGTGTAGTTGTAGTAGGTCCAGCCGGCCTGCGACTGGCTGCAGTTGTTTCCCTCCCAGAACGAGATGAGGGTCGTGTTGTCGAACGGACCGGCGAGGGCTTTCGGCTCGGCGGTCGCGAGCGCCTTGCCGGTCTCGTCCGTGGCGGGTTCGGACTCGGGACCGCAGGCAGTGGCGAACAGCATGAAGCACAGCAAACCCATTCGATGATTCATTTGAAGTTTCTCTCCGTGATGGATGGACCGCATGAAGCACATGCGCCGTCTTTTCTGGCGGCGGCATGAGCGCGGCGGTGTGTTCGTTTGCGAGGGCATAGGTACAGAGTCGCGTGAGCGTTCGCGAGGGCGATGCGGTCAGGCGCTCCGCCGGTGCCGTGAACCGGCCCGCCACGCCCGTGAACTGTCCCGCGCGAAGCGTCGTGCCAGCTCGGCCTGGCCGTCCGCGCCGTGCTCCAGCAGGTACGCCAGCTCCGAGGGCAGCAACGCCTTGACGGTGACGAGCTTCACCTCCCCATACAGAGTGGAGGCGAGCTCCAGACCGAAGCCCACGGAGGGCTCCAGGCGCTCGATGAAGGGGTCCGAGAGCTACGCCTTTCAACATCTGCTCAATGGAGCGCAGTGGGACGAAGAGGCACTCCGGGACGACGTGTTGACGTATGCCCGGCAGCGACTGGGCGAGAGGGGCGTCTTGGCGGTGGATGAGACGGGCTTCTTGAAAAAGGGGGTGGCCCTCTACCGGTGCATGCACCGGACACGACGCCGTTGGCGGCCATGGTGGAAGCGGCCGGTAAACGCTGGCCGGTAATCGCCACATGATGTTGTGCCGGTGGCCCATGCATTCCTGGCCGCTGCGCGCGCCGGGCCAATGCACCCGAGGAGGAGACCCAAGTCCCAAAACGCCTGGGCCCACCGCACCGAAGAAGTCGCATGGGCGCGTTTCGACGGCGGCAGGGCCTCTGCTCATCCACTTCAGTCTTCAAGAAGTGAGACGCCTGTTGAGGAGTCTGGCCCGCTGGGTGGTGAGACCCACATGGAGCTTCATCCAGGGGTGGAGTCGCTGGCGGCGCCACCATCAGGCCGTCGCCAAACTTTGTCACTACCGCCGCAGGGCCCCCAGCATCCAGGTCCAACTGTAGTACTAGAATGCGAGCGACCCATCGGAGGGGTTGATGACTTCCACGCTGCTAGTGCTGCTGTTTCTCTCCCAGGCGGAACGGCCTGATGACCCGCTTGCTGGAGCCATGAGGCCGCCGCTTCCTCCCATGTCAGGTGGGTGGCACTACCTGCCGCGCCTGGAGGACTCTGGGCTGGCATTGCTGCCGAGCGGCGAGGCCGCGGGCGTAGACAGTTACGCCCAACTGACGCCGATGCTGGTTCTGGACGGCGGCTACCTGTATTCGGGCGAAGTGCGCAGGCGCTTTGGCGAGTGGCTGTACGCGTTGGGGCAGGGTGGCATGCTGCTATTTCCGGCACCGGATGGGACACTGCGCCCAGGCGCCTTCGCATCCTTGGGCCTGGGGGTGGACCATGCCCGCTGAGATGGCGTGGAAGTGGGTGGCCCTGGTGCTTGGAGTTGTCGTGCTGTCCACCGGCTGCGTCACGGTGACTCCATCCGCGAGACGTGGTGCGCTCCTGGACCGCAACCCGCGTGCCGCGCCCGGGCTGGTGGGCGAGGTGCGTGGTGACGCCCAGTATGCGGCTCCGGGTTCGAATGCACCAGCGAGGTTGCTCCGCCGACGGGGTGAGCGCGTACTGGGCACGGAGGTGGCCATGGTGAGCCCGGCTGAAATGGCCGTGCGCGCGGTGGCCAGTGGGGCCGGCAGGCGGACGCCTTCGAGTACCTGCTGCTGCTCGCGGGCCTGGACAACGTCAACGACCTGCCCCCGCGAGGCGCTCCCTCACGCCCCCGGAGGCAACCCGGGTGCTGGCGGTGCTGTTGAACAAGCCCGTCACGCTGGGTGCGTTCCCGCCGCGTATGGCCGTCTGTCACCTGCTGCGAGAGGTGCTGGAGGGAGGAAGTCTCCCGCGAGGAGCTGCTGCGCCGGGTGGAGCGATTCAAGACGATGGTCGTGCTGCGACCGGACGGCTACCGGCCTGGACGCGCAACGGACGCACGCAGCAGAAGGTGGGCCCGGTGGAGTGGAAGGAGGGCGCCTTTCGCGCGGGCTCCTTCGAACTCGGGCGCTTCTACACCGTCAGCGGGTGGGTCTTCCGGCAGGCGGATGTGCAACTGCGCCCCGTCATGGAAGGGCCCCCCTGGCCGAGGTGTACGACGACGCGGACTACCTCGGCCGCTCGCTGGATGGCGCGCAGGAGGCGTTCGTCGGGCTGTACCATGTCATGGGCCAGCTGCTCACGCGCCCGCTGGATAGCATCGCGGCGCTGCAACACCTGCCGGCGGGAGTCGCGGCCCTCATCACCTCTTCGCCCGAGTACCTCGAGCGTTTCCGGTACATGACTCGTGGCGAGCAGGTGAAGGCCACCTCCAAACTACTGACCCACCTCATCGTCACTTTTGGCACGGCTGGGGGCACAACGAGCACGCTGACACGGGCGGTGGGCGGGCTGGAGGCCACCGTGCCGGTGCTGTCCCTCTCGGCCGAGGGCTTGCTGGTGGTAGAACGTTTGGTGGTGCCCGTCGGCAAGGTGGCCACTGTTCTGCGGGGTGGGCTGGGGACGGCCATCATCCTCCAGAAAGTCGGCGAGACCTCAGCGAAGAACTCGAGGTCGCCCCAGAGAACGCCCCCTCGGATTGAGGATGGAAATTTGAAGGAGGGTTGGCAGCATATTGAGGCCAGGCACATTACAGGCAATCACCCGAAGGGTCCGGGTGATCTCTTTGCGTCGGGAACAACCCGCCAGCAACTGACGAAGGCAGCCGAGGAGATTATCGAAAATGGAACTCGTATCTCACGGCCCGGCGACCGTATCCAATCATTCCAGATGAAGATAAAGCTCAATGGGAGGAGAGAGCTGGTTCAAGTTGTGGTGGACTCGGATGATGCGAATCGGGTCATTACCATGTTTCCTATCAAGGGAGGCGGATGAAATGGTCGCATTTCAGTGTGAATGGATCGACGAGCAGATGACCTCAGAGCGCTCAGGATTTGATCTTGGGCACATGACCTTCGCGGGGGAAAAGGAACTTGCACGTCGCGTGGAAAGACCCCGGATCAGGCAATGATGCTGGCCATTGCCATCAAGGAGCTTCTCTATGGATTGGAGACTTTATTGAGGGGCGCTCAGTCTGAGCACAAGTTCGTCGGAGCGGACTCCTCTTTTTCCGTTTGGTTCAAGAAGTCCAAGCGGGGGCGTATCTCAGTTCGTTGCGGAACGACAGAACTTGGCGAAGCCGAGTCCACAGAACTCTGCAAATCTATTCTACAGGGCGTTGAGACATTTTTTGCCCAACCCGGAAATGAGCTTCCTATAAACGACCCTGTTCGCGAGGACCTCTTGTCCTCTATTCAGAGTTTCAAGCGTTGTCTCCGCGAGGGATGAAAACGGCCCGCGAGCCATGTCCTCCAGAGCCCTTCGGCCCTTTACGGAAAGGTCACGTTTCCGAGGGGCACGGTGCGCTGGCGATCTGCGCCTGCCCCGGTTTTGTGGCTCTCCCGCACTTCATGTGCTCCACCCGCTGCGGGCAGGCAAGCTTCTCTCGTGCGGCCAGCCGAACGCCCGGGGCCTGCACACAAACTGCGGGAGAGCCACGTAACCGGGGCGAGCCCACTGGCGGCACATGGCAGCGGGATCCATCATCGCGGGGATTCTCGAGCACCCATCACTATGTGTCCTCGTCCTCGCCATCACCGTTGTTCTGGGAGTTCTTCAGTGCGCCCCCGATCACGGCACCAGCGAGCCCCGCGAAGAGCCCGGTGAGCGCAGTCTTGCCGCTCTCGTCCGCGAGCTGTTTCTGGAGCTGGGCCACCTGGTTTCGATGAAGCTGGTTCAGAGCGGTCATCTCGTTGAGCTTAAGGTTGAGCTGACCGAACTGTTGCTACATCTGCGCCAGCTGCTGATGCAGCGCGATCTCTCGCTTCGCGGCCTGCTCCTCAAAGGTCGGCGAGACGAGTTCGGACGCCGGATGACGCCAGGGCCGCATACCAGCGTGAAGACGTAGTCAGTTGCGAGCTGAGGAGATCGGCAAGAAGTCCACCTCCAACAGCAGGGTTAAGGGCAGCGGGAGCATCGCGCCCGAGCCGCACCTCTCCGGCAACAGGGTGAGGTGCCGCAGCAACGAGCGCGACTCCACTCCTCGCCCTACAAGATGACCCATTACAGCGTGTCGCGGTTGAAGATGGCCAGGGAGTGCCATATCAGCCCGTCTCGGCCGTAGAAGAACAGGATGAGGCAGTAAGAACTGTCTGACGGCTCATCCGGATGGGGCGTCCACGCTAGCCGGAGACCATCGAGAACCCTTGGACCTACGTCCGGAGAGTAGTTTTGGCACTCCGCTGCGAGCGCGTCTGTCGGGTCGAGTCGCCGGAGATCCCGCCACTCACCGGCTGGGCTGGAGAGAAGTGTCCTCAGAACTTCCTGATGGCGCTTCATACCAACGATGTCGCCAGAGACGAGTTCCAGCAACACCTCCAGACTCATGGGTTCCATATCACCTCCCGAAGAGAGACTTGAATGCATTGAACTCGTGCTCGGTAGCCAGCCGGAGAACACCACTTTGGACTCTACTCGTGCGTTCCTCGCATCGTTGAAAGCTGTCCCGACAGGTCGGCCCTCTATTTGTCGCTGCCGGGCATACTCGGACTTCGAGGGCCCGTTCACCGCCATGCTCACGACGTTGGCGGGCAGGACGACATTGAAGGTTCCCTCGGCCACGGCGACCTTCACCCTGTCCGCCTCCTGCATGGCCGTGAGCACGTCTCGGATGCCGGCCTGGGATTTGAGTGCGCCGGCGGCTTTCGCGAAGCCCGGCAGTGGTGGGGCCTTGGACACGAGCGCCGCCGTCTCCCCCACCGCCGCCGTGCCCAGCAGGAGGAGAACCCGCACGCTGTTGGGCCCGATGACCTTGCCGAAGCGGTCCCCCGCCTCGCGCAACTCCGCGAACGTGCTGGCCTCCGCCGCCTCCTCCCTGAGCTGGAACCGGGCCTCTACCAGCTCGAAGAGTTCCCACCCGAGATAGCCCCACATGAGCACGGCCAGTGCGGCGGCGACGCCTTTGGAAACGGGCTCGGCGCCACGATCAGGGCCATGTATCCAATGAGGGTGAGGCTCAGCGTCGTCCACAGCTGTGCCGTGGAGAACATGCCGCGCAGCTGCGTGTCCCGGGACTCCAGCGCCGCATTCACGGAGAGCGCCAGGGCGAGGTCGCGCTTGTCCTCGCCATCCAGGCCCGGCCCGTCCCTGAACAGTTCCAGGCAGTCGCCCGGCGTACCTTGCCGCTCGCAGAACCCCCCGTAGGAGCGCGCCAGGGGCGTGCGCCACTCCTCGCCCGTGAGCGGAACCGAGGCCAGCGCCAGCTTCCGGTGGAGGTAGAGCGGGACGTGGGCGCCGCCCACCCGCAGCGGCATGTTCCAAGTGGAAACGACCCGCGAGGATAGACGAGGGCCCTTCCCACGAGACAAGGGGGAGGGCATGCCCGCCCTCCGCCAGGGTGCGCTCCCGCGCCTATTAGAAGCGCAGCAGCATGCCGGGGCCGGCCGTCATCGAGTCATTGCGGTTGCGCATGATGACCGGCACCGGCATGGCCTGGAAGCGCGTGGAGCGCAGCCCCGGCCCGGTCCGCGAGGGTGGGTACTCCGTGGGCGGCTCGGCCGTGGCCAGCAGCGTGATGACGAAGGTGGCCGCCACGCCGCCCAGCGCGGACAGCGGCACGGCGGGGCCATCCGCCAGCGCCGTGCCCACCACCAGCAGCACCGCGCCCACACCCAACGGCAGCGCGGTGAGCTTGAAGACGCGGCCGGGCGACAGCTCGAAGGGCACCGCCAGCAGGCCGCCCACGCCCATGCCAATCAGGGGCGCCACCAGCGCCGGGGTGAGATCGATGTCCCGGTCGTCCGCGAGCACGAACGTGGACTGCACGAGCCCCGTGAGCACGAAGGCGTAGAGCGCGCTCATCCCCACGAGCGCCGTGTCCCCATCACTCACGTCCCCATAGGGCGCGGTGGCCGCGAGCACGCCGATGATGCCCAGCTGGGTGGTGAGCAGGGCGGTGACCGCTCGGCTGGTGTCGCTGAGCTTCTGCGTGGTGCCGTACCCGAAGCCCGCCAGGAAGCCGAGCGCCGCGCCGCCCGCGGCGAGCATCGACTCGTTGCGCTCCACCGGCACGTAGTACTGGTACACCGCCGCCGCCGTGCCGAGTGTCAACCCGGTGACGACTCCGCCCACGTACGCCCCGTTCTGCGTCCCGAGCGCATGGCCGTAGATGCCACCCGTCACCACGCCGCTGAGCAGCTCGGTGAAGATGAGCAGCAGGCCGCCCTCGCCACTGGAGAAGCGGCTGTAGCGCGCCGCGCGCTCGGCGGGGGCCTCCGCGGGCCCCTGGCTGGGCGGGGGCGGGGGGACATACTCGGGAGGAGGCGGCGCCGCCGGGATGGGCTCCGTCTGGGCGAGCAGGGGAGGCGAGTCCTCCGTCGACTGCGAGGATTGTGCCCGCGCGACACCCGGGGCGGACAGCAGTCCAAGACACAACAAGGAAGCGACAAGCCGCATAGACACGGGTCTCCTGGTCATAACCGTGCGCGGAAGATGGGTCGCCCCCCGGGGAGTGCACCACCCACCCCTTCATTCTTTTCCGACCGCGGGGCCTCGAAGTGTTGGCTGGTGAAGGCCCTGGGAGGCGAGCCCGCCGTGGCGCTCCGCTGTGGCACAATGTGGTGCGTCGCGGGAGGCCGGGCATCGGCGCCTGGATTCTCCGGTGTCACGGAGGGCCGCCCCCATGAAGACTTCCCCCCGCGCTGGATTCTCCTGGCGGAGCCTGCTTCGTCGGGCACCGTGGCTCGTGAGCGCCGTGCTCCTGGGTCTCGTGGGCTGCGCCCGGAGCGAGCGGGTTCCCGTGCCCGTGGAGGCCTCGGTCGAGGGGTACTGGGTGCGGCCCTTCTCCCGGGCCAGCCGGCTGGTGCCCTGCGGACATGGCAACCATGTCTGGGCCTGGACACCCCAGCGGGCCGGGCTGGGGCTGGTGGACGCGGACGGCGGCGAGCTGTCGGTGAAGCTCGGGGACGAGAGCGCGCGGGTGGTGGACGTCATCCCCTCGGCGGACCCCGAGCGCGCCTGGGTGCACGTGGAGGTGGTCTCGCCGGAGGCCGGGCGGGCCAACGCCGTGTACAGCGTGGATCACCGGGGCTCGCTCCAGCGCATCGACGCGCTTCCCTCGCAGGAACTGGTGCTCGCGCCCTCCGAGGGCCATGAGCGACTGTGGGCCGTGTCCTTGTTCACCGCGAAGACCCTCTGGGTCATCGACACGGCGGGAGGCGTGGAGGCGGTGGCCCTGTCCATCCCGGGACAAGTCTCCGCCGCCGTGGGCCGGGCGACGCTGGTGCCGGTGGGGGATGGGCGGCAGGGCTGGCTCGTGCTCGACCAGAACCTCCACCAGGTGGATCTCCAGGCGAAATCCAAGTTCAACCCTCGACCGCTGAGCACGCGCGACGTGAGGGATTTGATTCCCACCTCGCGGGCCCAGCGTGTCTGGGTGGTGGATCCCTCCGGACAGACGGCGCCCCGGTTGCTCCAGATGGGTCTGGAGGGAGCGGCCGGCAAGAGCGTGGTGTCCCCACCGCCCCTCCCCGACACGCTCCGGCGGCCCTTCGCCCATCAGGGCGGCGACTCGCTCTGGTTGGTGGCCCCCTCCGCCCAGGCCGCGAAGGCCCCGGGGACCTCGGCGACCCCGCTCCCGATGTTCTCGCTGAAGATGGTGACGCCCGAGGGGCCCGTGGGCTCTGGCGTGGAGGTGGAGGGCTCTCCTTCGATCGAGCATTCCCCGGAGGGTGCCGTGTGGGCTCGCGACGCGCACCGCGTCTACCGCCTGGGTGATACGGGGGATGAGCTGGCGCGCAGCAAGTCATTCTCCGACGTGGACGCGCTCCTGCCGGTGTCGGCGGAGCAGGCGTGGATCGTGTCGCGCGACGGCTTCGTCCGCCTGCTGTCCATGAAGGGCTCGGCGCTCGTCGTGACGGCCTCGGACCCGACGAACCTGCGCGCTCCGGTCGCGCGCGCGTGGGATGCGCACGGCGTGTGGTTCGTCTCGGACGAGGAGACGCGCTTGCACCGGCTGCGGCTCGGACCGGAGGGGCTCTCCCTCACCCTGGTGCTCGAGGGCGTGGGCCTGGGTGACGTGCGGCCCATCTCGGGCACGGAGCGCTTCTGGATCGCCAGCACCCCGCGCAGCTACGTGCAGGCTCCCGCCTCCGAGGTGCGGCGCGTGGAGGTGGGCTTCGAGGGCGGTGCTGTCCTGGAGCGCGGCGCGGAGGGCGCGGTCCAGATGACCGGGACGCCCGAGGCGGGGGCGGCGCTCTCGTCCCTGGAGGTGGACTGGCCGGGGCTCGCGCGAGCCAAGGGCCTGGAGAGCGGCCTGCGCATCGAGGTGCGCGACGAGAACGCCCATCTGGTGGGGCAGGGCCTGCGGCGGTTCGTCGAGCCCGAGGGGCTGCTCTTCCAATGGACGGAGCCGCCGGGGAGCACCGAGCACCTCTATGACCTCCAGGTGTCCTCGCTCGAGGTGGAGAACGGCTCGCGGCTCACCGCCACCTTCCGTCACGTGCCCTTCGGCGTGCCGCTGCTGGATCAGGTGTGGGTGCGCACCGCGCTCGCGTGCGTCGCCTTGACGCTGCTCTTGCTGCTGCCCCTGGTGCTCCTGCGTCCCTCGGCCGCGCCCCGCCGGTGGTTGCCCCTGCTGGGCTACGGCGTGTCGCTCGTGGGCGCGGGGGGCAGCGAGGTGCTGGGCCTGTTGAGCGGACTGCGCATCCACCTGCCCACGGTGGTGGGCGTGGTGAGCGCCGAGGTCGTGCTGTGCGCGTGCCTGGGCCTGCTGTCGCCCGCCGTGTTCCGCAAGCTCGTCTTCACCCACCCGTTCTCCTGGGCCGCCGCGCCGCTGTTGCGCTCGCCCGCCTTCCGCCGCCGCTTCTTCGCCACGCACGTGCGGCAGGTGCGCCGCCGGGTGGACGTGGCCTCGGCCCAGGCCAATGGCGAGGTGTTCGTGGACCTCTCCGCGCACGTCGTCGAGTACGCGGGGCCCGGCGTGCCGCCCTCTCCTCCGAGCGCACCGCCGCGGAGCTGTGCCTGCTGCTCACGCACGAGCGCGCCCACCTGCTCCTCCAATGCGCGGGAGGCCGGGGCAAGAGCGCCCTGTTGCGCCAGCTCGTGCGGCTGTCGTTGGAGCGCTTCGAGCAGAAGCCCTCCTCGCCCCTGCCCGTCTTCATCGACCCCGCGGCGGAGGACCTGGAGAGCGCGGCGAAGGAGGCGTTGCAGGACCTGGGCCTGCCGGAGGAGCTGCGCGACGCGCTGCTCGAGTCGGGGGACTTCTTCCTCGTGCTGGACGGCCTCACCGAGTCGCGGGTGGAGCCCGAGGCGCTGCGCCGCTACCTGGAGCGTGAGATGGGGCTGCATGCGCCCCTGCTCCTGTCGGCCCGACCCAACGAGGCGTACCGCCTGGCGATGTCCCACTCGTTGCGCTGGATGGCGGTGGAGCCCAAGCGATTGGACGAGGCGGGGCTCGCGCGTTTCCAGGCCGCGTACCCGGACGAGAAGGGACAGCCCCAGGTGCTCTCCGGCGCCCTGCAACGCATCTGCCGGGGGCGTGGGGGGGATGGCACCTACGTGCCGCTGCTGGTGCGCCTGGCGCTGCGCTTCGGAGGCGGGGGCGTGGACAGCGTCATCAATCTCTACCGCTCCGTGTTCGCGGGACTGCTCAAGCGCGATCCGGACGACGCGGCCACCTCGGAGATGCTCGCGTTCGCGGAGACGTTGTGCCTGGACAGCTATTGGGAGCACCGCAGCCGGCTCATCGTCTTCCGGGACAGTCCGGACGAGCACAAGCTGCGGGGGCTGTTGGACGCGGGGCTGCTGGTGCCCGCGGACGCGCGGCCGGGCCCGGTGCCCACGCACGTGCGCTTCTTCCATGACTCGATGCAGAGCTACCTCACGGCCCGGGCGCTGTATGCGCGCCGGGCATCACAGGCGCGGTGGGACGGCCTGTGGCGCGCCGCGGGCGAGCCGGGCTTCGCGCGAGAGCAGTCGGACCTGATGACGGAGGCGGGCTCGGAGCTGTTCCAGATGTGCGCGTACGTCTTCGGGTACGACGCGCGGTTGAAGGCCGAGCTGGCGCGGCATCTGGAGCTGTGCGCCGAGGCCAATGACGAGCGGCTCACCAAGGAGGGCATCCTCGCGGCGGTGCCCGGGGAGCTGCGCGAGATGCTGCGCAGGTCCGGGCGATCGCTGGGGCCGAGCGCGCTGCTGCGAGAGGCCTCCCGGGTCTGCGCGGAGCACGGGGAGGGCGAGGCCCTGTTCCTGCTTTACGCGCGCATCGCTCCCCGCGTATGGCCCTGGAAACCCGATGGGGCGGAGGACGCCCCGTCCCGCACGGACGCCGCCTGACATGCCCGTGACCCTGCCCGCGCACGCCGCCGCGGTCCTGCCGTTCTTCCGGTTCGTTCCCAGCGGCTGGGTGCGCACCGCGCTCGTCGTCGGCGCCTGCTCCCCGGACTTCTCCTATATCTACGTGCCGGAGGGATGGGGCCGGGTGGCGCATACCGTTCCGGGCCTCTTCCTGTACTGCCTCCCCATGGGGCTCGGGGTGCTGGTGTGGCTGGAGGTGTTCGTCCTGCCCGCGCTGAGGCAGGCCCTCCCCGAGGCGGCGGGGGTTCAGTGGGGCCGCTTCGTGCGGCTCGAGCCCCCTCCTCGCACCGTGCTCGTGTGGGCCACGGTGCTCGGGGCCTTGCTGGTGGGCGCCGCCACGCACCTGCTCTGGGATGGTTTCACCCATCGCGACATGTGGCCCGCGAACGTGCTCTACCTGGGCATCCGCGTCTCCGTGGGAAGCTGGGAGCTGTCGCTCGCCCACGTCTTCCAGTACCTCTCGTCCGCGGTCGGCTCGCTCGGGGTGCTCGGGTACATGGCGAGGCGCTACCGGCACCTGGAGCCCGTACCGCGAGGCTCGTGGGCGGCCTTCCTCCGGCTGCTGCTGCCCACGCTCATCGGAACCTGCGCGGGGCTCGCGTGGAGGCTGTCGCACTTCGAGTCCATGAGGGCGCTGGAGGCGCGGATCTGGTGGGTGTTCTGGACCACCATGACGGGCACGCTCGTGGGATTCACGCTCGGGTGCGCGCTCGTGTGGTGGCGTGGGGGGCGGGGCGCGGCCGAAGCCTCCGCGCCCCGGTGACGGCCCGCGCTCAGTTCGAGCCGACCGCCGCGCCGCTCTTGCCCACGGCCGGGGAGGACTCCTTCGTGGCTCCGGGCAGCTCCGCCTTGCCCGTCTTCACCAGCGCGTAGCCGACGCCGATGACGAGCGAGCCCGCGATGATGGACAGCAGGTAGATGAGCACGTGGTTCACCGCGTGGGGGATGAGCAGCACGAAGAGGCCCCCGTGGGGCGCCATGAGCTGGACGCCGAAGAACATGGACATGGCGCCGGTGATGGCTCCTCCGAGCACGCTGACGGGAATCACGCGCAAGGGATCCTTGGCCATGAAGGGGATGGCGCCCTCGGAGATGAAGCACAGGCCGAGCGCCAGCGCCGCCTTGCCCGCGTCGCGCTCCGGCTCGGAGAACTTGTTGCGGGCGAGCAGGCTCGCGATGCCCATGCCGATGGGCGGCACCATGCCGGCGGCCATGATGGCGGCCATGGGCCCGTAGGTGTTCTCCGAGATGAGGCCCACGCCAAAGGCATACGCCGCCTTGTTGATGGGGCCGCCGAGGTCGAAGCACATCATCGCGCCCAGCAGCGCCCCCAGGATGAGCGCGTTGCCGGTGTTCATCGTCTTGAGGAACGTGGTGACGGAAGACAGGAGCGCGGCCACGGGCTCGCCGATGACGTAGATCATCACCAGTCCGGTGACGAGGCTCGCCACCAGGGGGATGATGAGGATGGGCTTGAGCGCCTCCATGCTGGCGGGCAGCTTGACGTAGCGGCTCAGGGCCTGGGCCCCGTAGCCCGCGACGAAGCCCGCGGCGATGCCTCCGAGGAAGCCGGCGCCCAGGGTGCTCGCCAGATAGCCGCCCACCATGCCGGGCGCGATGCCGGGCCGGTCCGCGATGGAGTACGCGATGTAGCCCGCGAGCAGCGGCACCATCAGCTTGAACGCCGCGCCGCCGCCAATGTCCATCAGCGCCGCCGCCAGCGTGCCCTTCTCCTTGAAGCGCCTCGATGCCGAAGACGAAGGACAGCGCGATGATCAGGCCGCCCGCGACGACCATGGGCAGCATGAACGACACGCCCGTGAGCAGGTGCCGGTAGGGTCCGCGCTGGCCGTCCTTGCTGGCGGGGGCCGCGGCCCGCTCGCCCTGGGCGCCCTCGATCACCGTGGCCTTGTCCAGCGCCTCGCGGATCGTTTGTGTGGACTTCTTCAGCGCGGCGCCCGTGGAGGTGCGAAAGACGCGCTTGCCCACGAAGCGCGAGGGGTCCACCTCGATGTCACAGGCGAGGATGACCACGTCCGCCGCGCGGATCTCCTCCGCCGTGAGCGCGTCCTGCGCCCCCACCGAGCCCTGGGTCTCCACGCGCAGCGGATAGCCGAGTCCACGTCCGGCCTGCAGCAGCGCCTCGGCCGCCATGAAGGTGTGGGCCACGCCCGTGGGACAGGCGGTGACGGCGACGATGCGCGGTGAGCCCGCGGTGGCCGCGGGGAGGGGGGCACGCTGTTGGCGGGGAGCGTGGGGCTCCACGGCCGGGCCTCGGCCTCGGCGCGGGTGAGGAACGCGCGCGGGTCGGGCAGTGCCTCCGAGATGGGCGCCTGGAAGACGCGCTTGCCCGCGAAGCGCGCGAGGTCCACCGGAGCGCTCGCCGCGACGACGACGAGTTGGGCGGCCTCGAGGGTGGCCGCGTCGACGGGGACGAGCGGCGCGAGCTGTCCGTGCATCTCCACGGACGTCTTCCAGCCGCGCTGGGCCGCGGCGCGCTCGAGCCCCCGCGCCGCCAGGAAGGTCGTGGCCACGCCGCTGGGGCAGGCCGTGATGAGAATCACGTTCATGGGTGCGTCTCCCCGGCGCTCGGATCCACGGACAGGCTTTGGACGAGGGTGTGTTGGTGGAGCTGCTCGAAGTCCACGGCGTCGGGCTCGCCGACGCCGATGTGCCGCACGGACTCGGCGGCGAGCGCCGTGGCGAAGCGCAGGACGCGCTCGCGGGGCCAGCCGGACAACACGCCATGCAGCGTGCCGGCCAGCAGGGTGTCCCCCGCGCCCACGGTACTGACGACGGAGACCGGAGGTGGCGTGGCGGTCAGGGCGGCGCCGTCCGAGGCCCAGAGCACGCCCTCGGAACCCAGGGACAGGAGCACGTCCGCGATGCCATCGTCATGCAGCCGCCGCGCCGCTCGGAGCCGGGCCTCGTACGTGTCGAGCGGATGCCCCGCCCAGTCGGCCAGTTCGAGATCATTGGGTTTGACGCCCGAGGGCCTCGCGGCGAGTCCGGACACGAGGGCCGCTCCGCTGGTGTCGAGCCAGACCGGCACCGGCGCTCGCGGATACGGGTGATGAGATCCGAGGGGGTCGACACGGGGACGCCCTGCGGCAGGCTGCCGGAGATGACGACGGCGTCGAGCCCGGTGGCCAACAGCGTGTCCAGCCGCGCGAACAGGGCCTGCAGCGCGGAGGCGGGGATGCGCAGGCCGGGACCATTGAGGTCGGTGACGCGCCCGCCGGCCTCGGACAGCTTGATGTTGATGCGCGTCTCGCCCGGCACGCGGATGAACGCGTCGCGCAGGCCACAGGCGTCGAAGGCGCGCACGAAGTCCGTCTCGTTGTTGGCGCCGAGCAGGCCGGAGACGGTGACGTCGTGGCCGAGCTTGGCGAGCACGCGCGCCACGTTGATGCCCTTGCCGGCGGCGTCGATGCGGGTGCTCTCGGTGCGGTTGACCTCGCCGAGCCGCAGGGGGCCTCCGGCGCGGACGGTCAGATCGAGGGCGGGATTGAGGGTGAGGGTGAGGATGCGTGCCATCACGCGTTCTCCAGGGCTTCGCGGACGGCCGCGGCGGTGGGTTGTTGGAGGGCGAGTCGCGCCAGCTCGCGCGCTCGGGACAGGGTCAATTCACGGACACGGGCCTTCACGAGGGGCACGCGGCGGCTGCTCACGGACAGCTCGTCCACGCCCAGGCCCACCAGCACGGGGATGGCCTGGGGATCCGAGCCGAGCTCGCCACACACGCCCACCCAGCGGCCCTCGGCATGGGCGGCCTCGACCGTCATGCGGATGAGCTGGAGCACGCCGGGGTGGAGCGCGTCGGACTGCGCGGACAGTTGCGGGTGGCCGCGGTCGATGGCGAGCGTGTACTGGGTGAGATCGTTGGTGCCGATGGAGAAGAAGTCCGCTTCCTTCGCGAGCGTCGGGGCGAGCAGCGCGCACGAGGGCACCTCGATCATCACCCCGAGCTGCACGTCGGCGGCCCGCACCTGGGCCTGCACCTTGTCGAAGAGGGCCTTGCCCGCGCGGAACTCCTCGAGGTCCTTCACCATGGGGAACATGATGCGCACCGGGCGCGTCCCCGCCGCGGTGAGCAGGGCGCGCAGCTGGGTCTCCAGCACCTCGGGCCGGGTGAGCGTCAGGCGGATGCCGCGCAGGCCGAGGAACGGGTTGTCCTCCTGGGGCATGGGCCAGTACGACAAGGGCTTGTCCCCGCCCACGTCGAGCGTGCGCGCCACGAGCGGCCGGCCCGCGAGCGCGTCGAACGCCTTGCTGTACTCGGCGATCTGCGTCGCCAGATCGGGCTCCTGGGGATGCGCCATGAAGACGAACTCGGTGCGCAACAGGCCCACGCCCTCGGCGCCGCGCTCCACGGCATCCGCGGCGTGCGCGGTGCTTCCCAGGTTGGCGGCCACCTCCACGCGGTGCCCGTCCTGGGTGCGCGCCTCCTCGTGGCGCCGCGCGTGGGCCGCCTGCTTGAGTGTCTCCTGCTCCGCGATGCGCCGCTCGGTGCGCTCGCGGCGCGTGGGGCTCGGCGCGGCGACCACCCGGCCCAGCTCTCCGTCGACGATCAGCTCCACGCCGGACACGAGCGCCATGACGCCCTCGCCCGCGCCCGCCACGGCGGCGATGCCGAGCGCCCGGGCGAGGATGGCGCTGTGCGAGGTGGCTCCACCCTTCGCGGTGACGAGGCCACGCACCTGGGCGGTGTCCAGCCGGGCCACGTCCGAGGGCCCCACGTCCTCGGCCACGAGGATGTAGGGGTGCTCGGGGGGCGTGGGCAGCTCCACCCCGCACAACAGTCCGAGCACGCGCCGGCCCACGTCCCGCAGGTCCGCGGCGCGCTCGGCCAGCAGGCGATCCGCCAGCGACTCCTGGACGCGCGCCGCGGTCTCGACGGACCTCCACCAGCCGGCCTCCGCCGACGCGCCTTCGCCGATGGCCTCCAGCGCTGGATCCTTCAGGGCCGGGTCCTCCAGCATCTCCAGGTGGATGGACATGATCTGGGCGACTTCGTTGCCCACGGTGCGCTGCACCATCGCGGAGAGCTGCTGCCGCGCGCCGAGCAGGGCCTTGTCCAGCCGGCTCCGCTCCCGCGCCGCGTCCTGGGCGCGCTCGGCGTAGCGGAACTCCGGGGGCCGCAGCACGTAGGCGGGCGCGATCGCGATGCCGGGCGCGGCGGGCACGGCCGTCAGGGGCTCGTCCACGGGCGGCGCGGCGGCGGGCTCCTTCCGGGGGGCGAGGGGGACGGGCGCCTGTTCGAGCGCCTCGCTCAGGGGCGTCACCGGCTCCCCGAGCCCGCCGCGCACCGCGTCCACCAGGGCGGAGAGCGCCTGGGGGGCGCCCTCGCCCTCGGCGGAGAACACGAGCGTCTGGCCGCGGCGTGCTCCCAGGCCGAGCACCTTGC
Organism: Cystobacter fuscus; assembly: GCA_049060065.1. GTDB lineage: Bacteria > Myxococcota > Myxococcia > Myxococcales > Myxococcaceae > Cystobacter > Cystobacter fuscus_B. The sequence goes on from JBMEQP010000002.1 coordinate 10,815,757, forward strand.
TCAGGCTCGTCGTGGAGACCGCCTCGCCGTTGCCCTCCAGCAGGCGGACGCGCACGGGCAGCGTCTGCTCCCGCGCCACCTGGACGAGCGCCTGGGCGGGCCGGGCGTGCAGGCCATGCGCGTTGAGCAGACGGACGCGGGCCGTTCGCGCCTGGGCGGACTCGCCCGCGAGCCGCGACAGGACGGCCTCCGCGGACAGCCCGAGCAGCCGCGCGCCCTCGCCGTGGGCGAGCAGCCCATCGAGCCGCTCGAGCAGGGCGCGGTGCGCGTCTCCCTGGGCGGCGAGGCAGAAGACGCCCGCCACGTCTCCGGCCTCGTCCCGGAGGGGCTTGTCCGGCGTGGCCAGCGCGAGCGCGGGGGCGCGCACGCCCGAGGTGCCGACCACGAGCCACAGTCCCTGGCCGAGCGACACGGGGGGCTGTCCGGCGATGGTGGCGACGAAGCCCGCGTCCACGCAGCCCGCGTGGCGCAGCCGGGCCGCGGCGGCGAGCGCCAGCTCCCACCGGTCCTTCACGGGCAGGCCCAGGCTGAGCGTCTGGGCGTCGAGCTTCGCCGTCACCGGCTGGCGCGAGAGCGTGGCGATGACCTCGTCGGGACTCGTCGCGCGCGCCAGGGACTCGGCCACGCCTTCCCGGTCCAGCACGTGCGTGAGCTGGCGCAGGATGTCCAGGTGCTCGTCGGACTGCGCGGCGATCGTCACCAGCAGGTTGACGCGCGAGCCGTCATGCCACGGCACGCCCGCGGGAAACTGCAGCACGCGCACGCCCGTGGAGCGCACGTAGCGGCGGCTCTCCGGCGTGCCGTGCGGAATGGCGATCCCCTTGCCGAGGTAGGTGGAGGACTGGGACTCACGGGCGAGCAACCCCTCCCCGTACTCCGCCGAGACCCGGCCCGCGTCGACCAGTGCCGCCGCTGCTTGAGCCAAGGCCCCCCTCCAGTCCGCGGCATGACAACCGAGCTGGACGTCCTCTCGTGTCAGCATTAGCATCTATTGCGGTCTCCTTGTTTTGCCGCTTATAATGGAAGTGCTGAATCGTGTCACCCTTTAGGGTAGAATAGGTGGGAGCCCCCCGAAAATTTCGGGGTGGCATGGGGGCGGGTTGGGGAGTTCATTGCGCGGGAAGTCATGATGACACTGACGGACATCGCTCGCCTGGCGGGGGTCTCGCGGACCACGGCCAGCTACGTGCTCAACGGGCAGGCAGAGGCCCGACGCATCAGCGCCAAGACGGCGGCTCGGGTGATGGCGGTGGTCGAGCACCACAACTTCCGCATCGACGCCCAGGCGGCGGCGCTGCGGCGTGGCGCCAGCCGCACCCTGGGCCTCATCGTTCCGGACCTGGAGAACGTGAGCTACGCGCGGCTGGCCAAGCTGTTCGAGCACGGCGCGCGGCGCGAGGGCTACCAGTTGTTGATCGTCGGCTCGGATGACGAGCCGCACACCGAGCGGGAGCTGGCGTTGATGCTGCGCGCGCGGCGCTGTGATGCGCTGATCGTCGCGAGCGCGCTGCCGCCCGAGGACACGTTCTACGCGGGGCTGATGGAGTCGGGCACGCCGGTGATCGCCGTGGACCGGGCGCTCAACCCGGAGCGCTTCGTGTGCGTGGTGAGCGAGAACACCCTGGCGGCCGAGACGCTGACGCGCTCGGTGCTCCAGGAGGGCACGCGGCGCGTGGCCTGGCTGGACGCGGTGCCCTCGCTGGCGGTCACCGCCGAGCGGCGCGAGGGCTTCCGGCGCGCGGTGCAGGGCCAGGTCGAGCAGGTGCACGAGCTGTCCGGGGCGCGCTACGACCGGGAGAGCGGTGCCCAGATGATGCGCGAGCTCATCGAGAAGCATGGCCTGCCCGACGCGCTCGTCACGTGCTCGTACACGCTGATGCAGGGTGTGCTCGACGTGCTGCTCCAATTCCCCGACGGCCTGCCCCGGTCGCTGCGGATGGCGACGTTCGGGGATGACCGCCTGCTGGACTTCCTGCCGTTGCGCATCAACTCGCTGCCGCAGCGGCACGAGCGCATCGCCGAGGTGACCCTGGCGCGCGCCCTGGCCGCGGTGCGTGGCACCTACACGCCTGGCTGCGAGGTGGTGGCCCGGGAGCTCAAGCGCCGGGACTGAGGGTTGTTGGGGATGCCGTGAACGGGGCCCCGCTTTATGAGAGGGGCCATGGTTCCCTTCTCCGTTCTCGATCTCTCGCCCATCCTCAAGGGCTCCACCGCCGCGCGCTCCTTCCACAACACCCTGGACCTGGCCCGCCACGCCGAGCGCTGGGGCTACCAGCGCTACTGGCTGGCCGAGCACCACGGCATGCCGGGCGTCGCCAGCGCGGCGACGTCGGTGGTCATCGGCTACGTGGCCGGAGGCACCTCCACCATCCGCGTCGGGGCGGGCGGCATCATGTTGCCCAACCACGCGCCGCTGGTGATCGCCGAGCAGTTCGGCACGCTGGAGTCGCTCTATCCGGGCCGCATCGACCTGGGGCTCGGGCGGGCGCCGGGGTCGGATCCACGCACGGCCCAGGCCCTGCGCCGCAACCTCGCGGCCAGCGCCGATTCCTTCCCCCAGGACGTGCTCGAGTTGCAGTCCTACTTCCGTCCGGCCACGCCCGGCCAGCGCCTGCGGGCCGTGCCGGGTGAGGGGCTGGGGGTGCCCCTGTGGCTGTTGGGCTCCAGCCTCTTCAGCGCCCAGCTCGCCGCCGCGCTCGGCCTGCCGTTCGCCTTCGCCTCGCACTTCGCCCCCGAGCTGATGTGGTCGGCCATCGACCTGTACCGCGAGCAGTTCAAGCCCTCCGAGGCCCTGGCGCGGCCCTACGTCATGCTCGGCGTCAACGTCTTCGCCGCCGACACGGACGCCGAGGCCACGCGCCTCTTCACCTCGGTCCAGCAGCAGTTCGTCAACCTCCAGCGCGGCACGCCCGGGCCCCTGGAGCCGCCCGTGGATGGCATGGAGGGGCGCTGGTCGGAGCTGGAGCGCGCCCGGCTGGAGTACGCGCTGGCCTGTTCGTTCGTCGGCTCGCCCGCCACCGTGCGCCAGGGCCTGGAGCGCTTCCTCCAACGCACGCGCGCGGACGAGTTGATGGTGACAGCGCAGATCTACGACCACGCCGCCCGGCTGCGCTCCTTCGAGCTCACCGCGCGGGTGCGCGATGCGCTCGCCGCGAGCGCTCCGGCTCCCAGGCCCCGGCACCGGTGTAGAGTTCGCGGCCATGGACGGCATGGAGCAGGTGAGCGCTCGAGGTGAGGAGTTGAGCCGGGCGGGCCGGCTCTTCTTCGATCGGGGTTGGGTGCCGGCCACCGCCGGCAACTTCTCGGCGCGCCTGGATGCGCGCCACATGGTCATCACCGCCTCGGGCCGTCACAAGGGCGAGCTCGGCGCCGGGGACTTCCTGGTGGTGGGCCTGGAGGACGAGACCCTGAAGGATGTGCGCCCCCCGGGCGGCAAGCCCTCGGCGGAGACGGCGTTGCACCTGCGGCGCTACCGGAGCGGGCCGGACGTGGGGGCGGTGCTGCACACGCACTCGCTGGCGGCCACGGTGCTCTCGCGCCTGAGTCCCGGCGGCGTGGTGCTCGAGGGCTACGAGGTGCTCAAGGCCCTGCCCGGGGTGGACTCGCACACGGCGCGCCTGGAGGTGCCCGTGTTCGGCAATGATCAGGACATTCCGCGGCTGGCCGCCCGCGTGGAGGCCCACCTGAGCGAGCACCCTGGCCTGCCCGGCTACCTCATCGAGGGCCATGGCCTGTACACGTGGGGACGCTCGGTGGCGGATGCCCGGCGGCATGTGGAAGCGTTCGAGTTCCTGCTGGCGTGCGAGCTGGAAGTCAGGAGGTTGAGCCGATGAGTGAGCTGAGGGTTTTCGACGAGGCGGACAGTGCGCGGGCGCGGGTGCACACGCGCGAGTTCGACACCATCCGGCGCGAGCTGGGCGAAGTGGGCATCCGCTTCGAGCGCTGGGAGGCGAGCCGGCCGCTCGCGCCCGGGGCGAGCCAGGAGGAGGTCCTCGCGGCGTACCGGGCGCCGGTGCGGCGGCTGATGGAGGAGCGTGGCCTGCAATCGGTGGACGTGCTGGGCATGGTGCCGGACCACCCGCAGCGCGAGGCGATGCGCGCCAAATTCCTCGAGGAGCACACGCACAGCGAGGACGAGGTGCGCTTCTTCGTCGAGGGGCAGGGCCTGTTCTGCATCCACAAGGCGGGGCGCGTCTTCTTCGTGCTGTGCGAGAAGGGCGACCTCATCAGCGTGCCGGACGGGACGCCGCACTGGTTCGACATGGGCCCCCGGCCGAGCTTCACCGCCATCCGCCTCTTCACCAACAAGGAAGGGTGGATCGCGCGGATGACGGGTGATGACATCGCCTCGCGCTTTCCCCGTCTGGAATGAGCCGCATGCTCCAGGCCATCGTCACCGATATCGAGGGCACCACCTCGAGCCTGTCCTTCGTCCACGAGGTGCTCTTCCCGTACGCGGCGCGCCACCTGGAGGACTTCGTGCGCGCCCATGGTCACGAGCCCCAGGTGCGCCGGTTGTTGGACGGGGCCCGGGAGCTGGCCGGGGGCAACCTGGACGACGCACGGCTCGTGGCCGTGCTGCGGCGGTGGATGGAGGAGGACCGGAAGGTGGGGCCGCTCAAGGGGCTCCAGGGCCTCATGTGGGAGGAGGGCTACCGCCAGGGAGACTTCCAGGGCCACGTCTATGAGGACGCCGCCCGGCGGCTGCGCGAGTGGCACGCCCGGGGACTGCGCCTGTACGTCTACTCCTCGGGCTCGGTGCACGCGCAGATGCTGCTCTTCCGCCACACCCGCTTCGGGGATTTGACGCCCCTGTTCCGCGGGTACTTCGACACCGGCATTGGCGGCAAGAAGGAGGCGGCCTCCTACGCGGAGATCGTCCGGGAGCTGGGATTGCCCGCTCAGGACATCCTCTTCCTGTCGGACGTGCGGGCGGAGTTGGACGCGGCGGCCGCCTCGGGCCTGCGCACCGCCTGCCTCGTGCGCGGCGAGGGTCCCGCCGTGGACCCGGGGCCGCACCCGGTGGCGCGCGGCTTCGACGAACTGTCCGTCTAAGCCATCCCAACCAGGTTTGGGTAGGTATCCTTCAGGGTTGTTTCACCTGGGGGAAAGGCCAGCGCCATGTCGAAGGAGTCCCGAAGTCCTGGGGCGGGGAAGGGGGGCGGTACGCAGCTCGAGGCTCGGAGGTGGCGGCCTGGGGCGGCAAGCTGGGAAGCCTCACGGTGCCCTTGCTGTCGCTCTCGGGGGACGGGCTCCTGGCGGTGCGCGTGGTGGCGGTCCCCGTGGGGAGTGTTGCCACCGCGGCCGCGCCGGCGCTGAGCGCCACCTACGTGCTGCACATGGCCAACACGGGCGCCCATGGCGCGGGAAGCGGTGGCGGGTGGCCTCCGGTGGGTGGGCCCGGTCAGTGGGTGGAGGACACCTCGAGCATGTCGGAGCAGGCGCGGGACTATCAAGCCCAGGTGACGGGCGCCCCGAAAGGCTGGTGCTACAAGGTGTGCCAGAACGGGAAGTGCGTCGAGTACGACGGCTTTGATCCAACTGAGGGCGTGCTGCTCGAGGGCAAGGCGCGCGGGTACGAACAGTGGTTCGACGAGGACCTCAACCCTGTGCACGAGTTCTACGGCGGCCTGGAGGACTTGCTCAATCAAGCTGCACGTCAGTATCGGATGGCGGCAGGGCAACCGATCCGCTGGCACGTCGCCGAGCCTCGGATGGTGGCCGTGCTTCGGAAGCATTTCGGCGAGGCGGACCTTGGAAGTATAGAGGTCGTTTACACTGCGCCGGTCAAGTGAGGAGTGCCGCGCATGAGCGAGAGGTACGGAATCAAAGCGTACTGGGGACACCGTCCGGAGCCGGCCGACGAATGCGCTCGGCGCGCGGAGACATTCTTCCGCCTTCTCGGGGAGTGCCACTCCGACTTCACGCAATGGTACGAGAAGGGCAACTCTGCCCGGGAGGCGCTACAGCTTGGGTTTGAGCCCACCCGCGAGACGTTCCAGAGGTTCTTCGGACGGGAGAAGTACCAGATCCTGGACGACGGGTTTGCGTTCGGCGCCTGGACGGGGCACGTGGAGCAGGGCAAGGGCGGGGGGTGACGCTTAGCTGTGGGTCGGCGGCGGAGTTTGCTCCGAACTATCTCTGGCTCTCCCTCCCTAAAGAGGCCCTGGGTCAGGAGCGCGTAGTCACGAGGCCTGTCGTCTCTGGTGCCATGCGTGCCGTCGCTGTGGCGTGGGAACCGGAGTGGGCGGTCGCGACGGCTGATGGACTGTGGGACGAGCTCTCCGGCGGCAGTCGGCTCGGTTGCTTCGTGGGGTGGATGACGTACTTCTCGCGGGAACGTGGCGAGGTGCCAGCGCTGCCCGCGCCCGTGCACGTGGAGCCCGTAGGAGACAGGGGCACGCTGATCACCCTGACTTCCGAGCGGCTCACCCCGAGCAATCCCGAGCACGTTGCGCTCGCCTGGCGCATACAGAAACGGCTGGAGGAGCGGGGGCTGTTCCGGTTGATGGTCCACCCATCTGCCATGCGGCGGGGCTGAACCGAGGTCCGGATGACACCCAACGTTCACTACGGGCAACGAGTCAGCAAGCAGGCGAACGTCATTCTAGAACCAGGACGCGAGCCACCTCGGGCGCAACAGTAGCAGCAGCCCCAGCAGGAGCATCACCGAACCGCTGAGCAGCTTGAGCCAGCGCCCGGCTCGCTCCTGGACCTTGTGATGTCCGAGCGTCACCACGGCGATGAGCACCATCAGCGAGTCGTCGAGGATGTAGGCCACGTTGTAGAGGGCGAGGTACGCGTAGTACTGCCAGGTGGGCAGGCGTTGGAGGACGAGCAGCTCGGTGTAGACGGCGGGGAGTCCCGCGGTGCAGGCCAGCTCGACGAGATTGACGAGGATGGCGAGCACCACGACTCCCCCCAGGGCTGGCAGCAACGACTTCGCCTGGAGGAGCCGCCGCACGCGGGCATACAGGCCCGGCTTCGCGCGCTCGGGGATGGAGAGGGAGGGCCCGCGCTTGAAGGCGAGGAAGTCCTTCACGTTGAGGGCGCCGATGACGAGCGCCACCAGTCCCAGCACCACCTGGGTGACGCGCGAGAGACCCAGGTACAGGAAGACGTTGAGCCACGCCGCCATGAAGGCGAAGTAGGCGAGGCCACTGGTGAGCACGAAGGTGCCCGCCACGGCGAGCATCTTCCGGCGGCTGCGCAGGTTGACGAGCAGCGAGAGCAGGAACAGCAGCACCCACATGGCGCATGGGTTGAAGCCATCCAGCAGGCCGATGAGGAAGGTGAAGGCGGGCAGGCCCCAGTCCTTCAGACTCACCCGACCCACCCAGGGCGCATCGATGGAGTCCAGGGGCGCCCCGGGTGGACATTCCAGTGACTCGGCTCCCACCGGACACAGGGCCGCACCCGGCGCTCCGGGAGCCTGTCCCTCGAGGAGGGCCAGGAGCTGTGGGCCCGTCGTCTCGGGGCCACCGAAGCCGATGAGGAGCTGCCCCGCCACGTGGAAGGCCGGAACGCCAAGGGCTTTCACCTGGTGCTGACCCGCCAACTCCTCGAGCCGGGCGAGTGCTTCGGGTTCCCGCACCACGTCGCGGTAGCGCACCTGGAGCCCGGGACGCTCGGCCTGGAGCCGCGAGAGGAATTGCTTCGCGTCCTCGCAGCGCGGGCATCCCTCGCGGACGAAGACCTCCAGCTCCACCGGTCCGGGAGGCGCCTGGGCCCGGGCTCCAGTGGCGGCCAGCAGTCCCGCCGCGAGCAGTCCGAGCACCAGGGACCGTGCGGTGCCCCGCGCGCGGCTGCCCAGACTACGCAAGCTCTCCCTGGCCGAGAGGTGATGGAGCTTCATGCTCGAGGCCCTGGCTGTCCGGCGGGAGGTTTCTCACAGCTTGTATCCAATCTTCCGGAGCAACTCCTTGCGCTCGCGCACGTCGTGCTCCTGCTCCACCCCGAGCGGTGGCTCGCCGTCCACGACGCCCAGGATGCCGCGGCCCCGTGCGGTGCGGGCGAGGATCACCTCGACCGCGTTCGCGGTGGCGCAGAAGATGCGGCATACCTCGGGGACCTGCTTGAGCGGGTTGAGCACGTTCACCGGGAAGCCACCGCGCAGGAAGACGATGAAGGAGTGGCCAGCGCCGATGGCCAGCGCATTGCGCGTCGCGAGCTCGATGAGGTCCAGGGCATTGCCCGAGCGCCGGACGAGCCGGACGCCCGAGCTCGCAGAAGGCCAGGCCGAACTCGAGCTGGGACGAGGTGCCCACGAGTGCCTCGTGGAGATCCTCCACCGTCTTGATGAAATGCGACTGGCCAAGAATGACGTTCAGGTCCCCGGGCTTGTCGATGGGGACGGTGAACAACTCCACCGCGGGCGTCGAATCCGTTGCCATGAGTCACATCCTCTCTTCCACATCCTCGGTGCGCTCCGTGTCGGACGTGGGCGGGCCGGAGTGATGTCGCGCCATGCTGCCCTCCTTCGGCGGTGAGCCGCTGAGCTCTCCCTCGAAGTTCAGGGTTCCGGATTCATGGAGCAATCCCTTCCAGGAGGTCCCGCGAGCCCGGCGGACGCCCACTCCGTCCCCGGGCACAGGGCTCGGCTTGGGAGGCCGTCCATTCGAGGGCAGGCCGTTCGCTCCACGCCTGCCCTCCCGACGGGTCGCTCCGCGCCGCGCCCATCCCCACCCTGTGGTGCATGGAGACGACGACGGAGATGGAGCAGGCGTCCCTCCGCGACATGCGAGGGGAGCACCTGGGCGAGCAGCGGCCTCCCTGGGTGGTGTGGTTCGATTCCCTCTCACGGCAGGACGTGCCACTCGCGGGAGGCAAGGGCGCCAACCTGGGGGAGATGACCCGGGCGGGGCTGCCGGTCCCCCGGGGCTTCGTGGTGACGTCCGAGTCCTTCCGACAAGCCTTGCGGCCGGTGCGCTCGCGGCTGGAAGAGCTGTGGCGGGGCATCGACGTGGACGACCCGGAGTCGTTGGCGGAGCACTCGGCCGAGCTGCGTGAGTTCGTGCGTCAGGTGGAACTGCCCGCCGAACTGCGCGAGGCCCTGCTCGCGGCCTACCACGAGCTGGGCCACGAAGGGGTGGTGGCCGTGCGCTCCTCGGCGACGGACGAGGACACGGCCGCCACGTCGTTCGCCGGCATGCACGAGTCGTATACCCACGTGGTGGGGGACGAGGCCGTACTGGCACGCGTGCGCGATTGCTGGGCCTCGGCGTTCGGACAGCGGGTGGTGGCCTACCGCAAGAGCCAGGGCCTCACCCAACTGCCCGCCCTCGCCGTGGTGGTGCAGGAGATGGTGGACTCGGCGCGCTCGGGGGTGATGTTCACCGCGGACCCGGCCACGGGGGACACGCGCCGGCTCATCATCGAGGCCGCCTGGGGCCTGGGCGAGGTGGTGGTGGGCGGGCAGGTGGAGCCGGACACGTACACGGTGGACAAGCAGGGCCCGCGGCTGCGTGAGGTGCGGGTGGGGCACAAGGACTTCCTGCTGGAGCGCTCGCCCGAGGGGGAGACCGGCGCGTGGAGCTGAGCCAGGAGCGGGCCCGCGAGCGCGTGCTGGCGGACGAGGAGGTGCTGACGCTGGCCCGCCTGGGCGCGCGCGTGGAGTCGCACTACGGCTCGCCCCAGGACATCGAGTGGGCCGAGCAGGGAGGGCGGCTGTACCGGTGCAGTCGCGGCCCATCACCACCCTGGGCCAGGGGGCGCCCGAGTCGAAGCGGGAGGAGGCCCGGAAGCCCGCGCTCGTGACGGGATTGGGCGCCTCGCCGGGGCGCGTCACCGGGAAGGTGAGGGTATTGAGCCGCCCCGAGGAGGGAGGACGGTTGAAGAAGGGCGAGGTGCTCGTCGCCCCCATGACGTCACCCGACTGGGTGGCCACCATGCGCCGGGCCGTGGCCATCATCACCGACAGCGGCGGCATGACGAGCCACGCGGCCATCGTCAGCCGCGAGCTGCGCCTGCCCTGCGTGGTGGGCACGCGCAACGCCACGCGCGTGCTGCGCGACGGCGAGGAAGTGACGGTGGATGGGCGCTCGGGCGAGGTGTTCGAGGGCCGGGTGGAGGAGGTGGTCCCGCCCCGGGTGGAAGCGGCACGGCTCGTCGAGGCACCCCGCGCCGTCGCCGCGGGCGAGCCCGAGCCCCTGGCGACCGAGCTGTACGTGAACCTGGCCCTGCCGGGACAGGCGCGCGAGGCGGCCGCGCTGCCGGTGGACGGCGTGGGGCTGCTGCGCGCGGAGTTCCTCCTCACCGACGCCCTGGGCGGAGTCCACCCGCGCAAGCTGATCGCCGAGGGGCGCCAGCGCGAATTCGTGGAGCGCATGGTGGGCCCGCTCCTGGAGATCGCCCGGGCGTTCCATCCGCGGCCGGTGGTGTACCGGACGACGGACTTCCGCACCAACGAGTTCCGGGGACTGGAGGGCGGCGCGGAGTACGAGCCCGGCGAGGCCAACCCGATGATCGGCTTCCGCGGCTGCTACCGCTACCTGCGCGAGCCGGAGGTGTTCCGGCTGGAATTGGAGGCGCTCGCGCGGGTGCGGGAGCAGTCCCCCAACCTGCACGTGATGATTCCCTTCGTGCGCACGCTCTGGGAGCTGGAGGCGTGTCTGGAATTGATGGACACGAGCCCCCTGGGGCGGCAGCGCGGGCTGGAGCGCTGGGTGATGGCGGAGGTGCCCTCGGTGGTGTACCGCATCCCCGAGTACGCGCGGCTGGGCGTGACGGGAGTGTCCATCGGCTCCAACGATTTGACCCAGCTCATGCTCGGGGTGGACCGGGACTCGGAGACGTGCGCGGAGCTGTTCGACGAGTCGGACGCGGCGGTGCTGGATGCCATTGTCCGCATCATCCGCGCCAGCCGGGAAGCGGGGATGACGTGCTCGCTGTGCGGCCGGGCCCCTCGAACCGGCCCGAGTTCGCCGAGCACCTGGTGCGGGCGGGAATCACCTCCATCTCGGTGGACCCCGGCGCGGTGGGCGCGGCGCGGCGGGTGGTGGCCGCCGCCGAACGCCGGCTGCTGTTGGAGGCAGCCCGAGGCACTCCTTCGTGACATGAAGATCTCCTGGAACATGAGTGCGGGCCCCCTGGCCGTGTCGGCGGGCGGGTTGCTGGTGGGTGGTCTCGCCTGGCTGTTCGGGAACGCGCGAGGGGCGGACCTCGCCTGGGCGGTGGGCACCGTGCCCGTGCTGGTCGTCGTGGCGGGCTCCATCGTCACCGCCCTGCGCCAGGGAAACATGGGCGTGGACATCATCGCCCTGTTGTCCATGGCGGGCTCCCTGGCGCTCGGCCAGTTCCTCGCGGGCATCATCATCGCCCTCATGTTCTCCACGGGACGGGCCCTGGAAGACCATGCCCGGGCCCGTGCGCGGCGTGAGCTGTCGGCGCTGCTCGGCCGGGCACCCAAGGTGGCCACCCGCTACGAGGATGGTGGGCTCGAGCAGGTGCCGGTGGAGTCGCTGCGGCCCGGGGATCGTCTGCTCATCAAGGGGGGCGAGGTGATTCCGGTGGATGGGCTCGTGCTGTCCGCCGGGGCGGTGCTGGACGAGTCGGCCCTCACGGGCGAGTCGCTCCCCGTGTCGCACGAGACGGGCGAGCGCGTGCGCAGTGGCCCCGTCAATGCCGGTCCGCCCTTCGAGCTGCGCGCGCTCACCACCGCGGCCGAGAGCACCTACGCGGGGGTGGTGCGGCTGGTGCAATCCGCCCAGGCCTCCAAGGCCCCCTTCGCGCGCATGGCGGACCGCTACGCGCTGCTCTTCGTCCCCTTCACCCTGGCCCTGGCCGCCCTGGCCTGGGTGCTGTCCGGCGAGCCGGTGCGCGCCCTCTCCGTGCTGGTGGTGGCCACGCCCTGCCCCCTCCTGCTCGCCGTGCCGGTGGCCATCGTCTCCGGCATCTCCCGGGCCGCCCGGCGCGGCGTGCTCATCAAGGATGGGACCGCCCTGGAGACGCTCGCCCGGGCCCATGTCCTGCTGTTCGACAAGACCGGCACCCTCACCACCGGGCAGGCCCGGCTCACGGCCATCGAGACCATGGGAGACACGGATCCTCGGAGCTGCTGCGGCTGAGCGCCTCGCTCGAGCAGGTGTCCCAGCACGTCATGGCCAGCACCATCGTCTCCGCCGCGCGCGAGCGGGGCCTGTCCCTGTCGCTGCCCACCGACTCCTCGGAGTCTCCGGGCGCCGGGATGAGCGGCGGGGTGGAGGGCCACCGGCTGAAGCTCGGCTTGCATGACTTCGTGGTGGGCTCGAGTCCTCCCTCCCCCTGGGCCCGCGCGGTGCTGCGGCGCATGGGCTACGAGGGGTGCTCGGGCGTCTTCGTCTCCATCGACGGCCGGCTGGCCGGAGCGCTGCTGCTCGCGGATGAGATCCGCCCCGAGACCCCCGGGCCCTGCGCCTGTTGCGCAAGGCCGGGGTGGAGCGGTTCGTCATGGTGAGCGGGGACCGGGCGGACGTGGTCGAGAGCATCGCCGCGGCACTGGGCGTGGACGGGGTGCTCTCCGAGCGCAGTCCCCAGGACAAGGTGCGCGCCGTGCTCACCGAGCGCTCCGCGGGGGTCACCCTCATGGTGGGGGATGGCATCAACGACGCGCCCGCGCTGGCGGCCGCCGACGTGGGCGTGGCCATGGGAGCGCGTGGCTCCGGAGCCTCCTCCGAGGCCGCGGACGTGGTGGTGCTGGTGGACCGGTTGGATCGGCTCGTGGAGGCGCTGCTCGTGGCCCGGCGCGCACGCGCCATCGCGTTGCAGAGCATGCTGCTGGGCATGGGCCTGTCCCTGGTGGCCATGGGCTTCGCGGCCGTCGGCATGCTGGGCCCGGTGGCGGGGGCGCTCCTGCAGGAGGGCATCGACGTGGCGTCCATCCTCAACGCCCTGCGGGCCTTGGGTGGGGGCGGTCCACATCCGGTGCACCCCGCGCTCCCGGCCGAGACGGTGCGCCAGCTACGGGCCGAGCACCAGGAGCTGCGCCCCGTACTCGAGCGCATCCAGGCCCTGGCGGATCGGCTGGATGCGCTCGAGCCGCGGCGGCAGCGCGCCGAGCTGCTGGCGCTCGAGGGGTTGCTGTGCGGCCGGTTGTTGCCCCACGAGCGCCGCGATGACACCGAGCTCTATCCCACCCTGGCCCCGCTGCTGGGGGGAGAGGATCCACTGGGCAGCATGAGCCGCACCCACCGGGAGATCGCCCACCTGGGGCGGCTCTACCAACGGCGGGTGTCGGACCTGCCCGAGGAGGGGCCGGATCCCGCCGAGCGGCGCGAGCTGCGCCGGCTCCTCTATGGGCTGGGCGCCATCCTCCAGCTCCACTTCGCCCAGGAGGAGGAACTCTTCCAGACCGTCTCCTGAGCGCTCCGGCATGGCTACCTTCAGGGGCGAGGCCCCGGACGTGGCCATCGCGAGGGCCAGGAGGAAGACCATGGCGTCGGCGCTCCTCATGGATTTCTATGAGCTGACCATGGTGGATGCCTACCTCTCGGAGGGGCTCCACGACGAGGCGGCCTTCAGCCTCTTCGTGCGCCGGCTGCCCGCGCGCCGCAACTACCTGCTGGCCTGCGGGCTGGAGCAGGCCCTCACGTACCTGGAGACCCTCCGCTTCTCTCCGGAGGAGCTCGCCTGGCTGGAGTCACTGGGGCGCTTCTCCCGGCGGCTGCTGGACTGGCTGGAGCACTTCCACTTCACCGGCGACGTGCACGCGCTGCCCGAGGGAACGCCCCTCTTCGCGGCGGAGCCCCTGCTGGAGGTGATCGCCCCGTTGCCCGAGGCGCAGCTCGTGGAGACGGCCCTCATCAACCAGGTGCACCTGCAAACACTGGCGGCGTCCAAGGCGGCCCGGGTGGTGGAGGCGGCGGGGGGCGGCCCGTGGTGGACTTCGGAGTGCGGCGCATGCACGGAGAGGACGCGGGCCTCGAGGTGGCACGTGCCGCCCATGTCGCCGGAGTGGGCGCCACGTCCAACCTGCTGGCCGGCCAGCGCTACGGCATTCCGGTGGCGGGCACCATGGCGCACAGCTACGTCCAGGCACACGAAGACGAGCTGGCCGCCTTCCGCGCCTACGTCCGCCGCTTCCCGGAGACGACGCTCCTGGTGGACACGTACGACACGCTGGAGGGCGTGCGGAAGGTGGTGCGTCTGGCTCGGGAGCTCGGCCCGGACTTCCAGGTGCGCGCGGTGCGGCTGGACTCGGGAGACCGGTGGCCCTGGCTCACGCGGCGCGCTGCCTGTTGGACACGGCGGGGCTGGCGCACGTTCGAATCTTCGCGAGTGGCGGGCTGGACGAGGACGAGGTGGCGCGGCTGCTCGCGGACCACGCGCCCATCGATGCCTTCGGCGTGGGCACGGCGATGGGCGTCTCCGCGGACGCGCCCGCGCTGGACATGGCCTACAAGCTGGTGGAGTACGCGGGCCGCGGGCGGCTCAAGCTGTCGACGGGCAAGGTGCTGCTGCCCGGGCGCAAGCAGGTGTTCCGCGAGGAGGAGGACGGCGTGGCCCGGCGGGACGTGCTCGCCCGCCATGACGAGGCGTTGCCGGGCCGGCCGCTGCTGCGGCGGGTGATGCACGCGGGCCGGCGGCTGGTGGAGGCTCGCCCCGCTCGGGGCCATCCGGGCGCACGCGCGAGAGGAGTTGGGACGCCTGCCCCGGGAGGTGCGGCGGCTGGAGCCCGCGCGGCCCCCCTATCCCGTGGACGTGAGCGCCGGGCTGGGCGCGGCGCGGCGGCAGGTGATCGCGGAGCTCCATGAGGCGTCACACGCGCCCTGACGTGGCACTTCCTCGACGGAGAGTCGGAGAAGTGCTTCCAGGTGCGCTCCTCACGGCTCGGGCGCTGGGGTCTGCTGGTCGGGTGACTGCTGCTCCCCCGCCCCGCAGTTCTCCATCCTCCGCGCCATCTGCTGGACCTGCTCCACCTGGCTGGGGTCCTTCGCCGTGAGCCGCACGACGGCACCGTCGGACGTCTGCTCGACCGAGACGTTGGCGATTTCGCTCATCACACAGTTCATGGGTCCCCGTTCCATCCCCGCTCCTCCCCGACCCCCACCCTGACCGGGCCACTGTCCTCCACCCTGTCCTCCACCCTGACCGGGCCACTGTCCTCCACCCTGTCCTCCACCCTGACCGGGCCACTGTCCTCCACCCTGTCCTCCACCCTGGCCGGGCCACTGGCCTCCACCCTGTCCTCCACCCTGGCCGGGCCACTGTCCTCCACCTTGACCGGGCCCCTGACCTCCACCCTGACCGGGCCACTGGCCTCCACCCGGGGGACAGGGGCAGTTCCCGGAGGGGGCTGGGAAGGAGTGTCCTGCTGGGCAAGGGCGGATGACCCCAGGAAGAGGGACGTGGCGAGCAGTGCTCCATATCGGGCCTTCATGATGGTGCCTCCATTCGTGGCGAGTGAGGCCTCTCACTCGCGCAAAGATAGAGCCCGGCGGAAATGAGCGGCTCGCCACGCCTCTCGGCCAGGAAGGAGGAATCCCGGGCGCTGTCTGTCCGCAAGCGCACTTCCCCTCACCGCCAGGAGGCAGGCGAGCCCGCGCGCCAGTTGCCCGCGGCTGGATGGATCCCCAATGACGATGGGGAGGGCACCCCGTGCACATCCGAAAAGCCATCTCCACGGTTCGCGATCCAGCGCTCTCGTTGTGGCAGTCCTGTCTTCACCGGGTGCTCGCACGCAGGAGCGGCGGCCCCGCGTCAGGGGCGGGACTGGAGGTCTCCACGGCGCATCCGGTGATGGAGGACGCGGCCGCCGCCGCGATGGAGCACGCGGGCTGCCATGACCGGGAGGGTCCGCCGACCCTGCTCCAGCGGGCGAGTGTCTGCGGGCGGCTCGCCGCGCGGTGGGCTCTCGCGCGTTTCCATGGAGACCAGGAGGAAGCCCAGCGGCTGGAGAGCGAGGTGCGCTTCGCCTCGTATGATCCGCTCTGGCTGGAGTCGGTGGTGGAGTACGAGCGCGCGCTTCTGCTCCATCGCCAGCCTTTCTACCGGCGCCACGACTCCCTCACGGACTTCATCCTGCCAGAGCTGCCGGAGGAGGCGACGGTGGCCGTCATCGCGGACTGGGGCACCGGCATGCCAGACGCGCAGGCCCTGTTGGAGCAGGTGGCCCGCTTCTCTCCGGACGCCATCATCCACCTCGGGGACATCTACTATTCGGGGACTCCGCACGAGGTGCGCGCCCACTTCCTCGATGTCTTCACGCGCGTCTTCGGCTCGCGCTGGCCCCGGGTGCTGTCGCTCTCCGGCAACCATGACCGCTACTCGGGCGGCGAGGGCTACCGGCAACTCCTGGAGGCGCTCGGCCAGCCCGCCAGCTACTTCTGTCTGCGCAACCGCTCCTGGCAATTGATGGGCATGGACACCGGGCTGCATGACTTCAACCCGCGTGCCCTCGCGGACACGATGACGCGGCTGGAGGACTCGGAGATGGCCTGGGTGCTGGACAAGTTCCAGCACGCCGGAGGCCGGCGCTCCGTGCTCTTCTCTCATCACCCGCTCTTCTCGCTGGCGAGCGTGGGCCATGACTCCGCGCGCCGGCCACTCGCCATCAACCCGCACCTGAGCGAGCCGCTGGCGAGCGTGCTCGGGGACGTGGCGCTCTGGCTCTGGGGACATGAGCACAACCTCCATGTCTACGAGCCCTACGCGGGCTTGAAGCGAGGCCGGTGCATCGGCGCGGGCGCGGTGCCCACGCTGCGCAACGAGCAGTGGAACTGCCCCGTGCCCGGCCTCCTCCCCGCGCCGGGAGAGCGCGGGCTGCCCCGGACGTTGCCCGGCGTGCGGCTCGGCAATGACGGCCTCTTCGACTGCCACGCCTATACCATCCTCAGGCTCGAGGGACCCCGGCTCACCGCGCGCTACTACCAGGTGGAGAACCGGCTGCTCGTTCCCGGCCGTGTGCCAGCACCAGGCCCGCCGCTCTACGAGGAGACGATGACGTGAGGGCCGGGCTCAGGGCGGGAAGTACCCGTCCGAGAGCGTCCCGAGGAAGGCGACGAGGGCGTCCTCCTCCTCCGGGGTGAGGCCGAGGTTGCCCATCTCCTGCGTGTTGACGTTCAGCCCGACCTCGGGCGGGGGCCAGCAGTCGGCGCCAGGGGTGCCGGGGTTCTCCGGCAGGCAGACGGGGAGCACATCGCGCGTGTTGTAGAAGTGGACGATGGACTTCAGGCTCTTGAAGTAGCCGTTGTGCGCGTAGGCCTTCACGAAGTCGGGCCGGGGCCGCTTGTCCACGTTGCGCAAGGTGGGCACCTTCTGCCGCCCGAGGTTGCCTCGCGCGTACTGCCGCCACTCCGGGCGCGTCACCAGGAAGTCCGCCACGCCGTTGTCTATCCACGCCCGGCCCAACGGGTTGAACTCGAACTGCCCGTACCAGGGATTGAGCGGGTTTCGGGGCACGCCCAGGTTGTCATAGCTGTAGTCGGTGAAGAGGGGAGGCTCCCCGTTGGGGCCGGGCCGACTCGTGTGGCAGTTGGAGCACTTCGCCTTGTCCTCGAAGAGCCGCAGGCCCCGCAGCTCCTGGTCCGTCAGCGTGGCATGCCCGGCCCGGTACGCGTCGAACTTGGAGGTGAAGGCACTCACTTCCCTCGAGCCCTCGTAGGCGGCGATGGCCAGGGCGATGCCGTCGTAGGCCTTGTCCACCTGGGTGGCGTCGCAGATGTCCTCTCCATAGACGGAGCGGAAGAGACTCCCGTAGGAGCCGGCGCACACCTTGGCCACCACGGCCGCGGCATTCGGGTTGTTCTGCTCCACGGGATTGAGGAAGGGCCCCTGGGCCGGTCCGCCGCGGGGTTGCCCAGCTTCTCACCCGTGGCCCGGCCGTCCCAGAAGTTGCCTCCCATGAAGGTGCCCAGCTGCGCGTCCACGAGGTGGAAGATGGGGGAGGGCGTGGCGTACGCGGAGGAAGGCGCCTTGCGGTTGCCGAACCGCCCTGGCACCGCGCCCTCGTAGATGGAGCCGAGCTTGTTGAGCAGCTCGTCCGGCCCCGTCCAGCCCACCTCGGGCCCGTGGCAGACGGCGCAGGATTGTCCACGCGGCTCGGACAGGTTGGTGTCGAAGAAGAGCTTTCCGCCGAGCAACTCCGTGGGCGTGAGCTGCGTCACGGGTGTGGGCATTTCGGGGGGCGGCTTGTCCGTGGAGGGTTGGCAATTGCCAAACATCAATCCAGCCAGCAGGGAGAGTCGAATCATTGACATGGCATGACCTCATGAGGACGCCACAGGATGGGATTTGCCGCTCGCTCGTTCTACTGTCCTCGGGGCTCGTCATTCCTGCCCTCGGAGCTTGGGGAAAATCGGCAAGTGCACAGGCTGTCGTAGCGAACGCATCCTCCACGATGCTCACGTGCTGCCGCCGGGGGGCTTTGCGCTCGTGGTGTCTGGGAGCATGAATACCTTTTCGCGCGAATCGCCATGCACCCCCTGGCGGAAAGGTCTAAGTGTTCATGCCCAATCTACAGGTACGTGATGCTTCGGCGGCGACCTTCTCGGTCCTCACCGAGCGGGAGCTCGCCGACATCCGGCGCAACGAAGGCGCGCGCGTCATCCCGCATGGCGGTCATTACTGGGAGCAGAAGGGCGCACCCGGGTTCTTCCAGCCCGTGCATCTGCTGGCACGCCTCGAGCCCGAGGAGGCAACCAGGCCCACGCCGTGGAGCTGGGGCTATCGCGCCACGTTGACGCCGAACGCCGCCAGCGCCGCGAATGGCACCGTCCCCATCCTGCGGCTGCCGGACCGGCGAACTATGAAATCAACAGCCTCTCGGCGAACCGGAGGAACAAGCTCAGGAAATGCCAGAAGCTCGTCAGGATCGTTCAGTTGACCGGCCCCGAGCTCCTGGAGGAACAAGGCCATGCGCTGGTCCTCGATGCGCTCTCACGAACCCAGCACAAGAAACCTCCCTCGCGTGAGCAATATCTCCAGCAGGTGAGGAAATACTTCCGGGGCAATCACTGGTGCGTCCTCGCGGGCATCATCGATGGCAAGCTGGGCGGGTACCTGGATGGCTATGTGGTGGATGGGGTCGCGTACGGCTCCAACGCGTACTACGCCACGTGGGCGCTGCCGACCAACATCTCCACCGGGCTGGTCTTCGAGTTCGCGCAGCTGTGCCGCAGGCTCCAGTGCGTGCATACGTTCACCGGGGGTCTGCATTCACGCGAGAATCCCCAGTTGAGCCAGTTCAAGGATGACATGGGGTTCGTCGTGGACCCCGTCCCCATCAAATGGGAGATGAGCCCGCTCGCACAGACGTTCATCCGCAGGCACCGTCCCCATGCGTATTACCGGCTGACGGGCGAGGAATGAAGTCCTTCCATGTCGCGACATCACCCCGCACGAACGGCCGAGGTGGATGTCCGGTAGGCAATGAGCGAGGCCGCGAGCGTTGGTCCGAGGACGCGGCGGACGGGCCTCCCGCTCCCAGGGCTTCCTCGCGGGTGCCTAGCTTGGCGGGCCACGCCCCGTGTCCCTCGCTCCAGGAGGCCGTATGCCCGACGCCACTCCATCCGAAGCCATCAGGGAACGCTTCCTCCTGTCCCTGGAGGGATTCGACGCCCTGCTGGCGGCGCTGCGGAGCGATGGCTGGCGGTTGATGGGTCCCTCCGTGCGGGATGGCGCCATCGACCATGCGGAGCTCCGGGGGCGGGAGGATCTGCCCCGGGGCATGACGGAGGTGCAGGTGGCGGGCGCCTACCGGCTGGCCCGGCGCGAGGACGGGGCGTTCTTCGGCTACGCGGTGGGCCCCAGGTCCTGGAAGCACCTGCTCTTCCCGCCGAAGACTCGGCTGTTCCGCGCGCACCGCCAGGAGGAGGGTTTCCAGGTGGAGCCGGAGCCCACCGAGCCGCCGCCCCGGCTGGCTCTCATCGGGGCGCGCTCGTGTGACCTGCACGCCATCTCCGTGCAGGATCGCACCTTCCTGGAGGGCCCCTACGAGGACCCCGACTACGCGGCGCGCCGCGAGCGGCTCTTCGTGGTGGCGGTGAACTGCGGGCAGGCCGGAGGCACCTGCTTCTGTGTGTCGATGCGGACCGGCCCGCGCGCCACCTTCGGCTTCGACGTGGCCCTCACCGAGCTGCTCGAGGGCGGACACCGCTTCCTCGCGGAGCCGGGCAGCGAGCGCGGCGCGGCGTTGCTGGCACGCGTGGGCGCCACTCCCGCCCGGGAGCCGGACACCCGGGCCGCCGACGCGGCGGTGGAGCGCACCGCCCAGGGCATGGGCCGCGTCATGGACACCACGGACATCAAGGGCCTGCTCTACCGCAACCAGGAGCACCCGCGCTGGGACAACGTCTCCGAGCGCTGCCTGGGGTGCACCAACTGCACCCTGGTGTGCCCCACCTGCTTCTGCGCCACGGTGGAGGACACGACGGATCTGCTCGGGGGCGTGGCCGAGCGCTGGCGCCGCTGGGACTCGTGTTTCACCCTGGACCACTCCTACCTGCACGGGGGCAGCGTCCGTCACGCCCTGCGCTCGCGCTACCGGCAGTGGCTCACCCACAAGGTGGCGAGCTGGTGGGATCAGTTCGGCACCTCGGGGTGCGTCGGCTGCGGGCGTTGCATCACCTGGTGCCCGGTGGGCATCGACATCACCGAGGAGGTGGCCGCCCTCCGTGCCACCGAGGGGGCCCGGCCGGCGCATGAGCGAGGACGACGCCATGGCCCCGGCCCTCGCCCCCCTCGAGGAACACCCCTTCCTGCGCGGCCTCTCCCCCGAGCAGGTGAAGGCCATTGCCTGCGACGTGCGCGAGCAGTCCTTCCCCGCGGGCGCCCTGCTGCTGCGCGAGGGCGACGAGGCGCGCACGCTCTTCCTGTTGCGCAGCGGCCGCGTGTCGCTGGAGCTGAACGTTCCCGGCCAGGGGCCCCGTCAGCTCGAGTCGCTCAAGGGGGCGACATCCTCGGCCTGTCCTGGCTCTTTCCTCCCTACCGCTGGCACCTGGATGCGCGGGCCCTGGAGCCCGTGGAGGTCTTCGCGCTCGACGCCGCGTGCCTGCGCGGCCCCAGCCCCGAGCACCCCGTGTTGGAGCCAGCCCTGGCCATGCGCCTGGTGCGCCAGCTCTACGAGCGCCTGGAGCGCGTCCGCATGCAGCGGCTGGACCTCTACAAGGGGGCGCATGAGCACCGGCACCCGCTCCACCGCCCACCCGATGGCGCCCGTGCCCCTGCGCGTGCGGAGCCTCCGCCGCGAGTTGGCCGACACGTTCACGGTCTCGCTGGACGTGTCCGGGAGCCCCGGAGGATTTCCCTTCCAGCCAGGCCAGTTCAACATGCTGTACGCCCTGGGCGTGGGGGAGGTGCCCATCTCCATCAGCGGAGACCCGGGGTGCCCGGGCGAGCTGCTCCACACCGTGCGTGTCGTGGGCTCCGTCACCGAGGCGCTTCGCCGCGTGGGCCGGGGCGGGTGGATGGGCGTGCGCGGCCCCTATGGCCGGCCATGGCCCCTGGAGGAGGCCCGGGGGCTGGACGTGGTGGTGGTGGCCGGTGGGCTCGGACTGGCCCCGCTGCGCTCCGTCATTCTCCACCTGTTGCGCCACCGTGAGGCGTACGGCCGGGTGTCGCTGCTGGTGGGGGCCCGCTCGCCCGAGGGCCTGCTGTACCGCCGCGAGCTGGAGCGCTGGGGGAAGGACTCCCGGTTGAAGGTGCTCGTCACCGTGGACCGGGCGGGCCCCGAGTGGACGGGACAGGTGGGCGTGGTGCCCGCGCTGCTGCGGGACGTGGCGTTGGACGCCTCGCGCACCGTGGCCCTCATGTGCGGGCCCGAGGTGATGATGCGCTTCACCGTGCGCGAGCTGGAGCGCCTGGGCGTGCCCGACAGGCGCATCCACCTCTCGCTGGAGCGCAACATGAAGTGCGCCGTGGGCTTCTGCGGCCACTGCCAGCTCGTCCCGTTCTTCGTGTGCAAGGACGGGCCGGTGCTCCCCTACGACCGGCTCCGCCCCTTCCTCCACATCCGCGAGGTGTGACGATGGCCCGCCGGAAGAAACCCTCGCTCGCCGTGTGGAAGTTCGCCTCGTGCGACGGGTGCCAGCTCACCGTGTTGGATTTGGAGGACGAGCTGCTCGCGCTCGCGGATGCCGTGCGCATCGTCTATTTCGCCGAGGCCACCAGCACGGCGCTGAAGGGCCCCTACGACTTGTCCCTCGTGGATGGCTCCATCACCACCCCGGCGGACGCCGTGCGCATCCGCGAGGTGCGGCGCGCCTCCCGCTACCTGGTGAGCATCGGGGCGTGCGCCACGGCGGGCGGCATCCAGGCGCTGCGCAACTTCCGCGACGTGCGCGAGTTCCTCTCCACCGTCTACGCGAAGCCCGAGTACATCGAGACGCTCGCCACCTCCACCGCCATCGCGGACCACGTCCCGGTGGACTTCGAGCTGCGGGGCTGCCCCATCGACAAGTGGCAGTTGCTGGAGGTGCTCAACGCCTTCCTGAATGGGCGGCGCCCCAACATCCCCGCCCACAGCGTGTGCGTGGAGTGCAAGCTGCGCGGCAACGTCTGTGTGATGGTGACGGGCACGCCCTGCCTCGGGCCGGTGACACACGCCGGCTGTGGCGCGCTCTGCCCCACGTACCACCGCGGCTGTTACGGCTGCTTCGGGCCGATGGAGGCCCCCAACACGCCCTCGCTGGCACGGGCCTTCCAGGCCGCCGGGTGCTCGGAGACGGAGCTCGTGCGCTCCTTCCGCAACTTCAACGCCAATGCCCCCGCGTTCCGTGAGGAGAGCGAGCGCCATGAAGAAGAATGAGCCGCGCACCCTCGAGGTGGACTACCTCACGCGCGTGGAGGGCGAGGCCTCGCTCACCGTGCGCCTGGAGGGCGACCGCGCCACGGACGTGCGCCTGGCCATCTTCGAGCCGCCCCGCTTCTTCGAGGCCCTGCTGCGGGGGCGCTCGTACCTGGAGGCGCCCGACATCACCTCGCGCATCTGCGGCATCTGCCCGGTGGCGTACCTGACGAGCGCCTGTCTCGCCGTGGAGGACGCGCTGGGCGTGACGGTGGAGGGGCCGCTGCGCGCGCTGCGCCGCCTCCTTTATTGTGGCGAGTGGATCGAGAGCCACGGGCTGCATGTCTTCCTGCTGCACGCGCCGGACTTCCTCGGCTACCCGGACGCGCTCACCATGGCGAAGCAGCATGGCGAGTGGGTCCAGCGGGGCCTGCGCATCAAGAAGGCGGGCAACTCGCTCGTCGCCCTCATGGGCGGCAGGGCCATCCACCCCATCAACGTGCGCGTGGGCGGCTTCTACCGGGCCCCCACCCGGGCCGAGCTGGAGTCGCTCCTGCCCGAGCTGCGCTGGGGGCGCGACGCCACCGCCGAGTCGCTGGAGTGGATGGCCCGCTTCCCCTTCCCGGAGCTCGAGCGCGACTACGAGTTCGTCTCGCTGCGCCACCCGGACGAGTACCCCATCTCCGGGGGACGGGTGGTGTCCTCGGAGGGGCTGGACATCGACGTGCGCGAGTGGGACGCGCACTTCGTGGAGGAGCAGGTGCCGTACACGAACGCGCTGCACGCGCGGCGCGTGGGACGGGGCGCCTACCTGTGCGGCCCGCTGGCCCGCTTCAACCTCAACTTCGACCGGCTGCATCCCTCGGTGCGGGAGGCCGCGCGCCGGGCCGGGCTGTCCGTGCCGTGCCGCAATCCCTTTCGCGCGCTGCTCGTGCGGCTGGTGGAGATGCTCCAGTCGTTCATCGAGGCCATCCGCCTCATCGAGGCGTATGAGGCGCCCACCGTGCCCCACGTGGACACGCCGCCCCGGGCGGCCACGGGGTACGGCGCCTCCGAGGCCCCACGCGGGCTGCTCTACCACCGCTACACGCTCGACGCGGATGGCTCCATCCTGGACGCCCGCATCGTCCCGCCCACGTCCCAGAACCAGCGCTCCATCGAGGACGACCTGCGCGTGCTGGCGCCCCAGCTCGCCTCGCGGGCCCACGCGGAGGCCACGCGGCTGGCCGAGCAGGCCATTCGCAACCACGACCCGTGCATCTCCTGCGCGACGCACTTCCTCACCCTGAAGGTGGAGCGGACATGAGCACTCGCGGACGTGTCATCGGGCTCGGCCAGGCGACGGCCGGCGATGACCGGTGGGGCTGGCCGTCATCGAGCACCTGCGCTCGCTCGGTGTCCCCGGGCGTCTGGAATTGCTCCTGGCCCCGGAGCCGAGCGCGCTGCTCTCCCTGCTGGAGACGCCAGCCCCGGTGGTGCTGGTGGACGCGGTGCTGGCGACGCCCGCCGGCGAGGTGCTCGTGCTGGAGCCGGACGAGCTGGAGCAGCGGGGGCTCTCCACGATGTCGACGCACGGGGTGGGAGTCTCCCAGGCGGTGGCGCTGGCGAGATTGCTGTCTCCCTCGGGGGTGTCGCCGTCCATCCGCATCGTCGGGGTGAGCATCCGTCGGCCGGAGCGCTTCCAACGGGGGCTCTCCCCCGAGGTGGCCGCAGCCGTCCCACGCGCCGCCGAGCAGGTTCTTCGCGCCGTCTCCTCTCACCACTCAGGAGCGTCTCCATGCATGAGTCCACGCTAGCCCAATGGGTGCTCAAGACCGTCCTCCAGCATTCCCTCTCCGAGGGGGCCTCGCGCGTGCGCGTGGTGCGGGGTTGGGTGGCGGAGACCGAGTCCCTCTCCGCCGAGAGCCTGTCCTTCCACTTCGCCGCCCACGCCCGGGGCACGAACGCGGAAGGTGCCCGGCTCCAATTGGATCTCATCCACGTGCAGGCGCGCTGCCATGCCTGCCTCCGCACCTATGCCCCCGAGCACCACCTCCTGCTGTGCCCGGGGTGTGGGAGCACCGAGGGGGAACTGCTCGGGCGCACGGGGCTCGCCGTCACTGCCATCGAGGTGGAGTAGGGCATGGTGCGGCGGGTCATCACCGTGCACGGGGTGGTGCAGGGCGTGGGCTTCCGGCCCTTCGTCCATGCCGCCGCCATGGCCCGGGGACTGGCCGGCTGGGTGCGCAACCGCGCCGATGGTGTCCGCATCGAGGTGGAGGGGCCGGAGCCCGCGGTGGAGGACTTCGTGAAGGCCCTCGCGCGCGAGGCCCCTCCCGCGGCCCGCCTCACCCGCGTCCAGGTCTCCGAGGTGCATCCCCGGCACGAGCGCGCCTTCCACATCCTCGCCAGTGACCCGGAGGCGCCCCCGCGGCCCACCGTGCCCGCGGACCGGCTACCTGCCCGGAGTGTCTGGCGGAAGTGGCCTCGCCCGGGCAGCGGCGCTTCCGCTATCCGTTCACCCACTGCACCCGGTGCGGGCCGCGCTGGACGACCATCGAGTCGCTTCCCTATGACCGGCCACGCACGTCCATGAAGGGCTTCACCCCCTGCGCGGACTGCGCGGCCGAGTACCGCGACCCCGTGGACCGGCGCTTCCATGCCCAGCCCATCGCCTGCCCCGTGTGTGGGCCGCGCGTGTCGTTGCTCGCGCCGGAGGGCTCGCGGCTCGCGGAGGACGAGGCGGCGCTACGGGAAGCGGTGGAGATAGTGCGTGAGGGCCGGGTGCTCGCCCTTCAGGGAATGGGAGGCTTCCACCTCCTGGTGGATGCCATGAACCCCGAGGCCGTGACGCTGCTGCGCCAGCGCAAGCGCCGCCCGGACAAGCCCTTCGCGGTGATGTTCCCCTCGCTCGAGGTGCTGCGCGCGCACTGCGAGGTGTCCCCGGAGGAAGCCGCGGTGCTCGCCTCGCCGGCCGCTCCCATCCTCCTGCTCCACAAGCGCATGCCCGGAGGCGAGGGCGCCATCGCGGAGGCCGTGGCCCCTGGCAATCCATGGCTCGGCGCCTTGCTGCCCTACACGCCGCTGCACGTGTTGTTGCTCGAGGCCGCCGGCCGCCCCCTGGTGTGCACCAGCGGGAACCTCTCCGACGAGCCCCTCTGCATCGCCCCGGACGAAGCCCTGACGCGGCTTGGCGAGGTGGCTGACCGCTTCCTCGTCCACGACCGGCCCATCGTCCGCCCCGTGGATGACTCCGTGGCGCGCCTGCTGCCCGAGGGGCTCCAGGTGCTGCGGCGCGCGCGGGGGTACGCGCCCCTTCCCCTGCCGCTCCCGGGGGCACCGTGCCTGCTCGGGCTCGGCGGGCAGTTGAAGAGCACCGTGGCCTTGTGCGTGGGCGAGCAGGTGGTGGTGAGCCAGCACCTCGGGGACCTTGGCTCGCCCGAGGGAGCGCGGCTCCTGGCGCGCACCGCCGAGGAGTTGCGGCGACTGCTGGACGCGCGCCCGGTGGCGCTCGCGTGTGACCTCCATCCGGACTACGCCTCCACGCGGCTCGCCGAGCGCCTCTCGGGTGAATGGGGCGTGCCCCTCGTGCGCGTGCAGCACCACCATGCCCACGTCGCCGCCTGCATGGCCGAGCACGGACTTTCGGGGCCGGTGCTCGGCCTCGCCTGGGATGGGGCCGGGCTCGGGACGGATGGCGCGCTGTGGGGCGGCGAGGCCCTGGTCGTCGAGGGGGCGGCCTTCCGCCGCGTGGCGCACCTGCGCCCCTTCTCCCTGCCCGGCGGCGAGCGGGCCCTGCGCGAGCCGAGGCGAGCCGCGCTCGGGTTGTTGCACGAGGTGCGAGGCGCCGGGGCCCTCGACTCCCTCCGGGAGTGCTTCACGGAGCGAGAGGGCGAGGTGCTCGTGGCGATGCTCGCCCGGGGGTTGCAGTCACCGAGGACGACGAGCATGGGCCGGCTGTTCGACGCCGTCGCCGCGCTCTGCGGCATCCGCGCGCGGGCGGGCTTCGAGGGACAGGCGGCCATGGCGCTCGAGTACGCCGCGGGAGAAGGGGAGGCGGAGCCCTATCCGCTGCCCCTGGGGGAGGGCGTCCCCGCGGTGGCGGACTGGGCGCCGCTCATCGAGGCGCTGCTGGATGACCGGACGCGCGGCGTTCCCGCGCCGCTCATGGCTGCCCGGTTCCATGCCGCGCTGGCGGTGCTCGCCGAGTCCATCGCGGTGCGCGTGGGCCTGCCGCGCGTGGTGCTGTCGGGCGGGTGCTTCCAGAACCCGCGCTTGCTGCGGGACGTCCAGGCACGGCTGCGCGCGCGGGGGTTCGAGGTGTTCTGGCCACGGCACTATCCCCCCAACGATGGCGGGCTGTCCCTGGGACAGGTCGCGGTCGCGGCCGCTCACTCGTTGACGTCAGTGATTGGCGTGCCAAATGCGCCGGTATCGCCCGTTGACCTCAACGAGTGAGGTGCTCTAGTGGGCGCTCCATGGCCCACGAGGCGTCTCTTATCGACTGGTTGAAGCGCCACCGCGAAGAGGTTCTCGCGGGGAGTGTCATCGTCATCGCGGGGGTGGTCTTCGTTACCGTTTCGGCTGGGGTGGGGGCCCTCGTGCTCGTGCCCGTCGTACTGGTGGCATCGTCGAGTCCCGTGGGCAGCCCCTCCACCGCGCGGGTGTCGCCATGACGATCCTCGATACCCTCCATGAGGCCCAGGGGATTGTCGGGCGGTATTGGAAGGAGGATCAATCTTCCGAGCAGGCGCAGCTCCTGGGTTGTGCGAGAGATGCCCTGCTCTTCATCTGTTCTACCGGCCAACCCTATCGCTTCGAGGATTACCGCGAGCGGCTCCAGGCCGGGAGTCCATCCCGAGAGCCTGGGCCGCACGAACCTTCCCGGGGCCTTGCCGCCACTACCGGGGAACTCGTACGCAGGGCAGCGGGCTTCTTCGAGCAGATCCGTGATGAACCCCAGCCCGCGAGAGAGCGAGCGCTTGCCCTCGTCATCATCGACGCGCTCCACTTCATCGCTTCGACCGGACAGCTCGAGGACTTCAAGAACTATCTCGAGGAACTCGACTCCAACGAGCCACCTCGAGTGGTCGCCTCATTTGAAACACGAGAGCAGGCGGAGAACTGGCTGAAGAATCATCCGAGTCCTCCCCACTGCGCCAGCATCCTGATCGCGGGTCGGTACCACACCGTCGCTCATGATCGCGAGACGAACGGCCGCTATCTGCCACCCTCTCGAGATCTCGAGTATTACCTTGCCAGTCTCAAGCAAGACAGCCCGCCCGCCCCCCTTGCCTCCTTTGGCACGCGCCAGGAGGCTGACGCATGGCTGAGCGCGCAACCCGCGCCACCCAGGAGGGCATGGGTGTTGATCTCCGGTGAACTCTATCTGGCGGTGTATCACCCCAACGTCAACCACCGGGCCCTCTATCCTCTCTCGATGGCCGATGGGTTCGAGATCAACACGGAAGTGGGACCCGAGAGCGCATAGTCAGCGGAGGGCTGGTCGGCCATCTTCCGCAACGAGCGTCTCTGCCCTTTTCCTCATGGCAGTGTCCGTCCCATGACGGTGGGCTGTCCCCGCGGCAGGTGGACCCCAGGGACGTTGGGAAGGATGAGCACGATGTGTCTCGGAATCCCCGGTGAGGTGCTCTCCGCGGTGGATGGCCCGCTGCGCATGGGCCGGGTGGCCTTCGGCGGGGTCATCAAGGACGTGTGTCTGGCCTATGTCCCCGAGGCCGCTCCGGGTGACTTCGTGGTGGTGCACGCCGGCTTCGCCATCAGCCGGGTCGATCCCGAGGGCGCGCGGCGCGTCTTCGCCTACCTGGAGGAACTCGGCGGGACGGACGAAGTGCGAGAGGGGGCGTCGCGATGAGATACGTGGAGGAGTATCGGGGCGCTGACGAGGCCCGGCGGTATGCGCGGGCGCTCCAGTCGCTGGTGACGCGGCCCTGGACGCTGATGGAGGTGTGTGGCGGACAGACGCACGCCATCGTCCGCTTCGGCATCGATCAATTGCTGCCGCCGGAGATCTCCCTCCTGCACGGCCCCGGCTGCCCGGTGTGCGTCACGCCAGTGGAGGTGCTGGACAAGGCGCTGGCCATCGCCTCGCGCCCTGGCGTGGTCTTCTGCTCGTTCGGCGACATGCTCCGGGTGCCGGGCTCGGGGAGGATCTGCTGTCCGTGAAGGCCGCGGGCGGAGACTTGCGCATCGTCTACTCGCCCATGGACGCGCTGGCGCTGGCCGAGCGGCTGCCGGAGCGCGAGGTCGTCTTCTTCGCGGTGGGCTTCGAGACCACCGCGCCCGCGTGCGCCATGGCCGCCCACGAGGCGAGGCGGCGCGGGCTGCGCAACTTCTCCCTCCTGGTGGCGCACGTGCTGGTTCCTCCGGCGATGGAGGCCCTGCTCGCGGCTCCCGGCCGGCGGATGGATGGCTTCCTGGCCGCGGGCCACGTGTGCACCATCATGGGCATGGAGGCCTACGAGCCCCTGGCCCGCGCGTACCGAGTGCCCATCGTCGTCACGGGCTTCGAGCCGTTGGATCTGCTGCAGGGCATCCACATGTGCGTGGCGCAGCTCGAGTCCGGACGGGCCACGGTGGAGAACCAGTACGCGCGCGCCGTCCGCGTGGCGGGCAACGAGAGCGCCCAGGCGATGCTGCGCGAGGTGTTCGAGGTGGTGCCGAGGACGTGGCGCGGCATTGGCCCCATCGCGGCGAGTGGCCTGGGACTGCGCGCCGCCTTCGCGGACTGGGACGCCGCGCGCAAGTTCGACGTCGTCTCCGTGGGGGGACGCGAGGACGCCGGGTGCCAGAGTGGCCTCGTGCTCCAGGGCCGGCTCAAGCCCACCGAGTGCCCCGCGTTCGGCACCCGCTGCACCCCCGACACGCCGCTCGGCGCGACGATGGTGTCGTCCGAGGGCGCGTGCGCCGCCTACTACCGCTACCGGAGGTTCCAGCCGCCATGTCCGCCGACCTCGCCTTGAGCTGCCCCGTTCCCCTGGGACGCCACACCACCGTGCAGCTCGCCCACGGTGGGGGAGGGCGCCTCATGCGCCAGCTGCTGGAGGACCTCTTCCTGGAGGCCTTCCGCGCTCCGTCCCTCGCCGAGCGCCATGACGGCGCGGTGGTGCCACTCGGAGGAGCGGCTGGCCTTCACCACGGACTCCTACGTGGTGACGCCCCGCTTCTTCCCGGGCGGGGACATCGGGAGGCTCGCGGTCCACGGCACGGTGAACGATCTGGCCATGGCGGGCGCCAAACCCCTGTACCTGAGCGCGGGCTTCATCCTCGAGGAGGGGCTGGCGCTGGACGAGCTGCGCCGGGTGGTGGCCTCCATGCGCGAGGCCGCGCGGGAGTGTGGCGTGGAGATCGTCACGGGAGACACCAAGGTGGTGGACCGGGGCAAGGCGGACGGGCTCTTCATCAACACCTCGGGCGTGGGCCGGGTCCTCGAGGGCGTGTCCGTCCATCCTCGGCGCGTGACACCTGGAGACGCGGTGCTCGTCTCCGGGGACGTGGGGCGGCACGGCATCGCGGTGCTCTCGGTGCGCGAGGGGCTCGCCTTCGACACGCCGGTGGTGAGCGATTGCGCCTCGCTCGCTCCGCTGGTGGAGGCCCTCTTCGAGGCGGGCGTGGAGGTGCACTGCCTGCGCGATGCCACGCGGGGGGACTGGCCACCGCGCTCAATGAGATTGCCCTCGATGCCGGGGTGGGGCTCGTGGTGGACGAGCCCGCCGTGCCGGTGGACGCGTCCGTGGCGGGCGCCTGTGAGTTGCTGGGGTTGGATCCGCTCTATGTGGCCTGCGAGGGCCGCATGGTGGCCTTCGTCCCCGAGCCCCAGGTGGAGCGGGCGCTGGAGGTGCTGGTCCGTCACCCGCTCGGGGCCGGGGCCGCGCGCATCGGCCGTGTCACCGAGGGGCCCGCGGGCATGGTCTCCCTGCGCACGCGGCTCGGTGGACAGCGGCTGCTGGACCTGCTCTCCGGGGAGCAGCTCCCGCGCATCTGTTGAGCGCCTGAGCGGGCCCGGCTACGCCGGGACGGTGCGGCGGGAGCCCACCGCACGGCGGGTGGTCTCGCATGGCAGCCCCATGGGCCGGTGCTCCGAGTCACCCCCCTCAATGGGATGATGGCGGCTCGCCGCCCTCTTGCTTCCGTGCCTCACCGGGCCGCTCGCGCAGCCAGCGCAGCAGGTCGATGTACGAGAGGATTCCCAGCAGCCGCCCCTCCTCATCCACCACGGGAATCGCGCCCACCCGCTCGTCGGTGAAGATCTCCAGCGCCTGGGCGACGGGTGTCCCGGAGCGCAAGGAGAGTGGGTCGGGCGTCATCGCCTCGCCCAGCCGTGCCTCCAACGCCTCGCGGGCCGCACGCGGCCACTCTCGCGCCCCCGCCCAGCCGCTCGCGCAGGTCGCGCTCGGAGAGGATGCCCACCAGCCGCTCGTCCTCATCCACCACCGGCAGGTGCCGCACATCCGCGTCGATGAGTACCCCGGCCGCCTCCTCCAGTGTCGCATCCGGTCCAAGCGTGTAGGGCTCGTGCGTCATCAGCGTGTCGACGGGCAGCTCCCACGGGTCACCGGGTGCGGACAGATGCTCGCCCGCCATGGCGGCGAGCAGATCTCCATCGGTCAGGATGCCCACCATGCGCCCGCTCGCATCGACCACGGGGAGCGAGTGGACCTGGGCCTTGCGCATCGCCCGCGCGGCCGCGGAAAGGCCCTCGTTCTCGGAGATCTTCTCCACGGGGCAGGACAGCAGATCCCTCACGCGCACCCAGCGCTCCCTGCCGAGCAGGAGCGCCTCCTCGAGGACGTCCATCCTCGTCACCATGCCGACGAGGCGGCTGTTGGCGCCGACGACGGGAAGGTGCCGGACATGGCGGAACTTCTTGAGCAGCTCCTCCAGGGGCAGTGCCTCGCTCGCGTGGAGGGTGGAGACCTTCTGGCTCATCACGTCGCGTACACACAGCCGCGACGTCAGGGGCACGCTGGCATGCTCCCCGGGTTTGGGAATCCCCTGGGTGAACTCAGGGGTGGACTCCGGCCGAGCCGTGCCGGACCCGGGCGGTTCCGGATGATGGGGTGCCATGGTGCCCTCCTTCAGCGGTGAGCCGCTGACCTCTCCCATGAAGTTCAGGGTGCTGGAGGCGTGAGGCAATCCGCTCCCGTCCCTTCCTCCGCCAGACGCCCGGGATGTCGAGGGACTTTGGGGCCACGTGCTCGCCCGACGGTGTCCACGTCGGGCGGGGGGAGCGCGCCTGGGAGCCAACATGTCGCCCCCAGGCGCTCCGTGTGCCAGCTACTCCGCAGGGCGCGTTGCCGCGGCGGGCCCCAGCGCATGGCCCGCGATCTGGAACTCGCCCGGGGTGGTGCTCTTGAGCGTGAGCTGTCCGAGGTCATCGGTCACGGGGGCGCCAGCGCGGAAGGCGAAGCGGTCCGCCAGCAACACCTCCGGGCCCGAGGGCGGCTTCATCCAGACGCTGTACCGCCCGGCGGGCAGGTCGGCCAGGATGCGCACGTGGTAGGTGGCGTTGGCCACGTAGGGCACGGCCTGGGTGGCGGCGTACCGGGTGCCGTCGTACGCGTCGAAGAAGCCAGCCGGGTTGATGCGCAGGCTCAGGGCGAGCTCGGCGCGCGACGTGACGCGGGTGGAGCTGTCGGCATAACCGATGACTCCGTCCAGGGACTGGCGCCGCGGCGTCACGTCGAACTCGGCCACCTGGACGCCGGTGTGGTCGCCGCCCAGGGAGCGCGTGCCCGAGACGAAGCCCGGTTGGGACTGCCAGACGCCGCCCAGGGTGTGGTTGGACACCCGGTACTCGTCGTCCGCGAAGCCGCTCTTGAGCACCACCTGGCCGAGGTCATCGATGGCGGGCGCGCCCGTGCGGAAGGCGAAGCGATCCGCCAGGAGGAGCTCCGAGCCGCCCGGGGGGTGACCCAGACGCTGTACTGTCTGGCGCCGAGGTCGGTCACCATGCGGACGTGGTAGGTGGAGAGGGCCGCGTAGGGCACGGGGTGGGTGGCGGCGTAGGCGGCCCCGTTGCGCGCGTCGAAGAAGCCGCTCGCGTTCATGCGGATGAGCATGGACAGCTGGGAGAAGGCGGTGACGGGGGTGGCGCTGTCCGCGTAGCCGATGACCGCGTCGAGCGGGTGGTTGAGCGGCGTCACGTCGAACTCGGCCACCGGCGGCCGGTGTGGCCGCTGCCCAGCGGGTGCGTGGCCGCGGCGAAGTCGAAGCGCGAGTACCAGTCGGAGGGGAGGAGGCCGCGTCTGCCGTTGGAAGCGGCGGATGGCCTCGAGGAAGTAGTAGTCCCCGTAGATGAGGCTCACGTCCACCTCCTGGCCCGCGGGGAAGTTGCCCACGCCATGCAGGAGGATGCCGGGGCTGGTGTCCGCCATGTCCAGGTAGGCCGGGGAGCTGAGCGAGTCGAGCATCCGGAGCGCGGCGTTCCAGTACACCACCTTCTTGCCCGCGTCCGGGACGTAGTTGCTCAACTCCAGCAGCGCCGAGGCGATGGCGGCGGCCGCGGAGGAGTCCTTGTACTGGCTGGGCGCGTCGAGGTCCCAGTTGGGCACGGCGTCCTCGGGGAGCCGGCTCAGGTAGTAGTCGGTGACGCGCTGGGCGGCTTCCAGCATGCGTGGGTCGCGCGTGTACCGGTAGACGATGGTGAAGCCATGGATGGTCCAGGCATGCCCGCGCGCCCAGGTGGACGTGTTCGAGTACCCCTGGAAGGTGCCCCGGAAGAGCTGCGCTCCGGTGTTGGGATCGTAATCCACCACATGGTAGGTGCTGCCGTCCGGGCGCACGATGTCCGCCAGGGTTCGCAGGGCATGGTTGAGCGCCATGTCGCGCCAGCGGCTCTGCCCTCCGTTGCGCGAGGCCCACAGGAGCAGCTCCAGGTTCATCATCGTGTCGCTGGCCAGGGGCAGGTGCCAGTCCGGGTTCCAATCACAACAGCTGATGATGCCCACCCGGGGGTTGTATCGGAACGCCAGCGAGCCGGCCGCCCTCAACAAGACTTGTCTGTAATAGGCGTCGTTCGTCAGCTGGTACGCGAGCCCATAGCTGGGCATGAACTTGAAGCCCAGGTCGTGGGTCGCCGTGTTGTATTGCTGGACCTCGAGCGGCCGCGTCCATGTCTGGGCCAGCCTCCTCCAGCCGGGCTCCCTCGACTGGTCGTACATGAGCCAGAGCTCGCCGGGGAAGAACCCCTGCGTCCAGCCCACCATGTTGTTGGCGGGGACGAGCAGCCAGGTTCCATCGGGCCGGGAGCTCTTGGGGTACTGACCCACGGGAGTCCCCTCCGCCGTCCGTGTGAGCTTGCGCCTGGCGACCTGCAAGGCCCTCGATGCCGCCGCCTCGTCGAACGCCTGGACCGTCCCCGCGGCGAGCGCGCAGCACAGGCCCAACAGAAGAGAGACACCGTATCCTGCCTTCACCCTTCCACCCATTCCCCGTCTCCTCGTGGATGAGCGGACAAGATGGCGTGCGCGGATCCGTCTGCCATTGACCGGGCGGGAGGGCTGGCGTCCAGCCCTCAACCGGGGCCGTGCATGACAGCCCGCTCAATCCGCGGCGTAGCGGCGGAAGAACCAGCGCTTGAGGAACTCGGCCGACAGCAGATAGCCCACGACCAGCACCGCGAGGACTCCCAGCAGCGTGGGAGGCGGGGGCGCGAAGCCGAACCAGGCGCCCAGCGAGGTGAAGGGCAGCACGTTCGCCACCAGCACCGCCCCCAGCGAACTGGCCACCAGCCATCGCGAGGGATGGCTGTGCAGGGGATTGCGGCGGGTGCGGATGACGAAGATGACCAGCACCTGCGTGGTGAGCGACTCCATGAACCAGCCGGTCTGGAAGAGTGCCGCGTTCGCGTGAAAGAGGAGCAGCAGCACACCGAAGGTGGCGGCGTCGAACACCGAGCTGAGCGTGCCGAGCACCGCCATGAAGAGCCGCACGAAGCGCAGGTCCCACCGGGTGGGCCGCTCCAACTGCTCCGCATCCACCTCGTCCAGGGGAATGGCCAGCTCCGACACGTCGTAGAGGAGGTTGTTGAGGAGGATTTGAATGGGGCGAAGGGGGAGGAAGGGCAGCAGCAGCGACGCCCCGGCCATGCTCAGCATGTTGCCGAAGTTGGAGCTGGTCCCCATGCGGATGTACTTCATCACGTTGCCGAAGGTGCGCCGGCCCTCGAGGACGCCGTCATACAGCACGCCGAGGTCGTGGCGCAGCAGCAGCAGGTCCGCTGCCTCGCGCGCCACGTCCACGGCGCTGTCCACCGAGATGCCCACGTCCGCCGCGTGCAGCGAGGGTGCGTCGTTGATGCCATCGCCCAGGTAGCCCACCACGTGCCCGCGCCGGCGCAGCGCGCGGATGACGCGGCTCTTCTGCCCCGGGGAGACGCGGGCGAAGAGCGTGGTGCGCTCGGCGCGTATCTGGAGGGCTGGATCGTCCAGCGTCCCCACCTCCGCGCCGGTGAGCACCCCCTCCACCTCCAGGCCGAGCTCGCGGCAGACATGGAGCGCCACCCGCTCGTTGTCACCCGTCACCACCTTCACCTTCACCCCCGCGCGGACGAGGCCTCCAGCGCGGGCCGCGCGCTCACCTTCGGCGGGTCGAGGAAGGAGGCGAAGCCGGCGAACACCAATTGCGCCTCATCCCCCAGGTGGGCCACCCGCATGTCCGGGGATTCCTCACGCCAGGCCACCGCCAGCACCCGGAAGCCTTCCGCGCCCAGGGCCTCGAAGCGCGCCCGTACTTGCGTCCGTGCCCGCGCGTCCAGCTCGCGCGGAGTCCCCTCCAGCTCGTAATGGGTGCAGCAGGCCAGCACGTCCTCGGGCGCCCCCTTCACCACCAGCACCCGGCGGCCCTCGTGCTCCAGCAGCACGGACACCCGCCGGCGCTCGAAGTCGAAGGGCACCTCGTCCACCTTGAGCCAGCCCCGGCTGTCCACCTCCTCGTGCTCGAGGATGGCCTCGTCCATGGGGCTGCGCAGCCCGGACTCGAAGTGGCTGTTGAGCCAGGCCCACCGCAGCACCTGCTCGCTCTCGCGCCCCGAGGCATCCTCGTGCCGCTCCAGGCGGATGCGGGCCTCGGTGAGGGTGCCCGTCTTGTCCGTGCACAGCACGTCCATGCTGCCCAGGTCGTGCACCGCGCTCAGCCGCTTGACGATGACCTGCCGCGCCGCCATCCGCATCGCCCCGCGTGAGAGCGTCACCGAGAGGACCATGGGCAGCAGCTCGGGCGTCAGCCCCACCGCCAACGCCACCGCGAAGAGGAAGGACTCCACGAGCGGGCGGTGCGCGTACACGGCCACCAGCAGCACGAAGAGCACCAGCAGCACCGTCAGCCGCATCAGCATCAGCCCGAAGTGGCGCGTGTCCCGCTCGAAGGCGGAGGAGGGCGTGGGCTCGGCGAGGGCGTGGGTGATGTCCCCCACCGTGGTGCGCGCCCCCGTGGCGAAGACGAGCACCCGCCCCGAGCCGCTGATGACGGAGCTGCCCATGAAGACGGCGTTGCGCGCCTCGGACGGCTCCGTCCCCAGGGGGGCCTCTCCCGGTTGCTTCTCCACCGGGTAGGGCTCTCCGGTGAGCAGGGATTGGTTGACGAACAAGTCCCGCGACTCGAGCAGCCGCGCGTCCGCCGGCACCAGGCTGCCCGCCGACAGCAGCACCACGTCGCCGGGGACGAGCTCCCGGGCCGGCACCTCCCGCTCGGCGCCGTCCCGCACCACGGTGGCCTTCAGGGCCACGGAGCCGCGCAACTTCTCCGCCGCGTTGTCCGCGCGCCGCTCCTGGACGAAGTCCAGCGTCACGCTCATCAAGACGATGCCGATGATGATGGCGGAGCTCGTCAGCTCATGCGTGAGGAGTGACACCCCGCTGGCCACCAGCAGCACCAGCACGAGCGGGTTGGCGAAGCGCTTGAGGAACTCCACCCACGCCGGGCGCCGGGTGTGCTGCTCCGGGGTATTGGGCCCGTGGCGTGCGAGCCGCTCCCGGGCCTCGGTCCCCGACAGGCCCTCGGCCGAGCACTCCAGCCGCGACAGGAGTGCCTCCCGCGTTCCGCACCAGGCTGGCGTTTTCTCCAGTTGCGTCGTTGGGCTCCGGAGATTCATGTTTGACTCCACTGCTCCTGTTCGGGGGCCGTATCCCGTCAGGAGATGAAGTCTCCGGAATCGTCATGGCAATTTTTTTCCTTGCCGGAAGATAGGGCTCGCCCGCGCCGAGACAACCCGCCTCCAGGTTGCAAGAGACCACCGCGCTGAGAGGAGGGGCGCGGCTGTCGACGAGAGGATCGGGCGGGGCTTGCTCAGTATCCCCACACCTGCATCTCGTAGAGCGAGTAGCCCCACTGCGTGGCACGCTGCGTGCCCAGCATGCGCACATAGCGGCCGCTGCCGTTCAGGTTGGGCAGCGCCACGTGGCCGTACGAGACGCCGTTGGTGGTGGAGTAGAACGTGGTCCAGTTCACGCCGTCGTTCGAGGCTGCAGGGAGTAGACACTGGCGCCGGCGTCCCAGTACAGGTCGACGCCGTTGATGGTACGCACCGAGCCCAGATCCACCATCAGCCACTGACTGCCGGCGGCGCTGCCCTCGATCGAATCCCAGCGCGTGCTGGTGGTGTTGCCGTCGAAGGCATTGTTCGGGCCCAGGCTGGCGTTGTAGCTCGACGAGGCCGAGGCCGGCTTGCCCTGCGACAGCAGCACGGTCTGCTGCGCCGCGCCGGTGCCCGGATGGTAGCTCGAACCGAGCTTGTTGCGCGTGCTGTCGGCATTCACCCCGAACTGAGACAGGCTCCAGCGCTGGCCCGTGCTGGCGTCGCCCAGGTAGAGCTGGTAGCCGCCCGCCGCGGTGGACGAGAAGAACACGTAGTTGGTGCCGTTGACGGGCCAGGGATCGGAGTTGTTGCTGTTGCAGTCGTTGATGCCGAGCTGGTTGGGCGTGTCGCTCGGGTTGACCTTGGTGTAGAGCTGGTCGAGGTGGCTGGTCGCGTCCTTCCAGCGTGCATAGAACACGGTGCCGTCGGCGCGCACGATCGGGTAGTAGGCCGCCAGCCCGGCCGGCGTGTCGAACGCGACCTTGGCGCGGGTGGCGATGGTCTCCTTGTACAAGCCCATGCCGGAGCCCGCACCGGTAACGAAATAGACGGCGCTGCCGTCGGGGCTGGCGAATGGCATCGAGCTCTCCACGCCCGGTGCCGTGTTGGTGAGGTTCACCACCGAGGTAAACACCGGGCCCGAGCTGGTGTACGACAGCGTGGCTTGCATGACGTCGCCGTTCTGTTTGAACAGCAGCGACTTGCCATCAGCGCTGAACTTGGGGTCCTCGTTGCGCGTCTGGCCGGTGCTGTTGGTCAGGTTGACGGGCAGCGCGCTGGAGCCGACCTGCCAGAAGAAGACGTTCCATGCGCCATTTGTGATGCCCATGAAGGCCAGCCATTTGCCGTCGGGGCTGAACACCCCGTTCATCGGATCCTGGATGCCCCAGGTGCTGTTGGACACCTGCGTGAGCGTGCGGGCCGCGAAGTCGTAGATGAAGAGCTGGCTGGTGCCGTCGCCGTAGTTGACGTAGCTGTGATACGCGAGCTTGCCCGTCAGGCTGGCCGGAAAAGTGGTGTTGGACTGGGTCGGAGGATTGGCCACGCAGGCCGCGTGGGCCGCCATGCTCAGGGTGGTAACGAAGGCGCCTGCGGCAAGGCGCAGTGCGAGAAAGCGGTGGGGCATGGGTTGAACGTCCTGTGCGAATGGATCGATGGCGAGAGGCCACCAGGTCGAGCATTCGCTGCTATAGCAGGTACCCTTCTTCATGGCAGGTGCCTTTCTTCGTGATTTTCAGCTCAGCGACCGTCTCCCGGTCGTGGCCGCCTCACGGCAGCGGGAGCGCCCACGGCTCGTCTCCCAAGAAAACGGTGCGCCCGCCACGTTCACGCCGTAACGACTGCCAGTGCGAGGGCAAGTTCCAGTTCCGAACGTGGCGACAGCATCCGGCGTACCCGGGCCACCCCAGGAGGGGTGCCGTGCTCGAGGCCTGTTCTGGCACGGCTTCTCGTGTTTGTCTTTGAATGCGGTTGAACCGAATGCCCCTCCCAACGTTGCTTCAGTCCAGCCGGGACTTCGCCAGTTTCGGCGACTGCGAAAGCCGCACGAGCACGAGTACGAAGGGACCGCTCCAGGGCAAGGGTGGCGCTCAAGGCCGGATGGCGACCTTGATGACGCCCTCGCGCCGCTCGCCGAAGAGAGCATAGGCGTTCCGGATATCGTCGAGCTTGAAGTGATGCGTGAGCAGCGGTGTGAGATCCACCCGCTTGCCGCGCACCAGCTCCATCAGCCGCCGCATGCGCTCCTTACCGCCAGGACACAGCGTGGTGACGACGTGGTGGTCTCCCACGCCCGCCGCGAAGGCGTCGTAGGGCAGCTCCAGCTTCCCCGCGTACAGGCCCAGGCTGGAGAGGGTGCCCCCGGGCCGCAGGCAGCGCAGTGCGTTCTCGAAGGTGCCCTGTGTCCCGAGCGCCTCGATGGCCACGTCCGCGCCGCCTCCGGTGAGCCGCTTCACCTCCCGCACCACATCCACCTGGCGGTAGTCGAGCACCTCGTCCACGCCCATGCGGCGCGCCATCTTCAGGCGACTCTCGTCTCCATCCACGCCGATGACGAGGGCCGCGCCCATGAGCCGGGCCCCGATGGAGGCGCACAACCCGATGGGCCCCTGGGCGAACACCACCACCGCGTCGCCGAGGCGCACCTTGCCGGACTCCGCGCCGCCGAAGCCGGTGGAGGCGATGTCCGCCAGGAGCACCACCTGCTCATCCGTCAGCTCGTCCGGGATGGGGGCCAGGTTGGCTTGGGCCGAGGGCACGCGCACGTACTCGGCCTGGGCGCCATTCAGGGTGTTGCCCAGGCGCCAGCCGCCGAGCGCCTCGAGGCCGCCGCCGTGTCCGCACTGCGAGAGCAATCCGCAGAGGCAGGCGCGGCATTGGCCGCACGGAGTGACGGCGCCCACCAGGACCCGCTGCCCGGACTGATAGCCCTCCACGCCGGGGCCCAGCTCCTCGATGACTCCCACGAACTCATGGCCGATGACCAGCCCCGGCTTCACCGGGTACTCGCCACGCACGATGTGCAGGTCCGTGCCACAGATGGTGGTGAGCGTCATCCGCACCACGGCCTCTCCCGGGCCCGCCTTGGGACGCTCGACCTCTTCGATGCCAAATTGATTCACACCACGAAAAACATTGGCCCGCATGGCTCGCTCCCTCCTCGAGGAGCGGGGCACACGGTGACACCGCACCTCGTCGTCCCCATCCGTCCCCGAGGAGGGTCGCGCCCTTCCGTACAGAGCCGGCCCATGCACCGTCGGGCGGCACACGTCCCCCTGGCCTCCGCGGACGATGGACCCCTGGCTACTCCGCTGGTGCCGCGGGATGTTCCTCGGCCGGACTCACGGTGGGGAGCGTGAAGAAGAAGGTACTTCCTATTCCAGGGCTGCTCTCGACCCAGATGTGTCCACCATGGGCGTCAACGAGCCCCTTCACGATGGCGAGGCCCAGGCCAGCCCCTGCTTCCTTCCCGCGGGGGCCTGCCAGAAGGGTTCGAAGAGGTGGGGCAGATCCTCCTCGGCAATCCCAGACCCCGTGTCGCTCACCGAGAACCGCATCATGCTCCCCGCCGGAGTGGCTCGAAGCGTGATCCGCCCACCCGCGGGCGTGAACTTGAGCGCGTTGCCGAGCAGGTTCGAGAGGATCTGGAGCACCCGGTCGCGATCGGCGAAGACAGGAGGGGCGTCTTCCGGGACGGCGATCGTGAGCTGGATGGACTTCTCCTCCGCGAGCGCGCGATGCAACTCGGCGGCCTCCTTGAGGAGTGGAGCGGTCTGCTCCGGGACATGGTCTACCGTCAGGCGGCCAGCCTCCATCCGGGCGACGTCCAGCAGGTCCTGGATGAGCCGGTTTGCCCGGTCGACCGCCTTCCGGATGGATTCCAGCGGCTTCGTGTCGGTGGCTCTCTTCTCGGGCGGACACTTCAGGAGCTTCCCGGCGCTCAGTGCGATGACGTTCAGGGGGGTGCGGAGGTCGTGCGCGACGATCCGGAGGACCTCGTCGCGCGTGCGTGTCGCCTGTTCGGACTTCTCGTGGAGGCGGGCATTGTCGATGGCGAGCGCGGCGCGGCGGGCCAGCTCTTCGGCCAGGGCGAGGTCTCGGGCACCGTAGCGGCGCCCGGATTCAGACGCCGTGAGGAGGACCGCGCCCAGGATGCGTCCGCGAGCGATGAGGGGCACGACGATGGTCGAGCGGGGCTCGAGGCGGTGGAGCAGTTCCTGGTGACGCGTGTCCTCCGCCGTCGCCTCGAGCACCGCTTCAGGCAGCTGTGGGAGGAGCTCCGGCTGTCCTGTCCGGAGGACATCGGCGACAATGTGTCCCTGCCGGAACGGCTCATGGGGATAGGCGGTGAGCATCTCGCGCAGGAGCCGTGACTTCTCCGCGGAGGCCGCCCTGCTTTCCACCCACTGCACCCGCCCGTCCTCACCGAGGAGGTCGATCACACACCAGTCCGCCAGCGTTGGAACGGTCAACCCCGCGACGGTGGCGAGGGTGGTCTGGGGTTCGAGCGAAGCCGCGAGCCGTGGGCCCGCCTCGGCCAGGAAGCGCCAGGCCTGCTCGAGTTGCTTGCGCTCGGAGATGTCCTGGATCTGCGCGATGTAGTGGAGCGGCCTCCCCGGAGTCGCGCACCAGCGAGCCCGTCAGCAGGATGAGCACGAGGTGGCCATCCTTGTGGATGTAGCGCTTCTCCAATTGGTAGGAGCTGATCTCTCCCTGGAGCAGCCGGCGCGCGTTCGCCAGGTCCAGCTCCAGATCTTCGGGCCAGGTGATGTCCTGGAAGGTCTTGGTGAGGAGCTCCTTCTGCGAGTAGCCGACGATCTCGCACAGTGAGCCGTTCACGTTCAGGAACAGCCCGTCCAGGCCGACCAGGGCCATGCCGATCGGAGCATCCTCGAAGGCGGTCCGGAAGCGCTCCTCACTGTTGCGCTTGCCTTCCTCCGCGCGCTTGCGCGCGGTGATGTCGCGCAAGATGACGGTGAGCAGCTTCTTCCCGTCCAACTCCAACTTCGAGATGGTGGCCTCCGCGGGGAACTCCTCGCCACTCTTGCGCCGCCCGAGGATGGGCAGCCGCTCACCCATCTGACGGGCTGTCTTTCCGGTGGCCGCGAACTCCCGGATGTACTGCCTGTGGCGGGCCTGGAACTGCTCGGGGAGGAGCAGGTCCAGGGCCGCCCCAGGGCTTCGCTCGTGGAGTAGCCGAAGATACGTTCCGCCCCCGTGTTGAAGAGGGTGATCTTCTGCTCCTCGTCGATCGAGATGATGGCATCGGCCGCATTGGAGACGATGCCGGCGAAGCGGGCCTCCGATAACCGGAGCGACTGCTCCATGTTCCGTTGTTGCACTTCCAGCCGGGAGAGGGCGCTCGCGTTCCGCACGACCACGAGCAGGAAGGACGCCATCGTGATGAGCACCAGGACAGAGACTCCGAAGGTGGTCCCGTAGAGCCCCAGCCGCTCACCCAGGAGCCGGACTCCGCCCACCAGCAGGGGGGTGAGGATGGCGGCAGGGAGAAGCCGGCGGGCCATGATGCCCCCCAGGTCGTCCCGGAGGAACACTCCTGTCAGTCCATGCTCGCGATGAACGGACAGGATGCCGAGCGACAACAGCAGGAAGAGGAGCGCCGTGTGAACCGCCATGGGCGTGTAGGGCGGCGCGGTGGAAACGAGCCGCTCGGATTCGAACAGACTCTCCTCCAGGTAGAGGTACCCGATGAGGCACTGCGCGGAGAGGAGCGTGACGGGCAGGATCAGGAGCCGGGTGGGAAGCCACCCCCGGCGGGTCCTGACATGGAGCACCAGGAGCGCGAGCCCCATGAGACAGAAGCTCAGCGCGCTCATGAGCGAAGGCCGTCCCGCGCGAGCAGGGGCCGGTGCTTGACGGTCTCGCTGAAGAACAGGTGGTCGATTCCGAGGTCGACTCCGAAGAGGTACTCGGAGAGGGTCAGTCCTCCCCACAGCATGACCACGAGCGCCAGGGCCCGACCTGTCCCGCGCCGTCGCCGGTTCGCCTCTCCTTCTTCGTGGAGCAGCCAGAGCGCGGTGCCACTCAGGACGAAGCCGATCGCGGTGTTCG
Organism: Cystobacter fuscus; assembly: GCA_049060065.1. Classification (GTDB taxonomy): domain Bacteria; phylum Myxococcota; class Myxococcia; order Myxococcales; family Myxococcaceae; genus Cystobacter; species Cystobacter fuscus_B. The sequence continues at coordinate 10,858,602 of JBMEQP010000002.1, forward strand.
GCATCATGATTCCCGCCCCCGGCAGGGGGACGAGCCGGACGAGGAACCTGCTGCCCAGGGCCCAGCCGAGCAGATCGAGGGCTGCCACCAGAACAGCGAGGACACTCGCGGCTGGCACCAACCGCGCGAGCGCCTGGTCGAGCCGACGGAGAGAAGCGCCATGATGCGACGTCGTCATGAGACTGGAGTAGTGCCTGTCCCCTGGAGTGGGCAGCAGCAGCCGTGCTCAACGGGGTTGGGCGCCCGACCCGAACACCTCATGGAAGTTGAGCGCCTGCCCCCCGAGTCTCCAGGAGAGCGAAGCCCGCACGGGCGCCACTTCGGGGCGCACGGTGGCGCCAGATGACACCGCCTTTGCCCGGCAGCACCGTTCAGATGGAGGCTGCTGGCGCGCCAGGAAGAGAGGACTCATGGACCCGCGGGACTGGCGGAAGCGGTACGCGGACAAGGTGTCGACGGCGGAGGAGGCCATCCGTCTGGTTCGACCGGGGCGGCGCATCCTCATCGGCTCGGGAGCAGCCGAGCCCGTGGCCCTGGTCCAGGCCATGGTGGACAAGGGCGAGCACCGGCCGACAACGAGGTGGTGCACCTGCTGACGCTGGGCCCGGCGCCCTATGTGGAGCCCGAGCACCGCTACCGCTTCCGGCACATCGCCTTCTTCATCGGCGCCAACACGCGCCAGGCGGTGCAGGAGGGCCGGGCGGACTTCATGCCCGTGTTCCTCTCGGAGATTCCCGAGCTCATCCGCAGCCACCGCGTCCGGGTGGACGTGGCCCTGCTCCAGGTGAGCCCGCCGGATGCGCACGGCTACGTGAGCCTGGGGGTGTCGGTGGACGTGGTGCGCTCGGCGGTGGAGGCGGCCTCGTTGCTCATCGCCGAGGTCAACCCACGCATGCCCCGCACGCACGGGGACTCGTTCGTCCACGTGAGCCGCCTGCACCGCCCGGTGCCGGTGGACCGGCCGCTCCTGGAGCGCCCCCACGAGCCCCAGGACGAGGTGTCCCGGGAGATTGGCGGCCACATCGCGCGCCTGATTCCCGATGGGGCCACGCTGCAACTGGGCATTGGCGGGATTCCAGACGCGGTCCTGGCGCAGCTCACGCACCACGTGGACCTCGGGCTGCACACGGAGATGCTGTCCGACGGGGTGATGGACCTGGTGGAGGCCGGGGTCATCACCGGGCGGGCGAAGACGCTGCTGCCGGGCAAGCTGGTGACGTCCTTCATCATGGGCACCCAGCGGTTGTACGAGTGGGCGCACGACCACCCGGCCATCGAGATGCGGCCGAGTGACTTCACCAACGAGCCGGGAGTGATTGCCCAGAACGAGCGGATGGTGGCCATCAACGGGGCCCTGGCGGTGGACCTCACCGGGCAGGTGGCGGCGGACACGCTGGGTGGGTGTTTCTTCTCGGGCATTGGCGGGCAGGTGGACTTCATCCGGGGCGCGGCGCGCAGCCGGGGAGGCCGGCCCATCATCGCGCTGCCCTCGACGGCGAGGGGCGGCACGGTGAGCCGCATCCAGGCGGCGCTCGAGGGGGGCACCGGCGTGGTGACGAGCCGCGGGGACGTGCATTACGTGGTGACGGAGTACGGGGTGGCGGACCTGTGGGGCAAGGACATCCGCGAGCGCGCCAAGGCGCTCATCCACATCGCCCATCCGGACTTCCGCGCGGAGTTGATGGCGGCGGCCAAGGCGCGGCACTGGGTGCTGCCGGATCAGGTGGTGCCCAGGGCCCGCTACCCGTGGACGGAGCAGCGGGTGGAGCGCATCCTCTCCGGGCAGGAGCTGCTCATCCGCCCCGCGCGCATCACCGACGAGCGGGCGATGCAGGAGCTGTTGTACGGGCTGAGCGACGACAGCACGTACCGGCGCTTCATGGGCTTCAAGAAGTGGCACCCGCACGAGGAGGTGCAGCAGCTCGTCAACCCGGACTTCGAGCAGAACATGGCCCTGGTGGCGTGTGTGCCGGGCACGGACGAGCTGGTGGGCGTGGTGCGCTACGACGTGGTGCCCTCGACGGGGCTGGGAGACGTGGCCTTCGTGGTGCGCGACGACTGGCAGGGCAAGGGGGTGGGCTCGGCGCTGATGAAGCGCATCCGCGAGGCCGCCCAGGCCCGGGGCCTTCCGGGCTTCCAGGCCGACGTGCTGGTGGTGAACAAGCCCATGCTCGACGTCTTCCACGAGAGCGGGCTCACCGTGCGGACCCGCCGGGAGGACGGCTGCTACCACCTGGAGCTGCTCTTTCCCGGGGGGAGGCCTCCTCCATGCGGCCCGTCCCACGGGCGCCGTCCACACCTGAGCCGACCGGTTCTTCCTCCGCCCACTCCCCCCTCGCGGTGCGCGCCAGGGGCCCGTGGCTTTCGCCTGGGGAACCCGGCCACTCTCCGTCCGGTTGTCTCTTGGAGTGAACATGGGACGGACTCCAGGTGATAAATTCGGGCTTGTATTCGAGAATTCCTGGAATTTCTGGTGACGGGAGGGTGGCAATCTGATGTTCCCGGGCTGGGGTTGGGCTAGGAGGAGCGCCCATGAGTGCATCACCTCCCTCCTTGTCCTCCGTGCCCACCGTGCCCTCCGTTCCGGGTGCTCCGGACTCCAACAAACGGATCGCCGCGCTGGCGATGGCGGCGTTGGGCATCGTCTACGGAGACATCGGGACGAGCCCGCTCTACGCGCTGCGCGAGTGCTTCACGGGTGAGCACGGCGTGGCGCCGACGCATGACAACGTGCTCGGGGTGCTGTCGCTCATCTTCTGGGCGCTCATCATGGTGGTGTCGGTGAAGTACCTGGTGTTCGTGATGAGGGCGGACAACCGGGGCGAGGGCGGCATCCTGGCGCTCATGGCGCTGGCGATGCAGCGCAAGCGGGGCGAGGAGGTGAAGGTGCGGCCGGTGGTCATCACCTTCGGCCTGTTCGGCGCGGCGCTCCTCTATGGGGATGGGCTGATTACGCCTGCCATCTCCGTGCTCAGCGCGGTGGAGGGCCTGAGCGTGGCCACGCCCATGTTCGAGGCCTACATCCGTCCCCTGACGATCCTCGTCCTGGTGGGCCTGTTCCTCATCCAGCGGCATGGCACGGCCGGCATTGGCGCCATCTTCGGGCCCTTCATGCTCCTGTGGTTCCTCTCGCTGGCGGCGCTGGGCGTGCATGGGATGGTGACGTACCCGGCCGTGTTGGGGGCGCTGTCGCCCCTGAATGGGGTGCACTTCTTCCTGGCGAACAAGGGGCACGGCTTCCTGGCGCTCGGCGGGGTGTTCCTGGTGGTGACGGGGGGCGAGGCGCTCTACGCGGACATGGGCCACTTCGGCGCGAAGCCCATCAAGTTGGCCTGGTTCGGGGTGGTGCTCCCGTCGCTGATGCTCAACTACATGGGGCAGGGCGCGCTGCTCCTGCGCGAGCCCAGCGCCGCGCGCAACCCCTTCTTCCTCCTGGCGCCGGACTGGGCGCTCTACCCGCTGGTGGCCCTGTCCACGGGCGCGGCGGTGATCGCCGCCCAGGCGCTCATCTCCGGGGCGTTCTCCATCACCCAGCAGGCCATCCAGCTCGGCTACACGCCGCGCCTGGAGGTGGTGCACACGTCCGCGGAGGAGCGGGGGCAGATCTACCTGCCGGGCATCAACCTGGCGCTGTTCGTGGGCGTCATCCTGACGGTGCTCGGCTTCAAGTCCTCCACGAACCTGGCGGCGGCCTACGGCATCGCGGTGTCCACGGCCATGAGCATCACCACGGTGCTCGCGTACGTGGTGGCGCGCGAGCGCTGGAACGTGTCGCGCGCGGTGGCGCTGCCGGTGGCGAGCATCTTCGCCATCATGGACTTGTCCTTCTTCAGCGCCAACGCGGTGAAGATCGCCGCGGGTGGCTGGTTCCCCCTGCTGCTCGCCCTGGTGGTGTTCACGCTGATGACGACGTGGAAGCGGGGGCGCGACATCCTGGCCCAGCGGCTGCGCTCGAGCAGCATCCCGCTCACCCAGCTCCTGGAGAGCTTCGGCGACCACCCGCCCGTGCGCGTGTCGGGCACGGCCATCTTCATGACGGGCAACCCCGAGGGCACGCCGCCCGCGCTCCTGCACAACCTCAAGCACAACAAGGTGCTGCACGAGCAGGTGATGCTCTTGACCATCGCCTCCGAGGACGTGCCGCACGTGCCCGGGGAGGAGCGCGTGGAGGTCATCCGCCTGGAGTCGGGGTTCGTGCGGGTGATTTCGCGCCACGGCTTCATGGAGAACCCGAGCATCCCGGAGATCCTCAAGCGCGCGCGCGAGAAGGGGTTGCAGTTCAACCTCATGGGCACGTCCTTCTTCCTCGGCCGCGAGACGCTCATTCCGAGCAAGAAGCCCGGCATGGCCATGTGGCGCGAGGCGCTGTTCGCGTGGATGAGCCGCAACGCGCGCAGCGCGACGTCCTACTTCCGCATTCCCCCCAACCGGGTGGTGGAGCTGGGCGCGCAGGTGGAGCTGTAGCCACCAGCGGACGGCGGTGCCGCCGCTTCGTCCACGGCTGAACAGCCCGGGAGGGCTTCAGCCGTCCACGCGCTCGTCGGAGGGGCCCGGGTGGCCTTACTGATGAGCCCATGCCCCCCGCTCTCTGCTCGCCGCCCACCCGGTGCGCGTGTCCGTCTCGGTCTGTCGTTGTGCCTGCTGTCCTGGCTGTCCCTGGGGACGGCGTGTGTGAGTTACAGCTGGGAGGACGAGCCGCTCGTGCCGCCCCGCGGTGGCCACCTCCCGCCGGGCGGTCTGCCGTCCACCGGCAACCCCTCTCCCCAGCCCGCTCCCACGACGCCCGGCGAGACGCCCGCGCTGGGGGGCTTCGTCGTGGTCACCGGCGATGACGCCGATGACCTGTGGCACTGCGAGGGCGCGCTGTGTGGCGGGCTCTTCCCCTCGCTCTTCCGCGAGGCGATCTCCCGCTCGCGCACGGGGGGCCAGGGGATTCTGGCCATCGGCGTGAACGGCGAGCAGGCCCTGACGGCCTTCGACAGCTGGAATGCTCCGGCCCAGGGCGGCCCGGGCGCCGCCGTCACCCACGTGCGCTCCACCGAGGACATCTCGCGCGTGGACTTCACCCGCTACGCCTTCGTCTATCTGCCGTCGGCCCAGCAGCACACCCTCGGGGGACTCACCGCCGGGCAGATCGGCGCCCTCAACGAGCGCCAGCCGGACCCGGCGCGCTTCGTCAACGAGCGGGGCGGCTCGCTCATCGCGCTCACCCAGGCGGGCGTCACCGGGGGCTGGGGTTTCCTCCCTGCCGCTCACCACCCGGGACACCGAGTTCGACTTCGCCGAGCCGACCCAGGAGCTGACCGCCTTCGCGCCCTCGCTGACGAGCGCGGAGCTCAGCCACAAGTCCTTCCACAACGTCTTCACCGGGCCGAGCGGTTACTCGGGCCTGCGCGTGCTCGCCGTCAACGACGAGGTCTACCACCCGGACAAGGGCCTGCCGGTGATGCTCGGGGGCTCGGCCATCGTCCTCACCGCCGAGGACTGCGCGGATGGGCGCGACAACGATGGGGATGGCGCGGTGGATGGCGCGGACCCGGACTGCCGGTGTGCGGCAATGGCCGGGTGGATCCCGGCGAGGCGTGCGATGACGGCAACACGGTGGACGGTGACGGGTGCAGCAACTCGTGCGTGAGCGAGAACCGCGCGCCCGAGGTCACCTGCCGCGATGCCACGGTGTGCACGGACCCGGGGCTGTGTGTCGCCACGAGCCCCACGGGCACGGCCACCGCCACGGACCCGGACGGGGACGAGATCTCCTGGGACACGCATCCGCTGGGCCCCTATGCGCCGGGCACGCATGGCCTGTGCGTCACCGCGTCGGATGGGCGGAAGATCGACTCGTGCTGGTCCAACGTGACGGTGCGCGACTGCGAGGCGCCCCGGTTCACCTGCCCGGCGGACTTCACGGTGGAGTGCTCGGCGGAAGGAAGCGCGCCCGTGACGCCGCCCGAGGTGGGCGCCACGGACAACTGCGCCGTGGCCCAGGTGACGCGTCCCGAGGGGGGCGAGCTGCCGCTGGGCACGCATGAGCTCGTCTACACGGCGACGGACGCGGCCGGCAACACCGCCACGTGCGCGCCCAAGGTCACGGTGGTGGACTCGCGGCCGCCCTCGGTCTCGTGCCCCGCGCCCATCACCGCCGAGTGCACCGGCCGCAACTCGGCCTGGGTGTCGCCCGGCGCGGCCCACGCCACGGACTCCTGCACCGAGGCCGCGCTGTCCGGCCCCGAGGCGGACTTCTACCCGCTCGGCGTGAACACCGTGCGCTACACGGCGCGGGACAGCTCGGGCAACGAGGCTCGTGCACCTCCACCATCCAGGTGGTGGATCAGACGCCGCCCACGGTGGACGTGACGCCGCCCGAGCCCCTGTGGCCGGTGGATCAGCAGTACCGCACGCTGCGCCTGGAGGACTGCCTCACGGTGTACGACCGGTGCAGCGGTGGGCTCACGCAGACGGGGGCCACGGGCGGCATCACCTGCGTGTCCTCGGACGAGCCGAAGGGGAGCGAGCCGGACGTCGTCTTCGTGGACGCCACGACGGTGAAGGTGCGCGTGGACCGCCAGGCGGAAGGGGATGGCCGCGTGTACTCGCTGCACTTCGAGGTGCGGGACGCGGCGGGCAATGTCACCCGGGGGCTGTGCCCGGTGGGCGTGCCGCTGGAGCGCGGCGGGGCGCCCGTGCACGACAGCGGCGAGCAGTGGCGCACGTGCCGGAGCGAGGGCGGTGTGCCCTCGTGGAAGCCCCTGGTCTCCCGGGCCCGCTGAGGGGGGGCGGGCTACTCGTCCAGCAGCAGGGGCGAGAAGCCCGCCGCGTCGCACGAGGCCAGCACGTAGCGGATGCCGGCCTTCTCCCCGGTGAAGCCCGCGGGGATGCCCCCGGCGTGCAGGTGCCCGTAGACGCACACCTTGGGCTTGTACGCCTCGATGGGCCCGAGGAATGCCGTGGGCTTCTCGTTGGCGTAGATGGGCGGGAAGTGCACGGCCACCACGCGCGTGAGGGGCGTGGGGCTCTCCTGCTCCTTCTTCTCCGCCTCCGCGATGGACGCCATCAGCCGGCGCGTCTCGCGCTCCACGTAGCCCGCGTCCCCGGACTCATCGCCCATCTCCCCGCCGGGCATGGGGGGGCCTCGGGCGCGGTCCACAGCCGCGTGCCGGCGATCACCCACCGGCCGATGACGACCGAGCTGTTGTGGAGGAAGCCCTCCACCGTCTTGTAGGGCTCGAGCAGCCGGCGCAGCTTCGACGCCGAGTCGCCCCACCAGTAGTCGTGGTTGCCACGCACCAGCACCTTGCGTCCCGGCCGCTCGTCCAACCACTTCAAGTCGTCCAACACCTCGTTGGCCCGCGTGGCCCACGAGATGTCGCCCACCACCAGCACCACGTCCTCGGGCCGGACCTTCTCGTCCCAGGCGCGTTGCAGGGGCAGGGGGTGATCCGTCCACCCGAAGCGGTGCATGTCCTTGTTGCGGGTGGAGGGCAGGTGGGTGTCGCCGATGGCGAAGAGACGCATGGTGTCTTCTCCTAACCCAAAGCCGCTACCCGCGTCGTCCTCGACGTCCCCCTTCTGTCTGCCCTCGGGACGAACGGGGTGCGGGTTGGCGGACGTTTCGCCGCATGGCGTTGCGCGGCGCGCGTGCCCGTCACCATGAATGACAGTCCCAGTCAGGACAGACTCCGCGTCGGAGTGAGGCGTTGGACGCGGTGCGAAACACGGCTTTTTTTCTCGAAACTCAGGTTCTGAGAAAAAACCGACTTCCCATGGGGAAGGGGAAAGAGCATTTTAGCCGCCCCACCCCCATTCCTGTTCAAGGAGATTGCCCATGCGTCCTTTCCGTCCCCCGATGGTGGCCGCTGTCGCCGCGTTGTGCCTTTCCGCCTGTGGTCCGCAAGACACCGTGGAGGGCGCCGCCTCCGCCGTGGAAGACACGCGTACCCCGGAGCAGCGCGAGGCGCAGCGCACGCCCTACGAGCTGAACGAGGCCTTTGCCCGGGCGGCCAATGACTTCCAGGTGCCGGCGGATCTGCTCAAGGCCATCGCCTACGCGGAGACGCGCTTCGAGATGATCTCCGGCCAGCAGGAGTTCGAGGGCATGCCGGCGGCGCACGGTCTGATGGCGCTGCGGGGCGAGAACCGGCGCGGGGCGCGAAGCTGGCGGGAGTGACGGAGGAGGCGGCGCGCACGAAGCCGGAGGAGAACATCCGGGCGGCGGCGGCGCTGCTGTCGAGCTACGCGGCGGAAGCGGGACTGGACCGGAGCGACGTGGGGGCGTGGGCTCCGGTGGTGGTGAAGCTGAGCGGCATCACGAATCCGGAGGCGCAGGCGGAGTACGTGCACCGGGACGTGTACGGGGTGATGCGCAAGGGCATGGTGGCGCGGACGCCGGAGGGCCGGGTGGCGGTGTCGCTGATGCCGAGCGAGGTGTCGGCCCGGTTCGCCTCGCCGAGCGTACGCGCGATGCTGGCGGGTCCGGACTACGCCGCGGCCGTCTGGCGTCCCTCGCCCAACTACGGCTCGCGTCCCACGGGCGCCCAGGGCGACGTGCAGATGATCGTCATCCACACGTGTGAGGGCACCTACTCGAGCTGCTGGAGCTGGCTGACGAACTCGGCCTCCGGGGTGAGCGCGCACTACGTGGTGAAGGAGGACGGCGGAGAGATCTCCCAGCTGGTGCGCGAGTCGGACCGGGGCTGGCACGTGGGCGCTTCGTACGATCCCTCGCTCAACGGGGGCACGATGAGCTCGCTGAGTGGCGTGTCGGTGAACCATTTCTCGGTGGGCATCGAGCACGGCGGCTCGGCCAGCCAGAGCTCCTTCCCGTCGGGGCAGATCGAGGCGTCGGCGAAGCTCTCGTGCGACATCTCCAAGGGCCAGGCCGTCCCCATCGACAGCTACCACATCGTGGCGCACGGCAAGCTCCAGCCGGCCAGCCGTACGGACCCGGGTCCCAACTGGCCGTGGAGCTCGTACCTCAGCAAGGTGAAGGGCTACTGCGGCACCCCCAGCACCACGGCCATCACCGTCGACAGCGACAACGCCCTCAACGACAGTGCCAAGGGCTACATCGAGCTGACGGGCGCGTGGACGTCCGCGTCCTCGACGGCGGGCTACTTCGGCTCGGACTACCTCTTCGCCGCGACGGAGGCCGTGTCGGAGCCCGCGACGTTCTTCTTCTACCTGCCCACCGCGGGTTCCCGGACGATCTCCGCCTGGTGGACGGCGGGCACCAACCGCTCGACGGCGACGCCCTTCGTCATCTACGGGGGCAGCACGAAGCTGGGCTCGGTGAACGTGAACCAGCAGACGGGGGGCGGGGCCTGGAACACGCTCGGCACCTGGAGCTTCCCGGCCGGGTGGAACAAGGTGCAGGTCAGCCGCTGGGCCCCCGCGGGCTACGTGGTCGTCGCGGACGCCATCCGCGTGCAATAGGCGTGGAACGTGATGACGCGTGAGCGGGTGATGAGGAGGGGACGAGGGGGAGCGCGGCGGCTGGCCGTGCTCGCCCTGGCCCTGGCCGGGTGTGGGGCGGGGAAGTGTGGCGGGGATGCGCCCCTTTCCCTCGAGGAGCGGCGGGCCCTGCCGGGCGTCATCGCCTTCGTGTCCGAGCGGGCGCCCCAGCGCGACGTGTGGCTGGTGCGTCCCACGGGCGAGGAGTCCCAGCTCACGCGTGCTCCCGAGGACGAGTACCCCGCCGCGCCGTCTCCGGATGGCGCGGCGGTGTTGGTGGTGTCCGCGGCGGAGGTCCAGGGGCTGCACCTGGAACAGCTCTGGCTCGTGCCGTTGGACGGAGGCCCGCGCGTGAAGGTGACGGAGCCCCGCGGGCGGGCGCGCAACCCGAGCTGGGCGCCGGACGGAAGCTGGCTGGTGGCCGAGTCGGATGCACAGGGCTTCAGCGACGTGGTGCGGCAGGCGCCGCGCGCGGACGCGGAGGTGCTGGGACTGGCCACGGCGCGCGAGGGCAACTTCGAGCCGAGCGTGTCTCCGGATGGCACCCGGGTGGCGTTCGTGTCCAGCCGGGAGGGGGACCCGGAGCTCTACGTGATGAAGGCGGATGGGACGGACGTGCGCCGGCTCACCCACTTCCCTCGGGAGGACATGGCGCCGCGCTGGAGTCCGGATGGGCAGTGGATTTCCTTCCTGAGCGACCGGGAGGGGCGCACGCGGCTGTATGTGATGAAGCCGGACGGGACGCAGCTGCGCCCGGTGTCGGGCGGCGCCACGGTGGGCGAGGAGCGCGAGCCCGCGTGGAGTCCGGATGGGCGCAGGCTGGCGTTCGTCGCGGCCGCGAAGGAGCCGAAGGACCCGAAGGAGACGAAGGCGCGCATCTGGGTGGTGGACGTGGCGGGCGGCGAGCCGGTGGCGCTGACGCGAGGCCAGGCGGTGGAGGATCAACCGGCGTGGAGCCCGGAGGGCAAGCACCGGTGTTCGCCTCGGACCGGACGGGCGACGTGGAGCTGTTCCTGATGCGGGCGGACGGCAGCGGGCAGACCCGGTTGACCACGTCCAAGGGCGCGGATTGGCTGCCGCGCTGGTTCATCCCCGGAAGCCGCTGTCACCGGACGCGAGCCCTCCCTGACGCGAGCGGCTCAGCGCGCGTCGTTGCCCGGCGAGAGCGTGAGCACGAGGGCCGTGCCGGGAGTGACCGCCACGTTGCGGGGCCCGTATTCCTCGCTCCCCTTCACCGAGAGCAGGAAACTCTCCGGCGCGGTGCCCGGGTGCACGTAGACGAAGAGGCCCGTGGCGCTCGTGCCGTCCTGGGGGGCGCCCTGGAAGTCCGGCGAGGGATAGTAGATGCGCGAGGCGAGCTCCTCGCGGTCGGGCACCACGACGGCCCCCGCGAGCGGCGCGCCGGAGGCATCCACGACGCGGCCGAGCACGAAGCCCGCGTCGCGCAGGGTGCCCGCCCGTTGATCGCTGTGGCCGCGGATGGCCGCCTCGCCGATGGAGCGCGTCAGGGCCTGCTCGAAGGCTCGGGCAGGGCCCAGGCGCGCGTGCCGGAGATGTCGGTGCTCGGCCTCGTGCGCGTGAGCGAGGTGTCGAAGATGACGGTGGAGCTGCGCACGAGTCCCGGGTGTTCCAGGCGCGCCGCGAGGCTCAGGTGGATGTCGCGCACGAGCACGCCGGGCACGTAGAAGGCATGGTCCTCGCCGAGGAGTGCCTCGCCCAGGACGGCGTGCTCGTCATTCACCCCCATGCCCCAGGGCTCCTCGAGGGTGACGGTGAGCCCGTCGAGCGCGGGCAGCCGTTGCCCCTGGGCGTCGAGCAGACGCGCGGCCTCGGGAAGCAGCTCGGCGTGGCCGGACACGGCGATGGTCAGGTGATCGAGATCCACCTGGGTACTGCGATCGCCGGGATCGGAGCGCCACCGGATGAACAGGCGGTGGCGAGCAGACCCACCAGAGCGCGGCAAAGGAGGACATTCGAACGCTTCATGACTGGACGCCAAGTTCTCCACGCCCTGGCCTGTTGGCAATCCACCCCCGGGTCCTGGGCGTTGGGCGGAGAACGAACATCGGGACATGAAGAAGGGCCGCCCCCGTCCTCCAGAGAGGAAGGGAGCGGCCCCTGGAACACCCTGGCGAGGGTCGTTACCCCTGGCTAGCGGCGGCCCCAGCCACCGCCATTGCCCCGGCCACCGCCGTTGTCGCCGCCATTGCCCCGGCCGCCGCCGTTGTCGCTGTTGCCGCCCCGGCCCCAGCCGCCACCGTTGCCGCCGTTGTTGCCCCGGCCGCCGCCGTTGTCGCTGTTGCCGCCCCGGCCCCAGCCGCCACCGTTCCCACCCCCATTGTCCCCGCCGCGCGAGGGAGGCGGTGAGCTGTCACCCCCGCCGCGGCCCCAACCTCCGCCGCGGGAAGGCGAATCCTCCCGATCCCTCGGGGGGCGGCCCGGGCCGGCGTTGTCCCGGGGCGCGGGCGGATCCGTGTTCGGATTGCCCGGAGAGGGATTGGGCTGGCCCCAGCCGCCACCCGGAGGCTGGGAGCCGGTGCTCGTTCCCGGAGGCGGCCGGTCCTGGCCTCCACCCGAGGCGGGCGGAGGCGGCGGGTTGCCCCAGCCTCCCGAGTCTCCCCGGGGAGGCCGCGAGCCGTGACTGGTGCCCGGAGGCGGCCGGTTGCCCGACGAGCCCCAGTCATCGTCACGCGGACGCGGCGAGGAGGGCGACGGAGCCGGGTAGTAGCCCCCACCCCGGGGCGGACGCGCGGGCGAGGCGTCGTGGCCGTTGTCCCGGTCCCGGTCCCATCCCCCGGAGGAGTGGCGCGGCGGGGGCGGGCGGTAGTTGTTGTAGACGTAGACGGAGCGGCCCCGGTCCCAGTTGTACGTGCTGCCCGAGTAGGTGCGCGGGAAGTAGTCGTGGTGGTGCCGGCCGTGCAGGTAGCAGGTGTCCCCGTTGGGACCCGGGTGGTAGTCGAAGTACCAGACCAGGCGCGGGCCCCGGTAGACGTACACCTGGTTCGAGTAGGTGTAGGCGTTGACGTCCGAGGGCGCGTACTCGTGGACGTGGTCGTAGTCCTCGGTGCACCAGCCTCCGTACACGTCCGGGTGGGCGCCCGCGTAATGGTACTCGTACACGCGATAGGTCGCGGGCCGATGGTAGTGGGCGACACAGCCGGAGCCCATGACCAGGGCGGCCGACACGCTGAGGAAGAGGAGGCGACGCATTGAGGTTCTCCAGGCCCGGGGCGGTGGGCCTCGCGCGGTGCTGCACGACGACACGCCTGGACGGCCCGGAGAGATGAAAATTCAACCCTCAATGGACCACGCGCTCGGACGAGCCGGCGCGGGGCGCGTACAGCTTGCTCAAACAGCCGAGGATGTACTCGCGGTACTCGCTCACCTCGCGCAGGCCGCACACCATCCACCTGCCGGCGATGACGAGCGTGGGCACCCCGCGCACGCCCCGGCTCGCGGCGAGCTGGTGCTCGTCGAGGATGAGCTTGCGCGTGTCGGCCGAGTGGTACGCCACCGAGAAGGGGCTCATGTCCAGACCCACGCGGCTGGCCAGCTCGAAGATGACATCCGTGCGCGTCACGTTGATGCCCTGCTCCAGCGCCGCCTTCTGCATGGCCCGCGCGAGGTGCGCGCGCGCCGCGGGGCCCTGCAGGTGCGCCGCCTCCAGGGCCGCGAGCGCCGGGATGCTCGAGCGCGGCGGATCTCCTCCCGCCACAGCTCCGTCGACAACAGCCGCGCCGTGGGCTCCGGCTCCTTCTGCGCCAGGGTGATTTCCTGCGTCAGTCCCCGCAGTTCCTTCTCCGTGGGCCGCTTGTCGTGCACGCGCAGGGGATAGGGGCGCACGCGCCAGCGGACGATGTCTCCGAACTCATGCTTGAGGGTCTCCAGCCGCAGGTCGGCCAGATAGCACCAGGCGCACAACACATCCTGGTAGACGGTGATCTGCAGTGGTTTGGAGGAGGGCTTCATGTGCGAGCGCGCACAGATTACGAAGGCCCCGCGCTCGTTGTCACTCCCCCCAGAACCCATCGCCGCCAAGGTCATTCCCAGGAGGGCCGGGCATGGGGCTCGTCCGCCCGCCTGCCCTGGAAGTCCTTGCCGACTTCCTCCTCGTCCTCCGCTACAACGTCGGACGGGTGGCGGCCGCGCGCGCCTCGACCAGGGCGAGCGCGTGGTCGATCATCTCCCCGGCGATGTCCTGCCCCGTCGCCTGCTCCAGGCCCTCGAAGCCCGGACTGGAGTTGAGCTCCATGAGCCGTGGCCCGTTGTGGCCCTCCAGCATGTCCACCCCGGCGATCTCCAACCCGAGCAGGCGCGCGGCCCGCACCGCCACCTCGACATAGGTGGCGGACAGCTCCACCGGACTGCCCTCGCCGCCCCGGTGGATGTTGGAGCGGAACTCGCCCTGCTTGGCCCGCCGGCGCATGGCGCCCACCACCTGGTTGCCCACCACCAGGGCGCGCACGTCCCGGCCCTTGCTCTCCGCGACGAACTCCTGGAGCACCACCTCCTGCCCCAGGTCCCAGAAGGTGTTGCCGATGGTCTGCACCTCCTGGAGCGTGTGGGCGATCATCACCCCCACGCCCTGCGTGCCGCGCAACAGCTTGATGATGACGGGCAGCCCGCCCACCTCCTCCACCAGCTTGCGCATGTTGCTGCGGTCATGCGCCATCACCGTGCGCGGCGCGTCCAGGCCCGCGCGGCACAGCAACTGGAGCGCCCGGAGCTTGTCGCGGCTCTGGGAGATGGCCTGGGCGCTGTTGAGCACCGGCACCCCCATCATCTCGAAGTGTGCCACCACGGCCAGGCCATAGCCGGTGATGGAGGCGCCAATGCGCGGAATCACCACGTCCACGCCCTTGATGTCCACCCCCCGGTAGAGCATCCGCGGCTGGCCGGGGGCGAGCACCATGGTGCAGCGCAGCGTGTCGAGCACCAGGGGCCGATGCCCGCGCCGCCGGATGGCCTCCACGAGCCGACGGGTGGAGTAGAGCGAGCGCTTGCGCGAGAGGATGACCACGGTCCGCTTCGACCGGGGCAGGCGGGGTGGGGCGGCCGCGCCGGAGGAGGGCCGGGGCTCCACGGTGCGCGGGGGCGCCTTGGCGCGCGCCTGGACGGACGCCTTCTTGGACGAGACCTTCTTGGCGGGCATGGGGGCGCGGGACCCTACCACGGACGTGGGCGGGCCGCGCCGGTGGTGTTTGCTATGATGACGTGAGAATGCGTACCCCCGAACCGCACCCGGACGACATCCTCACCAATCCGGGAGAGAACGGTCTCGACTCCGTCGTGGCCCCGGAGGCGGGCGCGGGCGCCGGCACGGAAATCCTCGTGTTGGAGCCCCGCGCCACGCTCAAGTTGCGCAAATGCCGCGTGCAGGTGACGGCCGGACCGGACGAGGGACGTTCGATCGTGTCGGACAAGGAGCGCCTGCGCTGCGGGGCCCATCCCACCAATGACCTGGTGCTCGCCGAGGATCGCACCGCCAGCCGCCACCACTTCGAGATCCTCAACACCGAGCGGGGCTGGCTCCTGGTGGACCTCAACTCCACCAATGGCACCTTCCTGGAGGGGCGGCGCGTGGAGCGCGCCTACCTGTCGGCGGGGGCCGTGGTGCGCGCGGGCTCCTCGGTGCTCTCCTTCACCCCCATCGACGAGGAGGTGACGGTCGAGCCGGACCGCGAGGGCGAGCTCGGGGGCCTGGTGGGGCAGAGCGTGCACATGCGGCAGGTGTTCGCGCTCATCAAGAAGATCGCCCCGCTGGACGTCTCCGTCATCATCGGGGGCGAGACGGGCACGGGCAAGGAGCTGGTGGCGCGCGCCATCCACGAGCGCAGCAGCCGGAGCAAGGGCCCGCTGGTGGTGCTCGACTGTGGCGCCATTCCGCCCCACCTCATCGAGAGCGAGCTGTTCGGCCACGAGAAGGGCGCCTTCACCGGCGCGGTGACGGAGCGGCCGGGCGCCTTCGAGCGCGCCCACGGTGGCACCATCTTCCTCGACGAGCTGGGGGAGCTGCGGCTGGACTTGCAGCCCAAGCTCCTGCGCGTGCTGGAGAACCGCGAGGTGCGGCGCGTGGGCGGCAACGACGTGCTGTCGGTGGACTGCCGCGTCATCGCCGCCACCAACCGCGACCTGGTGAAGGAGATCGCCGCGGGCCACTTCCGCGAGGACCTCTTCTTCCGCCTGTCCGTCATCCACCTGCAACTGCCTCCGCTGCGCGAGCGCCGCGAGGACATTCCCCTCATCCTCTCGCGTGCCCTGGCGGATCCCGAGGTGCTCGCGCGCCATGGCCGCAAGCACATCTCCCCCGAGGCGCTCGCCCTGCTCATGGCCTACGCCTGGCCGGGCAACGTGCGCGAGCTGGTGAACGTGCTCTCGCACGTGCTCGCCTTCAGCGAGGGCGAGCACGTGCTGCCCGAGCACCTGCCCGCGCGCGTGCGGGGTCAGGCGCGCGAGCTGCCCCTGCCCTTCAACGAGCACCTCACCTTCAAGGACGCCAAGGAACAGCTCCTGGAGAACTTCGAGCGTGAGTACATCACCCGGGTCCTCTCTCGCTGCGAGGGCAACCTGTCCCGCGCGGCCCGCGAGAGCGGCCTGCACCGCAAGTCCATCGAGCGGCTGGTGAAGAAGTACCAGCTCGATGCCAAGGGCATGAAGCCGCGCTGAGCCCGGTGGCCCGGCAGGCAGGCCCGGGACGAAAATTTACAAATATTTTGCGCACGGGAGAGCCTCGGTCCTCGCCAGGGGTTGAGGGCGAGCCTTTGCCCAAGCGGGGAGGCGTCCACTTGACCGATGGGACAACAACTATCGGTTATAAGAAAACGAGAGTCCCATGACTCCGCGTGTTCCCCCCAACCGAGGACAGTCCGGGCAGGCGTCCGTCGAGGCGGCGCTGTCCTTGCCGCTCACCGTGTTCCTGATGCTGGGGACGTTGCAGCTGTTCCTGATGCTCCAGGGCCGCATCATGGCGGAGTACGCGGCCTTCCGGGCGGTACGCTCGGGGAGCGTGAAGCATGGGGACTGCACGGCGATGACGCACGCGGCCGTGCTCGCCCTGATGCCCAGCTACCACTCCTTCATGGCGGGTGGTGGCTCGCCCGCCCAGAAGCTCGGCCAGGCGTTCGGCAGGTACAAGGACAACGTCTACCGGACCTCGGCGCGGGGCAGTCCCGTCGAGGGCGCCCTGGTGTGGATCCTCCGCGACAGCCCCGTGGCCGCCACGGTTCCCACCGAGGACCAGAACTTCGATCAGGCGGACAGCGCCAACCGGCGCATGGAGATCCGGCTCGTCTACTGGTACCCGCTCAAGATTCCCTTCGCCGACTGGGTCATCAGCCGCATGACGTTGGCGCGCTGGGGCCTGCAGGACTACACGGCGCAGGATCCGCTCACCCCCGTGCGGCGGGCGAACTGGACCGCGGAGAACCCCACCTCGCTCGAGGGGGCCATCCGCTCCGAGCTGCGGCGCCGCGTCTCGATTGGCTTCTACTCCATGCCCATTCACGCCTCGGCGAGCCTGCGGATGATGACGCCGGTGCGCCAGCGGCACTTCCTGACCCAGAACTGCGCTCCGGCGCCGGAGGTCCTGTGAAACCCTACCCTCGTCGGGGCCAGACCATGGTCCTCATGGTCATCTCCCTCTTCCTGCTCACGCTGATGGTGACGCTCACCCTGTCCATCGGCTCCAAGGTGCGCGAGAAGATGGAGGTGCAGGCCGTGGCGGATGCCGCCGCCTACAGCAACGCGGCCGTCACCGCGCGCGTCTACAACGAGATCGCCCTGCTGAGCCGCGCGCAGATCGCCCACATGGTGTCCATGGCGGCGGTGCAAAGCCTCATCAGCTGGTCCACGCTCTTCCGGGCCAACGTCGCGGCCACCTCCCTCAACTATTCCATCATCTCGGCGCAGCACGCCAAGGACGCCGCCAGGTGCTGCAAGAAGTACTCGCCCTGTCCCCACCTGTGTGGCTGCTCCATCGCCGCTTCCGCCGTGTCGGGCTTGAAGGCCTTCCAGGTCTGGACCCGGGACGTCGCGGAGTCCATGCAGTTCGAGGCGCTGGACACGGACGCGGCCGCCCAGTCGCTGCGCCTGCAGAACGCGGCCATGCGCCTGCATGCGGTGCAACTGCTCGAGTACACGCGGCTGATGGGGGAGATCAACAACCAGAGCCTGGCCGATGAGCTCGTGGATGCCGCGAAGGCGGGCAGCCGGGTGGCGGGAGAGTGGAGCGCGCCGGGGGGAGGTGACTCGGTCTCCAACCGGGAGATTGGTTTCTTCACGGGCGCGACCACGCCCATCGACATCCTCAACTCCCACCATGTCTTCGCGGCCATGGGCAGCCGGGGCTTCTCCTTCCTCACCGGCCGCTCCGGCATTCCCGCGATGGTGATCCAGCAGCAATTGCAGGCCCTGGGCTACGTGGTGCCCCCGGACAGGGCGACGGTCGTCAACCAGGGCAGCTCCTACTTCTCCACGCTGCCCAACCACGGCGCGTTGTGGCCCCTGGTCAACGGCAAGTACTCCTGGACGGATGACCACGGCATGAACACGCTGCGCTACAACCACACGTTCATGCCGTGTCGCCGCTACCAGTCCGCGTTCCCCACGATGGTCTTGTTGAACTCCACGGACTCGACGGACCCGACGGACCTGCACGTCTGGAGCCCCTTCTTCTTCGTGGACACGGTCCCCGCGCCCGCGCGTCACACCCTGGGCCGGTGCGTGCGCTGTCCGAGCATGTGGCCCACCTTCATCGACTACAACCCCCTGCCCCTGGTGCAGGAGGATGACAACTTCGGGCAGCCGAAGAACTTCGCCGTCATCCAGCGCGACTACCGCGTGCGCGCGGCCAGCGGTCAGTCCGTGGACCCGTGGAACCTCGGCTTCCGCTTCCGCTTCAGTCCCTCCGGGAGTCTGGCTTCGACAACCGGGCACTGGTGCTCGCGGACGGAACCGACATCAGCAAGCAGACGGCGCTGTCGGCGGGCATCGCCTACTACCACCGCAAGGGGCACTGGAAGGAGCCGCCCAACCTGCTCAATCCCTACTGGCGCGCCACCCTGGTTCCCCTCACGGTCGATGAGGATGGCGAAGGCGATGTCCCCGACACGCTCGGGAACGTGGGCACCGGGTGGGCGGGGGAGACTTTCGAGGCCCTGCGGGGTCAGGGCTACGAGGGAGGTCCGTGATGAGAAGCCTTTCGCGCCGTCGTGCCTCGCGCGGTCAGTCGCTGGTGGAGCTGGTGCTCGGGTTGCTGGTCTTCGTCACGGTGCTGATGTTTGGCATCCACTTCGCGGAGATCGGCTACCTGTCGGTGAAGGTGACGGAGGCGTCGCACTCGGCGCTGCTGGACACCACCGGGCACAAACTGCACTCGTGGCCGTCGAACAACAACCCCTCCGACCGGGCCGCGGAGATCGCCGCCGCGGAGGCCACCGAGCGCTACCGGGACTTCGACAGCCGGACCTCCACCGCCCACGGAAACGGACTCGCCCAGGTCTTCACCCGCGTCTCGGGCCTGAACGTGACCTGCCGCACGGGCGCCGGCCCCTCGTTCGGTCCGAGCCCGTTGACCAGCGTGGCGTATGAGGACGCGGGCGGATTGAGCTGCCAGTCCGAGGCGCTCATCGAGCCGGTGGGTGCCTACACCCTTCCCCGCAAGTTCATGGAGGACACCGGGGGGTTCTTCTCCCAGCCGCACCTGCTGCGTCCCGACCCCTTTCGCGTGTGCGGCGTGGGCCGGGCCCGGGGAGGCGTCTGCACGGGGCGGTTGACCATGGCGCTGGATGACTGGGGCCTGTCCGGGGACAACGAGTCCGGCATCTGCCCGTTCATCCCCGACGTCCCCGCGCCGTGCCCCACCAACCTTCCCTTCTATGCGATGGCCGCCAGTGTCTTCACCCTCAACGGGTTGGGCCAGGGAATCGCCGGCAGCAAGATGGCCATGGGCATTGTCAAGAGGATGCCCATGCCCTTCTTCTATGGCGGCGAGAACATGTTCTGGATGAGCAGCGCGGGCGAGCCGCTCTTCGTCCAGCCCACGGGCTTCTCCTTGGCCGAGGGCTGGCCGCTCTGGCCCACCACCCCCGGGGCCGCGCCCATCGGTGTTCCGGGCCGGCGTATTCGGCGGCCTACCTCATGCGGGATCGCTGCTTCCTCGGGAAGGATTGCCCCTGATGCTCCTCGTCCTGACCTGGCTGTTGGCGGCGGGTCCCACCTCGCCTCCCCCTGCTCCGGCCACCGCGGGCGCCCCGAGCGCGCCGTCGGGGACCCCGGCGACCGGGCTGCCGTCCGCGCCTTCCAGCACGCCGGTTCCCCTGCGCTGGGATGTCCCGGGGTTGCTCGCGTGGGTGGACACGGATGGGCCCATCGCGGCCAATGGCATACCAGTCCTCATCCAACTGGCGCGCTCGTCCCGATCCGTGGATGACCTCGCCTCGCACTTCGTGCGCTTCTTCGAGAAGGCGGGGCTCTTCGTCGCTCCGCTCGAGAAGCAGGCCGCCATCACCCGCGAGCCCCAGCTCACGGCGTTGGATCCCAAGCAGATGCTGTCCTATACGGTCATCCTCCAGGCCAATCCGGACAAGACCACCTCGGTCATCCTGGGCACGGCGAACGTGGGGGCCTGGAAGCCACAGAAGCAGAGCCAGTTACTCGGGTGGGCGCCCCTGATGCCGGGCGCGCGCAACCTCTTGCGCACGGAGGCGGAGGGACAATCGAGCGCGGCCTACGACGTGGACAGCACACCCGACAAGGTCCAGGCCTTCTATCGTGAGCAGCTGGAGAAGGCGGGCTACAAGGCCACCGGACAGCTGGGAGAATACCGGCGGGGCACGGAGTGGCTGCGGGTGCGTGCCCGGCCGGACGACAAGGGGCTGATGGTGTGGCTGGTGCGTCAGCTGGGCGGAGTGGACCCGGCGGCTCCGGCCCCTTGAGCGGGCTCGGGCGCGCCGGGCCACCTTCGCCCCGCGCGCCTAATCCAGCGGCTTGGCCTCGGGGAGCAGGTCTCCGCACGTCTTGGTGATGCAGGTGGTGAACTTCTCGCCACAGCTCATGTTGCAGTCCTGGTTGCCCTTGCAATCGTCCACACACGACTTCATGGGGTCCTGGCACTTCGACATGCACTTGTTGAGCGCCTGGGCCTGCTGGGTGTTCATGACCGGCTTGGGTTCCTTGTCCCGCCGGGTGGGAGACGGGTCCTTGGCGAGGGCGGCGGCGGGCAGGAGACAGCAGAGCGCGAGGGCCAGCAGCGAGGAGTGTTTCATGAGAGGGGTTCCTGGGTAGGGGACGGGGGCTCGCCGAGGAACTGCGCTGCCCGGCGGGGGAGCGATTATAGGCGCCACTGGACTGTAATTGAAGCGCCCCTCCCTCCATGTTACGGCCCCGGCATGAACGATGCCGGAGCGCCGCCCCAGGATCCCAAGGACACGGTCAATCTTCCCAAGACGGACTTCCCCATGAAGGGGAACCTCGCCCAGCTCGAGCCGCGCATGCTCGGCTGGTGGGCGGACCACGGCATCTGGGGAAAGATCCTCGAGCGGCGCGTGGGCCACGAACCCTTCGTCATCGCCGACGGGCCGCCGTATGCCAACGGCCACCTGCACGCGGGCCACGCGCTCAACAAGGTCCTCAAGGACATCGTGGTGAAGTACCGCAATCTCTCCGGCCGCCAGTGTGACTACATCCCCGGTTGGGACACGCACGGCCTGCCCATCGAGCAGGCGGTGGAGAAGCGGCTCAAGGACAAGAAGATCGACAAGCGCACGCTGGACCGCGAGGCCTTCCTCACCCAGTGCCGCGAGTACGCGCTGGAGTTCATCGACATCCAGCGCACCGAGTTCAAGCGCCTGGGCGTGCTCGGGGACTGGGACAACCCCTACCGCACGCTCGACTTCACCTACGAGGCGCAGGAGATCCGCGAGCTGGCCACCTTCGCCCGGCGCGGCATGCTCTACCGGCGCAAGAAGCCGGTGTACTTCTGCCTCACGGATCAGACGGCGCTCGCCGAGGCCGAGGTGGAGTACGAGCAGCACGCGAGCCCGTCCGTGTACGTGGCCTTCCCCGCGGGCCCCGAGGTGGCCCAGCGCGTGCCGGCGCTCGCGGGGCGGAACGTCTCCTTCGTCATCTGGACCACGACGCCCTGGACGTTGCCGGCCAACCTCGCCATCGCGATGAACGCCGAGTACGAGTACGTGTTCTACGCGCTCGGCGAGCGCGTCATCTGCGTGGCCAAGGATCTGCTGCCCCGGGTGCTCGCCGAGGTGAAGGCGGACGAGCTGGAAGTGAAGACGGTGAAGGTGAAGGGCAGCGAGGTGTCGGCGACGGCGCTGGTGGAGCCCGAGCGCATCCTCGCCTACGCGCGGGGCGACGAGCTGGAGGGCTGCACCTACCAGCACGTCTTCTATCCGCGTCAGGGGAAGATCCTCCTCGGCGAGCACGTGACGCTGGAGGCCGGTACGGGCCTGGTGCACACGGCGCCCGGCCATGGCCAGGAGGACTACGAGGTGGGCCTGAAGTACGGGCTCGACATCTACAACCCCATCCGCCACGACGGCCGCTTCGACGACAGCGTGGGCGAGTGGCTCGTGGGCAAGAAGGTCTTCGAGGCCAACCCGATCGTCATCGACGTGCTCGCCGACAAGGGCGTGCTGCTCAACGGCAAGACGGACAAGGTGGAGCACAGCTATCCGCACTGCTGGCGCTGCCACAACCCGGTCATCCTCAGCGCCACGTACCAGTGGTTCATCCCGCTGGACAAGCCGCTGCGCGGCGGCGAGGGCAAGACGTACCGCCAGCAGGTGCTGGACGAGGTGGACCGGGTGCAGTGGGTGCCCTCGTGGGGGCAGAGCCGCATCCGGGGCATGCTGGAGACGCGGCCGGACTGGTGCATCAGCCGGCAGCGCAGCTGGGGCGTGCCCATCCCCATCGCCTACTGCGAGGGCTGCGACGAGGCGCTCATCTCCCCGGAGTTGATGGAGAACGTGGCGGCGGCGGTGGAGAAGCAGGGCGTGGGCGTGTGGTACCGCACGCCGGTGGCGGACTTCCTGCCCGAGGGCCAGCGCGCGTGCGGCAAGTGCGGCAAGACGAGCTTCCGCCGCGAGACGGACATCCTGGACGTGTGGTTCGACTCGGCGTGCATGTTCAGCGCGGTGCTGGACCGGCGCCAGCGCATTCCGGCGGACCTGTTCCTCGAGGGGAGTGATCAGCACCGGGGCTGGTTCCACTCCTCCATCCTGGTGTCGGTGGGCACGCGCGACGTGTCGCCCTACAAGGCCTGTCTCACGCACGGCTTCGTGGTGGACGGCAAGGGCGAGAAGATGTCCAAGAGCGTGGGCAACACGGTGGCCCCGGAGAAGATCATCCAGCAGTACGGCGCCGAGGTGCTCCGGCTGTGGGTGGCCAGCAGCGACTACCGCAACGACGTGCGCCTGTCGGATCAGATCCTCAAGGGCCTGAGCGAGGGCTACCGGAAGATTCGCAACACCATCCGCTACGCGCTGAGCAACCTGTATGACTTCGAGCCGGAGCGGGACGCGGTGGCGGCGGAGCGGCTGTTGCCCCTGGACACGTGGGCGCGGGGCCGGCTCGCGGAGGTGGTGGCGCGGGTGAAGAAGGCCTACGAGGCGTACGAGTTCCACCTCGTGTACGCGACGGTGGTGGACTTCTGCGCGGGGGACCTGTCGGCGGTGTACTTCGACATCCTCAAGGACCGGCTCTACACGTCCAAGGCGACGGGCGAGGCACGGCGCGGCGCGCAGACGGTGCTGCACGAGGTGGCCACGGTGCTGCTGCAATTGCTGGCGCCCATCATGAGCTTCACGGCGGAGGAGGCATGGCAGTACCTGCCAGGGAAGAAGGCGGAGAGCGTCTTCCTGACGGACTTCCCGGAGCCGGCGGTGAAGCCCGACGCGGCCCTGGCCGAGCGGTACGCGAAGCTCTTCGCGGTGCGTGGCGCCGTGCAGGGGCTGCTGGAGGCGGCGCGGCGCGAGAAGATGATCGGCTCCTCGCTGGAGGCGCGGGTGGTGCTGAGCGCGAGCGGCAAGGCGCGCGAGTTCCTCCAGGCCCACGCGGCGGAGCTGCCGGGGCTGCTCATCGTGAGTCAGGTGGAGCTGGCGGACGGGGCGGGGGAGAAGGCCCAGGTGCTCGCCGTGGCGCAGGCGCTGGGCGAGGACGTGAAGGCGGAGGTGCTGCCAGCCCGGGGCGCCAAGTGCCCTCGTTGCTGGACATACTCGGAGCAGGTGGCCGCGGGCGCTCCCGTCTGCGGCAAATGCCAGGAGGCGCTGTCATGAGTGGAATCCTGAAGCCGTCACGTCGTTCCCTGCTGGGCTGTCTGGCGCTGGTGGTGCTGGGGTTCGCCTCGGTGCCCGCCTGGGCGGATGAGCCGGCGAAGAAGGCCCCGGAAGGCAAGAGCGCTCCCGCGACCGTCTCGGTTGTCTTTGATTATGGCAATGGCAAGGAGAAGGCCCTGACGGGCATCGAGTGGCGCCAGGGCATGACGGCATGGGAGGCGACCCAGGCCGCGGCGAAGCGCTCCCCTCCCATCGAGCTCAAACACTCGGGCAGTGGCGCGATGGTGTACGTCACCGGCATCGATGGGGTGAAGAACCAGGGCGGCGGGCGCGACAAGCGCAACTGGCAGCTCTGGGTCAACGGCACCTACGCCGACGTGGGCGTGGGCGCCAAGGTGCTCCAGGCGGGCGACAAGGTGCTCTGGAAGTTCGCGCCGCCCCCGCCATCGGGCTCCTGGTGAGTGTCCACGAAGTCCTTGACCCTGAGTCGATTCAGCTCGCGAACGCGGCCTGAGTCGGTAAACGGTTATCCTCACCAGACCCGGTGAATTGACCTTGCTGTCAGCCGCCCTCTGTAATCTTCGGGATTGGGCTCACAACTCGGGTGGCCCGCCCGAGGAGGTGCGGCGATGTTGAAACATTCCGACAATTCACGTTCCGTGGACACGCGGCGGCAGCCGCGCGCGGGGGCTCTGGCCCTGGCGGCGCTGATGCTGATGACAGCGTGCGCCACGGGGGCCCCCATGGGTAGAGGGTTGTCGGCTTTCCGTTACCATCCGCTCGTGCCGCGCGGCTCGCCCGAGCCGTGGACGCAGAAGTCAGAAGCCGAGAACTGGAGCCTGGAGGCCGGGGGCCAGAGAGAGGCTTTCTTTGCCGGCTGCCCACGGACTTCGCGCCTGTGCAGGTGAGCGACGCTGAGTTTTCGGCGGCCATGACAACGCTTTGGCTTGACATGCCGCTCCGGGTGGCCGCATCTCGGCCCTCGTTGTATGTTGGCCGTAGGCTGGCGTTGGCTTCCGCGTCCGTGAGCGGAGAAGCGTGGCAATCAGACCTGGCTCGGTCCTATGGGCAGTTTTGTGAGCGGTGCGGCACTCCAGGGGACTGCCTGACGCTGTTTGAGGACGGGCCGCGCTTCCAGGATGACGACAAGCGAAGCCTTGCGCTCGCCCTGGCGGTAGGGCCAGCCCTGGAGGGTGAACGCGGAAGTGCGCTCCATGCTCAACCCTACACAAATGCTCGCAATGCTGAGCATGAGCATCACGGTTTATATGGCGCTGCTGTTGGCGCCAGTACCCGAGCCGATAACAAAGGGCGCGGCCCTGGTGTTTAGTGCCGCTTTGTGGGGTTATCTCGGTTATGAGTTCTTCGATTTGCTGCGGGCCTATGCGCGGCTTTACGAAGATGCGCCTCGGGCCTCCTCCTTTGCGGAGTTACGCGAGATTGGCGAGCGTTTTGGGCGTGTCATCGGTCCCAACAGTGTGCGGATCCTCGTCATCGTGGGGACGGCGGCCATTGGCGAAACGGTGGCCCTTGCTGCCAAGGCCCCCAATCTCCCCGGATTTGCGCAAGCGTCGGAGAAAGTCGCGGCTCGTACTGGGTTGGGCCTGCTGGAGACCGCAAACGGGGCCGAGCGCCTTATTGTCTCCGTGCCAGAGGGAGCGATTCACGTGGTGTTGGCGCCTCATGCGGTGGCCATGGTCGCCCGGGGCGTTGGCGCTGGGAGTCCTGCCCCAACTCGGGGTAGGCTCCTCCCCAACGGGCACAGGGCGTGGGGGTCGTTTAGTGGCTTCAAGTCGGCCATGGGGCCAGCGGGCTCGGGAAAGCAATGGCATCACATCGTGGAGCAGACCCCGGGCAATGTGAAGCGGTTTGGAGGCGAGGCTCTTCACAATACCGAAAACATCACCTCACTCAACGAGGGGCTACACTCCGACGTGAGCGCCTTCTACTCGTCGATCCGAGAAGGAATCACCGGTTCCAGCACCCTGACGATTCGGCGATGGCTTGGCACTCAATCATACGAAGCCCAGCGTCAGTTTGGATTGAAGGCAATTGAAAATATCAGGAGAGGAATTTGGAAGGTCAGGTAAGACGGCTAGAAAAACTGGCGGAAAAATTTGCCCACCACACAGCAGAACAGACGGACGCAATCTTCCGAGGTGATGCCAGAACCGGAAACAGGCACGCGAAGCAGCGGATCGCCACGTTCAAGAAGTTGCGCGCTCACGGGAATGCGGGGCGGGATGCGCTCGCCATGTTGCTCTCGCACCCGCGAATGGACGTACGAGGCATGGCGGCGGTCTACCTGCTGCGCTATCGGACGGTGGAATCCAAGGCCGTCTTACTGGAGATCGCAAAAGGTGAGGGACTGGCCGCTTTTGAAGCTTCGGAGGCCCTGAAACGCTGGGAAGAGGGCACTTGGGCACTAGATCCAGCCGAGGATGCCGCAGGGCAGCCAGACGAGTAATACTCAAGGGAATGACGGCCTGGGAGGCCACCCAGGCCGCGGCTCGGCGCACTGCTCCAGGCGGGGGACAAATTTGTCTGGTCATATAATACGACCGGTCATATACTCTCGCCCGAAGCCATCGCGACCGCCGGAGAGCTCCAGCGGCCCCACCCAGGGAGCAACCCATGTCAGACCTTCTCGCACGCGTTTTGAGCACCTACGGCGGCATCGAGCGTTGGAAGAAGGTGAACGAGATCTCCGCGCATCAGCGCTTCGGCGGCGTCCTCTGGCCGCTCAAGCAGGTGAGCGGCATCGTCGATGACGCGAGGGTCACCGTCGCCATCCAGAAGCCGTGGACCTCCATCACTCCCTTCACCGCGGCGGACCGTCGCAGCGTCTTCACTCCGACGCGCGTGGCGATCGAGTCCACGAGCAAGGGGGTCATCGAGGAGCTCGACGAGCCGCGCGCCTCGTTCGCCGGCCACACCCTGGAGACGCCCTGGAGCCCGCTCCAGCTCGCGTACTTCACCGGCTACGCCATGTGGACCTACGTGAGCGAGCCGTACTCGTTCACCTTTCCTGGCGTTCAGACGGTGGAGCTCGAGCCCTGGAAGGAGCAGGGCGAGACGTGGCGGCGGCTCAAGGTCAGCTATCCGAGCAGTCTCGCCACGCATAACCCCGAGCAGACGCTGTACGTCGACTCCGACGGGCTGCTTCGCCGGCGCGACTACCAGGTGGACATCGCGGGCGGCGTGCCGAGCGTGCAATACATGAGCGGCCATCGGGAGATCTCCGGCATCGTCATCCCCACGACGCGGAAGATCTACGGCCGCGACGCCCAGAACCGCGCGGTCCCCGAGCCCCTCGTCGTCTCCATCGAACTCGACGACATCACCGTCGACTGAGCGAACGAAGGCGAGGGGCGCCGCTCACCAGAGACGCAGCAGGCGGGCGCGGCAGCGGAACTTCGGGTCGAGCAGGTCGATCACCTGCACCTCGCCAGTGGTCTCCTCGAAGCGGCCAGCGAGTGCGCCCAGACTGGCCATGGCCGCCGCGTACGCGGCATCCTTTCCCTTCATCTCCGAGACCTGCTTGAGGTAGACGACGCGGCCCTCCACGGCCCAGAGGGTGCGGATGCCATCCGATTGGACGCCCAGGTGCACTCCGGGGTCTTCGAGGGCGGCGGCGTGAGCTGGGCCAGGGCGGGAGGCACCGCCTCGCTCACGTACTTGTCGAAGGCTTTGTCTCCGCTGGGCTCCACCACCTGCACCGAGCGCAGTTGCCCGTCGGGAGCTTGCCGCAACTCCAGGATGACGACGAGCTCGGGCTCGGGCTCGGCATGCTGCTGGAGCGCCTCTCCCATCTTGAGGAACCCGCGCATGCGGTCATGGGTCGGGTTCCCCTGCGAGAGGGCCTCGAGCCGCTCGAGGGGAGTGAGGGGCGTGTGAGCATTCTGGTCCCGGTCCTTGCCCACGCGCCCGCTGTGGCCGTAGCGCTCGGCGTCCTTCAAGTAGGTCTGGGCGAACTGCTGGAGCTTCTGCCCGGAGGTCTTCCCCTTGAAGAGCGGGGCCCCCTCGAGCTGCTTCTCCAGGGCCTCGCGGACCTCGCTGAAGTACGGATCCATCAGGCCGTTCTCCACCCGCAGCGCGGCCAGGTCGTCCTCGGCGAAGGACTGCACCGGGCGCTCACGCGGGCGTGCTCCTCGGCGGCGAGTGTCTCCGGAGAGAGGCTCGGATCACCCGGGCGGATCGTGCGTCCCCGCGGTTTCTCCTCGGGGATGGGCAGGCTCCAGTCCCCTGACGGATGGGAGGGCAGCAGCGAGGGACGCCGCGCCTCCTCCGCGAGCGGTATGTCCGACGGTGAGTCCAGGGGAAGGGGAGGCGCGTCGGAGGACGAGGGGCGCTCCGCCTCGGAGGTAGACGAGGCCGCCTCGGGTGCCTCCGAGGCGGCCGGAGCAGAGGCCTCGAGGGGGGAGCCGGCCGGCGGGGGGCGGCCGGGGAACTGGAAGCGTCCGAGGCGGGGGGCGGGGCCGCTCGGTCCGGGCCGTGGGCGGAGGACTCGGGGGCGGCGCGGCGGGAGGCGGGGACGAGAAGATGAGGTCCACCGCGAACGGGTGGGGCCCAGGTGGGGTGCTCAGGTGCTCGGGTTCCCTCCCCCAGAGGAGGGCCAGGAGCACCGCATGAATGAGGAGTGAGACGAGACCAGCCCACCCGAGGCGTGTGCTCCGCATGACCCCACACTTCCAGAAGGACGGCCCGGACTCAACGCCACGCCATCCCCTGGGTGGATACGGGGAGCGTGATGAGCGATTTCAACGCCTCACGAACGGCCGGGCCGGAGCCGTTCAGCGCTGGACGTAGCCGTCCGACAGGGTTCGCAGGAAGGCGACGAGGGCGTCTTCCTCCGCGGAGGTGAGGCCGAGGTTGCCCAGCTGGCTGGTGTTGACGTTCTGCTTCACCTCGGGGGACGGCCAGCAATCGACGCCGGGGACGGCGTGCTCCCGGGAGCCTTCCTCGCGGCACACGGAGAGCACGTCACGCGTGTTGTAGAAGTGGACCACGCTCTTGAGGTCCTTGAAGTAGCCGTTGTGCATGTAGGCCTTCACGAAGGCCGGGCTGGGCCGCTTGTCCACGTTGCGCAAGGTGGGGACCTTCTGCTTCCCGAGGTTCTCCCGCGCGTACCGCCGCCACTCCGGGCGCGTCTGCAGGAAGGCTCCCAGGCCCTGGTCCGTCCACTCGCTGCCCAGCGGGTTGAATTCGCGCTGCTCGTACCAGGGGTTGAGCGGGTTGCGCGGCACGCCGAGGTTCGCATAGGTGTGGTCGGTGAAGAGGGGCGGCTCGCCGCGGGCCCCGCGCTGGCTCAGGTGGCAGCTGGCGCACATCGCCTTGCCCTCGAAGAGCTCCAGGCCCCGCGTCTCCTGGTCCGTCAGACGGACGCGCCCGGCCAGGTACGCATCGTACTTGGAGGAAAAGGCATTCATCTCCGACGAGGCTCGTAGGCCGCGATGGCCCGGGCGATGTTGTCGTAGGCCCGCGCCACCTGGCTCGGCTGGCACATGGTCCACCCGTAGACGAGCAGGAAGTGCATCGCGTAGGGCCCGGTGCACACCTTGGTGACGACGGCCGCCTCGCTGGGGTTGTTCTGCTCCACCGGGTTGAGGAAGGGCAGCTGCGCCCGGTCCGCGGCGGGTGTGCCCAGCTCCTCGCCCGTGGCGCGGCCATCCCAGAAGCTGCCCCCCAGGAAGACCCCCTTCGCCCACATGGCCGGCTGGAAGAGGGGCGCGCGCGTGGCGTAGGCGCTCGAGGGCGGTTTGCGATTGCCGAACCGCCCCGGGACAGCGCCCTCGTGCACTCCCCCGGTCGCATTGCCGTGAGTGTCCGGTCCCATCCAGCCCGTCGACGGGTGATGGCAGGACGCACACGCCTGACCGGGTGGCTCGGAGAGTCTCTTGTCGAAGAACAACAGCCTGCCGAGCTGCTCCGTGGGTTGGAGCGTCGCCACCGGGGCCCCCACCTCCGCGAGCAACCCGGTCGATGCTTCCGGGGCTCCTGGCGCTCGTGGCTCGTTCGGAGCGGGGCCCACGTCACAGGCCACCAGTCCACACATCAGGGATGGAAGCACCCAGGTTTTCCACGAACGCATCGGCACACCTCAAGGGAGGGGGATCCGATGAGTGACACCGGCGGCCCACGTCTGCCATGGGCTCGGGGACGCAGGCGATTGTCCGGCATTTCAAGAAAGCCCTGTCAGAAACGATCCTGTGCGATCGAGAACACTGAAGGCCGGGCGGACTTCGGGCCCATCACCCGGCGTGGTCAGGCTTTCGTCCCCACACCTGGAAGAACAGGTGTGAAATCACGAGCACGTCCTCGCGCGCCAGATGTGCCTTGAGCTCGCTCATCAGGCCGTCCAACTCCTTGGCCTCGATCCTTCCGGCTGCGAGCAGCTCCGCGCGGACGTTCTGGATGAAGTCGACGAAGATCTCGCGGCGTGAATGGCCCTTCGGATAGACGTGGATGATGGGCCGGACCTGGATATCCGTCAGTCCGGCCTCGCGAAGCAGGCGGTGGGTGCGGCGGCCCACGAACAAGTCGACGCCGTGATCGCGCGAGTGTGCCTCGAAGAGCTCGAAGAGGCGCTCCCACGCCGCGCAGGGCGGATCACAGCGATGCGGCAAGTAGTCGGCTTCATGGCTGGCGACCACGCCGCCCGGCCGCGCCAGCGCCACCATCTCCCGGACGATTTCCTCGGGTCGCGGGACGTTGACGAGCACGAGACGCGCGTGGACGAGATCGAAGGAGCCGGGCGGCTGCCCCGTCGCGCGCGCGTCTGCTTGAATCAACTCGACGTTGTGCAGGCCACGTTCGGCCACGAACGCGCGTGCGTGAGCGATCGTGTCCGCACCGCGCTCGAGGCCCACCACCGTGCCGGAGGAGCCCACGCGCGCGGAGAGTTGCTCGAGTGCGCCGCGCGGACCACAGCCCAGGTCGATCGCGCGAGCGCCCACGGGGAGGTCCATCTGGTCGAAGAGCCAGCTCGACTCGTTTGCCAGCTCTTGCGCCCGGCGGACCAGACGTTGGTCCTCCGTGGCGGCGTGGCCAAGCAAATAAACATCCGTGCCCATGACTCCTCCTTGCTCCAATCGTGAAGCTTCAGGAGTGGCGCCTTCCCGCTCCACCCCATCCGCCCGAGTTTGTCAGGGATTGCTGAAGATGAGGTACGCACCGGTCATGCCGGTCGCCGGCAAGGTGCAGCCCGTATAGGCGGCCGCCGTGCTGGCGGTCGACGTGCGCGCCTTGAGGCCCGTGGCGAGCGAGCCGATCTTCAGCCGGTACTGCCGGTTGGCGATGTACGTCGCGTTGGCCGAGAACGTGAGATCGACGAGGAAACGCATCGTCCCACCGGCCGGGATGCGCGAGAAGTAGCTGCCGCCGCACCCTCCGGTGGCGCCAGTGCCGAGGGTGAAGTTGACGGAACTCCCGAACGGCGTGACGGGGCTGCCGCAGATGAGCTGCAGCCCCGAGCCGTCGCCGGAGTCGGCGCGGGTGTTGGCCTGATACAGCTTGATGGAGTTCACATCGAATCGCGACGGGCTGGTCCCCGCCATCTCGAGCGTGAGAGGAATCTGATCCAGGTACAGGATGCTCGTCGTCGTGTTGGTGACCTCGAAGGCCAGCGTCGTGCCCTGGCGGAAGTTCACCCCGTCGGGCGGAAGGATCTTCTTGTCATGGGGCGCGGCGGTGTTCTGCCGGAACTGCAACTGACCCGTGCAGGTGCCAGTGGCCGTCGAGAAGCCGTTCGACACCGGCAGGAACTGGCAGACGCTGGTGGTGGGCGAACAGTACCAATACGGGTTGCCCGGGCCCACGCCGCTCGAGCTTTGCGTCTGCACGCCACAGTCCGCGTAGGCGGTGCAGGGCGTGTTGATCGGGCACTTCTGACCCGTGATGGGATCGTTCTCCCAGCCCAGGCACGCATACTCGTCCGCCATCGCCGCTTGCCGTGACACGCTCGAGGCCGTGGGGCTCGAACTCCCCAGCGGCTCACCGCCCTGCTCGGGCGCGGTGCCACAGGCAGACAGCAGGGAGGCTGCGAACAAGATCATTCCAGACGTTGCGAGTTTCAAGGTGAGGGCCTTTGCCTTTCCATGAGGCTTTGAGGAGCAAGCACCGCTGACGGCTTTCCTGGCAGCTATCACGTCGAACGCTTCCATGGCGAGCTTCATGAGCAGGACTCATGCGTTGGCTGGGGTGGTAGGGTTCGAGTGCCTGGGATTCGGGCACCCCTGCCCCGAGTTCTGGGAACTGCAACCATCACCCGGGTGCCTTGCTGCCCGTTTCCGGCGAACGCTTGCCCGGTGGTCTATTCCGAGGGCCGCAGGTTACCTTCGACACGGGTCCGTCCCTGATTATGGATTCGTGGACTCCGCTCGGAGGAGAATTCTCCATGCTCGACAAGCTCCGGCCCAGTGGACTACCGGTTGTCGGCTCGCTGCCCTGGGGGGCGCACTTCTGCCAGTTCTATGAGGGACGGGAAGAACTCGTGGATTCGCTCGTACCCTATTTCAAGGCGGGCCTCGACAACAACGAGCGGTGCTTGTGGGTGACCTCGGAGCCTCTTCGGGCCGAAGACGCCCGGACGGCGCTTCGTCAGGTCGTCCCGGATCTCGTGGAGCGGGAGCGGCGCCATCAAATCGAGATCATCAACCACCAGGACTGGTACGCGCGCACGGGAAAGGCGGATCCGGACTCCACCTTGCACGGATGGGTCGAGCGGGAGGATCGGACCCTGACGGATGGGTTCGCCGGGATGAGGCTCACGGGGAATGCATACTGGGTCGAACGCTCGGATTGGAAGGGTTTCGTGATTGTCGTGCGCGACGCCGGGCCGGGGATCTCCGAGAAGGATCACGAGCGCATTTTCGAGCGTTTCGTGCAGGCGGGGAGCCAGACGTTCGCGGGGGGATTCGGCCTGGGGCTGTGGATCGTGAATCAGATGGTGGAGGCGCACCAGGGCAGCGTGACGCTCTCCAGCCGGCCCGGAGCGGGCGCGACGTTCACGCTCATGCTGCCGCTCGACTGAGCACCAGAAGATGCTCCCTTGTCAGCGCTGGAGGAGCAGCGTGCCCTGGAGGATGGTCTGCCCTCCCCCGGTGATGATGTCCAGGCGCCCATCCGCGTTCACGTCGAGCACCCCCAGGCCGTAGAGGCTGGTGTTCACCCCGAAGACCTGGGGCGCCGCCTCTGCGTGGCGTTGACGAGGTCCGTCCTCCCATCCGCGTTGGAAAGGCGCGCACGAAGGTCTCCTGACGCGCCGCGTCGAAGTCCAACGCGCCCAGGGCGACACTGTGCAGCGTGGCCCACTCCACCCGGCGGGCCGGCTCCTCCAGCCCGCGCCCTTTTCCTGGAATACGACGAGGGCTCGCCCGGCGGGCCGGGCCATGGGCTGCTTGTAGGGACTTTCCGACAAGGATCGGTCCTTGGGTTGTGGGCCGACCGGCTCCGCCCTAAAGAGGACTCTCCATGCACGATCATCTCAGGCCCAGCGGGCTCTCGGTTGTCGGCTCCCTGCCCTGGGGGGCACATTTCTGCCAGTTCTACGAGGGGAGGGAAGACCTCGTGGACTCGCTCGTGCCCTATTTCAAGGCGGGCCTCGACAACAACGAGACGTGCTTGTGGGTGACCTCGGAGCCTCTTCGGGCCGAAGACGCCCGGACGGCGCTTCGTCAGGTCGTCCCGGACCTCGTGGAGCGAGAGCGGCGCAATCAGATCGAGATCATCAACCACCAGGACTGGTACGCGCGCACGGGAAAGGCGGATCCGGACTCCACCCTGCGCGGATGGGTCGAGCGGGAGGAGCGGGCCCTGGCGGATGGGTTCGCCGGGCTGCGGCTGACGGGAAATACGTACTGGGTCGAACGCTCGGACTGGAATGGCTTCGTCGATTACGAGGCCCGCGTCTCGCGCACCTTCAAGGACCGTCACATCATCGGCATGTGCAGCTACTGCCTGGGCCGCTGCCAGCCGCATGACATCCTCGACGTGGTTGCCAACCACCAGTTCGCCCTCACGCGCCGGGCGGGCCACTGGCACATGATCGAGAGCACCGAGCTGTGCATGGCCAAGGAGGAACTCCAGCGCCTCAATGCCGAGCTCGAACGCCGGGTCCTCGAGCGCACCGCCGCGCTCGCGCACGCGGTCCAGGCACGCGATGAGTTCCTCTCCGTCGCGTCGCACGAGCTGAAGACCCCCATCACCTCGCTCCAGCTCTATGTCCAGGGCATGGTTCGCGCCCAGACGAAGGGGATGCTGAGCGCGGAACAGCTCAATGCCCGGCTGAGCCGGATCCAGGAGCAGTGCGGCCGGCTGGAGAAGCTCATCAACAACCTGCTGGATGTGTCGCGCGCGGACGCCCGGGCGCCGATGCTCCAGCGGGAGTCCTTCGACATGTCGGAGCTGGTGGCGGAGACGGTGGAGCGCTTCGCGGAGGAGTTCGCGCGTGCCCGCTGCCAGGTCACCGTCGAGGCGCGCGAGGCCATCGTGGGCTGCTGGGACAGGATGCGTGTCGAGCAGGCGCTCACCAACCTGCTGCAGAACGCGGCCCGCTACGCCCCGGGCGCTCCGGTGCACATCCGGGTGCAGGCGGAAGGCCCCTGGGTGCGGATTGTCGTGCGCGACGCCGGGCCGGGGATCTCCGAGAAGGACCACGAGCGCATTTTCGAGCGTTTCGTGCAGGCGGGGAGCCAGACGTTCGCGGGGGGATTCGGCCTGGGGCTGTGGATCGTGAAGCAGATGGTGGAGGCGCACCAGGGCAGCGTGACGCTCTCCAGCCGACCCGGAGCGGGCGCGACGTTCACGCTCATGCTGCCGCTCGACTGAGCGTCACTTCATCGCGCCGGAGAGCGCGGGCGCCGTGAATACGCCGCTGGGGTGGGGCAACAGGCGCCGGCCCCCGACGACCCGCGACAGCTCCTCGAGGGCCTCGAGCACCCGTTGGCGCAGCGACTCGGGGGCACGTCGCAGGTCGGCCTGGAGCAGGAAGTCGAGCAGGTGTCTTCCCAGCGCCGAGTCCGGCTCGAAGCAGGCGCTCACGTCGATCGACACCTCGGGATGGAGCTCGAAGTCGTAGGCCGTCCCGTGCCGCTCGAACAGCGCCCGTAGACTCTCCTGGCCGAACAGCCCACCGGTGAAGAAGCTGTAGTCGATCTCGTTCCAGAAGCGCCGCATGAGCTGGTAGATGCCGCCCCGCTCCGAGGAGAGGGCGATCAGCAACCGGCCTCCGGGGCGCAGGTGCTCCAGCCACGTGCGGACCAGGCGCTCCTCGCCGCCGGGCATGTGGTAGAGCGAGTGGATGGCGTGGATGAGATGGAAGCGCCGGTCGGGCACGTAGTCCTCGGCCCGGAGCGCCAGGAAGGTGAAGCCAGTCGTCCCCCGCGCGGCCCCACCCACGCGTGAGCGGAAGCCGTCGAGCTGTGCCTGATTGGGATCGAGGGCCACGTAGGACAGTGGCACCTCGCCGCCCAGCGTGCACAGGGTGTCGATGAGCTGGAGATCGAACGAGCCGTCTCCGACCCCGATTCCCAGCACGTCCAGGCCCTCGGCGCCCACCCGGGGTGGATGGGCCCGGAGGCTGCTGACATAGCGCCTGCGCGGATCGTTGTAGTCACAGGACGAGGATGCGCATTCGATCTTCTTCACGCAGATGCCGATACAGTCGGCGCCTCCGTTGTTCGGATCGCAATCCTTTCGTACTGTCCCAGGTCCACGTCTATCGGAGCGCCGTTCTGGTACGTCACATATCCATGACCACGGCAGTGCCGGTAATAAACATCGGTGGAGCCATTTTGATCCACATCAAGGGTCATCAAGTAGGGCGGGTCACAAAGAGTATCCGTGCTGCCGCTGATCGAGACGGCGACACCGCCATCTGGGCGAATTAGATCGAACACGACAGCCTCGGGCTCGATGCGCCGCGAGATCTGATAGGTGACTCCCGATAGCTCCACAGCGTCTGGATTCAGGCTGACACGCGCGGTCCAGCCCGCCATGAGGAGCACTCCACTGATCAGAAGTAGCACCGCTACAATCCCCCACCGTGCCGTACCTGAGGAGGTTTTTCCAGATGCCATCAGGGAACCATCCGTCGTCATGCACTCCCCTGGAGACCATGAACCGTCGACCGTGTGTGTCAGGGGCCACGACACTCACCCAGGCGCAGTTGACGGGTAGGGAGACGGGGGATAGAAGTTCCAGGTTCGCACGTCTGGAGGGACTCATGAAAGCTTGGATGACCGAAGTGGGGATGTTCGTGATGTTGGTGGCACTCGGAGTGGCCGGCCGCCTGCTCCCCCATGAGCCCAACTTCACCCCCATCGCCGCCACGGCCCTCTTCTCCGGCTACTTCATGCGGCACGTCTCGTTCGCCGCCTGCGTGCCCCTGGCGAGCATGCTCATCAGCGACGCGGTGCTGGGTGTCTATGATTACAAGGTCATGGGCGTGGTCTACCTGTGCCTCATGGCCCCCGTGCTGCTGAGCGCCGTGCTCAAGCGCCGCCCGGCGGTGACCACCGTGGGCGCCGGCGCCGTGGGCTCCTCGGCGCTCTTCTTCGTGGGCACCAACTTCGCCGTCTGGCTGTCCTCCGGCATGTACGAGTACTCCCTCTCGGGGCTCGTGAGCTGCTACGTCGCCGCCCTGCCGTTCCTGCGCAACTCGCTCCTGGGCGACCTCTTCTGGTCCGGGATGCTCTTCGGCGCCTGGGCGCTCGTCGGCGCCGCCCGGCGCACGGCCGCCGCCCGCGCCACTGCTTGAGCGCTCGCTGCTGAGGGCTCGCTTCCGGGCCCTCACCCGGCCCAGATGGCCTCGACCCGGGCGCGCACCTCGCGGCGCCCTTGCATGAAGCCCGGCAGCGCCCGCAGGGGCTCGAGTGCCGGGCAATGCTCGATCCACTCCAGGTCGATGAGCACCGTGTCCGCGGCCCGCTGGAAGTAGCCCAGGGCCTTGTCCGGCTCGCCGCACAGGCACAGCACCTCCGTGGTGAGCTGGCACAGCAGGGCAACGAACCGCGGGCTGTTGTTCTGCCGCAGCCGCTCGTCCACCTGGGCCGCGACCTCGGAGACGGGCAGCTCGCCCAGCATCGCGGCGGTATAGAGGCTCACCAGGTGCGAGATGGGATGTCCTCCACCCGTGACGGCATCCCGGTGGCGCCGCAGCTCCTCCAGGTCCCGGTTCCACGCGGCGACGCGCAGCCGCAGGGCCGCCGTCGCGGAGTGGTGGGGTGGCGAGGCCGCCAGCCGTTCCACCGCCCAGCGGTAGTCCTCCATCCGTCCGCGCAGCGCACTGCAGCGGGCGAACTCGTAGAGCGACATCGTCAGGGAGGGGGACAGCTCGTGGGCGAGCCGCAAGCGCACGAGCCCCTCGTCCGCCTGGCCCGACTCGCACTGCATGTTGCCCAGGTACAGCATCGACGGCGCATGGTAGGGCGCGATGTCCAGCGCCTTGCGCACGCCGCGCACCGTCTGGCGCCAGTCATTCTCCTGGGCCGCGAGCATCGCCCGCGCCGGTGGGTCTCCACCATGTCGGGCGCCGGTGCAGCGCCCGCTCGATGCTGTCGCGCGCGGTCTGACCCAGGTTGTCGCTGGAGTTCCTCGTCCCCATGAACCACGTGCGCGCGCTGGCGACGGCGTGCAGCGCCAGGGCGGGCGGGAAGTCCGGCGCCAGCTCCAGGCACGCGTTGATCATCGCCAGGGGGCCCTCGTTCAGGCTCCAGAACGAGATGTAGAGCTGCTGGTTCGCCTGGCGGTAGAGCGCCAGCGCCTCGGGGGCAGGCTCGTGCTCCAGGTGGAGAGCACCCCTCCACCCGGAGCTGCTCGGAGATGCGGGGCGCCAGCTTGTCCTGGAACTCGAACACATCCGTGGAGGGGAACTCGAACCGGTCGTTCCACAGCTGCGTCCCCGAGCGCGCCTCGAGCAGCCGGATGGCGACCCGCACCGCCTTGCCCGTGCTCTGCATCGTCCCATCCACCACCAGCTCCACCTTCAGCTCGCTGCCCACGGTGCGCGGGTCGCGCGTGTCGCGAAAGCGCGCCGTCACCCCGCTGCCGAGCACCCGGAAGCCTCGCGCGCGCGAGAGCTGATCGATGAGGGAGTCGGTCAGCGCTTCCGCGAGGAACTCGGACTCGCGAGGGCCCTGGTAGCGCAGGGGCAGGATGGCCACGCCTCGCATGACCGGGGTGTGGGCGGAGCGGGGCGTGGCGCGAGGCGTGGGCGGGCCGGACGCGGAGGGCCACTGCTGCACGGTGGGCTCGGGGCGGGTGTACTCCGGCTCGGCGAGCTGTCCCTCGCTGGCGAGCCAGTCGCGCAGCTGCCGCGCCGTCTCACTCGCGCTCGTGGGCCGATCCTCGGGGGCGCGCGCCGGCAGCGGTTCACCAGCTCGGCGAGCGGCGCGGGGATGCCCGGGTGCTGGCGCAGGTCGGGCGCGGGCTGGCGCAGGCGGGCCATGGCGACCGCCCAGGGCTCGTCCGAGCCGAAGGGCAGCTGGCCCGTGAGCATCTCGTAGAGCAGCAGTCCCACGGCGTAGAGGTC
This sequence comes from Cystobacter fuscus, assembly GCA_049060065.1. Classification (GTDB taxonomy): domain Bacteria; phylum Myxococcota; class Myxococcia; order Myxococcales; family Myxococcaceae; genus Cystobacter; species Cystobacter fuscus_B. The sequence continues at coordinate 10,896,870 of JBMEQP010000002.1, forward strand.
CGCGCGGGCATCCACCGGCTCTCCCGCCACCTGCTCCGGTGCCATGTACATGGGCGTGCCGATGGCGCCCTGGGTGCTCGAGGCGGCTTCCCGGGCCAGCGCGCGGGCGATGCCGAAGTCGGTGAGCACGACGCGCCCCTCGGACTCCAGCAGGACGTTGGCGGGCTTGAGGTCGCGGTGCACCACTCCGGCGGCATGGGCCGCGGCGAGCCCCTCGCAGACGGCGAGGGCGATGCGCGCGCCGTGGGGTGCACTCAGCGTGCGCTCGCGGGCGAGCCGCGAGCGGAGATCCTCGCCCTGGACGTACTCCATGGTGAGGAAGGCCCGCCCTCGTGGGTGCCCAGGTCGTGCATCCGCGCCACGTGGGGGTGGGTGATGCGGCGGGCGAGCCGGACCTCGCGGCGGAAGCGCTCCAGCGCCTCCGGGCCCGCGTGCTCGCCGAGCTGCAACGTCTTGAGCGCCACGAGGTCGCCCACCAGGCTGTCGCGCGCCTGGTACACCGTGCCCATGCCTCCCCGGCCCAGCGTCCGCAGGAGCGTGTAGCGTCCGGCGAACAACGTGCCCCCCCGTCTTCAGGGGAAGGGGGACGGATGACGGTGCGGTCGCCTTCGTCGGGGAGGGGGCGGGGGGACGGAGGTGTCTCGGCCAAGGGGCGTGGAGCTTAACGTGTCCCCCTCTGCTCCGCCATGGAGCCTCAGGGCCCCGCCCAGATGAAGTCCAGCGTCGGCACGATGTTGTTGCCGCGCACCCGCTCACGCTCCGAGTATCCGTCCGGACCCGTCACCAGGCGGGTGGCGCCCTGGTCCGCGTTGGCCCACAACACACCCACGGTGAAACGGTTGTGCTTGAAGACGGCCACGTCGAGTCCCACGTGGGCGGTGACGATGAGCGAGGACAGCTCGGCGATGGGCCCCACGTCCGTTCCCGACACGGTGAGCCGGCCCTGGGGTCCGGTGGCGTGGAGGTTGAGCTCACCGCGCAGGCGCAGCCGCTCGGAGAGGGCGTGGTCGTACGCTCCGCCCACGCGGTAGCTGGAGCCCGTGAGCGGCGCGGCGAGCAGGATGTCCAGGGGAGCGAGGAAGGAGTGGAGCTGGCTGGCGCTGTTGGGTCCGAGCGGCGCGCGCCGGCGCCATCCGCCTTGAGCGTCCACACGTCGTGCCGGCCCACGTCGCCGGACAGCAGCAGCCCCGCGCGTGGGATCAGCATCCAGCCGATGTCGTTCTCGCTCGTGGCCCATGCCGGGAAGAGGTAGCCCTTGGTGAGCCGCAGGCCGAAGGTGGGCAGTGACACCCCGGCCTCGAGCGTGAGCCGCACCGACGAGCGCACCAGGGCGATGCGGGCGTCCAGGTTGGGGGCCACGAGGAAGACGAGGGGATGGGTCTCGAGTTCGAGCCCATCGAGGATGGCGAGGCGCAACGGGTTGAACACGCCCACGCTCCAGGAGCCCCGCGGGCCCACGTCCGCGGTGTTCCTCGCGGGACGGGGATCGGCGGCGGCGAGCGTGCCGGCCAGGAGGACGGAGAGAAGCAGCGCCCTCATGGCAGCCTCCAGGTTCCGACGACGGGGGCGTGATCCGACAGCCGCAGGGCGTCGCTCTGGATGCCGAATGGGCCGGGCCCCTGGATGACGTCGGTGTCCGTCCACTGCTCCCCCTTGCGGATGAAGAGGTAGTCCAGCGTGCGGTTCCAGTACCCGGGCACGCCCTGGTCATTCACGCTGTCCGGGCCGAGCACCGAGTGCGTGAAGTAGCGCCGCTGGTTCGCCTCGCCCACGCCGTAGCGGGAGAGGGGAATGGAGGGCTCGAAGTCGTCGTAGTACTGCTTCATGACGCTGGGCGTGTAGGGCGGCTGCTCGAAATCGGTGCCCTTGCTGCTCTCGCGCTCGTCGAGGAAGCCGCTCAGCCGCAGCTTGCCCTCACACGACTCGGGAGTGCCCGCGGCCGCGCGCTCGTCGCACACGGGGGGCAGCTCGTTGAAGTCTCCGCCGATGACCCACGGCAGCGTCTCCGCCTTCAGGACGTCGTGGATCTGCTGGATCTGCCTCTGCTTGGTGCCGTCCTGGTCATACGCCTCGGTGTGCACCACGTAGGCGGCGACCCTGCGGCCCTGGCCCACGTCCACCTCCGCCCGGCCGATGGCGCGCTTGATGTAGAAGGTCGACGTGAGGGGATCCTGATCCGTGCGATCCTCCTGGCGGATGCGCTCGGCCTCGAGGATGGGGTAGCGCGAGAGGATGGCGTTGCCCAGGTCCATGCGGCCCACGCCCTCGGACGGCACGTAGCGCGCCTTCCAGGTGGACATATAGGCCGCGTAGCGCAGGTTCGTGTTCTCCAGCAGGAAGCGCACCTGATCGATGTAGGCGCTGCGCTTGGAGTCGACCTCGATCTCCTCCGTCATGAGGATGTCCGGGTCGTACTCGCGGATGAGCGCCGCCACCCGGGTGAGGCAGTCCGTCACCTCGGTGGAGGACATCTGGACGCGGTCGCCCCAGAAGTCGAACCAGAAGTCGATGCGGCAGGCGCCGTACTTCACGTTCCACGCCATCACCTTGAGCGACGTGGGGTTGTCCACCGGCGCGGGGTGGTCCGCGTGGGCCTTGAAGCGGGGGACTTCTTCCCGGGTGAAGGCCAGCGGATCGGCCACCCATTCACAGCCGGTCAGCAGAGGCATCAGGAGGAGCAGCGGGCGGAGTCGTCTCATGCGCGGCGGATGCTACGCCGCCATGGGTCGGGCGCCAGGGGGAATGCCGCCCCCCGTCCAGGCGGCCTACTTCTTCTCGCTCTTCTCACGCAGCGCGGAGATGACTTCACGCGCGGCGGCCACGGACGAGGCCGGGTTCTGGCCGGTGATGAGGTTGCCGTCACGCACCGTGAAGCTGCCCCACATGGGGCCGGACTCGAAGCGGGCGCCCTGCTCGCGCAGCCGGGTCTCCAGGGCGAAGGGCACCACCTTGTCGAGCTGTGCCGCCTTCTCCTCCTCGTCGGTGAAGGCCGCCACGCGCTTGCCCGCCACGAGGGGCTTGCCATCCGGCGCCTTCACGCCCACGAGCGCCGCGGGCCCGTGGCAGACGGCCGAGACCACCGAGCCCCGGGCATACGCCGTCGACAGCAGCGAGTGCAGCGGCTTGTGCGTCGCCGGGTCCCACATCACGCCGTGGCCGCCCACCACGAAGTAGGCGTCATAGGTGTCCTTCACCTTCTCCAGCGTGAGCGTGTTCTCGAGCTTCTTCTTCGCGTTGGCGTCGGCGAGGAAGGCGCGGGTGGCCTCGGTGGACTCCTTCTCGCTCTTGGGGTCCGCCGAGCCTTGCCGCCCAGCGGCGAGGCGATGTCCACCTGCGCGCCCGCCTGGGTGAACTCGGCGTAGGGCGCCGCCAACTCCTCGAACCAGAAGCCCGTGGGCTCCTTGGTGTTTCCGAGCTGCGTGTGGCTGGTGACGATCAGCAGGATCTTCATGGCGGTCAGGGTCTTCATGGTGCGTGCTCCTTCATCGGGCCCACCGGGTTCGGCGGCCAACGAAGAGACAAGTACCGCCGCGCCGTGCTGAAGAAAATCGAGGGGCTCTTCGCATAATGTGAAGCCATGCTTGGCAATCACGAGGCGCTGTGGACGCTCTGGGAGGTGAGCCGCGCGGGGACCCATGCCGCGGCGGCCGCGCGTCTGGGCATCACCCCATCCGCCGTGGGACAGCAGCTCAAGGCGCTGGAGGCGCGCGTGGGCGTGGCGCTGTTCGAGCGGGTGGGACGGAGGGCCCGGCTCACGGCCGCGGGGGCGGCGCTCGTCGCGAGGCTCGGGGAGCACCTGCCCGCGCTGGACGCGGCGCTCGAGGCGGCCTCCGAGGCCCAGCGTGCCGTGCGGGGCGAGGTGTCCCTGGGCGGGCCCTGGCCCTTCTTCCGGTTCTGGTTGCGTCCGCGCCTGCCGGAGTTGTTGGAGCGCCATCCGGAGCTGCGCTTGAGCGTGCGCTTCGACGTGCCGAGCCTGCTCGAGCGCCGGCTGCTCGCGGGCGAGCTGGACGTGGCCCTCGTGGGGGTGCCGCCCGAGGCCCCGGGGTTGGAGGTGCGGCCGGTGGGCCAGGAGGAGTTCGTGGCCGTGGCCTCGCCCGCCCATGTGCGGCGGTGGGGCACGCCTCGCACGGCCCGGGAGTTCGCCGCCCAGCGCTTCATCGCGTTCGACGCGGACCTGGCGATGCTCGGCCCGTGGTGGCGGGCGGCCTTCGGTGCTCGCGAGCCGCTGCCCACTCAGGTGGTGTGCCGCATCGCCAACCTGGACGAGATGCTGGCGCTCGCCGAGGCGGGCAGCGGCATCGCGGTGTTGCCCGACTACCTGGTGGAACCGGCGGTCCGCGCGGGGCGCGTGGTGGTGCTCACGCCGGAGTCCGGACGGCGCCCGGGCCGGCGTCCTCGGGGGACGCTCTGGGTCGCGTGGCGCCGGGCCGCGGCGCCCACCGCGCGCTTCCTCGCCGTGCGGGACTGGCTCCTGGAGGGGACTTCCAGGGGCTGAGCCCGCGCCGGCTCGAGGTGCCGCTCAGTCGTCGAGGGGCTCGAAGTCCGCCTTCGTCGCGCCGCAATCCGGGCAGTACCAGTCGTCCGGAATCTGCTCGAAGGCGGTGCCGGGAGCAATGCCGGAGTCCGGGTCGCCCACGGCGGGATCGTAGATGTGACCACAGGGGATGCAGCGGTACTTCTTCATGAGGACCAGCTCCTTGGCGCGACGACGACAATGGCGGGACTACTACACCCCGCGCAGCGAGTCGACGAGTGCGCGCATGCGCTCGTGGTGGAGCCCGCCCAGAAGACGCGCTGGCAGCCGGGGCAGTGCTGGAAGCTCGAGAACGTCGCGAGCACCCGCTCGGGCACACGTCCGCGCACCTCGTCGGGGGAGGCGTGGGCGAGTGGTGTGTTGCAGGCGAGGCAGCGGGTGAAGGGCCGCATGCGCGGGACGAGTCCGTAGCGCCGCGCCACCTCGGGCAGTTGCCGCGCGGGGTCCGTCTCGCGGGGGAAGTAGCCGTGCACCACCTCGGAGCGCTTGAGCACGCCCAGGTCCCGGGTGAGGAGGATCCGCTGCTCGTCGCGCGAGCGCCGGGCCAGCACGTCGTCCGCGAAGTCGTTGCGCCACACGGTGTCGAAGCCGAGCATGCGCAGCAGGGAGGCGAGCCGGCCCAGGCCCACGTCGAGCAGGAAGCGGAGCTCGCTCGGGGCGGGCGGTCCCACGCGGAGGGAGGGCGCCTCGTCGGGAGGGCAGCCGGGAGGATGGACGGCGATGCGCTGGCCGTGCTGGACCCGGTGGGAGAAGTCCACCGCCTCGCCATCCACGAGCACCACGTCCACCTCGGGGTGGGGCGGGCCGAGCGACTCGATGAGATCCTTCACCGAGCACGGCGCGGGCAGGGGATGGGTGAACTCGACGCCCCGGCGCTCCGGCGCGAGGAAGTCGTTGAGGGGGCCGTGGAAGCGCAGCCGGAGGGGGTTCACGGCACGGGGGGCGGTTGCTGCTTCTTCTGACGTATCCGCTGGATGAGCCGATCGATGAGCGGGGTGACGGCGAAGGTGAGGGCGAAGCGGGGAATCTTGATGGCCTGGCAGGCGAGGTAGGCGCCCGCGAAGGTGCCCGCGGCGCCCGCGGCGCTCTCCACTCGGAAGCCCGCGCGGATGAGCAGCATGAAGCCCAGGAGGAAGAGGGTGAAGAGGCCCCAGTGCACCACGATGGCCAACATGCCATAGCGGGTGATGAACTCCTGGAGGCGTTCCATGAGCTTCGGCTTGGGCTTCAAGGTGGCCGGGGGAGTGGGCGTCACGTCTGGATTCGGAGTCACGGGAGGTTCAACAGTCGCCATTGCCCCCACCATGCCCCACTTCCGGCAAGCCAGCGAGCGAGCCCGACGCCTGTTCGTCTCCAGGGTGGCGTGGATTGTCAGGATCCAGGCGGCCGGGGTAGACGTAGGGGTCTCATGGTGAAACGCTTTCGTGTCCTCATCCTCGTGGGCCTGGCCACCCTCGCCGCCGACCAGGTGACCAAGTACCGGCCGTGGCCCATCTGACGGAGGCGCTCGACGGGCGCACGGGCCTGGCCCGGTTGGAAGGCTTCGTGTCCGAGCAGAACCTGGACAACGATCCGCCCGTGGAGGGGGCGTTCCGCCGCTCGACCCGGCCCTACCGTTTCATCGAGGACTACTGGCACTTCCGCTACGTGGAGAACCCCGGGGCGGCCTGGGGGATGTTCGCCAACCTGCCCGAGGGGGTGCGTCGGCCCTTCTTCCACGGGGTGAGCCTCATCGCGCTCGGCTTCATCCTCTACATGTACCTGAAGCTGACGCCGGAGCAGACCCGGTCGCGCTGGGCGCTGGCGCTCGTCACCGGTGGCGCGCTGGGCAACTTCGTGGATCGGCTCCTGCGCGGCTACGTCATCGACTTCATCGACTGGCACTGGCGCAACCAGCCGGGGATGCGCTGGCCCACCTTCAACGTGGCCGACGCGGCCATCTGCGTGGGGGTGGGACTGTTGCTGCTCGACTCCTTCCAGACGCGCCAACCCGTGGAATCCGTGACGCCGGGGGGCCAGGTGGTGTAAGCCGCCTGCCGTGCCCCGTAAATACCTTCTCCTGTTGTCGGTGGCGCTCGGCGTCATCGTTCTGGATCAGTGGACGAAGTACCTCGTCGTGCGCGAGCTCACCACGCGCTTCGATGACCGGCCCACGCTGGGCGAGCGGTTGTCGGCGATGTATGGAGAGCCGCCGCCGCCGGGCTATGACGGACTGCACTACCGCTCCAAGCGGCACGTCGAGATCCTCCCCTCGTTCTTCCGCCTGCGCTACGCGGAGAATCCAGGCGCCGCCTGGGGGATGTTCCGCTCCCTGCCACCCCACATCCGGGGGCCGCTCTTCCACCTGGTGAGCCTGGGCGCCGTGGTGTTCATCACCTGGTACTTCAGCAAGCTCAGCGGGAAGGACCCGAAGGAGCGCTGGGCGCTGTGGGGCCTGCCGCTGGTGCTCGGCGGCGCACTGGGCAACTACATCGACCGGCTCGCCCGGGCCTTCGTCATCGATTTCCTCGAGGCCCATTGGTACGACAAGGCCGCGTGGCCCTCGTTCAACGTGGCCGACTCGGCCATCGTGGTGGGCGTGGGGCTGCTGCTTGTGGATGCCTTCGTACGCAAGGAGACGCCCGCGCAGGGCAAGTCCGCGCAGATCGGCTCCTGAGCCGCCGGGCGGCCCTTTTCCTCCGGACGCCCCGAGCGGCTAGGCTGTCGGGCCGCGCGCTTCCCGAGGCTCCCCCATCATGCTTCCCGTCCTCATCCACTTCACCTTCACCACGCTCGCCTCGCGGCTGCTGCTGTTCGCGGTGGCGCTCGTCGCGGTGGTGTCCATCGCCCGGAACGGTTGGCTCGGCGCCGAGGGCCCGTCGCCCACGTCCGGACAGCGGCTCACGCGCGCGCTCGGCTATGGCGCCATCGCGGCGGGGCTGGCCTTCATGGGTCTGCGCTACGCCCTGCCCGCGGACGCCATCCCTGGAGGCCAGGGCCAGGGCATCCCCGTGCACAGCTACGGGTTGCTGCTGGCCGCCGGCTTCCTCGCGGCGATGTCGGTGGCGGCGCGGCTGGCCCAGGACGAGTGGCGCTCGGTGTCGTGGGTGCCGGACGCGTCCGGGGGCGGCCAGTGGGTGGACACCGAGGGGCCGCGCAAGCGCGAGGCGGTGCTGGACCTGGGCTTCCACGTGCTCGTGGGCGGCCCGGTGGGCAGCCGCGTCCTCTTCGTGCTCGTGAACTGGAAGGACTACGCGCGCGACTGGACGCAGGTGTTCTCGCTGGGCGGCGGGCTCGTGTTCTACGGTGGCCTCATCGGCGCGGCCCTGGCGGCGTGGCTCTTCGCGCGCCGCCACGGCATGGACTTCCTGCGCCGGCGGACGTGGCCATTCCCACGGTGTCGCTCGGCCAGTGCCTGGGCCGGCTCGGGTGCTTCTCCGCCGGGTGCTGCTGGGGGATGTCGCCGCGTCCGGCGCGCGCTTCATGGCCCGCTTTCCGGGCGCGGGGCTCGCCCAGGACCTGTTCGGCCGGCTCTCGGGCTCTTCCAGCCTCGCCTTCCAGTCCCAGGCCCAGGATGGGCGCTTCGTCCTGCCGGACTCCGGGCTCATCCTCCACTATCCCGTCCCGGGCGCCCTGCGCATCTCCGAGTGGGTGGCCCAGCACGGCACCACCCTGCCGGTCTACCCCACGCAGATCTACGAGTCGGTCGGGCAGCTCGTGCTCTTCTGCGCGCTCTTGTACGCGCGGCGCTACCGGCGCTTCCATGGGCACATCTTCGCCCTGTGGCTCATGTGCTACGCGGTGCTGCGCACCACGGTGGAGCTGTTCCGCGGGGACACCGAGCGCGGCACCCTGCACGGCCTGCTCGAGTCGCTTGGCGCGGTGCGTCTGGCTGACGCGGTGCCCCTGGAGGCCTGGTACAACATCTCCACCAGCCAGTTCATCTCGCTGTGCATGTTCACTTTCGGCGCTACTTTGTTGTACCGGCGGATCCGCCAGTCGGTGAGCTGCCGGGCGTGGGACCGACTCCCAGCCCCGCGTGAGGCTGCGAGGTTGATCGGAAAGCGCGTCTTGGGGACACTCGCGGGTGCCCATGGCGTACGAGTCCGCGAAGTCATCCACGAAGAATCAGGCCGCGAAGGTCGGTACCTCGGCCAAGTCCGCCGCCAAGCTGGCCGCCACCAGCGGCGACACGAAGTCCGGCATGCCCACCATGTCGGGCAGCGAGGTGACGTTCCAGGAGTGTGACGCCATCGAGGAGGAGATCGCGGCGCTCAAGGTGGCCTACGAGCACTACTTCCTGGGCACCGAGCGCGTCCCGCCGACGCGGCAGTACGAGGACTTGAAGAAGCGCGTGATGCGGCTCAAGGGCAGCTTCGTGCGCAACACCTCGGCGAAGTTCCGCGTGCAGTCCATCCACGGCAAGTTCGTCACCTACGAGCGGCTGTGGCAGCGCACGATGCAGGAAATCGAGAACGGCACCTACAAGCGGGACGTGGTCAAGGCCCGCCGCCGCATCGAGAAGAAGCCGGGCGACAGGCCGCGCACCCACGGCTCGCTGGAGCTGCCCGACGATGAGCTGGACTCGCTGGACGGACCGTCGCAGCCCGTGCGCGGCGTGCCGTCGGTGGCCCCGTTGGTGCCGTCGGTCGCGCCCCTGGTGCCCTCCGTGGCGCCGGTGGCCCCCGCGGTCAAGCCGCTGGTGCCGTCGGTGGCGCCGTTGGTGCCGTCGGTCGCGCCCCTGGTGCCTTCCGTGGCGCCGGTGGCCCCCGCGGTCAAGCCGCTGGTGCCCTCCGTGGCGCCCGTGACCGCCCGCCCCGCGGCACCTCCCCGTGCCGCCGCGCCCGCGGCGCGTCCCGCCGCCGCGTCCGGCTCGAGCGACCTGTCCGACGCCCGGCTCAAGTCCGTGTACGACGCCTACGTGGCGGCCAAGCGCAACAACAAGGAGGACACCTCCAAGATGAGCTACGACTCCGTGGCCGCCTCGCTGCGCAAGCAGGTGCCGGAGTTGATGAAGCAGCACAAGGCGAGCGCGGTGGAGTTCAAGGTCGTCATCAAGGATGGCAAGGCCGTGCTCAAGGCCGTGCCCAAGTAGGCGCCCGCGCGGATGAACCAGGACCTCGAGTCGCTCAAGGCGCGGGTGAGCCAACTGTCGGTGATGATCTTCGACATCGACGGCACGCTCACGGACGGACGCATCTTCTGGGTGCCCAACTCGGGCTGGACGCAGATGTACAGCGTGCGCGACGGCATGGGCATCAAGCGGCTGCAGGAGGCGGGCATGGAGGTGGCGGCCATCTCCGGCGGGGACAGCCTCTCGGCGCAGATGCGGATGCAGTCGCTGGGCATCAAGCACGTGCACTTCGGCAGTCAGGACAAGGTGGCGCACTTCGAGACGCTGCTGGAGCTGCTCGAGGTGACGCCGGAGCGGTGCGGCTACATGGGGGATGAGCTGGTGGACCTGCCGCTGCTCCAGGCGGTGGGCTTCTCGGCGGCGCCCCCCGAGGCCCCGGACGAGGTGCGCTCCCGGGTGCACTATGTCGCACAGCGGGCGGCGGGCTTTGGCGCGGCGCGTGAGGTGTGTGAGTTCATCCTCCGACACCGCCGCGTGCCCTGACTTTGTCGGGTGTTGAGCCTTCTGGCGGCCCAAAACGTCAACCCCTCGCACGAAGAGGTTCCCCCAGGCGAGGCCTCCCTAGGTTGCGCGCCGCGCGAGGGGCCTCCCGGCCCTCGCGGATGCGAACTGGCATTGGACCAGAAACCTGAGGTGGGTGATGGCAGGAGGGACACGACGCTGGCGGCTCGCGGGGGCGATGGTGGTGCTCTGGCTGGCGAGCGGATGCGTGGTCGACTTCCCCCGGACGAAGCCCAGGCGCGGCTCGCGCTGCTCGAGGAGGAGGACCAGCGCATGGACGCGGCGTTCGACGCCGTGGAGGTCCGGCTGCTGGGCAATCAGGCCCGGATGCACCTGTGGCAGGAGCTGGAGCAGCGCCACGGCCAGGTGTCCGCCATCCAGTGCCGGTGTCCGAGGAGCACCTGAGGGGCATGGCCAACCTGCTCAAGCGGCAGGAGGAGAAGGCGCGCGCTCAACGCATGGCGTCAGCGGGCACGGTCCTCTCCTCGGCCTTCCAGGGAGCGATGAGCCGCTAGGCCCCCGGCGGGTGTCGCGCGCGTGACGGAGCGGCCGAATCCGGCTAGAACTCCGGCCTCGTGAGAACCCGGATCACAGCGCTCATCCTCGCCACCGTGACCGGACTCGCGGGCTGTGGTCCCTCCGACTCCCTGGCGTGTCAGCCGGTGCCCGTGCGCGATGAGCAGGGCAATGACTACCGCTGCGTCGCCTCCGAGGACTGTCCCCGTTCCCCGACCATGACGTTGTGCGTGAGGGACATCCCGGGCCCCTTGGAATGTATCCGTTGCCTGGACACCCGGTGTGTCCGCGTCCCGCCGGAGACCTGCTAGTGCGGCGTTCCCTTCTCCTCCTGGCCCTCATGCTCGCCCCGGGTTGCTCCCGGATGGCGCCACCGATCACCTGCAGCGCGCCCGTGACTCCGTCTACGAGAAGCGTCCCGACGAGGCGCTCGTGGAGTACCGCAAGGCGCTGGATGCGCTGCGGATGGATGACTCGCCGCAGGCCCCGGTGCTCCGGGCGCGCGCGCTCAAGGGCGCCGCGGACGTGTACTGGCTGGAGCTGCGCAAGGTGAAGGAGGCGGTGAGCGTCTACAAGGAGCTCATCACCCAGTGCCCCGAGTCCCCCGAGGCCCAGGAGTCCCGGGTGGTGCTCGCCGAGCTGCTGCGGGTGCACTTCCGCGACCCCCGCGGCGCGATTGATCAGCTCACCGCCGCGCTCGCGCGCAATCCGCCCCAGGGCGCCGAGCTGCACTACCGGGTGGCCAAGCTGTACTTCGAGCTGCAGGACTACAGCCAGTGCGTGCTCGAGTCGCGCAAGCTCATCGAGCGCTTCGCCACCAGCGCCTTCGTGGACGACGCGCTCTTCCTCCAGGCCCAGGCGCTGCACATGCAGTCGGTCCAGGGCACCCCGAGCATCGCCGACGTGCAGCGCTTCCGGCAGGAGCCTCGCTCGCCTACGCGGCCCTGCTCACGCGCTTTGGCGACTCGGAGCTGGCCCCACACGCCATGTTCGAGGCGGGCAAGCTCAAGGCCGAGGCGGGCGACAACGAGAAGGCCATCGAGATGTGGGTGCAGGCGCTCAAGAGCCACCCGGACCCGGCCATGGTGCAGGACGCCATCGCCCGGGCGCGCCGCCGCCTCGCCGCGACGACGCCGGAGAACATCGGCTCGCGCGTGTCGGCCTTCGCCAAGGTGCCCGCGCGGCCCGCGCGCACCTCGGTGGAGGCGGTGGGGGGCACGGCCGCGGAGGCCGCGAGGGATCACGGCGACTGAGCTAGCCGGCGACGCCCTCCAGCACGGCCTCGAAGAGGGGCGCGGCCCGGGCCGGGTCATCCGCGTCCGACACGAGCAGCAGGTGGATGCGGCCGCCTTCCACGCGCGCGTCCACGCCCTCCAGCTTCACCTTCGCGTCCACGCCGTCGAGGAACACGGGCGTGCCATCCGGCGCGAGCACACCCACCGCCGAGCCCGTCACCGCGCCATCCGCGTACGCGTCGCGCGTGTCCTCGGCCGCGGCGGTGAAGACGACGCGCCCGTCCGGCAGGGGCGAGGCATCCGTGAAGGACAGGCGCACCGGGCCCGCGCGACCCAGCTCCCAGCGGCGCACGGCGCGCACCACGTCCGGCAGGGCCGACCGTCCCGCCTCCAGCGCGCGCAGCACCCGGTCCAGATCCAGGTCCACCACCGCGTCCGTGCCCGCGTCCCCATTGCCCCGGTTGAGCAGGCGCAGGCGCGCGCCCGTCACCGCGGCCCCTTCGATGTTGAGCGGCCCCAGCTCCCGCTCGAGCTGCGCGTAGAGGGGCTGGAAGTCCACCTCGCGCACCGCTCCTCCCGGGCTCCCGTCCGCCCCGAGCGGCACCAGCGCGCCCCGCACGCGCACCGGTGTGCTCCCCGAGGGCACCGCCAGCAGCGCGCCCCGGGGGGCCTCGGCCAGCGCTCCCAGCAGGCAGAGCGCCTCGAAGTCCGGCTTGCGCGCCTTGCGCTCGCGGTGCTCGAGCGGCAGTTCCCCCGGCAGCAGGCGCACGAGGGCCCCAGGCTCCTCTCCCTGGAGAGGGAAGGAGGCCAGGGCCAGCGAGTCGTCCGCGATGACGTGGAGCCAGTCCCCCACGCGCACGAGGCCACTGGCGGCGGAGACATGGGCCGCGGCTCCCGGCTCTCGGGGGCGCGCAGGGTGAGGGTCCGGCGTTGGCGGAGGTGGAGCATGCTCGGGGCTTAACCCAACCTTCCCGCCTCGTCCCAGGAGAGAGCCGGGGCGGGGGACTTCCCCCGGATACCCCCACCCCAGCTCTCGTTCAGCGCTCCGGCCCGGCCTCCGGATGAAGTCGATGGAGGCCGGGTGCTCTCGCTCGACCGCGAGTCCTCGTGGACGCGAGGAGCGGGAGAGCCGCCGGTGCTGCCCATTCCGATGCCGCGCGCGGGCGGACTCCAATCCCGGCACCGCGGAATTTTTCCTTCTGCTTATAAGAATGACCGCGAGTGTAAGTGTGGATAATTTGTAAACGATTACACGTTGAGAATCAAGCGATCCACCTGGAGTGAAGAGAGCGGACGGGAGGGGGGGCGTGGTATGGAGCGCTCATGAACCACTCGCAGAGCAAGGCTCTCTTCTCGCGTGCGCAGGAGCTCATTCCGGGAGGGGTGAACTCACCGGTGCGCGCCTTTCGTGGAGTTGGTGGCGAGCCCGTCTTCTTCAAGGAGGGATCGGGCGCGTGGCTGACGGACGTGGACGGCAACCGGTACGTGGACCTGGTGGGGAGTTGGGGTCCGCTCATCCTCGGCCACGCGTGGCCGCCGGTGGTCGCGGCCATCACCGAGGCGGCGCGCCGGGGGACGACGTTCGGGGCGCCCACGGACGCGGAGGTGCAGTTCGCCGAGCTCATCTGCGCCACGGTGCCGAGCGTGGAGAAGGTGCGGCTGGTGTCCAGCGGCACGGAGGCCACGGTGGCGGCCATCCGGCTGGCGCGGGGCTTCACGGGCCGCGATTACATCCTCAAGTTCGAGGGCTGCTTCCACGGCGCGGGGGACCCCTTCCTGGTGAAGGCGGGCAGCGGCGTGGAGACGCTGGGACTGCCGGACTCGCCGGGGGTGCCCGCGGCGGTGGCGGGGCTCACGCTCACGGTGCCCTTCAATGACCTGGGGGCGGTGGAGCGGCTGTTCGCCGATCGCGCCAAGGACATCGCCTGCGCCATCATCGAGCCGGTGGTGGGCAACATGGGCGTGCTCATCCCCGAGGAGGGCTATCTCCAGGGGCTCCAGGCGCTGTGCCGGGCGCACGGGGTGCTCTTCGTGCTGGACGAGGTGATGACGGGCTTCCGGCTCGCGCGCGGGGGCGCCCAGGAGGTGTACGGGCTGCGGCCGGACCTGAGCACCTTCGGCAAGGTGGTGGGCGGGGGCATGCCGCTGGCGGCCTACGGCGGGCGGCGCGACGTCATGGCGAAGGTGGCGCCCGAGGGGCCGGTGTACCAGTCCGGCACCCTGTCGGGGAACCCCGTGGCGGTGGCCGCGGGCCTGGCGACGATCCAGGCCCTGCGCTCGCCGGGCGTGTACGAGCGCCTGGACGCGATTGGCCGGGAACTGGAGGCGGGCCTGCGCGCGGAGGCGGAGGAGGCGAAGGTGCCCGTCACCATCAACCGCGTGGGCAGCATGATCACCGTCTTCTTCACCGAGGGGCCGGTGTTCGACTACGCGAGCGCGAAGAAGAGCGACACGGCGCGCTACGGCCGCTTCTTCCACCTCATGTTGGAGGAGGGCGTGTACCTGCCGCCCAGCCAGTTCGAGTCCGCCTTCCTGTCGCTGTCCATCAACGAGCCCGAGGTGGCGCACATCCTCCGGGCGGCTCGCCGGGCGTTCCGCGCGCTTGGACAAGGTTCCTGAGCCACAGGCCCAAGGGCCCGTCTCCTTCGGCCCCTATACCCTGGTGCGGCGCATCGGGTACGGGGGCATGGGGGAGGTGTTCCTCGCGCGCGAGGAGGCCCTGGGCCGCGCCTGCGTGGTGAAGAAGGTGCTGCCGGGGCTCGCGGGCAACGCGCAGTTCCTCGCCCGCTTCCGGGACGAGGCGCGCGTGGTGCGGCGGCTGTCCCACCCCAACATCGCCCGCGTGTGGGACATGGGAGAAGTGGCCGGCGAGCTCTACCTCGCCATGGAGTACGTGGCCGGCAAGACGCTCAACCGGCTCGCCTGGCGCCTGCGCAAACAGGGCCGGGTGCTGCCCGTGGGGCTCGCCCTGCTCGTGGCCGAGCGCATGTGCCAGGGCCTCGCCCACGCGCACGACGTGACGGACGAGCACGGCCACCCCCTGCACCTGGTGCACCGCGACCTGTCGCCCGCCAACGTGTGCATCTCCTACGCGGGCGAGGTGAAGATCATCGACTTCGGCGCGGCGCAGTCCACGCTCAAGGAGGCCCAGACGGCGCCCAGCGTGGTGATGGGCAGTCTCGCGTACATGGCGCCGGAGCACGCGCGCAAGCAGCGCGTGGACCGGCGCGCGGACGTGTACGCCACGGGGGTGGTGCTCTGGGAGTTGCTCTCCTGGCAGCCCCTGGCCCAGCAGGGGGACGTCGTCGAGCGCTGGCGCCGCGCCGCCTACCCCGAGTGGGCTCCCCCAGCCAGCTGCGCGAGGGCCTGTCCCCGCGCGTGGACGCGGTGGTGATGAAGGCGCTGGCCACCGAGCCCGAGGCGCGCTTCCAGGACGCCACGGCGTTCGCCCGCGCGCTGCGCTCGGTGCGCGAGGAGCTGTCGCCCGGCCTGGGTGACTCGGACCTGGCGCGGCTGATGGGCGACGCCTTCGCGCGCGAGAAGCGGGTGGAGGATGGCGTGCTCGGCGAGCTGCTCCGGGGCCGCTCCGCCCTGCGCCGTCCCCTCACCGAGAAGGAACTGCCCGCCTTCGCGCCTCCCACCGCGCTCGCCTTCGAGCACCGCGCGCTCGACGCGCCCGCGGACTTCCTGCCCTCCTCGGCGGTGACCCTGGTGGAGGAGCCCCGGCGGCCCCTCGCCCACTCGCCCATCTCGCGCGAGGTGCGCGTGGCCTTCGACGTGGACCTCACCACGCACGAGTCCGAGGTGGCGCGGCGCGATGAGGGCTCCGGGCTGGTCCGCGCCGTCGTGGAGGACGACGAGGACGAGGTACTTCCCGCCGCCCCGGCCGCTCCGTCCTGGACGGGCTGGCGCGCGGGGGCGCTGTTCCTCGCCGCGCTCGTGCTGGGTTTCCTCCTGGTGTGGCTGCTGGCCTGACACCCCGCCGCCGTGTGCGTGCCGCTCCACCAGGGAAGGGGGAATGGCCTGCCTGCTCCCAGGGGTTATCGGACATTGAACAGTCCTCTCCGGGCCACCTGTCGCCCGGTCCGTGGGCTGACTCCCAGTGTTGCCCCTGTGGTACAGCCTGCCCGTCAGGAGGAGTTTGTTGACTACCCGCATCCACGAGATCCTCAAGAACCACTCATCCGAGTTGTTGACGGAATGGTTTGCCAATCTGTCCAACAGCGGTGTTCGTCGCGATGCCCTGATGAAGGAAGGCGAGCTGCGCGAGCAGTGCGCGGAGTTCCTCCGCCTGCTCACGCAGGTGACTCAGCACGGCAACGTCACCGACTTCAATTCCTCGGTGTTCACGCCCATCCGCGAGCTGCTCGAGCGGCTGTCGCGCTCGCGCAGCCTCCAGGGCTTCTCCCCGCGGAGACGGCCACCTTCATCTTCAGCTTCAAGCAGCCGTTGTTCGACTGGCTGCGCCGCGAGTCCGCCAACCAGCCGCTGCAGGTGGCCGAGGAGATGTGGAACGCCACGCAGCTGCTGGACAAGCTCGGCCTGTTCACCACCGAGGTGCACCAGCGCACGCGCGAGGAGGTCATCATGCGCCAGCAGCAGGAGATGCTGGAGCTGTCCACGCCCGTGGTGCAGCTGTGGGATCGCATCGTGGC
The DNA here is from genome assembly GCA_049060065.1 of Cystobacter fuscus. Lineage (GTDB taxonomy): Bacteria > Myxococcota > Myxococcia > Myxococcales > Myxococcaceae > Cystobacter > Cystobacter fuscus_B. Next base: position 10,913,424 of record JBMEQP010000002.1, read on the forward strand.
CCTGCCGCTCATCGGCACGCTGGACAGCGGGCGCACCCAGACGGTGATGGAGACGCTCCTGCAGCGCATCGTCGAGACGGGCGCGGAGATCGCCATCATCGACATCACCGGCGTGCCCACCGTGGACACGCTCACCGCGCAGCACCTCATCAAGACCGTCACCGCCACGCGCCTCATGGGCGCCGAGTGCGTCATCAGCGGCATCCGGCCGCAGATCGCCCAGACCATCGTCCACCTGGGCGTGGACCTGTCCGGCGTGGTGACCAAGTCGAGCCTCGCGGGAGCCTTCCGCTGGGCCCTGCGGCGCCTCAACCAGAACCTCCAGAACGCCCCCGGCTCCCAGGCCCCGGGCAAGGTCTAGTGGGGGCCCCAGCTCATGGAGCGTATTTCCATCCTCCGCATGGGGCAGGTGCTGATCGTCACCATCCAGATGGACATGCACGATCAGGTCGCCGTCAACCTCCAGGACGACCTGACGTCGAAGATCGTCGAGACGGGAGCCCGCGGCGTGCTCATCGACATCTCCTCGCTCGAGGTGGTGGACTCCTTCATCGGCCGCATCCTGGGCAACATCGCGACCATGTCGCGGGTGCTGGACGCCCAGACGGTCGTGGTGGGCATGCAGCCCGCGGTGGCCATCACCCTGGTGGAACTGGGCATGTCCCTGCCCGGCATCCGCACCGCCCTCAATATCGAGAAGGGGATGGCCCTCCTGCGGGCGTCCCTGGAGGAGGACGAGGCTCGAATCGAGGTCTCGGATGATTATCTTGAGGAGTGAGAGCATGCCCATCCGCTCCTCCCAGGACCTGGTGCTCGTGCGCCGGGCGGTCCGTACTTGGTCGGCCGAGCTGAAGTTCAGCCTCGTGGAGCAGACGAAGATGGTGACGGCGGCCAGTGAGCTGGCACGCAACACCCTGGATTACGGGGGTGGGGGCAACGTCACCCTGCAACAGGTCCAGGATGGAATCCGGCGCGGTCTGCGGTTGTCTTTCGAAGACCAAGGGCCAGGGATTCCCGATATCGAACTGGCGCTGCGTGACGGCTACACGTCGGGAGGCGGCATGGGACTCGGGTTGGGTGGCTCCAAGCGTCTGGTGAATGACTTCGAGATCGTCAGCAAGGTAGGGGAGGGCACACGGGTCACGGTGACACGATGGAAGTGAGCACCACGGCGCTCGCCGTCACGGAGAGCAGCCGGCGGGACACGCCCGCCGGACCGCGGCGGCGCTCGCTTCCAGGTTGGGCTTCAACGAGGAGGCCCAGGGCAAGGTGGCGCTCGTGGCGAGCGAGGCTGCCAAGAACCTCTTCGCCCATGCGCGCGAGGGCCAGCTCCTCATGCGCGCCCTGCATGCCGGCTCCCACGTGGGGGTGGAGCTGCTCGCGCTCGACAAGGGGCCCGGCATGGCGGACGTGGACCGCTGCATGCGCGATGGCTACACGACCGCCGGCACGGGAGGCTCGGGACTGGGCGCCATCCGGCGCATGTCCACCGTGTTCGACATCTACTCCCAGCCAGGCGTGGGCACGGCGCTGCTCGCCCAGCTGTGGCTGAGCAAGCCGCCGCGCGCCGGGGTGGAAGTGGGCGCGGTGTGCGTGCCCATGGCGGGCGAGGAGGTGCGGGGATGCCTGGAGCCTGGACACCAAGGAGGGCCGCACCGTGTTCCTCGTCGCCGACGGCCTGGGCCATGGGCCCGATGCGGCCCGCGCCTCGCGCTCGGCCGTGGTGTCCTTCCTCGAGCAGGGCACGCCGGACGTGACCCAGCTGCTCAAGGGCGCCCATGGGGAGCTGCACAGCACCCGGGGCGCGGCGGTGGCCCTCGCCTCCCTGCGTCCCGGGGACACGCGGCTCGACTTCTCGGGAGTGGGCAACATCGCCGCCTCCGTGCTCTCCCCCCAGGGAGGCATACAGCGCATGGTGTCCATGAATGGAACGTTGGGCCACCAGATCCACCGCGTGCAGCTGTTCTCCTATACGTGGAGTCCGGACTCGGTGCTGGTGATGTGCTCGGATGGTCTGCTCACCCAGTGGCGGGTGGACGGCTCCCCCGGGCTGCTCCACCGGCACCCCTCCTTGGTGGCGGGCGTGCTCTACCGGGATTTCTCCCGGGGACGCGACGACGTGACGGTGCTGGTGGCTCGAGAGGCCCCGCGGAGCAACGTTCCTTGAGTCTCTCCCTCTTTCAATCCGAGCTGCGCACCGGGCAGGACGTGGTGAATACCCGGCAGCGGGGCCGCCATATCGCCCAGGTGCTCGGGTTCGAGGGGCAGGATCAGGTGCGCATCGCCACGGCCATCTCCGAGGTGGCCCGGCTCGCGGCCTCCCAGGCCAACGGCCACATCGAGTTCCTCCTCGAGGAGTCGCAGTCGCCCTCGCTGCTCGTGCGCGTCCGGGCTCCCTCGTCCACCGAGGGGCTCGTGTCGGGAGTGCCCCCGGCGGCGCCGCGGCCCGGCCCCGCGCTCGCCCCCGCGCAGCGCTTGATGGATCGGGTGTCCTTGCGCATGGAGGGGGAGGGCTGGCTGGTGCTGGAGCTGGCCCATCGCCTGCCGCGTGCCGCGCCGCCCTCGCTCGTGTTGCAGTCGCTGCGCTCCGAGCTGGAGCGGCAGCGGCGCTCCAACGCCGTGGACGAGCTGTCGCGGCAGAACGAGGAGCTCCTGCGCACGCTGGAGGAACTCCAGGCGCGCAAGGCCGAGGTGGAGCGGCTCAACCGGGAGCTGGAGGAGACCAACCGCGGCGTCGTGGCGCTCTACGCCGAGCTGGAGGAGAAGGCCGAGGCGCTGCGCCGCGCGTCGGACATGAAGACGCGCTTCATCTCCAACGTCAGCCACGAGCTGCGCACGCCCATCAGCTCCGTCGTCAACCTGTCGCGGCTCTTGCTGGACCGGCTGGACGGGCCGCTCAACGACGAGCAGGAAAAGCAGGTCACCTTCATCCGCAAGTCCGGCGAGGCCCTGCAGGAGCTCATCGACGACCTGCTGGACCGGCGAAGATCGAGTCTGGCCGCTCGGAGGTGCTCCCCACGCGCTTCTCCGTGGGGGAGCTGTTCGGCTCGCTGCGCGGGATGCTGCGCCCCCTGAAGGTGAACGAGGGCGTGGCGCTCGTCTTCGACGAACCCCTGGGCATGCCGGAGCTGCACACCGACGAGCGCAAGCTGTCGCAGATCCTCCGCAACCTCGTCTCCAACGCCCTCAAGTTCACCCAGCGGGGCGAGGTGCGGGTGTCGGCGGTGGCCGGTCCCCGCGGCATGGTGGAGTTCATGGTGCGCGACACCGGCGTGGGCATCGCGCCCGAGGACCAGGAGCGCATCTTCGAGGAGTTCGTGCAGGTGGAGGGCCCGCACCAGCAGGGCGTCAAGGGCACGGGGCTCGGGCTGCCCCTGTCGCGGCGGCTGGCGGAGCTGCTGGGGGGCTCGCTCGCCGTGGAGAGCCAGAAGGGCCGGGGCAGCACCTTCCGGGCCCAGGTGGCGCTCGACTACACCCAGCGGCAGAAGTCCCTGACGGATGACGAGCCGGTGGAGCCCGAGGCGCCACAGGACGCGTCGCGCCCGCGCACCGTGCTGCTCGTGGACGATGACGAGGTGGTGCGCTACCTGCTCAAGCGCCTGCTCGCCGACGCCTCGCTGCAGTTCCGCGAGGCCACGACGGGCGTGGAGGGCGTGCGGCTGGCCAACCAGCTCCACCCCTCCGCCATCGTGTTGGACCTGTCGCTGCCGGGGATGGATGGTTTCGAGGTCCTGGAGACGTTGAGGCGTGAGCGCACCACGCGCGACATCCCCGTCATCATCCACACCAGTCGTTCCTTGACCGAGCAGGAGCGTGGTCGCCTGCTCCCCCACGTCATGGGTATCCTCTCCAAGAGTGGACTCACCCGGGACGCGGCATTCGACCTCTTGCAACGTGCCCTGTCCGGCCCGGAACGGCGGTCCTGACGCTCATTCGGAGATCGCCTCGTGCCTCACCGTGAACCCATCCTGCTCAACATCAACGACAACGAAGCGAATCGGTACGCGGTGACGCGCATCCTGCGCGCGTCGGGCTTCCAGGTCGCCGAGGGTGGCACGGGCACCGAGGCGCTCCAACTCGCCGCCGAGCTGCGCCCGGACCTCATCATCCTCGACGTGAAGCTGCCGGACATCAATGGCATCGAGGTGTGCCGGCGGCTCAAGTCGGATCCCCACACGTCGAACATCGTCGTGATGCACCTGTCGGCCAACTACATCCGCACCGAGAACAAGGTGGAGGGGTTGGAGAGTGGCGCGGATGGCTACCTGACGCAGCCGGTGGACACCGCGGAGCTGCTGGCCACGGTGCGCTCGCTGTTGCGCCTGCGCCGGGCCGAGGAGGACGCGCGCCGCGCGGCCGTGCAGTGGACGACGACCTTCGACTCGCTGGGCGATGGCGTGTGTCTGTTGGATGGACAGGGCCGGGTGATGCGCGCCAACCGCTCCTTCGTGTCGCTGTTCGGCGGGAGCGAGGCGGCGGTGCTCGGCCAGTCCTTCGCGGCGCTGCTGCGCGAGGCGGCGGGCGGCGAGGAGCTGCCCGCGAGCTGTGGCGAGGCGCTGGACTGCCGCGCGGAGGACTCGGTGTGCCTGGGCGCGCGCTGGTACCGCGTGGCGGCCAACCCCGTGGAGGGCGATGCGGGCCAGGTGACGGGGGCGGTGCGCATCCTCACGGACATCACGCCCCACCGGCAGCTCCAGGAGGAGCTGCGGCAGCGCGCGGCGGAGCTGGCGGATGCGGACCGGCGCAAGGACGAGTTCCTCGCGATGCTGGCGCACGAGCTGCGCAATCCCCTGTCCGCCATCGTCAACTCCCTGCACCGGCCGAGGCCACCCAACCCCAGGGCGTCGGAGCCCGGGCCATGCGGGTGATGGCGCGGCAGAGCCAGCACATGGCGCGCATGGTGGATGACCTGCTGGACGTGTCGCGCTTCAACCGCGGCCACATCGAGCTGCGGCGCGCGCTGGTGGACCTGCGCCGGTGGTGCAGCACGGCGTGGAGGCGCGCCGTCAGTCGCTCCAGGACAAGGGGTTGCACCTGGAGCTGACGCTGCCGGCCGAGGCGCTGTGGCTGGAGGGCGACGCCACGCGGCTGGAGCAGGTGGTGTCCAACCTGCTGGACAACGCGCGCAAGTACACCCCGGTGGGCGGCCACGTCTTCGTCGGCGTGGCGGTGGAGCCGCGGGGCCCGGAGCGCCAGGTGGTGCTGCGCGTGAAGGACACGGGCATCGGCATGAGCCCGGAGCTCCAGGCCCGGGTGTTCGAGCTCTTCGTGCAGGGCGAGCAGCAGTTGGATCGCTCCCGGGGGGGCCTGGGCATCGGGTTGACGCTGGTGCGGCGCCTCGTGGAGCTGCATGGGGGCACGGTGCGGGCGTTCAGCGAGGGCGAGGGCAAGGGCAGCGAGCTCATGGTGACCCTGCCGCTGGCGGCGCAGGCGGTGGCCTCCGCGCCCGTCGAGGCGCGGATCCCTCCCCCGAGGTGGGCGCGGGGCGGCGGGTGTTGCTGGTGGAGGACAACGAGGACACGCGCGAGGTGCTGCGCGAGCTGCTGGAGATGTGGGGCCACGAGGTGGTGGTGGCCGAGGACGGCTTCCGGGGCGTGGAGCGCTTCCCCGCGCTGCGGCCGCACGTGGCCCTGGTGGACCTGGGTCTGCCGGGCATGGACGGCTTCCAGGTGGCGCGGAAGATCCGCGAGAGCGAGGGCGGCCAGGACGCCTACCTCGTGGCGCTCACGGGCTACAGCGGCGAGCACCGCTCCCGCGCGGTGGAGGCGGGCTTCGACCTGCACGTGGTGAAGCCGGTGAAACCGGACGAACTGGAGCGGCTGCTCAACCAGCTCCCGGCGCGCAAGCCCAGGGCCTGAGCCTCCCGCCGATTGGCCATGCCCCCCACGGCCCGACCTGCGCTATGTGGGGGACCATGGCGATCGAGACGGAATCGGGAGTGACGCTCCCCTTCGAACGTTTCTGGGACTGGATCCTGGACCACACCAACTGCCTCCTCAGTGTCGGCACGGAGGAGTCCTGGCTGTACGACACCGAGGCGCTCCACTGGGTGCTGTTCTCGGAGGACAACGGCACGCCCGTGGTGCAGCTCATCATGGGCAAGCGCCTGGTGGGCGAGATGGTGCTCGACACCACGGACTTGATGCACGTGCAGGTGCTGGCGGATCCGGAGAACGTGGACCGGGGCTACTTCCTCTTCAAGGTGCTCGGCGGGACCAAGTCCGCGCCGCGCGTGCGCTACACCTTCCAGCTCACCCACGGGCTGGAGAACATGCCCACCCAGCACGTGGCCGGGCTCAAGCACTGACGCGTTCCTCATGGGGCCCCGGGCGATGGACCCGGAGCCCCCAAGCGGCTCACTTCTTCGTGGGCTTGTTGATGTTGGCGAAGAAGTCGTTGCCCTTGTCGTCCACGACGATGAAGGCGGGGAAGTCCACCACCTCGATCTTCCAGACGGCCTCCATGCCCAGCTCGGGGTACTCGAGCACCTCCACCTTGGTGATGCAGTCCTTGGCCAGCCGCGCCGCGGGCCGCCGATGGAGCCCAGGTAGAAGCCGCCGTGCTTCTTGCAGGCCTCGGTGACGGCGGGCGAGCGGTTACCCTTGGCGAGCATCACGTAGCTGCCGCCCTCCGCCTGGAACTGGTCCACGTAGGCGTCCATGCGGCCCGCCGTCGTGGGGCCGAACGAGCCCGAGGCGTACCCCTCCGGCGTCTTCGCCGGGCCCGCGTAGTACACCATGTAGTCCTTGAGGTACTGGGGCATGCCCTCGCCCTTGTCCAGCCGCTCCTTGAGCTTGGCGTGGGCGATGTCGCGCGCCACCACCATGGGGCCCGACAGCGACAGGCGCGTCTTGATGGGGTAGCGCGACAGCTCGGCGCGGATGTCCGCCATGGGGCGGCGCAGATCGATCTTCACCACCTCGCCGGACAGGTCCGCGTCCGCCGTCTCCGGCAGGTACTTCGCCGGGTCCGTCTCGAGCTGCTCGAGGAAGACGCCCTCGCGGGTGATCTTCCCGAGCGCCTGCCGGTCCGCCGAGCACGACACGGCGATGGCCACCGGGCACGAGGCGCCGTGGCGGGGCAGGCGGATGACGCGCACGTCATGGCAGAAGTACTTGCCGCCGAACTGGGCGCCGATGCCGGTGCGCTGGGTGAGCTTGAGCACCTCCTGCTCCAGCGCCACGTCGCGGAAGCCCCGGCCCAGCGCGTTGCCCTCGGTGGGCAGCGTGTCCAGGTAGCGCGCCGAGGCGTACTTGGCCGTCTTGAGCGCGAACTCGGCCGAGGTGCCACCCACCACGATGGCCAGGTGGTAGGGCGGGCACGCCGCGGTGCCCAGCGAGCGGATCTTCGCGTCGAGGAAGGCGAGCAGGCTCTGCGGGTTGAGCAGCGCCTTGGTCTCCTGGAAGAGGTAGCTCTTGTTGGCCGAGCCGCCGCCCTTGGCCATGAAGAGGAACTTGTAGGCGTCGCCGTCGGTCGCGTAGAGTTCGATCTGCGCGGGGAGGTTGTTGCCGGTGTTGACCTCCTTGTACATGTCGAGCGCGGCCATCTGCGAGTAGCGCAGGTTGGCGGTGCGGTACGTGTCGAACACGCCCCGGGCGATCGCCGCCTCGTCGCCGCCCTCGGTGAGCACGTACTGGCCCTTCTTGCCCATCACGATGGCGGTGCCGGTGTCCTGGCAGGAGGGCAACACGCCGCCCGCGGCGATGTTGGCGTTCTTGAGCAGCTCCACCGCCACGAAGCGATCATTGGGCGAGGCCTCGGGATCCTCGAGGATGTGGGCGAGCTGCTGGAGGTGGCCGGGCCGCAAGAGGTGCGAGATGTCGCGCATGGCCTCGCGGGTGAGGAGCGTGAGCGCCTCGGGGGCCACCTGGACGAAGCTCTTGCCCCCGGCCTCGAAGGTGGAGACCCCCTCCTTGGTGAGCAGCCGGTAGGGCGTCTCGTCCTTGCCGAGCGGAAGCATGTCCTGGAACTGGAAGTCGTTCATCGTGGGCCTTCTCCAAGATGGGGGGCGGGGCCGCTGGGGCCCGGGTTGCCATGCCCTGATTGTCCACCGGGTGCCACCTCTCCGGGGGATGGGCGCGGACGCGCCGAGAACCTGCCCTCATGCGAGTCACGAGCGATTGTAGAGCCAACCCGGGGCTCCTGGCTCGCCCGAGTGCCGGGGAAGCACGCCTCTCCGGCCCACCGGGACGCGAAGCTCCCTGGTAGCATCCGCCGCCATGATCCGGTCCCTCTCGAAGTTCCTCCTCCCTGGCCGTCGCGGCCGGACTGGCGGCGCCCGCGGCACTCGCCTGCACCAGCCTGCTGGTGAGCAAGGGGGCCTCGGCCGACGGCTCCACCTTCATCACCTACGCGGCGGACTCGCACGAGCTGTATGGCGAGCTGTATTACACCCCGGCGCGCCGCAACGCGCCCGGCGCCTGGCGCGACATCATCGAGTGGGACACGGGCAAGTTCCTCGGCCGCATCAAGGAAGTCCCCGTCACCTGGTCGGTGGTGGGCAACATGAACGAGCACCAGCTCTCCATCAGTGAGTCCACCTTCACCGGGCGTAAGGAACTGGAGGCGCCCACGGGCATCATCGACTACGGCTCGCTCATCTACATCGCGCTGGAGCGCGCGAAGACGGCCCGGGAGGCCATCCAGGTGATGACGGACCCGGTGGACGAGTACGGCTACGCCTCCACGGGCGAGTCCTTCTCCCTCGCGGATCCCAAGGAGGCGTGGATCCTCGAGATGATTGGCAAGGGCGCGGGGCAGAAGGGGGCGGTGTGGGTGGCCCGGCGGCTGCCCGAGGGGACCATTTCCGCGCACGCCAACCAGGCGCGCATCCGCCAGTTCCCGCTCAACGATTCCGCCAATGCCCTGTACTCCAAGGACGTCATCTCCTTCGCGCGGGAGAAGGGCTGGTTCAGCGGGGCGGACAAGGACTTCAGCTTCGCGGACACCTACCACCCGCTCAACTTCGGCGGCATCCGCTTCGCCGAGGGGCGCGTGTGGAGCATCTTCCGCCGCGCGGCGCCGTCGCTCGGGCTGGGGGTGGAGTACGCGAACGGCTCGCAGCCGGACAAGCGGCTGCCCCTGTGGGTGAAGCCGGATCGCAAGCTGTCGGTGCAGGACGTGATGGGGCTGATGCGCGACCACTTCGAGGGCACGCCGCTGGACATGTCCAAGGACGTGGGGGCGGGGCCCTACGAGGCGCCCTACCGCTGGCGGCCGATGACGTGGAAGGTGGATGGCAAGGAGTACGTCCACGAGCGCGCCATCTCCACGCAGCAGACGGGCTTCTCGTTCGTGGCGCAGATGCGCTCGTGGATGCCGTCGCCGGTGGGCGGGGTGCTGTGGTTCGGCGTGGATGACACCGCCACCACCGTCTACACGCCGATGTACGCGGGCGTGCGCCACGCGCCGGCCAACTTCGCCCAGGGGGTGGCCAGCCGGGGCGAGTTCTCCTGGGACTCCTCCTTCTGGGTGTTCAACTGGGTGTCCAACCAGGCCTACGGGCGCTGGAGCGACATGATCGTCGACGTGCAGAAGGCGCAGGGGGAGCTGGAGGGCCAGTTCCTCGCGGACCAGGGCGACATCGAGAAGGCGGCGCTGGAGCTGTACAAGAGCTCGCCCGAGCAGGCCCGGGCCTACCTCACCGACTACTCCTCCCAGCAGGGCACCAAGGTGCACACCCGCTGGCGCAAGCTGGGCGAGCAACTCCTGGTGAAGTACATCGACGGCAACGTGCGCGACGAAACGGGCAAGGTGAACCATCCCAAGTACCCGGACTCGTGGTACCGGACCATCGTGCGGGACGCGGGCCCCAAGCTGGCGGTTCCCGAGACCCCCGCTCCCGCGGCGCCGGACGTCAAGCCCTCGGCGCCCGCCCCCCAGTCGAAGCCCACGGTCGCTCCTGCCCCCTGAGGGGCGTCATCTCGTCTAAAAGGCATTCTCAATGCCCGTCACACCACGAATCGACAGTGGCGCCGCGACCCACATCGGCCGCCGCTCGAACAACGAGGACTCCTTCTGTCAGCGGCCCGAGCTGGGCTTCTTCGCGGTCGCCGATGGCCTGGGTGGCCACGAGGGCGGGGAAGTGGCCAGCCAGCTCGTGCTGCGCACGGTGACGGACTTCCTGGACTCACGGGAGGATGCCACGGCCCCGCTCGAGGCGGAGACCCCCGAGCAGATGCTGCTCCATGGGGTGCGGCTGGCGCACGAGGAGGTGCGGGGCCAGCAGCGCGGCAAGCTGTCCATGATGGCCTCGACGCTCACCGGGGTGCTGCTGCTCGAGGACGAGGCGGTGGTGTGCAACATCGGCGACAGCCGCACCTTCCTGGTGCGCGACGGGGCGGTGCGGCGGCTCACGCGCGACCACACGGTCATCGCGGAGATGGAGGCGGCGGGGCTCGACACGAAGACCCCGTTCGCCCTGCGCCACCGCAACTCGCTCACGGGCGCGGTGGGCATGGAGGACAGCGTGGAGCCGGATTGTGGCCGGGTGCCGCTGAGCCCCGGCGACGTGCTGCTCTTGTGCAGTGATGGCCTGTACGAGCTCGTGCCGCCGGAGATGATGGTGGAGCTGCTGGGCCAGGGCGGCTCGGCGCAGGAGATCGCCGAGCGGCTCGTGGCCCGGGCCTATGAGCGGGGCGGCACGGACAACATCACGGGCATCGTGCTCCGGGTGTTGGACATCGGCTAGACGTTCGACGCGCGCTACTCGGTCGCCTTTGGGTGCTTCGTCGATGCGAGCACGAGGATCACCCTCCTGTGCGCATCATCGATGCAGTACCAGATGCGCCCACCGCTGGTGACCTCGAACTGCCACTGCTCAAGCGTCTCTCCAGCCACCTTGCGCGAGGCGAGCGAGCCTTTCAGCCGGTGCTGACGACCGGGACGGGATGAGTCGCGCGGATTCTTGACGATCGCATCGTAGGCATCCCGGGTGGCTCCAGGTGCCTGCGCGCAAAGGTCATTCCACCCGTCCACCGCGTCGCTATCGCCGAAGCGAATGTCCCACTCGTCACTCCTGGGCGGTGGGGCAACACGATCTCCCCTCTTTGGCATCGCCTACCGACCTGGACGGGGTACACGACCGCCCACTGCTTTCACGGGCCGTTTCAATGCTGGGGCAACACCGTCCGCATATGCAGCCGCGGTGTTCTTCCACTCCTCGAGGAGCCGTCCGAGTGCGGTGAAATCACCGAGGTCGGCACACGCCTCCAAGTGGTCGATGAATTCCGTGACGAACGCGAGCCGGTCTTCCTCGGGAAGGAAGCGCGTCCAGGGAAGACGGTTCGTGACACTCCGATCTGGTCCCCGGATGGGGGCGGCGGATGGGTCGGCCCTCAAGAGCCGCACCGCATCGATGATTGCTTGCCGCGTGTTGGCATCCCTGGACTCCCGAGAGAGACGGAGGGCCTCGCCATCACGACGCTTGAGGAGGACGTCGCCCTTTTCGAGCATCGGTTCGACGCGCGTTGGCTCTCGAAGGAAAGCGCTCCAGGTCAGCTCATGGGTCGCCATGCGGAAACAATGCAGAACAAGTTCAGAAGTTTCAACCCCCTCTGCCTGTCCGTCTGCTCATCGGGGCCCTCGGGTTGGCCAGTCAACCCGAGGGCTTGCCTGAGGGCTCAGGCCCCGGGCGCCAGGGCGGGCAGCTCCACGGAGGGGGCGAGGCTGATGACGACCGACTTGGACGTCGGCGTGCGGCTCTTCTCCGCCACGCTGCCCAGCGGCACCAGCACGTTGGCCTCGGGGAAGTAGGTGGCGGCGCATCGCCGGGGAATGTCGTACGCGACCACGACGAACTTCCGCGCCACGCGCCGCTGGCCCTCGAAGTGGCTGGTGAGGTCCACCTCCTGACCGGCCCTCACGCCCAGCTCCTTCATGTCCTCGGCGTTGAGCAGCACCACGCGCCGGCCGTCGTGGATGCCCCGGTAGCGGTCATGCAGCCCGTACACCGTGGTGTTGTACTGGTCGTGCGTGCGAATGGTCATCATCAGCAACTGGCCCGGCTCCAGCGCCAGTCGCGGCATCTCGTGCACCGTGAAGTGCCCCTTGCCGTCGCGGGTGGTGAAGCGGCCCTCGCGCGGGCCGTTGGGCAGGGCGAAGCCGCCCCGCTCGCGCACCCGGCGGTTGAAGTCCGTGAAGCCGGGAATCGTCCGCGCGATGAGGTCGCGCACCCGGTCGTAGTCCTCCACCAGTGCTTCCCAGGCCACCGCGTCCGCCGGCCCAAGCACCGCGCGCGCGAGCCGGGCCACCAGGACGGGCTCGCTCAGCAGGTGCTCGGAGGCGGGGGGCAGGGTGCCGCGCGAGGCGTGCACCACGCCCATGGAGTTCTCCACGGTGACGAACTGGGCGCCGCCGGCCTGGCTGTCTTTCTCGGTGCGGCCCAGGCACGGCAGGATGAGTGCCCGGCGCCCGGTGACCAGGTGGGCCCGGTTGAGCTTGGTGGACACGTGCACGGTGAGCCGGGTGCGGCGCAGGGCCTCGGCGGTGAGCTCGGTGTCGGGCGTGGCCGACAGGAAGTTGCCTCCCAGGGCGAAGAAGACCTTCACCTCGCCGGCGTGCATGGCCTGGATGGCGCCCACCACGTCGTGGCCGTGGTGCCGGGGCGGGGCGAAGCCGAACTCCCGCTCCAGCGCGTCGAGGAACGCGGGCGGGGGCTTCTCCCAGATGCCCATGGTCCGGTCCCCCTGCACGTTGCTGTGGCCGCGCACCGGGCACAGGCCCGCGCCCGGCTTGCCGATGCTCCCGCGCAGCAGCGCCAGGTTGACGATCTCCTGGATGTTGCCCACGGCATTGCGGTGCTGGGTGAGCCCCATGGCCCAGCACCAGATGACCTGGTCCGTCTCCGCGAGCCACCCCGCGGCCGTCTCGATGCTCTCGCGGGGGATGCCGCTCTGCTCCACCACGTCGTCCCAGGACACGCCCGCGAGGTGCGCCGCGTACGCCTCGTAGCCGAGCGTCTGGCCCTCCACGAAGTCGCGCGCGACCACCGAGCCCGGCCGCTTCGCCTCGCGCTCGAGCAGCGCCTTGCCCAGGCCCTGCAGGAGCGCCACGTCTCCGTTGATGCGCACCTGGAGGAACAGGTCCGCGAGCGCCGTGCCCGAGCCGAGCACGCCGCGCACCGTCTGCGGATGCTTGAAGCGCTGCAGGCCCGCCTCGGGCAGCGGGTTGATGCTGAGGATGCGGCAGCCCTGGCGCTTGGCGGCCTCGAGCGCGGTGAGCATGCGCGGGTGGTTGGTGCCCGGGTTCTGCCCGATGACGACGATGACGCGGGCCTTCTCGAAGTCCTCGAGCGTCACCGTGCCCTTGCCGATGCCGACGGTCTCGTTGAGGGCGGTGCCGCTCGACTCGTGGCACATGTTCGAGCAGTCCGGCAGGTTGTTGGTGCCGAAGCGCCGCACGAAGAGCTGGTAGAGGAAGGCGGCCTCGTTGCTCGTGCGGCCCGAGGTGTAGAAGCACGCCTCGTCCGGCGAGCCGAGCGCGTGCAGCTCGCTGGCGATGAGCGCGAAGGACTCGTCCCAGGACAGGGGCTCGTAGTGCGTGGCGCCCTCGCGCAGCACCATGGGGTGGGTGAGCCGGCCCTGCTTGCCCAGCCAGTGGTCCGTCTGGGCGGCCAGGTCCACGAGGCTCCACTGCCGGAAGAACTCGGGCGTCACCCGGGCGGTGGTGGCCTCCTCGGCCACGGCCTTGGCGCCGTTCTCACAGAACTCGAAGGCCGAGCGGTGGGCGGGATCGGGCCACGCGCAGCCGGGACAATCGAAGCCGTGCGGCTGATTGACCCGCAAGAGTGTCTGGGTGCCGCGCGCCACGCCCATTTCCTCCCAGGCGTGCTTCATCGAGGAGAGCACCGCCGGCACGCCGCCCGCGGACGTCGAGGGGGGGCCGATGCGCAGCGGCTCGGGGACGATGGGGGGCTGGGCGCTCGGAAGGGGTTCGGAGGGAGTCGGGCCGTGCTCGTGGGACTGCGCCGTCCGTGCCGAAGGGGTGTGACCGCCATGCGCTCCTCCTCGCGGGTCCGGGACAAGGGGCTACGGCGGACCCAGGGGGCCGGGAGTCTACCGCTCCCGGCGGGGCGCGAAGGGGCTCGCCTGCCCGGCTGCCAGGAGTGGTTTCCCTGCCCATCAGCGGGTCTTCAACGAGGGATGGCTGTGCTCCAGCGGGGGAAGGACTAATCTGGGAGGTAGTGCGAGCGGGTTGACCTCACGAGGAGGGCGGGATGGAACGGCATTCCCTGCATGGCTGGGACCTGACGCCGACCCAGGCGGTGGCGCTGCAGCGGGAGTTGAAGGAGCGCGTGGTGCTGCGTCCGCCGAAAGGGTGGAAGGTGGAGCGGGTGGCGGGGGCGGACATCTCCATGAGCCGGGGAGAGGACTGGGCATCCGGGGGCTTCGTGGTGTTGGACGCGGAGACCCGGGAGCCCGTGGCCCGGGCGAGCGCGGTGACGCGGCTGGGCTTTCCCTACGTGCCGGGGCTGCTGTCCTTCCGGGAACTGCCCGTGCTGATGGAGGCGTGGGAGCGGCTGGAGGTGCGGCCGGATTTGATCATCTTCGATGGCCAGGGCACGGCGCACCCTCGGCGCCTGGGGCTGGCGTGTCATGGGGGTCTGCTGTTCGGGGTGCCCTCCATCGGCTGCGCCAAGTCGCTGCTGGTGGGCGAGCACGGGCCGCTGGGCGAGGAGCGCGGCGCGGTGGCGGACATCCTCCACCAGGGCGAGGTGGTGGGGCGGGCGGTGCGCACGCGGCGGGGCGTGTTGCCCGTGTACGTGTCGCCGGGACACCTGATGGATCTGCCCACGGCGGTGGAGTGGGTGTTGCGGATGACGTCGCGCTACCGGGAGCCGGAGACGACGCGGCACGCGCACCGACTGGTGAACGAGGTGCGGCGCGAGGCGCTCGCGGCACGCGCGTCCTCCCGCGAGTGAGTCCCGTCCCTCAGCGCGTGGGCTGTGGCGTCTTCACCTCGGCGAGCAGCGCCTGGAACTCGGGCGTCTCCAGCACCTTGTGCACCGAGGCGAAGAACTGTGACAGGTCGCCGGCGCCCTGGTGCTCGTAGACGGTGGCCTGCAGGCCCATCTCCAGCCGGTCCACCGGCGCACGAGCCGGGCCTCGAAGGAGCTGCCCTGCTCGTACTCCTCCCACAGGGCGAGGTAGTCGGTGCCGTGGGCAGCTCGCAGAAGATGCGCTGCACGGCCTCGCGCTCGCTCGAGCAGGGGCATGGTGCGCCGCCGGACCCGCAGCAGCGCGATGGAAACGAGATGCTCTGGAAGTAGGCGCGTCACGAGAAGCGGCGGGAGTCGAACTCGCCGCTGTTAACCGAGCCCAAGGAGGCGGCATGGCCTCTGCACCGGCCCGGCTCTCAGCCCGGCCGGCACCCGTCTGCGGCCCTCCTCGGCCCCTCTGCACCAGCCTTCCCCCTCAACACCGCCTCTATCCTGTCTATACGCCAAATAGACGCATGATCGTGGCCTCCTCTGGGGGGGCTGCGGACTCTATGTGATTCCAAAAGGGGAACGCACGTACTGCACCGCGCACGGTGGAGCCCCATCTTTCTCAGATGAAGAGAGAGTGAGGTGCTCACCCGGGAAGTTCGCGCCAAGGCTTCAGTCACTGCCCACGGATGAACTCGAAATGCCCGGCCCCAGAGAGCCTCGAATACATCAGGTCGATGTGACCGTCGTTGTTGATGTCGGCAAGGTCGGCATTGGCTTCTACCCACCCCGACAGCGAAGAGGCGCCGACGATCGTGTTCGACGAGTCAAGTGAGATGGCGTTGCTCAAGCTGGCAACGCTCCGGAAGTAGATCCCGCTCATGTCGTTGTAGAGCAGGCGGTTTTTCGGAGCGAAGTAAACCATCGGGGTCCCAGAGTTGCTGAGGTCCGCCACAATGGGAGTACCGCTGACTTGCTCGAACGGCATGGTGATGCGGCTCGACAGGAATGTGTCATCCGATGCATTTGACTGCAGATACATGCCGTCAGTCGAGTTCCCTTGGGAAATGACCACGAGATCCGGCTTCGAATCCTCGTTCAGGTAGCCGGTTGAAAAGAAACCCATCTTCGCGACAACGTGGCTGACTCGCTCCGAGTTCGAGAAGGAGCCCGTGGCACTCTGCCTGTAGATGTGAATCGTGGCATCGTCGCTGCTGTCTCCCACGACCCCAACAATGTCGAGACGTCCATCGTCGTTCATGTCGGCAATGCGGACCTGGGTATAGCGCTGGGCCGTACTGGTCACCAACTCATTCTCGCGAGAGAATCTGCCACTGCCAATGCCCCGGTAGATGGTGATCCGGTAGGCCGCGTTCTGGACGCCGCCGGCCAGGACCAGATCCAGGATCCCGTCGCGGTCGAGATCCGCCACGGCGAGGTCCGTCGCTTGCTTCTGGTAGCCGGCCGTACCGTCGGTATCCTCGACGCACTCCGGGGAGCCGAAGATTCCTCCGACGTTCAGCATCAGGCAGATCCCGGCCTGATAGCTGCTCTTGCTGTAATAGGCGAAGGCGATGTCGAGGAATCCATCGCCCTGGGCATCAAGAAACTGTAGACCCATGATGAACGGGTAGTCAGAAGCAAGGCGGACATCGAAGGTGTACTGCTGGGTGCTGGGGTTGTACTTGTAGAGATAAACCCCGGGGCCCACGCTGTTTCCGAAGCCATCCATGCCCGCGGCGTAGATGAAGTCCAGGTAGCCATCTCCGTTGTAATCACCCATGGCGCGCGAGAGATCAGGCCACACGCGATCGTGCCGCTGCACCCACCACCCAGCCACCCGGTAAAGGTGGAATACTTCGCCGGTGTCGGGCTCAGTGTCACCGTGCTGCCGTTCGGGAACAAGGCCACACTGGCAGTGGCCGGGTGGCTGATTCCGCTTGGCTCGGAGGAGACGGAACCTGTACCGGCCCCCGTGAGGGAGACGCTGAGCGAGTGCAATACCGCACTACAAGCCGCATTGCATGCGGAGCAGCTCGATTGGCCGTTGGGGCATACGGGCTCGGTGACCGTGTTGCCGTCATCGCAGGCTTCAGAGCTGCTCCGTACTCCATCCCCACAGATAGGCAGAGCTGGCGAGGGCGGATCTTGCGGCTTCTCGTGGGTACAACCTGCTGTGAACAATGACAGCCCAGCTGTCAGAAAGAAGAGAAGCTGCTGTGCCTCCGTTTTCATCCGGTCTCCTCTTGGTATGAGAAGCCTCAGGTTGAGCCACCCTTGCCCGGTGTGAGCCGAAGCTTCACGGCGGCAACTTCCCCTTGGCCCTGCAGCCGAAGCATAGTACCGGCGAGACGCCAGAAGTACCGAAAATGCCGTATGCGCTAGTACTGCTTGGTCAGCCTATACGCCTCAGGGGCCGGTCAGGGACGCAGCTCCAGCAAGCCAGTGGACGTCCGCACGTACACCACATTCCCATCCATGGCGACCTGCAGGGGGAGATGCGTCCACGGCACAGGGCCTCCTGCTGGGGGACGTGAGGCTCACCCGGTACACCTCACCCATCTCCTTGCAAGGGGGCAGCCACGGATCGCAGTTCCTGCTGACCAGGACCACACTGTCTGCGCCCACCGCGATTTGCGTAGCATGGAGAGGCATGCTCCGCAGAACCTCCGCTCCGCCGTCCCGGAGCACTCGCACCAGGTCTGCCCCGCTCCCGTTCCCGGTCCTCTCCAGCGCGATGGGGTCCTCCCCCTCGAAGGCAATGTCTATCACCCCCTCCGCGAACAAATGCGGCGCTGAGGGGGTTCCGCCATCCACGGAGTGGCGCTCGAGGACGGAGGCGGAGTTGGAGTGCTGCCGCAGGACGAGGAGCTCTTCCTCCTTGAGTGCCCCCACGATCGGCGAGCCCTCGCCGGCAGGCAGAACGGCGAGCGGGGTGGTGCCCCTCCTCGTCTCTCGTGCGCCACGAGCTGCAAGGAGGGGCCTTCCTCCAGCGTGTAGACGTTCGCCTCGTCGAGCCCAACGAGGGTGCCCCGCCCCGACATGGTGAAGGCCTCGGCGTAAGGCCCTCCGCTACGAGGCAGCCGGTAGATGCTTCGCGGCGCCTTGAAGTCGTCATGGAAGAAGAGCTCCTCCTCATCGGCTACCGCCAACAGTGTCGGCCCCGGGCTCCCATAGCCCCCATCGGCCGGGTACCTGCCGATCACACGCACGCCCCCATCCGGGTCCCTGTTGATGAGTTCGGTGGGCGTGCAAATGGGCCCCGAGGCCGTTCGCGTGCATGGGACCGTTATCGACCAGAGCCCCGCATCGTCCAGTCTCATCTGGACTTCGCCACCGCCAGCGCCGAGGTACCGGCACGGCACGGCGCATGCCCCACAGTTGCTTCCTCCGTCGCCCAGCTCGATCGGGCCCGCGTCGCTCGGAGGCGGCTCGACAGGCCCCGCATCATCGGGTGCACGGGGAACTTCCGGCGAGGAACACCCTACCTCTGACAAACACACCCACACGGCCAGCAACACAACCAGCCCGCCTCGCATCGCACGTACTCCCGCTCATGTGCCGGCCCCATCCGCACCGAGGGTAGCACGGTCGGACGGTAGGCGGTCTCAACCTGCCACGGAGTGAGCCCAGGTCTTGAAGTCGGTCAAGGGCAGTCCCAGGCTCCGCGCCTGCTCGGGCGTGGCGGGACTGCCCACCTCGTTGAGCATTTGATAGTTTGTCACGAACGCGGGCGGCAGGCCCTGGGCGATGGCCTCCTCGGGAGTGAGGTCCGAGCCTCGGGCGAGACATTCCAGGCCTCGCCCAGGATCCGGGCGATCTCCTTCATCGTCAGCCGCTCGCCCGCGAACTCGAGCTCGACCCGGTGGAACTTCTCCGGCTCGAGGATCGCCGCGGCCCCCGCCTCGCCGATGTCCTTCACCGCGATCAGGGCGAGCTCCGTATGGGGTTTGATCACCGTCGCCGGGCGATCCCCCACCGACTGGGCGAACATGACCGAGGGACGCACGAAGTTCTCCATGAAGAAGGCGGGCTTGAGCAGGGTCCAATACTGGAAGCCGGCGTCGCGCACGAGCTCCTGGGTATAGGCCTTGTCCTCCCAATAGGCCACATCCCACCGGCCCTCCTTCCAACCTGGTGCATTGCGATGGAAGTCCCCCGCGCCCGAGACCGAGGTGTGGACGAAGTGCTGGACACCGGCGTCCTTCGCCGCATCCACCAGGTTCTTGCCCATCACCCGCACGGCATCCGTCCCCAGGGTCTCGAGCGTGAGCGGGGGGATGGAGAAGACCGCCCGGACTCCCGTACAGGCCTTGAGCAGGGACGCCTTGTCCAGGAGATCTCCCCGGACGAGCTCGGCCCCCAGGGCCTTCAGGGCCGCGGCGCCCGGTGATTGGAGATCCTCACCAATGCGCGCACCGATTGATGGCGCGCCAGCAACGCCTGCGCCACGGCCCCCCTTGCTTGCCCGTCGCCCCCGCCACGAGTACGGGCGCCGAATGGATCTGCTTCGTCATGGGACCTCCTGGAAAACACCCCACCCGGACGGCTCGGAGCCTCCGCGGAGGAGCTGGGTTCACCCAATGTCTTCCGGCCGGAAGATTTTTGTCAATTGGAAGATTTTTTCCAGATGGACCAGGATGGGCGGAGGGAGAGCACACGTGAGGAGCAAGCGAGCGCGCGGAACGGAGGGGTCGGGGCCGAGGCGAAGACCCCGGGAAGGCGGTTACGCCCGGGGAGAGGAGACGCGGGAGCGGATCATCCAGGCGGCCTTCGAGGTGTTCTCCGAGGAGGGCTACCTGGGGGCGTCGACCCGGCTCATCGCCGCGCGAGCCGGGGTCAACCCGCCGGCGCTGCAATACTACTTCGACAGCAAGGAGGGACTTCACGAGGCGTGCGGGCAGTGGGTCATCGACCGGATGATGGGCGGGTTCGCTCCCGTGTTGGAGGCGGCGCGGGCGGCACGGGCGAGCGGACGGCGGGAGGCGATGCTCGAGGCGCTCCAGGACCTGGTGGAGCGGATGGCGGACCTGACGATGCCTCGGACGGACGAAGAGGGCTGGCGCCGCTTCCTCGGGCGATGCCAGTCGCGTTCCTCCGGCTATCCCGCCTTCGCGCTGATCGAGCGGGAGTTCACGGCGCCCATCCAGTCCATGGTCATCTCGCTCGTCACCCAGGTGTTGGGGCTCGAGGAGGGAGACGAGCGGGCCCGGATTCGAGCCCTGCTCATCCTCGGTCAGTTGTGGGTCTTGAATGACGGGGCGGACAGCACGCTCGAGGCCCTGGGCTGGCCGGACTTCGCCGGAGACCGTGCCGCGCGCGTCAAGGAGATCCTCCGAGATCACGTTGCCCGGCTCCTGACTTCACCCCTCCCGGGGACATCCACCTCGCCGTCTCACTCCCGCCGGTGACACCCGCCTCCGGCGCGTTGCTCGAGGGCGCTCGCCCCTCACGACAGATCGATGATCCGCGCATCACCCATCTGGGTGGCCAATGAGGACCCGAAAGCGGACGCGGGGGTCTGGAAGCCGGGCTTGTACTCGCCACCGACTACGCGCCGGGCGAGCTCGACTGCGGACAGTTGGGTGTACGTGTAGCCCGACGGCGTGTCGATGAGTGAGCGCACCACGGTCCCATCCCGGTCCGTGACCTCGGCCACGACTTTCGAGCGGCCCGCGTTTCGTTCTTCCTCCGTTGGGCCTTCGGGCATGGTCATCGGATCGGGGGGCGCCGCGAGCGCTGTCAACCCGACCTGGGCGAACTCCTCGATGTTGGGCACACCCGTCGACTTCCAGGCGGTGATCAGATCTCCCATCGGCATGCGGAGGCACTCCTCGGGTTCTTCTCCGAAATCGAACGACTCCCGCGCGGGCGCCGTCGACGCGACGAGCTGCCCCTCCTCTCGCACCAGCGGCTCGAGCTGGAGGATGGCCCCCGCGCCCGGGCGGAGCCGCGTGAGATGCCACCAAAGTGCTTGAGCGCGAGGCGCAGACGGTGAGGACGTGGGACGCGCCTCGACGTGTGGAGGGCCGGCAATCGCTGGGCACCACGTCCCAGCCCACTCCCGGCAGGAGCATGATTCCCGCGGAGGACGCCGCCTCCGACTTCGACTCCGCGAACGAGAAGACGCCGAGCTCGGCGGTGATGTCCAGGTAGTGGACCTTGAGCTCGATGCAGGCCTCCATGACCTGTCGCGCGGTATGGCTGAAGGGCCCCGCGCAGAGAAGGACGGAGTGCACGCCCTCGAGGCCGCGGCGCAGCGCGTCCGCGTCATCCAGGGAGAACGTACGCCAGCCCACGCCGAGCCGGTCCGCCAGCGCACGGGTCCGGGCCGCATCGCGTCCGGCGACCTCGAAGTCAAGACGTGACGCCAACGCCTGCTGGCTGATGAGTCGTCCCGAGTAGCCCGTGGCCCCGTAGATGAGAAGCTTGCCTGTCATTTCCCGCTCCAGTTTCCCGGCGTCGACTCGAAAAGCCAGATGTGGCCCCGGTGATGCGCCTGGGTGATGGTTTGGACCCTACGCGCGGCCCTCTTCGGTGCGGTATCCCGATGCTCCAGGACCTGTGTACGATCCTCCAGGGCCAATCCGGAGCGGCTGACGCGCGCCGAGGCATCGGGCATGATTCCCATCGGAATCCAATGACTTCGACGACCAGGACCTATCGAGAACTCGCGGGGATCATCGACCGTTTCGCCACGCGGGAAGGTGAGGTCCAGACGTCCATCCATGGCTTGTTCCTCAGTCGATGCACGTCCCTGACACAGCCCCAGCACACGACCCAATGGCCTTGCTTCGCCCTCGTGGTGCAGGGCGCGAAATGCCTGACCCTTGGAGGCCAGGACCTCGAGTATGGGGTGGGCGACTATCTCGTGGTGGCGCTCGACCTCCCGGTGCTCTCTCGAACGACGAAGGCCAGTGTCGCCGAGCCTTTCCTGGGACTCGGGATGACCCTCAACAGCCGGACGCTTCGTGAGTTGCTGGCACGCATCGACGTCACGCCCCCGGAGCCCCGAGGCGGCGCTCGCTGCGTGGCCGTTCTCTCCGCGTCATCCGACCTGCTCGACGCCACGTTGCGCCTGCTCCGCCTGCTCGAGCGGCCCGAGGACATCCCGGCCATGGCCCCGTTGATAGAGCAGGAGATCCTCTATCGGCTCCTGACGGGACCCTTTGGTCCGAGGCTCTTCCAACTCGCGCTGGTCGACAGCCAGAGCAGCAGGATCGCCAAGGCCATCGCCCGGCTCCGCGCGAACTTCACCGAGCCCCTGCACGTAGAGGAACTCGCGGAGCACGTCGGGATGAGCGTCTCGTCGTTCCATCATCACTTCAAGGTCTCCACCGCGATCACACCCATGCAATTCCAGAAGCAGATGCGGCTTCACGAAGCGCGGCGGCTCATGCTGTTCGAGGAGTTCGACGCGGGGTCGGCGGGCTACCAGGTGGGCTACCAGAGCTCATCCCAATTCAGTCGGGAGTACCGCCGGATGTATGGTCTGTCTCCGCGCCGTGACGTGGAGCGGCTCAAGGGCGCTCCCGCGTCGAAGCAGGAGTGAGGAGTGAGTCGCTCCGAGAAGGTGTCTCCCCCCGAGAAGGCGAGAAGGTGCGCCGAGAAGGGCCGAGAAGGTGTCAAAGGACTCGCCGCGAGAAGGTGTCAAAGGACTCGAGTGGCCGAGAAGGTGTCAAAGGACTCGAGTGGCCCCCGAGAAGGTGTCAAAGGACTCCTCCGCGAGAAAGCCGCGAGAAGGTGTCAAAGGACTCGAAGCGAGGGACTTGAGCGAGAACGGGAACTCGGCGGAGACGGGGCACCGACCGATTCTCAAATCTTTCCGAGGACCTGGCGTTGGCCTACGAGGTGCATCGGCCCAGCGGAGTGCATGCGGGGGATGGGGATGGGCTGGCCGTTGAGGATGTTCCAGGAGGAGGGTCTCTATTTCGTCACCTCCAGGTGCTTTCAGGGACGGCTGTTGCTGCGTCCCAGCGCGGAAGTGAACGAGGTCGTGGGTGGAGTGCTGGCGCGCGCCGTCCAGCAGAGCGACGGTACCGTCCGGCTACACGCCTTCGCCTTCGCTTCCAACCACTTCCACCTGCTGGTGTGGGCACGCGGTGCCGCGCTCGCCTCCTTCATGCAGTACCTGCGCTCCAATCTGTCCAAGAAGGTGGGCAGGCTGGTGGACTGGAGCGGCGGCTTCTGGGAGAGGCGTTACTCGGCGGAGCCGGTGCTGGACGACACGGCATTGGTGGGCCGGTTGCGCTACGTACTGGCCCATGGAGTGAAAGAGGGGCTGGTGGAGAAGAGCACCGAGTGGCCGGGCCTCACGTGTCTGCCGCAATTGCTGGGGCCGGCGCGGAGACTGTTCCAGTGGTTCAATTGGACGAAACGCTGGAGCAAGAGGGGGAGCGAAGACCGGCGGGAGAGACAGGACGCTTCGCGGAGCAATGGGCCGAGCCCGTGGAGTTGGAGGTGGCGCCCCTGCCATGTTGGAAAGGACTGGGAGAGGAGGAGAGGCAGCGTGCGGTGCGGGGACTGGTGGAGGAGGTGGAAGCCGAGGCTCGCGCACGGAACAAGCCAGTCCTTGGGGCTCGCGCCGTGAAGGCACAGCACCCGCATACCCGGCCCGAGCATCTCAAACGCAGCCCGCGGCCGTTGGGGCATGCCTCCACGCTACAGGCGCTGCGGGAGTTGCGTGAGCGGTACCGTGCCTTCGTCGCGGTGTTCCGAGAGGCGGCGGCTCAGTGGGAGCGGGGGAACTTCTCGGCGAGCTTTCCTCTCTACTCGTTCCCGCCGCGTGTGGTGCCAGGTCGCATCGCTCAAGTTCTTTGACGCCCTCTCCGCCCTCTCCGGCCCTCTCCGCAACATCTGGTACGCGGTGACGAACTTCGCCACCGAGGCCGTGGCACCGTCGGCCTCCTTCCAGGTGCTTGGTCAGACGTACGTCGCGTACTGACATGGGACGCATGAGGCCCGTGCGGGCTCGACTCCCACGAATCGAGTTCCCTCGATTCGAGTTCTCTGACACCATCTTGGAGACACCATCTTGGAGTTCTCTGACACCATCTTGGGGACACCATCTTGGAGACACCATCTTGGAGTTCTCTGACACCATCTTGGAGAAGGCGGAAGCCATCCAGCAGTTGCTGGCGGATCCTGACTTCGTGAGGCTGGCCCTGATGCGGCTGGAGCGCGACACCAAGCCGGGGTAACCCAGGGTCTCCCGCCCACGACGGCACTGGACATCGCGCTCGGGGAGTTGGAGAAGGAATGGGCGTTGAAAGAGCGCATGACCCTGCGCACGACGCCCAAGGACAAGAAGGAGGGCTCGAGGCACCCGACTGAGCAGACCATCATCGGTGCGGATGGCCCGCTCATCTTCCAAAAACAATTCTTGCGGGAAGCCGTGAAGCAAGCGGTTCCCATCCGAGACATCGGAGCCCCGGCCTCACACGGCGAATACGCGCACCGGATCCAATGGTACATCATCGCCTACTATTTCCTGGAGGTATGGTCGGCCAAGGGCATCCGCTACGTGCACCATGCGATGGGGCGGCTCCGGTTCCTGCAGGCGTTGGCGGTCCCGAAGCGTCAGGACGACGGCTTTCGTTCACTCTGGGATTACGTCGTGGACGTTCGACTCGATGAGGCCGCGGAGGTGGGCGATACGGGGGACGTCTATGCGGCCAGCCCCGTGCGGCTGACCAGCCGGTTGCTCGGCTATGACTTCATCACGCAGAGAAACACGCTGGGCAGCCCGGCGGTCCAGTTCAAGACCATCGCCCGCGCCGTGGCGAGCAAGCGGCGCAAGCGGGTCCTCGAGGGCAAGGTCCGCGATAAAAAAGCTCTCACGGACCTCGAGCGGCAGCACCTCTCCGACGAGGGCGGGCGGGCCGCGCGGGAGGAATGGCTCCAGAAGACCTTTTCGGAGCTGTTCTCATGATGGGCCACCCACCCGAGCGCGACATGCCCAACCGATCGTCCTCCCGCAACCTGGACCGGTGCCGGCCCGCGGTGGAGAGCGTGGTGCATGCCGCCGGTCCGGACGTGGAGCGCGAGCGCTTGGTGCACGAGGCCGTGCGCGCCAACGTGCGGCAGTCCTGCTCCCACCTGCGCCACGGCAGCCGGCTGCTCGAGCGGCTCATCCAGGAGGAAGGGCTGCAGGTGGTGGGCGCGGACTACTCGCTGGACACCGGCGAGGTCGACTTCTTCGACGGCCTCTCGCGCTGAGCCTTCCGCCCCGGGGCGCGGCAACGGCTCATACTCCCGGTGCACCCTTGCCCGGTGCACTTGTCTGCGCCCCCATTCCATGAGGGATGTGGGCCTGATCCGTTTGGGTGGACATACCTCATGAGTCCGCTACACGGGAGCAACTGGGGGCGCGAGGCGCTCGGGGCGCGGGCGTCCTCTGCCGAGTGAGTCCGCTTGCTCAGCGCACGGGCCGGAGGGTCTCCAACTCGGCGAGCAACGCCTGGAGCTCGGGCGTCTCCAGCACCTTGTGCACCGAGGCGAAGAACTGGGACAGGTCTCCAGCGCCCTGGTGCTCGTAGACGGTGGCTTGCAGGCCCATCTCCAGCCGGTCCACCGGCGCACGAGCCGGGCCTCGAAGGACGTGCCCTGCTCGTACTCCTCCCACAGGGCGAGGTAGTCGGCGCCGCGGGGCAGCGCGGAGAAGATGCGCTGCACGGCCTCGCGCTCGAGCCGCTGCTTCTCCTCGCGGCTCACGCCGTCATGGGGGGTGATGTCACCGGCGCGCGCCTCGCCCACGTCGTGCAGGAGTGCCCAGCGTCAATTACTTTTTCCCCTTGGCGACAATTACACTTCCCCATCGGGTTGATGCCCTGACTGCGTTCACTTCGTCGTCGCCGTAGTCGTCGTCACGTCCATCGGAGCCGCTGGGTTGGCCACCTCCTGTGCCGTGAACGGGCTGTTACTCGTCCCCGGGCGCCTGGCGCGGGGCCTTGTCGACCGTCTCCCGGCTCTTGGCCTTCTCGCTGCGGTAGCTGTCGCCGGTGAGCTCCAGAATCAGCGCGTGGTGCACCACCCGGTCAATCGCCGCCGCCGTCGTCATCGCGTCCTTGAAGATCCGGTCCCACTGCGAAAACACCAGGTTGCTCGTAATCAGGACGCTCCTGCGCTCGTAGCGCTGGGCCAGGAAGGTAAACAGCACCTCCATCTCCTCCCTGTCCTGCTGGATGTAGCCGATGTCGTCGAGGATGACCGCGTCGTACCCGTCCAGTCGCCGCAGCTCCTTCTCCAGCAAGAGGTTCTTCTTGGCCGCCAGCAGTCGCTGCACCAGCAGCACCGCCGGCACGAAGAGCACCTCGTAGCCGCGCTGCACCAACTCGTGGCCGATGGCACTCACCACGTGCGTCTTGCCGCGGCCCGGCAGTCCGAAGGCCAGCACGTTCTCCGCGCGCTCCACGAAGCCGCCCTCGCATAGGGCCGGCAGCTGGCGGCGCACCTTGGCGGGTAGCTTCTCCTGCTCGAGCGTGGCGAGCGTCTTGTCCGTGGACAGCCCCGAGGCCTTGAGCAGCCGTTCTATTCGTCGGCCCCGGCGCTCGCTCAGCTCCAGCTCCACCAACTGACGCAGGTAGTGCGGGCACGTCCAGCCCTCCTGCCCAGCGCGCCCGGCCAGCTCCTCGTGGTGGGCTGCGAATGCCGGCAGCTTCAGCGCGCGCAGCAGCATGGCCAGCGTTTGCTGCTGCTCGTCGGAGGCTCCTGCCGCTGCTCGCAGGGACGTGGAGGGGGGCTCATGAGGCCACCTCCCGCTGCGCCACCAGCAGCGCGTCATAGCTGCTCAGGTCCACCTCGGGCTGCTCCAGCTCGGGCACCTCCGGCCGGGCCGGCGCCACCAGCGCCTTCACCTGCTCGGCACCGCGCAGTCCGCCCTCGGCCAGCAGTCGCGCCAGCACCTGCTCCACCTGCGCCTCCAGCGTGGAGGCCGCCGGTGCAGAATGCGCAGGTATTCCACGTCCGCGGCTCTCCCCGCGTGCACCCGCTGCAGCTCGTCGTACGCCTGGCGGAATACCAGCGAGGGGAAGAGGTCCTCCCGGTAGCGGTACTGCGCGAAGGCCCCGGGCTTCTGCACCAGTGACCAGATGATGTGCCGGTAGTTGATGCGGTGTCCGTTGCGGCCCACCAGCCTGTCCACCACCAGCTGCGGTTTTCCCGCGTGCAGCACCTCCAGCTTGTCGTCGTACACGCGCACCCGCACGCGCTGACCCACCAGCCGCGAGGGCACCGAGTACGTGTTGTGCTGCACCCGGATGGTGCTCCACGCCGTGACGACTACCTCCAGCTCGCTGTACTCCACCAGCCGCTGCACCGACAGCGCCCTCATCGCCGCCAGCTCCTCCTCCACCTTCGCGCCGCGCAGCCGGTTGGCTTTCTCCAGCACGCCCTGCACCCAGCTCTCGTACTCCACGGCGCTCTGGAAGTCCCGACTGCCGCGCATCAGCAGGTGCTGCAACAGCCGACGTTTGAGCGCGCCGTTGAGCGCCTCCACGTCTCCGTTCTGCTCCTTCTTCCCCACTTCAATCGTGCGCGGCTCCATGCCCAGGTGCTTCATGAGCACCTGGTACTCGGCGTTGAATCCCCGCTTGCCGTTGCGCAAGTCATGCGTGGCGCTCGTGGAGTTGTCCGTCTGGTGGTAGCGCGGCACCTTCCCCAGCCGGAAGACGGCCGCCTGCACTCCGCGCTTGATGGCCGCCATGGACTCCGAGTGGCACACCGTCGCCCATTCCCAGTTGGAGTACGGCAGCACCGGGTGACACAGCAGGTGCGCGAAGGGCTGGCCTCCCACCGTCACCTCCAGCTCGTTGGCCCAGGTGAAGTCCGTCTGCATCGCCTCCCCGGGCCGATGCTCCTGGGCGAAGAACACCTGCTTCTCCGGCCCCTGCTGCGCTCGCCACTGGCGCACTCGCCGCTGCAACGTGCGCAGCTGCCCCGGCTTGTAGCGTCCCGGCTCCCGAGCGCACAGCTCCTCGAAGAGCGTCTTGGCCTCCAGTTCCGGCGCCTCCTTCAGCCGCTCGGCCAGTCCCTCCCACTGCTCCTCGAAGGGGTCCTCCTCGTCCTCCAGGTGCGCTCCTGCTCGAGCTCCGAGGGGAACTTCCCCTCCTTCACGTACTTGCGTGCCGTCTTGCGGTCCATGCCCGCCCGGGCCGCCGCCAGCCCCAAGCCTCCGTGCTTCGCCATCTCTTCCATCAGCTTCCTCACCTGGGCATCCGTCGTCCTCACCCGCCCATCCGAACCTCGGAAGTCACCGGGTTCCTACCGACGGCTGCCGTCACTCAGGATGGGGAGGTGTAATTGTCGTTGCTGGGGAGGTGTAGTTGTCGCTGAGCACAGGAGGGCCATGCGCACCAGCTTCGAGGCGTCCGCCTCGGGAAAGCAGCTGTCGGCGAGGAACAGGCACAGCAGCGCCAAGAAGAAGGAGTGCTCGGCCACGCTCTCGCAGGTGTCGCGGGGGATGCCCACGCGCAGCCAGCCCTGGCGGTAGAGGTGCTTGAGGTGGTGCAGCTCGAAGTAGGCCTCGAGCAGGGGCAGGGTGCGCCGGCCCCGTAGCAGCGCGATGGAAGGAGCGGCCTTGGTGTGCATGGGCCCGAGGCTAGCCGCGCGCTGGAAGCGGCGTGGGGAAAGGAGACACGAACCTTTCGGAATCATGGGGTGCTTTCGTTCCCCTCCCTCCCTTGAGTTTCGTTATTTTCCTGGTAGAATTTGATTACCGGATTGTAATCCCCAGGGAGATGGCGGCATGAAAGACATTCGGCTCGTGGTGGTGCTCGCGTGTATGGGTGCGGCGGGCGTGGCGGAGGCCCAGGTTGCCCTGCGTTGCACCTCGGATGATCGGCTGACGACGGTGACGCAGAAGCGGGGCCGCAATGCCTGGGCGCGCAAGTGCGGCTACATCAGCACGACCCGGGAGGCCAACCTCAACAGCTTCAACGAATACCGGTGTTCGCCAATGGCTGCTTCACCCAGCCCTGCGCGCCCAAGAGCAACAATTGTACGTACTTCGTTCCCGCCTCGGAGAGCGCGCCCTGCATCACGGGCCCGGCGCCGATCGGCTCGTGCGATGCCCGCCTGGAGGGGGCACCCGCTGATTCCATGCTCGCGGCCATTGCCTCTCCGGCCACGCGCTATCTCTGGGCCGCGGCGCCGAGCCTGGACACCGTCCTGGGCGTGCACTCCGCCTCCTGAGCGGGGAGGGCGCCGCGGAGCCCGGGGGCGTTACAAACCCCGGGCCTCGGCCTTCTCACGGACGAGGAGGCGGTGGTGGAAGTAGGCCCACAGGGCCTGGGGGAGGGCGCCGGTGGTGCGTTCTCCGTGCTGCTCCTCGAGGAGCGGCCACGGGTCCCCGTTCACGCAGGTGCCAAGCCTGGTGAGTTGATTGAGCGGGATACAGGCCGCCGACTCCGAGGCCGGCACGTGCATGTAGCAGCTCGAGCCCGGGGGGACGTTCGGGTACGCGTAGCAGCCCTCGAAGAAGGTCTGGTACTCGCCTTCCGCGTTGTAGTACGCCTCCTTCGCGGCGGTGATGAAGCCGCACTTGCGTGCCCAGGCATTGCGCCCGTGTCTCACGGTTTCATTCCAGAGGGCATCATTCGTGGTACAGCGCTCGCCGATCTGCGCCATCGCGGTGGAGGACATGCCCACGAGGGAGAGCAGGACGGCGGGAAACAGTGCTTTCATGGTGACTTCCTTTCTGGAACTCGTGCGGGTGCTGAAAGACTCTAGAGACCCTGGACGTCGACCTCTTCACGGAAGGCGAGACGGGCGTTGATGCGGGCCCATTCGCTCTGCGCGCGTGGCGAGCCGGTGAGCACGCCTCCCACGTCGAGGGTGTTGCCGGCCTGCGCATGGCTGAGGGGCAGCAGATCCCAGATGTAGCCCTGGAAGCGCGAGACGTTGATGTCGGAGATGGAGATCTTCTGTCCATCCGAGCCGAGCAACTCATCGCCGGGGGCGAGCGTCTTGGCCTTGACGAGGTTGCCCTCGCCATCCACCAACAGGAGGTGGGCGGGCACGTCGAGGTCGCGTCCATTGGCGAGCTTGAAGGAGAAGACCTCCTCGAGGTTCTCCCCGGTGGGCTCCAGGGTCATGTCCGCGGGCGCCTGCCCACGGGCTGACAACACGTAGCCAATCGGGCAGGTGCCAATCAGGGAGAGTGCTCCGAGCGGGATGCAGGCCGCCAACTCCGAGACCGGCACATGCTGGATGCAACTCGAGCCCACGACGATGTTCGGGTACGCGTAGCAGCCATTGCTGAAGACCTGGTACTCGCCCTCCTCGTTGAGGAAGAGCTGCTTGGTTTGACTGATGAAGCCGCACTTGCGCGCCCAGGCGTTGCGCCCGGTCGCCACGGTTCGATTCAGGAGCCGATCATCCACGGTGCAGCGTTGGCTGAGCTGCGCCATCGCGGGGGAGGAGAAGCCCAGGACGGCGAGCAGGGCGGCGGAGGACAGTGCGTTCATGATGGGTTTCTTCCGGGTGTTCGTTCCTGCGTGCAAAGACGACGGCCCACCCACGCCGGGTGCGGACCGGGTGGATGGGCCGGGAGAGCCGTTTGGAACTACAGGCCCTGCACGTCGGCCTCTTCACGCTGGATGAGGCGGTAGTTGATGCTGGCCCACTCGTTCTGGAAGCGGATGGAGCCGGTGAGCACGCCTTCCACGTCGAAGATGTTCTCGGCCTTGTCGTGGCTGACGGGTTGGACATTCCAGACGTAGCCCTTGAAGCGGAAGACGTTGATGCTGGAGATGGAGACTTTCTGTCCATCCGAGCCGAGCAGCGCGCCACCGGGCTTGAGGGTCTTGGCCTTCACGATGTTGCCCTCGCCGTCGACCATGGGGTGGTCGGCCGTCGCCTCGATGACCCGGCCATTGGCGAGGTGGAGGGCGAAGACATCCTCGGAGGTGTCGCCGGAGATGTAGGTACGGATGGTCTGCTCGGAGAAGGTGGGGGCCAGGAGGGTGGCCGAGGGGGTGAGGGCGGTCACGGTACGCTGGCCTGCGCCGTGGGCTTCAGGAATCGGTATGTGCTTGCCGTCGAAGGCCACCTTCTGGGTGGGGGTGAGGCATCCCACCATGCAGGTGCCGAGCAATGGCAGTTCATTCAGCGGGATGCACGGCTCCGCCTCCGAAGCCGGGACATAGCGCGTGCAGTCGGTGACGTTGGTCACGTTGGGGTAAGCGTAACAGGCCTTCGCGAAGACCGGTACTCGCCCTCCCCGTTGAGGAAGGCCTCCTTCGTCGGCTTGATGAAGCCACACTTCCTCGCCCAGGCATTGCGGCCCCGGCCGAGTTCGGCCGTGCCGAGCTGGTCATCCAGGCTGCAGCGGTAGCCGAGCTGTGCCTCCGCGATCGAGGAAATACACACACTGGCCAGCACGGCGATGCTCAACAAGGTCTTCATCGGATTGCCCCCTGGACTGGCCAATCATCTCATTCCTGGCAGTCCTTGATAAATCAATAGAGGTGATTTCACGGAGGGTCAAGCTTGTTCGGAGCGGAGTCGGGGCGCGGAATCGAGGGGCGATGGCAGGGCTTGGCTCGAGGTGTCCCGGTCTTCCTGATTTTTCCAGTATAAAATATATTTCCCGCCATTATGGATTTTCTCATGTGTCATGGGGTAGAAAGAGTCCACCATCCATCAAGGAGGGCACATGAAGAAGGCATGGCTCGCGGTGACACCGGCCCGGAATTCTCATTCATTTTCCCAGTCCATGAAGAAGGTCTCGGGCGGGCTCGTGCTCGCGCTGACGGGCCTGCTCGTGGGATGTGGACCCAGCCTGCCAGGAGAGGCGGGGGCGCCGGGTGACCGGCGCGCTCGAGCGCCGCGCTCGTGGAGCAGTGCCCCGCCATTCCGCTCGCGGATGGTTCCCCGTCCATGCTGCCGTATTGCGACACCGGTTACTACTGCGGTGACGGCCTGTGCCGGTCGGGGGAGACCCAGTACAACTGCCCCGATGACTGCGGCTACCCCTCGTATTGTGGAGACGGGGTGTGCAGTGCCGCGGCCGGTGAGAGCGATTTGAACTGCGCCACGGACTGCTACTGCGGCGACAACCTCTGCAATGGCAGCGAGACCGTCAACACGTGCCCGCGCGATTGCGGCTGCCCCAACCTGTGTGGCAACGGGGTGTGCAACAACAACGAGTCGACGGCGACGTGCTGGACCGATTGCGGCACCCTGTGCGGTGACCGGGTGTGCAACGGTGGGGAGAACACGAGCAACTGCGCCCAGGACTGCGGCTACTGCGGTGACGGGTTGTGCACCGGAAGCGAGACGGTGACCAGCTGCTACACGGACTGTGGCTACTGCGGCGATGGTCTCTGCCGCTCCCCGGAGACGCGCTACAACTGCCCGAGTGACTGCGGCACCGTCTATTGCCTGTCGGGCAGTGGGGTGAACGGCATGTTGCCCGTCTGCCCGATGGAGCCGGCACTGTAGTGGGCCGGGCGCCGGCCCCGGCGGCTCGTGCCGGGGCCGGTCCTTCCTGGAAGGCTACAGCCTCCAGCGGTTGGGCTGCGGCTCCGGAACGAGGGTCGCGGACTTGCGGTTGACGAACTTGTTCCGGGGG
Source organism: Cystobacter fuscus (assembly GCA_049060065.1). Lineage (GTDB taxonomy): Bacteria > Myxococcota > Myxococcia > Myxococcales > Myxococcaceae > Cystobacter > Cystobacter fuscus_B. The sequence goes on from JBMEQP010000002.1 coordinate 10,945,922, forward strand.
TCCACCACGAACTGCTGGGGATCCCAAGCGCCGGCAGATCCACCGTCACCGTCACCCGCTTGTCCTGCCCCGTGAGCTCGAACTTCGCCAGCGCGGTCGCCTTGGCGTTGTTCGGGCCCACGACGTCGATCTCCACGTAGCCGGGGTAGTAGATGTCGGATTGCTGCAACACGCTGAAGGTCAGCTTCCTGCTGTTCCTCGACCAGCCGTCCTCCTGGTAGTACGGCCAGATCGGCTCTCCGCTCCGCTTCACCCAGGCGTTGAAGTAGGGCGCGAGGTCCTTGCCCGACGCGGCCTCCATGGCCGCGCGCAGATCGTCGATGCTCCGGGCTCCGGGCGAGCCGAGGAAGCTCTTGATGCCGGCGAGCACCCTGTCCTTGCCGATCAAGGGCTCCAACTGCAGGAAGAGGATCATCGGCCCCGAGCCGTACACGTCGTTGATGAAGGAGATGTATGGGGGCTTGGGGTTGTCCTGGGGCTGGAGGAAGTAGGTCGCCACCCGCGCCTGTCGGTCCCAGTAATCCCGCGTCTGGCCCACCTCTCCACTGCGGTACTGCTCCTCGTAGAGGTACGTCAGGTACTCGGCCAGGGCCTCCTTCCAGGCGAAGTCCCACTTCGTGGCCATGGTGGTCCGGTTGCCCGCCCACTGATGCGCCACCTCGTGCATCAGCGTATGCAGGGTCATGTTGGCGTAGTCCTTGCGCAGCAGGGGCAGGTCATCGCGCAGGATGATGTTCGCCGGGTGCTCCATGCCCAGCCAGTCCGTGGGTGCACTGGCGATCCGCAGCTCCGAGCCGTAGGGCAGCGGACCCAGGCGATCGCCGTGGGTGATCCACTCGAGGAAGTGCGACACGTCGTTCGGGTTGAGCGCGGGGCGGAGCCGGCCGTTGGGGACCTCGTAGAACTTCACGCTCACCGGCGAGTTCAGGAACTGGGTCTCCACCCAGTGGGGGTTGGAGGCCACGGCGAAGGACGAGTAGGTGGGGGCCGCGGTGCCCGGCAGGTCGCAACGGGTCTCATGGCTGTTCGGCGTGGTGCGCACGCCCGGGCAGAGCACGAGCTGGTTGTCCGGGTGAGCCACGGTGAAGGAGACGCGCGTGAGCTGGTCAGGTGCGTCGTCGCAGGGGCCGAAGAGATCACACGACTCCACCCAGCCCAGCAGGTAGGTGAACTGGCCTCCGGAGAAGTCCTGGCGCCTGGAGAAGCCGACCTGGCTGTAGTCGTACGTCTTCTCGGGGATGGTGTAGGTGCTCTTGAGGGTGGTGGGCGGCGCTCCGATGCCGCCGGACACATATTCGTTGTTGGGGGTGCAGATGAGCCAATGCTGGAGCGGATCGCTCCAGTTGGCATGGTCCATCACGGAGGCATTGCGCTGCTCCCAGGAATCGATGGTCGCGCCCGAGGGACCGGGAATGCCGAGGCAGTCGGTGGAGTCGAGATGCTCGACCACGAGCTCCGAACGGGCCTGTCCCGTCGTGAGATTGAGGTCGATCTTGTACTGGCGGACCTTGAAATCACGCGGGCCGATGATGCCCTGTCCCTGGGCACCGGGCTCGCACTTCGCGCTCGGACACTCATATCCAGGGGGAGTGGGTTCCTCGCCTGGAGCGCCACATCCCGTGCCGAGCACGCCGCCGAGGAAGAGAACGGTGGAAAGACGTCCCCGCGCGCGGGGCTTGTACTCAGTGCTGGCAACGACCCTCATGGGTGATTCCTTTGATGGGGCAGGGGAAGACCGGTCCACCCGCCCGGCGAGGTGCACCGGGCGGGTGGGCGGTGGGGGAAGCGGATGCGGGAGGACTACAGGCCCTGGACGTCGGCCTCTTCGCGGAAGGCGAGGCGGTAGTTCAGGTCGGCCCACTCGTTCTGGAAGCGGAGCGAGCCGGTGAGCATGCCCTCGAGGTCGAAGATGTTCTCGGCCTTGTCGTGGCTGACGGGCTGGACGTTCCAGACATAGCCCTTGAAGCGGAAGACGTTGATGGAGGAGATGGAGACCTTCTGGCCATCCGAGGCGAGGAGGGTGTCGCCGGCCTGGAGGGACTTGGCCTTGACGATGTTGCCCTCACCGTCGACGAGGGGGTGCTCGGAGGTGACCTCGAGGAGGCGGCCGTTGGCGAGGGAGAGGGAGAAGACATCCTCGACGGTGTCGCCGGAGACGTAGGTGCGGATGGTCTGCTCGGAGAAGGTGGGGGCGAGCAGGGTGGCGGTGGGGGTGAGGGCGGTGACGGTGCGCTCACCGGAGGCGAGGGCCTCGGGGACGGGCATGGACTTGCCGCCGAAGGACACCTTCTGGCCGGGCGTGACGCAGCCCGTGGGGCAGGTTCCCAGCTTGCTCAGCTCCGCCAGGGGGATGCAGGCGGCGGTCTCGGAGGCGGGGACGAACTTGGTGCAGGTGGAGCCAGCGGGGATGTTGGGGTAGGAGTAGCAGCCCTCGAGGAAGATCTGATACTCGCCTTCCGAGTTGAGGTACGCCTCCTTGGTGGTGGTGATGAAGCCACACTTGCGCGCCCAGGCATTGCGGCCCTGCGCCAGGGTGGTGGTCGTGAGCTGATCATCCAGGGTGCAGCGGGCGGTGTGCTGGGCCATCGCGGTCGAGGAAACGCCCGCGAACGCGAACACGGCGACGAACATCGATGCTCTCATCTTGAATCCCTCGGTGACGACGATACGGGGTGGGCAGGCGACTGAAGCTTGGGCGTATGACTCTCCCGTGCCGGACCCGGCGGGAGGGCCGGGTCCGGCACGAGAGCGGGGGACTACAGGCCGCTGACGTTGAACTCGTCACGCAGGGACAGGCGGTAGTCGTCCGCCGCCCACTCGTTCTGGAAGCGCACCGAGCCGGTGAGGAAGCCCTCGGCGCTCATGATGTTCTCCGCCTTGTCCGTGCTCTGCGGACGCACGTTCCAGACCTGACCCTTGAAGTTGAACACGGTCACGCTGGAGAGGGTGAGCGTCTTGCCATTCGCGCCCAGCAGCTCGTCACCGACCTTCAGGGTGCGCGCCTTCACCATGGTGCCATCGCCCATGAGCATGGGGTGCTCGGCGGTGACCTCGAGGCTGCGGCCCTCGCGGGTCTTGAGCAGGAAGATGTCCTCCTGCGTGTCACCCGCGACGTAGGCGCGGATGGGCTGGTTGGCGTAGGACAGCAGGCCCGGCTGCGACGCGGGCGTGAGGGCCGTCACTTCCTTCATGCCGTTCTCGTAGGCCTGCGGCACGGTCATCTCGCGGCCGGCGAAGTCCACGCGCTGGGTGGGGGTGAAGCAGCCGGTCACGCAGCTGCCCAGCTTGATGAAGCCGGCGATGCACGCCGCGGCCTCGGTGTCCGGCACGTACTGCGTACACGTGGAGCCGGCCGTCACCTGCGGGTAGTTGGAGCAGGCATTCGTGTAGACCGGTACTCGTTCTCGGCGTTGAGGTACGCCTCGCGCGACGCGGAGATGTACCCGCACTTGCGGGACCGGCATTGCGGCCCTGCGCGGCGGTGACCGTGGTGAGTTGATCATCCAGCGAGCAGCGGGCGCTGAGCTGGGCCACGGCGGAGGTCGAAACGCCCGTGACGACGAGCATGAGCGCGGGAATGATGTTCTTCATGTCTCTTCCTTGTGTGGGTGTTGGGTGTGAGGTGTTGCACTTCGTCCGAAGGGCGGCCTACTGCACGCCCACGGCGCTCCAGGCGTCGCGCACGGCCTGCACCACCGTGGCATCGTAGCGGTCCTGCGCCGCCTGGACGGTCCAGGCGCGCGCCTGGGACATGGTGGTGGTGGAGGTGAAGTAGTTGGCGTTCGCGTGGTACCAGGTCTGCGCCGCGCGGTTCATGCCGATGCCGGCCACGTTGACGCCCGTCTTGCCGCGCGGGTGCGTGCCACCGGTGACGAGCAGCTTGAACACCAGGTTGGGGATGCCGGAGTTCCAGTGCACGCCCCCGTTGTCGGAGGTGCCCGTGTAGCGCTCGGGGTAGTAGTCCTTCGACGAGCCGTCCTGCGTGGGGTTGTTCATGTAGCGCAGCGCGTCCCCACCGATGCCCGGCGTCCAGATGTACTCGCCGATCTTCCAGATGTCCCCGTCGACGGCGCCCCCGCGCGACCAGCTCGAGCAGAAGGCCGCGGCGACGTCCGACAGGCTCTCGTTGAGCGCGCCCGACTCGTTGCGGTAGGCGAGGCCCGACTCGTACTGCGTCACGCCGTGGGTGAACTCGTGCGCCACCACGTCCAGGTCCCGGCCCAGCTCGCCCGAGTTGGCGTTGTCGCCGTCCCCGAAGGTGATCTGCACGCCATCCCAGTACGCGTTGACGTAGCCCTGGCCGTAGTGGACGGTGCTCTGGATGCGCCCGCCGCGGTCGTCGAACGAGTCACGCCCGAACAGCGTGTCGTAGCAGTTGTAGGTCGTCCCGATGTGGTTGTAGTTGGTGTCGACGTGGTTGTCGCCCGTGGCCCCGCCGCCCTCGCTGCGGCGCAGCGTGCCGGGCGTGCTCCAGTCGTTGTTGGCCGAGTAGAGGGCCCGGTTGATGGAGTGCAGCTGCGGGCGCACGTCGAGCACCTCGCCGGACAGGGCGCTCACATAGACCAGGTCGCGCGCGGGCTGGCCCTCGCGCATGCCCACCACCGTCACCTCGTAGGCCGGGGACAGCTCGCCCTGGGCGCTCAGGAAGTAGACGGGGCCGGGCGTGCCCTGGGCGGTGAGGGTGGCCGTGCCGCCCACGGCGGCCCGCGCGGCGGCCTCGGGGGATACCCGCTTGAGGGTCGTCGGCTCGCTGGCGCCGCGCGCGTTGCCGTTGGCCGCGAACACCTCTCCCGCCTTGTTGACGTGGAGGAGGAGCTCGCCGCCCACCACGCGCAGGCCGTTGCGCGTCTGGTCATAGCGCGCGTGGGTGAAACCGAGGTCATCCGTGCGCACCGAGCGGAGGTTCAGCTCCTTCGCGCTCAGGCGGAACGCCGGGGCGACCCGGTCGAGCACGGGCAGCAGCGCCTCGGTGGGCGAGCTCGCGCGAGGCGCGCAGCCCCGGGGCGGTGAAGGAGGTGTCCACCTTGCCGAAGCTGCCGCGGATGAAGGTGGGCACGTTGCCCGCCCCCATGTCCACCAGCTCCACCTTGCCCAGCGCGCTCAGGGCCGCCTGCACGTCGTCACCCGCCTGCTGCTGCACCTCCGCGCCCCCGCACGCCGCGCCGAACGCCACACAGCAAGCTCCGATGAGTCCCTGCTTCCAATTCTGGATCACTGACATCTCCTTACGTCGAGAGGTACAACGTTGCCTTGCCGCCACGACGGACTCGGAAACGGGCGCACCCGTGCCGTTCCGGCACGACCGGTGTGCGCCCGAGTGTTTTCAAGGGGGAATCCGGTACAGGTCTCCCTTCGCCTCGGACCGAGGCGGACGAGCGGAGACAGGGGGGACCGGCCTGCGGTTGCGTCTACACGGCTTCGACTGCCAGATGCGTCTTCAGAGGTGCCGCGTCAGCCGCTTGACCTCGTCCATGCTCGCGCCCGACTCGGACAGTCCCGCGATGAGGGCCTCGCGCAGCAGGCTCTTCAACTTCGGGTTGTCCAGCTGGGTGTAGGAGTCCACCGCGAGCTGTCGATCCAACTGGGCCAGCCGGAAGAGCAGATCGAACTTCTCACCCACCAGCCCCTTCTTCGCGGTGTCGGACAGCGAGCTGTCCACCGGCTCCATCAACAGCGCCACCATGGTGTCGCGCGCGCTGGGATCCTTGGGGGCCAGCGAGTGGAGCATGTCGATCATCGACATGCGCTCGAGCACCGCCTCGGGCTTTGCATGCATGAAGGAGGTGCCCTCGGGCAGCTCGGACAGGGTCGTGGGGTCCGTCAGCTCCTCCTTCAGCGCGGCGAGCTGCGCCGGGCCGCCGTGCGCGAACTCCTCCAGGAACTTCTCCTCGCGGAAGAAGGCATTGAAGCGCCCGTGGCGGAACTTGTTCGCCGCCTGGCGCACCGCCTCGCGGCGCTGGGCCATCGTCGGCTCCTGCTCGGCCGCCGCTTCCGCCGCCAGGGCCGGCGCGGCTGGGGCGGGGACGGTGTTTCCCGGGGAGGACGCACTGGCCTGGGCGGCGGCCGGCATGAGCGGAGCGGAGCGGGTTCCCGCGGCCGTGGCCCGGGCGGCGTTCGTGGCCCGTGCGCCGGGGGCGGACGGCGCGCCGGGCTCCTCGGCGGCCGGAGCCTCCGCGGACACCGGCGCCATCCGGGGGAAGAGGGCATAGGAGCCCGCGCCCGCGAGGAAGAGGACCGCGAGCCCCGGCCCGCCCCAGCGGGTCCAGCGCACGCGTGGCGTGGCGTTCGGGTTGTCGTGTCGTGCGTTGTTCACCTGGAACTCCTTCTTCAATGGCTCGAGCGCGGGGAGGATCCGCGTGGAAGTCAGAAGTGCCAACGGGGCGGCGCGGCCTCTCTCAGCGCGCCGAAGAATCTGCGATTGACCACCCGGTTCTCGGGATCCACCGTCACCTGGAGCACGGGCTCGGGGAAGGACACCGGGGGGTGACGAGCGTGGCGCTGGTGGGCGCGAGCCCATAGTCGACGATGATGTCCTGGGTTTGCGTGGCGCCCTGGATCCGCACCTTCACCTTCACCGGGTAGATGCCCCCCTCGTAGGTCTGCTGGGTGACGGAGAGGGTGAGCTGCCCCGTTTCTTCATCCAGCGCCGGTTCCACGTCGAAGTAGGGCCAGTCCGGCTCGTTGGTGCCGTGGATCCACGCGTCGAAATAGACGTCCAGCGAGCCCGGTGCCGGTGGGCGCCCTGCTCCAGGGACTCGTGCAGGTGCTGGGTGGAGCGCGCGCCGGGCGCCGCGAGGAAGTGCTGGATGCCGCGCAGGACATCCTCCTGGCCCCCGGGCAGCAACTCCTCGAGCTGCAGGAAGAGGAGCATCGGCCCGGTGCCATACACGTCCGCGGCGAACGTCAGGAAGGGGGCGGGATGGTCCTCCGGCCTTGGATAGAACATGGCCGAGCGGGCCATCCGGTCCCAGTAGGCGCGGGTCTTGGCGGCGTCCTGGGGCCAGTGCCGCGCCTCATAGACATAGGCCGGTACTCGGCGATGGCTTCCTTCCAGGCGAAGTCATGGGCCTCCGCCAGGGTCGTGCGGTTGCCCGCCCACTGGTGGGCGATCTCGTGCATCAGCGTGTGCCGGGTCTGGTTGGCGTACTCGCTGCGCAGCAGGGGCAGATCCTCGGACAGGATGATGTTGCCCGGGTGCTCCATTCCGAGGAACTCCGTGGGGGCGCCCCCGACACGCAGGGTGTCTCCGTACGGCAGCGGCCCCAGCAGTCCGGTGATCCACGCCGGTAGTCGGCGAAGACGGCCGCGTCGAGCGCGGGGGCCAGCAGGCCCCCGGGCCCCTCGAAGAACTCGAGCCGGTAGGGGCCGGCTTCCGCGAACGTCGAGCGCACCCAGGAGGGGTTGGCGGCGATGGCGAAGGCGGAATAGGTGGGGGCCTGCTGCAGGAGGCTCGCGCAGCGTGTCTGGGTGGCACTGACGCTCAGCCGCGTGCCCGGGCACAGGACGACATCCCCGGCGTTGTGCTCCACCTGGAAGCTGAAGGTGGCGAGCTGGCCGGGGGCGTCGTCACAGAGCCCCAGCCGGTCACACTGCTCGACCCAGCTCATGAGGTACGAGGCGAGTTGTCCCTTGCGGTCCCTGCGCTGGGAGAAGCCCACCTGCGTATAGTCATACGTCGCCACCGGGACGCTGATGTCCGCCTCGATGACGAGCAGTTGATTCGGGAGCGTGGGGCCGCAGACGCGCCGGCGCCGGTGAGCGCCTCGACGCGGGTGGCGTCGGCGCCATTCCACTTCACCTGGGTGATGCCCGGCGGACCCTTCAACACGGTGCAGTCACCGCCCGAGGCGGGCACCTGCAAATACAGGCGCGAGTGGGCCGGGTGCGGTGTGTCGCCCATGGGCCGCAGGTCGAAGCCGTAGTCGTAATGCAGCACCCGCGCGGCGAAGTCGACGGAGGGCGGCGGGGGCTCTCCAGCCGGCTCGGGCGGGGTTGTCTGGGGTTGTTCGTTCCCCTGCTGAGCCGGCTCGGGAGTGGTGACGGGCTGGGGGGGTCCTCACAGCCACCCAGCAGACCCGTGGTCCCCAACATCAGACCCAACAAACAGACAGACGCCTTTCCCTGACGCATGGCCTTGCTGCACCTCCGCGCGAATCGCATCGACGGTGCCCTTCAAGAAAGACAAAACGCAGCGGCGAGCCCAGCCGATGGGCTCTCCAAGAGACAATGCCTTCGCCGGTGTCCATGACTCGGTCACGACTGGTTACCGCCACTGCCAGCACCCCACTGCACGTGCCGTGTCCCACCCAGGCAGAACCCGCGGAAACAGGGTTAAATGCGTTACTTCTTCTACACTATTAAAATTGTAAATCAAGACTCTCCGTACTTTCTTCTCATTTTCCAGTGGGGTTGAAGCCTTCCCGGATTCCCGTGCGGCGGGCTGTGGCCTGGGAGGCAACACGTCGCGCGCGGGCGGGCGGCATCTGGATGAGGGAAAGGGCTTTCGCCACGGAAGGACTCACGCGGGGGCGGCCCGGTGCTCGAGGCCACCGCGCCCCCTCCCAGCAGGGACGGGGCGCGGCGGGCCGGGTGAAACGGGGACTCAGCCGCAGATGCCCAGCGGCTGGGAGCCGCCGAGGTCGAGCAGCGACCAGTTGCGCGTGATGCCCGACCAGCTCGCGATCGTCACCCACCAGGTCTTCTTGATGAAGAGGATCTTCAGCTTGGCGTACAGCTTCAGGGTGCCCGAGAGCGTGTTCAGCTCGAGGTTCGACTTGAGCTTCCAGTCCAGCGTGCAGATCGGCCAGAACAGCTCACCCGAGGAGGGCAGGGTGGCGTTGACGAGGGACAGGGCGCCCTCCAGGCCGAACGCGAGGATGATGACATCCACGGCGGCGGAGGCGTTGACGTTGGCCCAGCCGCCCGGGATCGCGCTGAGCTTGGCCACCGTCGGGCCGATCTGGCCCGTCACCGCGAGCTTGACGCCGCCGGCGAGCGAGGCCTTCACCGAGATGGGCACGGGGCCCACCATGAAGCGCTTGGTCGCGGAGAAGAAGGTGCGGCTCCAGTTGATGGGCGTCGGCGAGTAGGTGGCGTAGAGGTTGGTGGACCAGATCTGCTGTCCCACCGCGTACAGCGCCGCGGTGCCGCTGTTGTCGCCGCCCTGCTGTCCGGAGATGTTGGCCCGGCCCAGCACGAGCTCCTTCTCGTACGAGAACGCGGTGCCGAAGACCTTGCCCTCGGCCACCGCGTCGACCTTCTTCTCCCGGTTCGTCGTCGCCGTCTCGGCGGTGACCGTCGCGTTCAGCGAGTAGCCCGCGCCGAACACGCTGTTGCCGAACCGCTCGATGCGCGTGTAGGTCTTGTTGAACGTCTGGTTGGGATTGGTCCAGGGCAGGAACTCCAGCGGCCCCGGCACCATGTGCTGGTTGGCCTCGGGAATCAGACCCTGATCGACGCTCACCTCGTAGGTGTAGTCGCTCGGGCTGTAGCTGAGCGTGCCACCCGTGCGATTGCGCTCGTCCACGGCGATCGCGTTCTGCTCACCGGGCGTGTACGTCGCGTTGACGTCGAACCCGGCCACCGTGGACTCCCACGGGTAGGCGGGGTTGTCATTCATGATGTAGCCCGGCGCGAGCGTCGTGGCCGGGTACTTCTGCGGCTGGATGGTATAGGTGGTGGGGTCCGTGAAGCTCTGGGCGGCGGCGATACCGGGAGCAGCAACAGCGACCAATGCGAGGGTGCGCAGCGTCTTCATGCTCATGGGCATCCTTCAATTTGGGTAGAGAGGACTACGCTTCGAGTGAAAGCCGCTCGCCTATTACTTCATTTATTAGAAAATAACAATTACCCGAATAGACAATTTTTCCAGACCGATGATGATTCCCGCATAGGCACCCAGGCCCGGAAGCCCGGGCCGGGTGCGAGCCGTGGAAGGGGGGTCAGTGGGCTGGAGAGTCCGACGGGAGGGGAGAGGGGGCCGGAGCGGGATTGAGGAAGACCGTGGCCATGCGCCGGAGTTCAGGATGGGGATCGTTCTGGCTGGCCCATTGCAATAGCAGCAGGACTTCCGGCGCGGCGCCTCGCGCGGTGCCCAGCAGATTGATGATGTCGGAGCGGACGCCATCTGAAACATCCTTCTGGAGGGCTTGCCTCAGCGCGGGCAGCAGCGGGCCGAGGGGACGGAAACCACAGGCGAAGACAGCGCCGCGGCGCACCTGGGTGGCGGGATCCGAGAGGAGCCGCTCGGACAGGAGATTGTCGGCCTCGGACCCGGGAATGTTGCGTAGGGCTTCCATGGCGGCCACGCGGACCTGGATGGAATTGGAGCGGATCGCCTCCCGGAGGGTGTCCAGGGCGTCGGGTGCCCGGGTGTTGCCGATGGCCCGCAGGGCCAGGGCCTGTTGTTCCGGGGTGGTGGCCGAGCGGTAGTTGTTCTTCATCTCCTGGACGAGCGCCTCCGCGCCCCGCGCGTCGTCATCCGTCATCTGGTACGCCGCGTTGCCAAAAGCCAGTGACGCGGTGTCCCGCAGCATCCCGTTCTGGTCGCGCGTCAGTTGGCGCAAGGCATCCACCCCTCGCGGTTGGGTTCGCCCGCCATGCCCAGGGCGGACACCGCGTCCATCCGGACATCATGGGCGAGGGAGGCGTCTCCACTGGCGGTCGCCAGCGAATGGATGGCCTCCGGGGTGCTGGCCGCCGAGAGGGCACCGAGCATGGGACTGGCGGCGAGCTGGGGCATCCCCGAGCGCAGGAGGTCGGGAACCTTCAGCGCCTCGCCGGGCTGGAGCATGAAGAGGGCCCGGAGCTGCTCCATCACCTGGGTGCGCGCATCGTCCCGCGCCTTCTCCTCCGTGGGCAGCGAGCGCAGGGCCTGGATGAGTTCATCGAAGGTTCGATTGCCGAGGATCTGCCGGTAGTGCTCCAGGGGATCCTGCGCGCGGCCCTGGAAGGTGGCCATGGTGGCGGTGCTCAACAGGCCCCGGCGGGCCTCGAGCGAGCCCTTCAGCGTCGCGTCCATCCGGCGCTCGAGCAGACGCAGGCTCAGCTCGAGATCGTTGAACACCCGAGGCATGCCCTCGCCCGTGTCCACCTCCAGGTGCTCCTTGTCCTGGAGGGATTGGGTCCAGACATCCTCGCCCAGCTCGAACACCGCGCTCGTATATATGGTGGTGTGGACGTCCGAGCTCATGGGCTGGAGTCCCTGGGGCGTGGTCAGGTGCGTATACACCTGCTTCTTCTTCTCGACGCGGTTGTTCGCCTGGCGCAGGTACACCGCCACGTACTGCCCCGTGGTGTCGAGCTCGTTGCTGTTCCAGGCCTGGGTGAGCTGTCCCGGCACCACGAACTGCGAGGAGGCCACGAGCGTGCGGAGGATGCCGCGCGTCAGGTCATCCACCGGCTCCTCGAAGTGGGTGAGCTCCACCGCCCCCGACTTGTCGAGCGTCAGGAAGAAGGGCAGCTCCAGCGCGGCGGTCATCGTGCGCCGCACGTCGGGGGGAAGCGCGTCGTTGCCCTCGACGCTCAGCTGGAACGTGGACGTCTGGAGGTTCACCCGGACGTGGACGCGCTCGGCCTCCACCGCCACGACCCCCACGCTCCACTCTCCCTGGATCGTCAGGTGCATTCCGGGAAGGGTGGGCGCGCCCGCCGGCTGCTTGCTGTTGCCGAAGGACACCTTCTGCTCCGTGCTCAGCGCGTAGCGGTAGAGCATTCCGGGGTCCACGCACGCAGTCCATCCGCCTTCGGCGCGGCGAGGCCCGAGACGACGGTGGGCTGGGCAGGCGATGCGGCGGACGCGGTGGCCTGTTCCACCCGCGGCGTTGGCGTGTCACTTCCGGGTTGCCGCCACCACACCACCCCCACCCCCATCAGCATGAGGATGACGGCGACCGGCAACACCAGAGCACGTCGATGCTTCCACTGCATGGAACCCCCGGGATATCTACGAGTGCTGTTTAGCACGGGTACCCGGAGTATTACTGTTCCTTTTCGTTTTCATTGCACCGACGAGGCCGAGCGGCCAGGGCTCGCGGGAGTGTTCGCCGGTCAGGGCGCGTCACGGAAGGATGGTGGTGTTGGAATCCTGCCGTGACGCTCGAATCCAGGTGTTCTTGGCCTCTGGGGAGGCGAATCAGGCACTCGCCTTGGTGTCACCCTCGTGAGAGCCCTTGACGAGGATGCGCTTGGGCTGAACCTCGGGCTTCTTGGGCACCACCACGTTGAGCACGCCGTCCTTGAGGTCGGCCTGGACGTGCTCCGCGTCGATGCCCTCCGGCAGGGAGAAGGAGCCGAAGCCGCGCTCGCTAGACGTCTGGATCACGAGTGTTGGACTGTCCCTTGGAGCCGATTGCGCGCTTCAATGAGGACCCATGGTCCGGAGTGCACTTCAGTGAGACTGTTACGCGTAGGACTGCTGCCCATCGTGCTCCTGGTCGGCTGCGGGACGACGAATGGAGTGGGTGCTTCTCCTGGAGCAGTGCCCGCGTCCGGAAAGTGGGTGGGAAGGCCGGTGCCAGTACCTGGAGGGGCGAGAGCCGGACGACCATCTATTACGGTCCCTGGCAGTGCAGCCAGCGGTGGATGAACCGCTGCCAGCGCAAGTGTGCCGCGCAGGGTCACAAGTTGATGGGCTGTATCTGGATCGCGGACATCAAGACGGATTGGAAGGGTCGGTATTTGAGCTTCCCCGTGTACGCGGGAGGCCGGTACGCCATCACGCACTGCTGCTGTGACTACCCCGAAGTAGAAGATGCGGCTTCACTCCGAGACGAATGGACGAACAAGCGCGATTCCTTCCGGCGGAAATGGGGGGAAGAGTTCGGAGGCTGGCCAAAGAACGGGGATACGCACTATCCGGGGCATCACATTCATGACCTCCTGCACGGGGGAGGGCCCATTGCCGAGGGAAACCTCCTCCCTACTCCCAGCAGCGTGCATGAGGTGCTCAATAAGCAGTACCCGCTCTGCTACAAGGGCGCGAACCAGTGGCGTACCGTCGGTCTCGACCGGCCCTATACGGATTGAAGCCCATGTCCCTCCAGTCCCTTCTCGAAGAGATCTCGCGCCACCACTTCCCGAATCCTCCCGCTACTCCTGAAGAGATCGAGGAGTTCGAGCGGCGGGTGGGTTGGAGGCTGGATCCCTCTCTCCGTGCCTTCTACCTGCATTGCAACGGGGGACCTTGTTCAAGAGGAGGCCGGATGCGAATTATCGCTTCCTTCCGCTGTCGGAGATCGTCCGGGCCCGAGTCGCCATTTTTGGAGAGGACAAGGACGAAGATGGCCCCTCTTCGATGTATATCCTCTGTGATCTCCAGGACGGCGATTACGTTCTGGTGGATGTGGGACGGCGGGAGGACGGCGCGTTCCCCATCATGGATGGCTGGCATGAGGCGTGGCCCAACCCGAAGCACTGCAAGCAGCTCGCCCGCTCCTTCGAGGAGTTCCTGGAGCGGGCCCTCCGCAGCGGAGGTCGTTTCTTCTGGCTGAAGAAGGGCTGAGAAGATGGGCAAGAACGTGGGCCTGCCCCGTCATCGAGGCAGGCCCTGGGTGAACTACGCGTTGGCCTTGGTGTCACCCTCGTGAGAGCCCTTGACGAGGATGCGCTTGGGCTGAACCTCGGGCTTCTTGGGCACCACCACGTTGAGCACGCCGTCCTTGAGGTCGGCCTGGACGTGCTCCGCGTCGATGCCCTCCGGCAGGGAGAAGGAGCGCGAGAAGGTGCCGAAGCCGCGCTCGTAGACGAAGTGCGTCTCCCCCTCGTCCTTCTTCTCCTCGTGGCGCTGGCCGGAGACGGTCAGGCGGTTGCCGGTGAGGGAGATGTTGAGGTCGTCCTGCTTGACGCCGGGGAGGTCCGCCTTGAAGACATACGCGTCCTTGGTCTCCTTCACCTCGAAGGAGGGGAGGAAGCCCGTCACGGCGCCACTGCCCGGCACGCCCCGGGACAGCTCCCGGAAGGGGTCCCACTGCAGGAAGTCCCTCATCACCTCGAAGGGGTCCACTCCCCGGTTCTGGCTGAGACCCCGGTCCGTGTTGTTGCGACGAATGAGCGACATATCCAAGTACCTCCTGGATGCAATACGGTTGGTTGTTGATTGGGGAGGGAGTCCGAGAAGGTCATCCCGGCGTCCCTCGCGGAAGAACTCTCTCTTGCACCTAATCTAACCAGCTCGCGGCGTTGTCCAGTCGCTCCGGCGAGCCAATTTCTCTCACTTCACGCCGCGGCCGTGCGGTGCATGAGGACAATCCCCTGCGGGCCGACAGCCATACGGGGCTGGGACAAACGACGGCAGCTGGGGCAGTAGCCCCACACCTGTCCCGGTGTCTTGCGCACGCTCAACGCGCCGCCGCAACTGGGGCAGCCCCCACCCACGCTCAGATCCGCCATCTGCTGTTCCGAATCCGCCTTCACCTCGATCATCGGTACCTCCACGCCCCCACCAGTAACGCAGCGCCGAGGCCTGGCAACTGTCCACGTGCCGACAGGGCCAGGTGTTCCGGGCGTCACGGGACCGGGTGGCGTAGGGTCGCCTGGTCGTAGGGAGTCCGTACAGGCGAGCGACCCTCGGGGAGTAGCTCGCCCTCCCCCGGGGGGACGCTCAGTTGAAGCTCAGCGCGCTGTCCTCGGCGTTGCTGACCTTCTGGCCCTCGAAGTCGATCGTGAAGTGCCCGCTCGGCTTGGCCGAACCGAGTCCCTTGAAGATCGCGAACACCTGCTTGAACTGGCGCTGGAACAGCACGTGGACGGCATTCTGGTCCGAGGGCTTCCCACCAATCTCGAGGATCTCCTCCGGGTTGGCCGGGAACGCGCCCATCAACACCTTGTACTGGCTCACGCGCTCGGCGCCCATGTCGCGAAGCGCCAGTTCGCCCGCATACACGGTGCGGTGGAAGTCACCATGAAACTCGTAGGCGGAGAGCTTGGCGAAGTCGTCCAGTTTCAGGCCCGCGGCGCTGGCGAGCTTGTCGGCCTTGGTGGTGGCCTCGGCCCAGTCGGCGCTCAACTGGCTGGCCGGGACCGCTGCCGCGGTCGCCGTGCCCTTGGCCGCGCAGGCCGCGCTGAGTGGCACGATGCCCGGTACCTCCTCGAGCTGCGCCAGCGTGACCTGGGTCCGAAGCTGCGAGAGGATCAGCATCTGCTTCGCGTCCAATGACGTCGCCGCTTCCTTCATCTCGCACGGCCAGTACTCGTCCATGAAGCGCAGGCGCGACAGTTCGCCGAAGTAGTAGCGCGTGAATTCGCCGTAGGACCGGGTGTCCAGGATGGCGCGGTTCCATCTCTTGGCCACGTCGCCGCTGGCGGTGCTGCCCCGCAGGTAGTCGTACTCGGCCCGGTAGAGCGGGAACAACTCGTCATGGCGCGCCACCGAGTTCAGGCCGATGGTCCGCACATCGACCGTCTCCTTGTCCGTGTAGGTGACGAGCTTGTAGGCCGCGCCGTACACGGCCAGGGACGGCGACTGGACATTGACGAGGAAATGACCGGCCGCATCCTGGTAGTCATTGGTGCCGTTGAAATGCATGTGGCCGCCGATATGCAATCGCAGGCCGGTGGAGGCCAACGCCGCCGTGGTGGCCGCTTCCGGGACTCGGGCGGTCTGGAAGGCGCCGGGCTTGAACACCGCCTTCATCGCGTCCGTCTGGTTGGCATAGAAATCCATGGTCGGATAGTGCGAGAACGCCATCAGGTGCTTGCCCTGGGTCCTGGCGCGCTCGGCCACCGACTTGATCCAATCCATCAGGTGCTTCTTGTGCGTCAGCACCTTGTTCCAGCCCGCGTTGCCGGCGCCATCGAACCCCTTGAGGCCTTCGGGTTGGCCGGGTCGAACTTGCCATTGGGGATGAAGACGTTGGCGTCGATCGACAGCAGCCACAATCCCGGGACCGGCTCCACCGGTAGCTGGAGTCGATGATGTTGCTGCACCGGGTGTAGGCCTTGCCCAGCGCCGCTTCGCCCGCCGCCTTGTAGCTGCCGCCCTCGCCTTCCGCGCACATCTCGAACTGACGATTCTTCAGCTCGGCCTGGAGGACGGCCTCTTCATGGCTGTACCCGCCGGCCTTGTACTGGCTGAAGGGTGTTTCCCAGTACAGGTCCGCCTTGTTCGGCATGAAGCCGAAATCACTCAGCGTGGCGAGCAACTTCTCGTAGCCCTGCTCCATCAGTTCCTGGGTGCAGACCACGCTCGGGTCATTGGCGATGCATGCGGCGTTGCCGGCGCGTAGACCTTTTGTTCCTTGCCCTCCTGGGTCAGGAAGTCGTTCTTGCCGGCCTCCTCATCGTCATGGGGCTCGTTGGGATCGTGGTTGCCGGGCGCGAGGAAGAAGCGCATGCCCTTGGCCTGGTATTCATGCAGGATGTCGGCGAGGCCGTTGACGTTGATCGGCTGGGCATCGTCGGAATAATCGCCAGGAAGCGCCACCAGCCGCACGCCCTCGCGTACGCATCATCCAGCGCGGCGCGGAAGGCGAAGTAGTTCTCGTTGAACAGGCGGGTCGAGGTCAGCTGCGCATACATGGTGCGGATGGTCGCGTTCCTTCCCTTCTGGGTCGGGATGCCCGCGAACCGCGCGCTCTTGAAATCGCCATAGACGTTCGCGAAGTGCACATCCGACATGAAGGCGACGCTGGGACTGCCCGCGGGCGCTTCCTGTTCTGGCGGGGGGACGTCGTGGTGGCACGAGGACAACGACAGTGCCGCCAGCATCGCCGCGCCCGCATGTGCCGAGCGCGACCTCATCTTGATACCCATGCCTGAACTCCATGTGAAGAATAGGTCGAATCCAGGCCCACACCCTTGCATCGAGACCATGGCCTATTGATTACATGTGGGTGACATATCGGTTACCCGCCTCTGGAATCCGCCGTCACCCGCGGCCAGTTACCGAGGTGGCTGGCGACCGGTTCCTGGGCGCGGGAACTCACAGGACGTCCAGGGTGGGGAATCTCGCGCGGGCCTGGATGCATTCCCACAGGAAGCAGGCCAGGCCGATGTCTCCGGTCCACAAGGAGTAGCGTCGGCGTCCCAGCCGGGTGGCCTCGGCCTCACTCTGCTGGAGGGCGTGCATGGCGAAGGAACGTGCTCGAGCGAGCCATTCGTCGTCACCGGTCCGTTCGAAGAGCTTGAGGAAGGCATAGGCGTTTCCAGCGGTGCCGTGGCAGAGGTTGGCGCCCTTGGCCAGTGGGCCCGCGGTCCAGGTCAGCTCACCCGCACCGAGCAGCAACTCGTCGACAGGCGCATCCAGGGCCGACAAGGCCGTCACCATGCCGGGAGCGCCATGGCAGTGCTGCACCAGCAGCGGCGCTCCGGAACGCCGCGCTCCGGTCCGGGGAGCCCAATTGATTCCGTGAGCGCCCCGGATCGCGGTCGCTCCCAGGGTCCTCGCGATGCGTGATGACAGCGATGCCCATTGTCCGGGTTCCAGGAGCTCGCGCCCCTGGAGCAGGGCGAAGGCGTTGCCGGCGAAGCCGTGCACCGCTCCCAGGTGTTGCGCGCGCTCCCCGTACAGGGTTTGTGTCCAGATATCCGCGCCGAGGTTTTCGTCACGTTGAAAGGACGCCTCCAGCGCCCGTGCGCCCGCGCGGTAGAGGTCCGCCCAGCGTGCCGAGCCGCTGGCCCGGTAGAGCGCCAGCGCCGCCAGCATCGTCCCCGGCGCTCCCCACATCAGCTCCAGGGCAGGGTCCTCCGTGTTCTCCGCGATGGCCTCGGCGAGGGCGGACAGGACCGGTTCGGACGGCGCCGTCTTCCACCAGGTGAAGAGAACGCCCGCGTCCCCCAGGAGCCATGAGCGCGTCTGCCAGCCGGGCCCCAGCATCCTGCGCAACGGCTCGGACTCGAGCATCCACCGGTTCCGGCGCTGGATGCCGAGGAGGTGGTCCGCGAAGGAGGGGCCGGGGCCCACCGCGCCCTCTCGCGCGAGATGCTCCAGTCCCCAGATGACGCCCGCCGCGCCGAAATAGAGGGAGGTCTGTGGGCCGGGAGGGTCATCGGCCTCTTCGTCGTTGGGATGGATCGGCCACAGGCCATCAGGTGTGAACGTGTCGTGCGTCTCCTGGACGATTTGGTCGATGGCGGCGCGCGCGATGGCGGCATCCCATGCCGCGCCAGCCAGCGGTTGATGACGCTCTGGATCGAACAGTGCGGTCATATGCCCCTTCCTCCCCGTTGATGATGCGAGCCCTGATTGCATGGACCCTCTATCACGGTCGAACAAAGCCCAAGCGGGAGCTCTCTCAGAGGGGGAGCTCCAGGGTGGTGACGGCGCCCAGGCCCGGTCCCTCGCTCTCGATGGTCAGGCGGCCCTGGAGGAGTTGGGCCGCCAGCGCGCTGGAATGCAGTCCAAAGCCATGACCCTCCTTGCGCGTGGTGAAGCCGTGGGAGAACAGCCGGTCCTTCACCTCGGGGGCGATGCCCACGCCATCATCCACCACCTGGATGCGGACCATCGGCCCCTCCGTCTTCATCTTCACCCACAGGTTGCGCTCGCCCTCGGGCATCGGATCCAACGCCTGCTTGGCGTTGCTGATGAGGTTGATGAGGATTTGCAGCACCTTGTGCTTGTCCGCCTTCACCCGGGGCACCGGCGACAGCTCCCGGTGCACGGTGACCCCATGGCGTTGCAAGGCCGCCATCTGGATGCGCAGCGCGTCGTCGATGAGCAGGGACAGGTCGCACTCCTCGGTCATCAGCGAACTCTTCGCATACGTCTGTTGCACCTGGACGATGGCACGGATGTGCTCGATGTGCCGGCTCATCGCCTCCATGTCCTCCATCAGGCGCGTTTGATCCTTCAGCAACTCCTCCCCCAGCGCCACGAAGTATTCCGGCAGGTGTCTGCCCCGGGGGCTGTGGGTCAGGAAGTCCTCCAGGTTCTCCTGGTTCTCCACGAGCAGCGTGCCCGCCTGCTTCACGCGGCCCACGCGCTGCGAGCCCACCGCCTTGCGCATCATCTCGAGGTTGATGACGGCGCTGGTGAGCACATTGCCCACGTTGTGCAGCACATTGGCGGCCACCTCCGCCATGCCCACCTCGCGCGCCGTATCCACCAGCCGGGCCTGGGCCTGCTTGAGCTCGCGCGTGCGCGCCTCCACCCGTTGCTCCAGCTCCTCATTGGCCTGGCGCAGCTCCGTCCTGGCGCGTTGGACGTCTTCATAGAGCCGGGCGTTCTCGATGGAGATGGCCGCCTGGGAGGCCGGTGTCCCAGGAGCACCAGGCGCGCGGGGTTGAAGGCATTGGCCGCCGGTCGTTCTCCAGGTACAGCGCTCCGGAGAACCGCTCCTGCCTCAACAGAGGCAGGCACAACACCGAGCGCGCTCCGCTGTTCGCCGGTAGACATCGGACGAGAAGGGGTGGGGCTTGGAGGCATCGCCGATGAGCACGTGCTCGCGGGTGCGCCGCACATAGGCCAGGAGCGTCCACGGCAGCAAGGGGACCTCTCCTCCGATGAAGTGTCGGAGAGGGCGGCCACCGACAGTGAGTCCCCGTCGGGCAGCAGCAGGGCACCGCGTTGGGCGCCCGCGTTCTCGATGGCCGCGCGCAGCAGTGTTTTCACCAGACGCTCCAGCTCGATCTCACTGGAGACGGCCTGCTGGGCCTTGACGACCGTGAGCGCGTCGATGTGGGTGGAATCCGTGGTGCTGGTGGTCTGCGCGTCTTGGGAGACCGCCGAAGGGGAGAGGTGGGACCAGAGGGAATCCAGGTGCTGCACCTTGCCCAGGGCGCCCCACTGTTGGTACGCCGCCCGGGCCTCGCGCGCGAAGGTCTGCGCGACGGTGGGCGCCTGTCGGGTGCGCCAGAAGTTCGCGGCGAGCTCGCTGGCCAGTGCGACGAAATGGGTGGCTCCGTTCTCCCGGGCCGAGCGGATGGCTTGCTCATAGGCGCGCGTGGCCTCCTCGGAGCGTCCCGCGATGCGAGCCAGCTCCGCGGACACCAGCCGCTCGAGCGCGAGGAAGTTCTCGGGGCAGTTCTCCGCCCACTCCGCGAGCTGTCGCTGGTGTGACTGGATGGCCTCGAGTAGCCGCGGTTGTTCCTCGGGTGTGGCCTCCTCGAAGCACGCCGCCAGGGTCAGGGCGCGGTAGAAGTGGAAGACACAGAGGGGGAGGGTGCCGCTCATGACCCACAGGAACTCGATCGTCTTGTCCGCGGCCTCCCGGGCCTCCGCGTAGGCACCACTCATGAACCGCGACTGGAGCCCGGCGAGCCAATAGTTGCTCTTCAGGGTCGCCCGGCGTCTGGGGAGTTGCGACTCGAAGGCCTGCTCGTCGAAGCCTTCTCCGTTCAGCGTGCCGAACGCGTGGGTGAGCCCGCGCAGGTTCTGCACGTAGCGTTGATCCAGCAGGACATAGTCCTGGGGCTCCTTGACCCCCGTCTCGCGCAAGAACTCGCCGCGCACGAGCGTCTCCCAGTGGACCTCATCGAGGTGATGCCCCATGAAGAGACGGTTGTAGACGATGTACCAGTTGCTGAATGCGGCGCCCAGGATGTCTCCCACCTGGAGCGAGTGGTGGAGTGCCTTGATGACGAGCTCCTGCGCCTGGGGCAGGGGCTGGGTCCAATAGCTGCAGAACTGCATGCAGTAGAGAACCCTTCCGCGGTGAGCGGTCAGGTTGTACCGCTCGACGAACCCGAGGGCGAGCCTGGAGAAGGCAAGGCCTTCCCGGTATCGCTTGAAATACGAGCCGGAGATGAAGCCAAACCAGCCATATCCGGGTGTGGCGGCATCCACGAAACCGTGGCGGATGGAGAGAGACGTAATCCTGCTCACGATGATGATGAACAGGTGGTGGTTGGTGGCGTACGCGGTCGGGTAGAACTCCAGGAGGGTGCTGATGGCCAGCTTCACGTCCGGATCGGTCATGGCTGGCAGGTCGATGAGGCTGTCGATGGGGCGCTCCCCGAGAAGGGTCCACACCTCCTCATGGGCGGCCACCGCCTCCTCCCAGGTGGGATTTGGGGAAAGTGGCATGCCCAGCAAGGCCGGCACTCCCGCATGATGGCCAGAGCCTGCTGGCTCTCGCTCATGGCGAAGTGGACGTCCATGCTCAGGAGATAGCCGGCCACGGCGTCCGCACGGGTGCGTGCCCGGAGGTGTAACTCCTCGGCCAGGCGGCGCGCCTCGGCGACGTTGCCATGCATGAATTCACAGCGCGCCTGGGAGAGTCGCAGTTTGAAGGCCAACTCGGGCTCCGTTTCCCAGGGGTCTCCCGGGATGAGCACGAAGGCCGTCGAGAAGTAGGTGATGGCGGGGCGCAGCGCCATGGCGGCCCGGGCCTTGTCCCCCGCCTCGGTGTTCAGCCGCATGAGGTGGCGGCGCTCGGCGGGGTCCTCGATGAGCTCCCACCCGGTGTTGAGCTGACTCACCACGTCGAAGAGCGACTCGCGCAACTCCTCCGGGGAGAGGCTCGCGAGCAGCAGGCGGCCGATGCGCAGGTGGACGGCCTTGCGCTCCTGCTCGGGAATGAGGGCATGGGCGGCCTGCTGGATGCGGTCATGTTGGAAGCGGTACTGCTCCGGGCCGGCACGCACCAGCATGCCTTCCTGGAGCGCGGGTCCGATTTCCTGTTCGAGCTCTCCTTCCGCGGACAGACCGGCGAGGGTGCTCAACATCTGGAGGGAGAAGGCATTGCCCACACACGCCGCCAACCGCAGCAAATGCTGTGTGTCTGGTGGAAACTGGCGCAGCTTGCCCACCATGAAGTCGACGATGTTTTCCGAATAGCCCCGGGCCCGTATCCCTTCGGCGTCCCACCGCCAGCCGCCTCCGGGCGCCCGCACCAGCAGGCCATCCTGGTGGAGCGCCACCAGCAGTTGCAGCAGGAAGAAGGGGTTGCCCCCCGTCTTCTCGTGTACCAGGGCCGAGAGAGGACCGACGATCTCTAGTCCCGCGCCCGGCAGCGTATCGGCCACCGGTGCTCCACCTGCTTCGTGCTCAGCGGCCCCAGGTGGAGATCCGTCATCCTCGCCCCCGCCTTGCGTGCCTCCTCCAACACTTGCATCAACGAGTGGGTGGGGCTCACCTCGTTGTCCCGGTAGGCGCCAATCCAGAGCACCGGGAGGACCTCGGACTGGGACAGCATGTGCGCGAGCCATTGCAGGCTGGCGAGGTCCGCCCACTGCAAGTCATCCAGGAACACCACCATGGGGTGCTCCGGGGTGGCGAACACCGAGAGGAATTGGCGGACGACTCGATGGAAGCGGCGCTGGGCTTCGCTCGGGGGCACCTGCTGGAGCGCGGGCTGGGGGCCCACCAGCACCTCGAGTTGGGGCACCAGGTCCACGAGCGCCGGCCCTCCGTTCCCCAGGCCCGATTCACCTGCTCCCTCCACCCGTCGAGCTCCTCCTCGCTGCCCGCCAGCAATTGCTGCACGAGGCCCCGGAGTGTCTGGGCCGGGGTGGCATAGGGAATGTCCCGCTGGAACTGGTCGAACTTGCCGCTCAGGAAGAAGCCACGGCGCTCCACCACGGGCTTGTGTAGCTCGTTGACCACCGAGGACTTGCCGATGCCCGAGTAGCCGCTGACGAGGAGCAATTCCGGCTGGCCGGTGCGAGCCACCCGCTCGAAGCCCTCGAGCAAGGTGGCCACCTGGGCTTCACGTCCGTAGAGCCGCTGTGGCAGTTGGAACTGGGTGGGCGTGTCCCGCGTCCCCAGCGTGAAGACCTCTTGCGTGCCCTGGCTCAGCGCCTGGCGGCAGCGCTCCAGGTCGGCCTGGAGTCCCTCGGCGCTCTGGTAGCGCTCCTCGGCCACCTTGGCCAGCAGCTTGAGGACGAGGGCGGACAATGTGGGGGGCACCCGAGGGTTCAGCTCGTGTGGAGGCCGGGGCTGCTGCGCCATATGGGCGTGGAACCACTCGAGCGCGTCCCGCCCCCGGAAGGGGCGCTGCCCCGTGAGCAACTCGTAGAAGGTGACGCCCAGGGAGTAGAAATCCGTGCGGTAGTCCACCGCCCGGTTCATCCGCCCCGTCTGCTCCGGCGACATGTAGGCCAGCGTGCCTTCGACCAGGTGGGTCGGGGCCGCGTCCAGGTGCTCGACCTTCTGCAGCGTGGCCACCCCGAAGTCGATGATTCGGGCCTCGCCCGAGGGAGTCTCGATGATGTTGGAGGGCTTGATGTCCTTGTGGATGACGGTGCGGCAGTGGAGCTCCCCCAGGGTGGAAGCGAGGGAGAGGGCCAGACTCAGGAACCGGGAGAGCTCCAGGGGCTGCCCCGTGGACTCGGACAGGGTCTGGCCGTGCACCTGTTCCAGCAGGAGCAGGGGCCGCTCGTGGAGCCGCTCGCAGGCATAGGCCCGGGCCACGCCGCGCACGTCCCGCAGCCGCTGCAGGATGGCGAACTCCCGCCGATACCGCTCGCTCTCCCTGAAGCCGGGCGATGGCGCCATGGGCGTCTTGATGATGACGGGTTGGCCGTCGGCCGTGCGCACCGCCTGGAACAGGACGTTCGAGCCCGTGGCTCGGACAGTGCCAAGGACCTTGTACCCCGGAATCTCCAACATGGATGAGCACACCCGTTGGTGAGAACCGGTCCCCATGACCTCGTCGCACCAGCACGTCCGATTGTACGCGTTCGTGGGTGGACGCGTGGAGGTACGAGGCTAGGAGAGCGGGAGCTCCAGGGTGGTGACGGCGCCCTTGCCGGTCCTTCGCTCTCGATGGTCAGGCGGCCATGGAGGAGCTGTGCCGCCAGGGCACTGGAGTGCAGTCCGAAGCCATGGCCCTCCTTGCGCGTGGTGAAGCCGTGGGAGAACAGCCTGCCCTTCACCTCGGGGGCGATCCCCACGCCATCATCCGCCACCTGGATGCGGACCATGGGCCCCTCCGCCTTCAGCTTCACCCACAGGTTGCGCTGGCCCTCGGGCATTGGATCCAACGCCTGCTTGGCGTTGCTGATGAGGTTGATGAGGATTTGCAGCACCTTGTGCTTGTCCGCCCTCACCCGGGGTACCGGCGACAGCTCCCGGTGCACGGTGACCCCATGGCGCTGCAAGGCCGCCATCTGGATGCGCAGCGCGTCGTCGATGAGCAGGGGGAGCTCGCACTCCTCGGTCATCAGCGAGCTTTTCGCATACGTCTGTTGCACCTGGACGATGGCGCGGATGTGTTCGATGTGCCGGTTCATCGCCTCCATGTCTTCCATCAGGTGCGTCTGCTCTTTCATCAACTCCTCCCCCAGCGCCGAGAGGTAGTCCGGCAGTTGTCTGCCCCGAGAGCTGTGGGTCAGGAAGTCCACCAGGTGCTCCTGCTGCTCCACGAGGAGCGTGCCCGCCTGCTTCACGCGGCCCACGCGCAGCGAGCCCACCGCCTTGCGCATCATCTCGAGGTTGACGACGGCGCTGGTGAGCACGTTGCCCACGTTGTGCAGCACGTTGGAGGCCACCTCCGCCATGCCCACCTTGCGCGCCGTATCCACCAGCCGGGCCTGGGCCTGCTTGAGCTCGCGTGTGCGCGCCTCCACCCGCTGCTCCAGCTCTTCATTGGCCCGGTGGAGCTCCTCCCTGGCGCGCTGGACGTCCTCATAGAGCCGGGCGTTCTCGATGGAGATGGCCGCCTGGGAGGCCGGTGTCCCAGCAACGCCAGGCGCGCGGGGTTGAAGGCATTGGCCGCCGTGTCGTTCTCCAGGTACAGCGCTCCGGAGAACCGCTCCTGCCTCAACAGGGGCAGGCACAACACGGACCGCGCCTGACCGCGCGCCGGTAGACATCGGACGAGAAGGGGTGGGGCTTGGAGGCATCGCCGATGAGCACGTGCTCGCGGGTGCGTCGCACATAGGCCAGGAGCGTCCACGGCAGCGCGGAGGCCGCTTCCTCCGTCGACGTGTCGGAGAGGGCGGCCACCGACAGTGAGTCCCCGTCGGGCAGCAGCAGGGCGCCGCGCTGGGCGCCCGCGTTCTCGATGGCCGCGTGCAGCAGTGTTTTCACCAGACGCTCCAGCTCGATTTCACTGGAGATGGCCTGCTGGGCCTTGACGACGGTGAGCGCGTCGATGCGAGTGGAGTCCGAGCTGCTGGTGGTCTGCGCGTCCCGGGAGTCCGTGGAAGCGGAGAGGTGGGGCCAGAGGGACTCCAGGTGTTGCACCTTGCCCAGGGCACCCCACTGTTGGTACGCCGCCCGGGCCTCGCGCGCGAAGGTCTGCGCGACGATGGGCGCCTCCCGGGTGCGCCAGAAGTTCGCGGCGAGCTCGTTGGCCATTGCGACGCCGGGGGCGGACCCTTTCTCCCGGGCCGAGCGGATGGCTTGCTCATAGGCGCGCGTGGCCTCCTCGGAGTGTCCCGTGATGCGGGCCAGCTCCGCGGACACCAGCCGCTCGAGCGCGAGGAAGTTCTCGGGGCAGTTCTCCGCCCACTCCGCGAGCTGCCGCTGGTGTGACTGGATGGCCTCGAGCAACCGCGGCTGCTCCTCGGGCGTGGCCTCCTCGAAGCACGCCGCCAGGGTCAGGGCGCGGTAGAAGTGGAAGGCGCAGTGGGGGAGGGTGCCGCGCATGACCCACGAGAACTCGGCGGCCTTGTCCGAGGCCTCCCGGGCCTCCGTGTAGGCACCACTCATGAACCGTGACTTGAGCCTGGCGAGCCAATAATTGCTCTTCAGGGCCGCATGGCGTTTGGAGAGTTGCGACTCGAAGGCCTGCTCGTCGAAGCCTTCTCCGTTCAGCGTGCCGAACGCGTGGGTGAGCCCGCGCAGGTTCTGCACGTGGCGCTGCTCCAGCAGGAGATAGTCCTGGGGCTCCTTGACCCCCGTCTCGCGCAAGAACTCGCCGCGCACGAGCGTCTCCCGGTAGACCTCATCCAGGTGATGTCCCATGAAGAGCCGGTTGTAGACGATGTACCAGTTGCTGTAGGCGGCGCCCAGGATGTCTCCCACCTGGAGCGAGTGGTGGAGTGCCTTGATGACGAGCTCCTGCGCTTGGGGCAGGGGCCGGTTCCAACAGCTGCAGAACTGCATGCTGTAGAAACCCTTCCGCGGTGGGCGGTCAGGTTGTATCGCTCGACGAACCCGAGGGCGAGTCTGGAGAAGGCAAGGCCTTCCCGATATTGCTTGAAGTATGCGCAAGAGATGAAGCCAAACCAGCTGTACCCGGGCGTGGCGGCATCCACGAAGCCGTGGCGGATGGAGAGGGAAACAATCCGGCTCACGATGATGATGAACAGGTGGTTGTTGGTGGCGTGCGCGGTCGGGTAGAACTCCAGGAGCGTGCTGACGGCCAGCTTCACGTCCGGATCGGTCATGACTGGCAGATCGATGAGGCTTTCGATGGAGCGCTCCCCGAGCAGGGTCCACACCTCCGCATGGGCGGCCACCGCCTCCTCCCAAGAGGGATTCGGGGAAAGTGGCATGCCCAGCAAGGCGAGGCACTCCCGCATGATGGCCAGACCCTGCTGGCTCTCGCTCATGGCGAAGTGGATGCTCACCCTCAGGAGGTAGCCGGCCACGGCGTCCGCACGGGTCGGCGCCCGGGGGTGTAACTCCTCGACCTGACGGCGCGCCTCGACGATGTTGCCGTCCATGAATTCGCAGCGCGCCTGGGAGAGTCTCAGTTTGAAGGCCAACTCGGGCTCCGTCTCCCAGGGGTCTCCCGGAATGAGCGCGAAGGCCGTCGAGAAGTAGGTGATGGCGGGGCGCAGCGCCATGGCGGCCCGGGCCTTGTCCCCCGCCTCGGTGTTCAGCCGCATGAGGTGGCGGCGCTCGGCGGGGTTCTCGATGAGTTCCCACCCGGTGTTGAGCTGGCTCACCACGTCGAAGAGCGACTCGCGCAACTCCTCCGGGGAGAGGCTCGCGAGCAGCAGGCGGCCGATGCACAGGTGGACGGCCTTGCGCTCCTGCTCGGGAATGAGGGCATGGGCGGCCTGCTGGATGCGGTCATGTTGGAAGCGGTACTGCTCCGGGCCGGCACGCACCAGCATGCCTTCCTGGAGCGCGGGCTCGATTCCCTGCTCCACCGCTCCTTCCGTGGACAGACCGGAAAGGGTGGTCAACATCTGAAGGGAGAAGACATTGCCCACACACGCGGCCAGCCGCAGCAGATGCTGTGTGTCTGGTGGAAACTGGCGCAGCTTGCCCACCATGAAGTCGACGATGTTCTCCGAATAGCCCCGGGCCCGTACTCCTTCGGCGTCCCACCGCCAGCCGCCTCCGGGCGCCCGCACCAGCAGGCCATCCTGGTGGAGCGCCACCAGCAGTTGCAGCAGGAAGAAGGGGTTGCCCCCCGTCTTCTCGTGCACCAGGGCCGAGAGGGGAGCGACCACCACTCTCGCCGCACCCGGCAGCGTATCGGTTACCGGTGCTCCACCTGCTCCTTGCTCAGCGGCCCCAGGTGGAGATCCGTCATCCTCGCCCCCGCCTTGCGTGCTTCCTCCAACACTTGCATCAACGAGTGGGTGGGGCTCACCTCGTTGTCCCGGTAGGCGCCAATCCAGAGCACCGGGAGGCGTTCGGGTTGGGACAGCATTCGCGCGAGCCATTGCAGACTGGCGAGGTCCGCCCACTGCAAGTCATCCAGGAACACCACCATGGGGTGCTCCGGGGTGGCGAACACCGAGAGGAATTGGCGGACGACTCGATGGAAGCGCCGCTGGGCATCGCCAGGGGGCACCTGCTGGAGCGCGGGTTGGGGGCCCACCAGCACCTCGAGTTGGGGCACCAGGTCCACGAGCGCCGGCCCTCCGTTCCCCAGGCCCGATTCACCTGCTCCCTCCACCCGCCGAGTTCCTCCTCGCTGCCCGCCAGCAATTGCTGCACGAGACCCCGGAGTGTCTGGGCCGGGGTGGCATAGGGAATGTCCCGCTGGAACTGGTCGAACTTGCCGCTCAGGAAGAAGCCACGGCGCTCCACCACGGGCTTGTGTAGCTCGTTGACCACCGAGGACTTGCCGATGCCGGAGTAGCCGCTGACGAGGAGCAATTCCGGCTGGCCGGTGCGAGCCACCCGCTCGAAGCCCTCGAGCAAGGTGGCCACCTGGGCTTCACGTCCGTAGAGCCGTTGTGGCAGTTGGAACTGGGTGGGCGTGTCCCGCGTCCCCAGCGTGAATATCTCTTGCTCGCCCTGGCGGCAGCGCTCCAGGTCGGCCTGGAGTCCCTCGGCGCTCTGGTAGCGCTCCTCGGCCACCTTGGCCAGCAGCTTCATCACGAGGGCGGACAAGGCGGGGGGGACCCGAGGGTTCAGCTCATGCGGGGCCGGGCTGCTGCGCCATATGGGCGTGGAACCACTCGAGCGCGTCCTTTCCCTGGAAGGGGCGCTGTCCCGTGAGCAGCTCGTAGAAGGTGATGCCCAGGGAGTAGAAGTCCGTGCGGTAGTCCACCGCCCGGTTCATCCGCCCCGTCTGTTCTGGCGACATGTAGGCCAGCGTGCCTTCGACCAGGTGGGTCGGGGCCGCGTCCAGGTGCTCCACCTTGTGCAGCGTGGCCACGCCGAAGTCGATGATTCGAGCCTCGCCCGAGGGAGTCTCGATGATGTTGGAGGGCTTGATGTCCTTGTGGATGACGTTGCGGCAGTGGAGTTCTCCCAGGGCGGAGGCGAGGGAGAGGGCCAGACTCAGGAACCGGGGGAGCTCCAGGGCTGGCCCGTGGACTCGGACAGGGTCCGGCCCTGCACCTGCTCCAGCACGAGCAGGGGCCGCTCGTGGAGCTGCTCGCAGGCATAGGCTTGGGCCACGCCGCGCACGTTCCGCAGCCGCTGCAGGATGGCGAACTCCCGCCGGTACCGCTCGCTCTCCTGGAGCCGGGCGATGGTGCCGTGGGCGTCTTGATGATGACGGGCAGGCCGTCGGCCGTGCGTACCGCCTGGAACAGGACGTTCGAGCCCGTGGCTCGGACGGTGCCAAGAACCCTGTACCCCGGAATCTCCAACATGGATGAACACACCCGTTGGTGAGAACCCGCCCCCATGACGTCGTTGCACCAACACGCCCGATTGTACGCATTCGTGGGTGAAC
Organism: Cystobacter fuscus; assembly: GCA_049060065.1. Lineage (GTDB taxonomy): Bacteria > Myxococcota > Myxococcia > Myxococcales > Myxococcaceae > Cystobacter > Cystobacter fuscus_B. The sequence goes on from JBMEQP010000002.1 coordinate 10,974,838, forward strand.
AGGTGCCTTGTCCGTGTTCTTCACCCTCGAGGGCTCGCCTGCTCGCCAACGTGAAAGCAAAGAAAAACCCAGCCACCTCGAGGGGCGGCTGGGTTTCAAACCCACGGTGACGTCTGGGTTCAGCCGCCCTTGGCCTGCTCCTTGGCCCAGGTGTCCTTGAGCGTCACCGTGCGGTTGAACACGGGCGAGCCGGGCTTGGAGTCGGAGTCCACGCAGAAGTAGCCCAGGCGCTCGAACTGGAAGCGCTCGCCCTCGCCCGCCGTGCCCAGCGCGGGCTCCAGCTTCGCCGTGGTGAGCAGCTCCAGCGAGTTCGGGTTGAGGTTCTGCTTGTAGTTGAAGCTCGCGGCGGCCTTGGGATCCTTCGGGGCCCGGTCCGGCTCGGCCACGTTGAAGAGCCGGTCGAACAGCCGCACCTCGGCGTTCACCGCGTGCTGGGCGGACACCCAGTGGATGGTGGCCTTCACCTTGCGCCCGTCCGGGGCGTCGCCGCCGCGCGTGGTGGGATCATAGGTGCAGCGCACCGCGGTGATGTTGCCCGCCGCGTCCTTCTCCACGCTCGTGCACTTGACGAAGAAGGCGAAGCGCAGCCGCACCTCCTGCCCGGGCGCGAGCCGGAAGAACTTCTTGGGCGGGTTCTCCATGAAGTCTTCCTGCTCGATGTACAGCTCGCGCGAGAAGGGCACCTGCCGGGAGCCCGCGGACGGGTCCTCGGGGTTGTTCACCGCGTCGAGCATCTCCACCGGCCCTCGGGGAAGTTCTCGATGATGAGCTTGAGCGGGCGCAGCACGGCCATGCGGCGCGGGGCGCGGCGGTTGAGGTCGTCGCGCATCGCGTTCTCGAGCCGGCCCACGTCGATGATGGCGTCGAACTTGGTGACGCCCACGTCCTCACAGAAGGCGCGCAGGGCCTCGGGGGTGCAGCCTCGCCGGCGCAGGCCGGAGAGGGTGGGCATGCGCGGATCATCCCAGCCGCGCACCGAGCCGCCCTGCACCAGCTCCAGCAGCTTGCGCTTGCTCATCACCGTGTAGGTGAGGTTGAGCCGGGAGAACTCGATCTGCTGCGGGTGGTACACGCCCAGCTCGTCGAGGAACCAGTCGTAGAGCGGCCGGTGGTTCTCGAACTCGAGCGTGCACAGCGAGTGGGTGATGCGCTCGATGGAGTCCTCGAGGCCGTGCGCCCAGTCATACATCGGGTAGATGCACCACTTGTCGCCCTGACGATGATGGTGGGCGTGGATGATGCGGTAGAGCACGGGGTCGCGCAGGTTGAAGTTGGGCGACGCCATGTCGATCTTCGCGCGCAGGGTGCGCGAGCCGTCGGGGAACTCGCCCGCGCGCATGCGGCGGAAGAGGTCCAGGTTCTCCTCCACGCTCCGGTCGCGGAAGGGGCTGTTGCGGCCGGGCTCGGTGAGCGTGCCGCGGTGCTCGCGCATCTGCTCCGCGTTCAGGTCGCACACGTACGCCTTGCCCTTCTGGATGAGCTGCTCGGCGTAGGCGTACATCTGCTCGAAGTAGTCCGAGGCGAAGTAGAGCCGGTCGCCCCAGTCCGCGCCCACCCACTTCACGTCCTTGAGGATGGAGTCGACGTACTCCTGCTCCTCCTTCGACGGGTTGGTGTCGTCGAAGCGCATGTTGAACAGCCCGCCGTGCTCCACCGCCATGCCGTAGTTGAGGTGGATGCTCTTGGCGTGCCCGATGTGCAGGTAGCCGTTGGGCTCGGGCGGGAAGCGGGTGTGGACGCGTCCGTCGAACTTTCCCGACTGGTTGTCTTCCGCGATGATCTGCCGGATGAAGTGAACGGGCTTGTTGGACTCGGTCTCGGCCATGCTGGAATCGGTCTCCTGAGGAGCGAACACTCGCCCAACGGCTCCGGGACGTCCAGGGCCGAGGCAGGGGGCTCCCAGGAAAAGTCTCTCCGCGCGGGTGCTATTCCCAGCGGGCGGGTGAACGGGCGTCCGGTGGAACTCCACGAGGCCCCCCTCCCGAGGGGGACGGGCGGCGGCGCTCCCCGTGGGCGCGATGCGTCTCATACCTGGGGGCGGTCGCGACGGCGAAGCCTCCATGTCATCGTTCCCATGGCTCCCCAGCGCAAGGAACGTCCGCCCATGCAACTGCGGCTCAAGTACCCTCCCACGCCCGAAGCGGCGCCCCAGCACGCGGCCCTGTGTGTCTCCGCCGCCCTGCTCCTCAACGACATCGACCTGGACTACTCCGTCGACAGCGTGATGCGGCTGGACGGCCTGCTCGAGTACCTACGCCAGGGGGGCCTGACGTCGGAGCGGATGGCCGAGGTCGTCTTCGCGTTCGGCTGTTACATGGGGGAGGTCTTCGTGCGTCGGGCGGGCGGCGCGTGGTGCGCCACCGTGGGCTCGCCGATGGAAGGAGTCACCGGCTTCCCGCTCGTCATCCAGCTCGACGGCCACAGGTACTGCAATCCCATCGGCAAGGTGTTCAAGCGGCTCGACCAGGGCCCGGTCCACGCGCTGCCGGCCTTCTACCGGCTCTACACCCGGCGGGACGGGCCCGCCCTGGTGCCCCAGTCCGCCGTGCACTGACGCTTCAGCCCTGGAACTCCTGGAGGTAGCGCACCGGCTGCCCCGCGCTCCTGCCCAGCGCGATGTAGGTGCGCAGGATGGCCCGGCCCTGGTCGCCCACCTTGGTGAAGTGGACGCGCAGGTAGGTCTCCAGATCGAGGGGCACGACCCGGGAGGCCACCGGCAGGAGCGCCTTGAACAGGGCGGGCCGCAGCAGGGGCGTCACGAGCGCGGCGGAGGCCCCCGTGTGCCGGGCGACGATGCGCACGGCTTCCCGCGCGGCGCGATGCACCCGCTCCAGGGAGTCCGGCTGGAGGAAGCGCTCGAAGCTCCACCCCGCCGCCTCCAGCCCGGCCACCGTCACGGTCAGCACCGCGGTGGGAAGGGCCGCCGCGCGGGTGGCATCCCCGGTGGCGCGCGCCGGATAGCCCCCGGCCCGGAGTGTGCGCAGCACGGCCCCGAGGCGCTCCGGTGGGCCGCTGAACAGCCCCCGCGCCAGGGAGGGAACCAGAAGGCGGTGCCGGAGGGGGGAAGGTGTCTTCCGGCCGCAGGGGGGCGTGGAAGCTCAGGAAGGGAATCATCCCGGAGACGAGCCGCTCGGGGGGGATGAACCGCAGGAGGAAGTCGCGGTCGTCGAGCGCGGGCTGGAGCATCACCCAGGTGGCGTCCCCGGTGTGCCGGGCGAGCTGCTCCACCCAGTCTCCCGCGCGCAGGGCCGTGGAGGAGACGCACAGCCACACCTGATCGAAGCGCCGCCGCGCGGCCTCCGGCGCCGACACGAGGACGTCGAGGCCGGACAGCTGGGTGGGTTCGGGCGCGCGCTGGCGAGAGCCCAGCTCGTACAGCGTGTAGCCCCGCCGGGCCTCCTCCGCGTATTTCTCCTTCACGAGGAAGGACAGCTCACCGCCCGCCGCCCGCAGGTACTTGCCGAACACCGCCCACGGCTCCGGCTCCCACGAGCAGGACTCGAGGTTTGTCGTTCATGGGCCCCTCCTACCGCGCCTCCCCTGGGGGCGCACCTCTTCTCAGCCCACGCTCCTGCCGTGCTCCAGGCCGAAGTGGGCGGGGAGCGAGGGGCCCCTGAGCTCGAGTCCGGACTGCCGCAGCTGGGCCACGATCCAGGGCAGTGCCTCGGACACTCGGGGGAAGATGGCATGGGGCATGGTGAGGGGGCGCACGTGTTGGATGACGCTCAACAGCAGCCGCAGCGGCAGGGAGTCGGTGACGAAGGCGATGCCCACCACGAACTGGCGCATCCGCGCGTCCTCCAGCTTCATCCACTCCACCTGGAGGCGGCGCTGCTCCGCCGAGTTGGTGCTGCTCGACTGGCTCATGTCATGGAGAATCAGGTGCCGCTCGCGGCGATCGAGGTACCGGCTCCTCGCGGCGAGCAGCTCCGCGTATTGCGAAGTCGTCGTGACTCCCCTGTACCGGATGGTGAGCAGGGGCCAGAGCGAGTCGTCGATCTCGATGTTCCGGGCAGCAGGCAAGGGCGACCTCGTCCTCCTTCAGGGTCATTCCGAGAAGAGGGGCAGGCTCTCCCACGCAATCATAGGCGAAATGTTCACGATTCGACCAGCCAGACGGACGTGCCGTCTCCTGTCCCCTCACCTCCTGGCTCAGGGCGCTGGGCTCTCGCGCAGCACCTCCTCCAGCAGCGAGGTGTCCACCATGCCCGACAGGTCCGAGCTGGGGATGAACCGCAGTTGCCGGGCGTGCTCGGCGGCTTGGTGGAGCTGATCCGGCATGACGTCCATGGCGGGCTCGAGCCGGGAGAAGGCATCGCGCAGGATGTTCTCGGCCAACGGCTTGCCGGTCACCTTGCCGAAGGCCGCGTTGACGCGGGGGATGAAGGTCTCGGGCTCGCGTTGCCACTGCCGGGTGAGCTCCACGTGGACGCGCAGCAGCTTCTTGAGGGGCTCGCGCTGCTGCTCGAGCGCCTGACGTGTCGTCACGAGCACGGTGGTATGGAAGCGCCGCTGGGGCCACACCGGCGCTCGTCCAGGAGGATATGGCCTCCGCCCTCGGCGACCATGCGCGCGCCCACGGCTCGGGCACCCAGGCGCCCTCGAGCTTGCCGTGGATGAACAGGCCGAGGATGTCCGGATTGGACAGGGTGACGGTGACGTCCCGGTTGACCTTCAGTCCTTGCTGGCCCAACCAGTGGCGCAGCGCGATGTCCTGGGTGTTGCCGAGCTGGGGGCTGGCGAGCGTCTTGTCCTTGAGCTCGGCGGGGGTGCGCGCCGTCTTCGTCACCAGCACCGCGCCGGAGTCCACCGCCACGGCGATGACGCGCAGCTCCCGTCCAGCCTTGAGGAAGGTGTTGATGGCGGGCCCGGTGCCCACGTACGAGGCGTCGAGCGAGCCGGCGGTGAGCGCCTCCATGGCGGCGGGGCCCGCGTTGAACATCTTCATCTCCAGGCCCGGCACGGCCTGCTGGAAGGCCCTCGAGTCATTGCCCACCAGGGCCTGGGCATGGGTGATGTTGGGGAAGAAGCCCACCCGGAGCGGATGCGCCGCGTCCTGCTCCGCCGCCGCTCCCCGTGCCGGCTGCTCCTTCTTGCAACCGGCCGCCGCCACACACAGGACCGAGAGACCCACCGCCAGAAGTCCACCGCGCATATGCCTCCGAGCGTGGAGCGGGCTCCAGGGCCCCTCCACGGAGAACCACCGCGAGCGCGCTCACCCCGACACCAGACCCCAGCGGCGCCGCACGCGCGTCTCCACGGTCTGGAAGAGGACCCGGTCGATGAGGGTGCCCACGAGGATGATGCACACCATCACCGCCATCACCTGGGCCGTTTCCATCAGCTCGCGTCCCATGGTGAGCAATTGGCCGAGGCCCCCGGAGACGTACAGCAGCTCTCCGGCCATGAGCGCCCTCCAGGCGAAGCTCCAGCCCAGCTTGAGCCCGGTGACGATACCCGGCAGGGCCGCGGGCAAGAGCACGCCGCCGTAGAAGCGCGCGCCGCGGATGCCGTACGTGGAGGCCACGCGCAGGAGCAGCGGGTCCACGCTCATCACCCCGTCCTCCACCGCGATGGAGATGGCCAGCACCGAGCCCATCACCACCACGAAGATGATGGAGGTCTCCGTCAGGCCGAACCACAAGAGCGCCAGCGGCAGCCAGCAGATGGAGGGCAGGGCCTGCAGGCCCACCACCAGGGGCCGCAGGGTGCGCCGCACGAGCGCGATGCGCCCCATGGCGAGCCCCAGGGGAACCCCGATGAGCACGGAGATGCCATAGCCCTGCGCGAGCCGGCCCAGGGAGCGCACGAGCGCGTCCCACAGCCGCCCATCCCACGTCATCTCCCAGAGGCTGTCAGCGACCGCCCTCGGGCCCGGGAACAGGTGGTGCGGCCAGGGGCCGAAGTGGGCCACCAGCGCCCACGCTCCCAACAACCCCACGAGGACCATCAGCTTTTGTCCCAGGTGCCACGCCTTCATGGTGCACTGCCCGTTCTCCCGGAGCGCCCGGGCCAGTCATGGACTCGCTCGCCTTCAGCATCACGCGGATGCGCCGCGCCAGCTCCACCAGGGCGGGGTCGTCCGGCCCCGGGGCATGGGCAGCCGCACCTCCAGGTCCTGGAGGATGCGTCCGGGCCGGGGCGCCATCACCACCACCCGGTTGGCCAGCATCAGCGCCTCGGTGACGTCGTGGGTGACGAAGACGATCGTCTTGTGCGTCTCCATCCACACGCGTTGCAAGAGCTCGTGCATGTGCTGGCGCGTCTGCGCGTCCAACGAGCCGAAGGGCTCGTCCATCAGCATCACCTGCGAGTTGACCGCCAGCGCCCGGGCGAGCGCCGTGCGCATCCGCATTCCGCCCGACAGCTCATGGGGCAGGGTGTTCTCGAAGCCCTCCAGCTGCACGTAGCGGATGAAGCGGCTGGCGCGCTCGGTGCGCTCGGCCTTGGACAGGCCCCGGGCGGCGAGCACGAACTCCAGGTTCTGCCGCACCGTGAGCCACGGGAAGAGCGCCGCCTCCTGGAACATCAGCAGGCGGTCCGGCCCGGGGCCCTGGATTTCCTTGCCGTCCAGGCGCACGTGGCCGCCGGTGGGGCGGATGTGGCCCGCCAGCGCGTACAGCAGGGTGGACTTGCCGCAGCCCGAGGGGCCCAGGAGGCAGACGAACTCGCCCGAGCGGATGTTGAGGTTGACGTCCTGGAGCGCCACCACCTTGTTGGCGTAGCGGTGCTGCATGCCCTTGACGGCGATCTTCGCCGAGTCCTCGCCCACCCGGGCGGGCACCAGCGTTTCCTTCACGGTCTCCTTCACCGGCGCATGCGCCGGAACAGGGTGCGCCACAGGCGGGAGAAGGGTCCCGGAGTGGGCTGGACGGCCTGGGAGGCGGACGTGCGCGAGGCGGCGGGGTCGGCGAGGCTCATGGCTCGGTCGTAGCGCAACTGGCGCAGTTCACAGCTTGAGTGGAGGGGGTCATAGACGAGGCATGCATCGATGGGACGGCAGTAGACGTGCAGCGAGATGGCCGGCCGCTGCGCGCTCCCGGGCGCACCGCGTGCAGATCCTGGAGGGCGTCACGGGAGTCCAGGGCTCCGGGCAGCAGGGTGCGGCGAGGACCCACGCGCTCGACGAGGGCGTAGCCCGGCGCCTTGCCTCCCGCCACGAGCCGGTAGTCCTCCACCTCCAGCTCGCCCGCCACCGTCATCAGGCAGCAGTCCTGGCCGTCATGCCCATGCACGGGCGCACGCGAACCGCGGCCCCACCCGAGCACGAGGACTTCCATGTCCTCGTCCCGGTACACGAGCGTGCGCGTGTACCGGCCCGGTTGCAGCAGGGCATAGGGCTCCACCAGCGCGCGCGGCAGGCGGCCCTCACGCATCACCTGCTCGATGGCCCGCATGCCGCCCCGGGCGTGGGCCTGCCGGAGCCGGTGGATGTAGTGCGCGAGGGATGAAGGGGCGCTGGCGAGGGTGTTGTCGTGCCGTCGGGTCGAGAGCGCGCCCCTTGTCTGCCACGGACCGCTGAGGCTTTCGTACATGGCCGCTCTCCTTCCGCTTCCGCCCTCGCACCTGCCCCGGAGTCGGGGTGGTGCGTCTCGTTACAAGGTGTGTCCTCCACCTTCAGCCGCCAAGGCGGGTGGGCGCCCCAAAATGGGATTTCCCCTGGTTTTGGGGAGAGGCCGTCGCCCGTCCGAGTGGTCGGTTTTGTCCGGATTGTCCGGCCCCGGACCCTCCGGGGGCTCAGGGGAAGGGCTCCAGGGAGCGCTCGCCCGCCGGGCCGGGTCCACTGATCGGTGGAAAGTGCGGGGCTCCACGCAACTCCTTCTCGTTTTCAGAGAGAATCAAGAGACGGATTTCTCAGCGATTTCGCAGGAGCCCCCCGTGTCGAGCATCGATCGCAACCGCAACCTCTCCTCTCCGATTGGAACGGGTGCCCGCCAGGGACTCGAGAAGACCCCCTCGACGGCGACCCCCACGCCGAACACGGTGAAGCCCCCGGTGGCCGGTACCACCAAGGGGCTGGCCGCGAAGTCGGACGCCTTCCTCGCGCCGACGGCGCAGCCCGTGTCCCTGTCGGGGACGGGCAAGCCCAAGGAGAAGGACCTGGACGGCATGCTCGTGGGCGCCGGGGGCCGGTCTTTGCGCCGGGCACGCCGCTGAGCCAGATTCCGGGCGTCACGCCGCGCAACAACCCCAACCCGGACAAGACCATCATCTACGTCAACGGCATCCTCACGCCGTTGGCCAACCAGTCCAGCGACCTGCAGGCCATCGCCGACAAGTCGGGCGCGAAGGCGATCGGCATCCACAACGCCACCGGGGGCGCCATCGCGGACCTGGCGCAGTGTGTGAAGGACAAGCTGGACAAGGGCAAGAACCCGGCCGTGGACACGCTGGCGGACACCGTCTACTCGGAGATCAAGGCGGGCCGGCAGGTGAGCCTCATGGGCTACAGCCAGGGCGGCCTCATCACCGCGCGGGCCTTGTTCGACGTGCAGAACCGGCTGCGCATCGAAGATGGGATGAGCAAGGCCGACGTCGAGAAGACGATGGGCCGCGTGAACGTGGAGACCTTCGGGGCGGCCTCGACGAAGTACCCGGACGGGCCCCAGTACGTGCACTACATCAACAACCGCGACGCCGTGCCCACGCTCACCGGGCTCGGGGGCAGCTTCGATCCGCTCAGCTTCCTCAAGGACGCGGGCAAGGGCGCGGTGGTGCACCGCTTCGGCGACGGGGGCCTCAACCTCGTGAAGAACCACAGCATCCAGGAGACGTACCTCAAGCACCGCGTGCCCTTCGAGCAGGCACGCGCCAACCAGTTCTGAGGCCGTCGGCCGCTCAGGACTTCTTGTCGTGCTTCCGCGCGCTCGAGCCGCTCGAGCCGCTGCGTGGGGACGTCGTCGCCGAGCTTCTGGGAGACGTAGGCGCTCGCCGAGGCGAGCTTGCGCATCAGCCCGCTGGGGGAGGCGGTGCTTCCCTCGGCATCGAAAAGAAGTCCGAGCCCACCTGGAGCAGCGCGCGCCATGTCCTGCTCGTCCGGCGAGGCATGGGGATAGAAGAGCGCGGCGAGCCGGCGGTGGCCATGGGCGGCGGCCTTGGTGAGGGCGGACTCGCCCAGGCGATCCGTGAGGGAGGCATCCGCGCCCCCGGCGAGCAGCACCCGCGCGAGCTGCTCCTCGCCCCGCTCGGCGGCGAGCATGAGCGGGGTGCGGCCCTCGGAGTCGAAGGGGTTGGGATCGGCGCCCCCGGCGAGCAGGGCCTCCACGCGCGACACATCTCCCGCCACCACGGCCTCGAAGAGGGACATGAACGACCTCCAGGGCGTGGAGCATGGCGCGTTCCCCCGCGCCGCGCCACCGGGAGGCGCTAGCGCCCGGGGTTGCGAGCGGGGGGCCGTGCCGTGGCGGGTGGCGGAGCGCTCGCCTGGAGGTCCGCGAAGCGCCCTCGCGCTCCAGGCGGAGGAGATCCTCGTCGGTGACGAACTCCTGGTGGAGCAGCTCGCGCGCGCGTTTGACCTTGGCGAGCAGCACGGGGTTGGAGATCGGGGTGCTGTTGTCGCGGGTGGGGCGGGGCGGAGGCCGCATGAGGGAGAAGGTGCCGCGGGCGGGGTGGCCGTCGGCGCTCACGCCCTCCAGGGCGTAGGTGATGGAGAAGACGCCGGGCTCGGCCTGGGTGTCGAAGGCGAGCTTCACCTCGGTGCCCGGGCCCTCGGGGATTTCGGACACGGGCAGGGTCGCGGATTCCACATGCTCCGGGGGGCGGACCATTCTTGTCACCGATGAAGGCGCGGGTGGTGGTGACGCGGGTGAGGCGCACGCTTCCGCGGAAGTGGTGGGAGAGGCGGAAGGTCTGCCGCACCACGCCGTCCGCGTCGAGCACGGAAAGCGCGGCGTGCCGGCGGCGAACAGGGTGACGATGCCCTTCTTGTCGAAGTTCTCGAAGGAGGTGTTGAGCACCTGGAGCGAGGAGCGGCCCGTCTCCTTGCGGCCCGAGGCATCGAAAGCATCCACGCGCACGAGGTGTTGCGTGTACTGGCCGCCGAGGCCCGGGCCCGGGGCGAGCGCATGCGAGACGAGGGGCCCCGAGGTGGTCTCGGTGGCGGAGTCGTCGAAGGTCCACACGAAGCGCGTGGGGACGAAGGGCTTGGGGGCGGGCTGTCCGGGGGCCACGGGCTTGTCCATCACGCGGGCGAAGAACTCGTAGTCGGCCTCGGAGTTGGGCAGGCGCCGCGACATGACGTGCACGAGCCGCTCGGGCTCGCAGTCCTTCACCCGGTAGGTGGGGAGGGGCACGGTGACGGACACGTTGTCCTTGGTGAAGACGGTGACGCGAGGCAGCTCGTAGGCGCCGGTGTCGTCGCGCCACACGCGCACGGGGATGCGCTGGCCGGTGCCGTCGCCCACGGTGTAGTGCAGGTAGGCGTCATTGCCATCCGGGGTATGCGCGCGCACGGAGACGAGGTTCTCCTCGCCCGAGCACACCTCCTCCTTCTCCACGCGCACCTCGTCGACGATGGGGAGCGCGGGGGTGGGCGCCTGGGGCGCCGGAGCCTCGGCGAGGGGCGCCGGGGCCGCGGCGAGGGGCGCCGGGGAGGCCGTGTCGCCGGAGGACGGCGCGGGGCGGGTGCGCGCCTGGGTCACGGCGGGCGGCGCGTCTGGCTCCGCGCGCGACAACCACCAGCCCACGGCGGCTCCGAGCACGAGGAGCGCGAGCAGCACCCAGGTCGGGCGTCCGGGGCGCCGGGAACGGTTCTCGGAGGTCGAGGTCATCTCGGGGGAGCGTCCTGTGCGGAAGGGGGAGCTACTGCCAGCACCCGTAGACGTTGCCGCCCGAGTTCCACTGGAGCTCATGCGTGTAGTCCACGCCCCAGACGGTGTTCCTGATGGGGTGCACGCCCCAGCCGCCGATGCGATCCGGGCTGATGGAGGTGGCGGTGGCGTTGGGATCATCGCGCACGCTCTTCCAGTAGCCACCCTCCGTGCTGTCACACAGGTTGGTGGACATGCAGTTGGCGGCCTGGTTTCCGGCGTTGCCACACACGTTGAAGGTGGGACAGGCGATGGTGAGCGCCGCGTTGATGAACCAGCCGAGCGACTGTTTGCACTGGTTGTAGACGCCCGTGTAGAGCGAGTTGGAGGCGTTGGCGATCGCCTCGTGCGAGTACGTGTGGGGCGTCACCCGTCCGCGGCCCGCGTAGTTGTGCGCGTAGGCGAGGAAGGTGGAACACACCATGCCGTTGTTCACCGAGTCACCCGGCACCTGGTTGGAGGCCTGCAGGTCCCGGTATTGGAAGAGGGAGTAGCTGACGCGCTGCCCATGGCGCAGGGGCCGGTCGATGGCCGGCCCTTATCCACGTGGGACACGTCACTGACGTAGGGGTGGTTGTACCAGATGGCGTCGCCGATGATGGCGGCCTGGGTGGATCTCCCTGCTGCCAGCCGGCCCACTCGGTGCCGTCATCCGTGTACATGTAATTGTAGATGCCGCCCTGGTTGATCTGCTCCAGGCCCGGGTAGCCGTACTGCAATTGCTGGCCATTCATCGGCTTGGCGCACACGCCCGGCCAGTCCGTCTGCTTGGGGGTGGCCATGGTGGCGTGCGTCACGCCCGCGCCGGGCCCATGCGAGAGCATCGAGTGGGTGCGGTACTCGCCAATCGCATCGAGCACGGAGCGGATGGGACCGGGGCCCCGGTTGAACACCACCGCGCCATTGGGTGCGTTCCATCCGGCGGCGGTCGAGCCACACCCCTCCGCCGCCTGGGCACCACCCCCCACAGCAGCGTGGACACCGCGACAGTCCCTGCGAGCAGTAGACGCATGACGACACCTTCCGGAATTTGGACACGAGGCTCGGCGCGATCGCGCCCGGATGCATGGTTCCCAGGGCGATGGGGCACCGGATCACACCGAACGAGCGGGAACGGAACCTGGGCCGCTTCTTCTTATTCCTCCCATGCTCGGATGACCAGAGAGCCTCGGAAGAATCCCTTGACAGGGTGTGTCAAATGACCGCCGGGCAACGTACCAGGCCGCAAGGAGTGCAGGCGGCTGGACGGGCGCGCGAATGTCTGTCCAATGGGCGGCCGGGCAGCTCAGCCCTGCCGCGGTCCCTGGGGCTCGGGGGCCGCGGGGAGCTCCAACCGGAAGGTGGTGCCGCCGGTGGCGGGAAAGTCGATGGCGATCTGTCCGCCGTGGGCATCCAGGTTGCGCCGGACGATGGCGAGGCCCAGGCCGGTGCCGGTGGCCTTGGTGGTGAAGAAGGGCTCGAAGAGGCGCGCGCGCAGGTGGGGGGATGCCGGGGCCGGTGTCGGTGAACTCCACGATGGCGCCGGGGCCCTCGGCGCGGCGGCGCGCGCAGACGCGCAGCGTGCCGCCCTGGGGCATGGCCTGCACGGCGTTGAGGGCGAGGTTGAGGAAGGCCTGGCGCATCATCCGCTCGTCCACGGGGATGGGCGGCACGTCCGGCGCCAGCGCCCACTCCACCTGGACGTGGGCCTGGGCGGGCGAGGCCGCGTTCACGGCTTCCTCCAGCAGGTGCGCCAGGGGGATGGGCTGGGGCTGGGGCTGGGCGGGACGGGCGAAGTCGAGCAAGTCATCCACGAGCCGGTTGAGGCGGTGGGCCTCCTCCGAGACGATGCCCACCAGCAGGTGCCCCGGGCTGTCGGGCTCCTGGTAGCGGCGCAGGGCGGCCAGGGCGTTGAAGATGGCGCCCAGGGGGTTGCGCACCTCGTGGGCGAGCACGGCGGACAGCTCGCCGAGCGCGGCCAGCCGCTCGCGCTCCACGAGCTGGCGCTGGGTGCGCTGCAGCTCCTCGTGCAGGCGCGCGAGCTCCTCGGCGCGTCCGCGCACCTCCTGCAGCAGCCGGTGGGACTCGATGGCGGCGGCGAAGTGCACGCCCATGGCGCGCAGGGTTTCCTGCTCCAGGTGGGTCAGCACGCGCCGCTCCTTGAAGGCGAGCACGAGCGTGCCCACCATGCGCGAGCCCGTCTTCAGGGGAGCCATGGCCAGGGCGGAGCGCTGCCCGTCGCGCATATAGGTGCGCGTGGGCTCGGGGAACTCCTCGATGTAGCGCATTTGGGGGAAGTCCTGGCGCAGCACCGCGTCGGCCATGGTCCCGCCCAGCGGATAGCGCGAATAGTATTGCACCGCCCGCTCGCTGAGGCCCCGTTGCCAGACGAGCTGCATCTCATGGCTCTGCTCGAGCCACAGCAGGAAGCTCACGGCCTCGCAGCGCAGCAGGGCGAAGAGTTCCGCGGCGCCCGGCTCGAAGATGTCCCGGGGTTCCCGGGCGGTGGCGGCCACCGCGGCCAGGCGGTTGAGCGCGGCGAGCGCCGTGTTGTGCGTGGACAGGCGCGAGATGATGCGCGCGGAGGCCAGGGCGGCGGACACCTGGGCGGCGAAGAGGCGCACGGCGGGCAGTTCCTCCTCACTGAGCCAGCGCGCGGCCACCGTCAGCAGGGCGTGCCCTTCTCCCTCTCCATCGATGCGGGCGCACACGGCCGGCAGGGGGGCCAGCAGCCCGAGGAAGGCCCGCACCGGCTCTTCCCGGCCCTTGCCCACGAACTGGTCCGCCTCCCAGGCGAGGCTTTCCGCGTGGGCGGCTCCTCCCGCCAGGCGTGCCGCAGCAGGGGACTCCACGAGCCCTGGGCATCCACGAGGTGCTGCCCGTTGAAGCGGGTCTCCTGGGGGGTGGTGTGTTCGGCGATGAACGCATGGGCCAGCCGGACCCGGTCTCCCTCGGGAACCAGGTAGCCATGGCTCAGCCCCAGCGCGGCGAGCCCCTCGAAGACGCGGTGGAGCACCTCCTGCTCGGAGTGGATGCCGGGCAGCGAGGCGCCCAGGGTGGCCATGCGTTGCAGGAGCTGGCGCTGGAGCAGGCGGTCGGACAGGTCGCGCACCAACACCAGCACGTCTGGCCCGGCCACGGACACGTTCAGCTCCACGCGCAACTCTCCCCGGGCGGTGCGCAGCGACGTCTCGTAGAGTTCCGGGACGCGCTCTCCGCGCATCCGGCGCTGGTGCCGCTCGGTCATGAGTGGGGCCTGGTGGGTGGAGAACTGCTCGATGCACGCGCCCTCCACCTGCTCGCGCGGGTAGCCCATCAAGGAGCAGAACGCCGGGTTGGCATGGATGATGTGGCTGTCGCGGACCACGACCATGGCGTAGGGCAGGGCATCCAGATGGTCGTAGGTGCCCCCCGGGCCGTTTCAGGCGTCGTCACGGGGAGGACGATGACATTCCGGCCCGGAGGAGGGAAGCGGCGCCGCAGTGGGGGGCGCCCGGACTTCGGCTTGACCCAGGCATTTGCCTTCCTTCTAGACCTGGACCCCCAGCGCGTCTGAGTTGCGCGGCGCGCGCCTTCAGTGCTAAGCGGCGCCCGCGTGTGAGGACGGCGGGGCGGGCGAGGGCAGGCGAACCCGTGGTTTTCCCGAGGCTGGTCGAGGCGATGGCGGAGAAGGAGCCTGGGGACGAGACGAAGGACGGCGAGTTGTCGGAGACGGCCCGGCAGATGCGGGCGGCCCAGCCGTACATCGCCGCGGTGTGGAAGCTGGTGGGTGGAGCGGTCGTCGGGGTGCTGGGAGGCTACTTCCTGGACAAGGGGTTGGGGTCGTCGCCGTGGGGGATGCTGGGGTTGAGCCTGGTGGGTATCTCCGCGGGCTTCTACGGGTTCCTGCACGAGATGGCCCGGCTGGGAAAGAGGAAGCAGTGAGCGGCGGTGGCGAGCGGTCTTTCCGCACCTACGCGGGGTTGTCGGCGGGGGTGGCGGTGCTGGCGGTGGGCCCGGCGCTCTGGGTGCCGGGGCAGGTGGGGTGGGGACGGGGCGCGTTGTTGGGCGCGCTGTTCGCGGTGGGGACGGGAGCGCTGGGGTTGTGGCTCAAGCGGCGGGCGTTGCGGCGGGACATGGTGGCCGCGCTGAAGGTGGTGGCGGTGGTGTTCGGGCTGAGGGCGGCCCTGGTGGTGGTGGGGCTGGTCTGGGTGGTGCGGCGGGAGTGGGACGTGGTGGCGTTCGTGGCGGGGTTCTTCGGGACCTACTTCGTGCTGCAGTGGATTGAACTGAGCTATGTCATGGCCGCGTCGCGGAACGCGGCGGGCGGAGACGAGTGATGCGCAAGGCAATGGTTCTTCTCGCCAGCCTGATGGCGGGCATGGCGTTCGCCGCTCCCACGGAGGGCGAGCACGCGGCGCCCGAGCACGCGGCGCCCCAATCGCACCTCGAGAAAGAGGAGCAGGACGTGGCGGGCTACATCCTCCACCACGTCTCCGACTCGAACGAGTACGAGTTCGAGATTCCCCTGAGCGACAACCACATCCCCATCCACCTGCCGCAGTTCGGCATTCCGCTGCGCGCGGGCGTCTCCTGTGAGCCGCGCCCCACGCCGGATGGGCACGGCAAGGCCGTCCCCGGCTGGAGCGAGGGCTGCCTGGACCTGTCCATCACCAAGCACACGGTGATGATGTGGCTGGCGGCGGTGCTGCTCATCGGCTCGGTGCTGCTCTTCAGCAACCGCGACAAGTCCAAGCTGGTGCCCCGGGGCACTTCGGCCAACCTCTTCGAGATGCTCGTGCTGTTCGTGCGCGACGAACTGGCCATCAAGAACATCGGCAAGGAGGAGGGCCCGCGCTACACGCCCTACCTGCTCACCGCGTTCTTCTTCATCCTCTTCATGAACCTGCTGGGCCTGTTCCCCTGGATGGCGACGGCCACGGGCAACATCGGCGTCACGGTGGCGCTCGCCCTGTGCACCTTCATCCTCACGCAGATCGCCGGCATCCGCGCCGCGGGCCTGGGCGGCTACCCGGCGCACCTCACCGGCGGCGTGGCCCCGTGGCTGTGGCCCATCATGATTCCGGTGGAAGTGCTCGGCCTGTTCACCAAGCCCTTCGCGCTCACCATCCGTCTGTTCGCCAACATGCTGGCGGGCCACATCGTCATCTTCTTCCTGCTCGGCCTCATCTTCATGCTCGGCCACCCCGCGGTGGCCCTGGTCAGCGTGCCCTTCGCCCTGGGCATCTACCTGCTGGAGCTGTTCGTGGCCTTCGTGCAGGCGTACGTCTTCACCATGCTCTCCGCGCTCTTCATCGGCATGGGCGTCGCCATGGCGCACCAGCACCATGACGACCACGGCGCCGAGGGCAAGGAGCTGGGCCACAGCCACGACCACGGCCGTGCCCACATGTAAAGAACCTGGCGGTTCGAAAGGCCGCCGGAGGTAGTCCCCAGGGCCGTCACGACCCCCCGATAAGTGGGTCCCCTTCGCAAGAAAGAAGAAGCACTCCCATGACCAACTTCGCGCTCGCCTTCCTCGCCGCCGGTATCGGTGCCGGCCTCTCCATCATCGGTGCCGGCCTGGGCATCGGTAAGCTCGCCGCCGCCGCCATGGACGCCACGGGCCGTCAGCCGGCCGCCGGTGGCGACATCCGCACCACCATGATCATCGCCGCGGCCCTCATCGAAGGTGCCACGCTGTTCGCGCTGGTCGTGTGCATCCTGCTCGCCATCAAGGCCTGAGCCGGGCGCGTTGAAGCAGTTCCTGGTCTGGCGCCCTTCCGCTTCACGCGGGGGGCGCCGGCCGCCACCCTGACGCCGTACCCCTGAAGGCCGCCATGTTCCTGCCCAACGTTCTCGCCGCCAGCAGCTTCGTGGAGGTCCGCCCGGGCCTCATCTTCTGGACGCTCGTCACCTTCATCATCGTCGCCATCATCCTGCGCTGGAAGGCCTGGGGTCCCATCCTCTCGCTCGTGGAGGAGCGCGAGAAGCAGATCTCCAGCTCCATCGAGGCCGCCAAGCGTGAGCGCGCCGAGGCCGAGAAGCTACTCGCCGAGCAGAAGACGGCCATCGCCGAGGCCCGCCGCGAGGCCCAGGAGCTTCTGCGCCGCAACCAGCAGGAGGTGGAGAAGTTCCGCGAGGACCTGATGGCCAAGAGCCGCAAGGAGGCCGATGCCTTCAAGGCGTCCGCCCAGCGCGAGATCGAGGAGCAGAAGTCCAAGGCCATCGCCGAGGTGAAGGCCATGACGGTGGACCCGGCCATGGAAGTGGCCGGCAAGCTGCTCAACGAGCGGCTGGACGAGACCAAGCACCGCGCCCTGGCCGAGCAGTTCGTGCAGGGTCTGCCGCCCGCCAAGGGCGGGGCCGAGCGCCGCTCGTAGTCCCTTCCGTCAGGACGTATAGGAGTCCACCATGGCCCTCTCCATCGGCATCGTCGGTCTGCCCAACGTGGGCAAGTCCACCCTGTTCAACGCGGTGTCCGCGGCGGGGGCCCAGGCGGCCAACTACCCGTTCTGCACCATCGAGCCCAACGTGGGCGTGGTGCCCGTGCCCGACGAGCGCCTGGACAAGCTCTCCGCGCTGATCAAGCCGCTCAAGAAGATCCCCACGTCGCTGGAGTTCGTGGACATCGCCGGCCTGGTGCGCGGCGCCTCCAAGGGCGAGGGCCTGGGCAACCAGTTCCTCGCCAACATCCGCCAGGTGGACGCGGTGCTGCACGTGCTGCGCTGCTTCGAGGACGACAACGTCACCCACGTGGAGGGCGGCGTCAATCCGGTGCGCGACCGGGACGTGGTGGACACGGAGCTGTGTCTCAAGGACATGGAGACCGTGGACAAGCGCCGCGAGCGCACCCAGAAGAACACCAAGATGGGTGGCAAGGCGGCCGAGGAAGCCAAGGCCGAGCTCGCGCTGCTCGACCGCATCAAGGCGGGGCTGGACGCGGGCACCACGGTGCGCGCGCAGAAGCTCACCGACGACGAGCGCGCCGTCATCCGCGATCTCTTCCTGCTCACGGACAAGCCCGTGCTGTACGTGGCCAACATCGGCGAGAAGCAGATCGGCAAGGAGGACTCCGACCCCTTCGTGAAGCAGGTGCGCGACATGGCGGCCAAGGAGGGCGCGGGCGTGGTGGTGCTGGCGGCCGCCATGGAGTCGGAGATCCAGCAGCTTCCCGAGGAGGAGCGTCCGGGCTTCCTGGAGAGCGCGGGCCTCACCGAGCCGGGCCTGCACAAGGTGGTGCGCGAGGGCTACAAGCTCCTGGGCTTGCAGACCTACTTCACCGTGGGCGAGCAGGAGTGCCGCGCGTGGACCATCCACAAGGGCGACAAGGCGCCGCAGGCGGCGGGCGTCATCCACTCGGACTTCGAGCGCGGCTTCATCAAGGCCGAGGTCATGCGGTGGGAAGACCTCATCAAGTACGGCAGTGAGTCGTCGGTGAAGGAGAAGGGCCTGCTGCGCGTGGAAGGCAAGGAGTACGTGGTGCAGGACGGCGACTGCATGCACTTCCGCTTCAACGTCTGAGCCGCGCTTCCCCCCGAGGGAAGGAGAGGGTGCCGGATGGACCACTGCGCGGGTCTCGGCACCCTCTGTCATTTCGACGCCTCGGGCGTGCCCGGCGTCCCCACGTAGCGGGCCCGTGGACGCAACAGCGCTCCCTGCTCGCGCTGCTCCAGCACGTGCGCCACCCAGCCCGCCGCGCGCCCCACCGCGAACAGCGCCGCCGCCGCGCCCGCCGGCAGCCCCAGCGCCGAGCCCAGCGCCACCAGGCCGAAGTCCACGGAGGGCTCGGGGTAGCCCGCTTCCCGCATCGTCTCCTCCACCCCGCGCAACACCCGCACCGCCACGGGCTCCGGACGCAGCGCGTACGCGACCTCCAACAGCGGCGGCGTGCGCGGGTCTCCCTCCGGGTAGAGCGGGTGTCCGAAGCCCGGCACGCTCTCGCCCCGCCGCAGCCGCTCGAGCACTCCCTGGCGCGCCCGCTGGGGGGACCCACCTCGTCGAGCAGGGCCTCGATGCGATCGCTCGCGCCGCCATGCAGGGGCCCCGACACCGCCGCCAGCGCGGCGCTCATGCACGCGTAGAGATCCGCCCCCGACGAGGCCGTCACCCGCGCCGCGAAGGTGGACACGTTCAGCTCGTGATCCGCGCACAACACCAGCGCGCGGTTCAGCAGCTCGGGTGCGCGCTTCTCCGTGACGCCCCAGGCCACCGCCAGCGAGTCCGCCACGCTCCGCTCCTTGAGCGCCCGGCCCACCCGCGACGGCGCATGGCCTCCACCCACCCAGGCCGCCGGTGCCGTAGCAGGCGCCGGGCGCGGAGCCGCTCCTGCTCCGCGGGGGCCGCGAAGCGCACGGCGTCCCACGCGCCGAGCAGCGGAACCACCGCCAGCAGCACCGCCAACGGAGGCGAGTCCCCGGGAAGCAGCGCCGCCACCGAGGCGGGGGGCAGGGGCGGCTCGGGCGAGGGCCACCGCACCGGACTCTCCGGCAGGCTCCCCGTCCAGAGCAGCTCCGCCACGTCCTCGAGGCTCCGGCCCTCCACCGCGAGCCGCACCGCGGAGTGTCCCCGGTAGGCGAGCCCCTCCGCGCCCACCCGCGACACCGCCGAGTCGATGACGGGCTCGCCCCAGCGCAGCGCGCCCGCCGCCACCGCCGCGTGCCCCGCGCGCGCGTCGTGCCGGACCTTCAATCGCGCCAGGTCCGCTCGCACGTACCTCTTCTCCTTCGTCCCGGGCTCGGGCACGCACCGCACCGGCCCCGGCTCACGTAGGTGTAGAGCGTGGCCCGCTTCACCCCGAGCAGCTCCGCCGCCTGCTGCGCGGACACCAGCTCCTCATGTCGACTGTCGAATCGAGATTGAGCCGGTACCGCTCTCGCCTTAACCATGTCTCTCGTCTCCCGGGGGAGTGTCGACTCGACTCGACACGTTGTCGAGTCATGTCCGGAGGTTGAGCCCATGCAGGTCGATTTTGGACGGACGTCGGATGACTACGTGAAGTACCGGGCGGGTTTCCCGGAGTCGTTCTTCCAGCGGCTCGCGAGCCAGGGTCTCCTGCGCTCCGGACTGCGCGCGGTGGACGTGGGCACCGGTACGGGCACCGTGGCCCGAGGGCTCGCCCGACATGGCTGCCAGGTCATCGCGGTGGACCCCTCCGCCTCCATGCTCGACGGGGGGCGCCGGATGGCCGAGGCCGAGCGCCTGTCCATCGACTTCCGGCTCGCCACGGCGGAGCACACCGGGTTGCCGGACGGCTCGGCCGACCTCGTCGTCGCCGGGCAGTGCTGGCACTGGTTCGAGCGCGCCACCGCCGCGCGGGAGGCCGCCCGGCTGCTCGTTCCGCGAGGACGGCTCGTCATCGCCCACTTCGATTGGATCTCCTCCCCGGCAACGTCGTCGAGGCCACCGAGCAGCTCATGGACACCTTCAACCCGGGGCCCATGCCACCCTATTGGAGCTTCGGCCACGGTGCCGGCATCTACCCCGCCTGGTTCCAGGATGTCTCCGGCGCGGGCTTCGTGGACCTGGAGAGCTTCTCCTTCGATGTCTCCGTGGACTACAGCCCAGAAGCCCGGCGTGGCCGCAGCCGGGCCAGTGCCAAGGTCGGGGCCTCGCTTCCGCCCGAGCGCGTCGCCCGCTTCGATGCCGCGCTCGCCTCGCTGCTCGCCGAGCGCTTCCCGGGCGCGTCCCTCTCCGTCCCCCACCGCGTCTTCGCCCTCATCGCCACCCGTTGCTGAGCAGGAGGAGCCATGTCCCCCTCGCACGTCGTCCACTCGCAAGACATCCCCTGGACCGACATCACCCAGGGCGCTCGCGTCGCCATCCGGCGCAAGCAGCTCGGCGCCGCCGCGCACGGACAGAAGCTCGGATGCAGTCTGCTGGAGCTGCTCCCGGGCAAGCAGTCCTGGCCCTTCCACTACCACCTGGCCAACGAGGAGGCGCTCTTCTTCCTCGAGGGCTCCGGCACGCTGCGGCTCGGTGACGAGCGCGTCCCCGTGTCCGCCGGGGACTACGTCGCGCTGCCCCCAGGGCCCGCGTGCGCGCACCAGCTCCTCAACGAGGGCACCCAGCCGCTGCGCTACCTCGCGTTCTCCACCCAGCGCGAGCCGGATGTGCTCGTCTACCCGGACTCCCAGAAGATCGGCGTGATGGCCGGCTCCGCGCCCGGAGGCGCCAAGGCCGCACGCACCCTGGAGGCCTACCTCCCCCTGGCCGCCAAGGTGGGGTACTGGGACGGGGAGAGCACCGACTGACGCCGCGCCCGGAGGAGCGGTGAGGTAGTCTGGCGCGGCTCATGGCTTCCCTCCTGGATTCGCTCGACCGTGCGCGCCTCCTCAAGGACCGCGAGGCGGCGCGCGACGTGCTCCGCTCCGACGAGCCCCCCCACCTCGCCCTGTTGCGGCTGTCGGACGCGGGCCTGCTCGCCGGTGGACTCGCCGTGTCGTTCGGGGTTCAGCCCGAGGAGCTCATCGCGCCCCTCACGCTCGCCATGGGCGGCGCCGCCCGGCGCTTCAAGGTCATCGACGTGCGCGAGCGTCCCGTCCTGGAACTCCACATCCTCGCTGGCGACGTGTCCGAGCGCTGGGAGGTGGAGGACCTCGCCGCGCTCGCGCACAACCTCAATGACCTCTACCGGGAGGCGCCCGACGTGCGCGCCATCGCCGTGCTCGGGGAGTGGAACGACGCGCTCCACCTGCTGTGCGTGAACAAGTCCTCCCTGCCCCGGCTCTTGCGCGAGCCCTTCTTCGCCCCGCGCAACCGCGACGTCCTGGAGCGTCTGCTCCCGCGGCGCTGAATCAGACCGCGAGGGGGGTGGGCGCCGGCTCGTCCGGGGCCGCGCGCGCGAGCTGCTTCTTGCGCTCGTGATACCAGCGGCGGAAGGCGAGCGTGGCCCGATCCGTCGCCACGCTGCGCTCCTCGGACACGGGCGGCGCCTCGACCGGGTGGCTCGACTCCACGATGGCCCGGTCCTCGTGGAGGATGCGCGTGTTGTAGCGGTCCACCAGGGTGGCGAGCGGCTGCATGCGCACGAAGTCGCGCGCGCCCGCCAGCAGCATCCGCGTGTGGCTCGCGTCCACCGGGATGCACCACATGTGCAACTGCATGAGGCGCCCGGGGATGGGGATGTTCAGCCGCATGCCGTTGGGACGCAGCCAGTCCAGGGAGCCCTGGGGCGGGACTCCATCCATGCTGGAGTGGGTTCGAAACCCCGTGGGCGTGGGCTCCACCTCCACCTCCATCGTCGACTCCGGCTTCATCCTCCGGCGCAGCGCCCGGCCGATGGTGCTCTGGTGCACGAAGGGCAGGTGCGGCGAGTCCAGCATGTTCTCCATCGCCCGCGTCCAGTGCGCGTTCCACGTCTCCGCGTAGAACCCCACGTGCACCCCCGGCTTCTCCAGGGCCTCGGGGACGTAGGGCTCGTCGGGGGCCTCGGCGCCCGGGCGCGTGTAGAGCCAGATGAGTCCCCGCGCTCGCGCACCGGAAAGGCCGTGACGGCGTAGCGCTGGCGCTTCTCCTCGGGCAGCGCGTTGAGGGGGATGTGCGTGCACGAGCCGCTCGCGTTGAAGCGCCACCCGTGGAAGGGACACTCCAGGCACCCGTCCGCCCCCACCTTGCCGAGCGACAGCTTCACCCCGGTGCGGGCACTGGTCCTTCAGCGCCGCCAGCGTGCCCCGCCCATCCCGGAACAGGACGATGCGCTCCCCGGCCAGCGTCAGCCCCAGCGGCTTGCCCCGCACCTCGCGTGACATCGCCACGGGCGTCCACACCTCCGCCATGCCCTCCTGGGCGAATCCGTCCAACATCGTTCCTCCCGCTCCAGTCTCTCCGGATAGAATATCACGAGTGGTTTATTTAATTTCAAGCCGAAGGGGAGGGCGGCGGACGTCGCGAGGGGAGGAAGGTTGGATTCCGTACGACATCCGGCTTATTCAAAAGGCCATGGCCCGGGTGAAGGGAAGCCGCAACGCGGACTACGAGAAGGAACGGGCGCGCCTGCTGGAGGCCGCGCGCCTGAGGCTGCTCGCGCCGGACGGAGCCCAGGCGAGCTTCCGGGAACTCGCCGAGGCGGCGGAGGTGAGCGTGGCCACGCTGCGCCACTACTTCGGCTCACGCGAGACGCTGGTGATGGAGGTGATGGCGGACATGCACCGGCGGGGACTGCCCTACCTGCTCGCCTCGGCCACCGAGCCCCATGGCCCGGTGCGCGAGTCGCTCCAGTGGTTCCTCCAGTCCCTGCTCACCGGCTGGCGCCTGGGCGTGGGCGCGGTGCACGCCTTCGGCCTGTCCGCGGGTCTGGGCCACGGGACGCTGGGGCCGGCGTACGTGAAGGAGTTGCTCGAGCCCACGCTCCAGGCCGCCGAGGCCCGTCTGGCCCGCCACATCGCCGACGGGGAGCTGCGCCGCTGTGACGTACGCCATGCCGCGCTGGAGCTGGTGTGTCCGGTGGTGCTCGGCCTCCTGCACCAGTTGCAGCTGTCGGGGGCGAGCTGCCGCCCGCTCGACGTGGAGCGCTTCCTGGAGGACCACCTGGACACCTTCCTCCGGGCCCATGCCGTGGCCGTGGAGCCTCCCGCTCCCCCTCGCCCCGGAGCGGGCCGCCGGGCCTAGGCGTTGCCCAGGACAATCGCCAGGGTGGTCAGGGTCATCGCGGGACCCTGCTGGGTGAGGGTCGCCGGCAGGGTGAGGACGACGGGCCGCTGGGGCATGCCCCCACAACTGCGCGAGCCCTGGTACGTCCCCTCCGGGGTGACCTTCAAGTCATACCCACAGCGGCCCACGCTGCCCGTGAGCGACTGGGGACCCAGGCTGAGGTTCATGAGCGTGCCGAGGATGTTGCCACGCGCCTGGGTGACGCCGTCCCGCTCCTGGAGGTGCAGCCGGGTGAGCTGGCCTCCCACCGTGCCCCCCACCTCGTCGGCCTCGAGGTCGAGGAACACCACCCGGCCGAACATCCTGCCCCGCAGCTCCTGGCCTTGGCGGGTGAGCTGGATGTCGGCGCTGGTGATGCTGTCCCCCGTTATCCGGGCGGTGATGGCGCTCTGGGGCGTGCGCAAGGTGAGGTACTGCTCCGGCCGCGGCTGGGCCGTGGCGACCGTCCCCCACGCGAGCGCGGCGGCGGCCACCCCGAGGGCCCGGCCCTTTCTGTTCCTGTTCGAGGGCTTCATGGCGGAAGGATAAGGAGGCGGCGTGCGCCGTGTCGGTGCCTTCGTCGCGCCGCTCGTGCACCTGCCACCCGGCGGGGGTGTAACACCGCGCGACATATCCTTCGTTCCCCAACGGTTGGACCCTTCGTTCTCCAAATGTCATGCGCTGGCAGGCGGCCAGACTCGTCGAGCGGGGAGGGACTGCGCACGCGCGCGCTCCACGTTAATGTGGCGACGCCGCCGAAGCCGTTCGGCCTGCGAAAAGTGGTGCACCGTGTCGTCGTGGTGGAAGCACGTGAAGAGGAAGCTGCGCCGGGCCCGGGTGCGGTTGCTGCGAAGCGCGGGTCAACCGGAACAGATCGCCGGAGGCATGGCGCTCGGCCTGTTCGTGGCGATGCTGCCGCTGCTGGGTCTGCAATTGCCGCTGGTGGTCCTCATCGCCGAGCTGTTGCGCCGTCTGGCGCATATCCACGTGTCGCGCGTCGCCGCCCTCGCGGGCGTGTGGCTCACCAACCCGCTCACCGCCGCGCCGCTCTACGGCCTGTGCTACGTCGTCGGCCGTCCCCTGGCGCACTACCTCCTGCCCGTCTCGTTCCGGTCCGCGAACACCGAGTCCGCGGCGCTCGAGCTGTCCACGTTGTCCTTCTCCGGCCCCGATGCGCTGGAGGTGGTGCTGGGCCCGGTGCTCGGCAGTCTGATGCTGGGCGTGCCCACCGCCTGGCTCGGCTACCGCATCACCTACGGCATGGTGTCGCGGCAGCGCGCCCTGCGCGAGCAGCGCCGTGCCCGCCGCACCCGCGCCCCGGGTCTGGTCGCCGGCACGTAGCCGCCCACCACGCGAGGGCTCCGGATGGCTGCCCCACGAGCAGCCAGCACCACGCATTTTCCGGGAGGGGAATGTGTCCTCCCGGGCATTCACTGCTCGGTTGTCGCTCGTCTCCAGGATTCTTTTCGTGACCCGACACGGGGGATGATGCGAGGCACGGGCGTGGTGCGCGGAGGCGCTGGCGGACAGACGCCGGGGTGTCCGGAAAGGGAATGCGTGATGGTGTGGACCGAGCAGCCTCGCGGCTGGCCGAAGGTGTCCCGATGAAGGCGTCCGCCAGCGAGCCTCCTCGCGCGAACGCACCTCCGCCGCGGAGGTCCTCTCGGGAGGAGGCGACACGGGGGCGCTGATGCGTGCCCTGGACTGGTCGAAGACTCCCCTGGGTCCCATCGAGTCCTGGCCCCAGAGCCTGCGCTCGGCCATCAGCATCTGCCTGGGCTCGGGCTTTCCCATCAACCTCTACTGGGGCCCGGAATACGTGATGCTGTACAACGACGGCTATGCCCCCATCGCCGGAGGCAAGCACCCGTGGGCGCTCGGCAAGGGCGGGCGCGAGGTGTGGCCGGAGATCTGGGACTCCGTCGGCGAGTCGTTCGCGCGGGTGCTGGCGACCGGCGAGGCGACGTACCTCGAGGACAGCCTCCTGCTCATGCACCGCCATGGGTACACCGAGGAGTGCTACTTCAACTACACCCTCAGCCCCATCCGGGGCGAGAGCGGCCGGGTCGAGGGCATCTTCAACGCGGTGATGGAGACGACCTACCGGGTCATCAACGCGCGGCGCAACCACGTGCTGCGCGAGCTGGGAGAGCGGGTGGTCCTGGCGCGCTCGGCCCGGGACGCCTGCACCCTGGCCGCGAGCACGCTGGGCTCGTCACTCGCGGACGTGACCTTCTGCGCGCTCTACCTCGTGGAGGACGGGCACGGCGACGCGCGGCTCGTCGCGGAGGCGGGACTTCCCGCGGGCGCCTTCCCCGCGCGGCTCCCGATGGGGGAAGGGCAGAACGCTCCTGGCCCCTGGCCGAGGCCCGAGCTCGGGCCGTGTGCAGCAGGTGATGGGACTGCCCGAGCGGCTCGGCTTCGCTCCCCCGGTGGCAACTGGCCGGAGCCCACGAACACGGCGCTGGTGGCCCCCTTCCTGCCGGGTGGCGCGGGCGAGGCGTCCGGGTTCCTCATCATGGGCGCCAGCCCCCGCCGGGCCGTCGACGAGGACTACCTCCAGTTCGCCGAGCGCGCGGCGGCGCTGGTGGCCCGCGCCGTGTCGACCGCCACGGCGTTCGAGGTCGAGCGCAAGCGGGCCGAGGCGCTCGCGGAGCTGGACCGGGCCAAGACGGTCTTCTTCTCCAACGTGAGTCACGAGTTCCGCACGCCGCTCACGCTGATGCTCGGGCCCACCGAGGACGCGCTCGCGTCGCCGGACGGGGTGCTGCGCGGCCCGGCGCTGGAGATGGTCCACCGCAACGAGCTGCGGTTGTTGAAGCTGGTCAACACGCTGCTCGACTTCAGCCGCCTCGAGGCGGGCCGCATCGAGCCTCCTTCGTCCTCATGGACCTGGCGGAGCTGACGTGTGAGCTGGCGAGCACCTTCCGCTCCGCGGTGGAGCGCGCCGGACTGCGCCTGAGCGTGGAGTGCGCGCCGCTGCCCGCGCCCGTCTACGTCGATCGCGATATGTGGGAGAAGATCGTGCTCAATCTCCTCTCCAACGCGCTCAAGTTCACGTTCGCCGGGGAGATCTCCGTGCACCTGGAGGCCCGGGGCGCGCACGTGGAGCTCACCGTGCGCGACACGGGCACCGGCATCCCGCCCGAGGCGATGCCCAGGCTCTTCGAGCGCTTCCATCGCGTCCAGGGCGCGCGCTCGCGCACCCACGAGGGCAGTGGCATCGGCCTGGCGCTGGTGCGCGAGCTCGTGGCGCTGCATGGCGGCTCCGTCCGGGCCGAGAGCACCCTGGGCGAGGGCACCGCCTTCTTCGTCTCGCTGCCCATGGGGCACGCGCACCTGCCGCCCGAGCGTCTCGGGGCTCCTCGCGCGCTCGCCCCGACGGTCTCCCGGGCCGACGCCTATGTCGAGGAAGCGCTGCGCTGGGTGGGCGCCGAGGGCGGGCCGTTCTCCGCGCCGGTCACCGCCTCCCGGGGGCGCGCGTCCAGCCCCTGCCCACCGGGGGCGCGCGCATCCTGCTCGCCGACGACAACGCGGACATGCGCGAGTACGTCTCCCGGCTGCTGGGCGAGCGCTGGCGGGTGGAGGCGGTGGCGGATGGCCGGCGGGCCCTCGAGTCCGCGTTGCGCGAGCCGCCCGAGCTGGTCCTCACGGACGTGATGATGCCGGGGCTGGATGGCTTCGGGCTGCTGCGCGCTCCGGGCGGAGGAGCGCACGCGCTCGGTGCCCGTCATCATGCTGTCCGCCCGCGCCGGCGAGGAGGCGCACGTGGAGGGCCTGGAGGCGGGCGCCGATGACTACCTCATCAAGCCCTTCTCCGCGCGCGAGCTGCTGGCGCGCGTGGGCGCCCGGCTGGAGATCTCCCGGCTGCGCCGCGCCAACGAGGAGCAGGTCCGTCAGCTCAACGCGCAGCTCGAGCTCAAGGTCATCGAGCGCACCGCCCAGCTCCAGGAGTCCAACCAGGAGCTGGAGAGCTTCAGCTACTCGGTGAGCCACGACCTGCGCGCGCCGCTGCGCCACATCCTGGGCTTCGCCGAGCTGCTCGGCAAGAGCGCCGGGGGAAGCCTCGACGACAAGTCGCGGCGCTACCTGCGCACCATCATGGAGTCGGCCCAGAAGGGCGGCCAGCTCGTGGATGATCTGCTCGCCTTCAGCCGCCTGGGGCGGGGCGAGCTCAAGCGCAGCCGGGTGGACCTGGTGCCCCTGGTGGACGACCTCCGCGCGGAGCTGGCTCCCGAGGCCGAGGGGCGCCGGGTGCTCTGGCACGTGGCGTCCCTGCCCCTGGTGCTGGGAGACCCCGCGCTCTTGCGGCTGGTCCTCAAGAACCTGCTGTCCAACTGCCTCAAGTACACGCGGCCCCGGAGCGAGGCCCTCATCGAGCTGTCCGCCGAGGAGTCCCCCCGCGAGGTGGTCATCCACGTGCGCGACAACGGCGTGGGCTTCGAGATGCAGTACGTGGACAAGCTCTTCGGCGTCTTCCAACGCCTGCACACGTCCGAGCAGTTCGAGGAACGGGAATCGGCCCGGCGAACGTGCGACGCATCATCTCCCGACACGGCGGCCGCGTCTGGGCCGAGGGGGCCGTGGACGAGGGAGCCACCTTCCATTTCACCCTGCCCAGGGCGAGCCCGCCCGAAGCGGAGACCTCCACCACATGAGTACCCTCAAGCGCATCCTTCTCGTCGAGGACAGTGACAACGACGTGCAATTGACCCTCGCCGCCCTCGAGGAGACGCACCGGCCAACGAGGTGGACGTGGTCAAGGACGGCCAGCAGGCGATCGACTACCTCTTCCGCCGCGGGACCTTCCAGGGTCGCGGCGAGGAGCACCCGGCGGTGGTGCTGTTGGATTTGAAGCTGCCCAAGTTGAATGGCCTCGAGGTGCTCGCCCGGCTCAAGGGCGATCCCGAGCTCAGGACGATTCCCGTGGTGATGCTCACCTCGTCCCGGGAGGAGCCGGACCTCAAGCGCGCCTATGGTCTGGGCGTCAACGCCTACGTGGTGAAGCCCGTGGGCTTCAACGCCTTCACCTCCGCGCTCAAGGAGCTGGGGCTGTTCTGGGCCATCCTCAACGAGCCACCTCCGGGCTCGGTGCGCAAGGACAGCCACTGATGCGCGTTCCGGACCCGGAGACCTCCGCGCGGGCTCCGTCCAGGGCGGGGCGCCCGCTCGCCGTGCTGATGCTGGAGGACAGCGCGCTGGACGCCGAGCTCATCCAGGCCCGCCTGGAGGACGGAGGCCTGACGGCACACGTGGTGCGGGTGGACACCCAGGAGGCGTTCACCGCCGCGCTCGGCCGTGAGCGCTTCGATGTCATCCTCTGCGACTACAGCGTCCCGGGCTTTGGCGGCACCGACGCGCTCGCCACGGCACGCCAGGCCTGCCCCGACACGCCCTTCCTCTTCGTCTCGGGCGCGCTGGGCGAGGACCGGGCCATCGAGCTGCTCAAGAGCGGCGCCACGGACTACGTCCTCAAGGACCGGCTCGAGCGCTCGGTGCCCAGTGTCGAGCGTGCCCTGCGCGAGGCCCAGGGCGCACTCGAGCGCGAGCGCGCCGAGGTGGCGCTGCGTCAGTCCGAGGAGCGCTACCGCCTGGCCACCCTGGCCACCTCGGACGCCGTCTGGGATTGGGACCTGCTCACCCACGTGGTGCAGTGGAACGACGCCGTGGAGACGCTCTTCGGCTACTCGCGGGAGGAGATCCGCCTGGACGACTCCTGGTGGGAGAAGGCCATCCACCCCGAGGATCGCGAGCGTGTGAAGCGGGGCATCGCGACTGCCGTCTCCTCGGGGGCCCAGCGCTGGCAGGAGCAGTTCCGCTTCCGGCGCAAGGATGGCCGCTACACCCACGTGGTGGACCGGGGCCACGTCTCCCATGACGCCTCGGGCCGGCCGGTGCGCATGGTGGGCGTGATGCAGGACATCTCCGCGCAGAAGGAGGTGGAGGCGGTGCTGTCGCGCCAGGCCCGCCTCGGCCAGTTGATGGCGGACGTGGGGCTGGCGCTCACCCGGGGCTCGCACCGGCGGGACATGCTGGGGCGGTGTGTCGAGGCCCTGGCCCGGCACCTGGACGCGGCGCTCGCCCGGGTGTGGTTGCTCCAGGAGGCCGGGGAGCTGCTCGTGCCCGAGGCCAGCGCGGGCACGTGCGCTCCGCCCGAGGAGCTGTTCGGCCAGGTGCCACTCGGCTCGCCGCTGCTGGTGGGCCGTCTGGCCCGGACGCACACGCCCGTCGTGTTCACCCCCGGGGAGGGCGCGCGGGAGGCGGAGCTGGAGTGGGTGGAGCGCGAGGGCCTGGGGGGCCTCGCGGGCCATCCGCTGCGCGTGGGGGACAAGACACTGGGCGCGGTGGTGGTGGTGGGGGCGCGCGCCCTTCACCCAGGGCTGCCTCGACACCCTCCAGCACGCCGCGGACAGCATCGCCCTGGGGCTGGAGCGGCTGCGCGCCGAGGAGGACGTCGCGCGCCTGCTCGAAGGCGAGAAGGCCGCGCGCACCGCCGCCGAGGAGGCCAGCCGCCTCAAGGATGAATTCCTCGCCACGGTGAGCCATGAGCTGCGCACCCCCTCACCGCCATGCTCGGCTGGGTGCGCCTGTTGCGCATGGGCGGCCTGTCCGGGGACAAGCGCGAGCGCGCCCTGGAGACCGTGGAGCGCAACGCGCGCGCCCAGGCCCAGCTCATCGAGGACTTGCTCGACGTGAGCCGCATCATGGTGGGCAAGCTCAAGCTGGACGTGGTGCCGGTGGAGCTCTCGTCCGTGGTGGCGCAGGCGCTCGAGGTGGTGCGCCCCGCCGCGGATGCGAAGAACATCCAGGTGCGGCTCGTGCTCGACACCTCGTGCCGGGTGATGGGCGACGCGCAGCGGCTGCAACAGGTGGCGTGGAACCTGCTCGCCAACGCGGTGAAGTTCACGCCCCCGTCGGGCCGGTGCGGGTGGAGATGGCCCGGCGCGGCGCGCTCGTGCACCTCACCGTGACGGACACCGGCGAGGGCATCTCCCCGGACTTCCTGCCGCATGTCTTCGAGCGCTTCCGTCAGGCCGATGGCAGCACCACGCGCAAGTTCGGCGGGCTCGGTCTGGGCCTGTCCATCGTGCGCCACCTGGTGGAGATGCATGGGGGCACGGTGGCCGTCGCCAGCGAGGGCGTGGGCCGGGGGGCCACCTTCACGGTGGACCTGCCCGAGGCCTCGTCCTCGCGCCGGGCGAACACCCCGCCCCCGGGCGACACGAGGCTGGAGCTGGCACGGGCCTCCGAGTCCTGCCCTCCCGAGCTCATCGGCCTGCACGTGCTCGTGATGGAGGAGGACGCGGACACCCGGGAGCTGTTGCGCACGTGGCTGGAGTCCTGTCAGGCCCGTGTCTCGGTGGCTGCCTCCGCCCGCGAGGCCCTGGAGGCGCTCGCGCGCCTGTCCCCCGACGTCCTGCTGTCCGACCTGGAAGGGCCGGGTGGAGAAGGCGAGGTCCTCATCCGGTGGGTGCGCTCCCTGCCACTGGAAGCCGGAGGCGGCATCCCCGCGGCGGCCCTCACCGCCTTCGCCCTCACGGAGGACCGCACGCGGGTGCTGCGCGCCGGCTTCAACAGCCACGTGCCCAAGCCCGTGGATCCGCTCGAGTTGTTCGCCGTCCTGGCCTCGCTCTCCGGACGAGGTGGCCGGGGCGGCGCGCGGTGAGCCGCTCAGCCCCTCAGCCGCTCTGGAGCATGAACCGCGGGGGCTCGGCGTGCGCCTCGGGCCGCGCTCCTTCCGCGCGCAGACGCGCCTCGGTGAGCACCCGCGCCTCGACACAGATGTCCGTGCCGAGGAAGTCCCGGCCGAGCCGCGCCGCCGCCACGCCCACCGAGCCCGAGCCCATGAAGGGGTCCACCACCACGTCCCCGCGCTCGCTGCTCTGGCGGATGAGCACCTCGCTCAAGCCGGCGGGCTTTTCCGTCGGGTAGCCCCGGTGGATGCGCGGCACGCTCAGCACGTCCGCCACGCCCAGGTCGCTCAAGCGCCGCCGGCCCTTCTCGAAGAAGAGGATGAACTCGTAGCGGGCCCGGTAGTGGTAGCCCATGCCAATGTGCTGCTTGTCCCACACCAGCGGCTTCCAGAACCGGAAGCCCGCGGCCTCCGCGAGCGGCCGGGCGACGAACATCGTCTCCGCGTCACAGAAGAGATAGAAGTGCGAGTCGCGCTTCATCACCCGCCACAGCCCCTGGAACAGCTCCGGGAAGCGCGCGTTCGGGAAGATGGGGAACCAGGCGTTGGTCGAGCCCTTGCCCCGCTTGAGGCGTGTCGTGGTGCCCACCGCGCGGTGCTTCTCCAGGGACTCGTAGGCGGGATCCGTGACGACGAGATCGACCGAGGCCGCCGGGAGGGTCCGGAGCCAGTCGACGGCGTCATCGTGCGCGAGGCGGTAGTGGGACATGGAGGTCTCGTCTGGCCCGAGAGCGCCAGCGGGCCGGACTATGACCCCTGCCTCTGACACCCCCCTCGCGACGGGGGCCTGGGTTGCGCGACACCCGCCTCCCATGGGGGCTCGACTGTCCCCGCGCCGACACCCGCGGGGCCCATGCCCACGGGATTCCTCGCGCGCGCCCCTCCCTCTCCCTCCTTCCGTCCACCACCCGCCATGTCCTCCGCCGGGAGCCCACTCCGGGGTGACATATGACCCGCTGGGTCCTCCTCCACTCCGCTTCAAGCTGCCCCGCTGGGGGGCGGCTGTTCACCGACCCACGCTCGGAGCTTCCCGGTTACAGCCACGCTCATCGCTTTACCGTCGCCTTGCTCTCCAGCGCGGGATTTCCCCTCCTGGCCCGACCCATGCAACCAAATCATTACATTCGAGGAATCGCCGGATAGCAGGCGAGTTCTGTGAAAACCCGATGGATGCCAGCGAGGAAGACCATGTCGATTGCGGCCCGTCAGTCCCCCCTCCGCGAGAGCGAGACCCTGTTCGACCCGATGCCGCCGCGCCGGGCGCTGGGGGAAGAGGAGCCGGTGTCCTGGTCGGAAGCGTCGCGGGGTTGGATCATCCGCGGGCACGAGGACGTGCTGGGGTGCCTGCGCGACTCGCGGCTGGGGGCGTCGTATGAGGATCTGCTCGACGCGCGGCTGCGGGGCTGAGCCCCGAGCTGGCCGGGGCCTTGCGCGAGACGTTCGCCGCGCATCCGTGGGAGGGGCGCGAGGTCGCGCCGCTGCGCCGGCAGGCCGCTCCGGGCTTCACGCCCCAGATGCTCGACGCCTGTCGTCCGGTCATCCGCGGCCTCGCGACGCGGCTGGTGCGGCGGGGCGGGCAGGATCGGATGGACGTGGTGCGGGCCGTGTGCGCGCCCCTGCCCGCGCTCGTGCTCGCCGAGGTGTTCGCCGTTCCCGAGCGGGACCGGGAGCCCTTCCTCGCCTGGTCCTCGCAGCTCGCGGACTTCCACTCACCGGCCGCGGACGCGAATCGGGGTGACCGGCGCGGGCCGCCCTGGGGGCCGCGCGGGGCTTGCTCTCCTGGCTCACCCCCCTGCTCGAGGAGCGGCGCCGGGCACCCGGCGAGGATCTGCTCAGCCGGATGCTCCAGGTCGAGCAGCCGGGCGCGCGCACCGCGGTGCAGCGGGTGTCCACGCTCGCCCTGCTCCTCGTCTGCGAGTTCGGGTTCGTGACGGATCAGCTCGGCAACGTGTTGCACGAGGTGCTCGCGCGTCCCGAGATCTGGCGCATGCTCCGGGTGGATCGCTCGAGGATCCGTCCGGCCGTGGAGGAGGCGCTGCGCTTCCAGCCCGCGCGGCCCGTGCTGTACCGCGTCGTCGGGGAGGCCCTCACGCTGCGCGGGCGCACCCTGAGACCGGGCGAGGCGGTGTTCCTGGACGTGGCCACCGCCAACCGGGATCCCCGGGTCTTCACCACGCCGGAGCGCTTCGAGCTCCACCGGGACGCCGCCCGGCAGAAGCACGTGACGTTTGGTTTCGGGCTGCACCATCGTCTGGACGCGGGGCTCATCCGTCACGAGCTGGAGTGCGTCCTCGAGGTGTTGCTGGAGGAGTTCCCCGGCCTGCGCCTGGACGAGGAGCGCCCGCCCCGGCTCGCGCGCCACGGTCCGCTGGTGCGAGGCTTCGAGACCCTGCCCGTGCGGTGGTGAAGAAACTCCAGGGAGACGGGGCCCTTGTCTGGCGGCAGGCAGGGGGAGCGTGCACGAGCCGATGCCGGGCGTGCCCCACGGGATGAGCGGCTGTCGGTTAAAATACCTCCCAGGGGCCCGGATCCGGGGTGGATTTCAGGTCGGGCCGGACCTCCTGCTAGGCTGCGATTTCCAGACATCCTCGTCGCCGTGGGGGAGTGCGTGTCCTTCGTCCAGTTGCCCGAGAGCCCCGTCACTTGTCGCAACCTCGTGGGTGGCGAGTGGCTCGTTCCGCGAGACGTTCCGCTCGCCGAGGTCATCAGTCCCTACACCGGAGGAGTCATCGGCCGGGTGCCGATGACGTCCGAGGCGGGGGTGGCCCAGGCGGTGGAGGCGGCGCGGGCGGCGGTGCCCGGCTGGCGCGCCACGCCCCTGCGCGAGCGCACCGTGCTCATGGCGCGCTTCCGCTCGCTGCTCGAGTCCCACCTGGATCGCCTGTCCCACCGGCCGCGAGCGAGGCGGGCAAGACGGTGGCCGAGGCGCGCGCGGGCCTGCTCAAGGGCCTGGAGGTGTGTGACTTCGCCCTGTCGCTGCAGAACCTGGACGCCGGCGGCGCCATGGAGGTGAGCCGCGGCATCACCTGCGAGTTCCGCCGCGAGCCGCTGGGCGTGGTGGCGGGCATCACCCCGTTCAACTTCCCCGCCATGGTGCCGATGTGGATGATTCCCATCGCGCTCACGGTGGGCAACTGCTTCATCCTCAAGCCCTCGGAGAAGGTGCCGCTCACGGCGTGCGCGCTCGGGGAGCTCCTGGTGGAGGCGGGCCTGCCGCGCGGCGTGTTCTCCGTGGTGCACGGCGGGCGCGAGGCGGTGGAGGCCCTGGTGGCCCACCCGGACGTGCGCGCGGTGGGCTTCGTGGGCTCGTCCGCGGTGGCGCGGCGCGTGTACGCGGAGGGCAGCGCGCGGGGCAAGCGCGTGCTGGCGCTCGGCGGCGCGAAGAACCACCTCATCGTCGCGCCGGACGCGGACGAGGCCTCACCTCACAGGCCGTGGTGGACTCCTTCACCGGGTGCGCGGGCCAGCGCTGCATGGCGGCCAGCGTGATGCTCGCGGTGGGCCACGTGGATCACATCCTCGAGCAGGTGCGCGAGCGCGCCGCGCGGCTGGAGTGCGGCCCCGGCATGGGCGCCATCATCGATCGGGCGAGCCTCACGCGGCTGGAGACGGCCATCGCCACGGCGGAGAAGGCCGGGGCGCGGGTGGTGTTGGATGGGCGCGGCAAGCGTCCCGCGGGCGAGACCTGGGCGGGGGGCCACTGGCTCGGGCCCACCATCCTCGACGGGGTGCGCCCGGACATGGAGGCGGCGCAGCGCGAGCTGTTCGGCCCGGTGCTGTCCATCGTGCGTGTGCCCACGCTGTCCGCGGCGCTCGAGGTGGAGAACGCCTCGCCCTATGGCAACGCGGCCTCCATCTTCACCACCAACGGCGCGGTGGCGCAGGCGGTGGTCGAGGGAGCACGCGTGGGCATGGTCGGCGTCAACGTGGGCGTGCCCGTGCCCCGCGAGCCCTTCTCCTTCGGGGGAACGGGCGAGTCCAAGTTTGGTCATGGCGACATCACGGGGGTCGCGAGCCTCGGCTTCTGGACGGACCTCAAGAAGGTCACCCGGAAGTGGAGCACCCGCACCGACGGCAGCTGGATGAGCTGACGCGCACGCCTTTCGCATCTCGAGTTCCAAGGAGGGCGAGTCATGCCCGACAAGAAGGTCAGCAACCACATTCGTCTCACGTCCCACCCCGACAGCGACACGCAGGTGCTCCCCATCCGTTGGGGGGACCCGGACCCCCTGCGCCGGGGTCCCGTCATCGCCACGCTGACCGAGCCCGCGCACCGCAACGCCGTCGGCACGCACTCGGGCTCCTACGCCATCTACCGCGCCATCGCCGTGGCCGCGGGCCAGCTCACGCAGGACCACCGCGCGGACCTCACCAACACGGCGCCCGCCGTGCAGGTGGGCCCCCACAAGTCCTGGGGTGATCCCCACCGCATCGTGTCGCTGGACCCGTGGGGCGCCGTGGCGCCGCAGGCCTTCCACACCCACGTGCAGCAGGGCATGGACATCCGGCCCTCCATCGCCATCACCCGCGCGCACATCAACATGCCGGAGCTGCGCGACGCCATCACCGCGGGCCGCCTCAAGCCGGATGGGAAGATCCTCTGCGCCAACGGCGACGTGACCGTGGTGAAGGCCGCCATCGAGCCGGTGTGGTACCTGCCGGGAATCGCCAAGCGCTTCGGGCTGACCGAGGCGGCGCTGCGCCGCGGCCTCTTCGAGCAGACGGGCGGCATGTTCCCCGAGCTCATCACCCGCTCGGACCTGGACGTGTTCCTGCCGCCCATCGGCGGCCAGACGCTCTACTTCTTCGGGGACATGGACACCATTCCCAACCCCGACATCCCGCTCGCGGTGCGCGTGCACGACGAGTGCAACGGCTCGGACGTGTTCGGCAGCGACATCTGCACCTGCCGGCCCTACCTCACGCACGGGATTGAAGTCTGCATCCAGACGGCGCAGGAGGGCGGCGCGGGCGTCATCGCCTACTCGCGCAAGGAGGGCCGCGCGCTCGGCGAGGTGACGAAGTTCCTCGTGTACAACGCGCGCAAGCGCCAGGAGGGCGGTGACTCGGCCGCCACCTACTTCCACCGCACCGAGTGCGTGGCGGGCGTGCAGGACATGCGCTTCCAGGAGCTGATGCCGGACTCGCTGCACTGGCTGGGCATCACCCGCATCCACCGCTTCGTGTCCATGAGCGACATGAAGCACGACGCCATCGTCAACTCGGGCATCGAAATCCTCGAGCGCGTGCCGATCCCCGAGGAGCTCATCCCCGCGGACGCCAAGGTGGAGATGGAGGCGAAGAAGGCCGCCGGCTACTTCACCACCGGCAAGGTGGCCACCGAGACGGAATTGCAGGCGGTGAAGGGCAGGGCGCTCGATGCCTGAGGCGCCCGCGGCCGCTGTCTCCTATCTGCTCGGCCCGCGCGCCATCCGCGAGCGGTGCCGGCCCTGCTGGAGCTGGGGCTCGCGGGCCAGCTCGAGCACTTCCGCGTGGACACGGCGCGGCTGCCCGCCGTGGCGGACTACGTGCTGGAGGTGACGCGCGAGGCCTATCCCTCGCTCGACATCCCGGTGCACAGCCGCTGGGGCCACTTCGACGTGGGCGGCATCCGGCGCAACGCGGAGCTGGAGGCGCGGCTCGCTCCGCTGCCTCCCGCCGAGCGCGCCCGGGCGAAGTTGGACCTGGTGGTCACCAGCGTGCTGCTGGACGCGGGCAGCGGGCCTCGGTGGAAGTACCAGGAGCCCGGTGGCGGCACCTACGCGCGCTCCGAGGGCCTCGCCGTGGCCAGCTTCCGCATGTTCCTCGCGGGCGCGTTCTCCTCGGATCCGTCCCACCCCCTGCGCGCCGACGCCGAGGGCCTGCGGAGCTTGAGCCTCGAGGCGCTCGCGGAGGGCTTCCAGGTGACGGAGGACAATCCACTCGACGGCCTGGAGGGACGGCTCGAGCTGCTGCACGGCCTGGGCCGGGTGCTGCCCAGGCCCGGGTCGCTCTTCGATCGCCTCGCGGCCCATGGCCGGCGGGAGGTGACGGCGACGCAGGTGCTGGGGCAGGTGCTCCAGTCGCTGGGGCCCATCTGGCCGGGCCGCATCACCCTGGATGGGGTGAACCTGGGCGACGTGTGGCCGCACTCGGCGCTGGGGGCCCTGGATCATTCCGACTCCCTGGTGCCCTTCCACAAGCTGTCGCAGTGGCTCACCTACTCGTTGCTCGAGCCGCTGGAGGAAGGCGGCCTCCACGTGACGGGACTGGAGGCGCTCACCGGACTGCCCGAGTACCGCAATGGCGGGCTGCTGGTGGACGGGGGCGTGCTGGTGCCCCGGGACGAGCGGCTGCTCACGGACGCGTACAAGCCGGGCGCGGAGCCCATCGTGGAGTGGCGGGCGCTGACGGTGGCGCTGCTGGACGAGGTGGGCCAGCGGGTGCGCGAGCGGCTCGGGATGACGGCCGAGCAGCTCCCGCTGGCCAAGGTGCTCCAGGGCGGCACGTGGAGCGCGGGGCGGAAGCTGGCCGCCCAGAAACGCCCGGGGGGCCCACCGCCCATCCGCATCGAGAGCGACGGAACCGTGTTCTGAGTTTCAATGGAAAGAGGGAAGGGGAGATCGCGATGAAATACGCGGACAACTGCACCGTGGTGGACCACCCACTGGTGAAGCACAAGCTGACGCTGATGCGCCGCAAGGACACGAGCACGGCGTCCTTCCGTGCGCTCCTCCAGGAGATCTCCCTGCTGCTCGCCTACGAGGCGACGCGGGACTTGAAGCTGACGGAGGAGACCATCGAGACGCCGATGGCGCAGATGAACGCGCCGGTGCTCGAGGGCAAGAAGCTGGTGCTGGTGGCCATCCTGCGCGCGGGTCAGGGCATCCTGGACGGCATGCTGCAACTGGTGCCGAGCGCCCGCATCGGCCACATCGGCCTGTACCGCGACCCGAAGACGCTCTCGGCGGTGGAGTACTACTACAAGGTGCCCAACCAGCTCGCGGACCGTGACGTCATCGTGTGCGATCCGATGCTCGCCACGGGCAACTCGGCGGTGGCGGCGCTCACCCGCATCAAGCGCAGCAAGCCGGGCAGTCTGCGCTTCATGTGCCTGTTGGCCTGCCCCGAGGGCCTGGCCAACCTGCGCGAGCACCACCCGGACGTGCACGTCATCACCGCCGCGGTGGACGAGAAGCTCAACGAGCACGGCTACATCGTGCCGGGCCTGGGCGACGCGGGCGACCGGCTCTTCGGCACCCGCTGAGCCGCCCGGCGGGCGGGTTGGCTCCCGCCCGCGACGAGCCGCCCGGGACTACTCCGCCGTGCTGGAGGAGGCCTCGGGCCCGGCGGCCTGCTCGCGCACGCGCAGCGAGCCCACCAGCGAGTCGATCCACCGGTGGCTGATGCCGTAGTTCTTGTCCGGGCAGGCGAAGTGGTGCGCCATGTGATGCGCCCGCAGGGCCTTGCCCCAGGCCGTCCACGGCTTCTTGTAGTGCACCGCCCAGTGCAGGTAGTCGTACGCGAGGTAGCCCGCGACGATGCCGAAGAAGTAGGGGATGGTGGCGTCCGGCCGGCCCACCAGCCACAACAGCCCGGCGATGACGATGGCCAGCGGGATGCTCGCGCCCAGTGGCATCACCAGCCGTTGCGGGTCATCCGGGTACGTGTGGTGGTAGCCGTGGATGATGGCGTGGAAGCGCCGGGTGAGCGGACCGTTGCCCTCCCAGTGGAAGAGGTGGCGGTGCAGCGTGTACTCCATGAAGCACCACGTGAGGTAGCCCAGGGGCGCGAACAGGACGACCTGTTTCACCTGGGTCGTCCCGCTCCACAGGGCCCAGGCCAGCAGGCCCGTGATGAGCGGGATGTAGAAGGCGAAGGGGTGGCGGGATGGATCTTCGAGGCGGCTTCGAGGAAGTCGTTCTCGAACATCCGTGCGGAGGCGTGGCGCTCGTACTCGGTCTTCATGGTCGTACCAGCAGGGAGGATGGAAGGTCGGGAGCGGTCGGCCCCCGGCCGAAACACCGCCATCCTCCTTATAAGGTCCGGGGTCAAGGGGGCTCGTGACGAAACCAGGGGGGAGAAGCCTGGCCGGAAGGTGTCTCCCACTGAGCATCGGGTCACGGCATCCTGGCCTCCAGGAGGCAGGGATGACCGGACGCGGGGCGTGGCTCGTCGTGGACGTGGTGGGCGTGGCGGGGGTGGACACCCTCGGGGCGCTGCTTCCGGGGGCTCCGGGGCCGCCCAGGCCCGGGCCTGGATGATGGCCGAGGTGAACGCCGCCGTGGAGGGCCTGCGGGCGGCGGGCTTCGAGCGCGTGTGGGTGAGCGATGCCTCGTGCTCCACCGCTCCCTTCCCAGGCGAGGAATCACTCCCCCTCGGGGCCGAGCCGTGCTCCGGGGAGGATCCTTCGCGCCCTCGTGGCTCGAGGGCGTCCAGGCGGTGGCGTGCGTGGGCATGCACGCGGCGGCCGGGACGGGGGCTTGGCGCGCATACCGGGGGGCCGCTGTGCGTCTGGACGTGCACGGGCCGGATGCTGTCCGAGGCGGAGCTCGTGCTGGCGCTGGCGGCGGAGGCGGGGGTGCCCGCCGTGTTCGTCTCGGGGGACGACGTCCTGCGGGCGGGGCTGGAGGAGCGGGTGGGCTATGTGTGCACCAAGACCGCCGTGTCCACCGAGCGGGCCGTGTCACGCGCTCCCGCGGAGGTCCTCGAGGAGCTGCGGCGCGCGGCCGCCCGGCCCGGCCAGCACCGGGCGCCGCTTCCGGAGGCTCCGCTCGTCCTCTGCTTCAAGAGCGGATACCGGGCGACGCTCGCCGAGCGCACCGGCGCGCGCCGGCTGGATACGTACCGCGTGGAGGTGTCGGGCCGCACCTTCCGGGAGCGCTATACCCACGCCCGGCGGGCCGTGGCGGCCGCGGGCCGGGGGCTGCTCGGGGCGGGGCCGGGCTCCTTCGTCTTCACCCCGGAAGCGCTGGCCCTCCTGCGGCTGCCGGGACCTCCCGAGACTCCGCCTCCTGTGCGGGGGCGGAAGCGGAGCTCGCCCTGGGCGCGTTCCTCGCGCTGACGGCGGGGGAGGACGAGGAGTCCCGGCCCTGCGCGCGCTGACGCTGCACATGCTGGAGGGGCACGCCCCGGGGGTCTTCGCGCGCTGGGGGCTGGGCGCCCGCGTGGAGGAGGCGGTGGAGGCCCTCGCGGGGGTGTCCCTGGAGTTGCCCGCCGGGCTGCCCCCGAACGTGGGCATGTCCCGGGTGGATGCCCAGTACGTGCGGGGCGAGCGCGGTTTGTCCACCGCCCCCTGGCACCCGCGGCCCTGCGTGACTACCTGCTGCACCTCGATGACGAGGGGTATGGGCTTCATGGGTGGTTGCTGGGTGAAATCGCCATCACACGAGGTGTGGACGCGCGCCTGTCCATGCCCGCGCGGGCGTTTCGCGGCCTGTCGCGCCGGGCGGACCTCTACTGGCTCACCCACCTGTTCTTGTTGGACACGCGCTACCTGCGTGCTCCGCTGCTCTCCCCGGACGCCAGCGCGTGGACGGAGGAATTGCTGGCGGCCACGCCCGAGCTCATCGAGGGATTGGACCTGGACCGGCGGCTGAAGTGGTCTTCTGCCTTCAGTGTGCGGGAGAGTCCGGTGGAGGCGCGCATGAGTCCCTGCTGGCCTTGCTCGCCGCGTGTCAGCGGCCCGATGGCTCCGTGGGTGATGAGCATTCCACCGCGGCGGCCCTGCTTGCGTTCGCTGGCGCGCTTGAACGCACCGTCTCCGCGCGCTGAGACGCCGTGTATGGCATTCGGTTTCGTCAGACACGCGGCCGTGCCTGTCTGTTGAAGACCCGACGCGCCCTTTCGCGAACGTCTGGCTCTACACGGCCTGGATGTCAAACCTCTCACCGCTAGGGCTTTTCTTGAGTTCCGGTGGATGCAAGGAAGGCCGTACATCCGCATTCTGCGGTCACGGCCCCCTGGTGAGACCCAGATGGCCGTGAGCCGGAGGTTGCGCCATGGGGTTCACGTCTTTCAGGAGTCTTTGGAGCGGGATGGCCGGGCGTGGGGCCGCGTCACGGGGGGTGACGTGCCGATTGTTGTTGATGCTGTCATTGATGGGTGCCGTGGCCTGTGGCGTGGAGCAACCGCTCGACGAGCCGCAGGGCCTGGAGTCGAGGTCGCAAGCGTTTCAGGAAGACAATGGATTGTCGCTCAATGGGTTGTCGCTCAATGGGTTGTCGCTCAATGGGTTGTCGCTCAATGGGCTGTCGCTCAATGGCTTGAACAGCGCGGACTTCATCATCTGGTTCAACAGCGCCGATGGCGGCAACCTGGCGCGCCATGATGAGCTGATGAAGTACATGGTGCGCTGCGCGGTGCCCGAGGGGCAGGTCCGCGTCTTCGTCAATCCGACCACGGGCGTACGCCATGTCTGGGAAGGCGGCATGGGGTTGGCTCCCCTCTGGGCGGCCGGTAGTCCGGCCACCCTGGACGAGCAGCAGGTCATCTCCGCGTGTCTGGCGGCCCACGCCAACAACTATGGGGTACATGTCCCCATCTCCGTGCTGGGCAAGGACTCGGCGGGTGGCACCATCCCCTACTCGCGACAGGAGCTCATGAACTTCGCTCAGCGCGAGGCGTGCTTCTTCGGCAACCTCTTCGTCTCGGGCGGTGCGGTGCTCTTCGCCGGCAACCACATGGACGCGCTGTCGCCCGAGCAGAGCACCCCGCGGCCGTGCGGCCTGCTCGGCCTGGGCACGGCGAGCAGCCCGGCCTGCACCCAGATGCAGCGCATCGGTCAGTGCCTGGCGCACTGCCAGCTGGATGCCAGCGGCAATTTCTACAGCGAGTGCACCTACAACGGTGTGACGTACAAGCCGCTCACCACCCGCATCCGCCTCGCGGACGTGAATGTCTGCGGTGATGGCGTGTGCCGGTGGGGGAGCGCAAGGGCACGGGTTACACCGCCGACAACTGCGGCGTCGACTGCAGGATCTGAGCCGCCGGGGAGGGAGCGTGGCCCGGGGGCGACCGCGCTCCCGG
This sequence comes from Cystobacter fuscus, assembly GCA_049060065.1. Classification (GTDB taxonomy): domain Bacteria; phylum Myxococcota; class Myxococcia; order Myxococcales; family Myxococcaceae; genus Cystobacter; species Cystobacter fuscus_B. Next base: position 11,016,934 of record JBMEQP010000002.1, read on the forward strand.
TTTCATGCGCTCTGCAACTGGGGCTGCTTCTCGCGGCGCGTGGCGTGCATGGGCATGGTGCCGTGCGGCCGCAGGGTGACGTGGGCATCGGCGGTGACGGGGGCGCCGGTGCCTCGCAGGCGGAAGCGCTGGGCCACCATGGCGAGGATGAACTGCGCCTCCATCGTCGCGAAGTTGTTGCCGATGCACTGGCGCTGTCCGCCACCGTAGGGCAGGTAGGCCCAGCGCGGCCGCTGCTTGCTGTTCTCCGGCAGGAAGCGCGTGGGCTCGAAGCGCTCCGGGTCGGGCCAGAAGTCCGGGTGACGGTGGGTGACGTAGGGCACCAGCAGCACCAGGTCCCCCTTGGGAATCCGGTAGCCGCCCACCACGTCTTCCTCCTCCGCCACGCGCGGAATGGCCCAGATGGGGGTAGAGGCGCAGCGTCTCCTCGAACACGCAGTTGGTGTAGCGCAGCTTCGGCACGTCCTCGAGCGTGGGGATGCGCCCGCCGAGCACCCGGTCCACCTCCTCGTGCAGGAGCGCCTCCTGCTCCGGGTTCTTCTCCAGCAGGTGGAACGCCCACGCGAGCGCGGTGGCCGTCGTCTCGTGGCCCGCGAGCAGCAGCGTCATCACCTCGTCGCGCAGCTGCACGTCGTCGAAGGTGTCTCCCGTGTCCGCGTCGCGCGCGGCCATCAGCATGCCGAGCAAGTCCTGCGACTCCCCGCCGGCCCCCGCCCCGGCGCTGGGCGATGATGCCCTCGACGATGCGGTTGAGCGGCACCATGGAGCGCTGGAAGGCGAGGTTCTTCGCGGTGGGAATCCGGTAGAGCCACGGCTTGTAGGGCAGCGGGGAGATGATGCGCTCGTTGGTGATCTCCAGCGCGGTGGTGAAGGCCTCGCCCAGCTCCTTCGTGTGCGCGGCCACGTCCACCCCGAAGAGGGCGCGCACCACCACCTGCAACGTCAGCCGCATCATCTCCGTGAAGACGGGCACGGGCTCACCCGCCCTCACCCGGGGCTCCCACTGCTCGAGCACCTCGGCGGCCGTTTCCGTCATCACCCCCGCGAGCCCCGCCAGGCGCTCGCGGTGGAAGGAGGGCTGGGCGAGCCGACGCTGGCGCTTCCAGAAGTCGCCCTCGGACGTCACCAGGCCGTTGCCCACCAGGGGACGCGTCTTGTGGAAGATGGGGCCCTTGGTGTAGCGCGCCGGCGCGTCCGCGAGCACGTACTTGACGTGATCCGGGTGCGTGAGCTGCTCCACGTAGATGGGCCCCATGCGGAAGCGCACCACGTCTCCCAGCAGCGCGCGGCCACGCAGGTAGAGGCCGAGTGGATCGCTGGTGCGCTCGGGGAGGTGGCCCCAGAGCCAATGGCCTGGGGGCATGGGAGGCAGGGGTGCGGAGTTGTTCATGGGGGTCCACCACGGGGGTCGGGAGAGCTGCGACCCGCATTGTGGACGACGCGGCGTGCCATCGCCAGGGGCGCCCCGGCGGGCACGGGCGTGAAGCGGCCCGTAGCATGAGCCACGGGCATGGGAGCGCGGAGCGGGCGCGCGACCCGGACTCAGAGGGGCTGCAGGTACTTCACCAGCACGGTGGCGTTGTTCACGTTGAACGTGACGCTCAGGTCCGGCGTGGTCACCGGGATGCTGGGCGTGCTGCCGCTCTGCTCGGGGAAGATGATCTGCTTGCCGTCGAAGGTGAGCAGCTTGCCCGGCACCGTCAGCTGGTGGCCCGTGATGTTGAAGTAGATGGCGCCCACGTCCACGAAGCCGCCCGGCAGCACGAACGCCGACGCGGGGATGTAGTAGGGGATGGCCGGCACGGTCACGCCCGAGGCATCCACGCAGCGGTAGCGCGTGAGGTCCACCTGCGGAATGGTGAGGCTGAAGCTGGGGATTTCCTCGTTGATCTCCGGAATGGAGAACAGCGGCGTGCCCTCGGTGCCCAGGTCCAGGCCGGGCAGGTTCAGCGAGTAGCCGAGGATGGTCTGCGCCGTCTCGTTCAGGTGCACGCGCACCGGCTCCGTCAGCGCCTCGCTGGCGGGGATGACGATGGGAAACGCGGGCGTGGTCACCGTGCCACCCGGCGTGTGTCCAATCACGTACACGCACGTGGTGCCGGCCATCGCCATGCTCGGCAGGGCCATGCTGGTGAACGCCGCGCCAACGAGGAAACGCTTGAGGGAAGCGATCATGGTCTTTCTCCGGATCGAGGGAAGAGCCGCTCTGGGCCGGGGAGGGAGTTCCCCGTCGCGCCATCGCGTCTTCATGGATTAATTGGGAAATCCCCCCCGGATTGGATCGCGCGGATTTAAAAAGTTTTTTCCGGGCGGTTTCCGCTCAGTGGACCTGGAGCCTCAGGGGCGGGGTCTTCACGGTGTTGAAGACGTCCGCGCGGGAGAGGGTGAAGTCGTAGCTGTTGCCCTTCGCGGTGGCGGTGGGCGTGCCGGAGAGCCGTCCCGTGGACGGGTCGAGCGCGATGCCCGGAGGGAGCACTCCACCGGGCTCCACCTTCCAGGTGCCGGAGGCGCTGGTATAGGAGGAGGCCTGCATGGAGTAGCCGTAGCTCACGCCCTCCTTCCCCGCGGGCACGGAGCGGGTGCGCATGCAGGTGTCCCCCAGCGAGCAGGAACTGGCGGTGATCTGCAGCAGGAGGGTGACCGTCTGGGCGGGCCGGGCGTCATCCGTCACCCGGACCTCGAAGGAGTTGCCCGCGGCGCTCGATTTTCCCTGGACGTAGCCGTTGGCGGTCAGCACGAGTCCCGAGGGGAGCGAGTTGGGCTGCACGAGCTCGAAGCGGTAGGGCGGCCGGCCTCCCAGCGCCGACAACTGTTCCGTGTAGTTCTCTCCCTTGGGGAAGTCCGCGAGCACGCCCGGCCCGGCGAGGATCAGGGGCGCATGGATTCGCACGGAGAACGCGCGCTCGGTGGAGCGTGCTTCCTGGTCCGCCAGCCCGAGCGTGAACGGGAACTCCCCCGTCGTCGTCGGCTTGCCGGACAGCACGCCCCCATCGAGCCGCAGGCCCGGAGGCAGCTCGCCCCGGAGCGAGAAGGTGTAGGGCGGCGTGCCGCCCCGGGCCCGGAACTGGAAGGCGTAGTCCGCCCCCTCCACGCCATCGCCCAGGGTCTCCTCCTCGAGCAGGAGGGGGTCGACTCCCGCGTCGCCCTGCTGCGCCGGGGGAGGTGTGCCTCCGTCGTCTCCCGCCGGTCCCTCGGGGAGGCACGGCCCCCGCGCGCCACAGTCCGGCAGGCAGATGCGCTCGGGGACGAGGCACGAGGAGCCCGCCGGACACCCTCCCTGGTCATCACAGGGGGAAAGCGCGAGAGGTCCGGCACGAAGACGCACGCGGACGTGGAAAGGAGCAACGCCAGTCCTGGCACCCACCGGCTCATGGCCACTCCCAGAGGAAGAAGACGGTTCCCCCCGCCCCGAGCAACGCGCCCGTGCCCAGCAGCACGTTGGCCGTGGTGGCCCGCGAGCGTCCCTCCCGCAGCCGCGCGGCGAAGCACTCGCGGAACGCCGGGCCCTCGCCCCCACAGTCCGCGGCGCCGGTGGACAGGGTCTTCTGGCTCTGGCGCGCGGCGAGCCCGAAGCCCACGCCCACCGCGAGCGCCACGCCTCCCGCGGTCACCAGCACCGTGGGCAGCACCCGCGCCGGACGCTCGTCCACGCGGCGTCCCGTGCGCGCCGCCCACAGGCTGCCGAGGGCCTCGCGGGCCCGGGTCTCGTCCGGGCCGGACACCGCTTCCGCCGGGGAGAGCTCCAGGGTGGCGTGGGACTCCAGGCCCTCGCGGTCCACCAGGGTGAGCGCCACGCCGCGCGTTCCGCCCACGCCGAGCGCCACGCCACGCACGAGCCGCTGCGCGCCGAGCGCCAGCACCTGCGCCCCCGGCACGCCGCGTCCGAGCAACTGGTGAGCCGGCCTCCCCGTGCCTTCATCCGCGCCACCGTGTCCGCCCGCGACTCCAGGCACGCGCCGGGAAGCGCCTCCACCGCGCGGCGCACGAGGTCCTCCACCCGCCGGGCCTCGGCCGTCGACATCGCCACCGGCTGGAAGGGCACGAGCACCACGCGCTCGCCCCGGCAGGGGGTCTGGGCCAGCGTGAGCGCCAGCGCCAGCGCCACGAGGCTCATGGGGTGAGGTCCGCCTGTTGCTCGGGCGCCACGGGGGACTCGCCGAGGCTGGCCATGTAGCCCTCGTAGAAGTGGGGCCCGAAGGGCACGGAGAAGAGCTTGTCCCGGAAGGCGTCCTCCAGGGCGCCGCGTGCCGCGAAGGACTGCTCGCGCCGGTGAGGCCCCGCGCGTCCACCACCGCGCCCGCGCGGGCGAGCTGGAAGGGCGCCTCGCGTCCCGGGGCGCGCAGGAAGTAGCCCCGGCCGGGGGGCAGCCCCAGCACCAGCGAGCGCTCGCGCTCCTTGTTCAGCTCCGCCACGCGGATGCCCCGCGTGTCCTCCACCCACACGCGGCCCTCCAGGCCCGGCGCCAGCAGGAGGAAGCCCAGGCCCGTGCGCTGGCTCAGGTCCACCAGCGGCGCCGCCCGGTCGAGCGCGGGTGGTTGGATGGACACCTCCAGCCGGCCGCGCACGTCGTCCACGCCCTGGTTGGCCGCGGCGATGAAGGCCTGCAACTCCGAGTACTCCACCCGCCCGTCCGCGTTGACGTCCGCGGCGCCCGCGAGCGCCGACAACACCTGGTGGCTGAAGACGCCCGAGCGGATGGCGCTCCACTCGTGACTCTCCTGCTCGCGCGAGGTGGACAGCACGGCGCCCACATGCGGGTAGCGCGCCAGCTCGCGCATGGCCAGCCGCTCGCGCACCGCCTCGAACCGGGCGGGGGCCATGGGCAGGGCGCCACGCGAGTGGACGAAGAAGTACGAGTCGCACGCGTCCACGATGAGGTGGATGAGCGACGCCCGGCTCGGCGCGAGCACCTGGTTGTAGAGGTCCGTGCGGGTGAAGGCCCCATCCAGCAGGCTCACCGCGCCCTCGCCGGCGGCGCCCCGCTGCCCATGGCCGGTGAAGATGAAGTAGAGCACCGGGATGTCGCCGCGCGCCTTGTCCTCGGCCATGCGGGCGTTGAGCCGGCCGAGCGCCTGTTGCAGCGAGGCGCGGGTGGGAGGCGCCGTGCGGGCGGCGAGTCCCGGGCGCAACGCCTGCGTCTCGGCGTCCAGGACGCTCAGCAGCACCGTCTCCCTGGCTCGTGGGGAGAGCAGTTCGTAGTAGCGCGCCCGTCGTCATCGGCGTAGCGCAGCGGGGCCTGTCGGGGCTCGGTCCCGATGTTGTTGGCGATGATGAGCGCGTAGGTGACGCGCTCGGGCGCGGCACTCGCGGCGCTGCCAACCAGGAGCGTCGCCCACCCCATCACGAGAGCGCATCGGAGCAATCGCATGCGCGCGGAGTGTCCCTGGGAGGTAGGGGGCGGGGCAAGGGACCCCGTGTCATGGAGACACGCCCGTGTGAGCTGGCGAGCGGGCGGGCGTTTTTTTCTCGCGGGGGACGATCCAACCCGGATGTCCACGCACAACAGCAGGAGAGCGTCAGGGGTGACGCGGGAGGCCGGGCACGGTAAGTCGCCGAGGGATGGAGTGGGACACACGGACGTTGCAGGCCTTTCGGGACGGGGACCCGGAGACGATGGGACGGGTGTACCGGGCCCACGCGGAGGCGTTGGCGCGGGTGCTGCGGGGCATGGTCTGGCGGGCGCGAGACCAGGGTGGGGCGTGGGAGGTGGAGAACACGGTGCTGGAGACCTTCGCCCGGGCCTTCGAGCCGCGGACGCGCGGGGCCTATGACGGGGTGCGCCCCTATGGGCACTTCCTCGTGGGGATCGCGCGCAACGTGCTGCTGGAGCAGTCGCGGCGGCGCGAGGTGGCGGTGGGGTTGGAGCCCTTCGAGCAGGTGGGCGAGGTGCCGGAGGACGGCGAGGGCACGGCGCGGGCCTGGGAGGACCGGGAGGTGGAGGGGCTGCTCGCGCGCTTCAAGACGGAGCTTTCGGCGGACGAGCGCCAGCTCTTCGAGCTGCGCTTCGGCGAGGAGGGCATCGCGCAGGAGGGCGCGGCCGAGCGCCTGGGTCTCACGCGCATCCAGGTGCGGCGCCGGGAGTTGGGGTTGAAGACGCGGCTGCTCGAGTTCCTGCAGGCGCGCGGCTACCTGGAGGGGTTGGAGGTGAAGGGGTGGAGTTTCCTCAAGCGGCGGGGCCAGTGATGACGACGTGTGGAGACCGACAGGCGAAGCAGGCGCTGCGGGCGCTCTTCGAGCAGACGCTGGACGCGGAGGGCTTCGCCCGGCTGCGCGCGCACGTGGCCGGGTGTGGCGAGTGCCGCGAGGCCTACGAGCGGCTGGCGCGCGTGGAGTCGGCGCTGGAGCAACGCGCGCTGCCCGAGAACCGGCAGGCCCTGTTGGAGCGGGAGCTGTTCGCGCGGCTGTCCCAAGCGCCCCAGCCCGTCCGGGCTCCCGCGCCCGCGCGCCGGCGCTTCTCGCTGCCCTCGTTCTGGGGGCCGTCGCTGGCGGGCCCGGCGCTGGCCTCGGTGGCGGTGCTGCTGGTGGTGCCCCGTCTGCGCGCCGCTCCGGACTCCGAGTGGAGCGCGCGTGGGAGCGCGGTGCCGAGCGCCTGGGGCGTCCGGGCCTTCTGCGTGGGGCCGGAGGGCGACGTGCGCGAGGAGGCGCGCTCCGGCGAGACGCTGGCGTGTGGCGAGGGGAGCGCGGTGCAGTTCAGCTACACGGCGCCCGAGGCGGCGCTGCTCACGGTGGAGACGCTCTCCGCCTCGGGCGAGCCCCTGCGCTTCTTCCCGGCGGAGGGCAGCGCGGAGCAGGTCGCCGCGGGGGTGGATGTGCCGCTGCCCTACAGCACCCCGGTCCAGGACGGCTGGCTGTCCGGACCCCTGGAGGTGCGCGCGAGCTTCTCGGATGCGCGGGGCCGGGTGCTGTCCCAGACGCGCCTCACGCTCGTGCCCCGCTAGGGCTCAGGAGATCTCGACGACGGCCTCGCCGGGGAAGGGCAGCTCGTCACAGTTGTCGTCCGGCCGTGCATCCGCGCGGCCCAGCACGAGGAAGTCCGTCACCGTGTCCAGGGCGATGGCCGGGTGATGCCGGTGCCCGGCGCGTAGTTCACCCCCTGCTGTCCGTTGGTGATGAACACCCGCAGGGTCGCGGGGTCTGGAGCGGCATGACCATGGGCCACCACGACGAGGAAGGGCCGGCTTCCAATGGGTAGGAAGAGCTGGGAGGACACCGGATGGCGCTCCAGCCGGGTGCAGCGCAACGGCAGGCTCGCGGGTTGGACGCGGAAGAGGCTCAGCAGCGCGCGTCCGCCATTCTTGTCGAGCGCCAGGGCCGCCACGTCGTCGAAGCGCCAGGCCGTGCCGTTGTTGATGAGGCGCCCGCCCTGCTCGGGCACTTCCACCACCTCGCCGAATCCCGCGAAGGCCGCCGCCGTCAATGCTTCCCGCTTCGGTCGGATCATCGCGCCGACAGTGCATGACCCCCACCCGGAGTTCAAGCCAGGGGGCCATGGGCTGGCTCGGGGGTGGACAGCCTCCGAGGCCGGGCCAGGAGGGGGAATGCGGTTCGTGAACGCGCCACACCCGGGCATTCTCCTCGTCGATGACAGCCCGGAGGAACTCGCGGCGCTGGAGGCCAGCCTCGCGCCGCTCGGCCAACGTCTGGTGCGGGCCCACTCCGGCCAGGAGGCCCTCAAGAAGATCCTCGTCGAGGACTTCGCGTGCATCCTGTTGGCCGCGCGCATGCCCGGGCTGGATGGCCGGGAGACGGCGCTGTTCATCCAGGCGCTGGAGCGCACCCGTCATGTCCCGCTCCTCTTGCTGACGGAGGGCGAGGAGGCGGACGCGGTGGACTGCGTCGCCGGGCCCATCGAGCCGCACGTGCTGCGGGCCCGGGTGCGCGAGCTGCTGGAGTCGCCCCGGATGATGCCCACGGCGCGGCCCTCGCGTCCTGGGGGTGAGCCCGTGCGCGACGCGCGCCACCTGGAGCGGGAGTGGGAGCTGCTGCGTTGTGGGCGGGAGCTCGAGGTCGACAACGCGAACCTGTGCGAGCGCGAGGAGCATTTCCGGGCCGTCATCTCGGCGCTCCTGGAGGGCATCATCCTCCATGATGACCAGGGCCGGGTGCTGCTCGCCAACCAGAGCGCCGAGAGACTCCTGGGCCTCTCCTCCCTGGAGATGGTGGGACGGGCCTCGCAGGATCCGCGCTGGGGCTCGCTCCACGGGGATGGCCGTCCCTGCCCGGCGGAGGAACTACCGACCCTGGTGGCGCTGCGCACCGGGCGGGCCGTCACCGGGGCGGAGCTGGGCGTGCATCAGCCCGACGGGCGGCTGGTGTGGCTGTGCGTCAACGCCCAGCCCATCTTCGGGCCCGACGGCGTGACCCCCACGGGCGTGGTGGCTTCCTTCCTCGACATCACCGAGCGCAAGCAGGTGGAGGCCCGGCTCGAGGCGAGTGAGCGGCAGTTCCGCACGCTCGCCGAGGCCCTGCCCGAGACGGTGTGGATGGCCGAGCCCCCCACGGTCTCATCTACGTGAATGGCGCGCTGCCCGGCTTCACGGGCCTCGCGGTGGACGAGCTGCTGGGCATGGGCTTTCTCTCCATCATCCATCCGGACCATCGGGCGCGCTCCCAGGCGCTCTGGTCGCGCGCGATGGAGGAGGAAACGCCCCTGCAGGTGGAGCACCTGGTGCGTGGCCGGGATGGGAGCTACCGGTGGCACCTCGTGCGGGGCGTGCCCGTCCGGGACGACGCGGGCCGGGTGGTGAAGTGGGTGGGCCTGTCGGCGGACGTGCACGAGTCGCGGCGGGCCCAGCAGGAGCTGCAACGCCGCGCCGACTTCGAGCAGCACCGGTGGGCATGGTCAGCCATGACTTGCGCAATCCCCTCAACGCCATCCGCCTGACCACCCGGAGCCTGCTGCGCCGCGGCGGCCTGGACGAAGGGCAGACCCGGGGCGTGGAGCGCATCCAGGGCTCGGCCGAGCGCGCCATCCGGATGATCCGGGATCTGCTCGACTTCACCCAGGCGCGTCTGGGCGGAGGCATCCTGCTCGAGCGCCAGCGGGTGGACATGCACGAGGTGGTGCGCGGCGTGCTCGACGAGGTGGAGGTGGCCCATCCGGGCCGCGAGGTGCGGTGGGTGCGCGAGGGCTGTGGCCTGGGTGAATGGGACGCGGACCGGATCGCCCAGGTGATGCAGAACCCGGTCACCAACGCCCTGAAGTACAGCCCGGAGGAACGCCCGTCCGGGTGGAGTCGCGAGGAGTGGAGGAGGCCCTGGTGCTCTCCGTCCACAACGGGGGCCAGCCCATCGCGCCCGGACAGATGGAGCGGCTCTTCCAACCCTTCCAGCGCGCCACCGCCGAGGTGGACAAGACCGGGCGCAGCGTGGGGCTCGGGCTCTACATCGTGAAGCACCTCGTGGATGCGCACGGGGGCGCGCTCGACGTGCGCTCCACGTCCGAGGAGGGCACGACGTTCACCGTGCGCGTTCCCCGGACGGGTGGTTGATTCGTCTCCGGTGATGCTTCCCAATGGAGGGTTCTCATGCGGAGAACCACCCATGCGCCCGTCACCGGAGGGCTGCCCGTCACGAGACCCTGCCCCGGCCTGATGCCGTGGGCCCTGGCCGCGCTGTTGCTCCTCGCGGGGTGCGCCACGGGGGCGCCGCTCGGCGGACTGACCGGCGGCTGGGGACTGTCCACGGGGATGGGAGGCGCGGGCGGCTTCTCCGTCCAGACGAGTGGGCGAGGAGAAGCGCTCGCATGTGGAGGCGTGGCCATGCCTCCGGGCTGGCCCGACCTGTCCTCCGGCGATGCCGAGGCGCTGCTGGCCCCCTTGCTGAAGTGTCCCTCGCCCGGCGACTACGTGGCGTTGCAGCAGCGGGTGGACATGCCCCGGCTGGTGGAGGCATTGGATGACTGGCGCGCCATGCGGCTCGCGGCCCTGGGTCCCGTGCGGGCGGATGCCGTCGGAGTCCTCAACGCCAAGCGCGTCTCCTTCCTGCTCGCCGCCGCCGAGCGCTACGGCCTCGTGCACGCCGAGGTGTTCACCCTCTACGTGTTGCACGCGGCCCATGATGACGAAGTGGACGCGGTGTTGCGGCGGTTGGCCCGCGACAAGCAGTTGGGGCGGACCCTGGGGCGCATGCCCGTCGTGCGCGAGGAGTTGGCGGGGCGAGGCATGTCGCTCTCGGCCTATGCGGAGCGGGGCGAGCAGGCGGGTGACGTGCTGCGAGGACTGGGCCGCGCCGCGCGGGATGCGCTGGCCACGAGTCAGGTGAGTGATGGCCTGCGCTACACGGAGATGGCCGAACGGCGGGGGCAGTTGCCCGCGCCCTACCAGGACGCGTTGCACGAGGTGGAGCTGGAACTGGCGTGGAGGCACTTCGCCCCGGGCAGCGTGGCGGTGGGGAGTCTCGACGCGGCGACGTTCGGCGTGCCGCTGGGGTTCTTCTACCTGGTGGTGGGCACGGGCGAGGGCCTGTCCTCGCTGACGCGGGGCGAGTACGAGCAGGCCACACGCGAGCTGGCGCCGGCGGCGCTGCTGGTGGGCCTGTACGCGGGCGGGCGGGGCGTTCGCGCCTTGGGGGAGGCCCGAGGGTGGGGGCGTCTGGAGGTGCGTCTTTCGCTCCTGAGAGAGCTGGGGCGGCAGTGGGAGGCCCGACTGGGAGTGGAGGGGACGCGGGAGTTGCTCCGGGACATCCGGGCCCGGCGGGAAGCGGCCCACTTCGTGGCCATGGGAGGCGCGGACGCGGCGCTGGCGTTGCGCGAGGCCCGGGGGGATGTGGCGCGGGCGCAGGTGTGGCTGTCCCAGGCGAAACCTCCGCGCCCTGGCCCTTGGGAGTCGCAGGGCGGCACGGTAGCGGACGGCACGGGACGTCCCGCTCCGACGCGAGCCCTGGCCGCCGAGCGCGTTGGGAGCATGGCCTCGTTGGTGGACGAGGCGGAGGGCCTCACCCGGGAGGTGGTGGAGGCTCGGCTGGCGTGGGTGGAACTCGACGCCGAGGGCCCGCGCCTGTCCAGGGACGTGGCGGTATTGGAGCGGCAGCGGCCTTCACTGGAGGCTCCGCCCCCCGGAGCGGAAGGCAACTCGCTCTGGGGCGAGTACGTCGCGTACCGCGAGAAGCGTCTCGGGGAACTCAAGCAGGGCAAAGACGTTGAAGGGCCTCTGCGTTGGGAGGGCTACGAGCGGATGCGGAGGGGGTTCGCCCGGGGGCTGGCCTTCGAGAGCCTCATGGTGGACAGGCTGCGCGCCGATGCCGCCTTGCCCCGGGCCGAGCGCCGCTTCCTCGGGGACTTCGAGCGGCCGCGCATCGAGAGATGGGTGGGCGTGTGGAAGCAGAGCAGCGGCCTGCGCTTCGCGGATGTGCTCCTCATCGAGGAGGGTCCCAGTGCGGGACGGTCCCCTCGCGTTGAGACACTCAGTTTCAAAAGCCGCGATCCGACGGGATTGAGTTCAAGCTCCCTGCGAGCGCAGATAATGGCGGACGCGAAGGAGGCCCTGGGTTATTACGGTGAGACGTTGGACATCCGTAGGCCCTCCCTCCAATCCCTTCTGCGCGGGGGGAGCAAGGTGCCGGTTCAAAGGGTTCGCCTCATTTACGAGCGCGGTCAGCTCGATCCCACGAATACAGCCAAATTGTATAGAGCCATGAGCGAGGCCCAGGAGCAGATTCCCGGAGTCGAGGTGTCGTTCCAATGAAGAGACTGAAGTTTCACGGCGTGAAGGAGGAGGACTACCTCCGACTTGATTTCAAAGGTGCTTTGGGCTCATGGGCCTCGCCGGGGAGCGAACTGGAGCCTTTTCTCCAAGCGCTCGAGGAGTATGCGGGCGAGTGGATGCCAGACGTCGTTGAAGGCAAGCGGCGACGTAAATACAACCGCGCCGCCATCTGGAAGGCATTAGAGGAAGCACGTGACGGGGACTTCGTAACAATTGGCTTCTATCGTACGGAATGGCCCGCGCTGGACATGGCGTTTCGGCTCCGTTTGCCGCCGCGGAGCCCCGAATTGTTCTGCACGATCGATGTAAAACCGCTTTCCCTCTTCAAGGAGGAGGAACGCTGTCGGCCATTCGTGGAGATGGTTCGCGCCTGGGCCTCTCGTTACCCGGTGTCCCATGCGGATGCCCATAGTTCTGATGACGGAGAAGTCGCGGGCGCTCCTCTCTTTGGCCGGGATATGCAGACGTCCATTCGAGACGGGTTCGACAAAATCTACGAGGTGTCCTGGCTCAACGTCTTCGGCCCGAAGCTGGTGGAATCCGTGGGCCGTGAGCGCATGCTGTCCACGCCAGCCTGGCGGGTGGAGGAGTTGCCCAACGGCTCCGTCCTCCTGGTGACGCGGCCCACGCCGGCGGACTTCGCCAGCGACGAGGCCCGCCTCGCCCAGGCCCGTGCCCATGTCCACCTCCGTCCGGACCTGGACTTCGACACCGTGCTGCGCGGCCTGCGCGAGCGCAGCGCCCTGCTCGCCCCCGTGGAGCCCCGCTTCCCTCCGGACGTGGAACCGTTCCTCTCGCGCGTGGTGGACCGCATCTCCAGTCACGTGCGCTCGCGCAAGGTTGCCGAGTTCAACGCCCGGCATCCGCCCGAGCCGGACGAGTGGCGCCCCGCCGACGCCGCCCTGCCGCCAGACGTGGAGGATGTGGAGCGGGCTCGCGCGCACTACCGCTCCCTCGCCGAGCACCTGGTGGCGCTGCTGCACACGAAGGTGCCCTCCGTCTTCGACACGACGCCCGAGTCGCTCTCGGACGTGGACTACGAGTTCTGGCGTCAGGAGTTCCCGCGCGTCTTCGAGCGGCGGAACATCGACACGCTCGCCGTGCCCGCCATTGGCGCCTACCTGGGCGAGGTGTTGGTGCGCCACCTCGGGGGCCAGTGGATACCGCGCCAGAAACTCGAGGAGGCCCAGGTGCGCGTGGGCGACCGGGTCTGGCTCCCCTTCGTCCGGGCATGGCGCTACATGCGCACCTGTCAGTCGCTGCTGGATTTCTCCCTCACCCAGCTCTACCGCGTCGCCGAGCGGCACCGCGCCCCCGGGTGACATCTCGCGTGATGCTTCTCAAAGGATGGTTCTCATGCGGAGACACACCCATTCGCTCGCGACCGGAGGGCTGCCCGTCACGAGACCCTGTCTCGGCCTGATGCCGTGGGCCCTGGCCGCGCTGTTGCTCCTCGCGGGGTGCGCCACGGGGGCGCCGCTCGGCGGACTGACCGGCGGCTGGGGACTGTCCACGGGGATGGGAGGCGCGGGCGGCTTCTCCGTCCAGACGAGTGGGCGAGGAGAAGCGCTCGCATGTGGAGGCGTGGCCATGCCTCCGGGCTGGCCCGACCTGTCCTCCGGCGATGCCGAGGCGCTGCTGGCCCCCTTGCTGAAGTGTCCCTCGCCCGGCGACTACGTGGCGTTGCAGCAGCGGGTGGACATGCCCCGGCTGGTGGAGGCATTGGATGACTGGCGCGCCATGCGGCTCGCGGCCCTGGGGCCCGTGCGGGCGGACGCCGTCGGAGTCCTCAACGCCAAGCGCGTCTCCTTCCTGCTCGCCGCCGCCGAGCGCTACGGCCTCGTGCACGCCGAGGTGTTCACCCTCTACGTGTTGCACGCGGCCCATGATGACGAAGTGGACGCGGTGTTGCGGCGGTTGGCCCGCGACAAGCAGTTGGGGCGGACCCTGGGGCGCATGCCCGTCGTGCGCGAGGAGTTGGCGGGGCGAGGCATGTCGCTCTCGGCCTATGCGGAGCGGGGCGAGCAGGCGGGTGACGTGCTGCGAGGACTGGGCCGCGCCGCCCGGGATGTGCTGTCCACGAGTCAGGCGAGTGACGGCCTGCGCTACACGGAGATGGCCGAACGGCGGGGGCAGTTGCCCGCGCCCTACCAGGATGCGTCGCACGAGGTGGAACTGGAACTGGCGCGGAGGCACTTCGCTCCGGGCAGCGTGGCGGTGGGGAGTCTCGACGCGGCGACGTTCGGCGTGCCGCTGGGGTTCTTCTACCGGGTGGTGGGCACGGGCGAGGGCCTGTCCTCACTGACGCGGGGTGAGTACGAGCAGGCCACACGCGAGCTGGCTCCGGCGGCGCTGCTGGTGGGCCTGTATGCGGGAGGGCGGGGCGTTCGCGCCTTGGGGAGGCCCGAGGCGCGCGAGGGCTGGGAAGCCTGGAGGCGCGTCTGTCGCTGCTGCGAGAGTTGAGGCGGCAGTGGGAGGCGCGGCTGGGGGTGGAGGGGGCGCGGGAGTTGCTCCGGGACATCCGGGCCCGGCGGGAAGCGGCCCACTTCGTGGCCCTGGGAGGCGCGGACGCGGCGTTGGCGTTGCGCGAGGCCCGGGGGGATGTGGCGCGGGCTCAGGTGTGGCTGTCCCAGGCGAAACCTCCGCGCCCTGGCCCATGGGAGTCGCAGGGCGGCACGGGGACACGCTCCGCGCCGACGCGAGCCCTGGCCGCCGAGCGCGCTGGGAGCATGGCCTCGCTGGTGGACGAGGCGGAGGGCCTCACCCGGGAGGTGGTGGAGGCTCGGCTGGCGTGGGTGGAACTCGATGCCGAGGGCCCGCGCCTGTCCAGGGACGTGGCGGTGTTGGAGCGGCAGCGGCCTTCACTGGAAGCTCCGCTGCCCGGAGCGGAAGGCAACCCGCTCTGGGGCGAGTACGTCGCGTACCGAGAGAAGCGCCTCGGGGAACTCAAGCAGGGCAAGGCCGCCGAAGGGCCCCTGCGTTGGGAGGGCTACGAGCGGATGCGGAGGGGGTTCGCCCGGGGGCTGGCCTTCGAGAGCCTCATGGTGGACAGGCTGCGCGCCGATGCCGCCTTGCCCCGGGCCGAGCGCCGCTTCCTCGGGGACTTCGAGCGGCCGCGCATCGGGAGGTGGGTAGGCGTGTGGAAGTCCGAGAGCGGTCTGCGCTTCGCGGATGTGCTCGTCATCGAAGAGGGTCCCAGTGCGGGACGGTCCCCTCGCGTGGAGACGTTCAGCTTCAAGAGCCGCGATCTGAAGGGATTGAAGGCAGGCGCCCTGCGAGCGCAGATAATGTCGGACGCGAAAAAGGCCCTGGGCTATTACGGTGAGACGTTGGACATCCGTCGGCCTTCTCTCCAGCCCCTTCTGCGCGAGGGCAGCAAGGTATCAGTTCAAAGGGTCCGCCTCATCTACGAGCGCGGTCAGCTCGATCCCAAGAAGACAGCCGAATTGAATAAGGTCATGCGCGTTATCGAGAAGGTTTCGGGCGTGGAGGTGTCGTCTCAATGAAGATACTGGAGTTTTATGGCGTGAAGGAGGAGGACTACCTCCGACTCTCATTGGAGGGCACTTTCGGCTCGTGGGCCGCACTGGAGAGCGAACTGGAGCCTTTTCTCCAAACGCTCGAGGAGTACGCAGGCGAGTGGATGCCGGACGTTGTTCAAGGCAAGCGGCGCCGTAAATACAACCGCGCCGCCATCTGGAAGGGATTGGAGGAGGCACGCGACGAGGATGGCACCGCCGTTGGGTTCTACCGTACGAAATGGCCCGTGTTGGACATGGACTTATGGCTCTTGCTTCCGCCGCGGACTCCTGAACTGCACCTCACCATCAAGGTAAAGCCGCTTTCCTTCTTCGCTGAGCAGGAACGCTGCCGACCATTCGTGGAGATGGTTCGCGCCTGGGCCTCTCGTTACCTGGTGTCTCATGCCACGGCCCACAGCTCCGATGACGAGGAGCTGGCGGGCGCCCCTCGCTTTGGCCGCGAGATGCAGACGTACGTTCGAGACGGGTTCGACAAAATCTACGAGGTGTCCTGGCTCAACGTCTTCGGCCCGAAACTGGTGGAGTCCGTGGGCCGCGAGCGCATGTTGTCCACGCCCGCCTGGCGGGTGGAGGAGTTGCCCAACGGCTCCGTCCTCCTGGTGACGCGGCCCACGCCGGCGGACTTCGCCAGCGACGAGGCCCGCCTCGCCCAGGCCCGTGCCCATGTCCACCTCCGTCCGGACCTGGACTTCGACACCGTGCTGCGCGGCCTGCGCGAGCGCAGCGCCCTGCTCGCCCCCGTGGAGCCCCACTTCCTCCGGACGTGGAACCGTTCCTCTCGCGCGTGGTGGACCGCATCTCCAGTCACGTGCGCTCGCGCAAGATTGCCGAGTTCAACGCCCGGCATCCGCCCGAGCCGGACGAGTGGCGCCCCGCCGATGCCGCCCTGCCGCCAGACGTGGAGGATGTGGAGCGGGCTCGCGCGCATTACCGCTCCCTCGCCGAGCACCTGGTGGCGCTGCTGCACACGAAGGTGCCCTCTGTCTTCGACACGACGCCCGAGTCGCTCTCGGACGTGGACTACGAGTTCTGGCGTCAGGAGTTCCCGCGCGTCTTCGAGCGGCGGAACATCGACACGCTCGCGGTGCCCGCCATTGGCGCCTACCTGGGCGAGGTGTTGGTGCGCCACCTCGGGGGCCAGTGGATACCGCGCCAGAAACTCGAGGAGGCCCAGGTGCGCGTGGGCGACCGGGTCTGGCTCCCCTTCGTCCGGGCCTGGCGCTACATGCGCACCTGTCAGTCGCTGCTGGATTTCTCCCTCACCCAGCTCTACCGCGTCGCCGAGCGGCACCGCGCCCCCGGGTGACATCTCGCGTGGCGACGACACGCCCTGGTGTACATACAACCCCCAGGTGAGCTGGTTTCCCTGGGAGGCGTGAGTGAGCACCTCGAAGCACCTGCTGTTCTTCGACGGCGTCTGCGTGCTGTGCAACCACACGGTCCACTTCATCCACGCGCGCGACCGCCAGGACGTCTTCCTCTTCGCCCAGCTCCAGGGAGCGCTCGCCGGGGAACTCCTCGCCCGTCATGGCAAGGACGCGGCCGCCCTGGATGGGGTGTACCTCCTGGCCGACCGGGGCTCCGCGAACGAACGGCTCCTCTGGAAATATGCCGCCGTGCGGTTCGTGTTGGGTCAACTCGGCGGCCCGTGGAAGGGGCTGTCCGTGCTCATGGGTGTGCTCCCCGCGCGCGTGGGCGATTTCTTCTATGACCTGGTGGCGCGCAACCGCTACCGGCTCGTCGGCAAGTACGAGCAGTGCGCGCTTCCGCCCCCGCGCTCCGACGCAAGTTCGTAGCCGACGGGGAGTAGGTCAGGCGCCCGGCCGTTCGTCTGGACAGCACCCGGCACTCACGGCGCAGGAACGAACCCACGGCTCCACGGGGTTGGGAACAAGCCTCACTCTCGACAGGAGCCGCCGTGAATCCTCGGACCCGTTCCTCCGCCCGCCCCCAGACCGGAAAGAAGAAGGTGCGCAAGGCCAACCCCGCCGCGCGCCAGGCCCGGGCACGCCCTCGCCGGAGCGCGTCCGCCAAGGCCCTCGACAACCTGCTCGACTCCTTGCGCGCCGTCACCGCCGGGGACTTCTCCGTGCGCCTCACCCCCGAGGCCCAGCCCCGCTCGATGGAGGAGCTCGCCCACGCCTTCAACGCCCTGGTGGCCATGAACCAGCGCATGCAGGACGAGCTCGTCCGCGTGGAGCGCGTGGTGGGCCGCGAGGGCCAGATGGCCGAGCGCGCCTCGCTCGGCCACGTGAGTGGCGGCTGGGCCTCGAGCCTTGGCTCCATCAACTCGCTCATCGCGGACCTCGTGCAGCCCACCACCGAGGTGGCACGGGTGCTCGACGCGGTGGCCCGGGGAGATCTCACGCAGAAGATGGCGTTGGACCTGCCGGGCCAGCCCGTGAAGGGCGAGTTCCTGCGCATCGGCACCACGGTGAACGCCATGGTGGATCAGCTCAGCTCCTTCGCCGCCGAGGTGACTCGCGTGGCGCGCGAGGTGGGCACCGAGGGCAAGCTGGGTGGACAGGCGCGGGTGCCCGGAGTCGCGGGCACGTGGAAGGACCTCACCGACAGCGTGAACCAGCTGGCCAACAACCTCACCGCCCAGGTGCGCAACATCGCCGAGGTGACCACGTCGGTGGCGCGCGGCGACCTGTCCCGGAAGATCACCGTGGACGCGCGCGGCGAGGTGCTCGAGCTCAAGAACACCGTCAACACCATGGTGGACCAGCTGCGCTCCTTCGCCGGCGAGGTGACGCGCGTCGCCAAGGAAGTGGGCACCGAGGGCAAGCTCGGGGGCCAGGCCGACGTGCCGGGCGTGTCCGGCGTGTGGAAGGACCTCACGGACAACGTGAACCTGATGGCCACCAACCTCACCACCCAGGTGCGCGGCATCGTGAAGGTGGTGACGGCGGTGGCCAATGGCGACCTGTCGCAGCGCCTCGTGGTGGACGCCAAGGGCGAGGTGGCGGCGCTCGCCGACACGCTCAACAGCATGACGAAGACGCTGGGCATCTTCGCCGACCAGGTGACGAGCGTCGCCAAGACGGTGGGCGTGGAGGGCAAGCTGGGCGCCCAGGCCGACGTGCCGGGGGTCGCGGGCACGTGGAAGGACCTCACGGACAACGTGAACCTGCTGGCCAACAACCTCACCGCCCAGGTGCGCAACATCGCCGAGGTGAGCACCGCCGTCGCCCGGGGAGATTTGTCCAAGAAGATCACCGTGGACGCACGCGGCGAGGTGCTCGAGCTCAAGAACACCATCAACACCATGGTGGAGCAGCTGCGCTCCTTCGCCGGCGAGGTGACGCGCGTGGCGCGCGAGGTGGGCACCGAGGGCAAGCTGGGCGGTCAGGCCGACGTGCCCGGCGTGTCCGGCACGTGGAAGGGCCTCACGGACAACGTGAACTTCATGGCCAGCAACCTCACCAGCCAGGTGCGCAACATCGCGCTGGTGACCACGGCGGTGGCCAACGGGGATTTGTCGCGGAAGATCACCGTGGACGTGAAGGGGGAGATCCTCGAGCTCAAGGACACCATCAACACGATGGTGGACCAGCTGCGCTCCTTCGCCGCCGAGGTGACGCGTGTCGCCAAGGAAGTGGGTACCGAGGGCAAGCTCGGGGGCCAGGCCGAGGTGCAGGGGGTGTCCGGCGTGTGGGAGGACCTGACGGACAGCGTGAACTCGATGGCGTCCAACCTGACCAACCAGGTGCGCAACATCGCCAAGGTGACCACCGCGGTGGCCATGGGCGACCTGAGCAAGAAGATCACCGTCGACGCCAAGGGGGAGATTCTCGAGCTCAAGGACACCATCAACACGATGGTGGATCAGCTCAACGCGTTCGCCTCGGAGGTGACGCGGGTGGCGCGCGAGGTGGGTACCGAGGGCAAGCTGGGTGGACAGGCGCGGGTGCCCGGGGTCGCGGGCACGTGGAAGGACCTCACGGACAACGTGAACCTCATGGCGCGCAACCTCACCACCCAGGTGCGCGGCATCGTGCGCGTGGTGACGGCGGTGGCCAATGGCGATCTCACCCAGAAGCTGGTGGTGGACGCCAAGGGCGAGGTGGCGGCGCTCGCGGACACCATCAACAGCATGACGGACACGCTCGGCATCTTCGCCCAGCAGGTGTCCAGCGTGGCGCGGGAAGTGGGCATCGAGGGCAAGCTCGGCGGACAGGCCAAGGTGCCCGGGGCGCGGGGCGCGTGGCGGCAGCTCACCGACAACGTGAACCAGCTCGCCGGCAACCTGACGACCCAGGTGCGCGCCATCTCCGAGGTGGCCACCGCCGTGACCAAGGGCGACCTCACGCGCTCCATCTCGGTGGATGCCCAGGGCGAGGTGGCCGCCCTGAAGGACAACATCAACCAGATGATCGTCAACCTCAAGGAGACGACCCAGAAGAACACCGAGCAGGACTGGCTCAAGACGAACCTCGCCAAGTTCTCCGGCATGATGCAGGGCCAGAAGAACCTGGAGGCCGTCTCTCAGCTCATCATGTCGGAGCTCACGCCCCTGGTCTCCGCCCACCACGGTGCCTTCTTCCTCATGGACACCGAGGACGGCGTGCCCGTGGCCAAGCTCACCTCCAGCTACGCCTACCGCGAACGCAAGACGGTGGCCAACCGCTTCCGGCTCGGCGAGAGCCTCGTGGGCCAGTGCGCCCTGGAGAAGAAGACGCTCCTGCTCACGCACGTGCCCGCCGACTACATCCGCATCACCTCGGGCCTGGGTGAGGCCACCCCGCTCAACATCATCGTCCTGCCCGTGCTCTTCGAGGGCGCGGTGAAGGCCGTCATCGAGCTGGCCTCCTTCCACCCCTTCAGCACCATCCATCAGATCTTCCTGGACCAGCTCACCGAGAGCATCGGCGTGGTGCTCAACATGATCATGGCCAACATGCGCACCGAGGAGCTGCTGCGCCAATCGCAGAGCCTCGCCAACGAGCTGCAGAGCCAGTCGCGCGAGCTCACCCAGCAGCAGCAGGAGCTCAAGCGCTCCAACTCGGCCCTGGAGGCCCAGGCGCTCGAGCTGGAGGAGAAGGCCAAGCTGCTCGTGCAGCAGAACATCAAGGTGGAGGAGAAGAACCGTGAGGTGGAGCAGGCGCGCTCCTCGCTCGAGGAGAAGGCCGAGCAGCTCTCGCTCATCTCCAAGTACAAGAGCGAGTTCCTCGCCAACATGAGCCACGAGCTGCGCACGCCGCTCAACAGCATGCTCGTGCTCGCCAAGCTGCTCGCGGACAACACCGAGGGCGTGCTCAACGCCAAGCAGGTGGAGTACGCCGAGACCATCTACTCCTCGGGGGGAGATCTGCTCTCGCTCATCAATGAAATCCTCGACCTGTCCAAGGTGGAGGCGGGCAAGATGCAGGTGGAGCCGCGGGACGCCGCGGTGGTGGAGCTGGTGGATTTCGCGCGCCGCACCTTCGGGCCCGTGGCCGAGCAGAAGGACCTGGGCTTCATCACCGAGGTGTACCCGGACGTGGCGGCCACCGTGTTCACGGACCCCAAGCGCCTGCAGCAGATCCTCAAGAACCTGTTGTCCAACGCCTTCAAGTTCACCAGCACGGGCCGGTGACGCTGCGCATCCGTGGGGCGGACGAGGAGGATCGCTTCTCCGCGCCCGAGCTGGTGGACGCCGAGCAGGTGCTGGCCTTCTCCGTCATCGACACGGGCATCGGCATCCCCGAGGACAAGCAGAAGCTCATCTTCGAGGCCTTCCAGCAGGCCGATGGCACCACGAGCCGCAAGTACGGGGGCACGGGCCTGGGTCTGTCCATCAGCCGCGAGCTGGCGCGGCTGCTCGGCGGGGAGATCCGGGTGAAGAGCGCCCGGGGCGAGGGCAGCACCTTCACCCTCTACCTGCCGCGCAGCTACAACGGGCTCGAGCGGGGCGTGGAGACGCCGGCAGAGGCGGACGTGGGCTACCTGCCCATGCTGCGCGAGCTGCTGCCCCGGGGCGAGGTACACGACCTCCCGGCGTCGTCCGTCACCTGGGGGGACGACCGCAACGAAGTGGGCCCGGAGGACCGGGTGATGCTGGTGGCGGTGGCGGATGGAGACTTCGCCAGGGGCCCGGTGGACATCGCGCACCAGGAGGGTCTCAAGGCGTTGGTGGCCCCCCGCGGCGACGTGGCGCTGTCGCTGGCCCAGCGGCTCAAGCCCTCGGCGATCGTGCTGCAACTGGATCTGCCCATCCTCGATGGGTGGAGCGTGCTGGACCGGCTCAAGCGCGACCCGCGCACCCGGGGCATTCCGGTGCAGGTGGTGAGCGTGGATCGGCTGCGCGGCGGCTCGTGTGTCGGCTGCTTCGTCTACCTCGACCGGCCCTTCTCGCCCGAGGCGCTCCAGGGCGCCTTCAGCCACCTGGTGCGCCCGGAGGACGGAGGGCCCCGGAAGCTGGGGCTCGTGGATCCCCGCTCCGAGTTGAGCGAGTGCGTGCGGCAGCTCTCCACGAGCGGGGAGCCCCTGGACATGACGGTGCTGGAACCGTCCGCCGTCGTGGAGGCGCTGGACCAGGGCGCGGTGAACGTGGTGGCGCTGGACCTGTCCTCTCCGGGCGGACGGGGGTTGAAGTTGCTCGTGGAACTGGTGCGCCGGCCGGCCGCCTGCCCCCCGTGCTGCTCTACAGTGGCGCGCAGCTTCCGCCGGACGATGAGCGGCGCTTGCGGCGCTCGGCGGAGTCCGTGCTGCTCGAATCCTTTGCCCGCTCGCCCGAGGGAATGCTCGCGGAGATGGGGCGGTTCATGCGCCGCGTGGGTGAACAGTCACGAGCCATCGCCGATGCACGGGAAACCCGGCGCCGCCTGCTCGCGGGTCGGGAGGTGCTGCTGGTGGACGACGACGCCCGCAACATCTTCGCCCTCACCAGCGTCCTGGAGAACCACGGCATGCGGGTGACGTTCGCCCAGGATGGGCGTGCCGCCATGGAACTGCTGGAGAAGAACCCGGGACTGGACGTGGTCCTGCTGGACGTGATGATGCCGGAGATGGATGGCTACCAGGCGATGCGCGCCATCCGCGCCGACCCAAGGTGGGCATCGCTGCCGGTCATCGCCATCACGGCCCGCGCCCTCAAGGATGACCGCGAGAAGTGCCTCGAAGCGGGAGCCTCTGACTATCTTTCGAAGCCGGTCGATATCGATCGGCTACTGGAGCTGCTTTGCCGTTGGGTGTCACCACGCGGGGGGAACTGACGATGGAAGCGACGACTTGGACGGGAGACGGCCGTGTGACCGGCTCTCGGGAGGGGCGCGCGAGCCTTTCCCGGGCCCGTATCCTGGCCGTTGATGACCACTCGCCCAACCTGCTCGCCCTGGAGGCGACGCTGGGAGACCTGGGTGAGGTGGTGAAGGTTCAATCCGGAGAAGAGGCCCTCCTGCGCCTGTTGCGCGAGGACTTCGCCCTCATCCTGCTGGACGTGCAGATGCCCGGCATGGATGGGTTCGAGACGGCCCGGCTCATCAAGGAGCGCGAGCGCTCGCGCTTCATCCCCATCGTCTTCCTCACCGCGCGCAGCCGCGACGCCTCGCACGTGTTCCGGGGCTACGCCCAGGGCGCGGTGGACTACGTCCTCAAGCCCTTCGCGCCGGAGATCCTCCGCTCGAAGGTGGCCGTCTTCGTGGAGCTGTTCCTCAAGGAGCAGCAGCTCAAGCGTCAGGAAGCGCTGCTGCGCCAGCGCGAGCGCGAGGCCCTGGAGCGCGAGAGCGCGTACCGCTACCGCGTGCTGGCCGATGCCATGCCCCTGTGTGTGTTCTTCGCGGACGCCGAGGGCCGGCTGCGCCAGGGCAATCGCGCGTGGTGCGAGTTGTCCGGTCTGCCCGCCGACGTGGTGGAGGACTTATGGCGCTCGGAGGTCGTGCACCCCGAGGACCGCGAGGGCGCGCACGCGGCCCGGTGCCACTCGGTGCTCACCGGGGAGTCCTTCGAGGTGCAGTTCCGGATGCGCCGCCACGAGGACGGTGCCTTCCGTTGGTTCCTGGGTCGGGCCGTGCCGGAGCGCAACGGCCAGGGGCTCATCACCGGGTGGATCATCACCGCCACGGACATCGATGACCCGAAGCGGGCGGGAGAGGCCCTGGCGCGGGCGAACGCGGCGAAGGATGCCTTCCTGGCGGCGGCCTCGCACGAGCTGCGCACGCCGCTGGCGGCGGCGAAGATGCAGGTACAGCTCGCCGAGCGCAAATATGGCGAGGAGATGGGCGAGGGGCCGCGCCGGGCGCTCGCGGGGCTCAACCGGCAGGTGGACCGGATGACGAAGCTCGTGTCGGATCTGCTCGACGTGAGCCGGCTGCTCACCGGCCGCCTGTCGTTGGAGGAGGAGGAGTTCGACCTGGTGCCGCTCCTGCGCACCGCGTGCGAGCGCCTGCAGATGCTCACCTCCGAGCACTCGTTGCTCCTCGACGTCCCCGAGTGGTTGCCCATGTGGGGCGACCCGGGACGCATCGAGCAGGTGGTGACCAACCTCGTGTCCAACGCCGTGCGTTACTCGCCGCAGGGCGGCACGGTGCGGCTGCGCGCGTGGGTGGAGGGGAGGGAGCTGGCGCTGGGGGTGAGCGACGAGGGGGTCGGCATTCCCGCGGAGAAGCTGGCGCTCATCTTCGAGCGCTTCGGCCAGCCCATGGGGCGCGCTATGGCGGCCTGGGGTTGGGGCTGACGATTTCACAGGGCATCGTCTCGCAGCACGGCGGACGCATCTGGGCGGAGTCCTCGGGCATCGAGGGCGAGGGCAGCACCTTCCAGGTCCGCCTGCCCCTGCACTCCAGCGAAGCGGACCGCGAGCTCTCCTCCTGAACGGGTAGGATGGGCGCATGGCGAAGCGCACCCGCATCATCGAGGGAACCTGGAACTGCACCTCGTGCGACACCCGCGACATCCCCGCGCGGTTTCGCAAGTGCCCCACGTGCAACAACCCGCGTGAGGAGTCCGGCCGGGAATCCGAGTTCGATTTCGGAGAGGTGGACACGGCCTCGGGCAGGCTCAAGCGCGAGGGCACCCAGGACGAGAAGGCCCTGTCCGCCGCCGGCGCGGGCGCGGATTGGTTCTGCGAGTACTGCCGGGCCTCCAATCGGGGTGACACGACGGTGTGCCACCACTGCCGCGCCGAGCGCTCCAGTGCCTCACGTGCCCTGTCGGAGGAGGAACTGCGAGCCGCCGCGCCGCCTCCCGCCGCGCGCAAGCGCTCCCTGCCCCGGTGGTTGCTCTACGTGGGCGTGGGCGTGTTCGTCTGTTTCGGCAGCTGCGTGGGGTTGGCGATCTGGGGCTCCATCACCCATGACTATCCGGGGCGCGTGGTGTCCACAGAGTGGACCCACACCGTGAAGCGCCAGAGCTTCCAGCGGGTGAAGCTCGAGGGGTGGAGGGACGAGCTGCGCGCGGCCGCCGCCCGGATGCCCGTGAATGGACAAGGGGAGGTGGCGGGGGTGGAGAACATCCGCGACTGCGTCAGCCGGCAGCGCGGCACCCGCCGGTGGCCATCGGCACCCGGGAGGTGTGCTCGAACAAGACGCGCTCGGTGGCGTGCGGGACCGAGGAGAAGTGCACGACGAAGAAGCTCGGCAATGGCTACGCGCAGGAGACGTGTCACGACGTGACGAAGTACTGCGACGAGACGTACCGCGACTGCCATGACGAGACGCAGTACCGCACCGAGCCCGTCTTCGCGCAGAAGTGCGCTTATGACACCTACCAGTGGAAGCAGGTGGATGAGCGCACGCTGTCCGGCCGCGAGGACGCCCCGCGCTGGCCCGAGCTCCAGGCGGGTTCCCTGGACAGGCTGGAGCGCGAGGCGAAGTACCGCGTCCAGGTCGAGTACACGGATGGCGCCACCAAGACCCACGTCCTCGAGCCGAAAACCGAGGCCGAGTTCCTCTCCTGGAAGAGGGGCACGCCGCTGTCGCTGAAGGTCAGCAACTCTGGCAAGGTCGAGCAGGTGACCCCGGGGGGCGGCAAGTCCCAGGGTGGACGCGAGGAGACAGGCCGATGAGCGGTGAGGCGATGCGGTTCGAGCCCGGCGAGGCGTTCGCCCGGCGCATGGACGCGGAGGATCCGTTGCGCTCCTTCCGCGAGGAGTTCCTCTTTCCCGTCCATGGTGACGGGCACGAGCTGTACCTGCTGGGCAACTCCCTGGGCCTGCAGCCGCGCAGGGCGAAGGAGTACGTGCTGGCGGCCATGGAGGACTGGGCGCGGCTGGGCGTGGATGGCCACTTCAAGGGCTCGCCGCCGTGGATGGAGTTCCATGTCTCCCTGGGCGAGCAGATGGCGCGGGTGGTGGGCGCGCGGCCCGAGGAAGTGGTGGTGATGAACACCCTCACGGTGAACCTGCACCTGATGATGGTGTCCTTCTACCGGCCCTCCCCCGAGCGCTCGAAGATCCTCATGGAGGCGAGTGCCTTCCCCTCGGACCAGTACGCGGTGGCCGCGCAGGTGCGTCACCATGGGTACTCGCCCGAGCAGACGGTGATTCCGCTCGCGCCCCGCCCGGGGAGCACACGCTGCGCCACGAGGACATCCTCGACACGCTGGAGCGGCACGGGAAGGAGATCGCCCTGGTGCTGCTGGGCAACGTGAACTACCTCACCGGCCGGGCCTTCGACATGGCGGCCATCACCCGCGCGGCGCACCGGCAGGGCTGCCGGGTGGGTTTCGATCTGGCGCACGCCGCGGGCAACCTGCGGCTGTCCCTGCACGAGGACGGGCCGGACTTCTCCGTGTGGTGCACGTACAAGTACCTCAATGGTGGTCCGGGCGCGCTGGGCGGCGTCTTCATCCACGAGCGCCACCTGCGCGATGCGTCCCTGCACCGGCTGCCGGGCTGGTGGGGCAACGACAGGGGCACGCGCTTCCAGATGAAGCCGGACTTCGAGCCCGCACCGGGCGCCGAGGGCTGGGTGCTGTCCAATCCGCCCATCATCCAGATGGCGGCCCTGCGCGCCTCGCTGGAGCTGTTCGACCGCGCGACGATGCCGGCCCTGCGCGCCAAGAGCGAGAAGCTCACGGGCTATCTGGAGTTCCTCATCGACCGGCTCCCGGCGGGCTTCGTGAATAGCCTCACGCCGAGGGACCCGAGTCAGCGTGGCGCCCACCTGTCGCTGCGCTTCACCCAGGATCCCCAGCGCATGCTGGAGACGCTGCGCGCGGAGGGCATCCACTGCGACTTCCGCTACCCGGACATCATCCGCGCCGCGCCCGTGCCCCTCTACAACAGCTTCCTGGACGTCCACCGCTTCGTGAGCGTGCTCGAGCGCTACGCGCGCGGCTGAGCCTCGCTTTTCACAGCAGGGACTGGATGGCCTCGACCACCTGGGGCCACTCGCGGGCCTTGGGGTTGATGACCTCGAAGTGTCCCGCCCCGGGCAGGCGCACCAGCCGCACCGTCTCCTTGAGCGAGGCGGCGCGCTGCTGGTAGCCCTCGCTGAGGCTCACCGGCACGGTGTCGTCCTCGGTGCCGTGGACGAGCACCTGCTTGACGCCCAGGGGCAGCAGCGCCGAGGAGAGCCGAGCCGGTAGCGCTCGGGCACCTGGGTGGGGGTGCCCCCGAGCAAGGACTCGACGATGCCGTCGCCCAGGCGCAGGGCGAAGGCGCGCTCCAGGTCCACCACGCCCGCGAGCGAGACGGCGCCCCGGGGCTTGAGCGGCTTGTCCGTGTGCAGGGGCTGTCCGGCCTGGAGCCGTCCCCGCGCCGCGAGCCAGAGCGCCGGTGGCCTCCGGCGGAGTGTCCGATGATGACCACGCGCTGGAGATCGAGGGGGTGGCGGGTGGCGAGGGTGCGCAGGAAGTCGGTGCCGAGCGCCACGTCCTCGAAGGTGCCCTTCCAGCCGCCGTCCGGGTGGCCCACGCGTCGGTACTCGAGGCTCCAGGTGGCCGAGCCCCGCCGGGTGAGGTCCGCGCACAGGTGGCCCACGTGCTCCAGGTCATAGCGCGCGCGCCAGAAGCCGCCGTGCACCACCACCACCACGGGGTGGGGACCCTTGCCCGGGGGCAGCCGCAGGTCGCCGAACTGGTGGGTGATGCCGCCGTAGGCAATCCGCTCGTCGGCGGGCGGCGCGGGGGTCTCCAGCATCCAGGTGGGGCTCATGAGGGGCGGAGCATGAGGGGGAGACGCTGGGGGGAGCAAGCCGGGAGGGGGGCGGGGGGCCCGGGATGTCGGGCGCTGATCGCGGCGGTGATCAAAACGGTTTTCTGGCCGCCGAGGGGGCGGTAGGAACGGGCCGCACCCGGGGTCCTTCCGGGCCCAGCCTTCGAAGGAGCTGCGATGACCGAGCGTCAATTGTGGGAGCGCTACCAGAAGCACTTGTGCGGGGTGGAGTCCGTGGGGCTGACGCTGGACGTGTCTCGGATGAACTTCACCGATGACTTCCTCGCGCGCATGCGCGGCCCGTTGGACAAGGCCTTCGACGCGATGGAGGCCCTGGAGAAGGGCGCCATCGCCAACCCGGACGAGAAGCGCCGCGTGGGCCACTACTGGCTGCGTGCCCCCGAGCTCGCGCCCGAGCCCTCCCTGACCAAGGACATCCAGGACGCGGTGGCGGCGATCAACGCCTTCGCCGGGGACGTGCACGCGGGCCGGGTGAAGCCTCCGGGCGCCGCGCGTTTCACCCGCGTGCTGCTGGTGGGCATTGGCGGCTCGGCGCTCGGGCCGCAGCTCGTGGCGGACGCGCTCGGCTCGGCCGCGGACAAGATGCAGGTGTTCTTCCTCGACAACACGGACCCGGATGGCATGGACCGCGTGTTCACGCAGCTGGGCGACTCGCTGCGCGAGACGCTCGCCGTGGTCATCAGCAAGTCGGGTGGGACGAAGGAGACGCGCAACGGCATGGTGGAGGCCGAGCGCGCCTGGAAGCGCCAGGGCCTGGACTTCGGCGCGCACGCGGTGGCGGTGACGGGCGAGGGCAGCGAGCTGGATCGTGTCGCCAAACAGGGCAAGTGGCTGCGCACCTTCCCCATGTGGGACTGGGTGGGCGGGCGCACCTCGGTGCTGTCGGCGGTGGGTCTGCTGCCCGCGCGGCTGCAGGGGCTGGACACGGACGGGATGCTCGCGGGCGCGCGGGACATGGACGTGGCCACGCGCGTGCGGGACGGGGTGCGCAATCCCGCCGCGCTGCTCGCGCTCATGTGGTTCCACGCCGGCGGGGGCCGGGGCCAGAAGGACATGGTCATCCTGCCGTACAAGGACAGGCTCATGCTCCTGTCCAAGTACCTCCAGCAGCTGGTGATGGAGTCGCTGGGCAAGGAGCTGGACGTGTCGGGCGCGGTGGTCAACCAGGGCATCGCCGTGTACGGCAACAAGGGCTCCACGGACCAGCACGCCTACGTGCAGCAGCTGCGCGAGGGGGTGAACAACTTCTTCGCCACCTTCGTGGAGGTGCTCAAGGACCGCGACGGCGAGTCCATGCAGGTGGAGCCGGACATCACCAGCGGCGACTACCTCCTGGGCTTCCTGCTCGGCACGCGGCGGGCGCTCTTCGAGAAGGGCCGCGAGTCGATGACGCTCACCGTGCCGGACGTGAGCGCGCGGACGCTGGGCGCGCTCATCGCCCTGTACGAGCGCGCGGTGGGGCTCTACGCGACGTTGGTGAACATCAATGCCTACCACCAGCCCGGCGTGGAGGCCGGCAAGAAGGCCGCGGGCGTGGTGTTGGAGCTGCAGCGCAAGGTGTTGGCGCGGCTGCGCGCCGAGCCCACCAAGGCCCAGTCCGCCGAGGAGCTGGCCCACGCGGTGGGTGCTCCGGACGAGGTGGAGACGGTGTTCAAGGTGCTCGAGCACCGGCGGCCAATGCGCCCGCGGGGGTGCGGCGTGAGCCGGGCTCCAGCCGCTTCGACGCCCGCTTCCGCGCGAGCTGAGCCCGCTCGTCCGTGGGGGAGGGGGACATACACGACCTCCCCCGCTCGGGGCTGTCCAGAGACTCCCGGGCTATTGGATGGTGCACACCCGCCGCGCTAATCTGTTCGATGCTCGTCGTACCCCAGGCTTCCCGGGTAATGCGAATAGCGAGAGAGAACAGGACTGGGCCGACAATGGTCTGGTCCAGGCTGAGGGGGTTCCCGTGAAGCGCGTGCTACTCGTGGAAGACAGCAACACCATCCGGCACATCCTCAAGGTGTACCTGATGCGCCTCAAGTTGGACTTCCTCGAGGCGGAGAAGGCCGATCATGGCTTGCGGTTGTTGATCACCCAGCCGGTGGATCTGGTGATCGCGGACTTCAACCTGCCGGGCTCGATGGATGGGGTGGAGTTGGTGCGCCGGATACGCGCCAGCGAGTTCACGCGGGTGCGGCAGGTGCCCATCGTGCTGCTCACCGGAGGCAAGGCCCCGGACCTGGAGGCCAAGGCCCTGCAGGCGGGCGCCTCCGAGTTCGTGCGCAAGCCCATCTCCATCGACGCACTGGCGGCCGTGGCGCGCCGGCACCGGCGCTCACCGAGGCGGACACGCTCGGGGTTTGAGCCCGGCGAGCCCGTCCCAGGTCGCCTGTCTGCCCTTCGAACGAGGAGACAGGCTTTTGCCCATGACACGCCCCGCCTGACGGCACTTCGCTCACCCGATGCTTACCTCTCCGGGCAGTTCGTGGAGGGGTCAGGATGGGTGGGCGAGCGTGGGCGCGGTGCGTTCGGGTAGGGCTGTTGTGTCTGATGATGGCGGGCTGTGGGACCGCGGTGGGGCCGGAGGCTCGTCTCGGGATGGAGAGGATTCCGCCACACCCCCGGTGCCTTCCGCGCCGGTCTCGCCGCCCCCAGGGGAGAGTCCGCCCCCGGGCGGCGGTCAGCCCCAACCTCCGGCTCCGGATACCGAGCCGCCTCCGCCCACTCCCACGGTGTGCGCGCCCACGGGAGCGGGACCCCACTGGCTCCAGGAGGGTGAGCCGCTGACCGTCACGCTCCGGTGTGGCACGGGTCACACCGCGCCGGGGCTGCGCTTCACCGTGTCGCCGCTGCCTCCCGGGGCCACCGTGGACGAGGTGGCGGGCCTGCTGCGCTGGACGCCCGCGAAGGGCCGGGCCGCGGTCTGGAACCTGACGGTGACGGAGCGGAGCACGGGCGAGACGGGCGCGCTCGAGCTGGGCGTGGCGGTCCGGCTCGTGTCTCCCAGGGCTGTCCAGACGTTGGATCCGCTCACGTACACCGAGGAGTACGGCCTGCCGGTCTTCCACCTGAGCTTCGAGGGCGAGCTCACGGCGGGCGGCTACCGGCCCGTGCAAGTGGTCTACCGGGGGCACCGCTACACCCTGGAGGCCAAGTACCGGGGCGCCACCTCCAGCGTCTTCCCCAAGCGCAACTACACCTTCAAGTTCTCCAAGGACGACCTGTTCTCCGAGCCGGAGCTCGCCGGAGGCACCTTCACCGGCCGCCAGAAGCTGGTGCTCATCACGTCCTTCAATGACAACTCATACATGCGGCCGCGGCTCGCCTTCGACCTGTGGAACCGCATGTCGGCGGACCACATCCAGATCAAGACCTTCAGCGCCATCCTCTATGTGAACGGCCGCTTCCATGGCGTGTTCACCGTGGCGGACCACGTGGACGATGACTTGATGGAGCGCCATGGGTTGTCGAAGGACGGCGACCTGTTCAAGGCGGAGGAGGCGGACGCCAACTTCTCGCGCGTGACCAAGAGCGGCGTCGCCAAGACGGAGCTCAAGGCGGGCTTCGAGAAGAAGGAGGGCAAGCCCAAGGATGGCTGGGTGGGCGCCTACGACACGATCAACGCCCTCACCGCCTTCATGGCGGACGCGGACAAGGAGACCTTCTTCGCCCGGCGGGGCGAGTGGCTCCACCCGCTCGATTACGAGGACTGGTGGATCTTCAATACCGCCATCCTCGGCACGGACTCGAGCGCGAAGAACGCCTACCACTACTTCGATCCGGTGAGCCGGGCGCCCTGGCGCTTCATTCCGTGGGATCTCGACGCGAGCTTCGGACAGCTCTGGGACACGCGCCGCATCGACGCCGGGGCCCTGCCCGACTTCACCGGCGACAACCGCATCTTCGCCCTCCTGCTGGCCGATCCGCGGGTGGCCACGCCCCTGCGCGAGCGCTACCGCTCGCTGCTGCGCGGTCCGTTGAGCAAGCAGGAGGTGCTCGCGCTCATCGACGGGTACGAGCGGGAACTGCGCATCCCCGCCGCGCGGGACGAGGCGCGCTGGCGCGAGCAGTACCTCACCTTCACGCGCTGGGCGGATCGCACCGACTTCACCACCCACGCGGAGGAGGTGGCCTACCTGCGCCAGTGGGTGGAGCAGCGGTGGGACCTCTTGGAGCGCCAGCTGCCGTAGGGCTCAGGCGCTCTGCTCGATGAGCTCCACCCGGTAGCCATCCGGGTCCTCGACGAAGGCGATGACGGTGGTGCCGTGCTTCATGGGGCCCGGCTCGCGCACCACCTTGCCGCCGGCCTGACGGATGGCGTCGCACTTGGCGCGGATGTCCTGCACGCCCAGGGCGATGTGGCCGTAGGCGTTGCCCAGCTCGTACTTGGAGGTGTCCCAGTTGTGGGTCAGCTCGATCGCGGGGTGGGTGTCCTCGGGGCCGTAGCCCACGAAGGCCAGGGTGAACTTGCCGTCGGGGTAGTCCTTGCGCCGCAGCAACTTCATCCCCAGGACGCGGGTGTAGAAATCGAGCGACTTCTCGAGGTCGCCCACGCGCAACATCGTATGGAGGATTCGCATGCCTCCTAGATAACCCGGGCGATGCGGCTCCACGCTTGCAATCGACGCTGCAGCGCGAGCAGCGTCCACAAGTCCGAGGCGTTGTCGGGCTCCAGGCCGGCCAGGGCCCGCTCCAGGTGGGGCAGGGCCTCCGTCTCTCCCCACTCCGACAGTCGGCGCAGCGCGGACAGGGACGTGCCCACGTCCAGCGCGGCCAGCAGCGTGTCCACCACGCGCGCACTGCGCTCGCGGCACAGCCGGTCCACCGCCTCGTGGCGCTCCTCGAAGGTGGCGGTGGCGTCGCCCAACACCGAGGCGAGCGCCTGGAAGGTCTCGGTGGGCAGCAGGGGGGCCCGCGGCTCGGGAGGTGGCCAGTATTCGAGCGTGATGCCGGTGGGGCCCGCCCTGCTGGTCTCCCGGCGCACGCCGTCTCCGTCCAGCAGCTCCAGCAGCCGCCCGGCCGAGGGCGTTCCCACGAGCAACACCCGCCGGGCCCGCTCGGCGAGCACGTCCGACTGGCCGAGCAGGTGGATGCGCAGCACGTCGACCTGCGTGTCGGCGCAGGCCTCCTTGTCCACCCGCTTCCACTTCACGAAGACCTCGCCCAGTCCCCGTCCTTCCACGTACCAGCGGTACTCCAGCCACACGGCGCTCTGCCGTCCGTCGAACCGGGAGTCCCCGGGCTCGTTCATCCGCGCGGCGCCTTCCTCCACACCTTGGAAGGAGGCATCCAGCAGGGCCTGTACATCCTCGAGTCGCATGCGATGACCCGTCCTCCTTGGTGTGGCGGGTGAGCCTCCGGGCAGTGGCCTCCCTGCACGAGAAGCCCAGGTTCAAACTTCCTCGTCGGGCAAGAGCGTGCGCAGCAGTTCGTCGTCGGGGCCGAGCGGACGCCAACCAGGCGGTGGCGGCGTGGCGAAGAGCGCATCACCGACCTGCCTGACGCGTTCCTCGTATTCTTCTGGAGTGAATGCGGACCATAAACCGAGTGCCTCGGCGACCTTGAAACGATTGCCGTCATCCAGCACGGCCGGCCAGCCCTCGGGGAGACTCTGGGACAATTGACGCACGAGCACATCGCGCACAAGGCGCGTGACCTGCTTGCGCTGCTCCGCCTCGGCGAGCAACCCGCTCAACACTTGTATCCCAGCGACGTCATCGCCCAGCTCCTCGGCCAGCACGTACAGTGGGATGGCAGGGCGCGCCTCGGCGAAGGCCGTGACGGAATCGAAGCCCCGCTTTCGGACCCGCTCACGCAGGCGGACCCTCCAATTGCCCCCCAAGTACGTCCGTTGCTCATCGCCCTCTCCAGGGGATGAGGTTCATCGGGAGGTTGTACTGCTTCATGGCCTTCGCCACGAGACTCAGGATTTCGTTCCGCGTCAACATCCGCCCCGTCCTGGGGGCAGTCGGTGGCAGTGGTGGCAGCGAGAACTTCATCGCCGACACCTGGGTGACCAGCCGGGTTTCTCCGCCGGCCCTGCCGGAGCCGCCTCACGCGGCGTGTAGCGCAAGTTCATCCCCTGGTGGGCCAAGGGGGTTGCGAGGGGGTGGGACTCCTCGGCTAGCGTGGCGGCGTGTTCGTTCCAGTGCTTCTCGTCGTGTCCCTGGTGGGCGCCGCTCCCGCCGAACGCGTGGACCTCGTCTTCGGTGGCGACATCATTCCGCATGATGGTGTGAAGCAGGCCGCCGCCGAGCACGCGCTGAGCCAGCCGGGAGGCACCGCTCGCGCCGTGTCGCTCAACCACGAGGGCTGGGACTTCGTCCTCGAGCCCATCGCCCGGGAGCTGCGTGCCGCGGACCTCGCGGTGGTGAACCTGGAGACGCCCATCAGCGGCAATCCCCGCGCGCCCACCGCTCCCCTCATCTTCGACGCGCCGCCCCAGCTCGCGCACGCGCTCGTCTCCGCGGGCGTGGACGTGGTGTCCATCGCCAACAACCACGCCTTCGATCAGCGCCGCGCGGGCATCCCCTCCACCTGGTCTCACCTGGACGCGGCGGGTCTGAAGCACGTGGGCTCGGCCCCCACCGAGGCCATGGCGTGGGAGCCCCTGGTGGTCGAACGCAAGGGGATGCGCGTGGGCCTGCTGTCCATCACCCGCTGGCTCAATGGGGCGAGCAATCCGGATGACCCGGACCGCTCCCCTCACGTCGCCTACGTGCCCTATCCCACGAAGAAACGGCTGGGCCTGACGCCCGAGGCGGTCGCGGCCCTGGTGGGCTCCGCCGCCCGTCGCTGTGACGCGCTCATCGTCATGATCCACTGGGGCACGGAGTACTCCCACAGCCCCAAGCCCGAGGACCGTCGACTGGCCCAGAGCCTGCTGGAGGCCGGAGCGCTCGCCGTCGTCGGCCACCATCCCCATGTGCTGCAGCCCATCGAGTCCTATCGTACCCGCGCGGGACGCGACACGGTGGTGGCCTTCTCCCTGGGCAACCTCATCGCCAACCAGGATGGGCACTACGTCCATGGGGCGGGCGCGGAGGCGCGGGGCCGCAAGCGAGACTCCATGTTGTTCCGGCTGTCGCTGTCGCGTCCCCATCCGGGAGCGCCCGTGGAGCTCGCGGGCACGTCCGTGCTGCCGGTGTGGATCGACACCAACTACGTGGTGGCGCTGCGCGAGCGCGCGGGGCAGCACCGCATCCAGCCCGTGCTCCTCGACGAGGAGCTGAAGACCCTGAGCGGCCAGCTCCTGGCGTTCTCCGCCAGCGGTCCGCCGCGCAAGGTCCGCGAGGAGCGCCGGGAGCTCGAGCGCCGGCTCGACCGGCCCGGCGCCGGCGCGCGCTCATCCTCCGCATGACCCTGCCCCCGTCCGGGGGCGAGGGGTCCGGGTCGCCCGCTGCTTCCGTGAGGGGCGTGAACTAGCTAGCGGGTCGAGGAGCTCGAGCCGCTCTTGTACATGCTGTCCGGGTTGACCTGATCCTGGTTCTGGCCGACGTCGGAGCCGCTCACGTCGTCCGAGCCACTCGTGCCCGCGCCGCCCGTGCCCAGGTTGGAGCCGGTGCCGCCCGTGCCCGAGCCGCCCGTGCCGAGGTCGGAGCCGGTGCCGGTGCTGCCCGTGCCCGGGTCGGAGCCGGAACCGCCCGTGCCCGAGTCACTGGTGTCCAGGCCGGAGCCGGTGCCGCCCGTGCCGAGGTCGGAGCCCGTCGTGCCCGAGCCACCCGTTCCCAGGCTGCCCGAGCCCGTGCCGGTGCCACTCGTGCCCGAGCCACCCGTTCCCGGATCGATCGTCGTGTTGCGCTCCGCGTCCGGGGTGACCGTGCTGCCGCTCGTTCCGGTGTTGGGCTCCTGCGTGCCGGGGTTCAGCGTGGTGTTGCCACCTCCCTGGGAGGGATCGATCGCATCGCCCTGCGAGGGCAGGTTGCCCGTGGGGCCGGAGCCGCCCGTGCCCTGGCCCTGGGAGTCGATCACGTCGGGGGGCAAGGTGTTCTGGTCATTCGTCGTGGAGCCGCCCGTGCCCTGGGCCGCGCTGCTTCCTTGCTGGGTGCCTTGGGCGCCGGACTGCGCCTGAGCCCCCGCTTGGCCGGCGCTCAGAAGCATTGCTCCCGCCAGCATGCCCACCAGGGCGAACCGCTTGGTGTTCTTTCCAGTCATGGTCGTCTCCGTGAGGTGTGGTCTTTGCGACTCGCGGAAACGTGGGGACGTTGTTCGAAGGTGCACGGAAAGCCCGCTCTCCCGCCCGCTCTCCTGCCCTTCCTGGCGTCCCCTCGGGGTGACGCCCCTGGTCAGAAGTGGGGGGCACGACCCGGGGGCTCGGAGGGCCGTTCCTCGGAGGAGAAGAGATGCAGCAAGTCCCTAGGCGCGGGTTGGCCTCTCGGGTAATGTCCTCCAACGTCTCTTTGGACGTCAGGCACCATGGCATCGAAACGCATCCCGCCCCCTTCTTCGCAGCAGCGCATGGACGACAAGCTGGCCCTGGCCCTGGGGGCGGCGGGCGCGCCGCTCGGCTGCGCGCGGGGCTCACCCAGGCGGAGGCGGCCGCCAAGGTGGGGCTGGCGCCGGGCGTCTACGGCCGCATCGAGCGCGGCGGCATGATGCCCAGCGTCCCGACGCTCAGACGCTTGAGCATCGCCTTGAAGATCCCCTCCGACACGCTCTTGAGCCTGAGCCACTCGGAGGTGACGGCCTGGGTGGACTCGCTGCCCTCGCGCGAGGAGCGCTCCCCGGACCTGCGGCGGCTCGCGCGCTCGTTGCGCAACCTCACGCCGGCCCAGCTCAAGGTGCTCAACGTCATCGCCACCGCGCTCACGCGCTGAGGGCCCTCCCGCCAGGGCAGGTTGTCCAACCTGACGGGGAAGGTGGGCCCTCGGGCTTCAGGGCAGGGCGTCCAGGCCGGCCAGCAGCCGCTCCACGTCCCGCGGCGTGTTGTAGTGCAGCAGGGACACGCGCACCACGCCCTCGGGCATGACGCCGAGCGCCTGCGCCGCCAGGGTGGCGTAGTAGTGGCCGGCGCCCACGCCCACCTCGTGCCGGGCCAGGTGCTCGGCCACCGCGCGCGGGGCGTGGCCGGCCACGTTGAAGGCGAAGGTCGCCACCCGGCCCTGGGGCTCGGCGGGGCCGTACAGCCGCACGCGCGGGTGGCGCAGCAGCCGCTCCAGCGTGGACTCGAGCAGCGGACGCTCCAGGGACTCGATGCGCTCGAAGGCCCGTCGCAGCCCCGCGCGCCCGGGTTGTCCGTCGCCCAGCACCTCGCGCAGGTAGCGCAGCGAGCCCAGCCACCCCGCGAGGCTCTCGTGGGGCGCGGTGCCGGGCTCGAGCTTCTGCGGGCTGTCGTCGGGGACGAACCACAGCTTGTCCGTGGGCAGTTGGGGCAGTAGCCCCGCGCGCACGTACAGGCACCCCAGGTGGGGGCCGAAGACCTTGTAGGGAGAGAACGTGGCGAAGTCCACGTCCCAGGCCCGCACGTCGGGCAACTGGTGCGGACTGGAGTGCACCGCGTCGACGAGGGTCCACGCGCCCACGGCGCGCGCCAGCCGTGCCGCGGTGGCCACGTCCGGGGTGGCGCCCACCGAGTTGGCCGCGGCCGTCACCGCCAGAAGGCGCGTGCGCGGGGTGAGCAGGGGGCGCAGGTCGGCCGGGTCCAGCCGCCCCTCGGGCCAGCGCGCCCGCCACACCTTCACCTCCACGCCCTGCGCCTCCAGCCAGCGCCACGGGCTGGCGTTGGACTCGTGCTCCAACTCGGAGATGACCACCTCGTCGCCCGCGCGGAACAGGCGCGAGAAGGCGCGCGAGAGCTGGAAGGTGAGCGCGGTGGCGCTGGTGCCCAGGATGACCTCCTCGGGCGCGCAGCCGAGGAACTCGGCGGTGGCGGCGCGCGCCCGGGCCTTCACCTCGGTGGCGCGCACGGACGCGGCGTAGGGCTGGCCCACGTTGCAACTGCCCCGGGTGAGGAAGTCGGTGAGCGCCTCGATGCAGTGGGTGGGCACCTGCGCCCCCGAGGCGTTGTCGAGGTAGCTGAAGCCCGAGCGCAACGCGGGGAAGTGCTCGGCGACGGATGGGGTCATGGCGGTTTCTCGGCTCCGGAGTGGGGAGGCCGCCTGTCTGGCTTTATCGCTCGCCAGCGGCCTCCGGCGCGCCTGGGGTAGTCACAAAGGACAACGGGCCCCGGACAGGGAATGACTCCCCGTCCGGAACCCGTCCACTCTCATATGCCAATTCTCGACTCTCAAGATGTGAGGAATTGATTTCCCAATCATCCTCCGCCGGGATTGGAATTATCCAATCCAGCCATCAATGCACGGGCGAATGGGCATCCTCGAGATCGATCTTCTCGTGGCCGCCGGGGCGGTAGGTCTCGCCGGTGAGGACGCTCTTCACGAAGCCCACCAGTTGCACCATGCGCTTGTTGGGGGTGTCCCAGTACTCGGCCTTGTTCACCCTGACGCACAAGAGGCCGATGTTCGGGTCGTCCACGCCCTTGGGGAACCAGGCCTTGAGGGTGGGATCCCACAGCTTGTGGATCTTCTCCTTGTCGCGCACAAGGCGTGCCACTCCGCTCACCGACACATAGCGGTCCCGGCTGGAGTCCGCGTAGGAGAGGTTGACGTGGTGGTCGCCTTGCACCTCGTCCACCTTGGGGGCGGAGTCATGGGTGAAGAACCACAGCTCTCCGTCGAAGTCCGTGTTCTGCGTCCACATGGGCCGGCTGCGGATGCTTCCGTCCGCCTCCACCGTCGTCATCATCGCGACCTTGATGCCCTGGAGCAGCTCGGCCAGGTGCGCCACCGCGTCCTTCTTCCCGGTCTTTTTCGTGGTCATTCCTGCCTCCCGAGCACTCACATTAAGCAGGGGCACCCCGACGGGCAGTGGGGGCACGGACCGCTCGTCGCCCCCTCGCTCGCCCTGCGGGGAGGTTGGAGGCAAAAGTGTTGCATGCACGGCAACACCACTCGCGGGTGAGTGCGTGTTTCGTGGAAGACAACACATAGACGAGAATTCTGGAGCGCGAGCGCCGCGCAACGGACCGCGAGCGGAGTGCTCTTCATCCGCGAGTGCACTTCGTCTGCCCATGCCACGCGGAGGGTTGGGGGATTCTTTGCTTACCGTATGGCCAGGATTTTCTTGATGACACGACTGTGCAGTCGCACGTCATCCATGTACTCTGCGGCGCGGTTTTCATCGCGGCGATGGCCGCTGTTTCGGTACCGGGGGCGGAATGGCTGGCATCTTTGGCATGGACGGTCTGTCGACATTACAGGTGCAGGAAGAACTCGAGCGCGGAGGACGCTTCGTCGTGTTCGAGTACTGCGTGTCCTTCTTCCTGACGACCCGGAGGCGCTCGTCGGACGTGTACTTCGTCCGCGCGGGGAAGGGCACGTTCTGGTTGAGCCTGGGCTACACGCTGTTGTCGCTGCTGCTCGGCTGGTGGGGCCTGCCCTGGGGGCTCATCCTCACGCCGCGCTGTCTCGCCACCAACCTGCAGGGGGGCAAGGACGTGACGGCCCTGGTGCTGCCCTCGTTGCTGGCACCCCGGTACGATCCCGCGCTCGAGTACTGAACGCGCGTCCGTCGCGCGGGGCGTGTCTGGCACCCGCGTGGCGGCTCATCGCGGGGCTCCCTCGAGGTGCTGACCGAGCCGCGCCTCCACCCGGCGCGCCAGCAGCGCGAAGGGCAGTCCGAGCAGCAGGTAGAGCAGGGCGACCACGAGGCCCAGGCCCAGATGATCTCTCGTGGCGTTGGCCAGGTTGAGATAGGTGCGCGTGAGCTCGGTGAGTGTCACCACGGACACGAGCGAGCTGTCCTTGAGCAGCGCGATGAAGTCGTTCGTCATGGGGGGCAGCGAGATGCGCAGGGCCTGGGGGAAGACCACGTGGCGCAGCGTCTGCCAGCGGGACATGCCGAGCACGTGCGCCGCCTCGTACTGGCCCGCGGGTACACTGGAGAGTCCCGCCCGGTAGTTCTCCGCCTCGGCCGCCGCGTAGTTGAGCCCCAGCGTGAGCACGCCCGCGGTGAGGGGCGCGAGCCGCACGCCCAGTTGGGGCAGTCCGAAGTACACCAGCGAGAGCTGCACGAGCAGGGGCGTGCCGCGCACCCCCTCGATGAGGACGAGGGCGAGCGCGCGCAGGGGCCAGGGTCCGAAGACGCGCGCCACCGCGAGCCCCAGGCCCACCCCCATCGCCACCGCCATGGCCATCAGCGACACGGCCAGCGTCATCAGCGCCCCGCGCAGGAAGAGCGAGATCGTGGCCGGGTAGCGCTCGCGCACGCGCTCCCAGAAGGGTGGCAGCTTGCCCACCGCGGCGCGCCACGCCGTGTAGCGCTCGGGCAGGTCGCGCGGGGTGGGGTCCGGGTCTCCCAGCAGCGCCGCCGTCTCGGCGTTCCACAGGCCCCAGCGCTCGTAGAGGGCGCGCAGGGTGCCCTCACGCGCCAGCGCCTCGAGCGCCGTGTCCAGCGCGTCGCGCAGCGACTCCTCCCCCAGGCGCACCGCCGCCACGTAGCGCACCTCGCCGAAGCCGCCCGGCATCACTTCCAACTCCGGCTCGACGGCGCCGTAGTACTGGGTGATGGGCTCGTCGAGCAGCACGCCGTCCGTGCGCCCCAGCTTCAAGTCCCGGTAGATGTCGTCCTGGCCCCCCTCGTAGGTCTTCACCTGGGCACCCTCGCGCGTGAGGATGCGCTCGGCCAGACTGCCCGGCAGCGTGCCCACCGCGAGCCCCTTCAGCTCGGCGAGCGAGTGCGGCGCGCGCGGATCTCCCCGGCGCACGGTGAGCCGCTCGGCGGCGGCGTAGTACGGGCGGGTGAGCAGACACACGCGCTTCTTCTCCTCCGTCGCCTCGAGGCCGTTGAGCGCCACGTCGAAGTCCCCGCGCGCGAGCAGCTCCAGCAGGCCGTCCCAGGGCCCGAGCACCACGCGCGCCCGTACGCCCAGCTTCGCGGCGAGTGCCTCGGCCAGCTCCACCTCGAAGCCGATGAGGTGGTTGGGATCCCTCGGGTCCGGGAAGACGTAGGGGGCACCGCCCTGGGCGTCCGCGCCCCAGAGCAGCTCCCCCCGGGCCTTCACGGCCTCGAGCCCCGGGGACGTGGCGAGGGCGGCGTCCGGCCAGGCGAGCACGGGCAGGCAGGCGAGGAGGAGGTAGAGGCACGCGGCTCGGGTCGGGGTAGTCCTCCCAGGAGACGAGCCCCGGAGTCTAACCGCGCCGGGTGCCACGCGAGGTGCCACCCGAAACGGGAACGTGCTAGGCAGCCGCGCCCGGCGCGGAGTTCCGCGCCGGGGTGGGTTGGGCCGTACGGGGCCCGAGGAGATGGCGATGCTGAACACGGCGATGAACGAGTGGGCCCTCAAGGCGATCCAACTGGAGACGGCGCTGATGGCGCTGGACGAGGTGGGACTGCCCGCGAACATGAAGGCACAGCGGGAGAAGGCCGAGCAGGCGATGCGCGAGCTGGTGCGCGCCTGGACGGCGCAGAAGCCCAAGCCGGACGAGCGCAAGTGGAAGCAGGAGCCCGCGAAGGAGGGAGGCCAGCCCCAGGACGAGGAGCTCGTCGAGGTGGTGGAGAACCTCAAGGAGGACGGCGTGGAGTGGACCGTGCACCGCGCCACCAGTGACAAGGGCGACACCGTGGAGACGGTCGTCGCGGACGGCCGGGCGTGGATGGCGGCGGGCGGCGAGTACTACATGGGCCAGTGGGACGAGGAGCGCGAGGAGCTGGAGGTGGGCCGGGACGACGAGGAGGGCGAGCTCGGCACGGGCCTCGTCTTCACGCTCCGGGGCGAGCTGGTGTTCGAGTCCCAGCTCGAGGACTGACACTTCCGCCCGGTGTCTGGCTCCCCCCTCGCCGGGCCACCGGGCGCGGACCCCGGGGGGTGGTGCCCGCGGTGGGCGTTCCTAGGTTTGAGATGCGTGCCCGGCATGGACGAGTAGGGTGTGCCGGTCGTTGGTTGGGAATGGTGGTCAGGCGGGCGGGGGTGAGCCCGTGTTGGACACGCTCTTTCTTTCTTCAGAACGCGCTTCCATCCACCCGCGTGCCCGGTGACGCCCCGAGCGAGGACAGGGCCGTGTGGAACACGAAGCTCCCGGTGCTCGCCGCATCGGGGTCGCGGTTGATCGACACGCCATCCTTCGAGGCCTGGGTCCCGCTATAGGTGTACGCGTTGACGGTCTCCGCGTTCGCGGCGGTGGAGGTCCGCAGCGTCACCGTATCGCCGCCATTGTTGAGGCTGAGGGTGCCCGTGGAGGCGGCCACCGCGTTGGGCGTGCCCGGGGGATTCCGCTGGTGCCGCTGAACACCACGATGGCCTTGCCCGCGCCGAGCACCGTGTTGGCGGGGAAGACGTGCCGCACGGCGGTGGCGTCCATGATCACCCAGCCGCTGATGTCCACGGAGGTGTTTTCCGTGTTCACCAACTCCACGAACTCGCCGTTGGTGTTGGAGCCGGGCTCGTTGGCGAGGATCTCGTTGAGGATGACGCGCGGGGGCGGCTCGGTGATGGAGAAGGGCCCGGTGCTCACGTCGGAGCTCTTCCCGTCCACGTCCCGGATGCGCACGCGTGCCCACGCCGTGGGCGAGTCGGGCACCTTCCAGGCGTAGCTGCCCGTGCTGGCGTCCAGGCCGGTGGCGATGCTCGTCCAGGTGACGCCATTGTCGGCGGTGAAGTCCAGGTTCACGCGGGTGTAGCCGAGGGCGATCCAGGTAATGGTGCGGGTGGAGCCACGGACCCAGCGCTCGCCTCCGTCGGGACTGGTGAGGGTGACGCGGGGCGCGGGCGTGCGCAGCGTGATGGACGCGGGCATGCTCGAGTTGCCCGCGGCATCGAAGGCCAGCACCTGGTAGACGTACGTGTTGCCCGGGGCGAGGCCCAGGTCCACGAAGCCGGGCGTGGTCGTCGTCCCGGCCAGCCGGTAGCCGGTGGTTCCATACACGCTGCGGTACACCCGGTAGCCCGCCACCCTCACGTTGTCCAGGGCGGGACTCCAGCTCAGCTCGATCGAGTCGGGAACGGCGCTGCCCGCCAGAGAGCGGGGCGGGGTGGGGCGCTCGGTGTCCGGTCCCGGCGGCTGCGTGCCGCGGGAGGTGTACGAGACGCTTCGCGCTCCTGCTCCACCACGAAGGTGGCGCCATCCTGCGAGCGCAGCTGGATGTGGCCGCGCTCCAGGTTGGTGGCGGGATCCTCCGTCTGCCAGATGTCCGAGTGGTGCGCCGTCAGCCGATCCAGGCACTCGCGCGTGGGATGACCGTAGGTGTTGTCCCGGCCCACGGAGATGAAGGACACCAGGGGCACGGTCTTGTCCAGGAACGCGTTGCCGGACGAGTAGCGCGAGCCGTGGTGATGCACCTTGTACAGCTCGAGCTCTCCCACCTCGGCGAGCAGGGTGGATTCGATGTCGTCGGGCGTGGAGGTGAGATCGCCGCCCACCAGCGCGTCGAATGCGCCGTAGGTCACCTTCACCACCACGGACTTCGCGTTCTCGTCATCGGTGGAGACGCCATTGCCATTGCTCGCGAGCACCGTGAGCGTCACCTGTCCGCAGAGCGAGAAGGTGTCTCCCCGGTGCGCCGTGAAGCGGCGGCCCGCGAAGTGGGTGTCGTAGTCCGTGAAGGTCTTCGAGTCATACGCGCCGCCATGGTCGTACACGGCGGTGATGGGGACGGCGTCGGTGCCCACGTCCACCTCGTCGATGCCGCCCATGTGATCGGCGTGCATGTGCGAGACGAAGGCCATGTCGATGCGCGACACCCCCAGCTGCTTCAGATAGGCCTTGATGGTCGCGCCCGAGCCGGTGGGGCCTCCGTCGAACAGCACCGCGCAGCCTCCCGGCGCGACGAGCACCGCCGAATCCCCCTGGCCGATGTCCAGGGTGGTGAACCGCAACTGCTGTGCCCCGGCGAGCAGCGGACACAGCAGGGTGAGCAACAGCGAGAGGCGGAAGGGGAGACGCGGGGGAGTGCGCATGGGCTCGCCTGGAGGAGGACCGCCCCTCCTGGGTACCCCGAAGCGGAACGGCGCTTCAAGTCACGCCCCGTCATTCGTACTGTCCGTCACAGCCTCTTCGCGCGAACGTCACGGGGATTCATCATCCGGCGCCGGCACCTGGGGCGTTTGTTCCTCCATGTTGAAGGGAGCCCTCTCGTCCGGATTCAGCTCGTACTCCTGCGCGGCGGCGCGATCGTCCTGCTGACTTGCCCACGTGGTGTGCCCGCCCGCGAAGCCTTCCAGGGGACGCGGCCCATGCCGCGTTTCCACTTCCAGATCCTTGGCCTCCTGCTCCCGCAGACGGCGCCGCTCCTGTTCCCGCTCCCGCTGGTGCAGCTTCTCCATTGGGTCGTTCACCATGTGGTGCCTCCTGGTGTCCAAGTTGCGGATGACCCCGCGAATCCGTCAGCCAATGGCCCGCGGTCGGGGGTCGCGGCATGCTCGGCTGCTCGGTGGTGGGGCGAGACCCTTGCCGCGCCCCGGGGGCTCCGGGAAGCTCTTGCTCCATGACCCGCTTTCTTCTCCGTCTTTCGTGGCTGGTGCTGGGCCTGTCGCTCGCGGGCTGTGCCGCCACCCAGGTCTCCGTTCCTCCTCCGACGGGAGACACCGTCACGATCCTCGTTCCCGGCTACCGGGGCAGTTTCCTCGACACCGACGCGCCCGAGCCCGAGCGAGCCTGGATCTCCGCGGGCCGGGCCCTCTCCCGGGGAGAGCGCTCGCTCGCCCTGTCATTTCCAGGACAGCGGCCGGTGCCATCCTACGGTCCCCTGCGGCCGGCGGGCCCCGTCACCCGCATCGCCGTGCCCTTCTACTCGGTGGACGCGTATGGCTCGTTCCTCGAGTACGGC
Organism: Cystobacter fuscus; assembly: GCA_049060065.1. GTDB lineage: Bacteria > Myxococcota > Myxococcia > Myxococcales > Myxococcaceae > Cystobacter > Cystobacter fuscus_B. The sequence goes on from JBMEQP010000002.1 coordinate 11,061,084, forward strand.
CGCGAGCATTTCCCGGGCCTCGTTCCCTTCTCCTACGACTGGCGCCAGGACGTGCGGCGGAGCGCGGACGAGCTGTGCGCGCGCATCGAGCAGCTCGTGGCCCAGGGCAAGCGCGAGGTGAACATCGTCGCCCACAGCATGGGCGGACTGGTGACGATGCGATGTCTGCTGCACGGGGGCGCGGCGGGGAGCGGACAGCCCTGGGCGGGAGCGGCGGCGGTCAAGCGCGTGGTCTTCATCGGCACGCCCTTCCAGGGGGGCCCGGGCCTCTTCGATGACCTGCTCCTGGGGACGGAGACGGTGCGCAACCGGGCCCTGCTGTCGCCCGAGGCCCTCTTCTCCTTCGCCTCCGTGTTCCAGCTGCTGACTCCGAGTGGCGACGTCTTCGTGGACGCGAGCGGACAGCCCGTGGCGTGGAATCTGTTCGAGCCCGAGAGCTGGTGGACGCGCGGGTGGGGGCCGTTCGCGGACCCCGCGCTGCGCGAGAACGAGGCCTACCGCGCGCAGCTCGTGCGCATGCTCCAGGCGAACCGGGAGCTGCACGAGTCGATCGCCCCCCGCGAGGCGCCGCCCCCGCCTCCCTTCGAGACGCTCGTGGTGGTGGGCACGGGACGTCCCTCGACGAGCGGGGTGCGGGTGGTGGAGGGACGGCTCGACTTGAAGAACGCGCCGAGCGCGGATGGGGACGGCGCCGTGCTGAGCTCGAGCGCGCTGCCGGTGCTGTCCATCCCCTACCAGCGCCTGGACAGCACCGCCGAGCACGTGGCGCTCATGTCCGACCGGGACGTGCTGCGCGCGCTGGAGCGCTTCTTCCAGGGGGAGCGAGTCGGGCGGCCTTGAGCAGTGCCTCCACCATGGGCACGCTGTTGGCCGGCCCTTGCCGGCGATGTCGTAGGCGGTGCCGTGGTCCGGCGACGTGCGCGGCACGGGCAGGCCGAGCGTCACGTTCACCGTGCGCTCGAAGTCCAGGGCCTTGGCGGGGATGAGGCCCTGGTCGTGGTACATGGCGAGCACCACGTCATAGGGGAAGTGCTCCACGTGGGCGAAGAGCCCGTCCGCCGCCAGCGGGCCGTGCACGTCCAGGCGCTGCCGGCGCGCGAGCTTGATGGCGGGGGTGATGATGTCCACCTCCTCGCGTCCGAGCAGGCCCCCTTCGCCCGCGTGGGGGTTGAAGCTCAGCACGCCGATGCGCGGCGCGTGGCCCACCACGGGCGCGAGGCTCGTGGACAACAGCCGCAGCTGCGCCACCAGTCGCTCCACCGTCAGCAGCCGGGGCACGTCCGCCAGGGGCACGTGGTTGGTCGCCAGCGCCACGCGCACGCGCGGACCATCCATGAGCATCAGCACCTCGCGGCCGAACGCCTCCGCCAGCACCTCCGTGTGGCCCATGAAGGGGATGCCCGCGCGGGAGATGCCTTCCTTGGACACCGGCGCCGTGCACAGCGCGTCCACCCGTCCCGCGCGCGCCGCCTCGATGGCCGCCTGGATGTAGGCGTACTGGGCCTTTCCTCCCTGGCGCGTGGGCTTGCCGGGCTGGCGATCCTTCTCCCCGAGCCGAGTCACCACGCACACCGTGGGCCGCGACGGACGCTCCAGCGTCTCGGGCGTGGCGCGCGCGTACGTGCCGAAGAGGGCGAAGCGCTCGAGCGTCGGCCCGTCGCCGAACACCACGGGGACGAGCGCACGGCGCACCCGGGGTAGCGCGAGCGCCGCCGCGGTCACCTCCGGACCGATGCCCGACACGTCCCCGAGCGAGATGCCGACGACGGGACGCGCTCCCTCGGGGGACTGCCGGCCCGGGCGCTCAGATCTTCGTCTCCACGGACGCCTTCTGCCGCAGCTCCTGCACGTACTGCTCCACGTACTTCTCCGTCTTCTGCATCTTGAGCCGCGTCTCCAGCTCCTGCCTCACCGTCTCGAAGGCGGGCACGTCCACGGCGCGCTTCTCCTCGACCTTGAGCACGTGCCAGCCGAACTGGGTGCGCACCGGCTCGCTCACCTCGCCCTCGCCGAGCGTGAAGGCCACGCGCTCGAAGGCGGGCACCATCACCCCGCGCCGGAAGAAGCCCAGGTCGCCGCCGTCGGACGCGCTCGGGCCCTCGCTCTTCTCGCGCGCCAGTTGAGCGAAGTCCACGCCCGGCTTGCGCGCCTGCTCGGCCAGGGCGACCGCCTTGACGCGCGCCGCCTCCACCTGCGCGGGCGTCGCCTTGGCGTCCACCTGCACGAGGATGTGCCGCGCGTGCACCTCGGCGTCACCCGACTCCATCTTCGCGTACTGGGTGTAGGCCGCCTTGAGGTCCTCCTCGGACACCTTCACCTTGGAGCTGACCTTCATCTGCACGAGCTTCATGCGCGACATCTGCTTGCGCAAAAACTCCTTGTACGTCGCGACGTTGAAGCCCTCGCCCGAGAGCAGCTGGTTGAACTGGGCGTCGTCGGTGATGTTGTTCTGCCGCTTCACGTCCGCCACCGCCGCTTCCAGCTCCGCGTCCGTCACGCCCAGGCCCAGTTCCTTGATCTGCTCCTCCATCAGCTTCTCGCCGATGAGGGAGTCCAGGGCCTTCTTCATCACCACCGAGCGGGCCTCGGCGCGCTTCTGCGAGTCGCGCTCGCCCGCCAGCCGCGCCAGCTCCGGCGCCGCGCGCTTCTCCACCTCGGACTGGGTGATGATGTCGCGATTGACCACCGCCGCCACGCGATCCACCAGCTCCGCGCGCGCCGCCGCGCCATTGAGCAGCAGCACCGCCACCATCGTTCCAAGCCACTTCTTCATCGCCTGTCCTCCGTGCCTCTCTCGTGGGGAGCCTTCGCTCAGGGCCGGGTCGTCGTCTGGGTGACGGGACGGCCGCGAATGGCCTGCAGCGTGGGCTCGTTCACCCATACCTGGGCCTTGCTCCGCAATTCCTGTTCGTACTTCGCCTGCGCCTCCGCGCGCCGCTGCGCGAGGAGCTTCGCTTCCACCTGGGCGCGCACCTCGACGAACTCCAGCTTGCGCCCCGGCTTCTTCTCCAGCACGCGGAACAGGTGGTAGCCGTACTCCGTCTCCACCACGTCCGACACCGGCCCGGCGCGAGCGAGAACACCACCTCGTCGAACGCGGGGGGCATCTGCCCGCGGGGGAAGAAGCCCAGGTCCCCGCCCACCTTCGCGTCCGCGCTCAGCGAGTACTTGCGCGCCAGGTCCGCGAACTTCTTGCCCGCCTTGAGCTGGACTTGCAGCCGCCGCGCCTCCTCCATGGTCTTCACGACGATCTGCGCGGCGCGCACCTGCTCGGGAGAGGAGTACTCCGCCTCGTGCTGGGCGTAGGTGTCGCGCAGCTCCTCCTCCGTCACCGCCACGCGGGTGTACACCTCGTTGGTGAAGAGCTTCTCGATGGTGAGGCGCGCGGCCTCGTTCTTCTTGAGCTCCGCCATGGACAGCTGGCCCTCGGCGAGCACGTCGTTGAAGTTGCCCGCGGGGTAGTCGCTCGACAGGCGGAGCACGCCCCGGTCCACCTCGTCGGGCGTCACGGTGATGTTGTGGGCGCGCGCCTCCTGCAGGAGCACCGTGCGGGCGATGAGCGTGTCGAGCAGCGCGCGCTTGTAGGGCTCCACTTCCTCGGGCGAGGGTTGCTGGCCGGACTCGGAGCTCGTGGCGATGAACTCCCGCTCCAGCTCGCGCTCGAAGTCGGCGCGGGAGATGACCTCGCCATTCACGGTGGCCACCGCGAGCGCGTCCGGCTCCTCCTTGTCCTTCTGGGTGCAGCCGGCGAGTCCCACGGCGAGCGCCAGGGTGGTGGCGAGCACACGGGGAGCACGCAGGAGGGCCGGGTGGAGGGGGAGAGTCATGGCGGCGTCACCTGGACGGACGGGAAGGGGGCGGGAAGGCTACCGGGGGCGGGGCCACTCGCGGGCCGCACGGGGGCGCTCAGGTCCACGTGCACCCGCGCGAGCGCGGCGGCGTCCACCGAGAGGGCCGCGCGGTGCTCGAGCTCGGAGAGCCACTCGGTCCAGGCGCGGGCGCGCTGCTCCTGGGCGAGCCGGCCGGACAGGGCGGTGCGCACGTCCTCGAGCGACTGGTTCAACGCCGGCTGGTGGCCGGTGAGCTGGAGCACGTGCAGTCCGGTATCCGTCTGGACCACGCCGCTGAGCGTCCCCGGGCCGGTGGGCACGAGCAGGCGCGCGGCCTCGGCCACCTCGGGCCCGAAGTCCCGCGCGAGCTCCTCGAACGAGCGGTAGCGCAAGTCCCCATCCAGGGGCTGGGTGCGCGGCTCCTCGCTGTGGGCGCGCGAGCCGTCCGAAGGCGGCGAAGTCCGTGGGGGGCAGCGCGCGGGCCTCGGCGAGCAGCTTCCCGGCCGTCTCGCGCGCGTGGGCCACCCGGGCCGCGTCCGAGCGGGGGGCCGCGAGGAAGAGGTGGGAGAGCCGCACCTGCTCCGGGCGCACGTAGTCCTCGCGGTGGCGGGCGTAGGCGTCGGCGAGCTGGGCCTCGGACACGGGCGGGAGGGCGTCGTCGAGCCGCGCGCGCATGAGCCGGGACACGAGCGCCCGCTTGGTGGCCGCCACCACCTCGGGGTCGTCCTGCAACCCGCGCGCGAGCGCCTCCTGGACGAGCAGCTCGTAGCGCGCGAGGCCCTCGACGTACTCGCGCTTGCGCTCCAGGGTCTGGTAGCGCTCGCGCTGCGCGGGGCTCATCTCCTCCAGGCGCTGGCGCAGTTCCTCGGCCGTCACCCGGTCTCCGCTCCAGGAGACGACGGGCGTGCCGCCGGGCGCGCGGGTATGGCGCAGGTCCACCCGGGCCGGCCTGGAGCGGGACTCCGCTCGCAGCCGACGAGGGCCAGCACGGAGAAGGCCAGCACGGCGAGGGTGGAGAGGCGGAGGGCGGGGGACATGGAAGGGGTTCCGGGTGGGTAGCACGCCCGGGAGGAGGGGACAACGGGGCGGCCCTTCCGGCCCTGTCACGGTCCGGTTCAGGCCCTTACACCCGGGTCGCGTGTTTCGACAGGAACGCTTCCACCAGCGGGAAGATTTCGTCCGGGGCCCGGCGTCCGAGCACCAGGTCCGCGTGTCCGTAGTCCTCGGCGAAGCCATGCCCCCGCCCGGCCACCACCAGCTTCACCGGGCCGCCCAGGTGCTCCTGGGCTCGCGCCACGGCGAGCGGCGGGGCGAGCAGATCCTTGCTTCCGGCCAGCAGCATCACCGGCAGCTTCGCCCCGGCCAGGGGCTTGCGGTAGCAGGTGCCGTCCGTCATGCAGAAGGAGTCGGTGGTGATCCACTGGGCGAACTGGCGCACCACCCCTCCGGAGATGTCCGAGGGCATGTTGGCCGGGCACCGGCGCACCACGTCCGGGTCCATGTTGTCCGCCAGCATCATGTAGCGGGTGAGGGGCCCCGGGGCGCGCCGAACAGGGCGATGCCGGTGATGCGGCGCACGGGAATGGACTTGAGCCGCAGGAGCGGCTCGATGCGCTGGATGAACTGCTTGAGACCCGGTTGCACCGCGAAGGTGAAGGGACTGCCGATCGCCACCGCGGCGCGCACGGGCACTTGCGGGTTTCGCGCCAGGTGACCGTAGAGCGTCAGCCCTCCCTTGGAATGTCCCACCCAGAGAACTTCCTTGGCCCCGGTGGACAGCACGGTGCGCACCGCGCAGCGCACGTCGTGTTCGGCCAAATCATCGAAGGAGAACTCCCCGCAGGGGCCCGCCAGCCCCCGGCCGCGCAGCTCCATCACCCATGTCTCGAAGCCGGCCCGGGCCGGTAGCGCGCCAGGCTGTAGCGCTCGTCGAAGTCCATGTGGAAGCGGTTGACGCCCAGTCCATGGCACAGGATGACGGGCTCGGCCCAGCGGCGCTCGCCCCGAGCGTGGTAGCGACCCAGTGCCACCGCGGCCCCGTCGTCCGTGGGCACCCGGTACAGCTCGTCCGGCTTGAAGGGCAGCGTGAGCAACCCTTCTCCCTCGCGATTCACCGCTCGCGAGAACAGGTCGGCCATCTTCGTCAGCCTGGGTCCGTTTCGGTTCGTCACCTGGGAAGTCTAACGCCCTTCCAGTGTGGGCTCCGTGGAAAATTACACACTCCCCCCAATCGGCAAGGAGGTTGCAGGGTATCCCACCCATTCAAACCGGGAGGCAGGTAGATGCGGCAAAAGCCGAGCTTTGCGGAAAAGTTGTCCCCCATGCGGGTCGCTCTGGAGCCCACGGATACCCTCTTGAGGGCCCTGGGAGTGATGGATCGCTACCGTGTCCGGTTGCTGCCCGTGCTGGGAGCGGCGGGGCGGATGGTGGGGCTGCTCAGCCGGGAGCATGTGATGTCGGCGTGGGAGGTGGATCCGCTCCTGCCGGTGTCGTTGGTGATGGCGGCGTGCGAGGCCCCATGCCCGCCCGGACCCCGGCTGGTGCCCCGGTGAGCCACCGGGTGGGAAAAGTGGGCGTCCAGGTGGGAAGGCGCGTGGGCTATGCTCACCGGTGCCGTGTCCGGAGCCTGGTTCGTCTACATGGTGTGCTGTCGGGATGGGACGCTCTACACGGGGGCGACCAACCACCTGGAGCGCCGTCTGGCCACCCACAACCGGGGTCGGGGCGCCGCCTACACCCGGGCACGCCTGCCGGTGAAGCTCGTGTGGAGCGAGCCCGCGGTGGACCGGGGCGCCGCCCTGCGCCGGGAAGCGGCGCTCAAGCGCCTGTCTCGCGCCGCGAAGTTGAGCCTTGTTCACCAAGCGTCAAATGACTCCGGGTCCAATTAGACCTGACCCGGGGTCATGTGACTTTGAGTCCTGACGCGTTCCTCTCCCGGGGAACTTGGGCGTCATGGGATGCACATGCGATCGGTGGACGAAGGGTCGACTCCAGGTGTGCTGGATCCCGAGACCCATGCTCAAGAGGCGCGGCTCGCGGACGAGCAGCGCCTGTTCTACGCGGCCTCCCTGACGTGGGTGCTGTTCTGGAGCGCCGACATGTTGTCGGTCCTCCGGCCCACCTGGGACACGCTGGCGCTGCGCTTCGTGTGGGCGGGACTGACGGTGCTGTCGGGCAGGCTGCTGCCCCAGGTGGGCCCGGTGTGGCGCTCGATGCTGCGGGTCCTCTCCGGGATGATCCTGCCCAACGTGTTCTTCGGCCTGATCATCTACCGGCTGGGGGGCATGAACAGCCCCATCTTCCACTGGCTGTGTCTGATGCCCGCGGTCACCCTGCTGATGGGCAGGGGGTTGTGGCATGGGGCGGCGAGCACCCTGCTGATGCTGCTGGTGGCGGGCACGATGCTGTGGGCGGGAGGCGCGCCCCAGGAGCGCATCCTATCGTGGATGCCGATGCTGATCGTGGAGTCGATGGGCATCCAGCTCACCTTCTTCTACCAGCGGTTGTTGCTCGAGCGGGCGAAGGCCGCGGCGGAGCAGAAGCTGGCGCGGCGGGCGCTCGACGAGTCCAACGAGCGGGCGCTGCGCGCCGAGCAGATGGCGCAGCTGGGGCAGTTGGCGGCGGGCGTGGCCCACGAGGTGCGCAACCCCCTGGCCTATATCCAAGCCAACCTGCGCTTCCTCCAGGAGGAGGCCCGGCCCACGGAGGGCTCGAGCGACTCCGAATACGCCGCCGCGCTCCTGGAGACGATGCACGGCGTGGAGCGCATCCACCAGATCGTGAAGGATCTCACGGCGTTGTCGCGCACGGAGGAGCCCGCGCCCGTGAGTCCGTGCGACTTGGGACCGGTCATCGACACGAGCGTGCGGCTGGCGTCGGTGCGGCTCAAGACCCTGGTGCGCCCGGCGGTGGACGTGCCGGAGACGCCGTGGGCGCGGGCCGAGCCGCGCCGGCTGGGGCAGGTGCTGCTCAACCTGCTGCTCAACGCGGCGGACGCCATCGAGGAGGCGAAGGTGCCCGACGGGCGGGTGGCGCTGCGGGTGCAGGTGGACGAGGAGCGGGTGCGGGTGCTGGTGGAGGACAACGGGCCCGGCATCCGGACCGAGCACCTCTCGCGGCTGTTCACGAGCTTCTTCACCACGAAGGCGCCGGGCAAGGGCACGGGGCTGGGGCTCGCGCTGTCGCGGCAGTACGTGGAGTCCTTTGGCGGCACGCTGCGCGCGGAGAATCGCTCCGAGGGCGGCGCGCGCTTCATCGTGGAGCTGCCCGCGGCCTGAGGTGCCTCAGCGGCCCACGGTCTGGCCGAGTGTGGCGAGCACTTCGCGGGCCTCCGCCGCCATGCTCGAGACGAGCTCGGCGGCCGGGCGCAGCTCGTGCACGTTGCCGCCCGCCTCACCCACCGTCAGGCCCATCTGCTCGAAGTCGCCCTCGGTGTGCACGGTGGGCAGGAGCGCGGAGAAGCGGGGCAGGGGCACGCGCTGGCCTCCCAGCAACGTGTGGCCGATGGGCTCGGACGCCGGCAGCGCCAGGGCCTCGGCTTCCCGGCCGGCCCACTCGCGCGCGGCGCGGTTGCGCAGCACGCGCATGGCCTGGCCGGGCCACTCGGGGCCGAAGAGCGTGGTGCGCACCGTGTCGCCCACGCCCGCGGCCAGCACCCGGCGCTTGTATTCGTCATGGGCCTGGGCCTCCTCGCTGGCCAGGAAGCGGGTGCCACACCACACGGCCTCCGCCCCGAGCGCCAGCGCCGCCACCAGCCCGCGGCCATCCACGATTCCCCCCGCGGCGATCACCGGCAGCGGCGCCACCGCCGCGCGCGCCGCCGGCAGCAGCGCGAAGGTGCTCGCCTCCGCGCGGTTGTGTCCGCCCGCCTCCGCCCCCTGCGCGATGATCGCGTCGGCGCCCACGGCCGCCGCCTCGCGCGCCTCCGCCACCGAGCCCACCTGGATCCACACCCGCGTGCCCGCGCCGCGCAGCCGCTCCACGTGCGCGCGCCGGGGTGCGGTCCAGAAGAACACCACCACCGCCACCCGCTCCTCGGCCAGCACGTCGATGTGGGCGTCCTCCACGAAGTCGCCGATCAGGTCCACGCCGAAGGGGCGCGCGGTCAGCTCCCGGGTGGCGCGCACCATGGCGCCCAGGGCGGGCGGTGGCAGCATCGCCCCGCCCAGCGTGCCCAGTCCGCCCGCGCGGCTCACCGCGGCCGCGAGGGCGGGACCCGCCAGGAAGGCCATGCCGGCGCTGATGATGGGGACGTCCAGTCCGTACTGCTGGGTGATCCGGGTCTTCATGACGAGATTCTCGCCTCTTCCTCGTCGAGCAGGAAGGCGAAGTGCTCCCGGTCCGTGCTCAGGGCCCGAGCCAGGTTGTCGAACTGCTGGCGGCCGTACGTGGCGAAGGCGTCCATCATGCGCAGCACCGCGCGCCGCTGCGCGTAGGTCGCCGGCAGGTGCGCGAGCGAGGTGGGGCAGGTGGGCTCCCGCCAGTCGGGGGCCTGCTGTCCGTAGAGCAGGTGGTGCGTGCCCTCGAGGTAGATGAGGGGAGGGCTCGTCGGGTGGTCCGCCGCGAAGCGCTCCGTGAGCACGCGCAGGTTGCCGAAGAAGGCGCGCGACATGAAGTGCACGGACAGGATGGCCCAGTACTTGAGCAGGGGATCGTTGGGCACGCGCAGCGTCTCGCGCCGGAACTCGTGCAGGGCCTCCATCTCCGGCCGGCCATAGGTCTTGTCGAAGAACCACCACTCGAGCAGCTCCGCGGGCGTCCAGGGAATGCGGGCATCCATGTCCAGCACCTCCCAGTCATGCAGGAACAGCTCGGCCTCGGTGGAGAACGTGCGGCGCAGGAAGTCCACCGTGGGGGTGCCGGGTCCCGTGGTGGGCTCCTGTACCCGGCAGTCCTGGAGGTAGAAGGTATGCAGCGCGCTGATGCGAGGGGCGAACAGCAGCGCCGCGCAGCGCAGCATGAAGAGCGCTTCCTTCCCCTGTGCCTCGCGCATCATCGCGGAGATGGGGTGGCCCACGAAGTCGGCGTGGTGGCGGTGCCGGGCGGCGACGAGGTCGCCCTGCTCGGTGAACGTGTCGGGCCGGGGGTTCCACGTCGGCGCCGGAAGCCGGCCGGCCTGGTACGCGTCCAGTTGCTCGCGAACGAGCCGCATGCGCTCATCGCGCTCGCGCTTCAGCAGCGGCCCCGGCCCACCGGCCTCTTCCGCCGTCTGGACGAAGCGGTGCATGAAGTCGTTCATCTCCACCGACAGCGCGTGCTTGCGCTCCACCAGCCGCAGGGCCCGCTCGCGCTGCTCGGGCGAGAACGTCACCTGCTCGGACTCCGAGGTGCCCACGTGTCCCGATTCCCGCTCCAGGTGGTGCATGCCGAAGTAGACCGGGGTGATGCCCGTCTGTTGTCTCACCTGCAGGGCCTGGTTCGTCGTGGCGGAGAAGAGCAGGTGACCATCCTGCTCGAGCTGCTCCACGTGCAGGTAGCGGTAGGCGGGCACCGCCGCCTCGTGACCGACGATCTCCTGGATGCGCTGGCTCTCCACGGCGCGTCCCGGGTCGAGCATGGGTGACAGCCACAGCGCCCACATCAGCGAGCTGCCGCGCCGCGTCCCCCACAGCTCGTCCAGCTCCAGCCGGCGGAAGTCCGCCAGGAAGAGCCGCGCGTGCGTCCGGTCCTCCTGGACGTGGCCGTTGATGGTGTCCTTGAGCTTCTCGTCCTGCTCCGACTCGTTCTCATTCTTGCGGAAAGCGAGATAACGCTCGTTGTAGAAGGGAAAGGACATCACGAAGCCGAACAGGGGGATGAAGCAGTCGTAGTGCCGCCGCGTGTCCCTCAGGTGCGAGTCGCCAATCCAACGGTAGAGCGCGTGCCCCTCCAGTTCGCGCGACAGGGCGTCCAGGTGTCCCAGGGCTTCTTGCATGATCGACTCCTCGCGGGGGGTGGGGCTGGGCCAGCGCGAACAACGGCGGCTCGCTGAATCGATACACCCCCGGAGGAACCGAATAAACGGGGTTTGGTAAAATCATTATCCCGAGAAGCGGGAGAATGAGTGGATGGATGTCTTTCAGGCGATGAGGGTGTTCGCGAAGGTGGTGGAGCTGGAAGGCTTCTCGCGGGCGGCGGAGCGGCTGGGCATCTCGGCCACGGCGGCGTCGCGGCAGGTGGCGGAGCTGGAGGCGCGGCTGGGGGTGAGGCTGCTGCATCGCACGACGCGCAGGCTGTACCTCACCGAGAGCGGGCGGAGCTACTACGAGCGCTGCGCGCAGATCCTCAACGACCTGGACGAGGCGGAGCTGACCATCTCCTCGGCGGCGGGGCGGCCCCAGGGGCTGTTGCGGGTGGCGGCGCCGGTGTCCTTTGGCGTCCAGCACCTCACGCCGCTGTTCCTGGACTACATGGAGCGCTACCCGGAGGTGAAGCTGGAGCTGTCGCTGTCCGACCGCATGGTGGACCTGGTGGAGGAGGGCTATGACGTGGCCCTGCGCATCACCCAGGAGCTGAAGACGACGCTGGTGGCCCGGCCGCTGGCCCAGGCGCGCCTGGTGGCCTGCGCGGCGCCCTCCTACCTCGAGCGCCATGGGGTGCCCCGCACGCCGGAGGAGCTCCGTCACCACGAGTGCCTGTGCTACACGTACGACGCGCTGCGCGGCGTCTGGGAGTTCGAGGGACCCTCGGGGCCCGTCCGGGTGTCCGTCCAGGGCCGGCTCGCCACCAACAACGGGGACTCCCTGCGCGCGGCGGCGGTGGCGGGATGGGGCATCATCCTGGAGCCCACCTTCCTGGTGGGCGAGGATCTGCGGCAAGGCCGCCTCGTGCGGCTGCTGCCGGACCATCCGGTGTCGCCCCTCACCCTCTACGCCGTCTATCCGAGCCGGCGCTATCTCTCGCCCAAGGTGCGCACCCTCGTCGACTTCCTCGTCGAGCACATCGCCGAGCCCCTTCCCTGGGACGCCTGGATGCGAAGCGGCGTCAGGGACACGGGCACCGGGCGGTGAGCCCGGGTGGGGGCGCGCTCAGGCCGTGGCGGAGGGCGGCGTGGCGGGAGGCACCTGGGGCGCCTTCTGCTTCTTCGAGCGCATCACCAGGAAGACGACGCCCAGCACGAGTCCGATGCCCGCGCCCACGCCGGTGCCGGTGAGCTGGTAGCCCAGCAACTGCGCGCTGACGCTGCGGATGACCTCGGGCAGGTTGCACATCATCTGGGTCGCCTGGATGCGGGTGGTGTTGTCCCACTCGAGCCACTTGGGTCCCAGCCAGGACGCGGTGGCCAGTCCCCCGAAGGCTCCCGCGAGGATGAAGGTGAGCAGTGTCTTGAGGGCGGCGATCATCCAGGAACCTCGGTCAGGAGACGGGGAAGCGTCCTTTAGCACGGGGCGGCGCGCGTGTTATTTGGAAACCCGTGCCGCTCCTTCCGCTCGCCGCCCTCTTCGGGGTCATCACCTTCGTGTGTGCCCTCTTCCTGCTCGTCCATGCGTTCCGCCGCAGCCTGGGCACGGGGATGATGGTGCTCCTGGTGCCGTTCTACCTGCCCGTGTATGCCTTCAGCCAGTTCGAGCACTCGCGCAAGAACCTCATCCTCGCGGGCTTCTTCGGCAGCACCCTGCTCACCGCCGTCTTCCTGGGGCTCGGCGCCCATGCCCTGGAGCAGGTGATGGTGCGTCCGCCTCCGCCCTCTCCTTCTGAGCCGCCCCGAGACGTGGCGCCCGTGCTCCCCCCTGCCGAGCCACTCGCCTCGAGCACTCCCCGCTGTCCGCCGCACCAGCACCCGGCGGTCGCCACCTGCGTGCGCTGCGGCACCTTCCTGTGCGGCGAGTGCACCGAGTTGCTCGGCGAGGTGGCCTGCTGCGTGTCCTGCCTCCCGCGGCTCCGGGCCCACGGCTCGGCCTCGCTGCCGCTCAAGCTGGCGTTCGGCCTGTGCGTGGCCGCGATGATGTTCTCGCCGTTCGCCCTGCTGCTGCCCCTGCAGGTGAAGGTGGACCCCGCGCGGGCCCTCATCGTGCTGCCCCTGGCGCGCCGCCTGCCCGTGCTCAACGTGCTGGCCGCCGGGGTGGGTGGGGTGCTGGCGTCGCGCGAACTGCGCCGCCTGGGGTCCGGCGCGCTCCACTCCGGCGGGCTCGCTGGCGCGCTGGACCCGCGCGCTCGCGTGGCTCAACCTCGGCTTCGTCCTGCTCCAGGGCTTCCTCGTGCTGCGGCTCGTCCTGGGCCTGCGCGCACTGGGCGGGCCCTGAGGCTCACACCCCGCGCTTGTTCGGATCCCAGATGTACTTGTGCATCTGAAGCTGGAAGCGCACCGGCAGCCGGTCCGCGATGATCCACTCGGCCGGTCCTTCGTGGTGAGCTTCCCGTGCACGGTGGAGAAGAGCAGCTCGTAGGGCTTGTCCAGCAGGCGGTGTTCGGTGATGAGCCGCTTGCTCCACTCGTAGTCCTCGCGGCCGCCGATGACGAACTTGAGCTCGTCGTTGGCGTTCATCGACTCGAGGTTGCGGTAGTCATTGCGATCGCTCTCGCCGGAGGAGGGCGTCTTCATGTCCACGATCTTGTGCACCGCGGGGGGCACGAGCCGCACGTCGATGGCTCCACTGGTCTCCAGGAGCACGGTCAGGCCCGCGCCGAGCAACTGCTCCATCAGCGGATACACCCCGGGCTGCAAGAGGGGCTCGCCTCCCGTGACCTCCACGCGCGGCGCGCCGAGCGCCTTCACCTCGTCCACCACCTCGGAGATCTCGCGGCGCCGGCCGCCATGGAAGGTGAACTCGCTGTCGCAGTAGGAGCAGCGCAGGTGGCAGCCGGTGAGCCGCACGAAGGAGCACAGCAGTCCCGCGTGCGAGGACTCGCCCTGCACCGAGAGGTAGATCTCCTTGACCACCACCGAGTCAGCGGTGGGAACACGGCGGGGCTCGATGTGGGGTCGCGCGAGAGGCATGGGTGGGGATCCCGGGGCTCATCGCTTCAACCCCGCCCGCCCGGCTGATGCAAGCGTGGCGCGGGCCCCTACGGTGGGCCCGCTCCCCGGGCGGCGCGGCGGGCGTCCGGAGGCAGGAGGCTCAAGGCGAGGGGGCGCGGCCCTTCACCTCGGCGATGTGGGAGTCGATGAGCCGCCGCGCGATGCTCAGGGGCGGAGGGATGCGGGGCAACCGGTCCACGCCGAACCAGCCAGCCTCGGCGATCTCCTGGCCATCCACGCGGATCTCCCCGCTGGCGTACTCGGCGGTGAAGCCCACCATGAGCGAGCGGCCGAAGGGCCAGGGCTGGCTGCCGAAGTAGCGCAGGTTCTTCAGCTCGAGACCCACCTCCTCGCGCACCTCGCGCGCCACCGTCTCCTCCAGCGACTCGCCCACGTCCACGAAGCCTGCCAGGGTGCTGAAGAAGGCGTCGGGGAAGCTGGCGTTGCGCGCGAGGAGCATCTCGTCCCCGCGGCGGATGAGCACGATGACCGCGGGGGAGATGCGCGGATAGAAGGGCGTGCGGCACGCGGAGCAGCGGCGCGCGCGCTCGCCCGGCGTGAGTACCGTGGGCTGCGCGCAGCGTCCGCAGAAGCGGTGCAGCATGTCCCACTCGGCGATCGCCAACGAGCGGCCGACGATGCCGAAGGTGTCCTCGTCCACGCGCGAGTAGAGGGCGCGTCCGGGGACGAACTTCATGCCGGCGGGGGCCTCGGTGTCCTTGGGCAGGGCGGTGACGTAGCAGTCCACGCCATCGAGCGTGCCGAGGAAGAGGGCCTGGGTGGCGAGGGAGGGCAGTTGGCCCACGGTGGGCAGCGGCGCACTTCTCTCGCCGTCGATGACGAGCAGGTCGAAGCCACGGGCGGCGAAGAGCAGGGCGGAGTCACGCGGACGGTCGGGGGCGTCGAATCCAGGAACGAATCGGGGAGGGCTCACGCGCGACACCTTAGCGGACCCGCTACGCTTGCGCAGGGCACCCCCGAGCCCCCACCTTGGAAACACCACGTCCATGACACACGCCGCCGACACCGCCCGCGTTCCTCCCGGCCCCAAGGGGCACTGGCTGCTCGGCAATCTTCCCGAGCGGCGGTCCGATCCGCTCACGCTCTTCCAGCGGGGCCGCGAGCGCTACGGGGACGTGGTGCGCTACCCCATGGGTCCCCTGCTCATGTATCAGCTCAGCCACCCGGACGACGTGAAACGTGTCCTCGTGGACAACGCGCAGAACTACCAGAAGACCGCGCTGATGCAGCGGCTGCGGCCCGTGTTGGGCGAGGGGCTGCTCTTGAGCGAAGGGGACTTCTGGAAGCGCCAGCGGCGGCTCGCCCAGCCCGCCTTCCATCGCGAGCGCATGGAGGGCATCGCCGCGCTCATCACCCGGCTCGTCGAGGAGTCGCTGCCACGCTGGGACGCGCTCGCCGCCCGGGGCGAGCCCTTCGACCTGTGCGCGGAGTTGATGCGGCTGGTGCTGTCCATCACCGGCCAGGTGCTCTTCAGCACGGATCTGAGCGGCACCGCGAGCGACATGGCGCGCGCGGTCACCACCGTGCTCGAGGAGCTCAACCAGCGTGTCCTGTCCGCGCTGCCGCTGCCCTCGCTGCTGCCCCTGCCGGGACATTTGAGGCTGCGCTCGGCCATCCGCGTGTTGGATCGCATCGTCTACGGCATCATCGACGGCCGTCACCGGCGCACCGACGCGAGTGGAGATCTCCTCTCCATGCTCATGGCGGCGCGCGACGCGGACACCGGCGAGGGCATGAGCGACCGGCAGCTTCGCGACGAGGTGATGACGCTCGTGCTGGCGGGGCACGAGACCACCGCCAACGCGCTCGCGTGGACCTTCCTCCTCCTGCACCAGCACCCCGAGGCGGCGCGGCGGCTCGTCGAGGAGGTGACGAGCGTGGCGGGCGAGCGGACGCCCACGTTCCAGGACCTGCCCCGCCTGCGCTACACGGCGCGCGTCTTCGACGAGTCCATGCGGCTCTATCCCCCCGCCTGGCTCATCAGCCGGGTGGCGCTCGCCGACGACGTGCTCGGGGGCTACACGCTGCCCCGGGGCTCCATCGTCGTCATGTTGCCGTATGTCATCCACCGCCACCCCGCCTTCTGGGAGCGTCCGGACTCCTTCGACCCGGATCGCTTCCTGCCCGAGCGCGCGGGGACGCGTCCGCGCTTCGCCTGGCTGCCCTTCGGGGGCGGACAGCGCATGTGCATTGGCAGTGGGCTCGCCCTGCTGGAGGGACAACTTTGTCTGGCGATGCTCGCGCGGCGCTACCGCTTCCAGCTCGTGCCGGAACACCCCGTCGTTCCCCAGGCGCTGGTGACCTTGCGGCCCCGGTTTGGTTTGCGAGTCATCGCCTGGCGGCGCGAACCGGGGGATGTCCCGGGGGAAGTGCTTGACGGTGTCGTGCCGGAGCGCTCGGATGCCCGTCCATGAAAGAGCTGCTCACCCGCGCCGAAGCCACGAACTATCAGGAAACTTCCCGGCACGCCGACGTGCTCGCCTTCGTCGACGCACTCTGCGCGCGCACGAAGCTCGCGCGGCGCGTGGACTTCGGACAGAGCGGCGAGGGCCAGCCCATGGTCGCGCTCGTGGTGAGTGACCGCAACTGCTTCACCCCGCGCTCGCGCGCAAGCAGAAGAAGGTCATCGTGATGGTCGAGGCCAACATCCACGCGGGCGAGGTCGAGGGCAAGGAGTCCGTGCTCGCGCTCGCGAGGGATCTCACCCTGACGAAGCTTGGCCAGAAGCTGCTCGACAAGCTGTGTCTGGTGTTGGTGCCCAACTTCAACCCCGATGGCAACGACCGCATCAGCCCGAACAACCGCAAGCTCAACCTGGCCGAGCTCGAGGGGCAGGTGAACCCTCCGGGCGGCGTGGGCACGCGCTACACGGGCGAGGGGTGGAACCTCAACCGCGACAACATGAAGCAGGAGGCCCCCGAGACGCGCTGCACGGCGAAGCTCCATCAGGAGTGGTGGCCGCACGTCTTCATCGACTGCCACACCACCGACGGCAGCATCCACGCCTTCGACCTGACGTATGACACGTCCCACTCGAACGAGCCGCTCTTCTCCGAGCTGCGCGCCTTCAACCGCGTGATGCTCGATCGCGTGGCCGCGGCGGTGTCCAAGCGCCATGACTTCCAGAGCTTCTGGTATGGCAATTTCAAGGAGGAGGGCAACCCGCGCTCGGGCTGGCACACCTATCCCGCGCTCCCGCGCTTTGGCAGCCATTACCGGGGCCTGCTCGGGCGCATCGACGTGTTGCTGGAGACGTACAGCTACATCGACTTCCCGCGCCGCTGCGCGGTGATGCGGGCGTGGTTGCTCGAGCTGTTCCGGGACGCGGCGAAGAACGCCAGCTCCTATCTCGCCATCACCGAGGCGGAGGGCGAGCGCATCCTCGCGCGCGGCGAGTCCCCGGACGTCACGGCGCTGGTGGGCATCAACTACGGCGTGGCCACGCGCGATGAGAAGGGGGCGCTGGTGTTCGAGTACCCCGCCCACGCGAAGCCCGGCGACGTGGCGGAAATCCACTCCTTCGACGAGGCGAGCATCACCGCGCGGCGCTACCCGGGCAAGCGCCCGCGCACCGGCGCATGCCGCACCACCGCACCTTCGTGCCCACCCAGGCGGTGAGCACGCCGTCCGCGTACCTCGTGCCCGAGTCGCTCGCCTCGCGGCTGGAGGGGCATGGCATCCGCTTCGAGCGCCTCGCGGCCGCTCAGCGCTTCACGGTCGACAGCTACCGGGTGGCGCGGCGCGAGGAGACGTTCAGTCCCGACGTGGCCGCCAACGTGCCGCCGCCCGGTGAGGCCGAGGTGCCGCTCAGCCAGAAGCCCAAGCCCGTGCGCTTCGAGACCGTGCTCACCGTGTCCCCCGAGCGCTCCTCGCGCGAGTTCCCCCCGGGCACGCTGCTCGTCCCCACCGCCCAGCGCGCCGGGACGCTGGCCGTGTACCTGCTCGAGCCCCACTCCGACGACGGCTTCTGCCGCTGGCAGTTCCTCGACAAGGACATCACCGTGGGTGAGTTGTACCCGGTACACCGCGTGGTGGGCGCGGGGTCGGTGCCCCGGAAGGCCGAGTGACCTGGGCGGTAGGGCGCCTCATGGCTTGTGGGGCGACAGCTCCTCGGGCAGTGGCATCCGCACGAGCTTCAGCCCCCGGGCGCCGAGGTCGATGACGGTGAAGCCCTGGCCCGCGACGCGCAGTCGCTGACCATCCCGGGCGTCTCCCTGCTTGAGCCAGGTCTCCGCCGCCTCGCGCGTGGCGAAGACGTGGTCCACCTTGACGCCCTCGACGGCAGGCGGGGTGAGCTTGCGGAAGTACTCCCGGAATTCGTCGAGCTTGTGCGGGTCCTCGCGCACGAAGAGCAGCGCGGCCGCACACACCCGGAGCGACTCCTCTTCCAGCGTCCCCTCGGGCTGATTCCTGCTCAGCGCCTCCACGGTGCGCAGCACGGAGTCCACATCGAAGTTCACGTTGTATTTCGTCATGGGCGACGGGAGTCCCTGGGGCCCAGCCCCCTCGGCTCGGTGCGACAACGGAAGGCTCATCCTGGACGAAACCCAGTAAAAACGGGTATTTGGAAGGGGGGGGGGGGGGCTGTACAAATGTTCAGTACAGTCCTGCCCCGTGGACGGATTGACCGCCCCTCCTCCCGCAGGCAACCCGCGGATGGGAGAGACCCTACTCCAGGAGACCCCTCCTCCCGCAAGCCCGCCCGCCTGATCTCCGACAGGTGGAGGCAGCCCCACCCCCGCCTCGAGGCTCCCCGGCTACAATGGCGCACCCCGCCATGGATTCTTCCCACTCGAACCTCTCCGCGCCCGCCCCTCGTGCCCTCGGACGTTATGAGCTCGTCCAACTGCTCGGGCAGGGCGGCATGGGGGAGGTCTACCGGCCAAGATTTCCGGCGCGGCGGGCTTCGAGAAGCCCTGCATCGTCAAGACCGTCCTGCCCGCCCTGCTCAAGGACCGGCAGTTCCTCGATCGCTTCCACCATGAGGCCAAGGTGCTGGTGCACCGGCGCACTCGTCCATCGCGCAGGTCTACGACATGGGCGAGGCCGGAGGCACCTACTTCATGGCGCTCGAGTACGTGGCCGGCGTGGATCTGGCCTATCTGCAGGAGCAGGCGCGCGCCCAGGGCAGGTCCATCCCCGTTCCGGTGGCGCTCTACCTCGGTCAGCGCATCGCCGAGGGGCTCGGCTACGCCCACCGCAAGATGGGCCCCGACGGGGCGCCGCTGGGGATCGTCCACCGGGACGTGTCTCCCCACAACGTGATGGTCTCGTACGAGGGCGAGGTGAAGATCATCGACTTCGGCCTCGCCAAGAGCGCCGCGCGCAGCAAGTACACGCTGCCCGCCACCGTCATGGGCAAGCTCGGCTACATGTCTCCCGAACAGGTCCGCGCCGAACCGGTGGATCATCGCACGGACCTCTATTCGTGCGGCGTGGTGGTGTGGGAGCTGCTCGCGGGACGGCCGCTCATCGCCCCTGGCACCGTGGGCGAGATGATGGCCTCCATGACCCAGCCCGTGGTGCCCTCGTTGAGCGAGCTGCGCGCGGACGTGGACCCCGCGCTCGACGCCGTGGTCCGCCGCGCCCTGGCCCCCTCACCCGAGGAGCGCTACGCCCGCGCGGACGACTTCGCCCGCGCCCTCAACGAGCACTTCCTGCGCACCGGCTCCTCCGTGGGCGCCGAGGAGGTGGGTAACTTCGTGCGGGAGATCTGTCCCGAGGCCTTCGCCTCGCAGCGAGAGAGCATCAGCCGGCTCTCCTCCGCTCCGAGCACCCGCCGCACCCCTTGCCTCCGGCCGTCGTGTTGCCCATGCACACGGGGGTTCAGTTCGCTCCCACCGACGACGGGGCCACCCCGCGGACCCTCATGCCGATGACCCTGCCTCCCGCGCAGGGTCTCGCGGACACCCTGATGCGCTCGCCGAGCAGCACCCAGGTGCCCACCGTGGGGGCCTCTCCCGAGTCGCTCCAGCTCCAGGGCCCCAGCCGCAAGGGATGGCTGGTGGCGATCTCCTCGCGGCGCTCGGTCTGGTTGGAGCCTCGGCGGGTATCACCGCCGTCGTGATGACGAACCAGGAGCCGCGAAGCGTGGAGAGCCGGCCTCCTCCGTTCGGGGGGCCCCGCGAGCATCACGGACCTCGCGGGCCCCGCGGGCCTCACGAATTCCCCGAACCGCACGGGCCTCCGCCCGGTTCGTTCGAGCCGCTTCCCCCCTTCAGCGAACCTCCAGTCCAGGAGCCCGCCGCCCCTCCCTCCGTGCCCGAGCCGAAAGCGGTCACCGCGAAACCCTCCGTGACGAAACCCTCCGCGGTGACGCCCGTGGCGGCCCGGTTCATCTCCGCGGAGAACGTCGCGCCCATCCGATCGGCGGGGTCCTCCTATTTCGTTCCTCAGGGGCGCAACTCGGGACTGACCTCCGGCATGGTGCTCCAGGTCGTGGAGGCGCCCACGCGGGACGGCAAGGCGAAGGTGCTCGGTGCGGCCACTGTCCAAAACGTATTGCTTCGGCGCGCGATACTGAACCTGGACGAGCGCGCACAGGCCGCGGCGAAGTCCGTGCGCTTCGTCGTGCTTCCCGAGCCGAAGGAGATCACCGAGGAGTCCCCGCGTACCCCGAGTACCAAGGCCGAGTTGGCGATGCCCACCAGTGCCGGTGGCGCCCGCACCCCGGGAATTGAGTGGACGCATCGCGCAGCGCACGGGCCCTTTCGGCAAGAAGATCGAGCTCACCAACACGGACAGCCTCATCTGGAGCGACTGCATCCTCGTGACTGGAGGCCGGGATGTGTACAAGCTCGGAGGCATCGCGCCCGGGGGCTCGCGGGAGATTCCCCTGAACGCGTTCGAGAAGGGGGGCGCGAGGTGCCCTTCGTGAACAGCAATCGCCTGGGCCTGTTCTGCGCCGAGGGCCAGCGGGAGTTTCCCTTCCGGTAGTGCGCGTCAGAAGGAGCCGGAGAGCTGGAGCGTGAAGGTGCGCCCGTATTGGGGCACGGGTCCCGCGGCGCGCTCCTCCCCGAGCGCCAGGGCGTACTGGGTATCCAGCAGGTTACGCACCCCGGCGAAGTAGCGCAGGTAGGACAGCTCCCCGGACAGGCCCACGTCGAGCAGCAGCGCCTTGCCATACTCGGTGCCGTCGTCGCTCCGCCGTCCGCGGGCGCTCTGGTAGGTGGCCTGGGTGGCCAGGCGCAGGTTGCCATCGGCCAGGGGCAGCAGCAGCCGTCCCGACGCCGGTGCGTCGGCGTGGCATTGGCCTCCTTCTCGGCGGCATTGACCAGGGTGACGAAGGAGTAGTTCAGGTCCACGAGGATGAAGCGCCCCGGTTGCCAGCGCAGGCCCGCTTCGGCGCCAAAGGCGCGTGTCTCCCCGGGGCGGTTGACGAAGACGATGCAGGGCATGGAGCCGAGGGGACCGCCCGTGCACCGCGGTGGCCCCGGCTGCTCGCTGAGTGCCACGAGGTGGCGGATGTTGTTGGCGTAGCCCGCCACGGTGAGGCGCAGCTCGTCCGTGAGGTTGTGCGCGTGTTCGAGTTCCAGGGTGGTGATGGTCTCCGGCTCGAGTGTGCCCGCGGCGATCTGGGTCCTGCCGTTGTCCTGGTAGTCGAGCTCGAAGGGGGTGGGCGCCCGGAAGGCACTGCCCACCACCAGCTTGGTGAGGCCCCGCGCGTAGGGACGTCCGATGAGGGCCGGGCGCGGCGTGAAGGGCAGCGTCTTGAGGTTGTTGAAGTAGCGGTCCACGCGCAGGCCCGCGCTGAGGCTCAGCCGGGGGTGCAACCGCCACTCGTCCAGGACATAGGCGGAGAAGGTGCCGCGGGGCTGGCTCAGCACGAGGCCCGAGCCCAGGGGATCGACTTCCTGCTCCACGCGCAGCTGGGCCTGTCCCTCCAGGCCCAGCGTGAAGTGGTGGGTGTCATAGAAGCGCAGGCGCAGCCGGGTCTCGGCCGACAGCCAGTCGGCGCGCGCGGCGTCGGTGTCGAGCCGCTCCCCGTTCAGCGTGGGCATCGAGTACATCCAGTAGCCCTGGTAGCGGCTGGCGTCGTAGGCGCCGCGCAGCGACAGGCTCATCCGCTCGCCGAGCTGTTTCTCGTAGCGCACCTCGGCGAAGCCGCGGACGTCCTGGACCCGGGTACCCGGGACCCCGAGCTCCGTGCCGAAGGGCCCCGTGGGGCTCTCCTTGGTGCGGCCATGCAACTGGGCGTGGAAGCTGAGGCCTCCCAGGCGCGCCCGGAGCGAGGCGGTGGCGGCGCGCTCTCCATCCAGGCCCACCACCGCGGGCAGGTCCCCGCCCAGTCGCGTCACCTCCGCGCCCCGCATCCCCACCCAGGCGCCGGACAGCAGGACCGAGCCGGGCCCGGACTCCCACGCCGTGGTGACGCGCAACCGGGTGGTGCCCAGTGCTCCCGCCCCGGCGGTGACCTCCACGTGCCGATCCCCCCAGCGTGTCGCGCGGCACCACGTTGATGACGGCGAAGAAAGCGCCCGTGCCATACAGGGCACTGCCCGGGCCACGCACCACCTCGATGCGCTCCACCTCTTCCAGGTCCACCGCCGGGTCCCTCGCCACGTAGCCCTGGCCCGCCACCATGTCGTTGAGCGGGTGGCCGTCCCAGAGGGTGAGGATGCGGGTGTTGAAGTCACCCGGGGGCGAGAAGCCCCGCACCCCCAGGTAGGTGTAGGTCCGGTCATCCGAGACGAAGATGCCGCGCACGGCCGCGAGCGCCTCGGCGAGCGTGGTGTAGCCAAAGGCGCGCAGCTCCTCCTGGGTGATGACGGTGGTGGAGGCGGGGGCCTCGTCCACGGACACCAGGTTCTTGGACGCGGCGCGCACGGAGGGGGGCAGGTAGCGCAGCTCGGCGTGGACGCGCGTCTCCTGGTTGGCCACCACGTAGACGCCCTGGCGCAGGGCGCTGAGGTTGGGGCTCTCCACCTCCAGGGTGTGCTCGCCGTGGGGGAGGGTGAGCACGGTGGGGGTGAAGCCCGCGGGGCGGCCATCCACGCGCACCGAGGCGTTGTCGCGGTTGGCGGTGATGATGAGGCGTCCCGTGGGCTCCTCGCGCGGGGCGAGCGCCACGCCCAGCGTCACCTCGCCATCGGCGGGCACGTCCACGAGCAACTGGGCCGGCACATGGCCGGGCGCGCTCACGTGGAGCACGTGCGGCCCCGGGGTGAAGCGCAGGTCCCCGGGCACCTGTCCGAGCACGGGGCCCTCCGGCGACGCGCGCACCTCGGCGCCCCCGGGCGTGCCCGTCAGCCGCACCGTGCCGGTGATGAGCTCCAGCGTGAAGGCCTGGACCACCGCCCGGCCTCGCGTGAGCTGGATGGTCGCCTCGGCGCGGCGGTAGCCCTCCTTGTAAACCACCACCGTGTGGGCGCCGGGGGGCAGCGCGAGGGTCTGGGGCGACAGGCCCCGGCTGCCCAGATCCTCCCGGTCCACGAGCACCTCGGCGCCGGGCGGCTCGGTGGTGACGCGCACCAGGGCCACCTTGGGGCGCAGCCGCGTGAGCGAGTGGTTCACCTTGGTGGCGTCCGCCTCCGGGAGATCCTCCAGGGCCAGATCGTGGTAGTAGCGGTAGGCCTCGTTGTAGCGGCCCAGGGCCTCGTAGCACCGGGCGATGTTGAAGAGGACGTTGCGGTTGGGCACCAGGCGGTAGCTGGCGAAGTAGGAGCGCAACGCCTGGACATACTCACGCCGGGCATAGTTCTCGTTGCCCAGCTCGAACGCCACGTCCGCCTCGTCCGCGGTGTTGCCGGCCCACGCGCACGGCGACCCGAACAGCAGCGACAGCAGGAGGCCGAGTCGGAACACGCGCATGGGCGGCTCCATCCTCTCACATCACAGGGCGGCGGCGAGGGCCCGTGCCGCCGCCTCCAGCTCCTCGTCCGGGCGGAAGTCGCCGGGGGCGGCGTCGAAGGCTCCCCGCCCCCACAGCCGTGCGGGCGTGTCCCGGTAGCGCGGCACCGGTGCAGGTGGAAGTGGCGCAGCACGTCTCCTATGGCGAACGCATAGGCGTGCTCGGCGCCGAGCACCTCGCGCTGCGCGCGCATCACCCGCGCGGCGAAGGGGCCCAGCTCCCGCGCCGCCTCCTCGTCCAGATCATATAGAGCGCGCGCATGGCGCACGCTGGTGAGCACCACCCAGCCGGGCAGGGGGCTCGGCCCCGCCAGTCCATGCAGCACCAGCCCGGCCGAGCGGGCGAGCACCCCCCCACGGGGTGGAGGCTCCCGCTCACGAGGGCACAGCCCCGGCAGGGGTCGTTCACGTCCACGTCGCTCATGGCGCCCCAGCCTATCAGGGCGCCCATCCGCCGCCGTCCGCTTGACGTCAATGGGCCCGGTCGGAGACTGTCTCGTTACCGCCACGCGCGGACGAACTCCAAGCATTGCATTCCAAGGTGGACAGATGAAGAAGCATTGGGCAGTCGTGTTGCCGCTCCTCGTGTTGGCGTGCGGACCCAAGGACGAGAATGGCGACGGCATCGCCGATGGCATCCGCGATCCGGACTCCGTGTCCGTGGTGGCTCCGGCCAACCCGAAGGGCACCGTCTCCGGGCAGGTGCTCGATACCGCGATGCAGCCGCTCGCGGGCGCCTCGGTCCGGCTGACCATCGGCAGCGACACCGCGGAAGGCAAGTACGTCGTCCAGACCGATGCTCTGGGCAACTTCATGATCAAGAGCGTGCCGGCCGGTTCCACCGTCCTGGCGACCATCTCCAAGGAGGGCTACGCCACCCTGCGCGCCAGCGCCATCGTGCCCTCCACCGCGGGCAACATCCCCATCAACGATGGCAACGCGAGCCTCGGCCTCATCATGCTCGCCAAGACCCAGAGCAAGGTGAGCTTCACGCTGCTCACGGACAAGGGCCAGCCCGCGGTGGGCGCCCAGGCGTTCCTCGAGGCCTATCCCGCCGGATTGATCGCCGCCGCGGGCACCACGGTCCAGGCCACCAGCACGGTGACGGCTGTCCCCGCCGTGGCGGACGCCATGGGCGTCGTCAGCTTCAACAACATGCCCTCGCCCTCGGAGCTCACCCGCATCGGGACCCCTCCTTCGGGCAACACCACCACGGCGTACTACCGCCTCTGGGTGGACCCGGTCGACGTGAACGGTGATGGGGTCATCGACTCGGGTGGCTATGCCGCCCCCATCGACGCCTCGGTGCTGCTCAAGTCGGGCTCGCAGATCGTCACCCTGAACCCGGCGAAGAACAGCAGCGGCTCCACCTCCTTCACCCTGCTGGCCACCAACGTGCCCAGCCTCCAGCTGACGGCCGGGTCGCCCCCGGAGGCGAAGAAGCCCCTGCGCAACCTGCTGCGGCCCGGCGAGTCCATCTTCCTGGGCTTCAGCCAGCCCGTGGCGCGTGACTCGCTCGTCGCCATCCTCACCGGTGAGTCGGGGCAGACCGCCATCGACCTCACCGTGACGCCCAACGAGACGGGCGACGTGTACATGCTCACCCCCTCGCTGACCAACACCCCCGAGGGCCAGGAGTACAACCTCATCCTGCGCGCCACCTCGGCCTACTCCGGTGCGGTGCAGACATGGAAGGGCTACTTCGTCAGCGGTGACGTGAAGACCCTCGCCCGCTCCAGCTCGATTCCGTCACCTTCAAGGACGGCACCACCGGGACGGCGGGAGTCCTGGACGCGGGCGAGTGCGTCATCCTCACCTTCAACCAGGTCGTGACCTCCACCGCCTTCCAGCTCGATGCCTTCCTGTTGAACGGGACGGACAGCAGGCCCGTCAAGCCCATACCGGCGCCTTATCCCGGTACGGGCACCTGCTTCACCGGTGAGGCCACGAAGATTCCCATCGACACGGCGAGCTTCCAGGCCACCTCGCGCTTCTACTTCACGTATGGCTCGCCGGCCGACACCACCCTGCCTCCCATCAACCCCAACAGCACCACGGCGCGCATCCGGGTGGATTTCAGCAAGTTCCAGCAGGCGGACTTCTCCCAGTACTACGAGACGGCGTGGGGCGCCCCCGTGCCCTCCACCACCGTGCTGGAGAGGACGCTCACGCCGCCCGTGCGTTAGCCACGCGTCTGTCGCACCGGCCTCCGGGACACCCCCCACCGCCCGGAGGTCGTCCGTCACTCTCGTCGTTCGGGGAGTGTTCGCGGGCCAACAGCCGGGGCGGGGCGGAGGCTCGGCGAACCCCGGGGGGACGAGCGCATCCGGGGGGCGTGCATAGCATGGTGTGGCGTTCCCACCTTGTACGAGGGCCCCGCGCCATGACTGTACCCCTCACGCACCGCCAGCGGGTGCTCGTGGTCGATGACTTCGATGACGCCCGAGAGATGTACGCGGAGTACCTGGAATTCGTCGGGTTCCAGGTGGATGTCGCCCGCAATGGAGTCGAGGCGGTGGAGAAGGCCCAGGGCGCTCTCCCCGACATCATCCTCATGGACCTGTCCCTGCCGGTGATGGATGGCTGGGAGGCCACGCGCCGGCTCAAGCAGGATCAGCGCACCCGCAACATCCCCGTCATGGCGCTCAGCGGCCACGTGCTGGCCGGCAACGCCGAGCAGGCGCGCCAGGCGGGCGCGGACGAGTTCGTCGCCAAGCCGTGCCTGCCCCAGGACCTGGAGGACCGCATCCGCCGGATGCTCAAGCCGAGCAAGTCCAACAGCCAGCCCTGATCCACCCGGCCCTTCCCTCTCCGTCCCCCAGGACCGCCCGTGGGCACCCTTCCAACCTCGCGCGAGAGCGCCGATGGGTGGAGTCCACCCGAGGCGTTCGACGAATACCGGCTGGTGCGCCTCCTGGGCCGCGGCACCACGGGACGCGTGTACCTCGCCCAGGACACGCTGCTCGAGCGGCCCGTGGCGGTGAAGTTCGTGCGCGCCCTGGGCCCCGGCGCCCTCAGCCGCTTCCTCGTGGAAGCCCGGGCCGCGGCGCGCCTCCAGCACCCCAACGTCGTCACCCTCTACCGGGTGGGACAGCTGGACAACCATCCCTACCTCGTCTCCGAGTTCGTCCGGGGCTCCTCGCTGGAGCGGCTCCCCAAGCCGCTGCCCTGGGAGCAGGTGCTGGCGCTCGGGCGGGGTCTGGCCCGGGGGTTGGGGGCCGCGCACCGGCGGGGCGTGCTGCACCGGGACATCAAACCGGCCAACGCGCTGCTCACCGAGACGGGGGAGGTGAAGCTGCTGGACTTCGGGCTGGCCAAGCTGCTGGACGAGGGGCCCGCCCCGCGCGAGGACACGCCGCCGCCGCGTGAGCCGGGGGCGCTCGCCGCCCTGGAGTTGCCGCCCGAGGCCGTGGCGGGCTCGCTCGACGGGGTGGAGCTGCCGTCCCTGCCCGAGGGCATGCTGGTGGGGACTCCTTATTACATGTCCCCGGAGGCCTGGGCGGGCATGGAGCTCACCGCGCGCAGCGACGTGTACTCGCTGGGCCTGGTGCTCTACGAGCTGTGCGCGGGCCAGGGCCCCTTCCGGCACGTGCCCCCGCGCGAGCTGGCGCTGGCGGTGTGCACCCAGGACGCCCGGCCCTTGCGCGAGGCCGTGCCGGGCGTGGACGCGGACTTCGCGGCCGTGGTGGACCGGTGCCTGCGGCTCGTGCCCGAGGAGCGCTTCGCCTCGGCCGTGTCGCTGCTGGACGCGCTGGGGCATCTCGCGCGTGACGAGGCGGCGGACGCGCTGCCCGAGGGCAACCCCTACCGGGGCCTGCAACCCTTCGAGGCCGAGCACCGCGCGCTCTTCTTCGGCCGCCGGCGCGAGCAGCGCGAGGTGCTCGAGCGGCTGCGTGCCGAGCCCTTCCTTCTCATCACCGGCGACTCCGGGGTGGGCAAGTCCTCGCTGTGCCTCGCGGGCGTGCTGCCCCGCCTGAGCGAGGGCGCGCTGGAGGACGGGCGGCGCTGGCGCGGGGTGCGGCTGATTCCGGGTCGGCATCCGCTCACCGCGCTCATCACCGCCCTCGCCCCCTCGCTCGCCATGAGCGAGGAGGCCCTGGGCAACCTCTTGCGCGCGGACCCCACGGGCCCGGCGCGCCAGCTTCGTGTGCGCCTGAGCTCGGACCAGGGGCTCGCCGTCTACGTGGATCAGCTCGAGGAGCTGGTGACGCTCTCGGACGGCGGGGAGGCGGCGCGGGTGGGGCGCGCGCTCGGGGAGCTGGCCGAGGGCGTGCCCGGGGTACGGTTGCTCGCCACGTGCCGCAGCGACTTCCTCACCCGGCTCACGGCGGTGCCGGGCCTGGGCGCGGCGGTGCCCGGGGCGCTCTACCTCCTGCGGGCGCTGGGCCCCGAGGAGAGCCACGAGGCGGTGGTGGGCCCCGCGCGCGCCAAGGGCGTGCGCTTCGAGTCCGAGGCGCTGGTGGACGCGCTCGTGGCCTCCATCTCGGCCACCGAGGGCGGACTGCCGCTGTTGCAGTTCGCGCTCGCCGAGCTGTGGGAGGCGCGCGAGGGAAGCGTCATCACCCGGGCGGCGCTCGACAGCCTGGGTGGGGTGGCCGGAGCGCTGGCCCGGCACGCGGACGCGGCCGTGGCGCGCCTGCTGCCGGATCAACGCGCGGTGGCGCGGGGCGTGCTCTTGCGCCTCATCACCCCGGAGGGCACCCGGGCGCGCAAGACGGACGGAGAGCTGGTGGGGGATGATCCCCGCCAGCGCGCGGTGCTCGAGGAGCTGGTGCGCGCGCGCCTGCTCGTGGCGCGCGAGGTGGACGGAGGCACGAGCTACGAGGTGGCCCACGAGGTGTTGCTCAGCGACTGGGGCACGCTCGCGCGCTGGCTGGCCGAGGCGGCCGAGCGCCGCGAGGTGCAGGCGCGCCTCCAGGCGGACTCCGCGCACTGGGAGCAGGTGGGCCACGCGAGGGACTTTCTCTGGGGCTGGTGGCAGCTCGCCGAGGCGCGCCTGTTGGAGCCCGCGGAGCTCACCCGCCGCGAGCGCGCCTTCCTGGAGCCTCGCGCCGCACGCTGGTGCGCAGCCGGCACCTGCGGCGGGCGCTCGCCGTGGGGTTCGTCCTCTCGCTGGTACTCGTGTACGCGGGTCTGCGACTGCGCGAGGCGACCGAGCGGGACGCGGTGGTGCGTGGCTGGCTGGACGAGGCCGCGAGCGCCCTGGAGGCCGCGCGGCACGAGCGCGACGTCTTCTCCGGCGCGCGGCGCGAGGCCTTCGAGCTCTATGACACCGGGGCGCGGGAGCGGGGCGACGCGGCGTGGGCGCGCTCGCTCCTGGCGGAGGCCGCGTTGCACCGCCGCCTGGACGAGGTGGGGGACCAGTTGGAGCACGCGCTCGTGTTGGATCCATCGCGCGAGGACGTGCGCGAGGCCCTGGCGGACTTCCTCCTGGAGCGGGCCTTCCATGCCGAGCAGGCGCTGGAGGAGGGAGCGCTGCCGGCGCTGTTGCGGCGCTTGCGGCTGTACGACGCGCATGGAGAGCGTTGGAGGCACTGGACGGCGCCCGCGCGCGTGACGCTCGCGCTGCCGGTGGAGGCAGTGGTGGAACTGCGGCCCGTGTCCCGGGACGTGGAGGGGCGCGAGGTGCTCGGCGAGCCGGTGCCGGTGGAGCCGGGGCCGTGGGTGGAGCGGGAGATCACCCCGGGAGACTGGCGGCTGGTGGTGCGGGCGCGGGGCCACGAGCCGGTGAGCCTCCCGCTGCGGCTGGCGCGGGGAGAGCGCCGGCACCTGACGCCGAGGTTGTTGCGCGAGGGGAGCCTGCCCCGGGGCTTCGTCCACGTGCCGGCGGGGCGGGTGCTGTTCGGGAGCGCGGCGGACGCGAGCGTGCGCGGCTTCTTCAACGCCCTGCCGTTGCACCCCAGGCACGCGGAGGACTTCCTCATCGCGCGGCACGAGACGACGTACGCGGAGTGGATGGAGTATCTCGCCGCGCTGCCTCCGGGCGAGCGCGCGCGGCGCCTGCCACGCACGAGTACGGCCTACCATGGGCGGCTCGCGCTGGAGTGGGTGGGGGGCACCGGCGCCTGGACTTCCAGCCGGGAGGAGTGCCGTACCGGGTGAGCGCCGGACAACGGCTGCTCTACGCGAAGCGGGAGCGGCGCGGGTCGCAGGACTGGCTGCGCTTTCCCGTCACGGGCATCTCCTTCGAGGACGCGGAGGCGTACGTGGCGTGGCTGGGCCGGACGGGGCGGGTGCCGGGAGCGCGGCTGTGCACGGAGTTGGAGTGGGAGCGCGCGGCGCGGGGCGAGGACGGACGCGAGTTCCCGCACGGGGACGCACTCGCGCCGGACGATGCGAACGTGGACATGACGTATGGCAAGGAGCCCGGGGGCTTTGGCCCCGACGAGGTGGGCTCGCACCCGGCGTCGCGCAGTCCCTTCGGGGTGGAGGACCGGCGGGCAACGCCTTCGAGTGGACGCGCTCGGCGGTGGAGCCGGGGCGCGTGGTGGCGAGGGGCGGCGCGTATTACTTCGCCGCCGGCTCGGCCCGGGTTGCCAACCGCGAGCTGCCCGAGCGCACCCTGCGCGACATCACCGTGGGCCTGCGCGTGTGCGCCGACGTGCCCCCGGGCGGTTGATGCGCTGGTTTCAAATCAGGCGCAGGAGTTGTGGTGTGAACGTCTGTTGCGGATGAACACGAAACATTTGGGCCTGCCCCGGGTGACGTGGCCCGTAGGGGGGATGCTGCCAACGTCTGCAGTAAGGCCGCAAGCTCAAAATCCACTGGGCTGACGTAGCCCCGTGAAGAGTGCCGCCGTCCAGGGGGCTCCCGCCCGGCTGGTATAAGAGCGGAGGTCCCCCATGCTCCCCCCACTCCCGTTCCTGCTCCCATCCCCGGCGCGCCTTCCTCCGAGCCCGAGCGCACCGATCTCTCTCGGCTCTCCGCGGTGCAACTGGGCGAGCAGCTGCGGGGGGAGGCGGCGGTTTCGCGCGTGGCGGCGCTCACCCTGCTCAGGCGGCTCGAGGCCGTCCACGCCGTCCTGACGGGTGTGGAGGACGCGGCGCTGGCTGCGCGCGCGGCCGGGGTGCCGGAGTCCCGGGAGGAGGCGGGCGCGGAGCGTGAGCGCCTGCGCCCGCTGGCGCTGGAGGCGCTCACGCTCCACCCGGAGCTACTCGCGCAGACGACCTCGGCGTATGTCCGCGACGGCTCCCCTCTCGCCGCGCTGCCCGCGGAGTCCCTGCCGGCCCTGGTGCCTGCAGTCCGCGCGCTCCTCTCGACGACGCAGGCGCTCGAGCCCATCCGCACCGTGCAGACGTTCCTGGCCCGGGCCGCGCCGCGTCAGGTGGTGGAGGCAGGGCTCGCCACGGATGCGCCCCTCCGCGTCCGCCGCGCGGTTCTCCAGGCGCTCTGCCGCTCGCGCGTGGACGGCGCCGTGGAGGTGCTCCGACAGCTCTGCACACGGCCGGAGCTGACGGCCTTGGACCGGGGCCTCCTCCTGGACCGGCTGGAGGCGCTCGGCGAGGACGTCTCCCTTCTGGACCGGGAGCGCACGCTCCCACTCGAGGGCTGGGCGGAACTCGCCCGGGTCGAGGGCGCGGACGTGGTGCCGAAGGATCTTCGCGGGCTCCCACTCGTCACCGCGCTCGCGCCGCTCGGGGAGCTACCGGTGCGGTGGTTGCTCACGCAGGCCAGGGCGCTGGGGGAGGAGCGGCTGCCCCGCCCGTTCCGGCACCTGCTCGAGCGACACCTCCCCCCTCAGGCACTCCCATCGCTCGGGCGGCACGCGCTGGAGAGCTGGCTCTCGGTGAAGGGCAAGACGGGCGCCGCCTGGATGCTCTCGCTGATTGCCGAGTACGGCGGGGACGAGGCGGTGACGACCATCTGCCGCCAGATTGACGCGTGGCGCCGCCACCAGAAGCCCAAGGCCAACACCGCCATCCGCGCCCTCGGCAGGATGGGCACTGTCTTCGCCCTCTCGCAGCTGGAGCGCATCGCCTCCGCGGGTGGGAGGTACACCGAGTCGCTCGTGCAGAACGCACGCGAGGGGCTCGTGGAGGCCGCGGCCGCGCGTGGCCTGACACCCGAGCAGCTGCGCGAGGAACTGGTGCCGGATCTGGGCCTCACGCTGGAGGGCCTTGTCGTGGAGCTGGGCCCCCGCCGGCTCCGGGTGAAGGTGCGGGCGGACCTCTCGCTGGAGGTGCACCACGAGGGCGGCAGGGTGACGCAGTCCTTCCCGGCCCTCCGCAAGGACGAGGACCCGGTGCAGCACGCGGAGGGCAAGCAGCGCTTCGACGTGCTCCGCAAGAACCTCCAGCCGGTGCTGAAGGCGCAGCTCGCGCGGCTCGAGGAGGTGCTCTTCGTCCAGGACGACTACCCGCGGGAGCGCTGGCAGCGGCTCTTCCCGCGCCACCCGGTGCTGCGGCTCGCCATCCAGCCCGTGCTCTGGTCCCGGCTCACGCCCACGGGCGAGGTGGTGGGCTCGTTCCGCGTCGCGGAGGACGGGACGCTGGTGGACGCGCAGAACGCGGAGGTGCGCCTGCACCCCTCCGAGCGCGTTGGCCTCTGGCACCCGGTGCTGGAGGATGCGCGCACGCACGCGCTGTGGGGGGAGCACCGGCGGACTACCGGCTCGTGCAGCCCTTCCGCCAGCTGCAGCGAGAGGCCCTCCGGCCCACCGACGCGGAGCGCGGGGCCACGGCCATTACCCGCTTCCAGGGCGTGTCCCTGTGGGCCAGCCGGCTGAGGAACACCCTGGAGCGGCTCGGGTGCAGGGCCCCGGTGGGGGAGAGCGGCATGCTCCACGAGCACGCGCGCGCCCTGCCGAACCACGGGGTGGCCTTCCGCGTGCTCCACTCCCCCATCCAGCGGCGGTTCGAGCTGGAAGAGCGGGTGGAGCTGGGGCAGCTCGAGTACGCGCTCGAGCCGCGGTACCGGCAGCGCCACGGCCTCGCACAGGAGGGCCAGCCCACGCTCGGGGAGCTGCCGCCGGTGCTGTGTGCGTGTCTGCTCGAAGTGATGCGCTCGCTGGCGCTCCAGGCAGACACGCCCTGAGCCCCCAGGCGCGAGACGTCCCGCCCCTCGCGTTCTGAGCATGCCCCGGTTACGTGGCTCTCGCGCAGTTTGTGTGAATCCTATGCGCAGCCGGATGGCCGCAAGAGAGGCCTGCCTACTTACTACCGCTGAACCACACGAAGTGCGGGAGAATCACTAAACTGGGGCATGCTCACTGCCCTACTGACTGAAGGATCACCTGAGGCGTCACCCCTCTTCACCACCCTCTGCGGTGGGGTTCTCCGACAAGTTCTCTAGGGGGTCCACCGGAAGGTTCGGTTGTAGCTGTTGCTTCCCCAGTCCTGGGGTCCACCGAAGCACCGGCTGATACTTGGCCAGAAGTCGACCCACTTCCCGCTCTACGGGGTTCCACCGCCTAAATGCACTGCCGACGCCATCCCCGGCTCCGA
Organism: Cystobacter fuscus; assembly: GCA_049060065.1. Taxonomy (GTDB): domain Bacteria; phylum Myxococcota; class Myxococcia; order Myxococcales; family Myxococcaceae; genus Cystobacter; species Cystobacter fuscus_B. Next base: position 11,094,164 of record JBMEQP010000002.1, read on the forward strand.
GGTCTCCTCGGGCCAGGGTTTTTCTTTCGCACCTGCCCAGCTCGCCCGCCCTACATGAAAATGCCGGGGGCCGTCTCCAGCGCCGCGCGCAGTTGCTCCACCGTCGTCTCCATCTTCTCGGCCACGGTAGGCGCGTGCCATGTAACCGCCACTCTGCCGGTGGGGGACTCGCACGCGACCTCGACCGTGACGCGGCCGACGAGACCAGGCCGGGCGTGCTCGCGCAGCTCTGCCGCGTGCTTGACTGGGTCCACGAAGGTGAAGCACGGCCACCGTGGCAGGCGGATGGTTCCCATGTCGCAACCATTGAAGGCAACCCCGTGAAGTTCGGCCTCGGAGAAGTCGCAGTCCTCGACCCCCGGCTTGAACCGCGACGTATCAACAAGGCCCTCACGGCACCCGAACTCGTTGCCGCTGAATCGACCCTTGAATCGGCACCCCTTGAGCGTCATCTGCGACCACACAACGCCCTTCAGCTGGCCCTTCGCCTGGATGGTGCAGTTGATGAACTGCCCCGCCATGGGCACCAGCGAGCGCCCGGCCGCACTGATGACCACAATGGAGTCGCGCACCGTGAGGTCCGGGCCGAGCCAGTAGATCGGGCCCTTTTTTAGCTCCAGCCGCTCACCGACAATCTCTCGCTTCTCATAGTGGATGTTGGGAGTCACTCGGGCCTCAGAAGAAGATCATCCGGAAGAAGGTGCTCGCCATCCGTCGCCCGTGCAGCGCGAAATTCGACTCGGTGCCGGACAGGATTTCGTAATGGTAACTCTGTCCGCCTGGGCCCGTGATGTCGACACCCCGGCTGTTCCACGAAAGGCTTGGGAATCTTAGCTTCATCTCGGCCTCGACCCAGCGCCCGCGAGCCTGCCGCTCGAGCAGATTCGCTCGATGCTCCAGGCCGCGACCAAGCATCTTCCTGATCGCCGCCTCCTCCTCTGGTCGGAGCTTCGCGGGCGACCACTGGCCCGCGATCTCCTTAACAGCAGCCTGCAACTCGTCCCCGAGTTGGTCCTCCCCCGGAATGTCCCTGTAGCTCTTGCCTCGTGGGAGGTGCCACCGTTCGCCATTGCTGAGGATGACCTGCTTGTTGCCCCCGCGGTGCTGGATGGCCACGGTGCCCCCATGCCCTCGGGCAGCTCCCGAGCCTCCGCTCCTGGCCAGGACGTTGATGGCCACGGGCGCCTGCGGGGAGGTGAGGACGACGAGAGCGCGGCTCTGTTCCACCACCACCTCCACCACGGCAACCTCCTCCATGGCCACGGCTACTGAGCCCTCCATGCCCTGGGCCGCCCACTGCGCCTGCACCTGGTTGAACCGCGGCAGCGAGCGCAGGTGCGTTGCCACCTCTCCCAGAGTTCGTCCGGTGAGGGTGGCTACCGCGAGAATGAGGGCCCGGGCCGCGTCCTTTCCCATCCGCTTGCCGAAGGCTCGCCGGCGTCGCGCAGCTCCTCGAACGTGGTGGCTTCGTGCGCCGCGTGCGCCATGCGGGCCCACCCGTCCATGAGGCCCCACAGGGCGTCCACGCCCAACCAGGCCAGCAGCACCACCGACAGCGCGGCGGCCGCCGCCTTGGTGCTCGGCTCGGGTAGCAGCCAGAGGGCCGGTACAAGCCCGCGGCCCACACCAGGGAGGAGAGCAGCGCCTGAGGGCTGAGCTCGCGCCCGAGGGCCGCTCGCGTCTCGTCGAGCACCCCTCCGAAGGCCAGGGCGAGCGCCAGGGTGCGCCTGTCGTCGGTGCGCAGGTAGGGCCCGTCCGTGAAGAGGCCCAGGCAGTCCCCGCCGCCGCGTGGCTGGCACCACCGCAGGTACTTCGCCTTGAGCGCCGCCTCGGCCTCGGGGACGAGCGGACCCTTGTCGTTGAGCGGCACCAGGGTGAGGACCTTGTCCCGGTACACCTCGGCGAGCAACTCCTCCTCGGGCATGGCCTGGAGCAGCCCCTGGGCGGCCTCTTGGGGCGTCCCGTGCACCTGGTGGTTCTGGAGGAGTCGCGCTACCGCGCGCTGGTACTCCTCCCTCGTGACGGCCACCACCCGCGTGCTGCCGCGCGCCTCCACCTCGGCCGCGTACACAACAAGCACCGGCTGCAGCTCCTCGGCGCCGCGCGCGCCTCGCTCTCCGTGGCCTCGTCACCTGTCCGGCCGCCCCCAGCCCTCCTGCTTGACGCGGGACCCTGCGACGCGCAGGCCGCATGGAACATCAGGACAATGAGCCAGAGGGCCCCGGCCGGCGCCCGCGGTGGAGGGCTCCGCCTCCGAGCCTCGAGCTGCGTATCGCCCTCCTTCCCCACTGCAGGCTTCGGTGGCTTCTTCGACATGGCGCTGGCTTCCCCAGGAGAAACAGCCCTGAAGAATAGGATGAGGGACGGCCAACCATACAGGGGGACGGGCTCGCACAGGCCCGGAGTCTCAGCCGCACTACTGGCTGCCCCTGGACGCGAGCCTCCCTCGTTGGTGGGCAGCCGGCGCGTCCGAATGAAGAAGTCGGAGGCGTCTGCAGCAAGGGAGGCCCTCAAGGCCGCCCTTGAGCCTGATCACCCGCTTGGTCGTCACCATCCGCGGCCGCGTCGCGGGCCTGATGATGATGTCCTCGTACGCGACTGCGAGCTCGTCGGCCAGTAGCGCCCCTGCGCGGGCGCGGCCTCAATGCGTGGCGGCGCTCACGGCCAGCGCCAGACGGCGCTCACCGGCACGTTCCGGCTGAGGATGAAGGCCCCCGGCTTGGAGCCCTCCGCTCCAGCGATGCGTCCGTCCCGGTCGCCCAGCACGATGCACACCGGGTACTTCCGTCCATCCGGCAGCACGGCCTGGGTGTAGCGGCCCATAACGGCCGGCCGCCTCCTCTCCCCCACTCCTCGTCGATACCGGGGCCCGTCCAGAGATGGCCATGGAGCAGCGTCCCCTCCGGCAGGTTGCCGTCTCCCTGGGTAATGCGGCTGATGATGGGGCCGTCCTGGGCGATGCCGGCGGCCACGCGCACTTCCGGCCCGGGCTCCTCGGGGTTGCTGGGGAGGGTGACGCGCCACTCCTGGCGCTCACGGGCGGGGGACTGGGGCTGCGCTGCCGCTGTGGCGCTTATCAGGAGCGCGAGTGGTAGCCACGGGAGAAGTCGTGCCAGGGTCGATACCTCCAAGGTCCACCGTAGCAGACGTACGACGCTAGCGACGCTCACTCCGCCATGTGGGCTGAAACCCGCGTTCGATGACCCCCTACACCCGAAGGGTAACCCTTCGGGCTTTCACCCTCCGGAAGGAACACCTCCTTCTGCGGAGCGGACAAGCAAGACGACGCACTGCGTCTGGCACTTCGCTATGTGGGCTTTGGTCTTACTTCGAGCGCCCCCTGCATGAAGCATGAAGGCCCTCCGTCCCCATCTCTTCGTCCCGAATTCGAGGGCGGACAACCTCCAGAGATCACGCCGCTCAGAACTAGACCCACACTAGTTGATGCGTGGGCCCCCTCCGTTCTCGCCTCCTCGTCCTGAATTCGGGGCGAGCAACCTCCAATGATCACATCGCTAGATAAACCTACTATGACAATACATACAGAAGGTCTTCGCAACTTTTTCACCATTTTTACCATTCTCATTGGTGCTGCACGTATGTTTCACTCAGAATCCGCCGAAAAGTCCTTCGTCAAGGTCCTCTTGATGTTGGCTGGATACACGCTTGCTGTCGTCGGCATCGCATGGGTATTGGTCGATGTCGTTCAGGTTGTGCCCCCCGGACTTGTCGGCATCATCACCGGCTTTGTTCAAATGGCCGTATCTTGCTATAGCCCCATGGCCATCCGGATTTTGCGTGAGCAATCCGCCCGGTTCCGCGTGCTTGCCGAGGAGAGGACTGCCAACGGCAACCAATTTGTCCGAATGGGATACCGCTTTTTCGGAGGCTCTATGGATCTTCTCGTTGGAGTTGTAAATGGACTTCAGCCCGGCATGAGGCTGATGTCTCGCCGGTAAAAACTCGCCAACGACAATTACAGGTGAGCGCCGCTCTTCGTGGGCGGCGCTCACCTGCAAGCGTCATGACTCATCACGCCATTAACCACATCAAAAAGACCATCCTTCGGCGACTTGCAGTGTTGCCGAATATACAGCGATGATTTGTAAGCACTTCTGGTCAGCTGCTAAATTGCCTCGTTGAGGCCGCGAAAAAACGGGTAAGGTCGATTTCAAGAGCCGCGATCTCTCAAGACTGCCGGTCCAGCTCTCGAAATCCAGATGGCTGCGGATGCGCGGGAATCTCCGCGGAAGTATGGCGAGAGGCTGAACATCCGAGATTCTCTCCAGCCCCTTTTCCCAGGTGGCAACCTGTCCGGCCCCTCCAGTGAGAAGCGTCCTCGTGACAGAAAGAGGACGCTGTCACTTGGACGCCACGATGGCCTGCATCGTCGCGGTGCTCGTCACCTCACGCCTTGAACTCGACGTCAACCTCTGCCTCCACGGACCGCAGCGAGGTCTTGCCCTTCTCAGGCGGGCCGTGGTCCCCCGCGCTTTCCTTCTCCCTCGGCGGTGCGGTGACGCTCGGCCTCGCGGAAGAACCGTGTGAGGGAGTAGTCCAGCAGTGACTCGCAAGAGCGCAGATAGTGGTGGGCTCGGACAAAGGGGAGCCAGACGCGGTTGCCGACGAGCACCTGTGCCTCCATGTGTGTCTTGCGAGGTATCCACGTCCCGCCCAGGTGATGCACCAGCACCTGGCCCAGATGGGCGCCCACGGCCGGCACCACGTATTCGTCGAGCACTTCTCGCGGGCGTGTCTTGGGGAAGTCCTCGCACCAGAAATAGAAGTCGGTATCCGTGAGCGACTCGGGCGTCTTGGCGGAAATGGATGGCACCTCCGTGTGCAACATCGCCACGAGATGCTCGGCATGGAGGCTGTACTGCTCGCGAGCGCGCTCTGGATTTTCCACATCCGAGGGGAGGGCGGCGTCAGCAGGTAACCACTCCTTCGGCTCGGGCGGCCGCCACTCGTTGAACTCGGCGATCTTGCGCTGGCGTTCGTGAATGGGAATGCGCTCCACCATGCGAGCGAGGAGCGAGGCCACGTCTGGGTGGAAGCGAGGCTCGACAGGGGCGAGGGTGGCGCTGCGTTCGCGCAGGCCGCGCAGCACGGTGTCGAAGTCGAGGTCCGGCCGAAGGTGGGCATGCGCCCGGGCCTGGGCGAGGCGTGCCTTGTCGCTGGCGAAGTCCGTGGCGGTGGGCCACGTCACCAGGAGGACAGCGCCATTGGGGAGTTCCTCTATTCGGTGAGCGGGTGTGGACAACATGCGCTCGCGGCCGACGGTCTCCACCAGTTTGGGGCCGAAGACGTTGAGCCAGGACACTTCGTAGACTTTGTCGAACCCGTCTCTGTGCCAGATCTCCTTCTTCCGGCCGAAGTCGGGATCGCCCGCCAGCTCCCTATCGGCCGTACTGTGGGCCGCTGCATGGGAGACCGGGTAACGAAGGGCCCAGGCGCGCACCATCTCGATGAATTGGCGGCAGCGCTCTTCCTCCGCGAAGAAGGAGAGTGGCTTCACACGAAGGAAGAGATCCAGTTCAGGAGGCTGCGGTGCAAGCCCGACTCCAAGTCGACCGTCCAGGGCGGGCCACTTCGTTCGGTAAAGCCCTAGATTGATGCTTCCTTCGTCGTGCCCCTCCTCCAGTGCCTTCCAGAGGGAATCGCGGGAGTATTTGCGTCGTCGCTTGCCATTGACGACGTCCGGCATCCATCCGTCGGCGTACTTTTCCAACGCTTCAAGGAAAGGCTCCAGTTCGCTCGTCAGTGCCGCCTGTGGAGCCAGGACGCCGTTGAAGGTGAGCAGGAGGCTGTCCTCTGGTTCCAGGTCATACACACTCAGCACCTTCTCACGTCCCCGGCGGGCGGAAGTCGGTGCGCGGCACGCCCGGCACGGGGGCCTCGAAGGCGAACAGGTTCCCCTCTTCGGGCCGTTGGCGTCTCTCCTCCTCGCTCAGCGTGTGGTTGGCCGAGGTGACGAAGACGGTGCGCAGTCCCTCGCCCCCGAAGGCGGGCATGGTGGGGTACTGCACCGGCATGCGCACCTCGCGCTCCACGCGGCCCGTGGGGTCGAAGCGCACGACCTTCCCGGCCCCGTGGATCGCGCACCACACGAAGCCCTCACTGTCCACCGTGGCCCCATCCGGACCCGTGCCCTCGGTGATGCGCGCGAAGACGCGGAAGTTCGAGGGCGTGCCCGTCTCCGTGTCGTAGTCGGAGGCCCAGATCGTCTTCTCGGACGTGTCTCCGTGGTACATCGTCCGCCCGTCCGGGCTCCACGTCATCGAGTTCGCCGTCTGCACCGGAGCCGTGCCCGGGTGCCACGTCCCCGCGCCGTCGTAGCGCCAGAAGGGCAGGGCGCGCGGCGCGTCGCTCGCGTCTCCGGGCTCGAGCGGCTCGTACATGGGCCCGGCCCAGAAGCGGCCCTGTCGATCCACCCCTCCATCGTTGAAGACGAAGCGGCGCGAATCGAACGGCGCGGGCGCGAGGAAGCGCAGCGAGCCATCGCCCAGGGTGAACTCGAACAGGCCGGTGCGCAGCGCCACCACGGCCCCGGTGGGGGTCAGGCCGAAACAGCCGATCCACGCGGGCATCTTCCAGGCGGTGTCCTCGCCCGTCCTCGGATCGAAGGCATGCAGCGCGGGCTCGCGCAGACACACCCAGAACAGGCGGCCCGAGCGCTCATCCCAGACGGGGCTCTCCCCATTGAGGGCCCGGGCCCGAAGCACGCACCGCACCTGACTCGCTCCACTCATCCCGTGCCTCCCACGAGGGGGTTGAGCGCCCGGTTATATCGGCCCGCTCTGGCGAGCCGCCGCTCACGCGTCCTTCTGTCCGGGGGTCGACTCCTCGCCGAGGAAGTCCACCTGGAGTCCCCCGTACTCGGAGCGGCCGAGCTTCAGGCTCCAGCCGTGCAGCACCGTCACCCGCGAGGCGATGGCGAGCCCCAGCCCGTGTCCTCCCGGCCCGCGGGTGCGCGCCGCGTCGCCACGCACGTGGCGCTCGAGGATGTGGGGTAGCTCGTGCTCGGGGATGCCGGGCCCGTCGTCCAGCACGCGCAGGCGGAAGGTGGCGCCGGGCTCGCGCTCGAGCACCACCGCCACGTGGCCCCCGCGCGCGTTGTAGCGCACGGCGTTGTAGATGACGTTGCTCACCGCCTGCTCGATGAGGATGTCATCCCCGAGGACGAGCACGGGCGGCTCGGGCACGGCGTGCTCCAACTGCACGCCCTGCTGGCGCGCGATGGGGCGATGGCGGCCGATGCACCGGCCCACCAGGGCGTTGAGGTCCACCGGCGCGCGTTGCATCCCGGGCTCGCTCGCTTCCAACCGGGCCGCCGCCCCCAGGTTGTGCAGCAGCGCCGCCATGTAGTGCGCCTCCTGGCTGGCCGCCGCGATGACCTCGCGCTCCACCGGCTCGCCCCGGGCCGCGCGCTGCTGCATCTCGGCCGGTGCCCCTGGAGCACCGTGAGGGGGATCATCACGTCGTGGGTGGTGTTCTGCAGGAAGGTGCGCAGCGTCTGCTCGCGCTTCTCCTTCAAATCGATCTGCGCGTGGATGGCGCGGCCCGCCTCGTCGAAGGCGCGCGCCAGCTCGGAGATCTCATCGTCTCCGTGCACGGTGATGGGGCCCTGGTAGGTGCTGCGCACGAAGACCTTCACCTCGCCGGTGAGCTGGCGCAGGCGGCGCACCACCGGCCCCAGCGCGAGGAGCACGCCCACGAGCGACATCACCGTGGGAAGGAGCCAGAACTCCGGCGGAATGGGCGAGTACCAGGAAGGCCCCGGTCCGGGGCGCTCCGATATCCGCACGAGCACGAAGGCGCACGGTCCGCTGTTCCAGGGCATGCGCACGAGCACGTCCCGGGCGTCATTGGGTCCTCCCCAGCCGAGGGCCGGCCGGCCACGTCCTCACCCTGCCGCATGGCGCGCGCGAGCGAGGGCTCCAACGGGGGGGCCTGGGGGTTGCGGGCCGTGAGGTCCGAGTCGTACGCGAACAGCCGCGTGTTGCCCCGGGGCCCGCGGAGCCGGGGTGGGGGCCCCCAGCCTCTCTCGGGAGGAGGGCCCTTGGGGCGCTCGGGCGGGGGCGGACGCGGGGCGCGCGAGCCCTCGACGCTCCAGGTGTCCGGGGCGGCCTCGCACTGCTCGCGTCCCTCGCCGGTCATGTGCGCGAGGGCGTACTCGGACAGGGCGGTCTCCACGGCGCGCGTCTCGAGGACCGGTGGATCCACCCCATGCAGAGCGCCACGGGGATGGCCACCACCACGGTGGTGAGGGCCAGCCGCATGCGCAGCTTCACGTGTCGTCTCCCTCGCCGAGCCGGTAGCCGATGCCCCACACCGTCTCGATGTGCTTGCCGGGGCCGAGCTTGCGCCGCAGCCGGGACACGTGCACGTCCAGGGTGCGCTCGGTGCCCTCGCGCTCGGGGTCCAACACGTGCTCGGCGAGCCACTGCCGCGTCACCGAGGCGCCGCGCCGCCGGGCCAGCGCGGCGAGCAGGTCGAACTCCACGCGGGTGAGCTCCACGGGCTTGCCGAGCACCCGGACCTCGCGCGAGTCGAGATCCACCTGGAGCGAGCCGGCCTCCACGAGGCTCTGGCGCTGGAGCATGGGCCGGCGCAGCCGGGCGCGCACGCGCTCCACGAGCTCCTCGGGCCAGAAGGGCTTGGTCATGTAATCGTCGGCGCCGAGCTTCAGGGCGCGCACCTTGTCCGCGGTGTCGTTGCGCGCGCTGAGGATGAGCACCGGCACGTCCGAGGCGCCCTCGCGCAGCTCCCGGAGGATGTCCAGGCCGTAGGTGCCCGGCAGCATGAGATCCAGGATGACGAGGCGATACGTGGACGCCTCGCCGGGCGGCAGGGGGCGGCCCACGGTCCACCAGGTGGGCTCGAAGCCGGCGCGCTCCAGATAGCCGGAGATCTGCGCGCCCAGTTGGGGATCATCCTCGATGAGCAGGAGTCGTTCTCCCATGGGTCCTGTCTCCTAGCGGACGAGTCGTAAGAGAATCTTAAGGCGGCGCTTGCTGTTGGACTCCGGCGGGGCCAGCAGGTGCTTCCCGGGCGGAGGGCTCGGGGATGGGACGACGCGCGCCCGGCGGACCCGGGTGTGGACGTGACCGCGTGTTGGCGAGTGTCGAGTGTAAGGGACTGAAGAGTTCGCGAGGAAAGCCCCCGCAGATGTGCGGCTCCGGACAGAGGGCACTGGAGGGCTATGTCACACTGACAACGTCGTTTTTCCCGCATTTCCCCTTCAGCGCGGAGGCCGGGCCATGTCGACGGACATCCAGATGATGGACGTACACAAGACGAACCAACTGCTGGAGGCCATGAGGGCGCGGGTGGATCCGCTCGCGGACGAGGTCATCCAGGAACTGTTCGCGCGGGGCGAGGTGGGCTCGGCGAACGTGTGGATGTCGTATCTGATGAGGCATGGCGCGGCGGGGATGGAGCAGGTGCCCGAGCCGCTGCGGAGCTACTTCGAGCGGAGCGGGCGGTTGCCTGCCTGGATGGACCGCGAGCTGTTGAGCGAGGGCCAGGCGCTGTTCCACCGGTGTGGGCCGTTGGCGGTGGTGGCGCTGGTGGGGGCGGCGCTGCCCACGTGCTACGCGGGAGCGCAGGGCGTGCAGGTATTGCACCTGACGTCGCGCATGGAGACGGACATCCTGCGCCGCATCGTGGAGACGGCGCAGATGGTGGTGGATGTGATGGGCCCGGGGGGATTGGAGGAGGACGGGTGGGGGGTAAGGGACGCGCAGCGGGTGCGGCTGATGCACGCGGCCGTGCGCCACCTGGTGCGCCGCAGTGGCCGGTGGGATGACGCGTGGGGCGAGCCCGTCAACCAGGAGGACATGGCGGGCACGCTGTTCACCTTCTCGGTGGTGACGCTGCGCGCGTTGAGGAAGCTGGGCTACACGCCCTCGGCGCGCGAGGCGCAGGCGTACTACCACACGTGGCGGGTGGTGGGCTTCCTCATGGGCGTGGACGAGCGCCTGCTGCCCGCGAGCCTCGAGGAGGGCGAGCGCCTGGCGGACGTCATCTTCGGGCGGGTGTTCGCCCCCAGCGCGCAGGGCCGGGAGATGACGCGCGTGCTCATCGAGCGGTTGGATCACCTCGTGCCGGGCCAGGTGTTCGAGGGACTGGCGGCCACGCTCATCCGCCACCTGGTGGGGGACGGGACGGCGGATCTGCTGGCGGTGCCGCCCTCGGACTGGTCGCACTCGGTGATGAAGCCGTTGTGGTTGCTGGGGTGGCTGGTGGAGGGCAGCGAGTGCAGTGAGTTGACGGCGAGGATGTGCGAGCTGTTCGGCCGCACGCTGGTGGAGGGGCTGGTGTGGATGGGCCGGGGTGGTGGCAGCCGGCCGCCGTTCCGCATTCCGGAGGTGCTGCGGGAGTCCTGGCGGGTCCGGGGCGCCGAGGAGCGTGCGACGATGCGCGAGGAGCCCGAATCCCTGCTGGAGAGATCGTCCGCGTGAACCCCTATGTGTTGCTGGGCATTTCGATTCTCATGGAAGTGGTGGCGACCTCCTCGTTGCGAGCGAGCGAGAGCTTCACCCGGCTGGTGCCGAGCGTCGTGGTGGTGGTCGGGTATGGCACGGCCTTCTACGTGATGAGTCACGCGTTGAGGTCGCTGCCACTGGGGTTCTCGTACGCGGTGTGGAGCGGCGTGGGCACGGCCCTCACTGCCATGATTGGCTGGTTTTACTTCCGGGACGCGTTCCACTGGAGCGGGCTGGTGGGCATCGGCCTCATCATCGCGGGGGTGGTGGTGCTCAACGTCGGGGGGACGGTGCGGCACTGAGCGGGCGGTGTATTCTCGCGCGTCCATGCCTCCCGTGACTCTTCCCGAAGACTACCGACGCCATGTGACGGCGGCCCTGGCCGCGCTCGACGTGCGCAATCTGGTGTTGAGCCTGCACGACCCGAGCTTGCCGGGGGCGCCTGGGGAGGACGTGGGCCGGGGCTCGCCCTATGCGGCGGGGGGCAGCGCTTCTTCGAGTTCGCGCGGGAGCTGGGCTTCACCGGCATCCAACTGGGTCCGCAGGGGCAGACGACGGAGGACAACCCCTCGCCGTATGACGGGACGCTCTTCTCGCGCAACGTGTTGAACGTGGCGCTGGGCGAGCTGATGCGGGAGGAGCCCTGGGGGGCGCTCTTGCGGCCCGAGCGGGTGCGCGCCGTCGCCGCGTCCCGGCCCGGCGGGGAGTCGCGTGTGCCGCACCGTCATGTCTTCCGAGTGCAGGAGGAGGCGCTGGAGGAGGCGTGGGAGACGTTCCAGTTCAAGCGGGCCCAGGCGCAGCCGGGCGGTGTCATCGCGCGGGTGGCCGAGCGCTTCGAGGACTTCCAGCGCGAGCACGCGCAGTGGCTGGAGCGGGACGCGCTCTATGACGTGTTGTGCCTGGAGCATGGGCGCTCGTACTGGCGGGAGTGGTCGAGCGAGTGGGACCGGAGGTTGTGGAATCCGCGTCCGAGCGAGGAGGGGCGTTCGCCCATCGCCGGCAGGTGCTGCGCACGAAGCACGCGGCGCGGGTGGAGGCGTATGCCTTCCGGCAGTTCCTCGTGCACGAGCAGCATCGGACGTTGCGCGAGCGCACGGCGGCGTGGGGCCTGAAGCTGTATGGGGACTTGCAGATTGGCTATTCGCCGCGGGACGCGTGGGCGTGGCAGGGGCTGTTCCTGGGCTCGTACCTGATGGGGGCGCCGCCCAGCCGCACCAATCCCGAGGGCCAACCGTGGAACTATCCGGTGTTGGATCCCTCGCGCTACCACGAGCCGCCCGGGCAGCCCCATGCCTACGAGCCGGTGGCGAAGCCCGGCCCGGTGTTGTGTTTCATGGCGGCGCGGGTGAACAAGATGCTGGCCGAGTACGACGGGCTGCGCATCGATCATCCGCACGGGCTGGTGTGTCCCTGGGTGTACCGGGCGGGGGAGCTGGAGCCGGTGCGCGCGGTGCAGAACGGGGCGCGGCTGTTCGCGTCACCGGACCTGGCGGATCATCCGGAGCTGGCGCGCTACGCGCTCGTGCCGCCGGAGGGGTTGGACCGCTCGGTGGCGCGCTACGCGGACGGGTGGGTGCGCGAGCTGACGCCGGAGCAGGTGACGCGCTACAGCGCGCTCTTCGACGCCATCATCGCGGCGGTGCACGCGCAGGGGCGGCAGGTGTCGGACCTGCTGTGCGAGGTGCTCAGCACCATGCCGTATCCGCTGCGGCGGGTGTTGGAGCAGTACGGGCTGGGGCGCTTCCGGGTGACGCAGAAGGCGGACCTGACGAATCCGCGGGACGTGTACCGGGGAGAGAACGCCGAGCCCGCGGACTGGATCATGCTGGGCAACCACGACACGAAGTCCATCTGGGCGTTGGCGGAGCGGTGGTTCGCGGTGGGCGAGGCGCGGGCGCAGGCGGACTACCCGGCGTGGCGGCTGCATCCCGAGGAGGAGGGGCGGGAGGCGTTCGCCCAGTGGCTGGTGGAGGAGCGGGGGATGCTGGTGCAGGCGAAGTTCGCGGACCTGTTCGTCAGCCGGGCGGAGAACGTGATGGTGTTCTTCGCGGACCTGTTGGGGTTGAAGGAGACGTACAACGCGCCCGGCACGGTGAGCGACGAGAACTGGAGTCTGCGCATTCCCCAGGAGTACCGGCGCGAGTATGGGGAGAAGCTCGGGCGCGACGAGGCGCTGAACCTGCCTGGGGCATTGGCGTTGGCGCTGCGCGCGGTGAAGCCGGAGATGCAGCCGCTCATCGAGAACCTGGAGCGGCTGGCGGCGCGCTTGCGGCACGGGTAGGGCGGGGCGCCCTCAGTGGCGCACGTCCACCACGATGCGGGTGGGGGCGTGCAGCTCGAGGACGCGGTAGGCCTGGGGCTGCTTCACGCCGAGTACCCAGGTGACCTCGCCCTCGAAGTCGCACGTCTGCTCCAGTTCCTGGAGCACGGGGAGGGCGGCGGTGCGCTCGCGGCTGGCGATGGTGACCTGGCCGTTCTCGTCGTGGGCCTGGGCGGGCTGGAGGCTCACCTGCAGGCGGCCCTGTCCGGCGACTTCCGTGGGGTCTCCGGAGCCGCAGCGGATGGCGGGCCCGTCGAGGTACTCGACGCGGTAGCCGGGCAGCGTCTCCCCATCGAACTGGAAGACGACGCGGTCGAAGCCCTCGTTGCGCGCGGCTCGCACCTCGCGCAGCACCGCGGCCTTCTGGCCAGGGCGCGGGACGTTCGTCTTCGCCTGGATCCACGCGGGCTCTGCCGCCGGAGCTTCCGCAGCGGGAGGCGGGGTGGCCGGAGGCGGGGCGTTCGCGGGCTCGGCGGCCGGGGCGGGAGCGTCCTGTGGGGGAGGGGTGGGGGAGGGAGGCGTCTGGGCCTTCGCGGGAGGAGTCGCGGGCGCGGGAGGCGCCGCTTCCTTGCAGCCCACGAGTGCGAGACAGGCCGCGAGTCCCACGGCCGACAGCGAGCATCCCCTGCGCTTCATGCACGTCCTCCTGGTGGCCCCTGGGGCCGGGTGGAGGCCCGGTGTGTCATGGGGGACGCCTGGGAGCCAAGAAGGAAGGCGGAACGGGCCCGGCGCCCGTTCCGCCGGAGGGGGACTCAGTCCTGCTGGCGGGGAATGAACTGGCCGCGGATCTCGCCCCCTGGGTTGTTCACGGTGTGGACGTTCACGTAGAACTGCCCGGCCTTGAAGGCCTCCTGCTCCTCGGAGCTGAGCTTGCGGGTGCCCGAGAAGCTGCCGATGCGCAGGTCGGTGCCGGTGGTGACCTGGAGGCCGAAGACGATGCCTCCCGCCACGCTGGGTGCGCCCTGGTGGATGTGGACCGAGCTGCCCGACACCTCATGCAGGTCGCTCAACAGGCCGCTGAAGGTGCCCGTGACCTTGAGTTCACTGCCGTCGAGTTCGGCGGTGGCGACGCCCGAGGCGCTGGTGTTCACCGCGGGCGCCTCGTTGGCTCCCGACAACTGCGCGGTGGCGACGTAGGGTGCTCCCCCGCAGCCGACCAGCCCGACCAGTCCCACTCCCACCAGCATCCGCACCGCCTGACGCATCGTGTAACGCATATTCATGGCTTCTCCTCTGTCTTCCACCTGGGTCCGGGCGGGTGCCCGGATGGGCCGGGGACCCTGACCCTGAGTGTCGGTCCGTGTCTAGAGGACTTGCGGGCCTTCATCGATTCGGTGTGCGGGCAAGTGCCCGGTAGCGCACGGACCGCTTGGGCGGAGGCCATGTGGCGCGTATACCGTCGCCGCGACTCGTCGCGCTTGGCGCTTCCCTGGAGTGTGAAACCCATGGCTCTTGATCTCAATCCCCTGTTTGGCCCCCGGCGGGACGACACCGTCGGCACGATGGCGCGAGGACTCCAGGGCAGTGAAATCCTCCGCATCGCGGCGGAGATCCGCGAACTGGTGGCCCAGGGGAAGCAGGTGTGCAACCTCACCGTGGGCGACTTCAGCCCCCGCGAGTTCCCCATCCCCGCCTCCCTGGGCGAGGGCATCGCCCAGGCGCTCAAGGCGGGCGAGACGAACTATCCGCCCTCGGACGGCATGCCAGCGCTGCGCCAGTCCGTGCAGCGCTTCTACGAGCGAGCGCTGGGCCTGAAGTACCCGCTGGAGAGCGTGCTCATCACCGCGGGCGCGCGGCCCATCATCTACGGCGTCTACCGCTCGGTGCTGGACGTGGGCGACACGGTCGTCTACCCGGTGCCCTCGTGGAACAACAACCACTACGCGCACATGATGGGGGTGCGGTCCGTGGAGGTGAAGACGGACGCCGAGCACGGCTTCATGCCCACGGTGGAGCAGCTGGCGCCGCACCTGTCGCAGGCCCGGCTGTTGTGCCTGTGCAGCCCGCTCAACCCCACGGGGACGATGATCTCCCCCGAGGCCATGAAGGCCATTGGCCAGCGCGTGGTGGAGGAGAACCGCCAGCGCGAGGCACGGGGCGCCCGGCCCCTCCTGGTGATGTACGACCACATCTACTGGACGCTCACCTTCGGCCAGTCGCGGCACGTGACGCCGGTGGAGCTGGTGCCGGAGCTGGCTCCCTACACGGTGTTCGTGGACGGCATCTCCAAGGCGTTCGCCTCCACGGGCGTGCGCGTGGGCTGGGCGGTGGGGCCCCCGTCCATCATCTCGCGGATGAAGGACGTGCTGGGCCACGTGGGCGCCTGGGCCCCCAAGGCCGAGCAGGTGGCGGTGGCGCGTTTCCTGGATGACGCGCCGGCCGTGTCGGCCTACCTGGAGACGATGCGGCGGCGGGTGGACGAGCGGCTGACGGCGCTGCACCAGGGCTTCTCCGCGATGCGCGCGGCGGGCCTGCCCGTGCTCTCCATCCCTCCCCAGGGCGCCATCTACCTGTCGGTCCGCTTCGAGCTGCTCGGCAAGGCGGGGCTGCGCACCAACACCGACATCCGCAAGCTCCTGCTGGAGAAGGCGGGCTTCGCGCTGGTGCCCTTCCAGGCCTTCGGCCTCATGGAGGACACCGGGTGGTTCCGCCTGTCGGTCGGGGCCGTGTCGGTGGAGGACATCCAGGCGGCGCTGCCCCGCGTGGAGGCGGTGCTGCGCGAGGTGGTGAAGTAGGCCCCACCCGGAGCCCGGAAAAAAATGGGGGGTGCCTCGTTTGAAAGCGAGACACCCCCCACCATATTTGACCCCGACTACTCCATCCTCCCCCTTGCGGCGGACGGGCATCGTTGGGTCATCCGCCAGGACTCCCCGCCCCCGCGGGTCCTCCTGACGGCATCCTGGTACGGCATATGTCGTTGGTGGTGGGAGGCCCTACCAGCTGTAGATACCGCCCTCGTCCACCTCGTGAATCCCGGCACCGTGCTCCAACGAGGACGGGCCGTGGCCACGCTCTCTGACGAGCACGATGGGAGCCAGCGCCAGCCGCGGTGCTCGAGACCGGAGCCGCGCCAGAGAGGTCACCCCCGTGACCACGCCGCGCAGTCCAGCCGTCACCTCGGCCTCTGTCAGTGCCGCCAACTGGCTTCGCTTCGCCCCCGCGAAGGACGCCAGTGCCGACACCTCCAGCCGATGGCTCCCATCGGGCTCGTGTCGCCCGGCCGTCCAGGACAGCCGGGTCAGAGTCTTCGCCACCGACGCGGAGTGCTCACCCCCCCGGTACAGCACGCCTCCCGCCCTACCTTCGACCACCCCTTGGCTTCCGTGACGCGAAGCCCCCATCCCCAGTTCCACTTGCAGCTGCATGGTGTCCCGACCCCGTGGCTTGCTCGTGAGCGCGTTGGTGACAGGCGCGGATATTGACCAAAACGCGCCGGCGAGTTTTCCACGCGGACGACAACCGCTTGCGCGAAGGCGCCAACCCGGCAACCGGGCGCCATCCTGGAGGGGTAAGGCCCCCGGTTTTCACTCTCGGCGCACCTCGGGCGGCCTGCTCGTCTACTCTCCGGCGGGAAGACCCCCGGGCTGAACGGACTTGCAGGTGAAAGGGAGCGGCGCGGGGTATGGTCGGGGGGACCGGGACGCCGGTGGGAGACGCGCGTGAGGTGGGATGAGCATGGGTGATGGATCGCGGGGTGTGCAGGCCGTGGTGGCGGAGAAGCCCTCCATGGCGCGCGACATCGCCCGGGCGTTGGGCGCGCGCGAGCAGGCGGAGGGGTGCTTCCGTGGCAACGGCTACGTGGTGACGTGGGCCATTGGCCACCTGGTGGGACTGGCGCAGCCGCACGAGATGCGGCCCGAGTGGAAGCGCTGGCAGCGCGAGTTGCTGCCCATGCTGCCGGGCGACTGGCCGCTGGTGGTGGAGGAGAAGACGGCGAGCCAGTTCCAGGTGGTGCGCCGGGTGATGAACGCCCCCGAGGTGGACTCCGTGGTGTGCGCGACGGACGCCGGGCGCGAGGGCGAGCTCATCTTCCGCTACATCTACGAGGCGGCCGGGTGCCGCAAGCCGGTGCGGCGCCTGTGGGTGTCCTCGCTGACGGAGGGCGCCATCCGCGAGGGCTTCCGCACGCTCAAGCCGGGGCGGGACTACGAGCCCCTGGCGGACGCGGCCCGGGGGCGCAGCCGGGCGGACTGGCTGGTGGGGATGAACCTGTCACGCCTGTACACGCTCGCCTGCGGGGACACGTTCTCGGTGGGGCGGGTGCAGACGCCCACGCTGGCCATGGTGGTGGAGCGCGAGCTGGCCATCCGCGACTTCGTTCCCCAGGAGTACCTGGAGGTGCTCGCCACCTTCGACCCGGCGGGCCCCGAGGCGCCGGGCCGCTACCAGGGCACCTGGTTCCGCCCCGCGCTCCCCGGCAAGGAGAAGGAGTGGGACGCGCGCGAGGCCCGGCGCCTGCCCGCGGACGGCGAGAAGGCGCGCACGGTGGTGGCCCGCGTGAAGACGGGCCGCGCCGTCGTGGAGTCCATCACCTCCGAGACCAAGCGCATGGCGCCGCCGCTGCTCTACGATCTCACCGAGCTGCAGCGCCACGCCAACCGCCTGTATGGCTACAGCGCCCAGCGCACCCTGGAGCTGGCGCAGGCGCTCTACGAGAAGCACAAGCTCTTGAGCTACCCCCGCACCTCCAGCCGGCACCTGTCCCAGGAGATCGCCCGCACCCTGCCGCAGGTGGTGGACGCCATCCGCGCCCCCTGGGAGGCCCAGCTCGCGCCGGGGACCGGCACGCGCGCGCTCGGCCGCCGCTTCGTGGACGACGCGAAGGTGACGGACCACCACGCCCTCATCCCCACGACGACCCCACCCGGGGACGCGCGGCTGTCCGTGGAGGAGCGCAACATCTACGAGCTCGTCTGCCGGCGACTGCTCGCGGCGTGGCACGAGGACTTCGTCTGGTCGGTGACGACCGTCATCACCGCCGTCACCTCGCCGGGCGCGGACCCCGCCGTGCCCACGGTGGACCGCTTCCACAGCGCGGGCACCCTCGTGGAGCGTCAGGGCTGGAAGGTGCTGGACGTGGGCGGCGGACAACGCGCGCCCAAACCCCGCGAGCCGGCCAAGGCGAAGAAGGACGGCGAGGCCGAGGCGGAGGAGCCAGAGGACGAGCAGGAACTGCCCCCGGGGCTCGTGAAGGGACTGGCGCGCACGGTGCGCGACGTGAAACCCGTGTCGAAGCGGACGCGGCCTCCCCCCGGCTC
This sequence comes from Cystobacter fuscus, assembly GCA_049060065.1. Taxonomy (GTDB): domain Bacteria; phylum Myxococcota; class Myxococcia; order Myxococcales; family Myxococcaceae; genus Cystobacter; species Cystobacter fuscus_B. Next base: position 11,112,232 of record JBMEQP010000002.1, read on the forward strand.
TCGGACGCGAGCCTGCTCACGGCGATGGAGACTGCGGGACGCACGCTCGACGACAAGGAACTGGCGGACGCGATGCGCGAGTCGGGTCTGGGCACCCCCGCCACGCGCGCCGCCATCATCGAGACGCTGCTGGACCGGGGCTACCTCGTGCGGCGCGGCAAGTCGTTCGAGGCGACGGAGAAGGGCATCGGCCTCATCCGCGTGGTGCACCCGGACGTGAAGAGCCCGGCGATGACGGGCCAGTGGGAAGCCTGGTTGCGGCGCATCGAGGGCGGCAGTGGAGATCTCGACTCCTTCCTGCGCGGTATCGAGTCCTATGTCATCGAGGTGGTGGGCAAGGTGCCTCCCTCCATCTCCCTGCCGCCCGGAGCCATCGCCCCTGCATCGCGCCCCGCCCCGGCCGTGGCCTCCTCCGGCGCGACCCCCGTGAAGAAGGGCAAGCGCGCGAGCACCCCGGACGAGTCCCCCGCGTCCTCCCCGCTCCGGCAACCCGCGCTCGCCCTGCCCGGCACCGTCCGGCCCGAGCGCACGGTGCGTCCGCGCACGCCTCCTCCGAGCTGCGCGGCCTGCTCAAGGCCGTGTTCGGCTTCCCGGACTTCCGCCCGTACCAGGAGGCGGTGTGCCGCACCGCCACCGAGGGCAAGGATCTGCTGCTGGTGATGCCCACCGGCGCGGGCAAGTCGCTGTGCTACCAGTTGCCGGGCCTCGCGCGCGCCGGGACGACGCTGGTCATCAGCCCCCTCATCGCGCTCATGGAGGACCAGGTGGCGCGCCTGCAGTCCCTGGGGCTCGCGGCGGATCGCATCCACTCCGGACGCGATCGCGCCTCCTCGCGCCAGGTGTGCGCGGACTACCTCGAGGGCCGGCTGGACTTCCTCTTCATCGCTCCCGAGCGGCTCGGCGTGCCGGGCTTCGTGGAGCTGCTCGCCCGGCGCACCCCCGCGCTCGTGGCCGTGGACGAGGCGCACTGCATCTCCCAGTGGGGACATGACTTCCGCCCCGACTACCGGTTGCTGGGCGCCCGGCTGCCCATGCTGCGCCCCGCGCCCGTCATCGCCCTCACCGCCACGGCCACCCCCGACGTCCAGCGCGACATCCTCCAGCAACTGGGTCTCGAGGGCGCCGGCAGCGCGCCCGCCCGCACCTTCATCCACGGCTTCCGGCGCACCAACATCTCCATCGAGGTGCGCGAGCTCAACCCGAGCCAGCGCTCCGACGCCATCCGCGAGCTGCTCGCCGAGCCCTCCCACCGTCCCGCCATCGTCTACGCCGCCACGCGCAAGCACGCCGAGCAGTACACGGAGCGGCTCGGCGCGGACTTCCGCACGGGCACCTACCACGCGGGCATGAGCGCCTCGGAGCGCGACGCCGTGCAGACCGCCTTCCTCGGCGGACGCCTGGACGTCATCGTGGCGACGACCGCCTTCGGCATGGGCATCGACAAGGCGGACGTGCGCACCGTGGTGCATGCCGCGCTGCCCGCCAGCCTCGAGGGCTACTACCAGGAGCTGGGCCGCGCGGGCCGCGATGGTCAGCTCTCGCGCGCGGTGCTGCTGCACGGCTTCATCGACCGGCGCACCCACGAGTTCTTCCACCAGCGCGACTACCCCGAGCCCGCCGTGCTCGAGCGGCTCTACCGCGCCGCGCGCGAGGAGCCCGAGCCCAAGGAGGCGCTCGCGGCCCGGGTGCGCATGGAGTCGGACGTCTTCGACAAGGCGCTCGAGCAGTTGTGGATCCACGGCGGGCTGGAGCTGTCCCCGGACGAGTCCGTGCGCCAGGGCAAGCCCGGCTGGAAGACGTCCTACACGGCGCAGCGCGCGCACAAGCAGGCGCAGCTCGAGCACATGGCCCGCTACGCCGAGTCCCATGGGTGTCGGATGAAACACCTCGTGGCGCACTTCGGCGACGTGCAGGACTCGGGCGCCGCCTGCGGCCTGTGCGACGTGTGCGCCCCCCAGGACTGCGCCACCCTGCGCTTCGGCGCGCCCTCCGCCGCCGAGACCCAGGCGCTCACCCGCATCCTCGGCGCGCTCCACGAGCGCGATGCCCAGGCCACCGGTCGGCTCCACCGGGAGCTGTTCGGCGAGGCGCTCCCCCGCCGCGACTTCGAGCGCCTGCTCGGGGGCCTCGTGCGCGCCGGGCTCGTGCGGCTGTCCGAGGACACCTTCGACAAGGACGGCCAGAGCATCACCTTCCAGCGCGTGGCGCTCACCCCCGAGGGCCGCCGCACCCTCGCTCCCGCCGAGGGCCTCGTGCAACTGCCGCTGCCCCCCGAGGAGGCCCCCGCTCGCGGCCGCCGGGCCTCCCGCGCCCCGGCCCGCAAGCCCCGGGCCAGCCGCCGGGGCTCGCGCCGCAAGAGCCCGAAGAGCCCGGCCCGGCCCGAGCTCGAATACGAGGCGGCCGAGCCGTCGCCGTCCACTACCCCGGCCCCTCGCGGCCGCGAGGCCCTGTCGCGCGCCCTGGAGCGCTCGCGCTCGCGGCGCACGGGGACGGCCCCGGGTGTGGACGGAGCCCCACCCCAGCTCGTGGAGGCGCTCAAGGCCCGGCGTCTCACCGAGGCGCGCAGGCGCCGCGTGCCCGCCTTCCGCATCCTCACCGACCGGGTGCTCGGGGCCATCGCCAGCGCCCGTCCCCGGGATGGTGCCGCCCTGCAGCGCATCCACGGGGTCGGTCCCACGCTCACCGAGCGCTATGGCGAGACCATCCTCGCGCTCGTGGGACGCATGCCCGTCTGAGACCCCGGTCGGAGCCGTGTGTCCGGTGTCGGGGGGGGAGGGTCGCCGACGGGCGCGTCTCTATGGAAAAGTGAGCATCGACCCGAGGGAAGGGCGAGCACTTTCGCCGGGGATCCGCTTTTCTGTCGGGCGGAGCGCCGCTGGAGTGACAGGGAGGCCGTCCATGCCGCCGCAGAAGCTGGTGTTCGCCACCGCTGTCGAGGCGCTGTTCGTGCGCGAGTTGGGCGCCACCTTGTCGGGCGTGGGCCGCAGGCTGCTGCGCGACGTGGGGCTGGACCTGGAGCGCCCCCTCGAGGTCGCCTACCCCCTGGCGCAGTGGAAGGTCTTCCTGCACATCGCCGCCCAGGTGCTCTACCCGCACCTGCCCTCCGCCGAGGCCCACTGGTGGATGGGCATCCACTTCGTGGAAGGCTACCTCCAGACGTCCATGGGGCGCGTGCTGGCGGAGCTGGCGCCGGTGCTCGGCCCCCGCCGGATGCTCGAGCGCATCGGGGCGGACCTGAGCAGCGGCAACAACTTCAGCGAGGTGCGCCTGGTGGAGCACGCCCCCCGCTACGTCGAGCTGTGGATGAACGACGTCCTCGACGATTACTCCTCCTTCGCCTCCGGCCTCATCCTCCGCGCCCAGCAGATGGCCGGCGCGCGCAACGTGTTCGTGGACGTGTGGTCCTTCGATGGCACCGCCGGCACCTTCCTCATCCGCTGGCGCGACGCCCCCGCCCGCGCCTTGTTCGGGTGACAATCCGCCCCTGCCCTGAAATCGGACATCCCTGTCCGGATTCCGCACAATGCGGGGGGAGCCCTCCAACCCCCGGAAAGTGGCCCTCTCCCGCGAGAGGTGTCAGGGGAGTTTACATGTCTGGCAGTTTTTCCTGGAGCGGGAGCACTCCAGGATTACCCGGTAAAAGAGGGAGGAGTGAGGGCTCCTCAGAGGGGAGGGGGCGTTGGCCCGCGAGTTGCTCAAGGCCCGGGGCGCGATGCCGCGGTGGATGACCTCCGGCGGCTCGCGCCCCCTCGTTGTCCCCCTTGAGGAAGTTCAATGCGCAAGATTTCCATGGCGTTGCTGGCTGGTGCGGCTCTCGTTGGTTGCGGCGGTCCTGAGTCCGTCGAGGAGAGCGCTCGCATTCCGTCGTTCGAAGAGTTTCAGGCCTCGGCCATCAAGGACGAGGGCAACGTGTGGATCGTCAATGGCGACGAGGCGGTAGAGGACCTGCGCGCGTACTACGACAACGTCGTGGCGCGCGGTGACGTGGGCGAGAGCACCGGTGGCCTGGCCGTGTACAACACCGGCAGCGACATCAAGTGGAGCGCCACGGCGGCCAAGAACATCACCTACTGCATCAGCAAGTCCTCCTTCGGCTCGTACTACAACTCCGTGGTGAGCGCGATGAACAGCGCCACGGCCGCCTGGGAGGCCACCGCCAACGTCAACTTCGTGCACAACAGCACCCTCGACACCAACTGCACCGCGTCGCAGACGGGCGTGGTGTTCGACGTGCGCCTGGTGAGCGGCCAGTCCTACACGGCGCGCGCCTTCTTCCCCAACTCCAGCCGCGCCAGCCGCAACGTGCTCGTCGACAGCAGCGCCTTCGGCAACCTGGGCGTCTGGACGCTCACCGGCGTGCTGCGCCACGAGCTGGGCCACACGCTCGGCTTCCGTCACGAGCACACCCGCCTCTCCAGCACCGGCTGCTACGAGGACGCCAGCTGGCGCGCCCTGACGGCCTATGACGCCTCCTCCGTCATGCACTACCCCCAGTGCAAGGGCACCCAGAAGGGTGACCTCGTGCTGACGTCCTCGGACAAGACCGGCGCCCGCGCGCTCTACCCGTAAGCCCCTTCCCAGCTCCTCCTCCCGCTCGGGAGGAGGACGGGACATGACGAGGGCCGGAGGGGTTCTCGCTTCCCAGCACGGGGGCGGGGCCTTCCGGCCCTTCGTCTTTGCGGGGTCTCCTCGCCGCGCCGCGTCACGGGGCGCGTCGGGGGGCATGTCGGGAATCTGGCGCCGGGGTCCGCAACTTCCGCCCGGGGGCTCGATAATTTCTTCGAGTTTGCGAATTTGAACCCCCTTTTCTGAGGAAATCCCCATGAGCTCCATCTCCTCCGTCCGGTCGCAGAACTACCAGATCAAGTGGGGCGACACCCTGTCGGGCATTGCCAAGAAGAACGGCACGACGGTGAACGCGCTCATGAAGGCCAACCCGCAGATCAAGGACGCGAACAAGATCTACGCGGGCAAGGCCCTGAACATCCCGGGCCGCGTCGACAGCTTCGAGCCGGCCAAGGGCGGCGGCAAGACGGGCGGCACGGGCGGCGCGGGCTCCGCGCAGGGCACGGGCGGCACGGGCCCGGCGACGCGCGGTCCGGGCGGCAGCCCCTTCGACATCGCCAAGGCGCAGCTGCAGAAGAACGCCGGCAGCCTCAAGCTGGAGAAGAACGGCGTGGGCGCGGACATGGACGACTGGGTGCCCAACAACGTCAACTGCGCCAACTTCGTCTCCGCGTGCCTGGAGCAGGCGGGGCAGATCAAGAACAGCCAGCACCACAACGCCGTGACGGGCCTGCAGGCCAACCTGGACAAGGATCCGAACTTCAAGCGCGTGTCGCTCGCCAATGCCAAGCCGGGTGACGTGGTGAGCATGAAGACCCCGGGCGGCCACCACGTGGTGATGTACGCCGGCATGAAGGACGGCAAGCCCCAGTTCATCGGCTCCAACAACGTGAACAGCGATGGCTCGCAGCGCATCACCATGTCGTCGATGAACTACCCCATCATGTCCATCCACCAGTACCAGGGCTGAGCAGAGCCCACGGTCTGGAAGGACTCGCGCGGTGCCGGGGAGCCTCCCTGGCGCCGCGTCGTCGTTAGAAGGGGCTCGGGCGGTGGGGCTCAGTCCGCGACGACCGCCACCTGGTCGCCCTCGAGCACCAGCCGCACGGTGGACACCTCGGGCTCGCCGAAGTGCTCGTAGGCGGCGCGCTCGAGCTGGGGCACCAGGGCGGCGCGCAGGCCGCGCGCCCCCGTCTCGCGCTTGAGCGCCCGGGCCACCACCCACTCGCGCACCGCGGGCTCCACCACCAGCTCCAGCCCCTCGTGGGAGAACTCGCGCTGGTAGCCGCGCAGCACGTTGTCCTCCAGGATGTTGCCCAGCGTGGTCTCGTCCAGCGGCGAGAAGGACACGATGCGGCTGAAGCGGCCGATGAGCTCCGGGATGAAGCCGTAGCGCGCGAAGGCCGCCGTCTGCTCCACCTGCTCCTCGGTCACCTTCTCCGCGATGGCCGCCTCGCGCTTGCGCGCCTCGCGTCCGAAGCCCAGCCGCTCCTTCTGGCCACCCATCTCCTCCGCCGTGCCCTTGAGTCCGCTGAAGGCCCCGCAGGCGATGAAGGTGAGCGCCGAGAGCTCCAGCGGCACGGGCGGGGTGCGGCTGGTGAAGCCGAAGTCCGGCGGGAAGTCCGCCCGGGGCGCGCTGAGCAGGTTGAGCAGGCTGCGCTGCACGCCAAAGCCGCTCACGTCCTTGGTGGTCTGCTGCCCCGCGAAACGCGCGTCGGAGCGGCTGGTGGCGAGCTTGTCGAACTCGTCCATGCAGATGGCGCCACAGGCCGCCCACTCCACGTCTCCGCCCGCCGCCTCGTACAGCCGCGAGAGCATCGTGGTCACGTCGTCCCCCACGTAGCCCGTCTCGGAGAACTGCGTGGCGTCCACGATGACGGTGGGCACGCCCAATATCTCCCGGAACAGCAGCTCCACGAGGAACGTCTTGCCGCTGCCGGTGGGCCCGAGGAACAGACAGTTCTCGCGCATCCCCGGCTCGGGGGGAATGCCCTCCAGGTGGATGCGCCGCAGCCGCTGCAGGTGCCGGTAGGCCAGCACCGACGCCGCGCGCCGTGCCTCCTGTTGTCCCCGGTAGCCCAGCTCGGACAGGCGCCGGTCGATGTCCCGAGGCGAGAGCACCTCCAGGGCGGCGACATGATCGCGAACGGAGGCATTGGGCTCGAAGGGGAGGACTTGACGTCGTTCGGGGCGGAGGCTCATGCGGTGGGCGGCATCTTTCCGGTAGGCCCCATCGGGGACAAGCGTTGCCTGCTCTGGCCGCCAGTGCCCGCCCGCTCTCGGAGGGGGCATCCACCGGACGATCTCCAGGGTGACCAGTGAACATCTTCCACGAGGATGGACTCGTCCGGGCTCCCAGGTACGGGGCGGGTGGGTAAGTAGCTCTCCATGGATAAAGCGATGAAGGCGCGGACGGCGGTTCCCCGTCTGGGCGCGTGGGTGGAGCAGGGAGCGGGCGTGCGTTGGCGGGTCTGGGCTCCCGGGCATCAGAAGCTCGAGGTGGTGGTGTTCGGACCCCAGGGGCAACCAGGCGACACGCTGCCGATGACTCGAGAGAGCGGCGACTTCTTCACCGCCACGCTCGCCGGGAAGGGCGTCGGCGTGCGCTACAAACTCCGGGTGGATGGCCAGGGCCCCTTCCCGGATCCCTGGAGCCGCTCGCAGCCCGAGGGCGTGCATGGTCCCTCCGAGGTGGTGGTGCCCGACTTCGCCTGGAAGGACGGCGACTGGAAGGGGCTCGACCCGGAGTCCCAGGTCATCTACGAGATCCACGTGGGCACGGCCACGCCCGAGGGCACCTTCGACGCGCTCATCCCCCGGCTGCGCGCGTTCAAGGAGCTGGGGGTGACGACGCTGGAGCTCCTGCCGCTCGCGAGCGCTCCGGGCACGCGCAACTGGGGCTATGACGGCGTGTCGCTCTTCGCTCCCTCGGCCGTGTACGGCGGCCCCGAGGGACTGCGGCGCTTCATCGACGCGGCGCACGCGCAGGGGCTCGGGGTGCTCATCGACGCCGTCTACAACCACTTCGGTCCGGACGGGAACTACCTGAGCTGCTACTCGCCCCACTACTTCACCGACCACCACCACACGCCCTGGGGCAACGCCATCAACTACGACGGCGAGGGCTCCGACGTGGTGCGCGAGCTGGTGCTCTCCAACGTGGACATGTGGATCGGCGACTACCACGCGGACGGCCTGCGCCTGGACGCGGCGCACGCCATCATCGACGACAGCTCGCCGCACCTGCTGGTGGAGATTGCCCGGCGGGCCCGGGCCGCGGCGCGGGGCCGGAGCGTGGTCGTCATCGCCGAGGACGATCGCAACGACACGCGCCTGGCGCGGCCCGTGGAGAAGAAGGGCCTGGGGCTGGATGGCATCTGGGCGGATGACATCCACCACCAGCTGCGCCGGGCCTTCGCCGGGGACAGCGAGGGCTACTACGCCGACTACACGGGCAGTGTGGAGGACATCGCGCGCACGCTGCGTCAGGGCTGGTTCTACGAGGGGCAGACGTCCCAGGTGCACAAGAAGGCCCGGGGCACGCCCGCGAGCGAGCTGGAGCCGTGGCACTTCGTGCACTGCATCCAGAACCACGACCAGATTGGCAACCGGGCGCAGGGCGAGCGGCTGGGGGCGGATGTGTCCCCGGCGGCCTTCCGCGCCATGAGCACGCTGCTCTTGCTCTCGCCCTACACGCCCCTGCTCTTCCAGGGGCAGGAGTGGAACGCGAGCACGCCCTTCCTCTACTTCACCGACCACAACGCCGAGCTGGGCAAGCTCGTGACCGAGGGGCGGCGCAAGGAGTTCGCCGGCTTCTCGAAGTTCTCCGGCGACGAGGTGCCGGATCCCCAGGCGCTGGAGACCTTCACCCGCTCGAAGCTCGACTGGAACGAGGCGAGCAAGCCCGAGCACGCGGGGGTGCTCGCGCTCTACCGGGAGCTGCTGCGCCTGCGCGCCCGGGAGCCCATCCTCAAGGCCAACCGACGGGGCTCCTTCGACGCGAGGCCCCTGGGGCAGAACGCGCTGGTGCTCGAGCGCCGCGGGCCGGGAGGCGCGCTCCAGGTCATCGTCAACGTGAAGGGCGCCCTGGAGCACCGTCCGCCCGACGGAGCGCGGCTGGAGCTGTGGAGCGAGGAGTCCCGGTTCGGCGGGGCCTCCCCGCGCTCTCCATTGAACGAGGGAGTGCTCCGGCTCGACGGGCCCTCGGCGGCGGTGGTGCGTCTGGCGGGGTGAGCGCGAGGCGCGTACGTGAGGAGGGTAGCCGGGCAGGCGTGAGCGACCTGGTTGACGCGTCGTTCCATGCTAGGAGGTTTGAAGCCCGGCAGCCCCCTGCCTGCTCACGGCGAGCAAGACATATGGATACATCCAATTCCCAGCAGGTCTTCTCCTCTGGCATTCCGAGCTTCGATCTGTTGCTGGGCGGTGGCATCCCCCGGCGCCAGTCGATCATCATCACGGGGAACCCCGGCTGCGGGAAGACGATCCTCTGCGGTCAGATGGCCTTCCACACCGCCGCGCGCGGCATCTCCGTGGTGGTGGCCACCGTCACCTCCGAGCCCCACGACAAGCTGGTCCAGGCCCTCTCCGGCTTTTCCTTCTTCGAGCGCGGGCTGCTGGGCGACAAGCTCTTCCTCATGAGCGCCTATGCCTCGCTCAAGAAGGGCGCCAGGGAGGCTCGCGACATCCTCTTGCACACCGTGCGCGAGCGCGGCGCCAAGCTGCTCTTCATCGACGGCCTGCGCTCCATCCGCGACCTGTGGCAGGACGAGGCGAAGCTGCGCGAGTTCCTCTACGAGCTGGGCATCGGGCTGGCCGCCATGGATTGCATCGGGCTCTTCACCACCGAGTACGCCCTGGAGAAGTTGCTGGCGCTGCCGGAGGCCACGACGGTGGATGGCATCGTGGCGTTGGATGTCCTGCGCCAGGGGGGCGCCGCCTGCGCCGGATGGAGGTGGTCAAGCTGCGCGGCCGGGAGCACCTGACCGGTGAGCACTTCATGCGGCTGGGGCGCGAGGGCGTGGAAGTCATTCCCCGCCTGGAGACCCAGGTGCCCCCGGAGCTCGAGGTCGCCCCGCCCCCCACCCGAGCCAGCTTTGGCTTGCCCGAGTTCGATGCGCTGATGCAAGGGGGCCTGCCCGCGCGCAGCACGACGCTGCTCGCGGGCAGCATGGGCATTGGCAAGACGCTGCTCGCCACGCACTTCGCCGCGCAAGGGGCCCGGCAGGGAGAGAAGACGCTCCTCGTGTCCTTCCTCGAGCCCCCGGTGATGTCGATCGCCCGGGCGCGGCGCATCGGTCTCGAGGTGGCGGAGGACCTGTCACGCGGGGCGCTGAAGATGCTCCACCTCCCTCCGTCCGAGCTGGAAGCCGATGCCATCGCCCATCGCCTCCTGGAGGAGGTGGCGCGGCTGGGCGTGCAGCGGCTCGTGGTGGATGGCTTGTCGGAGCTGGAGCGGTCCATCTGCGACCCCGAGCGCCGGCACATCTTCATGGCCGCGCTCAGCGTGCACCTGCGCCACGCGGGCGTGACGTCCCTGTTCACCAAGGAGGTGTCGAAGGTGGCCGGCACCGAGCTGGACTTCAATGACTCGCCCATCGCGATGCTCGGCGAGAACCTGGTGCTGCTGCGCTACGTGGAGTTGCGCGGGCGCATCCATCGCGTCCTGTCCATCCTCAAGATGCGCGACAGCCGGTACGACGGGGACCTGCGCGAGTTCGAGATCCGGGACGACGGCATCCGGGTGCTGGCGCCCATGCGCTCGGCGGAGGGATTGCTGACGGGGCAGGCCCGAGCCGTGGGCACGAGCATTGGAGGTGCGTCGTCATGAGCCTGGTCCTCATCGCCGAGGACGAGGATGCGATGCTCGACATCTTCGCGCAGATCGTGGAGGACATGGGCCACCGTGCCCTCCGGGCCCACAACGGGGAAGAGGCCCTGCTGCTGGCCCGGACGCAGCCGCCGGATCTCGTGGTGAGCGACCACATGATGCCCCGGCGCACCGGCATGGAACTGCTGCGCGAGTTGCGCGCGGACGCGGTGCTGCGCGAGGTGCCCTTCCTGCTGTTGAGCGCCGCGCGCCCACCGGGCCTGGAAGAGGCCACCGCGTTCCTCGCCAAGCCCGTGGACCTCGACACCTTCGAGCGCGCCGTGCGCCGGTGTTGCGCGTGCGTCCCGAGGACGTGGAACCGGAGGCCAGGGCCAGCGCGGCGGACCCCGGCAGCGCCTTGCGCGAGGAGATGCTCAACTGGGTGGCGCATGAAATCAAGACGCCCCTGAGCTCCGCGCGGCTCAACGCCCAGATGCTGCTGCGCAAGCAGACGACGCGCGTGGACTCCGACGAGCGCAAGCACGCCGAGACCATCCTGCGGCAGCTCGACCGGATGAACGGCCTCGTCACCTCCATCCTCGATGCGGCCCGCCTCTCCGATGGCAAGCTGATGATCCACCGGGAGCACGGGGACTTCGCCTCGTTCCTCCAGGGGGTGGTGCAGGAGTGGCGGGAGTTGCAGCCCCAGGTGGACTTCCGCCTGGTGGGCGCGGAGCAGCCGCTCCCGCTCTCCTTCGATGCGGAGCGCGTGCGCAACATCCTCAACAACCTCTTGTCCAACGCGGTGAAGTACGGGGGCGAGCGCAAGCATGTCGAGGTGACGCTGGCGCTCTCGCCCGGGCTCGCCGTCGTCCATGTGCGGGACTGGGGTCAGGGCATCGCCGCCTCGGAGGTGCCCAACATCTTCGACCGCTTCCACCGCGCGGAGGGCTCGGGGGGCAGCGGGCACGGACTGGGCCTGTACATCGCCTCGGCGATCGCCCGGCTGCACGGAGGCTCGCTCACCGCGAAGTCGAGCCTCGGCGAGGGCTCCACCTTCAGCCTGCGGCTGCCCCTCCCGCGCTAGGCCGCGCGCGGCGCTCAGCGGCCCAGCTTGATGTCGAGCGCGGGGGGAGTGCTGCCCCGGCGCGGAGGCTTCTGCACCGCCTGCCGGGGGCGTAGCTTCACGGACAGCTCGGGGGCGTCTCCGGCGGACACCCGCCGCGACGTGGGCTCATACCCCTCCAGCGACAGGGCCAGCGTCACCGGTGGAGCGTTCGGCTCCAGGGGCAGCTCCAGGGGCGTCTCGCCGTAGGGCTCCCCTCCACCTCGACCCGCGCGCCCGCCGGCTCCGAGCGCACCGTGAGACTCACCAGCCCGGGCCGCGGCTCGGCGGGCACCGCGTGCGGCGGGGCGGAGGCCGTGAGGGGAGGCGGGGCCGGGGCGGGCTTCTCCTGGCGCAGGAGGATGACGGCGGCTCCGCCGGCCAGCAGCGACACGCCCAGGCTCATCGCCGCCCAACCCCACCTCATGCGCCGCCGGGGCGCCTCGGGTGAGACGGTGCGCGTGACATACACCCGCTTGCCGGACTCTCCGGTGTGGGTGGTGGGCGTGAGGGGGGCGATCGTCAGGGACAGGGAGCGCGCGTCGCTGCCGCTGCGCGAGGTGTTGGACCGGGCGTCCAGGTCCGAGTCCTCGGTGAGCTGATCCAGGGAGGCGGGGTTGGCCTCGTTGGCGATGCGCTCGGCGTACAGCTCCCGCAGCCAGGCGGACAGGTGCGCGCTGCTGGCGGACAGCCGGTTCTGGACGATGAAGTCCTCGAGCGCCAGCCGGAACGCGCCGCAATCCGGAAAGCGCGCCTCGGGCGTGGGGCCCAGCGCCCGGAGCACGAGCGCGTCCAGCCCGGCGGGCAGCGCGGGGTTGAGCAGGGAAGGCGGGGGCACCGGCAGTCGCGCACCAGCCGCAGCGTCATCAGGTCCGACTCCCCCTTGAAGAGCCGGTGGCCGGTGAGCAGCTCCCACAGCACCACCCCCAGGGCGAACAAGTCACTGCGCCCGTCCACCGGCCGGCCATCCGCCTGCTCCGGCGACATGTAGGGGTACTTGCCCTTGAGCACCCCGGTGGCCGTGGTCGCGGCGCTCCCGGCGGCCTTGGCCACGCCGAAGTCGATGACCTTCACCCCGCCATCGAAGCCCACGAGGATGTTCTGCGGCGACACGTCCCGGTGCACCGGTGCAGCAGCCGGCCCTCGGCGTCGCGCGCCTGATGGGCATGGTGCAGCCCCGCGGCCGCCTCCGCCACGATGCGCAGCGCCAGCCCCATCGGCACGGGGGTGCCCCGCGCCCGCGCGAACTTGTCCAGCCGCCGCACGTCCTCTCCCTGGACGTACTCCATGGCCAGACAGTAGCGGCCCTCGACCTGCGCCCACTCGAGGAGGGTGATGAGGTTGGGGTGGCGCAGCCCCGCCACGAGCTGGGCCTCTTCCTGGAACATGGCCAGGAATTCATCGTCCTCGGCCAGATGGGGCAACACCCGCTTGATGACCACCAGCCGTTCGAGCCCCCCACCGTGCTCGCGCGCCAAGAACACCTGTCCCATCCCGCCGGACGCTATCTTGCGCAGCAAATGGTATTTACCGAGGGGTACCGCCATGCTTCGCCAACATAGCGTGGCTTCCGAGAATCCGCGAACGTCCCCGCTCGCTCCTCGTCCGGCGGAGCAAGGGGAGCGTCCACCATCGAGCCCTCAGGCCTTCAGCTTGTAACCAGCGCGTAACGCCGCCCAGGCCAGGGCCGTCGCCACGAGCGCCACCCCCAGCAGGATGGTTGCTCCCCACAGCGGGGAAAAGCCACTGCGGCCCAGCATCCCGTAGCGCAGCCCCTCCACCATGTAGACGATGGGGTTGAAAAGGCTTACGTGGTTCCAGGGCGTAGGCAGTTCGCGCACCGAGTAGAACACCCCGCCGAGGAAGGTGAGCGGCAGCATGACGAAGGTGGGGAAGAAGTTCACCTGCTCGAACTTCTCGGCCCACACCGCCGCGAGGATGCCCAGCACGCTGAAGGTGTAGGAGGACAGCAGCAGGAAGAGGAGCGTGGCGGGCACGTGCGCCAGATGGAAGCCGGTGAAGAGCGTGGCCACCCCCCAGGTGAGCAGGCCCACCATCAGCCCGCGCACCATGGCGCCCCCGATGAAGCCGGCCAGCAGCTCCAGCGGACCGAGCGGGACCACGAGCAGGTCCACGATGGTGCCTTGAATCTTGTTGATGAAGAGCGAGGAGGAGCTGTTGAGGAAGGAGTTGTTGGCCAGGCCCAGGAAGACGAGCCCCGGGACGATGAAGGAGAGGTAGGGCACTCCCTCCACCTCGTGGGCCCCCCGTCCGGACAGCGAGTAGCCGAAGACGAGGAAGTAGAGCGAGGTGCTGATGAGCGGTGAGAGGACCGTCTGGCCCGGCACGCGCATGAAGCGGCGGACCTCCTTCACCAACAGGGTCTTCATCCCAGTCGTGTTCATGGCGTGGCGGGCGAGGGCAGGGCGTTGGGCGCGGCGGCGGCGCTGGCGGCGGGTTTGCCGCGGAGGATCTCGATGAGGATGTCTTCCAGGCGGGAGCTGCGCGTCTCCACGTTGCCCACCGGGAAGCCCTGCGTGTACAGCAGGCGCAGGACGTCATTGCCCGGAAGGCCCCCCTCGCGCTCGGGGTAGGTGAGCGTGAGGCCGTCCGCGGAGAGCGTGGCGCCCGCCTGGCGCGCGGACTCGGGGGTGGTCACCGGCGCGGTGAAGGTGACGATGAGGCGCTTCTCGCCCAGGCGGCGCAACAGCGTCGTCTTGTCCTCCACGAGCAGGAGCTTGCCCTCGTTGATGACGCCCACCCGGTCGGCCAGCTCCTCGGCCTCCTCCAGGTAGTGCGTGGTGAGCACGATGGTGGTGCCCTCGGCGGCGAGCCGGCGCACGTAGGTCCACAGGTCGCGCCGCAGCTCCACGTCCACGCCCGCGGTGGGCTCGTCCAGGAAGACCAGCTTCGGCCGGTGCACCAGCGCCTTGGCGATGAGCAACCGGCGCTTCATGCCGCCCGAGAGCGCCCGGGTGATGGAGTCCGCCTTGTTGCTCAGGTTGAGCGCGGCGAGCACCTCCTTCACCCGCGCCTCGTCCCGCTGCAACCCGTAGTAGCCCTGCTGGATGTAGAGCGACTCGGCCACCGTGAAGAAGGGGTCGAAGTTCACCTCCTGGGGCACGAGGCCGATCTGGTAGCGCGGCCGCACCGGATCCTCGTCCAGGTCCTGCCCGAAGACGAGCACCTTGCCGCTCGTCTTCTTCACCAGCCCGCAGACCGAGCCGATGAGCGTCGTCTTGCCGGCACCATTGGGGCCGAGGAGGGCGAAGATCTCCCCGGGCCGGATGTTGAGGGTGACATCGGACAGGGCGGTGAGCCTGTTGCCGCCATAGGTCTTGGAGAGACCTCGGAGTTCGAGCGCGGGAGGCGAGGACATGATGGCAGGGGCTTTAGCACCCTGGCCGAGCGTCCTGGCAGCGTTTTGATGCCCGCTGGACGCCATCGCACCGTCCGTGCGTCTTGCGCCCGCCGTGGCTCCTTAGTATCCGCCAGCGTCCCGTCACCCAGCCTCAAGAGAGCGAGAGAGCACGATGGCCCAGAACTTCATCTTCACCATGCAGGACTTGCGCAAGGTCAAGGGAGGCAAGGACATCCTCAAGGGCATCTACCTGTCCTTCTTCCCGGGCGCGAAGATCGGCGTCATCGGCCCCAATGGTTCCGGTAAGTCGACGCTGCTGCGCATCATGGCCGGCGTGGACAAGGAGTTCTTCGGCGTGGCCAAGCCGGACCCGAGCGCGCGCGTGGGCTACCGGCCCAGGAGCCGCAGCTCGACCCCACCCTGGACGTGAAGGGCAACGTGGAGCTGGGCCTCAAGCCCATCCGCGTGCTGCTCGACCGCTTCAACGAGGTGAGCGCGAAGTTCGCCGAGCCCATGGACGACGCCGCCATGGAGAAGCTCCTGGCCGAGCAGGGAAGGCTGCAGGACGCCATCGACGCGAGCAACGGCTGGGAGTTGGATCGCACCCTGGAGATGGCCATGGACGCGCTGCGTCTGCCGCCCGGGGACGCGGACGTGACGAAGCTGTCCGGTGGTGAGAAGCGCCGCGTGGCGCTCTGCCGCATCCTCCTGGAGAAGCCGGACCTGCTCCTGCTCGACGAGCCGACGAACCACCTGGACGCCGAGAGCGTGGCGTGGCTGGAGCAGGCGCTCAAGGAGTACAAGGGCACCATCGTCTGCATCACCCACGACCGCTACTTCCTCGACAACGTGGCCGAGTGGATCCTGGAGCTGGACCGCGGCGAGGGCGTGCCCTGGAAGGGCAACTACTCGAGCTGGCTGGAGCAGAAGCAGAAGCGGCTGGAGCTGGAGGAGAAGACGGAGAGCGCGCGGCAGAAGACGCTCAAGCGCGAGCTCGAGTGGGTGCGCGCCTCGCCCAAGGCGCGTCAGGCCAAGAGCAAGGCGCGCATCGCGGCGTACGAGCAGCTGCTCAACCAGACGCAGGAGAAGCGCGACCCCACGGGCGAGGTGACGATCCCGCCCGGGCCGCAGCTGGGCGGGCTGGTGGTGGAGGCCAAGGGGCTGCGCAAGGCGTTCGGGGACCGGTTGCTCATCGACGACCTGAACTTCAAGCTGCCGCCGGGCGGCATCGTGGGCATCATCGGACCGAACGGCGCGGGCAAGACGACGCTGTTCCGGATGCTCACGGGCGCGGAGAAGCCGGACGGGGGCGAGCTGCGCATCGGCGAGACGGTGAAGCTGGCGTACGTGGACCAGAGCCGCGACGCGCTCAATGGCGACAAGAGCGTCTTCGAGGAGGTGAGCGGCGGGCTGGACTTCCTGGACCTGGGCCGGGCGGGACAGATGCCGAGCCGCGCGTACCGGCGGGCTTCGCCTTCAAGGGGCAGGACCAGCAGAAGCGGGTGAAGGACCTGTCGGGCGGCGAGCGCAACCGGGTGCACCCGGCGAAGATGCTCAAGAGTGGCGGCAACGTGCTCCTGCTCGACGAGCCGACGAACGATCTGGACGTGGAGACGCTGCGCAGCCTGGAGGAGGCGCTGCTCAACTTCGCGGGCTGCGCGGTGGTCATCAGCCACGACCGCTGGTTCCTGGACCGCATCGCCACGCACATCCTGGCGTTCGAGGGTGACAGCCGGGCGTTCTTCTTCGAGGGCAACTTCGAGGACTACGAGGCGGACAAGAAGAAGCGTCTGGGCCCCGAGGCCCTGGAGCCGCACCGCATCCGCTACCGCCCGCTCACCAAGAGCTGAGCGGCATGGGAGTCATGGCTCCTCTCCCGGAGGGGGAGGGGCCGGGTGGGCTGTTCGCTCCAGGTGGGAGGGTGGTCGTGATCCAGAAGGTCTCGTTCCGGAACTTCAAGGCGTACCGCTCGCTGGACCTGGAGCTGGAGCCGTTCACCGTGCTGGTGGGCCCCAATGCGTCAGGCAAGACAACGCTGTTGCAGGGACTGCATCTCGCGACGCGGCTGGCGGCGGGGAAAGGAGCGCGCTTGAGCCCCTCGGATCGGGGCGCGCTGAATTCGTACGGAACGGCCAGCCCTACCGAATGGACTCTTTCAGGAATGTGGAATGGCACAGCCGGGTCCGCGCAAGTCACGATTGAGCCCGCGGCGAAGGTTGCCGCGGTGACAAGCAAGTGGGCGGGAACGACTTTCAATGCAAGTGTCGATTTGGAGAGGATCCGCCCCGGAGGGTTGTTTTCGCTTAGTGGCCCCCCGGACGTCCAGAATGCGTTGCTGTCGACTTCCATCCTTCGCTTCGAGGCGCAAGCCTTGGCGGAGGCGTCTTACAGTGAAGAGCCGATTCCTGACATCGGAGGAAGCGGGGACGGACTTGCCTCGGTCCTGGCCTATTTGAAACTGAGCCAGGATGAGGTGTTCGACGGGATTGAACAAGCGCTCAAGCAGATCGTTCCTTCGGTTCGTCGCATTCGGATCGAACGTGCGGCGGTTGAGCGAACTACGTTCCGGACCATCGCCTTGGATGAACAGCGCCATCAGGTTCCCGAGCATCAGACGTTATGGGGGAACAGGATCGTTCTGGACATGAAGGGGGCCAAGGGTGTTGCAGCTGATTCCGCTGGTGAAGGCACCCTCATGGTGCTCGGGCTGCTCACCGTCTTGATGGGGCCGAGCAAGCCACGATTGGTTCTTTTGGATGATATCGAGCTGAATCTTCATCCCGTGGCGCAAGGCAAGCTCATCGAGACCTTGCGCACGCTCCAAAAGCGTGATCCTGAGCTGCAAATCATTGCGACGAGCCATTCGCCGTTCATCCTGAACTATCTCAAGCCCGAGGAGGTTCGGATGACCTTCCTCGCGGAAAACGGCTTCGCCCGCTGTGAGAAGCTCACGGCCCACCCCGAGTTCGAGCGCTGGAAGGACCTCATGAGCCCCGGAGAATTCTGGAGCACCGTGGGCGAGTCGTGGGTGGAGAAGGTGGAGACTCCGGCGGGCAATGAGTGACGCCGCACACGAGTTCGCGGTGGTTTGCGAGGCGCGGGCCGACCGGGATGCCGCGTGTGGGCTCGCGGATCGCGTGCTCCTCGAGGAGGTGGATTGGCTCGCTCCCGAGACGCTGGACTCTTGTCGAAAGTGGAGGGGCCGCACCTCGGAAGAGCCCTTCTTGAGGTGGGCTTCCGTGCGAGATGAGTTCCAGAGCACGGGCATCAAGGGGATTTTCGGCGGGTTTGGTGGTCAGCCCGGGGCGCTTGATGCACAGGCCGCGCGGCGCGCGCTCCTGTTGCTGGCTTCGTCCGAGCATCTCCCTGATGCCGTGCTCCTGGTTCGTGACAGCGATGGAAACCCTGAGCGGCGCACCGGACTCGAACAGGCGAGGGATGCACGGAAGTGGCCCTTCCCGGTCGTCATCGGTCTGGCCGAGCCCAAGCGTGAGTGCTGGGTGCTCGTGGGGTTCGAGCCCAGGACCGAGGAGGAGAAGGCGCAACTGCAAAAGGAAGAGCAGCGGCTCTCGTTCCATCCTGTTCGCGACGCGCACCAACTGACCGCGCGTGAGCACGGTGCCAAGAAGGACGCGAAGAAGGCACTGGAGGCCCTGACTCGAGGAGACCCGGAGCGCGAGCGCGTGTGTCTGGAGGAGACTCCCCTGGGCACTCTGTCGACCCTTGGACGCGAAACGGGTCTCGCGGCCTATCTCCAGGACGTTCGTGAACGGCTTGTCCCTGTCCTGGGTGGCCACCGCGCACCCGGATCTCACTCGCCCCCGTGAGGAGTTCCCTCTACCGCGTCGCCGAACGGCACCGGAGCTGAAGTCGTCAACCTTTCACCCCCAAGCTGTCCCGCGGGGAAGTAGGCCGGGGGCGGGGTTGCGCTATGATGGCTCCTCTCCCGGAGGGGGAGGGGCCGGGGGGCGTGTCTGGAGTTGAGTCGGACGCTTCAGCTCCGCCCTTCGTAGAAGCGGCAGCCGTTGTCCCAGAGGACCCGTCTGGCGACCGCGGGAGTGAGCCGCTGCACGAGCAGGGCGCTGTCCTCGCGGATGCGGGGGGATGATCGACGTGGGGGTAGTCCGAGCCGAAGAGGACGCACCCCTCGCCGACCATGTCGATGACCAGCTCGATTCCCGGCTCGCTCGCCTCGCAGGTGATGAAACATTGCCGCCGGAAGTAGTCCGAGGGCTTCATCCGGACGTTGTCGCGGACCTCCCATTTCACGTCTGCGTATTTGGCGTCCATGCGCGACAGCCAATAGGGAAGCCAACCACAGCCCGCCTCCAGGAACCCGACGCGAAGCCTGGGATGGCGTTCGAGCACGCCCCCCTCGATGAGCGCCAGCAGGGCCGTCATCTGCTCCAACGGGTGGGAGCAGACGTGCCTCGCGAAGTGTGTCTGGAAGCGCTCGCTTCCCAGTGTGGGCACCCGGGCGTGGGTTCCCTCGTGCACGCCGACCGCCACGTCCAGCTCTTCACAGCGTGTCCAGAAGCGCTCGTGGGCGGGATCGCTCAACATCCGCCCCCGCACGGGATTGGGACGGAGCATCACGGCCTTCCAGCCCCAGGAGGCGATCCGCTCCAGCTCGGAGACCATCTGCTCCGGGTCATGCTGGCACAGCGCCCCCACCCCGCGCAGGAACTCCGGAGCATGGGCGCTGAACTCCCGGAGCCAGTCGTTGTACGCGCGCACCAGCGCCGCGGTCAGCGCCGGCTCCAACGAGTCCACGGCGAACAGGAAGAGCCCCTTCGTCGGGTACAGATAGGCACGCTCCACGCCCATGGCGCGCAGCGTGTCCACGTGCGAGGCCGCGTCATACCCCGCCAACATCTGCGGCAGATAATGCACGAGCGCCTGCATGGCGCCGCGATGCCAGACACGCTGGGCCACGGGTCCCAGCAGCAGCTCGCCGTCGATCTCCATGTTGTGGAAGCCAGGGCTCGACAGGTCGAGCGCCCGCTGCACCGCCTCGGGGGAGAGCCCTTGCCTGGCACATGCGTAATGGAAACGCGCCTGCCGCACGACGTCACTGACTCCATCCTCCTCCTGGGAATGCCGAGCCTCGCGGAACGTGGGCGCGCGCGACTGGAAGGCGGGCTCCAGGTATTTGTTCCACAGGTCCAGGGGTTCAATCACGTGTGCTTCTGAATCCAGGATGGGCAGTTGAGATGCCATGACTTGAGTTTCCTCGACCGCACGCGAAAACATCTCAAGAATTCCTGCGTTGACAGGCAGGGGGAGGGCGTGATTAGGTCGCGTCCTCTCGCGCTACCCTCTACGGTGGTCAGATGACGGATCGCAGCGTGTCGGATGCGAATGCATCCTGGAAGCGGACGTGGCCCAAGATCGTGGCGCGGGCATGGGCAGACGACGCATTCATGGAGCGGCTGAAGCGGGATCCGCTGAGTGTGGCCAAGGAGTATGATTTGCCCATCATCGAGGACGCCGCCTATCAGGTCGTCGTCTACGATAATCCCGCCTCGGTGATCTCCGTGGTCCTGAGCATTCCTCCGAAGCCGGGGGATCTGCAGGACGAGAGCCTGGAGACGCTCTCCGAGTACGCCGAGAGGCACAACTGCGCCAACTCGAGCACGGCTTGAGGGTTGTCGCAGGTGGTATCCTCGCCGCATGGCCGTTCCCCGGATTCCTGTCTTCAGTCGGCATCTCCAGATCGAGTCCGTCGAATCCGTCGGTGTATTCCTGATCACCGACGAGGATGTCGTCTGGCTTGGCGGAGAGCTTTATCAGGCACTGGTGCCCCTGGCCGATGGTCGGAGAACACAGGAAGACATCGTCACGGCGCTGGAGCCCCGCTACACGGCCGCGAAGGTGTATTACGCGCTGGAACGCCTGACACGGAAGGGTTGGCTCGTCGAGGCGGCTCCTGGAATCCCTCCCGAGGATGTCGAGTATTGGAATGGACTGGGAGTGGATGCCGCCAGCGGAGCCAGGGCCCTGGCTTCGTCGCGGGTGTCCCTGGTGCGGTCCGGGAACGCAACGCTCGACACGATCCTGGAAGAGGCGCTCGAGGCGGCGGGCATCCCGCTCGTCGAGCATGGCGGCGGCCTCACCCTCGTCGTCACCGATGACTATCTGAAGCCTTCCCTCGCGGAGCTGAACCAGCAGGCGCTGCGCTCCGGCGGGCCCTGGGTGCTGGCCCGGCTCACGGGCAGGGTGGCCTGGCTCGGCCCCTGTTTCGTGCCAGGAAAGACGGCGTGCTGGGAGTGTCTGGCCCAACGCCTGCGCACCAACCGGCTCGTCCTCAAGTTCATCGAGGAGCGCCGCGGCCAGGGCTTCCTCTCCCAGCCGGGCCGTGGCTCGAGCGAGAGCTCCCTGCGCGCGGCGGCCTCCCTGCTGGCCATGGCCATGGTCCGAGCCTCGTCACCGGGAAGAGTGGGCTCGAGGACGTGCTCGTCACGCTGGACATGATGGCGCTCCGGACGGAGCACCACACGGTGGTCCATCGCCCGCAGTGCCCCGCGTGTGGCAATCCCAGACTCATGGAGGAGCGGCAACTCCGCCCCTCCAGCTCGAATCCCAGCGCAAGCGCTTCACCCAGGATGGGGGGCACCGGCTCACCAGCCCCGAGGAGACGTTGCGCCTCCACCAACACCACGTCAGCCGGCTCACGGGGGTGGTCCAGCAGCTCGAACCCATCCACACCGGACAGGGCGAGCTCGCGCCCATCATCGACTCCGGGCCCAACTTCGCTCGTCGTAGTCAGGAATTGGAGCTGCTCAAACAGACGCTGCGGAATCGGAGCACCGGCAAGGGAAAGACGTGGGCCCAGGCCCGGGCCAGCGGGTTGTGCGAGGCCATCGAGCGCTACTGCGGTGTGTTCCAGGGAGATGAAGCCCGGCGCTGGGACACGCTCCAGGGGCTCGGGGAGGAGGCGCTCCCTCCCCAACTCCTGCTCGGCTTCAGCGAACGGCAGTACCGCATCCGGGAGCAGTGGAACGCCACGAGCGCCCCGCGGATCCACCAGATTCCCCATCCTTTCGACGAGGGCCGAAGGGTGGAATGGTCGCCCGTGTGGTCCCTCACGCGGCGGAAGCGGCGCTACGTGCCCACGGCCTGCTGTTATTACGGCTACTCGGACGGTGCTCCCGCCTTCTGCTGGGCGGACTCCAACGGGTGCGCCGCTGGCAACAGCCTGGAAGAGGCCATCCTCCAGGGCTTCCTCGAGCTGGCGGAGCGGGATGCGGTGGCTCTCTGGTGGTACAACCGGGTGCTCCGCCCGCGCGTGCGCCTGGAGGACTTCGACGAGCCGTACTTCCACGAGCTGGCGAAGTCCTATCAGCGCATGGGCCGCGAATTCTGGGTCCTGGACCTCACGAACGATCTGGGCATCCCCACGTTCGCGGCCATCTCGCGCGATGTGTCACGTGCGCCCGAGCGGATCAGCATGGGCTTCGGCGCCCACCTGGAGGCCCGCATTGGCATCCTCCGGGCGTTGACCGAGATGAACCAGTTCCTTCCGCTGCTGGAGCTCTCGGCCACGGGCGCCGCTCCCGGCGAGTCCGAGTTCACCCGGTGGCTCGAGACGGCCACCCTGGTCCAGCACCCGTATCTGGCTCCAGCGGAGGGGGCGCTCGCGGACACCGCCGCGTACCTGTCACGACCTGGGAGCGAGGATCTCCGCGAGGACGTGGAGCACTGTGTCGAGAGGGCGCGGCGGCTCGGGCTGGAGACGCTGGTGCTCGACCAGACACGGCCCGATGTCGGGCTGCCGGTGGTCCGGGTCATCGTGCCCGGGCTGCGCCATATGTGGCCGCGGCTGGGCCCCGGGCGTCTCTATGATGTCCCCGTGCGTCTGGGCTGGTTGTCCCAGCCCACCCCCGAGGAGCAGCTCAACCCGGTGGGCATCTTCATCTGAAGGCAGTCATCCGAGTGAAGGCCATGTCTGATTCCAGCTCCTCGTTCCTCCACGTCGCCTTTCCCGCTGGAGTCCGCATCGAACAGGGCGAGGACGGCCCCCGGCTCTGGGCTCGGGATGAACCCCTGTCCCTGGGGGTCCTGCCGCGGGCGATCTGGGATGCCTTCGCATGGCTCGTGGATGGAAGTGTTTCCGAGGACGCGCTCGTCGGGCATGTGGAGAAGGCGGGGGGATTCCAGGCCGTGGTGTTCCTGCATGTCATCCTGGCGAAGCTCGCGCGGCGAGGCGCTCTTCGCTATCTCGTCCAGGGTCCCGCGGGAACACTCGCCACCCTGGAGCCACTTTCTCCGCGGTTCGAGCTGTCGTCCCAGTCGCTGGCCTCGGTGCGGCGGCTCCGGCTCTCGCGCTTCGCGCATGTCCGGAGGGATGGGGACGTGTTGGTCCTCGAGAGCCCTCGCGCTCATGGACGGGTGGTGCTGGGTCATGCGGCCGCCCTGGCGCTCCTGGCCGGGCTCGCGATGCCCACGACGCCTGACGCCGCGGTGGAGCGGCTCGCTCCTCACGAAATCCCCGCCGCCCTGACCCTGTTGGAGCTCCTCTTCCGCACGGGTTTCGTCCTGGCCGCGGAGTCCGATGGGAATACCGAGGAGGAGCACCACCCCGCCCTGGCCCTCTGGGAGTTTCACGATCTGCTCTTCCATGCGGGCTCCCGCCGACGGCTCCACGGGCGGCGCGTGGGGGGCACCTACCGTCTGGCGGGCACGGTCGCCCCGCCTCCCGCGGTCCCTCCTCCCTCCGAGCCGGCCATCGCGCTGCCCCGCCCCGATCTCGCTCTGCTGGCGCGGAGTGATCCACCCCTCGTCGAGGCCATGGAGCGCCGCCGCTCCCACCGGGAGCCTGGAGCGCGGGGCCTCACGCTCGCCCACCTGGGAGAGCTTCTGTTCCGGTGCGCGCGCGTGAGGCAGGTGCATCCAGGCGAGCGCGACGAGGAATCCAGCCGTCCTCATCCCTCCGGGGGGCCCGCTATCCCCTGGAGACCTACGTCGTTGTGGGTCAGTGTGAGGGGCTGGAGCCCGGCCTCTATCATCATGATGCCGCGGGTCACCGGCTCGAGCATCGCGGCGGGATGACTCCCACCGTGCGGGCCCTGCTCGCGGATGCCCAGGTGGGCTCGCATCCGCCGCCGGTGTTGTTGATCCTCGCGGCCCGGTTCGCACGGACTTCCTTCAAGTATGAGTCCATCGCCTACGCGCTCATCCTCAAGGAAGCGGGTGTCCTGCTCCAGTCCTTCTCACTGGCCGCCACGGCCATGGGACTCGCCGCGTGTGTGGTGGGGCGTGGTAACCCGGAACTTTTCGAGCACGCTGCCGCGACGGAGGGCGCGGCGGAGTCCTCGGTCGCGGAGTTCGCGATCCACGGATGTACTCCCGAGGGGCAACCCTTGGCAGAGCCACACTCCAGGCCCTAACGTCCGGCGCCGCCCAACAACGGAGAGACTGATGACCGCGGGGATCGTTGGAGAGGCTGCCAGTTCCAGCAACGTGAGCACGCCTGACGAGATCTTCCCACCGGGATACCGACTCGGCCGGTATGAGATCCTCCAGCGCGTGGGCGTCGGCGGCATGGGGGTTGTCTATCAAGCGCGTGACACCGAGCGCGGCACGATCGTGGCGCTCAAGACGTTGCACCGGCTGGAGCCGGCGCGCTGCTGCGGCTGAAGAACGAGTTCCGGTTCATGGCGAACGTGAACCACCCGAACCTCGTGTCGCTGCATGAGCTGATGTCGGTGGACGATCGCTGGTTCTTCACCATGGAGTACATCGACGGGGAGGATTTCTGGGTGCGGCTGCAGCGGGCCGTCCAGGAGAACTCAGGGGCCACCGCCTTCGCGCCCTCCCACACGGTCACCTCCGTGAAGAACCTCAACCAGGACGCGACCGCCACCATGGCGAGCGTCCCGGAGGCTCGCCCGGCTCGGAGAACGCCCCGGGCGCCGCGGCGTTCGCGGAGGCTCCGCCCCGGCCCCTGCTGCCAGCCGAGGAGATCCGGCACATCTTCCGGCAGATCGCCCTCGCCATCGACGCCCTGCACTCCGCCAGGCGGCTCCACTGTGACATCAAGCCTCGCAACGTCCTGCTGGCGCGCGACGGGCGGGTGGTGCTGGTGGACTTCGGCCTGTCGAAGAACCGCGCGGAGCCGAGTGTGAGCGAGCTGGCCGGTACCCCCGCCTACATCTCTCCCGAGCAGATCGCCGGGCTGCCCGCCTCCGAGGCGAGCGACTGGTTCTCCTTCGGGGTGATGCTCTACGAGACGCTCACCGGGAGAAAGGCCTTCTCGCGCAGCCGGCTGATGAGCGGGAAGACCCTGATCGAGCCGCCGGTCCTTCCCCTCTCGAAAGAGGTGCCGGAGGATCTGGGCGCGCTGTGCCGCGCGCTGCTGCAGCGCGACCCGTCCCTGCGGCCCAAGGGGCACGAGGTGCTGTCCCTGCTGGGGCAGGTCACGGGCGCGCCGCTCGCGGCGGCCTCTCGTGACGGCGGTCTGATTGGCCGCGAGGCGCAGCTCGCCGCCCTGTGGGATGCCTATACGACCGTGGGAATCGGCAGTCGGACGGTCGTCGTCCACGTCCATGGCCTCTCCGGCATGGGCAAGACGGCGCTCGTGCACCGCTTCTTCGCGGCCATTGGCGAGCAGCGGGGCGCCATCGTCCTCAGCGGGCGGTGCTACGAGCGCGAATCCGTCCCCTACAAGGCGTTCGATCCGCTCATCGACGCACTCGCCCGCTACCTGCAGACCCTGCCCCTGGCCGAGGCCCAGGCGCTGGTGCCCCAGCACCTCCCCGAGTTGCTGCGCATCTTTCCCGTGCTGCGCCGGTGGAGGCCTTCTCCCGCGTGGAGCCCAGCCCCACGGACTCGAGCCGGGATCAACAAGAGCTCCGCCTGCGAGCCTTCCGCGGCTTCAAGGAGCTGTTGGCGCGCCTGGCCCAGGACAACCGGGTGGTGCTCCACATCGATGACCTCCAGTGGGGTGATCAGGACAGCATCATCGCGTTGGGTGAGTTGATCGATCCGCCGGACGCTCCGCGGCTGTTGTTGCTGTGCGGCTACCGCACGGGGGAGGGAGGCCGCGGGACTGCTCGAGGCGCACCGTGCACGCGGCGCCGTGTTGGAGAACCCGCTCGACGTGCGCGAGGTGGTCCTCGGTCCCCTCACGGAGGAGCAGTCACGTCAGCTCGCGGCCTCCCTGCTCCAGGTGGACGTGACGGATTCCCGGGTCCACGCCATCGCGCGCGAGGCGCAGGGGAGCCCCTTCTTCGTCGAGGAGCTGGTTCAGTACACGCGCTCGCGGGGTGCTCCGGGGCCAGAACTGGCCTCGGTGACGCTGGAGCAGGTGGTGCTGAGCCGGGTAGCGCAACTGCCCGAGCACGTGCGCCGCCTCCTGGAGTTGGTGGCCGTGGCGGGCAGGCCGGTGGAGCAGGGGCTCGTGTCGGACGCGGCCGGGATTCAAACGGATCCACATGCCCCGTGGACCCTGCTGCGCTCCACCAACCTGGTCCGCACCCGGGGGGCGAGGGTGGAGGATCTGGTGGAGTGCTATCACGATCGGATCCGTGAGAGCGTTTCCAACCACCTGACGGTGCCGGTGCTCACGGCGCATCACCTGAAGCTCGCCACGCTCCTCGAGGACAGGGGCGGAGCGGAGCCGGAACTCCTGGCGCTGCACTTCCGGGGCGCCGGTGTGCGCGAGAAGGCCGGGCGCTACGCGGTCATGGCCGGCGACCGCGCCGCGAGTGCGCTCGCGTTCGAGCGCGCCGCTCAACTGTACCGGGACGCGCTGGAGTGCCTGCCTGGGGAGGCGGCGTTGGTGGAGAAGCGGGCGGACGCGCTCGTCAACGCGGGCCGGTGCGTGGAGGCCGCGCCGCTCTACCTCGATGCGGCGCGGAATGCTCAATCCGAGGAGGCGCTCGAGTTGCGCCGGCGCGCCGCCGAGCAGTACCTGATCAGCGGGTGCATGCGGGAGGGGACCGAGATCCTCAGGCCGCTGGTGATCGAGCTGGGGCTGCCGTACCCGGCGACGCTCCAGGAGGCGTTGCAGGGAATCATCGAACACTCCATCCAGTTGCAGGGTGGCGGTTATCGGCTCGCGGAGCAGCCGGAGGGAACGGGCTTGCCGTTGTTGCTGCGCCAGGCGGACGTGGCCTGGAGCGCGTCCAAGGGCCTGGGCTCGGTGGACATCCTGCGAGGGAGCTACTACAGCACTCGCAGTACGCTGCTCTCCGCCCAGGCGGGAGACGCTTGGCGTACCGCGCGCGGGTTGGCCATTCTCGGGCTGGTCACCGTGGCGCGCGCCACGCCCGCGGATGTCGAGGCGGGCAACCACATGTTCGCCGAGGGCGAGCGCCTTCTCCGCGCTTTGGGTGACGATCCGTATCTGACGGGTTTGTACAAGGTGACGCGTGGCACGGCGGAGATGTCGCTGGGCCACTGGCGTGTCGCGGAGCGCCTGCTCACGGAGGGTGACCAGCTCTTGCAGGAGCGCTGCGCGGGAATCGCGTGGGAGCTCAGCCGGGCTCGCATGTGCGTCGTCTACTCGCTCTCGCAGTTGGGGTTGCTCCGGGAGGCGGCGAGCCGGGGGAACCGCTGGCTGAGGATCGCCGAGGAGACGGGTGATCTGTTCGGCGGGGTCTCGCTGGAGATCCACACGAGCGATGCCTTGCTGGCGGCGGATCAGCCGGAGGCCGCGCTCGAGCAGCTGCGGCGAGCGCTCTCCAAGTGGTCCTCGGAGTTGTTCACGCCCCAGAACCTCTATGGGGTCGTGGATTCGGCGAAGTGCGAGCTGTACAAGGGAGATGCCGCCGCGGCCTGGACGGTCCTGGATGGCGCGTGGCAGACGGCGCTCGCCGCCAATGCCATGGGCTGGCAGTTCACCCGCGTGCAGGCACTGCACTTCCACGCGGGAGCCGCGCTGGCGCTGGCGTGTCAGCGGCCCTCGGAGCGGGAGCGGATGCTGGCGAGCGTCTCCCAGGATACGCAGCAGTTGCGGCAGGAGGGCCGGCACTACTCACGCGCGTCGGCCGCGCTCCTCCAGGCCGGGGTGGCCATGACGCGAGGACAACCCGAGGAGGCGCTCCGAGAGCTGGATGCGGCGATCGCGGGCTTCACCGAGGCGGACATGGCGCTCTATGTCGCTTGCGCGTGCTGGCACAAGGGGCGGTTGCTCGGCGGAGACGAGGGACGGGCGCTCGTCGCCGAGGCGGAGGCCGTGATGCATGAGCAGGGCATTCGCCACGCCGAGCGCTGGGTGGATGTGTTCGCACCCGGCTTCTCCATGCGATGAGGGAAGAGCCCTCGGCTCCGCTGCATGCCCGGGTGGCGCGACTCGCCTCCAGGGCGGCCCTGGCGGGCGCCGTGCCGGGTTGGGAGCGTGAACTCGCGCTCTGGTTGGAGGAGGCCGCGCGGGCCGGGGGTGAGGCCGTCATGGCCTGGAACTCGAGCCCGGAAGAGGCCGCGCTGGGACCGCTCCTCGTCGCCGCGGGTGCGGCCCTCACGCGTGAGCTCGCGCACGTGGAAGTGCGGATGCTCCCTTCCGCGCACGAGGCGCTCGTGGGGCTCCTCTCCCGCCGTCTCGTGGCCGCGTGCGCCCAGGTGTTGGCGTACGAGCGCCGGGCCATCGAGGCCATGTCCGGTGGCCCCGCTCCACTCGATGCGAGCACGACGGGGTGGCTGCAGCGGTTGGAGGCGTACCCCGTCCTCGCCGCTCTGCTGACACGGCGCATGTTGGATTGGCGGGTGCATGTCAGCGAGATGCTGTCGCGGCTCGCCGTGGATTCGGAGTTGCTGGGCAGGACGCTCCTCCACGGCGCTCCCGTGCCGGTGCTCGCTGGCGTCCTTGGAGATCTCGGCGACCTGCACGGTGGCCGTTCGGTGGCGGTCCTTCGATTCGAGGGAGGGCTCCACGTCGTCTACAAGCCGAAGGATCTGCGCATCACGCGCGAGGTCCAGGCGTTCTGCGCCTTCCTGAACGAGCGGGGGCTCCCCCTGTCCCTGCACGTCCGCGAGGTGCTCTGCCGTGAAGGCTACACGTGGGAGGAGTTCGTTGCGGCGGGGCCCTGTGGGAGCGCCGCCGCGGCCGGGCGGTTCTATTTCCGCATGGGAATGCTCGTGCGCCTGCTGCAACTGTTGGAGGGGCGGGACTTCTGGCTCGACAACGTGGTGGCGGCGGGGGAGTTCCCGGTGCTCGTGGACCTGGAGATGGTGCTTCAGCCCCGCCGGCGCATGTCCGCGGAGCCGCCGGTCCTGCGGTTGGCGGAGGAGCGCCTCCACGAGTCGGTGGCCCTGCTCGGCATCCTCGCCGCGCCTCTGGCCATTGCTCCGGGTGTCCCCGCGGAGGATGTCGGGGCGCTGGCGCCGCCTCGCGTTTTCATGAGCCCGTTACGGCGGGGCCACGCCCGCTGGACGCACGAGGCGCATGCTCCGATGCTGGCGGGTGAGCCCGTGAAGGCCGTGGAGCACCTCGAGGACCTCCTGGCCGGGTACCGGGCGATGCACGCCCGGTTGCTCGCGAGTCGCCACGAGTTGCTCGAGGCCGGAAGTCCGCTCTCGCGGATGGCCGGGCCGCCCGTCCGGTACATCCATCGGGATACCTGGTCGTGTCACCGGCTCATCCAGGCCGGGCTGGCGCCGGCGCTGCTGAGCCAGCGGGAGCGCCGCGAGGAGGCCTTCTCCAGTCTGCTCCGCGTGGCCCGTGCCCACCCGGAGGCGGAGGCGGAAGGCCGGGTGGTGCGGGCGGAGGTGGACGCCATGCGCTGGCTGGACGTGCCCTACTTCCTCTGTCGTGCCGACGGCGATGCGCTGCTCGGCGCCGACGGGCAACTGCTCCAGGAGGGCTTCTTCGAAGGCGATGCGTTCTCTCGTCTGCGGCGGCGCATCCGGGAGCTGGATGGATTTCCGCTCGGGCGGCATGAGGACTTGCTGCGCTCGACGCTCGCGACCGGACGGCATTCCCTGGCACCTTCGGAGCCGGTCCGGGCCGAAGAGGACGTGTCCCCGGATTGGCTGGCGGAGGCCATCGGCGTCGGAGACACCCTGCTGGGTGAGGCGATCTCCGAGGGGGGCGCGTTGGCCTGGTTGGGAATGACATACCAGCCGCTCCACGATCTCTGGCGGTTGGATGTGCTGCCGGCGGACGTGCTGACGGGCTCGGCGGGGATCGCCCTCGTGCTCGCGAACCTCTACAGGGTGAGTGGCCTCGAGCGTTTCCGGGCCGCGGCGCTTGGCGCGCTCGAGCCGGTGCGGTGGGCCGTTGCACATGCTGGCTCCGCCACCGCGCCTCTCGTCGAGACCGGTGCGTTCCGTGGCCTCGGAGCACAGCTCCATGCGCTGCACCACTGCGGCCTTGTCCTGGATGCGCCGGAGCTTCAGGAGTTGGCGAGGGCTCGTCTCGCCGCGCTTCCGTTGGAGGCACTCCTCGCGAGGACCTCGCTCGACGTGGTGTCGGGCATGACGGGCTTGCTGCTGGTCCTGCTCGCCTCCGATGAGCGTGGGGCCGCCCGGCTCGTGGTCGAGGTGCTGGAGCAGCGGCTCGTGACGGACGCCGTGCCCCCGCCGTGGCCGGGCGCGCGCACCCTGGACGGACTGCCTCCCCTGGCCGAAGGACTGGAGCTGTGTGCCGGACGTGTGGAGAAGCGGCTCGGCTCGGCGCCGCGGTGGCGGCGCCCGGTGCCACGGGAGCGTGACACCCTCGGCGCCCTGCTGACCCAACTCGCCGTGGCACGTGAACGAGGACAACCCGGAGGCTCGCTCCGTCCTCGAGTGCTGAGCGCGCTCGAGGAGGCTCACGCCGCGTCCTCGGTGGCCGTCCAACTGGATGCCATCGAGCTTGCCCTGGACGCGGCCCAGACGTGGGAGGACGCCGTGCTCACCTCACGCGCACGGCGATTCGGGGCCGCACTGCTCGCGAGGCGCCGTCTCCGAGGGCGCTGGTTCCCCGAGCGCCTCGGGGCGGATGCGCATCACCTCTCGGCCATCTGGGGGCTGTCCGCCGTGGCGCATGCCTTCCTGCGCCTGCACGAGCCTCGGGTGCCCTCGCCGCGGCTGCTCGCGCCACCTTGAGTCAGCTCCCCGTATTCGCGTGTTTTCGTGTGTCGGTGAGAGGCCGGCGCCGAGGCCTCCGCCAGTGCATCCCCGATGGGCGTTCCGAGTCCGGTGCAAGCATTCCAGGGAGTCTTGCTGGAAGCCGAATAGCCACCGGTGCTCCCTTGGGTGATGGGCCGGATGACCTTCAGCTTCTTCGTCACGCAGAGCGAGTAGAGCAGGGGGTTGAGCCAGCCCACCCGCGCCTCCGGACCATGATTGAGGGCCAGACCCTGGTTGATGAGCAGCACGAGGGCCGCCCACATGGGCGCCGCCGCGCTCGTTCCCCCACCGACGGCGGGTTGGCCATCGAAGAAGATTTGATAACCCGTCAGCATGTCCGCGTTCGCCGCGACGTCGGGAGTGCCGCGGCCCGCGTAGCTGCTGGTCTCCGCGAGGGTGAACTTGTTCCACCGCCGGGTGATGGCGGGCAGTACCTGCGCGCTCCGCTGGTAGTTGGGGAGCGGGAACATCTTGCTGATGCCTCCACCGCTCGCCATGGAGAAGTGGATGGCGTCCCCCTGCTGCTCCTCGTCGGCGCTCCAGAGCGTGTGCTCATGGAGCCTGTTCCAGACCACTTCCTCGAGGATGTGGCCCTGTCTGGCATGCAGGGTCGTTCCACCACAGCCCAGCACATAGGGGCTCGTGGCGGCGAAGTTGGCCGCGGGAGTCATGCAGGGATTGCCTTGCTGGATGACGGGCGTCACCGAGCCATAATCTCCAGAGGAGGCGCAGACGGTGATGCCCTGGAGGGCCGCCAGCCGGAACAGCTCGTCGAAGAGCTCGGCCTCCTCGGGGGTGGGCCCCCGGCCGTCCACCTCGGGGAAGGACCAGCTCACCGACAGCACGGACGGCCTGTGTTTGCCATCGAAGATGGCGTACTGGAGGATGTCGAAGTACTCCCGGATCCCCGTCCCCCGCGCGTGGTAGACGACGATCTCCGCCTGGGGGCAGATCGCCGCCGCGATCTGGATGTCCTGGGTCACTTCCGCGTTGGGCAGCCAGGAGCCGTCGGGCGTGCCCTCGCCGAGTTTGATGATCCGCGGCATCTCGACTCCGAGCGCCATGAAGTATGCCTTCATGTCCTGGTCGGAGTAGCTGCCCGCCAGCGCGATGATGCCCAGACACTGTCCCTGGCCCGTCAGGGGAGGGTACTGGTAGAGCCCGGCGACCTCGGGCGGCGTATAGGAAATGGGCTGGAGCGGATCCGGGGCCCACTCCATGGAAGCGGGGGCGGCGTCCATTTCCACGGGCGCGGCGGTCTTCCGGGTGTTCGGCGGGGTCCTGTAGTGGAAGGAAGGACGCGTGATGATCCGGTCATCCAGGCCGAGGATCCACCGCACGCATTCCCTGACGTCCGAGGGAACATGAAAGGTGAAGAACCCCCGCGCATCCTCCGTGACATGGAACGCGGCCCGAAGGGCTTCCGCGCTGCCGGACACCTTGACGAACGCGCCTCGACTGCTGCACTCGAGGACCTTGAGCCCGGCGACGACCGCGTAGCCCATGACCCGGAGGATGTCCTCGTGCGTGGCGCCGTACTTCGCCACGATGTCCTCCTGGGAGAGGTACTTTCGTTCCGCCGGGAGCCTGTGCTCCATCTCGACGAGGGCGGGCACCTGGTCGCGGCGGCGGAGGATGAACGTCACCGTGATGGGCGGGGACTCTTGCGTGTCAGGCGAAGGGCGGACGGCGAGGCGCTCCTGGCTCAGACCCGCTGCCTCTCTCGTGGAGCGTGGACCACTAGGACGGAGCTTCGAGGAAAGAGCGAGCTTGTGTTGAGGGCCGATGACAGCCCGGGTCTGCGATGCGTGAGGAGCCATGGCGCGCGAGCATATGCGAACTTCGCACCGCGTCGCCGGACGGCGCCGGAGCCGAAGTCGTCAACCTTTCACCCCCAAGCTGCCCCGCGGGGAAGTAGGCCGGGGGCGGGGTTGCGCTATGGTCGCGGGGCGCGTCCTCCGCCCCTGCCCGACCATGAACGTCGTCTTCATCTCGCCCCAGTTCTTCCACTTCGGCTGTCACAAGGTGAGGTGTTGCTTCACCGCGCGAGGCGTTGGTCTGGCGTTCCTCGCACTGGCCTGGCTCCTGTTTCTGCCCGCACAAGTGGCCGCGTCCTCCAGGGCGGACATGCCGGGGACAGTGCCCTCTTGTGCGGGACAGGTCCTGCCTCCAGGCTGGCCCGACTTCTCCTCCGATGACAGTCAGGAGTTGCTGGCACCCTTCCTCGCCTGCTCCTCCCCCGCCGACTTCCTCGCCTTGCAGCAGCGCGTGGACATGCCCCGGTTGGTGATGCGGCTGAACGACTGGAGCGCCGTGCGGCTCGGCTCGTTGGGGCCCGTGCGCGAGGAGGCCGCCGGAGTGCTCAATGGCAAGCGCACCTCTTTCCTGCTCCAGTCTCCCGAGCGCTACGGCGCGGCCAACGCCGAGGTTCTCGCCCACTTCGTTCTCGACTCGTCCCATGACGACGACCTGCGCGACATCCTCTCCCTGATGGCTCGGGACAAGCGGCTCCAGGAAGTGCTGGAGCTGTTGCCCTCACTGGGCCCGGCGCTGGAGGTGCGGGAAATCAAGCCTTCGGCCCACCCGGAGAGGGACTTCCAATGGAGCGACGTGGGCCGAGGCCCGGCTCGCGCGGGCAGGGATGCGCTGTCCACCATTCCCGTGGTGGATGGAGCCCAGTCGCGGCTCATGGAACTCGCCACGATTCGGGCACAGTTGCCGCCGCCCTATCAAGAGGCGCTCGATGTGGTGGAGCGCGAGCAACTCGCGCGGCGGTTCTCGAAGGGCCACCGGCGGTGGGCTTGCTGGACCACATGACCTTCGGTGTGCCGCTGGGCTTCTACAGCCTGGTGGCTGGAACGGGACACGGCGCGTATGCGCTGGGGCAGGGCCGATACGAGCAGGCCGTGCGTGAGTTGACGCCGGCTGTCCTGCTGGTGACGGTGTACGCGGGGGAAAGGGGGCGCGCTTCCTGTCCGAGGCTCGGGGGAGTACGGGGGTGGGACGTGGGTGCCGGGTGGGCTGGAGGTGA
The DNA here is from genome assembly GCA_049060065.1 of Cystobacter fuscus. GTDB lineage: Bacteria > Myxococcota > Myxococcia > Myxococcales > Myxococcaceae > Cystobacter > Cystobacter fuscus_B. Next base: position 11,146,154 of record JBMEQP010000002.1, read on the forward strand.
TGGAGTCACGCGTCAAGGGCGTCCAGGAACTGGCGCGGCAGTGGAAGGCCAGACTGGGTGTGGAGGGCCTGCGAGAGTTGGCTCGGGACATCCAAGCCAGCCGGGAGGCGGGCCGCTTCGTGTCCGCGGGGGGAATGGACGCGGCCCTGGCTCTTCGCGAGGCGCGGGGCGATGTGGCCAGGGCCCAGGCGATGATGTCCAAGGCCAGACCCGAGAGCACGGTCTCCTCGACGGTAGGACGCCCTGGCCTGAAGACAGTCGGTGCCGCGGAGCACTCCGGAAGTCTGAGCTCGCTGGTGGACCACGAGGCTGGCCTCACGCAGCAGGTGGTGGAGGCCAAACTCGCGGCGGCTGAGCTTGAGTCCACGAGCCCGCGCCTGACGGTGGACTTGGCGGTGCTGGAGAAGCAGCGTCCCACCCTCGATGCCCCGCCGTCTGGGGCCCAGGACAATCCGCGCTGGCGCGAGTACGTCGCCTACTACGAGCGCCGGATGGGGGAACTCAAGGAGGGCAACACGGTCAAGGGGCCTCTGCGCTGGGCCGCCTACGAGACGATGTGGAATGGATTCACCCGGGGACTGGTTTTCGAGCGTTTCATGGTGAAGTTGCTGAGGGCCGACGCGAAGCTGCCTCGGACACAGCGCCGCTTCCTCGGGGACTTCGACAAGCCTCGGGTCGAGAGTTACGTGGGCGTGAGAAACCAGGCACTGGCCTGCGCTACGCGGATGTACTGATTGTCGAAGAAGGTGAACTCGCCGGGCGACCGCGCCGTGTCGAGACATTGAGCCTCAAGAGCCGAAACTTTTCGGGGCTGAGGCAAGAAGCCTTGACGGCGCAGATGATTGCGGATGCGAAGGAAGCTCTGCGGAAATACGGCGAGACCCTGGACATCCGCCGAGACTCGCTCCAGCCTCTTTTCCGCGAGGGCAGTGAGGTGCCAGTCCAACGGGTTCGCCTCATCTACGAGGGTGGCGATCTCAGGCCCAATGAGGCAGACGTGTTGAATGCAGCCTTGAACTCGACCCGGGCAATCGTTCCGGGCGTGGAGGTGTCCTTCCAATGAAGGTGCTGGAGTTTTATGGCGTAAAGCCAGAGGACAGCCTCAAACTCATGTTTGAAGCTGCCTTCGGCCAGCAGGCGGAACTGCAACGTGAGTTGGAGCCCTTTCTCCAAGTGTTGGAAGAGTACGCTGGCGAGTGGATGCCGGATGTCGTCAACGGCAAGCGGCGACGCAAATACACCACTGCTGCCGTTTGGAAGGCCTTGGAGGAGCGGGGCTATGAAAGGTACACATTTTGTGGCTTCTCTCGCACGAAGTGGCCCGCGTTGGACATGTTTCTCGGGATTAATTTGCCGCCTCTCCCTCCCCTGCTGGACATCATGGTCAAAGTAAAGCCACTCTCCTTCTTCTCGGAGGTGGAGCGTTGTCACCAATTCGTGGAGATGGTGCGCGCCTGGGCTTCTCGCTACGTGGTCACTCATGCCGCGGCCCACAGCTCCGATGACAAGGAGTTGACGGGCTCTCCAATTTCGGCCGTGACGACGAGACCCAACGCAGGGACGGGTTCGACAAGATCTACGAGGTGTTCTGGCTCAACGTCTTCGGTCCGAAGCTGGTGGAAACCGTCGGCCGCGAGCGCATGCTGTCCACGCCCGCCCACCGGGTGGAGGAACTCCCCAACGGCTCCATCCTCCTGGTGACATGGCCCACGGTGACCGACTTCGCCAGCCCCGAGGCACGGCTCGCCCAGGCCCGTGCCCACGTCCACCTCCGGCCCGACCTGGATTTCGACACCGTGCTGCGCACCCTCCAGGAGCGCAGCGCCATGCTCGCTCCCGTGGAGCCCCGCTTCGACCCCGACCCGGCGCCGCTGCTCTCCCGCGTGGTGGACCGCGCCGCCAGCCACGAGCGCCAGCGGAGAATCGCCGAGTTCAACGCCCGGCGCCCGCCCGAGCCCGAGGAGTGGCGCCCCGCCGACTCCGCCCTGCCCTCGGACGTGGACGACCCGGAAGCGGCTCGCGAGCACTACGACACCCTCGCCGAGCACCTCGTGGCCCTGCTGCACACCGAGGTCCCCTCCGTCTTCAAGGAGACGCCCGAGTCGCTCACGGAGATCGACTTCTACTTCTGGCGCGAGGAGTTCCCGAAGAGCCGTCTGCCAGAATCCATCGAGCAATACGCGATACCCGCCATCGGCGCGTACCTCGGCCAGGTCCTGGTACGTCACCTGGGAGGAGCTGGATACCGCGCGAGAAGCTCGAGGAAGCCCAGGTACGCGTGGGCAACCGCGTGTGGTTTCCCTTCGTCCGGGCACGTCACTACATGGGCTCGAGACAGGCGCTGCTGGACTACTCCCTCACTGGCTCTACCGCGTCGCCGAACGGCACCGGAGCTGAAGTCGTCAACCTTTCACCCCCAAGCTGCCCCGCGGGGAAGTAGGCCGGGGGCGGGGTTGCGCTATGGTCGCGGGGCGCGTCCTCCGCCCCTGCCCGACCATGAACGTCGTCTTCATCTCGCCCCAGTTCTTCCACTTCGGTGGCCATGAGGTGAGGCGTTGCTTCACCGCGCGAGGCGTTGGTCTGGCGTTCCTCGCACTGGCCCGGCTCCTGTTTCTGCCCGCACAAGTGGCCGCGTCCTCCAGGGCGGACATGCCGGGGACAGTGCCCTCTTGTGCGGGACAGGTCCTGCCTCCAGGCTGGCCCGACTTCTCCTCCGATGACAGTCAGGAGTTGCTGGCACCCTTCCTCGCCTGCTCCTCCCCCGCCGACTTCCTCGCCTTGCAGCAGCGCGTGGACATGCCCCGGTTGGTGATGCGGCTGAACGACTGGAGCGCCGTGCGGCTCGGCTCGTTGGGGCCCGTGCGCGAGGAGGCCGCCGGAGTGCTCAATGGCAAGCGCACCTCTTTCCTGCTCCAGTCTCCCGAGCGCTACGGCGCGGCCAACGCCGAGGTTCTCGCCCACTTCGTTCTCGACTCGTCCCATGACGACGACCTGCGCGACATCCTCTCCCTGATGGCTCGGGACAAGCGGCTCCAGGAAGTGCTGGAGCTGTTGCCCTCATTGGGCCCGGCGTTGGAGGAGAGGGAATCAAGCCTTCGGCCCACCCGGAGAGGGACTTCCAATGGAGCGACGTGGGCCGAGGCCCGGCTCGCGCGGGCAGGGATGCGCTGTCCACCATTCCCGTGGTGGATGGAGCCCAGTCGCGGCTCATGGAACTCGCCACGATTCGGGCACAGTTGCCGCCGCCCTATCAAGAGGCGCTCGATGTGGTGGAGCGCGAGCAACTCGCGCGGCGGTTCTCGAAGGGCACCGGCGGTGGGCTTGCTGGACCACATGACCTTCGGTGTGCCGCTGGGCTTCTACAGCCTGGTGGCTGGAACGGGACACGGCGCGTATGCGCTGGGGCAGGGCCGATACGAGCAGGCCGTGCGTGAGTTGACGCCGGCTGTCCTGCTGGTGACGGTGTACGCGGGGGGAAAGGGGCGCGCTTCCTGTCCGAGGCTCGGGGGAGTACGGGGGGTGGGACGTGGGTGCCGGGTGGGCTGGAGGTGATGGAGTCACGCGTCAAGGGCGTCCAGGAACTGGCGCGGCAGTGGAAGGCCAGACTGGGTGTGGAGGGCCTGCGAGAGTTGGCTCGGGACATCCAAGCCAGCCGGGAGGCGGGCCGCTTCGTGTCCGCGGGGGAATGGACGCGGCCCTGGCTCTTCGCGAGGCGCGGGGCGATGTGGCCAGGGCCCAGGCGATGATGTCCAAGGCCAGACCCGAGAGCACGGTCTCCTCGACGGTAGGACGCCCTGGCCTGAAGACAGTCAGTGCCGCGGAGCACTCCGGAAGTCTGAGCTCGCTGGTGGACCACGAGGCTGGCCTCACGCAGCAGGTGGTGGAGGCCAAACTCGCGGCGGCTGAGCTTGAGTCCACGAGCCCGCGCCTGACGGTGGACTTGGCGGTGCTGGAGAAGCAGCGTCCCACCCTCGATGCTCCGCCGCCTGGGGCCCAGGACAATCCGCGCTGGCGCGAGTACGTCGCCTACTACGAGCGCCGGATGGGGGAACTCAAGGAGGGCAACACGGTCAAGGGGCCTCTGCGCTGGGCCGCCTACGAGACGATGTGGAATGGATTCACCCGGGGACTGATTTTCGAGCGTTTCATGGTGAAGTTGCTGAGGGCCGACGCGAAGCTGCCTCGGACACAGCGCCGCTTCCTCGGGGACTTCGACAAGCCTCGGGTCGAGAGTTACGTGGGCGTGAGAAAGACAGACACTGGCCTGCGCTACGCGGACGTGCTGATTGTCGAAGAAGGTGAACTCGCCGGGCGACCGCGCCGTGTCGAGACATTGAGCCTCAAGAGCCGAAACTTTTCGGGGCTGAGGCAAGAAGCCTTGACGGCGCAGATGATTGAGGATGCGAAGGAAGCCCTGCGGAAATACGGCGAGACCCTGGACATTCGCCGAGACTCTCTCCAGCCTCTTTTCCGCGAGGGCAGTGAGGTGCCGGTCCAACGGGTTCGCCTCATCTACGAGGGGGCGACCTCATGCCCACGAGGAAAAACTATTTGGATGCAGCCGTTAAAAAGACTCGGGAAGATGTCCCTGGAGTGGAGGTTTCCTTTCAATGAAGGTGCTGGAATTTCATGGCGTGAAGCCGGAGGATAGCCTCGACCTCACTTTTGAAGCTGCCTTCGCTCGGCAGACAGAGTTGCAACGCGAGTTGGGGACCTTCCTCCGAACGTTGGAAGAGTATGCCGGAGAGTGGATGCCGGACGTCGTCAACGGCAAGCGGCGACGCAAATATACCACTGCTGCCGTTTGGAAGGCCTTGGAGGAGCGGGGCTATGAAAGGTACACATTTTGTGGCTTCTCTCGCACGAAGTGGCCCGCGTTGGATATGTTTCTCGGTGTCAAGTTGCCACCTCTTCCTCCCATGCTGGACATCATGGTCAGTGTAAAGCCACTCTCCTTCTTCTCGGAGGTGGAGCGCTGTCACCAATTCGTGGAGATGGTGCGCGCCTGGGCTTCTCGCTACGTGGTCACTCATGCCGCAGCCCACAGCGCTGATGATGCGGAGTTGGCGGGCTCTCCCCGTTTCGGTCGCGAACAGCAGATCTCCATTCGAGACGGGTTCGACAAGGTCTACGAGGTGTTCTGGCTCAACGTCTTCGGTCCGAAGCTGGTGGAGACCGTCGGCCGCGAGCGCATGCTGTCCACGCCCGCCCACCGGGTGGAGGAACTCCCCAACGGCTCCATCCTCCTGGTGACCGGCCCACGGTGACCGACTTCGCCAGCCCCGAGGCACGGCTCGCCCAGGCCCGTGCCCACGTCCACCTCCGGCCCGACCTGGATTTCGACACCGTGCTGCGCACCCTCCAGGAGCGCAGCGCCATGCTCGCTCCCGTGGAGCCCCGCTTCGACCCCGACATGGCGCCGCTGCTCTCCCGCGTGGTGGACCGCGCCGCCAGCCACGAGCGCCAGCGGAGAATCGCCGAGTTCAACGCCCGGCGCCCGCCCGAGCCCGAGGAGTGGCGCCCCGCCGACTCCGCCCTGCCCTCGGACGTGGACGACCCGGAAGCGGCTCGCGAGCACTACGACACCCTCGCCGAGCACCTCGTGGCCCTGCTGCACACCGAGGTCCCCTCCGTCTTCAAGGAGACGCCCGAGTCGCTCACGGAGGTCGACTTCTACTTCTGGCGCGAGGAGTTCCCGAAGAGCCGTCTGCCAGAATCCATCGAGCAATACGCGATACCCGCCATCGGCGCGTACCTCGGCCAGGTCCTGGTACGTCACCTGGGAGGAGCTGGATACCGCGCGAGAAGCTCGAGGAAGCCCAGGTACGCGTGGGCAACCGCGTGTGGTTTCCCTTCGTCCGGGCACGCCACTACATGGGCTCGAGGCAGGCGCTGCTGGACTACTCCCTCACCTGGCTCTACCGCGTGGCCGAACGGCACCGGAGCTGAAGTAGTCAACCTTTCACCCCCAAGCTGCCCCGCGGGGAAGTAGGCCGGGGGCGGGGTTGCGCTATGGTCGCGGGGCGCGTCCTCCGCCCCTGCCCGACCATGAACGTCGTCTTCATTTCGCCCCACTTCCCGCCCCACTTCTTCCACTTCGTCACCGCCCTGCGTGAGCGTGGCGTCAACGTGCTGGGGCTCGGCGACACCCCCCAGGAGACCCTCCGCCCCGAGCTGCGCAAGGCCCTCTCCGAGTACTTCTTCGTCCCCAACCTCCACGACCCCAACGCCGTCCTGCGCGCCATCGCCTACTTCACCTGGCGCCATGGCCGCATCGATCGCATCGACTCGCTCAACGAGACGTGGCTCGGCATCGAGGCCCAGCTGCGCGAGGACTTCAATGTCCCCGGCCTGCGTCCCGCCGACATCGACCGGCTGCGCAGCAAGCTCGGCATGCACGATGTCTTCAAGCAGGCCGGCGTGCCCCACCCGAGCTGCATCCGCGTGCGCGACGCGGCCGGGGTGAAGGCCTTCGCCCGTGACGTCGGCTACCCACTCGTCCTCAAGCCCGACGTCGGCGTTGGCGCCGCCCGCACCTTCAAGGTCAACTCCGACGCGGACGTCGACCACGCCTTCTCCGGCTCCGCCCTCACCGGTTACGTCGCCCAGGCCTTCGTGCGCGGCGCCATCGTCACCTATGACGGACTCGTGGACCGCGACGGCGAAATCATCTTCCGCCTCAGCCACGAGTACAGCGATGGCGTCATGGAGGTGGTGCTCGAGCAGCGCGACATCTCCTTCTGGAGCCTCCGGGACATCCCCCCGCGCTCGAGGCGCTCGGCCGCCGCGCCGTGCAGGCGCTCGGGCTGCGCGAGCGCTGGTTCCACCTGGAGTTCTTCCGCCTGTCCGATGGTGGCTTCGTCGTCCTGGAGGCCAACCTGCGTCCCCCCGGCGCCTTCATGACGGACATGATGAACTACGCGTGTGAAATCGACGTGTACCGGCTCTGGGCCCGGCTGCTCACCGGCGACGACGTGCGGGGCTTCTCCTATTCACCCCGCTACCACGTCTGTCACAGCTCCCGGCGCGCCATGCGTCAGTACCGCCACTCGCACGCGGAGCTGGTGTCCCGGCTGGGCGGCTCGCTCCTGATGCACCAGGAGATGCCCGCCGTCTTTCACGCCGCCATGGGCAACGAGATGTACCTCACCCGCCACGAGGACATGGACGCCATGCGCGCGGCGGTGCGTCTGGTGCAGGCGACCCTCTGAGCGGGCGCCGGGGCGGCGCTCAGCTCAGCAGCCACTGCATCGCGTCGGGCAGGCGCCGCTGCCAATCCTTCTCGTGGTGGATGCCGTGCTCGTCCAACACCAGTCGCAGCTCGTGGTCCGCGTACCCGAGCCGCTTGAGGTGGAGGTAGAAGTCGCGCGTGGCCTCGCCGTAGGGCAGGGGCGTGCCCGCGGGGTTGATCCACTCGTGGGTGCCGGCGTCCAGGTAGATGCGCGTCCAGCGGTGGGTGTGGGCCGTCCAGTGCTGGAAGAGCCGGTAGTCGTTCCACATCACCGAGGGCGACAGCGCCCCGATGCGGCCGAACACGTCCGGGTAGCGCATGCCCAGATAGAGGGAAATCAGCCCGCCCAGGGACGAGCCCATGACGGCCGTCCACTCGGGCTGGTGGCGCGTGCGGTAGGTGCCATCGATATAGGGTTTGAGCGACTCGACGAGGAAGCGCGCGTAGGCATCACCCCGGCTCCAGGGCGAGTACTCGTCCAGGCGCCCCATGCCCGAGTCGATGCCCACGATGAGCCAGGGCTCCAGGCGGTGCTCGTGCACCCGTTGCTCCAGGGCCGTGTTGGCGCACCAGGTGTCGAAGCGCGCCGACTCGGGGTGCGCGAAGACGTTCTGCCCGTCCTGCATGTAGAGCACGGGATAGCGGTGGGCAGAACCCTGGTCGTATCCATCCGGCGTGTAGATGCGCACCGTTCGGGAGAAGCCCTCCGACGGAGAGTAGAAGTCGCGAATGATGTGGACGTGACCCATGGGACGAGGGGACCAGTGAAAGGGGGACATTCACGATAGATGGGTCGCACCCCGCGTCAAACACTTCCGGTCGAGTCGTCAAGTCTCCGTGCCGCAATGAACGGCACCCGACGCAAGGCCCCGGGAACACGCCCGGCTGCTCGGCATCCAGTCACTCGGAGGGTGGGAATTGCCGGGGGCGCGCAGGGCCGCCACCTTAGCGCCATGCTCATGCACGGACACACCAAGAGCGGGAAGTTGAAGCTCGGGCTCAAGCTCGTGGCCCCGCTCTGCATCTCCGTTGGTCTGCTCGTCGCCCTCCGGATTGTGGGGCCCCAGTACCTCGATCAACAGCACCTGTCCGGACTGTTACGGCCCCTGGGACATTGGGCCCCCCTGGTGTTCGTGCTCCTGCTGGGCGCGCGCCCGGTGTCACTGTTGCCTGGACAACTCTTCGCGGCGGTGGGCGGCATCCTCTTCGGCACGCTCATGGGGACCGTCTACGCGCTCGTGGGCAGCCTGCTCGCCACCGCCCTCATCCATCTGTTGTCGAGCCGCTTTGGCCGGGGGCCCATGAAGCGGCTGGCGGGGCACCGGCACGATGGCATCCAACGCGCGGCCCGCAGACATGGCTTCCAGGTGGGCTTCCTCGCCTGCGTCAACTCGGTCATCCCCGCGGACGTGATGCTGGCCGCCGCGTCCGCCGCCGGGGCCCGGTTCTGGCCGCTGGCCCTGGGCGCCGTCGTGGGCAGCGTGCCGGGCACCCTGCTCACCACGTTCTTCGGCAGCTCGTTGAGCCAGGGCAAGACGTGGACGACGGTGGCCTCGGTGGCCGGTCTGCTGGTGAGCCTGTCGTTGGGCATCGTCCTGGGGCGGCGGCTGGCCAAGGAACTGACCACGAAGGGCGAGGCCGAGCCCGCCGCTCGGGAGGAAGCGAGAGCCCCTTCGCGCCGCCCCGTGATGAGCGAGCTGTCGCGCGGCGTGGGCGCCTGAGCCCGGCGCCGCCCGGGCCTCCCACGTCCGCGGGCTGGACGGGATGACGTCGCGCGGGACACCTCGGAGGTGGGATCGCCGAGGTGTCCTCGCTGGTCTCCTTCGTGCAGAGCGCTGTCCGCGTGCGACGTGTCCGCTTCCTGCTCCTGGTGACGACGTGGTGTTCCCTCCTTGCCCAACGTGCTTCCGCCGAGACGTACGCGGACGCGCGTCCCCTCGAGGACGAAGCGGCGCTGCGCGCGCTGTATGAGGAGGGCGCCCTCGGGGACGAGGACTTCGAGGCGCTGGGCGAGCTGCTGCGCACGGGGGTCGATCTCCGCACGGCCTCGCGCGAGGTGGTGTTCGCCCTGCCTGGACTGACGTGGGCGCAGGTGGATGCGCTGCTCGCGTACCGGGAGCAGGGGGGCTCGATGGAGGGCGCGGCGCTCGTGGAGGCGGGACTGCTGACGCCCGGGCGGCTGCGCCAGCTCCGGGCCTTCCTCGTGGAGCCGGAGCGGGGAGCGCGGGAGGTCTCCGGGCGCGTGCGGCTGATGGGCGCTCAGGGCGCGGCGGATGCGTGGGTGCCGCCGCTGTTGCTCCAGGCTCGGGTGGACGGACCCTGGGGCCTGCATGCCGGAGGGGGCGTCTCGCTCACGCGCAGACACCTGGAGGGCGTGCGCTACGACTCGAAGCGCCGGGCCCTGGTGGCGGAGCTGCCCTCGGTGGGGATGCGGCTGCCGAAGCTGTATGCGCGGTGGGAGGGCGCGCACGCCTCGGTGCTGGTGGGAACGTACCGGCTGGGTTTTGGCCAGCGCCTCACGTTGGACACCACGGGCCGCCCGGCACCCGATGGCTTCGTGCCCGATGAGGACTTCGTTGCTCCCGGTGCGCCCGAGCGGCGGTGTGTGTTGACGGGGCCGGGGGCCTGCGAGGCCGAGGCGTTCCAGGGGCGCGTCACGCCGGACTTCGGTTGGACGGAGGGCTTCCGGGGCGCGGTGGGCCATGTCCAGGGGCGGGTGGAGGACGTGACGCTGTCGTTCACGGGCTTCGGCTCCTACCAGTCGCGAGGCCTCTCCCAATACGAGCTGTTCGAGCCGAGGACATGTCCGTCCACGAAGGACGCGCGCACGTGCGAGGCGCCGGACGTGGTGCTGCCCGGGACGAAGACGTCCGGCTCCGCGCGCTTCGTCTCGCGCACGCTGCCGGATGTCTTCCAGGAGCTGGCGGCGGGGGGACATGCCAGCGTGGGGTTCTCGCCGCGAGCACGCGTGGGCGTGACGGGGTGGGGCGCCCGGCCGCGATGGGCGGTGACGGGGCTGTCGCCCGACTTCCGCGAGCAGGCCCGCTATCCCGGGGGAGGCGCCTATGGCGCGCTGGGCGTGGATGCCGCCTGGGGCACGGGGCCGGTGAACCTCTTCCTCGAGGGCGCTCGGAGCTTCTCGGGTCCCGTGGGCGCGGGTGGGGTCGGGGTGCTCCAGCGCACGGTGCTCGGTGAGCGCTCCCGGGAGTTGGAGGTGTCCCTGCGGTACTACGGGCGGGACTTCGACAATCCCTACGGCCGTGCCCTCTCCAGCCCCGACGAGTGGCGAGGACTGCGCGCGAGCAACGAGATGGGGGCCCGGCTGCGCTCCCTCTTCTCGACGGCGGATGACGCGTGGCGGCTGGTGGGGCAGTGGGACGTGTGGACGCGACCGCCTGGAGGGAGCACTCCCGGGCCAGTGCATCACGGGGGCTCGGTCCGGGTGGACTTCCAGGGCATGCCGGAGCTGCGGCCCTCGGTGTGGGTGGAGCACCAGAACAAGGACCTGGGCCGCGATGGTCCCGGGCTGTGCTTCGAGGGGGACGAGGGGATGTCACCGGACGGTGAGCCCAAGCCTTGCGCGGGGGAGCGCTCCCGGATCGCGGGCCGGGTGCGGTTCGCGCCCGTCGAGGAGTGGGCCCTGGCGGCGCAGTACCAGCACACCTGGATGGGCAGTCGCCAACGCCCCGAGGGCGTGCGCCAGGATGGGCAGGCGCTGGTGGACGTGAGTGTGCGTCCCGTGTCCTCGCTGCGACTGCACGGACGCGTGAGCTGGCGGGACGAGGATCTCGCCGAGGCGACGCGGTTGTCCCAGACCCTGCGCACGTCGCTGGAGGTGGCCTGGGCGCTCGTGTCCGGGTGGAGCACGCGCGTCCGATACGAGGTCATCCTGGATCTGAAGTCGCCTGAGGGCGCGGTCACGCCTCCCGAGTCTCCGTGGCACGTCGTCCGGTTGGACGTGGAGGGCCGCTTCTGATGACGCGCATGGAGCCGACCTGGAAGTGTTCTCCGCGCGGGCCCTGGGTGCTCGCGGCCCTGATGCTCGTGGGAGGTGCGTGTGAGGAGCCCTCGCGGAGCGAGGAGTCCACGTGCGAGGGCTGGCGTCCGGGAGACCTCGTCATCACCGAGCTGCTGCCGAATCCCGAGGGGACGGACACCGGGCAGGAGTGGATGGAGCTGTACAACCCCGGACGCTTCGCCGTGGAGCTGCGCGGGTTGATGCTCTACTCGGCGCGCGTGGATGGCACCCAGGAGCGGGCGTACCTCTTCGAGGAGTCCGTGCCAGTGGCCGCGAAGGACTACGTGGTGCTCGGGGACGTGCGGGCCGGGGAGCTGCCGGCGCACGTGGACCATTCGTATGGCGATGCCCTGCGCGTGCTGGGCAACGCGGGGGGCGTCGTGGGGTTGAGATGCGGGGAGGTGGTGGTGGATGAGGTGCGTTATTCGAAGACGAGCCGGGCCGGGGTGTCGCGAGGCTATGACGGCCGGCGCGTTCCGGATGCCTTCGACAACGACGCGCCGGACGGGTGGTGTGACACGCCGGAGTCCCCGGATGGCGGGGTCCGGGCGAGCCCCGGTGCTCCCAACTCCGCCTGCCCGGAGCCGTCTGGCGCGGACGCGGGTGTGTCCTCGGGAACGTGTCTGTCCCCGCGCACGGGCCTGTCGAGGCGTGTGTCGCGACCGCTTCCCGGGGACCTCGTCCTCACCGAGGTGATGGCCGATCCGAAGGCCGTCGCGGATGCGCAGGGGGAATGGGTGGAGGTGTACGCGCGGAGGGACGTGGACCTCAATGGCGTGACACTCGCGAACGAGAGTGGTGGCCGGAGCGTGCTCGATGCTCCGCCGAGGTGTCTGGAGATGCGGGCCGGGAGCTACGCCGTGCTCGCGCATGGGGATGAGCCCTCGCTCAATGGGGGCCTGCCTCCGGTGTTGGGTACCTTTGGCTTCGGGTTGAGCAACACCGCGGGAGCCCACGCGCTCCGGTTGTCGCTGGAGGGAGTGGTGCTGGCGGAGGCGACGTGGACGGGGGCCGCGGTGCCGGGCGTGTCCAGGCAATGGGAGGGCACGCGCGAGTGCCCGGCACCAGAGGGGGTGCGCTATGGCACGGCGGGGGAGCGGGGCACGCCCGGACAGGAGAACCTTCCATGCGCGCCGTGAGCGGACGGTGGTTCCGGCTGGGAGTGCTGGTGTGGGGGCTCGGGGGGGAGCGGGTGCGGCTCGGAGTCGGCCTGTGGCCCGGGTGGGGGCGTGGTGTCACGGGTGGTGGATGGGGACACGGTGGTGCTCCAGAGCGGCGAGCGCGTGCGCTACCTGCTCGTGGACACGCCGGAGAGCACCGGGGGCAAGCGCGACTGCTTCGGCGCCGAGTCCCGGGATTTCAACCGCTCGCTCGTCGAGGGGCGCGTGGTCCGGCTGACGTACGGGGAGGCCTGCACGGACCGGTATGGGCGGCTGCTCGCCTACGTGAGCGTGGACGGGCGCGAGGTGAACAGCCTGCTCGCGCAGGAGGGCTATGCGTGCGTCCTCTACGTGCCCCCGGCGGGAGGCTCGCGGCGCTCGGAGTTCCAGGCGCTCGAGTCGGCGGCCCGGCGCGCCCGGCGGGGGATGTGGGGCCAGTGTGCCCAGGTCGCGTGCGAGTGAGGGATGCGCCGCCTGCCTGCCCGCCCACTTGGCGAAACGCTCCGGGTAACCCGGGTTTCATTTGCCCTCAAACTAGTTTAAGGGGGAGGGGAACGCGGTCGGTGGAGGGGATGCGGTGGTGGTTCCTTCCCGTGAGGCCCTGTCCTGGGAACCCTGATGCACCGAAACCTCCTCGTCCTCCTGCTGCTGCTGTCGCCCGTGTCCGCGCTCGCGCTCGCGGGCGGGCTCAACGAAGGGCTCGGCGAGCCGCCACCGGAGGTGGATCGGCAGACGCCCTTGGCCACGGTGACGGGCTTCCTGGAGGCTCGCATGCCCGGTACATGGCGCTGCTGCCGCACTACCTGTGGTTGTCGCACCTGCCGCCCGAGCAGCAGCGGGCGGAAGGCGAGCGGCTCGGGCGGCGGCTGATGTTCGTGTTGGACCGGGCGATGTGGTTCGACTTCACGCGCATCGGCCAGGAGCCCCTGGGGGACACGCCCGGGGCGACCAGTGTGTCGTTGGGGCAGGTGCCCCTGGCCCGGGGCACGCGCGACATCCGGTTGCGCCGGGTGGAGGGGCCGGACGGGACGCCCATCTGGGTGTTCAGCGAGGGGACGGTGCGCGCCATCGACGCGCTCTTCGAGGAGCATGGCTCGCCGCTGCTCGAGCGCCTGCCGTCGTTCTTCTTCGTGCGCCCGGCGTGGGTGCTGGAGTTGTGGCAGTGGCTGGGGCTCGTGCTGCTCGCGGGCGTGGTGTTGCTGGCGAGCCAGGTGCTGGAGAAGTGGGTGCACTGGCTGGGAGGCCGCGCGGCACGGCTGACGAAGTCCGGGTGGGATGACCAGATGCTCACGGCGGGCCGGGGGCCGATGCGCTTCGCCCTCGTGGCGCTGCTGGGCGCGGTGGGCTCGCGGCTGTTGCTGTTGCCGCCGCCCGCGCAGAAGGCGGTGGACCTGGGGGCGCGCTCGCTGGCGCTGGTGTCGGCGGCGTGGTTCGTCTTGCGCTTCGTCAAGCTGTCGGCGGGCTTCCTCGAGCAGAAGGTGGTGGAGCAGGCGGGCCAGGACGTGGGCCGCGCGCGAGGGCTGCGCACCCAGCTCGTGGTGATGCGGCGCATTGTCGAGGCGGCCACCTATGTCATCGCCGCGTCGTTGCTGCTGTTGCAGTTCGAGGCCGTGCGCAACGTGGGTGTGTCGCTGCTGGCCTCGGCGGGCATCGCCGGCCTGGTGCTGGGCCTCGCGGCGCAGAAGTCCATCTCCACCCTGCTCGCGGGCATCCAGCTGTCCATCACCCAGCCGGTGCGCATCGGCGACACCGTCATCGTGGAGAACGAGTGGGGATGGATCGAGGAGATCACCCTCACCTATGTGGTGGTGAAGGTGTGGGACCTGCGGCGGCTGGTGGTGCCGATGACGCACTTCCTCGACAAGCCCTTCCAGAACTGGAGCAAGGTGTCGCCGGAGATCCTCGGCACGGCGGAGCTGTACGTGGACTACCGCACGGACGTGGCGGCGGTGCGGGCCGAGCTCTCGCGGATCCTCCACGACGAGGGCCGCGCGCTGTGGGACGGCAAGGTGCAGGGGCTGCAGGTGACGGGCTTCAGCGAGCGGACGATGACGTTGCGCGCGCTGGTGAGCGCGGCGGACGCGGGCAAGGCGTTCGACCTGCGGTGCATCGTGCGCGAGCGGCTCATCGCCTTCCTCCAGCGCCAGCCCGCGGGCCTGCCCGTGGTGCGCGCCGAGGCGCTCTTCCCCGCGGAGGCCGTCGAGTCCCGAACGGCTCCGGTGCTTCCCTCGACCGGAGGACGGAACGTGGTGGTCCCCGGGGGACGCGCGGAGTAACACGCGGTCATGGGCCCCATCCTGGGGCGGAGAAGGGTGGCGCGTGTTCCAGTTCGAGCAGGTCTCCAAGCGCTTCGGTGATACGTGGGCCCTGCACCCGTTGGATCTGCGGGTGCCCGAGGGGCGCACCACCGTCCTCCTGGGCCCGAGTGGTTGCGGCAAGTCCACCGTGCTGCGGCTGATGAATGGACTGTTGCGTCCCGACTCGGGGCGCGTCCTCTTCCGGGGCGAGGCCCTGCGGGAGGAGGACCTGCTCGAGGTGCGGCGGCGCATCGGCTACGTGCTCCAGGGCGGCGGCCTCTTCCCGCACCTCACCGCCGAGGGCAACGCCACCCTCATGGCGTGCTACCTGAAGTGGCCCCAGGCGCGTGTGCGCGCGCGGCTGGAGCAGCTCGTGGCCCTCACGCGCTTTCCCGCCGAGGCGCTCGGCCGATACCCCGGCCAGCTCTCCGGAGGCCAGCGCCAGCGCGTGAGCCTCATGCGCGCGTTGATGCTCGAGCCGGACGTGCTCCTGCTCGACGAGCCCCTCGGGGCGTTGGATCCGATGATCCGCCATGAGTTGCAGGAGGATCTGCGCGACATCTTCTCCCGGCTCGGCAAGACGGTGGTGCTCGTCACGCATGACCTGGCGGAGGGGGCCTTCCTCGGCGAGCACGCGGTGCTGCTGCGCGAGGGCCGCGTCGTGCAGCAGGGGCCGCTCACGGAGCTTGCGCGCGTGCCGGCGGATCCCTTCGTCACCCGCTTCTTCCAGGCCCAGCGCCTGCCCCTGGAGGGCGTCTCCCGATGAGGTGGTTCGCCGCGTGGGTGCTGCTGGTGCTGTGCGCGTGCTCGGGGGCCACCGCGGACGGCCCCACGGTGCGTGTGGGCTCCAAGAAGTTCACCGAGTCCGTCATCCTCGGAGACATGGCGACGCAGCTCGCCCGGAGCACGGGCGCGCGGGTCGAGCACCGGCGCGAGCTCGGAGGCACCCAGGTGCTCTGGCAGGCCCTGCGGCGCGGAGACATCGACGTGTACCCCGAGTACACCGGCACGCTGCGCCAGGAGCTTTTCGCCGGCCGTGCCCTGCCCAATGACGAGGCGCTGCGCGAGGCGCTCGCCGCCGAGGGCGTGCGTCTGGGCGTGTTCCTGGGCTTCAATGACACCTATGCGCTCGGCATGAAGGAGGAGGAGGCCGCGCGGCTGAACATCCGCACGCTGTCGGACCTGCGCCAGCACCCGGAGCTGCGTCTGGCCTTCAGCAACGAGTTCATGGACCGCGCCGATGGCTGGCCCTCGCTGCGCGCGCGCTACGCGCTGCCCCAGACGGAGGTGCGCGGGCTCGACCATGACCCGGCGTACCGGGGCCTGGAGAGCGGTGCCCTGCAGGTGACGGACCTGTACTCCACCGACGCGGAGATCGCCTACTACGGCCTGCGCGTGCTGGAGGACGACCTGCACCACTTCCCCGCCTATGACGCCGTGCTGCTGTACCGGGCGGAGCTCGCGGAGCGGGCCCCTCAAGTGGTGGCCGCGCTCGAGCGCCTGGAGGGCCGCGTCTCCGCGTCCGAGATGGTGGCGCTCAACGCGAGCGCGAAGCTCCAGCGGGTGCCCGAGCGTCAGGTGGCGGCCACGTTCCTCGAGCGCGAGCTGGGCCTCGCGGTGACGGTGCGGGGGGAGAGCGTGCTGCGGAGTGTGTGGGGGCACACGCGCGAGCACCTGTTCCTCGTGGGCCTGTCGTTGCTCGGGGCCATCGCCGTGGCGGTGCCGCTGGGGGTGCTGGTGGCGCGCCGGCCGAGGCTCGGGCGGGGCGTGCTCGCGCTGGCGGGCATCATCCAGACGGTGCCCTCGCTCGCACTGCTGGTGTTCATGATTCCACTGCTGGGCATCGGGGCGCGGCCGGCGATCGTGGCGCTGTTCCTCTACAGCCTGCTGCCCATCATCCGGAACACGGCGGCGGGGCTCGTGGGCATTCCCCCGGAGGTGCGCGAGTCCGCCGAGGCGCTCGGCCTGCCTCCCGGTGCGCGGCTGCGCCTCGTGGAGCTGCCCATGGCCGCTCCGTCCATCCTCGCGGGCATCCAGACGTCGGCGGTCATCAACGTGGGCACCGCCACGCTGGGCGCGCTCATCGGCGCGGGCGGCTACGGCCAACCCATTCTCACGGGCATCCGGTTGGATGACACCTCGCTCATCCTCCAGGGGGCCGTTCCCGCCGCGGGGCTCGCGCTGCTCGTCAGCGGGTTGTTCGGGCTCGTCGAGCGGGTGGTGGTGCCCCGGGGACTGCGGAGCTAGGTGCGTGGCGATGAGGGGCGCGCGGATTCGTAGTAGCATCCGGAGCGGTGGCGCCTCTTCGTCCCTGGGTGCCGCCCCTCGTGCACATGAGTACCGGATCCAATTCGGGCAGCGACTCCGCGGAGACAGCGGAGCAGGATCTCCAACAGCGATTGCGGCTCGCGACGCCGGAGTTCACGACGCGTGGCTTCCTGTTCCCCTCCATGTTGAAGGCGGTCAGGGAGCTGGGTGGTGACGACGAGGTGGTGCGGCGCTGCCTGGAGGCGAGTGGGGAGACGTCCTTCGTGGAGTTCTTCCATTACCCCACCCGCTCGCTCCTGTTGTTGATCTCCACCGCGGCCGAGTCCCTGAGTGGCCGGTATGGAAGTGTCGAGGAGGTGCTGCGGCAGTTGGGTGCCAGGGGGGCGAGAGCTACATGGACACCCCGGTCGGGCGCGCGGTGCTGCAACAGACGGGAACCCGTCCGCAGCGGCTGATGTTCGCGCTACAGACGCTCTACGAGGGCCTGACGAGCTATGGCAAGCCCGCGCTGTCCTTCCCCCGGCTGGACCAGGGGGTGCTCTCCGTCCAGGTTTCCTTCATGCCGCTCGCGTACCACGAGGGGTCCATCGAGGCGATCTCGCGGCGGATGGGCCTGACGCCCGTGAGTGTCCGCGCGCGCAGGACGGGCCCGCTCAGCGTCGACCTGGAGTGCTCCTGGTGACGGCCGTGCCTCGGGCGCCCCAGGGGGAGCCGGCTCACGGCTGGGCCGGCTCGGTGATGTTGAAGAAGCTCTTGATGACGTACGGGGTCCGCACGTCCCAGAGGACGACCTGCCCCTGGCGGATGAAGTAGCTGTCCCCCTTCTTGAAGGTGTGGGACTGGCCCGACTCGTCGGTCATGGTGACCTCGCCCACGAGGATGGTGGCGTGCTCGGAGAAGGGGAAGGTGATCTCGATGCGGCCGGTGGTGGCCTTGAAGATGCCCGCCGTCATGCCCCCCGCGCTGTAGTCGACGCGGGCGGAGAGGGTGGGGGAGCCCTGCAGGACCCGGCCCCCCAGCGACTCGGGTGCGCCCAGGGGCGCGAGGGTCGACTGATCGATGGTGTCGTCCGGGCTGTAGACGATCATCGACGGCGCTCCCATCGCCGCCGCGCGCGTGGCCAGGGTCCGCGCGGCGGGAGTAGACTCCTGCTCCGGGACGCCACCGCACGAGCTCACGAGACCCAGGAGGGCGGAACCGTAGAGGGCCACGAGCCAGGTTGCGCGCCGATTTTGATGAGCCATGGTGTCTCTCCGGTGGTGAAACGTTGGCGAGGCCCCATTGCAACAGCCGGGCCTGGGCGTTGGAGCCCGGGCGCCTGGGCGTGCGTCGGGCGGGCCTCCCGCTCCGGTTCCACCTCCGGGCTTCACGCCCGCGAACCCCCCTTTCTACAGAGGAAGAATTCCCGTTTTTACAGGGTCGTCCCGGACACGTCTGGTTGAGTGCTCTCCTTGTCTCCCGGGGCGGGAGCTGGAGCGAGCGGTGGGGGCGGAGAGGGGTGGAAGGGGGGGGTCCAGATGCCCCGGCGGGTGCCTTCTGAGGTCATCCGTACCCAGGCGCCGCGATGGGGGCACTCTCTTCGCGTCGGCCTTGACGATTCCCACGCTCGTGGCGGTGCGGGAAGAGCACGCTCGAGATGGAATTCACCAGTTGCGTTGCGCGGAGGGCCGCCCTTCGCCTGGAAGTTTACGGAGGCGGCGGCAGGACCCGGGGCATTTCCCTCTCGAGGACAAGCAGGACGGTGGGTCTTGGACGGCACCCGGGCGGGCCCGTCTGGCTCACGTTCCACACCCTTCGAGAGGCAAGTGGGGTTGATTCTACCCAGACAGGTGGGGGACGAGGGCTGGGAGCGAGGCGAGCGTCCACGTGGTCGCCCCGCTCCCCCTGGGTGAATCAGTCCACCGGACGCACGCGCACGTGCAGCACCGTCGCCTCGTCCTTCTCACTCAGGACCTCGATGAGGGTGCCCGTGGGGGGACCTTCACGCCCGCGTAGGGCTGCTCGGGGTACCAGAAGGTGTTCAGGTCGTTGAACACCCGCACCGCGGGCTGCGAGGGGTAGTCCTCGCGCGGCTGGCCATTGGGCTTGAGCGACAGGGGGAAGCTGGGCTCCAGGCCGAAGGTCGCGTCATGCGTCTGCACGCGGCCGGACCAGTAGCGGCCATCCGCGCGGACGAGCGGTCGCGGACGCGCGTCGATGGGCAGGATGCGGCCCTCGCCCGGGTGCACCGACACGCGGTTGTCGGACACGGACGTGTCCCAGTACGTGATGAGCAGGCCGGGGTTGTAGGCGTAGCGCTCGGCGTAGTCGGGGAGGCCGTCCGCGGAGAAGCCGAAGTTGTAGGGGCCCGTGAACAGCCCCTCGTCGTAGCCCCGGTACTGGCGGTACTCGGCCAGGTAGTAGTGGTCATGGAAGATGTGCGCGCCGTCGCCGAGGAAGAACGTCGCCTCGTCCCACGCGTCCTCGCCGTCCTCCGCGCCGTCGGCGAACACCGTCTTGTTCCTGGCCGTCACCCGCACGTCGTCCACCAGGAAGCCCTTGCCGAACTCCGCGCCGTCCGTCTTGTAGCGCAGCTTCAGCGTCACCTTCCTGCCCGCGTAGGCGCTCAGGTCGAACGTGAGCGGCACCCAGCCGTTGGACAGGCCGGTGATGCCATTGCCCAGGTTGTTGCCGTTGGGGTTGGTGGTGCGGCTGACGCTGCTGGGCAGGTGGATGAAGTCCCCCTCGTCCACGGCGAGGGCGATGTAGCCGTAGTCCCAGTCCTCCTCGATGTCGAACCACGTCTGGAGCGACAGCGTGATGGGTGTCTTGGAGGGCAGCTTCAGCGTCTTCACCAACGTGCGGTCCAGGTTGTTGGCCGCGCCGCCCTGCCAGGCGTACTGGCCGGCGAAGGGCGGGGTGGTCACCTGGGGCCGGGGCTTGGGCGGCAGGCTCACCAGCAGCGCCTGCGCCGCGTGGCGCGACGTCACCTCCGCGGGGCCCAGCTTGTGGTTGGAGCGCTTGCCGGCCCTGGCCTCGTCATGGTCCAGCCAGCCCAGCTGCAGCTTGTCCCAGGCGAAGAAGTCACCCGGCCGCGAGCCGATGTCCTGGGTGCCATCGTTGAGGTACGAGCCGCTGGACATGATGCTCCAGAAGCCGGTGCCATTGTCCGCCGGCCGTCGTAATGGTCCGGCAGGCCCAGGTCGTGGCCGTACTCGTGCGCGAACACTCCCAGGCCGCCGTTCTCCGGCTGGATGGTGTAGTCGCCCACCCACTTGTCGATGCCCGCCCCGAAGCGCGTGCCGCCGTTCGGGTTGTAGTTGGGGCCCGGGCCGTCCGCGCTCAGGCCGGTGCTGTACGCGAACCAGCGATGGCTCCACACGGCGTTGGTGCCCTGCTCGCCGCCGCCGGTCTCCTCGCCCGAGCCCGCGTGCACCAATTGGAAGTGGTCGATGTAGCCATCCGGCTCGTTGAAGTCGCCGTCACCGTCGAAGTCGTAGCGGTCCCACACGTCGAACGTGTCCAGGTAGGCCTTGATTTGCTCCGGTGTCTTGCCCGAGGCGAGCTGGTTCTGCGTCCACGTCTTGATGGCGTCGCTGACCAGCGGCCACACGGAGTTGGAGCAGTTGGTCGAGCCGCACAGGTTGTTGCCGTAGCGCGCGGAGTTGTAGGGCACGCGCACCCACTCGGACACCGCGCCCTCGATGGTGTAGCGGCCCGAGGACGCCGCCCTGTAGTAGTTGGCCACCGAGTCGGCGCCCGGTGCCGTGTCGAAGTAGAGCTTCTCGTAGTGCGCGCGGTCGTAGTCGGGCTGCCAGATGGTGGTGTTGTCCTTCACCCGGTCCGGCGCCGGAATCAGGTTGTGCACCGGTCCGGGCGCGTCACCGCCCGGGTTGGTGGCGGGGTCACCGAGCACCGGGTGCACCTGCGTGCCGTACTCCACCAGGATGACGAACACCCGATCCGTGCGCTCCAGCTCCAGCTCCACGAACTTGCCGCGGCCCACGCGGTGCACCTTGCCCTGGCCGCTGCCCGAGAGGCGCTCCTTCAATGCCTGGGCCCGCAGCTCCTTCTGCTGCTCGCCCAACCGGTGGGGCAGGTTGTCGGAGATGTCCTCGGCCTGCTTGCGCAGGAACGTGGAGGGCGGTGCGATATCGGGTTGAGGTTTCTCATACCAGGCTCGCTCCGCGTACGCGGCGGGCGCGGTGAGCGCGACGAGACTCCAGGCCAACCAGGAGGGGGGCTTCCGCATTGCTGCTCCTTCCCATGTTTCAAGACAGCCATCCCGGCACGCGCCGGGAAGATGATAGTTATAACGGAAAACCCAGGCTGTTTGAAGAGCACCACGGCGGATACTCCTCGCGGGAAGCACGGAGGTTTTCTTGGTGTCTGGGAAAAGTTGAAGAATGGAAGGAGCGAGGCGGGGAGAGCAGGAAATGCTTCCTTTGTTTTTCTTTGGCTTGGAGCCGATGGGTTTTCAATCCGTTGCATGCGCTTCGCGCGCCGTCCGTCACCTGCCTCCCAGCGCCACCGGATCCAGGCCCTGCGCGAGCAGGAGGTCGCGGATGCCAAAGACATCCGTGTAGCCATTGGCGCGCGCGTCGAGCAGGTGCAGCACCGCCTGGATGGGGAGGAAGAGGTTGCGCCACCCCTTGAGGTACAGGCCCTCCTTGTCGATGTGGGCCTGGACCACCTCGTCGGTCCACCCGCTGAAGTGTTTGAAGTGGAGCGAGCCGCGTTTCCTCAGCTCGCGGCAGGACCAGTCCCTGGGCGAGTCCTCAGGAGAGGTGAAGTCCTCCCGCGCCCGGAGGGCCTGCTTGAGACCGGGGACATCCGGGCACCTGAACTCGAGCCGGCCGCCCCCGGTGCTTTGCACCCCATCGGGGCTTTGCAGCGGCTCGCCGACGAAGCCCCACAAGCCCAGGTGCTCGAGCTTCACGTAGACGGTGAGCACCGTCAGGCGCAGCGAGTCGTCCGGGCCGGTCAGCACTTCCTCCCAGCGGCGCAGGGCGGCGTGGTGCACGGCGAGGAGGTCCGCCCAGCGCGGGACCGCGAGGCGCTGGCCCGGCCCGGGCGCCGCCAGGGTGTGCTGGTCATCCGTCGACATGAAGTGCTCCCGCGTGTGGACCTTCCCAAGGGTTCACAGCATGCCTGTCTTCAGCCCGCGGCGCTGGGTCGTGGGGCGCTCCGGGGGTACACTGGTGACATGAACCAGGAACTGCGCCGTGCCGCCGAGGTGCTCCGCTCCGCGCGTGCCCTGCTCATCGGGGCGGGGGCGGGAATGGGGGTGGACTCGGGTCTGCCCGACTTCCGGGGCACCGAGGGCTTCTGGAAGGCCTACCCCCCGTACGCGAAGCTCGGGCTCGACTTCGCCTCCATGGCCAACCCGCATTGGTTCGAGCAGGATCCCGCGTTCGCCTGGGGCTTCTATGGCCACCGGCTCCACCTGTACCGCGACACGCTGCCCCACCCGGGCTTCGCGCTCCTGCGCTCCTGGGCCGAGCGCATGCCCCACGGCGCCTTCGTCTTCACCTCCAATGTCGACGGCCAGTTCCAGAAGGCGGGCTTCCCCGAGGAGCGTGTCCTCGAGGTGCATGGCTCCATCCACTTCACCCAGTGCCTGAAGGGCTGCGCCGGGGTGGAGTCCGCCGCGTCCTTCTCCGTCGACGTGGAGCCGGAGTCCTTCCGGGCCCGGGCGCGCTGCCCTCCTGTTCCCACTGTGGGGCGCTCCTGCGGCCCAACATCCTCATGTTCGGGGACGGGGAGTGGGACGACTCGCGCACCCGGGAGCAGGAGGCGCGGCTGGCCCGGTGGCTGGGAGGAGTGGAGCCCGGCTCGCTCGCCGTGGTCGAGTGCGGCGCGGGCACGGCCGTCCCCTCGGTGCGGCGCTTCTGCGAGCGCGCGGCGGCCCGGGGCGGGACGCTCATCCGCGTCAACGTGCGCGAGCCCCAGGTGCCCGAGGGTGGGATCGGCCTGCCCCTGCGGGCGCTGGAGGCCCTGCGCGCCCTCGACGAGGAGCTCGCGCGGGGGTGAGCCCGCGGGGCCTCAGGTGGGGGAGAGCACGGCGCGCACCTTCACGTCCGCCCGGGGCGCGCCCAGCGCGAGCCCCGCCGCGCCCAGCCGCATGAAGACGATCCACACCAGGTCCGCGAGCAGCAGGTGCACGAGCTGCAACCACACGGGCGCGAGCAGCACCACGTTGAACATGCCCGCGAACAACTGCAGGCCGTAGAGCACCCCGAGCTGCCACGCCGAGCGCCGCACCGCGGGCGAGGGCCGCAGCCGCGCCACCATCGCCGCGGAGAACACCACGCCCGCGCCCACCAGCACCGCGAGCACCGGGTGCAGCACCCGCAGCCGCAAGAGGATGTGCGCCGTGGGCGACATGTCCTGGCTCAGGCCCTCGGTGAGGCTCGTGGCCGGAAAGAGCGTGTCCCCCAGCGCGGCGATCGCCCCGCTCACCCCCAGCACCAAGAGCCCCACCACGCTGCCCGCCAGGAGCCACCCCGTGAGACCCTGGCGCCGCAACACCAGCCGCTCCCGGCCCCCGGCCCACCAGGCCGTCAGCGCCTGCGCTCCCACCAGCAGGAAGGTGTTGAGCAGGTGCGCCGCCATCCAGAAGGCCCGGGCGATGGACTCGTTGTGCGCCACCATCTTGAAGAGCACCAGCCCCGCGCCCACCGCCGCCTCCGTCAGCATGAAGACGAGCGAGAAGACCGCGGCCCGGCGCACCGGGTGGCCCTTGGCATGCGCGCGCAGCGCCCACACGCACAGCACCACCGCGAACACCATCACCAGCCCGCTGGTCAGCCGGTGCGTGTACTCGATGAGCGTCTGCACGCTGGGCTCGCGCGGCACCACCTGGCCATTGCACACCGGCCAATGGTCCCCACACCCGCGCCCGAGCCCGTGGCCCGCACGTAGGCGCCCCACAGCACCACGCCCAGGGTGCACACGAGGGAGAACCAGCTGAAGACTCGGAAGGCACGGGACGACTCGGTGGCGCTCATCGACGATCACGCTCCCTGGCTCGGCGGGGGGAGGATTCCCTCCCTAGCCCACTTCTCCCCCGGTTGCGCCCGCGGCGCACGCCTCCGCTCGTCCGCCTCCCGGCCCTCCCTCCTGGCGTGGCTAACAGCAACGATGAAAATTTGTAGCCAAGCAGGAAATGTCGGGGTATGTTGAGTCGTCGCCCGCGAGCGGTGGGCGCACGGATTGTCAGGTTCGGACGGAGTATCGTTCGAAGCGTTCGTGGGCCGAGGATCCCCCCACCTCGGCCCACGGCGCACTTTTTCCCCATGGCTCGGATGTGTTCTGGCTTCGCGGCGTGCCGAGGGCTCGCGCGGTGCGTCGGCGCATCTGGTGGACGCGGGGCCGCTTGGGCAGGATGAAAGCCCCATGGCTCCCTCCCATCCCGAGTCTCCCATCGAGAAGCACCTGCGCCGCATGATGGATGCCCTCGCCGAGGGCCGGAAGCGTCACGCCGAGTGGTTGGAGAAGTGGGAGCGGATGGAAGCCCGGGAGCGGGCGCGCTGGGAGCGCCTGGAGGGCGAGGGCGGGGCGGACTGGGAGAAGTGGGCGGAGCGCTACGCCGGGGGCGTGGAGCAGTGGGCGCAGCGCCGGGCCCGGCAGGTGGAGGCGTGGGCGGAGAAGAGCTCCAAGCGCGCGGAGAAGTGGGCCTCGCGGGTGGAGCGCCAGCATCGCCGCAAGGAGTTGCGCCGCGAGCGGCGGGAGCAGCGCCGGGAGCGGGAGCGCGCGCGCAAGGAGCGCCGCCGGGAGGAGGCCCGCGCCAACCCCTTCCAGGGCGCGGTGTTCGCGGCGGCGGCGCTGGTGATGGTCGGGATGGCCCTCTACTCCTTCGAGGAGATGTGGTGGCTCATCTTCGTGGCGCTCGGCCTCGGCTCGTCGGCGGCGAGCACCTTCTGGCGGGCGCGGCAGTTGGAGGTGGCGCGGCGGGCTCAGCTGGGCGAGGGCCAGGAGCAGGGCACGTCCGTGGCCGGGCCGGTGCGTGCCGCGGCCCCCGAGCCGGCGCGCGAGGCGGAGGATCCCCGCCGGGCACGGGTGGACACGCTGTGCGACAAGCTGCTCGGGGAGTTGCGCTCGGGGCCCGGGGTGCTGCGGGACGTGGTGCACCAGCCGGAGCAGACGGTGGAGGGGCTGCGCAAGAGCTGCCATGAGCTGGCGCGCCGCGAGCGGGAGCTGCGCTCGCTCTCGCCGCCCGAGGAGGAGCGCCGGCTGGAGGCGGAGCGGGCGCGGCTGAGCGCGCGCGTGGAGTCCGAGTCGGACGCGGTGGTGAAGGAGCGGCTGGAGAAGACGCTGCGGCTGCTCGACGAGCAGCGCCAGCAGCGGGCGGAGCTGGCCACGGCGGCCTCGCGCCTGGAGGCCGAGCACATGCGCCTGTTCTACACGCTGGAGAACCTCTACACGCAGGTGCTGCGGGTGCGCTCGGCGGACGCGGCGAGCGCGGACGTGGCGGGCGCGGGCCTGCGCCAGAGCGTGGAGCAGCTCGGCCTGGAGATGGACGCGGTGGCCAGCGCCCTGGAGGAGGTCCACGGCGAGCCGTCCGGCATGGGTGCCCCGCGGGGGCGCGTGCCTACTCGTTAGCCTGGGTGCTGGCGGGCGCGCGCGACGGGCTCACCCGCACCGTCTTGATGTTGAGGAACTCGAGCAGGCCGTGGCGCGCCAGCTCCCGCCCGTGGCCCGAGTGCTTCACCCCGCCGAACGGCAGGCGGGGATCGCTCGCCACCGAGCCGTTGACGCTCACCGTGCCCGCCTCCAGGCCGTCGATGAAGAGCCGCTGCTCGGCCTCGTCCCGCGTCCACACCGTGGCGCCCAGGCCATAGGGCGTGTCGTTGGCGATGCGCAGCGCGTCCTCGGTGTCCTTCGCCCGGAAGAGCACCGCCACCGGGCCGAACAGCTCCTCGCGGTGGGCGGGACAGCCGGGGGGCGGGTTCGCGAGCACCGTGGGCGGGTACCAGAAGCCGGGCCCCGGGGGCTTCTGGCCGCCCAAGAGCAGCGTGGCGCCCGCGGCCACGCTCTTCTCCACCTGCGCGTGCAGCCCGTCGCGGATGTGCCCGAGCGCCAGCGGCCCCACCTCCGTGCCGGCCTCCAACGGGTCGCCCACCACCACGCGCCGCATCCGCTCGACGAAGCGGCGCTCGAACTCGGGGTAGATGGACGCGGGGGCGATGAAGCGCTTGGCGGCGATGCACGACTGGCCGGTGTTGATGAGCCGGGCCTTCACCGCCGTCTCCACCGCCGCGTCCAGGTCCGCGCTGGGCAGCACCACGAAGGGATCGCTCCCGCCCAGCTCCAGCACCACCTTCTTGAGCTGCCCGCCCGCGCGCGCCCCCACGTCCCGCCCCGCGCCCTCGCTGCCGGTGAGCGTCACCGCCTTGATGCGGGGCTCCTCGATGAGCCGGCGCACCTCGGCCACCTCCACGAAGAGCGTCTGGAAGGCCCCGGGCGGAAAGCCCCCGCGCGCGAAGAGCTCCTCCAGGGCGAGCGCGCACCCGGGCACGCTCGGGGCGTGCTTGAGCAGACCCACGTTGCCCGCCATGAGCGCCGGCGCCGCGAAGCGCACCACCTGCCAGTAGGGGAAGTTCCACGGCATGATGGCCAGCACCGCCCCGAGCGGCTGGTAGCGCACGAAGCTCGTGTCGGGCGCGGTGTCCACCGGCTCGTCCGCCAGGAAGCGCTCGGCGTGCTCCGCGTAGTAGCGGCAGGTGGCGGCGCACTTGAGCGCCTCGGCGCGCGCGGCCTCCAGGGGCTTGCCCATCTCCAGCGTCATCGTCCGCCCGTGCCGCTCCGCCTCCTCCTCCAAGAGCCCGGCCACCCGCCGCATCCACCCGGCGCGCTCGGCGAACGAGGTGCCACGCAGGGCGCGCAAGGCCTGCTCGGCCCGCTCCAACCGCTCCTCCACCTGCTCCCAGGTGTGGGGGGCGAAGGTGCGCAGCGTCTCACCGGTGCGGGGATCGATCGTGGCGAAGGGCAGAGGGGCTCTCCTGGCGGGAGGGGGCTCGGAGTGTGGGTCTCCCTCGCGTGCGCCGACAAGGCGCATGGGCCCCGCCCCGTTCACGGCCCGACGTCCGGGTTTCGCGGGGATGGCCGGGAACGTCCACGCACCCTGACAAACATGTCGTGCTCGCCGGGGAACGCGGGTTTTCTGCTTCACTTTTGAATCCAGGAGTTCACTTTTGACGCACCCTTGGAGCCTCCTCGGACAAAAAGGCCGGCTTTTGTTTGATGGGGTGGTGATGTTTCACTGCTGACGGTGAGCTTTTTGAGGTATTCCCCTTCTTCCGAGGGCTTATCGGCTTGGCCCACTTCCTGCTTTGTCTCCTCTTTGTCGGGTGGCGGGCGGGACGGTCAGGTGGTATCGGTTTTGCTTATTTCGTTGATGAAGTTTCTTGAAGAGGGACCCATGCGTTTCAATTTCCGCCACATCCTCCCCCTCGCGCTGCTGTCGACGGGATGCGGTGTCGAGTCGTCCTTGCCCGAGCAGTCGGATGTGGGGACCGAAGTCGGGCAGCAGGAGCAGGTCGGGGAGCAGGAGCAGGCGTTGTCGATGCGGTGGTTGCCGCTGCTCGACTTCCTGGTGGAGAGCTGTGACGTGCGCCTGCTGGGGGACTTCACGCGCGAGCACGTGACGGACGACATCTACCACTACAGCGTGCGCGTGCAGGTGGGCCCGGACGCGCAGCACGACATCATCGGCCTGCACCGCGTGGTGCGTGAGCGCTTCGCGTGGCAGCCGGTGTCCGCCTCCGAGTCCGCCTTCCTCGTGCACGGGGACGCGTGGGACTTCCAGGACGCGTTCCTGCCCGGCACGCAGACGAAGACGGCGCGCGCGGAGTCGTCCTTCGCCGTGTACCGGCGAAGCAGGACGTGGACGTGTGGGGCATCGATCTGCGCTGGACGCAGGTGCCGCTGGAGACGGCGGACTTCTCCTTCATGAAGGGCTGGAGCCTGGGCACCCACGCCGAGGACGTGGGCAAGGCCATGGGGGTGGCGCGCCGGGTGCGCACCCTCACGGGCAGCGGCAACGGCAAGATGAACCTGCTGGGCTGGAGCCGCGGAGCGCAGGTGGCCTACGCCTACATGAGCGCGGAGACGCGCGAGCCGGCGTCGCAGCGCCACGTGAGCGGCTTCATCCCGGTGGACATGGTGTTCAAGTTCGGCCCCGAGGCCCCGGCCGAGCGTCAGGCGGCGTGCGAGCGCGCGCAGGCGGGTGAGGCCATCCTCGCCCAGGGCCGCTACGAGGGGAACCTGGGCGGTCCGGGCGCGGGCCGGCCATCCTGGCCGTGGGGCAGGGCGCCCTGAACTCGCCCAACACCCCGGCCCAGCCGCCGCTGCCGCCGCTGCCCTACGGCCAGCTCGGTGTCGCCCTGGGCGCGGCCACCTACTCCTTCATCTCCGCGCCCGTGTCCTTCTACCACTTCACCGCGGGCCAGTTCGCCAACGACTCGCTCGTGGGGCTGGAGTACGTGCCCGCGCCGCGGTTCTTCGGCTTCCTCGCCTCGGCCAACCCCTACCAGAGCCTGCGCGAGCAGGTGGAGGGGGATGCGCTGCAGTGCGGCACGACGAGCCTGCCCTATGACGACCACCTCGACGACGTGAAGGTGCCGGTGCTCTACGTGGGCGCCGCGGGCGGCTTCGGCACCTACGGCGAGTACACGGTCAAGTCGCTGCTGGGTAGCAAGGACGTGACCATCCTGCGCGCCCGGCGCGACCTGGATCGCGCCGCCGAGTACGGCCACGCGGACCTGTGGCTCGCCAGCGACGCCCAGGCGAAGGTGTGGGAGCCCATCTACAAGTGGATGAAGAAGCACTAGCAGACGGGCGTGGGGGCCTCGGGGTCCCCGAGCCGGTCCGGGGCTCCGCGCCACGCGCGGGGCCCCTCGTTTCTTCCGTCTTTTGTCTTTCCGACCAAACCGCGCCTTGCCCGGGGCGTTGGGCGGGGGACTCGTGCCATAGAGGACGGCCCGCGCTCCGGGACTTCCCCCGGGCGGCACCGAGGGCCTTGCCACCATGGTCGACAACATCTGGACGGACTTCGCCCAGAGCTACGATGCGATCTGCTCCCAGCTCAACTGCTACCGGCGGATGGTCGACAAGATCCTGCGCGACACCCAGGGGTGCGAGACCGTCATCGACGCCGGGTGCGGCACGGGACTGGTGAGCCAGGCGCTCGTCTCGCGCGGCCTCTCGGTGGTGGGCTTCGACAACAACCCGGGCATGCTCTCGCTGGCCCTGCGCAAGCAGGCGGCTCTTCCAGCCGAGGAGCGCCGGCGCTGGACGGTGCTGGAGGGCGATGTGCGCTCCTTTCCCCCGGGGTGCCGGCGCGCGCGGATGCCGTGGTGCTCAACAACGTCCTCTTCTACGTGCGCGAGCCGGAGGAGGTGCTGCGCGAGAGCCTCGCGCACCGGCGCCGGGCGGGCGCCTCATCTCGGCGGGTCCCCGCCGGCGCCCGGATCTCCAGAAGGTGATGACGAAGTCCATCGAGGAATGGCGGGCCGAGGGCCGCTGGGACGAGGCCCTCCAGGCCACCACCGCCTACCACGTGGACCTCACGCGCCGGCTGGTGACGGACCCCAACGAGATGGTGACGTTCTTCGAGCCCGAGGTGCTCGTGGAGACGCTGCGGCGCCTGGGCTTCTCGCGCGTCATCGCGGCGGACAACGATGACTACTACGGAGAGAACTACTACGTCTGCATGGCGCGCTGAGCCCCTCGCGTTCGCCGCCTGACGCCCGCGCGGGGCGTCAGTGCAGCACGCCGAGCAGGCGCGCGTCGTTGATGATGCGGTTGCCGTCCGCCTTCAGGCGGCTGGTGAGGAAGGGGGCGATCGCATCGGGCGTCTTGTGCAGGCGCGCGTAGTTGCTGTCGTAGATGCGCGTCACGATGAGCTGCGCCGAGGCGATGATGCGCTGCAGGTTGTGCTGCAGCTCGTTGCCCTCCATGAGCAGGTGCAGCTCGCAGATGTACTTGCGGTGGTCCTCGAGCATCTTGAAGAGCGCCTTGCGCTGCTCGCTGTTGGGCACGCGCGCCTTGGCGCCCGTGACGATGACCACGCACAGCTGCTGGCGGTGCGCCTCGTAGGCCTCGCGGAAGCGCGCGGTCACCAACTGGATGTCCTGGGCGCTGGGCGGCTGCTCCCACCGGATGAAGAACACGCGATTGATGAGGGCTGTCTTGTAGTTCGGAGGGGCAACGGTGGCAGTGGTAGTAGTGGTTGCGGTAGCGAACATGACCATCACTCCGAGAACGGCCGTACGGGAGCCCGAAAACGCGTTTCGAGCGGGCTGACGCGCCCGGCACGGCGACGACAGGGTGACGGCAATCTGGGGTGCCCCCGGGCCTTCCCCAAGGCCCTCCGGCCTTCTCTGCCTCCGGGAACACGAATGGCCCCGCGCCAATGTCCAGTGGTGCACGCCCCACGCGTTGGCCCACCGACACTCCATGGACCCGTCCGCCTCCGGGATGGCGGGGCGTCTAGGGTGTTGTGGGCATGCGACCCACGCTTCATCGACTCCGGGCGCATCTGGTGCGGTGGAGCGGCACGGATGTGTTCGGACTGTTGCTCGTCCTGTTGCTGCTGGGCGGTGGCTTCCTCACCCTGTTGGAGGAGGTGCGCGAACAGGATACCCAGTCCTTCGACGAGCAGGTGTTGCGCGCCCTGCGGCGCGCGGACAATGCGGCCGAGCCGCTCGGGCCGCGGTGGCTCGCCGAGGCGGCGCGGGATGTGACGGCGCTGGGCAGCCTGACGGTGCTCACGCTGGTGGTGATCGCCGTGTGCGGCTTCCTGGTGCTCGTGCGGCGCTGGCGCACCATCGCCCTGGTGCTCGGCTCCACGCTCGGGGGCACGGGGGTGAACGCGCTCTTGAAGAACCTGGTGGCCCGGCCCCGGCCCTCCGTGGTGCCGCACCTCACCGCGGTGCTCTCGGAGAGCTTTCCCAGCGGGCACGCGATGCTCTCGGCCATCGTCTACCTGACGCTGGGGGCGATCCTGTCCGAGCTCGTGGAGAAGCGCTGGCTCAAGGTGTACCTGCTGACGGTGGCGCTCGGGCTGACGCTGCTCGTGGGGCTCACGCGGGTGTACCTGGGGGTGCACTACCCCACGGACGTGGTGGGCGGGTGGATCGCCGGCCTCGCGTGGGCGATCGTCGCCGCCCTGGTGGCGCGCGTGGCGCGGCGCAGGAGCCCCGGGCTGCGCGAGGAGGCGCGCGGCGACACCGCTCCATCGTGAGCCCGCCGTGAGCCCGCCGCGTGCCGCTCCGGGTGGCCCATGGTAGGCAGGGGCCGTGGACGAACTGGACGCACTCCGGCGCGAGCAGCACAAGCAGCGCCTCTCCTGGATGCCGTGGTTGTACTTCACGCTCAAGCCGCGCCACCGCGCGTGGGCCGAGGCCTGGCAGCGCGAGGTGCAGGCGCGGCTGCTCGAACTGGAGACGGTGGAGATCGCCGAGGGCTGCTTCATCTCCCCGGACGCGCGGCTGTTCGCCGAGCCGGGCCGGCCCATCCGCCTCACCGGCCCCGGGGTGAGCATCGCCGCGAACGCCTTCGTGCACGGGCCGGTGGTGCTCGAGGCCGGGGTGAGCCTCAACGCGCGCGTCAGCCTGGATGGGGGCGCCGCGGGCATCCACATCGGCGAGGGCAGCCGCATCGCCACCGGGGCCACGCTCTACGCCTTCGATCATGGCCTGGCGCCGGACCGGCCCGTGCGCTCCCAGCCCGTCACCTCCCGGGGCATCGTGCTGGGCAAGGACGTGTGGGTGGGCGCCAACGCCGGCATCACCGACGGGGTGCGCCTTGGCGATCACGCCGTGGTGGGCATGGGCGCCGTCGTCACCCGCGACGTGCCCGCCTGGGCCATCGTCGCCGGCGCTCCCGCGCGCGTCATCGGTGATCGCCGCGAGCGCCCCTCCTCGGGCAGCCCTTCTTCCGGCAGCCCTTCTTCCGGCGACCCCAGCGACGGGTGACCACCACTGAACGATTCAGGCGCCTGGATCTCCGGGGGCCCTCGCCCTTCTGTCCACTCACGCGTCCGGGAAGGTGGGATTTTTCTCCGGAAAGGCGCGTTTTCCAGGAGCGGACCTATTCTTCGAGGCGTTCGAGCGCCCGCGGTCGCGAGGGGGTGGGGTGCGGCGCGGGCTCACGGGGGTCCCCCTTCTTCACCGGGGAAAAGGAGTGAGGTCATGTCATACCCGCAACCGTCTCAAGTCACCGCCATGGGGGAGGAGCGCCCGGGGGCGCGGGAGTCCTCGCGACGGGCCCGGCTGGCACCCGCCGCGGGTCCCCGCCCGGGGTTGTCCGCGGACGCGCTGCGCTACCACTTCCTGGCCGAGCGGCTCAACGAGGTGGTGTTCCACCTGGACCGGCAGGGGCACTTCACCTTCTTGAGCCCGGCCTGGACGGCCCTCACGGGAGGGCCGGTGGAGAGCGCGCTCGGCCAGTCCCTGATGCAGCGGGTGCACCCGGAGGATCAGCAGGACGTGCAGCACCTGCTGGAGTCGATCGCCGCGCGGGTGCAGGCCTCCTTCCGGCTCGAGGTGAGGCTGCTCACGCCGCGGGGGACGCAGTGGGTGGAGCTGGCCGCCTTCAGCTCGCCCACCGGCCAGGGCGAGCTGTTGGGCACGCTGACCGACATCACCGAGCGCCGGCAGCTCCAGGCCCGGCTCCAACAGGCGGATCGCCTGGCCACGCTGGGGATGCTCGTGCCGGGCTTCGCGCACGAGATGAACAACCCGCTGGCCTTCATGGCCGCCAACCTCGACTACCTGCTCACCAGCATGGGCCAGATGAGCGCGGCGGGGGCTCCCGCGTCCGAGGTGGCCGCGTGGCGCGAGGCGGTGGAGGAAATCATCGAGGGCTCCGAGCGGCTGCGGCGCACCCTCGGCCACCTGCGCGGCTTCCGGCCCGAGCCCGGCCAGGGCCCGGTGGACGTGAACCTGCTGCTCGATACGGTGGGGCAGCTGGTGTCCAGCGTGCTGCGCTCGCGGGGCCGCCTGGTGAGTGACCATGGCGCCCGCGCGCTCGTGCCCGGAGGGGGGCTCGCTGCGCCAGGCGCTGCTCAACCTCGTGCTGCACGCGGTGCTGTCCCTGCCGGACGACGGGGAGGATCCCGAGTCGCACGAGGTGCGGCTCGTCACCCGCGACGACGGCCAGGGCCACGTGGTGATCGAGGTGCAGGACACCGGCCCGGGCCTCGCCCCCGAGCTGCTGCCCCACGTCTTCGAGCCGCTCTTCCCCACGGGCGATGGGCGCTCCCGGGGCCGGCGCTCTCCGTGTGCCGCGACATCGTGCGCGAGCTCGGCGGGGACATCGAGGTGACGTCGTCGCGGGGCCGGGGCACCACGTTCCGGGTGACGCTGCCCGGCGTCTCCTGAAGGCCGTCCGAGGATGTTCGCGGGCGGGGCGGCGCGGGCGCCGCTCAGCCGCAGGTGGCCTCGGCGGTGCAGCTCTGCTTCTTGTCGCACTTCTGGCAGGCGACCCCGCCCCGGCCGCACCGGTCCAGCGTGGTGCCCACGTCGCAGAAGTTGCCCGCGCAGCAGCCCGAGCAGCTCTCCGGCGAGCAGACGCACTGGCCATTCACGCACTGCTGTCCCGGGCCACACGCCGGGCTGTTGCCACACCGGCACTGCCCGATCAGGCAGCGGTCCGACGTCCGGGGCGAGCAGGCGGGGTTGGCGCCACACGCGCAGAAGCCCCGGCCGTCACAGTGCGAGGCGAAGTTGGGATCGCACGCCACACAGGCGATGCCGCCCGTGCCACACGTGTTGAAGGTGGACTGGGTGCACTGGCCCTGGATGCAACACCCCTCGCACCCCACGCAGAAGGTGCCGGGGTCGGGGGTGTTGGTGGGCTCCAGCCGCAGGGACACCTCCACCTCGTACCCATCGCGGATGTCCGCGCCGCCCGTCCCGCGCGCCACCACCGTGCCGTCGCGCAGTCCCTCGACATGGACGTCCGCCCGCACGCCGTTGGGCACGTCCCCGAGCACCACCCGCAGCGTCTCCCCGCTGTTGAGCACCCGCTGCGGCTTCTCGGGCAGCACCTGGGGGCCGAAGTGGGGCTGCCCATCCACGTCTCCCCACACGCGCACCTGGGTGAGGAGCAGCGAGGGATCGAACTCCGTGGTGACGTAGAGCGCCGTCCCCGAGGCCTTCGCCGGATCCCGGCAGGCCCCCAACAGTACGGCGCCCACGAGCACCAGTCTCCAGCCCCATCGGATTGATTCAGCCGCGCCGCGCATCATGTCGGAGACGAGCGTAACTCCTGCCTCCTCGGACCGCCTTTTCCCTGCCGCTCGCGGTGCCACGCCAGACACCCTCCGTGTGGCCGAGTGATGGAAAGCGGACAGCTCGCGGGAGTCAGGAGCACCGCGAGCGCAGCTCCTGGGGGGAGGCCAGGCGGGGAGGACCCAGCCGCGTGAGCAGCTCGCGCAGCCGGGGCGAGGGATGGAGGAAGCGCAGCCCCACGCCCGGGGGCTGGCGGCGGGAGCGGGCCTGGAGCGGGTCCACCTGCCGCACCACCTCGCCCACGCACTCCACCTCCTCGCCTCCCATCTGCAGGGTGAACTCGAGCCGCGTGGCGAGCGCGGGCAGGGGCTCGGCGCAGCACATGAAGAGGCCGTCGTGGTGCAGCTCGCTGCAGTGCACCACCACCTGGTTGGCGCCGCCGCCCAGGTGCACGCGCGCCGTCCAGGTGGGCGGCGGGGTGGGATCATTGGGCTCGGGCCGCGCGGGGAAGGTGGGAATGGGCAGGCGGCCCGAGGGGCGCAGCGGGACGGGGGGCGTGGGGCGGGGCGCCGTCCTCACGGCGGCGAACAGGGCCTGCTTGAACTCGGCCGCGCTGGCGAAGCGCGCGTCGGGATCCCTCGCCAGGGCGCGCAGCAGCGCCCGCGACAGCGCCTCGGGGACCGCGGGCGCCAGTTCGTGCGGCGCGATGGGCGGCGGCGGTGGCCGGGGCGCGAGCACCAGCTCCGCGAGCTGGCAGCGCGGATAGGGCAGCTGGCCGGTGGCGAGCAGGTAGCCCGTCACCGCGAGCGAATAGATGTCCGCGCGCCCATCCACCTGCCGGCCCACCCACTGCTCCGGCGCCATGTACGCGGGCGTTCCCAGCACCTGGCCGCTCAGGTTGGCCAGTGGGGGCAGGGGCTCGTGCCGCGCGTGGGCCACGCCGAAGTCGAGCACCTTGAGCACCGGGGCCTCGCCCGGGCGCTCCACCATGAGGAGGTTGTCTGGCTTGAGGTCGCGGTGCACCACGCCGCTGCGGTGCACGGCCTCCAGCGCGTCACACGCCTGGACGAGCAGCCACGCGAGCAGGCTCGGCTCCATGGGCCGGGGCAGCCGTGACAGGGGCGTGCCCTCCAGGTACTCCATGACGAAGTAGTTCAGGCCCTCGCGCGACTCGTCGATCTCGAAGATGCGCACGATGTTGGGGTGGCCGATGAGGTTCACCGTGCGCGCCTCGGCGGAGAAGCGCGCGCACAGCGCCTCGTCCCGCGCCAGCTCCGGGTGCATCACCTTCACCGCCACCGGCGCCCGCCCATGCGCTGCTCGGCGAGGTACACCGTGCCCATGCCCCCACTGCCCAGCGGCTCCAGCAGCCGGTAGTGCCCGAGCATGCGTCCACACAGGTCCACCCGGGTCGGCCTCAGCTTGGGTTGACGGCGCGACACCCCATCCGTGATGTCGGCCCCCGTCCATGTCGACTCCGCGTCTTCTGACAAACAAAGCTCTCGATTCATGAGTGTCGGCCAGGTGGGCGATGAGGAGCAGTCAACGCCTTGCAATCCCCATGCACTGTCCTGGAGGGCAAACCCCCTTTCGAGCCTCGTGAAGACGCGGAGTTGGAGCGTCCACTCCTGGACGGGCCGGGAAGTGTTGTACGGAATGTTCAATTCGTTCAGTCGGTGAGACAGGAATTGCTCAAAACTTCCACCTTTCACGGCTTTGATGGAACTTCTGGCCTGGGTGCCTGCGGCCGTTGTTCATGCATGCGCATCCAGGAGCGTGGGGAGGTAGCGCGCGTGGTGGTCATCGTGATGGGAGTGGCCGGAGCGGGGAAGACGACGGTGGGCACGCGGCTGGCGCGGGTGCTCGGGTGGAGCTTCCGGGACGCGGATGAGTTCCACTCGGCCGAGAGCATCGCGAAGATGGCGGCGGGCGGCGCGCTCACGGACGCGGATCGCGCGCCGTGGCTGGAGCGCATGCGTCAGGTCGTCCAGCGGGCGTTGGAGTCGGGCGAGGGGCTGGTGCTGGCGTGCTCGGCGCTCAAGTCCGCCTACCGGGAGCGGTTGACGGTGGACGCTTCCCGGCAGCGCTGGGTGTACCTGCATGCCTCGCGCGAGGTGCTCGCCCAGCGGCTGTCCTCGAGGCGGGATCACTTCATGCCGCCGAGCCAGCTCGACAACCAGCTCGCGGTGCTGGAAGCGCCCGAGGGCGTCTGCGCGGTGGAGGTGTCGGTGCCGCCGGACGAGGTGGTGGCGCGCGTGCTCCGGGGCCTGGGCCTTCAGCCGTCCGTCTGACGCAGCGCGGGCGGGTGAAGGGGGCGAGCGTCCAGCGCTCGCGCAGCCGCGTCTCCAGCTCCTCCAGCGTGCGGGTGAGGCCCGGGAAGTCGTCGAGGGGCGCGAGCCAGAGCCGGCAGCGCGTCAGGTGGTGCAGCAGGGTGGCGCGCGCGGACAACTCCGGGAAGGCGCCGGGGCGATCCTCCTCCAGTATCCGGGGGTGCAGGCCCTGCAGGACGTGCACCGTGCGGGCGAGGGCCACCGTGGCGCGGGCGCGGGCCCAGTGTGAGTCCACCTGGGCGGCTCGCACTGGGGGGACAGGCCGAGGCGGTAGGTGGTGTCCGCGCGCGCCGTGAGTTCCTCGGGCAGTGGCAGGGAGACGAGCCAGGGCAGGGCGTCCCACAAGGCGTGGCGCATGCCCGAGGCGCCCAGGTCCAGCAGGCGCGGTCCCCCGAGCGTGAACCACACCCCCGCCGGGGAGGGGTGTCCCCACGTGAAGGCGAGCAGGGGGCGGGGGTCCGCCAGGGCGCGCGCCACCGCTTCCAGCTCCTCGTGGGTGCCGGGGTGGGGCCGCGTGCCCACCGCGGTGAGCCAGCGCGTCAGCCGCTCCTCGCGATCGAGCAGGCCGCGCGCCTCCTCCATCCGCACGCGCTCGGGACGGGGCGGCAGGGTCTGGCGCAGGAGCTCATACTCGGACGGGTTGCCCAGCGTGCGCGCCTGGAGCTGGCCGAGCAGCCGCGCGGTGGCGAGCACCCCCGTGGTGGCGGCGTGTGCGTCGCGCGCGCGCAGCAGGGCCTCCAGGGTGCGGCCGGGCCCGGGATCCTCGAGGAGGAAGAGGCGCGCGTCCACGTCGCCCGCGAGGAAGCGCGGCGAGGCGTCCAGGCCCCGCCGGGTGAGGAACTCCGCGCCCGCCCGGTCGTCGAAGCCGCGCACGGGCTCGTCCGGGAAGGACTTGAGGAGCACGCCCGGCACCGGACCCCCGCGCACCTGGGCGCGCACCAGGGTGAACCCGGGGCGCGTCTCCAGGAGCTCGGGCGCGGTGAGCAGGACGGGCCGGCTCCAGACGGCCGACAGGGCCCGCGCGCCGCGCGTCAACAGGTCCGCGAGCGGCTGCGGCGTGCTCAGGGGGCGCGCTCCACCGCCGCGCCCAGTCGCTCGAGCAGCTCGCGGTACCAGGAGAAGGCCCGCTCGGCGCGGCCGGGCAGGGCGCGCGTGCCCCACAGCACGGTGAAGGTGCGGCGCGTGCCCTCGTGCGTCTTGGTGCGCTGCGAGTCCTTCACCGCGTTGGCGCACGGGCCCTCGGCGTCGAAGAGGCACAAGAGGCCCCCGACGTCGATGCTCTGGCCGGAGGCGTTGAAGACGTAGCTCGTGCCCTCGGGGGCGAGCCCCACGCGCAATGGGGGCCGGGCCCGCTCCAGGTCCACCACGCTGATGGGCAGCCCGCTGTGCAGCGACACCGCGTTGCAGGCGTCCACCGCGGCGTTGATGGTGCCCAGCGCGCCCTCGCCCGCGGCGCGCACGAGGTACTCCGAGGCCGGCTTGCCCCGGCCCGTGGGCTTGTAGCCGCCGTGGCGCAACAGGTCTCGCACCGCGCCGCGCACGGCGTCGTCGGCGCTCAGGGGGGCGGGGGCGTCGGGCTCGAGCAGCGCCACCAGCCACTCGGGCGAGGGGAGCTGGGAGAGGGGCGCGGGGAAGCGGGTCTCGAAGGCCACCGCTTCCAGCAGGGGATGGGCGTCCTGGGTGAACACGCCGGGCTCCTCACTCGAAGAGGCGGCTGGCCACGCGCCCCAGCTTGCCCGCCCGGCCCGAGTAGGGCGGGAAGAAGTTCTTGAGCAGGAACAGGGGCCCCTGGTGCAGCACCGCGCGCTCGTGGCTGAAGGTGCGGAAGCCGAACTCGCCGTGGTAGTTGCCCAGGCCGCTCTCGCCCACGCCGCCAAAGGGCAGCTCCGCGCTCGTCAGGTGCATCACCACCGTGTTCACGCACGTGCCGCCCGCCGTCGTGTCCGCCAGCAGCCGCTCCACCGTGGCGTTGTCCTGGCTGAAGATGTACAGGGCCAGGGTTTGCTCCCCTCGCGGATGAAGCGCACCGCGTCGTCCAGGGTGTCGTAGCGCAGCACCGGCAGCACCGGGCCGAAGAT
Organism: Cystobacter fuscus; assembly: GCA_049060065.1. Lineage (GTDB taxonomy): Bacteria > Myxococcota > Myxococcia > Myxococcales > Myxococcaceae > Cystobacter > Cystobacter fuscus_B. The sequence continues at coordinate 11,184,755 of JBMEQP010000002.1, forward strand.
CTCCTCCTCCATGATGGCCGTCTCCGGCTTCACGTCCGCGAGTACCGTGGGCGCGATGTAGCGGCTGTCCGCGTCCACCGTGCCACCCAGCACCACGCGCGCCCCTTGCGACACCGAGCGCTCCAAGAGCCCGTTGACCCGGCCGAACTGCGCGTCATCCACCATGCGGCAGAAGTCCGGGCTCGCGCGGCGCGCCTCCTCCGTCTTGCCGTAGGCGTGCTCGATGGCCTCGCGCAGGTGTCCGAGCAGCTCCTCCTCACGCGCCGCGGGCACCATCACGTAGTCCGGCGCCACGCACGTCTGCCCCGCGTTGATGAACTTGCCGAACACGAGCCGCTCGGCCGTCGCCTTCAGGTCCGCCGTGCCGTCCACCACCGCGGGCGACTTTCCCCCGAGCTCCAGCGTCACGCCCGCCGGTGCCGCGCCGCCGCCTCCATCACCTTGCGCCCCACGCGCGCGCCGCCGTGAAGAAGAAGTGGTCGAAGGGCAGCTCCAGGAGCGCCTGGCTCTCGGCCCCGCCGCCCTGCACCACCACCACCTCCGAGGGGTCGAACACGTCCCGGATGAGCCGCTCCATGACCTGCGCGGTGTGGGGCGTCTTCTCGCTCGGCTTGATGCACACGCAGTTGCCCGCCGCCACCGCCGCCACCAGCGGCGACAGGGTGAGCTGGAAGGGGTAGTTCCACGGCGAGATGATGAGCACCACGCCCTTGGGCTCGTAGCGCACCTGGCCGCGCGTGCCGGCGAGCAGCAGCGGGGTGGGCACCCGGCGCGGCTTCATCCACTGGGTCACGTGCTTGAGCGCGTGGTCCAGCTCCATGAGCACCACCAGCACCTCGGTGCTCTCCACCTCGGCCGCCGGCTTGCGGAAGTCCGCGTACATCGCCTGGTAGAGTTCCTCGCGCCGCGCGACGATCGCCTCGCGCAGCTTGCGCAACCGGGCCACCCGCTCCTTCGCGCTCGTGCGCGCCTGCTCCCAGCGCCGTGCCCGCAGCCGCTCGAAGGTGTCCTGAAACGGATTCGTCCGGCTCGCCTCGCTCTTGCTCACCACGTGCATCGCTTGCCTCCGGGCCCGCGCCCATGGCCGTCCTGGCTTCAACGCCTCGCAGCCTCTACGTCATCCTCCCGTCCCCGCTCGGGCCCGCGAGGACAATGTCCACGCCTGGACGTGCGGGGTGGGGTGTGCGAGCATGTAGGTATGCGTCCCATCCAAGCGGAGCTGCTCGACGGCGGCGCGTTGTACCGGGAAGTGGTGCTCGGCAAGCTGGCGCACGCGCGCGAGTCGGTGTGGATCGCCACGGCGAACGTGAAGGCCATGTACGTGGAGCGCTCGGGGCGCTTCGTGCCGCTGCTCGAGGTGCTGGACGGGCTGGCGGCGCGGGGCGTGGCGCTGCGGCTGTTGCACGCGGAGCTGCCCAGCAGGCCCTTCCGGGAGGAGTTCGACCGGCGGGCGCGGCTGGTGAAGGGGGGCCTGGAGCTGAAGGTGTGCCCGCGTGTTCACTTCAAGACGGTGCTGGTGGATGGGGCGTGGGCCTATCTGGGCAGCGCCAACCTCACCGGGGCGGGGCTGGGGGCCAAGGGGGAGCACGCGCGCAACTTCGAGCTGGGCTTCGTCACCGAGGACTTCGACGTCATCGATCGGGCGACGGCGTTCTACGAGTCGGTGTGGAGCGGCGCGTCGTGCCGGGGCTGCCGGCTGCGCGAGGTGTGTCCGGATCCCATCCTGCCCGCGGGCGCGTCCCGGGAGGTGAAGGGCGCGGCGGGCGGAGTCCAGCTGGGCAAGGCCCGGCGGCTGGTGCGCCGGGGCGCGAGGTCCTCCCGGTAGAGTCACCCGCCGTGCGGCCCGGGCCGCTGGGGTAGGATTGCCGTGATGATGGGCAACGCCACCGATGACGCCAAGGCCCTGCTGCGCGCGGATCGGAAGAACTACCTCGTCTGTGGAGCGTTCCTCCCGGCGGTGGCGTTGGTGCACTGCCTGGTGACGCGGACGCTGCCCATGGGGCTCGTCGTGTCGCAGCTCGCGGTGGGCACGCTCTTCGGGCTGATGGCGTGGGCCCTGGGCGCCGGGCGCATCCCCACGCGCCTCATGGACTCGGCGGCCGCGGTGCTCGCCATCCTGGGCGCCACGGTGTTCGTCATCCTGAGCGGCGGGCCGGACAGCCCCTACTTCCACGTGTTCGCCGCCCTGCCGTTCCTGCTGGCCATGTTCACCCCCGCCACGCTCCTGCCCACGGTGGTGGGCGGCGCGGTGACGCTGGCCTCGGTGGTGGTGGTGGACGTGCTGGCCGGAGTGCCCGCGCGCACCATCGTGTTGCAGCTGGTGGGCTTCGCCATGCTCCTGGGGCTGGCGCTCTTCGGCACGCGCACGTACCGGCGCATGGCGGAGGCGCAGCGCGTGGCCCATCAGGCGCGGCTCGTGGCGCTCGAGCAGCTCGCGGAGAGCGAGCGGCGGCGGGGGACGCGGCGCGCGAGCGCGCGGAGGTGGAGCGGCTCGTCATGGTGGGGCAGCTGGCCGCCGGGGTGGCGCACGAGGTGAACAACCCCCTGGCCTACGTGAAGGCCAACCTGTGCTACCTCGAGCGCGAGGTGGAGGACGCGCAGCGGCCGTTGGACCGGGACGAGCTGCGCGGCGTGCTCGCCGAGACGCAGCAGGGCGTGCTGCGCATCCAGCAGATCGTCACGGACCTGAAGGACTTCTCGCGCGCGGGCAGCGGGGGGACGAGGCGCGGGCGGTGTTGGAGGAGGCGGTGCTCGAGGCGCGGCGGCTGGCGTCGGTGCGGCTGCGCGAGCGGGGCGAGGTGTCGCTGGCGTTGGACCCGGGGCTGCCGGCGGTGCGCCTGGAGCAGCGGCGCGTGGTGCAGGTGCTGCTCAACCTGCTGCTCAACGCGGCGGACGCGGTGGAGCTGGCGGACCCCACGTGCCAGGCCCACATCACCGTGCGCGCGTGGCAGGTGGAGGAGGGGGTGCGCGTGGAGGTGGATGACAACGGCCCGGGCATTCCCAAGGAGGTGCTGCCCCGGCTCTTCGAGCCCTTCTTCACCACCAAGCCGCCGGGCCGGGGCACCGGCCTGGGGCTGGCGCTGTGCCGCGAGTACGTGTCGCGCGCGGGCGGCTCGCTCCACGCGGAGAACCGCCCGGGAGGCGGCGCGCGCTTCGTGCTGCGGCTGCCCACGGTCGACGTGCCCGCCGCGGCGCTGGCGTGAGGCGCGAGGCGGCGCTCAGGGGCCCTGGCGGTGCCGGGCGCGCCAGGCGCTGGGGGACTCGCCCGTCAGCTTGCGGAACAGGCTGCTGAAGTGCTGGAGCGAGGCGCACCCCACCTCGGCGGCCACCGCGGTGAGCTTGGCGTCGCTGTCGAGCAGCAGCGCCTGGGCGGTGCGCACCTGCACCGTGTTGAGCTCGGATTGGAAGGAGGTGCCCGACTCGCGCAGCCGCCGCTGCAGGGTGCGCTCGGACATGCCCATCTCCCGCGCGATGTCCGCGAGCACCAGCTCGTCGCACAGCCGGGTGCGCAGCACGCGGTGCAGCTCGCCGAGCAGCGGTGACTGGCCCTGCTGCCGCATCACCAGCTCGTTGAGCTCGACGAGCAGGGTGCGCGCCTCGGGCTCGGGCCGGCCGAGCCACTGCAGGGCCTCGAGGGGATCGGCGAAGGCGCGCGTGGGGTAGCTGGAGCTCACCAGGCTGTAGAAGCCGCCCACGACGGCGCCGGCGATGCCCTCGGGGCGCACGAGCGCCTGACGCCGCACCGTCTGGGAGAAGTCGGAGATGCGCGGCGCCATGTACTTCACCAGCACGGACAGGCCGTTGGCGTCCGGGGACTCGACGCGGCGCGCGTCCACGAGCGACACGTGGGGCGCGGCGGGGGCCAGCTCCACGTTGAGCACCTGGGTGAGCCGGGAGATTTGAGCCTCGCCCGGACGGCCCCACACGGTGAAGCCGCACACGTCGGGCGAGGCGTACCAGTGGAGGAAGCTCTCCCCCACGAAGTAGCGGCCAATGGGATCCTGCAGGTAGTCGTCCAGTCCATCCGCGGAGCGCACGGCGCGGAGCATACCGCTCCGCGAGCCGGAGGGCCCGGTTCGTCTGGAGACCGTTCACTCCTGACGTCGGAGCGTGGCGGCCACGTTGCCCAGGGCCCGGAGCTGCTCGGGGCTGAGCTTGCGCAGGTGGCGCAGGAGCCGCCGCAACTGGGGAGGCTCCTGCTCGGGCGGGGGCGCGGCCCGGGCCCAGGCGGGGGGCTCCGCCGGGCCGAGCGCCAGGAGCGCGTCGGCCGCCAGCCCCAGCGTCACGCACAGCCGCCGCAGCGTGGGCACGCTCGGCATGAGCAGTCCGCGCTCCAGCCGTCCGTACACCTCCGTGGCCACGCCGATGCGCTCGGCCACGTCCGCCTGCGTCAGCCCCTCTCGCTTGCGGGCTTCACGCGCGGTGTCACCCAGGCTCTTCGCCGGTGTTGCCGGGTTTCGTGTTTGCTTCGAGGGGCCCCCTCCTTGCCGCGAGTCCACCTCCGAGGTGGGGTGGTCTTCTCGGGGGGCCTGGAAAAGTAGTCTTCGACGCCATGGCTCGACCTCGCCTCCAATATGACTTCGGAGGTTATATGACTCATCAAGTCAGGTGTCAGCGACTAACTTCGAAAGTAGTGCGATCGAATGTGGGCTGGCGGAAAGAAGAAGCCCCCCTGGGGTGGCGGACACCCGGAGGGGGGCGGAGGGAAGGCGGGGAGGGGAGTGCCTACAGGAAGGGCGCGGGATCGAACTCGTCCACGCGGATGGGCAGCAGGCGGGGCAGGGGCCGCTGGAAGACCTTGGCGTCCATCTCCAGGTCCAGGATTTCCAGGCCCGCGGGAACGAACTCGCGGAAGCGCTGGCTCACGTACTCGCGCAGGCCCAGCAGCGTCACCTTGCGCTTCTCCTCGAGCAGGGGGCGCAGGGCGGCGGCGAAGTCACTGCCGTCGTGGCTGGCGAGCACGACGGCGGCGCCCGGCCGCTGCTGGCGGATGGCCTCCAGCAGCTTGAGGATGCCCATGTCCACCACCTTCTGCTCGGGACGGCCGTGCAGCAGCACCACCTCGCACCCCGCCGTCTTCAGGGCGCGCACGAAGCCGATCATCATGTCCGGCAGCTGCTCGCCCCGCGCGTTGAGCACCACGATGCAGCGCACGGGGTTGGGAAAGCGGCTCTCGCAAAAGGCCACCAGCCGGTCGAACTGCACACGGTCCTGGGGCTCGGGTTTGCGCCCCACGACGTTGGACACGGCCCAGTCGATGTTCTCGGCATCGATGAGGACGTAGGACGCGGCTGCGGGTCGGGTCGGGGTCATGGCGGGGGAAGATAGCCGGGGTGCCTCCGGCGGCGTTGGACTTCTTGTGGCCCGTGCCTGGAGTCCAAGGACGAACGGACCCGGGGTGAGAGGGTGGGAGGCGGCCCCTGCTTTCCGAGACAGACACCTCGCCCGGCGTGTCTGGTTTGGAGCCCGGCATGGCTGGCCATGGCGCTCCCGAGAGCGCTCCCCCGACGCGGCCCGAGGGGACGGGATTCTCAACTTCTGAATCTGAGTCTCAATGTCTGGGATAAAAATAATGTGTTTTTTCCGCCTACCCCTGTAGCTGTCATGTCTGGTTTGTGGTACGAATCAGTACGTCATCCTTCCATCGCCCAGGAATACCTCCATGTCCGTCTCCTCTGTTTCAGGCAACAAGGCCGCGGCCCTGCTGGCGCTCATCGCGCTGGCCGAGAAGAGCAAGACCGAGGGCCCGTCGAGCCCCACGACGCCCACCTCTCCGACGCCGTTGGAGTCCAACCCGCCCAACTTGTTCAGTGACGGTTTCTCCAGCGACGGCCCGCAGGGCGGACAGTGGAACGAGTTCCTCCAGACCGCCAATCAGCTCATGGAGACGCTCGGTCAGCTCCAGGAGTTGCTGGCGCCCGAGCTGGGCGATCCGTCGGGTGGCACGCCGCAGGAACTGTTCTCCCCGACGCCCCCCGGCCCCGGCCCGACGCCTCCTGGCCCCGGCCCGACGAACGGCCCTGGCTCGACGAACGGCCCGAGCAACACTCCGGGAGTCGAGGGCTCCGGCTCGTCGAAGCTGGGCCCCGGTCTGCCCAAGGAGCTCGAGCCGTACCGCGGCGCCATCGAGTCCGCCTCGGCCAAGACGGGCGTGCCGGCCAACATGCTGGCGGGGCAGATCTGGCAGGAGTCGCGCGGCAACCGGCGGCCGTCTCCACCAACGGCGGCAATGGACTGACGGACACCGGCCTGATGCAGGTCAACCCCAACACCTACGGGGAGTTGCAGTCCAAGTACCCCGAGCTCCAGGGCAAGGACCTGTCCACCCCCGAGAACAACATCCTCGCGGGCGCCTACTACATGAAGGACATGAAGGAGCAGTTCGGCGACTGGAAGACGGCCCTGCGCGCCTACAACTCCGGCCCCAACGGCGTGGACAAGAGCAACCTCAACGCCCTGCCCGCCGGCACCGGCGATGCCACCTACGTGGACAAGGTGTCCAACTTCTGGAACATCATCGAGTCCGGCAACGGCACCCTGCCTCCCTGATTCCCTCCCTCGGTCGTGGGGGTGCTGAGCGCCGCGAGGGCCGAAAACTCGGCCCCGGCGCGATTGTCAATCCCCGACCGGGCGCTTCGTGGGAAAACCCCCAACCATTTCAGGGGTTTACCTCGCGGATCGTTCTGACATAGGTTGCGCGCTCCCGGCTTGGCCGGGAAACGGGTGGTCCCCCGTGTTCCCAGGCACGGACCAGACGACCCGGTATGCCCCGGAACGAGGGAGGGCTGTTCAGGTCGTGAGTGACGAGCGTCCGGACGCGCTGCTCAAGAGCGCACTCGAGAAGATTGTCTACTTCGAGGCCCGTGCCGAGCAGCTCCACCACGAGCTGACGTCCACGCGTGCGGAGCTGGAGCACCTCAAGCGCGAGCTGACCCTGTCCGAGCAGCGCGAGCTGGACTTGCGGCGCGAGGTGGCGCAGCTCGAGGTGCGCATGGGCCGGCTGGGCACCGAGCGCGAGGAGCTGCTGCGCCTCAACCAGGCCCTGCGCACCGAGCGCGGCCAGCTGCTCGGCAAGCTCCTGGAGGCCAGCCGCATCCGCGCCTCGGATCGGCCCGAGCGCGAGGAGGACGACGAGGACGGCCTGGGCATCGACCTGGCCTCCTTCATCTCCCAACTGCGCAGCGAGGTGCTCGAGCGCCCGGCGCAGGCGGGCTCCGCGGCCCCAGGTGTCGCCGCTCCCGCCTTCCCCTGGCCCGCGCAGGGCGAGAGCGTGGCCGCCTCGGACACCGTGCCCGCGCTCGCCGTGGTGGGGGGCCCCGCCGCGGCTTCGACCCTCTCCTCCACCGCCTCGCCCGTGATGCAGCACGCCCGGCGCCTTCAGCAGGAGGGCCGCCCGGCGGTGAGCGCCGGGCAGCTCGCGGAGCTGGCCGGGGGTGGAGGGGGTGGAGACGAGTCGCTCTTCGGCTTCTCCGTGCGCGAGCTGTCCGCGCCGGACGCCACCTCGCGCGTGCGCGCCGCCGAGCGCCTCAAGGCCCTCGCCCAGCCGGCCGCCGCCCCCGCCCTGGCCAGCGCCCTGCACGCCGAGGACGACCCCAGCGTGCAGGTGGCCCTGCTGGCCGCCTTCGCCGAGGTGGGCAAGGAGCAGGGCGTCTCGGTGGTGTCCCCGCTCCTGTCCTCCAGCGTGCCCGAGGTGCGCATCGCCGCCCTCAAGGCGCTCCTCTCCCTCTCTCCCCAGGAGGCCGCGCCCCACCTCGCCCAGGCGGTGAAGGATCCGGACCGCAGCGTGCGCCGGCGCGCCTCGCTCCTCGCGCTCGGCCTGGAGGGGGAGAGCGCGCGGCGGCTCGGCGAGGAGGCCATCCACGACCCCGACGCCGAGGTGCGCAGCCTCGCCGCCCTGGCGCTCGGCGCGGGCAGTGGCGAGTCCGCCCGGACGCTGCTGCTGGAGGCCCTCAAGGACTCCGAGGTCCGCGTGCGCCGCTCCGCCGCCCAGAGCCTCGGGCGCATCCTCGGCCAGGACGTCTCCGCCGTGGTGGACCTGGACGAGGGCCGCCGCCGCCGGGAGATCCGCCGGCTCGCCACGCTCCCCGTCCAGCCCGTGCGCGCCTCGCTCCTGGCCCGGCCGCCGCCCGCGCGGGCCCCCGAGCCCGCTCCGGCCCCCGTTCCGGCTCCGGCCGCCGTGCCCGCCTCCCGGCCCGCTCCGGCCCTGGCCGCCGTGCCGTCCCCCGGCCCGCGCCCCGGGCCCCACCGTCGGCCGCCCCCATTCACGTCGCTTCCTCGAGGGCCGCCGCCCGGGCGGCCGCCTCTCCCGTGGAGGCGCTCTGTGCCCCTCTGCTCACCGAGGTCCGCGCCGCCATCCGGGGCCGTTCCCTGGGGGAGCTGGCCGCGGGCATCCGGGCCACCACCGAGCTGGCCCAGGAGGCGCTCGCCCTGCTGGTCGCCAGGGGCTCGGTCATACGCAGGGGCCACAAATACTTCGCCGCTTAGGGCAAGGTATGAGACCCCCCGGATTCGACGAAGGGTTCTTCATGGATGCGCCGACGTACAGCCCCAAGCAGGTCGCCGAGATGCTCGGCGTGCCCCTGAAGTCCCTCACGCCGGCGCTCGAGCAGGACAGCTACACCGGCGCCGAGGTGTGGGCCCTGCGCGAGCGGCTCGGACGGTTTCCGGTGCCGCTCGGCCGGCGCAAGCAGCTCTTCCTCAACTTCAAGGGCGGCACGGGCAAGACGTCCCTGTCCACCTCCTACGCCTGGCGCCTGGCGGAGCTGGGCTACACCGTGCTCATCATCGACCTGGACAGCCAGGGCCACGCCACCAAGTGCCTGGGCTACGAGGGCGAGGACTTCGACCAGACGCTGCTCAACGTGCTGGTGCGCAAGGCGCCCCTGTCCGAGGTCATCCAGAAGACGAGCCTGCCCAACCTGGACTTCGTCCTCCAACCTCACCATGTCCACGGTGGACCTGGCGCTCATGCCCATGGCGGGGCGCGAGTTCAAGCTGCGCAACGCCCTCAAGGAAGTGGAGGGCCGCTATGACGTCATCGTCTTCGACGCGCCGCCCTCCTTCGGCCTGCTCAACCTCAACGCCCTCATGGCGGCCAACGACTTGTTCGTCCCCGTGCTGGCCGACTTCCTGTCCTTCCACGGCCTCAAGCTGCTCTTCGAGACGGTGCAGGGCCTGGATGAGGACCTGAACCACGTGCTGGACCACGTCTTCATCGTGGTCAACTCCTTCAACGCCACCTTCCGGCTCGCCAAGGAGGCGCTGGAGGCGCTGCAGACGCACTACCCGGAGTTCCTGCTGCCCACGATCATCCGCCAGTGCACCAAATTCGCGCAGGCCGCCAGTGAGGGCCGCCCCATCTTCGTGGCCGACCCCAGCTCCAAGGGGGCCACGGACATCGAATCCCTCATCCAGCACGTACTTCCGCGCTTGCGGGCGGGCGCGGCACCCGGTAGCGATACGGGTGCGCAGCAGGCCGGTTGACGTCCTCCTCTCTTCCGCTTTCAAGTCCGCCCATGAAGAAGGCCTTCGAACAGAACGTGTCCCGCGCCAAGCCGCGCCTGCGGTTGGGCGCCTTCACCGGCGCTGTCGACCCCGCGGCGCCCGACGGGGCCGATGGCTCCGAGGGCGCCAGCGCCGAGCTCGAGCAGGCCCGGGCCACCGAGCCCGAGCGCTCCCTGGACTCGGAGCCCGTGCGCGCCCCCGAGCCGGCGCCCGCCGCCCATGATCTGTCGGCCGAGGTGCGTGCCCGCATCGAGCGCGCCCGCGCCCCCCGTCCCACCGCCGCCGAGGTGCTCGACGCCGCCCTGCGCGCCTCCACCACGCCCCCGCCGGGCCGCGACACCCAGGACGAGGAGGCCCCGGCGCGGGTGACCGTCGCCGCCGTGGCCCACTCGCACGCTCCCGTGGCCCATGCGCCCGCCGCGCCCGTGGCCCGCGTCGAGGCGCCCGAGCCCGAGGTGGAGGTGCAGACGCCGGCCCCGCCCCGCGAGGAAGTGGACACCCACGCCCGGCGCGAGCGGCTCAAGGAGCGCCTCAAGGCGGTGCGCGAGAACCCCCGCCCCGAGCCCCTGCCCGCCAGCGTCGCCGAGGCGGGCATGCGCGCCGTGGAGCGCATCTCCGCCCTCCAGACCGAGCTGGTGAAGGTCAAGGCCATCAACCTCACGCTCACCCAGGACCTGGAGGTCACCCGGCGTCAGGCGGAGAAGGCCACCGAGGAGGCCCGCCTGCGCATGGACGAGGCGCGCCGGCTCGCCACCGAGGTGGAGGGCCGGGTGAAGCTCTTGGCCGACCTGGAGCGCGAGCTGGCCGCGCTCGAGGGCGAGCGCGACGAGGCCTTGTTGTCCCTGCAGGAGGCCCGCCAGGCCATGCAGGCCGCCGCCGACGAGCGCTCCACGCTCGAGGCCGCCGTCACCGAGGCCAAGAAGGCCCTCGCCGACAGCCTCTCCGAGGAGGAGCGGCTCGCCGGTGAGCTGGAGGCCTGCAAGGACGAGGTGGCCTTGATGCGCCGCACCGTCGACACGCTGCAGGGCGAGCGCGACGTGCTGGCCCAGCAGGTGGCCTCGCTCACCGCCGAGCGCGCCGAGCTGCTCGAGGCGCGCAAGGCGCTCGAGGCCGTGCACCGCGCCCTCAGTCAGGCCGTGGCGCGCTGAGCCTCTCGCGTGCCGCTCCCTCCCGCCCGGCCCTCGACTCCGGGCGGGAAGTGGTCCGCCGTCCAAGGCAGGCGGCCAGTCGAGCCTTCGACAATCCAGACATTCCACGAGCGTAAGCCATTGTTGGCCCCGGGTCCGGTTGCCGGAACTGTGAGTGCGCCGGAGCTTTACCCGCGACGCGAAGGGGGTGGGGTAAGGCCTTTCCGGCCCACCGGTGTGCCCCCATGGCGCGAGGAGCTACACGTGGGCTTGGACCTCTTGAAGGAGAAGGGCGTTCCACTGGATCGCCAGAAGTTCACCTGGAAGGATCTGACGCGGCGGATGATCAGCAAGCTGGATGACGACGCGTTCACGCGCGTGCGGGTCATCCTGATGAATGGCATCGAGGCGGAGTCGGTGCGCTTCAGCCATGCGTGCGCGCGCATGAACCTCGACCTGCGCGAGCCCCTGGCGCTCATCCGGCGGGTGGAGCACTTCCAGCAGACGCTGGTCAACTGGCTCAACCCGGGCAACCAGTCGCCGCTCGAGACCACGCTCGGCTACGAGCAGACGGCCATCGAGGTGACGGCGAGCGTGGCCCTGCACGAGCCGGATCCCTACCTCGCGCAGACCTACCGCTTCGGCATGCTCGAGGACTTCGATCACCTCTACCGCTACTCGGCGCTGTACGACCGGCTGACGGGCAAGGATCCCAACTACATCGTCCAGAGCTACACGGACATCATCCCCGCGCGGCCCACGGTGCTCGAGCACCGCCACCCGCTGGATGACGTGCGCCGCCCCTATGCCGCGCGCACGGCGGATCCCATCTCCAAGCTCAACGCGCTCACCATCGTGTCGGCCGAGAACCAGGTCCACACGTACTACATGAACATCGGGCCGCAGTTCACGGATCCGGTGGCGCGCATGCTCTACGCGGAGATCGCCGCCATCGAGGAGCAGCACGTCACGCAATACGAGGCGCTGTGCGACCCGAGCGAGACGTGGCTGGAGAAGTGGCTGCTGCACGAGGCCAACGAGGTCTACAACTACTACAGCTGCCTGCAATCCGAGACGAACCCCGTCCTCAAGGAAGTGTGGCAGCGTTTCGTGGACTACGAGCTGGGCCACCTGCACTACGTGAAGGAGCTCTTCCAGCGCATCGAGGGCCGCGACGCGGCCGAGGTGCTGCCCAAGGAGCTGCCCGAGCCCATCGGCTTCCACGAGCACCGCCAGTTCGTGCGCAAGGTGCTGCGCGACGAGGAGGGCCTGAGCGCCAGGGGCACCGAGTTCGTGCCGCGCGCCGAGGAGGCCGAGCGCACGCTGCTCTACCGCGAGCAGCTCAACGCGGATGGCTCGCCGTCCGACATCGCCTCCGCCGGCTACATCTGGCGTCCGGGGACCGAGCTGTCTGTCGAGGCCAGGCGTGAGGGTGTCGTGTCCGAAGGGAGGATTCAGTAATGGAACGCAAGGCGAGTGAGATGGGGATGAACCGGACCGGCATCAAGACCTCTCCGGTGGAGAGCGCCAAGGAGATCGAGGGCGCGGAGAAGCGCGGGGCCACGAGCATCGGGGATGCCACGGCCATCGCCCGGGTGCGCCAGGAGTTCGCCCGCGAGGTGGGCAACTTCGGCTCGGTGCCGCCGCCCACGCCCAAGGGCATGGTCAAGGCGGCGGTGGACCTGCTCAAGGGCGGGCGGGCCACCGTCTTCATCGACAAGCTGGGCCAGCGCGCCGGCTTCGAGCGCACCGGCGTGCGGCTGTACGAGGCGGCCCTGTCCAAGCTGGACGTGTTCGGCACGTGGGAGGGAGGACCCTCGCGCGTCGAGCTGGAGAAGATCCGCCTGGACGAGCTGGCGCACTTCGCGCTCGTCGTGCGCACCATCGAGCAGCTCGGCGGTGACGCCACGGCGCTCACGCCCGCCGCGGAGCTGCAGGCCAACATGTCCGAGGGCGTGCCCCGGATGCTGGTGGACCCGCACGTCAACCTGCTGCAGTCGCTCGAGGGGCTGCTGACGGCCGAGCTCGTGGACAACGCGAGCTGGGAGCTGCTCATCGAGCTGGCGGAGCAACTGGGGCACACGGAGATCGCCGAGCAGTTCCAGCGGGCGCTCGACGTGGAGCAGGAGCACCGGCGCTGGTGCGCAGCTGGATCTCCACGGGCACCATGTTGGAGGCGCGCGTCGGCGAGGAGGCCGCCGGCGCTCCGGCGTAGCCAGCCCCGCTAGAACGCGGAGTCCGGCTCCTGGAGGAAGGCCACTTCCTCCGGAGTCGACTCCCGGCCCAGCGCGGCATCGCGGTGGGGGAAGCGCCCGAAGCGCGCCACGATGTCGTGGTGGCGCCGGGTGCTTCTTCGCGTGCGGGTGCTGTCCACGTGTTCTCCAGGTGAGCTCCCAGCCGCGAAGGGGTGGCCTCCGGGCGGGGTCGTCCGCACCTTTGCGCGGCACTGCACACTGGAGGTGGAAGATGACCGAGCAGCACACACTCAACAGCCCCTCGCTGTCGACGCTGAGCAACCCGACGCTGCGCACCGAGTCCCTCGCGGCCCTGGGGACGTTTGGAGCACTCACCGCGGGCGCGGCCCTGCTGGGCGCGCGCTCCTCCAGCAGCACCCAGGTGTGGTACCGGAGCCTGCGCAAGCCGCGCTTCCAGCCGCCCGCGTGGGTGTTCGGCCCGGTGTGGACGACGCTCTACGGCCTCATGTCCCTGTCGGCGTGGCGGGTGTGGAACCGGCCCGCGGGCCCCCGTCGCTCCTGGGCGCTCGCGCTGTGGGGCGTGCAGCTGGGCTTCAACGCCCTGTGGTCGCCCCTCTTCTTCGGAAAGCACCGCCCGCGCACGGCGCTCCTGGACATCGCGGCGCTCGGGGTGAGCCTCGCCGCGTACACCGGCGCGGCGCGCCAGGTGGACCGGGGGGCCTCGTGGATGATGGTGCCCTATCTCGCGTGGGTGGGCTTCGCCAGCGCGCTCAACGAGGAGATCGTCCGGCTCAACCCCGCTGAACTGACCGAACGGCATGCGCGAGCGCACCCGCTCGCGCCTGCGCAGGATGGAGCGCAGCCCGAGCCCCATGGCCACGAGCGACAGCGCCATCCACACCGCCGCCCAGAAGGGCGCGGGCAGCCGGTGAGCTCGGCCATGGCGTGGGCATCCGAGACGCCCACCTCCAGGCCAAAGCCAAACAGCCCCTTGATGTCCTGGAGCGCGAGCAGGCACGACAGCGCGGCGATCCACAGCACCACGCCGCGCCGCAGCCACACTGGCCCCTTCCACGCGATGAGTCCCAGCAGGGCCGCCATGCCGGCGATGAAGCCGAGCGTGAAGAGGCCGTCCGAGCGTGAGGAGCCGGTGAAGTGCGCGTAGGAGCCGCCGGGATCCGGTGGGAGCAGGGGCACCCAGAGCACGGCGACGCCCACCATCCACGCGACGAGACCCCATAGGAGCAACCGTCCGCTGCGCATGCGCCCGGCGGCCACGAGCAGCAGGGCTCCGGCGACGGAGGAGCCCACGTAGCCGCCCGAGGCGATGAGCATCTCCTTCCAGCGCGAGCCGGTGAGGGAGTGGTAGGTGAGGCCGCCGGTGGCGGGGCTGATGGTGACGCTGCTCACGTGCGCGCCCAGGGCCCAGGCGGTGAGGGCGTGTCCGCTCTCGTGCATGAGCGTGACGAGCAACCTCAGGGGGTAGAGCCACACCGTCTGCCACAGAAAGACACTGGCGGCCGCGGCGAGCACCAGACACGCGAGCAGGGCGCGGGTGGACAGGGGCGGCGGCTCCGGAAGGGGGCGCATGGGCCTTGGACGCTACCACGGCCCCGGAGGTTCCAGCACCCGCGGCGCCTGGGAAGGGTGACTGGGGAAGTCATGTCCCGAATCCTATGTTATGAGTGGGTCATGACCATGAGCGACATTCCGTGTCCCTGCGGCAGCGGACAGCACGTCACGCGGTGTTGTGCGAGGCCGACGCTCTTTCCCCGGAGTCCTCCGCCGGGGTTGGATCCGGTCCTCACCGAGGCCTATGTCCACGCGCAGCGGGTGCTGGGCGCGCCCGATGCCTTCCAACGCATGTCCGACTGCATGGCGCTCCTGGGGGAGATGTTCCGCGAGGGAGGGCCGCTCGCGTCGCTGCGCTGGCCCTGGGAGGAGCTCGTGCCACCCGTCGAGCGGCACATCTTCCGGGTCATGGCGGAGGTGGAGGGCATCGAAGAGCGGCACGAGCGGCTGTTCGAGCGCTGCGCGCCGGACCTGATCGACCCCGCGCGGCTGGAGCGGCTGAACGAGGGACTGCGCCGCGAGTTGATGTCCCCCGAGCGCACGGCGGACGAGAAGTGCGCGCTGGCGGTGGCGGTGATGGAGCTGCTGTCCGCGCCGCGGCATCCGCCCTACCCGAGGGAGGGGTTGTCGGTGGTGGCGTGGCTGTTGATGTCGCAGGTGGACGAGTGGGTGGAGCGCCGCCAGCGGGTGCAGACGGTGGTGGACGAGGCGTTGGGGAACACGCGCGGGGCGGGGCTGCACGTGGGGTTCATCGGGGGCGTGGTGACGGAGCCCGAGTTGCTCGAGGCGGCGCTGGAGCGGGCGGCCCGGGTGGATCCGGAGCTGATGGAGCTGTTGGGCCAGTTCGAGGTGGCCATCCTGGGAGGCATCCTGGCGGGGCGCACGCCCGAGGTGCTCCATGGCGAGGAGTGGCTGTGGATGACGGTGGTGTTGCGCGAGCCGCTGGATCCGGACCGGGTGCCGATGGCGGACGGACTGGCGCTCTTGCGAGTGCTCGACGGGCGGGTGCAGCAGGCGGTGCTGAGCCGGGTGGAGGCGGCGGGGAGGATCGCTCGTCGCCGCCGGAGGCGGAGCAGTGGTTCTCCTGGGCCTACAAGGTGCTGGTGGCGCGGCCGGTGGCGTTCTTCGGGGCCTTCGCGCGGGCGCGCGAGGCGGTGTTGCTCGAGCGCTTCGCGGGGGAGGCCGAGTGGGTGCACGCGCTGCGGCGGCGCGAGCGGTGGCGCCCGGAGGAGTTGGAGCCCTACCGGTTGCGGCTGGAGGCGGTGGGCGCGCCGGAGGCGGCGCGGTGCGTGCGGCGGCTCCAGGCGCACCTGCGCGGAGAGAGCCCGGCGGGTGGCTGGGGCTTCAGGACGTGAGCGCCTGGGGTCAGGTGCCCGGGGCCTTGCGGGGAAGGTCCGTGGTGAAGACGGCCTGGAGCAGGTCCATCAGTCCGGGCCAGGCCTCGGCCGACAACCACAGCCCTTCCGGGGCATGTTCGGCGGAGATCGCCAGGGACGAGGACTCGAAGAGGCGCGCGGACACGACGCCCTCGTTCGGGAGGCTGCCCTCGATGTCCAGCACCTGACCGTCCCAGCGCAGGCCCGGGGGGAGCAGCTTGTCGGCGAGGGCGCGCAGGGCGGCCCGTCCGGCGCCGGTGCGCACCACGCCCATGAGGAGCGCGGAGGCGGCGGCGGTCTCCTCCAACTCCACCTTGCCGGGCGTGCGCAGCCGCACCTTGTAGCGCCCCGAGGCCAGCTCCACGCGCTCCAGGGTGGTCTCCACCCGCAGGCGCCAGCCCTTCACGGACAGCCGCACGTCGTACAGCGCGGGGCCGGAACTCCATGAGGTCAGCTCCAGGTGCTTCACCTGCTGGAGCACCTGCCGGGTGAGGGCCTCGACGCGAACGTGGGACAGGCGCACCCGCTTGCGCCCCATGTCCACCGCTACGTCCGCCGACATCGTCGACGGCAGTCGCTTCATCCAGTCGAGCGCGCCTTCCAGCATCTTCGTCGCCCGTGATTGCTCGGCCATGCTGCTTCCTCCCCGCACTTGGAACGCGGGGGAGCGTAGTACGAACTTCTTTCATGGAGCGAGACAGGCTTCTTCGTAGCCCCATCGCTCCTGGGCCTCGCCTTCGTCCAGGTGCCGCTTCAATACCGCCAGGGGGGACAGTGGGAGGAACGTCCACGGAGAGCAGCCCCGGGATGTGGCTTCGCTCGATGTCGCAACCCAGTTCCTCGAGTAATTCGCTGACGGAAGGAATCTGTTGAAGGGGGAAGGTATGCCCGGGTCCCTTCATTGACGGGCGGGGGCCTGGGGTGCTGAAGAGGGGAGAACGGGCGGGGGGTCTCCCGGAACGAGAGGGGCGGATGACACGGCGAGCAATCGGGAGCGGGTGGTGCCTTGGCGGGGTGCTGCTGCTGAGCGCATGCAGCCAGTGCCAATCGGACCCGAAGACGGCGTCAAAGCCGGCGCAAGCTTCCGAGGAAAAACCCACCATCACCAAGCCCGTGTCGCTGGAGATCAACGGCTTCAATTATACGGATTTGTATATCGCTGCTTTCCTGGTGAATGGACAGGGCGGTGGCAACATCTTCGTCAGTTCCCCTACGTCAGGAGGCGGGAAGAGTGCCTGCTGCGTGAATTTGTGGCCGGGTACGGAATTGCCGACAACGCTGACGATCAAATGGACGCGGGACAACAACCGTTGGTGTGAAGCGGAAGCCGTGCTCAAGGGACCCATTCCAGCCAATCCTCAGAACCTCGGAGTTCATTTCTTTCCGGATGGGCACATCGAGGCGGAACTGACAGAGAGCTACCCTGAGATGAAGTTGGTGTTGGAGTCTTTCGACGACGGAAAGCGCAAGCAGTCTGGAAACACGGTAGCGGACGAGCAGACCGCGAGGTGCAAAGATGGCTTCTGAGCAGGATTCAAAGAAGCTTCAATCACCTGGCTTGCTGCAACTGGCCGCGTCTCTATCGAGCGCGAAGGTCGAGCCCACCCGCTCCGTGCCGCTCGTGTTCGGAGCCGGAAACAAGGTGTCGGCCAATACGGTGCGAAAGGGGTTGAAGATCTCCTTCTTCTTCGACGGTACTGGCAACAACCTGGAAGCCGATTACGGCAATCGCGAGCACAGCAACGTTGCGAGATTGTTCCTCGCACATCAACAAACCGATAAGGGACAAGTCTCCCTCGGCTATTACATCCCGGGGCTCGGCACGCGCTTCAAGGACATCAATGATCCGGGCGGGACGACCACGGGACTCGCCTTCGGTGGAATGGGGGAGGAGCGCCTCGAGTGGGCAATGAAGAAGCTCGAGACCCAGCTCTCCCAGGCCAAGGGCCGCTCGGTCCACGTGGCCCTGTTCGGCTTCTCCCGTGGGGCCGCCCTGGCGCGGGCCTTCGCCCGGCGCATCGCGGACCGTTGCACCAAGGCGAGCGGAGGAGGCTGGACCTTTCAATCCAAGAACACGCGGACCCCCTTCGAGCTGTACTTCATGGGCCTGTTCGACACCGTGGCCTCGGTGGGGATGCCCATGGGGACGAACAATGCCCAATCCCTGGACCTGACGACGGGGATGCTCGACCTGGAGCAGGCACTCAAGCAGCGCCACCTCTATGGGAGCACGCTCGACGACATCGCGTTCGCCAAGGGGGCGCGCCGGGCGCGGATCCCGCCTCTGGCCCGGCCAACGGACACATGTCCTGGGGGGATGATCTGCGCATCCCCGAGATGGTGGTCTCGTGCGTCCACATGATCGCCGCCCATGAGATCCGCAACTCCTTCCCCGTGGACAGCGTCCTGCAGGGAAACAGCTACCCGAAGAACTGCCGGGAGATGGTCTATCCCGGAGCGCACTCGGACGTGGGGGGCGGCTACCGCCGAGGTGAGGGGCGCGCAGCCCAGTGCCCGGCTCGTTCCTGAGCCTCATTCCGCTGCGCCACATGCGCGACGAGGCCATCCGGGCGGGCGTGCCCATCAAGACGGAGCTGCCCGAGGTCCTCAAGGAGGACTTCGCCGAGGATCCCTCTAGCAAGTCCGCCTTCCAGGTGCTCTGCCGCCGCTTCGATCTGTACATGAAGAAGGTGGGGCGGACCGTCGGGGCCGCTGGGCGCGGTGATGCTGGCGCACTCCCAGGTCTTCCAGCAGTGGCGCATGTCCCGGGCCGCCAGTGACGAGAAGGCCCGGGGCGCCTACGGGCCCACGCGCGACCGGCCCCTGCTCAACCAGTTCCAGCCCATCTGGAGCAAGGAGGCGGCCGTGCTCAAGAAGCAGATGGACGCGCTGGAGGCCGAGTACAAGCAGGCGCAAGGGGCGGCCCGGATGCTCCTGGAGTCCCGGGCGGCGATGTTCGGGTCGGGTCGCAAGGAGTTCGAGCGCCAGACGAAGCTCGCGGCCGAGAAACAGGACGCCTTCCTCACCCAGAAGTCCCGCTACGACACGCTGCCGAGTTCGGACGTGTCCTTCAGCGTCAACTCCAAGCTCTATGATCGGCAGCTCATCGCGGATGCGCGCAAGCTCCAAGCGCTCGCGAAGAAGAAGGGGCGCGACCAGTTGCGGCCGCACTACTTCACCCTCCTCTTCGCCTACGAGGCCGAGTTCGAGCAGAAGCGGGGGATGCGTGACGCGGAACTCTCCGCGTTCTTCGACACGTATGTGCACGACTCGCTCGCGGGGTTCGCCAAGGACGCGACCCTGCCGTCCGATCCGCGCGTCATCTACACCGGTGGTGACAACAAGCTGCTCTACGCCCACCTCGCGCCCATCCGTCCGGCTCGGATGCAGAGCGCCCTCGGCTGAGGATGCATCAGAGGGATGGGGGCCCTGCCACGCGGCCTGAGGTGGCCCTCGCGCTGGGCCTACCTCGCACTCGCCGGGGCAACCCCAGGTGCTCTCCTACCTGGGGGCGCGTCACGCTCCTCTCCTCCGCACCTGCTTGGGGGAAAGTCCTCCTTCACGTGCAAAGGCAGACACTTCTGGGGGGCGCCGGTGAAGGCCTTTTCACCCGGCGCGAACAAGAAAAAGGGGCCCCTCGTGAGAGGAGCCCCTGGGTGGATGCTTCATGTGTGGAGTGTCTTGATTCGCGGCGTCAGGCGCGCAGACGACCGCGGCCCACCGAGCCACTCACGAGACTCGCCACGAAGAGGACGGCCGAGACGATGAGGAGCCACTTCAGCCCCTCCACGAACAGACCCACTCCTCCGAAGATCAGCGCCAGGACCAGTAGAATGACGATCAGGTTCATGCCCTGAAGGATGGGGAGCCTGTTCTCACAGACAAGCTCCGCTGGAGTCGTTCACGCCTGCCCGGCTGCTCATGACGGAGCTGTTTCATTCCAGACATAGACACGCTTCGCCGTCTCCAAATGAAAACGGACCGGGCCCGAGCCGTTTCGTGAGGCTCCAACTGGGGCCTGCTTCATCGCCGGCTCACCCGAGCCGGTGATGATGAATGCGGGCGGCAGGCCCTTGAGCTGGACCCTGTTCGCGTGGAGCGGAAGGGCCTCGGCGTTCTTGTTCGCCTGCCAGCCGTCACCCAAGTGGTTCTTCCAGACCCAGGTGATGTCCTGGTGGCCGAGGAAGTAGTTGCCCTGGCCATTGGCCTGGTGCGACGGCGTCTTCAGGTCGTTGCTCACGAGCGGGTAGAAGATGCGCAGTTGGAACACGGGCGGTGTGGTGCTCTTCTCATCCGCGAAGCCGCGGTCCGCCAACAAGGTGACCTGGACTCTCGACCGCATCATTGCGCGGCCCCTTGAGCGTGGACTTCTGCATCGTGAGCCAGACGAGCGGCGTGGGGCGTCGTGTTGGATCATCAGAGAGGCGACCAGGGTCGTCTGGTCATCTCCAAGGCGGCTGGCGGCATGGATGATGCCCAGAGTCGCGAGCGACAGGGACAACACGCGCATGGTGTGGACATCCTGGCCGAAGAGGCCCGAGAGGAAGGCATGGACTTGCTGCTCGTTGATGGCTTTGGAACTCACTTCTCCAGTAGCATCAAGGACATGATTTCTTGCGCCAAGCAGCCAGGCAACCCCCTCATCCCCTGGTTGATAAAACGAGGGGATGGCTCAGGTCCAGCTCAGGAGCGGTATGTGGCCCCGTGTGTCGGAGCAGGATGGGATGCGCCTCCCGAGGAGGGAATTGTCCCGGGGCTCCAGGCGCGCCGTTCGTCAGCGCTGACCCATGGTCCCCTCGGGAGGTCATTCCTACCTTGGTCCGACATGTACTCCAGCGGTCTTCGCGAGCAGTCGGCGCACCAGGAAGAACACTTCTCAATCGAGGCACTCCAGTTGCTTCTGGGGCGACTGGAGGGCCCTGCGGAGGAGCCCGTGGGGCTCGCTCCGGCGCGTGGGCTCCAGCAACTCCTCTCCGGGGGCTTCGGGGCGCTGCCGCTGCCCGGGCGGGGCCAGACCCTGCTGCGGTGGCGGGCCCTGGCGGCGGTGGCGGCGGTGGACCTGGGCCTCATCAAGCTGTTCGAGGGTCATACGGATGCGCTCGCCATCCTGGCGGAGCTGGGCGCCGAGCCGCCTCCGGCCGGGAGCAGTTGGGGCGTCTGGGCCTCCGAGCCTCCCCAGGCCCGGGTGCGGGTGAGCGGACGCGCGGACGGTCGGGTGGAGCTGTCCGGCCGTAAGGCGTGGTGCTCGGGGGCGCCGCAGGTCAGCCATGCGCTGGTGACGGCCTGGGACGCCGAGGAGCGTCAGTGCCTCGTGGCGGTGGCGATGAAGCAGGCGGGCGTGCGCGTGACGAAGGAGGGGTGGCACGCGGTGGGAATGGCGTCCTCGGCCAGCGTGGACGTGCTCTTCGAGGGCGCGGTGGGCACGCGCGTGGGCCCGCCGGGCGGCTACACGGCGCGGCCGGGTTTCTGGCAGGGCGGCGCGGGCATCGCCGCGTGCTGGTATGGCGCGGCGGCGGCGGTGGGCGAGACGCTGCGCGCGCACTGTGCCCGGCGCGAGGAGCCCCACGCCCGCGCGCACCTGGGCGCGGTGGACACCGCCCTCGGTGGAGCGCGGGCGCTGTTGCGTGAGGCCGCGGCGTGGATCGATGCGCATCCCCGGGAGGATGCGTCGCTCGTCGCCGGCGGGCGCGAGCCGGGGTGGAGGCCGCGGCGGAGCTCGTGCTGCGGCACACGGGCCGGGCCGTGGGCGCGGGTCCCTCCTGTCGGGACGCGCGGGTGGCCCGGCGGATGGCGGACCTGCCGGTGTTCTTGCGCCAGAGCCACGCGGAGCGGGACCTGGAGGCCCTGGCGGGACTCGTGGTGAAGGAAGGAGCGGGTGGATGGAGCCTGTGAATTCGCGGCGCATCTTCGACGAGGGCACCTCGGCTCGGGACTGGGAGGCCTGGAGTGGCCTGGACGTCCTGCCGTCCCTGGAGCCCGCCCTGCTGGTGCCCGAGGGCCGGCGTGCCGTCATCGTCGCGCCCCATCCGGATGACGAGGTGCTCGGGACCGGAGGGCTGCTCGCGCGGCTTGGCCGGCTCGGGCGGGACGTGTTGGTTCTCGCCGTCACGGATGGGACGGCGAGCCATCCGGGGTCCACCTCCTGGCCGGTGGAGCGGCTCGCGCGGACGCGGCCCCGGGAGACGCAGGAGGCGCTGCACCGGCTCGGGCTGGGCGGGGCGCGGGTGGAGCGGGTGGGGATTCCCGATGGCGCCGTCACCGAGAACGAGGAGCGGCTGGTGGAGTGGTTGGGCGCGCGGCTTCGTCCGGACGACGTGGTGCTGGCCACGTGGCGCCTGGATGGACACCCGGACCATGAGGCGGTGGGGCGGGCGGCGTCGCGGGCGTGTGCGGCGTTGGACGGCCGCTGCGTGGAGTTCCCCATCTGGATGTGGCACTGGGCCCGGCCCGGAGACACGCGGGTGCCCTGGTCCCGGGCGCGGCGCATCGAGTTGGACGAGGCCACGCTCGCGCTCAAGCGCCGGGCCATGGAGGCGTACGTGAGCCAGTTGGAGCCGGATTCCACCACGGGAAACCCGCCCATCGTGCCCCCTTACGCGCTCGAGCGGTTGATGCGGCCCTTCGAGGTGGTGTTCACATGAGCGTGCCCATCATACGAAGTCATTCGCGCCCATGTCCCATCGGGCATCTTCCCCTTCGCTAGAACCCCTGGTGGAGAGGACCTGTGTTTTGACTACCGAGGCTCGCCCGAACAGCCCCGTATCGTCCTCGTCTCCGTCGAGGGCTCCGTCCACCCCGTCGCCAACAGCTTCCAGAAGTTCATGGACGGGTTGTACGACGACTGAAACTCTACTGGAAGCGGCGGGAATCGAAGCCGCCAAGGCCGGATCCGCCCCCACTCGGGACTAGATGCACACCCCCCGTTTTCCCTCTGAAAACGGGGCGCCCATCTGTCCGAGCGAGTCCAGGCGCGTCCGTTCGGTTTGGTCCCCTTGGACCCTTCGCCGGGCGATAGGCGGCGAGCCCTCCGCGCCTCGGGCCAACTTCTGGCACCGATGCCTTAGCCTACTAGCACTGAGCCCTGGGGCCTCCACTGGCCAGAGGTGCCCGCTGGCCAGAGGTGCCCGCCGTAGTTGCTCCAAGCCGGGGAGCCTCCACCGACACGAGCTTCGGCTGCCGGGCCCTAAGTGACTCCTACACCCGCCCAAGGTGCTCGCCCCATGGGGCTGCCGTGCTGCCCTGGTGGCTTCACCGAGCCACAGGTTCCGCCGCGCCCGAGGGTTGCGCCGTGACTCAGAAGCCGGTCGGGAGGGCGTCTCGCAGCATCCTCGCCCAAGGAGCAGCCAGTCGGGAGCAGTACCTACCAAAATTGGCTCTAAGTCCGAGTTTCGCAGTTTCGGGTGAGCAGGAAGAGGGAGCGGAGGATGCGCTGGTGGGCTGAGTAGCCCGCGCGCCCGGTGGCGCCTTCCTGCTTGCCTGAAGATGGCATAGGGGAGCGAAGGTGGAGCGAGCGTGGGCAGGAGTGGGCAGGAGTGGGCAGGATATTAGAGGTCATGCAGGAGAAGCTGGCGGGAGTGAGCCTGCCATTTCATTGGACTTCCTAGGTGAGATGGAAGGGAGCGGCGGATGTCGACGAGGAGTTGCGTGACGTGCCCAGCGTGAGGGTCAGAGTGTGGGTTGGCCACGTCGGTAAGGTATGGCTTTGGAATGAAGTCGTACAGATCCCGGACCCACTGGCTATCGTCGCCATGGAAACGATGAGTGAGTTCGAAGTCCTCGACATGTCCAAGCATGACAGCCACTACGCGGCGGGATTGATGAGCCCCCTAAACGTGGTGGCTGCAAGCACGCAGCCGCCATCGTTCCTGAAGCGCCAAGTTCAGAAGACGGGCTCCCAGCACGTTATTGGAAACATCGGCGAGGGCATCGGGATGGCTTCGCTGCTCCACCTGTCCGGCATCCGGATGACGGAGGTGACCCGTGTCCGGCGCCAGAAGCAGCGCCAGCAACCTGTCGCTCAACGCACCCCGGACTTCGTCGTCGCACTAAGCGATCCGGCCGCTGGGCCTGAGCGCATGCGGCATCTCGTCACCCGTGGAGGTTCTCGCCCAGCGGCGGTCGCCGCCAAACTGAATTCCTTCCCGTCGCGCTTCCCGGTCGAGGCCAAGGCGGCTTCTTCCGACACCATGGGAAGTGCGCGCTGGAGCGGCCTTGGGCAGCTCGTCGAGTACTGGCACTCGCTCCACGAAGTCACACCGAACGATCCAGCACTGGGCTACGGCGTGCTTCTACTCACCCGTAAGGTGAGTTCTGTAGCGCGCGAAGTGGATATCCACGTGCTCGCGCCGCAGGATCCGGTCAGCTTTGCGGCAGCATTGAGTGGACCTTTAAAACATGCTGGGGGAGCCAAAGCTTCGTTTATGATGCAGTTCCCCGCTGCCGCGACCGGAGGCGTCTTTGTCGAGGGTTGAGGGATTGTTCGATCGGCTTTTCCGTCTCCACGCGCTCGCCGCTTGGGCGGGGGATGACGTCGCAGCATGGGCCCTTGAGGACTTGCTTGTCTTTCTTCCTTCGCTCGTCGCAATGGAGTCGGAGGGAGACCAGCGAAATGCGCTGGACGAGTTTTGGAGGCGGCTGGAAGCCGGAGCCTACGAGGCGCTCGTGCAGCCAGAGGCGTTTTGGAATAGGGTCGAAGAACAGGTGCGCGGCACCCACGTCCGCAACGAGAGGGCGAAGAGACTCGTCGACCTGGTAAGCCGGCGGACGCTGGACGAGAGAACTACAGGTAAGGAACTCGTCATGGAGGGGCTCTTCCTGTCGGACCGCGAGTCGCAGGCAGTGACGGAGCTGACCTCTCGTGCCACGGAGAAATCACGCGGGTGGACCGAGGCTGACATGCACGCGCTCATCCACTTCCAGCCGGAGAATGTGCCGCACGGCCTGCGAGCGGACCAGTTCGCCGTCGTAACGGGTTCATTGCTCGGCAGGAAGGCGCAGAACAGACCTGCGGCGCCGGATCGTGACTCCTGGGCGCGGCTCAGGGAGATCGCACGGGAGGCGCGCAGGCTGAGCCTGCGATGGACGTGGTCGGGGGCTGACGACCCGGCAATTCGATTGTGTGGATATTCGCTTACAGGAACCATCAAGGTCGATGCAGTGGCTGCGTTCGAGAGCGGCGTACAGTTCGTGGAGCGCGAAGGGGAGACCATCCTGCTCATAGAAACGGATGCGCTCGTGCTGCGGCTGCATGTTTTCTCGGAAGGTGGAATCGTCCGTGGAAGTGCCATGGCCCGAACGCTTGAGGCTCCCGATACCGTCGCCTTAATGTTGGAAAGGACTCTCGCAATGAACGTGAGCCCTATACTGCGTGCAGGCCCAGGTTGAGCCTGCTGCGCTCGGCAGAATAGGGCGCCAATAGTTCCGGACCAACTCCCCGGTTCACCCAGAGGCCATCATGCGAAAGATTGAAAATGATTTAAAAGCCCTGACTGATGATGGATTCCACCTCCGCGATCAAAAGACGGGCGCAGACATTGAAGACATGTCGTTTCTATCTCTCGATATCGCGTTTCGCGCGTACTTCTCTATATATGTCGATGTCTCTATATGGCTCAAAGAGATGACCGCAGAGAAGCCAGATCCCAACTTCAACCAGGAGCGGCATCACTTCACCGGATACATTGAACATGCCGCCGAGGCGATTTTACATTTTCAGCATTTTGCCGAACTTGTTTGCTGATCCCTACTGCGGAGTGAGCACATTCTATTGGTCGCTGACACTGGGCGTGAACACGTATTGTTTCATCAATTGCTGAATCGTGAGGAAATCGGCGCCGTCGACGAAAGCAAGTTGCACTGGTCAGAATTCAGCTCAATCCTCAATACGATTGAAACCCTCAGTAATGCCAACAGGCTTGACGCGAAGCGCTTCGGGTTCTTGTCGACACATTTTCCGGCCCTACGCAAGATCAATATATTGCGAAACAAATTATGGCATCGCGGGTCGTTCGTGTTGAGATATCGAGCGCTTGATGAGCTGATTGGACGGCATATTTTTCCATTTGTGCTCGACGTAGTGAGTCATGCGGATTTCGCGAAATCATACCATCCTGACGGACGACGCCCGCCTGGTTGTGGCATCGACCCGGTAAAGGAAATCGCCGCGAGTTTCAAAGGGAATAGTTATGACCCCAGACGCTTAGCTGTCCTGAAAGAGATTGGACGTGCTACGTATGCGAACCCACTGCGCCAGGATTCCCAGTGGTTCAACAAAGAGAACAAGAGAGTCCAAAAGCACGCTGAAGACAAGGCGGCATCGCGCGCAAACCAAAATGGAAATGCGGCAGGCATTTTGAAATGCCCGGTCTGCGGCGTAACGTCTCTGGTGGGAGAGCAGGACTTTGCGGACGAGTGGGATGAAGAAAAGCAACAGCCGCTACCTGGGGGCGAACCATTTGTTTTTAAGGTGGAATGCGAGTGTTGCTCATTCTCGCTTTGGGATAACGTCGGGAATCCCGGGGATTACAATATTGCTCTGCCAAACTACTGGGACATAGCAGTGTGGCCATAGCTTCACAACAAAACAGTCAAGCAATGAATCGAAGGGAATATTTCACGGCCGAAATGGGAAACCGCTATTGGGGCACTGGGCCTTGCCTTGAAGCCGGGAACGTGACGTTCCAAAGGGTGACGGTGCGGGGGCCCTGCGCTTCCCACAGCTTGAGGGTACAGGGGCAGCCGAGTTCCCCCGACTCCCGCTCAAGTTCCGCAACCATCCAGGCTGAACCAGTGAGAATGCAGGCGACGAGCTTGGCGGGATCGATGTTGCGGGCATGATCCGGCCACAGCCCGACGAGGATCGCGCCAAAGAAGGCGAGCCCCAACGCGATGCGCCCTTGCCACACCGCCACATATTTGCTGATCCAGCCCATGCCTAGTTAGAGCCTTCGCACGAGCGACTTGATCCAGATCATTGCCGCATCAATCGCCCAATCGGTTTGTTGCGGCTTTAACGTGGGAAGCGGCTGACTACCCGGCCCATGACCGAAGGCGTTCCTGATCTTGCCGAACAGGTCCATGAGAGCATCCTTCTCCCACACTTCGATGAATCGCACACCATTCCGCTCGGAGACGAGATTGTTGATGTAGTTGGCCGCTCCCCGCTCGTTGCCGGTCGTCCACTGCTTCTCATCGCTGATGATCTTGATGACGCTCTCAAGGGCCTGCATGGCCGGAGTGACCGCATCGCGCTCCGACCTGTCCCGTTTGTCGATTGCCTCTTTGACGAGGTGATCCACGTTCTGCCACTTGGGCTGCGACACGATGGACCAGAAGGGCCGCTCGACCTGAGCCTCCACGAGCGCATCGTCGGATATTTGAATGAAGCCGTTGTGGTATGACAGCGGCATACGCGCCTGACGAAAGCGCTCGTTCAACTCCGTCACATGCCGATTATAGGCCGCAACCAGCAGGTCGAACTTATACTTCTCCTTCTCCACGAAAGTGCCCATGAAGTTGCCAATCACATCCCCGTAAGCCTTATTGACCTGCTTGGCCCAGAACTCACCAATGGACCGCTTGCTGGCGATGTTCGCAGCCGCCTTCTGAAAGCAGAGTTCAACGAGACTCAACCGGCGGGTGATGAACTGATCCGCATCGAAATTGGCCTCATACGCGGCAGTCAGGTATTGGGTGATGCGGAAGTCCGGAGTATAGGGGAACACCTTCTTGTAGTTGACGCCCAACTGCTCGCACACGAACGTCGGCGGGAAGAGGTAGTGAGCGCCAACCTCTCGCGCGATCTGGTCATGTGCGGCAGTGAGGTCGCGCGCTACGCGGTCCTTCTCGGACTGCTCGCCCTGGTCGTTGGTGACGAACAGTTCAGTGGTGATCAACTGAGCGGCTTGCACGAAGAAGCGACGGTGGCGCTCCTCGAAGGTGGGGAATAGCTGAACATCCTCGTAGCGACGAAAGAAGGCGTCAGTGAGCAAGCGAGCGGTTCTCCCGGTGCGATACGGACGAAATGCCGTGCGTAGATAATGGCATGGCCGATGTCAAGCAGACAACCGCCCTTCACTTGCCCTTACCCCCGCTGCCGCTCAATAGGTGTCAGACGACTTGTAGGGCGCGAGGTGCCGGAGCGGATGCCTACCGATCTACCGGAGCGGGGGCGTCAACTCACGCGCCCGAGCTTGCTCCACAGGCCCACCGAAGGTGTCAGACGACTTGTAGGGCGCGAGGTGCCGAAGCGGATGCCTACCGATCTACCGGAGCGGGGGCGTCAACTCACGCGCCCGGGCTTGCTCCACAGGCGAGAACGTGACGTTCCCGAGGGTGACGGTGCGGGGCCCTTGCGCCTCCCACAGTTTGAGGGTGCAAGGGCAGCCGATTTGCCCTGGCTCCCTCTCAGCACCCACCACGACAAAGCCCAGGGAGCCGGAAGCAATGGCCGACTCTTGCCACGCGGAAAGCTCCACCTCCGCGCCCGTCGAGTCCTTCAACTCAGCCCTCGCCACCGTCCAGGGCTCGGCTCCAACGTTTGCGAGTTGAAGCCTTACCGCGATGCTTCGTGGGTGGCTGTAGCTTCGGGCGTCTATTGTCCTGAGTGCGTTTGCCGGGTGCTGCTTCACGTCAGCCCTAATGCCTTTCGACTGAAGCCCTCCCCCACGCTCCAGCCATGCCGCCCCCATAAGGCCGCCGGGCTCTTTGCGCTCGGCCAGAAGCTGCGCCTTGTGCTCAGCGACAACTACACCTCCCCAGCAACGACAATTACACCTCCCCATCCTGAGTGACGGCAGCCGTCGGTAGGAACCCGGTGACTTCCGAGGTTCGGATGGGCGGGTGAGGACGACGGATGCCCAGGTGAGGAAGCTGATGGAAGAGATGGCGAAGCACGGAGGCTTGGGGCTGGCGGCGGCCCGGGCGGGCATGGACCGCAAGACGGCACGCAAGTACGTGAAGGAGGGGAAGTTCCCCTCGGAGCTCGAGCAGGAGCGCACCTGGAGGACGAGGAGGACCCCTTCGAGGAGCAGTGGGAGGGACTGGCCGAGCGGCTGAAGGAGGCGCCGGAACTGGAGGCCAAGACGCTCTTCGAGGAGCTGTGCGCTCGGGAGCCGGGACGCTACAAGCCGGGGCAGCTGCGCACGTTGCAGCGGCGAGTGCGCCAGTGGCGAGCGCAGCAGGGGCCGGAGAAGCAGGTGTTCTTCGCCCAGGAGCATCGGCCCGGGGAGGCGATGCAGACGGACTTCACCTGGGCCAACGAGCTGGAGGTGACGGTGGGAGGCCAGCCCTTCGCGCACCTGCTGTGTCACCCGGTGCTGCCGTACTCCAACTGGGAATGGGCGACGGTGTGCCACTCGGAGTCCATGGCGGCCATCAAGCGCGGAGTGCAGGCGGCCGTCTTCCGGCTGGGGAAGGTGCCGCGCTACCACCAGACGGACAACTCCACGAGCGCCACGCATGACTTGCGCAACGGCAAGCGGGGATTCAACGCCGAGTACCAGGTGCTCATGAAGCACCTGGGCATGGAGCCGCGCACGATTGAAGTGGGGAAGAAGGAGCAGAACGGAGACGTGGAGGCGCTCAACGGCGCGCTCAAACGTCGGCTGTTGCAGCACCTGCTGATGCGCGGCAGTCGGGACTTCCAGAGCGCCGTGGAGTACGAGAGCTGGGTGCAGGGCGTGCTGGAGAAAGCCAACCGGCTGCGCGGCGCGAAGGTGGAGGAGGAGCTGGCGGCGATGAGGGCGCTGTCGGTGCAGCGGCTGGTGGAGTACAGCGAGCTGGAGGTAGTCGTCACGGCGTGGAGCACCATCCGGGTGCAGCACAACACGTACTCGGTGCCCTCGCGGCTGGTGGGTCAGCGCGTGCGGGTGCGCGTGTACGACGACAAGCTGGAGGTGCTGCACGCGGGAAAACCGCAGCTGGTGGTGGACAGGCTGGTGGGCCGCAACGGACACCGCATCAACTACCGGCACATCATCTGGTCACTGGTGCAGAAGCCCGGGGCCTTCGCGCAGTACCGCTACCGGGAGGACCTCTTCCCCTCGCTGGTATTCCGCCAGGCGTACGACGAGCTGCAGCGGGTGCACGCGGGGAGAGCCGCGGACGTGGAATACCTGCGCATTCTGCACCGGCGGCCTCCACGCTGGAGGCGCAGGTGGAGCAGGTGCTGGCGCGACTGCTGGCCGAGGGCGGACTGCGCGGTGCCGAGCAGGTGAAGGCGCTGGTGGCGCCGGCCCGGCCGGAGGTGCCCGAGCTGGAGCAGCCCGAGGTGGACCTGAGCAGCTATGACGCGCTGCTGGTGGCGCAGCGGGAGGTGGCCTCATGAGCCCCCCTCCACGTCCCTGCGAGCAGCGGCAGGAGCCTCCGACGAGCAGCAGCAAACGCTGGCCATGCTGCTGCGCGCGCTGAAGCTGCCGGCATTCGCAGCCCACCACGAGGAGCTGGCCGGGCGCGCTGGGCAGGAGGGCTGGACGTGCCCGCACTACCTGCGTCAGTTGGTGGAGCTGGAGCTGAGCGAGCGCCGGGGCCGACGAATAGAACGGCTGCTCAAGGCCTCGGGGCTGTCCACGGACAAGACACTCGCCACGCTCGAGCAGGAGAAGCTGCCGGCCAAGGTGCGCCGCCAGCTCCCGGCCCTGTGCGAGGGCGGCTTCGTGGAGCGCGCGGAGAACGTGCTGGCCTTCGGACTGCCGGGCCGCGGCAAGACGCACGTGGTGAGTGCCATCGGCCACGAGTTGGTGCAGCGCGGCTACGAGGTGCTCTTCGTGCCGGCGGTGCTGCTGGTGCAGCGACTGCTGGCGGCCAAGAAGAACCTCTTGCTGGAGAAGGAGCTGCGGCGACTGGACGGGTACGACGCGGTCATCCTCGACGACATCGGCTACATCCAGCAGGACAGGGAGGAGATGGAGGTGCTGTTTACCTTCCTGGCCCAGCGCTACGAGCGCAGGAGCGTCCTGATTACGAGCAACCTGGTGTTTTCGCAGTGGGACCGGATCTTCAAGGACGCGATGACGACGGCGGCGGCGATTGACCGGGTGGTGCACCACGCGCTGATTCTGGAGCTCACCGGCGACAGCTACCGCAGCGAGAAGGCCAAGAGCCGGGAGACGGTCGACAAGGCCCCGCGCCAGGCGCCCGGGGACGAGTAACAGCCCGTTCACGGCACAGGAGGTGGCCAACCCAGCGGCTCCGATGGACGTGACGACGACTACGGCGACGACGAAGTGAACGCAGTCAGGGCATCAACCCGATGGGGAAGTGTAATTGTCGCCAAGGGGAAAAAGTAATTGACGCTGGGCAGCCCAGAAGCTGCGCCTTGTCCTCCTGACACTGGCGCGCTTCGGCCCGTGCCTCGGCAGCATCCCTCTTGAGTGCGCCCGCTGGGCGCGGCTCGCGGAACACCTCCACGCGCCGCGTTCCCCTGGCCGCATGGCCCACCAGCCAGAAGGTTGCACTTGCCGGGGCCGCGCCATCCGCGAAGCGCACCGTTACCGGACTCTCTCCCCTGGCAGAAAATCCCCCTTGGGAATGACATGGAGGCTCAAGCCCTCTTTGCCCTGGGCCCAATCTGCGAGGCGGCCCTCTGGCCCTCGGGAAGGTGTCAGACACTTCGTATCGACACTGCGTATCGGACACCTTCCCCCGGTCTATTGCAGCCCGAGCTCGTAGTCCCAGTCGTGCAACAGCGAGATCAACTCCCCCGTCCGCGCACCGGACACCCGTTCGAAAGCGCGCGGGTCCATCACGGCGAGGCGCTCGCGCTGGAAGGCGGGAGCGGCCACCACCTCCCGGTGTTTCAACTTGCCCACATATGCGAGGGCCCGTGGCATTTCCCGGAAGATGGCCTCGATGCAGTCCTCCCGCGTCGCATTCGCCATGCGCTCCGCGGCCAGCTCCAAGCGAGTTCGTACCGAGGCGTCTCCCACCGGGCACCACGCATCCATGGCCCAATCACAAGAGGCCACCATCACCTCCTCCAGCGTCCGTGCCGCTCCCGGTTTCTTGAAGACGTAGCGCACGCACCGCAGCGGCTCCCAGAAGCGCAGCACCGCCCGGAGGCGCGCCGCCGTGCGCTCCGCGCTCGCCGCTCCCATGTGCGCCGTCGCGAAGAACAGCGCGCCCCAGGCCGTCTCCCGGAAGAACGCCTCGTAGTCATGCCTCACGGGAAAGGGTCTCTGCCCCTCCAGAGCCAGGAAGCTCATGACATGCGACACCATGTACAGCCGCCAGACCGGGCGCTCGTGCTGGAAATCCAGCACCTCGTCCGCCATCACCACCTCGCCCGCGCGCACCTCCACCATCTCCCGGGGAGCCGGAAAGGTGCCGTCCTTGCGGTACTGCTCTCCGCACCTCAGGCCCTCCCGCCTCGCCTTCTGTTGCACCGAGCGGAACGTGCCATGCAGAAAGGACGGCAGTCGCAGCGAGGAAGCATGTCCGGGCGTCATGGAGTGCGTCCTAGCAAAGCGGCTCCTCAACGGGGAAGGGACACGCCCGCTGCGGCCGGCACCTGCACCGGGGGCACCGTGGGTGGGGGCCGCGCCGGGAAGGGGATGACCTGCCCACCGCCCTGTGCTGGCGGCTGCCGGGCTCCCGGGCCCGCTCCCATCTGCCCCAGAATCGAGCCCCACAACACCGCCGTCGCCACTCCTCCGACGAGGTCGATGACTATTCCCACGGTCCCACTGACGGTGGCGAGTTTCTCTCGCCGGCTCAGCATTCCATCCACGGCCTGACTCACCCACCCACCGTACTGCCGCAACTCATCCACGGTGATGTCCACCCATTGCGCGGCCTCGAGCGCAGCGATCTCGGATTCAAAAGGTTGCTGGCTGCGCGTCCACTTGTACTGGACCACTCCCGGCTCGGGGTTCTTCCACTCCAGCTTCCAGATGTAGCGCCCTCCCGCGAAGCGGACGAGGAGCTCGCCCTCGAAGTCCGTGCCTCCCTTGAAGGGTCTGCCAGACAAGAGGGTCCGCTTCAGTGCGGCCAGATACTTGCGAGCTTCCTCGCGGCCCTCCCTCAGGGCCCGCTCATTCCAGGGTTTGATCTCGAAGAGGCTCCGGAGCTCGATATCGGTGATGTCCGGGCGTATCTCGCGCTCGTTCGGCAACAGAAGGGACGAGTCCCCGACTTCCGTTTCATCAAGAATGAATTCGATTGACTTGGTGTTGTAGTAGACCCGGCTCCCCGGATGACTGACGCCGTACATCATGGCAATGAGTCGGTGCGAGGCATTGCCCATGTAGAGTTCCCAGGGCATCTCCGAATCCGGATTCCGGCCAGGGACGTTGTAGCTCGGTACAGTAGGGCCCGTGGGCCCGCCTCCCGCTGCCGGTCCATCGCTCATGAGCAGGACTCGCGGTGGTGGAGCGGGCACCAACGGCGCCTCGAACCGTGGCACCTTCTGGCTCCAGGCTGAAGAAGCCCGCCCACTGGAGGCCGTGGCGCAACCAGCGAGCATCGCCACGAGCAGCAGGGCCACCCCACACCGCGAGACCCGGGACACGGACATACACCTGACGGCGATACGCACGAGCACCTCCCGCTCCACTGGGAGTAGTAGAAGCCGGGAGCCGCGCAATGCCCATGCCCTCCCCAGTCAGGTCATGCGGCAACCCCCACTCGAAGCCAGGGAAGGTGTCAAGGTGTCAGACACTTCGTACCGCCGCGCACCTCATGGGAGGGCGGCCAGGGCTGGCGTGTACCCCAAGGGGCTGCGCTGATTCTCCACCCTCCTGGCGCACAGCCCGGGGGTTCCCGTCAGCGGCCCTCCTCGGCCCCTCGGTTCCTGCCCTCACCCTCAACACGGCCCCCATCCCTCCTATACGCCCCAGAGGGGCAGGCAGGTGCTACGGTTTGCGGATGGTGCTGGACCTTCTAGATGGGCTGACCGAAGAGGAGGCCAAGGCCGTCGAGCGATACTGTGGGCACCACAAGCATCACACCCTCCCTTGGCAGGCGCACCCGGGGCCGTACCCCGATGCGCCAGAACGCCACTGGTGCATCTTGGTGCCGCTGTTCGTCGCCGATGCCGTGAGGATGTGTCCGCCCGGCCACGACAACCTGGGCGGATTTCTCGTGGTTCTACTCGACCTCGTCGGCCTGGAAGAATGGCCACCCTGACGCCTGCGTCTCGGCACGTTCCCCCAAGCAGGAGAGGAGGAGGCGAGCGTGGCGCCCCAGGCAGCTGCGAGGCAGGAAACGAGGAAGGAGCGGAGGGCGCGAGTGGACTGGGCAGGGCTACTACGAAGGACCTTCGCGGTGGAAGTGTTGGCCTGCGTGAGGTGTGGAGGCAGGCGGCGAGTGCTGGCGGACGTGAAGGAAGCGGGAGGGGTGAGAGCGATTCTTTAGCACCTGGGCCTGCCCCCGGCAGGTGCGAGGCTGGCCCCGGCGCGAGGGCCCCCCAGGCCGCGTGGTGTTGAGGCTTACGCCTCCCCAGAGCCAAAAGGCCCAGTCACCTACCGCGCACCCCATGGAAGCGCGGCCTGGGCAGTCGTGTACCTCAAGGGGCTGCGCGGCCTGTCCACCCGCCTGGCTCACTGCTCGGTCGGCCCCTGTCAGCGGTCCTCCTCGGCACCTGCGCTCCAGCCCTCACCCTCAACATGGTCTCTATCCCGCCTATACACCACCCAGCGAATCGTGAGCGTAACCCTAGGAAGGGACTTGGGAAGTAACCTTCTACGACATGACCGCAAGCGTCCCATTTCTTGGACCCGCTCGCAACCGAGCGCGCCGTCGCAGACGCCCCCCAGTTTCTTCCGCAACAGGCGGTGCGGTACCGAGCGAGAGGAGTTTTTCAAGAAGTCACGCTCCATCGTCAGCTGGCGGTTCTCCTTACGTAGCCGCGCGAACTCCTCCCGCTCGGCGGTGGTGAGAGCGCCCGCGGGGCCCTTGCCCGCATCCACCTCCGCCTGCTTCATCCAGTTGCGCAGGGCTGAGTCCGTCAGGTCCAGGTCCTTGGCCACTTGGGAGACGCTCTTGCCTCCCTCGCGCACCAGTCGGATTGCCTCGGCCTTGAACTCCGCGTTGAAGCTCCGCCTCTTTCTTCTCTCCATGGACACTACCTCCCGTGTAGCCGACTTACGAGGTATGTCCACAAAAGCGGATCAGGCCCAGACCGGTTTTTCCTGTGGGCTCGACATTGAGTCGAAAGGGCAATGACCCGACAATCCAGTCCATGTCCACCCAGGTCCCTCCCACCCCGCCTCGTCCCTCGCGCTCGTCTCAGCGGATTCGTCCCTACCAGGCAGAAGACTGGGACGCGGTGTACGACATCTGTGTGCGCACGGGCGCCATGGGAGAGGACGCGCGGGGCCTGCTCGCCGACGCCTCCTTGTTGCCGGACATCTACGCCGGTCCCTACCTGACCTTCGAGCCGAACCTGGCCTTCGTGGTCGAGGACGCGGGCCGCGTGGTGGGGTACACGCTGGGGACCGCCAACACCGCGGCGTTCATCGAGACGTGGCGTGAGCGATGGTTGCCGCGCGTGGCCTCGCGCTACCCGCCCCCGTGGAGCCGACCCGCACCACCGACGAGTGGTTGGTCTCCACGCTGCACCATCCCGAGCGAATGCTCACCCCCGAGATCGCCCCCTATCCGGCGCACCTGCACCTGGACCTGCTGCCCGAGGCGCGGGGAGGGGGGAACGGCCGACGACTCCTCGAGGCCTTCTTCCTCGCGGCGGCCGCGGCGGGAGCCCACTCCGTGCACATGGGAACGAACGCCCAGGCGGCGCCCT
Organism: Cystobacter fuscus; assembly: GCA_049060065.1. GTDB lineage: Bacteria > Myxococcota > Myxococcia > Myxococcales > Myxococcaceae > Cystobacter > Cystobacter fuscus_B. The sequence continues at coordinate 11,220,267 of JBMEQP010000002.1, forward strand.
TCTTCGCGCGGATGGGGTTCGCGCGGCTCCCGGAGGCGGACCACAACAACCTCGTCTTCTTCCACGGCCTCACGGGGCCGCTGCCCTCCGCGAGAGCCGGCACTTGAGCCGGCCGGCACTCGCGCCACTTGAGGAAGGCAGGCCGTATCCTGTACTCACCCTGCGCGACATGAACCGGGTCCGCTGACGATGATCTATCTCCTCCTGCTGCTCACTGGGGTCAGTGCCCTCTAGCTGATGAACCTGGCGGTCCTGCTGCGCCGGGTGATGCGGGCACTGCCCCGAATCACGCGACTGGAGGCACCGGCACCCGCGCGGTGGCCGCGGGTGTCGATGATCATGCCCGCGCGCGACGAAGCGCGCACGTTGGAGCCCGCCATGCGCTCCAAGCTGGGCAACTCCTATCCCGAGCTCGAGCTGGTCCTGGTGAATGACCGCTCGACGGATGCGACGGGCTCCCTGGCCGATCGCTTCGCCCAGGAGGAGCCCCGGCTCCAGGTGGTCCACATCGAGCAGCTCCCCGCAGACTGGGTGGGAAAGGTCCATGCCATGCAGCGGGGATTGGAGCGCGCGAGCGGCGAGTGGATTCTCTTCAGCGACGCGGATGTCCACCTCGCGCCCAAGGCCCTGGAGCGGATCGTCGCCTACGCGGAGCACGAGGGACTCGAGCGTATAGGCAGGAGAGAGGCCGTGTTGAGGGGGAGGGCAGGTGCAGAGGGGCCGAGGAGGGCCGCTGACTGCGTCTTGGAGTGGGGCTCGCGCCGGGGTCAGGCTCGCACCTGCCGTGGGCAGTCCCAGGTGCTCCAAAATTGCGCGCACCCCTCTGGCTTGCTTCACGACAGCATCAACACACTGCCACGGGTCCTCCACCCTTCATTGAGCGCGTGACGGTCACGCTGCCGGCGCACCCTCTCAAAGGCATGGAGCTGCCAGTCGTTCGGTTCATCCGTAGCCAGGAGGGTCGGCGCTACGTCGACGTGGAGCATCCTCCCGGACAGTACATGCGACTGCCGCTCGAGTGGACGGACCGTTCCCCGCCCTTCGTTCCTCCGAGCGTCGGTGGCCGAGAGGTCCGACTCTCCATCCCCGCGCTGCTTGAGCTTGCCAGTGCGGTGCAGGTGGCGCTCGGTCGCACCCAGGGCCCCTCCGCCACGCCCCTGGCCCCGGTTGGGCCTACGTTGATACATGCCAACGTGTCCTTCCCAGAAATCCGGCCCCCCGTGGGCGGCACTGCCCATGGCGCTAAGGCAGCAACTGCTCGGCACGTGGGCCGCCCTGCTGCACAAGGTGCTGCGCGCCGAAACCGTAGACGCGGAGGAAGGCGATGAACGACAAGGTTCGAGTCACGCATCTGGAGCGTCGAGCGGTGGTGTACCTGCGCCAGTCCACGCTCAGGCAGGTCCACGAGCATCGTGAGTCCACGGCCCGTCAGTATGCCCTGCGCCAGCGCGCTCTGGAACTGGGCTGGCCGCCCGAGCGCATTGACATCATTGATGAAGACATGGGCCAGAGTGGTACGAACGCGGACAAGCGAGCGGGCTTCCAGCGCATGGCCGAGGAGGTCGCGCACGGACGCGTCGGCGTCATCCTCTCGTTGGAAGTCTCTCGCCGGCGCGCTCCTCGGCGGACTGGCACCGGTTGCTGGACCTGTGCGGGCTGGCCGACGTGCTGCTGGCCGATGAGCAGGCCGTCTACACCCCGCGCGATTACAACGACCGTTTGTTGCTGGGCCTCAAGGGCACCATGAGCGAAGCCGAGCTGTACTGGATGCGGCTGCGTTTGCAGGGAGGCAGGTTGTCCAAGGCCCGGCGTGGTGCCCTCCACCTCACCCCCCCCGTGGGCTATGAGTGGGAGGAGGCAACGAGCCGGTTTCGCTTCGACCCCGACGAAGGGGTGCAACGAGCGGTACGTCTGGTTTTCGAGCGCTTTCGCCTGGAGGGGAGCGCCTACGCCGTGCTGCGCTACTTCATGAAGAACGGGTTGAAGCTGCCCATGCGAGAGCCGGGCACGCATCAACTTCGCCGGTGCCACCGCGTTACACCCTACTGCTCTCCATGCTCCACAACCCCACCTACGCCGGTGCCTATGTCTTCGGGCGCAATGAAAGGCACCTGGTGCTGGTGGACGGGCAGGTGCGGCGCCAGCGCTGCACGCGGCTGCCGTGGGAAGCCTGGAAGGTGTGTTTGAAGAACCACCACCCGGCCTACATCCGCTGGGAGGAGTACATGGCCAACCAGAAGAAGCTCGCTACCAACCATCCCAACTACCGTAAATGCTCGCCGAGCCCCGTGGTCGAGGAGCTTGACGACGAATGGAGGGCGTGAGGGGGCACTCACCGCAGTGCAACAGGCACCGCGGCGCCCGGTCAGCTCGAGACAGGTGGGAATGAGGAGCGTAGCGCGTCAGCCCTCGGCGGGCTGCGCGAGTTGGTTGGGCAGGGGGATTGCTTCCCCGCGCAAGGCCGCCAGCGCGGCCTCTCGCAGGTAGCGCTTGGGGTCCACCCCGCACTGCTTCGCCGTCTCCATCAGGCTGTAGTAGAGGGCCGCCACCTCGGTGCCGCGCCGACTCCGGCTGCCGTAGTGGTTCTTGCGGCCCACCGCCAGCCCGCGCATGGCGCGCTCGGTGGCGCCATTGTCCAGCGGCACCCTCGGGTCCGTCAGAAACCGTGTCAGCCCCGTCCACCGGTTGCTCATGTACTTGATTGCCGGCCCAGGCCCGATTCCGGCAACACGCGCTGCTCGCACGCCCACTTCTGCAAGCGCTCGATGAGGGGACAACTCTTCTGCTGGCGCAGCGCCCGCAGGCGCTCCAAGTCAGCGGGCCCCTCCTTGTACTCGCGCTCCACCGCGTACAGCTCGGCAATCATCTCCAGCGCTTCGTTCGCCTGGGGGAAGGCGTCCGCGCACTCGACGAATTTACGTCGTGCATGCATCCAGCAACTCACCAGGCACATGCCCTGGCTCTTGCCCGCCACGCTCTCGTAGGTGCTCAGCCCATCCGTCATCAGGATTCCACGGAAGCCCTTGAGCATGTTGCGAGCGGCCTCCGTGTCCCGGCCCTCCTGTATCCGGTACACCACGGCGTCCGGAGCGCACAGCGCCCAGGCGTGCCAGCGCGTCTGGCTCTTGCTGCCCAGCAGCGGCCAGCGCGTCTCGTCCGCACCCAGAATCTCCCGCGTCAGCAGGGCCTCGTGCAGCGCTTGGTGCGCGGGGGACAGCAGCCGCGCCAGCGCGTCTATCTGGTCCCAAAGCGTCTGACTGTCCACCACCAGCCCCTCGCGCTCCATGGTCTTCACCTGCCGCTCCAGCGGCATATGGTCCAGGTACTTGGCCACGGCCACTTCCACGGCGAAGTCCACCGAGTAGCGCCCGCCGGGCTGAAGCTTGGGCGGGCCCAGGGCCGTCTCCACGCACCCGCCGCAGCCGCAGCGGTACTTCTGGCGCTTGTGGCGGCGCAGCACGAAGCGCCGCTCCACCACGTCCACCTCCTCGGCCTCCTCGTAGCAGCCCTTCATTTCCGCCAGCGCCCCACCGCACTTGGGGCACTGCTTGTCCGGCTCCTCCAGCGTGTGCACTTGCTCCAGCAGCGGCAGCGTGGGCTGGGAGCGCGGGCCGTGGCCGCGTGCGGGCTCGGCCGGCCCGGCTTGTTTCCCCTCGTCCTGCTCGCGGTGGGGGCGCTTCTCGCTGGAGCGGCCAAACAGCTCGCCGGTGCGCTGCGCCAGCTGCCACTCCAACTCCTGCAAGCGCAACTGCAATTCCTTGGCGTCCTGGCCCTGCGCGCTCATCAGCTTGCGCGTGAGCTCCACCACGCGCGCCATCAGGCGCTTGTTCTCCGCCTCCAGCAACAGGGCCGCCTGGCGCAGCCGCTCCACGTCCTTCTCCGTCGTCAGCTGGAAGCTCATGCCCCCGGTAGTGACATGGCTTCACCCTCCCGCGCAAGTAGTCCGTGCCGCATGACTCACGAAGTCACCCCCTGCGCTGTCTGGGGTTGGAAGAGCGGCACCAGTTTGTACGGCTCGGGCGACAGCGGTGCTCGCCCCACCAGCTCGCTGCCCTCCAGGAAGAGGGCCAGCTCCGACACCGTCAGCGCAAGCGGCTGCGCGCCACTCTCGCGCTGCCACAGCGGGGCGAAGCGTCCCTTCTCCAACCGCTTGGCGTACAAGCACAGCCCGGTGCCGTCCCAGAAGAGCGCCTTGGCCCTCTTCCTGTCCCGTCCGACGAAGAGGAAGACGTCTCCCGACAGAAAGTCGCGCCCCAGCGCCTGCGTCACCAGCCCGCACAGCGCATCGAAGCTCTTGCGCATGTCGCACGGCTGCCCGTAGGCGTACACCGCGAGCCTGCGCGTGGAGCCAATCACAGCAGCCCTCGCAACAGCCGCACCGCTTCCTCCAGCGACAGCCCCTCCACCCGCACTCCTCCGGGCCCGTGCACCACCAGCCCCCTCCTCGCGCTTGGGCACGCTCGGCCTTCACCTCCACGGGTACCAGCGCCGTCCTCGCGGGCTGCTGCTGGCCGGCTCGCCGCGCCGCGCTGCCCCACCGGCTGAGCGTCCAGCTGCTCATGCCCAACTCCTTCGCCGCTTCCTCCACGCTCGCCCCCTGCTGCTGGCGCGCTCGCACGTACTCCACCGCCTCCTGTCTCTGCTCCGTCGTGTAGCGCGCTCTCGGGCCCACTCCTCCCCTCTCGAGCACCACCTTCCGGAACTTCTCCGCCTGCTCCTTCATGTCCATCGCTTCCTTCTCCTTCATGGGAGCGACGGACATGCTCATGCCTCTGCCTTCACGTCACGACGGGCTCGGGCGAGCACTTACCAACTACCAGCAGCCGGACCAGCGCGGTGCCGCCCGTGAGGGGAGCGCTCTATTGCAGGGGCTGGTGCTCTGTGGCCGATGCGGTCACCGGATGCAGACCTCCTACCGGGAGCCCGCGCGTCCGTACTACGAGTGCCGCCGCTTCACCGACAAAGGCATCTGCTGGACAGTGTCAGCCAGGGGCATTGACGAGGCCGTCGCCCATCTCTTCCTGGAGACGGTCCAGCCGCCGGAGATTGAGTTGGGCCTGGCCATCACCCGGGAGGTGGAGCATCAGGCCCAGGAGGTGGAGCGCCAGTGGAGATTACGGCTGGAGCGCGCGCGTTACGAGGCGCAACTGGCCGAGCGCCGTTACAAGGCGGTGGACCCGGACAACCGCGTGGTGGCCCGTACGCTGGAACGGGAGTGGAACCAGAAGCTGGGCGAGTTGGAGTCGCTCGAGCGCGAGCACCAGCAGGTCCTGCGGCGCGAGAAGGTAGAGCTCACGAGCCAGGACAGAGCACGCCTGCTCGAGCTGGCCAAGGACTTGTCCTATGTCTGGCACGCACGGAGCACGACGAATGCCGAGCGAAAGAACCTGCTGCGGATTCTGGTGAGAGAGGTGGTGCTCAGCCCCGTGGACGTCCCGGAGCGCGGGATTCACATCCAACTGCTCTGGCAGACCGGGACGTGCAGCGAGCTGAGCATTGCGCGTCGCCCCTCATCCGAGCGAGCCACTTCGCCCGAGGTCATCGAACTCATTGGCACGCTGGCCAAGGAGAGGAGCGACAGGGAGGTAGCAGCCGAACTGAACCGAAGGGGCTGCTCTCTGGAGTCAAGCGCGCCTGGGACAAGGAGGCGGTGCGCTGGGTGCGCAAGCGCTACGGCATCCGGCGCCAGCCCGCGGGACGACGAGGACGGCCACGACAGCCAGAGCGCCGGGCCGACGGCCTCTACTCCCTGCAGGGGGTCGCCGCGCTGCTGGGCGTGACGCAACCCGTGGTGCGCTCCTGGGTGGAGAAGGGCTGGCTGCGAGGTGTCGAGGGGGGTGGCTCCGGCAGTCCTCGGTGGTTCAAACTCGACCGCTCGACGCTCAAGCGGCTGAGGACCACCCACAGCCGGGGAAATGAACCCAGCGGGCGCAGGCCTGCTCAAATAAGTGCGGAGGAGGCGGGGCATTATGCATAGGCCATCACGTACGCCACTACTCTCCGTCTGCCTCCGCACCCTCACGCAGGCGAACACGTCCGGACCGTGAACTCGGCAGGCAGTAGAGAACACCCTGTGTCGAAGTCAGTCGAGCGAACGCCGTAGCGGGGCCCTCAAGGAAACGTCACGCCGCGCACGGTGAGGGTCCGGGTTCCTTCCGACTCCGACAGCCGCAGCAGGAAGGGTCCCTGGGACTGGGGCTCGGGGGCTTCCGCTTCCACCACGATTTGCCGCAGCTCTCCCGGGCGGAGCACGCCCGGCGACTGCCAGTGCGAAGCACTCGCAACGCGTGACCTTCCTCGGTGACCAGCTCGGCCGACTTCACCCGCCAGGGCTGTTGCTGGGATTCATCCAGCCACAATTCCACCGCGACCCGGCCGATGGCCCGGTAGCTGTACGCTTCCTTCACGAAAAGGCTGTCCGCGGGCGATTGGGGGAGGCCGGAAAAGAAGTCCAGCGAGCGGATGCCGATCCCCTTCTTCACGAGCCTGGCACTGAACAGGCCCACGAGGTCTTCCTGGCTCTTTCGCGTCGTTTGTCGCCCCAGCGCTGTCTCGCAGTGCTCAGCGCGCTCGCGTGCCTGTCTTGCTTCCTCCTGGAAGAAGGAGGCCGAGCGTGGTTTCCGGTCGACTCGGACTTGTCGTTCCACCTGGTCGGTGCGCACCACCAGCCGGAAGGTGGTGTTCTCCGGGACGTTGTTGTCCGCGAAGCCCACCACCAACATCAAGGTCTTTCCCGGCGGCGCCATCGCCGAGGGGAGAAGGGTGATCAACCCAGCGCTTTCATCCACCAGCACGGACTGGAAGAGTTCGCGCTCCTGGACCGTGACGCTCCCTCTGCGCAGAGGCGCGTTGAACATCAGGTTGGAGGCTTGATTGGGGCTGATGCGAACCTCCCAGTCCTGTCTGGCTCCGTCTGCTGTCAGCTCGATGTGGTGCTCGTCTGGCAGGGCGGTCTGTCCTGGGACGATTCCGGACGCGCTGGGCGCACCCGAGAGGAAGTGAAGCAACAAGAGCGTGGTCGGAAGAGACGGCGACATGTGTCAGACCTCCTGGGTGGTCAGAGTACCAGGGACTTCTGACGTTGGCCGCGCTGTTCGTCTACTCGAATCGCTTCACGGCCCTCAGCGTGGGCCACGCTCGAACGAGGGCGGTGTCCCGGGTGCTGCCCTTCTCCTTGACGAGGCCCTTGCGCATGTAGCCCAGCCAGAGCTCCGCGCAGATGGGATAGGTGTGCCCATCCGCGGTGTGCGCCTGGGTGAATCGTCCGTGGACGAGGGTCTCTCCGAAGAACAGCTCTCCCGTGAAGCGGGTGGTGCGGGTCGGCAACTCTCCCCAGGTCATGAGGCTGATGACTGTCACGGGGCCTGGGCGGACCTCGGCGTTCTTCAATCCTGGGTTGGGGAACTCCACGGTGGGCTCGACCGGGACATCGAACATGCCCAGCTTCTGCATGGTCTCCACCGCGCCCTCGGGGCACTCGGCGGGGGGCGGCTCGGCGTAGAAGCGCCGCAGCTCCTGGCTCGGGCCGGCACAGGACGCCTGGGCGAGGGCGGCGGCCGTGGTGCAGGCCCGCACGAGCTTGCCAAGCACGGGTGTCTGGGAAGAGGGGGTGCAGGGGATTGAACGGGAGACGGAGTCGAAGTGCTCACGCGCGTGCTGTCCTTCCAGGGCGTCGCGCTGGCGACGGGCACAGGGATTTCCGCCCACCACTCGGGCGCTGCGCCACGTCCACCTTCGGGTGGCTCGTGAGGAGCCGCCACTTCCTGGCCGGAGTACGCAACCCCTCGCGGGGCGAGGCCCGAGACCGGGGGCGACATGCACAGCGAGCCCCCGAGGACGAAGGCGGCCAGGGTCCCGGGCCAGAGACGGGTCCGCCGGGACGCGAAGGTGGGGGACGCGGCGGCCGTGGAGGCTTCCTCGGGAGGCAGCGCCCTGCCGCGCACGGGACGCCGCAGGACCTGGGCCGCGAGCCGCCATGCCCTATCGCGCAACTCGCCCCAGTCGAGCCACACCTCCTGGGAAGTGGTGGCGTCGCGCTCCTCCCACTCTTCGCACAACGCCACGTCCCAGGTGCCGTCCGCGCTCGCGAGCAACGCCTCCACCTCTTCCCCCACGGCCTGGGCACTCGGTAGGCGCGCGGCGAGCGACTTCTCCAGCATGCGCAGGCACAACTCGCTCAGCGCGCGGGGCACGCGCGGGTTGAGCACATGCGGGGGCTCGGGGTGGTGCTGGAGGATGACGTTGGCGAGTGCTCCCTCGTCGGGCACGTTCGTGTCGAAGGGGTAGACGCCCGTGAGCAGCCAGTAGAGCACCACCCCCAGCGCCCAGAGGTCATCCGAGGGCCGCCCGGGGGAGTGCTCGCCCAGGTGTTCGCGCCGGAAGCGCAGCGTCTCGGGGCTGCGGTAGTGGGGCGTGCCCGGCATCGCCAGGGGAGGGGTGATGTCGAGCGCGCCCCGGTACGTGCTCACGCCGAAGTCCACCAGCACCGCGCGCCCGTCCTCGTGCCGCACGAGCACGTTGTCGCCCTTGATGTCCCGGTGCACCACGCCGGCCCGGTGCACCCGCACGAGCTGCCGCGCCACGTCCGCCACCACGCGCGCGGTCTGTCTCGCCGTGGGGTTGTGCTCGCTCGCCCAGTCGGGGAGGGCACGGCCATGCACGTAGGGCATGACGAGGTAGAGATAGTGGGGCCGCGCCGAGGGCCACGGACCGCACGCGGACACTCCCACCTCTTCCATGCGCCGCAGCCGCAGCCGCACCTCCAGCTCGCGCCACGCCCGGTCCTCGTTTCGTAGGGGGAGGAACTTGAGGGCATGGAACTGCCCATCCCGGCGGGCGCGGAACACGCTGCCCTGGCCGCCCTCTCCCAGCCGGCGCTCCAGCCGGTAGCCATCCACGACCTCGCCCACGCACGGCGGCCTTTCCATGCACCTGACCTCCCGAGTGGGTCAGTGTAACATGACCCCTGACGCCCGGTGGGAGTCTTCCAGGGGGGACCTCGTGCTACGGGGTCACATCGGAAGGGGCGGTGGAGCGCTTGGCTGGAGTTCTTTTGCGGCAGTCCACCTGTTCCTTGCCATCCGCGCCGCACCACGAGGAACAGACCACCTCCGGAGGGCTCGTGTCCGACAGGCGTGTCCCCTCGCATTGGAAGATTTCCCTGCCTCCTCGCGACTCGCAGGTGTAGGTCCAGCGTCCCAGCAGGCAATCTCCGAGCACGCAGCCGGGGACGAGCAAGGGGACCGGACCGCAGCGCCCGTCACCGGGGTAGCATGGCTCGAGATCCTCGGGAGTGGGGAGCCCCTCCGCGAGCCGTTGCATGACCTCGGTGGTCTGGGCATCACGGTAGAGGCATTGAAGTCGGGGAGGGCTGCGCTCGTCGAGGACCTTCTGCTCGGGGCTGTCCTCGGCCTGGGGCTCCGCGTCCCAGGCGAAGGGGTCCTTCTGTTCACGGATGGGCGGCGGTGGTGGCTCCGTCCGGGTGCGCCGCAGGTGACAGCGGCCTTGGACACGGCCGACCACCTCGTGGCGTGTCACCGTGTGAACCAGGCTGCCGGATACCTCCACCTGCTCCCGGCGCAGGACGGACGCTGGAGCGCACGCGCGCCCGGGCGATGAAGCAGCCAAGGTCCTCCTGGCAGTCCGTGAACGGCGGGGTGGACTCATCCTGGGAGGGTGACTTCTTGCAGGCGGACAGCGGCAGGAGCAGCGCCAACAGCAAGAGCCTGATGGGCTGGGTCGGCATGGGGGGCTCAGCGCTTGTTCCGAGGGACGGTGGGAGGACGAGGAAGTTGATACTTTGGACGGTGAGGCATCTGCTCATGGGGGAGTTCTTGGAATTCGACGGAGCCGCGTGCGCCCATGGCTTCTTGCATGATGCTGGCCATGTAGTCGGCCCCGTACAACTCCACGGTGTTCGCGGTCGTGTTGAAGTTCTCCAACTGACTTGGCTTGTGGGGCCTTGTCTCCTCCACTTTTTCTCGCCAGACTTCGGCCAGTTCCTTCCAGATTCGTTCAGAGCCCGTCTCCTCATCGATACGCAGAATCATCTTTCCCCAAAGGGGAGGAATGAATTTGGACGGGTGATCGAACAGGTGGGCGATCTCACGCCCACATTGGGTGCAGCGCTCCCTGCTGTCGGAGTTGTAGCCGCAGTACTCGCAGAAGTATTGCTCGTCGCTCATCGCGCCGCCCCCAATCGGTACGGCATTGCCTTGCCATACCGTTTCAGCATTTGTGGATAAGTCATATGCTCCAGGGTCTGCGGATCGAAGATGGTGACGCGGCCTGTAGGGGTGACCCGGCCATAGACGACGTGCTTGTAGCCGCCATTACTCCATCGAGTAAAGACGGCATAGTGCCCCACGGGAGCCCCTCCCAGCATGGCCACGGGCTTGGACGTCGCCTTCAACCCAGTGGCCTTCTCGATATAACGTAAGGATGCTTTCTCGTCGAACTGCCGCTCACGCCCGGCATAACCGAAGAGCCTTTCCATCTCGTCTACTGAGTATTTGAAGTAACCTTCCAGGCTGTTGCGGATGACGGTTGCGACACATGCCGTGCAGTTATCATCACGGTCGGAGGGGTTCCAGGCGTTCTCCTTGCCCAGGAGTCGCTTCTCCTGATGGGTACCGACATGAGCTTCCGTCCGGAGCACGGCATCCGTCGCCACCTCTCCCGCCACCTGCCGCAACTCGGTTTCGTTGGCGGCATAACGCATGTGGAGTTTCAACACCTTCGCGTGCTCCACCACGTCGTCCACCGAGCGGAGCTTGCGCATCAGGAAGGTGGCACGTTGGATCAGCATGCCCCCTGCCTTCACCACCACGTAGCCGCCCACGGGAATACCCACCATGAGGACGAGGTCCTCCTTGCTGGTGGGCACACCCATCATGCCGGCGATCTGGAGGGTGTTCTCGGCGTAGCGCTCCGCTTCGCGCACTCCGGCATGGTTCAGCTTTCGTGCGTAGGCACGGCCTTCGTGCCATGCCTCCACCACGGCGGCGTCTTCTCCTTGACGCAACTCGCGCAGCGCGCGGCGCAGGAAGGAAACAAGGACGACGCGCTGTTGCTCGTGGTGTTCCTGACTGCCTTCTTCATGGCGGGAATCCACCTCGTCCAGGGCGAGCAGGAGGGCCTCCATGCGTCCCGGTGGCAGCAATCCGGCTGAATGGATGCGCACCAGTTCGAAGTAGAGTTCCTCGGCGGATGCGTCCGCCTCGACGTCGTCCACCCCTGAGTTGGCATCGGGGTGGACGGATTCGTTCGTCGATCCACAGCCCACCAGTGCCGCCATGAGCAGCAGCACGAGGACCTGTTTCAATGGAGACATGGGACCCCCTGATAAGTATGGACAGGGGAATAGAACCCAAAAGGTCTGACATCGTGCATGGCGCGCTCTCGTGGTGCCGCGCCATGGGATGCTGCTCGAGGAGGGGCCTGCTTCGTCGGACCGAGCCCGCCCTGCTAGACTCCCGCCCCGCATGGCTCAGCCGAAGAACACCGCCGAACTCTACGCCGCCCAGCACCGGGGCGATGCGGACCACTACGCCACCTACTTCGCGGGCATGGATGCCTCCATGCAGCAGAAGGTAGCTCTCACCACCGCGCACTTCCCCACGCGCGGCCGGGTGGCCGACATGGGCAGTGGCTCGGGTCGGGGCACCTACGATCTGGCCTGTCTCTACAATGGTTTGGAATTGGTGGGCGTGGACATCAACCCCGTGTCCGTCGACATGGCCCACACCACCTACCAGCGCCCCAACCTGCGCTTCGTCGCCGGAGACATCGCCGACCCCGTCTTCCCGCCCGAGTCCCTCGATGGGGTGCTCGACTCGTCGGTGCTCCACCACGTCACCAGCTTCAATGACTTCTCCCTCGCCCGGCTGGAGACGTGTCTGGACAACCAGGTGCGCGCGCTGCGCACCGGCGGTGTCATCATCATCCGTGACTTCGTCATCCCCGACGGTCCCGACGAGGTCTGGCTCGATCTGCCCACCACGGATGGGGCCTCCGACGGCGACGTCCCCAGCCTGTCCACCGCCGCCCTCTTCGAGCGCTTCGCGCGCGACTTCCGGTGCAGCGTCAACCGCTCGGGGCCGGTGCCCTACACGCGCCTCGCCTCGCCCCACGCGGGCCATGTCCGCTACCGGCTCGCCCTGCGCGCCGCCAACGAGTTCATCCTCCGCAAGGACTACCGCGCCGACTGGGACGTGGAGCTGCTCGAGGAGTACACCTACTTCTCCCAGGCGGACTTCGAGGCCGCCTTCCGCGCGCGCGGGCTGCGCATCCTCAGCTCCATGCCCATCCGCAACCCGTGGATCCTCGCCAACCGCTACGAGGGGCGCTTCCACCTGTCGGGCGTGGACGGGCGGCCCCTGCCGTTTCCCCCACCAACTACCTCATCGTCGGCGAGAAGGTGCCGCCGGGCGCGGGCGTGGAGCTGCGCGAGGAGCGCTCCGAGCCGCTCACCACGCCCCGCTTCCTGTCCTTGAGCACCTGGCGCCACGAGCCGTCCCGCCAGGTGTTCGAGCTGGTGGAGCGGCCGGGGCGCACGCTGGACGTGCTGCCCTGGTTCCGGCTGGACGGTCAGGTGTTCGTGCTCGCGAAGAAGGGCTTTCCGCGGCCCATCGTCAACGCGTGCGCGGACCATCCCAACCTCGCTGGCGCGGCGCTCTCGGGCTACGTCACCGAGCCCCTCGCCGCCATCACCCTCGGGGGAGAGGCCGCGCCCCAGGCCATCGCCCGCATCCTGCGCGAGCGCGCCGGGCTGCGCGAGGGCCATGTCCTCCACGTGAGCGAACCGGTGCGCTATTTCACCTCGCCCGGCGGGGTGAACGAGCGCGTCTCCGCGTACCTGGTGGAGGTGCTCCCGTCGGAGGTGCCGCCCGCGCTCGACTACGGCCCGTTCACGAGCGCGGGCTCGGTGCGCGAGCTGGACGCGCGCCGGTGCTGCGCGCCTGCCACGTGGGCGGCATGGTGGATGCGCGGCTGGAGATCAACATCCACCGGCTCCTGCGCCGGCTGGGCGCTCCCCCGGGGCCGTGGATCGGCGCCCCGCTCGCGCTCACCGAGCAGCCCCACGGGCCCCGGGAGGCGCCGGACGCGCTCACCCCCGAGCGCCGCGCCGTCTTCTCCGCGCACGATGATGGGGCCACGGGCTACCTGTCTCCACGCACGGGCACCTTCACCGAGCGGGACGCCCAGGGGCGCGTGCTCGCGAGCGTGCCTCGCGAGTACCTCGTGCCAGCGGGGGCGAGCCGCAACACGGCGGTGGCGCTGCCGGTGGTGCGCACGCGCGAGGGCTTCCGGGTGGGCCTGGAGCACCGCGAGCTGCCGGCGGTGCAGCACTTCACGGGCGGCGCGGGGCTCGCGGTGGCGCCGGCCTGGAGGCTGCCGCGCACGCTCTCCCATCTGTCCCAGGTGCCCGCCTTCGCGGCCGAGCGCCTGCGCGAGGAGTTCTCCGTGACGGTGCGTCGCGCGTGGGAGCTGGGCGGCCCCTACCACACGACGCCCGGGGTCACCCCGGAGCTGGCCGGCCCTTCGCCGTGGAGATCGAAGCCGACGCGGCGTGTGACTCGCGCCTGCGCTGGCTCCCGCTGGAGACGCTGATCTCCCGGTTGGATGACGTGATGGACGCGCACCTGCTGGTGGTGGCCTGGCGCCTCGCGCACGCGCTGGGCGTGCTGGGCTGAGCGCGTGCTCTAAGAGGCGGGCGCGACGGAGCGCTGCTCGAGGGGCGCCAGGGGTAGCCGCACCGTGGCCACCGCGCCGCCTCCCTCGCGTGAGCGCAGCGAGATGTGGCCGCCATGCCGGCGGACGATCTCCCGCGACACGTACAGCCCCACGCCGATGCCCGAGATGCCCGTCAGCTCGCGTCGGTCCCCTCGCTCGAAGCGGCCGAAGAGCTGCTCCTCGTCCTCCACGCGCAGGCCGATGCCCCGGTCGCTCACGCGCAGCTCCGCCTCGCGGCCCGTCACCTCCTGGAGCTCCACCTCGATGACGCCGCCCGTGGGGTTGTACTTGATGGCGTTGGACACGAGGTTGTGCACCACCTGCTCCAGGCGCAGCTCGTCGAAGTCGCCCAGGAGCGGCCGAGCGGTGAAGGCGAGCGTGTGCAGGGGCGAGGCGGCCACGAGCTCCTCGGCCACCCGCCGCACCACCTGGCTCAGGTCCAGGCGCGTGCGCTGCAGGGGCAACTGCTCCAGGCCGAGCTGCGAGGCATCCAGCAGCTGATTCACCAGGCGCGTCACCCGGTCCACCTGCCGGCTCACGTTGTCCAGGCGCTCGCCGTGCTCGCCGCCCAGCTTGCGCCGCAACAGCTGCACGTGTGCCTTGAGCGCCGTGAGGGGCGTCTTCAGCTCGTGCGAGGCGATGGACAGGAAGGCGTCCTTCTCCCGGCTGGTGCGCTCGATGGCCTCCATCTGCCGCGACAACTGCCCGGTCATGCGATCGAACGTCTCCGCGAGCTGGCTGAGCTCGCGGGGGGCGTCCTGGGCGGCCTCGGAGGCGCGCGCCATGCGCTCTCCGGCCACCTGCCGGGCCGCCGCGTCGCTCACGGCCTGCACTGGCGCGACGATGGTGCGCGTGAAGACGAGCGCCAGCAGCACCGCGGCCCCGGTGGCCAGCACCATGGTGCCCAGCAGGCTGAAGTAGGCCCGTTCCACCTCGCGCTGCAGCCGGGTGCCGGGCTGCTCCACCACCACGCGCCAGCCCAGGGTGGGCACCGTCACCATGCCGAAGTGGTGCAGCTGCCCCACGCGCAACATTGGCAACCCCTCCTCCTCGGACGAGTAGGAGCCCGTGCCGCCGCTGGTCACGTTCTCCAGCGCGCGCGCCGGGGTGCCGGTGATGGTGCGCAGGGGCTCGAGCCCCGTGAGGGTCGAGTCGAAGACCACGCCGCCGTGCGCATCGGTGACGCGGATGCGCCGGTCGCTGTCCTGCACCTGCGCGTGCGCGTGCTGGCGCAACCTCGGCAGGTCCATCGCCGCCACCACGTAGCCCGCGTAGCGCTCGTCCTGGCGGATGGGGGCCACCGCCGCCACGAGCGGCCCGGGGCTGTGACTGCGTCCGCTCAGCACGTCGCTCACGATGGGCCCGCGCGCCTGCTGCACGAGCCGCACATAGGTCCGGTCGGAGAAGTCCGAGCCGGCCATCGCGCGGCCCGCCAGGTCATGGCGCGGAGAGAAGGCGAGCGCCAGGCCCTCGGGATTGCCCACGTAGGCATGGTGCACCTCGGGCGAGTAGGTGACGAGCGCGTCCAGCTCGCCCTCGATGTAGTGCTGGCCGGGCAGCTGGCCCCCGGCGGTGAGCCCCTGGGACAGCGTGCGCGCGAGCTGCCCCACTCCATGCCGCACGTGCTCGATGCTGCTCTCCACCTCGTTGGCCACCACCCGGGCGGCGTGCAGGTTCTCCTCCTCCACCTGCCGCAGCTGCGAGTCATAGCGCTCGCGGCCCTCGGCCCCGCCCAGCACCAACAGGGGCACCACCGCCCCCAGCGTGAGCGCCGAGCTGAAGGTCCGGCCGATGGAGACCTCCGCCAGCGGCGGCGGCAGGAGCGGCCGGAGGCGCCGGCGCACGCGGGGGATGAGCAGCAGCACCTGGAGGACCAGCGCCGCCAGGAGCCCGTTCACCGCCTGCTTCACCCCCGCCACCAGCACGCCCTCGGCGGGGATGCCCTCCACCAGGTAATAGGTGAGGAAGAAGTACAGCGGGCTCATCAGCCAGTAGAGGGCATCGGCCACCAGGGGCGTGAGGCGCCGGCGCAGCACGCCCACGAAGAGCCCCTCCAGCGCCAGGTTGAGCGCGCCCCACGGGTGGTGCCACAGCCGCAGCGTCGCCAGCCCCGCCACGGCCCCCGTGACGCCTCCACTCACCGGACCGAGCAGCACCGCGGTGATGAGCACCAGCAGCGGCCCGAGCAGCAGATGCACCCCGGGGAGCACCTCCAGGGCCGCCGGGTTCAGCCCGCACCCGATCAGCCCGAGCGCCAGACCGTACCCGATTCGCCCCAGGACTTTCATCGGCGCCCAGGGTGCGCACCAGATGACGTCCTGGCAACGATTCTTTTGCCCTGACTACTCGCCCGGAGTAGGACGGTGACCATTCACGGCTGAGCGAGCAGGTGGGAACGGATGGCCCCGTCCCGGGCGTCTGCCTTCCCCGAGGGTGCTCCCTTGTGGGGCCGGCTGGCGGACGCCTGGGAGAAGGCCTGGGATGGCCCTCGTTGCCTCGGTTGTTGGAACGCCCGCCGTTCCAGTGCCCAGGCGTTTTTCCTCTCCTGCTCCAAAACTGGAACCAGTGCCATGGCGGGGTTCGAATGGGACGAGACCCGTTGAGACCCCATCACGGAGAAATCATGAGCCACACCAAACCGTCCTCTCCCCCGGGGACGAAGTGGGAGGGAGGTCCGTCGAAGTGGTCGACGGTCGCCGGACGCCTGTGCGTCGCCGCCTCCCTGTTGTCCTCCCCGGCCGTGTTCGCGCAACCGGCGGGGCTGGCCTCCTTCGAGCTGGAGCGGCTGGAGCTGAATCCCAGTGCGCGGGGCTCCCTGGTGTTGGGCACCGGTGAGCTGTTGCCCGAGGGCGGCGCGCGCCTGTCGGTGGCGGGTCATTATGAGCACGACCCGCTGTCGCTCTACCGCGAGGGAGAGCGGCTGGGGGCGGTGGTGGGAGCTCGCGTGACCGGGCACCTGCTGGCGGCGTGGGCGCCCCTGCGCTGGTTGGAGCTGGGCGCGCAGGTGCCCCTGGTGGTCTGGCAGCGGGGAGATGATCTCTCGGCCCGAGGGGTCCCGGCGCCCGCGAGCGCGGGCCTGGGCACGCCCCTTCTCCACGTGCGGCTGGGCCTGCTCGCGCAACAGCGCCAGGCGCCGGTGGACCTCGCGCTCGAACTGGGCGCGGGCTGCCCCTGGGCAGCGCGGAGGCGCTCTCGCGCGATGGCGCCGTGCGGCTCGCCCCCAAGGTGATGCTGGGCCGCGAGCTGGGCTGGCTGCGCACGGGCATGGAGGTGGGGGTGCTGGTGCGGCCCGCGGTCGTCCTCGGAGATGGGACGAAGGTGCAGGACGAGGTGGGCAACGAGCTGCGCCTGGGCGCGGCGCTGTCCACCCGGGGCGCGGGCCTGCGCGGTGAGCTGAACGTGCGGGGCTCCGTGCCGCTCGCCGCCCGGGAGTCGGGCTCCATGGAGGTGCTGGCGGGACTGCGTCTGCCGGTGGGCTCGTCCGCCGAGGCCTATGCGCTGGGCGGTCCGGGGTTCGGTTCCGCCCCGGGCACGCCGGCCTTCCGCGTGCTGCTCGGCGTGGCGGTGGGGGGCCGCGACCGCTCGGTGGCCGCCGCGCCGGTGGGCCCGGATGGGGATGGGGACGGGGTGGGCGACGCGCGGGACAAGTGCCCCACGGAAGCGGGTCCGGCCTCGCGCCAGGGCTGCCCGGTGAAGGACACGGACCGGGATGGCATCGCGGACGAGTACGACAAGTGCCCCACGAAGCCGGGGCCGCCCTCGAGCCTGGGCTGCCCGGCGCCGGTGAAGGACACGGACCAGGATGGTATCGCGGACACGGGCGATGACTGCCCGAATGAGCCGGGTCCGGCCTCGAGCCTGGGCTGTCCGGTGCGGCTCGTGGACGCGGACGCGGACAAGGATGGGGTCGCCGACAGCGTGGATGGGTGTCCGAAGGAAGCGGGCCCGGCCTCGAGCCAGGGCTGCCCGGTGAAGCGCGCGGACGCGAACGCGGCGGGGGACAAGGACAAGGACGGCGTGGCGGACGCCCTGGACAACTGCCCCAGCGAGGCCGGAGTGGCCACCAACCAGGGCTGCCCGGCGGGGCGGCCGCAGCTCGTGGCCCTCCAGTCCGGCAAGCTCGAGCTCAAGGAGCAGGTGGCCTTCGCCAACCGCAAGGCCGTCATCCAGCCGAGCTCCTTCACGATGTTGGATCAGGTGTCCAGCCTGCTCGGCCAGCACCCGGAGTTCGGGCGGGTCATCATCGAGGGGCACACGGACAACCGTGGCAACGCGGCGGCCAATCGCAAGCTGTCGCTGGCGCGCGCCGAGGCGGTGAAGGCCTATCTGGTGCGCAAGGGCGTGCAGGCTCGCGCCTGGAGACGAAGGGCCTGGGTCCCGACCAGCCCATCCGCTCCAACCTGACGGAGAGCGGCCGCGTGGCCAACCGCCGCGTGGAATTCATCATCGCCACCCCTGAGCGCGAGCAGAAGTAGCCGACGAGGACAGGAAGACCATGAAGAACACACTCTTCACGAAGTGGCTCGCGGCCGCGCTGTGGGTGCTGGCGCTCGGTTCGACGGCGGCGCTGGCCGAGCCGGATACCTTCTATCTGGGCGATGGGCACGACGGCCCGTTCCGGGCGAGCGCCGAGAGCACCGTCAACAGCTATGCCCAGGTGGTATCTCCCCTGTTGGCGGGAGACACGGAGATCTCGGTCACCGCCTGCACGGCCTCGCCCTGCTTCGCCGGTGGGGCGCTGGTGATGGTGTTCCAGACGACCGGCTTCCTGGGGACTCCTCCTCCGGTCGAGGACCCCGCGCCGCCCACGTCGCTCAACAGCACCGAGGTGGGCCGCTGGGAGCTGGCGCGGGTGGAGTCCGTGACGGGGACAACGCTGAAGCTCCGGGCGCCGCTCATTCGCGGGTACGCGGCGCAGGTGACCCAGGTCATCCGGGTGCCCGAGTACACGGAGGTCAACGTGGGTCCCGAGGACTCCATCATCGCCAAGCCCTGGGATGGCAAGGTGGGAGGAGTCCTGGCGTTCCTGTCCACGGGCAACGTCCGCAACCTGGGGATGATCAGCGCGGACGGGATGGGCTTCCGGGGAGGCGTGTTCGTCGGTGACTCCGGTGGGAGCGGCTCGACGGGATGCTCGGGTGAGGCGTCCGCGCCCAAGGGGGCTCAAAAAGGAGAGGGCATCGCCAATACCTACCATGGGCCGGCCATACGGGACGCGGCTACGTCCTCAATGGCGGCGGTGGGGGGGTCTGCCTCAAGTCTGGCGGAGGCGGAGGCGCCAACCATGGCAAGGGCGGCATGGGAGGGTTTTCTTCCTCCGCGGATGGGAGCCGGGACGTGGGAGGCTCGCCGGAGCGCCCATTCGCGACTATTCGCTCCTCAATCGGTTCATTCCCGGCGGTGGAGGTGGCGCGGGTCACGGCAGTCCGGCGTCCGTCATGCGGGGGGGCAGCGGAGGTGGCGTGATCTTCATCCGTGCCCTCTCCCTCTCCGGCGGGGGAAGTCTGCTCGCGACGGGCTCCTCGGGCTATTTCAGCAACACGGAGGCCGGGGGAGGCGGTGGAGCGGGTGGCAGCATCCACCTGCGCCCGGCCACGAGCGCGGCCTGTGGTGACATCGATGCCAGCGGTGGCAACGGTGGAAGCCCCAATACCAAGCAGGTCGGTCCGGGTGGCGGTGGCGGTGGCGGTGTCATCCTGTTGCAGGCCGCCAACACTGCTGGCTGCGTGGCCGATAGCAGCAGCGTCCTGGGTGGCTTGTCGGGCAGCCAGAAGGAACCCTCCGCGCCAGGGGGGCGTCGTACGGAGCGGAAAGGGGCGCGGGCGGCCGGGTCGAGACGATCGATCGGGGCTTCGTCATGCCCAACGTGCCCACGGTGAGCGCGCCCGCCAACGGTGCCTTCGCGAACAGCTC
Organism: Cystobacter fuscus; assembly: GCA_049060065.1. Classification (GTDB taxonomy): domain Bacteria; phylum Myxococcota; class Myxococcia; order Myxococcales; family Myxococcaceae; genus Cystobacter; species Cystobacter fuscus_B. The sequence continues at coordinate 11,239,914 of JBMEQP010000002.1, forward strand.
GCGCCCCAATGTCTCGGGCACGGCCACGCCCAACACGATCGTGGTCATCTACATCGATGGCAAGGAGGCGGGCCGGGGGAGTTCCAACGCGGCGGGTGTTTACGGCGTGGCGCTGTTGGATGCCCTCGCCGAGGGGCCGCACACGGTCCAGGCCGCGACGGAGCTGGATGGCGTCCAGAGCTTCAAGAGCACGGCGAACGCCTTCACCGTGGACACGATCCTTCCGGCGGCCCCCGTCGTGACGCTGCCGGGCGAGGGCGACTCCGTGAGCACGCTCCGTCCCGTCATCCAGGGCACGGCCGAGGCCGACAGCACGGTGACGGTCTACCTGGACAACCGGCCTCCGGTCACCGTGACCGCGAGTGGCACGGGGGCGTGGACGTATACGCCGGGTTTCGACCTGGCGCAGGGCGGCCACACGGTGAAGGCCACGGCCACGGACAAGGCGGGCAATGTCGGCCCCGAGTCCAATGTGCGCGGCTTCAACGTGGACACCCTGGCGCCCGCCGCTCCGGTGGTGAGCACGCCCGCCCAGGGCTCCCATTCCAACAACAAGCTTCCCGTCATCACGGGCACGGCCGAGGCCAACACCACGGTGACGGTCTACCTCGATGGCTCGGTCGTGGGCACGGCGCCGGTGGATGGCACGGGTCACTGGAGCTTCACCACGGCGGAGCTGCCGGACGGGACGTACACGGTGAAGGTGACGACCACGGACGCGGCGAACAACACCAGCCCCGAGTCCACTCCCCGCATCTTCACCATCGATACGCAGGCCCCCGCCGCACCGGTCGTGTCGACGCCCACCGAGGGCTCGTATGTGACCACTCCCGTCATCATCACGGGCAGGGCCGAGGCGGACAGTACGGTGACGGTCCTCATCGATGGCGTGCCCGTGGGGCTCGTCACCGCGAACGCCTCGGGTGAATGGACCTATGAGGCCAGCGCGGTGCTGGAGGGTCCCCGCGAGGTGAAGGTCACGGCCACCGATGCGGCGAACAACACCAGCGCCGAATCCAACACGCGTACCTTCATCGTGGACGCGACGGCTCCGCTGGCGCCGGCCGTGAGCACTCCGGCCGACGGGGCGTTCATCAATACCCGCACGCCGGTCATCACCGGCACGGCCGAGGCTGACAGCACGGTAACGGTCTTTCTCAACGGCTCGTCCGTGGGCACGGCGCTGGTGGATGGCGCGGGCGCCTGGAGCTTCACGACGGCGGAGCTGACGGACGGAGGGACGTACGCGGTGAAGGTGACGGCCAGGGACGCGGCGGGCAACATCAGCCCCGAGTCCAATACTCGCACCTTCCACGTGGACGTGACGGTTCCGGTGGCGCCCGTGGTGACCGCGCCTGCCGAGGGCACCCTGTTCAACACGCGCACGCCGGTCATCTCCGGCACGGCCGAGGCGGGCACCACGGTGACGGTCTACCTCAACGGCTCGGCCGTGGGCACCGCGCCGGTGAACACCCTGGGCAACTGGAGCTTCACGACGGCGGAGCTGACGGACGGCACGTACGCGGTGAAGGCGACGGCCACGGACGCGGCGAACAACACCAGCCCCGAGTCCAACACGCTCACCTTCCGCGTGGACGCGACCGCTCCCCTGGCTCCTGTCATCACCGCTCCGGCCGACGGGGTGCTCGTCAACACGCGCGTCAACGTCATCACGGGCACGGCCGAGGCCAACACCACGGTGACGGTCTATCTCAACGGCTCGGCCGTGGGCACGGCGCCGGTGGATGGCGCGGGGGCCTGGAGCTTCACCACGGCGGAGCTGACGAACGGGACGTACGCGGTGACGGCCACGGCCACGGACGCGGCGAACAACACCAGCCCCGAGTCCAACACGCGCACCTTCCGCGTGGACGCGACCGCTCCCGCGGCTCCCGTCATCACCGCTCCGGACGAGGGCGCGCGCGTCAACACGCGCATCAACATCATCATGGGGACGGCCGAGGTGGGCACCTGGGTGACGGTGTACCTCAACGGCTCGTCCGTGGGCACGGCGCCGGTGGACAGCGTGGGCAACTGGAGCTTCAGGACGGCGCAGCTGGCGGACGGCACGTATGCGGTGACGGCCTCCGCCACGGATGCCGCGGGCAACGACAGCCCCGTGGCTCCCGAGCGCCACTTCACCGTGGATGCGAGCGCGCCGGAGACCTTCATCGTCACCCATACCCCGGAGCATTCCCCGACCACGGACGCGGCCTTCACCTTCCGCTCGGAGGATGCGTCGCTGCCCGTGACGTATGTGTGCACCCTGGACGGTCAGCCCGTTGCGTGCACGGAGTCCCTGGTGCTCATCGTGATCGAGGGCGCGCACACGCTCACGGTCAGCGCGGTGGATGCGCTGGGGAACAAGGATGTGACTCCGGCTTCCTTCTCCTGGACCGTGGACACCGTCGCGCCCGAGGTCCCGGTGGTGGTCGCCCCGGCGGAGGGCGCCGAGCTGGAGTCCAACTCGCCCGTGGTCATCAGCGGCACCGCGGAGCCGGACAGCACCGTGACGCTGCTGCTGGATGGGCAGGAGTTCGTGGTGACGGCGAATGCCGCGGGCGAGTGGAGCCACACCGCCAGCGGACTCGCCCCCGGCCCCCACCAGGTGACGGCTCGGGCCCGGGACGCGGCCGGCAATGTCGGCCCCGAGTCGGCCCCGCGCTCCTTCACCGTGCTGGACAGCGCGCGCGTGCCGGACACGGAGATCTCCTCGGGCCCGTCGGGCACCACGGCGGAGCGCGACGCGACGTTCACCTTCGGCTCGCAGCAGGGCGTGTCGTTCGAGTGCCGCCTGGACGGCGCGGAGTTCGCTCCCTGCACCTCGCCGGTGACCTACACCGACCTGGCGGAGGGCGAGCACACGTTCCAGGTGCGCGCCCGTGATGCCCGCGGCATCGCGGATGACACCCCGGCTTCCCGGACGTGGACCGTGGGCGAGGCGGACATCGCCTACCTCGGCGGTGGGTTGGGCTGCTCGGCCTCGGGTGGTGACTCCTCGCTCGTGTTGATGGCCCTGGGCTCGCTGCTCGCGATGGCTCGCCGCCGCCGCGCCGCCCGCTGAGTCCCACTCTGCCGTGACGGGAGGCCGGGTTCCTCTTCCCTCGTGGGGAAGCGGGGCCCGGCCTTCTCGCTTCCCGCCCTCCTTCCCGCTCAATGCAGGTGCTGGGACAGGGCGTGGGGCTCGGGGGGCGGGGGATTGACGGCGGACAGCAGCGGCAGGGCCACGTAGAAGGTGGAGCCCCGGCCCAGCTCGCTCTCCACCCAGATGCGGCCCCCGTGGCGCTCCACGATGTCGCGGCTGATGTAGAGCCCCAGTCCCAGTCCTCCGTAGGAAGTGATGGAGACGTTGCGCGCGCGGAAGTAGCGCTCGAAGAGCTGCTCCTGCTGATCCTTCGGGATGCCGATGCCCTCGTCGGACACGGTCAGCAGCGCGAACTCCCCGCGCACCTCCATCGCCACGCGCACGGTGCTGGTGCCGGGGCTGTACTTGAGGGCGTTCTCCAACAGATTGGCGATGACCTGCTCGAGCCGGAACGAGTCACCCCGGATGCGCACCGGCTCCTCCGGGTGCGAGTAGTCGATGCGGTGCTGGCCGCGCTCGGCGTCCATGCTGGCCAGGGCCCGCTCGACGATCATGTCCATGCGCGTGGGCTCGAAATGCAACGCGAGCCGGCCCGCCTCGATGCGCGAGGCATCCAGCAAGTCATTGATGAGGGCGGTGAGCCGCATGAGGTGCTGGCGCGCGTGGCGCAGCAGGGCGGGGTCCACCGGCTCCTGGCGCTCCAGCCGGCGCTCCAGGCCCGCCAGCCGCAGCGACAGCGGGGTGAGGGGCGTCTTGAGCTCGTGCGAGGCGATGGTGAGGAAGTCGTCGCGCACGCGGATGGCCTCCTGGGCCTCGCGCAGCAGGCGGGTGCGCTCGGTCTCCGCGTGGCGCTGCTCGGTGATGTCCTCGACGATGCCCACGCCGCCCTCCACCTCGCCATGCTCCCCGATGCACGGGGCGGTGGACGCGCACGGGCGTCACCTTGTCCCCGGTGGTGGAGTGGTAGTCCCCCTCGTAATAGGCATGGCGCCCGTCGAGCACGTCGCGCACGCAGTCCGCCAGGGGCCTGTCCGGGAGCGACAGCAGGCGCAGCCCGATGATGCACGGCCGGGCCGCGCCGATGATGCGTGCGAGGTAGTCATTGCAGGCCACGAGGGTGGAGGCCGCGTCGAAGTGGAACAGGCCCAGGGGGGCGTTGTCGAAGACGAGCTGGTGGGCACGCTCCCCGGACGTGACCTCGGCGGGGCGCCGCACCGTCACGCTGATGTATTCCTCGCGCTCCTGGCCGGAGCACCCGACCGTCACGTCGACCTCCTGCCGCGAGCCGTCGCCGCGCAAGAGGTCGGTCCGCACGGGCTGCCCGCCCCGGTCCTTGGCGAGCAAGGCATGAAGGAAGGCGCGCCCGGCGGGTGTCTCCGGGCGCTCGGGGAGCAGGCGCGAGAAGGGCTGCCCCACGAGCTGCCCCGCGCTCCAACCCAGCAGGCGTTCGGCGGCGGGATTGAGGTAGCGCACGCGCTCGCCCGCGTCGCAGGCCACGAGCGGTTCCGCCAGCGCATCCATCCATCGCCGTGAGTCATCTCCAGACATGCCTCCTCCCGAAAGGGCGGCCCCTTTGATGGGTAGGGTGGAGATGGCCCGGCTGTGCCGTGAGCCCTCCCAGTCGAATCCACGGCGCATCGTGTCCCCGCTCGGGCGGCGAGCGAGCGGACGGGGGGCGGGGAATTCACGGCGCGGGGGGCGCGGACGCCTCGGCCCGCGCGGCCGGGGGCTCCACCAGGAAGCGCGCGATGAGGGGCATGTGGTCAGACAGCCCATGGAAGCGGCTGCGCGTGTCGCCAAAGGCGTGCGTGTCGGCGGCGTCGAGCCACCGCACGCGCTCGCTGGAGAAGATGTGGTCCAGGTGCATGCGCATGTGCATGAAGCCCGCGGTGGGGAAGCCCCGGGAGGCGCGCGGATCGATCTGCCCCACCGCCGCCTGGGCACTGGTGAAGCGGGCCTCGTCACAGAAGAACTGGTAGACGGGCGAAGCCGGGGGCGAGTTGAAGTCCCCACAGACGACGAAGGGCTCGCCGCGCGAGTGGCGCTGGACGAGCTCGGCCAGGGCGCGCGCCTCGTGCAACTGGTTGATGCCGTTGCCCATCTTGTCCCGGGTGGCCCAGAAGGCGCGGGCGAAGGGCGTGGGCAGGCTCAGGTGGGTGTTGAAGACATGCAGGGGCAGCCCATCCTCCTGGCGCACCAGCCGCATGTGGGCGCAGATGCGGCTCTGCTTGCGCTCGCGCAGCATCCGCACGTGGTGGTGGGTGATGCGGTGGGGGGCGTCCACGTTGTGGGTGTCCACCGCGAGCCGCCGGGTGTTGACGAGGATGGCCAGGCCCGTGGTGTAGAGCGAGAAGTCGCGCACGCCATAGCGGTGGGCGCGGAAGTAGAAGGCCTCGTAGGGCATGGGGCGGTTGAGGAGGGCGAAGGTCTCCTCCACGCGGCCCATGAAGGCCTCGAGCTGGGTCTCGTCGGGGCGGGTGGGGCGGTGGGCGACGCTGCTGCGGAACGACTGCGTCTCCACCTCCTGCAGGCAGATGATGTCGGGCAGGGGCTCCAACGTGGCCAGCGCGGCGGCCACCCGCCGCTTGGGCCCCAGCGTGCTGGCGAGACCCCGCAGGGCGTGCCCGAAGTAGCGCACGTTGTAGCTGACGATGCGGAGACTGTCGGTCATGCTCATCACCCACGCCGCGTGGAAGAAGGACGCCCGTAGCAAGGTAGGACCTGTCTGGGCCCAAGGGGAGGGGCATGGGAGCAGGCATCCAGGGGGGCGGAGGGTGAGCCGCCGGAGGCGGGGTGGACCCGTCCACCAGGCGGGCGGGCCGGACGGGGGGGTGTTAAAGGAGTCGGCACGCCATGACGCCTCTTCCTCCCCGCTTCCACGGAACCGATACCTACCTCTCCAGCGAGGGCCTCCAGGCCGCCGTCAACTGCGCGCTGACGCTCCAGCGTCCGTTGCTGGTGCGCGGTGAGCCGGGCACGGGAAAAACCCTCCTGGCCGAGGCCGTGGCCCAGAGCCTGGGCCTGCGCCTGCTCACTTGGCACGTGAAGAGCACCACGCGCGCCCAGGACGGGCTCTACGTCTACGACACCGTGCAGCGCCTGTATGACTCGCGCTTCGGCGATGGGGACGTGCGCGACATCCGCCGCTACATCCGCCTGGGGCCGCTGGGCGAGGCGTTCGCCTCGAAGGAGCGCGTGGTGCTGCTCCTGGACGAGGTGGACAAGGCCGACGTGGAGTTCCCCAACGATCTGCTCCACGAGTTGGATCGGATGCGCTTCCGCGTCACGGAGACGAACGAGGACGTGGTGGCCACGCACCGCCCGGTGGTCATCATCACCAGCAACAACGAGAAGGAGCTGCCGGACGCGTTCCTGCGCCGGTGCGTCTTCCACTTCATCGACTTCCCGGACCAGGAGCTGATGCGGCGCATCGTCGAGGTGCACCACCCGGGCCTGGACGCGTCGCTCACGGAGCAGTCGCTCAAGGTGTTCTACGAGCTGCGCAACTTCACGCGGCTGCGCAAGCGCCCGTCCACGAGCGAGCTGGTGGATTGGATCGCCGTGCTCAAGGCCAACGGCGTCACCCAGGTGAAGCTGGACGAGCAGTTGCCCTTCCTGGGAGCACTCATCAAGCGTGAGCAGGACCTGATGGCGGTGGCGGACGCGTTCGGACGCGGCCGGCGGACGAAGGCCTGAGCGGAGCGACCATGTTCCTGCCCTTCCTCTACGAACTGCGGCGGCGCGGGGTGCCGGTGGGCGCGCACGAGGCGATCTCCCTCGCGGGGGCGCTGAAGGCGGGGCTGCATGACAGCTCGCTGGATGGCTTCTACCACGTGGCACGCGCGCTGCTGGTGCACTCGGAGACGCACCTGGATGCCTTCGATCAGGCCTTCCTGGCGCACTTCAAGGGAGTGGAGGTGGCGGGGCAGCAGCTCACCGAGGAGCTGCTCGAGTGGCTCAAGGAGGCGCGGGAGCGGCGCGAGCTGACGCCGGAGGAGCGGGCGCTGCTGGAGCACTTCGACGTGGAGGAGCTGGAGAAGCTCTTCCAGCAGCGGCTGGAGGAGCAGCGCGAGCGGCACGACGGCGGGACGAAGTGGATTGGGACGGGGGGCGCGTCGCCCTTCGGGCACTCGGGGCAGCCGCGCGAGGGCTTCCGGGTGGGAGGCCCCGCGGGGAGTGGAAGCAAGCAGGCGATGCGGCTGGCGGGGGCGCGGGCGTACCAGGGCTACCGGGGCGACGTGGTGCTGGACACGCGGCAGATGGCGGTGGCGCTGCGCAAGCTCCGGGCCTTCACGCGCGAGGGGGCGCCGGACGAGCTGGACGTGGAGGGCTCCATCGCGGCGACGGCGAAGAACGCGGGCGAGCTGGAGGTGGTGACGCGTCCGCCGCGCCGGCCCAACACGCGCGTGGTGTTGATGATGGACGTGGGCGGCTCGATGGATCCGTACGCCCACCTGGTGAGCCGGCTGTTCTCGGTGGCGAAGCAGGCCACGCACTTCAAGGAACTGCGCACCTACTACTTCCACAACTGCGTGTATGGCCGCGTGTTCGAGAACGCGACGCTGACGGGTGGCATCAGCGTGCCGGACCTCATCGGACAGGTGGGGCGGCACTACAAGCTGGTGATGGTGGGGGACGCGCTGATGGCGCCCTACGAGCTGACCCTGCGCACGGACGTGTACGGCCGCTACGCGCTGGAGAACGGCAAGGAGGGGCTGGTGTGGTTGATGGAGCTGGCGCGGCATTTCGAGCGCAGCGTGTGGCTCAACCCCGAGCCCATCCAGACGTGGAGGGGCAACACCATCGCCGCCGTGCGCAACGTGTTCGACATGTTCCCCCTGACACTCGACGGGCTGGGCGAGGCGGTGGGGCACCTGACCAAGGGGAAGATGGTGCGCGGCCGGAAGTAGGGGCCCGGCGACGTCGTCTTTCCCTGGGTGAGGCTCAGACTTCCTCGTCGGGCAGGAGCGTGCGCAGCAACTCGTCGTCAGGGCCGAGCGGGCGCCAGCCGGGCGGTGGCGGGGAGGTGCGGAGTGCTGCCCTGGCCCGTGCGACGCGCTCCTCATGGGTTTCAGGGGTGTAGGCAGACCACGAGCCGAGTGCCTCGGCGACCTTGAAACGGTTGGCGTCGTCCATCACGGCCGGCCAGCCGTCAGGGACGCTCTGCGCGAAGAGTCGCACGAGTACATCACGCACGAAGCGCGTGACCTGCTTGCGCTGTTCTGCCTCGGCGAGGAGTCCGCTCAACACCTGCACCCCGGCGACGTCATTCTTGCCAAGCTCTTCGGCTAGCAGGTGAAGCGGGACGGCGGGGCGTGCTTCCGCGAAGGCGGTGAGCGAAGTGTACCCGAGCTCTCGAACCCGCTCGTACAGGCGTCCCTTCCAGGGGCCCTGCCGTGCATGCTCGTCGCTCATCGCCCTCTCCACGGGGTGAAGTTCATCGGGATATTGTAGTCCTTCATACGCTTCGCGGTGAGGCTCAGGATTTCGCTTCGCGTCAGCATCCGGCCCGCATCGACCTCAGCATCGCGTAATGCCTTCATGATCATCCGGTTCCATTCACCAGGCCATGTGCGACCGAGGCGCCAGTTTCCTCCGCCGTGTATTGCTTGGTGGCGAGCCTGCTCCATCTCGACGCAGAACTGCTCGATGCTCATTTTGCCGGTGAAGCCGCGCTTCTCGAACCACTCGCGGAACTCTCGTGGCAGGACGTGGTGTTGTGGTGGCTCGGCCATGCCGGCGCCACCTCTGCCCGTTACCCGCATGCCGCGCACCTCGGGCCCATCGCCCAGCGCATCGCGCACGCCCTTGGGCAACTCGTCATGAGACTGCGCCATCATCACCTGGCCTGCCTGAATCCGCACAGCGGCGCTGACGGCGGGAAGGGAGATGACGCCCGCCCGCACCAACTGGCGCATCATCTCCACCCACTCGGCGGAGGCGACCATCCGCGTGCCCATCATCACGCCGTTGGAACCCACCACGAGGCTCACGCCGAGCGTGGCCGGAGCGGCTGGCGGTAGCGAGGGGAGCGAAAACCTCATCGCCGATAGCATGGTGAGCGTCTCGATGGACTCCTTCAGCACCAGCAGCTTCTTGAGGTTCTCCGCCGCCACGCGTACGGCTTCACGGGTTGCGGTGAACTCACGGGTGAGATGGTTTACCAGCGAGGGCAGGTCGGTTGCCGCTGCCTCCAACTGCCCTGGTTCCAGGGAGGAAAGTGCAGTCATCTCGGGCTCGAGCATCTCCTGCGAGCGGCTCATGTCCGCGAACAGCCTCTCCACACTGTAGAAGGGGCACTGCTCGAGCACGACGTCGGTGAGGTGGAGGAAGTCGAACCAGACGGAGAGCAGGATGGAACCCATCATGGCGGCCTCGAGCCGTGGACCGGCGAGACGCAGGAGGGCGAGTTGCATGTCCGGGTCATCCACCTCCGAAGCGGCGTGGGTCAGCCGGGTGGTGGCGGCGAGTTCGGCGTCAACCCACCTCAGCTGACGTTCCCCATAATCAACGTAGGGGACGAAAACGCCGGAGGCTTTGCCGGTGATGCCCAGCTTGCTGGCCCTGAGTCTGGAGAGTTCATCGGAGATACGGCGGGTGGCGCTGGCCACGTCGCTAGCGGCACCGAGAAGTGCCGGTGTGCCGCGAGACCGCTCTGCCACTCGGCCCTCGCGGTGCTGCCAGGGCCGACCGTCGTCCGGGCCGCTGGGAAGCCCTGACGATGGTGTATCCGCTTCGGTGCTTCGGGCTCAGCCGGAGAGGGTGGAGTAGAGGCGGGGGCGAGTGAAGACTGTCCACTCGGCCCTTCGGCCAGAGCGAGCGCCATGGCCTCGCGCGGCGTGTAGTGCAGGTTCATCCGGCCGGGCGATGGCGTCAGCGAAGCGCAGCCGGTGGACAGCAGGGACCAGAGCCAAAGCAGCAGCACGGCCCAATGGAGAGTCCTCATCGTGCGAGCCTCCCGGACGCCCCGAGCAGGGACGCTCCATGAGCAGTCCGACTACTCCGCGACGCCGCCCTCTCGAGTCACCCCGTCACTGCACCAGGAACGTGTTCGACTCGCCCCGGTGGCCGGCGATGTCGGTGACGAGGATGACCACGTCCGACTGGATGGAGTTGACCACGACCTGCTGCGTGAGCACCCCGTCCACGAAGGGCTCGCTCACGCGCGGGCCAATCGAGCCCCCAGCCCCTGTCTCCAGGCGCACGTTGCCGCGGAACGCCGCCGCGTTGGCGCCGGTCGCGCGCACCGTCAGCGTGAAGGGCTCCAGGCGCTTCTGCGGGCCGATGGGGTCGATGCTGTAGCCCTCTGGCCACTCCCCCTCGACGACGGTGAGGCCGCCCGGGCGCACGGTGGTGCGGCCGTCCCCGAGAGTCACCTTCACGTCGTAGCTGCCGGGCGCGAGCAACGACGGAACGCGGGTGGAGATGACGCCCTCGGGCGAGACGGCGAGCGTGGGCACCTCGAGCGTCCCGATGCGCACCGACACCTGGGTGTCCACCCCGACGGTCCCCTTGTCGTAGTCGACCGTCGCGGGCAGGACCAGCTCGGCGTCGATGGCGAGCGCCGTGGCCTCGCTCGCGCGCATCTCCGACGGCGAGACCGAGCGGATGGCCGGCTCCGGCCAGTCCCGGCAAGCCAGGGGCAAGACCAGCGCGGCGATGGTGACGAGCTTCCTCATGGCAACTGATACCTCACACCCAGGAGCCCCTGCACACCCGTCGAGCGCCCGAGGACAAAGGGGATGTTTGCCTCGCCGAACCCCACCCTCGCGTCGAGGAACGGCTCGAGCGCCCCCAGCGGGAAGCGCAGCTGGGCTCCCGCGAGCAGCTCCCAGCCGAGCGCCGAGCGCATGGAGCTCGCGGAGAAGTCGCTGGAGAGGTGGTGCAGCGCGAGGAGCGGCCCCACGCCGACGCGCACGTCCACGCCGAGGTGAGCCATCCGCACGAGGTTCATCCGCCCGACCGCGAGGAGGGGAATGGAGTGCAGGGCGGAGACCGCCACTCCGGTGCCGGGGATGTCCTCGTGGAAGCGCGCCAGCCGCCAGCCGAGCTCCACGTCGATGGAGAAGCGACCCCAGCCGGGAGGCGTCAGGGTCAGCTGCGCCGAGCCCTGGGGACCTCGGTTGAAGCCACCGCCGTAGAACCCGCCACCCGCGAGCGCCAGGGAGTAACGCGTCTTCTCCGCGGGCTGCGTTGCGGCCGGTCGGGTCCCGGTGCGCGAAGGCACCTCCCGCGCGGGCGCCTTCGGCTTCTTGCGGGAGGTTCCGCGAGGGGACCCCTCCGGAGCAGCCACGGCTGGGGTGGAGCAGAGCAAGAAGAGGAGCGCGAGCCAACGCATGGAGAGAGTGGTCCGCGGGGGTCGACGCCACGGACGCAGGAGAAGAGAACCCAGTCGGCGGCGGTTGTCGAGCCCCTTTGCTCCTAACAGGTGGGGCGGCACTACAAGCTGGTGATGGTGAGGGTGATGTTCAGACTTCCTCGTCGGGCAGGAGCGTGCGCAGCAACTCGTCGTCAGGGCCGAGCGGATGCCAGCCGGGCGATGGTGGCGTGGCGCGGAGCGCTGCCCTGGCCTGCATGACCCGCTCCTTGTGGGTGTCAGGAGTGAAGCTGGTCCACATGGCGAAGGATTGGGCCACGGTGAAACGGGATGAGTCGTCCAGTACGGCGGGCCAACCCTCGGGGAGATTCTGCGACAGGATACGCACGAGTACATCGCGCACGAATCGCATGACTTGCTTGCGCTGCTCTGCTTCGGCCAGCAACCCGCCCAGCACCTGAACTCCAGCGACATCCTCCTCGCCCAGCTCCTCGGCGAGCACATGCAATGGCACGGTGGGACGCGCATCCGCGAAGGCCGTGAGCGAGTCGAAACCACGCTCACGAACCCGCTCATACAGACGGACCCTCCAGTTGCCCTGCCAGGCACTCCCCTCTGTCATGGCCCTTTCCTGAGGGTGAAGTTCGCTGCGGGATTGGCTCCTCGGAGTGCACTCGGAATGATGGATATGGCTGGGCCTTTGGGGCTGAGGCGAGTGGAACCGAGGATGAGCATTCAGTCGAGGAATCGCCGCCACCAGCGGCGTGCTGTGTCGGGAGGACAATCCTGCCAGGACCGGTAGTGGGGAAAGGGAAGGAGCCAGGGCTCGAGCACTCGTGCCAGTTCGCGCCAAGCCGGTAACGTGTCGCCTTGGCTTACATCTCCCGCTTCGGGTTCCAGACCCAGCGCTACCAAAGCCCGTTCTCTCTCCAGGTTTGTCACCGTGGTGGTCGGTGCGTTCAACCGAGCGCGGAGCGCCTCGGCTCCGCCCACCTGCGCCAGCACTTCCGGGCCCAGGAAGTTGAGCCAGTGAACCCCGTCCACCCGTGTGCCCAGTGCTCGCTGCCCGTGGGTCACGTCCATGCCCGGGTAGCGCAGTGCCTCCTCGTGAATGTCCTTCATGACGGGCCCCCACACGTTGGACGAATAGAACGCCAGCCCCGCGTGGCCAGACGCATAGGGTAGCAGCGCGGCCAGTTGCTCAATCTCCGCTCGCATCTTCCCAGGGCCCCGCGCCTCCATGTACTCGGTGGGCCACGAGAAACTCACAAGACTGACTTCGTCCGCCTGTGGAGTGCGCCATGGTAGCCGCGCCCAATAGAAGAAGCCGTAGCCACTCAGGCCTCCCTCTCCACCCGAAAGTTCCACGGATCGATCGAACTGCTTCTTCACTCGCCGAAGCACGTACCGTTCATCATCGCGGACATCATCCAGGAAACGCTCACCCTGTGGGGGGACAACTCGGAGCGGATGAAATCCCAGCCCTGCTCATCGAGCGGAAACAAGTCGTCTTCGCCTTCCACGTCGCACCACTCGGACAGAATCTCCGGCCCCTGCCCCACGCTACTCAAGTACATGTCGAGCGCACGGTTCACGCCTGCGGAGAGGTCCACGTGATCAAAAGGCAAATGCAGCACGAGCCGGACCACGTCCCGCTGTACGAGCACTTCTCCACCCGGCGTTGCGGCGTAGTGGCGGATGCGAGGCCTTTGACGACTCATCGGCTGATTCCCAACTGAGGGGTGACGAGGGCTCGGGGTTGACGCTTCGTCAGCGGTTCATACTTCTCCAACTTCTTGTCCATTACCTGCCTGTCTGGACCCAGCGGCTCACTCTTGCTCTTGGATGTACAGGGAAAGAAGAAGTCATAGAGGAATTGGATGCGGGTGGCATCATGCACTAAGTGCAGCACGATGTCGGGAACGAGCGAGCCCATGCCCTCTCCAGTGAGGACATATGTTCCCGTGGAGGCGTCCTTGCCATAACGAGGCTCGCGGGTGAAATGCTCCGAGAAGTCCCGTCCGAGTTCCCGCTCGACACATGCGAACGCTCTTTCATGCTTCATGACTCCGAGTTCCATGGCGCGGGTGATAGGCTTACCATTCTTGTCACGTCCTACCTTGCGACCACATTCCGCGTCGCTTGGATACCTTTCTTGAGGATACTCGCGCTCGTTGACCTCGAAGTCCGCCTCGCGAGCGCACTGCACCAGCACTGCCTCCACGCGCGCCACTTCCGCTTCGTCCAGGAAGTCCTTGAGCGTGAGCAGTCCCCGCACCGTCTGCGCGGCCCTTATCACCGCGGGCGTTGCAGGTATGATTTCTCCGCTGGCCGCTGGCGCCATGCACCCGGGACTGAACACACAAGACTGACTCTGGAGAGATGGGGTCATCTCCAGTGGGTCGCTCAGCCTCGTGGTACACCCCGAGAGCAGCACCAAGCCCGCGAGTGGCAGTGTGCACACGGCCTTCCTCCGAGCACTTTCGTTCCCTCGCGATACGAACCAGGCCACCGGCATGCCCCTCCTCATCACGACACAGCAACAATCCCTCGGGAAGCATTACCGAGGACGTGTGCTCCGTCGAGGACGTGGTGCTGTCAAGGGGGGACGGTGTTGGGAGTCGAGCCGGTTCCGTAGGGCCCTGGTCATCGGTCGAACACGTGGTTCACTTCGTTGAAGGGACCGCCCGCTGGGATGGAGGTCCCATCCGTTCGCTCGCGCTCCGCGCTGGAGGTGCTCCACACGTCGAGCCCCTTGTCGCCGCCGACCTCCCCCCGCGTCAACTCACGGTCGGGGCACTCGCCCGACATCCCGACCCCGAACGCCACGTTCCAGTCGTCCCTGGCGGGGCATGGTCGTCACGTCGCCACATGCGCAAGTGCTCTTGGACTCGGGTGCTCGTCCGGTGACCTGGAGGACGGCACCGTGTTTCGCACATGACATGCCCCGCGTGGGCATTTTGTCTCCATGACCCCTTCGCGGCGGAGGTACCGGAGCCTGGCCCGGGCGGAGCGAAGTGCGCTGAGCCCCGTGGGTGCTCAAGAGGTGACTTTACCTGTTGGGCCCGTGGGCCTCATCACTGGGTCTTCTCGATGTTCCGTGGGAAACTTGCGTTGCTGGCCACCCGGGATTCCGCTAGGAGAAACATTGCCTCCCCCCAGGCTTTCCTCTCCAACTTTCGGATCTCCCGACGTGGGCCATGGCCGCCGCGGGGAATCATCCACCGAGGAGTGTCCACCCCATGAACCCCGTGACCTCTCCGCCCCCTGGCTCCGTCACAGGGGCGCCGGGCGGGTTGCCGCTGCTTGGCCATGCGCTCCGGCTGCTGCGTTCCCCTCTGGATTATCTGCAGTCGTTACGTGGACTCGGGGACATCGTCCAGATCCGGGTCGGGCCCTCGCCCTTGTATGTGGTTACTTCTTCTGAGTGCATCCATCAGGTGCTGGTCACTCACGCCGAGAGCTTCGAGCGAGGGCGCCTCTTCGACAAGGCGACGGCCGCGATCGGCAAGGGGCTCGTCGTCTCCAACGGGAGCTTCCACCGGCGGCAACGAAAACTCCTCCAGCCGGGGTTCCATCGCGCGCGCATCCACGGCTACATGGAGACGATCCACCGACAAGTAGACGCGCAGATCGCCGGCTGGTCGCCGGGCGCCCACCTCTCCCTGCGCGAGGAGATGCACCGTCTGACGCTCAATGCCGTCACCGGGACGCTGTTCGGCGCGAACACCGAGGAGCGCATCGCCATCGAGATCGGTGACTACATCGATGCCGCCAACTCCTGGGTGGGTCTGCACACCGTGTTCTCCGGTCACGTCTTCGAAAGGCTGCCAATTCCAATCAACCAGGCTTTCGTGCGCAAGAAAGCCCGGTTCAATGAGATCATCGCCGCGTACATCGAGTCGCGGCGCGCGGATGACCGCGACCAGGGGGATCTGTTGTCCGCGTTGTTGGCGGCTCAGGATGATGAGACCGGCCAGGGGATGAGCGATGAACAGCTCCGGATGGAGATCTCCGGTCTGTTCGTCGCCGGGTCCGAAACCACGGCGACCGCGTTGACCTGGCTCTTCCACGAAGTGGGACGCCACCCCGAGGTGGAAGCGCGCCTCCACGCCGAGGTGGACGCCGTGCTGGGTGGCAGGCCCGTCACCATGGAGGAGCTGCCCCGGTTGCAGTACCTCCAGAACGTCATTTCCGAGACGCTGCGGCGGCACTCGCCTATCTGGGTGCTGACGAGGCGCACCCTGCGGGCCATGGAACTGGCGGGCACCCACCTGCCGGCCGGGGCCGAGGTCATCATCAGCCCGATGATGGTTCATCGCGACCCCCGTCTCCATCCCGAGCCGTTGCGATTCGACCCCGACCGGTGGCTGCCGGAACGGATGCAGAAGATTCCGCGTCACGCCTTCATCCCCTTCGGGGACGGGAAACACAAGTGCATCGGTGACGTCTTCGCCCGCACCGAGATGGTGATCGCCGTCGCGACCATCGCCGCCCGGTGGCGGCTCGTCCCGGTGCCCGGCCATCGCGTCCGGGAGGTCCCCCGCGCGGTCTTGCGACCCAACCAGGTCCTGATGACCGCCGTTCCCCGTTCCTCCACACCTGCCCTTTAGGAGCGCCGTTGCAGATGGACACTCAGCGTGCCGCGATCGAGTTCCGGTTTCCGTTCCCTCGTGACCTCAGTCCCGACATCGAACAGGCCCAACGTCACAGCGTCGAATGGGCCCGCGAGATGGGATTGGCCACCACCGACTTCGCGCTCGGGCAACTGGAGGCGTGGAATTGGGGACGTCTCACCGGACACTGTCTGCCCACCGGGCGTGGTGACATCCTGGACCTGGCCACGGAGTGGATCACCTGGGGGTTCCTCTACGATGACCAGTTCGCCGGTCCTCTCGGGAACCAGCCGGAGCGGGTGGCTCGAATCACCGAGAACATGATTGGCGTTCTCTACGCCACGTCCGGGACACCGGGCGGGAACGCGGCCGCGCGAGGCATCGCGGATATCCTCCACCGGCTCACCCCGAAGATGTCCGCGACCTGGATGGCCCGGTTCCGCGACCACTTGAGATGGTACCTCATCGGGGTGCTCCGGATGTCCACCTACCGCAAACGCCTCGGCGATATCGATACCCAGACCGCGTTCGAGATCCGTCGCCTCGATATCGGCATGAATGCCATGATTGATTTCATCGAGGTCGCGGAGGGCTTCGAGGTGCCCGCGTCTGTCATTGGAACCAGCCAGATCCAGACGCTGCGCCAATGCGTGATCGACATCGTGCTGCTGCAGAACGACGTCTTCTCCCTGCCGAAGGACCGGCACCAGCAAGAGGTCAACGTGGTCCTCGCGATGGAGCGCTCGGAGAGCCTCACCACCGCCCAGGCCCTGGAACGCACCGCCGCCCTGCTCGACGAGACGGTCCAGCGGTTCCTCACCGTCAAGGCCGGGATGGCCACCCTCTATGACACCCTCGGTCTTGGCGCTACCGACCGTGCCCGCATGGACCGATACATCCACTGTCTCGAGCTCATGGCTCACGGCTCCGTCTATTCACATGCCGAGTGCGTCCGTTACTCCACCCGGCCCGAGCACACCCGACCCATCGCGGGCCGGGGCTTCATCCAGGATCTGCATCTGGACGCGGGCATCGAGCTGGCGCACGAACTCACCCGGACGAACCAGGGGTGAGCCCCTGACTGGCCGCGCGAGCGCCGCCCCGGGACTTGCTCTCGCTCAGCCGGGCCGCGTGCGTCAGGAGGTAGTTGCGCTCCTGCAGGCTCGTCGTGCGCTCCGCCGCGCGCTGGTAGTGGGCAATGGCTCCCTGCTTGTCGCCCACCCGCTCCAGCAGATGCGCGCGGACCGCGTCGAGGCGATGGTGACCCGCGAGGCGCGGGTCCCCGGCGAGTGCGTCGAGCCGCTCGAGCCCCGCGGCCGGGCCGTGGACCATCGCCAGCGCGATCGCCTGGTTGAGTGCCACCATGGGATTGTCGGACATGTCCCGCAGCAAGCCATACAGCTCGAGAATCTGTGCCCAGTCCGTTTCCTCGGTGCTCGGGGCCTCGTCGTGCACCGCGGCAATCGCCGCCTGCACCTGATACGGGCCGACCTCACCTCTCGGCAACGTCGCGGTGAGCAGCGCCAGCCCCTCGGTGATTTCGTTCCGATCCCACAGAGTCCGGTCCTGCTCGTCGAGCGGGATGATCTCCCCCTCCGGCCCGGTCCGCGCGGCGCGCCGCGCGTCGGTCAGGAGTATGAGCGACAGGAGCCCCGCGACCTCACGGTCCTCGGGCACGAGGCGATGGAGCATGCGTGTGAGGCGGATGGCCTCCCCCGAGAGGTCGTCGCGGTGGAGCGCCGGGCCGGAGGTCGCCGTGTAGCCCTCGTTGAAGATCAGATACAGCACATGCATCACGGCGCCGAGGCGCGCGGCGCGCTCCTCGTCCGTGGGCACCTGGAAGGGCACTCCCGAGTCCTTGATGCTCTGCTTCGCCCGGCTGATCCGCTGCGCCATGGTCGCTTCCGGCACCAGGAACGCGCGGGCGATCTCGAAGGTCGTCAAGCCTCCCACGGCGCGCAGCGTGAGCGCGATCGCGGAGGATGGCGAGAGCACGGGGTGGCAACACATGAAGAGCAGCTCGAGGGTGTCGTCCCGCTCCGTGGCATGTGCCTCATCCGCGGCCAGGGCGAGCTGCTCCTCCGGGGGCACCAGGCTGACCACGAGCGCCTCGCGGTGGCGGCGGGCCGCCTCGGCGCGGACGTGATCGGTGATGCGTCGTGATGCGACCTGGATGAGCCAGGCGCGTGGGTTGTCGGGCAGGCCCTGGCACGGCCACTGCGTCGCCGCCGCGATCAATGCCTCCTGCACCGCATCCTCCGCCGCGGCGAAGTCGCGGAAGCGCCGGATGATGGCGCCCAGCACCCGCGGCGCGAGGTCGCGCAACAGGTGCTGGGTGCGGAGGTCCAGTGACGGGGGCATCAGAGCAGTTCGGGGGGAGGCCCGCTCATCACCTGCCGCACCTCGATGTCCATGTTGAGGGGCGCGCCGCCAGGACCAGGGGCGGCGGAGGCCTGTGCGGCGATTTCATAGGCGCGCTCGGGGCTCCCGACCTCCACGATCCAGTACCCGACGAGGAACTCCTTCGCCTCGGGGAACACGCCGTCCGTGATGGGCTTGCCATCCTTTCCGGCGCGCACGCGTCTGGCCTGATCGGGGCCGGCCGGGCCCTCGGCCGATACGAGCTCGCCCGACTCCCCGAGCTTCTTCGCGAAGTCCTTCATGAACGCGATGTGCGCCTTGAAGTCCTGCTGCGACCACTGGGTGATCTGGTAGGGGCCCTTGCCCGGGGTATGCATCATCAGGAGGTACTTCATGGTCGATTCCTTTCGTTCGGGCGCTCCTCCATGGAGCGCGCTTTCACCCAGGAGTCGGAGCGGGTCGAGGGTTCTCGACATCGTCGCTTTTTTCGACGCTTTTTTCCGGAAGGCCCCAGCGTCACCCCGTGATTACAGGGGGTTGCGGTGCCGCCTTCCCCAAGGATGCCCGCTTGCTTCATCCGCCAGCCCACAGCAGGCGTCGCGCGGGGAGGCTCCTAGTACTACAGTTGGACATTTTTAAGTGGACAGAGGAATGGCCCTCCCCCCTGCTGCCGTAACAAGCTGCCGTCCTCCGTTTGGCGTGAACCCATGACTCGGACCTCCTCTCCTCTGAGATAATACGGCCCCAGCGCAACGCAACTGCGGAGGTGGGGTGGAGGGCCCCACTTGTCTGGTGGGGAGCCAGGAGAGAAAGCGAAACGAAGGCAAGGGTGACGCCGGAGGTGGCGTGGTTATAACCCATGGGAGAAGTCACCTTCACCTGGGGGCCGCCATGTCGAGCCGCGCTGTCGTCTCGGACCACAACGAAACGGTTTTCGTCAGGAAATGGGAAGAGGAGTGGCGCCGCGTACAGGCGTGGGTCCAGCCCCACTTCGCGCGTCCGGAGACACGCACCTCGGCGGAGTCGCTGTTGCAAGGATTGCTGGCACGAGTCGAGCGCAAGAACTCCTGGGGCTTGAGTGAGGAGGTGGGCCGGGAGACGCCCTACGCTTTTCAACACCTGCTCAATGGGGCCCAGTGGGACGAAGACGCGCTCCGGGACGACGTGTTGTCGTATGCCCGAGAGCGGCTGGGAGAGGGGGGAATATTGGCCGTGGATGAGACCGGCTTCTTGAAGAAGGGGGACAAGTCCGCGGGAGTCGCACGGCAGTACAGCGGCACGGCGGGCCGGGTGGAGAATTGCCAGATAGGCGTCTTCCTGGCCTATGTCACCGATAAGGGACACACGCTGGTGGACCGTGAGCTGTACCTCCCCAAGGAATGGCTTGAGGAGCCGGAGCGCGGTCGCCGGGCAGGAATTCCCCGGGAGTGGGATTCCAGACCAAGCCTGAGCTGGCGCGAGTCATGCTCCAGCGGGCGCTGGACACTGGACTCCGACCGAAGTGGGTGGTGGGAGATGAGGTGTATGGCCGGGATGGAGAGTTGCGACGGTTTCTGGAGAGCCAGTCGCAACCGTATGTGCTGGCGGTGGCCTCCAATACCTACGCCTGGCACGGGGAGGCTCACGTGACGGCGGGCGAGGTATTGAAGGAGGTGAAGACACCCGAATGGACGCGGCTGTCGGCGGGAGCCGGAGCCAAGGGACCGCGGCTGTATGACTGGGCGCGAGTCCAGCTCAATTCTCCGGCGAGGAACCAAGCGCGATGGTTTCTCTTCCGCCGCGGCCTGTCGGAGGATTCCGACGTGGCCTTCTACCTGGTGCATGCACCGGCCACGACGTCGCTGGCGGCCCTGGTGGAAGCGGCTGGTAAACGCTGGCCGGTAGAGGAATGTTTCGAGTCGGCCAAGGGGGAGGTGGGACTGGACGACTATGAAGTGAGGCGGTGGCGAGGGTGGTACCGCCACATGACGTTGTGCCTGGTGGCCCATGCATTCCTGGCCGCCGCGCGCGTCACGGCCAATGAACCCGAGGAGGAGACAAAAGTCCCAAAACGTCTGGGCCCGCCGCACCGAAGAAGTCGCATGGGCGCGTTTCGACGGCGGCGAGGCCTGTCCTCATCCGCTTCAGTCTTCAGGAAGTGAGACGTCTGTTGTGGAAACTCGCCCGGTGGGTGGTACGACCCACGTTGGACTTCATCCTGCGGTGGAGCCGCTGGCGGCGCCACCATCAGGCCGTCGCCAAACTCTGCCACTATCGTCGCAAAGCCCCCAGAATTCACGTCCAACTGTAGTACTAGTAACGGCGGAAGGGATCGCTGTAGGCGCTGTAATCGAAGTACCAGGTGTTCCAGTTGTCGATCAGCACGTACTGCTGGACCTGATCCCAGCTCAGCGGAATGAGGGGTTTGCCCAGAATCACCATGTCCTTCTTGCTGATGGCCGAGAGGTAGTAGAGATCGGTCCGCCAGTCATTGATGACACGGGTGCGCTGGTACTTGAAGCTGGAGGCGCAACTCTTGCCCGCCATCGTGGCGCAGTGGGCGTACACCAGCGCGACCTGATAGATATAGAAGGTCGCGGGCCCCTGCAGCGTCGTGGTCCAGCCCTGGATCGTCTGCTGGGACCAGGACGACGACTTCGAGAACCCGGTCTCGATGCTGGAGCTGGCATTGACGATGTCGATGTTGGCGCCCACCGAGTAGCTCGCCTTGACCTCCTTCGTGAAGGTCTCCGTGAGGCCCACGCTCTGGGTCGTGGTGTAGTGCTGGCTGGCGCCGCTCGGATGGGTGTAGGTGTTCACGTACTTCAGGTAGGCGAAGATCGGCCGCGTGTAGGTGCCCCAGCCCTGGGTCTTGATGTAGATGTCGCCATGGACGGTCTCGCCGTCCACCCAGCAGCCCGGCGGCGGATCCTGGTTGTTCAGGCACGAGTCGATGCCGAAGTCCCCGCCCACGACCCAGGGGTAGCTCGTCGAGTTGAGCTGGCCCGTGATGATGTTCGGCGCGGTGACCGCCGCTTTCTGGTGCCGGAGGAAGTCGCTCACGTTCCTCAGTTCCAGAAGGCCGGCGTCTTGCCGTGTCACGTTCACGGGTTTTTCGTTGCTCATGGTGGAACCCCCCGCTCGGGCCCAGGTCTTCATCGGCCCGATTCCCTCCCGCCGGATCATCCCGGCAAGCTCCCCAGGCTGTCGAGTGGGCCAAGAGGCGTGGGTCGCCATGAACCCTCGAAAGAAGACAATCCGCCCCCGTGTGCTTCAATGCACGGCGTTCGGAGATATGGAATTGGACTCGAGGACGAGGAGAACGCGCGTGGACATCACCGGGACGGAGGCGGGGTGAGTCCGGACGCGCCCACGGCACCGGGGCTGCTCGCGGTGGACCTCGGGTTGCGCTCGGGGCTGGCTTTCTACGGCCAGGACGCACGGCTGCGCTGGTACCGCTCGCAGAACTTCGGCTCCCCGTCCCGGCTCAAGCGCGCGGTGCCCGCGGTGTTGCACTCCGCCGGGCCGCTCGCGTGGTTGGTGCTGGAGGGTGGGGGGCCCATCGCCGAGGTGTGGGAGCGCGAGGCCCTCCGGCGGGCGCTCCCGGTGCTGCGCGTGTCCGCCCAGGACTGGCGGGCGCGGCTCTTGTACGCCCGCGAGCAGCGCAGCGGAGGGGTCGCCAAGGACGCCGCCGGGGTGCTCGCGCGCCGGGTGATTGATTGGTCCGGTGCGCCCCGGCCCACCTCGTTGCGGCACGACG
Source organism: Cystobacter fuscus (assembly GCA_049060065.1). Taxonomy (GTDB): domain Bacteria; phylum Myxococcota; class Myxococcia; order Myxococcales; family Myxococcaceae; genus Cystobacter; species Cystobacter fuscus_B. The sequence goes on from JBMEQP010000002.1 coordinate 11,262,032, forward strand.
CCGCCGAGGCCGTGTTGCTCGGGCTGTGGGGCGCGCTGGAGGTGGGGTGGTTGGCGCAGGTGCCGCCCGAGGTTCGCAGGTAGGCGGCGTCGCGGGGCTCACTTCGACGCCGGGGGCGTCCGGGTGAGGTGGCGCAGGGTGCGCCCCTCCGCGGAGTCCTGGAGGAGGGTGGCGAACCGCTTGAGCCGCGTCTCCTCCTTCTTCGCGCTGGTGATCCAGTGGAGGGCCGTCCGCTGATACCAGGGCGCCTGCGCCTGGAAGAAGCTCCAGGCCTTCTTGTTCGCCTTCAATTGCTTGTCATAGGCCTCGGGCAGCACGGCATCCTGCTTCTGCTCGTAGGCGTAGAGCTCCGAGCGCTCCGCCGACCGGGCCTCGAAGGCCCGGAGGCCCGCGGGACGCATCAATCCCTGCCCGGTGAGTTCCCGGACGCGTTGGATGTTGACGCTGCTCCAGATGCTGCGTGGCTTCCGGGGGGTGAAGCGGATGGTGTAGCTGTGCTCGTCCAGCCGCCTGCGCACCCCGTCTATCCAGCCAAAACACAGCGCCTGGTCCACCGACTCGGGCCACGTGATGCTGGGGCGGCCCGAGTCCTTCTTGTGGAACCCGACCAGCAACTCCGGCTGCTGCTCATGGTGCTTCTCGAGCCAGGCGCGCCAGTCGGCGGGAGTCGCGAAGAAGGTCGGTGTCGACGGGGGCTTCGATGCGGGTTTCGAAGGGGGCTTCATGGTGCCGGGGAGTATACGGAGCCCGGCCCCTCGAACCTCCGCGCTCCTGGTGACGGGTGATTACTTCGCGCCGCCCCACCAGGAGCCCCAGCGCACGAGCCGGGAGCCGCCCTCGGGCTCGCGCTTGCCGCCCTTCTCCACGCGCTCGGTGCTCTCGGCGAGCGGCTGGAAGCGCGCCTCGCGCGCCAGCCCCGCCAGCGCGGGGGACCATGGGTCGGCCGCGTACGTCTCCGAGAGGACGCGCTGGGTGCTCCCGTCGCTCTCCGTGCGCTGGGCCGTGAGCGCGGGCACCGCGTGGCCCTCGGCCTCGAAGGTGCCGCGCGTGCCGGCGGCCGCCGTGGCGGGGGGCCATGGCACCGCCACCGCCTCCCACACCAGTCCCGTCAGCACCTCCTCGAGCGGCTCGGGCTCGGCCTCGGCGAAGTTCGTGCACGGCGCGGCCTGGGTGTCCAACGGGGCCTCGGTGCGCAGGAGATAGCCGCGCTCGGCGCCGAAGCACACGCGCGTCAGGGTGGGCGTGGGGCCCTGCTCCAGGCGCCGGTCATAGTAGGTGCCGGAGCCCAGGGGGCGCTCCAGGGGCGGCGCGGCGGGGCTGGCCGTGGACGAGCCCTCGCGGAAGTCGCGCAGCGTCCACTCGCTGCCGCCCGGCACGTGGAAGCCCGCGGTCTCCGTGCGCGCGCCGAGCAGCCCCCGGGTGAGGTAGAGCGGTCCGGGCTCGGTGGCGTACACGCGCGAGACGAGCGGGCCATCCACCGGGCGCGAGTCCTTCTCGAAGCGCTGGGCGTCCCAGGCACGGCCGGCGACGGTGGGGCGCTCGGCGGCGGGCTCGCCCAGGGGGGCACCTCGATGGGGCGCGTCACGTCCGAGCGCACCGGCAGCAGTTGTGGTTGGGCGAGCCACACCGGGGCCAGGGGCTTGCCGGCCTCGTCCGTGAAGGACACGTTTACCCACACCCAGGGCTGCTGCACGGCCACCACCTCGAGCGACACCAGGCCGCGCAGCGAGCGGGCCGTGCCACCCGGGGCCGCGCCCTGCCAGGCCGAGAAGGTGTAGGTGACGGTGTCGCCCACGCGGGCGCGCTCCCAGGGGGACGCCGCCGAGAGTCCAGTCCCGGTGGGGGGCTCCGGGGGGTGGGGGCGAGGCCGCCGGACTTCGTGCTCTGGCAGCCGGCGAGGAGGAACAGCGCCATGCCCAGGGACAGGGAAGAGGAGCGGAAAGGGAAACGCATTCGCATGGGGGACTTGATACACCGGGGGTGAAGCCCCTCCCATCTTTCGCTGGAGCCGTGTGCATGTCCCCGTCGTTGCCCATCCGCCGCGTCGTTCTCTACAAGCATGGCGTTGGCTACTTCGAGCGCCGGGGCACGGTGGAGGGCCGTGAGACGCTCCACCTGGACTTCAAGGCGCGGGACATGAACGACGTCCTCAAGTCCATGACGGTGTTGGACCTGTCGGGCGGCTCCGTGTCGTCGGTGAGCTACGACTCCACCCGGCCCCTGGAGCAGCGGCTCCAGGACATCACCCTGCGCATCCCCGAGTCGGGCAGCCTCACCGCGCTGCTCGGGCAGGTGAAGGGCGCGCGGGTGCGGGCGCGCGTGGGCACGGAGCAGCTCGTGGAGGGCGTCATCGTGGGGCTCGACTCCATGCCCGTGGCCGAGGGCGACACGGCGGTGAAGCGGCCCTACCTGACACTGCTGGTGGGCGCGGCGCTGCGCGGCTTCGACCTGCTGGAGGTGGCCGAGCTCACCTTCCTGGATGACGCCGTGCGCGCGGACCTGGAGTTCTACCGGCCACGATGCTCTCCTCGTACAAGAAGGACAGCAAGCGCGTGTCGGTGCTCACCGCGGGCGAGGGCAAGCGCGAGCTGTTCGTCTCCTACGTGCTGGAAGCGCCGGTGTGGAAGACGAGCTACCGCATGCTCCTGGAGGAGGAAAGCCGCCGGTGCTCCAGGGCTGGGCGGTGGTGGACAACACCGGGGACGAGGACTGGGAGCAGGTGGAGCTGACGCTCATGGCGGGGCTGCCGGTGTCCTTCGTGCACGACCTGTACAACCCGCGCTACCTGCGGCGGCCCGTGGTGGAGGTGCTCACCGAGGCGGCCGTCGCGCCCGTCATCCCCGAGGAGGGCTTTGGCGCGGCGCGGGAGATGGCCGCCGAGCCGGACGCGGTGGTGGCGCCCATGGCCGCGTCCGCCCCCGCCCCCGCGCCCATGATGCGAGCCATGTCGACCGGGGGGATGGCCCGGCGCGAGGCCCATGAGCGCAGCGCGGCGGTGCAGACGGTGACGAAGGAGGTGGGCGAGCTCTTCGAGTACCGCGTGCAGCACCCGGTGACGGTGCGCCGCAACCAGAGCGCGCTGGTGCCCATCCTCCACCGGCCCTTCGAGGGGCGGCGGGTGCTGCTCTACAACCGCGCCACGCGCGAGAAGAACCCCCTGGCGTGCCTCGAGCTGCGCAACACCACGGGGCTCACCCTGGAGGGGGGCCCGGTGACGGTGACGGAGGGGGACACGTACGTGGGCGAGGCGATGCTGGACACGATGAAGCCGGAGGACCGGCGCCTCGTGCCCTACGCCGTGGAGCTCGGGTTCGTGGTGTCGGTGGAGGATCGCTCCGAGGAGGGGCCGGTGCGCCGGGCGATGGTGAGCCATGGCGTGCTGACGGTGGAGTTCGTGATGATGCGCCGCACCCACTACCACCTGCGCAACAAGGCCAAGCGCGCGCAGATCCTCTTCCTGGAGCACCCGCGCACGGAGGGCTGGCGGTTGGATCAGGTGGGCGCGCCCGACGAGACGACGGACCACTACTGGCGCTTCACCCGGGGGCTGGCCGCGGGGGGGACGGAGACGTTCACCGTGACGGAGTCCTCGGGCCGCCAGCGCACCTACCTGCTCGCCAACACGGGCCTGGACGAGGTGAGCTTCTTCCTGAGCTCGGGCTTCATCGACGAGCGCGTGGCCCGGAGCCTGCGGGAGATCATCTCCCTGCGTGAGCGCGTGGCGCGGCGCTCCGAGGAGGTGCGCCAGCGCACCGAGGAGCGGGCGCAGCTCTTCAAGGATCAGGAGCGCATCCGGGCCAACATCGAGTCGCTCAAGAGCGGCACGCCGCAGCGCGAGCTGGTCGCGCGCTTCGTCACCAAGCTCAACGAGCAGGAGGATCGGCTGGAGGGGATCGCCCGGGAGCTGGAGCGGCTCGCGCAGGAGCAGCGCGAGGCGCAGGAGGAGGTGAACCGGCAGATCCAACGGCTCGCCTTCAGCACGGAGCCGGGCAAGCCGTGAGCCGGCTCAGCCGCGCTCGAGCACGAGCGGCGTCCAGTCCCCGCGCAGGCTCAGGCGGGGCACGGTGACGCCCCCATCCGGCGCGGCGAACACGGTGCCGTGGGCGTGCCCGAAGGACCAGCGGATGCGCTCGCCCGGCAGGCACTGGAAGCGCTGCACGCGCCGGGGCGTCACATCCACCTGAGGGGTGGTGGTGACACCGGGGCCGAGCACCGCGCGCAGCGGCATCACGAAGCGCTGGGGGGTGTCCACCAGCCGGCTGGCGTCCCAGCGCAGCGCCCGGTTGAACATGCCCGCCACGTCCCCATCCCAGCCCGTGTCGCCCGCCACCTTCGGGTCTCCCGCGTAGCCGGACTCCTTGCGCCATGGCTGGTGCCCGTTGCCGCCCCGGCCCGGATCTCCATCCCAGGACGAGCGGCTGAAGGCCGGGAAGGCCACGTCCCGCCGCAGGAAGGACTTCACATCCGAGCGTGGATTCCAGCCCCGGTCCCACCAGCGCTCCCCGAGCCAGGGATCCGGCTCGGTGTGGCCGCCCTCGTGCCACACGGCGACGTGGCCGATGTGCTGGGATTGCAGCGTCTCGTAGAAGGAGGAGCCGGTGAGGGTGCTGGGGCTCACCATGGAGCCGAAGTGGATGATGGGATCGTCCTTGCCGTGCTCCAGGATGAGGAACTGCGAGCGCGCCTCGGGCTCGTCGCGCAGGGCGCGCGTCATGTCCAGCCGGCTCCAGACGCCCAGCCCCTCGGGCCCCGGCACCTCTTCCTCCGGCATGCCCCACAGGGACGAGAGCTGCGCCAGACGCCAGGGACGGTGGGCCCGGGCCACGGGCTGGGCATGGCGGGCGAACACCCCCGCGAAGTGCCGGGCGTCCAGCAGGCCGAGCGTCAGCGCGCCCGCGCCCCCCATGGAGTCCCCCTCGACGAAGACCCGGTTGGGGTCGGCGCTGGGGTAGTTGCGCAGCACCCACTCGAGCAGCGCCAGCACCCGGCGCACGGTGTACGGCGGCACGGCGCCCCGGGGCGCGGTGCCCCGGAGGACATCCTCCGAATAGCCGTACCAGTAGGTGAGCTGGGGATCGCTCGGCTGGATGATGAAGCGGTCTCGGGCGAGCTCGGGAGCCGGGGGCCAGTTGCCCACCCCATGCAGGCGCACCGTCACCGCCATGGGCTGACGGGCCGTGGCCGCCAGCGGCACCGTCACCACCGCCGGGAAGGCGCGGCCGGCCTGACTCGGGCTGTCCAGCCACGTGTCCGTGGGCTGCTCCAGGGTCAGCCGCAGGCTGCCCGCCTCCTCCTCGCGCTGGACGATGCGGGGCTCGGGCGGGCGCACGGTGTCGCGCACCGTCACCATCAACTCGCCCTGGACCCTCTGCTCGCCGTCCACGGCGGTGAATGTCACCTCGTGGCGCCACCCGCCCTGGATGAAGTCCGGTTGGAAGGTGAGGGTGCGCGAGGGCTCATGCCAGCGGGCCCCGGGCGGCAGGCCCTCCACGAAGACGCGGGTGCCTGGACGGCCGCCCTTCACGGGGATGGTGATGCGCAGCACCTCCTCCTCGTTCACCGTCTGCGGCGGAGGAATCTCCAGGGTGAGGCCCTGGGGAAACAGCGGCTCGGTCTCCGTGCGGGTCGAGGCCCGCGGGGGTGAGTCCCACAGCCCCAGGCACATCAGCGCCACGAGGAGCGGCGAGTGCCGCGCAATGCCACACCGCAACTGCCTGCCCCAGCGCATCTTGCCACGACCTCACGGACTGTCTCCGAGGAGCGGCGAGCTCCCCGGGGTGATTGCTGTCCAGGGAGCAAGCTTCATGCCCTGGCGCGGACGCCGGAACAGCCGAACTGGCGCGTTCGTTCCCGGCTCGTTCCGGGCGCTCTCACGGATGGTCGGGGTGCAGCCGGTGCCGCCATCCCGAGCGCTGACGGGTGAGCCGGGGGTTCTCGAAGAACTTGATGAGGACGAGCCCCGCGACAAACCCACCCACGTGGGCCCACACCGCCACGCCACTGCCTCCCTCGGCGCTCAGGGAATTGAGTTGGGGCAGGCCGGTGAGCACCTGGAGTCCGAACCAGTAGAGGAGCACCATCCACGCGGGCAGGGGGATCACCTTGAAGAAGATGATGAAGATGAAGAGCATGTTCACCCGCACGCGCGGGTAGAGCAGCAGGTAGGCGCCCATGACGCCGGAGATGGCGCCCGAGGCCCCCACCATGGGGATGGGCGAGGAGGGGTCCACCATCACCTGTGCCGCCGCCGCCGCCGGCCACAGACGATGTAGAAGACGATGAAGCGCAGCCGCCCCATGCTGTCTTCCACGTTGTTGCCGAACACCCAGAAGAAGAGGCAGTTGCCGAGGATGTGGCTCCAGCTGCCATGCAGGAACATGGAGGTGAGGGGCGTGAAGATGTTGATGGGCTCGCGGTCCACCACGCACGCGAGGTCCTCGCCGATTTGCACGGGGAACCCCTCGGGAGCCAGGCCGGTGAGCTCGCCCGGCACGAGCCCGAGGTTGCACACGCTGGCGGCCAGCACGACGGGATTCAAGCCCGCTCCCTGGACGAGCACCCAGGTGGCGCCGATGGCGCCGAGGAACAGGTAGGTGATGACGGGACTGCGGAGCGTGGGGTTGTCGTCACTGAGAGGAATCATCGCGCGGGCCCATCATGCCCACTGCGGCGCGCGGGGGCAGCGCTTTCCCTCCTGCTTGTGGGGGAGCCGACGAGCGCGCGGGGTGCTTCCTGGCGCGGGGGGCGATTCTTAACTGTACGGTCATGAACGCCATCTTCTCCCGTCCCGTCTCGCTGCCCGGTCTCCGCATGCAGGCCCTGGAGGCGGGGCCCGCCCAGGGGCGCCTCGTGCTCCTGCTCCATGGGTTCCCCGAATTGTCCGAGAGCTGGCGCGAGGTGATGGGCCCGCTGGCGGAGGCGGGCTTTCGCGTCGTCGCGCCGGACATGCGCGGCTACGGCGACACGGAGCGGCCCGAGACGGGCTATGACCTGGACACCCTGGGGATGGATGTCGTGCACCGGCGCGGCACCTGAGCCCGGGGCGGCCGGTGCACCTGGTGGGGCATGACTGGGGTGGCATCATCGCCTTCCACGTGGCCGCCCATCACCCGGAGGTGGTGGACCGGCTGGCCGTGGTCAACGCCCCGCATCCGGCGCTGCTCGTGCGCGAGCTGACCAAACCCGCGCAGATGCTGCGCTCCTGGTACGCCTTCTTCTTCCAACTGCCGTGGCTGCCCGAGCGGCTGTTGTCCGCGGGGGGCGGTGCCCTGGTGTCCCGGATGCTGCGGCGGCAGATGGTGGACGACTCGCGCGTGCCTCCGGGGAAGCTGGCGGAGTACGAGGCCCACTTCTCGCGGCCCGAGGCGGTGCGCCCGCCCATCACCTACTACCGCGAGCTGTTCCGCTTCCTCTCCACGCCCGGGGGCAGGCGCCGGCTGCTCGCCACGCCGCGTGCGCGCGCTCCCCTGATGCTCATCTGGGGCGAGCGGGATCCCGCCCTGCGCACGACGTTCACCCAGGGCCTGGAGCCGTACTTCGAGCAGCGCCCCATCGTGCGCCGGCTGCCCGAGGAGGGCCACACCCTGCCGCTCGAGGCGCCGGACAAGGTGGCGTTGCTGCTGCTCGAGCACTTCCGCGCCGCGCGGGCACCGAGTGGCGTGGAGCGGGTGGACGTGCGCGCCCGGGAGCAGGAGCGCGAGCTCCATCCCCCGGTGTAGGGCGGGGCGCGCGGGGACTCGCCAGGGAGTGGCAACCCTGTCCGAGAAGTTGGCCCCGCGAGGGAGTCTCACGGGGTAGGTATCCGCCCCGGTGAGCTGCTAGCGTGCGGCGCCATGAACGAGCGGGACACGCCGGAGCTGCCGCCCGGAACGAACGTCAACGGCGCGATCATCGAGGAGTTGGTGGAGCGTGGGGGCTACGGCACCGTGTACCGGGCCCGGGACAAGCTGACGGGCACCCTGTTCGCCCTCAAGTTCGTCCCGCTCCACCGGGCGAAGCAGTGGGCCGAGCGCGAGGGCATCCTCGCCATGCCCTTCCAGCACAAGAACCTCGTGCAGCAGGTGGGCTTCAGCTACTGGCCGCCCGTGCTGCCCGAGTTCTTCTGTTTGAAGATGATTTACGTCGAGGGCCGCCCGCTCGACGTGTGGGCCTGGGAGGAGAACCCCGATACGTGGGCCGTGGTGGGCAAGCTGGTGGGGGTGGCGCGCGGGCTGGCCGTGGCGCATGACAAACAGGTGGTCCACCGGGACGTGAAGGAAGCCAACATCCTCGTGCGCGACGAGGATGGGGAGCCGGTGCTGGTGGACTTCGGGGCCGCCCGGCGGGAGGGGCAGACCACCATCACCGAGGGCCTGTTCCCCCGGGGACGCCCCACTACCGCAGCCCGGAGGCGTGGCGCTTCGGCCTGGAGCACTGGAACGACCGGCGAGCCACCTACCGGCCCGGCAAGGCGGACGACCAATACGCGCTGGGCGTGGTGCTCTACCGGCTGCTCACCCGCCGCTTCCCCTTCGAGGTGGCGTGGGATGACGAGGCCTCGGTGCGGGCCGTCATCCACCGGGAGCCCCTGCCGCCGCACATCGCCAACCCCAACGTGCCGCTGGTGGTGAGTGCCGTGTGCATGAAGCTCTTGGAGAAGACGCCGGAGAAGCGCTACCCGAGCGTGCTGGAGTTGGTGAAGGAGCTGTCGCACCTGCAGGCCCGTGCGGATGCGTCCTGGCAGGAGCCCCTGCATGACGGCCCCCGTGGAGCGAGGCGAGACCGCCGGGCAGCCGCGGCGCGCGAGAAGCCCGAGGAGGCCGAGCCCTCCGTGGAGCCCGCTCCGGCGACACCGACTCCGGCCACGGTGGCGCAGGTGCCCGTGCAGGCCCTGGCGCTCCAGGCGCTTCGGCGTGCGGCGGTGTGGATGGCGGTGCTGGTGGGCGTGGCGCTTGCCGGGGGGTGGCTCGCGCGGCGGTGGAAGCCCGAGTCCCCATCCGTGGCGTCCTCCGCCCCCTCCCCAACGTGGAAGTCACTTCCCGGTCAGGAAGTGGCGCCCTCGTGGCCGCCGCCGGAGATTGAGTGGGCCGCGGCTCCGCCCCAGGTGGAGAAAACCCCTGCGGTCGTCGCCTCGCTGGTGACGCGACCCAAGGACGACACCTTGAAGAAGCAGCAGGCCCCCAGCCCCCGGGGGACAAGAAGCAGAAGGGAGCCCTCTCACCCGTGGCCAGGTGGTGTGTCGGTGTCGCCGCTGCCGCCAACACGGCGTGTCCCGGTGCCCAGGTGCGTCCCGCCCCCGCCCCTGAATCCGAGCCGTGCCCGGAGGGTGCCGTCGAGACCATGAAAACGCTCGGTATTGGCATTGGGGACACGGGCCTCGTCTCCCTCACCAGCTTCGACGAAGAATCCAAATTCATCACCGTGCGCGAGGGCGTCACGTCCGCGAGGTTGGTTGTTGGGGGTGCACTCAACTCGCGCCCAGACGAAAGATGGAAGCTGCCAGCGGGGAGAGCGGGGACCATCTTCTCCGGCAAGCTCCATTTCGGAGACGGTCGTGCCTATTTCCGTTTCACCGAAGCCCGAACACCCACGGGGGACACATACAAGGTCTGCCTGGATGCGGGGGCCCAGAGTAGAAGTGGCGTCCCCGTGAAGCCCGATGGCGGACCGGAGACCGCCAAGGTCTTCTCCTCCATGGGCGTGGAGGCGGTGCGCCGTTTCGAGTAGCGCTGTCCGAGCGATTCGTGGGCGGGGGCTTGGGAGCGCTCCTGCCCTACCGGGCGGGAAGGTGTGGTAGAGGCCCACTTCTCCAGTCTCTACCCCATCTGCTGGAGGTCCCCGCTCCGTGCTCACCTCGTCCCCCGCCGTGCTCTTGCTCCTGGCGCTCCTCGCGGATGTCAGCGCCACCACGCAGCCAGCTCTCCCGAACTGTGAGGTGTCGCCACACCGGCTCGAGCTGTCGGCGGCTCCCACCGACAAGGCGCCGGAGGTGTGCATCAGCCCCGACCTTCCCACCACCTTCCGATTCGACTCGCCGCTGCCACCCGGTGCGGTGGAGTTGCAGGAGCGCGAGCGTTTCGAGGACGTGTCCATGGGGACGCGAAGCCTCACCGTCATCCCCCCGGAAAACCTTCAGTCCGGGGAACGGCTCAAGCTGGTGGTGCGCTTCACGGATGGTGCCGCACCAACGAGCGCCACCTTCGAGCTGGTGGGCCACCCGGCACGGGCTGCGCGGCAGGTGGACGTCTTCCGCAACCGGCGCACCGTCGAGGACTACCAGCAGGAGGTACAGGAGAAGGAGGCCCGAATCCGGCAGCTTCAAACGGAGTTGGTGCGGACGCAGGCGGAAGGAAGCGGGCTGGGCATCACGGGGCTGTTCGCCAGTGGGCTGTTGAGGGTGGACGCGAAAAACGGGCAAGGCGTCCTGGCCAAAGACCTCGCGAGCGTCATCACCACCCCCTCGGCCAACGCGCTCCTCCCGCGAACCGTCATCAGCTACCGCTCCACCACCATGCGCCGGGAAAAAGACGAAGACGTGATGCGGGTGGCCGTGGCAATGACCATGGACAACTCCGGCACAGTCCCCTGGACGGCCAGGGATGCGGCACTGCTGGTGGGAAAAAGCCAGGACGTGAAGGAGGCGAAGGTGTGGCAGCCCGCGCCCATTTCGCCGGGAGGGTCGGACCTCGTGATGGTGGAGACGGAGTTGCTGGCTCACGAGGCGCGGGGCACCTTCACCCTCAAGTTGTGGGACGAGAACGGAGGCCGGCTTGTCACCCTGAGCGGAGTGACCTTCCCGTGAACCCCGCTTCGAGGGTTGTCGTACCCATTGGGTACTCTTCCGGACCGGCTACTCATGGAGGGGTGGTCGGGAGGAATCCCCATGAAGCTGTGCGGCACGGCTGTGATGCTGGTTCTCCTCGTCGGGTGTGGCACCGCCTCCCGGGTCGTGCGCCTGGACACGGGGCAGACCGACCCCATTGTCTTCACCCCTCGTTCCGGCGCCAGACCGGTGGCACTGGGCAACGGCGAGTTCAAGCAGGCCGTGTCGGAACTGGCTCGGGATGTGCGGCCCCCCACTCGGCCCCAGGAAGCAGCGCGGCGGCTGTTCGAGGTGGAGGCCCGGAGCGGTTCGTACACGTACGCGCCCCCAGCCGCCGCATCACTCCGCTCAAGCCGGGCGAGCTCCTGGAGGGGCAGTCCACGGCGGCGGAGGTGGAGTTGACGCGCGACTACCTGCGCTGGTGCGAGCGCACTGGCAGGCCCGGGGACTGTCTGCGCCTGCTGACGGAAAGCCCCACCCTCAACGGGGATGGTCGTTTCGCGCTCGCCATGGCCCTGGCCAAGGGCGCCGTGCTGGACGAGATGCTGGAGGCGTTCAAGGACATGGCTGACCCCCACGCCATGGTGGCGGCCGTGCTCTGGACCTGGACCACGTACATGGTGCTCGTCTCCCTTCCCGACGTGACAGTCTCCAAGGGTCTCGCGGCGGTGATGACCGCCACCCTCATTTCCTACGTGGGCGTCGAGACCTTCTGGGGCCTCGTCGTGGGCTTCAAGCGGCTGATGGACGAGGCGGAGCGGGCCACCACGTTCAACGAGCTGCGCGCAGCGGGCGATCGGTACGGCAAGCTCATGGGCCGCAACGCGGCGCGAGCGTTCGCCATGCTGGCCATGGCGGCTATCGGCAACACGGCACCGGGGCTGGCCGCGAAGGTGCCGAAGCTGCCCGGCTCGATGCAGGCGGCCGTACAAGCCGAGACGCAGGTGGGCATTCGTCTCGCGGCGGTGGGCGAAGTGGAGACGGTCATCGTGAGTGCCGAGACCGTCACCATCGCCCTGGCGCCGGGCGCAGTGGCGATGACGGCCCGGGATGGTCAAGGCACCGGTGCGGACTCCGCCGGACGAACCCAACACGGCCAGCAAAGAGCCGGTGAGGCACGCGGTGGTGATACTCACAGGCAGGTAGGGGATGCGAATCGAGTCATCAGGGAGGGACGCAAGTTCACCGATTCTGAAACTGGGAACACCGTGCACGTATCTGGCGACAGGGTCGTGATCACGGACGAGAGTGGCGAGATCGTCACACAATTCAAAAATACAAGATCAAATACGCAATCGCGAATCCAGAGCGGAAAGTGGGTGCCCCAAAAATGAGCAACGCAACATTGTATAAACTGATCAATGTGCTTCGTCGCGTCAGTGCCGAAAGAGCCATCATCTACCGATGCTTTGAACTGATTCCAGAAGGAGGTTTTGTCGTTCAAAGTGCCGACTGGATCAACTTACCAGTGCGTCCGGAATCCATGAATCATCATGAAAGACAGCTCTGGGAACTTTTTTGTGAGGAGGCTCCTGATCAACGCTCTAAACCCTATGCCTCCATTGAGGAGGCAATCGCCGCGTTCGATGCCGAATTCGGCAATTGACGTTGAGGCATCGCATGGACGACAAGATCTTGCTCAGATCGATAAGACAAATAAGAAGGGAGCAGTCAGATGGATTGGAGGACAATCGATCTACATGGTGCCGCGAGCATTTCGCGGGTGGTGGGTCTCTTCGAGGTCTGCGACATGCGAGGCATTCCATGGACAAAATACAAAATCAAGGCTCTTGAGCAAGGCTCCCAGGATTTCCTCGCGGTCCCCAATGTGTGCGTGAAAGACGCCAATGGAAACCCTGATTGGATAGCAGGGCTCGGACGGACAGAAGCCGAAGCCCTTCAAGATCTCATCACGAGACTGGGTGAAACATTGAACTCTCGCACAGACTGGCAAGAGGAAGACTTTGAATGGAGCGACCCGCAGGATTTCTGAGGGACGGAGCAACAGCGGACCCATGCTTGAACATGGACACGGTTCACGACGCCGAGGTGAAATGTGGCCCGGCGTATGCCAGACCCACTGGGTACTTCTTTGGGTTTGCAACCCATCAGTGGATGGCCATCACCCTGGGGAATTCCCATGAAGCTGGCCGGAGCGGTAGTGTTGTTGGTGTTCATCAGCAACAACACATGGACAACTGATGATGGCCACGCCCATGAGCCGTTTGCTTGAAGAAGTCTCCCGCGAGCACTTCCCGTATTCACCCGCCACGCCCGAGGAGGTCGAGGCGTTCGAGCGTCGGGTGGGCTGGACGCTGGACCCGGATCTGCGAGCCTTCTACCTGCACTGCAACGGCGCCGAACTGTTCAAGCGGTTACCGAACACCCCTTATCGTCTCCTTTCCCTGACCGAGATCATCCGGGCACGGGTAGCCGTCTACGGGGAAGATGATGACAAGTGGGGCTCGGCCTCAATGTACACCCTCTGCGATGTACAGGACGGGGACTACGTACTGGTGGACGTAGCTCGCCAGGAGAACGACCGCTATCTCCTGACGGATGGCTACCACGAGGCGTGGCCGAACCCGGAGTACTGCGGGCCGGTCGCCAGTTCCTTCTCGGAATTCTTGGAGAAGGCATTGCGCAGCAAGGGACGCCTGTTCTACTTGCAGTCGACCAGCCAAGAAGAGCAGCCCGGCTGATGCCGCGCATCTCCAAAATGTCTCCAGGGCTGGAGGGGACTCCAGGAGACAGGTGGACTTGGCGGGGACTGCCCTTGGATCGGGATGTGCGGCCCCCCGCGCGGCCCCAACTGGTGCGAGCGCACAGGCAGGCCCGGGGACTGTCTGCGCCTGTTGACGGAAAGCCCCACCCTCAACGGCGATGGCCGTTTCGCCTTGGCCTTGGCTCTCGCCAAGGGCACCGTGCTGGACGAGATGCTGGAAGCGTTCAAGGACATGGCCGATCCCCACGCCATGGTGGCGGCCGTGCTCTGGACCTGGACCACGCACATGGTGCTCGTCTCTCTTCCCGACGTGACAGTCTCCAAGGGTCTCGCGGCGGTGATGTGATGACCGCCACCCTCATTTCCTACGTGGGCGTCGAGACCTTCTGGGGCCTCGTCGTGGGCTTCAAGCGGCTGATGGACGAGGCGGAGCGGGCCACCACGTTCAACGAGCTGCGCGCAGCGGGCGATCGGTACGGCAAGCTCATGGGCCGCAACGCGGCGCGAGCGTTCGCCATGCTGGCCATGGCGGCTATCGGCAACACGGCACCGGGGCTGGCCGCGAAGGTGCCGAAGCTGCCCGGCTCCATGCAGGCGGCAGTACAAGCCGAGACGCAGATGGGCATCCGGCTCGCGGCGATGGGGGAAGTGGAGACGGTCGCAATGAGTGCCAAGACCGTCACCATCGCCCTGGCGCCGGGCGCGGTGGCGATGACGATGCGAGGGCGGGCAGACCAGCTCCAACCCATCGGAGTCGATCAAGTCCCTGAAGGCACGACTGGCGGAGCACGGCCAGAAACTGGCGGACTACAAGGCCAACCCCGACGCTTACGATAATCAAGGCCGCTTGAGGAATGCCCCCTCGCCGGAGGTCCGACAGAAGATCATCAAAAGTCGGATCGAACATCTGGAGGACGAAATCCGGGCGTTCGAGAAGAACATCAGAGCTCTGGGAGGAGAACCGTGAAGATTCAGCTTTCTGAACTGCGACAAGCAACCCATGTGCTGTTTGACCATCTAGAGCGAACTGGCCGCACGGAGATCGAAGTCACCGAGGACTTCTACTGGAGCATCCCGGAGAAGCTGTTGTATTCGGTGTATTCCCCTCCTCCTGAGTCCGAACTGACGATGGGGCAGTTGTCCGACGACTGGAACGAGTTGACGGAGATCGCGTCCGGCAAGAGTCCTCCGCTCGCCTATGCCCTGGTCTGGCTCTCGTCGATCCTGCGCTTCATCGGCACGAAGCTCGTCTCCTGAAGGGACCATGGGCCTGTCGAGGCGAACGAGAATTCGAGCTGCCGGCCGTCGAGAACATCAGGCGCGGGGCTACTCGCGCAGGTGCAGCTTGCGCACCAGCTCCTCGTACTTCTCCGGCGAGAGGTTGCTGTTCTGGAGCGCCTGGCGCAGCGGCTCGGCCTTCTTGTAGACGGCCGAGTAGCCGCACTCGGGGAAGAACTCCGGCAGGGCCTCGAAGGCGAGGTTGCGCGGGTAGTCGCGGCACATCCCCGGCCGGCTGTCGTAGGAGTCGCACTGCTTCGTCGTGGGATCGTAGTGCGTGCAGCGCAAGACGAAGAGCTTGTGCCGGCGGTCCTCGCCCACGTACTCGAAGCCGTTGACGAGCCGGTGCCGGTGAGCACGAGCCAGCGCAGCGAGCGCAGGAAGAAGACGGGCCGGCTCACGGCGAGGGTGGGCGACTCACAGCAGCGGCCACACCCGTTGCACGCGCCCGTGAGCCGGTAGCGCGGCTCGCCCCGGGCACGCAGGAGCAGCCGGGTGACGGCGAGGTCGAAGTCGTAGCGCAGCCGCGCGAGGCGTTTGATGCTCCGGCGAAGGGGCCCGTCCTTCATGGCGCGCGAGTCTAGCGCTCCCCGGGCACCCATGCTTCAAATGCCCGCTCTCCGCCTCATTCACCAGGAGAGCAGCCATGCGTTCCTCGAAGCACTCGCCGTGGTTCCAGTCCGTGGTGTTACTCACCGCCGCCCTGCTCGCCGCTGGATGCGCCTCCAGCCGCCGCGAGATGTACATCCAGGAGAAGGCCAGCGGCTACGTGTACCGCAAGCCCATGGCCGAGGTGTGGCCCCAGCTGCGCTCGCTGCTCAAGGAGAAGGAGCTGCCCATCCGCGAGGCCCCGGGCGCGTTCGAGATCGCCACCGACTGGGCCATGGTGGGCGCGCCCTCGTCGCTGGGCACCAACTACGTGCGCTACTACGTGCGGGGCCGGCAGCCCAGCCCGGTGCAGAGCACGGTGGAGATCTTCCGGCAGAACCGCACCGAGTCCGGTCCGGGACCGGTGGACTCGCGCACGGGCCAGCGCCAGGCGTTGGGCACGGACACCACCAACATGACGCGCGACCGGGAGCTGGAGTGGGAGTTGTTGCAGCGCGTGGACCCGGAGGGCGCCCGCGCCCTGCGCGCCGAGGCCGAGGCGGCCGTCAAGTAGGGGCTCAGAGAGTGTTGAATAGGCGCAATCAGGCGAGCTGACGCTCATGCGCCGGATCAAGCCCAAAGTGCGGGAGAGCCGTTTTAATGAATCAGGCCCACCGTGTGCTAGGCTCATACGGCGACTCTAGCTGCGGGGACGTGCTTCCGTAGCGCCTCCAACACGCGCTCCACCTCGGCCTCGTGGGTGCCTGGGCCCAGCGAGAAGCGCAATGAGCCGAGGGCCTCGTTCTCGGACAGGCCCATCGCCGTGAGCACATGCGAGGGGGCGAGCGAGCCGGCCGTGCACGCAGCTCCCGAGGAGACGCAGATTCCTTCATGGTCCAGCACGTCCAGCAGCACGTGGCCCTGGGCCCCTACGAAGCACAGGTTGCTGGTGTTGGGCACGCGCGGCGCGCCTCCGCCGTTTACCCGGACGCCGGCGACCTGTTCGAGCACCTCGCGCTCGAAGCGGTCGCGCAGAGCCTCAAGCCGGGCCGCACCCACCTCCAGTTCCTCGCAGGCAAGCTCAAGCGCCAGCGCCAGCGCCTCGATGTACGGCAGATTTTGGGTGCCGCCACGAAGGCCCCCTCCTGGGTACCAGGGACGAGCGGCTGAAGGGTCACCCCGTGCCGGACGAACAGTACGCCCACGCCCGGAGGTCCACCGAACTTATGCGCCGAGAACGAGAGCAGGTCCACGTCCACCTTGTGCGGGCTGACGGGCACCTTGCCCATGGCCTGGACGGCGTCTGTGTGGAAGAGGATGCCCCGCTCGCGGCACGCCCGCGCCACCTCGACCACCGGCTGGAGTACGCCCGTCTCATTGTTGGCCCACATCAGCGAGCACACCGCCACGTTCGACCCGAGTGCCGCCAGCACCTCCTCGGCCCGCACCCGCCCGTCCGATCCAGGCGCCACTTCGCGCACCCGCGCGCCGTGCGCCTGGAGCTGCGCCGCTGCCGAGCGCACCGCCCGGTGCTCCAGTCGCGAGAGCACCACGCCGGTGCGCGAGACGTCCTCGCGCCCGAGAAAGGCACCCTTGATCGCGAGCGCCGCGCCTTCGGATCCTGACGCGGTGAAGCACAACTCCCGCGGCTCGCACCCCAGCCTTGTGGCCACCCGCAGTCGCGCCGTGTAGAGCCGGGCCCGTGCCTCGCGTCCGGCGCGGTGGGCGCTGGAGGGATTGGCGGCCGGCGTGTGTCGGAGCCTGTTCGCCAGGAAGTCGGCCACCTCGGGCCTTAACGGGGCCGATGCGTTGTAATCCCAGTAGAGCATGTTCTCTCCCCTTGGCCTCGGGTGCTATGAGAGGGGCCGGGACCCGCGCGTCCTCTGGCGGGTCCTTCCCCCTGCTTACGCGCCGCTCAGTTGCACACCGCGTCGACGAGGTTGCTAAAGGTGAAGGTGGCAACAGTCCCCATCGCCGCGATGGCCCCCTCCGACAGGCCGGTGATGGCTGCGAGCACGGTCAGTATCCCGGCGTCCAGCGCGAGGAGCGGGGCGATGAGCGCACCCTGCGTGATGGCGATGAAGGCACCGAGAGCCGTGACGAGGGCCGTCCACATGCCAATCTTGCAGAGCTGGATGCCCCCCTGGAAACCCCGGACGGCGTCCTGCGGGGACTTCACCACCTCGATTTCCTGGAGAATGGTGTTGGCCTGCGCCTTCAGGCTCGCCGGGTAGTTGGCGCGCAGTTCCTCCGGGGCGCATGACAGGAATGCATCCATGGGCGAACTATTGAGCTGGTTGATGAGGTCCGGATTTCTGCGGGCTTGACTGGAGAGGCTGGTGGCGGTCTGGCGCAGTTGGTTCAGCAATTCGGGGGACTGGGCGAGGCCGGCGATGGTCGTGGGGAACATGGTGACTCCTTGTGTTGGTGACGACAGGGGAAACCGTTCTGCACGGGTCAGGTGACCAGCGTCAATTACTTTTCCCCTTGGCGACAATTACACTTCTCCATCGGGTTGATGTTCTGACTGCGTTCACTTCAGACGTCTGGCGGCCAATACGTGGGCGTGAAGCGCTTCATCCGGCACCCGGATTACCAGCCCGCCACCGCTCAGAATGACATCGCGCTCCTTGAGTTGGAGCAGTCCGTGGATGCGAGGAGCGTCCTCGCCCCGCTTCCCCGAGAGCTATGCCGGGAGAGTCCTTGACGGCATGGTGTGCGCGGGTGACGGGCGGACGGATGCTTGCCGGGGCGATAGCGGAGGGCCCCTGGTCGTCACCGACGAGATGAACAGCTACGTCGGGGGAGTCGTCAGCTGGGGGGATGGCTGCGGTCAGGCCAACAAGTTCGGCGTGTATACGAGCGTTCTCTTCTTCGCGGAGTGGCTCCGCCAGTACTTGGAGCAGTGAGGCCGTAGCCCGGAGGGCGCTTCTGCAAACCTGAGCTAGACGAGAGTGGATGCGAGGGTAATCATCGCTAGGTAGTTGGCCGCCCGCTTCTCGTATCGTAGCGGGTGGCCACACGGCGGAACTGCTTGAGCTGGTTGCTGAGCCGCTCCACCTTGTTGCGCTGCCGTAGGTGTCGCGGTCGAAGCGACCCTTGCGGCACTCATCATCGTGGCGAAGGATAATGGGCTTGCAAGAATTACATGTTTTTCCTGTTGTTCTTGAGTCAGAATGTTTGCTGCTCCGGCGCATGCTGTTCGCCGCCTGAGCGGCGAGTACACAAAGTGCGGGAGAGCAACAAAATAGCGGTAGGCTCAAGAGCTATCGATAAATTACCCACTGGAGCCGCCAAGTGCCTGGACTCATTGATGCGGCAGGTAGGCTCCAGCCAATTTATAGATTGCTCTTCAGTCCAAGGACTACGAATGCGAGGAGGAGCGCTCCGAAGCCTTCGTCCATGTGGGCATGACGCGGCTTATGCTCCGCCGCCTCGCCTGCTGGCTCCTGTGCAACACCCTCTCAGTCGCGCAGGGGCAGCTCCACGGTGAGCCCGTCGTAGGCCACCTCGACGGGGCCCTTGAACTCCTCGCGCGCCTGGGTGAGCAGCCGGGACGGATCCGTGTCGTGACGGCTGGACAGGTGCGTGAGGATGAGCCGCCGGGCGCCCGCCTCGCGCGCCACCTGGGCCGCCTCGCGCGCCGTCGAGTGCCTCGTCTCCAGGGCCCGCGCCTGCTCGTCATCGGAGAAGGTGGACTCGTGGATGAGCAGATCCGCCTCCCGCGAGGCCTTCACCATCGCGGAGCAGGGGCGGGTGTCCCCGGAGATGACCAGCCGCCGGCCGGGCCGTGGCTCGCCGACGACCTCCTCGGGGCGGAGGGTGCGGCCGTCGGGCAGTTGCACCGGCTCGCCCCGCTGGAGCTGGCCGTAGAGCGGCCCGGACGGCACCCCGAGCGCCTTCACCTTCTCCAGGTTGAACTTCCCCGGGCGCTCGTCCTCCTGCAGCACGTAGCCGAGCGCGTTGATGCGGTGATCCACCGCCACGGCCTGCACCGAGTAGCCGCGCCGCTGCACGGTGTCGCCGTCGCGCAGCTCGTGGATCTCCACCGGGAAGGACAGGGACTCCACGCCCAGGTGCACCGCCTGGTGCAGGAGCCGGCGCGCGGTGGGGGGGCCATAGAGCTGCACGGCGCCGTCGCGCCCCATCATCCCGAGCGTGCGCAAGAAGCCGATGATGCCCAGGTAGTGGTCCGCGTGGAAGTGGGTGAAGAAGACGGCGTCCACGCTGAAGCCGGTGCCGTAGCGCACCATCTGCCGCTGACTGCCCTCGCCGCAGTCGAAGAGGAGCAGATCCGTGTTGGCCTTCACCGCGAGTCCGGAGAGGTTGCGGTGCAACGTCGGCTGGGCGGCCGAGGTGCCGAGGAAGGTGAGCCTGAGGATGGACATGCCAGCGCTGCCCATGAATGAAACTCCTCCCGCGCGGCGACCGGGTGTGTGCGCGCTGCCTCATGTACCACGAGGACGAGGGGGTTGACGTGGGGGCTCTTCTCGCCCGGGGGGTGGGTGGGCTAAGAGGCGCGCCCTTCCCATGAGCGACTCCCTGACCGTGTCCCCCACGAGCGACCCGCGCCGCGTGCGCGCGGCCGATGGCTCCGTCCTCACCGTGCCCGCTGGCTGGGCCCTGCTGCCCCCGGGCGACGCGGGCCTCACGCGCCGGGTGAAGGCCGCCGGCCCGAGCTGGACGGTGGTGGAGAAGAAGGGCCGTAAGATTTTCTCCCGCGGCGTCTGGGCGCCCGAGGCCCACATCACCGCCGCCCAGGCGGCCCTGGAGGCCGAGCGCGCCACCCCGGCCTATGCCCGCCGCCGCGAGGCCGACGTGCGCCGCCGCGAGCGCGAGCAGTCCGAGTACGAGGTGGACTTCGCCAACGCGGTGCTGCGCTTCCTCGCGTTTTCGCCCTCCTTCCTGCCCCAGGCGAAGTTGATGGCGGTGGCGGTGTCCGCGCATGCCACGCCCGTGGGCAGCGGCACCGTGGCGCGCACCGAGCGCATCCCCATCGAGCGGCGCGCCGAGGCGGCCGTCATCGCGTGGATGCGCCACCAGACGACGGCCTACGACAACCTCTCCATCGCCCGGGTGAAGGGGGCGCGGCGCGAGGTGCGCCGGGAGCTCGCCGAGGTGTCGCGCGCGGTGTTGGATCTGCATCGCCGCGAGGGCAGTCACCCGGTGGCCGCGTGCCCGCTGTGCAAGGCCCTCGCGCGGCTCGGTCCCGGTCAGCCCTCATAGGCAGACATACCCGGAGTCCGGGGAACTGGTCCAAGATTCACTGATGGGTGTCATAATTTGATTTGATGTATTCTTGACCCGGGGTTCAGGAATCCCCCTTGGCCGTTTCTGACCAGCGGGTTAGGAATGCGGCCACCATGGCCCGTCCCGCGGATCCACACGCCCGAGCAGCACTGATCGCCGCCGCCCGGGTGGAGTTCATGAAGAAGGGGCTGAAGGGCGCGCGCATCGAGGACATCACCGCCGCGTGTGGTCTCTCCAAGGGCGCGTTCTATCTGCACGCCGCGTCCAAGGAAGCCCTCTTCGGAGAGGTGCTCAGCGAGTTCATGTCCGCGCTGCAGGGCCTCATCGACCAGCGGCGCGAGGAGACGGATCGATTCTTCGCCGAGCAGGGAGCGGTGGAGGCGCACGACGTGTCCGAGCGCTCCGCGCGCTACGAGCGCCTGTTGGCGATGAGCGCCGAGGGGGACCTGCGCACGCTTGAGCTGATGTGGGCCTACCGCGACGTGATGCAGGTGCTCATGCGCGGCAGCCAGGGCACGGACTTCGAGTCCTTGATGTGGGGCTTCGTGGACCGCGAGGTGTCGCGGGTGGCCCAGGAGTTCCGGCGCCTGCAGTCCGGCCGCGCGCTGCGCTCGGACGTGCCCTCCGAGGTCATCGGCTCGCTCATCGTCGGCACCTACGTGTTGCTGGCGCAGCGGATGAGCCAGATGCAGGAGAAGCCGGACCGGCCGCCTGGGCCAACTCCATCCACCTGCTCATCCGCGAGGGCTGCGTGCCCCGGTGTGACGTGGCCGCCCCGGCGGAGCCGCCGCGCGCGCCGCCACCGAAGACTTCGACTTCTTCGCGCCGGGCCTCGTCCCGCGCGCTTCCCGCACTCGCAGTACCCCGAGGTCAGGATCGTGAAACTCTCCAGGACGCCGCTCGTCGCCGGACTCGCCGCCGTGGGCATGGCCGCCGCCTCGTTGTCCCTCTCGGGTTGCCGCGCGGACGCGGCCCGACTCCCGCGACTCCGGCCGCCACGCCGGGCCTCCAGTCGGTGACGCTCGCCGCGCCGCGCGCCGTGCGCAGCACGCCTC
The DNA here is from genome assembly GCA_049060065.1 of Cystobacter fuscus. GTDB lineage: Bacteria > Myxococcota > Myxococcia > Myxococcales > Myxococcaceae > Cystobacter > Cystobacter fuscus_B. The sequence continues at coordinate 11,283,729 of JBMEQP010000002.1, forward strand.
GCGAGGAGGTGACGGGCACGCTCTTCCCCTCCCAGGCGTTGCAGGTGGGCTTCGAGGTGGGAGGCCGGCTGGAGAAGGTGCGGGTGAAGAAGGGGCAGACGGTGCAGGAGGGTCAGGTGCTCGGCCAGCTCAACCCGGAGATCTCCGACGCCCAGCTCGCCCAGGCGCAGGCTCGGTGGCCGCCGCCGAGGTGAGCGCCGCCATGGCCGCGGACGTGGCCGAGCGCAACGCGAAGCTGCAGCAGCAGGGCAACGTGAGTGATTTGCAGAACCGCACCTCCAGCACCCAGGCGCGTCAGGCCGAGGCGCAGCTGCTCGCCGCCCGCGCGCAGCTCGCCCAGGCGCAGGCGGGCCGCCGTCGGCATGACCTCAAGGCGCCCTTCGCCGGCACCGTCACCGACGCGCCCGAGCAGGTGGGTGCCATCGTGGGCCCGGGCGTGTCTCTCTTCGCCCTGGAGAACGTGGGCACGCTGCTGCTCAAGACGACGGTGGCCGAGTCCACGCGCGCGCGCCTCAAGCCGGGCACCCGCGTGCGTGTGGAGGTCATCGGCGGCAGCACCTTCACGGACGAGGCCGTCATCCGCACCGTCATTCCCTCGGCGGACCCGGCCACGCGCCGCATCCCGGTGGACATCCTCGTGCCCAACAAGGACGGCCGCTTCGTGGCCAACACCCTGGCGCGCGTGGTGCTGCCGCTGGGCGAGGCGGAGGAGGCCCATGCCCTGCCGACGAGCGCGCTGTCCTCCTCCGGGGGAGACCACGTGTTCGTGGTGGCGCCCTCGGGCGAGGTGCGCCGCGTGGACGTCCAGGTGCTCGAGCGCGGGGTGCGCGAGGTGGTGGTGAAGGCCGCCGCGCCGCTGGACAAGGTCGTCGAATACCTCACGCCTTCCCTCTCCGAGGGGACGCGCGTCTCCGTGAAGTAGTCCTCCCGCCGCACGCCTCTTCGAGCGTCCCCCCATGTTCCTCAGCGACGTCTCCATTCGCCGGCCGGTCTTCACGGCCATGATGTCCCTCTGCCTCATCGTCCTCGGGGTGATGGGCTTTACCCGGCTGGGCACCGACCTCTTCCCGGACGTGTCCATTCCGGTGGTGGTGGTCAACACCATCTACAAGGGCGCGGGCCCGGGTGAGATCGAGACCCAGGTCATCAAGCCCATCGAGGATGCCGTCGCGGGCATCAACGGCGTGGACAAGATCCACTCCTTCAGCCGCGAGAACGTGGGCACGGTGGTGGTGCAGTTCAAGCTGTCCACCAACCTGGACCGGGCGGTGCAGGAGGTACGCGACAAGGTGTCGGGCGTGTCCAACCGGCTGCCCAACGACGCGGACGCGCCGGTGATTGGCCGCGTGGACCTGTCGGCGGTGGCGGTGCTCACGTACGCGGCGAGCGCGCAGGCCGACTCGCGCACGGTGCGCAAGCTCATCGAGGACCAGCTCAAGCCGGCGCTCGCGCAGCTCGAGGGCGTGGCCGACGTGCGCATCAACGGCGGTGACGTGCGGGAGATCCAGGTGGACATCGACCTGGACAAGGCGCGCGCGGTGGGCGTGTCCCCCATGGACGTGGGCCAGCGCATCGGCTCGGAGAACCTGGACCTGCCCGCGGGCCGGTTGCAGCTCGGCTCCACGGAGCTGACGGTGCGCTCGCTCGGACAGTTCAGGAGCGTGGAGGAGCTGCGGCAGTTGCCGGTGGCCCAGAGCCGCACGGGCGCGCAGGTGCGGCTGGAGGAGATCGCCACCGTGACCGACGGAGCCGAGGAGCGGCGCACCACGACGCGCCTCAATGGCCAGGACGCGGTCATCCTGGAGATCGTCAAGCAGCCGGGCTCGAACACCGTGGCGGTGAGCGACGCGGTGAAGGCGGCGATGACGAAGCTCGTGCCCACGCTGGGCCACGAGTTCAAGACCACGCTGCTCATCGACCAGTCGGTGCCCATCCGCGAGAACGCCCACGAGGTGTGGATCGCCCTCGTCTTCGGTGGCGCGATGGCGGTGCTCATCATCCTGATGTTCCTGTTGGATCCGCGCGGCACCTTCATCTCGTCGCTGGCGCTGCCCACCTCGGTCATCGGCACGTTCTTCGTGATGTTCCTGCTCAACTACTCGCTCAACCAGATGACGCTGCTGGCGCTCTCGCTCGCCATCGGTCTGCTCATCGACGACGCGGTGGTGGTGCGCGAGGCCATCACCCACCGGCTGGAGCAGGGCGAGGACCCGATGTCCGCCGCCGCGAATGGCACGAAGGACGTGGGGCTCGCGGTGCTCGCGACCACGCTCGCGCTGGTGGCGGTGTTCGTCCCGGTGGCCTTCATGCCCGGCATGGTGGGCCAGTTCCTCCAGCAGTTCGGCATCACCATCTCGGTGGCGGTGCTCATCTCCCTCTTCATCTCCTTCACGTTGGATCCGATGTTGTCCGCGCGTCTGGCGAAGCAGCGCCAGGCGGGCGAGCACCACCAGGAGAACGCCCTCGCACGCTCCATCCGCGGCTTCCTGGACGGCAGCGAGCGCGTCTACTCGCGCATCCTCCGCTGGGTGCTCAACCACAAGTGGGCCACCATGGGCATCACCCTGGTGGCGATGGTGCTGTCCTTCGGGGCCGCGCGCGGCCTGGGCTTCGAGTTGATGAGCCCGGAGGATCGCTCGCAGTTCTTCGTCCAGCTCATCCTGCCGGACTCCTCCAACCTGGAGCAGACGGGGGCCCGGGTGGCGCAGGCGGAGAAGCTGCTGCGGCAAGTCCCCGAGGTGACGGACATCTACTCCATCGTGGGAGAGAACGGCGACGTCAACAAGGCGCGCATCCGGGTGCTCACCACGCAGAAGCACGAGCGCACCCGGGGCATCCAGGCCATCAAGGAGGACGCGCGGGCCCGGCTCAATCCCGAGATGGTCGCCACCCGCGTGCTGATGATGGATCCGCCCATCATCGACGGCCTGGGTGGGGACTTCTATCCCATCATCCTGCGCGTCACCGGCCCGGACATGGCGAAGCTCCAGGTGGAAGCCGAGCGCCTCGCGGGCATGCTGCACGAGATTCCCGGCACGGTGGACGTGCGCGTGGACTTCAACCCGCCCAAGCCGGAGCTGGCGATCGAGATCGATCGGGCGCGCGCCAAGGACCTGGGGTTGAGCGCCGCGGCGCTGGCCATGCAGATGCGGCTGGCCATTGGTGGCGACGTGTCGGCCAAGCTGCGCGAGGGCGTGGATGAGACGGACATCCGCGTGCGCCTGTCCTCGCGGGACCGGGACACGCCCGAGCGCGTGAGCCAGCTGCTGCTCGCCACGCCCCGGGGCATGGTGCCGGTGTCGGACGTGGCCAAGGTGGAGCTGCGCGACGGTCCGAGCGTCATCGAGCACGAGAACCGCCAGAAGCAGATCGCCGTCTATGCCCAGCTCAAGGACGCGGCCCTGGGCGACGTGGCGTCGGCGTTCCGGGAGAAGGTGGCCGCGCAGCCGCTGCCCCCGGGCTACTCGCTCATCTACGACGGGCAGATGAAGATGCTCACCGAGCAGAATGACGCCTTCGGCTCGGCGTTCATCCTGGCCTTCGTGTTCATCTACATGGTGCTCGCCAGCCAGTTCGAGTCCTTCAAGCACCCCTTCACCATCATGGTGTCCTTGCCGCTGGCGCTCGTGGGCGCGCTCTTGGGCCTGTACTTCGGCGGCTTCCACGTCTCCATGGGCGCCATGATTGGCATCATCCTGTTGATGGGCCTGGTGACGAAGAACGCCATCCTCCTGGTGGACGGCGCGCTGCAATACCTGCGCGAGGGCTCCACGGTGGACGAGGCGCTCATGAAGGCGGGGCCCCGCCGGCTGCGTCCCATCCTCATGACGAGCGCCGCCATGGCCATCGGCATGGTGCCCACCGCCATCGGCCAGGGCGTGGGCTCCGAGTTCCGCGCCCCCATGGCCATCGCGGTCATCGGCGGCGTCATCACCTCCACCTTCCTCACGCTGTTGGTGGTCCCCGTGGTCTTCGCGGCCATGGAGAGCCTGGGCTTCTCCAAGCGCGCTCCGAAGGCGGCCGACGCCCCGGTCCTCCCCATCCCCGAGCCGAGGCAGCACAACGACCGCGCCGCCTGAGCGCGGCGCGTCGTCCCCCGTCATCTCCCCTGTGTTCCCCATGTCCATCCGACGCTCCGCCGGCTCCCTCCGGCGCCCCCTCTCCCTGCTGCTGCTGGCCTCCCTCTCGCCGCTCGGCGCGCTCGCCCAGGCGCCTTCGGACGCGCCCGTCCAGCAGCAGTCCTCCGTCCCGCCCGCCGCCGGGGAGTCTCCCGCCCCGGGCACGTTGCGCACCGCGACGCTGCGCGAGACGCTCATGCTCGCCGCGAAGCAGAGCCCGGACGTGGTCGCCGCTCGGGCCCAGGCCGCCGTGGCCGCCGCGGGCGTCAACCGCGCCTGGACGGCGTGGCAGCCCGAGCTGACGGTCAGCGCGCAGTTCGTCCACTCCAGCGCTCCGGCGCAGTTCGACCTGGGTTCCATCATCCAACTGGTGGGAGGCGTCTTCGCGCTCCCGGTCCAAAACCCTCAGTTCATCCCGGCCCCCGTCGTCATCTCCGCGGAGAACTCGCGCTACGCGACGGTGCAGATCTCCCAGCCGCTCTTCACTCCCGCGGGAGCCTTCCTCATCGGCCCGGCCAAGGCGGGCGCGCAGGCGGCCGAACTAGGGGCCCTCGAGGCGCGCGAGCAGGTGCTGCTGGCGGTGGCGCGCACCTACCTGGGCTTGCAGGGCATCATGCAGCTCACGGCGGCGGCGCGCGAGGCGGAGGCGGTGGCGCTCCAGCGCGAGGCCGAGTCCAAGGCGCAGCTCGACGTGGGCATGACGGTGGAGGCGGCGCTCCTGCGCGCCCAGACGGAGACGGCCCAGGCGCGCGTGCAACTGGCGCAGCTGTCCGGCCAGTACACGCAACTGCTCGCGCTGCTGGGCGCCCTGGTGGGCGAGCCCGTGCAGCCGGTACCCCTCGAGAATTCGGACTCCTCCTGGCGGATTCCCTCCGAGGACCAGCGGCCCTGGGAGGACACCTACGCGGTGCGCTCGGCGGAGCTGGCGGTGCGCGCCAACGAGGGCAAGGTGACGTATGACCGCTTCTCGTGGCTGCCGAGCGTCGTCGCCCAGGGCCGGGGCCTCTACAACTCCAACACGGGCTTCACCGGGCAGAACACCTCCTACGAGGTGTCCGTCGCGGCCAGCCTGCCGCTGTACGACCGGGGCCAGCGCTACGCGGCCCTGCACGAGGACGAGGCGCGTCTGGCCCAGGCCCGGGCGCAGTACGAGTCGGCGCGGGCCCGCGCTCACGCCAACTGGGTGGCGGCCCAGGCCAACCTGGAGGCCGCGCGGGTGGCGCTGACCCAGGCCGAGTCCCAGGCGCAGCTCGCCGCCCGGGTGCAGCAGCAGGTGGCCGCCGGCTACAAGGCGGGAGTGGCCACCAGCCTGGAGATGTCGGACGCGGACAATCGCCGCTTCCTCGCCGCCAGCAGCGCGGCCCAGGCCCGCTCCCAGCTGGAGGTGCGCCGCGTGGAGCTGGCGGCCGCCGCGGGCCGCATCGCCGCCTCGCTCGAGCCGGACGACGCCGCCGCCTCGCCCCGGTGAGCCCCGCGCGTCCCTGTGTCACTGGGGACGCTCAGGCGCGCTTGGAGCTCTCCCCGGTCATCACCGCCGAGCCGATGAGGTGGGCCAGCCGCAGTGCCTCCGGCACGCGGCCGGTATCCGTGAGGCGCTGGAGTGCTTCCTCCACCCACTCGGGCTCCGCGCCTTGCACTTGGAAGGTGAAGCCGCCGCGCTGATGGATGGGGCCCGCGCGCCGCAGCAATTCCAGACGCGCCCTGGGCCGGGACAGGTGTCGCAGCGCCCGCTCCACGGCATCCAGGTCCGGCATCCGCCGCATCACCGCCACGCAGGGCTTGCCGAGCGTGTGCGCCAGGCGGGGCAGGTCCACCAGGTTGAAGCCGCCGAAGGCGAGCCCATCCAGCAGCACCAGGTGGAGCTGGGGCAGGAACTTGCCGCCCACCAGCAGCCGGCACACTTCATCCGTTGCCGTCCACCCGTCGCGCCGCACGTGGCCCCAGACGAGTCCCTCGAAGCGCGTCCCCGCGCACACCACGCCCGCGAGGCCGACGCGCACGCCCGCGCGCCGCGCGAAGGGAGCATCGTCGAAGCCCACGACTCGGGGCAGGGGGGCAGACGCGGGCTCATCAAAAAGCAAGAGCCCGACCCCGGTCGAGGTCAGGCTCCAGGAATCCCACGCAGTGGGAATCAGACCGGACGCACGTTCTGCGCCTGCAGGCCCTTGGGGCCGCGCGTCACATCGAACGACACCCGCTGGCCCTCCTGCAGGCTGCGGAAGCCGTCCGCCTGAATGGCGGTGTGGTGGCAGAACACGTCCTCGCCACCGCCGTCCTGCGTGATGAACCCGAAGCCCTTCGCGTCATTGAACCACTTGACCACACCGGTTGCCATAATTCGTTCTTCTTTCGTCACCAGACGGGTGGAGCCGCCTGCTCGGCCCGGACTTGAGCCGGAGCACTGGCGTAGTCCGTCCGGATCCAAAAGTCGAGAGAAGAAGGAAAGATTGTTGTTACTCGAACAGTGCGGGGATGGATTCCCGTGCGTCGAGAGTTGCCGGGACAGGGCTCCGGGGAGCGACTTCGAGCCTTTTCGGTTCACGCACGGTACAGTCCGCGCGGTTTTTCCACCCTCTCACCCTTTTTCGAGGAGGCATCCTCTGCTTCGCTATACCGCCGATCGCCGTACCGTGGCCTACCTCGCGCTCGCCGTGGGCCTGTCCATCCTGCAGTGGAACCTGGATCGAGTGTACCCGGTGCTCTACGCCCTGGGCCTCTTCATGGGGGTCACGGTGGCGGTCATCAGCCACAATCACAACCACCTGGGTATTTGGAAGTGGCGGCCGGCCAACACGTTCACCAACTACGTGCTCGCGCTCTACTACGGCACGCCGACGGTGGCCTGGGTGCCCACCCACAACCAGACGCACCACAAGCTGAACTTCGCCGAGGGTGACACCTCGCGCGGCCCCAAGTTCTTCAAGAAGAACCACCTGCTGTCGCTGCTCGTCTACCCCACGCTCACGGGCATGGAGCAGGCGCCGGAGATCTCCGCCTACATGAAGAACCTGTACCAGCGCGACAAGAAGGCCTTCGCCTGGGCGTTCTCCGAGTTCGTCGTGTACTTCGGCACCATGGCGGTGTTGCTGGTGCTCGACTGGCGCAAGGCGCTGCTCTTCTTCGTCATCCCCCAGCAGTTCTCGCTGTTCATGATCCAGGTGTTCAACTACGTGCAGCACATCGAGGTGGACACGGGCAGCACCTGGAACCACTCGCGCAACTTCGTCTCCCCGGTGCTCAACGCGCTGCTCTTCAACAACGGCTACCACACGGTGCACCACCAGAAGCCGGGCGTGCACTGGTCGCAGACGCCCGCGCTGCACGCCGAGCACGCCCACAACATCCACCCCGAGCTGCTGGTGAAGAGCTGGTGGGGCTTCATGTTCCGCACCTTCATCCTGCGGCCCTTCCTGCCCGCGCGCCCGCCCACCTTCAACCCGTCGTCGTCCTCGGCCGCGTCGGCCGCGTCGGCGTCCATGGCCGGGGCGGAGACGACCTAGTCTCCCGGAGGGGTCCCGGTCCCCGGGGCCGGGCCCCGTGCCGGCTTCTTGCCCGGGAGGTCCTGGCGCATGAGTCGAGAGTTCGTTCCGCCCCCTCGGGGCGTCACCGTCCGCGGAGCCCTGGAGGCGGAGCTGGCCTCGGCGCCCGAGACGGGCCTCACCGCGAAGGAGCTGTCCGGCCTCGTGGGCATCTCCGAGAAGGACGTGGCCGGCCACCTGGAGCACCTGGAGAAGTCCCTCAAGGCTGGAGGGGCCGCGCTCACGGTGCTCCCCGCTGAGTGCGTCGCGTGTGGTTACGTCTTCCGCGATCGCAAGCGCCTGTCCCGGCCCGGCTCCTGCCCGGAGTGCCGCTCCACCCGCATCGATCCGCCCGCCTTCCTCATCCGCTGAGCGCGGGCGGTGCTGTCCCGCAAAGCGAAGCGGCGGGAAGCCCCTGGGGCCTCCCGCCGCTCGTCACCGAAGCGGGGCCGCGAGGGCCCCGGAGCCGGTGACTAGGCCGGCTTCACGCCCGTCTTGGGCGCCTCGCCGGTGAGGACGGACATCGGGGTCTCGATGCGCATGCCGTAGAACGAGCGGTACACGAACACGAAGGACACCAGGAAGAGGACGGCGGCGATCACCTGGGTGAGGGTGCCCTGGCCCGCCTGCTTGAGCTCCACCGCCAGCTCCACGGCGAGCAGGCCGAAGAGGGTGGTGAACTTGATGACCGGGTTGAGCGCCACCGAGGACGTGTCCTTGAAGGGGTCGCCCACCGTGTCACCCACCACCGTGGCCGCGTGCAGCTCCGAGCCCTTGGCCTTGAGCTCCACTTCCACCAGCTTCTTCGCGTTGTCCCACGCGCCACCGGCGTTGGCCATGAAGAGCGCCTGGTACAGGCCGAAGATGGCGATGGAGATGAGGTAGCCCACGAAGAAGAAGGACTCGAAGCAGGCGAACGCCAGCGTGCTGCAGAACACGCCGAGGAAGATGTTGATCATCCCCTTCTGCGCGTACTGGGTGCAGATGGCCACCACGCGCTTGGAGTCCTCCACGCTCGCCTTCTCCACGCCCTCCAGCCGGATGTTGGCCTTGATGAACTCCACCGCGCGGTAGGCGCCCGTGGACACCGCCTGCATGGAGGCGCCGGAGAACCAGTACACCACGGCGCCACCGGCGATGAGGCCGAGCAGGAAGGGCGCGTGCAAGAGCGACAGCTTGTCCGTGTTGGCCGGGTTGAGCATGCGCAGGCCGTCGGTGCCCGTGGTGATGCCCACCAGCAGCACGATGATGGAGAAGATCATCGTCGTGGCGCCCACCACCGCGGTGCCGATGAGCACCGGCTTGGACGTGGCCTTGAACGTGTTGCCCGCGCCGTCGTTCTGCTCGAGGTAGTCCTTGCCCTTCTCGAAGTCCGGCGCGAAGCCGAAGTCCTTCTGGATCTCCGCCTTCACGTTGGGGACGTTCTCGATGAGCGACAGCTCGTACACGCTCTGCGCGTTGTCCGTCACCGGGCCGTACGAGTCCACCGCGATGGTGACCGGCGCCATGCTCAGGAAGCCGAAGGCGACCAGGCCGAAGGCGAACACCGCCGGGGCGATCATCAGCGTGCTCGGGATGCCGAGGCTGAAGTAGTAGGCCGCGGCCATGAGCAGCATGATGATGATGCCCATCCAGTAGGCGGAGAAGTTACCGGACACCAGACCCGAGATGACGTTGAGCGACGCGCCACCCTCGCGCGACGCCGTCACCACCTCGCGCACGTGGCGGCTCTCGGTGGAGGTGAAGACCTTGATGGCCTCGGGGATGATGGCGCCCGCGAGCGTGCCGCACGTCACGATGGCGCTCAGGCGCAGCCACAGCGAGCTGTCCCCCGCCAGGTCCGGGATGAGCAGCCAGGACACGATGAACGTCACCACCACGGACACGCCCGAGGTGAGCCACACGAGCACCGTGAGCGGCTTCTCGAAGTTCATCTGGTCGGCGTTCTTGTACATGCCGCCCTGGATGATGCCGTTGATGAAGTACGAGCCGAGGCTCGCCAGCACCATGGCGCTGCTCATCATGAAGATCCACACGAGCAGCTGCGCCTGGTACTGCACGGGCACCGCCAGGAGGATGAAGGTGATGAGCGCCACGCTCGTCACGCCGTAGGTCTCGAAGCCGTCCGCGGACGGGCCCACCGAGTCACCCGCGTTGTCACCCGCGCAGTCGGCGATGACGCCCGGGTTGCGCGCGTCGTCTTCCTTGATCTTGAAGACGATCTTCATCAGGTCGGAGCCGATGTCGGCGATCTTCGTGAAGATACCGCCCGCGATGCGCAGCACGCTCGCGCCCAGCGACTCGCCGATGGCGAAGCCGATGAACACCGAGCCCGCGTAGTCCGCCGGAATCACCAGGAGGATGAGCAGCATCAGCAACAGCTCGACGGACACGAGCACCATGCCGATGGAGATGCCCGCCTGCAGGGGGATGGCGTAGGTGGGGTAGGGCTTGCCGCGCAGCGACGCGAAGGACGTGCGGCTGTTGGCGAACGTGTTCACCCGGATGCCGAACCAGGCCACGCCGTAGCTGCCGGCGATGCCCATCAGGCTCGCCACCAGGATGGCGATGACCTTGAGCGGCTCCAGGTGGCGCAGGAAACCGAAGTACACCACCATCACCGCGCCGATGAGCACCTCGAGGATGAGGATGAGCTTGCCCTGGGTGACGAGGTACGTCTGGCACGTGGCGTAGATGAGCTCGGAGATCTCCAGCATCGCCTTGTGCACCGGCAGGCGGCGCAGCGCGGCGAACTGGAGGAAGCCGAACACCAGGCCCACGATGCAGATGGCGATGCCCACCATGAGCAGGGTGGCCCCGTTCACCGCGCCACCCAGGAAGGTGACGGCGCGGAAGTCCGGGAGGATGAGATCCGCCTCGCTCGCGCGGGCGGTGCTGCTGGCCAGTACCGCCAGGAATCCGAGGATCCTGCCGGCCTTGGCGGAGAGGGATGTGGGAATCATTCGATGCAACTCCTCAAAGCTCATCTCGTGGCGCGTGGCGCTCCCCGCCGACGCGCGCTGATGAAGAAAACGTGAGAATCGAGGGGTTGGCCGCCCGCGGTGGGTCATCTGAAGTCCCCCCGCGAACGCTTCAGCTCAGCCTCGCCCTTCAAGGACGGAGAGCACGCCCTGAAGGCGGCCCGCGTGTACCACGTCCCCGGGAAGAAAGTCGAATTCCAGGAGAGGAGTGATGATTACAGTACCTTCACATTGAAGGTCTTGAGCACCTGATCGCCACGCAGGATGGAGACGCTCCAGTCTCCCGGCTTGCTCAGGCGCACCCCGTCCACTGCCGGGCCCGCCAGCCCTCGCCCTTGACCTTCACGTCCTTGGTCTCGCGCACCACGTTGCCCTGCACGGTCTGCACCATCAGGTCCTCGATGGAGTCGCCCTGCGGCACCAGATAGGACTGCCACACCATCACCGACGTGTTGGCCTTGACGCCCTCGGCGGGCACCTCCACGGTGCACTCGAACTTGTTGGGCCCCTCCTTGCCCACCTCGGTGCACAGCTTGGCCTCCACCAGCACCGGGCCCTGGCCCTGCGCCTTGTAGAAGTAGTTCCAGGTGTCACGCACCGCGTCGGCCGACGGCGCCTTCACCGGCTCGGCGGCGGGAGCCGGAGCCGCGTCCTGCGCCATCGCCCCACCGCCCCATGCCATCAGCGCGCACATCGCCAGCTTCTTCAGGGTGCCTGTCATGTTGTCCTCCCCCATGTTCGGGTGTCCCGGCGGTGTCTAGCACAAGGAAGACCCGCGCTGGACCACCCCGCTTGCTCAACCCCAGACGAAAAAGGCCAGGGTCACGAGTGGCAGGTAGAAGACAAAAGCCACCAGCAGAAAGCCGAGGATGTCCTTGAAGTCGAGCCGGGCCACCGCGAGCAGCGGCAGGGCCCAGAAGGGCTGGATGAGATCGGTGGCCATGTCCCCCCAGGCATACGCGAGCACCACCTTCTCCGGCGCCACGCCGAGCGCGCGCGCGGCCTCCAGGAGGTAGGGCGCCTCGATGGCCCACTTGGAGCCGCCCGAGGGCACGAAGTAGTTCACCACGCCGCTGTAGAGATACACGATGGCGGGGAAGGTGGCCGTGGTGGACAGCGACACGAAGAGCTGGCCGATGCGCTCGGTGAGGCCGGTGGCCTTGAAGATGCCGTAGATGCCCGCGTAGAGCGGGAACTGCAACACGATGCCGTGCAGCACGCTCGCGGCCTCCTCGCTCGCCTTGAGCAGCCGCGCGGGCGTGCCATGCAGCAGCACCGCCAGGGTGAGGAAGAGGAAGTTCACCGCGTTGAGGTTGAGGGCCTTCCAGCCCCCGCCCAGCCACAGCGCGCGCGCGAACCACACCAGCCCCAGCACGCCGAACACCGTGGTGAGCACCGGCGCGTAGTCCAGCCAGAGCGCGGGGCCGTGGCCCACGGGCCGCTCGGGCGGCTCGAAGTCCTTGAAGCGCTCGAGCACCTCGGGGTCCACCCGCACCGCGCGCTCGGGGCCGGGGTGCAGCGCCCAGGCCAGCAGGGTGAGCCCCGTCACCACCGCCACGGTGAGCCCGAGGTTGAAGGGCGACAGGAGCGTGCGCTCGATGGGGATGAGGCCCAGCTGCTTCTCCAGGAAGTGCCCCGGCGTGGCCACCAGCAGCGGGGCCGAGGCGGACAGGCCCGCGTGCCACGTGGCCCCCAGGCCGAAGTACGCGCACGCCACCAGCAGCCGGTAGTCCACCTCGGGCCGGCGCCGCGCCACGAAGCGCACCAGCATGGCGCTCGCCACCAGCGACAGGCCCCAGTTGAGGTAGGCCAGCCCCATGGACACCAGCGCCATGAGCACCACCGCGCTCCTCGGCCCCCGCGCGAGCCCCGCCAGCCACTCGAGCAGCGCGCGCACCGGACGGGTGAGCGCCAGCAGGTAGCCGGTGAACATCACCAGCGCCATCTGCATGGAGAAGCTCAAGAGCTCCCAGAAGCCCGCCCCCCACGCGTCCAGCACGCGCGGCGCGGGCGTGTCCGTCCACCCCACCGCCAGCCCCATCGTGAAGAGCGACAGCAGCACCGCGATGGCGAACGAGCCGGGCACGTAGCGCGCCGAGAACCGGCCGAGCGCCTCGGCGATGCGAACGAGGGTTTCCACGCGACGTCGAGCTCCCAGGGAAGAGTGGCGGGTGTTCCCACCCCCCGGCACGCCATCTGAGCACGGTTCAGCGGGCCTTCCGAGAAATCCCCTCCGCGGCGCAGCTCGCGCCGCCGCGCCGCGTCTGGCTTCCCGTGGACACTTCCGGGCACGCGGATGTCCTCCGGTCATCCAAACAGGCCGTCCACAAAGTTGCAGGTGTCCGGCAATGCGCAACCCCCCCTTGTCGCGCCTGGGGACAATGGCCACTTGGTTGGCAATGGCCTACCGCGTCCATATCCCCGTGGAGTTGTGGAGCACCCTCAAGGCGCTCCCACCCGCGCTCGTCGAGCAGGTTCATCGGCGCCTGGATGGCATCGCCCAGTTGGCCGAGGTGGCTCCTCCGCTCAACCCGCTCTGGTTGAAGCTCGGTGCCACCGATCGGCCCCTGTTGCGCTGCATCGTGGACGGCCACGCGCTCCTCTACGAGGTCGACGAGTCCTGCCGCACCGTCTCCGTGCTCGATGTCGAGCTGGAGGAGACCGAATCGCTCTTCCCGGGCGCGGACTCGTTCTCCGCGCGCGAACACCACTGACGCGCCCACGGGGCCCCGCCTCGGCTCCGCTCGTGCGCTCCGCACCGCTCCTCGTGTGAGGGGTGGTGCGTTTCGCGTTCATCCCGCCCCAGGTTTCCTCCCCCGAGATGTCAGGTACGAGGGGCTGACGGTTGAAACGTGTCATCCACCGGACGGGTGATCGGAAAGACAGCAGGAATTACCGGGCGACTTTGGCTTTATTTACACCCTTGTCCGCCTGCTGTCGGAGCAGCGCTCCGTCAGGGGGAGGAAGCCGCCGACGTCCTGTCGAGGGGAAGCACGCCTGATCGCAGGTGGGGGCCGGCCGCCGAGGCTTCCTCCGACCCTCGGCATGAACATCGCAAGGATGGGTGTTCTCGTGGAACTCAATTCCCAGTCACCGTGCTCCTGTCCGGCGCCTCATGAGGGCGCGGAATGCCCCACGTTCGTGCCCGCGTCCATGCCCACGCTGCCGCCCAAGGCCGAGCGCGGCGGGGAGCTCGTGGGTCAACGCTTCGGCAGCTTCCGGGCGATCCGCGAGCTGGGCCGCGGCGGCATGGGCACGGTGCTGCTCGCCGAGCATGTCCTCATGCCCAAGCGCGTGGCGGTGAAGGTGCTCCACAGTCACCTCGCCGAGGAGCCGGAGCTCGTCGCGCGCCTGCTGGCCGAGGCGCGGGCGATGAGCCTCGTGCAGCACGAGAACGTCGTCACCATCTACGACCTGGACACGCGCGATGGCCGCCCGTACGTCGTCATGGAGTACCTCGAGGGGCAGAGCCTCGCCGCCTTCGCGCGCGGCCCCATCGAGCCGGCGCTCGCCGTGGAGCTGCTCACCCAGGTGTGTGACGCGCTCGGGGCGGCGCACGCGCGCGGCATCGTCCACCGGGATCTCAAGCCGGCCAACATCTTCCTCGTGCCGGGCCCCCAGGGCCGCCAGCGGGTGAAGCTGCTCGACTTCGGCATCGCCAAGCGGCTGGCGCGCATGGAGGGCGAGACGCCCACGCGCACGGGCGTGCTGCTGGGCACGCCCGAGTTCATGGCGCCCGAGCAGTGCAGCGGAGAGGCCGTCGACGCGCGCACGGACCTCTACGCCGTGGGCGTCCTCGGCTACCTGCTGCTCACCGGCCGCGTTCCCTTCTCCAACGAGAGCACCGCGGCGGTGCTCGTGGCGCACCTGACGCAGAAGCCGGTGCCTCCGCACGAGGTGCGTCCGGGCGTGCCTCCGGCGCTCTCCACCGTGCTGATGCGCGCGCTGGCCAAGCGCCCCGAGGAGCGCTTCACCACCGCCGCCGAGCTGCGCGCCGCCCTGGAGTCCGCCCTCAAGGTGGCGCCGACGCCCGTGGCGTCCGCCCCCGCCGCCTTCACCGCGCGGGTGCCGGGGTCCGTCCCGCGGGACTACCCGGCGGAGCGGGTGGGCCGCGCCGGCCTCTTCCTGCGCTGCGCCGGGACGCCGCCCGCGCTGCGCTCCGACGTGTCGCTCGTGCTCCAGCTGCCGGGCGGGGAGCTGCCCTGCGTGGGCCAGGTGGTGCGCCACGTGTCGGCCGAGCAGGCCCGGGCGTGGAACATGGCGCCGGGCTTCGGCGTGGAGCTGCGCGACGCCACCCCCGTCTTCCAGCAGCGCTTCTCGCGCCTGCTCACGGGGACGCCTCCCGCGCCTCCCGCGCCCCCGGCGCCCACGCCGGATGATCCGCGCGCCGAGGTGGTGCTGCGCGACTTCCGCCAGCGGCTCCAGGGGGACCGGTACGCGGTGCTGGGCGTGCCGCGCGACGCGGACGCCGACAGCGTGCGGGCCCACGCCCGCGAGGCGCGCGCCCGGCTCGAGTCCCTGCTCTCCCTGCCGTTGTCCGACGCCCAGCGCGCGTTCGCGCAGCGCGCGCTCGCCCGGGTGGCCGAGTGCCTCCAGGTGCTGGGCCACCCCGAGCGGCGCGTGGAGTACGACGCGGAGCTGCGCAACGTGAAGGGGGTGATGCGCTGCCTGTCCGCGGGGCTCACCGTCACCGCCCTGGAGGCGTGCCGCCGCCGCTACTTCGAGCGCCACCCGGAGACCGAGGGCCACTCGTTGCTGCACATCGCATCCGGCGAGGCCTTCGTGTCCGCCGGCCGCCTGTCCGAGGCGCTCGCCTGCTACGAGGCCGCCCTGCGCGTGGACCCCCTCCACCTCGAGGCTCTCAAGCGCTGGCATGCCCTCCAGGCGAGGATGCGCCACTCGGCGGAAGTCACCGCATCCCGTTAGGATGCGGGTCCTGCCATGGCTTCCAATCCCTCCGACGACGACAAGCTCCCCACCCAGGGCCGGTTCACCCGCTTCCGCAAGCTCGCGGGCCTCTCCGCGCAGCTCAGCGCGGACGTCCTCAAGAGCGGCGCCAAACGGCTCGTGGGGCAGGATCCGGAGCTGCTCAGCATGTCCGCCGCGGAGAAGCTCGTCACCACGCTCGGAGAGATGAAGGGCGCGGCGATGAAGATCGGCCAGGCGGTGGCCATGGATACGGAGATGCTCTCGCCCGAGGTGCGCCAGGTGATCGCCCGGCTGCAGAACGAGGCGCCTCCCATGCCCTACGCCCTGGTGGAGCGCGTCATCCGCGAGGAGCTCGGCGACGCGCCGGAGAAGCTCTTCCGCGAGTTCTCCCAGACGCCGCTCGCCGCCGCCTCGCTCGGCCAGGTGCACCGCGCCGTGCTGCACGATGGCCGGCCGGTGGCCGTCAAGGTCCAGTACCCGGGCATCGCCGAGACGCTCTCCGGGGACATGGACAACCTGGGCCTCGTGGTGAAGACGGTCTCCAAGGCGTCGAAGCTCACCGACGGCACCGCCTACTTCCGCGAGCTGCGCGACGAGATGCTGCTGGAGACGGACTACCTGCGCGAGGCCGCGCTGTGCGCCTCCTTCGCCCGGAGCGCCGAGCGCCTGCCGGACCTCAAGGTGCCCGAGGTCATCACCGCGCTCACCACCGGGCGCGTGCTCACCTTGGAGCTGCTGCGCGGCCGCACCCTCAAGGACTGGGTCGTCACCCATCCCTCCGCCGAGGAGCGCTACCGCGTGGCGCGCCAGCTCATCCTCGCCATCTACGGGCCCTTCTTCACCGTGGGCGACCTGCACGCCGATCCCCACCCGGGCAACTTCATGGTGCTCGAGGATGGGCGCCTGGGCGTGCTCGACTTCGGCTCCATCAAGCGCTTCAGCGCGCACTTCGTGGACGCCAACCGGCGCATGTTCCTGCACGCCATGCGCAAGGAGCCCATGGACATCCTCGCCCTGAGCCGCGAGGTGGGCTTCACCTGCGAGCTGCCCGACGACGAGGGGAGCGCCCTCATCCAGGAGGTGTTCCAGATCGTCGGCCGGCCCATGCGTCTGGCTCCGTACGACTTCGCCACCTGCTCCATCACCCGGGACCTGCGCTCGCACTTCACGCGCAACGCGCCCCGCTTCCTGAAGATCCGTCCGCCCGCCGAGGCGGTCATGTTCTTCCGCTCCACCGGAGGGCTCGTGCAGAACCTGCGGCTGGTGGGCGCGGAGGGCGACTTCACCCGGGTGTACCAGGAGGTCGCCGCGCTGCTGTGAGCACGCCCGCCGTCTCACAGGGCGTAGCGCTCGGCATCCTGTCGCTTGAACTCCAGTCCCATCCCGGGCCGGGACAGGTCCGGTCGCAGCGCCCCCATCACCGGGCTCCGCGCTCCGTCGAAGAGCATGTGCTCGATTCGCACATGGTCGTGGAAGTACTCCAGGTGCACGAGGTTGCGCGCCGCGCAGGCCACGTGCAGATGGAGGCTCGGCGCGCAGTGCCCCGACAACGGCACCTGGAAGCCCTCGCACAGCGCGTCCACCTGGAGAAAGCCCGTCACGCCCAGGCACCGCGTCGCGTCCGCTTGCAGTACGTCCACCGCCTCGGCGCCGAGCATCCTGCGGAAGTAGATGGCGTCCCAGCCATACTCCCCGGCCGCCACATTCATCCCGCTGGGAGTCCGCTGCCGGAGCAGGTGTAGACCCGCGAGATCATCGCTCGACACCGGCTCCTCGAACCAGACGACCCCCGCCTCCGCGAAGCCGTCGGCCAGCACCAGCGCCTGCTTCGCCGTGTAGGCGCCATTGCCATCCACGAAGAGCTGTATGTCCGGGCCAATGGCCTCCCGCGCCGCCCGCACCCGCCCGCCATCCTCGTCCGGGTGGCTGCCCACCTTCATCTTCACCCGCGCCAGCCCCTGCTCCACCCACCCCGAGAGCTGCTCCTTCAGCTCCGCGATGGAATACGAGGTGAAGCCTCCGCTGCCGTAGACGGGCACCGCCGCCCGCGCCGCCCCGAGCAGCCTCACCAGCGGCACGTCCAGCAGCCGCGCCTTCGTGTCCCACAGTGCCGCGTCCACCGCGGAGAGCGCCATCGCCACCAGTCCAGGCCGCCCCTTGTTGCGCACCCGCCTCAGCAGCGACACCATCCGCGCCGGCACGTCCATCACGTCGTGCCCCTCGAGTTCCTTGGACAGCGTGCGGTGGATGAGGCTCGCCGCCGCGGCATCCGCGTACGTGTAGCCGAGCCCCCGCTGGCCTCCCGCCGTCACCTCCACCACCACCAGCGTCGTGCTGTTCCACTCGATGGTGCCATCCGCTTCCGGCGCGTCCGTCGGTATCTCGTAGGCCCGAGCCTCACATCGCTCGATGGGCACCGCCTCGCTGCTCTTCTGGCCCATGGCCGCCCGCCCCGAGCTAGCTCTTCTTGTGAGGAATGAGCTGTTCCACCACTCCCTTGATGGACTGCCTGATGAGACCGATGGACTTCTCGTCTCCCTTGAGGATGGCCTCGGAGAAGTGCCCGGCCTGTTCCAGGGTGATGTGCGGCGGCAGCGGGGGCACGTCCGGATCCACGTAGGCCTCGAGCACCACCGGACGGTCCGCGCTCAGCGCCTGATCCCACGCGCTGGAGATCTGCTCCGGCTTGTCCACGCGGATGCCCCGGAGGCCAATCGACTCGGCGTAGCGCGCGTAGGGGAAGTCCGGCAACTCCTGCGACGCCTTGTACCTCGGGTCTCCCGCCAGCACACGCTGCTCCCACGTCACCTGGTTGAGGTCCCGGTTGTTGAGCACCAGGATGATGAGCCGCGGATCCTTCCACTCCTTCCAGTACTTCGCGATGGTGACGAGTTCGCCATTGCCATTCATCTGCATGGCACCGTCGCCCACCAGGGCGATGACGGGCCGGTCCGGGTAGGCGAACTTGGCGCCAATGGCATACGGCACGCCGCAGCCCATGGTGGCCAGGTTGCCCGACAGGGACGCCATCATCCCCTTGCGAATCTTGAGATCCCTCGCGAACCAGTTGGCCGAAGAGCCCGAGTCCGACGAGAGGATGACCTCATCCGGCAGCTTCGGCGACAGCTCGTGGAAGACGCGCTGGGGATTGATGGGGTTGGCGCCGTTCATCGCCCGCCCCTCCACCACCTTCCACCACTGGCGGATGCCCTTCTCCAATCCCTCGCGCCAGCTCCGGTTCTCCTTGCGCTTGAGCAGGGGAACGAGCGCGCGCAGCGTCTCCTTGGAGTCGCCCGTGAGCGGCACCTCCATGGGGTAGCGGATGGCGAGCATGCGCCCATCGAGGTCGATCTGCACGCCGCGCGCCTGGCCCTCGGGCGGGAGGAACTCCGAGTAGGGGAAGCTGGTGCCCACCATGAGCAGGGTGTCGCACTCCATCATCATGTCCCAGCTGGGCTTGGTGCCCAGCAGGCCGATGGCGCCGGTGACGAAGGGCAGGTCATCGGGTAGCACCGCCTTGCCCAGCAGCGCCTTGGCCACGCCCGCTCCCAGCAGGTCCGCCACCTCGATGATTTCATCCGCCGCGCGCATGGCACCGGCCCCCACCAGCATCGCGACCTTCTTGCCGGCGTTGAGCACCTCGGCGGCGCGCCGCAGATCCTTCTCCTGGGGAATCACGCGCGGCTCGCTGTAGCCCACGCTGGAGTGCACGGAGCCGTGCACCTGTGGAGGCCGCTGATAGGGTTCCTCCTGCACGTCGTTGGGGATGATGATGCACGTCACCGTGCGCTGGGACTGGGCGATGCGCACCGCCCGATCCACCGCGTGGCGGATGGCCGAGGGGTTGGAGACCATGACGGTGTACTCACTCGCCACGTCCTTGAAGAGCACCGGCAGATCCACTTCCTGCTGATAGTGTCCGCCCAAGCCCATGCTCTTCTGCTGGCCCACGATGGCCACCACGGGCTGGTGGTCCAGCTTCGCGTCATAGAGGCCGTTGAGCAGGTGGATGGCGCCGGGGCCCGAGGTGGCCACGCACACGCCCACCTCGCCGGTGAACTTCGCATGGGCGCACGCCATGAAGGCCGCCATCTCCTCGTGGCGGGCCTGGATGAACTGGAACTCGGAGTTGCGCCCGAGCGCGCCCAGGAGGCCGTTGATGCCATCTCCCGGGTAGCCGTAGAGACGGCGGATGCCCCACTGCGTGAGGCGATAGAGCAAATAGTCGCTGACGGTGGCGCTCATCGAGGTTCCATCCTCCATGCGGGGTGACTTCACCGCTCAAGCTGGGTATCTCCAGGTGGAGAGTGGAACCCAGGTGAGTGGTGAGAGCTCGATGAGCCCTCGTCTCATCCGCCCTGGGGGATGCGTGCGAGAGACCCCATCCAGGCGCGCTTGAACACTCTCCCCTGGCGTGGGGTGCCTAGCTTCAAACCGGTGCCCGCACATCGTGAGGCATGAACAAGGGAGGAAGCAGGCATGCGGCCCATGGATGCCATCCAACACGCACTCTCGAGGGTCGCGCGCAAGCGGCCGGCACCCCGCGCGCTCCCAGGCTCACAAGGAGGCGAGAGCACGGTGGACGTGCGGGGGCTGGAGGAGGACCTGCGCCGCGCCCTGGAGGGCGAGGTCCGCTTCGACGATGGCAGCCGTGCGCTCTACGCCACGGATGGCTCCAACTACCGACAGGTGCCCATCGGTGTCGTCATCCCCCGAAGCCTCGACGACGTCATCCAGACGGTGCGTGTCTGCCGGGAGTACGGCGCTCCGCTGCTGTCGCGCGGCGGTGGCACCAGCCTCGCGGGCCAGTGCTGCAACGTGGCCGTGGTCATCGACTGGATGAAGTACCTCGGCAAGGTGCTCGAGGTGGACCCGGCCACGAAGTCGGCCCGGGTGCTGCCCGGCACCATCCTCGACGTGCTGCGCCACCAGGCCGAGGAGTACCACCTCACCTTTGGCCCGGACCCCTCCACCCACAATCACTGCACCCTGGGCGGCATGCTGGGCAACAACGCGTGCGGCTCGCATGCGCAGATGGCCGGGCCCGTCTCCCACAACGTGTTGGAGTTGGACGTCCTCACCTACGACGGACTGCGCCTGAAGGTGGGCCCCACCGGCGACGAGGAACTCCAGAGCATCATCCGGGCTGGCGGCCGGCGTGGTGACATCTACCGCAAGTTGCGCGACCTGAGGGACCGCTACGCGGACGAGATCCGCCGCCGCTACCCGCGCATTCCCCGGCGTGTCTCCGGCTACAACCTCTACGCACTGCTCCCCGAATATGGCTTCGACGTGGCGCGCGCCCTGGTGGGCACCGAGGGCACGTGCGTCACCCTCCTCACGGCGAAGCTCAAGCTCGTCCACAGCCCACCCCACCGGGTGGTGGTGATGCTCGGCTACCCCGACATCTACACCGCGGGAGACCACGCCCACGAACTGGCCGAGCGCTTCCACCCCCTCGCACTGGAGGGGCTGGACTACCGGCTCATCCACAACGTCGTCGTGAAGGGCCACACCAGCGAGCAGGCGACCATTCATCCCCAGAGCTCGCACGTCGAGTTCCTCGATCTGCTGCCGCGGGGCCGTGGCTACCTCATGCTCGAGCTCGGAGGGGATACGAGGCAGGAGGCCATCGAGCGGGCGCGCGAGATGATGGACGAGCTGTGCGCGGATCGGCGGCCCCCCGAGGACATGCGGTTGTACACGGACATGGAGCACATCGAGCACGCGTGGAAGATTCGCGAGTCGGGCCTGGGAGCCACCGCGCGCGTGCCCGGCCAGCCGGATACCCATCCCGGATGGGAGGACTCGGCGGTTCCTCCGGAGAAGCTGGGCGACTACCTCCGGGGCATGCGCGAGCTCTACGACAAGTATGGCTATGACGCCTCTCTTTACGGCCACTTCGGTCAGGCGTGCGTGCACACGCGCATCAACTTCGATCTCAAGTCGTCCCGGGGCATCCAGAAGTACCGCGCCTTCATGAACGAGGCGGTGGACCTGTGCGTGTCCATGGGAGGCTCGCTGTCGGGCGAGCATGGGGATGGGCAGGCACGCGCCGAGTTCCTCCCGCGGATGTTCGGCCCGGAGCTGGTGCGCGCCTTCCGCGAGTTCAAGACCATCTGGGATCCCCTGGGGAAGATGAACCCGGGCAAGGTGGTGGACCCCAACCCCATCGATCAGCAGCTGCGCCTTGGACGGGACTACGAGGCACGAACGTGGAAGCCCCGGACGCACTTCAAGTTCCCGGATGACGACGGCCTGTTGTACCGGGCCACCGAGCGCTGCGTGGGAGTGGGCAAGTGCCGGCGCGACAGCGGCGGCACCATGTGCCCCAGCTACATGGTGACGAAGGAGGAGAAGCACACCACGCGCGGCCGGGCCCACCTGCTCTTCGAGATGTTGCAGGGCCAGGTCATCAAGAAGGGCTGGCGCGACGAGAACGTGAAGGAGTCGCTGGAGCTGTGCCCGGCGTGCAAGGGGTGCAAGGGCGACTGCCCGGTGAACGTGGACCGGCCACGTACAAGGCGGAGTTCCTCTCGCACTACTACCAGGGACACCTGCGCCCGAGGCCCGCCTACGCCATGGGCCTCATCATGTTCTGGGCGCGGGCGGCCATGCTGGCGCCGGGGCTGGTGAACCTGCTCACGCAGCACTCACCCACCAAGGAGTTGCTCCAGAAGCTGGGCGGCCTCACCACGAAGCGGCCCATGCCCCGCTTCGCGCCCGAGTCCTTCCAGCGCTGGGTGGGGCGGCAGCGGCCCGTGCCACGCCACCAGGGCCACCAGCGCGTGCTGCTGTGGCCGGACACCTTCAACAACCACTTCTTCCCGGAGACAGCGGCCTCGGCGCTGGAGGTGCTGGAGGACGCGGGCTTCGAGGTGGTGGTGCCCCAGGGCTTCCTGTGCTGTGGCCGTCCGCTCTACGACTTCGGCATGCTGCCCACGGCGAAGTGGATGCTGAGGCGCACGGTCGAGCGGCTCCGGCCGTACATCGAGGAGGGCGTGCCGCTGGTGGGCCTGGAGCCGAGCTGCGTGTCCGTGTTCCGCGACGAGCTGCGCAACCTCTTCCCGGACTGGGGGCTCGCCACGCAGCTCAGGCGCCAGACGTTCCTCTTCAGTGACTTCCTCGGCAAGTACGCCAAGGACTGGCGGCCACCACGCATGGAGAAGAAGGCGGTGGTGCACGGGCACTGCCACCACAAGTCGCTCTTCAAGCTGAACGACGAGAAGGGCCTGCTCGGCAAGCTGGGGCTGGACTACCGGTACCGGAGACGGGCTGCTGTGGCATGGCGGGCTCGTTCGGTTTCGAGGAGGGAGAGAAGTACGAGGTGTCCCAGAAGGTGGGCGAGCGCGTGCTGCTGCCCAAGGTCCGTGAGACGCCCAAGGACACACTCCTCATCGCGGATGGCTTCAGCTGCCGGGAGCAGATCGCCCAGAACACCGACCGCAAGGCCCTGCACATGGCGCAGGTCGTGCGGATGGCGAAGGTGTACGGGGCCTCGGGCCCCGCGGGCGGGTACCCCGAGCGCGGCTGGGTGACGAATGGCCTGGGCAGGCCCCCGGCACGCTGGGGTCTGCGCGCGGCGGTGGTGGTGGGCACGGGCCTGCTGCTCGGCGGCTTGCGGCTGCTCAAGCCCCCTCACGGTGGGTAGAGGCCGCCGAGCAGCATGCCGAACACCACGTGTGACACCAACACCGTCAGCGGCGTCCGCATCCCGTAGTGCAGTCCGAGGAAGCCCGGGGGCTCCAATGGCCTCACCTCCGTCGGTCCCTGGGACTCGCCCGCCATCCTCGGGTGCAGCGTTGGCATCGCGGGCAGCACCACCAGCAGCACGAGGCTCGCGTGCAGCACGCCCATCAGCCCTCCCAGCCACCAGCCCGCTCTTCCCCACGCGGCGAATGCCGCCATGTACACCCCGGAGAACACCAGCCCGTTGAGCAGGTGCAGGCCCAGCCCGTACAGCTTCGCCCTGTCCCGGTCCGCCGTCACCATCGTCCCCAGCAGGAAGGGCAGGTTCATTCGCGTCAGCCTCAGCCGCTGGCTCCCCACCAGCAGCCCCGTCAGCACCAGGGTGCCCGCGCTCCCTCCCACCACCCAGCGCAGCAGCCAGCTCATGCCCGCGTCTCCTCGCTTCCCACCTTCCGTCCCGTCCGCCACACCGGCTCGCGCCAGGGTCTCGCCTCCTCCAGCTCCAGCGCCGCCGAGATGAGGCCCACGTGCGTGAAGGCCTGGGGAAAGTTGCCCCGTGCCTCCCCCGTCTCCGGGTTCATCTCCTCCGCGTACAACCCCACGTCGTTCGCGTGGCGCAGCAGCCGCGTGAAGGACTCCTCCGCCCGTGCGAAGTCCCCTCCTCCCTTCGCGAGGAAGCCCACCCGCCAGAAGGAGCAGATGCCGAACGCGCCCTCTCCCTCGCTCCTGTCGTTCTCGTTGCGGAACAGCAACCCGTCTCCCACCCCGAGCCGTTCCTGGATGCGCCGGTACGTGCCGCGCATCCGCTCCGAGCGCGCGTCCTCGAAGCCGTACCAGGCCAGCAGCAGCAGATCCGCATCCACCTCGTCCCCATCCAGCACCCGCACGTAGCTGTGCAGCCGCTGGTTCCATCCCCGGGTCTGGATCTCTTCCCGGAGCCGCTCACGTGCCTTCCGGAAGCGTTCCACGGGCACGCGCACGTTCCGGAACACCCCGCGCTCGTGCAACTCCAACAGCCGCTCCAGCGCCATCCAGCACGACACCTTGGAGAAGGTGTGCTCGCGCCTGCCCGAGCGCGGCTCCCAGATGCCCTCGTCCGGCTGCTCCCAGACCTTCGTGACGTATTCGCCGAAGCGCCGCAGCATCTTCAGGGTGTCCCGCTCCAGGTGCCCGCCGCGCCGTGCGAGCTGCGCCACCGCGTCGATGGCCTCGCCATACGCGTCCAGTTGCAACTGCGCCGCCGCCGCGTTGCCCACCCGCACCGGCCGGGAGCCCTCGTACCCACGCAGGTGCGGCAGCACCCGCTCGTCCGCGCGCACCCGTCCGTAGACGTCATAGAAGACGTGCATCCGCGGCTGCGTCAGCCACGTGGCCCGCAGCAGCCAGGACACGAAGGACTCCGCCTCCTGCTCATAGCCCAGCCCGTAGAAGGCCCGGGCCGTGAAGGCCGAGTCCCTCACCCAGCAGAAGCGGTAGTCCCAGTTGTCCTCGCCCCCTGGCACCTCCGGCAGTGACGTGGTGGGCGCCGCCACCACTCCTCCCGAGGGGCCGAACGTCAGCAGCTTCAGCACCAGCGCGCTGCGTACCACCGCCTCGCGGTACGGCCCCGAGTACCGGCACCTGCCCGCCCAGTTGCGCCACGCCTTCACCGAGCGCGCCACATGCTCCCAGGTGAAGCGCCCCAATGGTGGCAGAACCGCCGGGCCGTCGTCCGTCGCCGTGAGCGAGAAGTGCGCGCTCTGCCCCGCGCGCAGCGTCAGCCGTCCGTACAACCCCCGCTCGGGCCCCGGCCGCAGCGCCACGTCCGTGCGCAGCGTGTACAGCCACCCGCCATGCTCCAGCCGCCACCCCAGCTTCCCCCCGTCCTTCACCGGTGTCTTCCCCCGCCCGTAGTCCGGCCTCGGGTCATAGAGGATCTCCAGCGTCACCTCGCCGCGCTCGCAGGACACGCAGCGCACCAGCTCGCGCTCGGGCCGCACCCAGGGCGGGCGCTCCTCGTGGATGGGCATCAGGTCCGTCACCACCAGGACGCCGCCCTCCGTGTCGAAGCGCGTCTGGAGCACGTTGGTGTCCGGCAGGTAGCGCCGCGTCACCCGCGAGGGACCCACCGGGTGCAGGCGCCGGGTTCCACCCACCTCCGGGTCCAGGAGCGCCGCGAAGAGCGACGGGCTGTCGAAACGCGGCCAGCACAACCAGTCGATGGCCCCCGCGAGCGAGACGAGCGCGGCGCTGTGCCCATCCCCGATGAGGGCGTAGTCGTGAATGCGCGCGGGCCGCATGCGGGCCTCCCTCCCAGGATGTTTGTCATCTCCGGTGGGAGCATCAGCCAGGGGGCGGGCCCGGTGCCTGCTCAGTGGGTGCCTGGGGAAGAGGGGCTGCGCATGCTCGAGCCGCCGGCCACCCAGGCTCCTAGCGCGCGCTCGCCGCGGGCAGCCGGCTCTTCTTGTAGATGCTGATGAGCTTGCGGGCGAGCGACTCGCCCTGGACGCTCTTGGAGATGTAGCCATCCGCGCCCGACGCCAGCGAGAGCGAGCGCAGCCGGGCCTCGTCCGAGGCCGAGTAGAGGATGAAGCGCGTGGTGGAGGGCGCCTGGTTGCGCGCGAGCGCCAGCACCTTGTCCCCGCTGAGCGCCGGGATGTTCACGTCCAGCAGGACCAGGTCCGGCATCACCGTGCGCACCAGGTTGGACACGCCCAGCGAGGAGCGGTGGGTGCGGATCTCGAAGCCGTAGGCGTGCAGGGTGCGTTCGACCAGCATCAGCTGGTCGACGTCGTCGTCCACCACCAGCACTCGGATCTTGTTCTCGATCTCGGACATGGACTCCCCTTCGGAGGCTGTTCGGAGATGGGACTCTTCCCCAAGAGGCAGCGGGGGCTGCGCACCCGAACAATACTGCTCCGTCAGCGATCAGGGAGGCCCATCCCTCCCGGAACTCGCGCCGGAGGCCAGAAATCGGACGCCTGTAGCCCCGTCAAGCGAGTAAATCAAGTAAGAGCTTCCAGGAATGAACCCGTCCGGGGACGCAAGGCCAGCAAGCGTCAGGCCGGGTGGTGGGCCGCGCGGCGGCCAATGACAATCATCCCGGGAGGCCGTCTCCGGCCTCGAGCGGGCGGGGCGGTGGGGGACTGGGCCCGAGGACAGCCTTGCGCGCCGGCCGCCACGTTGCCCCTCGGGGAGGCGTTCACCACTGGGACCCGGAGATGCTCGTCGCACGAGACTCTGGGCGCTACACAACA
Organism: Cystobacter fuscus; assembly: GCA_049060065.1. Lineage (GTDB taxonomy): Bacteria > Myxococcota > Myxococcia > Myxococcales > Myxococcaceae > Cystobacter > Cystobacter fuscus_B. The sequence continues at coordinate 11,310,200 of JBMEQP010000002.1, forward strand.
GGTCCATCACGCCGCGGGGGGGCCAGTGGTCTCTCGGCTGGTAGAGTTCAAGTTGATCATAGGTGTTGCCGAGCGGGCGGGGCCAACCTCAGCGAGGAGTCACATCATGCGGGAACGGATTCGGGTCGGCATCCTGGAGGATCAGACGGTTCTGCGGGAGAGCTCGGTGGCCCTCTTCGAGGGCTCGGGCATGGAGGTGTGTGCCTCGGGCGGGGACGTGGAGAGCCTGCTCGCCCAGATGCAGGACAAGCCGCTGGACGTGGCCATCGTGGACCTGCGCCTGGAGAACTCGGGCAACTGGGCGGTGGACAATGGCCTGCGCCTGGTGGAAGTGCTGCGCGAGCGCTACCCCCACACTCGTTCGATCGTGTTCTCCGCCCATCGCGAGGCCCCCTTGCTGGAGCGGTGCTTCCAGGCGGGAGCGGCTGGCTACCTGTGCAAGCTCAACGCGAGCGGCGCGGCGCTGCTGGCCGCCGTCGAGCAGGTGGCGCGCGGGGAGAGCCTCGTTCCCCCGGAGCTGTTGAGCCTGAACCCTGGCGCTTCAGCCTCCCCACTGGAGCGGCTCACCCAGCGCGAGCGCGAGGTGCTGGAGCTGGTGGCGGCCGGCTCGGACAACCTCCAGATTTCCGCGCGGCTGGGCATCACCGAGCGCACCGTGAAGGCCCACGTCTCCAATCTCTACCGGAAGATGGGCGTGCAGAACCGCGTGGAGATGGCGATGATCGCCTACCAGAGCGGGTTCGCCCGGCCGCCGCCGCCCCAGCAGCAGGCCGAGCTCCCCAAGTAGCGTCCGCTAGGGACGCAGGGCGGTGACGAGCTCGAAGGGGCCGGGAAGGACGCGCACCTCGCGGAAGCCCGACGCCGGGAGGGCGCGCGTGTAGAACGCGGCGTCGCGCAGACGGCTGCCGCACGAGTCCACTCCCATGAGGAAGTAGGACCAGAAGAACTGGGCGGCGAGCCGCTCCGGGGTGCGGAACTCCTCGCAGATGAGGACGCGGCCGCCCGGAGGCAGGGCCTCGAAGGCGGCGCGTAGCAGGGCGTGCGCCGTGTCCTCGGGCCAGTCATGGAGCACGCGCACGAAGGACAGGGCGTCATGGCCGTCCGGCAGGGGCTCGCGCAGGAAGTCCCCGGCCACGAAGCCGAGCCGGCCCTCGAGGCCGCGCGCCCGCCGGGTGCGCTCCACCAGGGGCTCGCACGAGGGCAGGTTGTAGACGTCCACGCGCAGGTCGGGCCGGGCCTCCAGCAGGTGCGCCGCGAGGCTGCCATCGCCGCCCCCCACGTCCAGCAGCCGCGTGCCCGCGGGCAAGAGGGCGTCGGCGTGGGCGCGGAAGGTCTCCACGATGGGGCCGAGCCCCGCCGCCATGCTGGCCTCGAAGCCGGCCACCTGCTCGGGGGTGCGCGGAGGCCAGTCGAAGGACTCGCGGGACACGCCGCGCTCACCGCGCAGCACCTCGGGCAGATGGCCGTACAGCTCGCGCCAGGCGTACCTCTCCCGGTCCCGTTCCAATGAGCGGGGACCGAGCACGGCCTCGGCCGCGGCGCGCAGGCCCGGGACCGCCGCGTAGCGGATCTCCCCGCGCGCGTCCGGGGTGGGCTCGCGCCGCACGAGCCCCAGGCTCTCCAGGCAGTCGAGGAACTTGTCCAGGCGCGCGGGCACGAGGCCATGGCGCTCGCTCAGGGCCGCGAGCGTCACCGGCCCTGGCTCGAGCGCATCGAGCAGACCCAGGCGCAGCGCCGTCTCCACGACGTCCACGGCACGCGCTCCGTTGAAGAGCAGGTGGAGCAGGGCACGAGGCCCGGGGAGTGGCTCGCTCATGGGACACCCGCTCCGCTCGCGTCCCGGGCCGCTCCGGGGGCGTGGCCGCCCTCGCGCTGCCAGGTGGCCGTCATCTCCACGCGCACCCGCCACAGCGCGGGGAAGAGGGGCTGGGTCATGCGTCCGGGCAGCACCCGCGTGGGCAGTCCATCCAGCGCCTTCACCGTGGGGTCCACGCCGATGGTGCGGCGCACGAGCTGGAAGTGCGTGTACAGCCAGTTCTGCCAGGCCTCGTCATAGTCGAGCAGTTGCTCGCACACGCGCTTGAGGTCGGGGTGGCGGGGCGTCGCGTACACGTCGGCGAGCGGCACGTCGCGCCGTCGCAGCAGCCGCTCCAGCGCCTCGTCCAGGCCCCGGGCGGTGGTGCTCACGGCGTTGTAGCCCGGCGACTCCTGTCCGCTCCCATTGCCGAGGCTGCGGCGGATGATCTGATAGGTGTCCGGGGTGAGGGTTTCCAGCACGCCCAGCTCCGCGGCGAGCACGCGCGCCACGCGGGGCAGGCGCTCCAGCCGCGCCGAGGCTCCCAGAGGGCATTGGCGTCCAGCTCCTCCACGGCCTCCACCGACTCGTGGGCGAGCAGCTTGAGCCACAGCTCCTGGGACTGGTGCACGGCCTGGAAGAGCAGCTCGTCGGGGGTCACCCGCTGGGCGGGGGGCGTCTGGAGCGCGAGCAGCTCGGGGGTGCGCACGTACTTCTCGTAATCCAGCTCGCCCTGGCCCACCCACTTCTTGAGCAGCGGGTTGAGCCACGGGCCCTGCAACTGGCGTCTCAACTGCTCGGCGGCACTGACGACCTCGGGGATCTGTTCCATGAGTCCTCCTGGGGGCATCCGGGACAGGGGCCCCTTTCGAGGACACGGCCACCTCGGACAGGAGCCAGGGGGACCTATCCGCGGAAGGCGTTGAGTTTCTGGATGAGTTCGGCCCCTTGAATGCTCTTGGAGAGATAACCATCCGCGCCAGCGGCGAGAGCCAGGGAGCGCAAACGGGACTCGTCCGTTGCCGAGTACAGGATGAACTTGGTCCCCTTGGGAGCGTACCGGCGTGCCAGGGTCAGCACCTGGTCTCCCTTGAGGGCGGGGAAGTTCACGTCCAACAACACGAGATCCGGCTCGCCCTGGCGCACCAGGTTGGACACGCCCAGGGCCGAGTCGTGGGTCTGCACGTCGAAGTGGGGAGCCAGGGTACGTCGGACGAGATCCAGTTGGTCCGGATCATCGTCCACCACCAGGACGCGGGCCCTGGTGGTGATGCGCTCATCCATGGGTCTTCCCCAAATGCTTGCGAATGGTGTCGAGGAGCACCTCGCGATCCAAGGGTTTGGTGAGATAGGCGTCACAGCCGGCGGCGGAGGCCTTGTCCTGGTACTCGCGTCCGGCGTGGGCCGTCACGGCGATGACGGGGACGTTGGCCACGGCGGGCACCTGGCGCAGGCGCCGGGTGGCCTCCCAGCCATCCACGCGGGGCAGGGACAGGTCCATGAGGATGAGGTCCGGCACCTCGCGCGTGGCGCGCTCCACGCCCATCTCCCCGTCCTCGGCCTCCAGCACCTCGAACTGGCCGCCGAGGTAGCGGCGGACGATGTCGCGGTTCTGTGGGTTGTCCTCCACGTAGAGGATGCGCGGCTGGCGGTTGGCGCGCTGGGCGCTCTGCTTGAGCAGGAGCCCCTTGGCCTGGCCGATGACGTCCTCCAGCGCGTGGCCACCCTTCTGCACGAAGCCGGCGAAGCCGTCGCGCAGCACGGCCTGCTCCTCGTCGGTGAGCGTCTTGCCGGTGAGCACCACCACGGGCACCTGGAGCTTGTCCGCGCGCATGCGGCGGATGACCTCGAAGCCGTCCAGGTTGGGCATCATCAAGTCGAGCACCACGAGCGTGGGCGGGGAGACGCGCGCCTTGAGCAGGGCGTCCTCGCCGTTGTGGGCCTCGTGGGTGGAGAAGCCCGCGCGGCGCAAGGAGCGGCTGACGAGCTCGCGCGTGGAGGCGTCGTCGTCCACCACGAGCACCTCGCCGGCGCCCGCGGCGGAGCCGATGCTGCGGCGCACCACGTCCACCAGGTGATCGGGCTCCACCGGCTTGACGAGGTACTCGCACGCCCCGAGCGAGAAGCCCCGCGCGCTGCTCCTCCACGGAGATGATGATGACGGGGATGCGCGAGAGATCCGCCTCGCTCTTGAGCGTGGACAGCACGCTCCAGCCGTCCAGCCGCGGCAGGTGGATGTCCAGGACGATGGCCTGCGGGCGCAGCTCGCGCGCCTTGCGCAAGGCCTCCATGCCGTCCGAGGCCGTCACCACGGTGAAGCCCGAGGGCTCGAGCTGGCCGGCGACGAGCTGCTGCACGAGCACGTCGTCATCCACCACCAGGACGGTGCCCCCGCGCATCATGGGGGTCAGCACGGCGCCCACGTCCTCGGGGGACACGGGCTTGTCCAGCTCGCGCGACTGGCCCAGGGCCTCGCCCTCGAGCACGCCCGCCAGCCGCACCGTGAAGGTGGTGCCCCGGCCCAGCGTGCTCTGCACCTCCACGCCGCCGCCCAATATCTTGCTCAGCTCGCGCACGATGGCGAGCCCCAGGCCCGTGCCGCCCACCTTGCGCGTGGTGGAGCCGTCCACCTGGCGGAACTTCTCGAAGATGAAGGGCAGCTGGTCCGGCGGGATGCCGATGCCCGTGTCCTCGACGACGAAGACGGCCTCGTTGCCCTCGGCGCGCGCGGTGAGCGACACCTCGCCCGACTCGGTGAACTTGGCCGCGTTGGACAGGAGGTTGAGCAATATCTGCCGCAGCTTGAGCGCGTCCGTGCGCACCCAGGCCACGTGCTCGTCGATGTCCGTGCGCAGCTCCACGTCCTTGCCCTTGAGGTACTCCTTCACCGTGGCGGTGCACTCCTCGGCCAGCTCCGCCGGTCCACCCGCTCCACTACCACTTCGATGCGGCCCGCCTCGATCTTCGACAGATCGAGGATGTCGTTGATGAGCGCCAGCAGCGTCTGCGCGTTCTTCTTCACCACGTTGAGGTCGCGCCGGCCGTGGGCGGTGAGCCGGCTGCCCTCCTCGCGCATGAGCAGGTCGCAGTAGCCGATGATGCCGTTGAGCGGCGTGCGGATTTCGTGGCTGAAGTTGGCGAGGAACTCGCTGCGCAGCCGGAAGGCGCTCTCCGCCTCGCGCGCCCGCTCCTCCTCGTTGCGCTTGGCGGCGGCGAGCTCCGTGGCCAGCCGGTCCAGGTCCTCGTTCTGCTGACGGATGAGCTCCATCTGCAGCGCGCGCTGCTGGTAGCTGGCGAGCGTGCGCGCGGACACGGCGCGGCTCTTCTGCAGCTCCTCGAGGTTCTCGGCGAGGCGCCGGTTGGCCGCCTCCAGCTCAGCCTTGGAGCGGCGCAGGCTCTCCTCGGCGGCCTTGCGCTCGGTGATGTCCTCGGTGATGCCGAGCACGTAGCGCGCCCGGCCCGTGTCATCCAACAGGGGCAGCTTGCGCGTGGCGTAGACGCGATCCTGCCCGCTCGTGCGCGCCACCTCCTCGAAGGTCTTGAGCTTGCCCGTCTCGAGGATCTCCGTGTCGATGGCGACGAAGGAGTCGGCCTGCTCCTTGGGGAAGTAGTCGTGGTCGAGCTTGCCGAGCAACCACTCCTTGGTCACCCCGAAGGCGTCGGCGAAGGTGCGGTTGGCCACGCGCAGCCGGCGATCCTCGCCATCCTTCACGAAGAGGACGAAGGGCAGGCTGTCCACGATGCGCTCGAGCAGCCAGCGCGAGTGTCCCTGCTCCTGCTCGGCCTGCTGGTGCTGGCGCCGCTCGTGGACGCGCTGGAGCTCCCGGCGCACCACCGGTCCCATCAATCCCAGGCGGTCCATCTCCAGGTAGCTGTTGGCGCGCACCTGCTCCAGGGCCGCCTGCATCTCCGCTTCGTCCCAGACCGCCCCGACGACGAGCAGCGGCAGCAGGGGATGGCGCTCCTGGATGAGCGGGGCGGCCTCGCGGAAGGTGAGCCCGGGCAGGCCCGGGCCACACACGGCCACGTCCCACTCGCGCTCCAGCGCCGCCTTCAATGCCTCGGGGGTGGAGGGGTGCTCGGCGGAGACCTCGAGGTTCGCGCGCCGCAGGGCCTCGAGGATGCGGGCGCCCTCGGACGCTCCCGCCATCAAGAGCAACTTCAATGTCCTGGTGTCCGTCACGGCAGGGGCCGGAATGCTCATCCGTCAGTTTTCCCCGAACGCCAAGACCGTCAGCGTCGTGTTGATATGAAACCCCGAGTAGACCTCGAAGTGCACATTCATACCAGCCGCAGTGGGAGCGTGACGCAAGGAGTCGGCGATGCCCCCGACCGCTCCGGTCGCCTGGGCGTACCACATGCGGCCGCTGCAATGGAAAAGCAGGGTGGCGCGCGGGTTGAGGACGCGGCGGGGCAGCTCTTCCTGGAAGAAGGAGCGTGTCATGCCTGCCGGTCCCCGGCCTTCATCAGCTCCAGCTCGGTGCCTTCCTCCAGGAGGTTGGCGAAGAGGATGGAGTCGTCGGGCAGGACCTTCCAGGGGGCGCGGATGAAGTACTCGCGGCCCACCTTGAGGGCGGTGGGGTGCGCGGCGAAGCCCCGCGGCTTGCCGAACTCCAGGTCCTCCACCGACACGCCCAGCATGTCGGCGTAGCGTTGCGCGGCCGGCTTGCCGTCGATCTCCAGGGCGCGCGTGGCGCTGTCGTCCACGCGGGTGATGGTGAGGCGCTCGCCCAGCGGCTGGTACCAGTGGGAGCGCAGGGCGCCCCAGGGCGCGCTCGTCTTGAAGAGCGCCACCAGCACGCTGTCCGTGGTCACCTCGCCGTCCACGTGGAGCTCGGCGGACTGGCTCTGCGGATCCGGATCCGAGTCGGCGGCGCCGCCGCCCACGAGCATCAGCGCCTGGTTCTTCTCGAGCAGGCCGAGCAGCAGCTCTTCCTTCTTGTAGCGAAAGCCATCGTCGATGACGAGGCCCACGTACCGGCGCGTATCGATGTCCGCCTGGCGCACGCCCAGCTCCTGGGCGGCGCGCTTCATGGCCATGGCGCCCGCGCTCACCGCGTCCACGGACAGGCCGGTGCCCAGGCCGAGCCCCACCTCGAAGTCCCCCGAGAGCGCGCCCAGCACGACGCTGCCCGAGTGGATGCCGCGGTTGTCCAGCTCGCCCGCGGTGGTGGCGCCCACCGGGCGCGTGCCCGGGGGCAGCCGCTCGCGCACCGCGCGGTTGAGGGCGAGCTGATCCCGCTCGCGCGAGGCGAACAGGGTGACGAGCCGGGGGTCTCGCCGCCTTCGAGCTGCCGGAGGAGATCCTCTGCCACGGCAACCGGTTCCACCAAGGTGCTGCGCGCCGTCTGCATCTTCACTCGAGCCAACCAGGACCTCCCGCGGGGGCAGTAGGGGGCAGTGCGGCCTACAGGTTACTGCCTGGGTGGGTTTTGTGACAGCTATCCGTGCATTGCTGGAAGGACTCGCGGCCGCCGCCCACGTACATGCTCTCGATGGGACCGAATTGTTGCACGTGCGTTTCCGGGTAGCTCTTGTGACAGGACAGACACGCGGACTTGCTCGTGCGCTGGATGCTCTCGGCCTTCAGGTGGCACTTGTCGCACTGCTGCAGGGGCGAGTCGTAGCGGCCCGAGCGCGAGTGGATGAAGTGGGTGCGCACGGCGATGGGGCCCTCCAGCTCGAAGCCCAGCGGGGCATGGCAGGCGTTGCACCCGGCGCGGTTGTCATTGGCGTGCAGCACCCTGGCCAGCTCGCCGCCCTCGCTGTGGCAGCTGTTGCACGGGCCGGTGGTGAGGTCGGGCTGGGTGGGCTGGGCGGACTCCACCTGGAGGTTGATCGTCTTGCTGAAGGGGATGTCCTCGCCCAGGTAGACGCGGCGGCCCTTCACCGTCACCAGGTAGGTGCCGGGCTCGGCGTTGGCGGGCAGGGTGTACGTCCAGGTGTCGCTCACGGGCGCGTCCCAGCCCCCTTCTCCGGGAAGAAGGCGCCGCCGAACAAGTCATTGGCGGGCGGGAAGGTCTGGAACTGCGCGAACACGCCGTCGCGCTCGATCGTGCCCACCGTCTGCACGTCGTCGGCGCCGAAGAAGGCGTCCAGGTCCACGATGCTGCGGATGGGTTGGATCTTCTGCGCGGGGCCGATGATCTGCGTCATCAGCATGCGCTCGCGGTGCTTGCGCAGGTAATAGGTGGTGGTGGGCTCGAAGAAGGCCCGGTAGTACTGGAGCCCCGAGTCGACCTTGCCCGAGGTGTACTCCCTGTAGGTGGGCAGGCTGCCCTGGGGGTGCAGGCGCTTGCCGGCCCCATCGCGCAGGGTGAGCTGGAAGGTGATGCTCGAGCCGGCCGCGTAGGTGCCGTTGGCGCGCGGCGGGGTGAGGGCCTTGATGTCCACCGAGGCGCCGTAGGCGTAGGCGGGCTTGTCCTCCTGCTCGATGGGGATGGTGTAGAAGTCCACGCCGGCGCGCATCGTCCAGAACAGGCGCAGGGCGCGGGTGCCGCGCGTGAGCGTGAAGGGCGTGGCGCCCGTGCGCGCGTTGCGCACCTCGACGATGGCCTCCTCGGTGAAGTCGCGCGCGGTGGAGCAGTCACTCAGGCTCTTGCAGTCCGCGGTGGTCTGCACCGCGCGCAGCCGGCGGATGAAGAAGTCGTCGGTGGGCTGGCGGCGATCTCCCCGGCCGATGTTCAGCAGGATGGGGCGGCCGGTGGGGCGGCCCCACGCATCCACGGGCAGCACCGTGAAGACGCTCGTCTGCTCCATCCACTGTGCCTGCCGGTAGAAGCGGCGCCGGGTATAGGTGCCGTTCGCGTTGGCCAGGATGATGGGCTCCTCGTCCGCCTGCTTGAGTCCCTGCCAGGGCAGTTGCGCGAAGCGGCCCGTGCGGCGCAGCCCGTCCACGCCCTCGTCCCGGGTGGACTTCACCACCTCGCGCACGTCGATCTGGTTGATGAAGAAGCTCTGCCCGGCCTTCACCCGCAGCGGCTGGGCCTTGCCGGGAGGCAGGCCCTCATAGCCCACCTCGAGTGCCAGGGGGATGGGCTTGGAGCCCCCGCGCGCCACCTCCCGCGCTTCCTCCCCGCTCTTCTCCGGGGACGTCACCTCGGAGGCCGCCGCCGGTCGCGCGAAGCCCGCCCCCCAGAGCAGCGCCAGGAGCCCCATGCCGCGCAAAAGGACAGACGCGTGCGACGGCACGCCCAGTGCTACCTGACCGCTCATGGCGGACCCTCTTTCCCAGTAGGGGTGGCGGGGGCCACCCGTCCAGACTTGGTTCTCGCGCAGACCCGCCCGTGCCGCCCCATCCAGTGCTCCACGAAATCCCGTCCATTTCCCTATTCCCGGAAACACGAAGATTCGCGTCTGAACAGATTAGAGCGGTTTCCCCTTGGAATTTCAACTTCTAAGGGAATTATTCACACTGCTGAAAAGTCATTTTTTCAACCTGGTACCAGGCCAGGGGGCGAGCGCTCGGCGTGCCGGCCTGGAGCGGAGGGCCTCCCGGTTCATGCGCTCCAGCTCGCGGTAGAGCTGCTCGGTGGACAGCCGCGAGAGATCCACCCGCACGGGGATGGGCCGCGGGAGGGGAGCGGGAGGGAGCAGGGGGCGCAGCCTCCAGCCCAGGCCGTAGCCGAGGAGGAAGCCCATTGCGCTCAACAGGCCCGCGAGCACCCCGAGCGCGACGGGGGGCAGGTCGTCCAGGGGCGGGAGGTTCAGCCACCCGGCGGCGAGTCCCAGGGCGGCGAGGGTGGCGGGAATGAACGCGAACAGGCCCACGCCCGCGAATAGCGGGCGGCTTGAATGACGCGGTGGCATGGGTTGGTCTCCCCTCAGCGTCTCCCGAGGGTGGAGTCGCTGGTTCTTTCCAACTTGGTCGTGCGTATGCGGCCTGGAAATCACCCTCGTGGGATGGAGCGCTGTCCGTTAAAGGACAGCGCGCGTGCGCTCCGGGTCCGCGCCGGATGCCCCCTCGGGGGTTCCAGACAATGGCCCGGAGGGTGTCGAGGGGTTATGAGCCAACCCCTTCTTCTTCTTCTGCTTCTTCTGACGTGAGGGTCTGTTTCCGACCATGTCCTTCGTTTCAGGCAACAAGGTCCGCTACCTCCCCCAACCCGAGTGGGGCGTGGGGCATCTTCTCGAATTGCAGGACGAGGGCGCCAAGGCGCTCGTCCTCTTCCCCGCCCGTGAGGGCGAGCCGGTGCTGGTGTCCACCAAGGGCGGGGCCCTGGTGTCCTATCGCCTGACCCAGGGCGAGCCCGTGAAGACGGCCCGGGGCCGGCGCGCCACGGTGGTGGGCGAGGAGGAGGGCGGGCGCGGCCTGCGCCGCTACGTCATCCGCTACGCCGACACGGGCGAGGAGGACGAGCTGCCCGAGTCCGAGGTGCACGCGCTCGCTCCGCGCTCGGACGTGCTGTCCACGCTGCGCGAGGGCCGGGTGGGCGAGGCGCGCGCCTTCATGCTGCGCAAGCAGGCGCTGCGGCTGGACGACGAGCGGCGGTGTGACGCGCTCGGTGCGCTCCTGGCCAGCCGGGTGATGGTGAAGCCGCACCAGGTGGGCGTGGTGCAGCGCGTGCTCAGCGCGCGCCGGCCCCGCTTCGTGCTCGCCGACGAGGTGGGCCTGGGCAAGACGATCGAAGCGGGCATGGTGTTCAGCGCCCTGCGGTTGTCGGGGCTGGCGCGGCGCGTGCTGGTGGTGGCCCCCAGCCACCTCACCGTGCAGTGGCTGGTGGAGCTGTTCCACAAGTTCAACCAGCTCTTCACGTTCATGGACTCGGACCGGTACGCGAGCTCGCTCAAGGAGCAGCCCCAGGTGTCCCCCTGGGCGCGCTTCCCGCTGGTGGTGACGAGCCTGGAGATGCTCGCCCGGAGCGAGGAGCACCGGCGCGCCGTGGCGGGCGAGGACGCGTTCTGGGACCTGGTCATCATCGACGAGGCGCACCACCTCAAGGGCGAGAAGGCCTTCGCGGCCGCCGAGGGCCCGGCGGCCAACAGCTGGGGCCTGCTCCTGCTCACGGCGACGCCCATGCAGTTGGATCCGGCCGAGTACCACGGGCTGCTCACGCTCATCGACGCGGCGACGGCGCCCACGGTGGCGGGCTTCGAGCAGCGGCTGGCACGCCAGGAGGAGCTGAGCGCGGCGGTGCGCGGGCTGCTCGAGGGCCAGGACGCCAAGGGTGCGGTGAAGGCGCTGGCGGCGCGCTTCCCGGACGACCCGCGGCTCACGGCGCTGAAGGACCGGGACGCGCTCCTGCAGCACCGGCGGAGACGTACAGCCTGTCGGACCGGCTGGTGCGCAACCGGCGCGCGGTGGTGGGCGGTTTCTCCACGCGCCGGCTGCACCGGCACCCGGTGAAGCTGTCCGCCGAGGAGCTGCGCACGCGCGACGCCGCGCTGGCCGCGCTCGCCTCGTCCACCCTGCGCGGCGCCCCCCTGGGCAACCTGTTGCGCCGCCTGGAGTCGAGCCCCGCGGCCTTCGCCGAGGCGCTCCAGGGCAACAAGGCCCTGGCGAGCGTGGCGGGCTCGCTCAAGCTGCCCGCGCGCGACGCGAAGTTCGGTGCCTTCCAGGAGGTGCTGCGCGGCATCTGGAGCGCCGAGCCCCGGGCCAAGGTGCTCGTGTTCACCGAGAGCCGCGACACGCTCGAGACCCTGCGCGTGGAGCTGGGTCGCGAGGGCACCGAGGCGCTCGCCTACCATGGTGACCTGCCCCTGGTGGAGCGGGACCGGCAGGTGGCTCGCTTCCGCGATCCCGAGGGCCCGCTGGTGCTCCTGTGCACCGAGGTGGGCGGCGAGGGTCGCAACTTCCAGTTCGCGCACCACCTGGTGCATTACGACTTGCCGTGGAGCCCGGCGACGGTGGAGCAGCGCATCGGGCGCCTGGATCGCATCGGGCAGAACCACCCGGTGGAGATCCACGTCTTCGATCCCGCGGGCACGCTGGCCGCGGACGTGTTGATGCTGCTGGCGGACGCGGTGGGCGTGTTCGGCGAGACGGTGGGCGGCCTGGACGCGGTGCTGGAGGAGGTGGAGCCGCGGCTGGCCGAGCTGGCGCTGCTGCCGCGCGAGTCGCGCATGGCGTATGCCTCGGAGCTCAAGACGAAGGTGGAGGCGGCGCGGGCACAGGTGAAGCGCGCGTATGATCCGCTGCTGGACATCCGCTCGTTCGACAAGGACGCGGTGGCGCGGCTGGTGAAGCGGGCGCAGGAGCGCATGGGGCTGGAGGAGGACGAGGAGGAGGAGGACGCACCGAGCCTGGAGGAGGGGCTGTGGAGCGTGGCGAGGGATTTGGACGAGCGGCTGGAGGAGTCGGTGACGGAGCTGGCGCGCCGGGTGGGCATCGGCGTGGACACGGACGAGCAGGTGGATGCCTTCCAGTGTGCGTTCCAGTTCGGCCACGCGCTCAAGGTGGAGGGCCTGCCGGGCATCGACATCAACGAGGACCGCACGGTGCTGGGCACCTTCTGGCGCGACACGGCGGTGGAGGCCGAGGAGCTGGAGTACTACGCCACGGGCCACCCCATCGTGGAGTCGCTGTTCGGCTTCCTGCGGGACGGCCCGTACGGGCGCAGCGCGGCGCGGTTCATCGAGAAGCGCGGGCCGCTCAAGGCGCGGGGCGTGGAGCTGCTCTACCACGTGCAACTGCCCGAGCCCGAGGACACCTCACCGGGCGCGCGGGTGCCGAGCCGTCAGCTCGCGCGCTTCCTCGAGCGCACGCTGGTGCACGTGGCGGTGGTGGAGGGCGCCTCGGGTCCCAAGGCTGACACGGGGGTGCTGAGCGCGCTGGAGGCGGAGGGCAAGTCGCTCAAGGGCGACGAGGTGGCGCGGGCCTTCCCGGGCTTCGCGGCCTTCGTGGACGCGGGCGTGCCGGTGGCGCTCAAGGCCGCCGAGGCGGAGCTGGGCAAGCTCCAGGCGCGTGCGCGCAAGGCCGTGGAGGCCGAGCGGGACGCGGCGCTCGCGCGCATGAAGCTGTCGCTCACGCACCAGGGCCTGGAGGAGAAGGCGGTGCGGGCGCAGCTCGACGCCGAGCACGAGCACTACGAGCGGCTGCTCCAGGCGCTCGCCGGGGCCAAGGTGGTGCTCGACTCGGCCTGCGGCTTCGTCATCAACCGCTGAGCCCCGGGCGGCGTCGCTCCACTGCCGCCGGTCCCCTGTCTCTTCTCGGTGGAGACAGGGGGCACATCAGGGGGAGAGGGCGTCGAGCCGTGACAACACGTCGACGGTGAGCTTCTCGAACTGTTTGCGTGCGAGGGCCACCGCTTGAACCTGCCCACCGCCAATTCCATCCGCCTTCTTCAAATCGAAGAGCGGTTTGCGGGCTTGTTGCGCGAGCGGTACGAGGCTCGAGAAGTGCTTCATCGAAGCAAGGCAGAAGGGGTCGGAGTCAACGCTCGCGGGGATTTCGGCCTCATCCTGGAGGATCTCCTGGTGAAACACCGCCGGGATGGCCGCGGCCCATGTCGCATACCCCGAGACGGGACGGTCCGCACGCGCGAGGTGCTGCTGGACGATGTACCCGATCGGCCTGAACTCATGCGGTGGATGGTCCGCTTGAGGACGAGCCTCCATGTGCCGTTCCCGTACGACACGCCACTCCTCACGCCATGCTCGCAGGGCGGGACCGATGTTGCGTAGACCTTGCAAGCTGAAGAGGTCCGGTGCCACGGGGACGATGACGGCATCACATGCGAGCAATGTCGCTCGAGTGAGAGCGCCAAGGTTGGGCCCGATGTCGAAGAGAACGACGTCGGCGTTCACCGCCTGGGCCGCGAGGTTTGAAAGAACATCGAGTGACGTGGTGACGTCCAGGGCACGCTCGTTGTTCTTCACCGCCTTCTTGACCCATTCCTCGGCCAGGAGCTGCTCGTAACCGCTGAGTTCGAGCTTCCCCGGGAGGAGCCAGAGATTGGTGTCCACCCGGGTGAGGTGTGGCTTGCGGACCTTTCCTTCTCCACGGCGTACCAGCTCGACGCAGTCCGACACCGTCTGGTCCTGGGCCTCCTGCTCCCAGATGTCGAACAACCCATCCTCGCCGAGGAGGATGGCCGAGAGGTTGCACTGCGGGTCGCAGTCCAGCGCGACGACGCGTCGGCCCATCCGAGCCATCATATGGGCGATATGCAGGGTCAGGGTCGTCTTGCCTACGCCTCCCTTGTTGTTGACGAGGACCAGGGACTTCACGGCTTCCTCCGAAGAGTGATCCGCGTGAAGCCGTTGGTGGTGACGTCGAGGTCGGGGTACCCGGCACGCTTTAGAGCCAGTCTGACTCGACGTATGCCCCTACCCGCCGCCTCGACATAGCCCAGTGCCGCCAGCGTGGCGGTGATGGTGGGATTCCGATAATCGGAATGCTCACCGAAGGAGCCTTCGCTGGCCCTGCCAAAGGGGGCTCCCGGATTGGAGAACTCCACCCGGTCGTCGTACCACTCGACTCGTGAGGGGGCGTTGGTTCCTTCGTACGCGCGGTGCTGCACGAGATTCCGCGCGAGCTCCTTGAGCGCCTGGGGCGGGTAGTCGTTGACGAACGGTGCTTGAAGCCCAGCGGACGGGCGGTGTGGATGAATTGTTCGCCTCGAGCTGGGCCCAGAGAACGTCCAACTGGTCGGAGAGCGTGCCCGTCGCCGTCTTCCGCGATGCGATTTCCGCATCCACGTCCGTTCCTGTGTACCGGATGAAATCGACGTAGGCGCCGGGAAGGAACGTCTGTGGACTCCGGCCATAGGCGAGTATGGCGGTGTGATTGGGGCGCCAGGTGCCATGGACGCGCTCGACGAGCTGCCGCTGCATCAACCAGTTCTCCAGCGGAGGAAAGGAGTCCTGTTCATCGTCGATTTCCTTCTCGGCGTCGTACTCCCGTTGAAGCTCCGCGATGTTCAGGTCATCGAGGGTCGCGTTGGCCACGATGCGTGAATCGAAGGTCCGGTTCTGCGCGGACTGGCGGTCCCGGAGCCGTTGCAGGTCGGCGTCTCGCGCACGTACCGTTGTCGTTCCACTTCGGACCCAGACCACGGAGTCGACCGCCACGGGGAGTACAGGGGCCGGGTGGACCGTGATGGCGAAAAGCAGCCTTCCTTCGACCTCGAGTGCTTCGAGGTCGAAGGTGGGAGTTGGGAGGATCTTGATGCTTCGGAGCCGATCGCTCAGCGTACGTAGTTCCTCGTCGATCCCCGTACCCGTCGCGGCGATTCCCTTGATCCCGCCGTTCTTGTCCACTCCAACGAGGAGATAACCAGGTCGCCTGGTGTCTCCCAGGTCATTGGCGAGGGCACAAACCGCCTGAAGGATCTTGTCCTCGCGCGCGGACTCCTTCCATTCGATGCGATCCGTCTCCGTGACCAACAACGGTTTTATGTCGAGCGTGGGCATGCGTATCCCCTGAGCACTCGCTCAGGCGCGCACCTTCTCGCGCAGCGCCTTGGCCCGCTCCTGGGTCTCGGGATCCGAGTGGGTCATCTCGATGCCCTTGAGCCGCTGGTCCAGGCTCTTGGGCAGCTTGCCCTTCACCAGCTTGCCCTCGGCTTCCATCGCCTCCAGCTTGCCAAGCGCCTTGTCCGCGATGCGCTCCTTCGGGTGGCCCAGCAGGCTGTCGAGGAAGTACGGGTCCTCGGGCAGCTCGGGGTACTTCTCCAGGTAGTCCAGCACGCCCTGGGCCCAGGCGCGTGGGTCCTCGGCGCTCTCCAGCACCTTCTGCATGGCCTGCTTCTGCGCCTTGCGCTTGCCCTCCGGATCGAAGGTCTTCGCCAGGCCCTCGGGCAGCTCGCCGCCATTGAAGAGCGCGTCCGCGGCCGACTTGTACTTCTCGTAGGAGGCGCTGCGCTCGATGCGCTGCTGCGCCGGGTCATCCTGCCGCGAGGTGTGGCCCCGGCCCTTGCCGCGCTGGGCGTCCAGCTCCCGCCACGTCTTCGTGCGCTTGCCGGAGAATCCGCCGCCGCCCCGATCGTCATCCCTGTCACGTGCCATTGCGTCACTTCCCCTTGCGAGCCCCCCACAGCGCCGCCGGCCGCTCTTCACCAGGGAACGGACGCGTGTCAGCTCCTCGGGCGCCAGGGGGTGCTCCTCGTCGTGCTCCGCCTCGAACAGGGCCTCGTCCGCGTACGCGGCGAGCGCCGTGGGCACCGGCGGAAGCTCCGTGCCCGTCCCCCTCAACGCCTCGGGGGGCACTCCCGCCACTCCTCGTGGCCACCCCAGCTCCAGCATGGCGTGCAGCTCGAAGAGCAAGTGACGGGCAACGGCATATCCTTCGTCCGTGAACCCCGCCGCGTCAAGCTCCCCCAGCAGCGCGTCCTGCCGGTTCTCGAACGAATCGTGCAGTCGCGTACGTGCCTTCTCGTCGTCCTCCAGGTAACGCCGGGCGGCCTCCACGAATGCCGTGTCCGGCTCGCCCGGGGCGAAGACGGGCGGGGGCTCCCCCTTCTGCTTCTTCGGACGCGGCGGCCGGGGGCCGTCCTCCAGCCGGACCTGCTTGCCCTCCTGCACCAGGTCCCACAGCCCCAGCAGGTTCTGGAAGAAGCGGCGCGCGAGCTCCGGGGACTCGAAGCGGGGCTCGCGCTCGAAGAGGCTCGGAATCACCTCGCTCGAGGGGCGTCCCTCGGCGTGGGCCTGGCGCATGTGGGCGAGCACCGTGAGGCTGTCGTGCGGCACGCCCGCGAGCTCCAGGAGCCCGTCGAGCACCTGCGCACCCTCGAATTCGTGGACGAACTCCATCTGTTTGGAACGGGAACGGCTCATACTCCTCACCGTAGCCCCTGGAGGGGCCCCTTGCCTCCCAGAACCCACCAGGGAGCCGGGGGACTGAATGACCCGTTCTGTCCTGGACGGCCCCTCTCTGTCACGAGCGCCTTCCGTTTTCGCCCTTCCATCCCTAGGCTGCCCCGCCTCTCATGAGCGAACCGTCGTCCCAGAAAGTGAAGCTCGCCATCCAGGCGCTGTCCCTGGCCCGCCCCGTGGAAGGGCCTCCCGGCGACGACGGTCAACGCTCGGTCTGGCACCTGTCCGCCCAGGGCGCCGAGCTGCTGTCCTTCGTGGACCCCGAGGGGCGGGTGCAACGCCAGGAGCTGACGCTCCTGGGCGAGCACTGTGTGTGGACGAGCGGCGTGGGCCTGCGCACCGGACGCGTGGAGCAGGTGGACGCCGCGCGCACCGAGGCCAGCGTCGTCCACCCCGACCGCGAGCCCGTGCCCGAGCGGCTGCTGCGCGCCGCGCTCGCGCTCGAGGACTACCAGGGCGAGGATCGCTACATCCTCCACATCCAGCGCGTGCTCGGGCTCGCGCGCCAGAGCCTCGCGCTCGCCGGCAACCCGCTGCCGGCTCCCCCGCCTCCACCTCCCGTGGCGGCTCCCGCCCCGCTCGCGCGCCCAATGAAGTGGCCTCCGCGCCCGTTCCCCTCATTCCCCCGAGCGCCATCGCCTCGGACCTGGAGCGCCGGCAGGGCCGCGAGGGCCTCACCATGCTGCTCGTGCTCGCGGTGGGGCTCGTGGTGGGCGTGGCCCTGTTGTTCTGGCTCCTCTGAGGCGTCTGGTGAGGCGTCTGGGCTCAGGGCCCGGTGCGCACCGCGGGCTTGGCGCAGTGCGCGGCGGGCACCGCGCCCAGCGCGCCGGCCAGCACGTGGGGCAGCCGCGAGGAGGGCGACATGTGCGAGGCATCCGCCCTCCACGCGCCCCAGGCCGCGAGTTGCAGGGGCCGCGTGTCCAGCGCGAGCACCGCCGCGGCGATCGCCATGAGCGTGAGGCTTCCCGCCCACTGGGCCACGGCCCTCGGGCGTGGGAAGAACCGCCAGCCGACGAGCGCGAGTCCGAGGACCGTCAGGGCGCCCAGCAGCGCCCAGCGCAGCTCCTGCAAGGAGGTGAGCCGCGAGGTGTCCGTGGCGAGCCGCGCGGCGGGGTCCCCGGTGTCGGGCAGGGCCCGGGGCGTGAGCAGATCCACGAGCAGGTGGGCCTCGAGCGCCGCGAGCAGGGCGCTGAAGCCCAGCACCAGCGCCAGCGCGGCGCCGAGCATCCGCTCGGAGTCCTCTCCCGCGCGCCGGTGTTTGTGCACCAGCACGAGTCCCACCGCGACGGCGCCGAGCAGCGCCGCGCTCGTCCACGCCCCCAGCCGGCGCGTCACCATGGCCTCGCCGGTGCCCGCGGCCAGCATGGCCAGCGCGTCGCGTCCCCCACTTCCGGGAGCGCCGCCAGCACCCGGCGCATCGCCTCCTGCGTGCCGGCGATGCCCAGCAGCCAGGGCAGGGTGGCCAGCCCCACCAGCAGCACCAGCGGCGCGTGCCGGCCCGCGGAGCCCCGGCACAGCAGCGTCGAGAGCACGAGCGTCACCCCGATGCCCAGCCACATCAAGACGCTGTAGAGGCCGGCGCACCCGCCATCCGCCACACCTCGGCGCCTCCACCCAGCAGCGGCGGGAGCGCGAGCCCGACGCTCCCCATCGCCAGGAGGGGAAGCGCGGCGAGCAACAGTCCGGGGAGCGGCGTGAATCTGACGGGAGTCAGCATGGTTTAAAGAGTATAAACCGAATCCCGTGAAATCATGAATTTGCCCCCAAGTATGGAACGGCCGACGAGCAGTGAACGCTCCGTGAGGGTGGGGGGGACGAGCGGGCGACCGCCGGTGCTCCTTCTGTTCGCTAGGCGGCGACGGCCCCTTCACCGAGGAGCTGGGCATAGCGGCCGCCCCGGGCGGACAGCTCGGCATGGGGGCCGGCCTCCACCACGCGCCCGGCGTCGAGGACGACGATGAGGTCCGCGTCGCGCACGGTGGACAGTCGGTGGGCGATGACGAGCACCGTGCGCCCCTTCATCAGGGTGGCGAGGCCCGCGCCCACCGCCGCCTCGCTCTGGGCATCCAGGGCGCTGGTGGGCTCGTCCAAGAGGAGGACGGAGGGCTGGCGCAGGAAGGCCCGCGCGAGGGCGAGGCGCTGGCGTTGTCCTCCCGACAGCCGCGCGCCGCGCTCGCCCACCGGCTCGTCGAGTCCCCAGGGAGGGCGCGCACGAAGTCCTCGGCGTGCGCGAGTCGCAGCGCCTCCCACACGTCCGCGTCCGAGGCGTCCGGCCGCCCGAGCAGGACGTTGTGCCGCACGCTGCCGGAGAAGAGCACCGGCTCCTGGGGCACCCACGCCAGACGCTCGCGCACGCTCGAGGGCTTGAGCCGTGACAGGGGCACGCCATCCCAGCTCACCGTGCCGCCACTGGGAGGCAGGAAGCCCAGCAGCACGGAGAAGAGCGTCGTCTTGCCCGCGCCGGACGCGCCCACCAGCGCCACCCGGGCCCCGCGGGCACCGTGAGGTCCACCCCCCGCAGGGCCTCGCGGCCGTCGGGGTAGGTGACGCGCAGGCCCGAGAGCGTCAGGGCCTGGGCGAGGGGCGGGGCGTCCTCGCCCTCATCCGGCGGCACGGGCTGGTCCGCGAGCGCGAAGAGGCGCTCGGCGCCGACGAGGCCCGTCACCACCTGGGAGAGCGTGCCACTGAGCGACTTCACCGGCTGGTAGAGCAGGAGCGTGGCGGTGATGAAGGACAGGAGCCGTCCGGAGAGCGAGGGGTCCCCGGAGATGGCGCGCGCGCCCCAGGCCACCGCCACCGCCACGCCCACCATCCCCATCAACTCCACGGTGGGGCTGTACGCGCCGCGCAGGAAGAGCGAGCGGCGCATCTCCCCGAGGTAGCGCGCCGCCTCGGTCTCGAAGCGCGCGAGCGCCCGGGGCCCGGCACCATAGGCCCGCACCACCGGCAGCGTCTGCAACTGCTCGGCCGTCAGCGCGGTGAGCGCGCCCAGGCTCGTCTGCGAGCGCTGGGCCACCTTCTTGAGCGAGCGGGTGAAGGCGCGCACCGGCAGCACCGTGAGCGGCATCACCACGAAGGTGAGCAGGAAGAGCTTCGCGTCGATGAGCAGGCACGTGACGAGCAGCGCGAGAATCTGCAGCCCGTCGCGCACATACGAGGAGAGCGCCTGGGTGACGGAGAACTCCACCAGGGGCACGTCCGCGGTGAAGCGCGTGAGGAGCTCGCCCGAGTGCTGGCGCTCGAAGAAGGCGGGGGGCCAGGACAGCAGGCGCGCGTAGAGGGACGCGCGCAGGTCCGCCATCACCCGCTGTCCCAGCCGCTGCATCCACCCGCCCTGGAGGTAGTTCGCGCCCGCCTTGAGCACCGCCACGCCCACCACCATCAGCGGCAGCACGCCCAGGAGCCGCTCTCCGGGCAGCTTCACGCCCGCGAGCTCCACCGGGCCGCCGGTGAGCACCGCGCGCAACAGCGGCCCCACCAGCCAGGCGTAGGTGGAGGTGGCCCCGGCGGCCACGAGCGACGCACCCAGTCCCGCTCCGAGCAGCAGGCGGTAGGGCCGCACATGACCCAGGAGCCGACGATAGACGTGTGGGGAGGGACGAGGCGCCACGGCGAGGCGCGCACTGTGTCATCGCGCCAGGGCCCAGGCAAAGGGACTCGCCCGGCCGCCTGCCCCACGGCCCTCCCGGCTGGCCATGTAGGTGCGTTCATTGCCTCAACGGCCAGGGACGGACAGCTTTCGGCTAGCCATGGACACGAACAACACTGAGAAAGAAGTGCTGAACAGCCCGGGCTGCGAGCCGGTGGTCGAGGACGAGGAGCGTCGTCGATTGCTGTGGCTGATGGCGGAGTACTTCAGGACCATCGGCTGCACGGACATCAAGGCTCGCCTGCCCGGCTTCCTGCCACCCCCCGTGCTCTCGGGGACGATCGAGGACCACCGGCCGGATTTCACCTGCCGCCAGTCCGACTCGGCCCGGACGCCCATCATCCTGGAGATCGTCACGCCGGGCATGGTGGATGAGCCCGCCGCCGAGAACCGCTGGAGCCTGTTGTCGAGCGCCGCCAAGCTCTACAACGCGGAACTCCACTTCGTGGTTCCCAAGTGGTCGGTCAGCCGGGGCATCATCGACCCCATCCTCAAGCGCCGCCCGGCGCGCATGGAGCTGACGGCCAACCGCATCTGGACCGTCTGAGGGCTCGTCCCCAGGCGTCCACCCCGAGATGCGCCCGCTCCCTCGCCGGGGCGGGCGCGGATTGCTGGACCCCAGCGCTGCGTTATAGTGGCTCGGAATTCGCCACGCGCGGCCAAAGTCCAATAAATCCAGGGGTTTGAAGCAATGCCAGCGGTTTCGGGCCAGAAGCGGGACTATTACGAGGTGCTGGGGGTCCAGAAGACCGTCTCGGCGCAGGAACTCAAGAGCGCCTTTCGCAAGGTAGCCCTGCAGTATCACCCGGACCGCAACCCCGGGAACGCGGAGGCCGAGGAGAAGTTCAAGGAAGCCTCGGAGGCCTACGAGATCCTGAGTGATCCGGAGCGCCGCAACCGCTACGACCGGTTCGGTCACGCGGGGGTGGGCGGGGCGGCCGGGGGAGACCCGTTCGGCGGGTTCCAGGGCGTCAACATCAACGACATCTTCGGGGAGATCTTCGGAGACATCTTCGGGGGACGAGGGGGCGCCGGGCGAGCAACCGGGGCGCGGACCTGCGCTTCAACCTGGAGATTTCCTTCGAGGAGGCGGCGTTCGGCTGCCGGCCGAAGGTGCCGATTCCGCGGCCGAAGAAGTGCGACACGTGCTCGGGCACGGGCAGCAAGAGCGCCTCGGCGCCCAAGACGTGCGGCACGTGCGGCGGAGCGGGCGAGGTGCGCTTCACCCAGGGCTTCTTCGCCGTGTCGCGGCCGTGCTCCGAGTGCGGCGGGACGGGCGCGGTGGTGCCGGACCCGTGCGGCAAGTGCAAGGGCTCGGGCAAGGTGCCCAGTGACGAGGTCATCGAGGTCAACATCCCGCCGGGCGTGGACAACGGCACGCGGGTGCGGCTGACGGGCATGGGCGAGCCGGGAGACCGGGGCGGCCCCGCGGGCGACCTGTACGTGACGGTCATCGTGCGAGAGCACCCGCTCTTCCAGCGCGAGGACTACGACGTCTACTGCGAGGTGCCCATCTCCTTCACCCAGGCGGCGCTGGGCGCGAAGATCGACGTGCCCACGCTCGACGGCAAGGTGAAGATGACCATCCCCGAGGGCTCCCAGTCCGGCAAGGTGTTCCGCCTCAAGGGCAAGGGCATTCCGCACCTGCACAGCGGCCAGCGCGGCGACCAGCACGTGCGCGTCATCGTGGAGACGCCCACCGGGCTCACCCAGAAGCAGCGCGAGCTGCTCGAGAAGTTCGCCGATGCCAGCGGCGAGGAAGCGCACCCGCAGTCGAAGAACTTCTTCGAGAAGGTGCGCGAGCTGTTCGGCTAGCCGCCTGTTGCTCCCTCCTCGAATCCTTCAAGCGGACGGGATTCGGGGAGAGGGAGGGCGATGCGGGGGCATGTGTTGGGGTATCCGCCTTGAGCGCGGCTCACCCCACCGGACCTGGAGTCGTGGCGAGCTGGCCATCGGTGAACGAAGTGGCCGGGTCGCCTCGGTTGCAATGCCCGGGTCTGGACGTTCATGGCGTCCCCGGGAGAAGGACACTCACCAACGCCGCGGGGCGTGCGCATACCGAGCCTTCAACCCTGGGAAGGGGGGTGGGCATGGCCACGTACCGACTCATCCGCAAACTGGCGGTCGGCGGAATGGCGGAAGTGTTTCTCGCCAAGGTGGTGGGCGCGGAGGGGTGCGACAAGTCCGTGGCCGTCAAGCGCATCCTGCCGTCCATGGCGAGGGATCGGGAGTTCGTGGAGCTCTTCCTGCGCGAGGCCCGGCTCACCGTCTGTCTCCAGCACCCCAACGTGGTGCAGGTGCTCGACCTCGGGGCGCTCGAGGGCCAGTACTACATGGTGATGGAGTGGGTGGAGGGGGAGAACCTGCGCGCCCTCCAGCGCGGCGCGGCGGCGCGGGGCCTGCTGCTCGGACTGCGCGAGGTGTGCTTCATCGTCCAGCAGATCGCCGAGGGGCTCGCCTACGCGCATGGCCGCGTGGACGCGGCGGGCCGGCCGCTCCACATCATCCACCGCGACGTCAACCCGTCCAACGTGCTGGTGTCCAGCCGGGGCGAGGTGAAGCTCGCCGACTTCGGCATCGCCAAGGCCCTCAACGCCCAGAGCGGCACCCAGGTGGGTGTAGTGAAGGGCAAGGCGGGCTACCTCGCACCCGAGCAGGTCAAGGGCGCCGAGGTGGATCAGCGCGCGGACCTGTTCCTGACCGGCCTGCTGCTCTACGAGTTGCTCTCGGGCCGGCAGCTCTTCCAGGGGACGGACTCCTTCCAGACGCTGCGCGCCATCGCCCAGTTCGACGTGCGGCGCCTCGTGCCGCTGCCCGGCGTGCCGGCGGCGCTCTGGAGCATCATCACCCGGGCGCTGGCGCCGGATCCGGCGGCGCGCTTCCAACGGGCGCGCGATCTGGCGGACGCGCTGCGCGACTTCCTCTTCGAGCACCGGTTGCGCGTGGGGCCCCAGGACGTGGTGGCGCTCTTCCAGCGCTGCCTCCCGGGACGTCGCTCGCTCCTGGAGGGCGTGGACGGCGGCTCCCCCGAGGCGCTCGGGGAGGAGATCCGCCTGGGCGCGGACGTGGGGCTGCAGCGCCCGACGCCGCTCACCTCGGTGCGCTCGCGTCCGCCGTTCCTCGGAGGGCCCCGGCCAGTCACGCCCACCCCCGTGCGGACACAGACGGAGCCGGGCCGTGCTCCCGTCTCGGCTCTCCCCGCCAACACGGGCGTCCTGGAGCTGGCCACGCGGGTGATGCGTCCGGCGCACCGCAAGCTGGGCGAGATGCTCCTGGTGTTCGGCAAGGTGTCGGAGCCGCAGCTCCGGGGCGCGTTGGATCGGCAGCGCAGCTCCGGCGGGCGCATCGGCGAGCTGCTCGTCGCCGAGGGGCTGCTGTCCGAGGAGGACGTGGTGCGCGCCCTGAGCGAGCAGAGCGGCATCCCCTTCATCTCGGATCGGGTGCTGCGCACCATGCCCGTGCCCCGCGTGCTGCTGCCCCTGCTGCCGCTGGAGAAGGCCGAGCGGTTGGAGGTGGTGCCGGTGTCCCAGCAGGCCGGGGTGCTGGTGTGCGCCATGCGCGAGCCCCGCGACCTGGCGCGTCTGGACGAGCTGAAGCTCATCACCGGGCAGACCGTGCGCGGCATCTACGCCACCCAGGGCGCGCTGCGCCGCGCCATCGGCCGCTTCTACCGGGGCGAGGCCGTGCAGCGCGCCGGGGAGTCGTTCCAGCGGGTGCCCGCGGCGGGCTCGGACCCGCGTCAGGAGGGCGCCACCTCCGGGGGGAGGCCGGGGACCTGGAGAGCGCGGCCCCGGGCGGGACCGGAGGGATGGGCCGCGCGGCGCGCTGGCATTCGCGCGTGGTGGACGCGGCGCTCGCGATGCTGGGAGGAGCGGGGGCGTGGGGCTCCCTGCTCGCCAGTCTGGCCCGGGATGTGGCGGGCCGGCTGGGCGCGGCTCCCGCGGAGGCCGAGAGCGCCTCGGCGGTGGCGTATGCCCTGGCACTCGCGGCCTTCCAGGAGTCCGGGGGCGCTTCACGCGGCCCTCGCGCGAGGCCGTGCGCGTCATCCTGGGCCGGGACTCGGAGGAGCTGGACGGCCTCATCGACGCCTGCGTCCGGGACGCGCCGCCTCCCCGGCGACCGCCCCCAGGGCCGTGCTGGCCCTGTCCGCCGCGGTGGCCTTCCTGGAGGAAGCGGGCTCGGCCACGCTCGGGGCGTCGGACGTGTCCCAGGCCCTCGCCCGGCTGCTCGTGGCGGGACGGGTGCCCCCCCTCGCCCTGGAGGCCCTCCGCACGGAGGTGATGGCGCGGGTGACCGCCGAGTCCAAGGGCGTCCGGGCCCCGGCGCTCGTCCCCGCTCCCGTGAGCTCCGCGACGGCCGCCTCGTCATGAGCCTCCGCCGCGAGCCTCGCGCGGGGGGACGCGTCCTAGTCCTGGGCGTCGAGCGGCTCGGGCAGGGCGTTCACCTGGATGACCTGCCCGCCCTTGTCGGGTGAGCCGCGCGCCGCCTCGCTCTCCTCGGGGGTCTGGGGCGCGCGCTCCTGGAAGGCATCCCCCTCCAGATTGCGCTGCCGCTGCTCGCTCGTGCTCCCATACCCCTCTCGCGTCCTCGTCGGCTTGTGCGCCATCGTGTGCTCCTGGGTTGGAGAGAACCTCGGATCGTTGACGTTGTGACCGGGGGGCGGGGAGTGCAATGCCCCGCCCGACGCATTCCGCCCTTCCCGGGCGCCCGCTCCCCTCTTCGCCATTCCAGCGGGCGAGTCCCAGAGGCCACACCTCCGTGGCCCCCGCTCCGCACCCCACGTGCGCTCCCGGGGCGTCCGGAGGGCACACGCGACGGCACGTTGGCTGCACGGCAGGCCGCGCTCCCCGGGGAATCTTCCCCCCGCTCGGCTGTCGACGCAGAAGCGCCCCACTGCTATGCACGCCCCTACCATGGATGCCCGCCTTTCTCCGTGCCGCGCCCTGTTGCTCGCGCTGACGATGCTGCTTGCCGCTTGCAAGACGCCCTCCGCCACGAGCTCCGGCACCGACTCCACCCCTTCCTCGCCGGGTGAAGTCACCCAGGAAAACCCCTTCCCGACCAAGCCCACCGTGAAGGCGCGCCACGACTCCGCGGCGGACGCGGCGCTCGCGCAGGCGGCCCAGCAGGCCCAGTCGGCGCCGGGCAAGAAGGGCGCGGAGCTCTTCCTCGCGGTGCGCAAGGCCTACCCCGAGACGACCGCGGGCCAGGAGGCGCTCTACCGCGCCGGCGTGCTCTTCTACGAGTCGCAGGACTACGCCAACGCGCGCAAGTCCTTCAACGAGCTGCTCTTCGAGAACCCGCTCCATCCCGAGGCCGAGGACGCCAAGCTCCGGTTGGGCCGCGCCGCGCTCGAGGTGGGGGCCTACCGCGACGCCTATCTGATGCTCTCCAGCCTCGCCGAGCGTGCCGAGGGCGCCGAGCAGGTGCGACTGCTCCAGGACGCCGCGAAGGCCGGGGAGAAGGCGGGCCTCTATGGCCAGGCGCTGCAGATCGCCGTGGACCTGGCCGGCCGCGCGCAGACGCCCGAGGAGCAGCAGGCCGCGGTGGCCAGGGTGCAGCAACTGGTGGAGGGGCGCGCGGGCTTCGTGGACGTGGCCCGGGTGGTGGAGGGCCTGCCCGCCTCGCATCCCGCCCGGCCGGTGCTCACCTTCAAGCTGGCGCGCATCCACTACCACCTGCGCGACTGGACGCGCCTGGAGGAGACGCTCAACCGCTTCCTCGCCGAGGCCCCTTCCCATCCCTTCGCGCCCCAGGCCCGCGAGCTGCTCACGCGCGCCACGCGGCGCGTGGTGGTGCAGCCCCGGACGGTGGGGCTCTTGCTGCCCATGACGGGCAAGTACAAGGCCTGGGGCGAGGCGGTGCTGCGCGGCGTGAAGCTGGCCCTGTCCGGCAGCGACGTGGAGCTCGTCGTCAAGGACACCCAGGGCGATGCGAACCTCACCGGCCAGGCGATGGAGCAGCTGGCCTATGACGAGGGCGCCATCGCGGTGCTCGGCCCCATCGCCTCCGAGGACTCGCGGCGCGCGGCGCTCCTGGCCGAGGAACTCCAGGTGCCGCTGCTCACGTTCACGCGCCAGGAGGACATCACCGCCATCGGGCCGTACGTCTTCCGCAACATGCTCACCAACTCCGCCCAGGCGCGCGCCATCGCCGACTACGCCATGAAGGAGAAGGGCCTGCGCAGCTTCGCCATGCTCTATCCGAACCTGCCCTACGGCGTGGAGCTGGCCAACGACTTCTGGGACCAGGTGGTGGACAATGGCGGCCAGGTGCGCGGCGCCGAGACGTACGCGCATGATCAGACGACCTTCACCTCCGAGGCCAAGAAGCTCGTGGGCCGCTACTACCTGGAGGACCGGGGCGACTACTACGAGGGCGTGCGCGAGGTGGAGCAGCAGACGAGCGGCCAGGACGCGTTCCGCAAGCGCAAGGCCATGGAGAAGATGAAGGGCAGCGTGGAGCCCATCATCGACTTCGAGGCCATCTTCATCCCCGACGAGTGGCGGCGGGTGAGCCCGGTGGCCCCGGCGCTCGCGGTGGAGGACATCATCACCAACTCGTGCGACGCGCGCGACCTGGAGCGCATCCGCAAGACGACGGGCAAGAAGACCCTCAAGACGGTCATGCTGCTGGGCACCAACGCGTGGAGCAGCGCCAAGGGCGCCAGCGGCCTGCCCGAGCTCGTCGAGCGCGGGGGCAAGTTCGTCAACTGCTCGGTGTACGTGGATGGCTTCTTCGTGGACTCGCAGCGCCCGGCCACGCAGCGCTTCGTGAAGGCCTACCGCCAGGCGTACAACGGAGACCCGAGCCTGCTGGAGGCCTACGGCTATGACTCGGCGCGCATGCTGCGGCAGATGCTCGAGAGCAAGCAGGCCCCGCAGAGCCGCGCGGAGCTGCGCGAGGCGCTGGCCAACCTCAAGGACTTCGACGGCGCCACCGGCAAGACGTCCTTCGACGACAAGCGCGAGGCGCGCAAGCCCCTGTTCCTGCTGTCCGTGAGCAACAAGGGCGTCACCGAGGTGACTCCCGACGAGAGAGCGTCCGCGAGGGACATGTGAGCCGGGGCGCGCCGCGGGCCTGGTGGGCCGCGGGAGTCCTGCTGCTCACCGCCTGCCAGCACGCCGCGCCGGTGCTCGCCCCCGACGTCTCCTCCCGGCTCGAGTCCACGCCGGGGGGCTACCTCGCGGGAGACGCGGTGGGCCTCGCGGACGCGGACGTGCTGGAGCGCCGCGACTTCGTCTGGACGCTCGACTTCTCGCCGGACGGCGCGCGCGTGGCCTTCACGCACCTGGCCGGGCAGGACTACCGGCTCGGGCTCTGGTCCTTGGGGCCCCCGCCGGCGCGCGTGGTGGATGCCTCCCTCAACCCCTCCGAGTTCGACGTGGAGGCGCTGGCCTTCTCCGCCGACGGCACGCTCCTGGCGAGCGCGGGGTGGGACGGCGTGGTGCGTCTGTTCGACGCGGCCACCGGAGAGCCCCGGGCGAGCCTGCGCACCGAGGAGCCCCTCACCGCCGTGGCCTTCCATCCGGCGGGCGGCTACCTCGTGGTGGGCAGTGCCCGGGGACTCGTCACCGTGCTGCGCGTGGCGGACCTGGGCTTCTCCTTCGAGGCGCGGCCCCATGCGGACCGGGTGAGCGCGCTCGCCTTCGCGCCGGACGGGACGTTGTACTCGGGCGGGTGGGACAAGCGCATCCATGTCCTCGCCACGCGCGAGGAGGCACCCCGGCGTGACGGCGCGCGGGTGCATTTCGAGCGGCGCTCGGGCCACGCGGTGGTGGTGGGCAGCGTGAATGGCGGCGCCCCGGTGCGCTTCGCGCTGGATGCGCGCACGCCGGCCCTCGTGCTCGGCACGGCGGCGGCGCGCGAGGCGGGCATCGACACGGCCTTCGTCCAGGAGACGGTGTCCCTGCCCACCGCGCTCGGCTCCACCCTGGCACGGCTCGTGCGGGCCCAGCGCCTGCGCTTCAAGGGCCTGGTGCTCGAGGGCGTGGACGTGGCGGTGTGTGACGCGTGCCTCCCCGCGGACGTGGCGGGGGTGTTGGGCGCGCCCTTCGCCGAGCGCGTGGACGTGGCGTTCGACGAGGCCACGGCCGAGGCCGTCCTCACCCTCAAGGCCCCCGCGCCTCCGGCCGCCGGGGAGGAGCGGGCGCTGGTGCTCGCCCCGCGCGCCACGTTCTCCTTCGAGGCGCACGTCAACGACGTCACCGTCGACGTGGCCGGGCGCCGCCTGGGCGTGGCCTTCTCGGCGGCGAAGGCCGAGCGCACCCGTGCCGTGTACGAGCGGGAGAAGAAGGGCCTCGTCGAGCCGCCCTCCGCCTGGAACGCCGCGGCGGTGGTGGACGCGGGCTCGGGTGAGGTGCTGCGCAAGTGGACGGGCCATGAGGGCGTGGTGGCCTCCGCGGGCATCTCCCCCGACGGGCGCGCGCTCGTGAGTGGAAGCTGGGACAAGCGGCTCTTGCTCTGGCGCGAGGGCCAGGAGGCCCCCGTGGCCGAGCGCCGCCTGGGCTGGTCCGTGCGCCGGGCCCGCTTCGGCCCGGACGGGCGGCTCGTGGGCGTGGCCGCGTGGACGCCGCAGAAGGTGACGGGAGATCAGCAGAGCGAGCCCGCCGCGGCCCTCTTCTCCGTGCGCTACGCCGCCCCCAGCGTCCAGCGGCGCTAGTAGTTGAGGTGGATGGCCTCGCGGGGCAGCCCGCGCGCGCAGCGCCTCGATGACGCCCTTCACCATGCTCGACTGGCCACAGAGGAAGGCCACGGTGTCCTCCACCGGCTCCTCGCTCAGGTGTGCCTGGACGTAGCCGGTGAGCCCCTGCCAGCCGCTGGCTCCTGGCTGGCTCACCGTGCGCACCACGCGGATGCCCGCCTCCTCCCAGTGGCGCAGTTCGTCCTCGTAGGCGAACGCGCGCGGGGTGCGTGCCCCGAAGAAGAGCGTCACCCGCCCGTAGGCGACGCGCTCCCGGCGGATGCTCTCGATGACGGAGCGGATGGGGGAGATGCCCGAGCCGGTGGCGAACAGCAGCAACCCCCGCCCGCGCGCCAGGGGCAGGGGGAAGCCCTGACCCTCGGGCCGCATGCTGTACACCCGAGCCCCCGGCTCGAGCGTGACGAGCCGCTCGCACAGGGGGGTGCCCCCCTTGAGGAGGAACTCCCACCGGGTGCCGAAGGGCTCGGGCGCCGAGGCGATGGCGAACATGCTCTCGCCCAGCTCTGGCAGCGACAGGCGCACGTATTGCCCGGGCATCCGGTGGTGTCCCACCAGGGGGGTGCCCGAGATGTCCAGGACGAGCTCGGTGAGGTCCTCCGCGGCGGGGAGCACGGCCGCCACGGTGGTGGGGTGCCAGTCGTTCATGTGAAAAGAAGGTTTAACGTGGACCCGTCCCGCCGTCTCCCTTTGATAGCGTGGGGGGCGTGAAGACCGTGCTCTGGTTGGTGTTGTTCCTCATCGGGTTGGCGGGGGTCGCGCTGCCGGCCGCCTACCTCCATGCGGCCAGCAAGTTGCCGCAGTTGGAGACCGAGTTCGACCTGGAGAAGCAGCTGCGCCACTCCATCGAGGGCGAGCGCATGAGCATCCGCGCCGGCACCTTCGAGCAGGGCCGCTCCGTGGAGTTCCTCCGGCCGGACTTCTCCCGCCTGCCCAAGGATCTGGTCGCCCTCTACATCGCCCAGCTCGGCTGCCCCACCTTCTTCCAGACGGAGCGCGAGGACGGGCCGAAGTGGGCCGGCGTCTGCTGGTGAAGGTGACCACGGGCGCCAACCTCGCGGGGGATGGCTCGTGTGAGCGCAAGCTGGCCATGCGGCTCGCCATGGCGCTGGGCATCGAGGAGCCGCTGCAGCAGACCGTGGCCGCCCACCGCCTGCACTCCTTCCTCCAGAAGGATCAGCTCATCGCCTACGATCTGGCCAGCGTCTACTTCGAGCGGGGCGTCGTCGGAGTGGATGACGCGGTGTACAAGCTCTTCGGCAAGGAGCTGGACGCGCTCGAGCTGTCGCAGCTCGCCGAGCTGTCGCTCACCCTGCCGCCGCACGGCTTCTACGTGGACGCCGTGCAGTGCCGCAACGAGAGCATCATCCGCCAGAACCGGGACGTGCTGCTGGCGGACCTGGCCGACTACAAGCTGGTGACCGTGGAGCGGGCCCGCAACGCGATGGCCCAGCCGGTCACCTGCCGCCGCTGAGCGGGCGCCGCCCCGTCACCGTCGGGGCAGGAAGAGCCGCTCCCAACCATCCAGCTCGGTGGCCACCTGGCGGCGCTCCTCCGCGCTCACCGCCCCATCCACCTTCTTGCGGATCTTCTCCAGGGTGGGGCGGGTGGCGGGGCTGAGCTTCTGGCCGGTCGCCAGCCGCGCCTCGATCTCGTTGTTGAGCTTGCGGATGCGGCCGTTGAGCATGAACTGGGTGGGCGCCTGGGCGGTGGTGGCCACGACCCGGCCCTTCTGCGTCGAGCCTTGCGCGTCGTCGGCGTGGGCGATCGCGGGCACCGGGGTGGTGGTCTCCCCGGTGGGAGTCGGAGCCTGGGCCACGGCGGACGGACCCGGGTCGGGAGCCGCGGCCGGAGTCGGCGCCGGAGTCACCGGGTTCGTCACCGGGGGCGGAGGCTTGGGCTCCGCGCGGGGCGGGGCCACGACGGCGACCGGGGGCGCGGGCGGCGACGGACGCTCGCGCAGGACGAGCACGGCACCTCCCACGATGCCCAGGCCGAGCGCGCCCAGGCCCAGGGGCAACAGCCAGCGCCGCGAGTGGCCTCCCGTGCGCGGCAGCTCGATGGAGGGCGTCGTCTTCAACGGCTCGAGCGTGGGCAGCGGCTCTTGCGCATCCAGGGGCGGGGGCTCCGGGAGCGCGGGCAGCTGGGACTCGACGACCGTGGGCTTGGACTGGCGCACGGGCGCGGAGGGCGCGGGCGGAGGCGCGGGGGCCTCGACGGGCGCCTGGAGGCTGTCGCGCAGCCGCTGCAACTGCCGGCGCAGCAACTCGGCGGACCCGGGGCGCGCCTCGGGATCCTTGGTGAGCATCTGCAGGATGAAGGCGTCGAGCGCGGGGGGCAGCCCGGGGAGGAACTCGGAGGGCTTGGGCGGCCGCGCGTCCACGTGCTTCATCAGCAAGTCCACCGGCGAGGTGCCCGTGAAGGGCAGCCGGCCGGTGATCATCTCGAAGGCCACCACGCCCAGCGCGTAGAGGTCCGTCATGGGACCCACGGGCTGGCCGCGGGCCTGCTCGGGGGCCATGTACTCCGGGGTGCCCACGACCATGTCGGTGCGCGTCTGGGCGGTGCGCCCGGCGGGCAGGCCCATCTTCGCGAGGCCGAAGTCGAGCAGCTTCACGTAGCGCGAGCCATCCGGCTGCTTCACGAGGAAGACGTTGCTCGGCTTGAGGTCGCGGTGGACGACGCCCGCGCCGTGCGCGGCGCCGAGCGCGCTGAGCACCTCGTCGAGGATGTCGAGCACCTCGGGCACGGGGATGCGGCCGCGCTCGGCCAGGTGCGCGTCGAGCGCCACCCCCTCGAGGTACTCCATGATGATGTACTGGCGGCCGTCGGGCACCTGGCCGAAGCCGAAGATGTCGACGATGCCGCGGTGGCGGATGGCGTTGACGGCGCGGGCCTCGGCGAGCAGGCGCGCCACCTGTTCCTCGGCGGCGGCGAGCTCGGGGCGCAGCACCTTGACCGCCACGCGCTTGCCGATGAGGGGCTGGATGCCGTCGTACACGAGCCCCATGCCGCCCACGCCAATGCGCTGGCCGAGCTCGTACTCACCGACCTTCAATCCGACGAGGGTGTCCTGCGCGGAGACGTCTTCCATGACGTGCACGTTCTTGCCGGGTGATGTCTCCCGGGTGTTACCAGGGTCGGCCAGGCGCGGCGCCGTCGAGAAATCGAGCAGGACGGTGCCGTCGCGCGGACAGATGTCCGTGTCCACGGGCACGGTGCCGCCGCAGGTTTCGCAGTTACGGGAGTCAGCCATTGGGGAGTTATTCCCAGGTTATCAGACCTGAGCCGGATTCCCACAAGCGGGCGGGCGTCCAGGGGGGTGATTGGCCCCCCTCGCCGTCAGGGGAAGCCCGGACACTGGTGGGAGTCCTCGCGCAGCCCCGGGTTGCCCGAGAGCACGCCGGCATGCCTCCGTCCCCCAGGGTGAGGGTGGTTTCCCGGGCGCTGACGGAGGAGTCCTGGCACCACACGCCCACCGAGGGCCCACCTCCGCCGCTGCCGCCGTTGCCGCCCCGGCCGCCCTTGCCTCCGTCACCGCCCTTGCCGCCGCTTCCGGCCCTGATACCGCCCGAGGCCGCGCCGACTCCCCACTCGCCTCCGGGTCCACCC
Source organism: Cystobacter fuscus (assembly GCA_049060065.1). Lineage (GTDB taxonomy): Bacteria > Myxococcota > Myxococcia > Myxococcales > Myxococcaceae > Cystobacter > Cystobacter fuscus_B. The sequence goes on from JBMEQP010000002.1 coordinate 11,342,711, forward strand.
TGGCCGCCCTCGGCGCCTGGTGCACCCACTCCGCCCTTGCCTCCACCCAGCGTGCGCAGGGCGCAGTGTTCCACGGAGGCGTGCCCGTTGATGAGCAGCAGGGCGATGGAGGCACCTCCGCCCTGGCCTCCCAGGCCGCCCCGTCCTCCACAGCCGCCGGCTCCACCGCCACCTCCGCCTCCGCCGTTCAATCCGCTGCCGACGGCGGCCAATGCGCCGCCGCCCCCGCCGCCACCATGGGTGCCCCCCGTGCCCGGCTTGCCCTGCTCGCCGGAGTTCGCGCTCCACACGCCCTGGGTCACCCTTCCGAGGCCATCGCCTTCCTGGCCGGGGGTGCCGGCATCTCCGTTCAGGCCGTTCTGCCCCGGCGCTCCATCGAAATCCGCACAGCCGGAACCGTAACCCCCGTCACAACCCGCGCTCCCTCCCCCCACGCCCGGTCCGCCGGCTTGTCCTCGAGCCGAGGGGCTCGTGGAGGTGCCCCCATTTCCTCCCCGCCCGAACCCGGTGGGGTTGCAGTCACTCGGGCCGGGCAGGCCCCCGCGCCGCCCGCCTCTCCATTGTTCCCCCGGAAGCCCGCCCCACCATCGGCGGCCGGAGGCGTGCTGGGGGCCGAGGCACCCGGGCTGCCCGCACCCGCCGTCACCGCCAGATTGCGCAGCCGCACCCCACCCGAATCCAGCACCCGCACGCCAATGCACGGAGCGCCCGCCACGCCCGGCAGCGACGTGGCTTGAACGGTGAGCCGGTCCAGGGTGACGCCCGCGTCCTGGCCCAGGTTCATCACCGTCAGGCCAATGCCCCCCACGGTGATGCGCGTGGTGTACTGCGGGCCGCGCGCCCAGTTCCCGTCCATGCCCGAGTAGCCGCCGTAGAGGGAGACGGGCCTGTCCAGCAGGACCTCCTGCTCGGTGTAGTCGCCCTGGGCCAGGTAGATGGACTTGCCGGACTGGACGGCCTGGGCCAGCGCCGCCCCGAGCGTGCGGTACGGGGTCCTCTTCCCGCCCGCGTTGAGGCGCTCGTCCTGCCCCGTGAGCGCGTCGACGAAGATGGCCTCCTTCTCCGTGCCGTCGATGCCATCGCAGTTGGCATCCACGAACGTGTCATCCGGCTCGTCCGGGAAGCTCGGATCACACTCTTGAGGGAAGACCGGGCACTTCCCGTCGCGCTGACATTCCCTGTAGGCCCCTTCGAAGTCCAGACAGCCGGAGGCCACCACCAGCGCCAACCCGGAGCCGAGGAGCCGCCACCTTTCGTTCCCCTTCGTCGTCACGGGAAGCCCGGACACTGGTGGTAGTCCTTGCGCAGCCCCGGGTTGCCAGTGAGTGCGCCCGGCACGCCCCCATCCCCCAGGGTGAGGGTGGTTTCCTGGGCGCTGACGGACGAGTCCTGGCACCACACGCCCACCGAGGGCCCCCCTCCGCCGCTGCCGCCGTTGCCACCCCGGCCGCCCCTTCCTCCGTCACCCCCCTTGCCGCCGTTTCCACCCTTCGAACCGCTCCCGGTCTCGCCGACTCCGCCCAGGCCGCCGACTCCACCCTGGCCGCCCTCGGCGCCTGGTGCACCCACTCCGCCCTTGCCTCCACCCGCCGTGCGCAGGGCACAGTGCTCCACGGAGACCTGCCCGTTGATGATCAGCAGGGCGATGGAGGCGCCTCCACCCTGGCCACCCAGACCCCCCTGTCCGCCACAGCCGCCAGCTCCACCGCCACCTCCGCCTCCGCCGTTCAATCCGCCGCCGACGAGAACCAACGCACCGCCACCCCCGCCGCCGCCGTGGGTTCCCCCCATGCCCGGCTTGCCCTGCTCGCCGGAACTCGCGCTCCATACGCCCTGGGTCGCGAGCCCAATGCCATCGCCTTCCTGGCCGGGGGTGCCGGCGTCTCCATTCAGGCCATTCTGTCCCGGCCCTCCAGCGAGAACGTCACAGTTGGTATCGGGACCCCCGTCACAACCCGCGCTCCCGCCCTCCACGCCCGGTCCGCCAGCTTGTCCTCGAGTCGCGAAGGCCGTGAAGATGCCTCCATTTCCCCCTGCCCGAACCCGGCGGGGTTGCAGTCACTCGGGCCGGGCAGGCCGCCATCGCCCCCTCCGTTCCATTGGTCCCGGGCAAGCCCGCCCCGCCATCGGTGGCCGGAGACGCGCTGGGGGCCGAGGCACCGGGCTGCCCGCACCCGCCGTCACCGCCAGATTGCGCAGCCGCACCCCACCCGAATCCAGCACCCGCACGCCAATGCACGGAGCGCCCGCCACGCCCGGCAGTGACGTGGCTTGAACGGTGAGCCGGTCCAGGGTGACGCCCGCGTCCTGGCCCAGGTTCATCACCGTCAGGCCAATGCCCGGCACGGTGATGCGCGTGGTGTACTGCGGGCCGCGCTTCCATTCCCCGTTGGTGCCCGAGTAGCCGCCGTAGAGGGAGACGGGCTTGTCCAACTGGAGGCTCTGCTCGTTGTAGTCGCCCTGGGCCAGGTAGATGGACTTGCCGGACTGGACGGCCTGGGCCAGCGCCGCCCCGAGCGTGCGGTACGGGGTCATCTTCTGGCCCACGTTGAGGCGCTCGTCATCCCCCGTGTTCGCGTCGACGAAGATGGCCTCCTTCTCCGTGCCGTCGATGCCATCGCAGTTGGCGTCCGAGAAGCTGTCATCCGGCACGTCCCGGTAGCTCGGGTCACACGTGCCGGGTTCCACCGGACAGTCGCCCCGCTCCACACACTGCTTGAAGGCGCCATTGATGTCGAAGCAGCCCCAGGCCGCCACCAGCGCCGCCGCGCCGCCCAGGATCCACAAGCCCTTGTTGTCTCGCATGTGCTTTCTCACGGCAGCGTTCCCACCAGTCCCACCGAGCCGCCCGAGGGCCCCACCGACACGGTGGGCCGCACGGGGAGGACGTCCAGCGGGCTCTTGCCCTTCAGCAGATAGAGGGCGCCCGTCGTCGCCACCCCGGCCACGCCCAGCACGATGCCCGTCGTGCCCAGCGCTTGATTGCGCAGGCCCGCGTCCCGCTCGGCCCGAGCGTCCGCGGGCGTGCTGAAGTTCCCGTTGCTCAGCCGGTAGTGGTTGTTGCCCGCCTGGATGGTGAACAACGTCCCCAGGCCCAGCATCACCGCGCCTCCGGCGGCCGGCATCCACGCCCACTCCGGCGTGCCCTGACGGACGGTGGCCGCTCCGGGGGACATGGCACCCGGTGTCTGCGCTCCCGGCGTCACGGTGGGCGTCTGGGCCACGGGCTCCTGGGCGGGACGCAGCGCGCGCAGCACCGGCGGCAGCACCTTGTTGCTCGCCTCCGTGAAGGCGTCGAGGAGCTGATCCTCGTGCACGCCCGGCACGTAGTACTCGGCGAGCAGCTCCCCGTCCCGCGTGGCGTAGGCCTTGAGCCCCACCCGGTAGCCGCTGAGGAATTGCACCAGCTCGGCGATCATCACCACGTCGGCCACGGCCGCTTCCCCGAGTGTGATGCGGCAGGCGGCCTCCAGGCGGTTGCATCCGAGCACCGCCTTTCTTTGCGCGGCCGGCAAGCCCTGGGACAGCTCCGAGGCGCGAATCACCTGCAGGCCCTCGGTCTTGAGCTGCTCGTACACGTGCTCCTGGGCGAAGGAGACGATGTGGGGCGGCACTCCCGCGGCATCGGGTGGGGCGATCAGCACGGTGAGCGGCGAGGCACTGGGAGGAGAGGCGGGGGCCGGCCGAGCACGACGAGCGTGGTGAGAAGGGAGAGGAACACGGGGTGCCACTTTCCCCTCATGTCGTGCTTGCCGCAAGGACACGGCCTCTCCGTGAGGTCGGGTTCCGGATGCCCGGCCCCACGGGGCGCGGGTCAGCGGCGCGGCTTCTCGGGCATGGCCCGGATGGCCGTCTTCTCGGAATTGTCTTGCGACGCGTCATCCACCAGGTCCTCGTCCGGCACCGGCGGCGGCGGCCGGGACGCGATCGGACGGCGCACGGGCGTCGACGCGGGCCGCTGGGGCACGGACGCCGCGGGCCGGGCGGGAGGCGTGGGACGCGACGCTCGCGAGAGCGCGGGGCCCGGCTCTGGGTGGCCTCCATCTCCTCCTGCAGGTCCGCGGCGACCTGCACCTTGGGCTCGTCCATGGGGGGCAGACCCTCGTCTCCGTCCATGGCGAAGGGGTTGGGCGTGGGGGGCGGCGTCTTGTCGTCGTCCCCGAGCGGCGCGTCGAACTCCACCGGCGGCGGGGGCTTGGGCCGGAGCGCCGGCCGGGCCGGCGGGGTCGCCACCGGTGGAGGCGTCAGCGCGGCGGGCACCTGCACCTGCACGGCGGGCGCCGCGGCGGGCTTGCCCCCCTGGGCGTCGTGCGCCTCGTCCTTGAGCCTTTGTTCGAACGCCAACCATTCCTTCTTGAAGCTGGAGGATCCGGCTCGCCGCGCTCGCGGTGCTTGAGCGAGGGCACCCAGCGCACGTTGTAGGACTCGCCCAGGCGGAAGGAGGGCGGCGGGGGCACGCCGTAGGTGGCCGGGTCGAAGAAGGACTCGTCCAGGTCGTTGAAGCCGTAGGCGCGCGCCCGGTCCACGAAGCTGGGGATGATGCCGGTGGGCGCGTGGTAGCCGAGGATGTGGCCCTCCTCGTCCTTCGTCACCGGCGTGAAGACGAAGATGTCCTGGGTGCGGTACTCGCCCTTCTCGCTGAGCGGGAGCACCTCGGACAGGGCGATCGTCTTGCGGCTGCCGTCGTGCAGACGCTCGCAGCAGATGACGAAGTTGATGGCGCTGGCCACCTGGGCGCGGATGGCCACCAGGGGCAGCTCGATGCCGGACATGAGGCAGAGCGACTCGATGCGCCGCAGCGTGTCCGTGGGCGTGTTGGCGTGCGTGGTGGCGAGCGAGCCGCCGTGGCCCGTGTTCATCGCCTGCACGAGGTAGAAGGCCTCGCCGCCGCGCACCTCGCCCACCACGATGCGGTCGGGGCGCAGACGCAGCGCGGAGTTGAGCAGGTCTCCCATGTCCACGCCGCCCTTGCCGAACTTGTCCGGGGGCCGGCTCTCGAAGGGGACGATGTGGGACTGGTTGAGCTGGAGCTCCGCCGAGTCCTCGATGGTGAGGATGCGCTCCTCGTCGGGGATGAGCGAGGAGACGATGTTGAGCAGCGTCGTCTTGCCCGAGCCCGTTCCGCCGGACACCAGCATGTTGAGCTTGGTGTGGATGCCGGCGTCGATGAGGCGCGCCATCTGCGGCGTCATCGACTTGAACTTGATGAGCGAGTCGATCGTCAGCTTGTCCTTGAAGAACTTGCGGATGGAGATGGTGGTGCCCTTGCGGGCGATGGGCGGGATGACGACGTGGATGCGGCTGCCGTCGGGCAGGCGCGCGTCCAGGCGCGGTCGCTCGTCGTTGAGCAGACGGCCCACGAACTGGGCCATGTTGCGCGCGGCGCCCAGCAGACCCTCCTCGGTGAACGAGGCGTCGATCTTGCTGACCTTGCCCTTGCGTTCGATCCAGATGTCGTTGGGCCCGTTGATCATGATCTCGGAGACGGTGGGGTCGTCGAGATGGGGCAGCACGGGCTTGAGGAAGGCGCGGAGCGACTCGTTGTACATCGACATGGCGGCTCGGGAGGCTAGCCCGAGTAGGGCTCCAAGCCCAAGAAGCGGCCCGGAGAAGCGGCCGGGCGGGGGGGCGAGGCGCTCCCTACCCGCCGAACTGCTCGTGTCCCACCTGGGTGCGCAGGGCGGCGCTGGCCCAGGTCTCGGCGAGCGCGGTCTCGTCCCCCGCGGCGCCCGAGGTCCGGGCCCTCGCGAGCGCCGCGCCGAGCGCGCCCAGGTCCTCCGCCGGGCGCTTCAGGCCCAACCCCCGCGCCCGTGACGCCACGGTGTCGAGCCGGGTGCTCCACGCGGGGGGCACGTGGCGCAGGCCCTGGTGCACCGCGTCCGCGAGGCAGCCCTCCACCTCGGCCAGGGCCGCCGCCAGCGGAGGCAGCGCGGGCGCGTCCGTCGCCGTGCGCGGCCTCTCCGTCGTGACGGCGGGTTGCACGTCGAGCGCCACCACGCCGTTCTCGCAGGCCAGGGCCATGGGCTCGACGACGAGCCCCGGGCCGTCCGGCGCACCTCGCCCGAGACGTAGCGCGGCGCTCCGTGCCCGCCCGTGAGCGCCCCGGCGAGCGCGTCCAGCGCCCCGGGCGCCACCGAGCGGTGGGACAGCTCGACGCGGAAGCCGTGGCCCTTGGGGTCCTCCAGCTCCGCGTGCACCTCCTGGGCGCCCGGGGCGTACGTCACCTCCCACACGCGGGAGATGGCGAAGGCATGCACGTTCTCCGCGAGCAGCCGGGGCCGCAGGAAGCGCGGGGGGCGGGAGCGCCGGGCGGACTCCAGCGCGCGCACGTCCTTCACGAGCAGGGGCTCGGGCAGCAGGCTCCAGTCCCCGGACTGGCGCGTCACCGAGGTGCGCTGCAATCCCTGGGTGGAGGATGAGAAGAGGATGAGGCGATTGGAGCACCGCGTGGCGCCCGACGCCTGCACCTGCCCGTGCGCGAGAGCCTCCAGGGTGGCACCGGGGGCGCCCTGCCGGCGTCCGAGCCGCGCGCCATCCTCGGGTGTCTGGTCCTCCGAGTAGGTGAAGGCGCGGCGCACCACGAGCAGACCCGCGGTGGCCGGGTCCGCGAGCACCACCTCGGCGCGGCGCTCCCGGCCCTCGGCGAAGAGCCGGAGGCCGAGCGACACCAGCGCCACGTAGTCGAGCTTCGTCTCGGGCGCCTCGTCCATGCCCAGCACCGCCCGGGGAGGCACCGGGCCCGGTGTCCGGGAGGCCCTCATGCGAGCGAAGAACTCCGTCAGCACGGAGGTGAAGCGAGGGGCGTCATAGCGGGCCGCGCGGCTCACGTAGGCGCCGAGCAGCTCCTCCAACTCCTCGAGCGCCAGGAGTGGCCACGTCATGCGCGCCCGTTCCAGGCCCGCGCGGGCCACGGCGAAGCGCCCCGCGAGCCCCTGGCTGGTGTGCTGGACGCCCTCCAGCAGGAGGTAGCGCACGAGGTCTCCCGCCGTGTCCAGCGCCGCTCCGCCCACGGTGGTGACGGCGTCCCGGGCCACCTCGACGGAGACCTCGCGGCGCGTGGGGTCCTTCTCGTCGGCGGCACGGAAGGCCCAGATGGCCAGGGGCAGGTGCTCGCAGCCCGTTCCGAGCGAGCAGTCACAGCGTGCGTGGCTCAAGTCCCTCGGCACGAGGAAGCGCACCGTGCACGTGGCGAGCGCCACCGAGGGGATGTCTTCTCCCTCGAAGGTTCCCCGCCGCACCTGTGCGAGGTAGCCGCGCTTCCGGAGTCTCTCGGCCCGCTCCAGGGCCCGGCGGGGCAGTACTCGCGTCAGCTCCGCGTCGTCCACGGCCGCCGGGGACCAGGGCGCCTCCGCCTTCACCTCGGCCACGGGTGGTGCGGCGCTCGCGGCGATGAACGCCGGGTAGGCGAGGGCCGTGGCCACGCGGTGGCGGCACACGGTGGGGGCGCCGCAGGAACAGGGATTGTCCTTGAAGGCCTTGCCCGGAACGAGCCGGGCGATGACACCGTCCTCGAAGGAGCCCACCACGGTGCCGTCCGCCAGTTCCTCCAGGCGCGGCCCCTTGCCCTGCTCCAGCTCCTTCTGGGCGCGCTTGACGAGCCCCGGATTGGACAGGCTCGCGATGGCCTGGGGCGTGAGCGCGAGGAGGTCCGCCCGGCTCATGCGCGCACCTTCTCGGCGATCCACGCGGCCAGCTGGCCCGGGGTCATCGCCGCCACGTGTGCGCCCACGTCCACCAGCCGCCGGGCGAGGTCGCGGTCGTAGTTCGGCGTGGCGTCCGGTTCGAGCGCCGCGAGCCCCAGCACCTTCGTGCCCTGGTCGCACAACTCCTTCACCCGGCGCACGAGCATCCCCGGGGGGCCACCCTCGAAGAAGTCGGTGATGAGGACGACGATGGTGCGCCGGGGCGTCTCGATGAGCCCCGCGGCGTAGGCCACCGCGAGCTGGATGTCCGTGCCCCCGCCGAGCTGCACCTTCATCAACAGCTCCACCGGGTCCGTCACGTCCCGGGTGAGGTCCACCACCGCGGTGTCGAAGGCGACGAGGTGTGTCTGGATGCCGGGCAGTCCCCACAGACACGCCGCGGTGACGGCCGAGTGGATGACCGAGGACGTCATGCTGCCGGACTGGTCCACCAGGAGGATGACCTGCCAGCGGTCCACATGGCGGCGGGTGCGCGAGTAGAACGCGGCGCGCTCGATGGCGATGCGCCGCTCGGTGGGGGAGTAGCGGCGCAGGTTCTCGCGCAGGGTGCGCCGGAAGTCGAAGTTGCGCGCCACCTTCAGGGGCGAGCGCCTGCGCCGGTCGAGCACCCCGGAGAACGTGCGGCGCACCTCCTGGGCCAGCTTCTCCATCAGGTCGCGCACCACCCGCTGCACGATGCGGCGAGCCACCGCGAGCACCTCGGGATTCATCAGGTGCTTGGTGCGCAGCACCGCGCGCAGCAGGGTCTCGTTGGGCTCCACGCGCTCGAGCACGTCGGCGCGCGTCACCACCTCGTCGATTTGATAGCGCTCGACGGCATCCTGTTCGAGCCGCTCGATGGTCTCCTGGGGAAAGAGCGTGTGGACGTCGTTGATCCACTCCGGAACGCTGAGCACGGACTCGCCCGAGCCGCCCTGGCGCACGCCACGCTCGGCGAGCTCTCCCTCCCGGTCGTAGAGCCACGAGAGCGCCGAGTCCATCGCCCGTCCCCGCTCGTCCAGACAGTTGCCGAGCGCCCCGTCGGAGGCTTCTCCCAACACGAGGCGCCAGCGCGCCAGGGGCTCAAGGGGCATCGCGCTCCTCCTTCCTTCCGGGCCCATGCAGGCCGAAGCGTTCGAGCATCTGCTCCACCTCGTCGTCCAGCGCCGCGCCCGCGAGGAGGACGGCGGGTTCCACGTCCAGGCGCACCAGGGCCCGCGCGCCCGAGGCGTCCCGTTCGTGCAGCGGCAGCAGGAGCCGGGCGATGCCTTCCTTTTCCCGGGGTGGGAAGAACCCGAAGGCCAGCCGCAGCGCCGGGAGCGCGACGAGGAAGTCCTCTTCCGTGAGCTGGCGGATGAGCTCGTCCAGCACCGAGGTGAGGGCGGGCGTGTGCACCACCTGCTCGCGGGCGAGCCGGAACAGCCCGGCGAGGAAGTCCCCGAGGGTGGAGGGGCGCGCGGCGGCGCGAGTGGCGCGCAGGGCGGCGGCCTCGGCGCTCGCCTCGTCGGGGAAGCGCGACAGGGACCAGAGCGCCCCGAGCGAGGCCCCGCGCACCGCGGGCGGCGCATGGAGTGAGGCCAGTCGGCGCTCGAACACGGCGCTGGCCCGGGTCACGTCGAGCGCGAGGGGCTGGGCGGCGAAGCGCAGCGTGTCGCGCAGCGCGGCCATCGCGTGGAGGTGTCCCTCGTCGGCGGGGAGCGAGGGTCCGTCGAGCTGCTCGAGCAACCACAGGCCGCGCTCGACGGCCGCCGCGAGCAATTGCCCCACCTCGGCGGAGCCCTGGGCGCCGAGCAGCACGTCATGCCGCCAGATGGCGAGCAGCCGTTCCAGGGCCGCGCCCAGCCGCGCGAGGTCCGGCTCGTTGCCCGCCTGCGCGGCCACCGCGGTGAGGACGCGCCGGGCCGGTGCTTCGCGCCGATGAAGAAGCTCTCGGCCAGCAGCAGGGTGAGCCGCTCCAGGTTGGGCCCCGCCTGGAGCAGGGCTTCCTCCAGACGCGCGGTGGCGGCCTGTTCCAGGGTGGCGCCCCAGCCCGAGCCTCGATGACCCAGGAGAGGAAGTCCTCCGAGGAGGCCACCGTCCAGGACTCCTGGAGCACGGGCTCGGTGGGGAAGGTGGGGCCCGAGTTCCGGGTGAAGCCGGGGAGGCCGAGCACCCGCAGGCGGTGGAGCACCCGGCCGCGCTCCACGTCGCCGGGCTCGCGCAATTCCAGCCGTACCGTGCGGGGGCTCGGGCCGGGGGTGAGGCCGTGGGCGTGCAGTGTGTGCTCGACGTCCGTGAGCAGGGGAGGCTGGGGGGTGAGGGGGCTGAGCCGTCCGGTGCGCTCGCCGCTGAAGGCACACAGCACCTCGGCGAGCAGCGGGTGCGTGTCGGGCGAGGGCACGCCCCGGCCCGTCCACGGCAGGGCCACGTCCAGCGACTCCTTCACCAGTGCGGAGGCGAGTCCATCCAGCAAGTCCGTGCGCGAGAGCACCGCGTGGCCGCGCAGCCGGGCGAGGCCCTCGGCCATGACGGAGGCGGCGATGAGATCCGCCGACGACACGTGCTGGCCCCGCCCGCGCAGCCGCCCGACGGCCTCGCGCAGCAGGAGCCCGGGCGCGGCCTCGGCGCCGGACTCCCAGAGCGCCTGGTAGAAGGCGGGCGAGGGCATGCCGGACTCGTATCCGGCGAAGGAGTCCAGGCGGCGGAAGCTGTAGGGGACGAGGTAGCTCTTGGCGGAGGGGTGGCTCGGCGCGGGGGGAAAGCCGGCACCGGGGCGCGCCTGGGCCCGTGCGAGCACGGGGGCATGGAAGCCGCCACACACCACCACCACGGGCCCATCGTCTCGCGCGAGCGCCGCCTCCACATGGGCGAGCATGAAGGCCTCGCGTTGGGTGTCGCGCTCGGAGGACTCCTCCTCGCCGCGCAGGGAGTCGAAGTAGACGCGCAGCCGCTCGGCGAGCACGTCCATGCCGAGCGGTTGCTCGAAGAGGTGATCCCACAGGGCGTCCATACCCTCCAGGCCCAGCTTCTGGCAGAGCGCCTCGATGGCCCGGGCGGTGCGGCGCTCCCCATCCGAGTAGCGGTTGCGCACGCCCTCGAAGGCCTTGTCCCAGGCGGGCAGGTCCATGAAGCGCACCTGGGCGCCCGCCGCGTGTCCCCGCGTCAGCGCCACCCACTCCGGCGAGTACGCGCAGAAGGGTGTCCACGAGGCCTGGGTGCGCTCTTCGTCGCGCCAGGCGCTGAAGACGGCGAGGGGCGGCTCGTGTGGCAGGAGCAGCTCCTCCAGCCGGGGGTTCATGTCCACGGGCCCCTCGATGAGCACGTGGCGGGGCCGCACGGTCTCGAGGGTGTGGGCCACGAGCCGGGCGCAGGCCGGGCTGTGGTGGCGCACGCCGACGACGTGGAGCCGGGAGTCGTTCCGTGCGCTCACGCGCTCACCCTGGCAGCAGGTGGCGGGCGTCGTACAGGGCGCGCCAGTGGGAGCCGGTGCGGCGGGACACGCGCTGCTCCAGGTAGACGCGCAGGCGCTTGAGGTCCTCGGCGTTGTCCTTGGCGGCGGTGCCGGCCAGACACTCGACGAGATCCGCCGCCGAGCCACCATCGCCGCGCAGGTAGTAGCCGCGCACGCCCACCGCGTGGGCCACGGATACGGCCTCCGCGGTGGAGAGCACCGAGCTGAGCCGCTCCAGGGCCTGGCCCTCGCGCGTCTCGCCCGAGCGCAGCTCGCGGAACGTGGTGACGAGCACCTCCAGCAAGTCCTCCGGCGGCGCCACCGGTACGCCCGAGCGCTGGAGCAGCCGCGCCGTCTCGTCGCGCACGAGCGCCAGCTCGGTGGCGAAGTCGCCGATGGGGAAGACCGTCTCGAAGTTGAAGCGCCGCTTGAGCGCCGCGCTCATCTCGTTGACGCCGCGGTCGCGGGTGTTGGCGGTGGCGATGATGTTGAAGCCCTCGCGGGCGAACACCATGGCGTCGGCGTCCTTGAGCTCCGGCACCGCGAGCACCCGGTCGGACAGCATGGACAGGAGCGAGTCCTGCACCTCGATGGGGCAGCGGGAGATCTCCTCGAAGCGCACCACCCGGCCCTCCTTCATGCCGGTGTAGAGCGGGGCGGGCACGAGCGCGCGGGGCGTGGGGCCCTCGGAGACGAGCAGCGCGTAGTTCCACGAGTACTTGATCTGATCCTCGGTGACGGAGGCGCCGCCCTGGATGGTGAGGGTGGAGGTGCCGGAGATGGCGGCGGCGAGCAGCTCGGACAGGAGGCTCTTGGCGGTGCCGGGCTCGCCCACGAGCATCAACCCGCGGTTGGTGGCGAGCGTCACCATGGCCCGGTCCACGAGGCTCGGGTTGCCCACGAACTTGCGCTGCACGCCCAGGGCCTCGTCGCCGAGGATGAAGCGGCGCACGGCATGCAGCGACAGGTTCCAGCCCGGGGGCCGGGGGGCGTTGTCCGCGTCACGCAGCCGCGCGAGTTCCTCCGCGTGGAGCACTTCCGCGGGAGGCCGTTGGATCTCCGCCGCCGTCGTCGGCGTGTTCTTCTTTCGGGTCGTCGCCATGGTCGTCGTCCTCACGCGGGGCGTAGGCCCTCGAGGTCCCTCACCAGCTCGGAAAAGAGGATGGCATCCAGCGTGCCCCAGGCCAGGAGAACCTCGTCGCGCCAGGAGTGGCCCCGGCGCACAGTCACCACGCCGAGCTCCTGCTCGGGAGAGTCGGCGAGGGAGCCCGTGTAGAGGCCGGGATCGAGACCGAGCTCGGCCACGCGGCCGTCCCCCAGCGGCTTCTCCATCCAGCCCGCCACGCCGCCGTCCTGGGGGGCCCACGTCGCCAGCCCCGCGCCTCCAGGCCCAGCACCTTGCCCGTGGGCACCTTGAGGCCCTTCACCCGCCCGAGCTTCGTGGCCTCGCGCTCCGCCGGCTCCAGCGCGAAGGTGGAGCGGCCGAGCTGCGCGAAGGGTTGCAGCAGTTGGTAGTCGGCGAGGATCTGCCCCCACGCGCCCGCCGTCTTGCCATCCAGCTCCAGCGCATGGGGCAGACCCACGAGGGCGTCGTCGGGAAGCGTCCAGGTGTCCTCGTTCGGGTCGGCGAAGGTGCGGTCCTCGGCGACGCGGAAGGTGTCCTTCAGCGCGCCCTCGGGCGAGTACGTGCCCCACACCAGCCGGCGCACCACGTGGATGAGCAGCGGGTGCTCGACGAAGAAGCGGCGGAAGACCTCGGGGCTCCAGCGGCGCCGGGAGCACATGGCCAGCTCCAGGCGGAGGATTTGCGTGCTCGCGGCCGTCTTGGCGTCCTTCTTGAGCGCCTTCCACTGCTCCACGGCGGCGTTCGCCTTCTCCGCGTCATCCTTCTGGCCGGGCTTGGGCAGGTCCTTGAGTCGGGCGCCGGAGGCGTCCTTGACGAAGGGCTTGAGCTGCTCGTCGAAGCCCACGGTGAAGGTGCGCGCGCCGAAGTCCAGGGCGAGCGAGCCGCTCTCGTCCAGTCCGAGGTCGGGCACGAGCCGGTCGGCCAGCTCCTGGCGGGTGAGGCCGCGCGCCTCGGCGATCTGCTCGATCTTCTCCTGGGCCTTCTGCTGCAGGCCCTTGAACTTCACCTTCTCGGCGATGCCGTTGAGGTAGATGAGGGTGACGTCGGTGCCGATCGCGGCCAGCACATCGAGGCCCATGACGGCGCGGGCGTGAGCGGCCTCGCCGGGCCACACGCGGATGAGCGGGGCGAGCTTGCGCGCGGTGTCGTCATCGCCGAGCAGGCCGAGCGCCTGCAAGGCCCAGGACTCCTTGCTGGGAGCGCCCACCGTCATCCAGGCCTCGAAGAGGCCCCAGGCGAAGCGGGCGAGGCTGGCGGGGTCGCACGCGGCCTTCACCTGCTCCAGGCCCGCGTGGGGCTCATCCAGGGAGGAGAAGGCGAGCAGGGTCGCGAGTTCCCGGACGGCCGTGAGGGGCAGCTTCGAGGAGCGGTCCTGGAGCAGGGGCCGGGGCAGCCCATCGAGGGCGAGGGTCTCGGGCAGGGTGGGGAGCTTCGCGGGGAAGAGGTTGATGGGATCGAAGGAGAGGACGCGCCGCACGGCCTCGATGACCTGGGGGGACACGCGGCCGGCCACGTCGAGGACGGTGGCTTCCTGGCCGTGGGAGGCGAGCATGAGCAGGGCGGCGCAGGCGGCGTCCTTGGCCTTGCCGGGCTTGCCGAGCGCGGGGACGAGGAGTCCGGCGGTGGCGTGCTCGGGGTGGCGCAGCAGCCACGTCCGGGCGGCGAGGCGGGCCTTCTTGGTGCGGTGGAAGGCCTCGGCCATCTGGGGGGCGAGCCGGGTCACGGCATAGGGCGTGAGCAGGGCGTGGGTCTCGGCGCCGTGCGCGGTGACGTAGTCGGTGATGGCCGGGAGCACGGCGAGCCCCAGTCGCGCGATGATGGAGGGGAACCAGTCCACCTCGTAGCGGTTGATCCGGAGCTCGCCGAGGTACTTGAGCGCGAGTGCTTCCGGAGCGGAGGCGAAGAAACGGATGTCCAGCCGCTCGTCCATCCGGGCGGGGTCCACCTTTCCGCTCAGCAGCGCCTGCTCTTCCGGGTTGCTGCCGTAGGGCTTGTACTCCCAGCCCTTGCGCCGGGACCATTCCTCCTGTTCGCCCTCGCGCCACACGAGCGCATCGGGAAGCGCCGGGGGCACCACGCCGTCGAGCACGGGGAGCGCCTCGGGCCTCTGGCTCGAGCGCCAGGGGGACGGGCGAGGACGGGGGAGCTGCTCGGGGGTCGCGTCGGGGACATCGGGGCCGAGCTGGGAGTGGAGGCGGGCCACCACTTCGCGCGCCTCGTCGGACAGGAGGGGGAGGGCGGCTCGCGCGGCGTCGGGCTCGCGGCGCAGCAGGTGGCCGAGGATGGAGCGGGCCTGATCGCCTTCCTTGCCCCGGAGGGCGGCCCGGGGGGTGATGAGCCGCAGCGCGCGGTGGGGCCAGCGCACGGCCGCCTCGATCAAGAACGGGAGGGCCTCCTTCTCGGCCTCGAGCAGGAGTTGCATCGCGTCATCCGCGTTGATGCTCGCGGTGAGCTCGGCCCAGGCCCGCACCCCTTCGGCTCCAGCGAACTTGGGCTGGAGTTCACGCAGGAGCGCGAGGCCGTGCACCCCCATGCCATCGAGCAGCGAGGCCGGTGGCCACTCGGCTCGCGCATCAGGTTCCAGACGTCCACGTGGGGGATGAGCAGGGAGAGCGTGTCGGGCTCCGAGACGCTGCTCAGGATGAAGGGAAAGCCGGCTCCTGGGCCGCGATGAACTCCTCGGCCTGGGCGCGCACCCAGTCGGACTCCGTGGGGAAGAGGAAGGCGGTGGCGGCGCGGCGCTCCTTGGTGTCGCGCAGGAGGGCGGCGGCGTCGCGAGCGGCCTGGTAGCCCGCGTCATCCGTCTGGGTGGCGAGCAGGGCCCGCAGGCGGGGCAGGCCGCGCAGGTGGCCGCGCGAGAGCAGGTTGTAGTGCTGGTGATGGGGGTTGGTGTTCACGCCTCGCCGGGCATGGAGCGCCTTTTCACCCGTCAGGTACATGTCCAGGGAGAGGAGCGCGGCGCGCGTGGCGTGGACGGGCCCGCCCAGGGCGAAGAGCAGATCGATGATGGGCTCGGGGCGGGGGACCTTGTCCCAGGACTCCTGGTACTGGAGGAAGATGACCAGGACGGCGTCCTCCTCGGGCGTGCCGACGGAGGGCTCGGTGCGCCCGAGGCGCTCGGCGACGGCCCGGGTCTCGGCGGTGAGGTTGTTCGGGTGCGTGTCCTCGGGGATGAGCCCGGGGGGGACGCGCTCGAGGAAGTCCTCGCGCACCAGGGCCCAGGACTTCTTCACCGGTGGGAGCGGACGCACCGGGACGGCGACGCCACCCCGGCGCGGATGGACGCGGCGCAGGAGCGACTCGGTCCAGGCGATGGGGGCATCCGGGTCGGCCGCGGGCCGGGGAGGGACGGGTGCTTTTGGAGGAGCGACAGGCGCCTCGGGAGCGGTGGGGGCCTCGGCGATGGGCGGGGGCGCGGCGGCCCTGGCCTTCCTGGCGGGCGCGGGCGGAGGCGGACTCGCGGGGGGCGGTGCCTCGGCGCTGGTGGCGCCGCCCACCTCCGCGTAGCCCTTCTTCTGCTTCTCGGCGATGAGCTTGTCCTGCTCGGCCTGGGCCTTCTCGGCGGTGGGGAAGGACTTCTGCTGGCTTTGTCCGCTCGTGCCGATGCGGCCCCAGCGCACGGTGAAGCCGGTGTCCCCGGCTTCAATCTCCCAGAACTTCCTCGACGAGCCCTCGACCAGTTCGAAGCGACGCATTGCAGTCTCCGCGAGAACCGAGACCGTAGCGCACCACCCCCACCCCGCGGCGGGCCAGGGGATGCCTTTTTGCAATCCGGGGCGCGACTGGGCTAGCAATACGGCCCCTGCGACCGGGCCTGGATGCGGCGACTCACGCTCGACCCTGCTCTGGCCCTCATTCCTCTGGAGAGCACCTCGTTATGTCCGAAGAGAAGAGCAAGCCCGAAGGCAAGAAGCTGCGGCGCCCCATCGACGACGTTCGCGACGAGCTGTTGAAGGATCCGGACGTGAAGGAGCAGGCCCGTCTTCTCCAGATCCCCGTGGAGCAGTACGTGGAGAAGATCCTCGACTACGCCTCCCATCCGGAGAAGCCGCCCGCGATCATGATCGTCCCGGACGAGGCGCTCAAGAAGGAGGACCCCAGCATTCCGACCGTCGCCGAGGTCGAGACCCACCTGCAGCGGATGGTCAAGGGAGAGATCCCCATCATCCCCGGCCAGGCGACGGATGGCTTCAACAAGGGCCCCACGCCGGCGCAGTACCAGCGGACGCTCGGCGGCGAGGATTCCGTCCCCTACAAGGTTCCCCCGAAGTCCGACGCCGCGTCCAAGGAGCTGTCTCAGGAGCTGGAACTCCAGCGCCCCAAGCCCAAGTTCAAGCCCTGAGATTCTCGCGGGAGCATGCCCATCCCCTTGATCTCCCACTCATTTTTAAAAAAGGCGAAATTCTCGGGGGATCAGGAAACAAATAATCGGGGCGTGCGAGAATCCTTTTGTCAGTAGCACTTACGGCCGCCGCGGCGGCCCCTCGAAAAGGATTTCATCATGGGTTTCCTCGGCGGCAAGGGTGGTCTCCTCGGCGGACTCGGTAAGGCCTTCGGCAAGATCGCCAGCTTCGCGGCTCCCATCGTCTCCATGGTCAACCCCCTGGCGGGCGCGGCCCTGGGCTTCGCGGGCAACCTCGCGAGCGGCAAGAGCCTGACGCAGTCGCTGTTCAGCGCGGCCTCCAGCCTCATCCCCGGAGGTGGCGGCGGAGCAGGAGTGTTCGGCAACCTCCTGGGCAAGTTCGGCGGGGCCGCGGGGTTCCTGGACGGCGCGGGCGGCAACAGCATCCTGAGCTCCGCGCTCAACCTGGCCACCGGCAAGAAGGGCGTGACGGACGTGCTGGGCCAGCTGATGGGCAACTTCGCCCAGAAGGGCCTGAGCCAGCTCGGCCTGAACAACGCGACGGAGCTCGCCGCCCAGCGCATGGCGCAGATGCTGCTCCAGTAATCCAGCGCGCCAGCCTTCGCACCCACGGGCCCGGGAGGAATTTCCTCTCCGGGCCCGTCGTGTTTTGCGGTACTGCTGGGGCGCCGAGGGTCCTCCACCCGACTTTTCAGGCACTCGGGTACGAGCTGACCGCGCGAGTAGGGTAGAGGGGCCTCATCGACACGTGAGTCGTGGAGGCACGATGAGTTCGTTGAAGAGCCTGCTCCCCGAGGAGTGGCGCGAGGCGTTGGGGGATGTCCTGGCGAGCCCGGGGTTCCGGCAACTGGAGGAGTTCGTGGCGCGCGAGCGCCAGCAGCACACGGTGTACCCGCCCGAGGAGGATCTGTTCTCGGCCTTCCGGTTGACGCCGTACGGCCGGTGAAGGTCCTCATCCTCGGGCAGGATCCGTATCACGGGGCGGGACAGGCGCACGGGCTGGCCTTCTCGGTGCGGCCGGGCGTCAAGCCCCCGCCCTCGTTGGTGAACATCTTCAAGGAACTCCAGTCGGACCTGGGGCTGCCCCGTCCGAAAGAGGGCTCGCTGGTGCCGTGGGCCGAGCAGGGCGTGCTGCTGCTCAACGCGGTGTTGACGGTGCGCGAGGCCGAGCCCAACTCCCACGCGGGACGTGGCTGGAGGCCTTCACGGACGCGGTCATCCGGGCGGTGAACGAGCAGCCGGAGCCGGTCGTGTTCGTGCTGTGGGGCAGCTATGCCCAGAAGAAGCAGGCGCTCATCGACGAGCGCCGGCATGCGGTGCTCAAGGGTCCGCACCCCTCGCCGCTGTCGGCCAGTCGGGGCTTCTTCGGCAGCAAGCCCTTCAGCCTCGCCAACGCGGAGCTGGAGAAGCGCGGGCGCGCGCCCGTGGATTGGCGGCTGCCCGGGTGAGGGGCGCCCCCCGCGAGCGTGTTGCCTCGCGACTGGTTAGAGTCCCGTCACCATGGCGAAGACCTCACCCCGCAAGGCCCCGGCGAGCCCGAAGAAGGCCGTCGCGGCTCCGAAGAAGAGCGCCGCTGCCGCGAAGAAGCGCCCCTCGTCCGTGAAGAAGCCGGTGGCCGAGGCGCGGCCCGCCACCAAGAAGATGGCCCCGGCGCCGCCCCCCGCTCCGGTGGACGTGCTTCCCCCCGCCTCCTCCTTCACCGAGCCCGAGGCCGAGCTCGTGGCCGAACCCGTGGTCGAGCAGAAGGCCCTGCCCGCGGGCGAGCCCGTGGGCGGCGCCGCGTTCCCCTTCGAGATCGATCCCAAGCGCATCGAGGAGGGCCTGAACAAGCTGCGCGGGGAGGTCATCCACTGGGCGAACAAGGGCCGCTACACGAAGGTGCGCTTCAAGTTCCGCGGCAAGCAGTTGCTGCCGGACCTGCCCATCGCCGCGGTGGCCGCCGCCGAGGGCCTCACCTTCTACTGGGGCGGCATCCTGCGCGCGCTCATCGTCACCGTGGCCGGGGGCAGCCTGCTCCAGGTGGAGCTCGTCAACGACGCGGACAAGCGCGTGCAGGCCGGCAAGGAGGCCCTGCTCGCCGGAGACCTGGACGAGGCCCTCGCCGCCTTCCGCGAGGCGCTCACCATGGACCGGGACAACGGCGGCGCGCACCTCAACGTGGGCGTGGCCCTCAAGCTGAAGGGAGAGCGCGAGGCCGCGCTCGCCGCCTTCGAGCGCGCCAAGGCGTTGGACCCCGACGGCCCCCTGGGCGCGGAGGCCGAGCGGCTCGCCGCCCCGCTGCGGCCCAAGGACACCGCCGCCCGGACGGCGTGAAACCGGAGGTATACTCCTCCCCATGGCCGCGCCCATCGACGACGAATTCCAGGTCCGTCTGGAGGGCCAGGCCGCGCTGCTCGCGCCCGCCCGGGAGCGCTACTACCGGCTGGTGCTCGCGCTGGCCGAGTCCCGCTGGCAGGAGCGTCTGCGGCAGGAGCTGCCCCTGCTGCGCGAGGTGCGGGCCCATCAGGACGCGCTGGACGCCCTGCTCGACCCCGCGTTGCGCCGCGCCCGGGCCGAGGACTGGCCCACGAGCCACCCGACCGTGCGCACCTTGTGGGAAGTGCACTCGCTGCGCGAGCAGCTCGCCCGGGACGTGGCGCGCAAGCTCGGGCGCAGCGCCCAGGAGTCGCTGGGCGGCCTGATGAGCGCCCTGGAGGATTGGCTCGTCACCCTGCCGCGCGAGGTGCCCGCCCACCTGCGCGAGCAGACCGCGGCGGAGCTGCTCCCGGACACGCTGCCCGCGCTGCGCGAGGCCGTGCTGTTCGCCGCTCGCCTCGAGCCGCTCTTCGCCCACCCGGTGCTGCTCTCCGGGCGGCTGCCCTTCTCCAGCCGGCAGCGCGAGGAGCTGGCCCTGGGGTGGGCGCGGGGCGAGGCGGCGCTGGCCTCGCTCTGGCGCCGCCTGTCCGGGGTGGACGCGCGGGGCTTCATGGTGGCGGAGCTGCGCGAGCGGGCCACCCTCACGCCGCGCCGTCCGCCGGGCACCAGCACCGAGCGTCTGCTTCACGCGGAGTACTGGTACCAGGAGGCCCGGAGTCGGCTGCTGCACATGGCGCGGCTGCGGCTCGCCCCGCTCGAGCCCGACCCCGCCGAGTGTCTGGCGGTGATGTGGTGGCTCTTCGATCGGGAATACGCGCCCCACATGCGCTTGCATGCCCCCGGGGTGCTGGAGGATGCCCGGGCGGCGCTGTTCGAGGTGGCCTACGAATTCTGGGACGCGCAGCGGCCGGATATTCCCGAGGACGAGCGCTGGACACCCGCGCGCTGGGCCCGGTTGGACAAGCTCGCCGGGCAGGCGGATGAAGGCCGTCATGGCCCGGACGGTGAGCGCGTGTGCGAGGCACTCCGGGAGCTGATTCAACGCCATGGAATGGGCACGCGGGTGTCGCGCGGATGGTGGGCGCCCTCGCGTCTGACCCAGTTGGTACAACGCGCCCGCGAGGTCCTGGGTTGAGTTCAATGCCCGCCAACCGGGCGGGCTCCGGGTCCTCTTTCTGGCTCCTCCCCACGCCCCGGGCATCAGCATTGTTGACGCTGGAAAATCCGGGGGTTACGTACACCCATTCCCATGCGGAGGCCCCCTCGGGCGGGCCTCTCCACCGACCCAGAAATTCATGGCCGACGACACCACCGACAAGCCGGCAACGCCCCCCGCGCCTCCTTCGGGCGGCGTGGGAGAACTCATCCAAGTCAACATCGAAGACGAGATGCGCCGCTCGTATCTCGACTACTCGATGTCCGTCATCATCGGGCGCGCCCTGCCCGACGTGCGCGATGGCCTCAAGCCCGTGCACCGCCGCGTGCTCTACGCGATGAACGACCTGGGCAACCTCCACAACCGCGCCTACAAGAAGAGCGCGCGCGTGGTGGGTGACGTCATCGGTAAGTACCACCCCCACGGTGACTCCTCCGTCTACGACGCCATGGTGCGGCTCGCGCAGGAGTGGTCCCTGCGCTACCTGCTCGTGGACGGCCAGGGCAACTTCGGCTCGGTGGACGGCGACTCCCCCGCGGCCATGCGCTACACCGAAGTGCGCATGGAGCGGCTGGCCGAGGAGATGCTCGCCGACATCGAGAAGGAGACCATCGACTTCGGTCCCAACTACGACGACTCGCTGCTCGAGCCGCTCGTGTTGCCCACCAAGTTCCCCAACCTCCTGGTCAACGGCAGCTCCGGCATCGCCGTGGGTATGACGACCAACGTGCCGCCCCACAACATGGGCGAGGTCATCGACGGCACGCTGCACCTCATCGATCACCCCACCGCCACCGTCCGTGACTTGATGCAGTTCATCACCGGTCCGGACTTCCCCACCGCCGGCATCATCACCGGCCGCGAGGGCATCGTCCGCGCCTACGAGACGGGCCGCGGGCAGATCACCATCCGGGCGCGCACGGAGATCGAAACCTCCAAGAAGGGCGACCGCGAGAGCATCATCGTCACGGAAATCCCCTACCAGGTGAACAAGGCGCGGCTCATCGAGAAGATCGCCGACCTGGTGCGCGACAAGAAGCTCGAGGGCATCAGCGACATCCGCGACGAGAGCGACCGCCAGGGCATGCGCATCGTGGTGGAGCTCAAGCGCGATGCCATCTCCGGGGTGGTGCTCAACAACCTGTTCGCCAACACCCCCATGGAGACCACCTTCGGGGCGGTGATGCTCGCCATCGACGGCGGCCAGCCGCGCACGCTCACCCTCAAGGAGCTGCTCGACCGGTTCATCTCGCACCGCCGCGACGTGGTGACGCGCCGCAGCCGCTTCGAGCTGCGCAAGGCGCGCGCCCGCCGCCACATCGTCGAGGGCCTGCTCGTCGCGCAGGATCTCATCGACCTGGTGGTCAGCCTCATCCGCGCCTCGAGGGATCCGGACGAGGCGCGCTGGGGCCTCATGCACATCCTCTCGCCCGAGCTCTACGAGCAGGAGCGCTTCAAGAACCTGCAGCGCATCGACTACGCGCAGGCCAAGGCGCAGATGGCGCTGCTCGAGTCGCGCGCGCGCGCCGAGGAGCCCAACTACTCGGGCCTGGAGCACCGCTACGAGGGCTCCGGCTTCAGCGAGGATCAGGCCAAGAACATCCTCGAGATGCGCCTGCAGCGGCTCACCGGCCTGCAGCGCGAGGAGCTGTTCCGCGAGCTGGTGGACCTGGTGCGCGAAATCCTCCGCCTGGAGGACATCCTCGCCCACGAGACGAGCCTGCTCAACGTCATCAAGACGGAGCTCAAGGAGATCCGCGAGCGCTACAGCGACAAGCGGCGCACGGAAATCACCGGCGCGGTGGAGGAGATCACCAGCGAGGACCTCATCGCCGAGGAGACCATGGTGGTGACGCTCTCGCACACCGGCTACGTGAAGCGCTCGCCGCTGTCGGAGTACCGGGCGCAGAAGCGCGGTGGGCGCGGCAAGACGGGGGCCACGACGAAGGAGGACGATTTCGTCACCGACATGTTCGTGGCGAGCACCCACGCCTTCCTCATGCCCATCACCAACAAGGGCCGGCTCTACTCGCTCAAGGTGCACGAGCTGCCGCTCGCGGGCCGCACCTCGCGCGGCAAGGCCATGGTGAACCTGGTGCAGTTCGGCGAGGGCGAGCGGCTCGCCCAGGTGCTGGTGACGCGCGAGTTCGGTGAGAACCAGTTCGTCTTCTTCGTGACGAAGAAGGGCGTCGTCAAGCGCACGGACCTGTCGGCGTTCGCCAACGTGCGCGTGAGCGGCATCATCGCACTGGGCATCGACGAGGGGGACGAGCTCGTCGCGGTGAAGATCACCGACGGCTCCAAGGACATCCTCCTGTCCACCGCGCTCGGCATGAGCATCCGCTTCCCCGAGCAGGAAGTGCGCTCCATGGGCCGCCAGGCCTACGGCGTGAAGGGCATCACCCTGGAGGAGGGCGACGAGGTGGTGGGCGCCGACGTGGTGGAGAAGGACACCACCATCCTCACGGTGACGGAGAACGGCTACGGCAAGCGCACCCAGGAGGCCGAGTACCGGCAGCAGGGCCGTGGCGGCAAGGGCATCATCGATATCAAAACCACCGAGCGCAACGGCAAGGTGGTGGGCCTCGTGCCGGTGACGGACAAGGACGAGGTGATGCTGGTGACCAACGGCGGCATGCTCATCCGCATGAAGGCCAAGGAGATCTCCGTCATCGGCCGCAACACGCAGGGCGTGCGGCTCATCGCCCTGGAGAGCGCCGAGGAGAAGGTGACGGGCATCTCCAAGCTGCCCGAGTCCGAGGAGGACGAGGGCGAGACGGTGGAGGCGCTGGCGGGCGAGTCCGCGGCCGCCGGCAAGTCCGAGCCGTCCGAGGCCGCCGAGCCGTCTGAAACCGCCGAGGGCTCCGAGTCGCCCGAGGGCTCCGAGCCCGAGCAGGGCTGAGCCTCGGCGCCGACGTCTGGATGAACGTGAGGGCGGGCTGCTCGGTGTACGAGCGGCCCGCCTTCGCTACGACCGGGCCGCGCAATGATTTCACGCCCCTTTTCGTAAGCAGGGACATGAACGTCGCCGGTCTTCGAGTCATGGGAACGCGGTTCTTCCGTTACGTGCGAGATCCTCGCGTGCCGCGGTGGCGGCGGCTGATGGGGGTGTTCGCCGTGGTCTACTTCCTCTCCCCCGTGGATGTGGTGCCGGACTTCCTGCCCTTCCTGGGCTGGCTGGACGACATCGGCGTGTTGTCCGGGGTGGCCTGGTTCATGGCGCGGGAGCTGGAGCGCTACCGGCCCGAGCCCATGGGGTGGCCCACGCCGGTGGACGTGCCGGCACGGGCACGCCTCCGCTCGGCCAGCGCTGAAGCGGAGGCTCCGTCCTCGCACGGGGGCGCGCGTCAGCGCGTGGCCAGGGTGTCCACGTGCTGGCGCAGCTTGCTCTCGTCCTCCAACCGGGCGTTGAGCCCCGCGAGCGGCCGCGCCGCCTGGGAGATGCGCCCCCGGGTGCGAGGGCCCGCGGACACGAGCCACGCCACGCCCAGGGCGAACTCGGCCACCTCGGGGGCCTGGCCCAGTGAGGGCATCAGCGCGAGCAGCGCCTCCACGGCCTTCTTCACCTGGCCGCCATGGAGCGCATGGCCGCTGGTGATGCCCTGGCGCAGCAACTCCAGCAGGGCGAGCGCGGTGGCGCGTGCCTGCCGCACGGGCTCGCTCCCCGGGCCGGTGCCCGCCCACAACCCACTGGCGAGCTGCTGGCCGAGCAGATCCACTCGGGCCTCCGGGAGGCCCCATCCGCGGCCCCTCGTCGTCCAGCGCCATGGCCGGCGGGGACGGCGGGGAACTCAGTGCCTCCTGGAGGGAGGCGGCCGCGTCCTCCACGCACGCCAGCCTGGAACCCGTCACCTCTTCCTCTCCGGGCGGGCCGTAGACCGCGCCGCCTCGGCTCATCTCCGCCGAGCGCTTGAGCAGGGGCTCGGGCGCGAAGGCCGCGGCCGGCGCGGGGGCAGGCGGGGGCGGGGGACGCGCCGCCGGGGAAGGTGCCGGGGCCGCGCCCGGGCGGACGGCGGACGGGAGCGCGGAGGCGGTGAGGGCCCGGCGCGGGGCGGGCTTGCTCAGTTCCTTCTTCGCCGTGTCCCCGTCCGTGCCGAACAGGGCCCAGCCGGCGGGGGCGTGGACGGGGATGACGCGCGTCTCGGGTGGAGCCGAGGCCCGGCGCTCGCCCGTGCGCTCCTCCACCACGACGAAGGAGGTGTAGGGCGTCACGAGGCCGTGCGCGAGCGCGAGCTGGAGGATGCGCTCCTTGAGCGCCTCGGCCCGCCGGCCCACGAGCGCGGCGGCCTGCCATCCGCGGATGCGCTCGGCGGCCCACAACTTCTCCACCGCGGGCCGGTCGCTCGCCGCGGGGAAGTTCACGGCCAGGGCGAGGGTGAAGGGCTCCGCCCCCGAGCGGCCCTTGAGCACCACCGTGCCCGTGCCCGGCGTGGTGTACCGGCCGAAGAGGCTCCAGGGCATGCCATCCACGAGCGGCGGGGGCTCGGCGGGCGCCAGCTCCGTGGCCTCCACGCCCTCGAAGCGCACCTCCACGTCCGTGACGCGCGGGGCGAGCGCCCGCGAGAACTGGGCCACCACCTTGTCGTCGATGCGCTCGCCGGGGTGGATGAACTCCACCGCGCCGCCCGTCTGCCGCGCCAGCTCCTTGAGCAGCGCGTCGCTCACGTTGGTGCCGATGCCGAAGGAGTAGACGCGCGCCGTCCGACGCGCGGCCAGCACCGCCTGGAGGATCTCCGACTCGTTGCCCACCTGCCCGTCCGTGAGCAGCACCACCACGCCCTCCGGCATGGCCTCCACTGCGGCGCGCAGGGGCTCGAGCAGCTCCGTGCCGCCTTGGGCGCGCAGCGCCGCCACCCACCGGTCCGCCTGCTCCAGCGTCTTCTGGGTGAAGGGCACCGGCTGGGGCGAGAAGAGACGGAAGGCATTCTCGAAGGCGATGATGTTGAAGCGGTCCCCCTCGCGCAGGTGGCGCAGGCACAGCCGCAGCGCGCCCTGGGCCTGGGGCAGACTCTCGCCGTTCATGGAGCCCGAGGTGTCCACCACGAACACCACCTCCTGCCGCCGGGGCGCGCCGGCCATGCCCAGCAGATCCGGCACCACGGTGAGGGCGAAGGTGCCCGGCGCATCGCCCTGGCGGTGGGTGACGAGCGGGGTGAAGGCCGCGTCCGTGTCGGTGCCGCGGATGTTCAGCAGGAGATCCCGATCCAACGCCACGCCCGGCCGGGCGAGCGTCACGCGCGTGCCGCCGCCGGTGCGCGTGAGCTGGAGCGCGTGCGAGGGGCTCTCCACCACCACCTCGCGGCCCAGGGACACGAGCAGCTCGAGCGTGAGGCCATAGGGCGCGTCGCCCACGGGCGGGGTGATGCGGTCCGCGTCGGGCACCCGGCTCGTCGGCTCGGCCACGCCGTGCGAGGTGCGGTCCCCCATGGGCGTGCCGGGGATGTAGCGGGGGGCGACGAGGGTGGGCAGCACCCAGCACAGGGAGCCCTCTTCCACCTGGAGCACCTGGAGGAACTCCACCTCCACGCGCGTCTCCTCTCCGGGCAGCAGGTTGCCCACCTGGGCGGTGAAGACGTTGGGGCGCTCCTGGTCGAGCAGCGCGGCGCCATGGCCGGCCGTCACCGCGTCGTCATAGGTGTGGAAGGCCTTCTCCCGCTCCTGGAGCACGGCCTGCACGCGCCGCCCGGCGCACTCGAGCGAGAAGGCGGTGAGGGTGGCGTCCGAGGGCAGCGGAAAGACATACACGGCCTCGATGGGCCGCGGCTCGGTGTTGCGGTAGCGCTGGCACACGCGCACCCGGGCATAGCCTCCGAGCAGCTCTCCGGTGACGTCCACCCCCTGCAAGGCCACCTGGGTGCCGCCGCGCGTGTACAGCCCCGCCTTCTCGTCGTGCATGGCTCTACCTTTCCTGGGACTGCTGGAGGAGGGCGCGCAGGTGCTCCGCGAGCGCCCGGGTCTTCACATCCGCCGTGTCGGCGAGGTGCAGCTCGAGTCCCGGTGCCAGCTCCCATCGTCGCCAGTTCGTCGGGGAGGCGGAAGGGGCGGCGGACTCGGGCGGGGAAACGGGAGCCGGCGCGGACGCCGCCGGAGATGGCACGGGGGGCGGTGCGGAGGGCTCGGCCTCGGCGAGCGCCTGGAGGGCCTCGGGGGTGAGCCGCGCCAGCTCCACCTGGATGGCGTCGAGGGGGAGGAAGCGGGCCTGGAGGACGCGGATGGCCTTGAGGCGCAGCAGGTGCTCCTCGCCATAGACGGTGTCGGGACCCTTGAAGGGCGGAGCGGGCAGCAGGCCGCGTTGCACGTAGTAGCGCACGGTCCTCGGGGTCACCCCCACCGCCTCGGCCAGCTCCGAGAGCTTCCACTCCCGGGATGTTTTCGCCTGACTCACGAACATGACAGTAGAACTCGACACGTTTTGTGTCAAGATGCCGCTGTCGATTCGCCACTGTCACGTTGCCCGGGGGGTGGCCCGGGGAGCGAGGAGGCGAGAGGGGTGGGCGGGGTGGGGGCGGCGGGGCTACGGTGCGCCGCGCTGTTTCACGCAGGGAAAGCAGGCCCGCCGATGCGGGGAGAGTCATCCCAACACATTGATGATGGTGCCCGGGCCCGAGGCGCGGCACGGCTCGCCCTCCTGGGGGCGGTCCTGTTCGCGCTGGGGGCAGGCTGTGCGCGCCGGGTGCCCGAGGACGCGCGAGTGGAGACGACAGTCTACGTGGCACGCCGCATCCGCACGTTGGACGCGGAGCGGCCGGAAGCCGAGGCCCTGGCGGTGCGCCGGGGGAAGCTGGTGGCGGTGGGCACGAAGCGGGAGGTGCTGGAGGCGGCGGGCGAGGGGGCTCGTGTCGTGGACCTGGGCGAGGCCGTGGTGGTGCCCGGGTTGGTGGACGCGCACGCGCACCGGCGGGGCTGGGCCTGAGCCTGACGGTGGCCCGGCTGGAGGGCGCGCGCTCGGTGGACGAGGCCGTGCGGCGGCTCGCCGACGCACCGCCCACGAGCTTCCAGGGCGACTGGCTCATCGGCAAGGGGTGGGATCAGAACGGGTGGCCGGGGGCGGGTTCCCGGGCCGGGCCGAGCTGGATGCGCGCTTTCCCACGACGCCGGTGTACCTCACGCGGGTGGACCATCACGCGGCGTGGGTGAATGGCGAGGCGCTGCGGCGCGCGGGCATCACCCGGGACACGCCGGACCCTGCTGGGGGACGAATCCTCCGGGACGCGGCGGGCGAGCCCACGGGGGTGCTGGTGGACAACGCCATGGAGCTGGTGGCGCCCCGGGTGTCGCCGCCCACGGACGAGCAGCTCGAGGCGCGGCTCGCGGCGGCGCTGGAGCGCTGCGCCCAGGTGGGGCTGACGGGGGTGCACGACGCGGGGATGGACCTGCGCACGTTCCGACTGCTTCAGCGCTGGGACATGGTGGGGCGGCTGCCGGTGCGGGTGTACGCGATGGCGGACGGGCAGGGAGAGGGGCGGCGGACGTACCTGGAGCTGGGGACGTTTGGCGGGCGGCTGCTGGAGATGAAGTCGGTGAAGTTCCTGTTGGACGGGGCGCTGGGCTCGCGGGGCGCGGCGCTGCACACGGCCTACAGCGACGCGCCGGGGGAGACGGGGCTGTTGTTGATGGAGCCCGAGGAGCTGGAGGCGCGCACGCGGGCCTTCATGGAGCGGGGCTTCCAGGTGTGCGTGCACGCGATTGGAGACCGGGCGAACACGCTGGTGGTGGACACGCTGATTCGCGCCGCGGCGGAGACGAAGACGCAGGGGCTGCGGCACCGGGTGGAGCACGCGCAGATTCTGCGGCCCGAGGACATCCGGAAGCTGGGGGCGGCGGGGCTGGTGGCGAGCGTGCAGCCGACGCACGCGACGAGTGACATGGGGTGGGCGGAGGCGCGGCTGGGGGCGGAGCGTCTGAAGGGCGCGTATGCGTGGAGGAGCCTGAAGGAGGCGGGGGCGGTGTTGGCGCTGGGCAGCGACTTCCCCATCGAGAGCCCGGACGTGCTGGCGGGACTGTACGCGGCGAGGACGCGCCAGGACGCGAGGGGCCAGCCCGCGGGCGGGTGGAGGCCCGAGGAGCGGCTGACGGGGGAGGAGGCGCTGGAGGGCTTCACGGTGGGGCCGGCGTGGGCGTCGTTCGCGGAAGAGCGCCGGGGGCGGCTGAAGGTGGGGATGGAGGCGGACTTCACGGCGCTGTCGGTGGACCCGGTGGAGGACGAGGCGCGGGCGCTGGTGGACGCGCGGGTGGTGGCCACGGTGGTGGACGGCCGCGAGGTGTACCGGGAGCGGTGACGCGGGGGCGCTCAGCCGAAGAGCTGGGCGCGAGCGCTCTCGGCGATGGCGACGACGGCGGGGTGGCGCAGCCGCCGCTCGACGGAGATGGCGTAGAAGCCGGTCTCGATGTCCTCGGTGCGGCCGAGGACGGAGACATTGAACTGGCGGCAGACCTCGGCCTCGATGATGGAGGGGGCGGCGAAGACGCCGTGGCCGCGCTGCCCGAAGGCTCGAGCAGGGCGCTGTCGTCGAAGTCGCCGACGACGCGCGGGTGGATGGCCTGGGCGTCGAACCAGGCGGTGAGGGCGCGCCGGAGGGAGGAGACTTCGGAGGGGAGCAGGAGGGGGGCGCCCTCGAGGGAGCGGGGGAAGCCGCGGGCGAGGTGGGCGAGGCGGGGGGCGGCGAAGAAGGAGAGGCCGCAGGTGCCGAGCAGGTGGTTGAAGGAGCGGATGCTGACGGGCTCGGAGGAGGGGGTGTCGGCGAGGACGACGTCGAGCTCGTGCAGGGCGAGGGAGGCGAGGAGCTGGGGGAGGGAGCCCTCGCGGCAGGTGATGTGGATGTCGGGGAAGGCGTCGAAGGCGGGCTGGAGGAGGCGCTCGGCGACGAGCTTGGGGACGACGTCGGTGACGCCCACGGCGACGCGCAGCTGGCCGGAGGGCAGGCCGTGGATGGCGTTCTTGAGCTCGTTGCCGAGGCGGAAGATGTCATCGGCGTAGCGCAGGACGGTGCGGCCGACGTCGGTGAGGACGAGGCGGCGGCCCTGGCGCTCGAGGAGCTTGTGGCCGAGCGACTCCTCGAGCAGCTTGAGCTGGGCGCTGATGGTGGGCTGGGCGAGGTGGAGTTCCTGGCTGGCCTTGGCGATGGAGCCGGAGCGGGCGACGGTCCAGAAGTAGAGGAGGTGGTGGTAGTTGAGCCAGCTCACGGGAGGGGCCTGCCGGGTGGAGGGGGCGGGAGGAGGCGAGCGTGTGGGCGGTGGGGAGGGAGAAGCAAGGAGGGGGGCGAGGGAGAAGAGGGGGAAGGAGAGGGGGAGTGAAGAAGCCGCTTGACGCGGGGGCCAAGTCCCCGTAAACCGCCCCTCGCTTCACGCGGTTGCGCGGCACGCCCAGGTAGCTCAGTCGGTAGAGCAGGGGACTGAAAATCCCCGTGTCGGTGGTTCGATTCCGCCCCTGGGCACAGAGTAGAAAGTTCGAGGGCGTCAGGCTTCGGTCTGACGCCCTTTCTTTTGCCCGCGAAGCTTCATGTGGTTCCACGGCATCGAGCGGATGGAAGACAGAGCCGGGGATGCAAGGATATCGGTCTGGTCTGGAATTGAATCCCGTCGGCCGTCCGACCCAGACACTGTGAGCGACTTCACCAGGAAGGTGTGAAGTCATTCACTCCCAGCGGCTAGCGGAAGACGTATCTTCCGATGGTAACGCATCATATTCCTGTCTCCCTGGGGGTCTGTTCCATGCTCGAGTCCTGTCCCACCTGGGTTGGCGTGCTCGTGGGGGCCGTGACCCTCTGTGCGTCTTCCCCGGCGTTCGCGGACCCGTACCTCCAGCACGCCTCCGGGGTGACGGACACCCCACGGCTCTCGTGTCAAGCCGCGAAGTGCAATCCCAACTTCGCCACCAGGATCACGAGCGACCTCGCCCAGTTGTCTCCGGACTACTGTGCAATGCCAGTCCAGGCAAGTCTGGACTTCTACGCATGGCGTGAATTCATCGCGTTGAACTGGCCTGCCAATCCCAGCACGTGCGGCGCGGATCTCGACAAGACAATCCTCGACAGCTCGGGCCCCCGGGTCTGGCAGACCTGGTTGCTGGGCTCGGAGATCATGGTCCCCAACGGCGCCAAGCCCTCGGCCTGGTGCCCGGACTCGCGGAGGAAGGAGACCCAGACCTTCAATGCCAGGGATACCGTGGTGGCCGTGGGCGGGGTGTTGGTCGATCAGAACGGCCGCTTCTCCCGCCACGAGACCCGGTTGAACGAGGATGTGTACAACTACCTCGTCACCAACAATCTCTGGAACAAGGCTGGCCAGCGCGATGCCCGGATCGACCTGCCGACCGGTCCGAACGACCTGCTGTGCGACGGCCAGTGTTGCGGTTCGACGGGCGCCATCATGGTGAAGGCTTCCTGGAAGGTCCTGGGCGCGAACGACGACAGGAGCCGCTTCTATACCCTCCAGGCCCATCTCCTCGACGCTTCTCAGCCCGCCCTGCTGGGACTGGTGGGCTTTCACATCGCCCACAAGACTCCCACCCAGAAGAAGTGGATCTGGGCCACCTTCGAGCACGTGGACAACGTGACGAAGCTCTTCAACAACCCGCGGTGCACCCAGACGCCCGCCTACAACCCGAACGCGCCGGTGCCTTGTACTCAGACGTGCTGCCCTCCCAACTCGCAGACGGCGGCCAAGGATCCGAAGACGAACACCTACGTGGAACTGAGCCCGGCGGGCGAGCCGCTCCACCGTCCCACGCAGGTCACGCGCGTCCTGCGCATCTCCAATGCCCTGGTGAACAAGCAATTCCAGACGCTGCTCAAGGGCTCGGTCTGGGAGAACTACGAGCTGGTGTCCACCCAGTGGGTGGACCATCAGGAAACACCACGCCGGAGTTCGCCGCCAACACCACGTTGGAGACCTTCAACCAGGGGCCCGATTCGCCCACTCACGGCAAGCTGCCCTACAAGCCCTTCTCCACCGAGGTGAGTTCCAGCTGCATGAAGTGTCATGCCACGGCCAAGGACTCGGCCGGCGGGTCCGCGGACTTCAGCTTCATCCTGGGCACGGCCCGTTAGCCTGCCCCAGACTCCGAAGGTTCCCGCTGCAACAGGAAGAAGGCGAGCGCAGATGGCGATGAAGACGGCGGTTCCCAGGCATCGGGTCACGACCCTGGAGGTGAGCTACTCGGGCAGGGCGCTGGTGGTGCGCTGCGAGGTGGTGCCGACGGATCCCTCGTCCGCGATCTCGCTCCTCCTGGTGAGGGTCGACGATCCCACCACGGGAAACATCTACCTCAACCCGTGTGTCATCCAGAACTACGCGACCCCGCCCCCGCGGGTGCCAGCCTGAACGTGAGCGGCTCCACCCAGCTGTTCGTCCCCTCGGCGGAGGCCACCCGGGTGCGGGTCGGCTACTTCGGTTTCGTCACCGACCCGCGGGGGGTCTCCTACGACTTCGATGGGGTGCGGATCTTCGAGCTGCCCCAGGGATAGGCCCGACAGCTCACATCCAAAGCGAGAAACGGCACTCGAAGTAGGGGTAGGCCTTCACGGCGAGGGGCTCGTTGGGCCGGCACACCAGTTTCAGCCCGATGGTCCGGCACAGCTTGCTGGGCCAGCGGTACCCCTCCAGGGTGACCCGGTCCGAGCCCGGCCAGTCCAGCACGGCGTCACGTTTCGCGGGTGTGCACAGCTTCTGCTCCACCATCCGCTGAAGCACCTCGCTCGCCCAGCTCTTGCGCGGCTCGTCGGGCAGGGGCAGCGAGAAGCCAATCGTGGGCCCGAGCCCCTCGGGTCCGGCATCCACGTTCACTTCCGCGAAGCTCAGGGGGGCGAGCCACGTTCGCGCGAGCTCCTCCACCTGGGCGCGCGGTCCCGGCCAACCGATCCGTTCCACGTATTCCCCCAGCTGGGGCCTCGGCACTCCCATCACCGGGCGCACCGCATCCCGGCCCCGGCAGTCCAGCGGAGCCACGTGTTCGACCACTCCCCCTCGGGGAGCTGCTCGAAGCAACGAGCGACGGTGCGGGCGAGGGCCGGTGTCATCGGCTTGCCCCGCAGCACCTCCAGGCCCCGCGATGCCAGCTGGAGCGCCGCGTCCACGGCCTTGCGGTGCTCCAACGCGCGCCCGGGCGGCTTGAGGAACTCGGGCTCGACACACAGGAAGGCGAAGGGCTGGGGCACGCCGCCCAGCGGCCTGGGCAGATCGTACTCGAGCCACAAGAAGGGCACTCTCGCCAGGGGGGAGCGCGCATCCAACCACTCCCGGGAGAACGCGCGCACGCCGTCCCAGAGCGGACCTCGCAGGCGCTCGCCCGCGCTCGCGAGCATGTCCGCGAGCGCCTGGGCGCTCCCATCGCTGAGCATGCCGCAGGCCATGAAGTCCACCTGGGAGGCCCCTTCCTCCAGCCGGCACTCCAGGGAGATTCCACCCGACATCCTCGGAAGCAGATGGGCCACCTCGCTCACGGTGGCCAGTGCCTCCTCCGAGACCAGCTCCCGGGGCATGCGGGTGCTCAACGGGCGCAGCAACTCCTCGACGTGGACGATCACCGGTGGCCCCTGGCTACTTCGTGACGACCGTGAAGCAGTTGTCGAGGACGGAGAACCACGCGCTCGGGTTCGACACGGTGACCGAGTACACACCGGGGCTGGCACTCACCGGGAGGGTGAGCCGCGCGGTCAGCGTGGAGCCCTGGGCATCCGGCTGGGTCACCCGGATCGTCTGGGCAAGGTAATTGCCATCCTCCCGCTGCAAGGTCACGAACGCGGTCGAGGCGAAGTAGTCCCCGGTGAGGGTGAGCTCGAGCTGTGTCCCGGCCTCGCCCGTGGTCGGTGACACGGAGTGGATGACGACGCCCCCGGGCTTGCTCCAGAGCGCCCCGAACAGCGCGCTCCCCGAGATTTCCTGTCCGATCAGCTCGAGGAGTCTCTGACGGTCCCCGTGCTCCAGGGCCTGTCGCGCGTCGGGAGACAGCTCATAGGAGTCCATGAGTCCGGGAGGATCCCGGCTGAACTGCTGCTGGACGTCGGAATTGTTCAACAGATCCGCGATGAGCTTGACGAGCAAGGGCTTCCCTCTCTGGAGAAAACCCTCGTGACGCTATCCAATGGCTGCCACGACAGCAACGCGTGTGTGACGCGGCGAGCGGAGCTATGACGCACAACCGGGGAGCACCATCGCCGCCCACTGGCGCGGGCGCTGGATGCCGTCCGCCGTGAGCAGGGTGGTGGCCTCTTGCACCAGAGCACGGCCTTGCTCTCCGCCCACCAGCTCGCCCTTCCACCAGCGCGCACACGCCTCGAGGTTGGGCATCCCCAGGGCCCGGTACCCCTCGATGGCCGAGGACAGGTGCACGAGTGCCTGCTCCGGCTGGCCCCGCTGCCGGGCCACTCCCGCGCGAAGAAGCTGGGCGAGGAAGGGGCAGTCCTTGCGAATCTCCTTCTCCAGTTGGAGCGCATCCTCCTCGACCTGCCGAAGCAGCTCCGGCCGGCGCTCTGGCACCTCGGCCGCCATCGCCAGCGCGAGCTGGGCGCGCAGGGTATGGCTCTCGATCCGGCTGGGCTGGCCACGGAAGATCTGCGCGGCGGTGAGCAGGGGCCAGGTCTTCTCCAGCCGCGCCCAGGCACTCTCCGGCTTGCCTTGATAGAGGTCCGCTTGAGAGGTCCTCAGGAACGCGTGGTACTGCTGGATGGCCCCCGTCCGGGACCAGCCGGCGATGGCCTGGTCCACGAGCTCGCGGGCGTTGTCTGGCTCATCCCGGGCGACGAGGCAGAAGGCCGAGTAGAAGGAAGACATCACCCGGGAGAAGGAATCGCCGAGCTCGGTGGCGGTGCGGTGCCACTCCGACGCACGCAGCCCCAGCCCGTGCATGCTCCGCTGCGCATCGTGCAGGTTGCAGCCCAGGCTGCGCCCGACGTTGAGCTCCCAGATGACATCCACCCCGTGCTGCTGCAGCAACCGCATTCCCTTCTCGACATGGGCCCGCCCGCTGGCGAACTCTCCCCGCACCAGCGAACACGCCGCCTGATACACCTCGGCGAAGCCAATCAGGGCGGGCTGCTGGAGCCGCTCGGCGATGGCCGCCCCCTCCAAGAGGTAGCGGGACCCCTTCTCCAGGGCCGCGTGGCTGCCCTCCCACACCATGACGGGACCGAAGGCGATGAGCGAGCGGGCGATGCGGGAGGCTCTCCGCATTCCAAGGCCAGCCGCAGGCTCTGGAGCTGGAAGCCCGAGGCGCGAATCCACTCCACGTTCGCGAGCGCCTTGCCGAGCGACCAGCCCAGGTCCACCCGGTGGATCTGCCCGGGCGCGATCGCCAGGGCGGGCTGCTCCTGGAAGGTCGTCCCCCGCCGCTGGAGCCGGCTCCTGTGCCACAGCATGATCGCCAGCGCGCCCCGATGGGTGTCCCCGTAGGAGAGCTTCACCTGGGAGAGCATCGGCCGTACCAGCGCCAGACCCTCGTCGATCTGACCGCCCAGCATGTAGCTCTCGGTGGCGCGGCGCTGGTTGTCCAGCACCTCCTCCGGGGAGCCCCCCAGGCCCGCCACCTCGAGGAACAGGGGCGCGGCTTCGCGACACCGGCCGGCATTGGCGAGCGCCTCCGCGCGGCGCCGCTTCAGCGAGCCCAGCGTCCCGAGCGCGGGCTCCGGTGCGTCGCCGCTCCATTCGATCGCGGCCCCGAAGAGCTCCGCCGCGCGATGGAAGGCGAGCGCCTGCTGGGCGCGTTCGGCCGCGCGCAGGGCATGGCGGGCCGCCTTGCGCGGCTCCCCGCCCCATGGAAGTGCACCGCCAGTTGCTCGGGATCCGCGTCGGCACGCGCCTCCAGCACCTCGGCCAGCCGGCGGTGACGCGTGGTCAGCTCCGAGGCACCCAGCTGCCCCACCACGTTCTCTCGAATCCGATCGTGGGAGATTTCCAGGCGGGTGTGCCCACCCAGGTGGAAACGCAGCAGGTTGTGGGCCCGCAGCAGGATGAGAGAGGACAGGGCCGAGCCCGAACTCCCCAACGCCTCGACAAGTACGTCCTCGCTGGTGGGCCGCCCGGAGACCGCGAGCAACTCCAGCAGATGGCGGGCCTCTTCGGGCAGGCCGTGGAGGCGCCGCCGGAGGACGTCCCCGAGCGAGACGGCCCCGGAGGCCCCCTCTCCCGGGCCACCTCGGTGCTGGGGGCACGGGCGAGCTCCTCGATGAAGAGGGGGTTGCCTCGCGACTCACGGGCGATGTGCTCGGCCCACGTCCGGGCCTGGAGGGACGAGGTCCCCAGGCGCCGCATCGCGAGCTGCGCGGAGATCTCCGGCGGCAGGGGCTCGAGCCGCAGCTCGCTCCGGGCCATCTGCCGGGTGGAGCCCGCCAGCAGTTGCTCGAACTCGACGAGGAAGGCACTGCTCCGGGCCTCGCTGGCGCGGTAGCTCGTGATGAGCAGCAGCGGAGGCGCCCCGGGGGGAGATAGCAGCTCGGCCAGGAAGCGCGCGCTGTCCACGTCGCCCCACTGCAGGTCGTCCAGACATAGCACCACCCGCGTGTGCTGGGAGAGCCGGAGCAGCAACTCCTGGAGCACGGACACCGCGAGCTGGCGTGCCTGGAACGGCTCCGCGGGAGGGCCGCGGGCAGCACCTCTGGCTGCAGCTCCGCGCTCAGCACCAGCACCGGGAACAGGCGGGTGAGTTCGTGCATCCGCGGGGGAATGAGCTCCCGGGCCTGCTCCCGCGGCAGTTGCAGCAGGTAGCGCCCCAGCGAGTCCATCAAGTCGTCCAGGGCCTTGTACGGCACGGACTCGCGCTCGTAGCAGCGCCCGAACAGGACCACGGCGCCGCGCGCGTGCAGCGAGTGGGTGAAGTGACGCAGGAGGGTGCTCTTCCCGATGCCGGGCTCACCCTCCAGCGTCACGAGGGAGAGCGTTCCCGCCTCGGTCCGCTGGAACGCCTCCGTCAACAGCTTCAGCTCGGCCTCGCGGCCGATCAACTCCTGCCCGGAGTAGGTGGCGCGCACGCCCGGCTGGGTTTCTCCCCCCTGGGGCTGGAGGATCGCCACCAACTCGGCATGCCCGGGACGGCGGCTGGGATCCGGGTCGAGCAGACGCACGCAGAGTTCGTCCAGATCCGGGGGAATGCCTTGCAGCAGGGTGGAGGGACGCGAAGCGCCCACCCGCTGTTGCGCGAGCCGTTCGTGCACCTGGCCCTGAAAGGGCCGCCTTCCCACGAGCGCCTCGAAGAGCATCACCCCCAGGCTGTACCAGTCGCTCGCCGGCGAGGCCTGCTCCCCGGACCATTGCTCGGGTGCCATGTAGGGCGGGGAGCCCGCCAACTCCTCGGGGGTGGTGTCCAATGGGGCCGGCGCGAGCTCCTTGGCCAACCCGAAGTCGAGCACCACCACGCGGCCGCTCGAGGTGACGATGACGTTGGAAGGCTTGAGGTCGCGGTGGACAATTCCCTGGGAATGCAGGGTGTGGACGCCCTGGACGAGGTGGAAGAAGACGGAGCGCAGGCGCTCGGGATCTCCGGTGAAGGTGCCGGGCTCGGAGCGGGGCTCCTGCGGGGCGGAGGACGAAGAGGACGACGCGACGGCCGCTGGCTGCACGAAGCTGACGGTTTCGTCGCTGGAGGATGCGGAGAGGCGTTGCTGGGTCTCCGTGGGAGCCTCCGACAGCGCGGTGATCTCGGGCTTGAGTGACAACAGCAGGGGGTTGCTGATGTTGACCCGGGCGTCGCTCGTATTGGAGACGTAGGCGTTGAAGTGGCGCCCCTCGATGTACTCCATGGTGAAGAACCATTGGTCTCCCTCGGAGTGGAGTTCATAGAGGGTGACGAGGTTGGGGTGCACCAGGTTGGCGAGCAGCCGGAACTCGTGCTTGAAGCGAAAGACGGCGGACGGGCGGGTCTCGTGCAGCAGCTTGAGGGCCACCACGGTGTTGTAGTGGCTGTCCCAGACCTCATACACGGAGCCAAAAGCTCCCGAGCCCAAGGGGCGACGGATCTCGAACCGGTTGCTCCCTTGAAACGAGGACTTCGTCTGCAACAGCATCGTCCGTCTCCTGAACCGCTGTCGTGAGGGCGGGCAGGCTACCATGGATCCTCCCGCGTACGAGTGCGGTGGCCCTTGGCGCATGCGGGCGGTCGATGATGCTCAGTCTCCTCCTGCGAGCTGCCGGAGCCTGGAAGCCACCAATTCCTTGCCAGCTTGTCCCTGCGCGACCTCCATCGTGAGCTCGTAGAGCGCGTCCGAAGAGGTGACGATGGACACGCCGTTCAGGTCGAGGAAGACGAGGGCGGAGAGAAGGCCGATCCGCTTGTTCCCGTCCACGAACGGATGGTTCGAGACGAGATGGAAGAGGTACGCGGCCGCCATGGTGAACAGATCCGGGTGGATGAACTCACCCGCGAAGGTCGCCATCGGCTGTGCGAGCGCGGATTCGAGGAGGCCCGGATCGCGTAGTCCTGGAGGTCCACCGTACCGCTCGCGCTGAACGTGATGAATCTCGAGCACGTCCTCGAGAGTGAGGAAGACCGGACTCATTTCGCCAACTTGCGCAGGGTCTCGTCATGAGCGTCCATCATCCGCTTCGTCGCGTCACGCACCGGCTCTTCCGAGCCTCGGGAGTGACGGGGCGGATGATGAGTGACTTCCCATCGGTCTCGATCTCCAGGGGAGTGTCCTTGTCGATGTGAAGAAGCTCGAGAATCGGACGGTCGATGATGAGTCCGAGGCTGTTACCGATGGTCGTCAGGGTCTTGCGCATGGAGCACCTCGCCACTTCGTTATAACAACGGTCGAACGCAGGTGGTACCCGCCCGGAAGGTGGGTGGGTTTCTGTCCGAAAGCGGGCGAGCCGCGGGTCGAGGTTGGCACCACAGCCGGGGTCCACGGCAGACCGGGCTCCGTCCCGGCAGCCAGGCGCTGATCACCTCGTGACCGTGAAGCCACTGGGTGGTCTCAGTCGAGGAACCGTCTCCACCAGCGCCGGGCCTCGTCCTCGGTGACACGAAGCGTGGTGTAGCGGGGCGGATCAACAGACACCGTGGTTCGCGGCAGGAACAGCGGCTCGAGCCAGGGTTCCATCACCCGGGCGAACTCACGGTACGCGGGAAGGGTCTCGCCGGTGGTGAGGTCTCCGGCCTCCGGTCGCTCCCCAAGAGAGACAACGACGCGATCCTCGGCGAGTTCCACCAGGGTTGTTCCGGATGAATGCAGCCGGGAACGAAGGGCCGTCGCTCCACCGAGTTGTGTGAGAACAGGCGGTCCGAGGAAGTTGAGCCAATGGACGCCATCCACCCGGAGGCCCACCCACTGCTCATGGAACCAGGCAGGCCGGAGGTCGATGCCAGGATACCGCATGACCTCCGAGCGAAAGCCGACGTCCTTGACCCGGAGGTTCTGGTAGAGGTGAAGGGCCAGTCCCGCGTGCCCGGTGGCGAACATCAGCTTGGAGGCCATGTCGAACGCCAACTCGCGCACACGCGCTGGCCCGTGTTCCTCGAGGTACTCAATGGGAAGCGTCGCGGTGAGCAAGCTCGCAATCGTCTCCTGGGGTTCAGGCCGCCACGGAATGCGCGCCTGGTACTCGAGTTGGTAGCCATTCCGGCTATCGCTGCTCCCGGTGAAGAGGAGGCCTCGCTCAAAGCCTTTCTTTTCGATCTCCCTCCGCTCCCAAGGTTCATAATCATCAGGGAAGGACCAGCGTTTCGACTCTTTCAGAATGCGGTGAGCCCAACCCCAGCGCTCTTCCGTCAAACGGGAGCCTTCGTCATGGGAGAAGTGAACGTAGTTGATGGTCCTGGGCCCCTGTCCCACCGCGCGCATGTAGCTATCGATGGCGTGGCTCACCCCGAAGGAGAGTTCAGGGTGGTCGTGCGGCATGTAGAAGGCGATGCGAATGATTTCGCGTGCGAGCAGTTCGCGTGGCGGACGTGGGGGCTCCCCGTCGTAGAGCTTCCAACGGTCTGACGTCGTGCCGCGAAGACGAAGGCGCGGATAGTGGCTGGTCATCAGTCAATACCGAGCTGGTTGAGACCGCCCGGGGTCACGAGTGCCACGGGGCACCTGTTGGAGAGTTTCTGGTAGCCCGTCAGTTGTTCCTTCACTCGAGGCGCGTTCATGGGGTCGAGCCTGTGTTTTTCGTAACAGGGAAACTTGAACTCATAGACGCATTGCACGTCGGTGGCGTTCCGGGTGGCGTGCACCACGAGATCGGGTACAAGGGATTCGGGCCTATCATTCGTGAGGACTACACCGCTGGAGTCAGAGTTTCCCTTGTAGCGCGTCTCGATGGAGAAGTTGTCACCAAACTTCGTGGAGAGATGGTCTTTGACGCAGGCGAAGGCAGCGCTGTGCTTCAAGATGCCGAGTTCCTGAGAGAGGGTGATGGGCCGGCCTCGCTCCGTGAAGCGCACGGCTCGATCACACTCGGCGTCGTTCGGGAACTTGCCATTCTTGAACTTGAACCCGCCGTTCTGCTGCTGGTAGGTCTCGTTGACGTCCGCGTGCGCCTGCGCCACGCACTCCTTGACGATGCCCTCCAAGCGGTCCAACTCCGCTCCAGTGAGGGCTCGCTCCAGGGTGTGCAGGCCCTTCACGGCTTCGACGGTGCGAACGACTTTCTCGGTTACTGGACCGAGCCGGGTCGCCGAGGGGGCGAGCAGTTCTCCTGTGCTCGCATTCATGGGGGCGGCACAAGCCGCGCCGCAGGACTGGTGGAGTTGAGTGTTCCCTCCGGTGAGAGGGCCGCCCCAGGATGTTTGTGGCTGGAGGTAGGCTGGAAAGGGTGGGGTGAGGTGCTGCGGGCGGCTCTCCAATCGTGGCGAGCCACGAGCCGACCAATGCGCGGTGGAGCAGGACAGGCAAAAGAGCGCGGCGGCCGAGACGGCGAGAAGACGCCATGCCTGCGGCAGGGCCTGCATCCAAGGGGAGCCAATTCGAAGAGGAGACACCACTTACCTCGGGGAGTGATGTTACGGGCGGAGCGCCGTCGGCATGGCTTACTTCGTGGTCGCCGCCGGTCCACCCACATTACTTCGCCAGGATATCGAGCGCGGCGGTGCTCATCGCCTGGGGCCCACCGGGGGCTGTGGAGCGAGGGCAGCTGAAGCCGAGCTTCTTCGCCTCCGTGGCGAGCCGGGCCGAGGTCGCCTTCTGACCCCTGGGGTGGCCCCCACACAGGGGCCCTGGGGACCAGCGGGGACTCGCCGGGCACGGGGCGCGGCCGCTCCAACGGACTTGAACTCTGATGCGTTGGATGTCATCCCTCCAACTTCCAAAGGATCGTTTATGAAACAATTCATGAAAGTGTGTCGTTTCACCTGACTCTTCTGTTCCATTTTCAAAACACGCTCTTGGCCTGGATGCCCTGTGATCAGGTTCACATGATCCCTGAGAGCCCGGTCACAGCGCGGGCCGAGCGCCTTTCGTATCTTGTGCACGTACCTTCGGTATACCTCTGCTGTTGGCAATCAGGCTTCACCGGCCCTTCACTGACTCAAGGGCTGGCATGTGCTCTGCTTGATGTCTGACTCGAGCGCGGTGGGCACTCCAGTCACCGTCGGGCTGCGGTTCCCCGCGGTGTTTCCCCCAAGGAGACATTCATGAGTTTGAAAAGCTTTGGCCTGGTTGCCGTATGGCTCGTGTGTGCCACGCCCGCGTTCGCGGAGGCTCCGTGGGAGAAGGAGGTGTGGGAGCAAGCGCCTGAAGCTGGCCACTCCCTCGTTCCAGAACAGGCCCGGGCGAGGCTTCCCATGGAACACCAGTACGCGGACATCAACGGCATCCGCATGCACTACGTGACGCGCGGAGCCGGTGAACCCATCATCTTCCTCCATGGCTTCCCCGAGTATTGGGGCGTCTGGAAGAAGCCGCTCGAGGCGCTGGGCAAGGACCACTGGGTCATCGCCCCGGACATGCGTGGCTACAACCTGAGCTCGAAGCCGGTCGGCGTCGAGCAGTACCACATCGAGCACCTGGTGGCGGACATCCGCGCGCTGGCGGACCACCTGAAGATCAAGAAGTTCACCCTGGTCTCGCAGGATTGGGGCGCGCTGGTGGGCTGGAGCTTCGTGCTGCGCCACCCCGAGTACGTACGCCGGTTCGTCACCATCAACATCACGCACCCCGCTCTCCTCGACCGGGACCTGCGCGAGAACGCCGCTCAGCAGCAGGCCAGCCAGTACATGCTGCTCTTCCGCTCGCCCGAGGCCGAGCCCTTCATCATGGCCGATGACTACGCCTTCGGGCGGCAGGCGATGATCGAAGCCGCCCGGCATCTGGGCGCCCAGATTTCCGCCGAGGACGAGGCCGAGATGATCGCCGCCTGGAAGCAGCCGGGCGCCATCACTGGCGGGCTCAACTACTACCGGGCGGCGGAGCTGGGTCCTCCCGATGGCCAGGGCGGCCAGGGTGGCAGCAACCTGGTGGAGGGGCTGGAGCCGCGGCAGCTTCAGGTGTGCCTGCCCGTGCTCTTCGTCCACGGTGAGATGGACCCCTATCTCCTGCCGTCTGGCCAGGAGGGGTTGGAGGAGTACGTGCACAACCTCACCTTCCGGCGCATCCCCGATGCGGACCACTCGGTCACCCTGGAGAAGCCGGAGCTCCTCACGCAGTACATTCGCGAGTTCATGCAGGAGAATTAGCCCCCTCGGCGTATAGTCACTTCTTCGCCAGGATATCGAGCGCGGCGGTGCTCATCGCCTCGATGGCGGTCTGGAGGGTGGGCTCGGCATCGGGAGCCCACCGGGGGCTGTGGAGCGAGGGCAGCTTCGTGGGGTCTCCTCCGGCCGCGTCCCATCGGGCCCGCGGGACGCCGCCCACCACGAAGAGCATGCTCTGGATGGACGCGTCGGACAGGGAATAGCGGCTGAAGTCCTCCCCTCCGGTGGTGGGTGGCACTTCCACCACGCGCTCCGCGCCGAAGCGCCGGGTCCAGGCGCCGACGAGCCGCTCCGTCAGGGGCCCGGTGTTGAAGACGGAGGGATAGAACTCCTCCTCCTTCGTCGTCACGACGGGCATGTGCTCCTCGGGGAGTCCGGCGGCGATGGCCTCGCCGCGCGCGATCCGGGCGATGCCCTCGAGCAGGTGGCGGCGCGTCTCCGCCGAGTAGCTGCGCACGGTGAGCTGGAGCCGGGCCTCGCTGGGGATGATGTTGTGTTTGCTCCCCGCGAGGAAGCTGCCCACGGTCACCACCGCTGTCTCCTGGGGCGCGATCTCCCGGCTGACGAGTGTCTGGAGCGTCCCGACGATGCGCGAGGCGAGGACGATGGGATCCCTTGTCGTATGGGGCGAGGCACCATGGCCGCCCACGCCCTTCACCAGGATGTCGACGGAGTCGACGTTCGCCGACATGTGGCCGCGCGAGTAGCCCACGGTGCCCGCGGGAAGATCCGCCACGTCGTGGAGGGCGAGCGCGAACTGGGGTTTGGGAAAGCGCGTGTAGAGCCCGTCCGCCAGCATGGCCCGGGCCCCCACCCCCACCTCCTCCGCCGGCTGTCCGATCATGACGAGCGTGCCGGACCAGCGCTCCTTCAGGGCGGCGAGGCGGCGCGCGGTGCCCACCCAGGCCGTCATGTGGAGATCGTGGCCACAGGCATGCATCACCCGCGTTTGCGCACCCTCGCGCGTGACGGCCTTCACCGGCTTGAGTAGGGCAGCCCCGTGGCCTCCTCGACGGGGAGCCCGTCCAGATCGGTGCGCACCAGGAGCACCGGGCCGGGTCCGTTCTCGAGCACCGCCACCACGCCATGCCCCCCCACGCCGGGAGTCACGGTGAAGCCGAGCTTCTTCGCCTCCGTGGCGAGCCGGGCCGAGGTCGCCTTCTCCTGGAGGCTCAGTTCGGGATGGGCATGCAGGTCGCGGTAGAGCGCGAGCAGGCCCGGCAGGTCGGCCTTGATCTGCTCCGCGAGCGGATCGGCGAGGACGGAGGCGGGAAGCAGCAGCGCCGCGGCGGCGAGCAGGAGGCGGGGGAACGGGAGCACACGGAAGGAAGGAGGGCGCATGGCGACGCCAGTCATAGGACGTCACCCTGAGAAGGTGTCAAAGAACTCGTTCCGACACCTCTCGCTCTCCGAGTCGTTCCTACGAGTCGTCTGACACCCTTCTTGGACACCCTTCTCGGCATTGGTGCCGTACGCTAGGTTCACGGGCCATGACCGAGCCAAGCAGCAAGAACGACACTGGCCGCTTCGTCTGGTACGAACTCCTCTCGACCGACCCGCGGGGCGCGCTCGCCTTCTATGTCGAGGTCGTGGGATGGAAGGCGCAGCCGTTCGAAGTCGGAGGGGACGGGGACTACAGGATGTGGGTCGGCGGCCAGGGGCCACTCGGCGGCGTGACCGCGTTGCCCGAGTCCGCGAAGAAGTTGGGCGCGTCGTCCTACTGGCAGGCGAACGTGCAGGTCGCGAACGTCGACGAAACCGTCGCGGAGGTGAAGCGCCTCGGCGGCCGGGTCTACGTGAAAGAGGATGTCCCCTCCGTGGGACGCATCGCGGTGATTGCGGACCCGCAGGGGGCGGTCATCGCGGTCTTCACACCCGCGGCTGACGTGCGGTCGCACGACGTCGCGAAGCAGGGCGAGTTCTCGTGGCACGAGCTGTACACGACCGACCACGAAGCCGCGTTCACCTTCTATGAGCGCATCGCCGGCTGGGAGCGCCTCGGCGAGTTCGACATGGGCGCGATGGGCAAGTACCTGCTGTGGGGTCGCAACGGCAAGCAGCTCGGCGGCATGCTGACCCTGCCGAAGGGGATGAAGACGCCCGACGGTCGCGACGTGCCGCCGTCGTGGATGTACTACGTCACGGTCGAGGACCTGGACGCCGCGCTT
The DNA here is from genome assembly GCA_049060065.1 of Cystobacter fuscus. Taxonomy (GTDB): domain Bacteria; phylum Myxococcota; class Myxococcia; order Myxococcales; family Myxococcaceae; genus Cystobacter; species Cystobacter fuscus_B. The sequence continues at coordinate 11,386,598 of JBMEQP010000002.1, forward strand.
GCCCGCGCGACGGCGAAGGGGGCGCGGGTGCTCAACGGCCCGATGGAGGTCCCCGGTGGCCAGCGCGTCGTGCAGCTCATGGATCCGCAGGGCGCCGCGTTCGCGCTCACCACTCCGCCGACGTCGCGGTGAGGGGGGCTGAGTCGAGGCGCTTCACTCGCCTCGGAGCGACCGAGCCGGTGCGAACAGGCACCGGCCAGCGCGGGACGACTCAGTGCAGGCATTCACCGCATGAGCCGGACAGCTTGGTATTGGCGACGAAGGAGTCGTAGTCCGCCTTCGAGGAGACAACCGCTGAGCCGAAGTCGGCATAGACCGCCCAGGTGGAGGGAGAGGCCACGGCGTCCTTGAATGTTCCGCGATAGTAGTCCACCCCATTGGTGTTCTTGAAGAAGCTCCACCCGTAATTGCTATTCCATGGACGGCAGCTCGCATGGGTAGCCATGTAGCTCGCCGAGGGAGCACCTCCACGCCCCTTCCACAGATAGCACGCATTCGAGGGCGTCTGAGGTTGCGCGGCGGGCGGAGTCTGCGCTCCGGCGCCAGTCATCAGCAGACAGCTACCCAGCGAGAAGAAAGTCAGGAATTTTCGCATTTTTTGTTCATCTCCGATAGAGGCCCAAATGCCAACCGCTCATCTGTAACTGGGGCCGGGCCCACCACCACCGCCGCAAACGTTCTGGGTGTTTGGATCGATCACGGTCACACCATCCTTGGCGCAAGTTTTGACCGGAGAAAAAACCGCGGCTTTCCCAGGCCACGAACCACTTGCTTTGCAGCAATCCCAGTGCCGGATTGTCTTGCCCGTTTCCGGGGCGGACAAATAGGTCAGTGGTGGTGCCTCCGCGAAAACATCGGCTCCAGGAACAAGCAAGAGGACGAGCGCGGTCATGGCGATCGCCACTCGTCCGAGAGAAAATCCACCGTGAGTATTTAGCATGTGAGTTTGAAGGTCAGGGGTAAGGATGCACAACGATCGAAATGACGGAAACGAGCGCTCCCCGGAACCTGGGGACACATACCCACCGACGATTTCTCCACCCACGCTTCCAATACCCTCGAGCCCGCTGACGTCGTCCTCGTCCGCCCCGCCGCAGCCCAGCAGACCCATCGCGACCACCATTCCAAACATGAAGCGCATGCGGTGTTTCTCTCTTCCTCGTGTGCGCCTGAAGTGCCGCGGGGATGCGTATGCACGCGGCATGCCGCCCGAAACGGCCGTCGTCCCAGTGAGGGCTCGCGGACGAAACAGCGGCGGTCAGAAGGGTGTGGCGTGGCATTGACACGTCAATCGAGGCGGTGACGTGTCAAGGCCCTGATGAAAATGAGTGCGCGCAGGGCAGATGCTCCGCGTTCGCGTGCGCAAGGCCACGGTGTTCGACGCGGGCGCCTGATGCTCAGTACAGCGTCGCCTTCACCCGGCCGGGCAACTCGCGGTCGTACTCGCCGCCGTCGAAGTCATCCGGGCTCAGCGCCTCGAGGATGGAGCCGGGGCTTGGGAACTCGGGGCGGGTGACGTGCTGGGCCGGGTCCCAAAGCCTGGAGCGGACCAACGCGCGGCTGCATTGGAAGTAGACCGTCTCCACGGTGATGCGCAGCACGGAGCGCGGCGCCTTCCCATCGAAGGTGAAGCGCTCCAGCATGGACGGCTCGATGACGATGCTCGCCCGGCCGTTGACACGCAGGGTTTCGTTCACGCCCGGGACGAAGAACAGCAGCGCGACACGCGGATCCGCCAGGATGTTCCGCAGCGAGTCCATGCGGTTGTTGCCTCGGCGGTCGGGCAGCAGCAGCGTGCGCGTGTCCTCGATGACCACGAACCCAGCGGGGTCTCCTCGCGGCGAGGCATCCAGCCCTCCAGGGCCGGACGTGGCGAGGACCATGAACGGCGATCGCTCGATGAAGGGCCGGTATGCGGGGTGGAGGTGGTCCACCTCCTTGAGCGCGGACGACTTCGCGGGAACCCCGTACAGGCGTTCGAGAGTCTCCACATCGTTCACGGTCTTCATCCGGGGGTGCCTCCTGGGTCCTTTTAGCCATTTAAAATGGCCATGTCACACGCGGCACCGGCTGCGTCGTCCTGGGGAGGGGAGGGCACTTCGCCCCCCAGAACGAGGACCTACACATGAAGCCCCGGATGAATGCTTTCGCGGTCGCGCCGGACGCCCTCAATCTCATGGTGGATTTCAGCAAGAAGGTGGAGGCCCTGGGGCTGGAGCCGAGCCTCCGTGAGCTCGTCAAGATCCGCTCGTCCCAGCTCAATGGCTGAGCCTTCTGCATCCACATGCACACCCGCGACGCCCGCGCACATGGGGAGACCGAGGAGCGCATCTACCTTCTGGACGGCTGGCGTGAGTCGCCGCTGTACACCGACCGCGAGCGGGCGGCCCTGGGCTGGACCGAGGCCCTGACGCTCGTTTCCACGACACATGCCCCGGATGAGGACTACGCTGCGCTCGAGCCGCACTTCACCGAAGAGGAGATCGTGAAGCTGACCCTCATGATTGGCGTCATCAACACCGCGAACCGGCTCGTCCTCGGCTTCCGGGCCGTGCACCCGGTGACCCCTCGCAGTGAAGCCGCCTGAATCAAATCCCGCGGACGTCTTCGACCCGCTCCGCCCCCGGCTGCTCCGCATCGCGTACCGGATGCTGGGCATCGTCGCGGAGGCGGAGGACGTGGTGCAGGAGGCGTATCTCCGTTGGCACCAGACGAACCGCGACGTCGTGCGGGACGCCGAGGCCGTGCTCGTCCGCACGGTGACGCGCCTGTGCCTGGACGTCCTGAAGTCCGCGCGCGTCCGGCGCGAGGAGTACGTGGGGACCGGCTTCCAGAGCCCATCATCGAGACAGTGGAGGGCGATGACTTGACGCTGACCCTGATGATGGCCCTGGAGCGCCTGTCCCCGCTGGAGCGCGCCGCGTTCCTCCTGCACGACGTGTTCGGCATGGACTTCGAGCAGGTGGCGAAGGCCATCGACCGCGCTCCCGCGGCGTGCCGCCAGCTCGCCAGCCGGGCGCGGGACCATGTGCAGGAGGCCCGGCCCCGCTTCCCCGTGACGGAGGCGAAGGGCCACGAGCTGGCCTCGGCGTTCCATGCCGCGTCCCGGAGCGGCGACACGCAGGCGCTCCAGGCACTGCTGGCCCAGGACGCCATCCTGTACGCCGACGGCGGTGGCAAGGCGAAGGCGGTCCTCAATCCCATCTACGGCCGGGAGAAGCTGGTGCGCTTCTTCGATGCGGTGTGGCGCATTCCAGCCGTGAGCTCGGCGCGGCTCGTGCACGAAGGCACCATCGACGGCCTGCCCGCGTACGTCACGCTGGAGCCGGATGGAATGCTGCAGACCACGGCGTTTGCCATCGAGGACGGCCGGATCATCGCCCTCTACGTCACGCGCAACCCCGACAAGCTGAAGGGCATCCGGCGCGCGGTGGTGGGCGAGTCGTCGTAGGAGGCTTCAGCGCGCGGCGAAGGACTCGCGCGCGAAGTCGACGAACCGGAGCAGGGCAGGCGTGCCGCCGGCCTTGCGCCAGGCGATGACGGTGGTCGTCACCAGCCCCGCCGGTCCTTCCACGCCACCGCCTTCCGCTTCGCGAACGGGTGCCGCGAAGGCACCGCCAGCCGGAAGGGCTCCCGCCGGATGAGAGGCGTGACGATGTCCGGAGGCATGCGCTCGGAGGGCGCGGGATGCCCACGTCCAGCGTGCCCGCTCCAGCGCCTCCAGCTGCCACGCGGAGGGGTGGTTGCTCAGCTCGATGTGCACCCCGGCACCTTCTTCTGGAAGGCCTTGAGGTGGTGCAGCTCGAAGTAGGCCTCGAGCACGGCAGGGTGCACCGGCCCCGGAGCAGCGCGATGGAAGGAGCGGCCTTGGTGTGCATCAGGCCCGAGGGTAACCGCGCGCTGGACACGGAGCGCGGAAGGAAAACAAACCTTTCGGAAGGGAACGGACGTTGAGGGCGGGCATCCCGTCTCCCACCGCGTTCATCCGGGAGCAGTGAGACGGACACCCTGGCGGAGTTCTCCGGCTGGAGCCTGGGCACCATCACCCGGAAGATAGGCAAGGACGCCTCCGCCAAGGCGGAGGCGGGTGACAGGGGCACTTGGTACGAGACGCTCTGGAAGCAGGCGCGCGTCACGAGAAGCGGTGGGAATCGAACCCGCCGCCCGGCACTCCGGTGTTCTCGTGCAGAGGGAGGGCGGCGTGCGCTTCGAGGCGTCGCCGCCATCCACATGACAAGGCTCATTGCTGAAACGAGCCTTGGCCGCAGGCCGTGTCACCCGGCCTTCCCGGCCAATTCTTGAAACGCGTTCTTAGAACTCGTTTTAAAAATGGACCAGAGCGGGTAGGTGACATGACCTGCCCGCTCAGCTTGTTTCAGAAATGAACCTCGGAAGTAATAGGGGTGCCTACTACGTCTCTGGTGAGCATCTTCGCGAGGCATGAAGCGCGAACTGGTCCCGGACGAATTGTGGGAGAGGGTGGCCCCACTGCTGCCACGGCACCGACACCGCAGAGGTAGAGGCCGTCCCCGTCGAGAGGACAGAGCGTGCCTGCGGGGCATCATCTTCGTGCTCAGGACGGGTATCGCCCGGCGCGACCTGCCAGCCGAGGTGTTCGGGTGCAGTGGGGCAACGTGCTGGCGAAGGCTGCGCCAGTGGAACCGAGCGGGGGTGTTCGAGAAGTTACAACGGGAGTTGCTCAACGAACTGGGCCAGCAAGGACTCATCGACTGGGACCGCGCGGCGTTCGATTCCAGTAGCGTGCGGGCCGAAAAAGGGGGCCCAGACGGGGCCGAATCCAACAGATAGAGGGAAGGCGGGCAGCAAGCACCACCTGGTAGTAGACCGCAAGGGGCTGCCACTGGCTGCCTTGCTGTCGGCGGCCAACGTGCACGACAAGCGCAAGGCGTTGCCACTGCTCGACGCCATCCGCCCCATTAAGAGCTCGTTTCAAAAATGGATTCACTGGGTCAGGTCACATGACCCAGGTTTGCGCTCCTCGGAGAAGGTAGTGAGCCTTCTCCGCGAGCCCCTCGGCGGGTAATCTCACCTTCCTCGCTGGGTCCATTTATGAAACGAACTCTAAAGGACCGCGTGGCAGACCACGGACACGTCCAGCAAAAGGACATGGCGACAAGGGGTACGACTACGCTGACGTCCGGCGCGAGATGCGCCAGCGGCACATCATCCCCCGCATCGCACGCAGGGGCATCGAGTCGAAGGAGCGACTGGGACGTTATCGCTGGGTGGTGGAGCGTTCCTTGGGGTGGCTTCACAAGATGAAACGCCTGCGGGTGCGCGAGGAGCGAAGCGCTGAGATGCACCTCGCGCTACTTCGCCTCGGCTGCTGCCTCATCCTCTATCGCCAGTTGGAGCGCCACTTACGACATAGGCCCTGAGCAGGCAGGGCATGTCACCTGCCCTCTCTGGTCCATTTTTGAAACGAGTTCTAAGGGGCGAATCCCGCAGAGCGCATGGACAGGTCGCAATGCTCGATCAGGAGTTCGGTCAGCACCCGGATCTTCCGTGCGGGATGCTGACCCGGCGGTCGAACCACGTACGCACCCGCCGCGGGTGGTGGATGCCGCGTCATGACGGGCACGAGGGCTCCGGAGGCCACGTGTTCGTCGGTGATCCAGGCGGGCAGGAGCGCGATCCCGACGCCCGCTGTCGCAGCCGCGAGCAGCGCCACGCCGTTGTCGGCCTTGAAGCGTCCCTGCGGACGAACCGTGATGACCTCGTCGCCGTCCATGAACTGCCAGGTCTCGGTGCCCTGCATCAGGCACTGGTGAGCGAGCAGCTCCTGCGGGGTCTCGGGCGACCCGTGCGCCTGGACATAGGCCGGGCTCGCGACGAGCTTCCCGTGGATCGTGGCGATGCGTCGTGCGATCAGGTTGGAGTCCTGGATGTATCCCACCCGTATCGCGCAGTCGTACCCTTCGGCGATGAGATCGACGAAGCGATCGCTGTAGCTGGTCTGGATGTGAAGCTGGGGGTGGCGTCGCGCCATTTCCGCGAGCACGGGAGCGAAATGAGTCAGGCCGAAAGACAGTGGCGCGGCCACACGAAGGCGTCCGCGAAGGTCACCGGCGGGAAGGATCGTCTCCCTTGCCGCGTCGAGCTCGGCGCACACCCTGGCGGCGTGGTCACGGAACGTGGCCCCGGCCTCCGTGAGCGCAGCCCCCGGGTGGATCGGGTCAGCAGCTGGACGCCGAGTTCCTCTTCGAGACGGACGAGCCGACGGCTGACGATCGACTTGGACACGCCGAGCCGCAGTGCCGCGGGCGAGACCCCGCCGGCATCAGCCACCTCCACAAACGTTCGCAGATCTTCGTCGTCCAACTCAGCGTTCCACTTTCCGCGACACAGCTCGCCACGGAATCGTACTACCGCGTCGAGCGCCAGAACGCCACATTGAGTCTCCCAGCGGCGTTGTCGCTGGCGCACCACTCCATCACCCACTTCGCCACAACGGCACAAGGATGCTCCGATGACTTTCCGCAACGGCCTCTCTTCGCTTCTTCGTCCCGAGGACTCGGTCCTCGTCCTGATCGACCACCAGCCGTTCCAGCTCGCGAACGTGAACAGCCACGATCCGCACCTGGTGGTCAACAATGCAACGGCCTTGGCGAAGGCCGCCAAGGCCTATGGCGTCCCGACCATTCTGACGAGCGTGATCGCCGAGCGAGGCGGCCTCATCTTCCCGCAGATCACCGATGTCTTCCCGGGCCAGGAGGTGATCGACCGGACGTTCATCAACACCTGGGAGGACCGGAAGGTCGTGGACGCGGTCAAGGCCACGGGGCGCAAGCAGCTGATCATCGCGGGCCTGTATACGGAGATCTGTGTCGCCATGCCGGTGATCCAGGCCCTCGGCGAGGGCTGGGATGTGACGGTGATCACCGATGCGTGTGGCGCCTTTTCGGTGGAGGCGCATCAGGTGGCCATCCAACGCATGATCGCGGCCGGCGCCAACATGATGACGTGGCTGGCGCTCGTGTCCGAATGGCAGCGCGATCACGCGCGGACGGCGCACGTGGCTGAATTCGTCGACCTGCTCAAGCACCATGCGGCTGGCCTCGGCATTGCGTTCCTGTGGGAGCAGCAGTTGCTCAACACGCCCGTGCCCGGCAAAGCAGCATGACCTGGGCGGGGGGGTGACGGCTCATCGGGCCTCGCCTCCCCGTCACCGGGAAGGCCGGCCTGTGCGGTGCGGACGGCCCTCGTTCAGCCGACGTCAGGCCTTGATGGACTTCTCGAACACGTCCGAGAAGTCACGCTTCACATACCGCTCCGGAGCGCCCGCGCGGCGCGGCTCAGGCGCCTTCGCGGCGCAATTGGAAGAAGAACGGCTGCGGCATTCCCTTCAGGTCCATCGCGCCGAGCACGGTGTCATCGTCGAGCTTGCGGAACACGTCGTGGATGGGCAGGTCGTCGTAGATCATGGTGGCGCTCACCTTGCCGCGGTGCTCCATCATGCGCACGCGGGCGCGCGCGTGACGGGTCCGCAGCGCGAACTTGAGCGGCAACGACAGCGCGTTGAGCAGCGCCGAGCGCGGCAGGCGAACCTTCAATAGCAAGCCCATGGGCATGAAGCGCGGGCTGATGCTGACGACGCTGCCGCCACGGCGAAACAGCAGCGGGTGCACGTCGTCGGGCGTGACGAAGGCCTTGCCGTACCAACCGAAGGTCTCCAGCAGGCCATCCATGGGATGGTTCGTGTCGAAGCCGGCACCGACCCAGCGCCCCATCATGAAGTCGAGGTTGACCGGCTCCAGGGAATCGAAGAGCGCGAGGGCATCGGCGGTGGACATGGGGGGCTGGGTCTGGAGGACAGCGGTCATCGGCATCCCTCTTCTGGATCGTGGGAGGTAGGTGGAGTGTAGCGCCTCGCCGAGCCGCCGTCCCGCGCTCGAGCGGGCCATCACCGAGGGGGGGGCCATTCTCGCCGCACGAGATATCGAGAATGCTTGAATCCAAGCTCACGACGAGCGGATTGCCTCGCATGCACATCGGCTTGTGCCATCGCCAGGCAACGGTTAGAGAATATATTATACAAGAAATCCATTTCGCCCGGCGCCGCGCGATGGCATTTCCCGACTCCTGCTGGAGATTGTGCCGTCATGCTCGAATTGCCTTTGGACACACTGCACGGGGCGCTGGCCGACCCGGTGCTGTTGTCAATGAATCTGCTCAATGACATCGCGAGCAATCATCCGGATGCCATTTCATTCGCCGCGGGCAGACCCTTCGAGGAACTGTTCCAGGTGAATCAGTTGCACGAATACCTGGATGCCTTCGTGGCCCACCTGACCCATGACCTCGAGCAGAGCGCCGCGCAGGTGCGGCGCACCTTGTACCAGTATGGACGGACCAAGGGCGTCATCCACCATCTGGTCGCGAAGTACCTCGAGGTCGACGAGGGCATCCGGGTCGATCCGGAGTCCATCGTGGTGACGGTGGGCGCCCAGGAAGCGATGTTCCTGGTGCTCAGGGCCCTGCGGACGGATGCGAGTGACGCCGTATTGGCCGTGATGCCGACCTACTTCGGGCTCACTGGCGCGGCGCGGCTGCTCGACATGCCCGTGGTCCCGGTCGCCAGCGGCCCCCACGGCATCGATCTCGACGACCTGGGGCGCCAGCTGGCCGCCACGCGGAAGCGGGGCCTGCGGACGCGGGCGTTGTACCGGTTCCTGATTTCTCCAACCCGACCGGCATCAGCCTCGATTTGACCACCCGGCGGCGGTTGCTCGACATCGCCGCGGAACACGAGCTGTTGTTGATCGAGGACGACGCCTATGGCCTGTTCCACGTCGATCCCAACAACCGGCTGCCCACGCTCAAGGCGCTCGACACCGGGCGGGTCGTGCTCCACATCGGCTCGTTCGCCAAGACGGGACTGCCCGGTGCTCGTGTGGGTTTCGTCATCGCCGATCAGCCGGTGACGCGGGAGGGCGTCGTCGTGGGGTCGCTCGCGGATCAACTGTCGTTGATCAAGAGCAATGTCACGCTCAACACCTCACCGGTCGCGCAGGCGATCGTCGGAGGAAAGCTGTTGCGCAACGGGTACAGCATGCTCGCCGCCAACAAACGCGAGATCGAAATCTATCGGCTCAACCTCCGGCGAGTGCTCGCCGGACTCGCCGGCGCTTCCCCGCGGGCGGACCGGTCAGCTGGAACACGCCGGGCGGAGGGTTCTTCATCGTGGTGACGGTGCCCTTTCCGGTGGATGACAAGTCCTTGGAGCGCTCGGCACGCGAACACGGAGTCATCTGGACGCCGATGCACCACTTCTACGCGAACCAGGACCACTCCCATCAGATCCGGTTGTCCTTCAGCCTGCTCACCCCGGAATTGATTGACGAGGGACTGGACCGGCTGGCCGGGTTCGTCGCCGCGGAGTCCAAGCTGCCATGATCAGACACATCGTGTTGTTCAAGTTCAAACCGGGAATCACCGGCAGGAGCCCGATGCGCTCGCCGCCGAGCAGTCGTCGCACCAGGTCGGGGAACGGGTGCCGGACCTGCTGCACTGGCAGGCGGGGCGCAACATCAGCCGCCGGGATATCGCGCATGACTTCGCGGTGATCGGCCTGCTCCATGACCAGGAGGCCTTGCAGCGCTATCTGGATCACCCCTTCCACCAGGAGTCGGCCGCGCGGTGGCGCGAGATCAGCACCTGGGTCATCGCGGACATCGAGGAGTGAGAGAGCCATGACGAACCTTGGTTGGGTGAGCCGGTGGACGGGCACACGGCCGACGTGGTGGTCGGTACACTGGGACCTCCCGGCACCAGCAGCGAACAAGCGGCCCAGCTGCTCCGCTCGAGGCTGCGGCGGGAGTCCCGCACCGAGCTGTACCAGACGTACGAGCAGGCGTACGAAGAGCTGCGCTCGGGCGCGTTGACCCACGTGGTCGTCGCCAATGCCTACAAGGAAATCCACCGCTTCTACATGGATGACTCGCTCGTGCTGTCGGACGTGTTCGTGATGGACACCCCTCTCTACGGCATCGCGAAGAGACAGGACCGGGAGGGGCTGTCCGCCGTGCCGACCATCGCGAGTCATCCATCACCCAAGCCGCTGGTGGCCCAGCTCCTCCCCAGCGGATTCCGGGTCGGAGAGATCGTCAGCGTGGATTCGACCAGCAGCGCCGCGAAGGCCGTCGCCGAGGGAGCGTTCGATCTGGCCTTGACCACGGAGCCCGCGGCGGCGCTCTATGGCCTGGAGTTCATCTCCCGAAAACGTCCGATCCGGATGGTGTGGTCGGTCTTCGTGCGCTCCTGAAGTCCGGGCCATGCCAAGCTGGCGTGCCAGCGCTGCAAGGAGGGAGTGGCCTGCGCGCCCGCCGGTGAGGCGCCACTGCCGAGAGCGCTGCCCCTGCTGGCAGGACGGCCGGGGCCGACGTGTGCCTCAAGGCGGCCGCACGCTTCGTGCACTGGCATGGCTCACTTCTCTTGGGCTCCCCTCAGCTGCCTTCCCACGCCTCTCTGCCCCAACCCCTGCCCTCAACCGTGCCCCTATTTCTAAGGACTGTCTCTCCATGGTGAAGCGCGGCGGCGGCTGCAAGGACATCGAGGTGCGCGTGCTGCCGGCCCCCGAGGGCCCGCGTGGCGAGCCGCTGCTCGTGGTGCACCTCATCATCGACACGCGGGAGGCCATGGGGGCCAACCTCATCAACACCATGGCCGAGGGCGTGGCGCCGCTGCTGGAGCAGCTCACCGGCGGCAAGGTGTTCCTGCGCATCCTCTCCAACCTGGCGGACCGGCGGCTGGCGCGCGCCACCTGCCGCGTCCCGGTGGAGCTGCTGGCGGACTTCGACATGCCGGGCGCGGCCATCGCCGAGGGCATCTACCAGGCGAGCCGTTTCTCGCTGGCGGATCCATACCGGGCGGCCACGCACAATAAAGGCATCATGAACGGCATCGACTCAGCGGCCATCGCCGCGGGCCAGGACTGGCGGGCCATCGAGGCGGGCGCGCATGCCTTCGCCTGCCGCGATGGCCAGTACCGGCCGCTGTCCACGTGGCACGTGGATGATGGGCACCGGTGGGCCGCATCGAGATTCCCATGGCGCTGGGCCCGGTGGGCGGCCCCATCAAGGTCCACCCGGGCGTGCAGGTGAACATGAAGCTGCTGCGCGTGGAGTCGGCGCGCGAGCTGTCCAGGGTGTTCGCGGCGGTGGCCTGGCGCAGAACTTCGCGGCGGTGCGCGTCCTGGGCTCCGTCGGCATCCAGAAGGGCCACATGGCGCTGCACGCGCGGTGCGTGGCGGTGACGGCGGGCGCGCGGGGCGACTGGGTGGAGAAGATCGCCGAGCTGCTGGTGAACTGTGGCCACGTGAAGGTGGAGAAGGCGCGGGAGATCATCGCTTCGCTATCGGCCGAGGACTTCCGCGCAGCCACGGGCACCGAAGGTTGAACCATTCCGGGCACGCCCCCTCTTGCCCTGGAAGAGGGCTGGAGCGGGACTCCTCCCGTGCTCGAGCCCATGACGGGACACACAATGGACACGGACAACAGTTCCTCCCTGGTGGGCTTCGGTGCGGGCAAGGTCATCCTGCTCGGCGAGCACAGCGTGGTGTATGGCTACCCGGCCCTGGCCGGACCGCTGTCGCGTGGCGTCACGGCTCGGGGCGAGCCTCGAACAAATGCCAGCTCGTCATCCCCGACGCCCTGACGGCCGAGCAGCGCAAGCTGCTCAAGGCCGCCTTCGCGCGGGCCACGGCGGCTTGCGATGAGCCCGGGGTGAAGGTGTCGTTCGACACGGATCTGCCGCTGTCCATGGGCCTGGGCAGCTCGGGCGCGCTGTCGGTGGCGTGCGCGCGAGTGCTGCTGCGGGCGGCCGGGCGCAAGGCGTCGGCCACCGAGGTGGCGGCCGTGGCCTGGGAGATGGAGCAGGAGTTCCACGGCACGCCGTCCGGAGTGGACCACACGACGAGCGTCATGGAGCAGCTCATCCTCTACCGCCGCAAGCCGGGCGCCGAGCAGGGCTGGGCCAAGGTGGTGGAGAGCCCCAAGCCGGTGCGGCTGGTGGTGGTGATGGCGGGCGCGCGCAGCCCGACGAAGCAGACGGTGTGGTGCACCGGCTGCGCAACATGGGCGCGCTGGGCGCCAAGCTGACCGGCGCGGGTGGCGCCGTCATCGGCCTCTTCCACGAGACGGGGCCCGTGGTGCATGAGCTCACGCGGCTCGGCATCCGGTGCTTCGACAGCCAGCTCGCCGGTCCTCGCGCTGGGTCTTCAGCAGCCAGGCGACGTGCTTCTCGACGAACTCATCAGCCAGGCCCGTCAGGGCCACGATGGCGTGTCCCGTACTGTAGTAGGGCGACACGTGCCACTTGTCGGTGATGAAGTCCTTGGTGGGCTGGCTCCGCAAGGCATTCACGGCCTTGGCCAGCATCTCTTCACGACGCGGGAACTCATGGGCATCCCGGAGCGCGTGGATGATGTGGAGGTGGACGTCGATGGAGATGTTGCGCTCCAGCGGGTAGCGCCGGAAGTGCTTCTCCGCCTCGAAGTACTCCAGCCCGGCCGGGTCGACCTTCTCTCCGAAGAGGTGCAGGAGCCGGAAGGCCAGCGCGGTATCGTCCAGGTCGGCGAAGGCGAGGTTGCTCGAGAAGCTCAAGCCCTTGGGCTTCCAGGCCCGCTTGAGCTGATCGATGAAGGGCCGGGCGGCGTCCAGGCGAGTGATGTCCGTGCCCAGGCTCAGGTGGTGGAGCGCCCAGGCCGACTCGAAGAGCTCGAAGGGCGCGAACGCGGGCATCATGCCCCCGTACCGGGTCTTGAGCATATTGAGGTAGCCGCGCCCGGCCGTGCTCTTGAGCGCCACATCCACGAAAGCCGTCGCGGCCGGGGAATCGTGGATGCTTCCGTTCGAGGACCGGAGTTGCTCGATGGGGCTCTTGCGCCCTTCGCTCTGCGCCCGCTTTTCGCTCTCACGGAGTTGTTCGAACCCCAGGAACTCCAGCGAGAAGCCGACGGGGACCTCCCGCGAGTAGATGGCCCTGCGTATCAGTTCGAGCTTCTCCTTGGTGGGCGCGGGCAGGTTGCTGGAGCCAAATCGCTGCACGATCGCATCCACCCCCTGCCCCTGGATTTGGGCAATGGCCAGCAGCCCTGGCAGCAGCAGTTCGAAGCCAACCGTCTCGTAGACATCCTCGTTCAGCCGGGGAATGGCTTTCTCGAGGTACTTGAGGCCGGCGCTGACCTTCTTCGAGGCCTCGAGATCGCCGCGGTTCGCCGTGATGGCGATGATGGCGGCCAGGGTCGTGATGACCCGATCATGGTAGTACTCGAGCTCCGCCCCCCAACTCCCGTCGGGGTGCTGTGCCTCCAGGAGCCAGTCCATGGCTTCTGGGTAGAGCCAGCCGCCCATGCCGTGTCATAGGCAGAGGAGGAGATGTGGCTCGAATTCTGGGCCATCTTCTTCAGGAATTCATTGAGCTGCTTGTCCATCACTGACTCCGACCAGAAGGGAGCGGCGTGAGCCCCTGATCAACCGTGTCCTCGAAGAGGGAAATAAGCCCTCTCGGCGGCGGTCAGAGCGGTCCGCCATGGGGGCGGCAGCACCCCCCGCTGCGTCAGGGCTTGTCCCCTGACTTGGACTCGGCGTGATGGAACTCCTGCTTCATGTAGACGCCGCGGCTGAAGTGCCCGGTCATGACGAGCATCTGGCCCCACGTCCGCAGTGCGTCAGGCAGCTGCCGCACGGTGTCCTCGAGGGTTGTCAGGTGCTGGTCGGAGCGCTCCACCGCCTCCCGCTCCGCGTCCGCTTCCGAGCGGCCCTGGGCCATCAGGAGTCCGAGACTGTTGAACTTTCCCTCTGCCCGCTCGCGCTCCAGGCTGCGCACGTCGTTCATCCACCGGGTGGCCAGGCCGATCTCCGCCAGGGCGCGCTCGAGCAACGGCGCCTGCGCCTGCTCGAAGGGAGGGTTCTGCACGACGAGCGCCCCGGTGAAGACCATGGAGGCGCCGACGGTCCACTTGCCCACCTCCAGGTAGCTGTCGAGGGAGGGCAGGGGGCCCTCGGACTGGTGGCGGCGCTTGTCCTTCAGCTCCACCTGATAGCCCGAGCACATCCTGCGGAAGTGCTCCTGCCAGAGCGACATGAAGCGGGCGGCCCCGGGGGCGCGGAGCAGCAGGCGCGTCACGTCCTGGAGGGCCGCGCCAATGGTGTTCACCTCATCGGTGGCCACCCAGTCCACCGCCTCTGGGTCCCGCGTGGTGGCGATGTAGCGATCCAGCAATCGGAGCAGGGCGTCATCCGGCAGCGAGCCGATCTCTCCATCCGCGACGTCGTCGATGGAGAAGACCATCAGCCCGACCTTCGACAGGAGCAGCAACTGCTCCCGTGTCGCGTCGGGCCAGGCCACCACGAGGCTTATCACGGAGGGCTTGAGCCGCGAGGCGGCGATGGCGGGGAACCGCTCCTCCAGGCCGCCAGTTCCAGGATGATCTCGGCCGCACGGGCCTGGATGCGCGCCAAATCCTCCTTGCCAAATCCAGCGGACTTCGATGCCGAGTATTGATTCCGAAGCTCCCGGACCACCCCGAAGTGTTTGCCTTCCTGGTCGCGTGTACTCATCTTGGTCCGTTCCGTGCGTGGTTCGCTCGTGCGGCGGCTTCAGCGGAAAAAGAAACCCCGGCTCGCCTGATGGCGCCCGGGGCTTTGCTACATCCAGTGGAGGCGGCGGGAAGCGAACCCGCGTCCGAAAGCCTTCCGTTCTTCGACCCTACGTGCGTAGTCCGCGGTTGGTCAGGCAGCCAGCGCGAGCTCAACGTTGCCGTTGGCTTTTGTGTCTGTGTTGGCGTTTTTACGAGCGACCAACGTGCTCGGCACGCGTCTCGAACTTCCATGCCCCCATCGAAACCAGGTCGCCCCCGGTTCAGGGTCCTGCTCACTCACTTCTTCACTGCATCACGGCTTCACCTACATCAACCGCCGACGGGTCCACCTCAATCCTCCTGACGTCCCTCCCCGTTGAGTCTCCCACCCCCACCCCCGCTCGCTCCCTTCCCCTACCCCATGAAGGTCGACCGTCTGCCCAACGGGCTCACGGTCATCCGGGTGCCCTTCAACTCGCCCGGGGCGCACAAGTGGTGCGAACCCATGCAGCGGGCCAGCCCGCAGCCGTCCCGGTTGTTCGCGAACTGCGGATGGGCGCCGGTGGAGTCCAGGTTGCTGGCGTGGACGGTGTAGTCGTCGTCCCTGGCCTTCACGTACCAGACATAGGCCACGGTCGCATCGGCCGGGTCCACCCGGATCACGACGATGTTTCCCTCCGCATCCCCGCAGTGATCGGACGAGCCGGCAACTTGCCGTTGGGGAGCCGCGTCGCCGTGTGGCTGTAGCGTGCGAAGGTCATCGGCGCCCCCGCGGACCAGGTGTTCGTGGCCGGGTCGTAGACGACAGCTTCTGGAGGAGCCGCGCGGCCCACCAGACAATGGAGTGCATGAGAACGCATGAGCCGTACATATGGCAGTCCCAGGTGGCCTTCCGGCGTGTCCGGTCTTCCGTGGCGACCGCCACGAATGGGCAGGTGAAGGCGCTTGGCAAGGAGCTGAGCCTCAAGGAGCAAGCACTCGCCGAGGCCCGGGCCTTGGTGTCGTTGTCGAAGCAGGCCAAGGGGCTCGACCTCGGGGGCCGGGGACGGCTGCATGGGCCAGAGGTGCGGCGGCAGGTCTGCCGGCTCGTGGAGCAGGCCATGGCGGACGGGGCTCGCCCGGCCTCGACCTGCCGGCTGCTCGGCATCTCCGTGCGGACGGTGCAGCGGTGGCGCAAACCCGCGCTCGCCGAGGACCGGCGCCTCGCGGCACGACGCCGCCCAGCCAACCGGCTCACCGATCAAGAACGCGGATGGGTCCTGGAGCTGATGCAGTCCCCCGTGTTCGCGGGGCTCACCCCCAGGCAGATCGTTCCCAAACTCGCGGACCAGGGAATCTACGTGGCCTCGGAGTCCACCATGTACCGGCTGCTGCGCTCCCAGCAACGCGCGCACCACCCCCAGCAGGCTCATGCCAGACACCGCTCCGGAGACGAGCGCCGTGTCTCGGCCCCCAACCAGATCTGGAGCTGGGACATCACCTGCCTGCATGGCCCGGCCCGAGGAACCTCCCTGTACCTCTACATGATGATGGATGTTTTCAGCCGGCGCATCATGGGGTGGAGGATCCACCGCGAGGAGCGCGCGGAGCACGCCGCCCGCTTCGTCCGCTCGGTCTGCGCGGACAACCACATTGCCGCCTCGGGGCTCGTGTTGCACTCCGACAATGGACGGCCCATGAAGGGCACCATGATGTTGCACACCCTGCGTCAGCTCGGAATCGTGCCGTCCTTCGGCCGTCCGCGCGTCAGCAACGACAATCCTCATGTCGAGGCGCTGTTCAGCTTCTTGAAACGGCACAAGGACTACCCCTCCACGCCTTTGCTTCCCTGAAGACCGCCCGGGCCTGGGTGGCCCGGTTCGTCGACTGGTACAACGGGGAACACCTGCATAGCAGCCTGTGCTTCGTCTCGCCGGATGATAAATACTTCGGCCGCGACACCTCCGTGCTCGCCCGCCGGCGCTCCGTCTACAACCTGGCCCGGCTCCAGGTGCCCGGGCGCTGGACGGGAGGGCCCCGGAACTGGTCCTGCCCACCACCGCCCCGTGTGCGCATCTGGCCCCATACCGCTTCATTCCCAGTGCAATCCGAGAGTAAAATTGCATTGTCCTCATCCCCAGCCGCCCGCCATCCCACCAGAGAGGGACGCCTGTCCGAGTTGGAAGCGGGCAATAAGGCGATTGCTGGGTAAGCGACATGTTCCTTGACACATAGCGTATCGCGTTTGACGTCTGCTTCACGGACGGAAAGTCAGGGCCCACCGTGAAAGCACGCTCCGCAGTGGCAGCATTGTTGTCGCTTGGTGCGGCCCCCTTCCAGAACCCGGGAGGTAGGGTGATACAGCCACCAGGCCATCAACTGCAATGCCAGGGGGTTATCGGCCATCCGCACGTGTCTCGGCCGGTCGCCTGCGTCGAATCAGCGGAGAAACGAGGAACATCTTTGATACGCGTCGGATTGGTAGGCATCGGGGCCCAGACGAAGGAAAACATCCTACCCTCGCTCTTGCAGATTCCCGATATCCAGATTGTCGCCGCTTGTGACGTGTCCATCGAGCGTGCGAGCGAGGTGAAGAGCTACGTGCGTGACGTCCAGGTTTTCAAAGACGTCACGACGATGATGGATTGCATGGGGTTGGATGCGCTCGTCCTGGCCTGCCCTCCCCAGGCCCATCGGGACATCTCCCTGCTCGCCATCGAGCGGGGCATCCATGTCTTCGTCGAGAAGCCACCGTGCTTCACGCTCGACGAGCTCAACGACATGATCGACGCGGCGGCACGCAAGCGCGTGGTGACCGCCGTGGGTCTCAACTTCCGCTTCGCCCGCCCCATCCAGCAGCTGCGCAAGATGGCGGCGAGCGAGAAGTTCGGCCGGCCCATGCATGTGCAGATCAATCACTACGCGAGCAAGCCCCGCGCGCCCATGTGGGGTCTGTCCTCCACGCTGCGCTCGTTCCTGCTCGCCCAGACCATCCACTCGATTGATCTGACGACGGCCTTCGGCCCCGGCCATGTGGCGAATGTGCGCTCCTCCGTGCAGCACGCGGGCGACGCCATGCTGGCGCAGATCGACATCTCGTTCTCGTCGGGCCACACCGCGTCCATCCTGACGGGCAGCATGTTCCCGTACTTCGAGTTCGACATGAAGGTGATCAGCGACAAGTCGAACATGGTCACCCTGGACAATCTCTGGAACATCACGCTGCACGATGCCGAGATCGCCTCCCAGGTGGTGGGCGGAGACAAGCGTTGGCGCAATGCCCGGCAGCCGGGTCCGCTCGACTCGGGCTACGTCCGCAGCGGCTATTTCGGCGAGCTGACGGGGTTCTTCAACGCCATCCGGACCAAGACCCGCTTCGAGGCGGATTTCGAGAGCATGATTCCCACCTACCAGGTGATTGAGCAGGTGTGTGCGGCGGAGGTCCAGCCGGGCCTCGTGGTGCCGCCCGCCACCCTGCATGTCGTTGCGGAGAAGCAGAGGAGCGTGGCCCGTGGCTGAGACATCCGTGAAGAACAAGCGCATCATCTCCGACAAGTACCGCGCGAGCCACCAGGACGACACGTCCTCGCTGGCCGCGGCCCTGGACCGGGGCCTGTCGGGCACCTCGGATACCGTCTCCGACTACGAGACCGCCCTGCGCGGCTACTTCGGCAACCGCAACGCGATCGCCATCTCCTCGGGCGGCGCGGCCATCACGGTCGCCCTGGCGGCCGTGGGCGTGAAGGCGGGAGACGAGGTGGTGCTGACCCCGACCTGTCCGCTGTGCACCGTCTACCCGGTGATGGACATGGGCGCCAAGCCCGTCTTCGTGGACACCCGCGAGGATGGCTTCAGCGTGGACCTCGAGGACCTCAAGCGCGTGGTGACGCCCAAGACGCGCGCCATCATCGAGATCCCCATGTGGGGCATGCCCACCCAGGTGGACGAGCTCCATCAGGCCGCGCGCAAGGCCGGCATCCCGCTCATCCTCGACCTGGCCCACTCGCATGGCTCCACGTTGCACGGCCGCTCGCTCTCGGCCTACGGCGACCTGTCGTGCTACAGCACCCACGAGCGCAAGCCGTTGGCGACGGGCGAGGGTGGCTTCATCCTCACGGACAACGACGATCTGGCCAAGCGCTGCCGGGACTACAGCCGCTTCGGAAACCTCAACGGGCGTGACTTCGGCTTGAACTTCAAGCTGGGCGCGCTGGCCGCCGCGCTGGGAACCAGCCGCCTCAAGTACCTGGACCAGCAGCTGGAGGCGCGTCGGCACAACGCGGAGCGCTTCCTGTCCCGGCTGGAGCATCCGTCCGTGCGGCCCTTCACCCAGATTCCGGGCGCGAAGCACAACAACTACTTCCTCACGCTGCGCCTGAACTTCGCCGACAACCGCCGCTTCATCGACTACCTGGATGAGCACGGCGTTCCCTCGGACATCAAGCGCTATGGCTGCCGTTGCCTGTACGACTTCCCGGCGGTGGCCCAGTACCGCCGGCCGTGCCCCAATGGCGAGCGGCTGCTCAACAGCATGACGACCATTCCCGTCCATCCGTCTCTGTCGAGCGACGACATTGATTACATGGTGGGCCTCGTCAACGCCTACCGAGAGAGCTAACAACGTGCACACCATGGATCCTCGTTTGCCCAAGCAGTGGACCGCGTCTGGTTTCGTCCTCCGTCCGGATCGCAAGGTGTTGTTGATCCATCATCGCAAGCTCGGGGTGTGGCTCTACCCCGGGGGACACATCGAGAGCACGGAGTCCCCGGACGCCGCCGTGCTTCGCGAGATCAGCGAGGAGACGGGAATACAGGCGAGGATCCTGGGTGTGCTCGATACGGCCCTGGCCGATGCCGAGGCCGATGTCCATGTGCTGCACACGCCCTACCGGGTGCTGTGCGAGCGCATCAATGATCCCAAGGGCCACCACTACCACATCGATCTCATCTATCTCTGCGTGGCCCTCGACACGGATTGTGTCGCGAACAACGAGGTCCATGCCGCCCGCTTCTTCGGGCGGGAGGAGATCGCGGACTTGAATCTGTTCCCCAACTTCCGTGTGCTGTTGCAGCGGGTGTTCGAGGACGAGTCCATCTGGCGGACGATGGAGGCCCAGACGGTGCGGAAGGTGGCGGTATGAGCGCATCGACAGGCATGTCCACCGCGGCGCGGCAGGTGCCGCCCCGTCCCCGGATCGATGACTCGGTCCAGCACCGTCATCCCCAGGATGAGCTCTACCTGCGGCGTGCCCTGGAGACGGGGCTGACCGGGACCGCGCCCATCGTGGAGCAGTACGAGCAGCGCATCTCCGAGCGCTACGGCATCAAGCACGTGCTCGCGGTCTCCTCCGGGTCTGCCGCGGTCGCGGTCGCCCTGGAAGGGGTGGACTGGGAGGTCGGTGACGAGGTCATCGTGCCGCCCAGTTGCCCCATCTGCACCGTCCTGCCCCTCATGGCGCGGGGCCTCAAGCCGGTCTTCTGCGACGTGCGTCCGCACAACTTCGGGCTGGATCCCGAGGACCTGGCGCGGGTCGTGTCGCCGCGGACCCGCGCGATCATCGAGGTGCCCATGTGGGGCTATCCGTCGCGGGCGGATGAGCTCCAGGGCATCGCCCGCTCGCTGGGCGTGCCCCTGATTCTCGACCTGGCCCACTGTCACGTGACCCGCCTCCAGGGCCGGTGGCTGGCGGAGTTCGGCGACATCGCCTGCTTCAGCACCCACGAGGGCAAGTTCATGTCCACGGGGGAGGGCGGCTTCGTGATGACGAACGATCCGGCCCGGGACGCGAAGATGCGGGCGTATACCCGGTTTGGCAACCTCGACGGCAAGAAGGTGGGCCTCAACTACAAGCTCGGGGGACTGCAGGCGGCCGTGGGACTCGCCCGCCTGGATGCCATCGATTGGCACCTGGAGGTCCGCGCGCGCAATCGCGCCTACCTCCTCGAGCGGATCGACAACCCGCTCGTCCGCGAGCTGCCCATCGTCGAGGGCGGCGTCATCAACGGCTATGCCCTCCTCATGCAGGTGACCCGGGGCGACGGCCGGCGCTTCGTCGAGCACCTGGACGCGCACGGGATTCCCTCCGACGTCAAGAAGTACGACAACCAACCCCTGTACAACTATGAGCTCCTGGCTCCCTACCGGCGCGACTGCAAGAACGCCCGGGAGCTGCTCCGCTCGCTGACGACGATCCCTCTGCACCCGCAGCTGTCGGACGAGGATCTCCAGCACATCGCCGCCACGGTGAATGCCTATGATGGGTAGCACTCGAGATGGGATGAGAGAAAGACACGCGATCGTCCTCGGCGGCAGCATTGGAGGCTGTCTCGCCGCCGAGGTGCTCTCGTCGGTGTTCGACCGGGTCACCCTCATCGAGAAGGGTGACTTCGACGACAACCTGAACGAGCGCCGGGGCGTTCCCCAGGAGAAGCATGTCCACCTGCTGCTGCTGCGCGGCAAGCAGGTCATGGAGGAGATCTTCCCCGGGCTCCTGTCGGAGATGGAGCGGGCCGGCGCGGAGATCGCGGACCAGGGGTACGACGTCAAATGCTTCCACTACGGCCAGTGGAAGAACCGCTTCTACACCGGCGTGAGCGCGCACTACTGCAGCCGGAGCCTGCTGGACAACCTCGTGCGCAGGCGCATCCAGGCCAACCCGCGGATCACCGTCCTCTCCAAGACCCGGGTGCTGGGCCTGAAGTTCCATCGCGAGGGCGCGCCCTGCATCCAGGGCGTGCTGCTGGACGAGTCCGCGCCGGTCCGGGAGCTGGCGGCGGACCTGGTGGTCGACGTGAGCGGGCGCGGCTCGCGCACGGCGGAGTGGCTGGCCAAGGAGGGGCTGGGCGAGGTGAAGAAGACCCTCGTGGAGACCCGGCTGGGCTACGCCTCGCGCGTGTACCGTCGGCGGCCCGAGTTCGCCGACCGGTGGAAGGTGCTGCTCGTGCTGCCCAAGCCCCCCTCAACCGGGCCATGGGCGTCATCAGCCCCATCGAAGGCGATCGCTGGCTGGTCACCACGGGGGGCTGGTTCGGGGAGTTCCCCAAGCCGGACCCCGAGGAGTTCGTCCGCTTCCTCGGGACACTGCCGGTGCCGGACATCCAGGAGATCATCCGTGACGCCGAGCCCCTCTCGGACGTCATGGGCTTCGGGATTCCGGGTAGCCAGCGGCGGCACTACGAGGACGTGCCGGTCTGGCCCCAGGGGCTCGTGGTCATGGGAGATGCGTTGTGCAGCATGAACCCCCTGTACAGCCAGGGCATGACCCTGTGCGCCTTGGAGGCCGACGTGCTGCGGCAGCAGCTTCCGCTCTGGAAGCAGGGCCGCATCGGGACCCAGACCATTCAGCAGCTGCTGGTCCAGGTGATTGAGCCCGCCTGGAACATGGCGGTCTCGGAGGACATGCGGTTTCCGGAGACCCAGGGACGGCGCTCGCTTGGATTGAAGTTCAATCACTGGTATGGCTCGGGACTCTGTGAGCTGGCCGCCTCGCACCGGCTGACGCTGCAGACCCAGGTGGGGGTCACCAACCTGGTGGTTCCCCCGAGTCAGCTCTTCCGGCCGAAGATCGCGGTCCGGGTCGTCCTCAACAAGCTGCGCCCCCGCTTTGGATAAACGGTGAACACTCCCCATGCGTAACGTCTGGAGTCGAATCCAACATGTGGTCTGGGATTGGAACGGGACCCTGATTGATGATGTGGAGTTGGCCGTCAACGGGGTCAACCACGTGTGTGCCCGCTTCGGTGTGCCCGCCATCACACGCGAGGTCTACCGCTCCCGGTTCCGCTTCCCGATCTCCGAGTTCTACTCCTCGCTGGGGTTCGACCTGGTGCGGATTCCCTTCGGAGACATCATTCGCGAATACCTGTCCATCTTCGATGCGCAGGTGCGGCACTGCGCGCTGAACGAGGGCGCGCTGGAGCTGCTGGAGTGCCTGCGCCTCAATGGCATCGGGTCCTCCATCCTGTCCGCCTCCTACCAGCCCACGCTGATCAAGACGCTCGAGTCGAAGGGACTCCGCGAGTATTTCACCCACGTGTGTGGACTCGGCGACGAGCGGGCCACGAGCAAGCTCGAGGAGGGGCGGTTGCTCCACGAGAAGCTGGGTCTGCCGGGCGATCGGATCGTCTACCTGGGAGACACCACCCACGACGCGGAGATTGCCGCGGCTCTGGGATGGAACAGCTGTATCGTCTCCTCCGGACACCAGGACGATGGCCGTCTGAGCGCCTGCGACGCCCCGCGGGTGTCCGGAATCACCGCGCTGTTCGAGCACCTGCCCTGGCCCCTGGCCGGGACCGGTCAACCTCGCCGAGGTGTCCATGATTCCCCTTGAAACGTTGCCGACGCTCATCGCCGCGTTGCTGGGCACGACCCTGCTGTTCCGAGCGGCCGTGTCCGTCTACCACTCCAACCCGGAGCGCGTGCTGCGCATCTCCCGGCTCCGCCCCCGTCTGGAGGGCCAGCGCGAGCAGTTGACCAAGCCCTGGGACGAGTTGTTCGCGCCCCTCCCATTCGTGTGGGCGTGGCTCGACATCTTCATCGGGGTCCTGCTCGCGCGCTGGGTCGACCATCCCCTGGCGTGGTTCGCCTTGACCTTCTGGGTGGGGGCCGCTTCCGCGCCCTCCAGGAGTTCGGCCACAACGCGGTGCACTATGCCCTGTGCCGCTCGCGCGCCTGGCAGTGGTGGTGCTCGGATGTGTTCTACCAGTTCCCCGCCTTCAAGCGGGACATGCACAGCCGGCAGATCACCCATACTCAGGAGCACCACCGCCATCCGAACCACGACACGCTCGATCCCAATCGCGCGCGTGTCCGCGACGGCGGCATGAGCGCGGGAATGACCCAGGCGCAGTTCCTCCTGCGGTTGTTCTACCCGCTGTCCCCCGCGGGCATGCGGGTCAGCTTCCTGACCATGGTCCGCAACAGCCTGCTCAACCATCGCCGGATCACGGCGGTCGCCCGGGTGGTGACCCTGGTGACGTTCTCCGCGCTGTTGTACGCCGCGGCGGGGTGGAAGGGCATTGTCTGGGGTTGGCTCGTGCCCCTGATGACCACCTATTCCCTGTTCGCCTGGGTGTCGCTCCTCACGGAGCACCGGTGGTTCGTCTCCCCGAGCTGGTCCGAGGATCGGCTGACGCGGGAGTTCACCGCGGGACGTCCGACGGACTATCGGGGCGTGTCGGGTTGGCTGGTGCGCGTGTTCATCTGCCCGACCTCGGATGCCTACCACCTGGCGCACTCGCTCTATCCCGGGGTGCGGTGGAACTACCTGCCGGCGATCGATCGCATCCTCAAGGTGGAAGAGCCGCGCTACACGACCCATGCGAGCGAGGGGCTGTTGTTCTCCAGTGATGGTATCCCCTCCGCGCTCTCCGAGCTGCGCGACCGTCTGGTCACGGAGCGCCCGCTCGAGGCGAAACTTCTCATTCAAGAGGAACCGTGATGGACAGGAGTGCTCAAGTGTCTCGGATTGGTATCATTGGTGGAAGTGGGTTGAGCAAGCTGCTGTCATTGTCCGACGTGCGCCGGGTGAAGGTGGAGACGCCGTTTGGCGATCCCTCGGATGAGCTCGTCCTCGGCTCGCTCGGCAAGGTCCCCGTCGCCTTCCTGCAGCGCCACGGGCCGGGTCACCAGATTCCCCCGGCGCAGATCAACGTGCGGGCCAACATCGCGGCGCTCAAGCACGTGGGCTGCACGCAGGTGCTCTCGCTCAGCGCGGTGGGAAGTTTGCGTGAGGAGTGTCCGCCGGGCTCGTTCGTGCTCGTGGATCAATTCATCGATCGGACGATCCAGCGGGAGAAGACCTACTTCGGGCGGGGGCTGGTGGGCCACGTGCCCTTCGGCGATCCGGTCTGCGGCCGGATGAGGGCGGCGCTCGCGGAGGTCGCGTCGACGATGAAGCTGCCGCACGTCAATGGAGGGACGTACGTCGTGATGGAGGGGCCGCAGTTCTCGACGCGAGCCGAGTCCAATCTCTATAGGAGTTGGGGCGGCACGGTGATTGGGATGACGGCCATGCCCGAGGCCAAGCTGGCGCGCGAGGCGGAGCTCTGCTACGCGATGGTCGCCATGCCCACGGATTACGACTGTTGGTATGACAGTCATGAGGCCGTGACCGCCAGCCTGGTCAGTGAGCGCATGGCGCGGATCTCGGTGCAGGCCAACGCCCTCGTCGAGAAGGTGAGCACCGTGCTCGCGGCCCACCGCGAGGCCTGTCCGCGCGGTTGTGATCGCGCGCTCGACACCGCCATCATGACGGACCCTTCCTGCCGCAGTTCCGAGATGATGTTGCGCCTGGGTTTTGTCGCGCCCCGTCTCCTCCAATCCCCGGTGGGAGGCCTCAAGTAATATGAGCGGCAAGGACGCGCGTGTTGCCGTGAACCCAGACGCCATGAAGGACCGCATTCGAATCCATGACGTCAAGGTGCTGTCGGATGATTGGTATGTTCTGAGGAAGACAACCTTTGACTTCCAGCGCAAGGACGGCTCCTGGCAGAAGGTGAGCCGGGAGACCTACGACCGGGGCAACGGCGCGACGATCCTGCTCTACAACCGCGAGAAGAAGACCGTCATCCTCACGCGGCAGTTCCGCTTCCCGGCGTACGTCAATGGCCACCACGGGATGCTGATCGAGGCGTGCGCCGGCCTGCTGGACAAGGACGACGCGGAGACGTGCATCAAGCGCGAGACGGAAGAGGAGACGGGCTTCCTGGTCTCCAACGTGCGCAAGGCGTTCGAGGCCTTCATGAGCCCCGGCTCGGTCACGGAGATCCTCCACTTCTTCGTGGGTGAGTACACCGATCGCGACAAGACGGGGGAGGGCGGCGGACTGCTCTCGGATGGCGAGGACATCGAAGTGCTCGAACTGCCACTCGAGCAGGCGCTGCGGATGATCTCGACGGGCGAGATCATGGACGGCAAGACCATCATGCTCCTGCAACACGCCAAGCTGGCGGGGTTGCTGGATTGAACGCGGAGCCGGCCCGCCCACCGGGCCGGCTTCCCCTGGGGTAGACCTCGTCATGACAGATGCGCAGCAGAAGCGGACCGTGGTGGCGTACAGCGCCATGGAGGAGTACGAGCTGGCCGAGTACGCCCGGGGTATCGAGGCGGCGCATCCCGACATCGAGGTGCGGATCGAGCGGATGTCCACCGCGGCCTTGTTCGCTCGGCTCCTGGCCGAGGGGCCCAACGGCCAGTGGGATGTCATCCTGGGATGGGCGCTGACGACCATGCTGGCGCCCGAGCTGCGCGACTGGTTCGCGCCGTTGACGTCCGCGCGGGTGCTCGCCCTGCCCGCGTCCGCGCGGGATGAAGAGGCGCGCTGGTTCTGTCCGTCCGCGTTCGTCCCCGCCTTCTGCGTGAACGAGGCACGCCCGGCGCGCAAGGGGCTGCCGGTCCCGAAGCGCTGGGCGGACCGGCGGACGCGCGCTACCGGGGGGAGCTGGTGGTGCCGGATCCGAACCACTCGGGAGCGGGCTTCCTCCATCTGACCGCCCTGCTGCAGATGGCGGGGGAGGAGCGGGCGTGGGAGATCCTGCGCGGCGTGTCGGCCAACCGGCCGCTCATCGAGCGTTCCGCGTTCGCGCCTTGCCCGGCGGTGGCGGGCGACGAGGCCGCGATCGGGGTCACCGTGTCGATCGCCGCGGAACGCACGGCACGCATGGGCCTGCCCGTCAAGATGGTCATCCCGGAGGACGCGGCGGGCTCGGAGCCCGAGGGCTTCGCGATGCGCGCGGGCTCTGTCCAGCAGGAGGCGGCGACCCGGGCCCTGGAGTGGATGTTGACCCCCGAGGCTTGTGCCATCTACCGGAAATATCACAAGGTGGTGCTGGTCGGAGCGGAGCAGGTCCCGCGCGGGGAGGGGGGCTCCCGGTCCACCCCATCAACGCCGCCCAGGCGGCTGCATCTCGGGCGTCCGCATGCGAGAATTGGCGCCGGGTCTTCACGTCGACCATCGTTTGAGGAATCGCTCATGAGCTTGTCTTCCCCTCCTGCCGCGGTCGGGGGTCAGGAGAGTCTGTTCCGCCAGCACAACGTACGGGTGGTGTTCCTGGGTCGCCTGTCGGTGCTCATGGCGGACGTCGTCCAGGACGTGGCGCTGATCTGGATCGTGTGGGAGTTGACGCACTCGTCCACGGCCACCGCGTTCGCGAGCATGTCGAGCCGCACGCCGCTCTGGATCTTCAGCCTGCCAGCGGGCGCGCACGCGGATGCCGCCCCGCCCCGGCGCACCATCGTCCTCACCAACCTCATCTGTGGCGCGCTCGCGTTGATGGTGGCGGGCCTGTCGAACCTGGGGTGGATGAACGTGCCCCTGTTGTGCCTGTTCGCCTTCGCCATCTCCACCTGCCGGACCTTCGAGGCGCCGAGCTTCTATTCGCTCGTGCGCGGCCTGGCGCGGGAGGGCGCGGACACCCAGCAGCTCAATGGGATCGCGGACACGGCCAAGCGCACCGCCCGCCTCACCGCGCCGCTGCTCGCCAATGCCCTGCGCAGCGTGGTGCCGATCTTCAACCTCTACGCGCTGATCGGTGTGCTCTACGCGGGCATGGCCTACGCGGGGCGCCGGCTGGAGGTCCGTGACTTTCGCAGCGAGCGTCCGAAGCGCAAGGGCACGGTCGCCGACATCAAGGAGGCGATGGTCGTGGTCCGCCAACAGCCCGCGCTGCAGTACATCATCCTGGCGGAGATCTTCTTCAACCTCGCCTACGGGGCCTGCTACTACGTGCTGCTGCCCCGGCTGACCCTGGACACCACGGGGGGCGGCACCGCGGGGCACGCGTCCGCGGTGACGGCGTACGGAATTGGCGGACTGGTGGCGGGCTTCTTCTCCACGCGCCTGAAGATGGGGCGGCACGCGCTCAACTACGCGACGGTCGCGTGGATTGGCATCGGCGGCTCCTTCGGGTTGATGTACTTCGCCACCACCCTGCCGGTGGTCATCCTGCTCACCGCCCTGGCGGGGGCGTCGATGGCCATCCAGAACATCGCGCTGTGGAGCGCCATCCACGTCGCGTGTCCGCCCGAGCACTCCGGACGGGTGTACTCGATCTGGCGTCTGGGCGCGGACATGGCGCTCACCCTGGGCACGCTGGCCGGGGGCATCATCGCCGATGCCTTCGGCCCCTCGCTCCCCATTGGAATCATTGGCCTCTACGTCTTCTTCGCGATCCTGCTCGCCCGCAGGTTCACGTTGGGACGGGCCGTGCCGTCACCGTCCCCCCTGACCTGAAGGAGCGCTCACCGGGAGGTCCTGCTGGGTGGCGGAGGCCGCCCGGGCATGGGTCTGTCCTGAGCACGAACACGCATGGCCTCGAGCGAGAGGATGTCCTTGTCGACGGTGAGCACCTCGGATGGTGCGCGAATCCAGTTCACCCCCCAGGGCGGACAGCTCTGCTCCTGGACGACCGCGGAGGGCCGCCAGGCGTTGTATCTGAGTCCCCTCGCCGAGTGGAGCGACACCACCGCGATCCGGGGGGCATCCCCGTCATCTTCCCCCAGTTCGCGCATGAAGGGCCGCTGCCGAAACATGGGTTCGCCCGGACGAGCCTCTGGCGGGTCGTATCCAGCGGGGTGCTCCCCTGTGGCAGTGGCGCCGTGGAGCTGCTGCTGACGGACGATGAACGGACCCGGCGGATCTGGCCGCATCCCTTCGAGCTCGTGTTGCGCGCGCGCTTCAAGGGCGCGGAGCTGTCGGTCTCCCTGGCGGTGCGCAACACGGGGACCCAGCCCTTCGCGTTCACGTGTGCCTTGCATTCCTATCTGGCGGCGAACGCGGCCGGAGTGGCCATCCAGGGGTTGCAGGGAACAGGCTATCTGGACTCCGCGGAGCACCGGCGCCGCGACGTCCAGCACGCGCCCCTGCTCCGCATCGATCGCGAGGTGGACCGGTTCTTCTTCGGCGTGACCCGTCCCGTCGAGGTCCAGGATGCCCACGCCTCGATCCGGATGACCCAGCAAGCGTTCCCCGATGTGGTCGTCTGGAATCCGTGGCGGGATCTCGCCCGGAAGCTCGCCGATCTTCCGGATGACGGATACCAACATTTCGTGTGTATCGAATCCGCCGCCGTGGAACGGCCCATCTCTCTCGAGCCCGGGAAAGAATGGCTGGCCTCGCAGCAGTTGTCTGTCTTTTGATTCGCCGCCGTCTTCCCTCCCGGAGTTCCCATGAGTCAGAGCACCGCTTCGCTGTCTTCTCCGCAGGATTCCACCCTCCGTGCGCAGGTGGATGCGCGCCTCCGGAGCATCCCGGACTTCCCCAAGCCCGGGGTCGTGTTCAAGGACATGACGCCCGTCCTGGCGGATCCCCAGTTGCTGGGCCGGGTGGTGGACGAGATGGCCGCCCCCTTCATGGGCCAGCACATCTCCCGGGTGGTGGGCGTGGAGGCGCGCGGCTTCCTGTTCGGCGCGCCCATCGCGCTCAAGCTGCAGGCGGGGCTGGTGCCCGCGCGCAAGCCGGGGAAGCTGCCCTGGCGCACGCGCACCGAGCGCTATGCCCTGGAGTACGGCGAGGACGCGCTGCAGGTGCACGAGGACGCGGTGGGGCCGGGAGATCGGGTGCTCATCGTGGATGATCTCCTGGCCACGGGGGGGACGGCGGACGCGGCGGCCCGCCTCGTGAAGCAGTTGGGCGGAGAGGTGGTGGGCTTCAGCTTCCTCATCGCGCTGGACTTCCTGCCGGGGCGCGAGCGGTTGGGGCGGGACAAGGTCCACGCCCTGCTCTCCTACTGAGCGCTCGCGCCGGGCGGGGAAGGTTCAGCCGCCGCGCGTGGACGGGCTGGTGGAACGTGTCGGGATGAGCCTCTCCGAGGTCGCGCACGCAGCGCTACGTCAGCGCCGAGCGACCTCGGGAGGTTTTCGCGCGCTTCGGCTCTACGGGGAACTCCGTCGACTGCGTTGCGTCGCTTTCGTTTGGGGCCGGGCCGAAGACGCCGCGCCCGTTGCGGCCGTGATGAGTCGGAGCTCCTCGAGCGCCCCGCGGACGTGATGTGAGAGGTCGTGCTCCTGGGTGTCCTCGACCCAGCGCTCGAACGCGCTTTTGAAGATGGCGAGCCCCGTCTCGGCGATGAGGCTGGCGGCAGGCCTGGCGACGCCTCGCCCTCGCAGGCTTTCGGCGATTGCCGATGCGAGCGATGAGAGCTTGATCAGCTCTCGTTCTCGAAGCTCGGCGTGCGCCGCGATGAGGGCCTGTCGCGTGCGCGACCGCGCACGGCTCTTCTCGAACATTGGCGCCGTGGCTTCGAGAGCGGTGGCAACGGCATCGAGTGGAGCCATCGCTTGGGGAGCACCCGCGATGGTCTCGACGATGAGCTTCTCGAGATCCTTGGAGCCCGAGAACAGGACCTCGCGCTTGTCGGCGAAGTAGCGGAAGAAGGTCCGCTCGGTGAGCCCGGCGCGCGCGGCGATCTCCTCCACGGTCGTGCGGTCGTACCCCCGCTCTTGGAAGAGTTCCATCGCGGCTTGCCGCAGCCGTTCGTGTGCGTTGGGTTCCCAGCGGCTCATGCGCTCCAGTCTAGCTGATTTCAGGAACTGACATCATCTGATTGCAGGAACTGACATCAGCTGCTAGATGTGATGTCAGACCCTGACATCAGGAGGTTCCATGCGCGTCTTCGTCACCGGTGCGTCCGGTCACATTGGTTCCGCTGTCGTTCCCGAACTGCTCGCCGCGGGGCACGAGGTCGTTGCTCTCGCGCGCTCCGACAGCTCATCCGCCGCCTTGGCGTCCGCCGGCGCCGAGGTGCGCAGAGGCACCCTCGACGACCTCGAGGGTCTCCGGAGGCCGCTGCCGCCGCGGATGGCGTCATCCACCTCGCGTTCAAGCACGACGTGGCCTTCACCGGCGACTACGCGGGGGCGGCGGCGGCCGATCTCCGCGCCATCGAGGCCGTCGGTGCGGCGCTCGAGGGCTCCGGCAAGCCGTTCGTGAGCACGGGGGGAACGCTCCCACTGGCGTTTGGCGTGCGCGGTCATATTGGCACCGAAGACGATGTCCTCGAGGGCGGACCGCGCGTCGGTTCGGAGAACGCCGTCATCGCGCTCGGTCAGCGCGGTGTCCGCTCCTCGGTCATCCGTCTTGCACCGACGGTGCATAGCTCATTGGATCTCCACGGGTTCATCCCGTCGCTCATCGCGATGGCGCGTAGGAACGGCTTCGCTGCCTACGTCGGAGAAGGGTCCAACCGCTGGCCCGCGCTGCACACACTCGACGCGGCGCGTCTGT
Source organism: Cystobacter fuscus (assembly GCA_049060065.1). Lineage (GTDB taxonomy): Bacteria > Myxococcota > Myxococcia > Myxococcales > Myxococcaceae > Cystobacter > Cystobacter fuscus_B. Next base: position 11,417,405 of record JBMEQP010000002.1, read on the forward strand.
ACCGCCTGGCATTGGAAGCGGCGCCGGCGGGTTCACGCCTCCACGGCGTCGCCGACGAGGGCATTCCGTTCCGCCACATCGCTGAAGCCATCGGCCGTGGCCTCGGGCTACCGGTGGCCAGCATCTCGGCGGACGATGCCGACAAGCGCCTCGGCTTCCTCGCGACCTTCGCGCAACTCGACAACCCCACGTCCAGCACGCGCACGCGGAACTCCTGGGCTGGCAGCCGACTCATCCAGGGCTGCTCGCCGACCTCGCCGAGCGCCACTACTTCGAACCTTCGCCGTAGGAGACCGCGCCCACGGCCCTACGGCGCGAGTTGCCTGGGAAGGCCGAAGCGTGGGAACAGCGCCGCCGTGTCCAGGAACGAGTTCATCGCGGTGATGCGATCGCCCGAGAGTTCGAGCACGAGGAGCGCCCACGGTTGATGGGGCTGCCCCGGCTCATTCCCCGGCCGGTACTGCCCGAAGGCGGGCGAGCCACACGCCGAGGTGGGCACCAACCGTGAGCCACGACAGCCCGAGCCCCTCCCCAGCAGCCAGGCGCTGATCGCCTCGTGACCGCGCAGCCACAGCGAGTAGGGCGGCATCGACAGGGTGGCGTCCTGGTGAAGCAACCGCGTGAGCGCGGTCACGTCATAGCGTTCGAAGGCCTCGACGTACTGGTCCACGAGTGTGGACTGCGCGTCGGATAGGGGCGCGCGGGCCTGGGTGAGGTCGTGGGTGGCGAGCGTCGCCCGCGCTCGCTGGAGGGCGCTGTTCACCGAGGCGACCGAGGTGTCGAGACTCTCGGCGACCTCGGCGGCGGACCAGCCGAGGACCTCGGTCAACAGCAGCACCGCGCGCTGCTTGGGCGGCAGGTGCTGGAGCGCGGCCACGAAGGCCAGACGGATGCTCTGACGCAGCATCAAGCGCTCGGCGGGATCCACATCCGAGGGGACGGCGAGCGCGTCGGGAATGGGCTCGATCCAGTAAGAGCCTGGCCTCGTGGTGAGCGTGTCATTCACCGTGCCGACGGGACCTGTCTCCATGGGGCGCATGCGGCGCGAGTTCTCGCTCAGCGCGTCGAGGCACACGCGGGTGGCGATGCGGTAGAGCCGGTGCGCAGGGACGCGCGCTGCTCGAACCGGTCCAGGTTGCGCCACGCCCGCACCATCGTCTCCTGGACAGCGTCGTCGGCTTCGGCGGCGGAGCCCAGCATGCGGTAGCAGTGGCCGGTCAGCGCGGCGCGGTGTTCCTCGAGGTGGTGGGCGGTGTCCATCGCTCCGGTAACTATCAGGTCGCCCGTTTACTTCGCGATCTCCAGTAGGAAGTCGATGAAGGCCCGCACCCGGGCGGCGGGCAGTTCTCGGGAGCGGTGGTACACGTAGACCGGATACCTCTCGTCCGACCAGGCGGGCAGCAGCTTCACGAGCCGTCCCGACTCGAGCAGGTCGCGCACACTGAACTCGAAGGGTTGGCCGATGCCATGGCCGCTCAGCATGGCGCCAATGAGGCTGCCCGAGTCGTTCACCACGAGCCGCCCCTGGACCTCCACGGGAATGACCTCGTCCCCGCGTTGGAATTCCCACTCGAAGTGGCTCTCCGTGAAGGGATTGCGGACGCGGATGCATTCGTGGCGGCCCCGGGCCAGCTCACTCGGATGCTTCGGCCGTCCATGCCGCGCCACGTACTCGGGAGAGGCACACGTCAGTACCCGGGAGCGCGCGAGCTGGCGGGAGATGAGGCCCGAGGGCTCGGCCTCGCCGAAGCGCACCGCCATGTCCAATCCCTCGGCGACCAGGTCCCCGATGCGGTCGCGCACCACCAGCTCCACCGACAGCGCCGGGTAACGCGCGAGGAACTCGCCCAGGCGGGGGGCGAGCACGTTGTGCCCGAAGGCAGAATCGACGTTCACGCGCAACAGGCCCCGCACCGCGCCGGCCGCGTCGGACACCGTCGCCGCGGCGTCCTCGATGCCCGCGAGCAGGGGCGCCACCTGCTCGTAGAAGCGCCGTCCCTCGTCGGTCAGGCTGACGGCTCGCGCGGTGCGATCGAACAGCCGCACCCCGACACGTTGCTCCAGCCGGGCCACCGCGCGGCTCACTCCGGACTGCGTCATGCCGAGGCTCTCCGCCGCTCGGATGAAGCTTCCCGCGTCCACCACCGCGGCCAGGACACCCATGCCTCCCAGGAGTTTTCCATCGACGGCCATGCATGACTCCTCGTCATCCAAGGACTGAATCCTATGAGGTGGTGGCATGAGAGGTCGATCTCTATGTTTCGCGTGTCTGGACGTCACGGCGACGTCCGGTGAATCGGTCCACATCCAGGGAGAGCGTCATGGAAATCCAAGGCAAGGTCGTTGCGATCACGGGGGCGTCGAGTGGGATTGGCGAGGCCACGGCACGCAGGCTCGCCGCGCAGGGGGCTCGGGTCGTCGTCGGCGCGCGGCGCACCGCGCGTCTCGAGGCGCTCGTCGAGGACATCCGCCGCCAGGGGGGCGAGGCCGCGTACCGGCAGCTCGACGTGACCCGCCGGGAGGACGTGCGGAGCTTCGTGGGGTTCGCCGTCGAGCGCTTCGGCCGGCTCGACGTGCTCGTCAACAACGCGGGGCTGATGCCGCTGTCCCTGATGGAGCACCTCAAGGTCGAGGAGTGGGATCGGATGGTCGACGTCAACATCAAGGGCGTGCTCTACGGCATCGCCGCCGCGCTGCCGTTGTTCAAGGCGCAGGGCTCGGGGCAGTTCGTCAACATCAGCTCCGTGGGCGACCGCGTGGTGGTGCCGACCTCCGCGGTGTACTGCGCGACGAAGTTCGCCGTCCGGGCCATTTCCGAGGGCTTGCGTCAGGAGGTCGGCGGCTCCATCCGCGTCACGCTCGTGGCTCCCGGCGTGACCGAGTCGGAGCTGGCGGAGTCGATCTCGGATCCAGAGATGAAGCGCCTGGCGGTCGAGGAGATCCGCAAGAACATCATCCCCGCGGACGCCATCGCCCGCGCGATTGCCTTCGCCATCGGCCAGCCCGCGGATGTGGACGTCAATGAGCTCGTCGTCCGGCCCACGAGCCAGACCTTCTGACCGCCGGGCCTCGTCGTGACGCTTCCAGGACAGTGGCTCGGAGGGGCCCCTCACTCCATGCGTCCGCGCGGCGAGCGCGCTGGTAGCTTCGAGACTCGTGAGGGCGGAGCCACCCGTCCCTTGTCGAGAGGAGTTTCAAGCGTGTCGAGACTGATGGGCGGTCTGTTGATGTTGGGGCTGCTGGGCGCATGCCGGACCACGCAGGAGGGCGCGCCGCGGGAGGAGGCGCCGCGCGAGGCGAGCCTGAGCGTGCGCTCGGGGGCCAGCCTGGAGCAAGCACCCGTGTGTGGCGCGGAGCTTCCGGCATGCGCCGAGGGCAAGAGCTGTATCGCCTTCACCCTGGAAGGGCAGCGGCAGGCGCGCTGCCTCGATGCGACGACCGCCTGCTCCGAGCTGTTGTCGTGCTCGGACGGCGCCAGTTGTGTCGTGATGGAGTCCTACCCGCTCCAGCTCAGGTGCTCGAGCCCCTGAGCGGGGTTCAGTACCACTGCGCCTGGCCCGCCACCCACGTGGCGAGCACGGTGAGGTCCGGCCGCAGCAGGGCGAGGTCCGCGCGGTAGCCCCGCGCGATCCGTCCGAGCTGTCCCTCCAGTCCGAGGAAGCTCGCCGGGTAGAGCGAGGCCATGCGCAGGCTGTCCTCGAGGGGCAGTCCGAGCAGGCGCACGCAGTTGCGTACCGACGTCGCCATGTCGATGTCGGCGCCGGCCAGGGTGCCGTTCTCCGTCACCAGCCGCCCGTCCCGGCGCAGGATGGTGTGCCCATAGAGGGTGAAGGAGCTCGCGTCGGTGCCCACCGGCGGCATGGCGTCCGTCACCAGGTACACCTTGCCGGCCGGCTTGCTCTTCACGAGCAGGCGCAGCAGGGACGGGTGGACGTGGATGCCGTCGGCGATGACGCCGCACCAGGCCTCCTCGGACTCGAGCGCGGCCAGAGCGGGGCCCGGCTGGCGGTTGCTCAAGGGCGGCATGGCGTTGAACAGGTGGGTGAAGCCGCGCACGCCCGCGCGCAGCGAGTCGCGGGTGCGCTCGTAGGGCGCCGCCGTGTGTCCCGCCGCGAGCAGCACTCCCGCCGAGGCGAGCCGCTGGAGGACGCCGTCCTCCACGCGCTCGGGCGCCAGCGTCATCAACAACCGGCCCGTGTGGGCGGCGAGGCGCCGCGGCAGCGTCATCAGGTAGTCGAGGTCCCGGGCGTCGGGCGTGCGGATGAAGCGCGGATCATGCACGCCGGGCCGGTCGCCGCTGATGAAGGGGCCCTCCAGGTGGATGCCGAGCACGCCGCTGGCGGGACGGGCCATGGCCTCGAGGGTGGCCTCGCACGCCCGCTGCATCTTCGCCTGCTCGTCCGTGATGAAGGTGGGCAGCAGTCCCGTCGTGCCCGAGCGCCGCGAGGCCGCCGCGATGGCGAGCGCCGCCTCGGCGGTGGGCGTGTCGTTGAACAGCACGCCCCCCGCGCCGTTGACCTGGGTGTCGATGAAGCCGGGCACCAGCAGCGAGTCCCCGGGCAGCCGGACCTGCTCGGCGTCGGTGGGCGCGGACGGGGCCGGCACCACGGCGGCCACGTGCCCGTCCTCGAGCACCACACAGTGGCCGTCCACGAACTGCTCGCCCGTGAAGACCCGGGCCCCACTCAGCACGCGTCTCATCACACGGTCTCCGTCACTTTGCGCAGGTGGGGGGCGCGTCCGGGTCGAGCCGGCGCGCCACGGCCAGCCGGTGCACCGCCATGTAGAAGCTCTGCACCTGGCACAGGGGGGCGATGGCGGTGGGGATGCCGGGGACGGAAGGCAGTGCCTCCGTGCCGGGCACGTCGAGCACCGAGCGGACCTCGGCGCCCAGCTCGACGAGCCGGCGCACCACGTCCCGGGTGCTGCCCGCGGAGTTGTCCTCCTGGCCGAGCGCCAGCACGGGGAAGCCGGGGCCCACCAGGGCCAGCGGGCCGTGGAGCACCTCGGCGGTGCTGAAGGCTCGGCGTGCAGCCGGCACGTTTCCTTGAACTTGAGCGCCATCTCCAGGGCGGCGCCCAGGCCGATGCCGCGCCCGAGCACGTACAGGCCGCGCGCGTCGGCGAGCCGCAGCAGCGCGGGAGACCAGTCGAGCGCGCGCGCCGCCTCGAGGGCCTCGGGCAGACGGGTCACCGCGTCGCGCAGCTCCGGCTCACCGGACCAGTGCGCCACGAGCTGCAGGAACGCGAGGCCGGAGAGCAGATAGGACTTGGTGGCGGCCACGCTCTGCTCGGGGCCGGCGCACAGCGGAATGCCCACGTCGCACATGCGCATGAGCGGGGAGTCCTCGTGGTTGACGAAGCCGACGACGAGCGCGCCCGCCTCGCGCGCCGCTTCCGTCAGCCGCAGCAGGTCCGGGCTGCGGCCCGACTGCGACACGGCGATGAAGAGGCTGTCCTTCCAGTCCAGCGGGGTGTTGTAGACGGACGCCACGCTCGGCCCCACGGAGGCCACGGCGCGGCCCAGTGTGGTCTCGATGAGGTACTTGCCATAGCTGGCCGCGTGGTCGGAGCTGCCGCGCGCGCAGGTGATGATGAAGCGGGGCGGGTGCTGACGCAGCCGCTCGCCCAGCTCGGCGAAGGTGCCCGAGCAACGGGCGATCTGCTGACGCGCGGCGTCCGCCGCCTGGGCGGCCTCGCGCGCCATGGCGGGCACCTGCTGCGGGACCGTGGGATGGACGGGTTGGGGAGTGAGGCTCATCGGGTTACCTCTCGGGCCGGAGCGGCCAGGTTCAATTCGACGATGAAGTCGTAGGCGTCGCCCCGGTATTGGGAGCGGACGAACTCCAGCGGGGTGCCGTCCTCGAGCAGCGTGCGCCTCTCGATGTAGAGGGCGGCGGAGCCCTCGGGCACCCCGAGCTGCTCGGCCTGTTCGGCGGGCAGCTGGATGGCGGACAGGCGCTGCAGGGCGCGGTGGGGGGTGAAGCCCTTGCGCCGGAGCGTGTCATAGAGCGAGCCCTGCACTTCCTGGGGATCGGCCAGGAAGCGCGTGGGGATGACCGCCGTCTCCAGCGCCATGGCGTTGCCATTGGCGGTGCGCAGGCGCTGCATGCGGCTGACGGTGGCGCCCGGGCTCAGTCCCAGGGCCAGGGCCTCCTCGGGGTTGGCCGCCGTCACCGTGCGGCTGAGCCACACCGAGCCCGCGGCGAGTCCTCGCGAGCTCATGTCCTCGGAGAAGCTGGTCAGCGTGGACAGGCGCTGTTCCACATAGGGACTGGTGCCGCGGTTGACGAAGGTGCCCACGCCCTGGCGCTGTTGCAGCAGGCCCTCGTCCAGCAGCTCCTTGATGGCCTTGCGCACCGTGACGCGCGACACGCTGAAGCGCTCCGCCATCTCCCGCTCACCGGGCAGTGCGTCCCGGTGGCCGAACCGGCCGCTGACGATCTGCCCCCGCAGGTAGCGTGCGAGCTGGAGGTAGAGCGGCAGTGGCAGGTCGTTGGACAGCGCGTCCCGGTCGAGGGCTTCCACTCCGCTCTGATGGATCGACATGACTCCTTCTTCCTTGGGCTCGTAATACCATGAGAATACCACTTTAAGACCATGACGCAAGCCTGAAACACGACTTCCAGGTTCTATTAGACAAGCGAAGTGGCTGAAATCACGGGAGATTTTGCGAAAATCCACGTGCGCCGAGCCTGCTTGACCGCTGAAATGGCAACTTCGACGTTGAAATCAGGAATCGTGCTGGTATGGTGCAGCAGTCCAATCTAATACCAGTTGATCCGGGGGAGGCCACGTTGATGAAGGAGACGGAAGCGGCGGCCCGGCGATTCCAGGGGCTGGATGGTTGGGGGACCGCGGAGGTGCTCGAGACGCTGTGGAGCGGTCAGTCGCGGGCGGTGGCCGCTTGCCTGCCCGCGCTGCCCGCGTTGGGACGGGCCGTGGACGCGGCCCGGGAGCGGCTGGCGGGCACCCAGGGACGGTTGATCTACGCGGGAGCCGGCTCGGCGGGTGCGATCGCGGCGCTGGATGCGCTGGAGCTGCCCGGAACGTTCGGCTGGCCGTCGACGCGGCTCTCGGTCCTGATGGCCGGAGGGTTGGATCTCGCGCGGGGCCTGGACGCGGTGGCCGAGGACGACGCGGGCACGGGCCGCGCCCGGGTGGGAGAGCTGCACCCAGGTCCGGCGGACGTGGTGCTGGGGGTCTCCGCGAGTGGCGGCAGCGCCTTCACCGTGGGTGTGGTGGAAGAGGCCCGGCGCCGGGGCTCCCTGACGGTGGCCATCGCCAGCGTGGACGGCTCGCCGCTGGTGGCCGCCGCGGAGCACGCGGTGGTCGTGCACACGGGGGCGGAGGTGATCGCCGGCTCCACCCGGCTGGGCGCGGGAACGGCCCAGAAGGTGGTGCTCAACCTCTTCTCCACGGCCGTCATGACGGGCCTGGGCCTCGTCTTCGACAACATGATGTGCAACGTGCGGCCGGACAACGCGAAGCTGCGCCAGCGCTGCATCACCATCATTTCCCGTATCGCCGGAGTCGGCGAGCCCGCCGCCGCGGATGCGCTCGCCCGCCATGGAGACATCCCCCGCGCCGTCCTCGGGCTCGCGGGCCTGTCCCCGGCCGATGCCGATCACGCCCTCGTTCGCTCGGGGGGTAACCTGCGCGCCGCTCTGGCGAGCGCACCCAAGGAAAAGGGCGAAACATGTCCTCGCTGAGCTCACCCGTGGAGACACAAGCCTTGTCCTCGTTGAAACTCGTCGCGCCGATCGCCGGTTGGGCGACCCCGTTGGAAGAGGTTCCGGACCCCGCCTTCGCCCAGCGCATGGTGGGAGATGGAATCGCGGTCGACCCGACCTCGTCCGAGCTGCGCGCTCCGTGCGAGGGCGTCGTGGTGTCGGTGCACGCCTCGCGTCACGCCTGCACGCTGCGCACGGGGACGGGCGCGGAAGTGCTCCTGCACATCGGCATCGACACCGTGAACCTGCGCGGCGAGGGCTTCATCGCCCACGTCCAGGAGGGGCAGCGGGTGCGGGTGGGCGAGCCGCTCATCGGCTTCGACATGGATCTGGTGGCCCGCAAGGCGCGCAGCCTGTTGACGGTGATGGTGGTGGTCAACGGGGACACGCACACGGTCAAGCAGCGGGTGGAGGATCGCGCGGTGGCGGTGGGCGAGCCCCTGCTGGAGGTCGAGGGAGGCACGGCGCAGCCGGTGGCCGAGGCGACGGGAGACTCGTCCGCGCGGCGGGTGCGGCTGCTCATCCCCCATGGTCTGCATGCCCGTCCCGCCGCCGTGTTCAGCCGTCACGCCGCGATGCACCCGGGCGTGGTGCGCGTGGCGTGTGGCGAGCGCACCGTCAACGGCAAGAGCGTCGTGGGGCTGATGAGCCTGGGCGCCCGCCATGGCGACACGTTGACCATCTCCGTCGAGGGAGCGCAGGCCGAGCAGCGCGTCCAGGCCCTGGTGGACCTGGTGACCAGCGGGTTGGGTGACACCCTGCAGCCCATCGCCGAGTCCTCCGCGCCCGTCGCGGCGCCCGTGTCCGCGTCCGCGTCCGCGCCCGCCGCGGCGTCCTTCTTCCCGTCAGACAGTCCGGCCCTGTTCCAGGGGACGTCGGCCGCTCCGGGCGTCGCGGTGGGCATCGCCATCCGGGTGCTCGAGGATCAGCTGGAGCTCAACCAGCGGGGCCGAGGCTCGCGGAGGAGCAGCGCCGTCTCTCCGAGGCGCTCGCGGGCGTGCGCCACGATATCGAGCTGATGATCGAGCGGTCCACGGCGGACGGGGCGCACACGGAGATCTTCCGCGCGCACCTCGAGCTGCTCGACGACCCCGAGCTCAACGATGCCGCGGGCCGCTCCCTGTCGGCCGGACACAGCGCCGAGTGGGCGTGGCGCTCGGCGACCGAGCTGCACGTGGGGATGCTGCAGGAGCTGGAGAACGAGCTGCTGGCGGAGCGTGGCGGGGATCTGCGTGACATCGGCCGGCGCGTCATCGCCTTGCTGACGGGCAAGAACGGCTCGCGCGTTCCCACGGAGCTGCCCTCCAACGCCATCCTCGTCGCCGACGAGCTGCTGCCCTCGGATCTGGCGGAGGTGCCGGCGGGCCGGCTGGCGGCCCTCTGCACCGCGAAGGGCGGCCCCACCTCGCACGTGGCCATCCTGGCCGCGGGGCTGGGCATTCCGGCGGTGGTGGCCGCGGGAGACGCGGCCCTGCGAATTCCCACGGGCGCGACGCTGATCGTCAACGGAGACCGGGGCGAGGTCCAGGTCCACCCCAGCGCCGCCCAGCAGGAGGCCACCCTGAGGGCGCTCGCCGAGCGCGCCACCCGCCGCGAGGCCTACCGGCCCAGGCGCACGAGGGGTGCCACACGCTGGATGGCGCGCGCATCGAGGTCTTCGCCAACCTCGGGCGTCCCGGTGACGCGGCGGCCGCCGCCGGCCAGGGCGCCGAGGGGTGTGGGCTCCTGCGCAGCGAGTTCCTCTTCCTGGAGCGCACCACCGCGCCGAGCGAGGCCGAGCAGACCGCGCAGTACCAGACGATCGCCACGGCCCTGGCCGGCAGGCCGCTGGTCATCCGCACGCTCGACGTGGGCGGTGACAAGCCCCTGGCCTACATGCCCCTGCCGCGCGAGGAGAACCCGGTGCTCGGCCTGCGCGGCGTGCGCGTGTCGCTGCGCTACCCCGAGATGCTGCGCACCCAGCTGCGCGCCATCCTCCGGGTGAAGCCCGAGGGCGTCTGCCGCGTGCTGGTGCCCATGGTCACCTCCGCGCACGAGCTGCGCGCGGTGCGCGCCATGCTGGAGGAGGAGCGCAAGGCGCTGGGCGTCTCCACGCCGGTGCAGCTCGGCGCGATGATCGAGGTGCCCGTGGCCGCGGTGCTCTCCGAGCGCCTGGCGGCCGAGGCGGACTTCCTCTCCATCGGCACCAATGATCTGACGCAGTACGGGCTCGCCATGGACCGGGGCAATCCGCACGTGGCGGCGCAGCTCGACGGCCTGCACCCGGGCGTGCTGCGGCTGGTGGCGCAGACGGTGGAGGGCGCGCGCAAGCACTCCCGTCCGGTGGCGGTGTGCGGCGGCATCGCGTCGGACGCGCGCGCGGCGCCCCTGCTCATCGGCCTGGGTGTCACCGAGCTGTCGGTGGCTCCCTCCGTGATTCCCAGCCACAAGGCCCTCATCCGCACGCTCTCGCTGTCCGCGTGCGCGGAGGTCGCGCGCAAGGCCTTGGAGCTGGAGAGTGGTGACGAAGTGCGTGCCCTCGTGACGAATACCGGCCGGGCCTGTGATCGGTCGCATTGCCTCAACGGAGAGAGAAGCATGGTGAGCAACAAGTTCGCGGGAGTCCAACAGCTAGGGCGCGCCCTGATGTTGCCCATTGCGGTGCTGCCCATCGCGGGACTCCTGCTGCGTCTGGGTCAGCCAGACCTGCTGGGTATCAGCTTCATGGCGGCCGCCGGCGGCGCCATCTTCGACCACCTCGGCCTGTTGTTCGCGGTGGGTGTGGCGGTGGGCTTCGCCCGGGAGAACCATGGCGCGGCGGGACTGGCGGGCGCCGTCGGCTTCTTCATCACCATCGAGGGCACGAAGGCGCTCGTCCAGGTGCCTCCGGCGGTGCTCGAGGGGCTGGTGGGCGCGGCCCGGGACCCGGCGGTGTCGGGCTACAAGGCGCGCCTGGAGTCGAAGATCAGCATGCCGGCCGGCATCCTGTCCGGCCTGTTCGCGGGCATGCTGTACAACCGCTACAAGGACATCAAGCTGCCGGAGTACCGGCGTTCTTCGGCGGGCGCCGCTTCATCCCCATCATCACGGGCCTGGCCTGTCTGGTGCTCGCGCTGGTGTTCGGGTTTGGCTGGCCGGTGATTGAAGCGGGTCTGGACGCGGTGACCCGCTCGGTGTTCAGCGCGGGCCGGTTCGGGCTGTTCCTGTATGGCTTCTTCAACCGCCTGCTCCTCGTCACGGGCCTGCACCACATCCTCAACAACGTCGCGTGGTTCCTCCTGGGCGACTACAACGGCGTGACGGGAGACCTGAAGCGCTTCTTCGCGGGTGACCCCACCGCGGGCGCGATGATGACGGGCTTCTTCCCGGTGATGATGTTCGGCCTGCCCGCGGCGTGTCTGGCCATGTACCGGGCGGCGCCCGCGCACAACCGGGCCAAGGTGGGCGGCCTGCTCATGTCGATGGCGCTGACGTCCTTCCTCACGGGCGTCACCGAGCCCATCGAGTTCGCCTTCATGTTCCTCGCGCCGCCGCTCTACCTGTTGCACGCGGTGCTCACGGGCGTGGCGCTCGTCGCCATGGACATCCTGGGGGTGAAGCTCGGCTTCGGCTTCTCGGCCGGTCTGTTCGACTACGTGCTCAACTACAAGCAGTCCACCCAGCCCCTGCTGCTGCTGCCGGTGGGCGCGGCGTACTTCGCCCTGTACTACGGGCTGTTCAGCGTCTGCATCTCGCGCTTCGACCTGAAGACCCTGGGCCGCGAGGACGAGGCTCCGGCTCCGGCCGCTGGCGCCGCCTCCATCGATGGCGGCTCCCTGCCGGCTCCCGCCCTGACCCGGGGCGAGGCCTGGATCAAGGCCCTGGGCGGCGCGAGCAACCTCCAGACCGTCGACGCCTGCACCACGCGGTTGCGCTTGACCGTGGCGGACAACGCCCGCATCGACGAGCCGGCGCTCAAGTCGCTCGGCTCCCGCGGCGTCATCCGTCCGTCGCCCGGCAGCGTCCAGGTCATCATCGGTCCGCAAGCGGATCAGGTCTCCTCCGAGATTCAGGAGGTCCTGCGCGGCGGCGGTGCCCGGGAGGGCGCCCCGGTTTCCGGCAACGCCGAACAGGTGCTGGCCCGGGGAGTGCTCCAGGCGTTGGGAGGGGCCTCCAACGTGCGCGAGGTGGGCTGCTGCTCCACCCGTCTGCGGCTGATCGTCGTCGATGATCAGCGCGTCAACGACACGGCCCTGAAGGGGCTCGGAACGCGGGGAGTGGCCAAGCCCTCCGCGGGTTCCATCCAGGTGATCATCGGACCCACGGCGGAACGCGTGGCCGATGAGCTGCGTGCGCTGCTGCGCTGACGCACGGCCCCTTCTTTCACAGCCCTCCATCCAGGTGTCCTGGGGAAAATGGCGACAGCCTTTTCTCCGGGGTAGGGGGAGGGCTGTCTCGAGTACCACCCACGGGTGGGTTTTCCTTTCGGAGGCAACATGAAACGTTTGCTGACGTCTCTTCCTCTCATGGCGATTCTCTCTTCGGGCTGCACCGACCCCAATGACCCGCCGGCGCCTGGGCCGGGCAATCCTCCCCCCACGGAGCCGACCAAGGTTCCGGCCTCGCTCGCGGTGGAGTGGGAGCCCACGGACAACTCGGTGGGTAGCTGGAAGTTCTTCCGCTCCACCTTCACCCTGGAGAACAAGGGCCCCGGTGAGCTGGGCAACCAGGGCTGGAAGCTCTACTTCAACTTCGTGCGGCGCATCCTGAACGAGGGCGAGGGTGACGAGACGGGCGTGCAGGCCCTCGCGAAGCAGGGGGTGAAGATCTCCAAGCCGGCCAGTGGCGACTACTACGTCATCGAGCCCCTCCCGGACTTCAAGCCCATCGCCCCGGGCGAGCGGCGCGCGATCGACGTGCTCGCCAGTGATTGGGCCATCCTCAAGACGGACGCGCCGGCGGGCTTCCACATCGTCTTCACCGGGGAGAAGTTCTCCGACAAGACCGCGTTCGCCGTCCCCTCGACGGTCAAGCTGGACGCGAACAACCCGAAGCACACCACGCGCTTCGAGGGCGACGTGATGCCCGTGCAGACGCCCGGGCTGCGCTACGACGAGAACCCGGCCCACCAGACGCTGGACCTCAAGGCGCGGCTGCTGCCCGCTCCTCGCACCGTCGAGGCGGTCGCGGGTCAGGTGTCGCTCAAGGGCGACCTCGCCATCGGCTTCGTCGAGGGGTTGAAGAACGAGGCCTCCTACCGGCCGCCGCGCTGAAGGACGTGCTGGCGGCGAACATCACCTCGCGGGCCACGGGGGGCGGCGAGCAGATCCGCCTGGAGCTCAAGCCCGACCTGGCCACGGCCGAGGGCTATGAGCTCGACGTGAAGGACGGCTCGGTGACCATTCGCGGCAAGGACGCCGCGGGTGTCTTCTATGGCATCCAGACGCTCCGGCAGCTCATCCCCACGGAGGTCTATGACGCCGCGAAGAAGGGCGCGCGTCCCCAGGAAATCATCCTCCCCGGCGTGCACATCGCCGACGCTCCGGGCTTCACCTACCGCGGTATGGCTTTGGACGTGGGGCGTCACTTCCAGACCAAGGACACCGTCAAGCGGTTGCTGGACGTGCTGGCGCACTACAAGATCAACAAGTTCCACTTCCACCTGACCGATGACGAGGGGTGGCGCCTGGAAATCCCGGGCATCCCGGAGCTGACGAGCTACGGCTCCCGCCGCGGTTTCGACCCGGCCGAGGAGGAGATGCTCCACGCCGGGTTTGGCTCGTCCAACGATCTCGCCGAGGGCGATCGCATCTCGCTCAAGCCGCCCGCGCCTTCCAACGCGGATCCGGTGAAGGACGCCCCGCAGGGCTTCGTGCCCGAGACGGTCAACTTCCTGGGCAAGGGCAGCGGGTACTACACGGTCAAGGACTTCGAGGAGATCCTCGTCTATGCCAAGGAGCGGCACATCGACGTGATTCCCGAGGTCGACGTCCCCGGCCACTCGCGCGCCGCCGTGAAGGCCATGGAGTACCGCTACCGCAAGCTCAAGGACTCGGACCTCGCGCAGGCCACCGCCTACCGGCTGGTGGACCCGGCGGACACGTCCAAGCACGAGAGCGTCCAGATGTACACGGACAACTTCATCAATCCCTGCCTGGACTCGTCGTATGCCTTCCTGACCAAGGTCGTCCAGGAGATCAAGGCGCGCTACGACGCGGTGGGCGCCCCGCTCTATGCCATCCACGGCGGTGGTGACGAGCTGCCCTCCTTGAATAACGGTCACGTGTGGTGGCAGGGCTCGCCGCTGTGCAAGCAGAACCCCGAGACGCGCGAACTGACCGACATCCAGCTCTTCAACCACTTCTTCAAGAAGTGGCAGGGCATCATCGCCACCACGGGCGGCACGCAGATGACGGGCTGGGATGACATCATCCACAACGGGCAGGATCTCCCTGGCTTCCTCCCCATGCCCTGGAGCAACGTGTGGGGCTGGGGCCGCGAGGATGATGCCTACAAGTTCGCCAACCAGGGCTACAAGGTCATCCTCTCCCACTCGACCAACCTCTACCTGGACCGGCGTACAACAAGGATCCGGACGAGCCCGGCTACTACTGGGCCAACTTCGTCGACACGAAGAAGACGTTCGAGTACCGGCCCTTCGACGTCTACGCCATCGCCACCCAGGACCGGATGGGCAACCCCATCAAGGCCGAGACCTGGGAGAACAAGGTTCGCCTGACGGCCGAGGGCAAGCAGAACATCCTCGGCATGCACGGCCTGCTCTGGGCCGAGAACCAGAAGAGCCCCGCCCTCCTGGAGTACTTCGCGTTCCCGAAGATGCTCGGCGTGGCCGAGCGCGCCTGGAACCCGGAGCTCCCGCCCGTGAGCGAGATGCCCGCGCTCTGGGCCCACTTCACCAACAGTCTGGGCCAGTTCGTACTGCCGCGGCTGGACGGCTACCGCGCGGTGGACCTGCGCTCGGAGTTCCCGAGCCGCGTGGGCGTGAACTACCGCATCCCGCTGCCGGGCGCGAAGCTCATCGACGGAAAGCTGAATGCAAACGTTCTCTTTCCCGGCCTGGGCATCGAGTACTCCACGGACGCGGGCGCCACCTGGAAGGAATACAAGGAGCCCGTCGCCGTCTCGGGCGCGGTGTCCGTCCGGGCCCGCGCGAGCGACGGCCGCACGAGCCGCGTCGCCACGCTGAAGTAACCAATCAAATATCCAGACCCGACAGAACTGCTGGACCGGGAAGAGTGAGAAAAAATGAATCTGGGTTTTGGACGTGTTGACCCGGATTTATAGAATGTCCACTCTATCGAGATGAACCCGCGCGATTCCGGCGCGGGGCATCGCGATCGCGCGGTGGACGCGCGCTTCGCCCCGCTTCATTCCAAGCAACCAGGAGTTCGAACATGCGTCTCAACAAATGGGCCGTGGGTCTGGTCTTTTCCGCGCTGTCCGCGGGGTGTGGGTCGGAAGGCCTGTCGTCGGCGGGCGAGGGCGTTGGCAGCGTGATGAAGGCGCCGCTCGCGGATGCGGCCTGGGCGCCGGGCGTGGCCTACGCGCAGGGCGCGCGGGTCTCCTACGGTGGCAGCTCCTATGAGTGCCTCCAGGCCCACACCTCGCTGCAGGGCTGGGAGCCCCCGGCGGTACCGGCGCTCTGGAAGGCGGTCTCCACGGGTCCCACCGATCCTCCCCCGACGGGCGGTGACACCACGGCCCCCACGACGACCCTGAGCGCCAGCTCCACGTACTTCACGGCCGCGGGCACGCTGAACCTGACGGCCACCGCCTCGGACAACGTGGGCGTGACGAAGGTGGAGATCCTCCAGAACGGCGCCGTGGTCTCCACGAGCAAGACGTACAGCCGCACCTTCGCCTCGGGCCAGAATGGCACGTACACCTATACGGTGAAGGCCTATGACGCCGCGGGCAACGTGGGCTCCCAGACCGTCACCGTCACCGTGGCGATCGGCACCACGCCGCCCCCGCCGCCCAGCAGCAAGCGCATCGTGGCCTACTTCACCGCGTGGGGCATCTACGGCCGCAACTACCAGCCGTCCCAGGTCCCCGCCGGCAAGCTGACGCACCTCAACTACGCCTTCTCCAACATCTCCGCGGACGGCAAGTGCATCCTCGGTGACTCCTACGCGGACATCGACAAGGGCGGTGGCTACCCGAACGAGTGGGACCCCGGCCAGCTGCGCGGCAACTTCCGCGCCTTCAAGGAGATGAAGAAGAGCTACCCCAACCTCAAGCTGCTCATCTCCGTGGGTGGCTGGAGCTGGTCCACGTACTTCTCCAAGGTGGCGGCCACCGCGGCCTCCCGCTCGGCCTTCGTGAAGTCCTGCGTGGACCTGTACATCAAGGGCCAGTTCCCCGGGGTCGACGCGGCCAACGGCGCGGGCGTCTTCGACGGCATCGACATCGACTGGGAGTACCCGGTGGGCGGCGGGTTGCCCGGCAACATCACCAGCCCCTCGGACAAGCAGAACTACACGCTGCTGATGCAGGAGTTCCGCAACCAGCTCAACGCCGTCTCCTCGCAGACGGGCAAGTCGTACCTGCTCACGATCGCCTCGGGCGCCTCGCCGGACCTGCTCGCCAACAAGCAGGAGACGAAGAACCGGCCAACGTGCTCGACTGGATCAACGTGATGTCCTACGACTACCACGGGGCCTTCGAGAGCTCGACGAACTTCCAGTCCGCGCTCAACCGCGTCACGGGCGACCCCATGGCGAGCTCCGGCTTCTACACCGATGGCTCCGTGGCGAAGATGCTCGAGCTGGGCGTGCCGGCCAACAAGATCGTCGTGGGCGTGCCCTTCTACGGCCGCGGCTGGGGCAACGTGCCCTCCACGAACAACGGCCTCTTCCAGAGCGGCACCCCGGTCAATGGCACCTGGGATGATGGCACCTCCGGGCCGACGGGCGTGTTCGACTACAAGGACATCAAGAACAAGTACGAGGGCAAGAACGGCTACACCAAGTACTTCCACGCGGAGGCCAAGGAGGCCTACGTCTACAACCCCAGCACGAAGATCTGGATCGCCTACGACGACGCGCAGTCCATGTCGGCCAAGGCGGACTACATCCTGAGCAAGGGGTTGGGCGGCGCGATGGCCTGGGAGCTGAGCTCGGATGACGGCACGCTGCTCGACACGCTGTACCAGAAGCTGAAGTAGGAGCGCCTCGCGCTCCCTTGAATGTCTGTCATTGGCCGGTGGGGGGATGCATGCCCTCACCGGCCTTCGTCGTAGGTTTTCAGTTCAAGACCCCCACCCCCCATCGTCCTGTTCCCGCCATGCAAATGATGAGAGCCAATGTCCCTGGTCGTCGTCCGGTGATGGTCCATGTGGAGGAGCCTCGCCTCCGCGCGGTGATGGAAGGACGGCGTGAAGACGCCGAGGCCCTGGTGATGCAGCTGCTGCCCCGGGTGCGTAACCTGGTGCGCTACTCGGTCCGGGCGGACTCCGATGTGGATGACATCACCCAGGACGCGTTGATCGCCATCCTGCGGGGACTGCCGTCCTACCGGGGCGAGGGCGCCTTCGCGTCCTGGGCGGACCGCGTGGTGGGGCGGGTGACCTTCGCCGCCTCGAAGCGCGCGCGCGTCGAGCGCACGCGGCTCAAGCAGGACGAGGAGGAGGAGCTGGCTCCGGTGCTGGCCGACGACGCGCCGCCCGAGGACTGCATCCTGCGGCGCCGGATGGAGAAGCTGCTGGACAAGCTCTCCGAGGAGCAGCGGCGGGCCCTGGTCCTGCACCATGTGATGGGGATGAGCGTGCCGGAGATGGCGGAGGAGCTGGAGGTTCCCTTCGAAACCGTCCGCAGTCGTCTCCGCCTGGGCAAGGCGCACCTTCGGGAGTTGCTGTTCCGCCAGGTGGGCCACGAACAGGTCCTTCCCTGACGGGCTCCACCGGTAGACGTCCCAGCGGGTACGCGTCAACCACCCACGTACCCGGGGAGCCCGCTTCCTAGTACTTCGGCAGGGTGGGAATGCTCTGGTTGCAGTTGCTGGTGATGCCGAGCATCTGGCAGACCTTCTGGCCCGTGGCGTTCACCGACGCCGCGCCGGCGGGAGCAGGCATGTGGACCCGCTCCTTCCAGATCTGCCACACCATCATTCCGTCCGTCGCCTTGCCCTTGTTCTTCATGTACGTGGCGAGCGTCTCGACGTTGTAATACTTCGTCGCCATGTTGTTCTGACCGGTGAGCATCTCGGCGTCGTACACCGTGCCGGGCTCGGCGTTGAGCTTCAACGTCGCGCCGCCCGCGCCCTCGGGAGCGATCTCCAGGCCCATGGCGATGGGGCCGTTGTAGATGGCCCGGTACGACTCATAGCCCTCGCGGGGGTCGTAGTACTCGCCCCCATCGTAGGACATGAGGTTGATGTGGCTCAGCTTGGAGCCGTGGTTCTTCACCACGCTGTACATCGTTCCGCCGAAGGGCGAACCCCACTGCACCTTGCCCTCCTCGAAGGGGGTGCCCTTCACGTAGTAGGCGCCCGTGGACCAGCCCGCGATGGAGATGCCCAGGTTCAGCCCGCGGGTGCGGATGGTGTTGTACAGGGTGGTGATGATGTTGGCGATCTCCCCGTCCTTGCTGCAGCTGAACTGGTCCGCCGTCAGCTTGTTGCAGCTGCTGCCGCTCGACTCCCAGTCGATGTCGATGCCGCTGGCGCCCAGGTCCTGCGCCAGGTCCACCACGTGCCCCGCGTTGAAGCGCGACCACTGGTCCCCCTGGCTGTAGCTCCAGCCGCCGACGGAGATCCACACCTGGGTGCCCCGCGTGCGCAGCGCCTGGATGTTGTTGATGAGCGTCTGGGCCTGCTCGCGCGTGAACTTCTTCTGCCCGCTGTTCGTCGTGGCGCCCTCTGCGAACTCGAAGCCCGCCACCGCCTGGTCGAACTCGTACGAGCCCTTGGTGTACGCCATGTCGGGCCGGACGAAGGAGAGGTTCAGGTGGGTGTAGTAGCTGGGGATGTTCGCCGTCGTCAGGTCATTGATGCTCGTGTTCCACGAGCTGGCGTACCCGATGTACATGCGCCCACCGGGAGGCGGCGGAGGGTAGATGTTCGGCAGGTTGACCTGGACGCTCACGCCGCTCGAGGTGGCGGTGTTGCCCGCCGCGTCATAGGCCCGGGCGGTGTAGCTGTAGGTGCCATTCTGGCCACTGTCGCTGAAGGCATCCGACGCGGTGAAGGGGCTGGTGCTGTCGGTGCTGAAGAGGGTGCCGTTCTTGTAGAACTCGACCCGGCTCACGCCCACGTTGTCACTGGCGGGCGCGGTGAGGCTCACGCTGCCCGGGCTCATGATCTGGGTGGGGGTGGCCGTCAGGCTGACGGTGGGGGGCGTCTTGTCCGAGGGATTGGTGCTGCCCGAGCACGCATAGCCATTGATGGAGCAGCTGGCCACGCCGCTGTAGGTCCCGGTGCCATCGAAGGACACGGTCACGCTGCCATTGGCGGGCACGACGTTGCCGCCCCAGGTGTTGGGCAGCAGGGTCCACGAGCCATCGCTGTTCTTGGTGGCCGAGCCGCCCGCGCCCCAGGGCGAGCCGCTGACGCCGGCGGCACCGTTGAACTTCACGGTGAGTGCCCACTCGGTGATGGGGCTGCTCGTGGTGTTCTTGATGGTGGCCACGCCGCTGAAGCCACCGTCCCAGCTCGCGGTGGTGGACACCGTGGCGGTCAACCCCGTGGCGGTGGCCGCCAGCTCGGACACCTGGGAATGAGCCGACGCGGGCAGCTCCGGCTCAACCCCCTGGCATGCGGTGAACAGACTCAACAGGCCAGGAACGACGAATTTCGACGACCGACGCATGAGACCTCCGGGACCACGGGAACATGAAGACAGACAATCTCTAGAGAGGTTGAAACCCGCTCTTTCGGGTCAATCCGTCTCCATGTTCCGGGCCGCCAGAGGTCCCTGGCGCAAGTGCGACTACAAGCTGTCCAGATAGGCGCGGTGGCTGTTGGAGAACTCGTAGTTGGTGAACTTGTCCCAGTTGATGGACCAGGTCATCAGGCCCTTGAAGTCGGGGTAGCCCGAGGACTTGCGCAGCACGTAGCCGCCGCCGAACGACTGGCCCTTGATGAGGTAGCCGAGTGCCTTCTGCACGTTGGCGGGCGTCGTGTAACCGCCGCCGGCGGCCTGGGGCGAGGAGGGCAGACCAATCACCACCTGATCCGGGCGGAGCGCCGGGAAGATGTTGCTCGCGTTGCCGCCGACCGGGAAGCCCTGCAGGAGCATCTCGGCCATGGCCACGTGGAAGTCCGCGGTGCCCTGGGCATACGCGCGGCCGTCCAGCGCCGTCACGGTGCCGGTGTTGTAGTGCTGCACGTGCAGGTACGTCAGCCGGTCACGGAACGCGTAGATGACCGGCAGGTAGGCGCCCCACGGTCCACCGTAGGCGGAGTAGCCGCCCTGCACGTAGGCCGTCTCGGGCGCCATCGTGAGCAGGAAGCCGGAGCCGTAGCGGTTGAGGAGCTGCCGGACGCCGTCGATGAGGTTGGTGATCTTCGGCGTGGTCGGGTTGCGGAAGTCGGTGTCCCCGCCGTTGAGGGACAGCGAGCTGCCCTCCAGGTCGATGTCCATGCCGTCGAAGCCATACGTGTCGATGATGGACTGCATGGTGGTGACGAAGTTCTGCTTCGCGGTGGACGTGGCCAGATCCACCGTGCCGTTGGCGCCGCCCAGGGAGATGAGGACCTTCTTGCCCTGGCTCTTCAGGTAGGCGATGTCCGCCTTGAAGTCCGCGACGGTCGCGTTGTAGGGCGAGAACGCCATGTTGCCCGTGGTGGAGCCGCCCACCGGCTCGGCGAAGGCGACCTGGATGACGTTGAACTTGGGCGAGATGTCACGCAGGCGGATGTTGGTCGAGCCGTTGTCGAAGTTGTGCCAGTAGCCGACGATGACCTTGCCGGTGCTCGCGGGCGGCGTGTTGGTCGTCGTCACCGAGATGCTGTTGCTCGCCGTCGAGCGGTTGCCGGCCGCGTCGCGGGCCTTCACGGTGAAGGTATACGTGGTGTTGGCCTTGAGGCCGGACACGGTGGCGCTCGTGGTGGTGCTGGTGGCGGACGCGGTCGTGGAGCCGCCGGTGAACACCTCATAGCCGGTGACGGCCACGTTGTCCGTCGAGCCATTCCACGCCAGGGACACGCTGTCGCTGCCCGTGGCCGTGGAGCGCAGGCTCGAGGGGGCCGTCGGCGCCTGGTTGTCGGCGACATTGGGGGGCGTCGTCACGCTGAACGCCGCGCTGGCCGCGGAGCGGTTACCGGCCGCGTCGCGGGCCTTCACGGTGAAGGTATACGTGGTGTTGGCCTGGAGGCCGGACACGGTGGCGCTCGTCGTGGTGCTGGTGGCGGTCCCGGACGCGCCGCCGCCGCTGAAGGACACCTCGTAGCCGGTGACGGCCACGTTGTCCGTCGAGCCATTCCACGCCAGGGACACGCTGGTGCTGCTCGTGGCGGTGGAGCGCAGGCTCGAGGGCGCCGTCGGCGCCTGGGTATCGGTGGGGACGCTGGTCCCCTCCAGCCACAGCGCGGGGACGTTGGGAGGCTCCCAGCCGACCAGCGACGTGTGGGCCGGCGGCAGTCATAACCCTTGCCGCTGTAGGTCACGCTGTCGCCCTGCGCGTAGCTGACATTGGGCGCCCACTCACCGCGCGCCGCGGCGGCGGCGAGGGTGGGGGACAGGCCAACCAGCAGCGCCATGGCGGCGGCCAGGATGAAGCTTCCCGGTCCGGACCCGCGGATTCGATTCGACGAATACATGGATGATTCCTTCTGGGTAGATGAGAGGTGAGGGGTGGAGGGTGAAGGGAATGAGAGGCGCTAGGGCAGGGTCACCGGAGCGCGGTAGTAGTCCTGGACGCGGCTGATCCAGTAGTAGCCCTCGGTGGGCTGATCCTCCGGGTAGCTGCCCGGCTGGGGAATGGCGCGCGTACTCACGCCGACTCCGGCGCCCATGAGGATGGCGACGACTCCCGCGTTGGCGGCCTCGGGAATGTGCGAGCCCCACGTCACCGTGCTGCCGCTCACCGAGACCTTGGGGTCGCCCCACAGGTTCTTGGAGAACCAGGCCAGCCGGTTGCCCGAGAGCGTGATCCGGTCTCCGAAGAAGTAGGGAGCGGCGGACTCCTCGTACTGCTGCACGGCGTTGGAGAGGAGCGGGAACGTGCCCGAGGCGTTGTACGCGGTGGGGCTGCTCTGCAGGGTGCCGTTGATGTGTCCGGCGGGCACCTGCCAGAGCACCACGGGCAGGGACAGCGTCTCCTTCAGGGTCCGCACGAACAGGAGGTAGTTGTTCCAGAGGTCCGCGTTCCAGAACCACAGCGAGGTCGCCGGATCATTGGGATTGGCGCCCGCCGCCCCGGCCCCATCCAGGCCATACTTGTCGATGGAGATGAACTCGGCGTTTCCGTACTTCACGCCCGCCTTCAGGGCGAAGCCCGCGTTGGCGCGCGCGTTCTCCTGGATGCGCGTCTTGCCCGCCTCGAGCCCATACACCTCGGTCGCATGAGCGATGCCGGTGCTCGGAGCGCCGGGAGCGGCCCAGAGGTTGAGCTGCCAGCCAAGGAAGGCCTTGGGGGTGTACTTGCGCAGGGTGTAGTTGATGCTCTGGACGAGGCCAGTCAGGGTGTTGGGGAAGGTGGGATCCACGCCCCGCTGGAGCACGCCCGAGTCGTACACGGCGTAGGTCGCCGCGGGCATCTGCGCGGGGTCATTGCCATATTGCGGCCCGTACTGCTGCTGGATGTAGCCGAGGGTGTCGGGCTCGATGACGTAGCCGATGCGGCCCGTTCCCATGATGCTCGTCGCGGTCTGGCCCACGTCACGCAGACCCTTGAAGTACGTCGTGAGGAAGGCGGCGCTCTGCAGGTTGCCCCAGACGGCCGCGGGGCTGTCGGTGTTTCCACCAATCCCATACACCACGTAGATGGGCGTCATGCCCTGTTCCTTGCTCTTGTTGGCAAGGCGCACGGCGCGGTCATGCCACTCGGAGATCTGCGAGCCCCCGTTGAGGTACAGGTAGCCGTAGTCGAGGCGCTTGCCGGCGGGGAAGAGCGGATTGACCTTGGCGAAGAACCGGTCGGTGCCCGTGAAGGGCTCGTAGACGGTGCCGAGGGCGAGGTAGCTCGGGTGCCATGAGCCATCGGGGAGCGGAGGAGGAGGCTCCGTCGTCCCGGGCGCGGTGGTGGCCACGAGCGTGCTGCTCACCGTGGACAGGTTTCCCGCGTTGTCCTTGGCCTTGACGGTGTAGCTGTACTGCGTCGAGGGGGAGAGGCCGCTGTCGGTATAGGAGGTGCTGGTCGTCGTGCCGACCTGGGCGCCATTGCGGAACACGAGGTAGCCGGTGACCCCGACGTTGTCGGTCGCCGTGTTCCAGGCGAGGGAGATCTGGGAGCTGGTCGTGCTCGTGGCCTTCAGGCCCGTCACCTGGGAAGGCGGAAGGGTGTCACCGCTGGTGGCGCACGGGCCGATGAGCTTGTACCAACCGCTCGCGGTGCCGAGGACGGGGTCCGCGGACCAGATGGCGACGAGGGCCTCGTACAGGTTGGCCTTGTAAACGACCCGGCTGCCCGGCTGATAGATGGTGCTGGCGTTCCACTCGGACACGCCGGTGCAGTTCTCCAGGGTCGCGAGGGCCGTGCGGGTCTCCTCCGCTTCGGCGCTCCCGTCTGGTTGGCAGGCGGAGGTCGCCAGGGCGAGACAAGGTAGCACTCGCAGCCATCGCGGGGCCTTCCACGGGTGGACGGACATCTTCGGCTCTCCTTTGGAATGGGGGCGCTCCGGCCGCGGCGGACCGGAACGAGTACCAGGAAGAGCGCGGGACTCATTTTTCGGGTCAACCCGTTATTCGGATTCTCCACGGAAAGTGGAGACCGTGCTGTTTTGAACGAGGAGGACTTCCTCGTGCTCCAGTCCCCAGGCCACACTCTGGGTGTCTGTTTCCAATCCAGGCAACGCAGGAGGTGCGGCTTGTCCATTCGCCGTCAGGTCGGTGCGGTGCTCGTGGCCCTGGTCGTGGGGGTGCTTCTCGAGGGGTGTGCCACGGGCCATCCGCGCGGGAGCCTCGACTCGTAGGGGGCGAGTGGAGGGTGGGTGCTCTCGCGGTGGGCGACTTCTACTTCTCGCGCGGGGGAGTCTTCTATGCGGTGAACGACGCACTGCGGCGTGGGGAGGGTCTGCCCCTGAGCGAGTTGGGCCTGGGGAGAGACCCGCTCAGTGCCGCGCTCGACGGGGCCCAGGATGCCGTGGGGGAGATGGCGGTGGCGCTCGCCCAGTCCATCCTGCACCCCATCCGTACGGTGGAGGACCTGACGCAGCTGCCTGTCACGGTGGCGAGCCTCATTGCCTCGTCGCCGGAATACTTCGCGCACTACGGCGCCATGTCCCGGGAGGACCAGATCCGTGAGGCGGCGCGCCTGTCCACGCACGTCCTGATGATGCTCGGGGGCGCGAAGGCCTCCCTGGGGCGCATGAGCGGACTGGGGGCGGAACTGCCGGTGTTGTCGCTCTCGGCCCGGGGCGAGCTGGTGCTGGGCGGTGCCGTGGTGGCGGGAGGAACGGCGACCTCCACCGCGGGGATGGACCTGGGAGCCCTCTCCATCCTCCACATGGCGGCGAAAGGCCCGGGACGCAGCGGTGGCGCGAGCGCCAAGACTGGGAAGCCCTCCCAGACGGTTGCGGCGAAGGGCCCGGCAAGTGGACGTACAAGAAACCCACCACCGAGTCCAAGCAGGCCCTGGATTATCAGGAGCAGGTGACGGGACGGCCCGCTTGGTACGTGTACATGGTGGGGAAGATGGAGTTCGACGGCTTCAACGGCAAGGAACTGCTCGAGGCCAAGGGGGCAAGCTACAAGAGTTTCCTCATGAAGGATGGTACAGCCCAGCCTTGGTTCGAAGGCGGAAAGGGGTTCAAGGGGCTGATGGAACAGGCCGAAAAGCAATCTCAGCTCGCCAAGACGCTGAAGCTGCCGCTGGTGTGGCATGTGGCCGAGGCGGAATTCGCGAAGTTCCTCCGAAGGGTCTTCATAGACAATGGTCTGGAAAACATTGAAGTCCGCCATACACCACCGACGCAGTGAGGGGTATGCATGTACGAGCAGTTCTACGCAGGGGCATATTGGGGACCTCGGAAGGAGACGGCGCTGGAGTGTGCCCGGCGCGCGGACCTATTTTTTCACATGCTGGCGCGGTGTGACCCGACGTTCACCCAGTGGTACAGAGGGGGAGGGGGAGCCCCTCGCACGCTGCCAGGCCACCCTGTCCGACTGGACGTGCGGGAGTGGGAGCAATTGTTCCTGCGCGGAATGCTTCGCACGGACGTTGGCAAGGAGGTCATCAAGGAGTTTGGCTTCAGGGAGTACGTCTGGAATGCGAAGAACAAGGAGCGAACCCGCATTGAAATGCGTTGTGGTGCTTACTCCCCGGGAGCGGTGAATTCGTGCTTGTTCAGACCGCCAGAGGTGAGCCCACTGCGCGAGCGGATCCTGTGTGCCCCGCTGCTGGCCGAGGTTCTCACCAGCGTGGCCACCGCGTGGGACCCTGACTTCGCCATGGTCAGCTCTTCGGAGATGGTGGATCTCGTCCAGAAGCGCAGAGGGGAAGTGCGGGTGGGTTGGTTGACGTACCTGTCGCGCCGGCTGGGCACGGTGCCACCATTGCCCGCTCCCGTGCGCATCGAGCCGGTGGGGACTCTGGGCTGGCTCCTCGTTCTGTCCCCCGAGCCCATGAGCGCGAGCAACCCCGAGCACGTGGCCTTCACCTCTCGCGTGCGCGAACTGCTCGACCGCGCCGGTCTCATCCGACGTCCGGACCCCGTGACCGGTGAGGAATGATGGGAGGCGTGCCTCCCCTTCTGTCCACTCCGGGTCACCGGCCCACCCGCCGCCGGTGTGTCAGGAAGGTAGGCCCCGCACATCGAACGTGGTGGGACGCCTCGCATCCGCTACATTGCCGCCGCCGTAACCCCCTGCCGGGGCAGCGAGGCCGAGACTTCCATGACGCCATCGGTACAAGAAACAGACGTGCTCATCTCCGGCTGCGGTCCGGTGGGCGCCCTGACGGCCAACCTCCTGGGACAGCATGGCGTCCGCACGCTCGTGCTCGAGCGCGAGCTCGTCCACCATGGTCAGCCCCGCGCCATCACCTGTGACGACGAGGCCCTGCGCATCTACCAGTCCGTCGGCTTCGCCGAGGTCATGGATGCCCACATGTACACCTGCCCCGAGGTGGAGCTCGTGGGGGCCTCGGGCGAACTCTTCGCCCGGCTCGGTATCCAGGAGACGGACTTCGGCAACGGCTACCCGGCCCTGCGCTTCTTCAGCCAGCCCTACGTCGAGCGCGTGCTGCGTCAGGGCGTGGCGCGCTTCCCCCACGTGGAGCTGCGGTTCGGCCAGCAGGTGGAAGCCTACACCCAGGACGCGCAGGGCCTCACGGTCACCGTCCGGGACGTGCGCCTCGGCACCGAGCACACCGTGCGCGCCCGCTACCTCCTCGCGTGTGACGGGGGGCGCAGCACCCTGCGCCGTCTGGCCGGCATCGACATGGTGGGCTCCACCTATGACGAGGGCATGGTGGCCGTCTCCCTCCTGCTGCCCGAGGAGCCCCCGGCCGTGTGCCGCATGGTGTGCGACCCCCACCGCCATGTCTTCGTCACCCGGTGCGCCGGCAACGAGCTGCGCGTGGAGTACATGATCCGCGAGGACGAGAAGGCCGAGGACATGATCCGGCCCGAGCGCATCCGCGAGTTCATCTCCCCGTACGTGGATCCGGATCGCGTCACCGTCCTGCGCGCCGCCCCCTACATCTTCAACCGCCGCGTGGCCGCGCGCTGGCGTGACGGCCGGATGTTCCTGCTCGGTGATGCCGCCCACCTCATGCCGCCCGTGCTCGGCCAGGGGTTGTGCTCCGGCCTGCGCGACGCCGCCAACCTGTCCTGGAAGCTCGCCGCCGTCCTCCACGGCCAGGCCGATGAGTCGCTCCTGGACACCTATGAGCTGGAGCGCCGCCCCCACGCCGAGGCCATGCTCCAGGCCAGCGTGAACATGGGCCGGCTCGTGCTCACCGGCAGCCGCCCGCTCGCCTTCCTGCGCGACCGCGTCTTCCAGGCGATCGACCGCATCCCGCGCGTCCACCGCTTCATCCGCAACCTCGAGTTCAAGCCCCGGCCCCTCATCCCCCGGGGCTTCATCCTGGGCGAGTCCGGGGCCATCGGAACGCGCCCGAGGGGACGTACTTCCCCCAGCCCTGGGTGGAGGGCGCGGGGGGCCGGGTGCTGCTCGACGAGCTGCTCGGCCCGGGCTTCGCGGTGCTCGTCCACCCGGATACCCAGGAAGCCTCGGTGCGAGCCGCGCAGGTGCTCGCCGACAGCCTGGGCGCCCGGTGTCTGCGATTCCGCGCACCGCCCTCCGGCAAGGTCCGTCCGGGCGAGGTGGTGGACAGCGAGGGCGCACTCGGGGCGTGGTTCCAGCAACACCGGTGGAGATCGCCGTGCTGCGGCCGGACCGCTACCTGTTCGGCGCGGTCCGGGGGACGCACCGGCCCGGCTGGCCTCGGCCTTGCGCCGGCGGGTGCATGGGCCGTTGCGCTTCGTGGAGCCCCTGCCCGCCCCCTTGTCGGGAGCCACTTCCTCGGCGGGATGAAGGTGGGGGTCTCGGAAGTTCGAGACTCATTCGAGACTCAAGGGAGAGCGGATGCTCAGACAGAAGTTGTACATCACGGGGTTGGTCCTGCTCGCCGGGACGTCGGCGTGTGCGGAGGGACGGGCCGCGGTGGCCGGGACGGCGGCCACCACCCCGCGGCGAAGGTGGGGGCGCGAATCCAGGAGCGGACGCTGAAGAATGGCTTGAAGGTCATCGTCTGGCCCGAGCCCGCCAATCCCAGTGTCTCGCTCTACAACTGGTTCCGCGTGGGCAGCCGCAACGAGCGGCCCGGCATCACCGGCCTGTCCCATTTCTTCGAGCACATGATGTTCAACGGCGCGAAGAAGTACGGGCCCGGTGAGTTCGATCGGGTCATGGAGGCGCATGGCGGCCGCAACAACGCCTACACCTCCGAGGACGTCACCGTGTACCAGGACTGGTTTCCGCGCTCGGCGCTGGAGACCATCTTCGAGCTGGAGGCGGACCGGCTCTCGAGTCTGTCGATCGATCCCAAGGTGGTGGAGAGCGAGCGGGGCGTCGTCTACTCCGAGCGGCGCTCCAGCGTGGACAACGACAACTCCGGCCTGCTCATGGAGCAGGTGCAGGCCACCGCCTTCGTGGCGCACCCCTACCAGATTCCCGTCATCGGCTGGCCCTCGGACATCGAGGGGTGGACGCAGGGGGACCTGGAGCGCTACTTCCGCACCTACTACGCGCCCAACAACGCCACGCTCCTCGTGGTGGGCGCGGTGACGCCCGCGGACGTCTTCGCCCTGGCGGAGAAGTACCTCGAGCCCATCCCCGCCCAGCCCGCGCCCGAGCCCGTGCACACCGTGGAGCCCGTGCAGCAGGGCGAGCGCCGGGTGGTGGTGCGCAAGCTCGCGCAAGCGCCCCTCGTGCACATGGCCTTCCACGGGCTGCGCGGCCGTGACGCGGACGCCCCCGCGTTGGATCTCCTGGTGCGCATCCTCACCGAGGGGGATTCCTCGCGGCTGCACCGGCGGCTGGTGGAGGAGGAGCGGGTGGCCATCCGCGTGCAGGGCTCCCGGGGCGCGGGGGTCGACCCGTCGTTGACCTGGGTGTTCGTGGACTTGCCCCCGGGCGGAGATCCAGCCCGGGTGGAGGCGCTGCTGGACGAGGAGCTCGCCCGGGTGCGCACCACGGAGGTCACCGACGCGGAGCTGCGCAAGGCCAAGAACATCGCCGTGGCGGACTTCTGGCGCTACCTGGAGACCAACAGCGGCCGGGCCCAGGCGCTGGGCACCTACGAGGTGTTCCACGGCGATTGGAAGGAGCTGTTCCGCGCGCCCGAGCGCTACGAGGCGGTGACGCGCGAGCAGGTGCGGCAGGTGGCCGCCAAGGTGTTCGGCCAGGACAACCGCACGGTGGGCGTGCTGGTGCCCGAGACGGCCTCGAGCGAGGCGGAGCAGAAGCAGGAGGCGGCGCGATGAAGGCGTGGACGAAGACGGCGCTCGTGTTGGGACTCTCGGCGTCCATGGCGGGAGCCCAGCAACCCCCGGCGGCCGCACCCAAGCCCCAGACGGTCCAGCGCGACGCGGCGCGCGACTCGGTGAAGCTGCCCAAGGCCCGGGTGCTGACGCTGAAGAACGGCGCCCGGGTGCAACTGGTGGAGACCCATGACGTGCCGCTCGTGTCCTTCAGCGCGCGGCTGCGCGGCGGCGCCCTGGGAGATCCCGAGGGCAAGGAGGGTCTGGCCGCGCTCACCGCCGAGCTGCTCCAGAAGGGCGCCGGTGCGCGTGATGCCCGCCAGTTCGCCGAGGCGGTGGACAGCGTGGGCGGCTCGCTCTCGGTGTACCCGGGCCGCGAGTCGCTCGACGTGATGGGGCAGTTCATGTCGCGCGACACCGCGCTCATGGTGGAGCTGCTCGCGGACCTGCTCCAGCGGCCCCGGTTCGACCCGGCCGAGCTGGAGAAGACGCGCGCGCATGGTGTCGGAGCTCGCGGCGGAGAAGGATGGAGATCTGCGCGGCCTCATCGGCACCTACTTCCAGGCCTTCCACTTCGGTGCGCACCCGTATGGGCGGCCCCTGGGGGGCAGTGAGTCGTCCCTGGCTCCGCTCCAGCGCGAGGACGTGCTGGCCTATGCCCGGGCGCACCTGGGGGGCGATCGGCTCATCCTCTCCGTGGTGGGGGACTTCGATGCGAAGCAGCTCGCGTCGCGGCTCGAGAAGGCGTTGGGAGGCTGGGCCCGCGCGGCTTCTCCGGCTCCCGTGGCGCCTCCCACCCAGCCCCTGAAGGGGCGGCGCGTGCTGCTGGTGGACAAGCCCGATGCCACGCAGACCTACTTCTGGGTGGGCAACACCGGCATCTCGCGCACGGATCCCTCGCTCGTGGACGTGACCCTGGCCAACACGGCGCTCGGGGGCCGCTTCACCTCGCTGCTCAACACCGCGCTGCGAATCAAGTCCGGCCTCACCTACGGCGCGGGCTCCGCGGTGATCACCGCCACGCAGCCGGGCGTCTTCGCCGTGTCCTCGTACACGAAGACGGAGTCCACCGCCCAGGCCCTGGATCTCCTCCTGGAGGTGCTCACCGGCTACCGCCAGCGGGGCATGGACGCGGCCACGCTCGCCTCCACCCAGGAGTACATGCTGGGCCAGTTCCCGCCCACCCTGGAGACGAGCCTGCAACGGGCCACGAAGCTCTCCGAGCTCGCCTTCTACGGCCTGGATGCGCGGGACGTGGACGACTTCGCCACCCGGGTGTCCAGCGCGGAGCCGGCGCGCGTGCTCGCCACGCTCCAGCGGGTGGTGCCCGCCCCGGAGGACCTCACCGTGGTGCTCATCGGCAAGGCCGCGGACATCCGCGAGACGGCGCGCAAGTACGGCCCCGTCACCGAGATGCGCCTGAGCGATCCCTTCTTCGCTCCTCGCCAGGCGGCGGGCCGCTGAGGCGGGTGGGGCGCGCTACTTCGTCGCGGGCGTGGCGCGCCCCAGGCACCGCTGGAAACGCTTGTTCACCGACTGGGCGAACCACGCCGTGGAGCGGTCTCCGCTGAGCTTGGGGCTGCGGATGACCACCGACGGCAGCCGCGCGTACTCCGGGGGCTGGCCCGTCACCTCCTGGTACGCGCGCTTGATGGCGCTCCAGGTGTCCGTCTCCTCGAAGGCGAGCGTCTTCTCCTCGCGCACGTCCTTGCGCACCCGCCGCTCGCTCAGGTCCGGGGCATAGCGCCGCCGGAAGGTGAGGATGGCCTCCAGGCTGTGGCTGTCCGTGTCCAGGGGCTCGCCCTGTTTGTCGTAGGCGAGCAGGTCTCCATCCGCCACCAGCTCGATGCCGGTGAGCCGGCTCACCGGCTCTGCAGCGCCGCGTTGCGCGAGGCGTAGAAGCCCGCGTTGTAGTCCGCGAAGCGGTACACGGGCTCGGCGTAGTGGGCCTCGTAACCGAGCAGCCGGGCGGTGCCGTAGTACACCCCGCCGCCGCGCGTGTAGAGCTCCTCGCGCACCCGCCGCGCCGCGCGCTCATCGTCCTCTCCTCCCGCCAGCTCCTCGGAGAAGCGCACACTCACCTGCATGGAGCCCGCGGTGGTGATGGGGTTGAGGTCCTCCAGCCGCCCGGACTGGAAGAGGGCATTGGCCAGCTTCGCCGCAGTGTAGGTGCTGGGAAACTCCGTCTCGTAGTACTCCAACAGCTCCCGGAAGACGCGGTCCAGATCCCTCTCCGTGCGCACCTGCTCCAGGCGCTGCGCGAACGTCCGCTTCTCTCCAGGTGCCTTGCCCCCGAGCAGGGCCGCGAGCGCCGGAGGGCCGAAGGGACCCAGCTTGTCCGCATAGGTATCCAATTTCTGCTGGACGATGCGCGCCGGCCCGGCACCGCCGGGTTGGCCTGGAAGCCCGACTCCTGCTCGATGACGGCGAGCACCGAGCACACCGCCTCGAGCGAGGGATGGATGCGGTGGGCCTCCAGGGCAGCCAGGACGTCCTGTGCCCAACCCTCCCGCTCCTTCACGTTCTCGGGGACCAGCCGCACCGCCTCCTCGGCGCTGACGCGGGGGGAGGGGCTCGGTCCGCGCGGCCTGGCGATGGGCGCACCCGCTCAGGGCGCTCAATACACAGACAAACAGAGCCGCCGCATACCACCGGACACATCCAGACGTGTATGTGATGAAAGACTTCAAAGCCATGACGTCCCCTTGATTCGTGAAGAATCGCCGTGAGAACTAGATGGCCACTTCATTGAAGGAAGGGGGGGCATGACGAATCGGATCTTGAGAATTTTTTGTATGACATGGTTGGGCGTGAGCCTGGCGGCCTGTGGTTCGAAGGAGTCTGTGAACGAGGAGGCGGTGCGCGCGGGCGACAAGGATGTGGACATCCAGGCAGCGCTGTCGTCCTTCAAGGATGTGCGTGTGGTGGGCAGCGAGGCCGGTGTTCCCTATGCCGTGACCGGACGTCTGGGGAAACTGTCGTCCGCGGGACGTCTGGACGCGGCCGGCGTGAAGGACGAGCTGCGTGAGACGATGGCGCGGGTCGCTCCCATCTTTCGCGTGGACGGAGGGGATCTGGTGTTTCAGCGCTCCCGGGTGGACGAGCGGGGTCACCAGCACCTGCGCTTCCAGCAGACCCTGAGGGGGCTGCGCGTGGTGGGTGGTGAGCTCGTGGTGCACGTGGATGAGACGGGCAACCTGTACGCCCTCAACGGCACCGTGCGTCCGGGCGAGGCCGCGGCGTCCAAGGCGAGCGTGGCACCCGAGGCCGCGCTCGAGGCGGCCGTGAGGGGCTCGTCCGCGCTCGATGCCGCGGCCCGGGGCCCGGCGCAACTGGTCTACGTGCTGCCCGAGCACGCCCAGGAGCCCCGGCTGGCCTACGAGGTCCGCGTGACGGGGGCGCGCGCGGGCATGCCCGCCGATGATCTCGTCTACGTGGACGCGCGGCGCGGCGGCATCCTGCTCGTCAATCCCCGCGTCCATTCGGCCCTCGACCGCAAGGTGCACTCGGCCAACAATGGCACCTCCACGCCGGGCACGCTCAAGCGTTCCGAGGGGCAGGCCGCCGTGGGCGACGCCCATGTCGACACGAACTACGACATGCTGGGCACCACCTATGATTGTTACAAGACTCTCTTCAATCGCGACTCGTACGACAACGCGGGCGCCGCGCTGATCAGCACCGTCCACTATGACAGTGAGTACGTCAACGCCTACTGGGATGGGACCCAGATGGTGTACGGGGATGGCGATGGCGTGAATTCCATCGAGCTCGGCCTGGATCTGGACGTGACGGTGCACGAGCTCACCCACGCCGTGACGGACTCCGAGTCGGACCTCGTCTACTCGGGGGAGTCGGGCGGCCTCAACGAGTCCATGTCCGACATCTTCGCCGGCGTGTGCGAGAGCTGGTCGCGTGGCTGGGCCGTGGACGCGGACGTCTTCAAGGTGGGCGAGGACATCTGGACGCCGGGCACGGCGGATGACGCCCTGCGCTACATGGACGATCCCGCCCTGGATGGGGACTCGCTCGACTTCTACGGGGACTACTCCCCGGGCGTGGACGTGCACTACAGCTCGGGCATCAGCAACCTGGTGTTCGCGCTGCTGTCCAAGGGAGGCACCCACCCGCGCGCCAAGACGACCCAGAGCGTGACGGCGATTGGTCCGGAGAAGGCCGGCCGCATCTTCTACAAGGCCAACACGGATCTCTTCACCTCCAGCACCACCTTCGAGCAGGCCAAGACGTACACCGTCCAGGCCGCCGAGGCGCTCTTCGGCGTGGGCTCGGCCGAGGCCGCCGCGGTGAGCGCCGCGTGGCTGGCCGTGGGCGTGCCCCCGCCGCCGCCCGTCACCACCCCGCTGACCAATGGCGTGCCCGTGAGCGGTCTGTCCGGCAGCTCGGGCAACAAGAAGTACTACACGCTGGAGGTGCCCGCCGGTCTGCCCAACGTGGTGTTCGACCTGAGCGGCGGCTCGGGCGACGCGGACCTGTATGTGAGACAGGGCTCGGTGCCGACGACGGGCTCGTATGACTGCCGCTCGTTCAAGATTGGCAACAAGGAGAACTGCACCTTCTCCAGCCCGGCGGCGGGCACCGGTACGTCATGGTCTACGGCTACACCTCGTACTCGGGCGCGAGCCTCAAGGCCACGCATGAGGCGGGAGGCCCCGTGTCCGTGAGCCTCAGCGGCTCGCCGGCCCAGGGTCAGCGCATCCTCCATGGCCCGTACAGCGTGGTGGCGGGGACGACCTTCAAGGTGGTGATGTCGGGCACGGGCGACCCCGACCTGTACGTCCGCTTCGGCTCCGAGCCCACCACCTCCTCCTACAACTGCCGCCCGTACTACTCCAACGCCTACGAGCAGTGTGTGCTGACCGTGCCTGACGGTGAGACCCGCGCGTACATCATGGTGGATGGCTTCACGGCGGCCACCTACAACCTGGCCATCAACTACACCCGGCCGTAGTCGACAAGCCGGGTGGATGGACCGCGGGCGGCTCTCCCACGAGGAGGGCCGCCCGTGGTGTTTTCAGGCATTCCCGAGTGCTCCGGGGGGGGATTGTGTCGAGAATGCGCTTTTTGATAAATTAAGAATTGTTCGCCCACAGTGGAAGTCGGCGGCGGAATTCTCCCGTGAAGAGGTAGTCAAATGCCCTACCTTGCGAGGCCAGCGAAGAGGGATCAGCGACCGGGAGGCTTCACCCTCGTCGAAGTGCTGATGGTGACGGCCATCATTGGCGTGACGACCGGGCTGGCGCTGATGGCCTATGAGGCGGTGGGCCGGCGAGGGGCGCTGCAGAGCGCCGCGTTCGAGTTGCAGGGAGTGATGAGCACGGCGCGCACGCGGGCCGCGTCGTCGGGCCATCCGGTGTGGGTCGTGTTCTATCCGGCGGGGGGGCGCGGCACGCTGAGCACCGGCACGGGCGCGTTCCTGGTGGTGGAGGATCGCCAGGGCGTCTTCGCGCGCAACCCGCGTGGGCTCTTCGCGCTGCCGTTCACTGTGGACGCGAAGGGCAGCACGGGCGGCGTGTCCGCCATCTACTACCTGGACGACTACAGCAAGAAGGTGCGCTTCGGGGCGCTGACGCCCGGGCGCACGGACGCGTTCGGCGCGCCCTTCCTGGGGCTCGCGGTGCAGACGTGCAGCTTCTGCGCGGGCACCGACAGTCCGAGCGGCGCCATGGGGTTCTACCCGGATGGGAGCGCGCACTTCGTGGACGGCACGGGCCGGTGGATCACCACCACCAACCAGTCGCTGGCCTTCAGCAGCACGCAGGGCGCGGGCCAGTACCTGTTCGCCATCTCGGGACCCTCTGGGTTCATGGCCACCTTCTCCTCGGACAAAACCTAGAACGGAGGAACCACCGTGGACCTCACCTCCCGCCGCCGTGTCCGCCGCCGCTCCTCCCCCGGGGAGTGTCTCTCATCGAGGCGATGATCGCCGCGGTGGTGCTGCTCATCGGGCTGATGGGCGTCTTCCAGGGGCTGCTCGTGGCCAGCCGGCAGAACGCCAACGCCAACCAGGCGACGCGCGCCTCGGGCATCGCCTCGCAGGTGCGCGGGGCGCTGGACACGCTGGGGGGCAACCGGGTGGTGGGCGTGCCGGGCTACACCGGCCTGCTGACCGGCGCGGACTGCAACCCCGGCGCGGAGGTCGCCGCGCTCACCGGCGGCCTGGAGAAGCTGCAGCCCGGCAGTGGCGAGGCCTGGGCCGTCCGCTGCATCTTCGACCTGGACGCCTACGAGCGCGCGGCGGGCGCCCGCCGGCTGCTGCCCGGCTACTCGGAGGCGGACTTCAACCGCTTCCGGCGCGTGCTGGTGATGATCGACAAGCCAGACGAGGCCACGGGCGTGCCCATCCACCAGGTCATCATCGTGGTCTCGTGGATGGAGGTCACCCAGCGCCGGTACGTCCGCCAGTACGTGAGCTTCTACGACTCCGGTCCCTTCGCGAACGAAATCAACGTCGAGATCTGACCTCTTCCCCATGCCTCATTCGAACCGCCCCCGACCCCCGCACCGCGCGGCTTCACGCTCGTCGAGCTCATGGTGGGCTCGGTGATGACGACGATCATCCTCGCGGCCGTGGCCACCGCCCTGATGGGCGTGCAGGGGGCCTTCCAACGCGAGTCGCGCGTGAAGGTGGCGGTGGAGGGGTTGCGCACGACGACGAGCTTCATCGAGCAGCGGCTGCGCATGGCGGGCTACGGCGTGGATCCGCGCTTCGCCTTCGACTTCAGCGGGGCGGCGATTCCGGACGGCGCCAAGTCCAACTACACCGTGGTGCTCGGTGGCTCCCAGCCCAACTCCATCACGGATGACCTGGCCTTCCGCTACCGGGACGCGGCGTGGATGCGCCGGGGGCACCTCGCGGGCTCCACCGTCGTGCTGGAGGACCCCGGGAGCACGTTCGGCGTGAGCTTCAACAAGGGCCAGCTCCTGCTCGTGTCGTGCGTGGGCAGCCGCGAGTACGTGGTGATGAAGGCCGGCGCGGCGGGGGTGTCGGCGGAGGCGAACGCGTCCGGCGGCTTCGTCCTGGATCCAGCCCTCTCTTCCGTCCCCCTCAACACGCCGTGCCTGTCCAGGGTGGGCAGCAGCGCGCCCTACCTGATGATGATCCACGTGATGCGCCTGCGCATCGTGGCCATGGATGGCCGCCCGTTCCTGATGGCCTTCCAGGGACTGGACGAGCTGGACTTGTCGAGCGCCGTGCCGCTGGCCGCGGACGTGGAGTCCTTCCAGGTGGCCTACGTGATGAACCGGCCGGTGCCGGGCAGCCCCAACGCGGGGGTGCAGGCGGTGGACTTCAACTCCCCGGTGTCCAACTGGGTGTTGGGGGACACGGGCAGCGCGCTCGCGGACCGCACCCCGGATCCCAACGCCCTGCCGGTGCCCGTCCTCAAGCTGCCCTACGAGGATCCGGCCCGCTACAACCGGCACCCGGCCAACATCCGCGCCGTGCGCCTGAGCATCGGCATCCGCTCGACCACCCCCGAGTCCAATGGGCGCCGCGTCTTCGAGCGCGTGGAGCTGGAGGACTCGGGCGAGGCGGGGCCGGCGGATGGCTACTACCGCACCAACATGACCACCACCGTGCGCGTGCCCAACATGCTGTCGCGCTCGACCTTCAATCCTCCGGTGGGTGACGAATCCTCCGGGCTCAACGTGTGGGGAGGCTGATCCACCATGTGTTTCAAGAAGAGGGCTCCGCGCGGCAACGCCCTCATGCTGACCGTCATCGCCATGGCGGTGCTGCTGCTGCTGGTGGTGGGCGCCATCCAGTTCTCCAACTACAACCGCGAGGCCTCGTCGGAGAAGCTGCGGGGCGACCGCATCGGGGCCTGCGCGGACGCGGCGCGCCGTCACCTGCTCTCGCGCCTGAAGCTGTTCCGCGCGACCACCGAGCTGCAGATCCTCGACACCCGGCTCATCGATGATCCGGATCCGAGCGCGCGCACGCGCATCATGACCGGCCACTACAACGACGCCGCGGCGGACATCGCACAGGCCACGGTGGTGGGGGTGGATCCCGTGTTCATGGGCGCCTCCGGCCGTCAGGCGCGGGAGATCGCCAACACCGTTCCCGCCTCGGGCGGCTTCATGGGCGGCCAGTACTACCGCGTGGTCGTCAAGTGCAAGGAGACCTCGGGCCGGGAGTCCGAGGTCGAGTTCCTCTTCCGGTACGGTCTGTGAGGATGGTCTCCATGTTCCGCAAGCTGACGCTCAGCCTCGTGGTGCTCCTGGTGGTGTTGCTCAGGGCGGACACGGCGGCCGCCATCGATCAGGCGGCCTGCTGCATGCCGAACACCTCCCGTCTGGATGCGTTGATGAATCCAGTCCGGGGCGGTGACGAGAAGTTCTTCTCGCGCCAGGGAGGGCCTCCCAACATCCTCTTCGTCATCGACACCTCCTCGTCGATGCATGACTGGCCGAAGGACTGGCCCTCCGGCCCCCGGGGCTGCTCGGACCCGTTCCTCAATGATCTGGGCTACAACAAGGACGAGACGTACGACCGGATGTGGACGGGCATCAACAGCCAGTCCAACGACTGGTTCGCCAATTCCTCGTACTACGAGGCGCCCAAGAACGGGTACGGCGTCCTCTTCGGGGATGCCCCGGACAACACCGCCACCTGGACGAGCGCGGCCGCCGCGTGCCAGTCCATCCGCTACATCGGCACCACGGACCTGAACACCTGCCAGAGCTGCCTCGAGACGCGGGGCTACTATCTCCACGACAGCAGCACGCGGCGGGTGAAGGGCAACTTCCTCAACTTCTACGCTCCACGTGACTCGGGCGCGGTGAAGGTGCTGACCGACGTCGTCCGGGATTTGCGCGAGGTGCGCTTTGGCGTGATGGGCTTCCAGACGCGCGCGCAGAGGACGTGCTGGGGCCAGAAGGCCGGCACCAGCAACCAGTGTCTCTGCATGCAGCAGCCCATGGGCCCCACGTGCGCCAAGTCCTACCCGCTGGACAGCAGCTCGGTGGAGAACAACCGCAACTCGGTGCTCAACAGCCTCACCAACGTCAACGCCAACAACAGCAACGGCCTCGGCTGGGATGCCTGCAACACGCCGCTCGCGGATGCGCTCTACGCGGCGGGCTATCTCTTCGAGTCCAAGACCTCCCCCACGCCCTTCTCCTCCTACCTGGGCAGCCACCCGACGAGCTCCAACTTCAGCGCGACGGATGGCGTCTGCTTCGAGTGTGGCTTCAACGCCGTCATCCTCCTGACGGACGGTGAGCCCTATGACGAGCAGACGGTGGTCAAGCTCCCCTCCGCCATCACCTCCAATCCGGCGCCGTGTGAGGGGTGCTCGCCCAGCCAGTTGCACAACGTGGCCCGCTTCCTGTGGGGGAAGGATCTGCGCTTCGACATGGCGGGCGAGCAGCGCGTGGCCACGTACACCATCGGCTTCTCCGAGGACGTGAAGGACAGCAAGCTCTTGCAGGAGACGGCGCGGCTGGGGGGCGGCAGGTTCTTCTCGGCCCGCAGCACCAGCGAACTCAAGCGCGCGATGCTCACCATCCTGGATGACATCAACGCGCGCAACACCTCGTTCTCCACGGCGGCCGTCAGCACCCTGCAGACTCAGGACGCGGCGCTCACGGCCATCGTCCCGCGCATGATGCCCGCCAAGGACAACACCTGGGCGGGCCGGCTGTACCGCTACGAGCAGTTCAACGAGTTCGTCGAGGACCGGGACAAGAACGGCGATGGCGACCGCGCCGACCTCTTCCTCGTCGACAAGGCGGGGAGCATCGTCGCGGAGGACTCCTCGAGCGAGTACCGCAAGCTGTCGTCCACCAACGGTGGGCCCAATGGCACGCCCCTGTTCGGCGGTTCCGCCGAGCCCTACTGGGAGGCGAGCGACGAGCTCGAGAAGCTCGGGCATGCCGGGCGCAACATCTGGACGGTGACGGACAACGGCCAGTCGGGCGGTGGCGGGACGCAGGACGGGCTGCTGACGCAGAAGGATGGGCTCGTCGCCTTCTCGCTCGACAACATCTCCCACCTGCGCCAGTACCGGCCGTGAGTGGCGCGCCGCTGTGCCCCAGCGGCCTGGGCACCACCTACAAGGCGGGCACCCTCCTCACCCGGATGCAGATGCCCGCGTACGCGGACCTCGCCCTGAAGGCCGCGCCGCTCATGGTCGCCGCGGGCCTCAAGGGACTGCCCACCAGCCTGTCCACCCAGGACGGGTATGATCTGCTCTGCACGGCGTTGCTCATCCAGTACGTGCGCGGCCAGGATCTGTTCGACGAGAACGGCAACGGCAGGCGGGACGACACCCGGCCGTCCGTGCTGGGCGACATCTTCCATCCTCGCCCCTGGTGGTGGATCCCCCGGCGGACAAGTTCCTGTGCGACCTGGGGGTCTCCACCCAGTGCGTGCGCACGCTCTACGCCACCCAGCAGAAGACCGGCGTGGAGTCCACGCCGATGGATGCGCGGGAGGACCTGCCCACCTCCTGCAACGTCGCCACGCCCCTGCGGCGTGATGCCTACGACGCCTATGCGTTCGTCAACCGCAAGCGCGAGCGGCTCATCCTGGTGGGTGCCAATGACGGCATGCTGCACGCCTTCAGCGATGGGTTGGGCCAGGAGGACACGTCGACGTGTGACGTGAAGTACCTGAGCAACGCGGCCGGAGGAGGCGTGGAGCGGTGGGCCTTCATCCCGGCGGACATGCTGCCGCGGCTCCAGGAGATGCTCCAGGGCCACGCCTACTTCGTCGACGGCGACGTCATGATCCGCGACATCTGGGCGGACGACAACGGGGATGGCCGCAAGTCGTGGAACGAGTACCACACGGTGGCCGTGGTGGCCGAGGGCCGCGGCGGCACGCACTACTTCGCCCTGGAGGTGTTGTGGGACATGGCGGGCGGTACGACGGCCACCGCGAAGTCGCGGCCCGGCTTCCGCTGGATGTTCCCGCAGCCGTGCTCGGACGAGGCGCTGCGCTTCGGCAAGACGCTCTTCAGTCTCAGCCCCAAGGCGCCCCCGATCGGGCCCGTGTTGATGAGCTCCATCTCTGGACAGAAGCGCCATGGCGACAAGGGGCCGGCGAGCTCCGAGCGCTGGGTGGCGATGCTGTCGGGTGGCTGGTCTCCCGGCGGCGAGAAGGGGCGTGGCCTGTACATGGTGGATGTGTGGAACGGCACCGTGAACGGCCGCGACGACAACCTGCTGTGGAAGTGGGAGTTCTCCGAGTCCGCTTCCGGTGGCACGGATGAGCCCCGCAGGGCCATGACGTACGGCTTCGTGGCGCCGGCGGCCCTGGTGGACTACGGCGCCAACGACAAGCCGCGCTTCGATGGCTTCTTCGACACCGCCGTGGTGGGAGACCTGGGCGGCCAGGTCTGGACGCTGCGCTTCTTCCAACCCGGTGTGGTCGATGCCTCCACCAAGCTCGTCGGCAACTGGAGTGGCGCGCGCTCCTTCGCCATGGACCGGGACGGGGTGTCCACCTCCAATGAGCGGAGCATCCGCAACCGCTCGCCCATCTACTACCTGGCCTCGGTGGCGGTGCAGCCGGAGAACCAGGCCCTGCGCGCCTTCGTGGGCTCGGGCAATCGCTACTCGCTGCTGGAGACGGGCGTGGGCACCTGCCGCTTCGACAACCCGCAGGCGTGCTCCAAGCTGGGGTGCGGCCAGACACAGTCCAGCTACAAGCTGACGCGCAATGGCACGGACTTCCAGCGGCTGAGCAACGCGTGGACGGATCGGCTCTACACGCAGGGCACCTATACGCCCTTCTCCAAGGAGGCCGCCTCCAACGTCTGCGGCACCCCGGGCAGCACGAACCTGCTCACGGCCGAGTTCGAGTCCCGTAACGCCAACTCGTGCCCCAGGCCCACCGGCGGCGGGACGAACAGCTACGACTTCGCCCGGACGAGGGTGGAGTGTGGCCAGAACTCGGATGGGGTCTACGACTGCCGCGTGCGTGACCCGGGCAACACGCTGAACATGAACGACCTGGACCTGAGCGCCTCCACCACGCCGAGCACGCTCGGCAAGAACCGCTTCTACGGCCTCTGGGTCTATGGCGGCGTCCCGACGCGCATGTTCGACGAGAGCCTGTCGGCGGCGCCCTCCATGAACAACCTGGCCAAGGACTACGATGGGCGGCGGCTGAGCGATACCGGTGGCGTCAACGGGACGGGCGGCCTCGTCGACGTGACGAACCTCCAGTGCGACGCCTCCGGCTCGTGCGCGTGCGCGGCCGGAAAGGTGTGCCCCAGCAAGCTGCTGGCGGGCCCGGAGGACCCCGGCTGGTTCTACGAGTACGAGGGGCTCGAGCACAAAACGGCCGGCGGCGCGGCGGTGCTGGCGAGCTGCACGATGTGGAACTCCATGTACCCGCAGGTGACCAGCACCAGCAGTGCCTGCTCGGGCTCCACCAACAACCTGGCTCG
Organism: Cystobacter fuscus; assembly: GCA_049060065.1. Taxonomy (GTDB): domain Bacteria; phylum Myxococcota; class Myxococcia; order Myxococcales; family Myxococcaceae; genus Cystobacter; species Cystobacter fuscus_B. The sequence continues at coordinate 11,458,622 of JBMEQP010000002.1, forward strand.
CCTGCATCAGGCGGACTTCCTCACCGGTGCCCCCAACTGCGCCGCGGGCCTGCTGGGCAAGGACGGCTACGTGCGCTACCAGACGCGCTCCGTGCTGGCGCCTCCGCCCGAGCCCACCACGGCCATCCAGGTGTCGAAGACGGGGCAGGTGAGGTACAGCACCCTGTTCGTCGAGCCCGGCAAGCCCCAGGCCACCGAGGCACAGGTCTCCACCGACACGGACGTGCTGCAGTACATCTACGAGCTGCCCGTGCCGCGCACCCTGCACGCGTGCCGGCACGATCGCGAGAACGGTGGCCAGGAGGCGTGCGCGCCCTCCGGGATGTGAGCAGGGACCGAGATGCACTCGGGGCCCGTCCTCGCCACGTGGCGATGGCGGGCCCCGCTGTTTCAGCGGCGCAGCACGATGTCGCGCGCGAGGCTGTCGCCTCCTCCCACGAGATCGAATGACGCGCGCACCGGAGTCCCCTCGGAGATCTCCTTCAGCGGAACCCGGCGGCCCTGGTGCAGGCCCCGGCTGCGACGATCGATGCGCAGCTCGTAGACGTTGCCCTCGCCGTCGCTCACCTCGATGGTGCGGGCTCCCACGCGCTTGACCCGGCCATCCACCGTGCCGCTGGCGATGGTGATGTCCTCGGTGGCCGTGTCCGGAGGGATGTTCGCGTTGGCGGCCCGAGCCGCCTCGGCGCTCTCGCTCAGCCAGATGCGATCCTCGTCATCCATCTGCCCACCCGTCCCCGAGCGCGCGGGTGCCTGCTTCTTCTCCCGCTCCCCCGTCGTCGCGCTCTCCTGGAGGGCGATCGCGTCCCCTTGTTGCTGGGGCGCCGCCTGGACCGGAGCGGCCTCGGGCTTCGGCTCGACGGCCTCCGCCGGAGCGGCTGGCGCCGTGGTTTCCGTCCGGGTGGCCACCGTCTCGGCTGTCTCCGGGGCCGGCTTTCGCTCGGCCTTGCGGCATCCGGTGGTCCCCAGCACACACCCCAACATCATCAACCCCATGACCCGTCCGACCATCCGACCCCTCCCCCGTCATTCGTTGGTGGGGACAGGGTGGGGATGGCAGGGCGATCTGGCACAGGTCCCTCGCTCGAGTGCCTGCTCGTCCGGCTGCCCAGATGACAGGGGAGGGTGCCGAATGTCACCGGCGCGACAGCGCACGGGCCCCGCCGGGAGGCCCCCAGGGTCGGGACAGGGCTCGATTACGCGGATTCCCCGGGCCGGGGGTGCACGGAAGCCGTGAAGCCCGCGCCGGTTCGGCCCTAGAGTGCGCGCCCCTCAGATTTCGTCATCGGAGAAGACGTCCCCATGCGGCAGAAGGTTTTCGCTCTCATTGCTGACACGCTCGCGGCGCTGAAGTCGGCCGGCACGCTCAAGTTGGAGCAGGTGCCGGGCTACACCGTGGAGCCCCCGAAGAACCCTGCTCACGGCGACTGGGCGGTCAACGTGGCGATGCTGCTCACGAAGCCCGAGGGCAAGCCGCCGCGTGACATCGCCAACGCCATCGTGAAGGGCCTGGTGGACAAGGAGGGGATGGTCGCCAAGGTGGAGGTGGCGGGTCCGGGCTTCTTGAACTTCACGCTCAAGGAGCAGGTCATCCAGCAGGTGGCGCGCGAGGTGCTGAGCGCCGGGGAGACGTTCGGGCGGCGGGCGCCGAAGTCGACGGGCAAGCGCATCATGGTGGAGTTCGTGTCGGCCAACCCCACGGGCCCGGTGCACATCGGCCACGCGCGCGGGGCGTTCATGGGCGACGCGGTGTCCCGGTTGCTGGAGGCGGCCGGGCATGACGTGACGCGCGAGTTCTACATCAACGACTACGGCAAGCAGGTGGAGACGCTGGGCCGCACGGTGCACAAGCGCTACCGGCAGCTCTTCGGCGAGCAGGTGGAGCTCGTCGAGGGCGAGTACCCGGCCGAGTACGTCATCGACATCGCGAAGACGTGGAAGGAGGAGGTGGGCGACAGGTACCTGCGCGCGCCGGAATCCGAGTGGCAGCCGCTGGCGACCGCGGTGGCCATCCGCGAGAACATGAAGGCCATCCGGGCCTCGCTGGAGAAGGCGAACATCCGGCACGACGTGTTCTTCAGCGAGGCGTCGCTGCACGCGGCGGGCAAGGTGAAGGCGGTGGCCGAGGAGTACGCCAGTCGCGGCGTGACGTACGAGGCCGCGGAGGCCCGGCGCGACACGGAGAAGGTGCGCAGCGAGGACAGCAAGGCCGCGCAGTACACGGATCGCCAGAAGGGCGGCACGTTCCTGATGACGAGCCAGCACGGGGATGACGAGGACCGCGTCATCCTCCGGCGCGACGGAACGCCCGTGTACCTGACGGCGGACCTCGCCTACCACAAGGACAAGTACGACCGGGGCTTCGACCGCCTCATCGACGTGCTCGGGGCGGACCACGCGGGGCACACGCCGCGCATCAAGGCGGGGATGGTCCTGCTGGGGCTGGACGTGAAGCGGCTGGACTTCCTGCTGGTGCAACTCGTGCGCATCACGCGCGGCGGCGAGGAGGTCAAGGTCAGCAAGCGCAAGGGCACGGTGTTCGAGCTCGAGGACCTCATCGACGAGGTGGGCCCGGACGTGTGCCGGTTCCTCTTCCTGATGAAGACTGCGAACGCGCGCTTCGACTTCGACCTGGACCTGGTGCAGAAGCAGTCCAAGGACAACCCGGTCTTCTACTTCCAGTACGGCCACGCGCGGTGCGCGAGCATCCTGAAGAAGGCGGCGGAGAAGGGCACCCCGTTCGTCGGGGCGGAGCAGCTCACGCCGGCGCAGCTCGCGCGGCTGACCCTGCCCGAGGAGCTGGTGATGCTCAAGAAGATGAGCCAGCTGCCCGACGTGGTGGCGAGCGCCGCCGAGCGGCTCGAGCCGCACCACGTGCTCTACTTCTGCCAGGAGCTGATCACCGACTTCCACAGCTACTACACGAAGTACAAGACGGACCCGATCATCAGCGCGGACGCGGAGAAGACGCAGGGCCGGCTGGCGCTGGTGGCGGCGCTCAAGCAGACCCTGCGCAGTGCCTTCGCGCTGCTGGGCATCAACGCCCCCGAGTACATGGAGGCTCCCCCCGAGGAGGAGTGAGCGGAGGGAGGCACGGGGGCCTTCGCTGGCCCCCGAAGTCCTTCAGCGAGACAGCGCGTCGGCCACGGCCCGGACGTGCGAGCGGACGAGCTCCCGCGCCCGGGTGAGCTCCTCCAACGTGGTGGGGACGTACCCCAGGCACAGCACCACTTCGTCCTCGGGCGCGGTGCGTGCGCCCAGGGCCGCGTAGTCGAGCGTGCGCGAGAGGGGCTCGCCCTCGGTGTCGGGAATGAAGCGGCCGAACACGGCGGCGTGGGTACCCCGGTCCGGCGCGGACTCCTTGAGCGCGAAGAGCCGGCGCACGGCATCGAGCGCCTCGGGATGGGTGGTGAGCCGCTCGGGGTCCACCGGCCCCGCCAGCTCCCACTCGAGCAGCCGCAGACAGCCGCGCACGAACTCCACGTCGGTGAGCACGAGGCCGTAGAGGTACCAGTCCGCGCACGCCACCTGGATGAGCCGGGCCTGGGCGTCGGTGAGCCAGGTGAAGGAGGGGCAGGTGAAGGTCTCGCACAGCTCGGCGTGGTAGACGCCGCAGTCGCGCAAGTCCACGCCCCCCGTCACTTTCGGGTGGCCCAGGCAGCCCACCCGGGTGCGCTCCTCGTCGACGAAGCCCAGCAGCGGACACACGCGCACCGCCGGAAACAGCGGCGAGGCACGGCGCGACTCGAGCAGGGCGAGGGCCCGGGTGCGCCACGCGCCGTGCTTCGGGGGAAGCGCGGCGAAGGCCTCCGTCTGCTCGTTCAGGCGCGCGGTGAGGCTCGCGCGCGAGTGGTCGCGGAAGTTGTAGAGGCCGCAGCAGGCCCCACACGAGGCCCCCCGGCCGGGCTGGCACAGGTGGAAGGAGACGGACATCTCAGAACCAGTCGGGCTGCATCCGCGTGTACGAGTCCTCTCCCGAGCGGCACAGCTCCACCAGCGCGGCCACGCGCGGCAGCTCCGTGTGGATCCAGTACTGCGCCGCGGCGAGCTTGCCCTCGTAGAAGTCCCGGCCGTCCGCGCCCCGGGCGAGCCCCTCGCGCGCCGCGGCCGCCTGCGCGAGCCACCGCCACGCCACCGCCAGCACCGAGAACAGCTCCATGTAGTCGGCGCTGTGGCGCAGCATCCGCTCCACGTCGCCCGCCATGCCCGCCGCCCCCAGCTCCATCGTCAGCGCCACCACGCGCTGGAGCGCCTCGTTGAGCGACTCGCCCCAGGAGGCGTCCACGCCCGCCCGGCGCGCCCGCTCCACCGTGGCCTCCACCTCCTCGACGAAGGCGCGCAGGCCGCCGCCTCCCGCCGCCACCACCTTGCGCCCGAGCAGATCCAACCCCTGGATGCCGGTGGTGCCCTCGTGGATGCTGTTGAGCTTCTGGTCGCGCAGCCACGCCTCGGGCAGGTACTCGGTCGAGTAGCCGTAGCCACCGTGCACCTGGATGGCGAGGGCGTTGGCCTCGAAGCCCTTCTCCGCGGGGAACGTCTTGGCGAGCGGGGTGAGCAGATCCGCGAGCAGGCCCGCGCGCTCGCGCGCTTCCGGCGTCGCGCCATGCTCCGCCACGTCCGCCTGCCACGAGGCCGTGGCCAGCAGGGACAGGCCTCCCTCCACGATGGCCTTCTGGCGCAGGAGCATGCGGCGCACGTCCGCGTGCTCGATGATGGGACGCTGGGGGCGCGCGGCGTCCTTCTCCCAGGAGGGACGGCCCTGGGGCCGGTTGCGCGCGTAGGCCAGGGCCTCCTGGTAGGCGACCGAGGCGGTGGCCACCCCGTTGATGCCCACCATGATGCGCGCCTCGTTCATCATCTGGAACATGTGGTTCAGGCCCTTGCCCGCCTGACCCACCAGCCACCCGCGGCAGTCCCCGCCCTCGCCGTAGTTGAGCGCCAGGCTGGGGATGCCCTTCCAACCAATCTTGTGGATGGCGCCCGTCACCCGCACGTCGTTGTCCACGAGCCGTCCGCCCTCGGGCCGGCGCGCGGGGATGGCGAAGAGGGACAGGCCGCGCACGCCCGCGGGCGCGCCGTCGATGCGAGCCAGCGTCAGGTGCACCACGTTCTCCGCGAAGTCGTGGTCTCCGCCGCTGATGAAGATCTTCGAGCCGGAGACGCGGTAGGTGCCGTCCTCGGCGGGGGTGGCCCGGGTGCGCACGTCGGCGAGGCTGCTGCCCGCCTGGGGCTCGGTGAGCGCCATGGTGCCCGTCCACTCGCCCGCGTACATCTTGGCCATGAACGTGTCCTTGAGCCACGGGCTGCCGAACGCCTCGATGAGGTGCGCGGCGCCGGTGGTGAGCCCGACGAAGCCATACGCACTGAGGTTGGCCGCCATCAGGTAGGCCGAGGCCAGCGAGTACACCGTGAGCGGCAGTTGCTGGCCGCCCGTCTCCGCGGGCCGTGTGGCCGCGAGCAGGCCCAGGTCGACGAGCTGGGGGTAGAGCGTGCGCATCAGCGGGTGCACGTGGACGCGGCCATCCCGGAAGGTGGGCGGCTCCGAGTCCATGAGCCGGTAGGTGGGGGCGAGCACGTCCCGGGCGAAGCGCCGCGTGCTGTCCAGGAAGAGGGTGAAGGTCTCGCGCGAGTGGTCCGCGAAGGCGGGCAGCTTGCAGAGGGACTCCGCGTCCAGCACCTCATAGAGCTGGAAGTCCACGTCACGGTCGGAGAGCAGGGGATTGGAGGCGGGAGCGGTCATGGCTCCTCTCGTTATCCCATGGCCGGGCCGTTGCCAGCAGTCCGTTGAGGCCTTCTGCTCACCGACGATGAGCCACGCCCAGGCCCCCGTAGAGCGACCGGGGGGCGTCGGCTCGAAGTAGCGTCCCCGGCTCGCGTTCACCGTGCGGTTCGCTGGCTCCTTCCCGCATCTTCTTCCGCCCCATGCGGTCATGCATGGTAGACAAGCCCTGCGCAGTCACACAGATGACAACACCGAGAAGAATGAAGAATAGATGATACTGATACCAGAGTCGGCCATAGGCGCGTTCACACCCGGAATCAGGCCTGTCGGTTTTGCCGGGCGTTCGCGGTTGAGTGGAGCAGCCACTCCTGGTGGGTCTGCGCGGTTGACCGCGCTTCTGTTGTCCGCCGTTCTGTCGTCAGGGTGCGCGGCAGCCGTGACGGGCCGAATTCAACCAAGTCATTTTCAGTTCGTCACGATTGTTCCACAGACGGAGCCTGGGGCGGTGGGTGGCGCGCCGCTTGCGTTCACGCGCAGGTCAAGAACGGAACAACAGGCGAGGTTTACACCTGCATATTCGGCGTCGAAATGCCGATAGAAAATAAAGATGGGCCCATCTCTACTCCCCTTGCTCAACGCCTTTCGGCTGAGCTTGCCAATGACGCTGCATACGCCGTACTTACAACCAAAACCAAGCCATCCCCTCCACCTCTCTATACATTGTGTCAGGGCTTCATCGCGGCATACCGTTTGCGGATGAGCACCGCGCTCGTGGGCTCGCGAGTAAGGACGATTTGTAGTTCGAAGGCAGAGCCGGTTGTTTTTGGTATTCCCACTTCCCAGGTTCCAGGGCAATGACCCTCTCGAAAGAGCAATTGTTGTCAGTTGCCCACGAATACTGGGATTCGAGTAATGAATTCCTTGTCAGGCAAGAGGCAAGTCGCAAGAGGAGGAAGCTTGACGCATTATGGGATGAGAAGCTTGAGAACCTGGAGCCATGGAATGCATTTTTGCGTGTGCTGAGGAGCGAGCTTCCTGGCTATGTGGTTGGGAGCATGGTCACACCGATTGATGCCAGTTTTCGTTGTGTTATCTATCCGGACAAGGTTTCTCGATCGCCATCATCCTGCTGGATCGTTGTTGGTTGCGTAAGTATATTGGCTCCCGTCTATATTTTGTATGGCGTGGAGTGCGAATATGAGGGGGGAAGGTTGCGTAACCATAAGGCCAGTCTTGAGCAACCTCCACCTGACATGGCTTTCCCGGCCAGTGTGGTGGCCAGGAAGATCGAGGCGATGTTTGGTTGCAGTGTGGTTCCTCGCGAGATTGCTGAAACTCCTGTTCCTCTCTTCATTGAGTTCAGAGCGCCCCCGGAGACCACTCTTTTCCATGCGCTCTTCACGAGCGAGCCCAGCAGTGTCCCATGATAGGGCCGTCCCGTCTCCTCACGAGGACGTGAATGCTTACTGCTCACCACCGGTGCGCCACGCCCAGGCCTCCGTAGAGCGACCGGGGAGGTGTCGGCTCGAAGTAGCGCCCCCGGTTCGCGTTCACCCGCACGTTGTCGATGGCCCGCGCCGACAGCAGGTTCTGCAGGCCCAGGAAGGGACTCAGCTCGAACCCCCCCATGGGGATGCGGTGCGCCACCCGCGCGTTCACCACCCAGGCCATGGGTACCCGCACCGTGTTCGCGTCGTCCGCGTACATGCCTCCGGTGCTGAACACCTCCACCGCCGCCAGCGCGCCGCTCGCATGCTGGTACATCGCCTCGGCGCTCACCTGGTGCGTGGGAATGCCCGGCACGCGCTTGCCTCCGTCCACCGTGGCCCGCAGGGCGTTGTAGGCCGCCCGCAGCCGCAGCCACTCCGTCATCCGCGCCTCCAGCGCCACCTCCGCCCCCACGTGCCGCGAGCGCGCCGTGTTGCGGTAGTACGCCCGCGTCGACTCGTCCTCGTAGCGCACCAACCCATCGCGCAGCCACACCGAGTACAGCGCCACGTCGTAGCGCAGCCGGCTCCAGAGCAATCCCCGCGCCCCCACCTCCACCCCGTTGGAGCGCTGGGGCCTCAACTCCCGCGACAGCCCGCCCCCGCTCCCGGCGGCAGCGCCAGCTCCGTCGTCGTCGGCGCCTCGAAGGCCTGGGTGAAGCTCGTGAAGACAGACACCTCCTCCCGGGGCGCCCAGATGAGTCCCAGCCGCCCCGTGGGCTGCTGGAAGAGCCGCGACCCCGTCGCGTCCCCGTCCTCCTTCAGGAAGTCCTCCACCGCGTAGCGCGACACGTCGTAGCGCACCCCCGCGACGGCCGTCAGGTGCTCGACGAGCGCCAGCTCCTCCTGCGCGAACACCCCCAGCGCCAGCACGTTCTCGTCCTGGTCGAGCTGCACCGCGCCGCCGGGCCGGCCCTCCACGTTGTCGAGGTTCTTCCGCCGGTCCGCCTGCGATTGCACCTCCGCCCCCAGGGTGAAGCGGCTGCGCAGGCCCCATATCGGCGCCCGGTTGTCATAGCGCGCGGACACTCCATCGAACGTCCGGTCGAACGCCACCACCACTCCCGGCAGCGCGTTCTGGAAGCGCCGCAACGACAGGAAGCCCCGGGCCTCCAGTGTGTGCGCCTCGCCCAGGCGCAGCCGGTACGTCAACCCGAGCCGCCCCTGGCGCACCGCCTCGCCCGCGTGCGCCGCCAGGTTGAGCGGCGCGGCCTGCCGGGGGTCGGCCTCCAGCTCCTCCTGCGTCAGCGCGCCTGGATCCTGGGCCTCGGGCGCGTCCACCAGCGACAGCACCGCCGTCAGCTCCGAGTTCGCGCCGGGCGTCCAGCCCACCTTGCCGTTGAAGAGCACCTGCTCCGTGGCCGATTGCCGCCGCCAGCCCGTCTGCGCGAGCCGCGACGCGCCCACCAGCCAGCGCACCGGCCCGTTCGTCCCTCCGCCCTTCACGTTCAGCTTCCACAGGCCGTACTCCCCATTCACCGTGCGCGCCTCCACGGAGGGGCGCTCGGGGCCGTCCTCGGTGGTGAGGCTCACCACGCCGCCCGCCGCGTTGCCGTACAGCGACGAGGCCAGTCCCCGCAGCACCTCGATGCGCGACACCATCGCCATGTCCAGCAGGTCCACGTTGGACTGCCCATCCGGCAGGGTCTCCGGGAAGCCATCCACCACCACGGTGATGCCCCGGATGCCGAACGCCGAGCGCGCCCCGAAGCCTCGCAGGGACAGCCGCAGGTCCTGCGAGGCGTTGTTGCGGCTCTGGACCACGAGCCCCGGCACTCCCACCAGGGCCTCGTACATGCCCAGGGTGGGGCGGCCCGTCTGGATGTCCTCCCCCTCCACGATGCTCACCGCCGCGGGGGTGCGGTTCAGGGGCGTGGGCACCCGGGGCGCCACCACCATCGTCTCTCCGGGAGTCTCTAAAGGAGTCCCTCCGGGGGCGGGGGGCGTTTCGGGCGCCGGGGAAGGGGATTGGGCGAGGGCGAGGGACAGGAGCGCGCCAGGGAGGAGCCAGGACATCCGGGAACACCTTTGCTCGGAAGCAGGGGGAGCCGCGCCTGTCTGCCCGGCTTCGAGGCGCTCCGCCACCGCATCTTTCTCTCCGGGTGATAGAAATCGGACGAAGGTGTATGGACGGCCCTCGTGAGGGGACGCCGCGTCGCTGCTAACGTCCTCGCGCCCCCCGTCATGAACGCCTCCGAGCAACACTCCCCGGAAGTCTCTTCGTCGTCGAGCCTGATAGCGAGCGGTCCCGAGGGAGAGTCCCTCTTCCGGCAGATGGCCGAGGCCATTCCCCAGCTCGTGTGGACGACCCGGCCCGACGGCTACCACGACTACTTCAACCAGCGGTGGTACGACTACACCGGGAGGAAGCCGGGCGACACGGACGGCGAGGGGTGGCAGCTGCCCTTCCATCCCGAGGACGTGCCGGAGGCTCAGCGGCGCTGGCAACACTCGCTGCGCACCGGCGAGCCCTATGACGTGGAGTACCGCTGCCGGCGCCACGATGGCGTGTACCGCTGGTTCATCGGACGGGCCCAGCCGGTGCGCGACGCCGAGGGCCGCATCGTCAAGTGGTTCGGTACCTGCACCGACATCGAGGAGCAGAAGCGGGCCGTGGACGCGCTGCAGGTGCTCGCCGAGACGAGCTCCCTGTTGGCGTCCCCGTTGGATTACGAGGCCACGCTCGACGCGCTCACCAAGCTCGCGGTGCCCCGGCTGGCGGACTGGTGCACCCTGCGCATGGTGGGCGAGCACGGCATGGTGCAGTTGTTCGGGGTCTCCCACGTGGTTCCGGAGAAGGTGGCGCTCGCCTGGGAACTCAGCCGGCGCTACCCCCGGATCCCAAGGCCTCCTCGGGCGTCTACGAGGTCATCCGCACCGGGCGCTCGGACTGGCTCCCCACCATCACCGAGGAGGCGCTGGCGAAGCTCACCCGAGACGCGGAGCACCTGCGCATCGTGCGCGAGCTGGGCTTGCGCTCGTCCGTGACGGTGCCGCTCAAGGCCCGCGGCCGCGTCCTGGGCGCCCTCCAGCTCATCTCCGCCGAGTCCCACCGGACCTTCTCCGCCGCGGACGTCTCGCTCTTCGAGCAGATCGCCGAGCGCGCCGCCCTGGCCGTGGACAACGCGCGCCTCTACCGCGAGGCCCAGGTCGCCCTGCGGCGCAAGGAGGAGGAGCAGCGCGTCGCCGAGACGCTCCACCGCATGGGCCTGTCGCTCGCCTCGGAGCTGGATCCCGTCCGGCTCATCAAGAGCGTCACCGACGCGGGGGTGACCGTCACGGGCGCGTCCTTCGGCGCCTTCCTCGAGAAGCGCGTGGAGGAGCACGGCGAGCCCTCGCGGCTGTCCACGCTGCCCCTGCCGCGGAGCACCCCGCTCTTCGTGCCCACCTTCCGCGGCGATCCCCCGCTGCTGCTCGACGACGTGACGCGGCACCCGGAGTACGGCAAGAGCACCCCCTTCCAGAGCCTGTCCGCCGGCACCTGCCGGTGCGCAGCTACCTCGGGGTGCCCGTGAAGGGCCGCTCGGGGGAGGTGCTGGGTGGGCTGTTCTTCGTCCATCCCGAGCCGGCGCGCTTCACCCGGGTGCATGCCCAGCTCGCCGAGGGCATCGCGGCGCAGGCCGCCGTGGCGCTGGACAACGCGCGCCTGTACACCAGCGCCCGCCAGGCCGAGGAGCGCTTCCGCTCGCTCATCAACGCCACCGCCCAGGCCGTGTGGGTGACGCGTCCGGATGGGCTGGCCCTCGAGGACTCGCCCTCGTGGCGCGAGTTCACCGGGCAGACGTACGAGGAGTACCGGGGCTTTGGCTGGCTGGGCGCGGTGCACCCCGATGACCAGGAGCGGGTGCGGCGGGGCTGGGAGGCGGGGCGGGCGCTCAAGCGGCCCTACGAGGTGGAGATGCGCGTGCGCCGCAAGGACGGCAGCCACGCGACCATCCTGTCGCGCGCCGTGCCCCTGTTCTCGGCTCCGGGCGAGGTGCGCGAGTGGGTGGGCACGAGCCTGGACGTCACCGCCCAGCGCTCCGCGGAGGAGTCCTCGCGCCGGCTGGAGAGCGAGCAGCGCACCCGTCAGCTCGAGGCGTTGCATGCCCGGGTGAGCGAGGTGCTCTCCCAGGAGGTGCCGCCCGAGCGGATGATGCAGGAGTGCGCCGAGGTGATGACGCGCTGTCTGCCCATGTTTCCGCTCTCGCAGCTCTGGGCGTGGGACCGGGAGGCGAAGGTGCTGCGGCTCAAGGGGCACTCGGGACCGTCCATCCCGCCATCCATCCAGACGGATCGGCTGGAGCTGGGCCAGGGCGTCGCGGGACGGGTGGGCCAGAGCCGTCAGTTGTTGCACTCCAACGATGCGTTGCGCCACCCGAGCATGGCGCGCGCACGCGACTGGTTGGAGGCGCAGGGGCTGACGTCCTTCGTGGGCATCGCCCTGCAGGTGCGCGGGCAGCTCGTGGGCGTGTTCACCCTCTTCGGGATGCAGCCGCTGGAGGAGGAGACGCTCATCACCCTGTCCACGGTGGCGGAGGCGCTGTCCCAGGGGCTCGAGCGCCGCCGCGCCGAGCTGGCCCTGCAGGCCCACGCCACGGAGCTGGCGCGCTCCAACGAGGAGTTGCAGCAGTTCGCCTACGTGGCCTCGCACGATCTGCAGGAGCCCCTGCGCATGGTGGCCAGCTTCACGCAGCTGCTGGCGCGGCGCTACAAGGGGAAGCTGGACTCGGACGCGGACGAGTTCATCGCCTTCGCGGTGGATGGCGTCAACCGCATGCAGCGGCTCATCCAGGATCTGCTCACGTACTCGCGCGTGGGCACCAAGGGCCACGAGTTCAAGCCCGTGGAGGCGGGCCACGCGCTGGACAAGGCGCTCGCCAACCTCAAGACGCTGGTGGACGAAACGGGCGCCAGCATCACCCAGGGCCCGTTGCCGCGGGTGATGGCGGACGAGAGCCAGCTCACCCAGCTCTTCCAGAACCTGGTGGGCAACTCGCTGAAGTTCCGGGGCCCGAAGCCCACGCGCATCCGGGTGGACGTCGAGCGCCAGGGTGACTCGTGGCGCTTCACCGTGTCGGACAACGGCATCGGCATCGAGCCGCAGTACTTCGAGCGCATCTTCATCATCTTCCAGCGCCTGCACAACAAGGAGGACTACCCCGGCACGGGCATCGGACTCGCCATCTGCAAGAAGATCGTCGAGCGCCACGGTGGCCGCATCGGGCTGGAGTCCCACCCGGGCCAGGGCACGGTATTCTGGTTCACCCTGCCCGTGCTTCCCTCCCTTCCCGTGAACAAGGGGTCGAGCTCATGAACGGCGAGAGTCTTGGACGTCCCATCGAAATCCTCCTCGTGGAGGACAACCCTGGCGACGTGCGCCTGACGATCGAGGCCCTCAAGGAGGGCAAGGTGAGCAGCCGCCTCTCCGTCGCGCGCGATGGGGTGGAGGCGCTCGCCTTCCTGCGCCGCGAGGGGGCGCACGCCAGTGCTCCGCGGCCGGACCTCATCCTGTTGGATCTGAACCTGCCGCGCCGGGACGGGCGCGAGGTGTTGGCGGAGATCAAGGCGGATGCCGAGTTGCGCCGCATCCCCGTGGTGGTGCTCACCACGAGCAAGGCGGAGGAGGACATCCTGCGCACCTACGATCTGCACGCCAACTGCTACATCAACAAGCCGGTGGATCTGGACCAGTTCATCTCCGTGGTGCGCTCCATCGATGACTTCTGGCTCTCCGTGGTGCGCTTGCCCGGAGGAGATTGAGGCCGTCATGAGCAAGGACGAAGGGCGCGTGCTGCGGCTGCTCCTGGTGGAGGACAACCCGGGAGACGCCCGGCTGTTCAAGGAGGAGCTCAAGCGGGTGCCGTCCGTGAGTTTCGACGTGCGCCACGTCATGCGCCTGGCGGAGGCCGAGGCGCAGGTGGGCGAACCCGGCCTGGACGCGGTGCTGTTGGATCTGTCGCTGCCGGATGGTCAGGGGCTGGCCAACATCCAGCGCATGGTGCAGGCGGCGCCCACGCTGCCCCTGGTGGTGCTCACCGGCACGGACGACGACGAGCTCGCCATGAGCGCGGTGCACGCGGGCGCGCAGGACTACCTCGTGAAGGGGCAGGTGACGGGGCCGCTGCTCGTGCGCGCGCTGCGCTACGCCATCGAGCGCAAGCGCGTGGAGGAGGGGCTCAAGCGCGAGGAGGCCGCGCGCCAGACGGCGCTCTTCCGCGAGCAGTTCCTCGGCATCCTCGGGCATGATCTGCGCAACCCCCTGCAGGCCATCACCGGCAACGCCGCGCTGCTCTTGCGCTACGGCGGCCTGTCCGACCCCCAGCGCAAGGCCGTCCACCGCATCTCCAACTCCGCGGAGCGCATGGCGCGGATGATCGGAGACCTGCTCGACTTCACGCGCACGCGCCTGGGCGGGGGCTACACGCTGCAGCGCACGGAGATGAACGTGCACGACGTGCTGCGGCAGGTGGTGGAGGAGCTGGAGGTGGCGCACCCGGGGCGCAAGTTCGAGCTGAACGTGTCCGGCACCGGCTGGGGCACGTGGGACATGGGCCGCATCGCCCAGGCGGCCTCCAACCTGGTGGGCAACGCGGTGCAGTACTCCCCCGAGGACAGCGTGGTGCGGGTGAGCGCGTGCGACGAGGGTCCGGGCGTGCGGGTGGAGGTGCGCAATGGCGGCCCGCCCATCCCCGCCGAGCGGATGCCGCACATCTTCGATCCCTTCGTGCGCGGCGCCGAGGTGTCCCGGGCCCGCTCGGGCTTGGGGCTCGGGCTCTACATCACCCATGAAATCGTGAAGGCGCACGGGGGCACCCTCCAGGTGCGCTCCACGGAGGCCGAGGGCACGTGTTTCTGGATGAACCTGCCGCGTCAGGTGCCCTCCGCCCCGGCCTCGCTCGGCTCCTCGGCCGGGGGGCTGGCGGGCGTCTGAGTCGCGGAATGCGCGGAGGCCGTGGGGCTGCCCCGGTTCCCCGGGGGACCTACCTTGTTCCAAAAGGAGGTCGCTCCATGGGATTCCTCATTGGATTCGGTCTGTTCTTCCTCGCCATCCTGTTCACCATCGTCTTCGGAGGCGTCAGCAAGTTGGGGGACCGGCGCGTGGCGTTGGAGGGGCGTCCCACGAAGGACCAGCGCCTGCCCTCGCAGCAGGGCGCCGCGATGGTGCCTTAGTCCATGCGCCTTAGAGCCCCTCGGGAGGACCGGGGGGCTTGGGGTTGTAGTAGCGCCGCAGCCAGCGCGACAGTCCGTCCAGGCCCGGAAACAACACCCGCTCGGTGATGTTGGCCTGGTCGAGCTTGTCGCGCACCTCGCGCTTGAGTTGCGCGGGGACGATGATGCGGCGCACCCCCCGCTCCTGCTTCTCCAGGAACGTGTCCAGCCGGCTCGAGGGCGCGTTCATCACCGAGAAGAGGGCGAACTGGTTGACGATGCGCTCGTCGAGCGAGGGCGGCTCGAAGAAGAGCACGAAGGAGCGGCGGGTGAGTTGATCGAAGGACTTGAGCCTCGGGGCCACCTCCTCGAGCATCTCCGCGCTGAAGACATCCGCGCCTTCCTGCCGCAGTTGCTCCTTGAGGGGCCGCGGCAGCAGCCGGTTCGTCTCGCGGTAGTCCACGCTCCACACCACGCCGTCCGTGCCGTACAGCTCCAGGTTCTCCGACAGGAAGTGCAGCGCCACGTAGGGGCTGAACGTCCAGTCCAGCAGCCGCGTGGGCAGGCCATGGTGCTGGGCGAGCGCCAACCAATCCCAGACACTGCCGCAGGGGTAGGCGGTGCCGCGCGCGTACTTGCGGAAGGCGCGCAGCATGACGTGCTCCTGGCGCGAGTAATCCCCACCCCGCCGGTTGAGCCCCGTGGCCAGGTCCATGCTGGAGTCCGGCATGCCACGAAAGGCGAGCGTGGGGCGGAAGCGATGAAGTGCTTCGTTCCACGAGCCCTCGAAGAGTAGCTCCTGCAACTCCACCCAGCTCTTCACCCGATGTTCGAGCACGTGAGTCCCCGCCGGTTGTCTTTGTCCTACCACGCTCCTCAGTGAGCGGAAGCTTCCGTGAGCTTGAGCTGCTCCAGCGCCCGGCGCGCCAACCGCCGCCAGCGCACCGCCGTCATCCCCGGTGTGGGCACTTCATACAGCAGCCTCCCCGCGCGCGGTGGCCGGGTGAAGTCGTAGGGGGGCGCGAGCCGGTAGTGCTCCGGCGCGCTCGACGCGGAGCCCGACTCCCACCCGGGCGAGGCATGGCAGGCGAGCATCCGCCGCTTGAGGGCGCGATCCCCCGTGGACAGGGCCACGGTGGCCACGGGCCGGTCGTCCCGCGTGGACTGGAAGCCGGGGGGTGGGGCCCCAGGTGCCCGCATGCGGGGACGGCCATCTCCAGGAGCGAGGGCGGCGTGCGCCCGCCCCGCACGAGCAGGGCCACGGCCGCGTGCGAGATGAAGGCAGCGGCGTCATGGTCCGGGTGTCCTCCCTCGTAGGGGTGGACGACGAGGAGGGTCGGGCGGAGGGCCTTGAGCAGGGCCACCGGGCATTCGGTGAGGGGAACGAGCTCCTCGCTCGCCGTGCGCTCCATTGTCCCCAGGGACAACAGTTGGTCCGGGCCCAGTCCGGCGAGCGACAGTGCCTCGAAGGAGGCCTGCTCGAGGAGATGGGCGTGGGCTCCTGGTGTGCCGGGGGTGAGGTGGACGACGTGCGCGTGGGGGCTGTGGCGCAACAGCCACGACGCCCCGCGGACCGCGTCGTCCGGATGAGCCGTCACGAAGAGCGTGGAGCCACGCAGGGCCTGGGCGGGCAGCAGCGGTCCGAGCACTTCGGCCACACCCTCCTCGCCCTCCCTCGGCTCCTGTTGCTGGGACTCATCGGGAGGCCACATGGCGGGGCCTCCTTCCGCTTGGTCGTCGCACCCTCACCGCCGCCCTCCCCGAGCCTGTCTGGCTCCCCCCTTGAAGGTCTGGAAAGTTGCAGTCGTGCTCCCGGAAAAAACCAGGGCCTCCAGTACGAGACCGGAAAAGCGGAGGGGCTGGAGAAGACGGTGCGTGCGCCAGTACACGGAGGCGAGCCCGGGCCCGTGTGCTGGAGCACATCCCGGGACCGAGCCCCGGAGGAAGCGGGACTACGGCCGGCCGTTGTCGGCCGGTTGGTCGAAGGCGTGGCTCGCCGCGTGGGGCGCCTCGTCCCGGTGGAACAGGGCGCACTTCTGGCAGGTGAAGCCCTCCCAGTCCTCGCGCACGGCGGCGTCGATGCACCGGGCGTAGAGGCGGCAGTGCACGTTGCGGTAGTCCTCGATGCGGTATTGCTCCGCCCAGACAGGCAAGCGGAGCTCGGTGGGGTTGGGCTTGGGTGGCAAGCAGGCCATATGGCGAAAACTCCTGATGTTTTGGGATGAGTCCCCCCTCTGCAAAAGGTCCTACCCTCCGGTACATCTCCTCATTCCCGATGGGAGGGCCCGGGGGGCACCCATCTCGAGCTGAGACTCGAGGCGCGAGGGGCCGCCCGGGGAGCAGGCGGGCCGAGACTCCGTGCTTCATCCAGCGCGGGCTTTCCCCGAAGATGCGCCCGTGCGTTCCCTGTCTACCCGCTCGTCGTGTCCCCCCACCCGTCGGCTGGGGCTGCTCGCCCTGTCGCTGTTCGCCCTGCTCGTCGCGGCGGGATGTTCGACCTTCGCCCGCGCCGTGAAGGAGGGCGACACCCTCACCACCCAGCGCCAGTGGAGCCAGGCGGAGGCCGCCTACCAGCGGGCGCTCGCCGCGGAGCCGGCAACTCGGAGGCGAAGGTGAAGCTGCGCGACATGCGCCGGCTGTGGAGCGCCGAGGTGTTCCAGGCCGCCAAGGCCAGACATGCCGAGGGAGACCGGCCGCGGCCACGCCGCTGCTGGTGCGCGCGCTCGAGCTGGACGAGGGCAACGCCGAGGTGGGCACGCTGCTCGCCCAGACGCTGGACGCGCGGGTGGAGGGCGCCCAGAAGGCGCTCCAGGCCGAGAAGCTGCAGGAGGCTCGGGCGGAGTTCGACGCGGTGCTGGCGGTGGACGCCGAGCACGCGGCGGCGCGCAAGGGCGTGACGGCGGTGCGCACGGCGTGGGCGCGCCGGTGGTTCTCCACGGCGAAGCGGCTGGAGGACGAGGGCAAGCTGGGCAACGCGCTCCTGGCGTACGTGCGCGCGGACCAGGAGCTGGCGGGGGCCACGCAGGCACGCGAGCGCGCCGAGGCGGTGCGCCGCCTGCTCCAGGACGAGGTGGCCTTCATGGTGGTGACCGCGCCGGCCGAGGACAAGGCGAGCGCGCCGGACGTGGCGCAGCGGCTGTCGCCCGGACGGCTCGCGGCGATGCTGCCGCAGGAGGTGCCCATCCGCGTCATCACCACGGAGGCCCCCAAGAATCACGAGGGCGTGCGCCTGGGCATGGCGCTGGAGCGGGTGCTGCCGGTGAAGTCGGTGGAGCAGGGCCAGCGCTCGACGCGCTACCTGCTCACGAACAAGGCCGTGCCCAATCCGCGCCGCTTCGAGCTGGAGACGGCCCTGCTCGCCGAGGAGCGCAAGCTGGAGGAGGTGGAGCGCAAGATGGGCGGCGTGCTGCGCGAGTACCTGCGCCGGCAGGACGAGCTGGTGCAGGCGCGCGAGGTGGCCGGGCGCTGCCGCGACCGCGAGCGCAAGGCGTGCAGCAAGGCCCTGGCCGAGTGCACCGAGGCCATCACCCGCGTGAAGCCCGGGCATGTGCCCCGCGAGTGCGACCCCTCGCTGTGCAATCCGCAGTGTGAGCAGGAGGAGCGCGCCTACGCCCAGCGCGCCGCGACGGCCGGGGAGCTGGAGCAGCGGCTGGAGGGCGCGCAGGAGAGCGCCGAGGCGCAGCGGCGCGAGGTGCAGCGCGGCCGGGACGCCTGGTACCGCGAGCCGCTCACGGTGGAGGAGCCTGTCTACGCGGACTACCCCTATGACGTGGAGCTGCACAAGCTGACCCTCACGGCCACCGTCACCGAGCGCCTGGTGGACCTGGCCAAGGACGCCGCGGGCGCCTCGCCCCACACCGAGGACTACGCGGCGCTGCACGAGGACTCGTCGAACAAGGCCTATGACAAGGTGGGCGTGCTGGCGGACCCCGTGCAGCTGCGCAGCGAGGCGGAGCTGCGCGTGGAGGCGGGGGACAAGGCCATCGCCGCCATCGCCGCGCGGGTGAAGGAGCGCTTCGACGCCTACCGCCAGCGCCGCGTGGAGGACGCGCGCCGGGGCCTGGTGCGTCCCAGCTCCGAGGACGTGGTGGAGACGGCGGTGCGCGCCCTGCTGCTCACCGCGGACGAGCCCCCCCAGGACATCCTCCTGACGATCGCCAAGGCCCGGGGGCTCGAGCACCCCGAGGCCCTGCTCGGGCGCTAGCGGCGCGCGGCGTCAGGCCACGGAGGCCGACACGGGCGTGCCCAGCGCGGCCTCGGCCGACTCCAGGCAGTCCTCGATGAAGCGCAGGTGGAGCTCGAGCGCCTCGGCGCTCAGCTCCGCGAACGTCCGGGCGCTCTCCGGCATCGCGCGCACCAGCTCCTCCATCAGCCGTGCCGGTTCACCGCGCGCGGCGCATCCGGCTGGGACTGGGCCTTGAGCGCGCACAGGCCCTCGAGCGCCTCGCGGCCGAGCACCCGCGTCACGTTGGCCAGCAGGTGGGGCCCCATCATCTGCATGAGCAGGGTGCTCTCGAACTCGATGGCGATCTGCGCCGCCGGGAACTCCCCGGTGAGCGTCTCCTCGACGAGCCGGCGGTAGGAGCGCATGGCGTCGGTGGGGTGTTGCGAGAGCAACCGCTCGGCGTGGAGCACCGGCTGGAAGCGCTGGTTCCACCGGCGCACGAGCACCTGCACGTCCTCGGTCATCGTCTGGGCGAGGCCCGAGGCCTGTTTGGCATGCGCGAGCAGGCTCTTGCCCAGGGTGTCCAGGCTCAGCAGGAGGCCGCGGTGGCCGGCGCGGCGGTTCCATCCCTCCACGGGTTCGGCCGGGTAGACGCCCAGGGCGTGCAACTGGAGGAGGAAGCGCTCGAGCAGCTCCGGGGAGATGGCGGGATCCACCACCCTGCGCATCACCGGATCCGTGGCGACGCGGGCGCGCGCGGCCAGGACGTAGGGCTCGTACAGCTCTTTGACCAGACTCATGTCGGCTCCTTCGCTGTGTGCAGTCGGGGTGTGGGTTCAGGCGGTGGGAGCCGGGGAGGGGAGTCGGCCCACCGTCGCCTCGCTCACGTGTTCCAGGAACTCGGGCAGCAGGTGGGCGGAGAGCAGCCACAGACAGGGGCTGGTGCCGGGCCCCTCGCGCAACCGGGCGGCCGCGAGCGGGCCGTCGTCGTCCTCCTCGGACGCGAGGACGAAGGAGGGCAGGTCGCGCGCGGCGTACCAGGCGCGCGCCGCGTCCAGCAGCGCGACGTAGGTCTCCTGTCCTCCGGGCGCGAGCGGGAACAGCCGCGCCGTGTCCAGCAGGCGCAAGAGGTTCATTCCCTCCGGTCCCCGCTCGAGCACGATGGCGGCCACCGCCATGCCCTCGCGGCGCGCCACCAGCACCTGCCGCTCGCGCTCCAGCCCCACCGCGTGCCGGGCCTGCGTGGCCTCCGTCAGCGCCAGACGCTCGCGCGAGAGATCCATCGCCTCCACGTAGCAGGCGGGCCGGGTGCGGGCGATCTCGCTCGCGAGGAACGCCGTCTCCTCGGCGGTGGCCGGGCCGATGTCGAAGCCGTCCGAGGGCAGTCCACTCGGCTCGTCGCACCGCGCGCGCCACAGGTGCACGGGCAGCACCAGGGCCTCGCCCGTGTCGGCGTGCTGGCGCGCGTAGGACAGGTAGACGCGCTCGAAGAAGGGCACGCTCGAGTCGACGTAGCCGAGCAGCCAGCGGAAGTCGGGAGCGCTCTGCGCGTGCTCCAGTGCGCGCAGGTGCAGCTCGCGGAGGATCCTCCCCGGGGCCACCTCCGGCACGGGGGCACCCGGGCGCTTGGCGAGCTGGTGCACGAGCCAGCCATGACGCCAGGCGCGCACCGAGGACAGCGTGGCCTCCACGCCCCGCTCCGACGGCCACACCGCCGGCAGAAGAGGTGGGGCTCGCGCGCCGCGCGCAGGCTCGTGTCGACGAAGCTGGCGCGCTGCCGCTCGAAGTCCTCCGGCGTGTCGCCCGCGAGCTGGTGGTAGTCCGTGTCGGCGAGCAGTTGCCACAGCGGCTCGAGCCACTCCTCGCCCGCGCGCGTGTCGGGGCAGAGCGCCTGGGAGACGAGCTGCATCCAGCGCGCCTCGTCCTCGGGCGTCTGGGGCGTCACCTGGAGGCCCAGCACCCGCTGGCCGTCCGGACGCGGCTTGCCCACGTAGCGCACCTCTCCGCGCATCAGGAAGGGCTCGCCGTCCTCGGGGAGGAGCTCGAGCGGCTGCAGGATCAGGCCCGGGAAGGCGAGATCGTCCGCGGAGCCCAACAGGGACAGGCCGGTGGAGGACACGTCCTGGATTTCACGCTCGCGCGCGCCCAGCTCGTTCCACAGGGGGTGGTGGAAGCGGGCCAGCAGGCCGGCGGGAGCGGGCACGCGCCGGCGCGCGCGGTGGCGCACCCGCCACAGCCGCCGGGGAATGGGCGTCACCAACCGGTCGCCGCGCACCTCGAGCTCCGGCACGCGCATGCGGAAGGCGGAGTTGTAGCCCACCACCTCGATGTCATGGGGCGCCTGCCCCCACCGGGCCGACGGCTCCTCCAGGCGCCAGTGCAGCCGCGAGGTCTCTACGTCGAAGTACTCGAGCGACACGCGCAGCGTCCGCCCCGGTTGGCGCAAGAGCCCCTGGTGCCGCATGACACACACGGACTTGAGGATGGAGCGGATGCGCTCGGAATCGACGAGCGCCTCCTCGATGGGCCGCGGCGACACGGCGGGCAGGGCGCGTCCCTCGCGCGCCGCCGAGTCCAGCACGGAGAGGATCTGCCGGCCCTGCTCCAGCGTCACGTCGACGAACTGGATGCCGAAGGGCGCGTCGGCGCGGCGTGGATCGCTCCAGAAGATCTCCCCGCGCAGCGGCCCGATGGTGCGGCCATTGTCGTCCAGGAGCAGCTGCACGGGGCGCTCGCGGGGGGCAGCTCCGTGCCCGGCTCCGGCAGGGCCCACACCGCGGTGGGGCTCAGCCGCGTCACCCGGCTGCTGCTGATGCCGGGCTGCGAGAGGATGAGGTTGATGCCCTGATCGGGCTCGTGCGCGTGCAGCGAATAGCCCGAGTAGGTTCCGGCGGTGAGGGCCAGTCCCGTTGCCGTCTCCAGATGTTCACGCATGGCGCTTTCTCCCGCATGGGGGATGGCGCGGGTTGCTCGCGCCGGCCGTCAGCGGGAGGGGGGTCCCGGGCGGCTCTCAATCCCTTGCACGAAAAGAGAGCGCTCCCCGCCCCCTTTCGTCAAGGCGGGTCTCGCCATTCATTGCTCACCGCGAGCGCGCATCGCGATGCCAATGGAAAAGTCCGCCCCGCCCGGTCGGGACTCCAGAAGCCCGCTGTCTCTCCGAGAGAACGGACCCTGCCTGTAGACGGGTAAACGAAGACTTGAGGGGCGCGCGGCGAAGGTTGTCAGGAGTTTGCTGGACTGACGGTTCTTCAGCGTCGCCGCAGTTGTGGGCTGGAGATGTGCACGAGCGTCCCTTTCCTGAGAGGGATTGCTGGGAATGGAGGGTTTACGTGGACCCGAGGGGAGGCCGCGCCCGAGGGGACCGGCGGGAGGTGGACACCGCCGGACGGCGGATGTGGACCAGACGACGGAAGGACTGTTGGCGGCGCGACCGGGAAGAACGTCATGGCGGTCCGCGGCGGGACGGGCGAGGCTCGGGGCCCAGGAGAACCCCATGAGCCAAACCACGGCGGACGACCGCTTCAACATCGAAGTGCTCAAGTTGATGATCCAGCTGGCCTGGAGTGATGGGCGGCTCGACGCGCGGGAGTCGGGCCTCATCCAGGGCGTGGCGCGCAGCTGGAACGTTCCGGAGCCGGAGTTCGCCGCCCTCAAGAAGCTCCTGGCGCACGGCGGCACACCCCGCGCCCGATCTGGCGCTGCTGCGCGACCGTCCGGACGAGGTCTTCGAGGCGGTGCGCGCCCTCATCGCGAGCGACGGCGAGCTCCGGGCCGAGGAGAAGGAGCTACTCGAGGAGCTGCGCGTCATCCTCGGCCAGGAGTCCTGAGTCCCGGGGGCCTCGGGCGCACGGTATAGAAAGCCCCTCCGTGCCCATGCCCATCTCCGTTCCCCGTTTCCGTCTCCTCGCCGCCGTCCTGCTGTGCCTGTCCTCGGGCTGCCAGGAGCGCGCGCGCGCCACGAAGGCGCCAAGGCCCCGGCGTGCGCCGCCGCTGCAACTCACGCGTTCGCGGCTGCTGACCCTCCCGGCGCCCGAGGCGGCCGGGGGCGCGGCCTATGTCTCCGCCGCGAGCGGCCTCGTGCGGGTGGGCGACTGGCTGCACGTCGTCGCGGACGATTCCCTGTCACTCGCCTCCTTTCCACTCCAGGGCGAGGGTCCCGGACTCTGGGTGCGGCTCTTTCCGGGCGAGCTGCCCCGGGACGCGGCGGACCGCAAGGCCGTGAAGCCAGACCTGGAGGCGCTCTGTCTCGTGGAGGGCCTCGCCTCGGCGCCCCGGGGGGCCCTGCTGGCGGTCCCCTCCGGGAGCGCCCCGGCGCGGAGGCGTGGGGCGCTGATCCCCCTCGAGGCGGATGGGCGGCTGGGCGGCGCCGTGCGCGAGGTGGACTTCTCGGGCCTGTATGCCCGGCTCGCCCGGGAGCTGGGCCCCGTCAACGTGGAGGGGGCCGCCTGGGTGGGCAAGCACCTGTGGTTGCTCAACCGGGGCAACAGCGACGAGGGCGCGGACGCCGTGGTGCTGATCGCGGGCGAGGGCCTCGCGCGCGCCCTCGAGGCCGGTGTGCCTCCCGGTCCGGAGCTGGTGCGCGACGTGAAGCGCTGGAAGCTGGGCCGGACCCGCTCGGTGCGGCTGTCCTTCTCGGACGCGGCGCCGCTGCCGGACGGTCGCGTCGTCTTCACCGCCGCCGCCGAGGACACCCATGGCCCCTATGCCGATGGCGCCGTGGTGGGCTCGGCCGTGGGCATGCTGGACCGGGACGGCACGCCCCTGTGGCTCGAGCACGTGGAGGGCAAGGTGAAGCTGGAGGGCGTGTCGGCGCGGGTGGAGCAGGGCCGTCTGCACCTGTGGCTCGTCTCGGACGCGGATGACTCCTCCGTCGTCGCGCCCCTGTTCGAACTCACCCTGGATGATCCTCCGCCCTCCTCGTCTCCGGGCCGCTAGCCAGGCGGCCGGGCGAGGCGGTGTTTCCCTTTCTCAAGAATTGGCAAACGCCTTGCAATTAATAGGGCGCAACTTCCCCGGGCGCGGCGCGATAATTCACTGTGCCCACTACCAGGAAGCAGTCCTTTTCTGGTTATTCTATCGAAGCTCTCCTGATCTCAGGGTAATCCCATGCGCGTTCGCTCTCCGCCTCCCGCTGCCGCCCCCACTTCCGCGTCGAAGCCGACGACTACCCCCACCCCGGCCGCGGCGAACCCGACGGCGGGCGCCACCACTCCGGCCGGCACCAAGCCCGCCGATGGTTTCACGGCCGGCAACAAGACGAGTCGGATGGACAAGGCCAACAACGCCATGGGTCTGGCCAACAACACGGTCGGTCTGGCCCAGGGTGGCGTGGGTCTGGCCCAGAGCCTGTCGCCTGGTGGCGGGGCCGGCGGCGCGGGCGGGGCGGGTGGCGCGGGCGGGGCGGCGCAGTCCGGGACCGTTCCGGGCGGCTTCCAGCAGGCCCTCGCGATGGCCCAGCAGCCCATGGCCGCGTTCCAGCAGCTCCTCGGGGGCCTGACGGGAGGCCAGGGTGGACCGGCCGCCGCGCTGGCGGGCCTGAACCAGATGGCCACCAGCCTGCTGGGCGGCATCAATCAGGCGGCCGCCTCGGGTGGGATCAGCGCGGGCGGCGCGACCCAGATGGCCTCGGCCCTGATGGGGGGCGTGGGCCAGATCGCCTCGACCCTGATGGGCGGCGCGCAGAAGCTCATGGGTGGCTTCGGTGGCGCGCACCGGGCTCCGGGCTTCGGACAAGGCAGCCCGGTGGGGCACGCGTCGACCCAGGCCGCGGGCCACTCCAGCCCGGCGGCCATGGCCGGCTCGGCGTCCTCCGCCATGGCGGCGGGTCAGGGCGTCCTCTCCGGCGCGGCCGGTATGGCGGACATGCTCAAGGGCGGCGGCGGTGCCCTGGCGAAGGCGGCCGGGCGTTTCGCTCCGGGCCTCAACATCGCCGTGGCGGGCATGGACATCGCCAATGCCGCGAAGACCTTCAAGGATCCCAACGCGACCCTGGGCCAGAAGGTCACCGCGGGCATCACCGCCGGGGGCTCCGCGCTCGCCGCCACCAACATCCCCGTCCTGTCGCAGGTCGGCGCGGCCGTCTCCACCGCCGCCAGCCGGCCGGTCCCGTCATCGAGGGCCTCGCGGGCCCGCTCAAGAACGCGACCCAGGGCTTCAAGCAGCTCCTCGGCGGTTGAGGTAGCCTGCGGCCTCGAAAGGATCCTTCATGGACCCCACCCAGAAACCTTCTCCTCCCGCCAAGAAGCCTTTCGAGGTTCCGCTCTCGCTCCCCCTGGCCCTGCAAGGCCGCGCAGGGCAGTCCGGTGCAACTGCCTCCAGTGACCGCGCCGTCACTGGAGGGTCTGTCCATCACCGTGCCCGCCCCCCGCGCATCACCGCCGAGCAGATCCAGGAGCGCTTCCAGGATCTGGCGCGCGCACACGCCACCGAGCGCATGCGTCCGCGCACCGAGCGCATCGCCTGGGGCGATGAGCTGCTGCTCAACTTCGTGGGCTACTCCAACGGCAAGCTCATCCCCTTCAGCGTGCGCGCCGACGTCTGGGTTCCCCTGGCGCCCGCGCCCCTGCTGCCCGGGCTGTACGAGCAGCTGGTGGGCCACCTGCCGGGAGAGACCGTGCTGGCGGACATCCTGCTGAGCCAGGACTACCCCGTCGAGGCGCTGCGCGGTCAGCCCGCGCGCTTCGCCGTGCAGATCCAGGCCGCGCGCGAGGTGAAGTTCCCGGATCCGGCGAGCCCGGAGTTCCTCAAGGCCTTTGGCCGGGGGGACACGGTGGAGGCGGCCACGAACAGCGTGTTGAAGGAGCTGGAGCAGGAGACGGTCCAGTTGCTGCGGCTCCAGGCCCAGGAGATGGTGCTCAACGAGGTGGCCGCCCGCACGAAGGTGGACATCCCCGAGGCGCTCGTGGACGAGGAGGTCCGCCGCCGCTGGGGCTCGAGCGAGGGCCGCGCCGTGACCGAGCTCAAGTTCACCGAGAAGCAGCAGGAGGAGTCGCTGCAGACGTGGCTGAAGGACGAGCCCACCCGGGCCGTGGCCCGGCAGCGGCTGCGCATCAGCCGGCGCTGGGCGCCATCTGCGCGCGCGACGGCCTCACCCTCACCCAGGCCAAGGTGCAGGAGGTCCTCAAGGCCGAGGCCGCCGCCCTCGGGATTCCGCTGGAGCAGGCCGCCGCCTCCCTGCGCGAGGAGCCGCACCAGTTCGCCCGCATCGATCAGGCGGCACGGCACCTGATGGCGGTCGAGTACGTCATGAGCAAGGCCCAGGTCCGCTTCGCGGGCGCCTGAGGCTCGGGAAGCCGGGCGGGGCGCTTCTCCTACAGCGCTACGCCCACCTCGAGCAGCGTGAGGCTGTAGACGGGGCCCCGGCCGACGCCATCGCCGCCCAGGCCCACCCCCAGCTCCACCAGGGACACCTGGGCGCTCCCGAGCGAGAAGCGCGCGGGCGCCAGCGTCAGGCCCACGCCCAGCGCGGGGCCTCGCGCGTACGCGGAATCGCCGGGCATGACGAAGCCGAGCTGGTCGCCGAAGAGCCCGGTGAGGGACACCAGGGCCGCGGGCCGCCACCCGCCCGCCGGGCGTTGCACCCCCGCGCCCAGACGCACCTCGAGCACCGAGCCCAGGCCGGTGAGCCCGTTCACGTCCGCCTGGAGCAACCACAGCCCCCGCAGCGTGTCGCGCACGCCCACGCCGCCGCCCAGGCCTCCCTGGGTGCGCGCGGAGGAGAGGTACGCCGTGAGGCCCGAGCGGGCGTAGAAGGACAGCTGGTGCGCGGGGGGCGGCGCCGCCGGGGCATCGGCGAGCGCGGCGAGGACGAGGAGCGTGGCGGGCGTCATGGCAGGGGCCCTCGGCCCAGTAGGCGAGCCCGGCGGCGGACAGCCGGGTGACGCGGGTGAGGAAGTCCGCGTCGAGGGTGGCGGGCACGTCGGTGTCCCGGTGGTAGTTCGGGTTGCGGAAGTTGGCGGTGTCGGTGAGGAACAGGGCGTTCTGTCCGGCGAGCCAGAACGGGGCGTGATCGCTGCGCATGAGGTTGCCCGAGGCCGCACCGGAGCCATCCCCGGGAGTGACGATGCCCAGCACTGGCACGAGCTCGAGCCGGTCACCCAGCGCATGCATCTCCTCCATCCGCGAGCGCGAGGCCTCATTGGCGATGACGGCGATGAAGTCCCCCCTGGGTGGCAGGGGAAAGCCCGGCAGCCCCTGCTGCGAGCCCGGCTCCGTGCTCCGGTAGCCGATGCAGTCGAAGACGATCGACGCGACGATGCGCTCGCCCGGGCGCGACTGGACATAGCGCGTGCTGCCCACCAGGCCGAGCTCCTCCAGATCGAAGCCGATGAAGCGCACGGTGCGCTTGAAGCGCTGACCCGAGGCCAGCCGCGCCATCTCCAACAGGGCGGCCACGCCCGAGCTGTTGTCATCCGCTCCCTGGAAGTACGCGTCGTAGTGGGCACCCACCAGGACGATCTCCTCGGGGTGCTCGGTGCACGGCAGCTCGGCGATGAGGTTGGTGGTGGGAAAGCGCGGATCGTCCGTGGTGTGCGTGGTGACGGGCAGGCCGAGCGACTCCAGTCGCTCACGCATCCACTGGCGGCTGCGATCCCGGGTGAGGTTGCACACGGGCCGGCGCCCGGGGGGCGTGGGGGTCGTCCCGGGCTCGAAGAGGTCGCACGGCAGCGGCGTGTCCTCCAGGTGCGTGGCGACGAGGGCATTCACGTCGGCCATGAGGCGCGCCTGCTCCACCCCCTCGCCGAAGCTCCGCACGCGCGCGAGGGCGGCTTCGTCCAGACCGGGACGCGAGACACAGGAGCCCAGGGCGAGGGCCAGGAGGGCGGTGGTGGACCAGGACTTCATAGAACCACTCCGAGGTGCAGCAGACCGAGTTGCAGGCGCAGGGCCGAGCCCGGCTGGTTGATGGGCGTGCCCCACTGCAACTCCAGCGCGCTCACGCTGAAGGAGCGGAAGACGAAGCGCAGGGGTTGGGCGTGCACGGCGACGTAGAAGGGCGCGAGCTTGCGGGCCTGCGCGTTCGCGAGGTCATCGGGCAGACCTCGGGGCGCGATGATGACGGGCAGCCCACTGAGCCCCACTTCGGGGCCCACCGCGGGCCGCCGGTGCCCGACGGAGGGGTGAGCAGCACGCGGGCGTAGACCTCGACGGGCAGCGAGCCGCCTCCTCCGGGAGCCCAGCGCACGCCGCCTCCCACGCGCCAGGCCTCGCGCCCGTAGGTATAGGCTGCCTCCAGACCGAGCCGGGGGCTGGTCTCGTTGTAGATGGCTCCATTGGTGAGGAGCACGGCCGTGGCACCGAGGGACAGCCCGTGTTCGGACGCCAGGGCGACGTGGGGCAGGAGCGCGGCGAGCAGCAACCAGGAACGCATGGGGGGCCACGCTATCTCATCCGCGGCGATGTTGATCCCGCCGAGAGAAGCGCAGGATGGCGCGGAAGATGGCCTCCACCCCATCCGGCTCCAGGCCCCGCTCGGAGGCCCACGCGCGACGCGAGGCGATCATCGCGTCCTCGCGGGTCGGATCGGGCACGGGCTGTCCCGCCTCGGCCTTGGTGCGCAGCGCCCGCCGGGACAGCTCCGCCCGCCGCGCGAGCAGCTCCACCAGCTCCTGATCGATTTGATCGATCATCTCCCGCGTCTCGCGCAGCTCCGGCAGGCCCGAGTCGAGCGTGGGCAGGGTGAGCGGCGGCGCGTCGGAGGGGGCGCCTCGGCGGGCAGCGCGTCCAGCTCCCGGTGGACGTTGCCGAGCGCCTCGAGCAGGTGTCCCCGGGCCTCGCGCGCGAAGGGGTTGTCGTGCTGGATGGCGCTGAAGAGGTGTCCGGCGTCCGAGCGCACGAGCTGGATGGTGCGCGAGAGCGCCTGGAAGCTGGCGGGCGCGAAGGGCACGTCCAGTCCCGAGCCCGCGTCCACCATGCCCTTGGCCACGAAGAAGGTGAGCGCGTGGGTGTGCGCCATCACCCGATCATGCCCCTCGGGGCTCTGCTCGATGATCTCGCAGCCCAGGCGCGCGAAGAAGCGCACGGCCTCGGGGGCGGCGGCGGGGTGGAGCGGGTTGGGACACACCACCACGCGCAGGGGCCGCTCGGCCATGGCGAGGCTGAGGGGCCCGAAGAGCGGATGCGTGCCCACCCAGGGCACCCGGGCGCCGAGCACCTCGGCCATGGCGTGCACGGGCTTCACCTTGACGCTGCCCACGTCCAGCACGAGCTGCTCGGGCCGCAGCAGGGGGCTCATCCGCTGGAGCAGCGCGCGCATGTGCGCCACGGGCACCGCCACCACCAGGTGGGTGGCGTCCGCGATCAACGCGGGAAGCGACGGGGAGCGGTGGGGCTCGGGGATGTCCACCGCGGGGTCCAGGGCGCGGTAGGGCACCCCCGCCTCCTCCAGCAGTCCTCCGAGCGCACGGCCGAAACGTCCGTATCCCACGATGCCGACCATCATGCCGACAATGTACATGAGGCCCGGGCGCCCGGGTTCGACGGGAGCGGCCGGGCCTCGGGTGCTGGAGCGGGAACTCGGGCTAGAACACGTCCTTCAGGTGCACTTCCAGGTGCGTGTCGCTGGTGCCCAGCGTGCTCAGGTCGTCCTTGGGGTCCACGTAGCCCTCGTCCGCGCCGACCTTGCCACGGTAGTAGTTGATGATCTCCGGGTCGCGCACCTCGGAGGTGGTGGTCTTCTTGATGCCGTAGACCTGGCCGTTGGCGTCCCGGGCCAGGATGTTCTCGGGCGCGCCCTCGACGAGGTTCTCCATCGTGCCGGACGTCTTGCCCGGGCCGCTCTCCGGCGCGATCGTCATGCTGGCGTTGTTCCCCTCGATGTAGCTCACATCGTAGAAGGTCTGGTTGCCGGCGCCGTTGAAGGCGACCTCGCCCAGCGTGACCGCGGTGCCATCACCCTTGTCGCTGCGGAAGTTGCCGCTCCAGCCTTCGGGGAACTCCTGCCGGACCGTCTGGCCGGGCTGAATCGTCACGGGCGGGATCTGCTTCTGACCCGGGTTGGTCGTGAAGGTGACGGTCATCGGCTTGTCGCCGTCGTTGGTGAAGTCCATCGTGTTGCCCGCGCCGCCCGTCGGGTTGTTGCCCTTGGGCGCCTGGGGTCCCGCGGTCTTCTGCGACTCGGGCGTGGTGGGCGACGGAGGCGTGGTGGGCGACGGAGGCGTGGTGGGCTGCTGATTGAACTGCTCCGGAGTGAACTGCTGCGGAGTGGAGCCACTCTTGGGCGGACCCCCCAGCTCGGGCACGCCCTGCTCCCCCGCGCCCTCCCCGCCGTTGAGCAGGTTGGTGATCTGGTTCATCGTCTCCATGAGCGCCTGGATCTGCTGGGACAGATCCTGCGTGCCTCCCGTGCCCGAGGGATCGAATCCGTCGTTCGCGAACAGGCTCTGGTACGGGTTCTCCTCCACCGGCGAAGGCGTCTGGGCGTTCGGGACGGGCGGCGAGGGGGGCCACCTCGCTCAACTTGCTCAGGGTCTGGAAGATGAGCGACTGGAGCGAGCGATTGACGGGGTTGACGGCCATGACGGGAGCTCCTCGAGCGGAGGGGAGAGCGTATCGCCGTCCACCGGCGTTCGCGACTGGCTGCCATAGCAGGAGGTGGGCCAGACTTCAGCGGCTTCCCGGAATCGAGCAGAAGACTCGTATCCTCTTGGAATCATTGGAACCGCCGGGGGCCGCCCCTGGGGCATGGGGGCGGTGGGGCCCTCTCGAACTGGTGTCCACCGTCATCGGGTGGTGACAGCAGTCACCACCCGAGGCCCCGTGGCGAGGCTCAGCCGAGCACCTTCATGGTGCCCCGCGTCACGCCGAACTGCTCGTGCACCGCGGCGCGCCGCACCGCCTCGGCGGGAGCGCACTGGCCCGCGAGCAGCTCCTGATAGGCGGCGAGCACGCGCGCGGCCTCGGCCTGGGACTCGCGGACGAACTCGACGCGGAAGCGGCGCACGCCCCGCTCCAGGAGCCTGGGCACCAGCGAGGCGCGCTCTGGGCCTGGGCGTTGAACACCGTGTTGCGGCAGCCCACGTCCACGATGACCGGGTGCTCCAGCCCGATGCGATCTCTCAGGGAGACCTGGTGGCGCTCGCAGGGGCGGCCACAGCTGCGGTAGTCGCGCCCGTTGGACAGCGTGTGCGAGTACACGCAGTGCTCGGTGTGGAAGGTGGCGATGTGGTGGTGCAGCGCCACGGTGAAGCGGTGCGCGGGGGCGTGCTCCAGCAGGGCGAAGAGCTGCGTCTCGTCCAGGTCGTGCGAGCACGTGAGTGTGTCCAGCCCCAGGCCGAGCAGGTGCGCCGCCGTCACCGAGTTGGTGACGTTGAGCGAGAAGTCCCCGTGCAGCACCGGGCGCGGCTGGCCAGCAGGGCGCTCGAGGAAGTGCATCATCGCGCCCCAGTGGCGCACGAGCACCGCGTCGGGCCGCAGCTTGTCCAGGCGCGCGTCGTAGCCCTCCTCGCCCGGCTTCTGCACGCGCACGGTGGCGATCGTCACGCGCAGCCCGGCCGCGCGCGCCCGCTCCACCGCGCGCTGCAGGCCCACCATCTCCATCCAGTCCAGCTCCACCTCGCGCAGGCCGGCGGCGATGACCGCCTCCAACTGCGCGTCGTCGCGGCACAGGGGCAGCAGGCGCGGGCCCGCGTGGGCTCCCTCCTCCACGGCCTGTCCGGCGACGCGCGAGAGCAACGCGGTGCGCACGGAGTCGAGCACCGGCGTCTCCGTCACGGTGCGCACGGGCCCCTTCTCCACGAGCGGGGTGAGCGTGGCCACGACGTCGCGACGCAGCGCCTTGAGCTCGGAGACGGGCAGGTGCAGGCCCGGCGTCAGCCCGGCGAGGTCCAGGTGAGCGAGGGTGAAGGGCGTGCCGCCGCAGGCGCCCAGCTTGTCGCGCAGCAGCGCCTCGTCCAGGCCCTTGCCCTTGGAGGGCGTGAGCGGGGTGGGGCTCTCGGCGGAGACCTCGTGCCCCCAGGCGCTCGCGCGCACGCGCAGCGGAGTGCCCTCGGCGCCGGACACCTGGAGCGTGAGGGGGACGCGGCCCTCGGGCTCGCCCTGGGCGAGCTGCGCTTCCGTGCGGCGGACGAGGGCGGGATCGCTGTTGAGCCACACGCGCTGGCCGGGCGCCACGCGGTTCAGGTCCGGCCCCGGGTGCCCGAAGCCGAGCACCCAGCCATTGCCGCGCCGGTCCACGCGGAAGATGGGGCCACCCGGTTCGTGCTTGTCCTCGGGGGTGCCCGCGTCGAAGACGACGCCCATGCCCGGACGGGGCTCCACGGCGGCGGGAGTGGGTTGCTCGCCGGGGAGGGGCGAGGACACCTTGCCCTCGGGCCCCTGGGGGCGCTCCTCGCCCAGGCCCAGGGCGCCCGTCCATGGACGCTCCTCGGGGGTGACGAGCACCTCCTTGCCCGACACGGAGCGCACGCGGCCCAGGTACAGACCCCGGTGTTTGGGAAAGCGGCCCTCGACGAGCGTCTGGTGATCCGAGCCCCCGAGGAAGCCATTGGACAGGCCGCGGCTGTACGTGAGGGACATGTCGGCCAGGTCGCTCGCGAGCTGCTTCTCGTCCGGCTTGCCCGCGACGACACCGTCCACCCACCGCCGGTAGCCCTGCACGGTGGTGGTCACGTACTGCGCGCCCTTGAGGCGGCCCTCGATCTTCAGGCTGTGGACGCCGATGTCCACCGGGTCGGGCACGGCGCGCACGCCAGCCAGATCGCTTGGGGCTGAGCAGGTAGCGCACCTCTCCCAGCTCGCGCGTCTGCCCATCCACCACGAGATCGTAGGGCATCCGGCACGACTGGGCGCACTGGCCCCGGTTGGCCGAGCGTCCGCCCCACGCCTCGCTGGTGAGGCATTGACCGCTCCAGGACACGCACAACGCGCCGTGGATGAAGACCTCCAGCTCCATGTCCGTGTGCTCCGCCAGCCGGCGGATCTCCGCGGTGGACAGCTCGCGGGGGACGACGACGCGGGTGACGCCCAGGCCCCGGGCGAAGCGCATGCCCTCGGCGCTGGAGACGGTCATCTGCGTGGAGGCGTGCAGCTCGAGCTGGGGGCAGATGGCGCGCGCGAGCAGGGCGATGGCCGGATCCTGCACGATGAGCGCGTCCACGCCCGCCGCGGCCACGCCGCGCAGCAGCCGCTCCACCCCGGGCAGCTCGGGCTCGAAGATGAGGGTGTTGAGCGTGAGGTAGGCGCGGGCACCGGCGCGGTGGACGAGCGCCATCGTCTCCGGCAGCCGGGCGAGCGAGAAGTTGTCGGCGCGGGCCCGGGCGTTGAAGCCCTCGTCGAGTCCGAAATAGACGGCGTCCGCTCCGCTGGCGAGCGCGGCGCGAAGGGACTCGAGGTCGCCCGCGGGTGCGAGGATTTCAGGGCGTCGGGGAGGCATGGGGCCTCACATAACACGCGAGCCCCGCGCGGGGTTCCGATTGCGCTCCCCCGCCCCTCCCCCCGGCGAGGGAGGGCGCCGGGTCAGCGCGCGTGGTGCGCGTGGACGAAGGCCTCGAGCCGGTCGAAGGCGGCGGTGAGGATGTCCTCGGGGGGCAGGAACACCACGCGGAAGTGGGTGGTGCCGGGCTTCTGCCCGAAGCCGCTGCCGTGGACGAACAGCACGCCCGTCTCGCGCAGCAGGGACATGACGAAGGCTCGTCCGAGGTCACCCCGGGCAGTCGCAGCCGGGGCATGGCGTAGAAGGCGGCGGCGGGCTCCACCACGGACAGGCCGGGGATGGCGTTGATGCGGCGGACCATCAGGTCGCGGCGCCGGCGCAGCCGCCCCATCATCTCGGGGATGTGGTCCTGTGGCCCGTCGAGCGCGGGGGCGATGGCGTACTGCTGCGGCGCGGGTCCGCACAGCCGCGCGTCGGCGAGCCGTTGCACCGCGGCGCGCAGCTCCGGCATCAGGTGGGCGTTGCAGAAGACCATCCATCCCACGCGCCAACCACAGGCGAGGTAGCCCTTGGAGAGTCCATTGAAGGTCAGGATGGGCACGTCCGTGGCGAGCGACGCCGTGGCCACGTGTGGCTTGTCGTAGATGAGCTTGTCGTAGATCTCATCCGACAGGATGACGAGGCCATGCCGCCGGGCGATCTCCAGCAGCCCCTCGAGCACCTTCCGGTCGAGCACCGCGCCGGTGGGGTTGTTGGGATTGCAGAGGATGAGGGCGCGCGTGCCGGGCGTGCACAGCCGATCTATCTCCTCCAGGTCCAGCGACCACCCATTCTCCTCGTCGAGCGAGTAGGGCACGCCCTGGGCGTTCAGCTTGGCCATGAGGGCGTTGTAGAGGGGGTAGCCGGGGCTGGGCAGGAGGACGCGATCGCCGGGATCGAGCAGGGCGGTGAGGGCCAGCTCCAGGGCCTCGCTGGCGCCGGTGGTGACCACGACGTCATCGGGGGTGATGTTGGGGATGCCCCGGTTGGCGCACTCGCGGGAGATGGCCTCGCGCGCGGTGAGGATGCCCGCCGAGGGCGCGTAGCCGTTGTGGCCATCGCGCATGGCCCGGTGCACCGCCTCGATGAGGTGCGGCGGCGTCTGGAAGTCGAACTTCAGCGGATCCCCGATGTTGAGATAGAGGATGTGCTGGCCCTGGGTCTCCAGGCGGTGCGCCTCGGCCACGACGTTGCGGATGGCGTAGCGGACGTTCTCGATATGTCGGGCGGGGCGGACCACCATGTGAAGCCTCCTGCGTGCGCGGGGTTTCTACACCCGCGGGCGAGCGCCTCCTACCGTGGAGACGGCGCGGCCTCTCTCCTTCTCCCACCGCTTGTTTTTCTCAACTCTCGAGACGCGGGCTCTGTCGTCCGGGGTTCATCCGTGCATGGTGGATTGTTGAATGTCAAACCACCGCCGTGGGCATTGCACGGCGAGAGGGGAGACGCGAAATGAATAACAAGAAGACATGGGGTGGTGAAGGGTTCTGGGGTCTGGGATTCGAGTTCGATCCTCAATGGATCCTCACCGACGAGCAGAAGAAGCTCCAGGCCACGCTGATCGAGCTGTGCCGGATCACTGTGCCGCCATGGTCGCCGAGACCCTCGCGCGCCATTCCCGAGACCGGTTCGCACTTCTTCGGCGAGTGCCTCATGGACACCAATGCCGCGCGTGCCTTGGAGTATCAGATGATGGGTCAGGCGATGGACGTGGCCACGAACAACTGTGACTGGACTACTGGAACCAGTCGCTCAGCGAGCGCGTGCTGAACAACGAGCTGAAGAAGATACTCCGGCGGGCCGAGCCGCCATGAGGAGGTAGGACCATGTCCAGGAAGGCCGTCCCGCAGTGCTTGTTGTTGCTCCTGAGTGCCTGTGGGGGAGGGCGCGCGCTCACGGGTCCCGGCTCACCTCCGGATGCGCGCGATGACGGCTGGGCCGTGGCGGCACTGGAAGAAGAGGGCGTGCGGCGCTCGTGGTTGGAGTGGCTGGAGCACGACGTGGCGGAAGGCAGGCAGGAGGAGCCGGATGCGGTGCTCATCGCGCGCCATGGCCGGCTCATCTACGAGCGTTACGGGAACGGCTTCGCGCGGGAGAACGTGCATGATCTGCGCTCGGCCACCAAGAGCATCACCTCGCTGCTGGTGGGCATGGCCCACGAGCGGGGTCTCCTGCCGGACCTGGATGTGCCTGTGCTGTCGTTCCTTCCAGACCTCGCCCCCGTGCGCAACCCAGACCCACGCAAGGAACGCATGACGCTGCGCCACCTGCTCGAGATGCGCACGGGTCTGGCGTGCGACGACTGGGATGCGAGCTCGCCTGGGAATGAAGAGAAGATGTATCGCGCGGACGACTGGGCCCGCTTCATGGTGGACGTCCCCATGAAGGAGGAGCCGGGCACCGTGGCGCGCTACTGCACGGGGGGCGTGGTCCTGCTGGGCGCGGTCCTGGAACGCGCCAGTGGCATGTCCATCCCGGAGCTCTCCCGCCAGTGGCTCTTCCACCCGTTGGGTGTGGCGGACTTCGAGTGGCAGCCGGCGGGCCGGCGGGGGACGGATACGGGCGGGCACCTGCGGTTGCGTCCACGCGACTTCCTGAAACTGGGCCGGTGTTCCTCGACGGCGGGACGTGGCACGGAGAGCGTCTGGTTTCCGAGGCGTGGGTGTCCGAGTCAGGCCAACCGCACAGCACGCTGGGCGACGCTCGTTACGCACGGTTGTGGTGGAGCGCCCGCTTCACCCTCCAGGACATCCCGGTGGAGGTGACGTTCGCGCGCGGTACGGGGGGCCAGTATCTCTTCGTGGCGCCCTCGCTTGGCCTCACCGCCGCCTTCAACACCAGCCATTACGACGACTCCGGCTCGGTGCTGCCGCTCATCTTGTTTGGACAGTACGTCCTGCCGGCGGCGCTCGGCTTCGAACGGGCAGGACCGGCCAGCGCCCGCTCGCGGTAGGCCGTCCGAGAGGCCGCGAAAAAGGGATGGCGGCAGAAACTCGACGCCAGCGGCGAGCGCCCACCTTCAATCCTCAGGGTCGTCCACGTAGCTCAGCGCCGTCTCGGCTTGTTCTCGGTAGAGAGGGACGACTTCCACGGCCAACACGCCTTCCAGCACGGCTCTCGCTCCATCCACGTCACCCGCTTTCTTGCGGCGGGCGGAATCAACGAGCGCCCTGGATAGCCGTCGGCTTCCCTCGAAGATCCGGCGGCGCATCTCTCGCACGGAGTTTCCGCTCCGGAAGGAGTGCGCAGCGCGCTTTCCACGTCGCCATCGCCAACAGCGACATCCCGTGCCACTCGACGGCAGAGGTCGCGGACATCGGGGTCGAGTGGTAGCTGCTCGTTCCGCTCGAGATTGGCATACAAACCAAGCAGCCTGTCCCAATCGTGGGTTTCATCCATTTCCGTGTCACCTCACCTTTTGCCGACACATGTGGAAGGGCCATTGGCGTTGTCCCTCGCACCAACGGAAACAGTCGTCGCAGGGACCCCAATCCAGCGCGGTTTCTTCTGAGCCCTGCACTGGA
Source organism: Cystobacter fuscus (assembly GCA_049060065.1). Taxonomy (GTDB): domain Bacteria; phylum Myxococcota; class Myxococcia; order Myxococcales; family Myxococcaceae; genus Cystobacter; species Cystobacter fuscus_B. The sequence continues at coordinate 11,495,061 of JBMEQP010000002.1, forward strand.
CGTAGGTGTCTCGGCAGTGCTCTCGCCATCCCTCGTCGGGATCTTCTGCCTCACCGGTTCCTTCGTCCGTCCTTTGTTGCAGCGCAATCTCGACCGTTGCCCCAGCCAGGACCGCCTGATCGATGTCCGATGTGGTGGCACCTCACCAGTGACCCAGCGGGTGCGCCCTTGTCCCGGGAGCGATACGCCAGCAAGAAGCATGTGTCAGGGTTCCATCTTTGCACTGCCTCTCTTCAATGCCTACTTGGTACGCCAACGCGCAAACTCAGCGGGGAGCAACTCGATGAGCTGTTCTCCATTCAATGAGTACAGATCATAGGTGAGATCAAACTGCTGGATCACGTCGATGAACCGTCGGAGTGTCCCGGGCTTCCTGCTGTTGGGCGAGGCTCCCCTCTTCGGCTTCCCCTTATCCTTATCGAAATAGAGAAGGTCCACTGCTTGGACTATGGCTCGGTTGGTCACAAACTCTTGCCGTGATGCCAGTTGTTCATTGAAGTCTCCGAATTCATCCACACGTCCACACAACAGCGTCTGCGCATGAGCCTTGTGCAGTTCATAGATGATGAAGGATCCGACCAGTAGATGGCGGTAATAGTGCCACGAATGTCCAGCCTCTGTTACTGCGGGTAAAATGTAGTGGTACTCCTGCCGCACCTTCCTCCCCTTCCGTCCCTCCTGAGGACAGAGTTGGTCGAAATAGAAGAGCGACAACCAGTTCCAGAGTTCCGCGTTGTGCTTGACAGAGGCAAAGAGAGCGGGGCTAGCTTTTCACTCAGATACTGAGCCGCCTCCAATCGGGTCGTGAACCGATCATGTTCGACATTGATCCGCACCTCGAGCGCTTCCGAGCATGTACGATCCTCCAGCAGATCGAATGGAGGAGATGCTGGAGAACCACTTCGGATCTCTTTCCAGTATTCACGGAACGCCTTGATGCCCCTGGCGTTCAACTTGCGCACAAGAGCCATCAGGAGCCCTCCAAGATGCGTGCGGCGGTGAATTTCTCCCGGAGCTTAAGCGACTCACTGAAACGCTTCACCACCTGTTCGATCCACTCTCGCCGGAGATAAGGATCCTCCTCCACTGGAGGGACTGGCTCGGAATTATATTGCTTGCTGAACCTCATCCAAAGGCCCTGCCACGTGGTGTCATCCGCAGAGTCCTCTTCCTCTTCAACCAGCAGCAAGTGCTGGAGTACCTCTCGGATGACAGCAGGATAGACAAGTGAAAGGAACATCGGGCTGCTCCTCACGTACTCTTCCATCCCATCCAGCCGGTTGACCTCCAGCACGGGTCTGTCTCCGTCCAACTTCAGCCGCCAGATTTCCTGGCCCAGGTCCCTGAAATTCACGGGGAGGATGCTGTACCTGGAATCGCCCTCCGACCCAGCCTCTACAGGATTGATATCATCGGCTTCAGCTAGGAGTTTGCCTACTCGTTCGCTGCGGTCGACCACCTTCACGCGGAAGAAGACCGTGCTGTCCCGATCAAACTCGGTCAGGTCACGCTCGGGTTCGGGCACGATGCGTCCCACCGTTCCGTAAGAAAAGCGCATGTACGAGGATTTGTAGTAGGCCTCGACAAAGACGCTCGCATCAGCAGGAAGCCGCGTACCAGAGAGGTCGATCCTGGCATCGAAGGATGGCGGGCCGTTCGGGTGACGTAACAGCCGGATGAAAATCCGCTCAGGGTCGATGCGCCTACGCTTTGTGTAGTTGAACCGTCGGATCATCGCAGTACCCTTAATCCCGGACGCTCGCACGGACCTTCAGGTCCCGCTGCGGATCGAAGCCAGTTACGTTGATCTCGAACTCATCACCAATGATGTCGAGACGCAACCTGTTGCCGTCCTTGTCGGCCACGTTCGCTCCGACCGGAGTGGTAATGGTGAATGCTGTCTTGCCGAAATCAAAATCGTTGCGGTCGTAGCGCTTGAATGCATTTCCGCGCCTGACTTCGTATGCCACCTCGAGTTCGATGGCCCTACCTGCCAGAGAGCGGCCAGGGATACTCCTGATTGAGAAACCCCCAGCCAGAGCTTCAAGCCGGTAGCTGCTCGTCGAAGGAGGAATGACTGGTGGTATTGGAGGGGTTCCTCCCGGAGGCTGCGGCAGTTGCCCGCTCTCTCCTCCCGTCCCATCGCTCGTACTCGGTCCACCAGGCCGGTCGACGAAGAAGAAGTCTTTCAGCAGGTCTTCCTTGATGCCCTCTGGAGGAGCGGAAAGGAAGGTAACGATGTGACGGATGCCACTGCGGACAAACCGCACACAGAAGGTTCCATGCTTGTACCCCTCCTTGACCTTGGTGGATTTCTCCTGCCAGTCCGTATGCGCCGGATTCTCGGCGTCCCCCAACAGGGAAGTGAGTTCCGGGTCATCCACTACGAGCAGGCCCCGGACACCGGGCTCCTTGATCTGCCGGATGTCGGTGATGGTGATGCCCTGCCGGATGTAGTGGTCCTCCCCGCGACCGATCTTCGGATCCTTCTCCAGAAAGATCATGAAGTAAGCAATCTTGACTGGCCGCCCGTGGCGCTCGACTTTTACCGGAACCTTCAATGCGAGCCGCTCACCCTTTTCGAACCGATCCCGCAGTTGCGAAAGCGTCCTCTCTGGGAAGAGATCTTCGCTCCAGGTTGGTGCGTTCGTCCCCTTCTGTCGCAGCGCGACGATTCGGACTGCGGACGGGAGATGGCCCAGTTAGCGAAGTCGAACAACTTCAGGAGACGTTCCTTTGAGGTGTCCGAGTCCTTCCACTCAAGCCGAGCTGTGATGTCGTTCAGGTTTTCGCGGTTCAGTACCCATGTCTCGTTTCCATTCCGGACCTCAACCACCAAGTCTCCAGAAAGGATCGGGTAGAAGTAGTTCCGGATGGTAGAGCGAATGACCTGCAGCGCGCTGATTTCTTCGCTGTGTGGGAAAGGGATCACAAGCGACAGGCCGGCTCGTCCGTCCGCTGCAACTGGAAGTCGGACTTGAACGCCGCGATCACCTCCGAGTTATCGACGGGGACGGTGAATCCCTCATCGTCCGTCAGTCCGTAATAGCCGTAGGGGCAGTACCGCTGCTTATCGAGACTGTGGACCTTGAGCACGGATTGACCCATGAGCAGCGCCCGGCCATCGCTCTTCCGAACCGTCAGCCCGAAGAACGTCCGCACTCGGGATGCGGCTGGGAAGACCGTCTTACCAAGTCCCCATCTGCCGCGGTCTGTGTCCCCCTTGCTGGAACGGCCGATGTTCCGCCAGAAGTAGAAGAAGTGGTTCTTGCTCTCGGGTCGCAGGCCGGGCGGATCATCCTCCTCCTGGTTCGGGTTTCCCTGGAGACCTCTCGTTCCGAAATCTTCTATGACGAGGTACCGCGCGGGCTCTTCGCGAGGGCGGAATTGGACACCTCCAGGTTCCAGGTGTTCCTCCAGACCCGCCAAATACATCGCGGCCACCCGGCGCTCCAACGGCTGGCTGGAGAACGTGTAGCAGACACGCAGTGGCTGCCCTTCCTCATGGGCATCGAGCGTATTCTGGTCGCCCTCCCGTACGAGGCTGTCGGTCAGCCCCTCCTTGGGGGTGAAGAACTCCTCCTGCACTGGGTCCGCGTTGATTTCCCCGCGCTGCATCTTGCGGAAGCTCCACCTGACACCGGACATGAATCCTCCCCCTCAGGTCCGGCTTCAGCGTAGCTCGCCTGTGCCTGTCTGGCCAGTCGTGAGACCAGAGGGCCGTCAACAGCCCAGATGGTCGGGATGCGAATCGTGGGTAGGACCCCCGTTCCGCCGAAGCCGGTCTGCTGGCCTGCGAGTAGGCATGAGGAAGCAAGGAGTTCCATCAGCAGCGACCGCTTCTGGGAAGTTGGCTCATTCCTCTTTACCTTTAGAGTAGTTGGCGCCAAGGTATCCCCCCTTCTGCACCTACCCTGCGCTGTACAGGCTCGCACTACCACCCAAGCGGCATGAACATCCGAAGGAGAGGAGACATGGGACTTACCCGCTCCGAGCAGATGTCGAGGATCCGCAGCAAGGACACCTCCCTGAACGTCTCCTCCGCTCAGCCCTCTGGCGGGCAGGCATGCGCTTCCGACTTCAGTCCAGGACGCCTTATGGTCGACCCGACGTAGTCTTCTCCAAGGCCAGGGTGGCCGTCTTCCTGGACGGCTGTTTCTGGCATGGATGCCCCGAGCACTACGTCCGGCCCCGGACGCGTAACGAGTTCTGGTCCTCCAAGTTACTTGAGAACGTGGAGAGGGACCGGCGGCAGACGCTCCACCTCGAAGCGGAGGGCTGGCGCATCTGCCGTTTCTGGGAGCACCAAATTTTCGAGTCGCTACCTGGGGTTGTAGAGATCGTCCGAGCGGCGCTTCAAAGCGAAAAATGGAGCCCGCCTGCCTCCTGGAGGGTCGTGCAGGTCGATGGGCTGCCAGGAGGGGAAGACATGGAACTGCGCTGGCTGGAGGAACTGCGAGGCACCGAACCGCGGCGGTCGGTAGTGGCCAAGCGCAGCACGAAGAAGTGGAAGAGGTCACACGGATAGTACGGTAGCGGCCTGTAGCTTGCAGGCAGGATGTGGCGAGCCGAATCCGCTGGGCTATAAGCCCCATGGAATGGTCTCGAGCATCCAGAGGAAGTCGAGGAACACTCGAGCGGGCGCGTCGCTGCGGCTGTTGGACCTGTTCTTCGAGAAGACCAATACGGACACCGGGCACCGCCAAGCGGTAGGAACCTAGAATCCCATGCTTCGACCTATCGACTACAAACTCGACCGCCTAGCGCGCGGAGCTCGCCCGCGCTTGCTGGACCTGTTCTCAGGGTGTGGAGGCCTGACCCTCGGTTTTCACCGGGCCGGTTGTGAGGTCGTCGGCGGAGTGGAGTTCGACGAGCACGCCGCCCGTTCCCACGCTCTCAACTTCCACCGGCATCTGCCGCCCGAACTCTTCGAGGCTCATGCGTCACCGAAGGACATCACGGTCACAGGGCCGCACACCCTGCTTCAATCCTTTGGCGTCAAAAAGCCCGAGTACGAAGTTGACGTCCTGGTTGGCGGTCCACCGTGCCCGGCCTTCACCCGCGTGGGACGTGCGAAGCTGCGCGAGGTTCAAGAGCACCCCGAGGCGTTCCGCCACGATCCCAGGGCCAAACTCTACCTGCCATACCTTGAGTATGTGAAAGCGCTCAAGCCCGTTGCCCTTCTCATGGAGAATGTGCCGGACATTCTCAATTTCGGCGGGCACAACTTGGCCGAGGAGGTTTGCGAGGTCCTCGAAGGACTGGGCTATCGTTGCTCCTACACGCTCGTCAACGCAGCGAACTACGGCGTGCCCCAGATGCGGGAACGGTTCATCCTGGTAGGCATTCATAAAGCCGCGGGTGCTTATTTTTCGTTCCCAGTTCCAACACGGAAGGTCGATTTCCCGTCCGGCTATCAAGGCTCGCGTGATGTCGCCTTGAAGCACGTCGTCTTCGGCGACCTCTTCGCGCCGCGGACCCGATACGTTCCAACACCCGACGCCAAGCGAACAAGACGCCCGCCTGTAACGGTGCGTGAGGCGATTGCAGACCTCCCTCCAATTACCGGCCATCTCGAAGGAAGCATTCGCCGTGGAGCAAGGCGGTTCGACAATGCGGTTACCTATCGCCCGGACGTGGTACCTTCCGACTATGCCCATCTGATGCGAACTTGGCCCGGCTTCGAGGGTGACGGTCAGATCTGGGATCACGCCATTCGCTCGCTCAGTGACCGCGACTACCGACTCTTTCGTTTCATGCGTTGGGGTGACGATTATCCGAAAGCGTACGCTCTTGCTGAGCGTCTGTTCGCCAAACGCCTCGCTGAAGAGAAACGCGCGGGGCACCAGATCGAGCCCGGCTCGGCCGAGTACGAAGCGCTCCGCAGCGACTATGTGCCGCCATACGACCCGGGGAAGTTCCCGAACAAGTGGCGCAAAATGGAGCCCGATGAGCCGGCTCGCACCTTGATGGCTCATCTGGGCAAGGACTCGTATAGCCACATCCACTACGACAGCGACCAGTCACGTGTCCTTTCAGTGCGTGAAGCAGCCCGCCTTCAGTCGTTCCCGGATGGGTTCGAATTCTCGGGTACGATGAATCCCGCTTTCAGGCAGATTGGTAACGCGGTGCCTCCGCTCCTGGCTCATGCGCTTGCGGAGCCATTGCTCGCGGCGATAGGTGTCGCACGCCATGTGACTGTCGAAACACAACGCGAGGCGAAGGTACAGACCAGTGCGGCCGTTTGAGAGCAAATTATCTTGAGGACCTGGGTGGGTGGATATGGGTAGTGCCAAGATCGCAATCAAGTCTCTGTCATCTTCGGATCTGTCGTTTTTCAAGGTCCATCTACGACTTTCGAAGCAAAAGGCGATCAATCTTAATAGTGACGTTTTTATCGACCGTTTCTATCCGGGGCTTAAAGGGCTCTATGACCCGGTGGTTTTTCCCTTCACGATTGTTGGCCCAGGGGGAAGGGCGGCTCACCGCCTGACTCGAAAAGCACTGCGCTCACCGGCAGCAAAGAACTGGCGTCTTAACGGAGAGTTCATCCACGATCCTGATGGTGAGCCGGGTCGTTATGACGGACTTGCAGCAAACGACTTTGCCATCATGTCCTTCGAGGGCAATGAACGACCTGAGGCCGTGACGCTCGTCCTCGTGTCAGCTAATGGTGACGCCAAGTTACGTGCTGCTGTTGCAGGACTCTTCGACTTCACTGGCCGAAGTTCCATGATGCAAGTGCCGGAGGCAACCATCGTCAATTTGCGCGCTGCAACCATCGATGCCTATCCAGTCGGCGAGCATCCGTTCGACGCGCTCATTCCCCGAGACACAGTCGAAGAAGTGCTTTTCGGAAACATCGCTCCGGCATCGATGGATGTACAACCATCCGGTCGTTCTGTGGCGATGTCACCCCATGAACTGCGTCGACAACTCCTGGCTGCCGAGGAGACTGGCCAACAGGGTGAAGAACTCTTTGGAAACTGGCTCGCGACCAAGGGTTACAGCGAGGACGATTTCGAATGGGTCTCTCAGACTCATGCACGCTCATCTTTTGATTACGAAATTCGTTCCGCCAAGTGGATTGATAATGCACCACACGTGTTCGTCGATGTGAAAACAACACGGGGGTCATTTGAGCGGCCGGTGCACATGAGTCTTGCCGAATTGCGCTTTGCTGCGAAAAGTACGAATTACCGCATTGCACGTTTGTACGACATCGCTGGTTCGAAGCCGAAGCTTCGAATCCTCACTGGCGTGCAGGCAGTTGCCGCGCAGGTTGTTACAGGCCTGAACTCTCTGCCATCCGGGGTCTCTGCTGATAGCGTACAAATCAATCCAGGTGTGTTCGAGGTCGAGCTGGATGAGGTAATCCAAGACGCCTCTCAGTGATTCTTCCTGTTCTGTGTGTCGACGGCATTTGCCAGCAATGACACGTTGGTGTGTTGGCGCCGACATCCCTGGGGTGCTCTGGAATGTGGCCGCCGTCGAGCCTGTTATCAGGAGCAGATCAACCGCTACCGGAACTGCATGCGGCGCAAGCTGTCGGCTACTCATGGTTACATTCCCCTGATGACCACAGCGGACAACTCGGGGAGGCCGCTGTGGGCGGTAGGTTGGCAATGCGTTTCGATATAGACAGGATGGTGGAATCCGTCGGCAAGGCCCAGGACTGCCTTGGTGCTTCACCCGAACTCGCCGAGGCCCTCCTTCCTGCTTTGAACGTCTCCTACTTCCTGCTCGATGGGTATGGGCAGAACTTCGAGGATTACCTCGCTGCTTTCACTGGTACCGCTCTTCCATCCCTTGGCTCCTTCTCCAGTCGGGAAGAGTTCGACGCCTGGTTGAAGACACACTCCGAGCCTCCTCCAAGCGGGTCCCTGCGGATCGCGGGAGAGCGGTATTCCCTTGGCTACTCCCGCGCGAGTGGACAACCCTTGCTGTTGCGGCTTCCTCCCGTTGAAGACCTGTGGAGACCGGGTGGAGAGGAGGGGCGGGAGCGGCTCTGGCACGCGCTCGATGAGGCTCATTCCACAATCGGTTCCTCACCGGAGGATCTGGAAGGTCTCCACTCCGCCGCGTTGGCCCTTCACTTCATCCGCGAGGCGGGCTGCGCGCGGGACTTCGCCCGGTTCCTGGCACACCTCGATGCGCCTCTGCCTCCCCTCTGCTCCTTCGCCACACGCGAAGAGGCGGAAGCATGGCTGGCAAAGCATCCACGTCCTCCCCATGGCGCCTCTGTGCAGGTAGGTGGGGAATTGCTCACCGTTGGTTACCAGCGCGAGCGCGACCAGCGATTGCTGGTGCGCTTTCCCTGGGATGAAGAGTGAAATGAAGTGAAGGACGAAGAATCCGATATCAGTGGTGGTTCATCGTAACGTTTGTGGAATCACGAACTCTGTAACTTTGCAGCAGCGTCATGGTTTGGGTTCGGTTGCATGCCTTTACCCCCGCTTCCATCCCCCTGATGGTAAGCCTGCCTTGCCTCGGAAAGACGAGGCGAAAGGATGCCGAACGCATGCGCATCGTGAACCTCACTACCTCCTCGCTGTCGCCCTCCTGCTGCCAGCCTGTGGCGGACCCGCCGCCGAAGAGCCGTCCCAGCTCGCCCTCCACGGCGGGGAGTTGTCCAGCACCCCGGCTTCCTCCCTCGCCTCCTCGACGGACCCGGAGCCGCGGGCCGTGGGCTCCTGGAGCCTCACGGGTGAGCTGACCTCCGCCCGTTCCGGCCACACCGCCACCCTGCTCTCCTCGGGCAGGGTGCTGGTGGTGAGTGGCACCACCGCGGAGGTGTTCAACCCCTATACCAACGTGTCCGTGCCCACGGGGGCTCCCACCTGGGCGCGCACCCAGCACACCGCGACCCGGCTCGAATCGGGCAATGTGCTGGTGGCGGGCGGGTGGATCGGCAAGTTCCCGCTCTACTGGCGCCACACCGCGGAGGTGTGTGACAAGTCCACGGGCACCTGGTCGTCCGGGGACAGCATGAGCGTGCCTCGTGGCAACCACACGGCGACCCTGCTCGACTCGGGCAAGGTGTTGGTGGTCGGAGGCGACACCACCGATGGGTCGAATCCCGAGGCCGAGCTCCAGACGGACTCCGTGGACTTGTACGACCCGGCGACCAACACGTGGAGCCCGGCGGCCTCCCTCTTCATGCCTCGCGCCGGCCATACCGCGACGCTGCTCTACTCGGACAAGGTGCTGGTGCTGGGTGGCAGGTTCCTCGACTGGGTGCTCCAGGACGCGCAGGTGTATGACCCGGACACGGACGACTGGTCGATGCTGGCACCCATGCCGAGGACTCGCACCGGCCATGTCGCCGTCCGGCTCAACTCGGGCAAGGTGATGGTGCTCGGTGGCGGCCATGACGAGGTGGACTTCTACGATCCGTACAACTCCAGGACCCCGTGGACCACGGGGGCCTCGCTCCCCTCGGGGGGCTCGGCCCTCAGCGCGACGCGGCTCTACTCGGGCGAGGTGCTGGTCACGCACGCCACCGGGCAGGCGTCGCTGTATGACCCGGCGACGGATGCGTGGTTGTCCGCGGGGACGTTGACGGCGCCGCTCGCGGCCCATGCCGCGACGCTCCTGCACACGGGACAGGTGCTGGTGACGGGCGGCTCCACCGTGCAGCGCTACACGCGCTGAGCCCCGCTGAAAAGGGAACGGCGGCGGGCGGGCCTCCTCGGCTCCACCCGCCGCCGTCCGTCTTACCCGAGTCCCATCACGCCGGGTGTGGCGTTCCCTCGCCCCCGGTGGGTTGCGAGGGCGGAGGCTTGGAGTGCTCGTGGCGCTTGAGCAGCCGGGAGCGGGCCGTCTCCACCAGCGTGTAGAGCACGGGAATGAAGATGAGGTTGATGAAGGTGGACAGGAGCATGCCGCCGAACACCGCCGTGCCCAGGGACTTGCGCGAGGAGGAGCCCGCGCCCGACGCCAGCACCAGGGGCAGCACGCCCAGGAGGAAGGCGAAGGACGTCATCAGGATGGGGCGCAGGCGCGTGTCCGCCGCCTGGATGACCGCCTCCACCACTCCCTTGCCCTGGTGGCGCAGCTGCTCGGCGAACTCCACGATGAGCACGGCGTTCTTGCAGGCGAGGCCCACCAGCATCAACAGGCCCACCTGGCAGAAGACGTCGTTGACGAGCCCTCGTATCAACTGGAAGCTGAGTGCTCCCATCATGGCCACCGGCACCGCGAGCATGATGACGAAGGGCAGGGCGAAGCTCTCGTACTGGGCGGACAGCACCAGGAACACGAACACGATGCCCAGCGCGAAGATGAGCAGCACCTTGCCGCCCGCTTGCTTCTGCTCGAGCGACAGGCCCGTCCACTCGAAGGTGTAGCCGTTGGGCAGGTTCTGCCGGGCGACGGCCTCCATGGCCTCGAGCGCCTGGCCGGTACTGGTGCCTGGAGCGCCCTGGCCGTTGATGGAGGCCGAGCGGAACAGGTTGTAGTGCTGGATGTTCTGCGCGGTGGTGACGGGCTTCACCGTGATGAGGCTCTCCAGGGGCACCATCTGGCCCGTCGTCGAGCGCACGTAGAAGGCGGAGATGTCACGCGGCTCGTTGCGGAAGGGCGTGGCCGCCTGCACGTAGACGCGGTAGACGCGGTTGGTGAGCGTGAAGTCATTCACGTACTGGCTGCCCATGAAGATCTGCAGCGTGGAGTAGAGCGAGTCCAGGGACACGCCCAGCGCCTTGGCCTTCTCCCGGTCCACCGACACGGTGAGCAGCGGGGTGGTGGCGGTGAAGGAGGAGAAGACGCTGCGCAGCTGTCCTCCCTGGTTGGCCTTGCCCGTGAGCTGTTGCGTGGCCGCGGACAGCTCGTCGAGCGTGCGCGTGCCGAGCTGATCCTCCAGGACGAACTCGAAGCCGCCCACGCTGCCCACGCCGCGGATGGTGGGCGGCTGGAAGGCCAGCACCCGCGCTCCGGGAATGCCGGCGAACGGCCCGCGCAGCCGCTCGATGATGCCCGCCAGGCTCTGCTCCTTCTCCTCGCGCTCCTCCCAGGGCTTCAAGCTGACGAAGAGCGTGCCGTAGTTGGGGCCGGTGCCCAGCACCGAGAAGCCGCCGACGGTGAACAGGCTCGCCACCTCCTTCTGCTCCTTGAGAATGCCCTCGGCCTGGATGAGCACCTGCTTGGTGTACTCCAGCGACGAGCCCTCGGGGCCCTGCACGGCGACGATCAGGTAGCCCTGGTCCTCCTCCGGGATGAAGCCGGTGGGGGTGACGCGGTAGAGCAGCGCGGTGACGCCGATGAGCACCACGAACAGGCCCAGGAGCGCCCAGCGCATGCGCGGCCCGAGCAGCCGGCCGAGGAAGCGCGCGTAGCGGTCGCGGAAGGTGTTCATGGTCTTGTCCACCCAGCGGAAGACGCGCCACTTGGTGCCCTCCTGGGGCCGCAGCAGGATGGCGCACAGCGCGGGGGACAGCGTGAGGGCCACGAGCGCCGACAGGCTGATGGAGAAGGCGAGCGTGAGGGCGAACTGCCGGTAGATGGAGCCCGAGGTGCCCGGGAAGAAGGACACCGGGACGAACACCGCGGAGAGCACCAGGGCCGTGGCCACCACCGCGCCGCCCACCTGCTTCATGCTCCGGTGGGTCGCCTCGCGCGCGTCCACGCCTTCCTGCTCCATGACGCGCTCGACGTTCTCGATGACCACGATGGCGTCATCCACCACGAGGCCCGTGGCGAGTGTCAGGCCGAGCAGCGTGAGGGTGTTGAGCGAGAAGCCGAACGCGCTCACGAAGGCGAACGTGCCGATGAGGGACACGGGCAGCGTCGTGGCCACCACGAGGATGCTGCGCCAGCCGTGCAGGAAGATGAAGACCACGATGATGACGAGCACGACGGCCTCGAACAGCGTGTGGAGCACCCCATCGATGGAGGACTGCACCGCGAGCGTGGTGTCGAAGGCGCGCTCGTACACGAGCCCCGGCGGGAAGTTGGCCTTGAGCCGCTCGAGCTCCTTCTCCACGTTGGCGCGCACCTCCAGGGCGTTGGAGCCGGCGAGCTGGGAGATGCCCAGGCCCACCGCCTCCTGCCCGTTGAAGCGCAGCATCTGGTTGTAGTTCTCCGCGCCCAGCTCCACCCGGCCGATGTCCCGCACCTGCACGAGCGAGCCATCCTGGCCGCGCTGCACGACGATGTTCTCGAACTGCTGGGGCGTGGAGAGCTGGCCGAGCACCTGCACGTTGATTTGAAACGACTGGCCCGTGGGCGCGGGAGGCTGGCCCACCGGCCGGCGGCCACCTGCACGTTCTGCTCGCGCAGCGCGTTCGTCACGTCCGCGGCGGTGAGGCCACGGCTGGCGAGCACGGTGGGATCCAACCACAGGCGCATGGCGAAGCGGCGCTCGCCGAAGATGCGCACGTCACCCACGCCCTTGACGCGCAGGAGCGCGTCGCGGATGTACACGTCCGCGTAGTTGCTCAGGAAGCCGATGTCATAGCGCTTCTCCTTGTCGAACAGGCCGTAGGAGACGAGCAGCTGCGACTGCGCCTTGTTGATGACGATGCCCAGCGCGTTCACCTCCGCGGGCAGACGCGCCGAGGCGGTGGCGACGCGGTTCTGCACGTCCACCGCCGCCACGTCGATGTCGCGCTCGGGATCGAAGGTGAGGGTGATGGTGCTCTGGCCGTTGTTGCTGCTGGTGGAGGAGATGTAGCGCATGCCCTCCAGGCCGTTGAGCTGGCGCTCCAGCACCGTCGTCACCGCGCTCTCCACCGTCTCGGCGGAGGCGCCCAGGTAGTTGGCCGTCACCGTCACCTGGGGCGCGGCCAGGTTGGGGTACTGCTCGACGGGCAGGCTGGGGATGGCGATGGCGCCCACCAGCGTGATGAGGATGGAGATGACGCTCGCGAAGATGGGCCGCTTGATGAAGAAGTCGGAGAACATGTGTCGTCACCTGCCCCCGTCCGTGCCGCCCGTGCCCGCGTCGCGAGGCCCGCGGTGCCCGCGTCGGTGGGCTCACCCGTGCCCGTGTTCGCGGCGCCTCCCACGCCCTGCTCCTCCTGCTCCGGCCTCGGCTTCGCCGGTTTGGGCTCGATGGGCTGGCCGTCGCGGATGGCCTGCAGCGAGCCGATGATGACGGGCGTGCCCTGCTTCAGGCCGCCGAGCACTTCGTAGTGGTTGTCCTGGAGCTGGCCGAGCTTCACCGGCGTGCGCTGCGCCACGCTCATGCCGCCATCCCCCTCGGCCACGACGGTGGCGAAGAACTGGCTGCTCTGCTGCGACACGGCGTACGTGGGCAGGCGCAGCGCCGGCGCTCGGAGTACACCACCTGGGCGTGCACCACCTGGCCGTTGCGCAGCCCCACCGCGTTGTCGAAGGCGGCCTTGAGCTCCACGAGCTGCGTCGTCGGATTGGGCGTGGGGGCCACGAAGAAGACGGGGGCTCTCACCACCGGCTTGCCATCCTGATCGAGGATCTCCAGGGGCGTGCGTCCCACCTCCACTTCCGCCGCGCGCTCGGGGGGGACGAACACGGACAGCTCCAGGGCGCGGCTCTGGTCCACGTTGGTGAGCGCCACCTGGGACGTGACGTAGTCGCCCACCTTCACCGGGATGTTGCCCACCACGCCGTCGAAGGGCGCCGTCACCCGGTAGAAGCCGAGCTCCACCTCCTGCTGGGACAGTTGGGCCTCGGCGTTGCGCGCGTTGGCCTCGGCGGCCGCCGCCTGCGACACCGCCTGCTCATAGTCCTGACGGCTCATCAGCCCCTCGCGCAGCAACTGCTCGGCGCGCTGACGCGTGCTCTGGGCGAACTGGCGCTGGGCCTGGGTCGAGCTGCGCTGGGCCTGGGCGCTCTGCACTGCCGCGCGCCCGAGCCGGGGATCCACTTCCAGCAGCAGTTGGCCCTGCTTCACCTGCTCGCCGGGCTTCACCGCGATGCGCTTCACGTAGCCCGCCACCTGTGGATAGAGATTGATGCTGCGCCGGGAGATGAGCGTGCCCAGGTACTCGCCGATGTCGCGCACCGGACCGGGCTCGAGCTCGAGCACCTCCACCTGCATGGGCTTGCCCGCGGCGGCGCCTCCTGGACCTCCCGCGCCTTGCTGGGGACCGCCCGCGTTGCCGCCGGAACTCTGGCAGCCGGCCAGGGCCAGCACCGTCAACCACACGCCTACACCACGACTCACCAGTCGCATGCTGCCTCCACCAAGAATGATTCGATTCGCGCCTGGAAGAACTGGAGCTCGCTCACCACCGAGGTTCAGCTCCGCCTGCCGCAGCGCCGCCGCCGACACCACCGGTCCTGACTCGTTCCCGAGCCCACCTCGAAGGAGCGGCGGGTGAGCCGGTCGTTCTCCGCCGCCAGGTCCCTCGCGCGCTGGGCGATGCGCTGCTGCTCTCCCGCCACGTCCACGTTGCGGCGCACGCGGCGCACCTCCACCGTGGCCGAGCGCTCCACGTTCACCGCCGCCTGCCGCGCTATTTCCTCCTGGGCCCGCGCCTGCCACACCAGACCCTCGCGCACGCCGCCGTCATAGAAGGGCAGGGTGAGCACCGCGCCGATGTTCCAGATGGGCACGCGCGCGAAGCCTGGGTCCACCGTGAGGGCCGTCACGCTGCTCTGCGCCTGCAGCTTGGGCAGGTACTGGGAGCGCGCCGCCGATACCGAGCGCTCCGCCGCCTCCACCTGAGCGCGGGCCGCCGCCTGGTCCGGCCGCTGCTGGAGCTCCTGCAGCGCGCGGCACTCCCGCTGGCCCCGGTTGATCAGCTCCTCCAGGGACAGCCCGCCGCCGAGCCCGACCGGTTGGGGGCTGCCCAGCAGGAAGCCCAGGGCGTCGCGTGCCTGACGCAGCGATTCGTCGCCGGAGACCACCTGCGCGCGCGCCGCCTCCGCGTCCTGCTCCAGGCGGATGACATCCAGGCGGGTGCCCGCGCCCAGCTCCATCCGCCGTTGCGTGAGCGCCAGCCGCTCCAGCGAGGAGCGCAGGTTGACGCGGTTGACCTCGGCGAGGCGCTCGGAGGCGGCCACCTGGGCCAGGGTCTGGGCGAGCGTGCGGGTGAGTTGCCGCCGCGTCTCGTCGAGGGTGAACTCCGCGGCCTGGCGGGTCGCGTCCGCCGCGCGCAGCGAGTGGACCGCCTGGAGATCGAACAGGGGCAGGGAGGCCGCCACGTTGGCGGTGCCCAGGGGCGAGGTCGTCGTGAGACCGCCCACGCCGCCGCCCGCTCCACCTCCGCCCGCTCCACCTCCGCCCGCTCCGTTTCCGGGCGCGCCCCCGAGCGCCACGGTGGGGCCGAGCAGGTTGTACTGGACGGAGGCGGAGCCATTGAGGGTGGGCAGCAGGCCCGCGAGCTCCACGCGCCGCTGGCCCGAGGCCGACTCCACCCGGGCCAGCGCCGTCCCCAGTTCCGTGGAGCGTTGGCGCAACATCTGGAGCGCCTCGTCCCAGGAGCCCACCTGCACGGGAGCCGGGGCGACGGGAGCCAGCATCGGATCCGAGACCTCGGGCTGCGGTGGCTGCGCGGCGGCCTCCTGGGGAGGCGCGGGGGCGGGGCTGGCCTGGGCCAGCGTCACTGCTGGTGCGAGGACGACGTGTGAGAGCACGGCGGCGAAGAGGTAGGAGTTCATGACAGGCACTTCACAGTGGTGACTGTCCGGGCTCTCGGCTGCTTGTTCCGTGGATCATTGACACTCGAGGACATCTCGGGTGCCGACTGGTGAGCACTCCTTCACTCGAAGCGAAGTGGATGACACGCCGCGCCAGCGAGGCGGATGGGCAACCATGCGTTCGAGCGCTTGTCGGGAGGAAAGGCGGGGTGGGGCTCAGTCGCGCGCGGCGCTCACGTCGGGGTAGAGCTGGCGCAGGGCGTCCATGTGGCGGCGGCGAGAGGAGGCGGCGGCCGGTGCCGGTGGCCGCGAACAGGCCCACCGCGAGGCAGCCTCCCCACAGGGGCGCGCGGCCGAGGTGTCCGAGCAGCCAGGTGCCGAGCAGGGGCGAGAGGCAGGCGGAGCCGGCCCACAGGGTGGCGTACGCGCCCTGGTAGACGCCGCGCTGGTGGGGCGGGGCGAGGTCGGCCACCACGGCCGAGGCCACGGGGGCCTGGAGCACCTCTCCAATCGACCACACCGTGACCGCGAACAGGGCGAGGGGGACGTGCGCGCCCATCCCGTGCAGCCCGAAGCCCAGCCCCGTGAGGGCCGAGGCCGCCGCGAGCGCGGTGGAGCGCCGCATGGAGCCCAGGAGCCGGCCGGCGAAGGGTTGCAGGAGCACCACGAGCAGGCCATTGGCCGAGAGCACGAAGCCGAACGTGGCCGGGGTCATGCCCCGCGCGGCCAGGTCCAGGGGCAGCGTCACGTTGTACTGCATGAAGATCATCGCGGTGAGCAGGATGGGCAGGGCGAAGCCGAGGAACACCGTGTCCTGGAAGGGCGCGAACGAGGGGAGCGAGCGCGCGGCGGTGGACGCGGTGCGCGGCGGGGGGCGGGGCGTGTCTCCGGCACCTTCCACCAGACGATGACGCCATAGAGGAAGGTGGTGCAGGCGTCCGCGACGAAGAGGGTGAGGAAGCCCGCGCGCGAGGCGAAGCCCCCGAGGGGCAGGGCGAGCGAGAAGCCCACGTTGATGATCCAATACAGCAGGCTGAAGGCGCGGGCGCGGTGCTCGGGGGGCACCACGTCCGCGATGGCCGCGGACACGGCGGGCCGGTACTGCTCGCCGAGCAGACCCAGGAGGAAGGCGGCCGCGCAGATCTGCCAGGTGTCCCGGGCGAAGCCCAGCGCGAGCATCGCCGCCGAGCCGAGCCACAGCCCCACGAGCAGGGTCGCGCGCCGGCCGATGCGGTCCGCAAGTGTTCCGCCCACCAGTCCCGCGAGCACGGCGCCCGCGCCGTGCAGGGCCACCACCCCGCCCGCCTCCTCCACCCGGAAGCCGCGCTCACGCGTGAGGTAGAGCGCGAGGAAGGGCACGACGAAGGAGCCCAGACGGTTCACCAGCGTGCCCGTCCAGAGGTACCAGTAGGTGCTCGGCAGGCCGCCCACCAGCGCCCTTGCTTCCTTCACCCACCGCTCGCCCAGGTCGCTCATTCCGGTGGGGAGTCTGCGGGAGTGGACCTCGCGAGCGCCAGGGGTTACACGGGAGCGCCCTTCAGGCGGCCTGTCTGGAGCGACGGCCGTCGCGGCGTCGCCAGGGCTGCTAATGTCGTCTTCGTCGAGCCTCTTCATTTTGTGAAGGAACGTCATGAGCAGCGGTACCCTGACGCCGAACCATCCTCAGGATCCCCACCGGGTGTCCGTGGAGATCGCCCCCGAGACCTTCTGGGTGGGCAAGCGCGAACCCGGCAACATCTTCTACGCCAACCCCTATCTGCGCCGCTTCCGTGGCACGGACTCGAGGACGCAGAAGCCGGCGGAGTTCAACCTGCTCATCGATCCGGGCTCGAGCAGTGACTTCTCCATCATCCACACCAAGGTGGCCGCGCTCATTGGTGGCATGGAGCGGCTGTCGGCCCTGTTCATCAACCACCAGGATCCGGACGTGGGCTCCTCGGCGAGCATCATCTCCGCGCGCTACTCGCCGCGCGCGAGCATCCTGTGCTCCGAGGACACCTGGCGGCTCATCGTCCACCAGAACCTGCCGCGCAACCGCTTCATCCCCACGGAGAAGTTCGCCCAGGGGCTGAGCGTGCCCACCGGCCACAAGCTGCTGCCCGTGCCTTCGCCCTTCTGCCACTTCCGGGGCGCGGTGATGCTCTACGATCCGCAGACGCGGGTGCTCTTCACGGGGGACCTCTTCGGAGGCCTGACCGACTCCAAGGCCCAGGGCCTGTGGGCGGACGAGTCCGACTGGACGGGCATCCGCGCCTTCCATCAAATCTACATGCCGGTGAACACGGCGCTGGTGCGCGCGGTGGCGGCCATCCGCAAGCTGACGCCCGCGGTGGAGATCATCGCCCCGCAGCATGGCCGCATCATCCGCGGGCCCCTGGTGCAGCAGTTCCTCGAGCGCATGGAGCGGCTGCAGGTGGGCCTGGACATCATCGACGAGGCGCAGGATCGCACGCACCTGCAGGCGTGGAACACGGTGGTGGACCGGGTGCTGTCGCTGGCGCGCGGCTACCTGGGCGACTCGGTGGAGGCCAAGCTCACGGCCAGCCAGCAGCTGGCGGACACGGCCCAGTTCGACGGCTCGCGCCTGACGGTGAAGCGCCTGGGCAAGTGGACGCTGGAGCACGTGGTGGAGCTGCTGTGCCAGGGCGAGCCCCCGGAGATCTCCGGCCCCATCATGGTGGAGGCCTCCACCGCCGCCGCCGAGTACAACCTGCCCACGCCCCACCTGGACATCGAGGGCAATGGGGCCCCTTCCCACGTGTCGTTGCTGGAGACGTGAGCGGAGACGGGCCAGCCGCGGTGCTGGCGGGAGGAGGAGACGGTGCACTCGACGGATGATGATGCCGGTGGCGTGACCTACCTGAGCGACTCGTCGCCAGGGCACCCCGCGTCGCCTCCGGGCGAGCGCTCGAGCCTGTCGTTGGGGCAGACGCTGCGTCCGGCGACGCCCCCGGTGTCCCCTCGCGGCACGCTCATCCAGGGGGCGGTGACGCCCGTGCCGGCCCCCGTCGTGGCGCGCGGCCTGGTGCCGGGTCAGGTGGTCGCGGACCGCTACCAGGTGCGCAAGTGGCTGGGCTCGGGAGGAACCGCCGCGGTGTACGAGGTGCTGGACCTCCAGACGAACCAGCACGTGGCGCTCAAGGTCCTGGCGGTGCCCCACGCGGAGGAGACGCTGATCACGCGCTTTCGCCGGGAGGTGGAGCACGCGCGCGCGCTGGAGCACGTCAACATCCTGCGCGTCTTCGACGTGGGGTGGGACGGGGAGCGGCACTTCCTGACCGTGGAGCTGCTCGCGGGCATGGACCTGCGCCAGCTCCTGCAGGAGCGGCGGCCCACGCTGGCGGGTGCCCTGCGCTGGCTCACCCACGCCACCGTGGCCCTGGAGCACGCGCACGCGCGCGGGGTGCTGCACCGGGACATCAAGCCCGGCAACCTCTTCATCACCCGGACCGGGGTGCTCAAGCTGATGGACTTCGGCCCGGCCAAGAGCGAGCACGTGCCGGGCACCACCAGCCAGGGCGCCACGCTCGGCACCCCGGAGTACATGGCGCCCGAGCAGGTGATGGGCACTCCCCGTGTCACCCGCCTCGGACCTGTACTCCCTGGGCGTGGTGGCGTACGAGTTGTTCACCGGGCAACTTCCCTTCCGCCATTCGCAGCCCGTGCCGTTGATGTTCCTGCATGTCCAGGAGGCGCCCCGGCCTCCCCGGCTGCTCTGTCCGGCGCTGCCGGAGCCCTTCGAACGTGTCGTGTTGAAGCTGATGGAGAAGCGCCCGGAGGACCGTTACCGCAACGCGACCGAGCTGCGTGCCGCGCTGGCGAGCCTGTGGCCCCTGGTGCTCAAACGCCCTTGATGAGGCAGGTGTCATGATTTCCGTTCTCGGCCTGCTGTTCACCAGCCTCCTGCTGGGGATGGCCGCCCGGCGCAGTGGCCGCTTCCACGAGCACACGGCGCACGTCATCAACGCCTATGTGATCAACGTGGCGCTGCCCGCGCTGGTGTTGCGCTCGGTGCACGGGCTCACGCTGGCGCCCGAGCTGCTGCTGTCCGCCGCCGTGCCCTGGATCATCTTCGGCGCGGCCGGCTGCTGTTCCACGCGCTGGGGCCCCGGCTGGGGCTGGCGCCCGACAGCGTGGCGGCGCTCGTGCTCACGGGAGGCCTGGGCAACACGTCGTTCGTGGGCCTGCCGCTCATCGAGGGCCTGCGAGGTCCCGAGGCCCTGCGGGTGGCGGTGGTCATCGATCAGTTGGGCTCGTTCCTGGCGCTGGCCACGGTGGCGACGCTCTACGCCGCGCGCGCCGCCCAGAAGGAGACGCACCCGGCGGCGCTGTGGAAGAAGCTGGTGGGCTTCATGCCCCTGGTGGCGCTGGTGCTCGCGTTGCTCACCCAGCCGTGGGCGTTTCCCACGTGGGTGGACGGAGTGCTGGCGCGGCTGGGCTCGACGCTCACCCCGCTCACGCTCTTCTCCGTGGGCTACCAGTTGCGGCTGTCCGGCCTGCGGGGCCGGGGAAAAGCGCTGGGTCTGGGGCTGGGCTACAAGCTGGTGCTGGCCCCGCTCGGCATCGCGCTGTTGCTGCTCGCGCTGCCGCGCCTGGACCGTCTGTCTTACGAGGTGACCGTGCTTCAGGCGGGGATGGCGCCGATGGTGACGGGGGCCATCCTCGCGGTGGACCATGGGTTGGATCCAGAGTTGTCCGCCCTCATGGTGGGGGTGGGCATCCCGCTGTCGTTGCTCACGGTACCCACGGCCCTGTGGTTGATGGGATAGGCGGCCTTCCTAGGCGAAGGCTTCCGTGGCGAAGGACAGCTCGAGGCCGTCCGCGCGCATGCGCAGCCGGGGCCGGGACAGCCAGTGGCAGTGGGGGCAATAGCTGTGCGCGCCTCCACCCGGCGTCTTGCGGATGTTCACCGCGCCGCCACACAGCATGCATCCCTGGGGGAGGACGAATTCGGCGATGCCCTCGCCCGTGTTCTGATCAGGTGAACCGTTCATGATCCACTGGTAACGCAGCTTCCGGCGAGCACAAGTCAACGGGCCATCCTTCGTGCTTCCTTGGAGAGCGAGGAGGCGGACGAGGGGTTCCGGACCGCGCGCACTCCTGCTAGGAGAAAGACCTCATGAAAAAAGGCATCTACTACACCCCCGTCCCTCTCGTGAGCCCGTCACCCGCGAGGGAGATCCCGGCGGCAAGTGGTCCGCGAAGTTCCCGGACATGATGGGCTACAAGACCCAGGGTGGCGGCAAGGTGCCCGAGGACTTCGAGTGGGCGAGCAACCCCAAGCAGGCGCAGGAGGAACTGACGCCCGAGTCGCTCGCCGCCCGCTACAGCCAGCGGGTGATTCCGCGCCTCCCGGAGCCGGCGCCCACGCCCGCGCTTCCCGCGGACGCAAAGCCGACGCCCAAGTAGCACCGGGCGTCAGGGCAGCCCAGGCGGAGGTGGAGGGAGACCTGCCTCCGCGATGGCTCGGGACTGCGTCGCCAGATTCCAGTTTATCCTTGTTTCTCGGCGGGCGGCTCAGTATCTTGCTCTCCATGTGTGTAAATGTGCTACCCAGGGCCAGGGCCGTCCTGGGTGTGGCCCTCACTCTTCTTCTGGCGGGTTGCGCTGCGTCTGACGAAACCCTCCATGTTGAAGAGGCAAGCTCCAAATCCTTTGACGTGGATTCGGATGGCTCCGCGGAGGAACTGTATTTCGAGGTTCTTCGCCTGCATTCAGCGGGCCTGCTCAGCCCCAAGCGTTTGGAAGAACTCCAGAGTCATCTGGCGATCGTGGACGATGTCTACTCACGGGATGCCGACTACGGGGTGGTGCTGCGCGATACCATCTTGTCCCACCTCCGCATGGCGGGTACGGAGGTGCGGCGCGAGGAGGCGCTGGCTCTGTCGGGATGGGAGGGTCGTGCCTACGCGCGTCGGCTGAACCGGGCCGGGGTGAAATCCGCCGGTCAGTATGCCGATGGGATGGTGCTCGTCGCGGGGATGCTGGGCGTTCCGACCAGTGCTCAGGAGGGGCTGCTCATGGTGGCCATTCCAACGGGGGGCTATCTCCTCGTGAAGGCCGGAGGAATGGCGCTCAAGCGGATGGCTTTCATCCTGCGGAACTGCCGGAACGCGGATGACGTGGTGCGAAGTGCCAGGGGCCTGGGATTCAAGGTCGAGAAGGTAGCGGATGCCTCCTCGCTCCGTACGGCCGTGGCCAAGACGAACGAAGGGCTCTCGGCGCGGTTCGAGGAGGTGCTGGCCCGTATTCCCAAGAAGGATGTGGATTTCCCCGGGAGTCGAGTGCGCTGCACGTCACCTCGGTGAGGAATGTGGACGTGCGGAGTCGGGCGTCCCGGGCGTCGGAGCTCCGGTCCGTGGTGCGTGGAGCGCAATCATATGCCTCCGCGGATGTCCTCCGCAGCCGCGTGAGGGAGTTTATCGCCGAGAAAATCAAGCCCGAGTTCGATGAGCCTATCGAGTTCTTCATCCATGGTACGACTCATGCGCGAGCCGTGATGTTCAAGCCGGAGGCCGGGCTGCGCCTTTTCACGGCGACGGACATTCATGTCGCCTTGCTCTTTTCGCGGCGGACGGTAGGGCGGGAAGGGGGGAGGGTGGGTGGCACCGTGATTACCCTGCCTCGTACTGTCGCGGACCAACTTCGGAAGAGTGGATTGCTCAGGACTCAGCCTGTGCCGGACATGCCAAGACTCCTGGAGACCATTTTCGAGCCCGGAGCCGTTGATGCTCTGAGGAAGCATGCGTTTATCGATACCTTGCCGGAAGGATTTTTCGATCCATGAAGGGGCCCGTGACGACCATACGCGTCGACCTGCCGACGGATAATCTCAAGTACAAGGGCTCGTTCACCTATTTCTTCATCTCCGCGGAGGATGGCCAGAGATGGCACCCATGGTGGAAGACGTTATTCAGCTTCTTGTTGGAACTTGAACGGCAATCCGTGGGCTTGAGTCAAGACGGCGTGGAGATGGAAGTCGCGCTGATGACCGGAAAGACGCGTCAGGATTTCCTGAAGCTTCTTCAAACCGCTCCAGAATCGGAAGTGGAAGGCCATCGAACATTGCGTTCAGCGCTGCGGCGGTTGCCGCTGCACGAACTCGATGTGCCTGTCCGTTACTTCGGACCCGATCCCGAATCGCGAGGAAATGAATGAGCGGAGCACCTCCCTCCTGGGTGGGTAGGCGCGCCCTGTTGGTGCTGATGCTCTCACTCGCGGGTTGCAAGAAGCCCGGCTCCGGGTCCTCCCGGGTGGATTGTCAGGAGGACCTCGATTGTTACATCGCCCGTGCTCGGCAATGTCTCCCAACGACCGTGGTGCACGCCGGTCTCTACCCCTTGAATTGGGCCGAGCCAGTCAGCGAAGTACCAATGACGCTCCAGTATGAAGTGCACGGCAGGGTCGGGGGCCGCTGCCATGTTTCACGCATCCAACTCCATCCTTCCTGGGATTGGCCGGACGCGGGCCCTCGGCCCGAGGATACCTGGGAAGTGCTGCGGTGGGAACAACGGCAGGAGATGCCTTTCAGCAACGCGCTGGGAATCCATGCCCCCCTCATGCAGTGCCTGTACGAGGGCTCCGAGGCGGCCGGCACGGTGGAGCGGGTGCGCGACGGTACCGCCACGCTTCAGGACATGGCGGCTTGTTTCCCCGGTGATGGCCGCTGCGGAGCGCTGCCTCGCTTCGTGGTGGGTTGTAGAACCCGGGAGTGTGTGTTCGGGCGCTGGAGCTTTGTCTGTGAGTCCCAAGGGCAACTCCGTACGTGCGAGGGAACTCGCATGTCGGACAACACCCCATGGGAGAAGCGCTGCGTGAGTGCATGCGGCGAGGATGGCAAGGAGGTTCTCGACTGCGACTTTTTCTGGCCCGAGCGCCGCCGCGCGGGCTTCATCGTGTAGCCGAGGAGCGGCGCTCGCGCGCCGCGGGATTATCCGCGGACGGGGGGCTGGCTCCGTGACAATCCCTGCTCATGTCCAGCGGTTCAAAGCTTGCCGAGCAGCGCGTCCACCAGGGCCCGCACGGCCCCGGGGCCGCCCTGGTGCAGGAAGAGGTTGGGCTCGGTGACCTCGAGTTCCATCAGCCGCAGCGCGCCCGCTCATCCCGCGCCCTGTCCACCCGGGTCCGGAGTCGAACCCCGCGCGAGCCGGCCGTGGGCACGATGGGCACACCGCGGGACTCCAGCTCGCGCAGGTAGCTCTTGTGCGTGTTCCACCGCACCACCTCGGGCGGATTCCACAAGGAGCATTGGGCTCCGGCGCGCTCGGCCCAGGCGACGAACTCGTCACGGCGCTTGTCCGCGTCCCAGGCGGTGCGGATGAGCGCGAGCCGGAAGCGGCTCCAGTCCACCGCCGGATCGTCCCAGATGACAGGTCCCGCCTTCACGCCCCGGGCGGCGAGCGCCTCGGCGAGCAAGGTTTCACCGGGCCGGCAATCGGGGTAGGTGGACGCGGTGACCAGGGCGATATCGAGGGGGGCACCAGAGACGGGCATCTCCCCCTCGATACCGAGTGAAGTCGATACCGATTGAAGCGGGGCGCCGCTACTTCTTCTCCAGCGGGCCCTCGCCATCGTTGAGCAGGGTCTTCTTCTCACCGGGCTGGGCGGGCTGCTCGAACGGGCCCTCGCCGTCGTCGATGACGCCCTTCTTGTCCCCGATGTGGCCATCACCCTGCTCGGTCCCGGAGCCCCCCACGCCTTCCTTGAACCCCTCGACGGCTTCCCGCGTCGCGTCGCCCACGTCGCGGGCCGTGTCTCCCACCGTCTTGCCTACCTCCCGGGCGTCCTGTCGCAGCTCGCGATCCTGACGCTCGGTGCAGCCGGCCATGAGTCCCGCGATCCCCAGCAGGCCCATCGCCACCCGTGCCTTCCAGCCCTGTGCCGCCATGGTGCTCTCCTCCGGTCGAAGTGGTTCGCGGGGAGAAGCTAGGAGCGTGTCGGAGAAACCCACCGTAGAGGGTGGACCAGAGGGGTGACGCCCCAGGTGGTCCTTCAGGGGGGAGGCGAGTTCTGGTTGAAGGTGGAGGGTGAGAACGCCCTCGACGAAGAAGCCGGAGCAAGCCGCCCTGTTGGAAGTAGCCGCCAGCGAGAAGCCGGAGAGGGAGGAGCAAGCGAAGGGCTCCGCCCGCTACGCCTCGCCGAGGCCCTTCCGGGAGTGGACACCGGAGCAGGGGCAGTTGCTGCCGCAGTACGCGCGGGAGGTGCTGGGAGAGGGGCACCGGCGTGCTTCTTCGTCGAGCTGCGCAAGGCGCTCGACTTCAGCCCCATTCTGAAGGCGTACACCCAGGAGCGCGGGCAGCCGCCCTACCACCCGGTGATGATGACGCTGCTACTCATGTACGCGTACGCGCGGGGCATTACGAGCAGCCGGGAGATTGAGAGGCGGTGCGAGACGGACATTGCCTTTCGCTACCTGACGGGAGGCGAGAGGCCGGACCATGACACGGTGTGTGCCTTCCGGGTGCGGCACCTGGAAGCCTTCCGAGCGCTCTTCGTGGACACGTTGAGGCTGGCGCGCGGCTCGGGGCTCAAGAAGCTGGGGCACCTGGCGGTGGACGGCACGAAGGTGAAGGCCAACGCCAGCAAGCACAAGGCCATGAGCTACGGACGGATGGAGGAGTCCATGAAGAAGCTGGACGAGCAGATTGGCAAGCTCCTGGAGGAGGCCGCGGCGCGGGATGCCGAGGAGGACAGGCGCTTTGGCAAGGGGCGGCGCGGGGATGAGTTGCCCGAGGAGATGAAGGACCCCAACAAGCGCGCCGAGCGCCTGCGGCAGGCGGCGCGTGAGTTGGAGGCGGACAAGAAGCTGGCGCTGGCGGTGGACAAGAGCAGGCGCCGGCAGAAGATTCGCCAGGCCAAGGAAGAGTTGGAGAAGGAGGCCCGGCAGAAGGCGGAGGCCAAGGGCGAGGACAAGCCCGAGGAGGCCAAACCCAGCGAGAAGGCGCAGCGCAACTTCACCGACCCGGACTCCAGAATCATGCCCCGGGCAGGCAGCTTCCAGCAGTCCTACAACGCGCAGGTGGCGGTGGACGCGGACACGCAGTTGATAGTGGCGCAAGAGGTGGGGCAGAGCGGCAACGATGCACGTCAGCTCGAGCCGATGGTGGAGCAGGTGCGGGGCAACACGGGGCTGTTGCCCGTGGAGCTGAGCGCGGACTCGGGCTACCTGTGCCAGGAGGACATTGAGCAGGTGGAGGCCCAGGGCGTGCAGTGCTTTGTCGCCACCGGCCGCGCCAAGCACGGACACGAGGCGCCAGCGGCACCGCGCGGACGCCCGCCCAAGGGCCTGAGCTTCAAGGAGCGGATGAAGCGCAAGCTGCTGACGAAGCGGGGACGCAAGGCGTACGCGCGGCGCAAGGTGACGGCCGAGCCCGTCATCGGCCAGGTGAAGAACGGGACGCTGCCGCGCTTCTCGCTGCGGGGCCTGCCCAAGGTGCGCGGAGAATTCTCCTTGGCGTGCGCGGTGCACAACCTCAAGAAGCTGTACCGGCAGGGCTGGGAGTTGCCCGCCCTGGTAGCGCAGCCCGCGTAGCAGGCGGGGCTGCCCGCCCGGCGCAGTGCACCAGGGGATACCGTCACCTCCGCTGCTGGTGCGCCACCTGGTGCCTGCTACGCGCCACCGTCCTCCTGGCCGATTCGCCGACAAGCTCCTAGGCATCCCGTCCAGCGCGCGGCGGCCTCCCCGCTCCGGGTGGATGGGGAGCGGGCGGCCGAGCGGGCGAAGCCCTCGGGGGCTCACTGCTGCTGGGAGGCGATGACGGCGCCGAGCCGGCGCATGCCCTCTTCCAGCAGCTCCGGCGGACGGTTGGAGAAGTTCAGGCGCATGAACTCGTGGCGCGGCTCGGCGGCGTAGAAGGGCGCGCCCGGCACGAAGGCCACGCGCTTCTCCAGCGCCAGGGGGAAGAGCGCGTCCGCGCTCATGCCGCGCGGCAGCTCCGCCCACACGAACATGCCACCATCCGGCTGCGTCCACCGGGTGCCCACCGGCATGTGCCGCTCCAGCGACGCGAGCATGGCCATGCAGCGCTCCCCGTAGATGACGCGCAGGCGCTCCAGGTGGGCATTGAAGTCGAAGTTCGTGAGCAGCCGCGCCGTGGCCCGCTGCGCCACCGTGGCGGTGTGCAGATCCGCCGCCTGCTTCACCACGGTGACCGCCCGGAGGATGTCCCGCGGCCCCACCATCCACCCGATGCGCAACCCGGGCGCCAGCGTCTTGGAGAACGAACCGAGGCTGACCACCACGCCCTGGTCGTCGAGCGAGGCCAGCGACGGCAGGTGCTGCCCCCGGAAGCGCAGCTCGCCGTAGGGGTTGTCCTCGAGGATGAGGATGCGGTGGCGCTGGGCGAAGCGCACGAGCGCGTGCCGGCGCTCCAGCGACAGCGTGGTGCCCTTGGGGTTCTGGAAGTTGGGCACCGGGTAGATGAGCTTGGGCTTGCGCGAGGTGACCAGGCGCTCGAGCTCGTCCACGCGCATGCCGTCATCGTCGCTGCCCACGACGGCGTAGGAGGCCTCGTAGCCGCTGAACGTCTGCAGCGCGGCGAGGTAGCTGGGGTTCTCCACCACCACCAGGTCGCCCGGGTCGAGCATCACCTTGGCCACCAGCTCGATGCCCTGCTGCGAGCCGTTGGTGATGAGCACCTGATCCACCCCCACGCGCAGACCGCGCTCGCCCAGGTGCGCGCAGATCCACTCGCGCAAGGGGCCGTAGCCCTCGGTGGTGCTGTACTGCAGCGCGGCGCGGCCCTCCTCGGCGAAGGCCTCCGCGTGGGCCTGGGCGATGGCCTCCACCGGGAAGAGCTCGGGAGCCGGCAGGCCGCCCGCGAACGAGAGCACATCCGGACGCTCGGCCACCTTGAGGATCTCCCGGACCGCGGAGGCCTTCATGCGCGACATGCGCTGGGAGAGCAGGAACGGCGGAGGAGCAGGGGCGAGGGAGGCGGCGATCATGTTTCAGGCTCCTTTCAGCTCTTCTTCAGAGACGTGGACGTGCGTCCCCTCCTTGATGGAGGTGAGGACGATGGTGGTGTGGGTGCGCGTGACGCCCGCGATGACCCGCAGCGTCTCCACGAGCAGGGTGTCGAGCGTCTTCGTGTTCCGGGTGCGCACCTTGAGGATGTACGAGTCCTGCCCCGCCACGCGGTGGGCCTCGAGCACCTCGGGCAGTGCCAGCACCTTCTTGGCGAAGCCCTCGAAGTACTTGGGATGCTCGATGCTCACGCCAATGAAGGCGGTGATGTCCTTGCCCAGCTTCGACGCGTCCACGTGCGCCGCGTAGCCCGTGATGACTCCCCGCTCCTCGAGCTTGCGGATGCGCTCGGCCACCGCCGGCTGGGACAGCCCCACCGCCCGGGACAGCTCCAACTGCGTGGCGCGGCCCTCGCGCTGCAACAGGTCGAGGAGGTGGTAGTCGAGCTCATCCATGTCGGCTGGTGGACCTTATTTTTATAAGCCTCGGGGGCTTTCCACGAATAAGGTATATGCCGCCCGCCCTTTGTGCAAGAAGCTTGACGGAGAAGCAGCCAGACGGGCATGCGCCGCGTCCGTGGGCAGCGGGAGAAGGGAAGGGAGTGAACGCTCCGGTTTCCCCCAGGTTCATGCCCGTGGGGGAAGACGAACGCCTTGCGTGAACCGCTCGTGTTTGTAGGCTGCGCGACTTGCGCTCCTCGAATCGCCCCAGATTCCTGCCCATCGTCGCGCTGCTGTCGGGATGGTGCGGCATCGCGTACGAACTGCTCTATTCGCGCGAGTTGACGGCCCACCTGGGCGACATGTTCCAGGTCAACGCGGCCATCCTGACCAGCTTCCTGATGGGAATCGGCGTGGGCGCCTGGGTGGCCCACCGCTTCGTCAAGGGGTTGTGGCTGGTGGAACTCGGCATTGGTGTGTACGCGCTGGGGGTCGCCTGGACCCTGGGCGGCGACACCCAGGCCGTGCTCGAGTTCCTGGTGCCGGTGCTGGGGCTGGGTCGCTGGGCGGTGGCGATCACCGCGTTCGCGTTCGCGTTCGTTCCCGCGCTGCTCATCGGGTTCTCGGTGCCGCTCTTCTCGCTCTACGCCCGGCACTACCTGGGCACCGAGCGGCCCGCGGATGCCTTCAACATCGTCTATTGGATCTACAACCTGGGCGGAGCCGCGTGCGTGCTGGCCATGGAGTATGGCCTGCTGCGCGCGCTGGGCATCCAGCAGACGCTGATGTTCCTGGCGTTGCTCAATCTGGTGAGCGCGTTGGTGCTCCGGCCGCTCGCGCCTCCCCCGGAGCAGAGCCAGGACGCCCGCGAGCCCGTGCCCGCGCGGTGGGTGGGCGCGCTCTTCGCCGCCAGCGCGCTGAGCGGGCTGTTCCAGCTCTTCCTCCTCAAGGTGACGGAGATCGTCTTCGGGCCCTTCCATGAGAACTTCGCCCTGGTACTGGCGCTGGGGTTGGCGGGGATTTCTCTCGGCACCGGCTGGTGCACCGGTGGAAGGTCCGCTTCGAGACCTGGTTGCTGCTCGGCGCCGCCGCGGTGGGCGCGAGCCTGTGGCTCCTGCAGCCGCTCATCCATGCGTGGGGGTATGTCAACGCGGCGTTCGGCGTGACGCCCCTGCTCAGCTCGTTGTGCAAGGGCGTGATGCTCACGGCCATGGGGCTGGTGCCCCTGACGGTGTTCGGCGCCACGGTGCCGGCACTGCTCGGTGAGCTGTCCGGCGCGCGCACCACCGCGGGGCGCATGCTCGCCGTGTCGAGCTTCGGCAACTGCCTGGGTTATGTGCTGGCCGTCGCGGTGCTCTACGAGAACCTGTCGTTCCGGCTCCTGGCGCTGCTCTTCCCGGTGGGCCTGTGGGTGGCGGGGCTGGTCGTCCGGGAGCGCTCGCACGCGGTGTCCTGGGGCGCGCGGCTGCTGCCCCTGCCGCTCATCGTCCTCACCGCCGTGACGTGGTCCGACGCGCTCCTGCAGCTGTCCTACCGCGACTTCGCCACCGCCGAGATCCTCTCGCGCACCCTGTCCAACGTGCGCGAGATGGAGCTGCTCAAGCGCTTCGACAGCGCGCTCAGCCTGGTGCGTGACGCGCAAGGCGAGGAGTCGGTCATCATCAACGGCTACCGCTCCCTGGTCTCGTCCCGCTCGGGGCGCACCAACCTCAGCGAGCTGCTCGTCGGCACCTCGCCCGCGCTCTACACGCCCCGGCGTGAGCGGGCGCTGGTGCTCGGCGTGGGCACGGGCATCACCGCGGGCGCCACCGCCAGCCTGTTCGCGCGCACGGATGGCGTGGAGATCAATCCGGCCGTGGCGGCGGCCCTGTCCCGCTTCTCGCCGAACAACCTCGGGCTGGTGTCGCGTCCCGGGTTCCAGCTGCTGCTCGAGGATGGCATCACCACGCTCGCCCGCTCCCAGGAGCGCTACGACGCCATCGTCAACACCGTCACCAGCCCGCTCTACTTCTCGTCGAGCAAGCTGTACACGCGCGAGTTCTTCGAGCTGGTCAAGAGCCGCCTCTCCGAGGGCGGGGTGTACTCCATGTGGTTCGACGTGCGGGTCACCCAGGACGGCGCGCGCATCATCTTCGAGACGTTGCGCCAGAGCTTCGCCGACTGCCACTTCGTCTTCCTCACGTCCGTGTACACGCAGGTGGTGTGCGGCAACCGGCCGCTCGAGCCCCATCCGCTTCCCGAGGAGGCCTGGCCCGAGGACTTGAAGGCCCTGTTCACGGCGCATGGGCTCGGCGTGAGCCTGAACGAGCTGTACTCCCACCTCATCCTGCGCCGGCACGAGCTGTTCGCCATCGACTGGGACGCGCCGCTCAATACCTTCGATCGGCCCCAGCTGGAGTTCGTGATGGCCTCGGTCTCGCTCAATCAGGGCGAGGTCAGACCGTGGTCTCCGCTGAGCCTCGTCCAGGTCGACCTGTCCGTTCCCGGATTCGGGGGTGCTCCCCTCACGCGCGACACCCTGGGGGTGCGCTGCGCCGTCCTGCAGCGGGTGAGTCACTCGATGGATCCGCTGTGCCGGCAATTGCTCACCAACGGTGGCCGCCAGTCTCCGCCGCTCTCGTATGTCGACTACCTGCTGCGCTGGGACCCGGAGGCCCCGCCGGCGGCGCGCCTGGCGTTGGTGGAGGAACTGGTGCGCAACGGCCAGCTGGAGCGGGCGCTGTCGGTGCTCGAGTCGGAGTCTTCCCTGTCCCGGGTGGGGCTGGCCGCGGAGGTGCTGCGGCTGGAGTTGATGCTCCAGTTGGGCCGTCCGGTGGAGGACGAGGCGCTCTTGCGGCTCTACAGCCAGGGCCCGCTGGTCCCCGAGGTGCGGCGCATCCTCGCCCGGGTCATGGCTCAGCGGGGCCTGAAGGCCGAGACGCTGGCCCACCTCGAGTTCCTGCGGCAGTTGGGGCCGCCGCGCCCCGAGGACCGGGCACTGCGAGAGTCTTTGTTGAAGGAGAACACGCCGTGAGTGACGTCTTGAAGCGGACGTGGTTGGGATTGAAGGTGGCCACCGTGTTCTCGGGCGCCGCCGCGTTGATCGCCGAGACGTTGTGGATCCGCTCGCTGTCGCTCATGGTGGGCTCCACCGTGGAGGCGGCCTCGACCATCTTCGCGGCCTTCATGGTGGGGCTGGCGCTCGGCGCGTGGCTGGCCGGGCGCAAGGCGGATGTCCTGGCCGAGCCCCTGCGCGCTATGCCTGGGTGGAGGTGGCCATCGCGTTCACCGCGGGCGCGGCGGGTCTGCTGCTGTTCCTGGGCCGCGACACGCTCATCCTCGGCGGAGACCATCAGGGCGCCACGCGGGTGGCCCTCATCTTCTTCTTCGTGCTCGCGCTGGTGTTGCTGCCCACGCTGCTCATGGGCGCCACCTTCCCCCTCATGGTCGCGGCGTCCCGGCGCGTGGGGCTCGAGGTGCGGGGGGTGAACATCCTCTACGCGCTCAACACGCTGGGCGCCTCGCTGGGCACCCTCCTCTGTGGCTTCGTGCTGCTTCCCCTGCTGGGCGTGCGCGCCTCGGTGGCGCTGGGGGCCCTGTTCAACCTGCTCGCGGCCGCGGTCTGTCTGCCGGCGTTGCTCTCGCGCGGCGCGCCCGCGCCATCCCCCGACGCCGCGTCCGCCACGCCCGCCGGCTCCGAGGCCGAGTCCGAGCGCTTCCCCCTGTCGCAGGGCCTGCTGCTGGCGGTGTCCGCCACGAGTGGCCTGCTGACCCTGGGCGCGGAGGTCGCCTGGACGCGGCTGTCGAGCTACTTCCTGGGCAACCGCGTCCATGCCTTCGGCATCTTCATGGCGTGCGTGCTCCTGTCGCTCTCCGGGGGCTCGTGGCTCGCCGAGCGGTTGATGCGCCGCTTCGGCCGCCGGCTGCCGGAGCTGCTCGGTGGGGTGGTGGTCGTCTCGGCGGCGCTCCTGGTGGCGTGCTCGGCCATGACGGAGTGGTGGATCCAGCACCAGGCCGGGGTCGAGGGCAGGCTGCCCGCGAGCAACGGGGTGTTCTTCCTCGCGCGCATCTTCCAGACGCTGGTGCTGGTGGCGCCGATGATGCTGGCCATGGGCTGTCTGTTCCCGCTCAGCCTCACGGCCTCGCGCCTCACTCAGCGGCGCTCGGGCCTCGCGGCGGGCCTGTTCTATCTGGTGAATACCGTGGGCTCGGTGGCGGGCTCGCTGCTCGCCGGGTTCTGGCTGCTGCCCACGGTGGGCGTCTACCGGGGCATCGGCTACCTGGTGGCCCTGGCCTGCCGGTGGCCGCGGGAATCTTCCTCGTCGCCGTGCGCGAGCGTCCGTGGAAGCTGGCGGGCTTCGCGGGGGTGACGGGGGTGATCGCCCTCGTGCCCCTGGCGTTGCCCGAGGAGCTCATCACCCACGAGCCCCACACCGAGATGGTGTACCGGGACGAGGATCGCTACGGCGTGTTCCAGGTGAATGCCCTGCCCAATGGCATGCTCAGCGTCACCAACAACCACACCCGGCTCATCCACTACCTGGGGGCGGCGAGCACCTCGTACGTGCAGCAGATGCAGGGCCACCTGGGGATGTTCTTCCACCCCGAGGCGAAGAGCGTGGTGGTGCTCGGCAGTGGCTACGGCATCACGGCGGGCGCGCTCGGCTTGTACCCCCAACTGGAGCGGGTGGACGCGGTGGAGATCCTCCCGGCGCTCGTGGACACGGCCGACATGTTCGAGCCCTACAACTTCGCCTACCACCGCAACCCCCGCGTGCGCGTGGTGATCGACGATGGCAGGCACTACCTCACCCGGTTGAAGGACCGGTTCGACATCGTGTCCATCAACGTGTCGGATCCCCGCCTGCCGGGAGGCTCGAGCCTCTTCCACGCGGACTTCTACGAGGTCGTCAAGCAGCACCTCAACGAGGGGGGCGTCGTGCTGCAGCACGCCTTTGGCACCGAGCGCCGCCTGGTGCTCAGCACCATGGGGCGCTCGTTCAAGTACGTGCTCCTGTTCCCCTCGTACCAGAATGGCTTCAACGTGGTCGCCTCGGACAGGCCGCTCGTGGCCGACCCGGCGAGGATCGACGCGCTGGCGGCCACTCCCGGCGTTCGCGAGGCGCTGCGCGGCATCGGGATCATCGCGCCCCCGTCGGTGGGACGCCTCTTCTCCCAGGGTCTCAGGCCCCAGGACGTTCCCAGCCTGTTCGACGATCCACGGGACGCCACGGATGATCTGCCATTGCTGGAGTACTCGTCGCGGGGCGGTGCCGCCGGGCTGTTCTTCAGCAACGAGTGAGCGTCACACCGAGCCCTGGGCGCCCGAGCCCTCTCCGGTCCGGGGGCGCAGCCGGCGGATGGCCCGCAGCACCATGTAGCCGTCGAGCGGATTGGCCACGTACCCCTTGGCGCCGATGCGGTGCGCCCGCGCGAGGTCCTCGTCGTCCGAGGAGCCCGCGAGCAGCAGCGTGCCGCCGATGCGCGCCTCTCCCGCGAGCAGTCCCTCCATGGCCTGCACGGGGGCGAACACCGAGGTCCGAGGCGGTGGTGTGCAGCGTCTCCAGCGGGGAGATGACCCGGGTGCGGATCCCCTCGCGGGCGAGCGAGCGGGAGATGAGGGTCGCCGTGACGGGCGGCCATGCATAGAGGAGGACGGGCGCGTCGGATCCCCGCTCCGGCGTGGGCTGGTTCACGGGGGGCTCGGCCTGCTCCTGGAACCGGTAGAGCGCGAAGAGCGCCCGGGAGATGGCCGGGTCCGACGCGACGTACGGCTCGACGCGGGGCTTGCCCGAGACGGCCCGCACGGCGTCCAGGGCCTCCAGGGAGGCGGGCGCGGGCAGGGCGATGTGCAGCACCTCGCGCTCGCCCTTGTCGAGCCGCAGCGGGATGACCCGGTACTTCCGGGCGACGCGCTTGGACACCAGCCGGGTGAGCTTCGGGTGGAGCGGCTCCCTGTCCAGGTCGATGGCGGGGAAGCCCGCCTGCTGGGCGAGCGCGCGCAACACGTCCGCCTCGGTGCACAGGCCCTCGCGCACCAGCGCCCTGCCGAGGGGCACTCCCAGCTCGTGGTGGTGCACCAGACCGAGACGAAGTCGAGCACGATCGAGCAGTCCCAGCTCCATCAGGATCTCGCCGAGCATGCGCTTGGAATCGGCTTGCATGGAACGAATGTCACCACCGCTCGGGGGCCTCGCGATGGATGACAGGTTCAGCCGCCGCTCCTCTGCCCGCCAGGAGCCCGGGCCGGGTCAGCCGCGCAGCAGCCAGCGCAGCAGCGCGTCCGGCTCGTCCACGTGGACGAAGTGTCCCGCGTTGGGGAGCGTCTCCACCGGACAGCCCAGGGCCTCCATCCGAGCGGCGTCGACATCCGAGACGTAGGCGGCCCGGCCCCCGCGAATACAGCGCACCGGCAGCCCCGGGCGCGACAGGGCCTCCCAGAACTGCTCGCCGTTCACCCGCGCGTGGAACTCGCCGAGCGCTTCCCGGTCGAAGCGCCAGCGCACCCTCCCTCCGGCGCGGGCTCCAGGTTCATGAGCAGCCAGTCCGAGAGTGGGCCCGACAGGTCCCGTCCCGTCAGCTCCTCGCGCATCGCCTTGCGGTCCGCGGCCCGGGCGGGAGACGCCCGCAGCTTCTCCAGCACCTTGCCGCTCTCGGACAGGCCCGGGGGAATGGGGCCCGGGGTGATGTCCAGCAGCGTGACGCTCGCCACGTCCCCGGGCGTGGCCATGCTCGCGGCCAGCGACACGCGGCCTCCAATGGAGTGCCCCACGAAATCCAGGGGCCCCTCGAATCCCGCCGCGCGCGCCGTCTCCACCACGTCCATGGCCACACGGGACAGCGTGGCCCCGGGCGGCAACGGCGGCGAGCTCCCATGGCCCGTCAGGTCCGGCAGCAGGAAGCGGCGGCTCGGGTCCGCCGCGCTCCAGGCCGCCGCCAGCGAGCGCAGGTTGCGCCCCGTGCCGAGAAAGCCATGCAGCAGCACCGTCGGCCGCTGTCCTTCACCCAACTGGAAGCTCGAGAGGATCACCCCCATCACCTATCGCCGAGGGCTCCCCTCGGCAAGCGGGCAGGCGAGCCCTCGTATGATGTCCGGAATAGATGGGACTGGTCGGCGATCGGGGCGATGAACAATTTCACCACATGATGCCCAAGCGACTGGACGGTGTGGGGTTCGGGGGACGGGGAGCGCGGTGGGTGGTGGGCGCGGTGGTGGCGATGGTGCTGTTCGCGGGAACGGCCCAGGCCCGCGCCGTGGGGGGCGTACGACTGCCGGACGCCATCTCGCTCCAAGGCAAGAAACTGCTGTTGGATCACATCGAGCTCAAGAAGCTGCTCTTCTTCGAACTCTACGTCTGGGGGCTGTACCTGGAGCAGACGCCGGGCTCCACCCGGGAGGCCATCTCCTTCCAGGGGCCCAAGCAGCTGCAGCTGCACTTCAAGCGCAGCATCCCGCGTGACGAGCTGGCCAACGCCTTCCGGGGCTTCCTGTCCCACAGCGCCGTGATGCACTCGGCGGACATGAAGCGGCAGTCGGAGCAGTTGCTCCAGTCGCTGCGCGCCGTGGACTCGGGGGACTCGCTCCTCATCACCTATCTGCCGGAGAAGGGGTTGATGGTGTCGGGCGAGGGCTCCCAGGGCGCGATGATTCCGGGCAAGGCCTTCGCCGACGCGCTCTTCGACGCCTGGCTCCAGGAAAACCCCATCTACGAACGCGACTGAGTGACGTCCAGGCGTCCACGCGCAGGGATGGGTGATGCGCGCCGGGTGACGAATCGAGGGCGGATTGGAGGTCAACCAGACAAGTTGATTCCCTCCATCTGTTTTCAGAAGTAGTGTCCCCGGGGAATGGACGACCTCGACACGCTGAAGCGCAACCTGGGGGCGGCCCTCCTGGCGGCCCGGGAGAAGGCGGGACTGACCCAGGCGGATGTGTCCTCTCAAGTAGGGATCGCCACGGCGATCTATGGCCGGATCGAGCGCGGGCAGATGTTGCCCAGCGTGCCCACGCTGCACCGGTTGTGTTCGACGCTGCATCTGTCGGCGAGCGAACTGCTGGGGCTGGGCGCCGGTTGGCCGGAGCAGGAGGCCGGCACGCGGGAGCGGGACGCGGAGCTGTCCGCGGAACTGCTCCACCGGCCACGCTCCTGCGCCAGTTGTCTCCGAGCGAGCTGCGCTGCACGGCGGCGCTCGCCTCGGACATCTGGCGCACGCGTGGCCCGGGCAAGCGCTCACCGCCAGGGGATTGAAGCGGACACCTCCGCGGATTCCCCGCGCCCGGGCGCCACGCTTGCGCGTATCGTCCCCGGCCATGGTTCTGAAAATCGTCCAGGCCGGAGAACCGGTCCTGCGCCGGCGTGCGCGAGACCTCACCCCCGAGGAGATGACGAGCCCCGCCACTGGGCAGCTCATCTCCCTCATGCGCGACACCATGCGGGACGCGCCGGGGGTGGGACTCGCGGCCCTGCAGGTCGGGGTGGACGTGCGGCTGGTGGTCATCGAGGATCGGGCGGAGTACATGGCGGGCCTGCCCGCCGCGGATCTGGCTGCGCGTGAGCGCGAGCCCGTGGACTTCCATGTCCTCATCAACCCGCGGCTCATCGTGGAGGACGCGACGCCGGCCGAGTTCCAGGAGGGGTGCCTGAGCGTCTCGGGCTTCCTCGCCCTGGTGCGTCGCGCGCGTGGCGTGCGGGTGGAGGCCTTCGACGAGCAGGGCCAGCCCTTCTCCCGCTCCGCCCGCGGCTGGTACGCGCGCATCCTCCAGCACGAGGTGGATCACCTGGACGGCACGCTGTACATCGATCGGATGGAGCCGCGCAGCTTCAGCACCCTGGACAACCACCGGCGGCACTGGGCCTCGCGTCAGGTGGAGGACATCCGCCAGGCTCTGGGTCTGACGCCCTGAAGGCGTGCTTCGGCAAGAGGCGAGTTCGCGCCTCCGTGCCCCACCCCACAATCGGGCGCTAAAAGTTCACAGGTTGGGTTGTCCAGACTCCCTTGAAGGACAATTTTTCCTCATTGACGACTTTCCCCTCTGGAGGGGTGTGCGATGAGGTCTCCAATCAAGTGGGTGGTGTGTCTCTTGCTGTGCGTGGTGGGCCCGGCGATGGCGGGCGAGACGCCGCCGCCCGAGCCTGGGGACGTGTCCTCCCCGGATGCGCTCCTGGACGTCGAGAGCCTCGCGGAGAGCCTCACCGCGGGCAGGTTGCAGGAGGCCTCACGGCGGGTGGTGGATGGGGGGATCGCCGAGTACAGCTACACCGTGCGGGTGGGCCCTGGCGCCTACGACGTCATCACCGTCCACCGCGTGGTGACGGAGCTGCTTCCGGGCATCCCCGGGTTGGCCAGAAGCCCGTCTTCCTGGTGCATGGAGACCTCTGGGGCTTCAGGGGTGCCTTCCTTCCGAGCGTGGAGAGTTCCGCGGTGCCGCGCGAGAAGTCCTTCGCCCTCTACCGGCGCGCCAGGGAAGGGATGTGTGGGGGTTGATCTGCGCTGGGTGCACGTCCCCGCGACCACCACCGATTTCACCTTCATGCAGGGCTGGAACCTGGAGACGCACGTCCAGGACGTGCGCGCCGGATTGCTCCTGGCCAACCAGGTGCGCTCGCTGGGCCCCTCGGTGGGGAGCCCATGCCGTTGCTGGGCTGGAGCCGGGGCGCCACCATCGGGTACGCGCTGCTCAACGCGGAGGCGAAGTCGCCGGCGAATCAGCGCCTGGTGAGTGCCTTCGTCCCCGTGGACATGGCCTATGTTTTCGACAGGAAGGACACGATCCAGAAGGAACTCTCCAATGCCGCGTGTGATGGGTACACCATGCTCTCCGCGCTCCAGCAGTCGGGCGTCTACGTGGAGGGCAGTGGCCAGACGGTCCAGGGACTGGGCGTGTTCGCCGCCACCGAGCCCACGGGGCCCTCGCCGTACCTGCTGGGGCTCACCAACCGGCAGGCCGCGCTGTTGGCGGGGTCCGCCACCTACATGTTGCAGGGCATTCCCCTCTTCGACTGGTACCACTTCACCGGCGGCATCTTCTCGGGCACGACGCCCACGGGCCTCACCTGGACGAACGAGCGCTTCTTCTTCGACGTGATGCGGCAGGCCTCGCCCTTCCAGAGCAGTGGAGAGCAGGTGGAGACGCTGGCGCTGTGGTGCGGCTCGCCGACCCTGCCCTACAACGACCGGCTGGATAAGGTGAAGGTGCCGGTGTTGTACGTGGGCACCGCCGGGGGCGTGGGCGATCTCGGCCACGCGACCCTGAAGCAGCTCGGCACCAAGGACAAGGACATCTCCACCCTGCGCGTGCGGCGCCGGCGGACAGCGAGCTCGCATGGGACTTCGGCCACGCGGATCTGTTCCTCGCCTCCGATGCGGACCAGCTGGTGTGGTCGCCCATCGCGAGCTGGCTCTCGAAGTACTGAGGAGGGAAGGCGCCCCTCACAGCGAGGCCGAGGCCCGTCCCAGGCCCTCGGCCACGGAGGTGAAGGCGTCCCGGGTGCGCACGCGCTCCTCGCCGAAGCGCTGGGTGTAGAGCCGGCGCACCGAGGGAATCTGCGAGGAGCCTCCCGTGAGGAACACCGCGTCCACCTCGCCCGCTCCCGCGCAGCGCGCGAGCAGTCCCTCGGTCACCTCGCTCAGCTCGCGCAAGAGCGGCTCGCACGCCGTCTCGAAGTCCGCGCGGGTGATGCGCTCGTGCAGCTGGATGCGCGCCTCCTCGAAGTCCAGCGTGGTCTCCTCCTCGGAGGACAGCCGCACCTTGGCCGCCTCGATGGCGCGGAAGAGCCGGTAGCCCAGGTTGTCCATGACGAGATCGTAGAGGGCCGCGGCCTCGGCGGGCTTGTCGCTGGACTCCTGCATCAGCTCCAGCAGCTCCTGGGTGGACTTCTCGCGGATGAAGGACATCTCGTGCCAGGACAGGAGCTTGGCCATGACGTGCTGGGGCACGGGCAGCCGCTTGTCGCTGAAGCCCCGCACGCGGTAGGTGGAGCCGGCGCCAAAGCGCGGCAGGAGCGAGTGGCGCATGATCTCCGCGTCGAAGCGGTCACCACCAATGCGCACACCGGTGGAGCCCACCACGTCCGCGCGCCGGTCCGGATTGCCCCGGCGCGAGGGCCCCAGCCGCATGAGCGTCAGGTCCGTGGTGCCCGCGCCGAAGTCCGCCACCAGCACGAGCTCGTCGCGGGTGAGCTGCGCCTCGTAGGAGAGCGCGGCGGCGATGGGCTCGATGAGGAATTGAATCTGGGTGAAGCCGGCGCTCTCCGCGGCGCGGCGCAGGCGCTGCTCGGCGAGCGTGTCCGCGGCGGCGTCGGTGGAGAAGAGGGCGGGGCGGCCGAGCACCACGCACTCGGGGGCGGTGCCGCCGGTGTGGGGGGCGGCGGCCTCGCGCACGCGGCGCAACAGCAGCGCCACCAGGTCCTCGATGAGCCGGTGCGGCCGCGGATCTGCGTGGCGCGGAAGGAGGCGCTGTGCAGGAAGGACTTCACGGACTGGATGAAGCGGCCCGAGGGGTCCTCCAGGTAGCGGGAGATGGCGGGGGCGCCCGTGTACGCGTCGCGCTCGTCCTCGGGGAAGAAGATGACGGAGCGGTAG
Organism: Cystobacter fuscus; assembly: GCA_049060065.1. Lineage (GTDB taxonomy): Bacteria > Myxococcota > Myxococcia > Myxococcales > Myxococcaceae > Cystobacter > Cystobacter fuscus_B. Next base: position 11,534,592 of record JBMEQP010000002.1, read on the forward strand.
AGGCGCGGGTCGCTGTAGCCGGGGGAGACGGGGAGCACCGTTCCGTCCGGGAGGGCGAGTGCCGTGTTGCTGGTTCCGAAGTCGAGTCCGCAGGCGGGCATGGGGCGCCTCCTCTACGTGCAAATGACGGAGAAGGGTAGAGCCGAGTACCGCTCATTCCAGCAGTGCGCACAGGGCGTGCGTGCGCTTCTCGTCATGCCAGTCCCCGAGGTGCCGTCCAGCCCGGGCGGCGTGCTGGGCACGCTCCGCGCGCGCGCCCCTGAGCAGTGTGCGTGCCGCGGCGCGCTGGGCCGCGGAGCCATGGAGGGCGAAGTGCTGGAGCAGGTGCAGCCGCACGTCCGCGTCATGCAAGTCACCCAGTGCCTCCTGCAAGGGCACGAGGGCCTTGATGAGGGGCTTCACCTCGCGGCCCAGGGCGGGGACGAAGAGCTCGGCCTCGTAGCGCAGCTTCTTCACGTCCTTGCGCAGCGCATGCGCCATGGCGGGGGTCAGGTCCTTCGCGCGGTTCTCCATGAGGGATGCCAACTGGCGCAGGCGGTGGCTCAGCTCCTGGCGCACGCGCCGCCCCCCGTACTTGCCCGGACCCTTGAGTCGCCGCGTCTCCCGCTCGAGCGCGGGGACGGTCTGGTCCGCCCAGCGCACGAGCGCGCGCCGCAGCCGCCGTTCCTTGTCGGGCAGGGGGGATATCAGGCGCGCGTGCATCGCCTGGAAGCCGGCGCGTCTCGAGGACTCGCCCTTCTGGGCCACCTCTTCCAGCCAGGCGCCCTGGACGTGGAGATCCCGCACCTCGCCGAGCGCGTCCTGGAGCCGCTTCACCTCGCGCTCGCGCGCCTTCAGGTCTCCGAGGTCGTGGAACGCCTCGAGCACCGCGCGCAGCCGGCGGGTGGCCACCCTCAGGTCGTGGACGCGCTTCGGGGTGAGCTTCCGGGTGAGGGCGGCTTCAGCCCGGCGCGCGTCGGCCAGACGCGAGGTGAGCAACCGCCGGGCGGCCTTGGTTCGCCGGCTCTCACGGTCCAGCCCATGGGCGGGGGAGGAAGGGGACATGGGGGCGTATCAGAAGATCGCCCCCGTCCACCGTGCAAGCCCCGCCTCATGTCGGGCGGGGCCGCTCATGGAGAAGACAACGAGAAGACGACTCAGGCGTTGGGCGAGGCGTTGGTCTCCTCGCGGATGACGGAGGGGCCGGTCTCCTCGCGGGCGATGTTGGACGAGCCGTACAGGTGGCTCTCGAGGAACCACAGGTCCTCCTCCACCGTGCCGAGCACTTGCGTGAGCAGATCCGAGGTGACCGGATCATTGAGCTCGTCGCAGCGCTGGATGCCGTCGCGGATGGTGGCCGCGTAGCGCGACACCCGGTCGACGATGACGCGGACGTGGTCATCCCCGTTCACGGCGCTCAGGTCGTACTCCTCCAGCTCGCTGTTCTTGGTGGCCAGCCGGATGGTGCCCTCCGCGTAGCCGCCCAGGGCCCCGGCGCGCTCGGCGAACTTATCGGCGTGATCGCGCACGTGGTCGGCCACCTTGTCGAAGAGCAGATGGCGGCTGATGAAGTGGTTGCCGCGGATGTTCCAGTGCGCTTGTTTGACCTGCCAGTGCAGGTCCACGGCCGTCGCCAGGCAGGTGTTGAGCAGATCGATCAGCTCGGAGCGGGCCTCGCGCGGCAGGTTGATGTGGCTGGGAAACTTGGTGGTCATGAACTAGCCCCTGGTCGAGTGTTTCCGGAGGGAATGCCCGCCGGTTCGCTTCAGAGCCACAGGGTGGGGATGGTGGCGGCGGGCGCCAAGCTGGAATCCGCCCATCGTCGGCATGGCAGGGGGGCGGGCGGGCAGGCTCACGGCACATCGTTCGGCGTGGGGCTCGCCAGTACCTCGATGGCCGCGGAGATGACCCCGGGGTGGGTGATCATCGTCGGGTGGAAGGGGACGTGGAAGACGCGCTCGTGCGCGCCGGGCAGGCGCGAGTTCTCCGCGGGGAAGATGACGCCATCCAGGGGCGTCCAGAAGCAGAAGACCTCGGTGTCGCCGAAGGGCTTCTCGCGCCGGTTCAACTCGAGCAGGAAGGAGCTGTCGGGCCGCATCTGCACCAGGGCTGGATCCCTCCGCAGGTACGCGAGCCACGTTCCCTGGTGCGGCCCGGAGATGGACACGAAGCGACGCACGTGGGGCTGCCCACCCAGTGACTGCATCCAGTAGCGCGTGGACAGGGCGCCCTGGCTGAAGGCCACCACGTCGACGCGCTCGGCGTGGGTGCGCCGGCGCAGCGCCTCGGCGGCGCGGCCCACCTGGTAGGCGACGGCCTCGATGGGGAGCTGTCCATTGTTGGGGTGGAGGTCCACGGCGTGGAGCCGGTCCCGGGGCCAGCCCGCGGCCACGAATGTGTCGAGCATGGGGTTGAGCCGGTTGGCGTTGTCATCCGTGCCGGGGACGAAGAGCACGGGCACGGGCTCGCTCGAGGCGCGCACGGCGGGCAGCGTGGCGCAGCCGGTGAGGGTGGCGAGCAGCAGTCCCACGAACACCCCGCGCGGGTAATGGGGTGCGGCAAGTGGTCGGGAGGGCGTCATAGGGGGTTCTCCGGGCCGGGATGGAGCCTCCAGGCAGGCGAGGGCTCATCATGCATGCAGCCCATTCTCCCTTACCCCCATACGTATGTTGAAGCCACGGGGGGGCTGGTCGGATGCGACCCCGGTGAGGAGACGGTCATGTCCAAGAAGAACCTCCTGGGTCTGCTCATGCTCGTGCAGGTATCGGGTGTCCTGGGCTGTGCCACGGTGGTTCGCGAGAGCACCAAGGGGGCCCTGGAGGCGATCCGCCAGCAGAAGGAAGAGGTCGACCAGGAGCAGGAGGGCTCCCTCGCGCGGGGCACGGCGGGACAGATGACCCGGGGCGCCCTGGATGCGCTCATCACCGGGGAGCCCCCGCCCAAGGCCCAACAGCTCGAGGAGAACCCCGGCAGTGTGGCCTCGGGTGGAGGCGCGGCGGGTGGGGGCGGGGGCGGAACACCGGCTCCTGCTGGCGGAGCGGCGGCCTCCACGGGAACGGGCGGGTCGGGCCTCGGGTCGCGGGGGCCCGTGTCCGTGCTGTCCGCGCAGCTCGCCCGGGGGCTCGGCGCGGAACTCGAGCGCCAGCTCGGCGCGGATGGCTCGGGGCCGCTGGCGCGGAGCATGTCGGCGGCGGCCGGTCAGGTGGCCGCCTCGGTCATCCAGCAGTCGAAGGACGAGTTCGGCCCGCTCTTCCCCGAGTGCGTGGGGCTCGAGGGGGACGCGGCGCGGGGGTGCAGGGAGGCGCGCATGTCCCAGCTCACCGAGTCCATTGGCGGAGGACTCGTGCGAGGCATGTTCAAGGAGGCTCAGCCCGTGCTGCTCATCGTCGCCTTCGGGGGCGGACTGCTGGTGGGGCTGCTCGTCTTCCTGGCCCTGTCCGTGGCGCGCATCCACCGGGAGTCGGGAGGCGGCGCGGGCGTGTTGCGGCAGCGGCGCTCCGCCTGACTCAGGTCTGCAGGAGGATGAAGTCCACCACGGTGCGCCACAGGCGCTCGAAGTGGAGCCGGCGGAAGCCCGAGCCCGAGATGAGCCAGTCCACATGGGGCGGCCGGTGCGCGGGCTGGTCGAAGTGGCCGATGGCGTCCAGGTGGTCCGCGCGCACGGCCGTCAGCACCCGGCCGTAGACCTGCGAGCGCGTGGGGACGATGCCATCACACGCCTGGGGACCCGGCAGGGCGCCGTAGGCCTCCACCAGCGCCGCGGTCTGCGCGGGCGTATGCGGCGGAATGGCGGTGAGGGGCATGCGCTGGGTGCGCCCGTACAGGAAGGCATAGACGGTGTGGGTGATCTGCGCGTACGGGTCCAACCCCGCGCCCAGCCGCGTGCGCAGCGAGGGGAGGCCGGGCCTGGGTGATGACGGAGCCGTAGCGCACCCCGGGCCGGTCCTGGCAGCTCGCGTTGAACAGGTCGATGCCCTCGGGCGTGAGCTGGGGGACCAGCGACGCGTCATTGCCCACGTCCCCGAGGAAGCGCACCAGCTCCTCGCGGCGCTCGGCGGAGAAGTCGCCCAGCAACTGCTCGAAGAGCTGATCCAACAGGGTGGGGCGGAAGCCGAGCTGCTCGTCCCAGCGGGTGATGAGGCTGCCGAAGCGGAAGGCCACGCTCAAGGGCAGCCGGCCGAAGCGCAACACGTACACGGTGAAGAGCGACAGCAGTTGCAGCAGCTTCTGGCCGAAGAGCCCGAGGAAGAAGGACGCGAGCGGCGTGCCCGCGTGGGGCGTGGACACCGTCACCACCGTGCGCACCCGGCGGGCGAAGCGCTCCACGTCCATGTCATCGCCCAGGAGCACCCCGGGGCTGACGAAGAGCCGGGCATCGAGCCCTCCGGTGGAGTGGCCGATGAGGTGGATGGGGCAGTCATCGTCCTTCACGTGGGCTTCGATGGACTTGAGCAGGTCCCCCGCCCGCGTGCGGATGGAGCCGGTGGGATGGGTGAGGACCTGCACCACCTCGACGTCCACGCCCCGGGCCTTCATCTCCGCGACGAAGTAGTCGCGCACGTGCCCGAAGTACAGCAGCTCTCCCAGGTTGGCGAAGCCGAAGAAGCCGGGAACCAGGAGGATGTAGTGCTTCGTCGCCATTCCGCCCAACCTTCAAGGGTCCGGGCCCTCAACTCAAGCCCCATGTGCATCATGCCTTGCTCTGGTTGACGTGTTGGCACTCCCCGGCGAGGACCGGGCTCCTTTTCCTCCTCCTCGCCTGTCTGGAACACCCAGCGTGAAATGGTGGGGCCGTGGTCCTGTCAACTTCTCGGGTCGGACCGGAGTCCATCATGCTCGGCACCCACCGAGCCGCCGAACCCCTCGAGGACCAGGAAACCCTCGGGGATGAGGCTCGTGGCGAGCATGACCTCGTTGATGTCGCGGTGCTCGGTCCAGGAGCGCACGGCTCGGTGCTCGGGAGCGAGCCAGAACGAGACGAGCTCGGAACCGAGCGCGGCGAAGTTCCTCAGGCGTTGGAGGGGCCGCTCGCCCACGGCTGGCTGAATCAACCCGATCGACGAGAGCCCGATCGCGAGCCCGAGCTCCCGGAACGCGAGGCGCCGGGAGGCGGGCTGACTCCCTTCGCCAGACAGCGAATACAGGGACAGTCCTTCCAGGGCGGCGGCGAGCAGTTCCTCCAGGAGCGAGCCATCCTGGAAGGCCTCGCTTGCCCCGAGCTGCGCGACGCGGCCGGCATCCGAGAGGAGTCCACCGAGCCCGAGCGGATCGACCGTCCGCACCTCCGTGACGCGCAGCAGCGTGGCGAAGTCTTCAATGGCCCGCCGTGGCACGGGCCCCACCGCCGCGCCCGGGAACAAGGCGCTCGTGGCCTCGAGCTGCACGCAGGTGATGAGCCCGTCCAGCGGGTCGTGCTGCCCCATGGACGAGACGAGGGGCCGGGACAGGTCCGTGCTCATCTTCCAGACCATCCGGCGTCGTCCGGGCGGGCCGTGAGTGAAGGCGGCGTGGGCAACCTCGGCGAGCTCCCTTGCCCAGAGATTGAAGCGCGGGTCGCCGGTCGCGCGCGAGACCTGATCGAGCGCGTGCATCCACTTCGTGAGGTAGTGGAAGTACTGGCCATCCCGGTCCCACTCCAGCTCGTCGTCGGGAGGCTCGTCCGGCTGGCGCTCGGGGAGGGACTTGCCGATGCGCAGGCTCCTCGCGTGGGATGCGCCTCGCCCTCCCGCTCGTCCAGACCACTGAGCCACCCGACGCGCGCGTCGTCCGCCCGGTGGCGACCGAGGACATGATGCACTTCATCCACGAGGTGGCAGGCGAGCTCCAGGTAGCGCGAGTCACCCGTCAGGCGTGCGAGCTCAAGGAAATCGCAGACAGCGAAGGCGTCCGTCCACAGGTAGCGCCGCGAGGACCGCCGGGAGCCGACCAGGCCGGTGCGCTCGGCGAAGTCCTTCATGAGTCGGCTCGCGTGGGCAATGCCATGTTCCGTCGTGTCCATGCCGTGCGCCTCCCGTGACTCGAGATTGCGCACCTCCGTCTGGCCACGGCACCGAGGGGCGCTCCGCCGAGGAGGCCGCCGCTCGCCCCTCCGCGGCACCCACTCGCCTCCCCCTCTCTGGTTGACGTCCCGGCCCTCCCGGGCAAGAACCGAGCTCCTCTTCCACCCCCTGGAACACCCACCGTGAAACGTCTGCTCGTCCTTGGCTCGTTGTTGGCCCTCCCCGCCGCCGCGGAGGAAGGCATGTGGACCTATGATGCCTTTCCCCGGGAGGCGGTGAAGGCCGCCCATGGCTTCGAGCCCTCCCAGGACTGGCTCGACCGGGTGCGGCTGTCCTCGGTGCGGCTGGCGGGCGGATGCTCCGCGAGCTTCGTGTCGCCCGAGGGCCCGGTGATGACCAATCACCACTGCGTCCGCTCGTGCGTGGAGGACCTGTCCTCGACCGGGCGCGACTACCTCGCCACGGGGTTCTTCGCCAGGGAGCCCAAGGACGAGCTGCGCTGCCCCAAGGTGGAGGCCAACCAGCTCGTGGAGATGACGGACGTCACCGCGCGCCTCCAGGGCGCGACGAAGGGCCTGGAGGGAGCGGCCTTCAACACCGCGCTCAACGCGGAGATGTCGCGCATCGAGGGCGAGTGCGCCACCGGGCCCGAGTGGCGCTGCGACGTGGTGACGCTGTTCCACGGGGGGCGCTACCAGCTCTACAAGTACCGCCGCTTCCAGGACGTGCGCCCGGTCTTCGCGCCCGAGTTCTCCATGGCCGCTTTCGGCGGGGACGCGGACAACTTCAACTTCCCCCGCTATGGCTTCGACGCGGCCTTCCTGCGTGTGTGGGACACCGCGGGCCAGCCGCTGAAGACAGACACCTATCTGCCCTGGGCGAAGGAGGGGGCGAAGGAGGGCGACCTGGTCTTCGTCTCCGGCCACCCGGGCGGCACCGAGCGCCAGAGCAGCGTGGCGGAGCTGGAGTTCCAGCGCGACGTGGCGCTGCCGTACACGCTCCTCCACCTCGCGGAGATGCGGGGCCTGCTGCGCGAGTACGCCTCGGGTTCGCCCGAGCGCTGGCGCACGACCCGGGCGAAGCTGCGCTCCGTGGAGAACGGCCTGAAGGCGCTGCGCGGCCGGCATCAGGCCCTGGCCGAGCCCTCGCTGCTCGCGGGCAAGCGCCGGGAGGAGGCGGACCTGCGCGCGAAGGTGAACGCGACGCCGGCGCTCAAGGCCACCACGGCGGGCGCCTGGGACGCCACGGCGCGCGCGCTGGAGTCCTACCGGCCCCTGCTCGCGAGCTACCGGCTGAAGGAAGGAGGAGACGGCTTCCCCTCGGAGCTGTTCACCCTGGCCCGGCAGCTCGTGCGCGCGGCGGACGAGCTGCCCAAGCCCAACGCCGAGCGGCTGCGCGAGTACACCGACGGCCAGCTTCCCGGCCTGCGCCAGCAGCTCCTGCGCGAGGCGCCCATCACCCCGGAGCTGGAGGAGCGGCTGCTCACCTTCGGCTTCAACAAGCTGCGCGAGACGCTCGGGGCGGATGACGCGTTCGTGCGCGAGGTGCTCGGCCGCGAGGCGCCGGAGGACCTGGCGCGCGCGCTGGTGAAGGGCACGCGGCTGTTCGACGTGAAGGAGCGCAAGCGGCTGTTCGAGGGCGGCGCGGCGGTGATCGCGGCGTCGAAGGATCCGATGATCCTCCTGGCGCGCCGGGTGGATGGCCTGTCGCGCGAGGTGCGCACGCGCTACGAGGACACGGTGGAGTCGGTGCTCAAGAAGAATGGCGAGCTGCTCGCGAAGGCGCGGCTGGCGGCCTACGGCACCACGGGCTACCTGGACGCCACCTTCACCCTGCGCCTGAACTACGGCGTGGTGAAGGGCTGGCGGGAGGACACGAAGACCGTGGCGCCGCTGACGACGTTCGCGGGGGCCTACGCGCGTCACACGGGCAAGGAGCCCTTCCGGCTGCCGGACACGTGGCTCAAGGCCAGGGGCAAGGTGCCCGACGACACGCCCCTGGACGTGGCCACGACCAACGACATCATTGGCGGCAACTCGGGCTCCCCACTGGTGGATCGCGAGGGCCGGGTGGTGGGGCTCATCTTCGACGGCAACCTGCCATCGCTCGGTGGCCGGTATGCCTATGTGCCGGAGACCAACCGCGCGGTGGGCGTCCATGGCGAGGGCCTGCTGCGCGCGCTCGAGCACATCTACGGAGCCGGGCGGCTCGTGAAGGAACTGCGCGAGCACCAGCGCTGAGTTCCTGGGGGAAGGCGCGGCCTTCCACCGGTCTTGCCACTGGAGAGGTCCGGCGGGATCCTGGCGCCCTTTCCCGCCTGCCTTGAAGGCCGAAGGTTCGTGGCGGCGTTGGAGGCCCTGGAGGAGGGCAACCCGGCGCGGGCTGCGACCCTCCTCCGCATCCTGCTCTCGTAGGCCTCGACCCCACAAGCGAGCCAGGGGCTCCACGGAGGCTCGTGGGAGGCGGACGGTAGCGTGTGCCCTGGCGAGGTGTGGCTGGGGGAGGGGCAGGTGGGGACGCACGGGTGGGCGTACCGGCGAAGGCAGCCGGAGGGGACGGTGCTGTACGAGGCGGTGAGGGACAATCTGGCCACATTGCTGGCGGAGGCCAGCGAGGTAGGGCGCGGCCTGCCCCGGTACGTGGTGCGGGACTTCGCCGGTACCTGGAATGCGGAGTGCTGGCGCACGGCTTCGCGCGGGTGCGCTGCGAGAGTTGCAAGGACGAGCTTCTCGTCGCCTCCTCGTGCAAGGGGCGAGGGGTCTGTCCCTCCTGCAACGCGAAGCGCGCGCATGTGACGGCGGTGCACCTGGTGGAGCGGGTGCTGCCGCACGTGCTCTACCGGCAGTGGACGCTGTCCTTTCCGCACCGGGTGCGGTGGGTGTTGCTCAAGGACGTGGGACTGCTCTCGGACGTCCTCACCGTCTTTTTGCGCGCGGTGGCACGCCCTGCAGCGCCGGAGGGCACGGCGGCAGGGCCTGCGGGGTGGGCAGGCCGGAGCCGTGTCGTTCATCCAGTTCTTCGGCTCGGCGTTGCAAGTGACGCCACACTTGCACTCGCTGGTGCCGGACGGTGTCTTCGTGCCGCGGGAGGGCGGCGTGCGCTTCGAGGCGTTGCCGCCGCCCACGCAAGGTGAGGTGGATCAGTTGCTGAGGGTGGTGCATCATCGGGTGCTGCGCCTGCTGGAGAAAAGAGGAGCCCTGCCCGCGCAAGGGCCCGAGGACGCGCTGCAGGCGTACCAGGCGCACTCCCAACAGCAACGGCTGCGCTGGACGGAGGTGGACGTCCGGCCCCCTCCCCGAAAGCAGCCCCGGTGCGCCTTGCTGGAAGGCTTCTCCCTGCATGCAAATACGCACCTGCATGCCAGCCGCCGCACCTCTCTGTTGCTCCAGTCCGAGCGCGCCACGCACTGCCGCAGCCGCTGGCGCATCGCCTCCATCTGTGCCTCGTCCTCCACCATGCGAGCCGCCATCGGCTCGACACTCTTGCGCTCCCCGTCCAGCAGCAGGTCCGTCAGGTACAGCTCCAGCGCTCGCCGCCTCTCGCTGCGCCCCAGCCCCTCCACCATCGTCTCCAGGTACTCGCTCAACTCCCTGTCGAGCTGGCTCATTTCTCTCCGTGTCATCTACTTGAGAACACGGGCCCCTCGACACTACTTCCAAAGTCACCGAGTAGTACTAGGCGCGCATCGGCTGGGGAGCCGCCGCCCGACTCGCCGAGGGCTGGGTGAATGCGGAGGTGTCCCGCTTCACTGCTGTTATCATCCACGCAATGGGACGAAGCACCGGGGACACCCTTTCTGGGTATGTGTTGCAAGAGGAGGTCGTCAGTGGACCGGGAAGCGTGCTCGTGCGAGCAGTACGCACCGAGGATGGCCAGCCCGCCCTGGTGAAGATGCTCAGGGAAGAGCCTCCCTCGCCCAAGGCGTTGGAACGGCTGAAAGCCGAGTACGAGGTGACCCGGAGCCTGGACGCGAAAGGGGTGCTGCAGGCTCGGAATCTAGTGACGAAGCCTCGTGCTTCCCTGGTGTTCGAGGGCTTCGCGGGCCAGAGCCTGCGTCGGTTGATGGCTGCTGGGCCGATGGACCTCTCCCTTTTCTTGAAAGTGGCTCTCCTCCTGGCGGAGGTTCAGGAGGAGCTGCACAGCCATGGAGTGGTTCACGGTCATTTAACTCCCGAAGCCATCCTGGTAGATCTCGACGCCGATCAGCTGAAGGTCGTGGAGCTGGGCTGGTCCATCAGGCTGTTGAGGGGCAGCGCAGGCGCGGTATCTCCCGGGAGGCTGGACGACGGCCTGGAGTACATCTCGCCAGAGCAGACCGGGCGGACGAACCGCGGGGTGGACTGGCGATCCGACCTGTACTCGTTGGGAGTCATCCTCTACGAGATGCTGGTAGGCATACTCCCCTTCGGAGAGACCGAGCCGATGGAGTTGGTGCACAGTCACATGGCACGCCAGCCCCTGGCTCCGGCCGCACGCCGCCCTGATTGCCCGGAGGTGCTGTCGCGCTTGGTGCTCAAGTCGTTATCGAAGATGCCCGAGGATCGTTACCAGAGCGCCTGGGAGTTGAGGCTGGACCTGACAGAGGTGCGCCGCCTGATGGAAGCAGGCGCAAGCCTGGAAGGCTTCAGCCTGGGCCACAGGACCATCTCTCCCATTTTTTCCATCTCTCACAAGTTGTATGGCAGGCAGCACGAAGGAGCGCTCCTGAATGCTGCCAGTGATCGGGTGGTGGCTGGAGGAGTTGAACTGGTGGTGGTGACCGGACAAGCCGGTGTCGGGAAGACTTCGATCGCCCAGGTGCTGCGCGAGCCGGTGACGCAGGCCCAGGGCTACTTCGTTTCCGGTAAGTTCGACCAGTTCAAGCGCTACATGCCCTATGCCTCACTGAACCAAGCATTCAGCGAGCTGATACATTTGTTGCTGGTGAAGGAGCAGCAGGTCGTCGCGAAGTGGAAGGAACGCATCCTGGCGGCTCTCGCCCCCAATGGACGCGTGCTCACCGATATCATTCCAGATCTGGAGCTCCTCATTGGGCCTCAGCCCCCCATGCCGGTCCTGCCCACCACCGAGTCGCAGAACCGTCTTCACCTCACCTTTCAGCGCTTCCTGGGAGTGCTCACGGAGCAGGGGTGGCCGTTCGTCCTCTTCCTGGATGATATGCAGTGGGCGGACGTGGCCTCGCTGGCCCTGCTCCAGCAGATGCTGGGCGGCTCCCTAAGCCACCACTTCCTCTTGGTGTGTGCCTGCCGGGAGAATGATCCTTCAGCTCAGCCCTTTCTGGACATGGTGGAGCAGGTCCGCTGTGAGGGGGTCCGGGTGACCGAGCTGCGCCTGGGTCCGCTGGGCAGAGAGGACATCCGCCAGCTGCTGGCCGACACGCTACTGGGGAGCCAGCCCCACATCCTGGGACAGCTGGCGGAAGTGCTTGGCGCGAAGGCCGGTGGCAATCCCTTCTTCCTCGGACATCTCCTGCAGGCGCTCCACACCAGCGGGCTTATCTCTTTCGATCATGAAGCGCACTGCTGGCGGTGGGAGATGGAGCGCATCCGTCAAACGGCCATCACCGACAATGTGGTGGAGCTGCTGACAGGAAAGATCCGAAGGCTTAGCCTGCCGGTACAAGAGTTGCTGAAGCTAGCATCCTGCGTAGGCAACCACTTCGAGCTGGGCACGCTGGCGCGCATCACCGAGTCGTCCGAACAATCCGTCCAGCAGGTGGCGGAGGATGCTGTGACGGAGGGCCTGCTCATCTCCATGGGAGAGGCTCGATACCAGTTCCCACATGATCGGGTGCAACAGTCGGCGTATTCGCTCATCCTCGAACAGGAGCGGCCTGCCGTGCATCTGCGAATTGGCCGACTACTGTGGTGCGGGAAGGATGTGGTCGGGGAGCGGGTCTTCGATGTCGTCCACCAGCTCAACCTCGGGATGGAATTGCTGACCGACGAGGCGGAGAAGCGGGCCGTGGCGGAGCTGAACTTGAGGGCCGGGCGCCGAGCCAAGGCCTCAAGTGCATATGCGGCAGCCGCGGGTTATCTGCAGGCCGGGAGCCGGCTGCTGGACGAAACGGGGTGGCGGACCTGCTACGAGTTGCAATGGGCCTTGGTGGCGGAGCGCGCCGAGTGCGAGTACGTGCTCGCACACTTCGAGGTGGCGGAGGCCCTGTTCGACCAAGCGCTGACCAAGGCCCGCACGCGGCTGCAGCGCACGCGCGTCTACGGTACCAAGGTGGGGCTGTACATCAGCACGGGCAGATACCGGGAGGCTTGGCGGCAGGGGCTGGAGGTGCTCGCGCTCTTCGGGCTGGAATGGCCCGAGACTGAAGAGGGGCTGGACGAGGCCATGGTGCGCGAGCAGTTGCTGCTGAAGCATCGTTTCCTGGATCGACGGGTGGAAGCGCTGGTCGACATGCCGCTGGAGGAAGACCAGGAGCGTCTGGCGCTCACGAGGCTGATGGCTGGCCTGATGCCTGCCCTCTGGCTGGGCTTCACCCGCAAGAGCCGGCTGGCGTTGCTCGCCACCAAGCTGGTCAACCTGTTGATTGAGCACGGGCGCAACTCCGACGTGAGCGCTTATGGCTTCTCCTCCTATTCCCGAGTGCTCATCATGCTCGGCGAATATGCCGTGGCCCGTGCGTTCGGGAACTTGGCCATCCAGGTGGCGGAGCGCTACAGCTTTGGCGTCTTCAAGGGGCGCGTGTACAACAACTTCGGCGTCTTTCTCAATCATTGGGCCTACCCGGCGAAAACCAGCTCCGCATGGCTGCTGCGCGCGCAATCTTAGCGAGGAGGTCGGGGACCTCGCCTTCGTTGCATTTGATTGTGGCTATAATGTCAGCATCTGTCTGCTCCGGGGGGATCCGCTCAATCAAGTGGAGGCGGAGATCCAGAGCAGCCTCACCATCCTCCGGCGCACCCGCTATCAAGAGATGCTCGACACGGTCACGCTCTATCAACAGGTGGTGAATTGCCTGCAAGGGAGGACAGCGCAGCCATGGAGCCTGGACAGCGCGGAGGTGGAGGCCGCCTCGCTATTCAACCGGTTCAGGCTGCACCAAAGTACGCACCCGCTCGGCACCTGGTACATGTGCCGGATGATGGTGCTCTACTTCGCTGGGCAGTACACCGAAGCGCTGGAGATGGGTCGGGAGGCGGAGCGGTTGCTGCCCTCGGCTCTCCCCCTGCTGCTGGTGCCCGGAAGTTACTTCTATCTGGCGTTGTCCGTAGCAGCAGCACCACCCAAGGTGGGCGCGCGGGAGTCTCGTGAAGACACCTTGCAGCGAATCTTGAAGGACTTCCGGATTTGGGCGGAGAACTGCCCGGAAAACTTCCTGCACCAACAGCATTTGATTGCTGCCGAGCTGGCACGCATCGAGAACAGGGACCAGGAGGCCATGCATCTCTATGACGAGGCGATCGAGGGGGCCCGCGGCGCCGAGTACCTCCAGGTGGAAGCACTGGGCAACGAGCTGGCGGCCCGCTTCCATCTGCAGCGCGGCCGTCAGAGGGTAGCCCAGGGATACCTGCTGGATGCCCGCGATGCCTATACCCGGTGGGAGGCGACCGCCAAGGTGAATCAGCTCGAAGAGCAGTTTCTCACCTGTTGGGGCGCCGCTCCGCGGGCCGGGCTCAAGCCACTTGCTCCCAACTCGGGGAGTCCGCGCTCCCTTCCTCGCAGCCAATCAGCAGCATGTTGGACCTGATGGCGGTGACGCGCTCCTCTCTGCTGCTCTCGGGCGAGGTGCACCTGCAATCCCTCCTGGAGAGACTCATCCGGATCGTCATGGAAAGCGCGGGCTCACAGCGAGCGGTGCTGCTGCTCTTCCGGGGGGAGGAGCTGTTCATCGAGGCCGAGGCCACAGCCGAGCAGGTCACGGTGTTGCAATCCGTTCCGCTGGCCGAGAGCCAGCATCTCCCCCGCTTCGTTCTTCAGTATGTGATGCACTCTGGACAGTTGCTGGTCCTGGGGGATGCCCTGAGTACCATGCCATATCGGATGGACCCGTATGTCATCGAGAAGCAGCTACGCTCCATTCTCTGTCTGCCCATCACCGCTCAGCAGAAACGGGTGGGGCTCCTGTATGTGGAGAACAACCTGCTGACGCATGCCTTTACTCAGGACAGGCAGTATGTCCTGAGGCACCTGTCGGCCCAGGCGGCCATCACCTTGGAGAACGCCCAGTTGTACGACACGCTGGAGCGGCGGGTGCAAGAGCGAACGAGTCAGCTTCACGAGAAGAACGTGGAGCTGGCCAACCTCGTCCAGCGGCTGGTGGAGACACAACGGCAACTGGTCGAGAAAAACAAGCTGGCCTCGCTCGGGGCGATGACAGCCGCCATCTCTCATGAGCTGAAGAACCCGCTCAACTTCATCATCAACTTCGCCGACCTCCTACGCGAGCACGCCACCAGCATCGGAGAGGAACTCGAGAGGCTGCGGCAGGCGCCCTCGGCGGGGATGGAGGAGATCGCGGCACTCATGGCGCAGATGAAGATCCTGGCCGGGAAGATCTGCGATAACGGCCACCGGGTAGATCACATCATCAAGACCATGTCCGAGCACTCGTCCGGACATCGGGCCGAACTCAAGCCAGTGGAGCTGAACCTGCTGTTGGAGGAGCATGTGGCCCTGGCCGTCCAGGCGCTCAAGGCGAAGAACCCGGCGCTGCAGATGGAGGTGGAGACGCACTGCGACGAGCGAGTGGGGCGGGTACCTGCCGCGGAGGTGGAACTGGGGCGGGCCTTCATCAACATCGTGAGCAATGCATGCCAGGCGGCTATGACGCGACACCAGCTGCACGGAGGGGCGCCACCGCGGGTCAGGGTGAGCTCCCACGACCTGGGGGATCAGGTCGAGGTGCGTGTCTGGGACAACGGAGGGGAATCCCCGAGGAGATTCGCGGTCGTCTCTTCACGCCATTCTTCACCACCAAACCGCCCGGAGAGGGAATGGGACTGGGGCTGTCGATCAGCCATGGCATCATCGTACAGCTCCACGGCGGAGGGCTGACGTTCGAGAGCTGGCCGGAGCGCGGTACCGAATTCGTCATCCTCCTGCCGAGGTGATGAGATCCATACGCCGGGAGCCATACGGCCCCCATTTCCGGAGCACACCGCACCGATGCTACCCTGTGACGCAGTTCATAGGCCGCTTCACGGATCCGAGGTTGCTTGAGTTCACAACCGGAGCGGACCGGAACCCGCTGGTGCCTGGCGGAGAGGGGATCCGGGCCGCAGGTTTACCTGGAGAAGGCGAGGCAGAGAATATGAGCGGCGAAATCGAGATCATCTATGGAAGTCTCTGGCCCACTGCGCATTTTGGCCACCATGTCGCCAGGTCCTTCGGCGAACGGCTGGCGGAGCTCACGGACGGGCGGATCCGTGTCAAGGTGACGCCTCCCACGAGTGACAAGCAGCTCGTGTCCGCGCTCATCAAGGGCGAAATCCAGATGTCGTCCGGCCATGCCATCCAGACCGAGGTGCCGGAGCTGGGCCTCAGCTATCTGCCGTACCTCTACAAGACGTTCGATCACTTCAAGCGGATCTGGACTCTGGGTCAGAGCCCGGTCTCCGACTCATTGATCCGTCATTTCGAACGACGAAAGGTCCCGGCCCGCGTGCTGGGGTACTCGCTGATTGGCTTCCGCGACATGATCCTGCGTGACCGGCAGCTCACACAATCGGGGGGGCTCAAGGGGTTGCGAGTGCGTGTGGATGGTTCCGACACCTCGATAGCCACGTTCAAGGCGATTGGGAGCACCCCGGTGACGATCGAGTATCACCAGGTTCAACAGGCCCTTCGAAACGGCGAGGTGGATGCCGCCGAGAACACCACCTACAACCTGATCTATATGGATTGGTACAAGGAGTGCCGCCATGTCACGCTCACGGAGCACATCGCACTCCTCAACGTCGAACTCATCAACCTCGACTTCTGGCAGCGGCTGGATTCGAGGGACCGCGAACGCATCGAGGAGTGCATGGCGCTCGCGGTAAGGGACTTCAATGAGATCTCGGCCATCAGACGAGATACGGCAGTCGGAACTCTCAAGAAGAAGGGCCTTCAGGTGAACAAAATCCAGACAGAGGAACTGGAACGCAAGGTGCTGCGGATGAAGGAGGAGTTCGTGAAGGAGTACAGGCTCACGGCTGAGTACGAGCATATCCTTTCGACGGCGCCGAGCCCGTAAAACAACCACGGTGTCAGGTTGCCACAATTCGCCCTGTCAGTGTGTGACTGAACTCACATTTTGCGTGTGAGGCCCATCACAGCACTCAGGACGGTCATTCGTCAAGAATCCTTCACACCGAGAGCCATTAGGGCTTTCGGTGAACGGATACCCCGCAAATATTGGGAGGGATGACTCATGGCGACGACGCGTCATATGTTTTCGGCAGTGCCCAGCAATAAGCCTTCATTGCGAGCAGCCTATGAAGCATGGCTGAAGGCACATTCGCCCCTTCTCAATGCCGAGGTTCCTGATACTGCCACCCCGGAGCTACCCAACCACCGGGCAACGTGGCCATCGTGGGGGGGGGCATGGCAGGGCTCTATTCCGCGCTGCTGCTCCAAAGCCTGGGGGTCAAGGTCCACATCTTCGAGGCCTCATCACGCTTGGGGGGCCGGATCTACACGCATCGGTTCACAGAACAGGAAAATCAGTATTTCGAGGCGGGGGCGATGCGACTGCCCAACAGACCGGAGCAGCAGCCCGTCTTCGATCTGATCAACTACCTCAACTGTAAGCAGAGGGAGACCAAGATCGAGCTGATGCCCTACAATCTCACGTGCGAGACCGGGAACCTGGTGTACGTGAACCGGCAACGCCTGACCGTCAAACAGGCTAGAGGATTCCCTTGGGCGCTCGGCTTCGGCGAGAACACACCTGCTGAAGAGTACCTCGAGGAGGCGATCGCGCGCTTCGTGGTCCCCTTCAAGGAGAGCTTCGAGAAAGGCTTCGCCAACCTGATGGAGTACGACGACTACTCCTTCTACAGCTATCTCTCGATGAAGTTGGGTTGGCCCGCCCATAAGATTGGCTACGTTGAGACAATGATGTCGCAGAGCAATCAATTCCATGCCAGCCTCACGGAGTTGGTGATCGAGAGCATGGACTTCTTGAATGCCGACTGGAAGACGATCAAGAACGGGATGGATCATCTGCCAAGGGTTTGCGCCAAGCTGATTGGCTACGGCAACATCACGATGGGGGCGAAAGTGCAGCAGGTTGAAAGGCAAGCGGATGGACGGATTGCGATTCATCACACCGCGAAGTCCACGCCGGACGTCTTCGACAAGGTGATTGTCGCGCTTCCTCCCTCGGCACTCCGCATGATCAAGATGCCCCAGTTCGACTGGAAGAAGGAGTGGGCGATCCGTGCGTTCCATTTCGAGCCCTTGTTCAAGATTGGATTGCGCTTCAAGAGCCGGTTCTGGGAGGACGAGGAGATCAGCCTCTACCCAGCCAAGGGCGGACAGTCGATCACGGATCTGCCGTCACGCTGGATCGTGTATCCATCGTATGGCATCGGAGAAAAGCAGGCAGGTGTGCTGCTCTTGTACTCCTGGATGACTGATGCATACGGATGGTTGCCCCAGTCGCGCGATGAGCGCATCAGGCTCGCGCTGCGTGATCTCCAGGAGGTCTACGGCGACAAGGTAGACCTGCGCTCGGAGTTCATGGAGGCGTTCGACGTGGCGTGGTCCAACGAATGGCCCACGGGCGACGCAATGTTCCTTCCCGGGCAATTCAAGCACCTGTTCAACATCGCTCGGAGGCCAGAAGGCAATATCCACTTCGCTGGCGAGCACCTGAGCGTGCACCACACGTGGATCGTTGGTGCGATCGAATCCGCGTTGAATGCATGCCAGCAGATCTTCAATGATCCCGGGCTCAAGCCGCTCAGGCCGGAGGGAGCTCTTTCATCCTCGGGAGAGGGCGGGGAGCATGTATACGACTACTCCAAGCTCGTCGAGGAGGCGAAGCGGGCGTACGATGCGCTCAGGCGCGGCGAGAGCCATCCCCAGCTTCAGCAGGCCATGCAGAAAGGCAGCTCGCAGGAGCGGTTCTTGTTGCACCTCAAGCAATGGTAGGTCACCGGAGCATCCTCACCTTCACGGAGGTGCCCCGGCTGCCGGACGAGAAGCGAAGCTCGCTGCTCCGGGCCGCCGTGCTGATGGCGGTCCCCTCGTCCAAGTCCTGGGAAAATTCCGAAGAAGGTGTCAGACGATTCGTAGGAGGCGAGATGTCGGAACGAGTCCTTTGACACCTTCGACGGCTGCAACTGGCCCGCTTCCGCGACCACGACGAAGACGCGCAGCAGGTTGAGGTCCATGTCCTTCTCATAGATGTCGTGCATGATAGGAATTCATCCTATTTATTGGATTTCAGGGTGTCGCGCGTCCATGTTGTGTCGCGAAGGAGAGACACCTTGTCGGCGGCGGATGCCCGGGCGCTCGAGTCGCTCGTGAACATCTCCGGAGATCGCTATCCCGCGCAGCAGATGAAGCACCTGGACAGCGAGCGCCGGTAGTCCCGGGTTCGACCCTTCCTTTCACACGACGACCGGGCGGCGCGAGCGCCGCGAGGAGACGCCATGCAGACGACGGGAAACACCATCCTCATCACCGGAGGCGGTTCTGGAATCGGGCGCGGCCTCGCCGAGGCCTTTCAGAAGCTCGGCAACACGGTCATCATCGCGGGCAGGCGTGAGGGCGTGCTCGCCGGGACGGCGAAGGCCCACCCCGGAATGCAATACCTCACGCTGGACACCGGTAGCGTCGAGAGCATCCAGGCCTTCACGAAGGAACTCACCGAGGCGCTTCCCCGCGCTGAACGTGGTGGTGCACAGCGCTGGCATCATGAAGACGGAGAACCTGCGGGAGGGCGACACGGCGATCGCGGAGGAGACGATCGACATCAACCTGCTGGGGCCCATCCGGCTGACCGCGGCGCTGATGCCCACTCTGCTCAAGCAGCCGCGCGCCGCCATCCTCACCGTCTCGTCCGGGCTGGCGTTCACGCCGTTGTCGTTGAACCCGACCTACTGCGCGACCAAGGCGGCCATCCACTCGTACACGCAGTCGCTGCGCTACCAGCTGCGTGACACCGCGGTGCGGGTCATCGAGCTCGTGCCGCCCTATGTCCAGACGGAGCTGACGGGCGAGCACCGGGCGCGCGACCCCATGGCCATGCCGCTCAAGGACTACCTGGAGGAGACGATGCGCCTGCTCCAGGGGTCGTCCGACGCCCACGAAATCCTGGTCGAGCGGGTCAAGCCGCAGCGCTTCGCCGAGGCGCGCGGGGAGTACGACGCCTTCTACACGAAGTTCAACGACATGCTCGTCAAGGTGCGCACGTCGCGCTGACCCCGCGCCTTGTCACCAGCGCAGAAGTTGGCAGCGTAACCCTACTGTCCACGTCATCGGAGCAAGCCCAGAGCGAGGCTGGCCCCGGCGCACGGGCCCTCCAAGCCACGTGGTGTTGAAGCTCAAGCCGCCAGAGCCAACAGAGCCGGGCGCCTGCCGCGCACCTCATGGGAGGGCGGCCCGGGCGGGCGTGTACCCCAAGGGGCAACGCGGCTTCTCCACCCGCCTGGCTCACGGCTCGGGCGGGCCCCCGTCAGCGGCCCTCCTCGCCACCTCCGCTCCAGGCCGCCTCCTCTCAACAGGGCTCCTATCCGTCCTATACTTTCGCGTTTCGTGGCGCTGCAGGCGTAGGTCCGGCAAGTACCGCAAGGGGCAGCCCCCGCCGGAGGCTCGCGGCTGGCGAAGTGGAAGGACCGGTTCCCCAGTTCGACACCCCTCGCAACTGGCCCCCAGGCTGAACAACCGTGCGAACTCCGCTGCCAGGTCCGTGCGTCCCTCCGCCTTCGCCTTTTCGGCCACGTCAGTCCAATAAGCGTGCTCGAGCTTGCCAGCCTTGAGGAACGCTTCGTCGTCCGTGCGCTTCAAGATCTCGAGGATTTTTGGCTGACGGAAAAGGCGCCGATCTGCGCCTCCCCATAAGGGCCAAGCACCGGTACAGGCCATTGGCCGCCCGGTGCACCCCCAGGCCCACCTGACCTTTTTCGAACCCCCGTGTAGCGACGGTCAATCCCAGTCGGCTGGCGTAGTGGGTATTCTTCGCCGTGGCGGAATAGATTTTATATAGGTTCTCGCCGAACCATCCCGCGCCCAATATCGCGCCAACTGTCGAGAGCATGGGCTGTACCGTCATGGGGCGGCCCGCGGACAAGCCCGGCCACTTGGGCGCCATCCGGAGGGGCAGTGAGTGCGTGGAGGGTTTCAGGCTTTGGATGGCATTCATCACGGGAAGGGTCATGGGCGGTGTCTCCTCGGGGTTGTACGCAGCCGCTCCAGGCCTGAGCGCCACTTTCACGACAGCTTCATCACCGCACGGCTGGCCATCGCTCGGGTGATTGCCTCCTGGTTGCCCCGCTGCCCCACCTGCCACCCTGACGAAGTAGTGCTAACGGAAGGCCTCTTTCGATTTGCAGGGCGCCCTCTCTTACAAGGCATATCAGTTGAGCGCAGAACACATGGGGTGAGCCCGTCTTCATTTGTCGTGAATCTTGAGTCACAATCTCAATGCCGCTCTTCGGGGGATGGAGAGTGGCCAACAATGCTCATGTTAAAAGGGAACATTCCACCCATGAACTTCCGCCGAATCTTTGTTGCTGTTGTCGGACTGGGCGCGGTGCTGACTGTTGGCTGTGGCGCCCCCGAGGTGTCCGAGTCAGAGGTGACTGCGTCGCGCACCCCCGGCGTGTACGTGGACAATGGCGAGGCGACGTTCGTCGCTCCAAGTGTAGGCTTGGAGCCGGGACATGTGCGGGCAATGGTGGTCTGCGTCCCCGTGTCCTGCGACGGCCAGCCTGCAGGTCAAGCCTGTGGCAATACGACGGGCGAAATCATCGATGATGCGATCCGCATCTGTGGGTGATGTCGCGTTCATGAAAGACTCGAACGCATACGCATAGGAAGGATTGAAGGACTGTTGAGAGGTGGCGGACTGCGGCCGAGGAGGGCCGCGGACGGGAGCGGCCCGAGCCGTGCGCCGGGCGGGAGGAGAAGCCGCCCAGCTCCTCGGGGTCCACACCGGCCCTCGCCGCGCTCCCAGGAGGTGCGCGGGAGGTGCTCGGCCAAGAAGGTGTCCAAGAAGGTGTCAGACGATTCGTAGGAGACGAGATGTCGGAACGAGTCCTTTGACACCCTCGACGGGGGAACCATCGAGCCCCCCGACAGGACGGCAAGCCTTCCATTCCACCGCGACCGATGGGTCCGCCGAGGGAGGGGCCGGCTGGATACGTGGGGAACCGGGCGAGCAAAGAAAGCGCCTCGGCCGCGCTCTGGCCGAGGGGACCGGGCAGGCGGGGCTCCTGGCCCAGGGCCAGAAGCCCGTCGCTCAGGCTCGGGTGGGTACAACAGGCCTTCAATCCTTCCGATGCTCCTCGGCGACGAAGTGGCGGATGTGCTTCACCAGTGCGTCCGGCGACTCGAGCATCGGCAGGTGCCCCGTGGCTGGCAGCACCTCCATCCTCGCCCCCTGAATTCGCGCCACCACCTCGCGCTGGAGTATGTCGACCGGCTCGACGTGGTCTGCCTCGCCGGCGATGACCAGCGTCGGCACATGGATGCTCTGGAGATCGGCGGATACGTCGTCGAGCATGGCGACCTCGGTCCAGCCGGCCCGCGCCGGTGGCGCCCCGCGCAGGCTGTCCTCCATCACACGCGAGCGCTGCTCCGCCGACAGCGGCCGGCCCGCTAGCACGCCGATCGCCTGCTCGACGCCGGTTGGCGACTCGTAGAGGTGGGTCATCGACCGGCGCGCCTCCGCGGGCACCCCGGTTGGCGTCGCGGGCGCCGGCGCCACCAGCACCAGCGCGCGCAGCCCGGCCGGCCGCCGAGACGCCACGAGCTGTGCCGTCTTGCCGCCCATCGAGTGCCCGACCAGCACGTAGTCGTCGAGGCCGAGCGCGTCGATCACCGCTTCGCAGTCATCGGCCAGCTGACGAATGTGATACCCCTCCGGCGTTGGTGCCGCCTCCGAGTCACCCCAGCCCCGGTGGTCGTAGGCGATGCAGCGATGCGAGCCGCGCAGCTGTTCGATCACCTCTCGCCATGTTCTCGAGGAGCCACCCCAGTAGTGAAGGAAGACCAGCGCCGGTCCCCCGCGCCCCTCGTCAGTCACACCCAGCCGCAGCCCAGTTGCTTTGATGTGCACGCTCCTACCTCCTGCACACCAAGCTATTTCCCCGTGGCTCCATCCATCATCGGCGCTCTGGTTCCGGGACTCCGCACTGCGAGTGCATAATCGGCGAATGGACCAGGTCGAGAGCATGAGGGTGTTCGTGCAGGTCATCGGCAGCGGCAGTTTCGCCGGTGCCGCGCGGCAACTGCGTCTGTCTCCCGGCATGGTCGGCAAGCACGTCCGAGCCCTCGAGGACCGCCTGGGCGCGATGCTGCTCCATCGCACCACGCGCCGACTTCGGCTGACCGAGGTCGGCGAGCGCTACTACGGTCGGTGCACGGCAATCCTGGCGGACATCGATGACGCCGAGCGCGAGGCGCGCGCGCGCCAGTCCACGCCGCGTGGCCTGGTCCGCTTGACCGCACCGGTGTCGTTCGGCGTGCTCCACCTCGCCGCGGCGATGGGCGACTTCGTGGCCGCGCACCCGGCGGTCACCTTCGACATCGGCTTGAGCGATCAGTTCGTGGACCTGGTGGCCGAGGGCTACGACCGGCACTGCGCATCGGGCAGCTCGGTGACTCGAGCCTGATGGCGCGGAGGCTGGCGCCCTGCCGCATGGTGGCGTGCGCATCGCCGGAGTACCTGCAACGGCACGGTGCCCCCGAGTCACCGGAGGCGCTGGCGCGACACGACTGCCTGTTCTACACGGCGACGGCGGGGCCGGGCCGATGGCGCTTCGTGCGCAAGAAGCGTGTGCACGTCGTGCAGGTCTCCGGCGGTGTCATCGCCAACAACATGGACCTGTTGCGTGTGCTCGCCGTCAGCGGGCGCGGCATCGTCCTCGGGCCCACGTTCGTACTCGGCGCCGACCTCGCCTCCGGACGCCTGGTGCCGGTGCTCGACGGGTACGAACTGCCCGCGCTCACCATTCATGCCGTCTATCCGCCCGGCCGCAACGTGCCGGCCAAGGTGCGTGCGGTCGTCGACTTCCTGGCCACGCGGTTCGGACCCGAGCCGAGTTGGGAGCGCTGGCGTGGCCGGACCTGACCTTTCGCCATTTTTGAGGAGGGCGAGCAAGGGAGCAGCGAAGGCGTGGGGAAGGGACGGCCACCGGACTGGTCCAGAAGGCGAGGCCGGCCGCAAGAGCCGGGCCATCTGCGAGGTCCACGCCGACGATAGGCTGTGCCTCCCCAATTCGACCAGGTGGTCGCCCAGCCCCACCCGCCGTCGGAGGGCGCCCCCAGCGAATGGGAGGAGCCCTCGGCCACGGACACGGCTCCGCTCGGCCCCAGCACCTGCACCGGAGTCAGGTGCTCCCTGTACATGCCATCCCCCATTTGGTTGCCGTCCCCCAGTTTGCCACGGGTGTTGCTGCCCCAGGCCCACACGGTACCGTCCGAGCGCACCGCCAGCGAATGACAATCGGCCGCGGCCACGATCACTCCTTCGCTTATCTGCTCGTCCGTCGGCGGTCCGTCTTGCCGCAGGGAATCTCAATTCGAGGCAAGCCGCGGAAGGACTCACAACGCCGCGACTGACAATAAAAGACAGCTTCGGCCTGACGTTGCCACGCCTCAATCGGATTGGTGCCTGCGAATGGGGGGAAGGGGGTTCGTGGGAGGTTGCGTCGGTTGTTCGACTTCGACGTGTTCGCCTGGGTGAGGTGTGGAGGCAGGCGGCGAGTGCTGGCGTACGTGATGGCCTATGCATAATGCCCCGCCTCCTCCGCACTTATTTGAGCAGGCCTGCGCCCGCTGGGTTCATTTCCCCGGCTGTGGGTGGTCCTCAGCCGCTTGAGCGTCGAGCGGTCGAGTTTGAACCACCGAGGACTGCCGGAGCCACCCCCTCGACACCTCGCAGCCAGCCCTTCTCCACCCAGGAGCGCACCACGGGTTGCGTCACGCCCAGCAGCGCGGCGACCCCCTGCAGGGAGTAGAGGCCGTCGGCCCGGCGCTCTGGCTGTCGTGGCCGTCCTCGTCGTCCCGCGGGCTGGCGCCGGATGCCGTAGCGCTTGCGCACCCAGCGCACCGCCTCCTTGTCCCAGGCGCGCTTGACTCCAGAGAGCAGCCCCCTTCGGTTCAGTTCGGCTGCTACCTCCCTGTCGCTCCTCTCCTTGGCCAGCGTGCCAATGAGTTCGATGACCTCGGGCGAAGTGGCTCGCTCGGATGAGGGGCGACGCGCAATGCTCAGCTCGCTGCACGTCCCGGTCTGCCAGAGCAGTTGGATGTGAATCCCGCGCTCCGGGACGTCCACGGGGCTGAGCACCACCTCTCTCACCAGAATCCGCAGCAGGTTCTTTCGCTCGGCATTCGTCGTGCTCCGTGCGTGCCAGACATAGGACAAGTCCTTGGCCAGCTCGAGCAGGCGTGCTCTGTCCTGGCTCGTGAGCTCTACCTTCTCGCGCCGCAGGACCTGCTGGTGCTCGCGCTCGAGCGACTCCAACTCGCCCAGCTTCTGGTTCCACTCCCGTTCCAGCGTACGGGCCACCACGCGGTTGTCCGGGTCCACCGCCTTGTAACGGCGCTCGGCCAGTTGCGCCTCGTAACGCGCGCGCTCCAGCCGTAATCTCCACTGGCGCTCCACCTCCTGGGCCTGATGCTCCACCTCCCGGGTGATGGCCGGGCCCAACTCAATCTCCGGCGGCTGGACCGTCTCCAGGAAGAGATGGGCGACGGCCTCGTCAATGCCCCTGGCTGACACTGTCCAGCAGATGCCTTTGTCGGTGAAGCGGCGGCACTCGTAGTACGGACGCGCGGGCTCCCGGTAGGAGGTCTGCATCCGGTGACCGCATCGGCCACAGAGCACCAGCCCCTGCAATAGAGCGCTCCCCTCACGGGCGGCACCGCGCTGGTCCGGCTGCTGGTAGTTGGGATGGTTGGTAGCGAGCTTCTTCTGGTTGGCCATGTACTCCTCCCAGCGGATGTAGGCCGGGTGGTGGTTCTTCAAACACACCTTCCAGGCTTCCCACGGCAGCCGCGTGCAGCGCTGGCGCCGCACCTGCCCGTCCACCAGCACCAGGTGCCTTTCATTGCGCCCGAAGACATAGGCACCGGCGTAGGTGGGGTTGTGGAGCATGGAGAGCAGTAGGGTGTAACGCGGTGGCACCTGGCGAAGTTGATGCGTGCCCGGCTCTCGCATGGGCAGCTTCAACCCGTTCTTCATGAAGTAGCGCAGCACGGCGTAGGCGCTCCCCTCCAGGCGAAAGCGCTCGAAAACCAGACGTACCGCTCGTTGCACCCCTTCGTCGGGGTCGAAGCGAAACCGGCTCGTTGCCTCCTCCCACTCATAGCCCACGGGGGGGTGAGGTGGAGGGCACCACGCCGGGCCTTGGACAACCTGCCTCCCTGCAAACGCAGCCGCATCCAGTACAGCTCGGCTTCGCTCATGGTGCCCTTGAGGCCCAGCAACAAACGGTCGTTGTAATCGCGCGGGGTGTAGACGGCCTGCTCATCGGCCAGCAGCACGTCGGCCAGCCCGCACAGGTCCAGCAACCGGTGCCAGTCCGCCGAGGAGCGCGCCGGGCGAGAGACTTCCAACGAGAGGATGACGCCGACGCGTCCGTGCGCGACCTCCTCGGCCATGCGCTGGAAGCCCGCTCGCTTGTCCGCGTTCGTACCACTCTGGCCCATGTCTTCATCAATGATGTCAATGCGCTCGGGCGGCCAGCCCAGTTCCAGAGCGCGCTGGCGCAGGGCATACTGACGGGCCGTGGACTCACGATGCTCGTGGACCTGCCTGAGCGTGGACTGGCGCAGGTACACCACCGCTCGACGCTCCAGATGCGTGACTCGAACCTTGTCGTTCATCGCCTTCCTCCGCGTCTACGGTTTCGGCGCGCAGCACCTTGTGCAGCAGGGCGGCCCACGTGCCGAGCAGTTGCTGCCTTAGCGCCATGGGCAGTGCCGCCCACGGGGGGCCGGATTTCTGGGAAGGACACGTTGGCATGTATCAACGTAGGCCCAACCGGGGCCAGGGGCGTGGCGGAGGGGCCCTGGGTGCGACCGAGCGCCACCTGCACCGCACTGGCAAGCTCAAGCAGCGCGGGGATGGAGAGTCGGACCTCTCGGCCACCGACGCTCGGAGGAACGAAGGGCGGGGAACGGTCCGTCCACTCGAGCGGCAGTCGCATGTACTGTCCGGGAGGATGCTCCACGTCGACGTAGCGCCGACCCTCCTGGCTACGGATGAACCGAACGACTGGCAGCTCCATGCCTTTGAGAGGGTGCGCCGGCAGCGTGACCGTCACGCGCTCAATGAAGGGTGGAGGACCCGTGGCAGTGTGTTGATGCTGTCGTGAACGAGCCCGGAGGGGTGCGAGCGATTCTGGAGCACCTGGGCCGGCCACGGCAGGAGCGAGGCTGGCCCCGGCGCACGGGCCCCTCCAAGCCCGAAACTGCTCTGAGACTGTCACGGCTAACCCATCCGGATCCACGCGCCCCCAGAACGCGCGAGCGCCCTCCGCAACAGCTTCGAACAACAGCCAAAGGGCGGCTGTCGGCGCCTACGAGCGCAGGCGCGTAGACGATAATACCAATGTCGTTTCTTTGCGTTGCAGGCATTTCAGCACCAATCGTGGCCCTCCTTTGAGCACGGCTAGGTGACGAGGCGCCCCGCGCGGGCGAGCCGGAGCAAGCCGGCGCGGGCCTCGGACCACTGCCGCGTCAGCGCCTCGGACGGCTCGCCCAGCCTGCTCACCGCATCGAGCAGCGGGAACGTCGAGGCCCGTGCACGCGGGCTGGGCGAGCGATCGGCCGTCGGGAGGAGGGTGGTCTTCCCGGCATGGGCCTGGCGCTCGACGCGCACGACGCCGTCGGGCCAGCGCTCGACGAGGGCATTGACGACGGTGGCGACCGCGGCCTCCGGCAGCCGCTGCTCGGTTGCCTCGGCCCACCGCACCAGCACGGCCAATCCGCGCAGCACGTCGTAGAAGTAGAAGCGCGGGAACGTGAGCGCGCGCCGGCCACCGCCGCACCGCGCTCCTCGGCGTTGTGCACGGTCCGCGAGCCGTGAATGAGGGCACGGTCCATCAGGAAGCCACCGGCGCGAGTGACAAAGGCGCGCTGCTCGCTCGAACCGGCTCCGCCGAGCAGCATGGCCTCGAGCGGCGCGACAGTCCCGACCATCGAGCTGGGGCACTCGCCGGTCTGGAGGTACGCGGTGTTGTCGCAGTTGAGGCCGCCATCGGCCATCTGGTACCGCACGAACCAGGGTTTGACCCAGGGCAGCGTCCGCTCGACGTCGATGCCGCACGCGGCGAGCACCGGGTACATCGTGCCGAGGGCGCAATGACAGGCACTGTCGCGCTGCGTGTCCGCACCCGGAGCATCGCTCGGGTGGATCGGGAAGAGGTGCACGAGACGATCCATCCTCGCGGCCATCGCCGCGGAGGTGCGCGAGGGGATCTGGCGTGCTTCGCCGAGTTCGTGGAGCAGCAGCATGTGCCACCACGGGGAGTTCCACTTGGGCCAGTACGGATCGCGCTCGATGCTGTGCAGCGCGGCATCCGAGCCGAGGTAGGCAACGGAATCGGCAACCCCACGCTCGACCTCCGCGCTCCGGGTTGGGGTGGGGCTGGGAACGGCGGCAAGCTTCTCGAGATCGATCGTCATTCGTGGCTCTGGTCCGAGCGGACTCTCAACGGGGGGAGCCGCTCCCGGGCGAGTGCTATTCGTGAAGTGGTGAAGGCGCTGGTGCCCAGTGGACCTCGCAACGCATCGGGCACATCGCCGCCATCTCCTTGAGAGAACAGGAAACCATGGTCCATGCTCCAGGTGAACCTGGTGGAATGATCCATCCAGGAGCCCTGGAGTCGAGTCCCATGAAGACGCTTCGCTTCCTTCGCTCCATGGACACTACCTCCCGTGTAGCCGACTTATGGGGTATGTCCACTAAACTGGGGCAGGCTCAGAATCCGAGCTTCGCCTCCTGGCTGGCGCCGTTCTCGAGGAAGGTGTTGAGGTTGTCGTTGCTGATGGCGTTGATCGAAAAGCGTTCCCTTGCAAGGGAACGCCTCCCGGTCAAGTCGTCAATTCAACCAGGTTATTGTCGGCAATGCTTCTACCCCGCTGGCGTAGTAGAAGTTCAGCACGCTGAAGAAGTCGATCGGTTTGCCCGTGTTCAAGTCATAAACCAGAATCTGATCTCCCCAGTTCGTCAAGTCGTCCGAATCCAACCATCTCGGCGTTGTCTTACCAATCGTGTCGACGAACGAACTGTAATACTGAACCGGAGGACCCGAGCGGAATGACGATTGATGGTGCATGAAACCCGTGCCCTCATTGAGGTAGATCAGGATCGCATTGGTTGAGCTTGCATAGCTGGAAGTGTAGCTGACGGGCGCGGAAACATTGAGTATTTTGGCTGAATAGATGGAGTGGGTGCGGCTTTCGTAGTTTCCGTCCCAGGGAAAGTAGAATTCTCTTTTCCAATCGAGGTGCGCATTGGTTCCTCCAACCGTAACGACGTAGGAACCATTCGCGTAGATGTCGCCATTGGGATACCCCAGTACCGCCTGCAGATAGGAACCGGAGAGGAGCGGATGCTCGACGCGCCTCGAGGATTGGCGGCATTCAACTTGATCGTATAGGTGTTCCCCAACGCACCGGCCGAATAGACTCTAAGCGCCCAATCGCCGGCCGGAAGCCCGTTGTTCGCGACGGGGCTGCCGGCGTACCCGCCGACCGAAGTCGGGTATGCGGTTGCCGTCGTCCAATCGATTTCATACAATTCTACAATGTAGTTCGGGTTGCTTGACGATATTTGGAAAAGGATCGTTCTATCCGCCGGGACGCTGAAGAACCAGAAATCGTCCGGCTCCGCGGCTGTCAACGAATCACCACCGTTGAATCTGTCGCCGGTCACATCGAAAAGCAAGCTTGCCGAAAACGGGGGCCGGGTTACCGAGATGCCCGCGTTGGCATTCCCTCGCGGAGTTTCCGAGGCAAACGCAATGTCTCCTTCTGCGCCAGCAGGCGTCTCCACGCTGAGCCGTTTCAACGACAGGCCGCCAGAGTTCACGGTGGGTTCCGCACCCGCCTGCGCGCTGTAGAGAAAAACAATACTGAACAAGGGGCGATGATTGTCCGAAGTCTGTTTTCTTTTCTCATGATGAGCCTTCCTGGTTTGTGATTGGGTTGATTGAGCAGTATTCATGCGCGGGGCAGGACCGCCGTGGGCTCCTCGCTCTGGGGCTGGACGAGGCGGGCCAACTCCCGCTGCCCATTGGGATGTCGAGAAGACGCGTCGCCCGGTGAGGGCCTCGTGCAACGCGAGACCGAGCGCGAAGAGATTCGCGCGCCCGTCGAAGGGCTCGCCCCGCTCCGGGCCTGCTCTGGAGCCGGGTAACCCAGCTTGCCGCAGACCCGGTCCGCCTGGGTGAGGCGGACGTGGATGGCCGCGCGGGCCACTCCGAAGTCCCCCGGCTTCACTTCTCCGATGCGCGACAGGAGGATGTTGGGCGGATTGACGTCTCGGTGGACGAGGTTGAGCGGGAGACCCTCGCGGGAGGTGCGCCGATGGACGTAGTCGAGTGCCTCGCCGAACTCGGCCCCGATGTAGGCCACCACGGTGGGTGGAAGGGGCCGGTGGCTCTTGAGCAACTCCCGCGGGGACAGTCCTTCGATGTGTTCCATCGCCACGAAGTAGGTGTCCTGGAACCGGCCCACGTCAAGCTCCTGGACGATGTTGGAGTGGTTGAGGAGCCCCAGCCCCCAGCCCCCAGCCCCGCCCCCAAGAAGGGGTCAGACTCGACTTTCGCCATTTTTAGCCAGCCGAGAGCCGTCGTTCATGCAGCTCTCGGCTGAGGCGGAGAAGGGGGCTGGGGCAAACGGGCGAGGAGAAGACGCGGGTCCACCCACTCCACGGGGGCGAGCGTGAGTTGGGCCAGGCGGAGAATGTCCGCGAAGCTGACGGTGCGTTTGGTGCGGTACCAGGGACGAAGGGGCAGCCCCATCCGGGAGATGTCCCAACCCAGTTCCATGTACCAGAGCACCAAGAGGGTGTAGCAAACACCCACCCAGGGCGCCGTCCGCAGCACCGCCAGGGGAGAGCGCGCTCGGGACGCGGAGAAGCCCAGCAGTTGCTTGAGGTCGCGGAAGAGCACCTCTATCCCCCAGCGGCTGCCATAGGCTTCAATGACTTGATGGGCCGTGCGGCTCGAGTCGGTGCAGAAGAAGACGCGCAGGGACAGTTCCCCGCGAGGTACTTTGACGATGACGATTTTGAGCAGGGGTTTGCCGGCGGAGCGATACCACCGGGCCACCCACTCCTTGTACTGCACCTGCGTGGGCGCGCCATACAAGGTGAGCGTCATGGTCAGCCAGGGGTGATTGTCGTCCCGGGCAATCTTCTCGGGCTTGGGCAGAAGAATATCCTTGGTGAGCAGGCGGCCCGTGACAGGCGAGCGACACGAGCGCGAGCGCGGACGGTGCAGCGTGGAGTCCGCTCGCATGGCTCCCACGAAGACAACGCCCGGTGGCAGGTGGCGCAGCACCTCTCGACAGGAGTAGGCGGAGTCCGCCACCACCTCCACGGGCTTGTGAGGCAACCAGCGGGACACCTGCTCCAGGAGCTGGCGTGCCAACTGCGTCTTCTTCAAGTGCTTGCCCCCTCTCTTCTGGCAGTCCGCCTGGGTCCGGTAAAGGCGGAAGAGAACAGGCAGGGCCCAGACTCTTTCAGAGAAAGGCACGGGGAACAGCACGGACAGCACCACCCAGACATGGCCGAAGGTGAGCAGGCGTGTGCGTCGAGTCGAGCGCACCGGGTCGAGGTGCACACCCAGACCGAAAACCTTGGGCCCCTTGTGGGTGCACAGGGTGTCATCAAGCGCCAGGCGCAGTGGTCCCGGTGCGAGTGCCGCCGGTACAGCAGGAGCAGTCGGCCCACCTGGTCGATGCTCCAGCAGGCTCGCGAGAAGAAGCGATGGAAGCCCGCGTGGTGGCGCACTCCCGAGACACCCGCGGAGACCAGGGACTCGGTGACAGCGTGCACCCCGCGGGTACTCACCCAGCCAGCAAACAAGGTGAGGAAGCGACAGAACGAGGGCCGAGTGAAAGCGGGACGCACGAGCAGAAGCAGCGACAGCAGCGTGTTTATAGAGGGGGCGGTCATCGTGTACTGGACGGGAGAAGTCTTGGTCGACCTCACAACCAGTCCGGTGGCCGTCCCTTCCCTACGCCTCTGCTGCTCCCTCGCTCGCCCCCTCAAAAATGGCGAAAGTCGAGTCAGACGGTTCGTAGGAGGCGAGATGTCGGAACGAGTCCTTTGACACCTTCGACCGGGCGTCTCCGGGTGGAGGCTCAGGACTCCCGGCGCTCGGGGGTCTCCGGCTTGAGCGCCCCCGCCAGCACCAGCATCTGTGTCACCAGCGTGGTCAGCGCCTGGCCCTCCTGGGCGCCCGCCGCTCCGCCAATGCTCACCGAGCGCAGCTCCTGGGGCTGGGGCAGCTTCTCGGCGATGGCGGGCAGCAGCTCCACCAGCCGCGCCTGGAGGTTGGCCGGGGTCCGCCCGTTGAGGATGCGCTCGCGGTCGTCCTGTAGCTCCAGCTCCGCGCGGGCTTGCCGGTTGGCCGCCGCCCGCTCCGTGTCCAGCACGTCGATGGCCGCCAGCGCCTGGCGCTTGCGCTGCGCCGCCTCCACCTCCTGCTTGAGCTTCGCCAGTTCCGCCTCCACCGCCAGCCGCGCCTTCTCCAACTCGGCGTTCTGCAGCGCCGTCTGCTGGTGCTCCACGGCCAGCTTCCGCGCGTCCTCCTCCTCGCGCTGCCGCCGCCGCAAGTGCTCGGCCTGCTCCCGGTCGTATGCCTCCGCCTCCTTGCGCGCGCGCAGCATGGACAGCTCGCCCTCGCTCTCCAGCCGCATCCGCTCGCGCGCCTGCTCCACCTCCTGCTCCCGGTGGGCAATGGCCTCCTCCGTCTCGAGCGTGGCCAGCCGCGCCACGCGCTCGCGCTCGGCCCGGAAGGGCTTCTGCAAGCTCTCCCACAGCCGCCCGGAGCTCACCACCGCCTCCTTTACCTGCACCGTGACGATCCGCAGCCCCAGGCCCTTGTCGCCCCCGCCCAGGCCCTCGGCTACGTGGCGCAGCCGCGCCGTCAGCTCCTCGATGATGGGCTGTTTGTCCGAGAGCACCGCGTCGATGCTCATGGTGGCCACCTTGTCCTTGATGGCCGCCTCCGCCTGCTCGCGCAGTTGCACGTTCACCACTCGCATGGGCTCCTCGGCGTCCGTGAAGTCCAGCTTCTTGTAGGCCGTGGCGAAGTCCTCGATGATCCACTGCACGTAGCCCTGCACCAGTAGCCCCTGCAGCTCGCGGCAGATGCAGTGCGCGTTGATGAGAATGGTCTGCATGGCGCCCGGGACCACCAGGAACGAGTCCGTGGCCGGGTTGAAGCGGAAGGACACCCCCAGGCCGATATGCAGCGGCTGCGCATGGCCGCGCCGGGTGTGCACGACGTAGGCGTTGGGCGGCACCACCACCGTCTTCCATCGCCAGAAGCCCGTGATGCGCACGTCCACGGCGTTGCCTGGAATCTCGCGGGGGGCCGCGACGGCGGCCAGCGCCCGGGCCCGGCCGCCCATGGGCGCCTGCACCTGCGCCACCATCTTGCGGGCTTTCAGGTCCACCTCGACGCGCTGCTGCTGCTCGCGCACCTGGTCCAGGTACTCGTTGCGCACCGGCTCGTGATTGTTGTGGATGCTGTTGTTCGCCGACATCGTCACGGACCCCCAGGGCTCCGGAGGGCCGCCGACCGCCGACGAGCCAGCACCCGGATGCTCTGGTGCCCATCTCACCACATTCCCGGCCGTGCGAGGGTCCCGGGGCAAGGCGCTGACACTCAGTGCCGCGTCACGGCTCACGCGCCTCGATGGCCGGTGACGCTGAATCGGCGCCGGTAGTCACCAGGGGACAAGCCCATCCGTTTGAAGAAGACCTTGCGGAAGGCGCCAGGGTCCTCGTAGCCCACCCGCCATGCCACCTGCTCGATGGACAGGTTCGAGAACTCCAGCAGCTCTCGTGCCTTGCCCACACGCAGGTACTGAACATAGGTGGTCGGGCTCAAACCCGTCGCTTTCTGGAAGCGGCGCAAGAAGGTGCGCTCGCCCAGCGCGGCATGCGCCGCCATCATCGGCAATGTCACCTTTTCCGGGCCGCGGGCCTGGAGCCAGTGCTGCACCTTCAGGATGGCCTCGTCCCCATGGTGCAGCTTGGGCGAGAAGTGGCTGTAGAAGCGTTGCTCGCGCCCGGAGGGATCCACCAGGAAGAAACGGGCGGTCGCCAGCATGAGACTCGGACTGAGCAGCCGATCCACCAGCCGCAACCCGAGATCGACCCAGGCCATCACTCCACCCGCCGTGATGATGTCTCCATCCTCGACGAGCAGCTTGTCCGGCTCCAGCCGGATGGCGGGAAATCGCTCGGCCAGCCGCTCCGCCAGGCTCCAATGGGTCGTCGCCGGCCGACCATCCAACAGCCCCGTTTCCGCCAACAGGAAGGCACCGGCGCAGATGGAGCAGAGCGTGGTGCCCGCGGCATGCCGGGCGGCGATCCAGCGGGCCAGCGTCCTCCTCTGCTCTTCCCGCGGCTCTTCCTCCAGGCTTGGCGGAAGGATCAACGCGACCAGGGACGCCCCGGCCTGGGCGTGGGTGTCGAAGACCCGCTCCATCTTCCCGCCATCGCCAGGCCGCCAATGGCTGACCCGCAGGGCGGGCACGCCTGACACGCCCTGCTGGGCCGCGAGCCGGTTGGCGATGCGGAACATGTCCGTCAACCCATGTACCGCCGACATCTGGGCACCGGGATAGATCAGCAGTCCGATATGGGCCAGGACGTGCCCCGTGGTCATTTGTCAGTTCTACCCCTGATCCTGTCAGTTCCGCCAATCCCGATGGGACGGAGCGCCGCTCTATCTTCCGATCATTCACCGCGGCACCCCAACGGCCAGGACCAGAAGGAAGGCACCATGAGCAAGCGCGCCCTCATCGTCATCGACGTCCAGAATGATTACTTCCCGGGCGGGAAATGGACCCTCAACGGCATTGACGCCGCCGCGGACAACACCGCGCGGCTGATCGCCGCCGCACGGGCTCGGGGTGAGTTGGTCGTCCATGTCCGCCATGAATTCAAGACCGCCGACGCTCCCTTCTTCACTCCAGGCTCGAGCGGGGCCGCGATCCATGCGAAGGTGACCCCGGCGGCGGCGGAGCCGGTGGTGCTGAAGCACTTCGTCAACTCCTTCCGCGAGACCGAGCTGAAGACAATCCTCGAGCGCCACGGGATCGAGGAACTCGTCATCTGTGGCGCCATGAGCCACATGTGCATCGATGGCGGGGTGCGGGCGGCGGCCGATCTGGGCTACCGCTGCACCCTGATCCACGATGCCTGCGCCAGCCGCGATCTGGAATTCGGAGGCGTGCGCGTACCCGCCGCTCAGGTTCATGCCGCTTTCATGGCGGCGCTCAGCTTCGCCTATGCCAAGACCCAGTCCACCGATGAGTTCCTGGCGTGAGCTCCGCTCCAAGAAGGTGTCTCCAAGAAGGTGTCAGACGATTCGTAGGAGACGAGATGTCGGAACGAGTCCTTTGACACCCTCGACGGGGACACCCTCGACGGACACGGGGGGCCCCGGCCATCAGCCAGAAGCGCTCCCTGGAGTGGGCGAGGCGGGTGCGCTCGGAACTCTCGGCGTGCGGCGTCCACGCCGCTCTCTCAGCCTCTCCTCTCCGCCCTGGCGCGGGTGCCGCTCCATCCTCTCGAAGGTGGGGCATGGCTGGCGGCATGCACCGCCCCGGTGCTCTCCAGGCAGGCACTCAGGGTTCTGCCTCCTCCCTTTGTTTGGCGTCCAAGCACCTCTCTCACCGGGGTCGTGCTCTCACGGCGCCGGGAGTGGCCGGTGGGCGGGGAGGGTGGGTAACCCTCGTACCTGACGTTGTTCCCATCACGAGGGGCCCATGTGATGCTCGATTCAGGTTGGGTAGGGGTTCCATGAAGGAGCCCCGGGCCGGTGCCGACAGCGTTGGTCGAGCTGCCCCCCAGGCCCCATGCGACAACCGCGGGGGAAAACACCGTGAAGTGGTTCCGCAACTTGAAGGTCGTCACGAAACTCACGCTCGGATTCGGGCTGCTCACGGTGCTTGCCGTCTTTGTCGGCGTGCAGGGCCTGCGTGGCATGGCCCAGACAGACGAGAGCCTCCAAGAGATACACGAGCACCACGCGCTCGGTCTCGCGAAGCTGCTCGAGGCGGACGTACACATGCTCCACATGTCTCGCACCCTTCGGAACGTGGTGTTGGACGTGGGCACGGAGCGGCTCTCGGAGCGCACCGCGGAGCTCGAGAAGAGCCGGGAGCAGCTCGAGGAGGCGTTCGCGGCATACCGGCGGACGATCTTCAGCTCGGATTCGGCTCAGCAGCTCAAGGCCGCGGAGGTGGACCGGCTCCTGACCCAGCTCCGGAGCGAGCAGCAGGATGTCCTGCAGCTCGCGGCGAGCGGGCGGTTGCCCAGGATGCTCACGACGAGCAAGGATCTCTACGTCGACGCGGGCGTGAAGGAGGTCCGGGCGGTCGAGAACCAGATCGAGGCGGCCATCACGGAGCTCGAGGCGCACCAGTTCGCGGCGATGGAGCAGTTCTCGGAGCGGTCGGCGAGTTCCTACGCGGAGTTCAGGCGGTCCGTCATGGGCGTCATCTTCGCGGCCGTCGTCGTCGCATTCGGGGTCGGACTGCTCACCACGGTGGTGATCGCGGAGCAGCTCGGCGGGGAGCCGGGATACGCGGCGGAGATGGTGCACAGGGTGGCGGACGGAGACCTCTCCGTGAACGTGGAGACGAAGGGGAACGACAGGACGAGCCTCCTGTTCGCCCTGAAGGAAATGGTGAGGAAACTCTCCGAGGCGATGGCGGAGGTCCGGATGGGTGCCGCCACGCTCAGCGCGGCCGCCACGCAGGTCTCGGCTTCCTCGCAGAGCCTCTCTCAAGGTACCGGCGAGCAGGCCAGCAGCGTGGAGCAGACCACCGCGAGCCTGGAGCAGATGACGGCCAGCATCACCCAGAACCGGGACTACAGCCGGCAGATGGCACAGATGGCCGTGAAGGGCGCCAGGGACGCCGAGGAGAGTGGCCAGGTGGTCAAGAAGACGGTGGAGGCGATGACCTCCATCGCGGAGAAGGTGTCCATCATCGAGGAGATCGCCTACCAGACGAACCTGCTGGCGCTCAACGCGGCGATCGAAGCGGCGAGGGCGGGAGCGCACGGCAAGGGGTTCGCGGTGGTGGCCACGGAGGTGCGCAAGCTGGCCGAGCGCAGCCGGACGGCGGCGAAGGAGATCAGCGAGCTGGCGACGAGCAGTGTGAAGGTGGCGACGCGCTCGGGACATCTGTTGGAGGAACTGGTGCCCTCCATCCGCAAGACGGCGGACCTGGTGCAGGAGGTGGTGGCCGCCTCCAACGAGCAGGCCGACGGGGTGGTCCAGATGAACAAGGCCATGCAGCACGTGGACCAGGTGACGCAGCGCAACGCCTCGGCCTCCGAGGAGCTGGCCACTACCGCCGAGGAGCTCTCCGCCCAGGCGGAGGTGCTCACCCAGATGGTGTCCTACTTCCGTGTGGAGGTCAGCCACGATCGCGGCGCTCTCCTGCGGCCCCGTCCTGGAGTGGGGAGCGCTCCCCATGGGCAGACTCCGCCCACGGCGCACGCACTCAAGGCCGCGGCGAATGCCCACGCTCCCGTGGCTCCGGCTCCCCTCCCGCCGACGAATCACCGATGACCTGAATCTCCATGCGTGAGCCCATGTGGCCATGGGGTAGGAGGAGAGGACCATCCCCCTCGACGAGGACGGGGGTCGTCTTGAGCGGGGAGAGGCGGCGGGCGAAGGGTGAGGCCTGGAAGTGGAAGAGGATGCGCATCGTCAGCGGAAGAAGGTGTCAGACGATTCGTAGGAGACGATTCGTAGGAGCCTTGAGTCGGAGGCGTGCGCGTACCCGCCGCTCAGGTTCATGCCGCTTTCATGGCGGCGCTCAGCTTCGCCTATGCCAAGACCCAGTCCACCGATGAATCACCACGCTCTCGACTTGAGAGTGGGGCGCCAGGACGGTGTAGCCGGGATGGCACGCGGCCACCATCAACGAGAGGCTGCTCGAGAGCAGGTGCGGCAAGGGGGCTTTCATGAGACAAGTCTCCGGGTTCGTCGTGGAAGGAGAAGCTCGGGGCAAAGCCTCATGGCTCCGAGACCTGCACGGTGAAGCCCTTGGGCAGTGTGGTGGTGCCCTCGGCCGTCACCTTCCATTCCACCTCGACGGAGCCTTCGGCGGCGTTCGGCTGGAGTTGGAGCTCCATCGGGACGGTCCATTCACAGCCCTGGTCGGGTTTGCACTCGGAGCTGGTGTATCGTTTCTCCGTGCGGTTGGGGTCCGTTGGCTTCCAACGCACGGTGAGCTGATTCGATGAAGGGGGCTGCATCATGTGGCTCCTTCCCGGGTGCGCGGGTCGCCTTGGCAACCGAGGTGCCATTGAGTGCGCAGAGGACGGAGCACGGCGGCGTTGCGCGGAACCGCGACGTTCCTGTCAGAGTCCTCCCACGGCGGGATTCCAGTCCCATCCTTGCCAATGGAGAGGTCTGGCGGGATCCTGGCGCCCTTTCCCGCCTGCCTTGGAGACCGAAGGTGATTGCTCCTGGACCTACCCTCGAAACCGCGCGCCTCGTCCTGCGTCCCATCGCGTTGGAGGACCTGGATGGCTTCGCGACCCTCATTGGCGACCCGGAGTCCGCGCGCTTCCTGGGAGGCGTGCAGCCGCGCTCGGTGGCGTGGCGGGCCATGAGCGCCATGGCGGGCTCGTGGGCGCTGCAGGGGTTCTCCATGTTCTCCGTGCTGGAGAAGACGACGGGCCGGTGGGTGGGACGGGTGGGGCCCTGGATGCCGGAGGGGTGGCCGGGGCCGGAGGTCGGCTGGGGTCTGCTGCGCGAGTTCTGGGGGCGAGGCTACGCCACCGAGGCGGCGACGGCGGCGATGGACTGGGCGTTCGACCACCTCGGCTGGACGCGGGTGATTCACTCCATCGCTCCGGACAACAAGCCATCGCAAGAGGTCGCCCGCCGCCTGGGCTCGCCCCTGCTGGGACCTGGGAAGCTGCCGCCGCCCTACGACTCTTCTCCGATAGAACTCTGGGGGCAGAGCCGTGAGGAATGGCGGGCCAGGAAGAAGTAGCCTCCCCGCCCGCCTGGGCGCTCGAGCAGGTCCACCCTCACAGCGTCTTGCAGTCCTTCCACTGGAGCCCCGCCATGGTGGCGAAGTCCAGCAACCGGGGCACGGACTGGTGCACCTTGTCGTGCACGTCGTGGAATAGGACGATGCCGCGGCGCCACAGCAGCATCAGGCTGATGACCCGATCCGTCGTGGGGCCGGGGGCCACCGAGGCGTTCCAGTCCTGCGAGTCGATGTTCCACAGCACCACCGAGGTCCCCTGGCCCTGGAGGAACCGCGTCAGCTCCTCCGTGCGCTGCCCATAGGGCGGACGGAAGAGCACCTTCTTGGTGTTGCCCTCGATGCCCAGCGAGCCCACCAGCCTCCGCGAGTTCTCCAGCGAGTCCTTCCACGTGGCCAGCTTCTGGTGCGACTTGTGCTCCTGCCCGTGCGAGCCCACGCACTGCCCCTGATACAGCGCCTTCATGGCATCCGGACCCGTCTTGTCGAGCCGGTTCTTCAGCGCGTCGCCCAGAACGAAGAAGACGCCGCTCGCCTTGCGCGCCGTGAGCAGCACCATGAGCTTGTCCGTCCCCCACCCGCGGGAGTGGGGCCGTCGTCGAACGTCAGCAGGAACTGCCGGTCCGGCCACTCCGAGCCCGTGTACTCCCCGGCCCCAGCGTGAGAATCTCACTCGTGGGAGCGGGGAAGAGCGCCGCGAGCCGCATCAGCTCCTTCACGTAGAGGCCGTAGAAGCGCTCGGCCATCTTCTTCCAGTCCTGGTACTCCGGGCCCACGAGCGCGGAGAACTCCGTGCCCAGCTGGACGACGTTCGCGGCCGTGGGCTCCTCCCCGCGCACCCCACCTCCGTCTTGGCGCCGCAAGAGGCCCGGGCCGCCCTCAGGTTGGCCGCCACCGTCCCCTTCACCTCGCCGAGCCACCGGCGCAGGGACTCGGTGTGCACCTGCTTGACGCCCAGGTCGGCCGGGAAGCCCTCCGCTCCCGAGCGGGCCTCCAGCTCGCCCAGCACCTTGGCGAACACGAGATTCTCCGCGCGGGAGGCCTGATCGAAGTCCTTCGCGGAGTGGATGGGCGTGGGCCACGGCGAGCGGTTCGCGACGGCGACTTCCTTGGGACCCGCCGCCCGGGCGGTGTCAGTGGCGAGCAGGAGGAGGGTGAGCGACAGGAGAAGGGGACGGAGGTTCATGGTGGGGTCCGGCCGAGGAGG
This sequence comes from Cystobacter fuscus, assembly GCA_049060065.1. Taxonomy (GTDB): domain Bacteria; phylum Myxococcota; class Myxococcia; order Myxococcales; family Myxococcaceae; genus Cystobacter; species Cystobacter fuscus_B. Next base: position 11,574,159 of record JBMEQP010000002.1, read on the forward strand.
GTGTCACCGCCCGCGCGCCTCGTCTCCACGCAGGACCATGCACGAGCTGAACACCTTGGCCACGAGGCTGCCCTTGTCGTCCTCGACCTCGCACTCGATCAGCCCGAGCGTTCGCGTCCGTTTGACCACACGCCCGGTCGCGCGAAGGCGCGCGTTCCAGATGGGCTTGAAGAACTTCGACGTGAGATCGAGCGTGGTGAAGCTCTCCTCGTCCTCGAGTGTCGTGGACATGGCCGCGCCCATCGCCAGATCGGACAGGTCGCAGATCACCCCTCCATGCAGCGTCCCCATGGGATTGGCATGGCGCGCGGAGGCGTCCAACTCCATGACGACGCGGCCTGGCTCGACGCGGGTGAGCCGCAGCCCCAGGAGTTGAGCGATCGGAGGAGGGGGCATTTCTCCCCGGAGCATCTTCTCCATGTCCTGGAGGTGCCGCGTGGTCTTGGGGGAGGGGATGGGATTGGTCATGACTTTTCCTCGGTGTGTCGGGACTGAGCCTTCTACGGATTACGAACATAATACGAAATGGGGCACCAGTTCCAGGGGATGAAGCACCCGCGAGCGAGAGGTGTCCGGAGCCCAGCGGCCTCCAGGGGAGATGGAGCGTGAAGGCCATGCTCGCCGCGGATACCCTGACGGCGTCAGCCACCCGGAACACGGGCTCCCGACCCGACAAGAGGACAACGAATGCCTGCTTATTTGATGATCGACATTACCGTGAAGGACGCGGAGACCTTCGAGCGGTACAAGCAGCTCGCGCCGCCAACGGTCTCCGCCTACGGAGGCCGATACCGGTGCGTGGGGGCGCGACGGAGACGCTCGAGGGCACGTGGAACCCGACGCGGATCGTCCTCCTCGAGTTCCCCACCGTGGAACGGGCCCGGGAGTGGTGGAACTCTCCCGAGTACGCCCCCGCCAAGGCGGTGCGTCAGGCGAGCAGCCACGCGGACCTGCTGCTCGTGGAGGGCTCGCCTCTGGCGATGTCTTCCGCCAGCAAGAAGTAGGAACGCGTCGCGGCGCTGGGACACATTCCATCTGCCAAGTACCCAACGCCATACGGCGGTCGCCTTTCTTTCTCTGGCGGAAACCAACAGGCTGGCGCGATGGTTGGCTCCTGATGCCACTGCTTGCTCTCCTGGTCATTCCCTGGGTCTCCGGTGTCATCGCGGCACTGCTGCCCACGAGTGCCCGGAACCGCGCGGCGGGGCTCTCGGGCCTCACCGCCCTGGTGTGCCCGGTGGGCGTGGCGCTCCACTTCCCCAGCGTCCAGGGTGGAGGCACTCGGAGCGAGCACTTCGCGTGGGTGCCCTCGCTCGGGCTCGACTTCGTGTTGCGGCTCGACGGCCTGTCCTGGACGTTCTGCGTGCTCGTCCTGGGCATTGGCGCGCTGGTGATGCTGTATGCGCGCTACTACCTCTCGCCGTCGGATCCCGTGCCGAGGTTCTTCGCGTTCCTCCTGGCCTTCATGGGGGCGATGCTGGGCGTGGTCCTCTCGGGAAACCTGCTGCAGATGGCCTTCTTCTGGGAGCTGACCTCCCTCTTCTCGTTCCTGCTCATTGGCTACTGGAACCAGCGCAAGGACGCACAGCGCGGGGCACGGATGGCGCTCACGGTCACCGGCATGGGCGGCCTGTGCCTCCTGGCGGGGATGCTGGTGCTCGGCCAGGTGGCCGGCGGCTACGAGCTGGAGGTGCTCCTCGGGAGCGCGCAGCGAGTCAAGGCCCACCCGCTCTACCCCGTGGCACTGGGCCTCCTCCTTCTCGGCGCGTTCACCAAGAGCGCCCAGTTTCCCTTCCATTTCTGGCTCCCGAACGCGATGGCGGCCCCGACGCCGGTGTCGGCGTATCTGCACTCGGCGACCATGGTGAAGCTGGGCGTGTTCCTGCTGGCGCGGCTGTGGCCGGTGCTCTCGGGGACGGAGACCTGGTTCTGGCTCACCGGCTCCGTGGGGCTCGTCACGCTGCTGCTCGGCGCGTGGGCGGCGCTGTTCCAGAGGGACCTGAAGGGATTGCTCGCCTACTCCACCATCTCGCACCTCGGGCTGGTGGTGTTGCTGCTGGGGCTCAACAGTCCGCTCGCGGCGGTGGCGGCGGTGTTCCACCTCATGAACCACGCGGCCTTCAAGGCGTCGCTGTTCATGGCGGTGGGGATCATCGATCATGAGACGGGGACGCGGGACATCCGGCGGCTGTCGGGGCTCTTCCGCTTCATGCCCATCACCAGCACGCTCGCGCTCGTCGCCACGGCGGCGATGGCGGGAGTCCCGCTGCTCAATGGCTTCTTGTCCAAGGAGATGTTCTTCGCCGAGACCGTCTTCATCGACGCCATCCCCGCCGTCCAGTGGGGCCTGCCGGTCGCGGCGACCCTGGCCGGCATGGGGAGCGTCGCCTACTCGCTCCGGTTCTCGGTGAAGGTGTTCTTCGGGCCCGCCAGCGCGCTGAACACCCCACGTGCCCCGGAGGAGCCACCCCTCTGGCTGCGCGTCCCCGTCGAGGTGCTGGTCCTCCTGTGCCTGGTGGTGGGGGTGGCGCCAGCGGTGTCGATCGGTCCCATCCTCGAGGCCGCGTCCCGGTCGGTCGTGGGTGGGCAGCTGCCTTCGTACAGCCTCAAGATCTGGCATGGGTTCACCCCCCGCTCCTCGTGAGCGCGCTGGCGCTCGGGGGTGGCGGGGTGTTGTACCTGCTGCTCCAGCGGCTGGATGCGGGGCGGGTGCGCCTCGGTGGCCGCTTCGTGGAGCGGTTCGATGGCGCGAGGCTCTTCACGTCACTGCTGGCGTGGCTCACCGCGCTGAGCAGATGGCTCCGCCGTGGGCTGCTCACCACGGGGCTCCAGCGGCAGCTGTTGGCGATGGTGCTGGTCACGCTGCTCGTGGGCGTCGTGGCGCTTTGGGGAGGGCTTGGCAAGGGGGATCGTCCACGGGTGCCGCTCTCTCCGGTGTTCCTCGCGCTCTGGGTGGTGGGCGGCGTCGCGGCGCTGGGGGCGGCCGGCAGGCGAAGTTCCACCGGCTCGCCGCGTTGATGCTCTCGGGGACCGCGGGCGCGGTGAGCTGTGTCACCTTCATCTGGTTTTCCGCTCCGGATCTGGCGCTCACCCAGCTCACCGTCGAGGTGGTGACGACGCTGCTCATCCTGCTCGGGCTCAGGTGGCTCCCACCGCGAGAGCCGGCTCGCGGCGTGTACGACGCGCATACCCGGCGGATTGCCAGGGGCCGGCGAGCCCGCGACTTCATCATCGCGGTGAGCGCCGGTTGCGCCATGGCGCTCCTCGCCTACGCGGTGATGACGCGTGAACTCCCCGAGCGCACCTCCTTCTTCCTCGAGAACGCGCTGAGCGGTGGAGGCGGGCGGAACGTGGTGAACGTGATGCTGGTGGACTTCCGCGGGTTCGACACCTTCGGGGAAGGGGTGGTGCTGGCACTCGTCGCGCTCACGGTCTACGCGCTCCTGCGGCGCTTCCGGCCGGCGCACGAGGTGATGGAGCTTCCGCCACAGCAGCAGGCGCTGCCGAAGGACCTGCGGACGGACCTGGTGAACCCACGCATGGCGCGGGACACGGCGGTGGGGTACCTGATGGTCCCGGCGGTGCTGGTCCGCTTGCTCCTGCCCGTCTCGGGAGTCGTGGCGACGTTCTTCTTCCTGCGTGGGCACAACGCACCAGGGGGTGGCTTCGTGGCGGGGCTGGTGATGTCGGTGGGCTTCCTGCTCCAGTACATCGTCTCCGGGACCGAGTGGGTCGAGCAGCGGGTGCGCCTCGCGCCGCGCGTGCTGATCGGCGCCGGTCTCCTGTTCGTTCTCGGCACGGCCTCGGGATCGTTCGTGGTCGGGTATCCGCTCCTCACCTCGCACACCTTCCATCTGAGCGTGCCGGTGCTGGGCGAGCTTCACATCGGAAGCGCGATGTTCTTCGACCTGGGCGTGTTCTGTCTGGTGCTGGGCTCCACGTTGCTCATCCTCGTGGCGATTGCCCACCAGTCGATCCGCGCTCACCGGTCCTCGGGAGGTGACTGATGGAGGTGGTGCTCGCGATCGCTATCGGCATCTTGACCGGCTCGGGCGTCTGGCTCCTTCTACGGCCCCGCACGTTCCAGCTGGTCGTTGGCCTGTCGCTCCTCTCCTACGCGGTCAACCTCTTCATCTTCAGCATCGGCGGCCTGGCCATCAACAAGGAGCCCATCCTCGTGGACGGCGTCCCTCGGGACCTCGCCCACTACACGGATCCGGTACCTCAGGCGCTCGTGTTGACAGCCATCGTCATCAGCTTCGCGATGACGGCCCTCCTCCTGGTCATCACCCTGGCCTCGCGCGGGATGACCGGGACCGACCACGTGGACGGCACCGAATCATGAGCGCACTCGTTCAAGGCCTGATGCCGCACTTGATGGTGCTTCCCATCCTCCTGCCCATGTTGAGCGCGGCGGTGATGCTCCTCATGGGCGAGGGGAAGCGCCCCGCCAAGCTGGTGCTGGGGATGAGTTCCGCGCTCCTGGGGCTCGCTGTCTCGGTGGCGCTCCTGGCGTGGGTGGACGAATACGGCGTCGTGGCCTACCTCCCCGGCAACTGGCCCGCGCCGTTCGGGATTACCCTCGCGGTGGACCGGCTGTCGGCGGGGATGTTGGTGCTGACCTGGAGCCTGGGCGCCTGCGCGCTCTGCTTCGCCTTCACGCGTTGGCACCGCGCGGGTGTTCACTTCCACTCCATCTTCCAATTGCAGCTCATGGGGCTCTCCGGCGCGTTCCTGACGGCGGACGTCTTCAATCTCTTCGTCTTCTTCGAGATCCTGCTCGCCGCCTCGTACGGCCTGTTGCTGCATGGCTCCGGAAGGTCACGGGTCCGCGCGGGCCTGCACTACGTGGCGGTGAACCTCGCCGCCTCGTCCCTCTTCCTCATCGGCGTGTCGATGATCTACGGCGTCACGGGGACACTCAACATGGCGGAGCTCTCCGCGCGCCTGTCCGAGGGGGATGTGGCCAACCGGCACCTCATCGACGCGGGAGCGGCCATCCTCGCGGTGGCGTTCCTGGCCAAGGCGGGGATCTGGCCGCTCAACTTCTGGCTCGTTCCCGCCTATGCGTCGGCGACTCCGCCCGTGGCGGGGATGTTCGCGGTGCTCACGAAGGTCGGCGTCTACGCCCTGGTACGGCTGTGGACGCTGATGTTCGCTGGGGGCCCCTGGCGGGGCTTGGCGCGGACGGTCTGCTCGTGTTCGGAGTGGTCTCCGCGGTGCTCGCGGCTCTGGGGATGCTCGCCTCGCAGCGGCTCGCGGTCCAGGCGGCGGCGGGGGTGATGGTCTCCTCCGGAACGCTCCTGGCCGCGCTGGGGCTGGGCGAGGAGGCCGTCCTCGGCTCCGCGATGTTCTACCGGTGGGCTCCACGCTGGCCTCCGGCGTGTTCTTCCTGCTCGTCGACCTCGTCGAGCGTTGGCGCGCGGGCGCGACCGTCGTGGACGAGGCGCCCTTCTTGAGCGCGACGCTCGAAACACAGGAGGTCAACCTCGACGACGCGGAGGAGCCGCTCGTCGCCCTGCCGTTCCCCGCCTCCACCGCATTGCTGGGCATGGCCTTCATCGCGTGCGCGCTGCTCACCTCCGGCCTGCCTCCCCTGCCCACCTTCATCGGCAAGCTCGGCATGTTGTCGGCGGCGCTCGGGTCGAGCGAGGGGAGTGGGCCTTTCTCCGCCCGTGCATGGCTGTTCACCGGCGTGCTCCTGGGCTGCGGCCTGCTCACCCTCGTCGCGCTCACGCGAACGGGGATCCAGACCTTCTGGTCGGAGATGCAGCGCGAGCCCCCGCGGGTCCGCGCACCGGAGGGATTGTCCGTGGTGGCGTTGCTCACCGCGTGCGGAGTGCTGACGCTCGCGGCGGGACCCGTGATGGAGTTCGCGCGCGCAACGGCCCAGTCCCTCTATGACCGCCGCGGGTACATCGACGCGGTGCTCGGAGCCGAGGTGCGGCCGTCCGCCACGGCGCCGGAGGCAGGGCGATGAGGAGACTCCTGCCTTCCCCCGCGCTCTCGGTGGCGCTGCTCCTGCTCTGGATCCTGCTCATGCAGTCCTTGAGCGCGGGGACGCTGGTGCTGGGCACCGCCCTGGCGGTGTTCTGGCCCGCGGTGACCCTCGGGCTCAGGCCCACTCCCGTGCGGCTGCGCAGGCCCTCGTCATGGTCCGCCTGTTCTGCCGGGTGGTGCTCGAGATGCTCCGGTCGAACGCCGAGGTGGCGTGGGTGATTCTCACCCGGCGTTCGCGCGGCATCCGCTCCGGCTTCGTCCTCATTCCGCTCGAGCTGAGGGATCCGAACGGACTGGCCGTGCTGGCGATGATCGTCACGTTCACGCCGGGCACCGCCTGGGCGCAGTTGTCGGCGGACAATCGCGTCCTGCTCCTGCACGTGTTCGCCATTCAGAGCGAGGCGGACCTGGTGGCCTTCATCAAGCAGCACTACGAGCGTCCGCTCCGGGAGGTTTTCGAATGAGCCCTCTGCTCTCCTGGGCGCTGGTCTTCGCCCTCGGCTGTCTTGCCCTCGCGATGATGCTGGCGCTGGCACGGATGATTGTCGGGCCCCGGGCGGAGGACCGCGTGTTGGCGTTCGACTGCCTGTACCAGAACACGATGCTGGTCATCCTCGCGCTCGGGCTCGTCTATCGCAGCAGCTCCTACTTCGAGGCGGCGCTCTTGATAGCCCTCTTCGGGTTCGTGGGCTCCACGGCGATGTCCAAGTTCCTCCTGCGCGGGGAGATCATCGAATGAACACGTGGGCTCCCGCGTGGGTGGATGCACTGACCGCGTTGCTCGTGGTGCTGGGCGCGCTGGCGGCACTGATTGGTTCGTTCGGGGTGCTGCGACTCAAGAGCTTCTTCCAGCGCGTCCACGCGCCCACCCTGGGCACGACGCTGGGAACCTGGGGCTTCACGCTCGCGACGGCAGTGCAGGTTTCCTTCGAACGCGGCCAGCTCTACCTCCATGCGCTGCTCATCGCGGTGTTCATCGCGCTCACCGTGCCAGTCACCACCCTGTTCCTGATGCGGGCCGCGGTGTTCCGGGCACGCCTTCGGGGCGAGGAGATTCCGGTGCCCGGCGCGGACGAGCCACCCCGGGACTGATGCTTCCTCGGGTCCGCGTCAATTCGAGCCAACCATCCCAGCCGCTCATCTTTGTCTTTGCTCCACTTCTGGATCGCCGGGCGGGAGCGCTTCTTCTTCATCGAGGCCGTTGGTTGCTGGATGGTGGGCTCCGTGCCGAGGGCGCTCGCCTACCAGACGTTGATCGACCGCGCGGCGCGGTCGCGACGAGCCCGCTGAGGATTCCCTTCACAGCCCCTCGGGGCGCTGAGTGTGGAGAAGTCCGCCTCGAAAACTGCAGTGAAGCGAGCGAAAACCCAACGCAAGACTTCCCATCGGCCGGGCTGGAAGTGACCGATGTCCGTGCTTGAGGAGAATCACATATGTCGCTTGTCTCACGATGCTTCTGGGGGTTGTTCCTCTCGCTCTCCGTTGCCGCCTGTGGCGATGGTGGGCCATCGACGGGCCAGTGCACGGGGCGGATTGGCACCACCCCCGTGGATGGGCCTATCGATTCAGAGGCAAGCCAGATTCACCGCATCCGCAAGACGTCTTGCGCCACGGTGGATACCGCCATCTTCGAGTTCTCCTACGGTGGGGGCGCGATGAAGATCCGTGGCGTGAGTCCATGGTCGAATGTCGGCGGGATGGTGGCCTACACCACGGCGACCTACCCGTTGCCGCCGACCTCGGAGTCGACCATTCTCCGGTCGTGGGAGCTGCTGAGCCCCACGTCCCGGCCCTCCTTCTCGTCGGGAACCATCACGCTCCACAGCGTGCCACCTCGTCAACAGGGCTCGTTTCAGATGCGCTTCGACGATGGGAGTGCGATCGATTGCAGCTTCGACCTGCGACGCGGCGAAACGGAGGGGGAGGATATTGACTGTGGAGATGGCGGCGACTTCGACGATTGATGCTTCACGGAGAGGGTCCACGAACACCTATGAATGAATCGGCCACGGTCCTCGAGAGGACGAGCACGATCAATGCGCCCCTTCGGCTCGTGTGGGAGCGCATCGCGAGTCATGAAGGGATCAACGACGAGATGCGACCGTGGCTCACGATGAGCGCTCCGCGCGGAGTGAGCGCACTCCGGCTCGAGACCGTACCCGTGGGGGTGCCGCTTGGCCGCGCGTGGTTGAGGCTCTTCGGCGTGCTGCCCTTTGACTATGATGACTTGACCATCGCCGAACTGGAGCCGGGCCAGCGCTTTCATGAGAAGTCGACCATGGCGAGCATGCGGTACTGGGAACACGAGCGCTGCCTCGTCGAGCGGGGCGGCTCGACCGAGCTCACGGATCGCATCACGTTCGTGCCGCGATGGGGACTGACGTGGGCACGACCTGTCCTCGCGCGCGTGGTATCGGCGTTCTTCGCGCATCGGCATCGCCGACTGGCTCGGTATTTCGAGCGCGCTCGCTGAACTCCGGCGTCAGCCCTTCTCTCGTGGGTGTCATCACCTGGGCAGCGGAGCGGAGGGTCCCTGCTTTCCCGTGCGCACGTCGAGGGCGAGGGGAATCCAGCCGCCGGGAGGATCCCTCTCGGCCGAGACCCGCAGCCACTGTCCCGAGAGCCCCGTCAGCGTGATGCCATCCACGGCGATGGGCTCACTCGTCCACAGCCATCGCAGGTCACGATCGAACTTCTGGATGTCCCTGCTTAAGAGGACGGCGGCACGCCACAGGTGCTCGTCACCCCGCGAGAGGCTGAAGACCCATCGGTTCTCCAGCGTGATTCCCGGGACGCCTCCCAGCCAATGGATGCGCCCGCCTCCCTGCGCTTCATCGTCGGGGAAGAGCCCTGAGCCCGGCCTTGCCGGATGCTGTAGCGCGAAGTCCTGTGTTCGGCGCTCATCGGGACAGCGTACGGACCCAGTGGAAGCTGGCGAGTACTATTGCACCTCGAGTTCATGCTCCCAGTTGGTCAGCAGCCAGATGAGATCTCCCGGGCGTGCGGCGGAGACCCGTTCGAAGAACCATGAGTCGAGTGTGGTGAGGCGCTCTCGCTGGAAGTCAGGGTTGGCCACCAGATTCCAGTGCTTCAACTTGCCGGCATGCGCGAGGGCTCGCGGCATTTCCCGGAAGATGGCCTCGATGCAGTCCTCGCGTGTGGCCCGTTCCATGCGCTCCGCCGCCATCGACAGGCGCTCGCGCACGGAGGCGTCTCCCACCGGGCACCATGCATCCATGGCCCAGCCGTAGGATGCCACCATCAGTTCCTCCAGTGTGTGCGCCGTCCCCACTTTGTTGAAGAGATAACGCGTGCATTGGAGCGGCTCCCAGAATCGCAGCACCGCTTGAAGACGCTTCGCCGTTCGTTCCGCACTCACCGGGCCCATTTGGGCCAGCGCGAAGTAGAGCGCGCCCCAGGCTGTCTCCATGAAGAATGCCTCGCAGGCATCCCTGGTGGGTAACGTGTTCTGCTGCTCCACGGTATCGAGCAGAGCGTCCATGACATTCGACACCATGTACAGCCGCCGGGCTGGGCGTTCGTGCTGGAAGTCCACCACCGCGTGCGCCACCAACACCTCGCCCGGAGGCACCTCCACCAGCTGCCGAGGAACGGGGATGGAGCCTTTCTTCCGGTATTGCTCGCCACAGCGTAGGCCCTCTCTCCTTGCCTTTTGCTGCGCTGTGCGGAAGGTGCCATGCAGGAATGACGGCAGTTGTAGCGCAGCGGTTTGTCCAAGCGTCATGGGTCGCGTCCTATCAAACCGGCTTCTCAATGCGAAAGGGACATGCCTGCGGCAGCAGGCACCTGGGCCGGAGGCACAGGAGGAGGACGTGTTGGGAATGGGATGACCTGTCCACCTCCTTGGGCTGGCGGTTGCTGGATCCCTGTTCCCGAGCCCATGTGACCCAGAATCGCCCCCCACAAGATCGTTGTCGCGACTCCACCGATGAGATCGATGACCATGCCCACACTCCCGCTAACGGTCGCGAGTTTCTCTCGACGACTGAGCATGCCCTCCACGGCCTTTTCCACCCACCCGCCATACTGACGCAGCTCCTCTACCGTGAGGTCCACCCACTGCGCGGCTTCGTAGGCTGCTGCCTCGGAATCGAATGGTTTCTGGCTGCGTGTCCATCGGTACTGCACCACTCCTGGCTCTGCTGTCTTCCATTCCAGCCGCCAGATGTACTGCCCTCTCGCGAAGCGGATCAGGATTTCGCCGTGGAAATCAGTGCCACCCATGAAGCGTCTGCCGGCCAGGATGGTCCGGTTGAGTGCGGCCGGTATTTTCGCGCTTCCTCGATGCCCTCTTGGCGCGCCCGCTCATTCCAGGGCTTTATCTCGAAGAGCACCAAGCGAGGTTGTGCGCCAGGGCCGTGAGCACGGCCACGCTCGTCACCTTGTCCAGCCCACGCACCACCAGCTTCTCCAGGCCGTAGTGCTGCTTGATCTTGGCGCGCTCGCGCTCCAGTGCCCCAGCGCTTCGTCCACGCGTCGTTGGTAGTCGCGCGCGCCCGCCTCCCTGGCCGCTTTCCGCCGGTGCGTCAGCTCGGGGTCATCCCACTGCGCCAGCACGGCCTTGAGGTGCAGCGCCGCCTGCTGCCGACACGCTTGCAGCGCCTCCTCTCTCCGGAAGGAGGGCGCCGAGGCACTGGCACGCACGCGCGTGCCGTCCTGCGCCACCGTCTCGAGGCTCACCAACCCGTGGTGCACCAGCAGCGCCAGCGTGTCGGTGAACACCTCCTGCAACACCTCGCCCTGCTCGCCCCGAAACTGGCTCAGCTTGGCGTGCTGCCCTTTGACTATACTGACGTGGGCACGACCTGTCCTCGCGCGCGTGGTGTCGGCGTTCTTCGCGCATCGGCATCGTCGACTGTCCCGGTATTTCGAGCGCGCTCGCTGAACATCGGGACCGCGTACCCGGTGCCAAGAAACATGGGATGCGGCAGCGCGAGTGCCGGGCCTCAATTCCACAAGAAGCTGTCCACGCCCCGGTGGGTCACCCCCAACTGCGCCGGTATTCGCGCTCCTCGCGCACCATGCGCCGGAAGGACTCGAACTGCAGGGCGACCGCGATGAAGGCCAGCGGCCTCCACAGGGCCCAGGCCGTCAGCTGCAACAGAATGCCCACGTAGATGGGATTCTCCAGGCAGCGATAGAGCCCCGTGGTCTGGGGCTGGGTCGGCAGGTTGGCCGCCACCGAGAACGACCGGGCGCGCATGAGCTGGAACTCCCCCGCCAGCTCCATTCCCAATCCCACCGACTGCATGAACACCGCCCAACAGCCCCACCCCACCGGGAGCTCCAGCGCGAAGAAGAACGGGACGAGCAGCAGCAGGAACTGAAGCGGCATCACACGCGGCAGGATGATGCGCTCGCGCTCCGCTGGCGGCGTGCGCGCCAGGACGATGGCCTCGTTGATCAATAGACCCACGAAGAGAATGCGACTGAGGGTCAATGCGCTCATGTGTTCGGCTCCCATCGGGGCCGCTTACCCAAGGAGCGACTCCGAGCGGTGCTCAGTCCGGGGGCAGCATCGGCGGAGCCCTCGGCTCCGGGGGCGGTGTGCTCCAGGCCCAATAGAGCAGGGTGCCGAGCACTCCCGCCCAGGGCACATAAGGCACTCCCGCGAGCACTCCCTCCATACACAGGTGGATGCGGCACTCGGGCCGGCCGAGCGTGGAGCACGCGCCCAGCAGCAGCGGCGCGTGGCTCGTGATGAACCCCATGCCCAGCCCGCGCACCACATCCCCGCGTACCCACCGACGTGTGAGTACCCTCCACAAACTGGGCAGCAGCACGAGCGTGGCGAGCGCGGCCAACACTCCCCGTTCATGACGCGCCGCGGTGGCCATCAACAACACCCCCAGTGCGAGCAGCATGGGCGTCCACGGGGGGTCCGATCGTCATGCGGGCTGTCGGGAGCGGACATGGTGGATGGCTCAACAATCACAGGATGTGCGTGACGCGGGCTGTCACGTCCTCGACGGCTTCCCACTTCAGGTGAGGACCCCTGGTTGTTGCTCTCGCGGCGGATGGGCTAGCTTCATCGTACTCGAAAGGTGGGTTGCAGGCGGGACGGGCTCGCACCGTTCCGGCCTCAATGGGCAGGCTCCGGTCCTCGCTCCTCGGAGGAGTGCCGGTGGATGCAGGCGAGTGTTCATGAGGTAACATTCGCCGGTCTGGGGGAGGGAGAGACGCGGATGATGGTGGATGCGCAACAAGCGGAACCCCCCAAGGTAGCGGCCATCATGTTCACGGACATGGTGGAGTTGAGCACCGAGGCTCGCCGTGACGAGGCACTCAACAACGAATTGCGCGAGGAGCATGGCCGGCTCGTGCGCAGCCTGCTGTCTGGTCATGGTGGACGGGAGATCAAGCGGCTGGAGGATGGCTTCCTCGTCGAGTTCGACGAAGCGCTTCCGGCGGTGGCCTGTGCGCTGGAGTTGCAGTCGACGCTCAACGCTCGCAACGAGTGCGTGCCGGACGAGCGCCGGGTGCAACTGCGCATCGGCATCCACCTGGGCTCGGTGGTGCACCAGGATGGAGACGTGTTCGGCGAGGGCGTCAACCTGGCCGCCCGCCTGGAGTCGCTCGCGCGGCCCGGGAGCCTCTATGTCAGTGAGCCGGTGGCGCGCCGGTGCGCGGCCACCGGGTCGAGGCCGCCATGGTGCGCCTGGGCCGGAGCGACTTGAAGAAGATCCGCCTGCCGGTGCCCGTCTACCGGATTGATCCGCCCGTGCGCCGTCCGCGCTCGTGGGTGGCGCGTCTGCGCGGGCTGTTGCCCAGCCGCGGCTGAGCCCCCGCGCGGGCGAACGGGGGCGCTAAGGTGCGCCCCCATGACCGCTCTCACCCTCGTCGTCGGCTCGAAGAACTACTCCTCCTGGTCGTTGCGGCCCTATCTCGCGCTCGCCCACACCGGGCAGCCCTTCCGCGAGGTGGTGATCCCCCTGGACCAGCCGGACACGGCCAGCCACATCGCGAAGTACTCGCCCAGTGGACGGGTGCCGGCGCTCCAGCATGGTGAGCTGGTGCTGTGGGATTCGCTGGCCATCTGCGAGTACCTCGCGGAGCAGTTCCCCGAGGCGCGGCTGTGGCCCCAGGCGCGCGAGGCGCGGGCCGTGGCGCGGGCCGTCTCCGCGGAGATGCACTCGGGGTTCGCCATGCTGCGCACCCACATGCCCATGGACGTGAGCGCCCGCAAGCCGGGACAGGGGCGCGCCCCGGGCGTCGCCGAGGACATCGCGCGCATCACCTCGCTCTGGAAGGACTGCCGCTCGCGCTTCGGACAGGGCGGGCCGTTCCTCTTCGGGGCCTTCAGCATCGCGGACGCCTTCTACGCGCCCGTCGTCATGCGCTTCGTCACCTATGACGTGGAGCTGGACGCGGTGGGCGCCGCCTACCGGGACGCGGTGCTCGCCCTGCCGGCGCTGAAGGCCTGGACGGAGGCCGCCCGTCACGAGCCGCCCGTGGCGCGCTACGCGAAGTAGTGCCCGCTACAGCCCGAGCGCCCGCAGCTGCGCGTCGAAGGCGGCGGCGGTGGTGAAGACGTGGCCCCGGAGGCCCACGGCGTTGGCCGCCTCGACATACGCGGGCACGTCGTCGAAGAAGGCGGCCTCCTGGGGCGCGCAGCCCGCGTGCCGCAGGGCCTCCTGGTAGATGGCGGGCTCGGGCTTCACCGGGCCCACCTCGCAGCTGAGCACCAGGTGATCGAACCGCTCGAGGACGGGCAGCCGGGGCCGCAGCCACTCCACGTGCAGCACGTTGGTGTTGGACAGCAGCACCAGCTTCACCCGCCCCACCAGCCCTTCCACCCGGGGCAGCACCGCCTCGTGAATCGTGAAGTGGCAGTTCCACAGGGTGTTGAACTCGTCCATGCGCAGGTCCACCCCGAGCGCCCCGCACACGTCGCTCCGGATGCCCTCGGCGTCGAGCTGTCCCCGGTTGGCCGCCGTCCAGCCCGCGCCGGACAGCCGACGCTCGGCCTCCTGGGCATTCAGCCCCGCGCGCTCTCCCAGACGTCGGAAGAGCAGGGCGTTGTCGTGGAAGGCGAGGACGTTGCCGAGATCCAGGATGACCGCGTGGAGGCGTGGGGACATGGCCCGCCTCGTACCACCGGGTGGCTACACGCGGTAGCTGCTCGCCACCTTCTCCATCTGCTGGGCGACCTCGCGCAGCTCGCCCGTGACGCTCTGGGTGGCCTGGAGTCCCAACATGGTCTCGTGCATCAGGCTGGACATGTCCGTGAGCGCGTTGAAGATCTCCTGGATGCCCGCGTTCTGCTGATTCACGGCGTGGGCGATCTGCCGCACGGCGCTCATGTTGTCCTGCACGATGCCGCTGAGGGCCTGGATGCTGTCGCCACTGCTGCGCACCTGGGCGAGGCCGCTGTCCATGCGCCTCTGGCCCTGCTCGCTCAGCTCCACCGTCTTGAGGATGGACTGGGTGATGTCCTCCAGGAGCGTGCCCACCTGCTCGGTGGAGTGGATGGACTGGTTGGCGAGCGTGCGGATCTCCTTGGCCACGATGCCAAAGCCCTTGCCGTGCTCGCCGGAGCGCACCGCCTCGATGGCCGCGTTGAGCGCGAGCATGTTGGAGCGGTCCGCGAGCCCCTTGACCGTCAGGGTGATGCCGCCGATGCGCTGGGCGCGCTCGTTGAGCTGGCCGATCTGCACCGACATCTCGTCGACCTGCGCGCGCAGGGTCTCGAAGCCGCTCATGCTCTCGGTGAGGGCGCGCACGCCGCCCTTGCCCAGCTCCTCGGCGCGCGAGGCCACCTGGAGCACCGCCCCGGCGCGCTCCGCGGCCAGGAGCGACGTCTGCTTGATTTCCTGGGCCGTCACCTGCGTCTGCTGCAGCGCCGCCGCCTGGCGGGTGATGTTGCTCTCCTCCTGTTCGGCGGCGCGCGTCAGCGCGGCCACGGTGTCGGTGAGCACGCGCGTGCCGCGCTGGAGGCTGTCCGTCGTGGCGCGCAGCTTCTCCACCATCTGCAGGAAGGACTCGGCCAGCTCGCCCACCTCGTCGCGCGAGTGCACCTCGGGCTTCTGGGCGAGGTCTCCCGTGCGCACGATGTGGCGCACCACCGGTGCAACTGGACGATGGGCTGGGTGATGGTTCGGCCGAGCACCAGGGCGCACATGCTCACGAGCGCGCCGACGACGAGCAGGTTGATCAGGAAGGCCTGGCGCATCCAGGTGACCGGGGCGTAGACCTCCGCGGGATCCGACATCGCCACGAAGTGCCAGCCGTCTCCCACGTCCCGGAGCCCATCGTCATCGATGGCCTCGGCGGTGACGGGCTCGGCCACGTTCCAGGTCTCCTGGCCGCGCGAGTTGAACAGCACGGTGCCCGAGGCGGTGCGCACCTCCAGGGCGAAGCTGTTGTTCTTGCGGGCGCGGGCGCGCGCCAGCGCCGCCTTCACCACCTCGCCCACCTGTCCCCAGTCATACGCCGCGAGCAGCACGCCCAGCCGTCTTCCGTCGCGGGGGTCCACCACGGGCGCCGCCGGTGCAGCACCGGCATGCCGAAGATGGGATCCTCCCGCGTGAGCGTCGCGCTGGTGAACTGGCCCTGCTGGGCGGCCCGGAACCAGACGGACTCGCGCACGGCCTGGTCCTGGTCCTGGAACGAGTCGCGCAGCGCCGACGTGCTCGCGGACACCGCGCGGCCCTCGTCGGTGAAGAGCACCAGTCCCGCGAAGGTGTTGTAGTGCACTTGCAGCCGGGTGAGCACCTCGTCGCTCTGCTCGTACCTGCCCGTGAGCAGCGCCTCGCGCACCAGCGCGTCCTCGGCCCAGCTGCGCACGCTCGCCTCGCGCTCCACCAGGGACGCCTCGACCAGGTCCTTCAGCCCCTCGGCCTCGATGCGCAGCATCTCGTTCACCTGGGCCTTGATCGCCCACTGGGTGGACAACACCCCTCCCAGGGACGTCACGCCGAGGGGAATGAGGGCCAGCAGGGTGACGTATAAAGTCAGCCGACCGCGCAGCTTGAGGGAGTGGAGCAGGGGAACTCGCATGAATCTCGGAACCTTCGTGCGGGGAAGGGGCCGGCGCTTCCGGCCTCCCAGGGACACCCCACCCTCCGTGTACCACGGAGTCCGCCCTGTCATCCTCCCCAGTCGCCTCCCCGGTTGCCTGGAAGGGGGAGTCGAAGCCGCGACAGCTCCGAAAATCCCCTCCCCGCCGGGGCCCCGCCCCAGCGGGCACCGCCCGGTTGCCACCCCTGCTAGGTGAGGGGGATGCGCTCGGGCAGATCCTTGACGGGCACGTGCGTGTAGTCCGCCCGCATGTCGAGCATCAGCCGCTGCTGGACCCGGGGGCTGATGGACTTGCGCAGCATGCCCAGGAACCCAGGAGGCGCGGCGATCACCACCCGGTCGAAGGCCCGGTCATTGATGCCGCGCTCGAGCCGCTCGGCGAGCTGTTTGGCGAAGCGCTCGTGCTCCAGTTGCTGGCGCGCATCGGGCTGGTTCTCGGGTTGGGGCTTGCTCAGGGCGCCCGCGTTGGGGTTGTCGGGTTGCTGGAACAGTTCAGTGGAGCGTTGACGGCTTTCCTCGTGAAAGAACTCCTCACGCAGGTCCCACTTCTCGGCCCGCTCGTCCGTCGAGAAGAGCCTGGCCCGGCTTGCATTGGCCACCAGAATCCACAGCGCGTCCGCCATTGTGCTTCCTCCTGTGCCTGAGGTGCGAAGCATCCGGGTCCCCGGCAAGCACCCCCAGACCGGAGGGAGGGCGCGCGCCGGGAGGCCCGCCGGGCAGACGGGGAGGCAAGACGGACCCGAGCGTCGTTCAGGTGACCGGGACGTGGCGTGGTGCTGGCGTGGGAGCGCTCCGGGAGGGATGTTCCCGGGGCAGAGGGAGGTGTGGTGATGCACGAGGGTGGTCAAGCAGCGGCGGACTGGCTGGTGGGCAGGCTGGGCGAGATGGAGGAGGCGCTCGCCGCCCTGGTCGAGGTGAACTCGTGGACGGAGAATCCGGAGGGCGGGCGCCGGGTGGGAGCCCTGTTGCGCGAGCAGTTCGCCATCCCCGGACTCGCGGCGGAGGTGGTGCCCAGCCAGCGCTACGCGGATCATCTCGTCTTCCGCTCCGAGGGACGGCCGGGAGCCCGGCCGCTGGCGCTCGTGGGACACCTGGACACGGTCTTTCCCCCCGGCAAGTTCGAGGGCTACCGGCGCGAGGGCTCCTTGCGGCGCGGCCCGGGGGTGCTGGACATGAAGGGAGGGCTCGTCGTCATCGCCTGGGCGCTCAAGGCGCTCGCGGCGACGGGGGCTGGCGCGACTGCCTCCGTTGCGCCTGGTGGTGGTGTCGGACGAGGAGGTAGGGTCGCCCGAGGGGGTCGGCGTCATCCAGAAGGCCATCGCCGGGGCCGAGGCCTGTCTCGTCTTCGAGTCCGGCCGGGCCGGGGACGCCATCATCACCCGGCGCAAGGGCACGGGCATGGCGGTGGCGACGGCACGTGGCAAGGCGGCCCACGCGGGCAACGCCCACCACGAGGGCGCCAATGCCCTCTGGGCGATCGCCCGCTTCGTGGACCGGGTGCAGCAGCTCACCGACTACCCGCGCGGCCTCACCGTCAACGTGGGCAAGGTGACGGGAGGACAGGGCAAGAACACCGTGCCGGACCAGGCGGTGGCGGAGGTGGACCTGCGCTTCTGCACCCGGGCGGACGGCGAGGCGCTGGTGCGGCGCTTCCACCAGGCGGCCGAGGAAGCGGCGGCGGGGGTGCCCGGTACCCGCATCGAGGTGCAGGGGGCGTGTCGCGCGAGCCCCTGGAGCGCACCGAGTCCTCGGCGGCGCTGATGGAGGCGTATGGGGCATGTGCCCATGCCTCGGGGCTGGGCCGGGGCGAGTCCCCCTGGTGGGCGGTGGCTCGGACGCCAGCACCTCGTCCTCCATGGGCATCCCCTCCATCGATGGGCTCGGCCCCCGGGGCAAGGGTTTCCACACGGTGGAGGAATTCATCGAGGTGGAAACGTTGGTGCCCAAGGCACAGGCCCTGGCGCGCTATCTGGCCTCGCGCGGGGCGTGACGCGCGGAGTGCTCCGCAACGGGCGCCGTTCAGGGTAGAACGGGGCCCTATGCGCACTGCTTTCGTCGTCGCCGCCGTCCTGCTCGCGCTGGCCTCCGGCCCGGCCAGGGCCCAGGGTGGTTTCGGGTTGGATCTCTCCTCGGACCCCAATGCCCCGCAGTCCAACGAGCAGACCGAGGAGTCCTCCGAGGGAGCGCCTCAGGAGGGCTCCATGGGACTGGATCTCAGCTCGGGCCCCGGGGCGGACCTCATGCCCCGCTTCGGGCTGGTGGGCCTGGACACGCCCGAGCGCGCCGGCGCCGCGGTCGCCAAGAGGTGGGTGGGGTGGCTGCAGGGCGTGGCGTTCCGCACCGGCAAGGTGGTGCGCGCGGCGACTCCGGCCGAGGCCCGCCAGCAGCTCGGCAACGACTACGCGACCACGCTGCGCTGCGCGGAGGCTCGTGTCTGAGCGGCGCGGCGGACACGCTGGACGCGGACCTGCTCACCACCGCGCGCCTGTCGCTGGAGGACGAGGGCTGGACGCTGCGGTTGTGGACGTTCGACCGGGACAAGGGCGTGGTGGCGACGGACGTGGTGACGGGCCGTAAGCCCACGGACAGCACCTTCATCCGCGAGGCGGGCGAGACGCTGGCCGGGCGGGTGACGGCCCTGGCCGGCCCCGCGCGATGCTCAAGGTGGCGAGCAACGTGTCGCGCGCGGTGGTGCGCGTGGGCTCGCGCGTGCTGGGCGTGGGCACCGTGGAGGCGAAGCTGCCGCCCGGGGACAACGAGATCGTGGTGGAGGCGGACGACTACAACACCTATACGAAGACGGTGACGCTCACCCCGGGTGAGACGAAGGAGCTCGCCGTGCGGCTGGAGTTCAGTGGCGCCGCGCCGGAGAGCCCCCTGGCGGAGCTGGACGAGCGCACGTCGGTGAAGAAGAAGAAGTCGGGCTCCTCGGGTGGCACCATCTTCAGCCGTCCCGCCCTCTACACCACGGTGCTGGGCCTGGCGGCGGTGGGCGCGGGCGTGGCGATGGGTCTGCCCCTGCAGCAGCGGCGGCTGAAGATCGACCGCCAGGGCGTGGTGGACATCACCCGGCCCGAATACGACTCCATGCGGCAGCAAGCGCTGCTCTCCACGGCCCTCATGGCGGGTGGAGGCGCGGTGGCCGCCGGCAGCTGGCCTGGCTCATCATCGTGCCGCAGCACTCCGCGCCGGCGTCTTCCCCAGTGGCCGGTGGGACGGGCGGCTCGGGGCGCGGTGCGATGGCCCTTCATCTCGTGTTTGGTGGGAGCTTCTGACCATGAAGTCGATTTCTTCTCTCGTGTGCGCGCTCGGGTGCGGCCTGGTGATGGCCGTGGCGGCCTCGGCGTGTTGGGTGCCGGAGCTTCCGGACAGCACCATCTTCAGCTGTGCCTCGGATGAGGAGTGCTCCCTGGCCGGGGAGAAGTGCGTGCCTCGGGAGGGCCTGAGCGGCTACTGCTGCGCGCCCTCCGCCAATGCCACCGAGGTGTGCAATGGCGTCGATGACGACTGCAATGGCCAGAAGGACGACCTGGCCGCGACGCCCTGCTACGGCGGCCCCGAGGGCACCGCGGGCAAGGGGCGCTGCAAGGCCGGCACGCCCAAGTGTGGCGCCAACAACGAGCAGCTGTGCGAGGGCGAGGTCCTGCCCACCACCGAGCTGTGCAACCGCATCGACGACAACTGCGACGGCGTGACGGACGAGGGCTTCGACCTGCAGCAGGACGTCAAGAACTGCGGCACGTGCGGCACCGTCTGCGCGGCGAGTCAGGTCTGCGTCACGGGCAGGTGCATGGGCCGCGTGCAGCAGGTGTGCACCGAGGGTACGGACGACGACGAGGATGGGCTCGCGGGGTGCGCGGACAACGACTGCGACCTGAAGCCGTGCGGCGCGAACCGCATCTGCTCCGGGGGCACGTGCGGCGAGATCGAGCTGAAGTGCGACGACAACGTGGACAACGACCAGGATGGTGCCAGGGACTGCGCGGACCTCGACTGCGACCAGAAGTCCTGCGGCACCGGTTGCGTCTGTAAGGCCAGGGCCAAGACGGAGACCGTGTGCACGGACACGTTGGACAACGACGGGGATGGCAGGGCTGACTGCGCGGACTCGGACTGTGCCAACCAGTCGTGTGGGACGGGCTGCGTCTGCAAGTCGAACGCCGCCGCCGAGACCACCTGCAACGACACTGTCGACAACGACAAGGATGGCAAGGTCGACTGCGCGGACTCGGATTGTGCCAACCAGTCGTGTGGGACGGGCTGCCTCTGTAAGTCGAACGCCGCCGCCGAGACCACCTGCAACGACAATGTCGACAATGACAAGGATGGCAAGGTCGACTGCGCGGACACCGCCGACTGCCCCACTGGTACGGCCTGCGGGACCGGGAAGACGTGCAAGAGCAACGCCACGTGTGGCTGATCCACCGCTGATGCCATCTTGCAAGCCCTTCTTCTTCCGGGAAGAAGGGCGTTTCACACTCCGGGCCAATCCGGCGCCACTCGAGGGCAGGTCTGGCGCGCAAAAGTCGCGCAGCTGACGGCGCTGTTCACGTATGGGTTGCCGGGAACAGATTCCGTGGAGAGTTTGGTCCTCTCATGGGCGGCGACGACCTCATCCCAGGTACTGTACTCTCCACTGGCTCGCGCAACGCCGGACCCGGCGGTTCCACGATTCAGGAGACGCAGTTGCAGGTAGGCGACATCCTGGGCAGCTATCAACTGGAGCGCCTGCTGGGCGAGGGCTCCATGGGGCAGGTCTTCCAGGCGCGCCATGTGCGGCTGGGACGCCGGTGGCCCTCAAGGTCCTGCGCTCCACCTACGCCCATGACGGCAACTTCGTGCGGCGCTTCTTCCAGGAGGCGCACGCCGTCAATCAGATCAACCACGAGCACATCGTGGAGATCTTCGACTTCGTCGAGGACGTGGCGGCCGGTCACGTCTACTGTGTGATGGAGCTGCTGCGCGGCCAGAGCCTGTCGGAGCTGCTGCGCGAGGAGCGGCTGGGCCTCGCGCGCATCCGCCGCATCATGGTGCAGGTGTGCGCGGCGCTCAGCGCGGCGCATCAGCTCGGGGTGGTGCACCGCGACATCAAGCCGGACAACCTCTTCATCGCCCACAAGAGCGGCCAGACGGACTTCGTGAAGGTGCTCGACTTCGGCGTGGCCAAGCTGCTCACCGCCGAGGGCGTCAACGGGACGTTGGACGGCACCATCATCGGCACGCCCACGTACATGTCGCCCGAGCAGGCGGCGGGGCTGCCGGTGGACGCGCGCGCGGACATCTACGCCGTGGGCACCGTCCTCTACGAGCTGCTCGCCGGACAGCCGCCCTTCGTGGCGCCCAACTTCGGCCAGCTCATGGTGAAGATCCTCACCGAGTCGCCCCCGGAGCTGCCCACGCACACGCCCGCGGGCGATGCGATTCCGCCGGAGCTGGCGCGCATCACCCTGCGCTGCCTGTCCAAGGAGCCCGAGGGGCGGCCCGCGCAGCTCGCCGAGGTCATCACCGCGCTGGTGACGGACTCGGACGCGGCCACCCTGGCCGTCGTGCCTCCCGAGGACCGCCCCACCCGGCCCATGCCGATGCCCTTCGCGCTGCGGATGCCGTGGCGCGCGGGCTGGCTGGCCGTGGCGGGCGCGCTGGCCGTGGCGGGCGTGGGACTCGTGCTGATGCGAGGCGGCGAGCCCGCCGCTTCCGCGCCGGGTGCCGGGGTGGCCTCGCCGCCGGTGGTCGAGGCCCCCAAGCCCCAGCCCGCGCCCATCTCCCTCACCGTGAACTCCGTGCCCTCGGGCGCGCGGGTGGTTCGCGCCGACACGGGCGAGCCGCTCGGGGTGACGCCGTGGGTGGCCCAGATGCCCTCCGCGGCCGGCTCCCTGGGCGTGCGCGTGGAGCTGGCCGGCTACGTGCCGAGCGAGCACCAGTTGCGGCTCGATGCCTCCTCCTCGCTCGAGGTGCCCCTGGTGCGAGCGGGGACGAAGCCCGCGCGCGCGACGAACGCGTCCTCGCGTTCCTCCCTCCCGCGCTCGTCCCTCTCGCGCAAACCGTCCATGGGAAACCGTGATGCCGTCATTGATCCGTTCGCTCCTTGAGCGCTCCGGGTGGTGGGTGGCCGTGGTCGTGGGGCTGCTCGCCCTCGCGCCCCTGTCCGCGCGCGCCCAGGCCCAGACCGGGGAGGCGCGTGCGCAGGCCCAGGCCCGCGCGAAGTTCCTCGAGGGCAATGCCGCCTACGAGCAGTCGCAGTACCAGAAGGCCCTGGACGCCTATGTCGAGGCGTACCGGCTGCTGCCGCTGCCCGGCTTCCTCTTCAACATCGCCCAGTGCTACCGGCAGTTGGCGCAGCCCGAGCAGGCCGCCACCTTCTACCGCCGCTACCTGGCCCAATCCAAACAACCGCCGGCCAATGCCCCGCTCGTGCGCGAGCTGATCGCCGAGATGGACGCGGCGGTGGGCAAGCCGCAGCAGAAGGACTCCTCCCTGCGCAAGCAGACGGCGGAGGTGGCCGAGCGGCGCGCGCGTCAGGACAGCGAGCGCTCGCGCACCGTGGCGTCCAAGTCCACGGGGGCCAACACCGAGCTCCAGGGCGAGAGCCTGACGAAGAAGTGGTGGGTGTGGGCGGGGGCGGGCGCCGTGGCGATCGCGGCCGGCGGCATCGTCTACGCCGCCACCGCGCCCCAGCCGCGCCCCACCACGCTGGGCACCATCCGCTAGCCTTCCGCTCGCGCGGGGCCGGGCTCAGGCCGGGCTGTTCGGCGAGCCGCGCAGCTGGGCCGTCACCAGCGCGGCCGCGTGGCCCATGCGCTGGTGGAAGCTCTCGGCGTCGTGGAAGGTGAGCCGCACATCGCCCAACTGCAGGTGCATGCCACTCTCCAGCGGCCGGGGTTGTCCGGGCGGCAGCAGCTGACCTCCGAGCATCGCCGGTCCGCCCTGGCTCAGCGCTTCCACCGTCCAGCCGCCGTCCGGCCGCGCGCGCAGCAGCAGGTGCTCGCGTGACACCGTCGCGTCGTTGATGACGAAGGCGTTGTGCGAGGCCCGGCCGATCATCAGCGCGTCGCGGCCCGGGGACAGCTCGAAGCACATGGCGTCGCCCGGGGGCAGACAGTCCCGGAGATCCGAGGTCGGCAGTCGCGTCGCACCGTGGTTCTGCTCGCTGCTCTCCGGCACGTTCCACACCCCCGCCTCCCAGACCAACCAGCTGTGGGGATAGCGCGCGCGGAACTTCTCCTTGAGGGCCGGTGCTGGCGCACGAGTAGGGACATCAACAGGGATCGTGCCATGGCTCCGAGACAATCATCTTCACGAGGGGATTCCCATCTCGACGCTTCCTGGGGACGCCTGGCTGTCCAGGAGTGCGCGTTTACGTGGCGTGAAATCCGAGCGGCCTCACGCGAGCAGCGTCACCTTCACGATCTCCGGCGGCGCGGCCACGCGCACCGGAGGACCCCAGAAGCCCGTGCCCCGGCTCACGTAGAGCGAGTGCTCGCCCTCGCGGAAGAAGCCGGCATCGTGCTCCCAGATGGCGGACACCGCCAGGGTGAAGGGGAACATCTGCCCGCCGTGCGTGTGTCCGGACAACTGCAGTCCCATGCCCGCCTTCTGCGCCTGCTCGCGCCAGCCCGCCGGCTGATGCGCCAGCAGCACCGACGCCCGGGTGGGATCCCTCCCCGCGAGGGCCGCCGACAAGTCGTAGCCGCGCTCCGGGTAGCCCGAGCGCGCGGCCCCCCAGTCATCCACGCCCACGAGATCGAACGAGGCGCCCGCGTCGCCCACGCGCACGTGGCGGTTGCGCAGCACCGTGACGCCCATGCGCGTGAGGGCCTCGGCCCACTCCTGGTCGCCCGAGTAGTACTCGTGATTGCCCGTGCAGAAGTACGTGCCGAAGCGCGAGCGCAGCTCCCGGAGCGCCGCGGCCGCATGGCCCAGCTCCTCCACGCTGCCGTCCACCGGGTCGCCGGTGATGCACACCAGGTCGCCCTTCAGAGCGTTGGTGCGCGCCACCAGCTCGTCCATGAAGCGGCGCTGGATGAGCGGGCCCACGTGGATGTCACTGAGCTGCACGATCGTGACGCCATCCAGGGCCCTGGGCAGCCCCGGCAGCTTCACCGCCACCTCGTTCACCACCGGAGGGTGGAAGGCGCGCCACGTGCCATGGGTGGTGATGCCTCCCGTGGCCACCAGCGCCACTCCCGCGCCAGCGCGCGCGAGGAACTCCCGCCGCTCCTCGGACACCGGCGCGGCGTTGCCCACCGGGGCCGCCGGGGCCGCGCGCCGACGTCCGATCCACCCGACGAGAGAGCGCGCCCCCCACCGCCAGCATCGTGAGCAACAGGTAGGCGGCCACGCCCATCCAGTACCAGCTGCCCTGCGCGAAGGCGGCCATGGCCGCCGAGGGCGCGAGCGCCATGAGCGGCCGGGAGAGGATCAGGCTCGCGCCGAGCACGCCCAGCAGGATCGCGCCCGTGCGCCGCCAGAGGGGAGACCTGCCCGTGTCCCGGAAGAGGCGCCGGTACAGGTACAGGTGACCGCCCACGACGATGAGGGACAGCAGGGCGAAGAAGACGAGGAGCCGCGTCGGAATGGCCATGTGCCCTCGCATACTCACGGGCACCCCGCACCGTCGCAACCCTTCCGTCCATGAAGAAGCGTGAAGCGGGCCCCCTCAGCCGAGCAGGGAGCGCAGCGCCTCGGACAGTTCGGGGTGGCGGAAGGCATAGCCCGTCTGCCGGGCCCGCTCGGGCAGCACCCGCTGGCCACCCAGCGCCGTGACGGACATCTCCCCCAGCGCGAGCTTCAGCGCGAAGGCGGGCACCGGCACCAGGGCCGGCCGTCCCAGCGCCGCCCCCAGTGCCTGGGCGAAGCGCGCGTTCGTCACCGGCTCGGGCGCCGTCACGTTCAGGGGCCCGCGCAGGTCCTCGTGCTCCAGCGCGTGGTGCAGGAGCCCCACGGCGTCCTCGAGGTGCACCCAGCTCAGGTACTGCCGCCCCGAGCCCATGCGCCCCCCCACGCCCAGCCGGAAGGCGGGGAGCATCGCCTTGAGCGCGCCGCCCGAGGGGTGCAGCACCACGCCGATGCGGGCCACCACCGTGCGGATGCCCGCGCGCTCGGCCTCCAGCGCCTCGGCCTCCCAGCCCCGGCACACCCGCGCGAGGAAGTCGCCTCCGGGCGTGCCCGTCTCCGTCAGGGGCTGCTCGCCGCGGTCCGCCCCGTAGTAGCCAATGGCCGAGGCGGAGACGAAGCCGCGCACCGTGCCCGCCGTGCGCAGGGCCTCCACCAGCAGCCGCGTGCCCACCACCCGGCTGTCCTGGATGCGCTGGCGCGCGGCGGCCGTCCACCGCTGCGCCACGGGCTCGCCCGCCGGTGCACCACGGCCTGCGCTCCCGCCAGGGCGTCGGGCGACAGGGGCGTGGTGGCGTCGAAGAAGGAGCCCGTCACCCCCGGCGGCAGCCGCCCGAGCGCGCGCTTCACGTCCCGCGCCAGCACGTGCACCGCGTGGCCCGCGTCCAGCAGCCGCCGCACCAGGGGCGGGCCCAACAGCCCACTCGCGCCACTGAGGGCCACCTTCATGGGAACACCTTCGGGGAGACCTTCATGGATGGGCTTCTCGCGGCGCGCCCGTCATGTTCACGCCGAGCAGCGTGCTCAGGTGTCCGAAGAACACGTCCATGTCCTCTTGCTCCAAGCGGCCCGAGTAGCTGTAGACGACCCGGCCATCCGCGCTCAGCAGCATCACCGAGGACGTCTTCTTCGGCAGCTTCCAGGGCGCATCACCCAACACGCCCTCCAGGTCCACGAGGATGGGCACGCCCCACTTCTTCTCCTCGCCGCGCACGTGTGACAGCGCGATGTCCCGCGCGGGAAAGAAGTTGAAGGACTCCAGGTTGGCCACCGCCACCACCGATGCCGCCTGCAACAGCCCCATCTCCCGTCCCCGGTTGAACAGCGCGTCCTTCAACGAGGCGTTGAGTGTCGTCGAGTGACGATCCTCGTAGAACAGAATGACGGGTTTTCCCCGCCACTGGGACAGGTCCACTTCTCTTCCACGGGAATCCCACAAGGTTGCATTCATCGGCACGGCCTCCGGGGGTGCGGCGAGGGCGGAGCCTGTGGCCAGGACAGCGGCCATCAGTGCTCCCGCGAACCACGTCCTCAGGGGGAATGATGTTGGACGGAGCATGTACAAACCCTGAACATAGCCTTGACAAACCTTGGACGCAAAGGTTACCTCCACATACGAAGGTAGCCACGTGTTTGGAGGAGTGCCGAATGGGGCCCACGCCGTTCATCGCCGCTGCGCCCAGGCTGACTCCCTCCGTGGAGCGGGCGTGGTTGGCGTTGGTGCAGGCCCAGGTGGAGGGCGCCGTGGCCGAGCTGTTGGAGCTGCCGGACGAGGCCCGGTTGGACGAAGGTTGGGCAAGGGCACTCGGCCAGACGAGGGCTCAGCTCGCCCGCTCCACCCAGCGGATGCGTCCGGCGCTGCTCCTGGCGGGCTACTGCCCGGCGCGGGGCTCGACGACGGTGCCCGCGGGCCTGTGGCGCTTCGTCGCGGGCGTGGAGTTGCTGCATGCCTCGCGGGCGCTTCATGCCGACGTCCTGGCGTTCCCGCGGCCGCGCCCGGATGGGGCGCCGCTGCACGCGCGGCTCGCGCCGGGCCCCACCGGAGGGCACCGGCGGTGGTCGTGGGGGATCACCTCTTCGCCCGCGCGCTGGAAGTGATGACGGAGGCGAACGTGCCGGGCGCCGTGCAGGCGAGCCAGTACTGCCTGCGGATGGATCGCTCCACGGTGACGGGCCTCTTCCGCCGGGAGCAGGGCGGGGTGCTGGCGGAGCAGGGCGGCGTGCGTCAGGCGTTGCGGCTGGCCCGCGCGCGGATGGTGCGCGAGGGGCTCGCCACCTCCCTGGTGTGTGGCGCGATGCTGGCCGGCGCGGACGAGTCCCTGCGGCTGCGCCTGGCTCGAGTGGGGTGCGGCCTGGGGCTCGCCACCCTGCTGCGTCAGGAGTCCGCGAGCCTGCTCGAGGTGCCCTGGGGTGGCCCTGGCGACTTCGTGCTGGGGCGATGCACCTTCCCGTTGATGGCCGCCCGGTCGCGCTCGCGACCCGAGGCGCGCGCGGAACTCGAGGCCCTGTGGAACCTGCCCCGCGAGCAGAAGGACGCCGCCGTGCTGGCCCGGGTGCGCGTCCTGGTGGACGAGGCCGGGGGCCGCTCGGCCACCGAGCGCATCGCCGCGCGGGCGGCGCACGGCGCGGTGCGGGCGCTCGCCGCCTTGCCCAATCCCCAAGGCCTGCGCGACCTGATGCGAGCGCTCGTGGGTCCGTCGTCCCAGCCGATGGTTTGAGAGGAGATGCACCGTGGAGCGTGGCAAGCGACAAGCGGTGGTGGTGGGCGCGGGCGTGGGTGGGCTCGCGGCGGCGGCGCGGCTGGCCCACGCCGGCTTCAGCGTGCACCTGTTCGAGAAGACGGACGGCCCGGGCGGGCGCTGCAATCAGCTCAAGGTGGACGGCTTCACCTGGGACCTGGGCCCCACCATCGTGCTCATGCCCGAGGTGTTCGAGGAGACGTTCACCTCGCTCGGCCGGCGCATGGAGGACTACCTCACGCTGCACCGGTGCGATCCCAACTACCGCATCCACTACCGCGACGGCTCGGCCATCACCTTCACCTCCGAGCTGTGTGCCATGGGGCGCGAGCTGGAGCGGGTGGAGCCCGGCAGCTTCCAGCGCTACCTGTCCTTCCTCGCGCTCGGCCGCACCCAGTACCGCACGGGGTTGGATCACCTCGTGGGCCGCAACTACGAGGGCCTGTCCGACTACTTCGTGCCCTCGGTGTTCAAGCGCATCCTCGAGGTGCGCGCGCACCGGCGCATGTACTCGGAGGTCGGCCGCTTCTTCAAGGACGAGCGGCTGCGCGCGGGGATGACCTTCCAGTCCATGTACCTGGGCGTGTCTCCCTATGCGGCGCCGGGGGTGTTCGCGCTCCTGCCCTTCACCGAGCTGGGCGTGGGGGTGTGGTTCCCCCAGGGCGGGCTGTATGCCATTCCCCTGGCGCTGGAGAAGGTGGCGCGCGAGGAGGGCGTGCACCTGCACTACGGCACGCCCGTGCGGCGCATCCTCACCGAGGGCAAGCGCACCACGGGCGTGGAGCTGGAGGGCGGCGAGGTGGTGCGGGCCGACGTGGTGGTGTGTAACGCGGATCTGCCCTACGCGTACGAGAAGCTGCTCGACCCGGACGTCACGCGGCTCAAGCGCGCGGACAAGCTGCGCTACACCTCCAGCGGCTACATGCTCTACCTGGGCATGCGCCGACGCTACGACGAATTCCTCCACCACAATGTCTACTTCGGCAACGACTACAAGGGCTCGTTCGACTCCATCTTCGAGCGCTTCCAAGTTCCCGAGGATCCGAGCTTCTACGTGAATGCCCCCGCCCACACCGACCCGAGCCTCGCGCCGCCGGGCAAGGACGCGCTCTACATCCTGGTGCCCGTGCCCCATCAGCACGAGGGACTGGATTGGAAGACGGAGGCCCGCGCGTGCGCGCCAAGGTGTTCCAGCGGCTGGCGGAGCTGGGCCATACGGAACTGGAGCGCGACATCGAGGTGGAGCGCGTGCTCACCCCGGACGACTGGGCGTCCACGTTCAACCTGGCGAGGGGCAGCGCTTTCGGGCTCGCTCAAAACTTCTTCCAGATTGGGCCCTTCCGTCCGTCCAATCAGGATCCGC
The DNA here is from genome assembly GCA_049060065.1 of Cystobacter fuscus. Taxonomy (GTDB): domain Bacteria; phylum Myxococcota; class Myxococcia; order Myxococcales; family Myxococcaceae; genus Cystobacter; species Cystobacter fuscus_B. Next base: position 11,602,914 of record JBMEQP010000002.1, read on the forward strand.
GTGTGAAGAACCTCTTCTTCGTGGGAGCCTCCACGCAGCCCGGAACGGGCCTGCCCACGGTGCTCATCTCCGCGCGTCTGGCGGTGGAGCGCGTCCTGGCGTGGGCGGGAGTGGACAACGTGGTGCGCGCGCCTGGGGGGACCGGGCCCGGTTCAATGGAGGAAGCGGCATGAAGTCGTCGCGGGACGAGAGCCTGGTGGCACGGGGTTACCGCATGGCGGAGCAGGTGACCCGGCACCATGCCAAGAGTTTCTTCTTCGCCTCGTTCATGTTGTTCGGCATGCGGCGCAAGGCGGCCTTCGCCCTCTACGCCTTCTGCCGGCGGCTGGACGACATGGTGGACGTGGCGGACGGGGCGGACAAGGGCGCGGTGCCCGAGGATCTGGCCGAGCGGCTGACCCGCGCGCGGCGCGCCGTGGCCGAGCTCTTCCTGGACACCCCCGAGCTGGCCGACCCCCGCCTGCCTCCGCCCGCCACGCGCGCCAGCGGGGGCGAGGGGCCGTGGCACCCCGCGGAGCTGGCCGCGCTCGTGGACTGCATCCAGCGCTTCCGCGTGCCCGAGTACCCCATGCAGGAGCTCATCTCCGGCATGGAGATGGACCTGACGATCCGCCGCTACGACACCTGGTCGCAGTTGGACTTGTACTGCTACCGGGTGGCCGGCGTGGTGGGGCTGATGATGGCGGCGATGCTCGGGTGCTCCGAGGAGTGGGCGCTCGGGCCCGCGGCGGACCTGGGCCGGGGCATGCAGCTCACCAACATCCTCCGGGACGTGGGCGAGGATCTGGAGCGCGACCGCGTCTATCTGCCCCTGGAGGAGCTGGCGGCCTTCGGGCTGTCGCTGGAGGACCTGCGCCGGGGCGTGGTGGATGAGCGCTGGCGCGACTTCATGCGCTGGCAGATCGCCCGGGCGCGCGCCTACTACGAGCGCGCCGCGGCGGGCATCCCCGCGCTGTCGGGCTTCGGCTCGCAGCGCATGGTGATGCTCATGGGCTCCATCTATGGAGACATCCTGCGCGTCATCGAGGAGCGCGACTTCGACGTCTTCTCGGGCCGCTCGGCGGTGACCAAATCGCGCAAGTTCGCGCTGGCCACCCACGCGCTCGTGCGGCCCGCGACCGTGCCCCTCATGCACGTGCGCGCGCCGGGAGCGGCGGCGCTGCCCCTGCTGCCGTCCACGCGCGCCGTCACGACGGGATCCATGCCATGACGCGCGAGCGTCCGGGAGTCGGGAGATGAAGTCCATGCGTGTCGCGGTGGTGGGTGGTGGAATCGGAGGACTGACGGCCGCCGGCCTGCTGGCCCGGGAGGGGCATGACGTCACCCTCTTCGAGGGCGGTCCCCACCTCGGAGGCAAGGCGCAGTCCGTGCAGGTGGGCGGACTGCGGCTGGACACCGGGCCCACGCTGCTCACGCTCCCGGACGTCGTGCGCGGGCTGTTCGAGTCGCTGGGCGCGGCGGACCTGCTGCCGCCCTTCCTCGAGCTGGAGGCGCAGTGCACCTACCACTTCGCGGACGGGCGCGGCTTCGTGGCCTCCAAGGACCTCGAGCGCACCGCGGACAGCGCCGCGCGGCTGCATCCCAGCGAGGGCAAGGGCGTGCACGGCTTCTACGCGGAGGCCGAGCACATCTGGCGCGCCGCGGGCGAGCCCTACCTGGAGGCCCCCTTCGAGGGCATGGCGGGCTTCATGTCCCGGGTGCTGCGCCGGGGCATGGTGGCCGTGGCGCGGGGCATGAAGCTGTCCACTCTGGATGACCTGGCGCGGGCTCATTTCAAGACGGAGCACATGTGGCAATTCGTGGGCCGCTTCGCCACGTACGCGGGGGCATCGCCCTACGCGGCGAGCGCGGCCTATGCCCTGGTGCCCCACATCGAGCGCGCGTACGGCGTGCACCATGTGCGGGGCGGGATTGGCGCGCTGGTGGACGCGCTCGGGGCGGCGGTGGCGCGCCTGGGCGTGAAGGTGCACCTGAACACGCGCGTGCACTACCAGCGCGAGGGCCAGGGCTACCGGGTGGGTCCGTCCGGCGGCGAGGAGCGCTTCGACTCGGTGGTGGTGAACGCGGACCCGCTGGACAAGCTGGGACGTGGGAACGAGCCGCTGTCCTTGTCGGGCCATGTGCTGCTGCTGGAGGTGGACGGCCGTCCCGCCCTGCCGCACCACACCGTGCTCTTCAGCCGGGACTACCGGCGCGAGTTCGACGAGCTGTTCGCGGGCCAGCTCGCGGCGGATCCCACCGTGTACTTCTGCAACCCCGCGGCGACGGATGACACCGTGGCGCCGCCGGACAAGACGGGCCTGTTCGTCATGGTGAATGCCCCGGCGCTGCCGCGCGAGCCCGCGGCCGCCGAGCGCGCCGCGGCGGAGTGGGAGCTGCACGGCGAGCGCGTGAAGGCGCAGATGTTCGACAAGCTGCTCACCCACTACCCGGAGCTGAAGGGGCGCATGCGCGTGGTGGCCCAGCGCACGCCGGTGGACCTCGCGGCGTTGGGCGCGCCCGGCGGCTCCATCTACGGCTTCCTGCCGCACGGCCGCTTCGGCCCCTTCCGCCGTCCGCGTATCCGGGGAGGCACGCCCGGACTCTTCTTCGCGGGCGGAGGCACGCACCCCGGTGGAGGCGTTCCCCTGGTGATGCTCTCGGGCCAGTTCGCCGCCCGCATGGCGTCCGCGCACCTCAGGAGCGGCGTATGAGGCGCCTGGATTTCCTGACGCCGCGTGCCCTCCGGGGCGAGTCGTGGCTGGACGCGCTGCCGAGGCTGCCGGAGACCGCCGGGGCCTATCGCTGGTTCTACGCCGACGTGACGGCGGGCGAGTACAGCGCCGTCTTCATCTTCATGCTCGGCTCGCTCTTCTCGCCGCGCTACTCGGTGGGGGCGCCGCGGGCGCGCTGCCCCTGCAACACAGCGCGGTGAACTTCGCGCTCTACCGCCGTGGCCGCGGGGTGCGCTGGGTGCTCAGCGAGTATCCCCGGGCGTCGGTGCTCCAGGAGGGCCGGGAGCTGCGCATCGGCCGCTCGCGCCTGGAGTACACGCGGGAGGGCCGGTGCACCTGGATGTGGACGAGCGGTGCGCGCCCCTGGGCGGAGCGGTGCGCGCGCGGTTGGTGCTCCAGCCCGAGTCCTTCTCCACCGAGGAGGTGCAACTGGTGCCGGGCGTGCCGCACTACTGGCGGGCGCTGGCGCCCCGGGCGAGGGCGTGGCTGTCGGTGGACTCCGAGGGCGTGCGGGCCGAGGGCCACGGCTACCACGACACCAACCATGGCGAGGAACTGCTGGGCGCGCGGTTGCCGGGCTGGTACTGGGCGCGGCAGCACGGGCCGGAGGAGACGGTGGTGGAGTACCACCTGCCGGGCGGGGTGGCGCCCCTGCGCGTGGTGGCGGGTTCCCGGGGCACGTCGTGTGAGCGGTGGCCGGTGCGCGCGGAGCCGTTGAGCACGCGCGTGACGGGATGGGGCCTGCGCGTGCCGGAGCGGCTGGTGTCGGGCCCCGGGGGAGCGACCGAGCCCCGGTTGCTGGAGTCCTCTCCCTTCTATGCCCGGTTGGAGGCACGCCAGGGCGGGCTGGATGTGATGGGGGAGGTGGCGGACTTCCATCGCTTCCACTCGCCCTTCGTCCGCTGGATGGCGCACTTCCGCACGCGCGTGGAGCGCGAGGCATGAGCACGTGGGCGGCGCTGGCGATGGCCTGGGGAGGACTGGCCGGGGGCTTCAGCGCGGTGGCGCTGGCGCGCCTCATGCGGCGACGTCCGGCGGCTGCCCCGACTCGGGTACCGGTGCCGGTGCTGCTGCTGCGTCCGGTGGACGCGCCCACGCCCCGCGAGCTGGAGAACCTGGCCACGCCCATCGACTACCCGGGCGCGTTGGAGCATGTGGTGCTCGCCCCCGAGCGACCGCCCCTGCCCGAGCACGTGCGGTGGGTACCGAGCGATCCCTCCACGCCCAACCGCAAGGTGGGGCACCTGTTGCACGGGTTGAGGGTGCTGCCTCGGGAGGGCCGGGTGGTGCTGGTGGTGGACGCGGACGTGGTGGTGACGGGCGAGCTGGTGGCGGCCGGCGGCGCCGGTGGCGGCGGGCGCGGCGCTGAGCACGGCGGTGCCCACGCCGGTGGGCGCGCGGGGGCTCTCCGCACGTGCCGTGGCCGCGCTGCTGCGCCGCACGCACCACAGCTTCCGGGCGCTGCACGTGATGAGCGCCGGGGCCGCGGCGGTGTGTGGCAAGGCGCTCGGGCTGAGTGACCGGGCGGTGGAGGAATTGCCCGCGCTGGCGGACCACATCGGCGAGGACCTGGAGCTGTCCAAGCGCCTGCACGCGCGCGGCCTCGGCGTGGCGTTGTGCGAGGCGCCGGCGGTGGTGCCCCTGGCCATGGGAGACTGGGACGCGGCCCTGGCCCGCTTCACGCGCTGGATGCAGGTGTTGCGCAGCCACCGGCCCGGGCTGTACCCGACGGTGCCCCTGCTGTTCACGCCCACGTGGCCCCTGCTGGTGCTCGGCGTGGCGGCGGGTTCGCCGGGCCTCTCGGGGTGCGTGGCGGCGCTGGTGGCCGTGCGCTCCCTGTTGTCCTGGCGGCTCGCGGGGCTCAGTGCTCCCGGCACCCACGCGGAGGGCTCGCCCCGCTTCGCGCTGGATTGGCTGTTGGGCGAGGCCCTGTTGCTCGCCGCCTTTGTCCGCTCCCTCGCGCACCCCCTCGGGTGACGTGGCGGGGGCGCGTCTATGCGTTGCACCCAGGAGGCCGGATGTCACCCGGATGGACGGAATTGAAGCAGGAGGGCGGGGTATGACCTACGCACGTTTCCTGGGCCTGTTCGTCGTGCTGCCCATCGTCTTGCTGGCGGTGCGCTACCGGCGCGTGCTCACCCGGCGGGCCCTGCTGCCCCTGGTTCCCCTGTTGGCCATCGTCTACGTGGCCACGTGCCCCTGGGACAACCTGGCGGTGAAGTGGGGGCTGTGGCGCTTCAAGCCGGAGCTCATCTGGGGCATCACCGTGGGCTACCTGCCCCTGGAGGAGTACCTCTTCTTCGGCCTGCAGACGCTGCTGGTGGGGGTGTGGGTGCTCGCGCGGCTGCGCCGGGTGTCGCTCGCGCCCGCTGCCCGGAAGGCCCCCGCGGGCCCGCCCCGGTTGGACTCCAAGCTGGGCTCCCACGAGCTGGGCTCCAAGGAGGTGGTGTCATGATGGAGTCGCGCTGGGCGTACCTCATCCACCTGATGGCGTGGGCGGGCCCCTTCATCGCGCTGCAGCTCGGGGTGCTGGTGTTCTACTTCCGCGAGCGTTCCTGGGCGGTGCTGCGCGCGGCGCTCGTGCCGGCGGGCGTCATGGGCGTCTACCTGTCGGTGGCGGATCACCTCGCCATCCGCGAGGGCATCTGGAGCTTCGGGGAGGGCAAGCACCTGGGCATCTACATCGGCGCGGTGCCGCTCGAGGAGCTGCTCTTCTTCGTGCTCACCAGCGTCATGGTGGCGCTGGGCCTGACGCTCTTCGCCGCCCTGCTGGCCCGGCGCGAGGCGCGCGTGCCGTGATACACGCGGCCAAGGGCGGGCTTCCGGGATGGATGGTCGACACCTACGTGGGCTGGAAGTTCCGCTCGTCCTTCCGGGGGTTGTGGGTGCGCGGCGCGCTGGAGGACGGCGTGGCCGGGCGGCTCGTCTATGCGAACCACTCCAACTGGTGGGATGGTTTCGTGCTGCACCAGCTTGGCCGGGCGGCGGGCTGGGACACATACTGTGTCATGGAGGAGAAGAACCTGGCGCGCTATCGCTTCCTGTCGCGCATCGGTGCCTTCAGCATCCGGCGGGGTGAAGCGGCCTCGTCGCTGGAGACGCTGCGCTACGCGAGTTCGCTGCTCGCGCGGCCCCGGGCCGCGGTGTGCATCTTCCCGGAGGGCGAGCTGCGGCCCTTCGGCGTGCGCTCGCTGAAGTTGGAGCGCGGGGTGGAGCTGCTCGCGCGGGTGAGCGGGGCGCGCTGCGTTCCGCTCTGCATCCGCTACGCCTTCCTCGAGCACGAGCGGCCGGACGTGCTGGTGGAGGTGGGCGAGTCGCACGCGGCGGCTCCCCTGGAGCGCTACCGGAAGGAGCTCGAGGCGGCGGCACGGCGGCTGGAGGCGGCGACGAGTCTGGAGGGCTTCACCCAGGTGGTGTCCGGCGCCCGGGGCGTGGCCGAGCGTTGGGACGCGGTGCGTGGCCATGGCTGAGCGCACCTACCGCATTCACATCGCCGCCGAGTTCTCCGGCGTGAGGGTGGAGCTCATCCGCGCCTGGGAGCGGCGCTATGGGGTGCTCTCGCCCCAGCGCACCCCGTCCGGCTACCGGGTGTACACGGACCGGGACGTGGCGCTGCTGCGGCGGCTCAAGCAGCTCACCGAGGAGGGCGTGTCCATCAGCGAGGCGGCGAAGATGTTGCCGCAGCTGCTCGCGGAGATCGACGCGGCTCAGCCCTCCCAGTCCCCGCCTCCGGAGCCGAGCGACGGCAGCGTGGCCTCCTGGCGCGAGGAGGTGCTGGCGGCGGTCAAGGCGTTGGATCAACGCCGGGTGTCGGAGACGCTGGACGAGGTGCTCGCGGCGCTCTCCCCCTTGAAGGCCTACGAGGACGTGCTGGTGCCCCTGCAGCAGGAAGTGGGAGAGCTGTGGCACCAGGGCGTCTTCACGGTGGGGCAGGAGCACCTGGTGACGCAGGAGATCCGCGCGCGGCTCATCAGCCTGCTTCACGCCGCGCCCAACAAGGGACCGCGGCACGCGCTCCTGGCGTGCTTCCCGGAGGAGCAACACGAGCTGGGCCTCCTGGGCATGGCGCTGCGGCTGCGCCACTCCGGGATGACGGTGACACTGCTGGGCCAGCGCACGCCCACCGACGAGGTGGTCCGCATGGCGCGGGCGCTCGAGGTGGACCTGGTGGGCCTGTCGTCGGTGATGGACGTCGGTGCCCGGGAGTTCGAGGAGATCCTCACCCGGGTCACCCGCGGCCTCGCCACGGGCACGGCCATCTGGGTGGGAGGACGGGCGGCGCTCCAGTACCGGGCGCTGTGCGAGCGGCTGGGCGTGCGCGTCTTCGAGCACGCCGCCGACTGGCCACGGCTCCTGGAGGACTAGGGGAGCGCCGGGAGAGGGTGGCTCCCGGCGTGAGTCCGCTCCTCTATACTCCGCGCCGGCCATGCCACTCGTGAAAAGACCTGTCCTGAAGACCCCGAGCGCCGGGATGCTCCTGGGTGTCTGCTTCTTGTTCCTCTCCATCGCGTTGCCACTGCCGGGGTGCGTGCACGGCCCCGGGTCCGGACCCGCCAGGTCGGACGAGGCGGTGGCGTTCATCGGGGTGAACGTCGTCCCCATGGACTCCGAGCGCGTGCTGCCGGAGCAGACGGTCCTCGTCCGCGATGGGCTCATCTCGGCGATGGGTCCCTCCTCGGCCATCACCGTGCCGGCGGGCGCCCGGCGCATCGAGGCCAAGGGCCGCTACCTGATGCCCGGCCTGTCGGACTTCCACATCCACCTGCACTCGGACGAGCAGCTCCTGTCGTACCGGCCCATGGCGTCACCACCGTCTTCGAGCTCAACGGCACCCCGCGCCACCTGAAGCTGCGCGAGCAGATCGCCCAACGCCAGGTGCTCGGCCCCCGGCTCTACACGAGCAGTCCGCTCATGGATGGAGGCCCCGAGGGGGGCATCGTGGTGTCGGTGAACTCGCCCGAGCAGGCGCGCCAGGCGGTGGTGCGCCAGAAGCGCGCGGGCTACGACGCCATCAAGGTCTACGACAACGTCGCGCCGGGGGTGTACGAGCAACTGGTGGCCACGGCGCGCGAGCAGAAGCTGCCGGTGATGGGGCATGTGCCGCGCACGGTGGGCGTGGACGCGGTGCTGCGCGCGCGCGGCCCTCATCTCCCACGGCATCGAGTACTTCCTCGCCGGCTCGCGCGACGAGTCACGCATCCCCGGCTTCGCGCTCGGCACGAAGGCGGCCGGGACGACGGTGGTGCCGGACCTGTCGCATGTCCACACCTCGCTGCGGATGATGGAGGATGTGGAGGGCGTCTTCTCGGACCCCGAGGCGCGCTACCTGTCGCCGAAGGTGATGAGCGACTGGCGCTACTCCAACCCGACGCGCCGGGTGGACGTGCGGCAGTTCTCCGAGCGGCAGCGGGCGGCGTACCCCTACGTGCAGCACCTCACCCTGTCGCTGCAGCGGGCCGGCGTGCGGCTGGTGCTGGGCACGAACGCGTCGGACGCGGGGCTCTTTCCCGGCAAGACGGTGCACCTGGAGCTGGCGGAGCTGGTGCGGGCGGGCCTGTCGCCCTACGAGGCCCTGGCGACGAGCACGCGCAACCCCGCGGCCTTCATCGAGGAGCACGTGGACCCGGCGGCGCGCTTCGGCACGGTGGCGGTGGGCCAGCACGCGGATCTGCTGCTCTTGCCGGGCAATCCCCTGGAGGATGTCGGGCAGGCGGGGCAGGCGCTCGGGGTGATGGTGCGGGGCCAGTGGCTGACGCGCGAACAACTGCAGCGTCTGCGCGACAAGGTGGCCGAGTCCTTCAACCGGTGAGCCCGGGCGGACACGGGGCCCCCTCCGAGAGGGGGCCGGCTTCAGCGTCCGATCAGGCCGCGCTCAACTGGCGCTGCAACGACTGGGTGTCCACGTTGCTCCAGTACTCGACGATCTTCCCGTTCTCGAGCCGGTAGCGCAGGTTGTCCACCACCTCCGCCGTGCGGCCGGTGGCCGGGATGCCCATGAAGGTGCCGATGTGCTTGGCCTTCATGACGAGCTGGCACGAGAAGGTCTCTCCCTCCTGGGAGAAGCCGTCGACGCGGAAGCTGATGTCGGAGAAGGTGTCCAGGAAGGCGCGAGTCATCTGCTCGAAGCCCTGGATGCCGGGGGTCTGCCCCGGATAGATGGGGTGGGAGACGATGTTCGCGGCGATGAAGTCGCCCAGTCGCCCCACATTGCGCTGGATGTAGAGCGTATTGAGGAAATCCTCGTAGAACTGACGGGCCTTCGCGGCGTCCATGGCGGGTCCTTCCGGGGTAATCGGGGAGCGGGATGATAGCGGGTGCCGTGATAAAGACAACGCCTCCCGCCATGTGCGTCTGCGATTGAGCGGGGCGCTGGGGCAGGGCAGGCACCCTGACGGTGTGGAGTGAATTCTTCAACCGCGGTGGATGAGCGCTGGACGCGTGGCGCCTGGGGCGGGACTCCCTCCTCACCTGTTCGATTCACGTAAATGCAATAGCGCTTCGAGGTGGGAACGAGCAGCTCTCGCTATGTGCCCGATCAGTTTTGATGCACCCGTCGTCGTTCCACCCTCACTCCAGGAGAATCCCCCACATCGACCCGACGCGGGTGGAACTCCTGGTCTACCCGGGGTGTGGCTCGGACCTGGGCTTCGGCACCCCGAGCGCCAGCATCTGGCGGCCGCACCATGATCTGCGTTTCAACATCGGCACCAAGGACGACTTCTTTCATGATTGTGAATCGCGCGCGACCACGGCTCGGTCCACCTACGGCTCCACGCCGGGCAGTGGACACGAATTGGTGTTCATCCCATACACAAACGCCGAGCACGGCTTCGATGGCGGGACGCAGACCGGCCTACGTCCACGACGGCCTGCTCGACGCCGAACGCGTGTGCCATGAGGCACGCGGACCTCGACTCCCTGGCGTTCTTGCTGTCACGCCTCGAGTTGAAGCCGAGACATGCCTCTTGGTATTCGAACCGCCCGGTCTGCTCACCCTGAGAGTGTCCACAAGTCGGAGGCATGTCTTCGCCTTGGTGCCCGGGCCTTTGCACGAGGAGTGTGGGCTACCTACCTTCGTCGGCGCGAGAGGTGTGTATGCGTCAGGGTGGTCGGTAGGTGTGTGGAGTGGTTGCCCTTTTTCTCTCCGCCTGTGTCGTGCCTCCCGAGCGGGCCCCCGTGGAAGCGGGGAGACGGGACGCCCGCGGCTCCTGCTCCGTCGGCCGAGCCCTCGCCGTCCCCCGTCCCCGCTCCCGCGCCGCCCGTGCCCATGCCCCCTCCCGGCGGCGAAGCCGATCCCGTGCACATGCGCGCGTGGGTGCTCACCGGCGGGGATGCGCAGCGGCGCGTCCGCGTCTACCTTGGAGCAGCACTTCCCTGACGATTGAGCTCCAGGCGTTCGGCCCCGGCGGAGCGCCCGCCTCGCTGGTGGCGCCCCCTCGGGCCCCATCACGGTGGGACCCGAGCCCGTGACGCTCGACCTCACCTGGGACGTGGGGCGGGATTGCCGCGGTGATCAGGCCACCCTCCAGCTCTCCGCCTCCGCGGGCGAGAAGTCCCTCGGTCGTGCCGCGGCCACCGCCCGGCTCGGGGAATGCGCCGCCACCGGCCAGACCGCGCTCCTGCAGACGGGCCAGTGGCCCGGTGCGGTCCGTGCCGCCGATGTGGATGGGGATGGCCGACAGGAACTTCTCCTCGCGCATGACGGCTCGCCCTCCCTGCTCGTCATCTTCCGCAACCCCGAGGGAGGCGAGTCCCGGCGGCGCTACGTGTACATCGGGCGGGCGTCGGACTGGATGCTCGTCCAGGATCTCAACGGGGATGGTCGCGCCGATGTCGTTCTCGCCGAGGAGGGCTCGGCGGAGCTCCTCGTGTTGCCCGGCGACGCGCGGCGGCTCTTCGGTCCTCCCCAGGCGTATGACCTGGGAGCCCCCGTCTCGTCGCTCGCCTTCGCCGATGTCGATCGCGATGGCCACCCCGACGTCCTCGGTCTGGAGCCCGTCGCGGGCCGCTATGTCCTCCTCGGTGGGCAACCCGATGGCTCCTTCGTGGCGAGGAAGGGCGGTGCGGCTCCCCGGGGCGCCAGGGAATTGCTCGCCGTGGAGCCTCCGGCGATGGCCGGATCGACCGGCCTTTCCTCCCACGAACATCGTGGCGGTGGGCCAGGAAGAGGGCTCGTTCATTCCCAGGACGCTGCCCATGGCCCCGGACATCGAGTGGGGGGCCGCGGATGTCGACGGGGATGGCCTCGACGAGCTGCTGGGCTTCGAGCCCCTCGCGACCGAGAACAAGGCGCGGATCCACGCTCTCACCACGAACGAGCGGGGAGAGGTGTCCGGGCGGCCCGTCACCACCACGTCGGAACGCCTCTATGGCACCCGGACACGCATCGCGGATCTCGACGGAGATGGGCGGCGTGACTTCTTCTTCATCAACCACACCTCCGACCACTCCGCCGTGTGCTTCCAGGAGGGTGATGGCACGTGCGTCCTGTGGGAGCTGGGCAACGGGTATTGTCACACGGGCCGGGATGTGACGTTCGTGGACCGGGGGAAGGGGTTGTCCCGGACTGGGCGCTCACCGTCGAGCCTGGCTGCTCCTACCCAGGCTTCGTCTGGGTGGGGCGGGGGCCGAACCGCACCGTCCAGAGCACTCCCTCGAGGTCGAGAATCCGGTCTTCGATGCGCTGCTCCTGGACGCCGATGGAGACGGCCGGAAGGACGTCGTGGTGGGGGCGCACGATGTCTCCCTCGTCGGGCTGGGCGGTCGCTGGACGAACGAATCACATGTCGAGCTGGGCGGACGGGTGCGCGCGCTGGCCGCCGGTGAGTTCACGGGCGATGGGCGCGTCGACCTCGCCGCGCTCGATGATCGCGGGCAGGTGCTCCTCCTGGCGGGCCAGGGGGGCGGGGCCTTCGAGCGCTCCACCACCCCGCTCGCGACACTCCCCCTGGCTCAGGCTTCGGCGCGCTGGTCCGCCCGGATGTTCTCCGGTGACTTCAATGGCGACGGGCGCGACGATCTGCTGCTCTCCAGCTCGGAGCTGGGCGTGACGCTCCTGTCCTCCTCCGGTTTCGGGTACCGCGCGTCGAGTCCCTTCGCGCCTGGAACTTCCGTCATGGCGGTGGCCGACCTGGACCGGGAGGGACGGATGGACGTGGTCCTCTCGAGTGGCTCGAGATTGTCGACGCATCTGTCTCTCGGTGATGGAACGTTCGTGGTCTCGTGGGAGGAGGGGCGCACGCCGCGCGGGGCCACCTTCCTGCGGGACTTCACCGGAGACGGCTTCGCGGATCTGCTCGTCCACCAGACGCTTTTCGTGGGACAGCCGGGAGGACGCTTCGCTCTCCAGGGGAGTTCGACCTGGGCTCGTCCTATCGGGATGTCTTCGCGGTGGGCGACTGGAACGCGGACGGAAGGGTGGACCTGGTCTGGTCGGAGTGGAATGGCCAGGGGTCGGGCTTCACCGAGATGATGCTCGACACGGGAAGCCTGGGCTTCCAACCCCTGCGCCGGAATCTGACCCCGGTGGCCGTGACACGTGCCTGGACGGCCGACCTCGAGGGCGACGCGCGGGACGAGCTGCTGCTCGCGACGAATGACGCCTATGAACCGAGACGCTACTGGCGGCTCGAGCTCTTCCGTCTGGTGCCGGCTCCGCTTCCCTGAGCCACCAGGATGTCTGCGACTCGGGCTTGGCTAACGGGCGGCTGGCGGGTTTACAGAGGCTGATGAGGGGACTGTAGGGGAATCTCGCGCGGGTGCAAGTTCCGTGCAGTCCATTGGGTCTCATGCTTATCCTGGCCACCCCCCCCTTAGCGGGGACGGCACGCGGTGCTTGGACATTTCGTGAGTGGCTTCTCTGTCACAACATCATGCGCTCTGGGGCTTACCCCGTGATGGGGGTCTGCCTCGCAGGTTCAGTAGGTATCCCTAGGCTACTTTGGTCACTCCCCTCGAACCTTCGGGAGCCTCCAAGAGGAATTTTCCTCGGAATGGGCGCGAAACGACCAAGTAGTATTAGGCTACCTAGGTCATGCTGCAAGAAAAGAACGACCCAGATCCACGTGAAGTGGTGCTGTTCAGTCGCAGCAATATATTTGCCATGGCCCAAGCTATAACTTAGGGTGTCCTCCTTTGTATTGGGAGGACCTACGATGCTTGATTGGGCCAAATTGTTAGATACGACTCGTATGTCTAAGCTTGATACGGCAATGGATGCCTCTAAAGAGGTTGCCGACGACTTTGAGCACCGCACTGAGTTAGAGCGTGATTATGATCGAATTCTCTTTTCTACACCTGTGCGCAGGCTTGCCGATAAGACACAGGTGTTTCCACTTGAGCGTAATGATAGTGTCCGTACTCGGCTGACGCATAGCTATGAAGTGTCGAATCTCGCGCGCAGTATGGGGACATATCTCGCGCACAACTATGAGCCAATTAAGAGTATCAAGGATGCCGCCCGCATTGTTCCGCCGATATTGGCGGCGGTTGGGCTTGCACATGATCTTGGCAATCCTCCCTTTGGACACCAAGGCGAGAATGCGATCCAGCGTTGGTTCGAAAAGCACAGGAGTGGACTCTTTGAGGTAGACAACGGAGCCGATAAGTCTGTTGCAGAGGACGTTACAAGGCTTTCTGAGGCAATGAAGCTCGATTTCCTGAGGTTCGAAGGAAATGCTCAATCGCTTCGGCTGATTAGTAGACTCCAGGCGGTAACAAACAACAGAGGTCTGAATCTCACGTTTGCTACGCTGGCCGCGCTGATGAAGTACCCTGTTGCCTCGAATCAACGGAACAAGACGAATCCAGCAGCGAAGAAGCACGGCTTCTTTCAAAGTGAACGCGACGTTGTTGAGCGCGTTTTTTCAGTTACCGGGCTCTCAGAAGGCGTGCGGCACCCGCTAACGTGGCTAATGGAGTCATGCGATGATATCGCGTACTCCATTTTGGATGCAGAAGATGCTATTAAAAAAGGATTGGTCTCGGCGTCTGACCTGTTTGCTTATCTGGAGGCTTCTTCTCCAGATGACGGACATATCAAGAGGCTAGTTAAGTATGGACGTGAGAAGCATGCTGATGGTCGAACTCTAAGGTTATCTCCAGCAGAACTTAATGACAGTACTGCCCAGAGATTTCGCGTTAATGTGATCGCGACCGCAGTCGGGGCTGCATTGAAGGCGTTTATGGCAAAGTATGATGCTATTATCGCTGGAACCCTTGATTCAGACCTGATTGCGGTAAGTGATGCTAGTGCCCTTATTGCCCATCTGAAGGAGTTTAGTCGGGTGCATGCATATCGGCATTCGTCTGTGCTTGCGCTGGAGTTGCGTGGGTATAACACGATTTTTCGATTGATGGACATGCTTTGGGCTGGTATCTCGGAGCGGGAGAGTTTTAGGACCCAGGCTCAAAGCGGACCTCTCCGTTTGCGAATTATGCGTATGGTCGTATTTCGGAGAACTATCGTAGAGCTTTTGAAAAACCTACGGGAATTGCTGCGAACCTGCCAATCCGATATAGGGAGTCTCAGCTTCTTACGGATATGATTGCAGGTATGACGGACAGCTATGCGCTTGATTTGTGCGCCGAGTTGGAGGCCTTTGAAAGTGGACCTAGCCGTCGCAAGCAATTTTAGCAATTTCCGTCAACGATTTCGTCGCACTCTGCTTGAATACTCGCGCGGAGAGTTGCGCCAATTTATATCGGAGTTGGAGAGGTATGGGGAGGTAGGTGTTTTTGGCGGGGTTCTGCGCGACTCGGCTATTTCGTATCCTAGCGCATTCAAGAGCGATGTGGATATCGTTGTTGATGTGGTGGATAATGAGTTTTTGCTGGATTCATTCCTCTTGGAGAGGGGAGGCCGGGTAAATAGGTTTGGTGGCTACCGCATTCGCCTGTCTCGAGGGTTGTTGGATGTATGGCCGCTGAGAAGAACATGGGCGTTTGCTGTGGGCTTGCGGCAAGGTGGTTCACTTGCTGATCTTCTTGGCACGACATATTTTTCATGGGATTCCATTGTGTACTCTTGGAGTGCTAATAAGCTCTATTGCCGTGATTCGTATCTTGATGAGATCCGACGGAGGGTTGTTGATCTGGAGCTTGCAGCAAACCCGAACCCGCTCGGTGCGCTGGTTCGAACTTTGAGAATTAGCGCTTTAGGTAGGGCGCGGCTCGGTCCTAGGCTAGTTAGAAATACTCAACGCCTTATTAAACGCTTTGCGAATAAAGAAATTCTCAGCGCAGAAGCTCGTGGGTTCCGGGTTTCGTATCTTAATGATGAGCTGCTGAACGAGATCCGCCGGGGCTTGCTCCAGCACGAGGAGAATGCGGAGTTTGAGCCGCTCCATACATCATTCTTATTGAGGCAGCTGGAGTTCTCTTTGTAGTCACTTATGCTTCTAGCTCGGTCGGGCATGGACTAAGAGCTCGTTTCAAAAATAAACCCACCGGGTCAGGGCAGGTGACCTAGAGCACCTTCCTCGGAAAAGGTTGTGTGCTCTGTACGGCGGCCTCTCTGCAGGTAACGTCACCTGCCTCGATAGGTCCATTTATGAACCGAGCTCTAAGCACAGCTAGCTCAACTGCCTGAGGAGGATGAGGCAGCAGTCGAGTTG
The DNA here is from genome assembly GCA_049060065.1 of Cystobacter fuscus. Taxonomy (GTDB): domain Bacteria; phylum Myxococcota; class Myxococcia; order Myxococcales; family Myxococcaceae; genus Cystobacter; species Cystobacter fuscus_B. Next base: position 11,618,242 of record JBMEQP010000002.1, read on the forward strand.
GTCCTCTCGATGAGTAGCCCGTGGAGTCCGTGAAGCCAACGCCGATGGGCGGCAGTCGGCATCCCATGAATGGGATGAGCGCCGGGTGGCGTGACTTCTGATTTGCTCCACAGCTCCCGCGCTGCTTGTCGGTCAGCGGTAGGTTTGTTAACGAATCATCCCATGCCTGGGGCGGTGAAATTCGATACGCGCCTCATCAGCGTGGATGACCTGAGAATCGTTCTCGCGGTCGCTCACCACGGCAGCTTCGTTGCGGTCGCAAGCCATACCGGGGTGCCGTCGAGCACCGTGAGCCGGGCGGTCGCGAGGCTTGAGGATGCGCTCGGCGTGCGGTTCTTCCAGCGCACCTTCCGGAGCGTGAGCCTGACCGACGAAGGGGCGCGCCGGGCGTGAGCGCGCAGACCGCGACGCTCATCACCTTCCCGGGCCCGACAGGCGACAACACGCTGGAGTCCGGACAGCTCTCGGGCGTGCTCTACCTGCCCGCCAACTACTCGACCTCGAACAACCTCCGGGCCGTGGTGCTGATGCATGGCTGCTCGGGTTACTGGTCCAACCGCGTCGTGGGCGCCACCAACTCCAATGGCACCCCCAACCTGCAGAACCAGGTGGAGAAGTGGGGTCTGCAACTGGCGTCGCGGGGCATCGTCGCCCTGGCGGTCGACAGCTTCACCCGGCGCAGGCAGTCCATGGCCCCCGACGCGGACAGCGCCCTGTGGCAGGACCAGTGTTCGGGCAAGCAGTATGCGGGACGGGTCAATCCCTATGCCACCCGCGTGTGGGATGCCCAGGCGGCACGGGCCTGGCTGGCGACGGACAGCCGCATCAACGCGACGCGCATTGGCATCTTGGGCTGGTCCCAGGGCGCGCAGGCGGCCATGGTGGAGACGGCGGAGAAGCCGACGAACACGCTCTTCCGCACGACGGTGCTGTTCTATCCAGGGTGTGGCTCGGACCTGGGCTTTGGCACCCCGAGCGCCAGCACCGGCGGCCGCACCATGATCTGCGTTTCAATATCGGTACCAAGGATGACTTCTTCTCCAATTGCCAATCCCGCGCGACCACGGCCTGGTCCACCTATGGCTCCACGCAGGGCAGTGGGCATGAATTGGTGTTCGTCTCATACACGGACGCCGAGCACGGGTTCGATGGCGAATCGCAGACATGGCCTACGTCCACGACCACCTGCTCGACGCCGAATGGGTGCGCCATGAAGGACGCGGACCTCGACTCCTGGCTTTCTTGTTGTCACGTCTCTAGGGGCTCGGCTTCCATGAGCGGCTGGGCCGGTTGACGAGCGGCCGGTCGTGAGCGCGGTGGCGGTGGGTGGGCTGGCTCTCCGCGGACGGTTGTCACAATCCAGGCGGGGAGCCTCCATCCCAGGGCACCGGACATTCGAACCGGCCCGGCAGGAGATACCTCATGCAGACCGTCACCACGTCCTCCAGTTCCATTCCCACCGCCGGAGTGCTGACTCCCAACCAGTATGTGTTGGGCGGCAAGGGGTCCGGGTCGAGTACTCGGCGACCAGCATCACCGGCGATCCGCTCCTTCACTACCGGGACGCCACCCACGAGGTGAATGCCCGGGGCGAGGAGATCCGACAGCAGGAGACGGAGCTTGGCACCCTGGTGACCGTCACCCTCGAGCCCGACGCCGACGCGGGCGCGCTCCTGCTCACCGTGATCATTCCGCGGGCACAGCTCCAGGGCACGGGGGGAGGTCCAGATCGTCACGGATGCCGTGCTCACCCGCAGCCGGTTTCCCCGGCTCCCCGCGGACGCCCAGCTCCAGAGCTACCGGTTCCTCTCGCTGCGGGGCGTGGCCACCTTCGTCATATCTTGACGACAGGTTGGGATAGACTGCCTCGCCATGGCGAGAGCTTCATGCTTGGCGAGGACGGGTAAATCATTGCTGTTGGGGGCGCAGCTCGTTCTGGCGGGGTGCACGGCTGGCCGAGAGGCGAGCCGGCCGGAGAACTCCACTCCAGCCCTGATGCGTGTCAAATGCCTCATCACGACGCGAGGCACCAGTGCTCGCTGCCATGTCCTCCAAACCGTTCCGGAAGTCGAGGCCAGGATCGTGACGGCGCTGTCCATGCGGCGGAGTGAGGCCTTCGTTCATCGCGGAAGGCCTGCCTGGGTTGATTATACCTTCAACATCCAGGTCCAGCCGTCGGATTTCAAGGCCCTCCCCAAGAATCTGTATGCCACATGGGAGAAGAAGACGTCCGGGGAAACAGAGGAACAGAAGACGGACACGGAGTTGCGCCAGCTGGCCTCCTTCCTGTGCCGGCATCAACTGCTCGACTTCCCCGCGACTTCGCGGCTTCCCGCTGGGTGGAGCCCTCCCTGCTCATCCGGCGGGAGGATCTTCTCTTTCTTTGGAGACAACCCTACCGGCGCCGTTCGCCGAACTGGACCGCCGGGATCTCCACGAGGACGTGGCCCACTTCGTCTCATGCGAAGCCACGGAGGTACGCGTTTCCGGGGACACGGCGGTGGTCTCCCTCCGCCGGGCTTCTCCCCCTTGGGACGATCTCCCGCTCGACCTGCTCGACTCCGAGGAGGTCCTCGAGCCCCGTGCGCTGACCGACCGGCTCCAAGCGCTCCAACGTTGGGCCGAGATGCACCCCGCCCGCGGTGAGCCGTCCGTCCACTCCCTCGCGTTCGTGAAATCGGCCGAGGGGTGGTTCGCGGACTACCATCTTCCGGAGAAGGCACATCCGGCCGCTCCGTAGCCGACTGTCCCGCCACGGCCCGGCGATGAGGTTTCCGAGCGACATGGCTCGGGCTCTATCACGTTGGGTCTTGAGCCCGTGACGCTCGATGCTTCGCTTGAATGCTCTAGATTTTGAATCCACGAAGTGCATGGATGCAGCGTGAGAGACTTTCACTTCGCTTTGCTGCGATTCCCGGGCGCCAGTGGCTCCGTATGAATTCTGCAATCATTGATGCGTACTGGCGTCCAACAGAGGCTGTGGACCCGCTGCGCGGCACAAGAGCCTCTTGGATATCTCGCGAGCGCGATGCCCGAGCTAGATTCACAAGAGCTTGTTTCGCGTTGACAAGTTCATCGGGCGAGCCTGGGACCAATACGGCTTGTACTTTCAGGAATTTGGCGATCTGCTCGGCGTCCGCGAGCAGCCAACTCTCGCCCTGATGAACCGCGATTCGCAAGCACATGTGTTTGGCGGGAGCCTTGAGCAGACGGCTTGCCAAGGCAGGGGCACAGGCTTCATCTTGATCGAGATCTCGGAGAACAAACCACGGAGCACTTCGCGCGGCATTGTTATACCCCTTGAGCTTCAGGTCGAGCTTGGACTTTCCACCTGCCTCATAGATGTGTCCCAGGGGCAGGCCGGTGTAATCAAGCAGCTTTCGAGCAAGAACCGTGTCTGTAGGTCCTTCTACTGCGACGGTGATGGGCGTCACGGTGACTCGCCGAATAGGGTGAGTTGATCCGCGTCTCGCGGGGCAGTTCGCGGGATGATTGCATCAGCTACAGACAAACCACCTTCCAGGAGTTCACGAATCTGCTCGTCGTCCTGAGCGACTTCAACTTGTGTCCCTTCTTCGAGAGGTTGCAAGACGAGAACCTCCTCTGCTCCGATCCCTTGGTCAGAGAGGAGATCGGCGCTATGAGTGCTCACGAACACTTGCCTATCGTTCTTCCGACTCAGTCGTGTGAGTATTTGTGGAATGTGGCGAGCGACAGCCGAATGAAGAGACAGTTCGGGTTCCTCCAACAAGAGTGGGGCCGTGCCGTCGAGGAAGACCCATAGCAGCCCGAGAAGCCTGAGCGTCCCATCGGAAAGCTGCGTCTCGTTCTGCCACCCGGCATTGGGACGCCAGTGCTCGTATCTCCCCTGTAGGTGGGGGACCCCGCGTTCGTCGCGTTTTAGTTCGAGTTTTTCGAGTTGGGGCACGGCCACGCGAAGTGCGCTTGTGATGCGTTTCAAACGCGATTCCAGTGTTTTGGAGGGCGTTCTCGCGAGTTGCTCGAGGAAGTCGCCGCCAAAGGGGTCATTGGCCCGTCCGGTGGAGCGGTCGGGCTCACGGACCAACTGGGGAACGAGATGGAGATAGCGTACTTTCGCGAAGAACTCAGCGAGTTCACGAAACTTGCGATTCGTGTTGACCTGTTCCAAGTGGGTCTGTGTCAGTAGCTCGGAATCCTTCTTGTCCTCTTTGTTGGGTCGAGAAAGAAGTACCTGCTCACCACGCTTGACTTCTTCGCGCTTGATGACGGGCCTCCGCTGGTTGTCTTGTGTGAACTCCAGGCGGTAAGACCATGTTTCATCATCTGCCAACTTGACCTCGACCTCCACGGCGACATGAGGATAGCGGCGCGCATGCAGCGAACGGATTTGTGAAACTCCACGACGCATCGTGGAGACGGCTCGCTGGAGTCCTCCTTGGGCATCGGCGACATCCCGCAGAAAACGAATGGCATCGAGAAAGTTCGATTTCCCGGCGGCGTTTGGGCCCACGAGGAAGACTCGATTTTCAAGAGGTACATCGACCTCAAGGAAGTTGCGCCAGTTTTCAAGTCGGATGCGGGTGAATTGCATGGGTTGATCTTAATGCCGTTACGCGTAGCGCGTACATTCCTCGTTGGACGAGTGTAGCGCAACTTGAAAAGTCGCCTGCGCGCAAGCCACTCAAGAGAGTGGCCCCATGCCCTTCATCCGCGCGCCTTCAGCAGGTGAGGAGAGGGCCTGCCTTTCAGTTCACCCCGCCCATCATCCGCCGCAGGGGCCTGACGAAGAGGGCGAGCAGGACGCCCGCGGCGATGGCGACGGTGGCCACCGCGCCGAAGAGCTGGGGCAGGGGCATGGCCTCGAACTGTCCCGCCACGCGCCCGGCGATGAGGTTGCCGAGCGACATGGACATGAACCACACGCCCATCATCATGCCCACCGTGCGCGGCGGGGCGAGCTTCGTCACCGTGCTCAGTCCCACGGGGCTGAGGCTCAGCTCGCCGAAGGTGTGCAGCAGGTAGGTGAGCACCAGCCACATGGGGCTCACCCGGTGGCCTCCCGCGGCGGCGAGCGACGCGCCCACCATCACCAGGAAGCCCGCCCCCAGCATCACCAGTCCCAGGGAGAACTTGGCGGGACTGGAGGGCTCGCGGCCCCGCCGGTTGAGCCACACCCACAGCCAGGCGAACACCGGCGCCAGGGTGATGATGAACACGCCGTTGATGGACTGCAGGAGGCTCGCGGGCACGTTCCAGCCGAACACCTCACGATCCGTGAGCTCCCGGGCGAAGAGGTTGAGCGAGGAGCCCGCCTGCTCGAAGCCGGCCCAGAAGATGGTGGAGCTCAGGAAGAAGACGCCAATGACGGCCAGGCGGCGCTTGTCCGCGGCGTCGAGCCCCCCCGCGGCGAACATGTACCCGAAGAAGGCGAGCGCGAGCGCCACGATGACGAAGCCCGCCGCGTCGCCCAGGCCCACCGCGTTCGTCATGTCCACGACGTCCAGTCCCTGCAACACGCCCAGGAGCACCACCAGCACGGCCCCCACTCCGAGCACCAGTGCGCGCGAGCCCGCGCGCGGCGCCTCGGCGGACGGCCCCGTGCTCGCGCGCGTGGCCAGTCCCACGTCGCCCAGGTGCCTGCCGCCCGCCACGTACTGGATGAGCCCGAGCACCATGCCGACGCCCGCCACGCCAAAGCCCGCGTGCCAGCTCACGCGCTCGCCCAGGAGGCCCACCACGACGGGCGCCACGGACACGCCGATGTTGATGCCCATGTAGAAGATGGAGAAGCCCGCGTCGCGCCGTGCTCCGCCCTCGGGGTAGAGCCCGCCCACCATGGCGCTGATGTTGGGCTTGAGCAGCCCCGTGCCCGTCACGATGAGCACGAGCCCCAGGTAGAAGAACGCCACCCCGGTCATCGCCATGCTGAAGTGCCCCAGCGCGATGATGATGCCGCCCACGAGCACCGCTCTGCGCTGGCCGATGAACCGGTCCGCCAGCCAGCCTCCCGGCAGCGCGGTGAGGTACACCGCCGAGCCATACAGGCCATAGATGGCGCTCGCCTTCGCGGTGTCGAAGCCCAGTCCTCCGCGCGCCGCCGTCTCCGTCATGAAGAGGATGAGCAGCGCCTTCATTCCGTAGAAGCTGAAGCGCTCCCACATCTCCGTGAAGAACAGCGTGGCCAGTCCCCGCGGATGGCCGAAGAAGCCCCGGGTCGCGAGCGGTGGGGCCGCCGATTCTCCGGAGCGCGAGGGGGCCGTGGTCATCGTCATGCCGGACTCCGAGGGGAATGGCTGGCGTGCGTCCAGCCGACCCCTGACTCTATCTCTTGGACTTTTTCAGGGCCATTGGATGCACTCGCATTCGGGCCGGGGGGCCCACGAATCTTCGGAGGCGCGAGCGTTCACGCTAGAGTCCCCCCGCCCACGAGCCGGAACACCTGGTGCGTGGTCCCCTTCGACGAGACGAGACACGGAGATGCCTGTCCCCCAGAACGTGGCCACGGACTATGGTTTCCGCTCGACCGCCCCCGGGTACATCATTCCCGCGGAGGCGCGTCTGTGGTTCGAGGATCTCAAGGAGCGGGTGCTTCGTCTCGAGGGGCGGCCCTTCGGGTTGCTGGTGGATTCACGCACCCAGAAGTCCAATCCCCCGAGAGCCAGGAGGTCATCCGCGAGGCGATGGTGTGGTTGCGCGCCCATGGCATGCAGCGCTCGGTGGTGGTGTTGGACAGCACCGTGGCGTTGATTCAAATCCTGCGCATCGCCAAGTCGACGGGCGTCTACTCCTATGAGCGCTACCTGGATGCGTTGAAGGACCCTCTGTGGGAGCGCAAGGCGGTGGACTGGCTCTCCCACGGCATCGACCCGGACCTGCCACCGCCTCCGCGCGCGCGGGGCGGGTGAGGTTGCCGCCCATGGCTCCGCCGGACATCGATCGCCTCGCGCCCACGCGCCGCCCGGACGAGCGGCCGGTGATGTACCAGAGCTGGCGCCACCTGCTCTTCCTGCACTGGTCACTGCCGGTGGAACAGGTGGCGCCGCTGCTGCCCGAGGGCCTCACGCTCGACACCTTCGAGGGCCGGGCCTGGGTGGGGCTCGTGCCCTTCACCATGCGCGGGGTGCGGCCCCGGGGCCTGCCCGCGGTGGGCTTCCTGTCGGACTTCCACGAGACGAACGTGCGCACCTACGTGCACTTCCAGGGGCGCGACCCGGGCGTCTGGTTCTTCAGCCTCGAGGCCGCCAACGCCATCGCGGTGCGGCTGGCCCGGGCGTGGTTCAAGCTGCCCTACCACTTCGCGGGCATGGAGCTGGACGCCGCGCCCGGGGGCACCTCCTACGCCTACCGCTCCGAGCGCCGCTGGCCCCCGCCCACGCCCGCCACCTGCGCGGTGCGGTGCGTGCCGAAGGGGAGCGCGTCCACCTCCACGCCGGGCACGCTCCAGCACTTCCTCGTCGAGCGCTACTTCCTCTACTCCCAGGCCCGCGGCGAGCTCTACCGCGGGCAGGTGCACCACGCGCCCTACGAGGTGAGGGGCGCGGACGTGGAGGGACTGGAGGAAACGCTGCTGGCGGCCGCGGGCCTGTCCCGCCCGTCCGAGGCGCCCCTGGCCCACTTCTCCGAGGGCGTGGACGTGGACGTGTTCCGTTTGCGGCGCGTGGTGCGCTGACGCGCGCTCAGCCGCCGCAGTCGGCGGAGCAGTAGGCGGGCAGGCCGCTCGTCTCCGTCTGCTCGCACACGCCGTTGCCGCAGGTGGCGATGTCCGACGGCTTCATCCTGGTGGTGACGGGCCGGTAGGTGACGCCGTTGTAGACGCAGGAGGTGTAGTAGATATTGCCGCTGTCGCGGGTGCAGTACAGCGAGCAGCTCCCCACGTACACCATGGGCGAGCACTGCGACGTGGAGGACGTGCCCGGCAGGCCGCACACGCGGGGGCTGCTCTGCTGGGCCGTGAGCGTCAGGCCGTCATTGCCGCCGAACACGCCCGTGCTCCCGTCGAAGAGGTTGCCGAAGAAGCACGCCTCGCGCAGCGTGTGGCTGGTGACCTCCTGCGACGTGGTGGCGATCACACCGCCGGCTCCGTCCAGGCCTCGCAGGGAGACGCTGACGTGCAGGCCGTACTTGTTGGCGTGCGCCGCCATGCACCCGGACACCACCTGGAGCTCCGCCGTCGTGGCCGCCAGCCCGCTGCTCCAGTTGGGGGCCAGTCCCAACACGCCGGTCCACGTATAGGTCGTCCCGGTGCTGGGAGACGTGTACGTGCGCGTCGAGCCCGCCGGCACCGCGCACTCCACCAGGTACTTCATCACCTCGGCGCGCAGCGCCGCGTTCACCTGGAACCAGTTGTGGAAGCTCGTGGTGGACAGGCCGTTGAGGTTCAGGCCGTTGAGGCTCAGCCCGTTGAGGTTCAGGCCGTTGAGGCTCAGCCCGTTGAGGCTCAGCCCGTTGTTCAGCAGGAGCAGCTGTTGCGCTTCCTCGGATGTCTCCGTTTCCGAGAACGTTTCTTCTCCGGGTCCACACCCGATGGTGAATACCAACAGGATGCTCGCCCACCACCGCCATCCCGCAGGGCCATTGCTTCCATCACTGCTCCGAGACTCGAAGGTCTTCATCAGCATGGACTTCCTCCCCCCAAAACGGATGTTGATGTTCGGTGAAGCAACTCCTCCTTGTGGGAACTCTCGGAAAAACCCCGACAACCCGTTCTCCACGTCTTTACTGTGACAAAAGACAAAGCCGCGTAGAAGGGAAACTTCATGTAGTCGATTATTTCTAGTTTAGATGAAAACACCTGGACCACGGGGTAGGTCCGAAAGGTGGGGAGGTGTCATGTCGCGGGGATGCGTCTCGTACCGGTACGAGGCGCGGGCGGACACACGGGGGGCCGACGAGGGCCACACCCCGGTGTTCAACGCACGCGCGGAAGGCAGCGCGGGGGAAGCGGGACGTCAGGCGCGCGCGGCCGCGGGGGTGATGCCCAGCCCGTTCGTGTCGCGCACCACCCAGCCGGCGATGTCCGCCAGGGGACCGCCGGTGATGTCGATGCCCTCGGGGCCGCGCCGGGCATCCACCGGCCCACGTGGACGCAGGCGCGCACGCTCACGGGGGTGCCTCGGGCGCGGGCCTGGGCCCGCTCGTGGAGCTGGTGCGCCGTCTCCAGCAACTCGCGCGCGCCCGTGCGCGGCGGCTCGTCGAGCGGACGCACCCCCAAGAGCGCCATGCCGGTCTGCACGGCGAGCACGAAGCCCGCGGCGCGCAGGTCCTGCTCGAGCCCGTCGAGCACCTCGGACACGGTGGTGTAGGCGGCGTCGTCCTCGGCGCCTTCCTCGAGCACCACCTCGGCATGCAGGGCGAAGGCGCGCACGCTGCGGCTGATGGCGGTGAGGCGGGTGGTGGACGCGGGCAGGACCGCCTCGCGCAGCGCGGTGCGGAAGGAGTCCACGTCCGGGTAGCGGTGCTCGGCCTCCTTCTCCAGGCAGCGCAACACCACCGCGTCCACCGCGGGCGGCACGGGCGCCTCGGTGCTCGGCCGCGGCGGAGGGGCCTCCAGGTGCATGCGCTCCACCTCCAGCCGGTCATCGGACTGGAAGGGGTAGTGGCCGGTGAGCATCTGGTAGAGCAGCACGCCCAGCGCGTACACGTCCGTGGTGGGGCCGATGTTGCCGCTGCGGAACTGCTCGGGCGCCATGGCCTGCGAGGTGCCCAGGCGTTGGCCGGCGATCGTCAGCCCCTCCTGGCCCGGCTCGGGGTGGATGAACTTGGCGATGCCGAAGTCGAGCAGCTTCACCACCGGGGGCTCGCCCTCGGACACCACGGCCACGTTGCTCGCCTTGAGATCCCGATGCACCACGCCCGCGCGGTGGGCCGCCTCCAACGCCTCGCACACCGGCTCGAGGAAGGCGAGTGCCCGCTCTGGCGACAGCCGTCCCCGCTCGTGCAGGAGCTGGCTGAGCGTGCGGCCCGGCAAGAGCTCCATGACATAATAAGGACTGCCATCCGGCAGCATGCCGAAGTCGTACACGTCGACGATATGCGGGTGGCGGATCTGATTGACGACCCGCGCCTCGCGCACGAAGCGTTGCAACATCTCGCCCTGATCCGTCAGGTGCGGATGCAACACCTTCACCGCGGCACGCCGGCCGAGGATGCGGTGTTCCGCCTCGTACACGGCCCCGTGTCCTCCGGACGCCAGGACCGCCTTGAGAACGTATTCCCCCGCGAGCACCCCAGGAGAGACCTGTACTCGGGTCGGTACATCCCGGGACGGTGTATGCTCTTTGTGGGGAAGGATGTGGAAGGTGCTATCCAGGTCCGCCATCATTCAAGATTAGCACTTCGGATGGAGTGTTCTCACAGGGGGGTCCCCCCACTGTCGAGCGGAGGGCAGTTGAGCTAACCTGCGGTGGCGGGCTGTCCTCTTGCTGATGAATGGGGTGTCCCGCGTCCGGGTGGGGGTGATGTGACCGGACCCGAGTCTGCTGGATACTGCCCCCTCCGGTGGATGAACCCTGACCCTGGTAAGGCGCATGCTCATGAAGATGGTGGACGACCTCACGATGTGCGGAGGGCCGGCGAAGCCACTCGCCGCCGCCGAGAGCGCATGCCTCATCCTCACCAGTACCACCACCCCGGCGGCCATCGGCAAGGTGTTCCGCATCGAGGCCGGCGAGCACGTGCTCGGACGGGGCGCGGACGCGGGCTTTCAAATCAATGACCATGGGGTGTCGCGCCGTCACGCCCGCATCACCCGCACGCCCGAGGGTGGCTTCCACCGGCGGACCTCGGCTCCACCAACGGCACCTATCTCAATGGCGTGCGCATCGCGTCCGCCGAGCTGCACGAGGGGACCGGGTGCAGATCGGCACCGTGACGGTGCTGCGCTTCTCCATGCGCGAGCTGGTGGAGCAGGGCGAGGAGCAGCTGCGCCGGGCGCTGAGCGCGGCGCGCGTGGGCATCTGGGATTGGAACGCGGTGACGGGCGCGGTGACGTGGAGCGAGCAGGTGGACAGGCTCTTGAGTCTGCCGGTCGGCTCGCTGTCGGGCAGGCCCACGGACCTGGGCGAGGTGGTGCAGCCGGGGGACTTGAAGCGGGTGCGCGAGGCGCTCGCCACGGCGCTCGCCCAGCGCGCGCACCTGGACGTGGAGTACCGCATCGAGGTGACGGGCGCGCGCGGCCGGTGGTTGTCGTGCAAGGGCGACGTGCTGTGCGACGAGACGGGCGCGCCCGTGCGCATCACCGGCACGGTGATGGACATCACCGAGCGCAAGCTGGCCGAGCAGGAGCTGCGCCGTCAGGCGCTCATCTTCGAGAGCCTGTGCGAGGGCGTGGTCATCACGGACCGGGGCGGGCGCATCATCGACTGGAACGCGAGCGCGGAGAAGATGTTCGGCCGGGGCAAGGCCGAGGCGCTCGGGCAGACGCTCTCGGCGCTGCTGCATCCGGGGCAGGAGGACAAGCGCACGGGCGAGGTGCTCGCGGCGCTGGAGGCGCAGGGGCGGTGGACGGGGAGCTGGACTTCCAGCGGCCCGACGGCACGCAGTGCTCGTGCGAGTCCGTGGTGGCGCCGCTGCGCGACGCGGAGGGGCGGACCATCGCGCACATCCTCGTGCACCGCGACACCACCGAGCGCCGGCTGTTGCAGAGCCGCCTGCAGGTGGCCGACCGGCTCGCGTCGGTGGGCACGCTGGGTGCGGGCGTGGCGCACGAAATCAACAACCCGCTGGCCTACATGCTCGTCAACCTGCACCTGGTGTCCGAGCGTCTGGAGCGCTTCAAGAACTCCGCGGTAGGCACCGAGGTGGAGCCGCTGCAGCAGGTGGTGCGCGAGACGGTGGAGGGCGCCGAGCGCATCGCCTCCATCGTGCGGGACTTGAAGACGTTCGCCCGGGGCCAGCAGGAGGACAAGCTGGGGCCGGTGGAGGCGAGCAAGGCGGTGGAGCTGGCGTGCAAGATGGCGGACAACGTCATCAAGCACCGCGCCCGGCTGGTGACGCAGTTCGAGCCGGTGCCGGCGGTGCAGGGCAGCGAGTCGCGCCTGTGCCAGGTGTTCCTCAACCTGCTGCTCAACGCGGCGCATGCCATCCCCGAGGGAGACGCGCTGGAGCATGAAATCCGCGTCGTCATCCGCTCCCATGGCGCGAGCGAGGTGGTGGTGGAGGTGCGCGACACGGGCGTGGGCATGACGCCCGAGGTGCGCGCGCGCGTGTTCGATCCCTTCTTCACCACCAAGCCCGTGGGCGAGGGGACGGGGCTGGGCCTGTCCATCTGCCACGGCATCATCGACTCGATGGGGGGCCGCATCGGCGTGGACAGCACGCCCGGCAAGGGCAGCACCTTCCGCGTGTTCCTCGGGATCGCGGGCACGCCCATGGAGGCGCGCTCGGAGCCGGAGCCCCTGCCCGCGGCGGGCCGGGCGCGCATCCTCGTGGTGGACGACGAGCCGTACGTGACGCGGGCCCTGCAGCGCTCGTTGTCGCCCGAGCACGAGGTGGCCACCGTCAACGGGGCGCGCGCCGCGCTCAAGCTGCTCGAGCAGGGCAACCGCTACGATCTCATCCTCTGTGACGTGATGATGCCGGGGATGACGGGCATGGACCTGTACGCCGAGCTCAACCGCAGCGCGCCGGACCGGGCCCAGCGCGTGGTCTTCATGACCGGCGGGGCCTTCACCCCGCGCGCGTTGAGCTTCTTGCAAGAGGTGCCCAACCCGAAGCTCAGCAAGCCGTTGGACCTGCGCCAGCTCCGGGCCCTGGTGGGCCGCTCCGCCCAGTTGCAGGGCTCCGCGTCCAACGACGCGGCGAGTCCGCCGCTGCCCCTGCTCGGGAAGGTGCGAGGTGAGCGAGCGGCAGGCGGACCTCGCGCGAGAGCAAGCCTCGCGTCCGTCCCTGGATTCCCCACGCTCCCCGCTCCAGGCCATCGCGCCGGAGCCCTCCGCGTCGGCCGAGTGGACGCCGCGCGCGTGGCTGGTGGGCTCGGGCATTGGCGCGATGCTCGCCGTCACCAATGTCTACATGGGGTTGAAGACGGGCTTCTGGGAGTCCGGGTGTCTGATGTCGGCGCTGCTGGCCTTCGGGGGCCTGTCGGTGCTCTCCCGGCGCGGCGCTCCGCTCTCGCCCCTGGAGACGAACCTCGCCCAGACGACCGCGGTCTCGGTGGGGGCGACGCCCGCGAGCGCGGGGTTGATCGGCGCGGTGCCCGCGCTGGCGCTGCTGGGCACACAGCCTCCCGGTTGGGCGGTGGCGGCGTGGGGCGTGGGGCTGGGCGCGCTGGGCGTGCTCTTCGCCTACCTGTCGCGACGGCGGCTGTTGGAGGAGGAGGCGTTGCCGTTTCCCACCGGGGTCGCCACCTCGCAGCTCATCTCCACGCTGCACTCCACGGGCTCGGCCTACGCGGCGCGGGCACGGGGCTTGTGGGTGAGTGGCGTGGTCTCCGCGGCGCTTACCTGGCTGAGGGACGCGCGCGGGGTGATTCCCGGGGCGTCGCTGCTGCCGGCGAGCGTGCGGCTGGGTGGGGTGGGCGCGGACAGCCTGATGCTGGGGGTGGGGTGGACGCCGATGCTGCTGGGCATTGGCGTGCTCGCGGGTCCCCATGCGGGCTTGAGCCTGCTGCTGGGCTCGGCGCTGGCCTGGTGCGGGGTGGCGCCCTGGCTCGTCCACTCCGGGAAGGCGGCGGCCGAGTATGGCGAGCTGTCCTCCTGGCTGTTGTGGCCGGGCGTGGGGTTGATGGTGGGAGCGTCGGCCACGTCGCTGCTGTCCCAGTTGCGCGCGCTGCCGGCGATGGTGGGGGACATACGGGCGCTCGGTGCGCACCGCGAGGGCTGGGAGTCCGCGGTGGGCCGTGGGGTGGGGCGGGTCGTGCTTCCCGTCATCCTCCTGTGCCTGCTGGCGGGCACCTGGGCCTTCGGATTGGGTCCGCTCGAGTTGCTGCTGGCGCTGGGGGTGACCTTCCCGCTGTGCGCGGTGTGCGCCCGGGCGACGGGACAGTCGGACATCGCGCCCATCAGCCATGTGGGCCAGCTCACGCAGGTGGGCTTCGGCATGGTGGCGCCTGGACGGGAGGGCCTCAACCTCGCGGCCGGAGCGGTGGTGTCCGGGGCCGCGTCGCACACCAGCTCGAGCCTGTGGTCGCTCCAGGCGGGCCGGCTGCTGGGCGCCCGTGCCTCGCGCCAGTTCCTCGCGCAGTTGTCGGGGCTGCTGTGGGGCGTCGCGGTGGCCGTTCCCACCTACTTCGTGCTCGTGTCGGTGTATGGGCTCGAGTCGAACGTGTTGCCCGTGCCCACCGCGAGGCAGTTCAAGGCCGTGGCGCAGCTCACCTCCCAGGGCCTCGCGGGCCTGCCGCCCGCTTCCGCGCTGGCCATGGGCGGGGCCTTCGTCGTGGGGGGCCTGTTGTCGGTGGCGGGCTCGCGCGAGCGCTGGGCCCGGGTGCTGCCCTCGGCGGCGGCCATGGCCATCGGGCTGTTCGTGCCGGCCTACTACGCGGTGACCATCTGCCTGGGCTCCCTGGTGGCCTATGCCGTGGGCCGGCTGCGGCCCTCCGCGCTCCAGCCCGTGCAGGCCATGGGCACCGGCGCCATCCTCGGCGAGACGCTCCTGGGCGTGCTCATCGCGGTGTTGATCGCCTCCGGCTTCATGGCCCCTCCGGGGTGAGTCCTCGTGGGGCCCCGGTGGGCGCCGCGCACTGGTAGCGCCAGTTGTTGCGTTTGCGTGTGTAGATGCCCCCGCTGCCGGGGACGCACTCGAGCAACACCCGGGTGTCCATCGCTTGGGCGGCGGAGACGGTATACGGGGTGGTGGTCTGGAAGGTGGCCGCCTCGCGCAGCCCCGAGGGCGTGTCGGGGCGGAGGGCGGCCCAGCCCCGCGTCCACTCGAGGAAGCGCGGGGGGTGTTCGTCGAGGTACGCCTGGGCGTCGCTGTCCAGCATCCGGGGCGAGTTGAGCGCGAGGAGATCCACGACGAAGGCCCGTCCGAAGAAGCGCGAGGCCCCCGCGTCGAGTACCCACACCACGTCCTCGGGCGAGGCGCGTGCGAGGAAGAGGCCCTCGCGCACCTGCAGGTCGTCGATGTTGTGCGCGTCGTTCTCCAACCGTTCCAGCCGCGGCACGAGGCCCGTGGCCACCACCAGCGGGAGTGCCACCGCGACGAGCGCGGGCAGGCGCGGGCCCTGCTCGGCCAGCCGCGCCTCCATCCATGCGCCCAGGAGGATGGGCAGGGGCGCGAGGATGAAGGGCAGGGCGGGCAGCACATAGCGCTGGAGGTAGAAGATCTGGGAGATCGCCGAGCGCAACAGGGCCATGGAGACGGCGAAGAACACCAGGCCCACGGCGAGCAGTCCGGCCGCCCGTCGCTCGGGGTCCGTCACGCTCCGGCGGTACACCGCGGCGCGCAGCGCGAGCACGGCGAGCACGATGAGCACGGGCCAGGGCAGGGCCAGCTCGGGCAGCAGCTCCCAGAGTCCCAGCGCCGCGGCGCGCAGCATCGACAGGAACACGGGCTCATCCGGGCGGGTGGTGACCTTGGCGTAGAACGTCCCGGGCAGGGGCCTGCCCGAGGCATGGAGGTTCCACGCGGCCCACGCGCCGCCCGCGAGCGCCACGCCCACGCCCGCCTCCACCCAGCGGCGCACGAGCGGCCGGAGGCCGGGCTGGGGGCGCACGACGAGCGGCAGGAGGAAGACGAAGAGCCCACCCTCGGGACGGGCCAGCAGGCCTGCCGCGCCACACAGCGCGTACAGGCCCGGCCGTTGGCCGAGCAGCACGAGCACGCAGCCCACCGCCACGAGCGTGGCCAGGGGCACCTCCATGCCGGAGATGCTCGCCGCCACCAGGTGGGGACTCACCAGCACGAGCAGCGCCGCGCTCGCGGCCCACCGACGGCCCGCGTCCCGGAACATGCGGTAGCAGCCCGCCGCCGTGAGCGCGTGCAGCAGGAAGCCGAGCAGCTTGGTGACGAGCACCGAGCGCTCCACGCCCGGCTCCCCGAGGTAGGCCACCGACAGGACGATCGCCCACAGGGGCGATGTCTCTCCGGTGGCGGGCACGCCGGGGTTGTAGTCGAGGCCCTCGCCCCAGGCCACGCTGCGCGCGTACACGGCGTGAATCCACGCGTCATCGAGCGGGAAACCCCGCTGCCGCCAGTAGTCGGGCTCGAGCGCGAAGGTGCTCATCAGCACCGCGAGCGCGCAGAGCACGCCCACGAGCCCGGTGACACGCCCGTTTGGCGGGGAGGAGGAGGCGGGGGAGGAAGGACCGTTCATGACCGAGCGCGACTCTATGTCAGCTCCAGGTCGCCGGTGGGGCGGCGGGCCTCCTGCCTCCCGGCGTCCATCCGCTCACGCCGCGGGGGTGAGCTGGGCCCGCTCCAGGCTGCGCCGCAGGCGCTCGCGCATCACGTTGGGCATCGTCTCGGCGCGGCGCAGGGCCTCCTCCAGGATGAGCCGCGCCTGTGCCAGCTCGCCCCGCCGCAGCCAGTCCAGGCCCTGCAGCTCCAGCACTTCCAGTGGCTCCTGCTCCACCGAGAATTCGTTGGAGCGTGCGAGCAGTGCGTCCCACTCCTCGGCGCTCGCGTCGCGCGTGGCCAGCTCCACCAGGGAGAAGATGACTTCCTCCGAGGGGGTGAACTCCGCGCCGCTCTGCTTGAGCGTCCGGCGGATGTCCATGAGCAGCTCGCGCGCCTGGGCGTCCTGGCCGGTATACGCGAGCGAGCGCGCCTGCAGCAGCAGGGCCCAGGGCCGCGGGGCCATCTCCGGGTGGTGCCGCTCCAGCTCGATGGCGCGGGCGATGTGGGGCGCCGCTTCCTGCGTGTTGCCCGCCTGGTAGAGCAGCTCGCCCATGTTGTGCTCGGCGAAGTACTCCCAGCCCACCATGCCCAGCTCGCGCCCCAGTTGCATGAAGCGCTCCTGGTCCTGCATCGCTCCCTGGAAGTCGTTGCGCGCCACCCACAGGTTGCGGCGGTTGCAGATGGCGCTGCCCAGGTGCAGCCTATCGCCACGCTCGGTGCACGCGGCGATGACCTCCTCGAAGAGCTGCTCGGCCTCGTCGATGCGGCCGATGTTGGGCAGGATGACGCCGAGCAGCAGCTGCGCCACGATCCGTGACTCGTAGCCCGCGTCTCCGAGCTCCCGGGCGCGCCTGGCCGCCTCCTGCAGCGGCTCGCAGCAGTCCTCCCATTGGCCATTGCGGAACTGCGCGCGCCCCTGGCCCAGCAGCAGCCGCACCTGTAACAGGGGCGATTGGTGGTTGCCGGCGTTGGCCATCCGCTGGGCCGCGTACACCCGCTCCTCCGAGCGCGCGTAGTCGTTGATCCAATCGTAGGCCATGGCCTCTTCCAGCATGAGGTCCACCTCGGCGGCCGAGTCGCCGATCTGCCGCGCCAGCTCGCGCGCCTCGGCGAAGTCCGCCAGCGAGTCCTCGTAGCGCCCCACGCGGTAGCGCATGAGCCCCCGGCCCCGCAGCACGGTGAGCCGGCGCCGCTGGTCCGCGCCCTCGAGCAGCTCCAGGGCGCGCGTATAGGTGGACTCGGCCTCGATGTAGGCGTGCCGGCCGCGCGCGGACTCGGCCAGGTCGATGTAGATGGCCGCCGCCTCGTCGCGCAGGCCCGCCGCGGCGGCGTGCAGCGCCAGGCGTGGCAGGCGTTGACGCTCGGCGGCGCCCGCCGCGCTCAGGTAGTAGCGGAAGGCGGCGCTGTGGATGCGCTCGCGGTCCGCCTCGGGCAGCGAGCGCTCCACGGTGACGCGCAGCAGCTCGTTGCGGAAGCTCAACCCCTCCTGCCGGTGGGACACGAGCAGTCCCAGGTCCACCAGCCGGCGCGTGGCGTGGCGGGGATCCAACGGGAAGTCCGTCTCCTCCAGCTTGGACACCACGCCCTCGGCCTCGGCGGCGGTGAAGTCCGGGCCGAGCAGGGCGCACAGGCGCGCATGTGCCGCGAGCTCCGCGGGCAGCGCTCCCAGCTCGCGATCCGCCAGCCAGTCCACCAGCCGCATCTCCGGCATGCGCTCCAGCTCGTCGGTGGCCAGGAACCAGCTGCCGCCACTGGCGCGCTGGCGCACGAGCCCCTGCCGCTTGAGGCCGCGCACCAGCTCCACGAGGAACAGGGGGATGCGCTGGGCGCGCTCGGTCAGACGCTCCAGCGCGGCCGCGGGGACGTTCTCCACCGGGCGCAGGAGCGTGCGGCACAGCTCCATGGCGCTCGGGGGGGACAGGGGCCCCAGAGGCAGCACGTGGCGGCGCGCGGCGCGCGTGCCCCAGGAGGGGCGGATGCGCTCGAAGCCCGGCCGCGCGAACACGCAGATCCACAGGGGCAGGCGCGACTCGGCGAGCGCGGCGTATTCCAGCGCGTCCAGCGCCGTCTCCTCGGCGTACTGCGCGTCGTCGAGGATGAGGCACAGCCGCTGGCGGCGGGCGCGCGCGGCCAGCAGCTCGCCCGTGGCGCGCATGGCCAGGGTGCGCAGCGCACCAGGGGCCGCGGCCCAGTTCTGCAGTCCGGCGGCGCCCGGCGCGAGCCACCCCAGGGTGGAGGCCACGCCGGGCCACAGCTCCTGGGCCAGCGCGGGGCCGAGCAGCTCCGTGCACGTGGCGCGCCCCTCCGTCTCCGAGCCCGTCAGCTCCTGCTCGTTGCGGAAGCCGTAGAGCGCGCCGCGCAGCAGCATGCGCAGGGTGCCCTCGGGATCTCCCTGCACGGGCTCGCGGGCGCGCCACGTGGCGATGCGCGTGTGGGTCAGCGACATGTGGAGCTGTTGGGCGAGCGCGGCGCTCAGGTGCGTCTTGCCGTGGCCCCGGTCACCCAGCACCGTGACGAGTGTGGGCGCTCCATCCACCAGGGCCCGGCCCGCGCTCTCGAGCAGCTCGGCCAGCTCGCCGCCCCGGCCCACCAGCACCCCGCTGCCGTGCTGGAGGATGGTGACGTCCTCGGGTCCCGGGGTGGTGGAGGCGATGCGGAAGATGCCATCGCGCTCCGGCACGGGCTCGCACCGCAGATCCGGCAGGGCCTCCACCGCCGCGCCGGTGAGCAGCAGCGCCGAGGTGTCCTGGTCCCTGGGGTAGCGGTCCTGGCGCGCGAAGATGGGGCTCAGGTAGCGCGCGGGGCCTCCGGCGCGGCGCTGCACCGTCACCGTGGCCACGTCCACGAGCGCGGCGGGGGCCAGGTTCTGCAGGGCGAGCCCCTCGGCGGCCTGCCGGGCGCGTTGCACGGGGTTCTCGCCCGCGTCCGGATCGAACGTGCCCGCGAAGCGGGTGCCGTCGTGGAAGACCATCTGCCCGCCGAAGCTGGCCAGTGCCCTCTGCACGGTGACGGGGTTGGCGCCCGAGCGGAAGAAGAGCACCGCCACCGAGCGCCGCACGCCCGCGGGCGGGGAGGCGGCGGGCCTGTCCACCACGGGCACGAGGAGCCGCACGGGGCTGGGCGGCTTCTCGGCCTGTGTCAGGGCCTCCTGGAGTTCGCGCCGCAGGTCGGCCACGGAGTCGGGGCGGAACTTGCGCTCCTTGGCGAGGCAGCGCAGCACGAGCTGCTCGAGTGGCGCCGGTACGGGCGCCAGTTCCGAGGGCCTCAGGGGCCGGCGCGACAGGTGCGCCTGGATGACGTCCACCGAGGTGCCGAAGAAGGGCGGCCTTCCGGTGAGCATCTCGTAGAAGAGCACGCCGAGCGAATAGAGATCCGAGCGGGCGTCGAGGCCCTGGGGACCCGCGCACTGCTCGGGGGACATGTACTCGGCGGTGCCGGCGAAGGACAGGCCCAGGGGCGGCGTGGCGTCGTCCGTGGAGGCGGTGACGATGAGGTCGCCCACGGGCCGCGCGAGGCCGAAGTCGAAGAAGCCCGCGGTGTGCGTCGTGTCGTCGAGGAAGATGTTCTCGGGCTTGAGATCCCCGTGCAGGAAGCCCCGCTCATGCACCACCGCGAGTGCCTCGAGCAGCGCGCGCGCGCGGGGGTGAACTCGGGCAGGGGCATGGGGCCCGCCAGCTGCGCCATGCGCTGGGAGAGAGGGGGCCAGGGGACGAACTGCATGACGAGGCAGGCGGCCCCATCTGGCAGCACCCCCGTGTGGTACACGGCGGGCACGGTGGGCGGGCCGATGGCGCGCATCACCAGGGCCTCGCGCTCGAGCTGGGCGCGCGCGAGGGGAATCTCGGGGTGGGCCACCTTGATGGCCACGCGCTCGCCATCGGACTCGCGCCGGGCGGAGTAGACCGAGCCGAACCCACCGCGGGCGATCTCCTCTTCCAGGACATAGCCGGCGATGTCACGCCATGGCACCGCCCGTCCGTCCTCCCCATGGGGTGAGTCGGTCGGGGTAGCTCCTCGGGGACAATGCGCGTGGGCCCCCTCCCAACGCTGTCCGCATGTCACGCACCGCGGCACGGCTGGGAGTCTACCACCCTCTGGGCGATCCTCCTCCAAATGACCCCGGACGGTGGACACCGTCTCATGCCCCAGTACATCCCCTGTGTTCAGCGTGCGCCATCTCTGGACGCGGAGGGGAGGGCTCCGGCCATCCGACCCGTACGGAGAGTGCAAGGGGCACGCTCTCCGTCTTCATGAGGGGCCTCGTGCGCGCACCCCCGAAGCCGTGGGGCCCGGGGTGCGGTGACGCGGGGAGGAGGGTCCTCGCGCGATGGCTAGCGCTGGGAGGAGCGGCGCGCGAGCGCGTGCGCGGTCTTGCGGCGGCGGCTGGCCAGGACGAGCAGGCTCAACATGCCGGCGAGGAGCAGGGGCGTGCCGCCGGTGGCCGAGGCACCCCCGCAGCTCTGGGGCTGCAGGCCGTCCTCGTAGGCGTTCGGCGAGCCGGGCACCGGGCCGGAGGTCCCGGGGCGTTGTCCGAGGGGCCCTGGGAGATGGCGCCATTGTTGGCCGACTCATCGGGCGGGCCGCTGGTCGGATCGTTCATGTCGGGCGCGGCGTCGATGGGTTGCTCCGGGGAGGCATCCACCTGGGGCTCCTGGGTGGCCACGGCGGGCAGCACGTCTTCCAGGGCCGTGCTCTGCACGAAGCCGTCATGGTAGACGATGCCCTCCTGCTTGATGGACGCATCCCGGTACAGACCCATCTTGAGGTAGTTGCGCTGGTTGCCGAACTGCGTGGCCATGTACGTCTTGGGCAGCACCACCTTGCCATCGTGGTACAGCTCGATGAAGCCGACCTTCTTGTCGGAGGACCACTTCACGTGGAGGATGAAGTCGTTCCAGTGCTCGCGCTGCATGGGGGCCGACCAGACGATCTTGCCGCTGCTGCCACCGACGCGCAGGTTCAGCCGATCATTGACCACGTAGAGCTCGAGCGGGGGGAGCCGCTGTGGCCTTCCTGGTGCCACTGGGTGAACAGCGCCCACTTGGGCGAGCTCGGGAAGCTGGAGGGGAAGAGCGTGCTCCACTTGTAGAAGTACTCGGAGCCCGAGGTCTCGCGGCTCAGATAGACCACCTCGTTGCGGTTGCCGCTCGCCTTGATGGGGTTGTCCCCCTGGCGCACGGTGGTCTTCAACGCATAACGACCCTCTCGCACCGGCGAGGTCACCACCATCAGGCGGTTCGAGGACACACTCTGCTCAGCGCTCCACTGAGAGAGATTTCCGGTTTCGAGGTCGCCCTTCCATACGACGGAGGCCGAGGCCAGGGTGGGCACCAGCAGCGCGAGGGCGGCAATGTTCAGCAGTCGCTTCAATCTGTGTCCTTTCGTCGTTGGGACCAAAAGGACAAGTGACTTGCTTTTAACTTCCCGATGACGTCTCCCCGTCATCCCCCCTTGGGAAATCGAGGCTGGCTCGCCTGCCCAGCAAGGAGCCCCCGAGGGCCGATGAGCAGGCCCTCGGGGTGAGCAATCATTGAGCTGAAGGGTTTCAGGCGTTTAGCGCCGCGGCGTGGTGCCGCAGGTGGTCCGCCATGAAGGTCGAAACGAAGTAATAACCGTGGTCATACCCGTCCTGGGAGCGGAGTGTCAGGGGCTGCCCCGCCTGCTCGCAAGCGGCGCGCAACGATTCGGGCTTGAGCTGCTCCGCGAGGAATTTGTCGTTCGTGCCCTGGTCCACCAGCAGGGAGGAACCCGGGCCCCGCCGCGCAGCAATTCCGTGGCATCCCAGGCGCGCCACGCCTCGGTGTCCGGCCCGAGATAGGTGCCAAAGGCCTTCTGTCCCCAGGGGCAGCGCATGGGCGCGCTGATGGGGGCGAAGGCGGACACGGAGCGGTAGCGGCCGGGCTGGCGCAGCGCGCAGACGAGCGCACCATGGCCTCCCATGGAGTGGCCGAAGATGCCCTCGCGGTCCATCCGGGCGGGGAAGTGCTTGCCCACCAGCTCGGGCAGCTCCCGGGTGACATAGCTGTACATGCGGAAGCGCGAGGCCCAGGGCGCCTGGGTGGCATCCAGGTAGAAGCCGGCGGCGGTGCCCACCTCCCAGTCCGCGTCCTCCTTGGGTATGCCCGTGTTGCGCGGGCTGGTGTCGGGCACCACCAACATCAACCCCAGCTCGGCGGCGAGCCGCTGCGCGCCGCCCTTGATGAGGAAGGTGTCCTCGGTGCACGTGAGGCCGGAGAGGTAATAGAGGACGGGCACCTTGCCCGCCTGGGCCTGGGGAGGAAGGTAGACGGCGAAGCGCATCTCGCCGCCGCACTCCCGGGACGTGTGCTTGTAGAAGCCGACGGTGCCGCCGAAGCAGCGGTTCTCGGCGTGGGGTTTCAGCGCGTCCATGGCTAGTACTTCACCACCGCGCGGATGGACTCGCCCTTGTGCATCAACTCAAAGCCCTCGTTGATGCGCTCGAGCGGCAGGGTGTGGGTGACGAGGTCATCCACGTTGATCTTCTTCTCCATGTACCAGTCGACGATGCGGGGCACGTCGGTGCGGCCGCGGGCGCCGCCGAACGCGCTGCCCTTCCACACGCGTCCGGTGACGAGCTGGAAGGGCCGGGTGCTGATCTCCTGCCCCGCGGCGGCCACGCCGATGATGATGCTCGCCCCAGCCGCGGTGGCAGCACTCGAGCGCCTGGCGCATGGTGTTCACGTTGCCGATGCACTCGAAGCTGTAGTCGGCGCCGCCGCCGGTGAGGTTGACGAGGTGGGGCACGAGCTCGCCCGCGGGCATGTCCGCCGGGTTGACGAAGTGCGTGAGGCCGAACTTCTCCGCCATGGCGCGCCGGCCGGGGTTCAGGTCCACGCCGACGATCTGATCCGCGCCCACCATGCGGCACGCCTGCACCACGTTGAGCCCGATGCCGCCCAGGCCGAAGACGACCACGCGCGCGCCCGCCTCCACCTTGGCCGTGTAGACGACGGCGCCCACGCCCGTGGTCACCCCGCAGCCGATGTAGCAGACCTTGTCGAAGGGCGCGTCCTCGCGGATCTTCGCCACGGCGATCTCCGGCAGCACCGTGTACTGCGCGAACGTGGACGTGCCCATGTAGTGGTGGATGGGCTCCTTGCCGAGCCGGAAGCGGCTGGTGCCATCCGGCATGAGCCCCTTGCCCTGGGTGGCGCGGATGGCCGTGCACAGGTTCGTCTTGCGCGACAGGCACGACTTACACTGACGGCACTCGGGCGTGTAGAGCGGGATGACGTGGTCCCCCTTCTTCACCGAGGTGACGCCCGGGCCCACGTCCACCACGATGCCCGCGCCCTCGTGGCCGAGGATGCTGGGAAACAGGCCCTCGGGATCCTTGCCGGACAGCGTGTACGCGTCGGTGTGGCAGATGCCCGTCGCCTTGAGCTCGATGAGCACCTCGCCCGCCTTGGGTCCTTCGAGATGCACCGTTTCGATGCGCAGGGGCTTGCCGGGTTCGAACGCGATGGCGGCCTTGATGTCCATGGGTGATGCCTCGTGGATGGGGGGAGAGGTGTAGCGCGACGTGGCGGAGCGTAACGGAGGGGCCCGCGGCCACCGCCAGAGATCTTCTTCATCGGCCGAAGAATTGCGCTTGCCGCGCGGCGCGGTAACACAGGCGGTACGCATGAGAGGTGAAGTCAACAGCGGACGGCGAAGCACGGGGCCCGGCGGGACGCGGCTCCTCGTGGCCTCGTTGTGTCTCTCCCTGTTGGCTTCCGGTTGCGCGAGGGTGGACTCCTCGCTCGACGCGCTCTCCTTCTATCTGGAGGAGAACATCCCGCACACGCACGGTCCGGCCCCCAGGCCCCCCGCTCCCGCGCGGAAGACCGTGTCACCCCAGCGCTCCGCCAGTGTCCGGGGAGTGCTCCTGGTGGGCCTCGCGGTCCGCCCGGAGATTCCACCGCGCCCCGCGGTGGAGCCGGGGCTCCCGTTGTCCGCTCCCCACCCGGAGGTTGCTGCTCCGGCGCTGGCCAGAAGAACCGAGCACCCGTGGGTACACCGGTGCTCCCCTCCTCTAGAGGGAATGACGCGCAGGTGCTCCGTGAGGCGGTTGCCGGAGTGATGCGAGTGGAGCGAACAGTCCGCCGCGGGCAGGTGAGCATGCCCGGAGTCGTTCGCGGCGGGGAGCGTGTGTCACCCAGGCCCTTCGTCGCGGCGTCTTCGCTGACGAGCGGCCTCTCTCGAAGCTCGGGTGGCGTGCCGCCCGGCCGGTCCTCGCGCGGGGGGCGCTCGGCGCCTCGCGGGGACTCGATGCGTTGCACCGCCCACCCCAGGTCCCTCCGTCGCCCGGAGCCGCGCTCGCACCGCGAGGCGAACTGCTCGCCGGCAGCGGGAGACGCTCGTTCGAAGGGGAGTGCGGTGACTCGGGCCACGGGGCGCCGTGCGCTCGAGGGAGTCGTGTGCCTTCCCTCGAGGGAGGGGAAGGCCGAGCCCAACGGCTCGTTTCCGGGGTGCTCCCGGAAGGCGAGGTTCCACCCATGCGGGTGGGTTGGGGCTCCTCCCCTCTGGAGGGGCCCTGGCGACGGTACGGGTGAAGGGAGGGACAGGAGCCGGTGCTCCACGTCCCGAGCACTCGTACGCCTTCGCCCGGCGTGGACGCCTGACGCGTCTATCTCCAGGAGCGGGGACGCTGGGGGGCTTGCCTCTGGTGGGGCAAGCGGGGCGATACCGTGAGCGGGTCCGAGAGGGCCTGGAGCGACACGCTCGCGTCCACCATCAGGACCACCACGTCCACCGTCCGCGTGGGGACCACGCCGTGAACCGTGCTCGCCGAGCCCTCGTGGGCCTCGCCAGCTTGGGAACGGGTGTGCCCGCCGGGAGTGGAGGGCCGGGGCCCGCTCGTGCTCGACACCTCGAGGAACGAGGCGGAGGTCGAAGCGGGCGAGCCTTACCGCGCCATCCGCCCCGCGCCTTACCTCACTCGTCCGCCGGCGCGTCGTAGCGCGGCGTCAGGTCGACCACGTGCACGGTGAGCAGGTGGTAGATGATGACGTTGCTCACCCAGAAGAAGATGGCCGGGACGCTCACGTACACGAGCGCCGCGCCGGGCCACACATGCAGGTGCTTGCCGGTGAGCGCCACGGCCATGAAGCCGCCGACCCACTCTCCCACCCAGCACACCACCGAGCCGATGCAGACGCGCGACCATGCCTTCATCTGCCGGGGGTGGAACCAGTAGTAGTGCATCGTCCACATCAGGAACACCGAGCCCACCCACAGCACCATGCTCCCGAAGGAGAACCAGCCGTAGGGGGAGTCCGGGTACAGCCAGCCGTAGGTCCCGTTCACCGCCTTCCAGGCCTGGTTCTGGGCCAGCTCGAGCAGCCACAGCAGCGGCGCCACATAGAGGATCTGCGTGGCGAGCACCCGGGCGTAGACGCCAAACGACCGGTGGGGGGTGGTTGGAGTCAGCGCAATCGCGTTCGCGTTCATGGAGGTCTCCCGTCAACGGAGCGGTGTCGTGGGAGTCCACTGATTGCCTTGAGTAGGGGTATGACTGCTTTCCTACGACCGCCAACCGCTTCCACCAGGGCGCCAACCCATGAATATTCTGTCGGGACAGGCGTGGCGGCCGGGCTCTCGCCGCCCTTCGATTGGAGCGTTCCATGGCCTCGTCACCCCCTCGCAACATGACCGACTACGAAGCCACCGGCGTGGCTTCCGGTGGAACCGCCCGGAATTCTTCAACTTCGCCGGGGATGTCACCGACCGCTGGGCCCGGGAGCGCCCCGAGGCCCTGGCGCTGCAATGGAGCGACGAGGGCGGGGCGGAGCGGAGCTTCACCTGGAGCGAGGTGCGGCGGCGCTCGCTGCACGCGGCGCGCTTCCTGACGGGCCTGGGCCTGCGCAAGGGTGATCGCGTCTTCGTGATGATGCCGCGGGTGCCGGAGTGGTGGTTCCTGGTGCTCGGGTGCATCCGCGCGGGCATCGTCTTCATGCCGGGCACCCCCATGCTCACCCCCAAGGACGTGCGCTACCGGCTGGAGGCCGCGGGGGCCCACGGCGTCATCGCGGACGCGAGCTGCCTGGACCGGTTCGAGGGGCTCGCGGGCACGGGCGCCGTGAGGCACTGGGTGTCGGTGGGGTCGGCGCCCTCGCCCTGGGTGGCGTACGCGTCCGAGGCGGCGCCGGAGGACGTGTCCGGCGACTCCTTCGAGCGCACGCGGGCGGATGATCCGATGCTGCTCTACTTCACGTCGGGCACCACGGGCATGCCCAAGCGGGTGCAGCATACGCAGGCCAGCTATGGCCTGGGGCACGAGGTGACGGGCCGCTACTGGTTGGACCTGACGCCGGAGGATCGGCACCTGACGCTGTCGGACACGGGGTGGGCCAAGTGCGCCTGGGGCAAGTTCTTCGGCCCGTGGAGCCAGGGCGCGTGCAACGTGGTGTACGACTTCCGGGGCCGCTTCGAGCCGGAGCGCTTCCTGCGGATGCTCGAGCGGCAGCGGGTGACGACGTTCTGCGCGCCGCCCACGGCGTGGCGGGCGCTCGTGCAGAAGGACCTGTCCGCGTATGACCTGTCCGCGCTGCGGCACGTGGCGAGCGCGGGCGAGCCGCTCAACCCCGAGGTCATCGACACCTGGAAGCAGGCCACGGGGCTGATCATCCGCGAGGGCTACGGCCAGACGGAGTCGGTGGTGGTGGTGGGCATGTTCTCCTGCCTGGAGCCGCGCGCGGGCTCCATGGGCAAGCCCACGCCGGGCTTCGTCGTGTCGGTCATCGACGACGCGGGCCGGGAGGTGCCCTCGGGGCAGGAGGGCGACATCGCGGTGCGGGTGAAGCCCGAGCGGCCCGTGGGGCTCTTCGACGGCTATCTCGAGGACGACGCGGCGAACCAGACGGCGTTCCGCGGCGACTGGTACGTGACGGGCGACCGGGCGGTGAAGGACGCGGACGGCTACTTCTGGTTCGTGGGCCGGCGCGACGACGTCATCAAGACGTCCGGCTACCGCGTGGGCCCCTTCGAGGTGGAGTCGGCGCTGCTGGAGCACGCGGCCGTGGTGGAGTCGGCCGTGGTGGGCGTGCCGGACGAACGCCTGGGGCAGCGCCTCAAGGCCTACGTGGTGCTCGCGCGGGGCTTCACGGCCTCGGAGGCGCTCGCGAGCGAGCTGCAGGAGCACGTCAAGCGCACGACGGCCCCCTACAAGTACCCGCGCGAGATTGAGTTCGTCACCGAGCTGCCCAAGACGGTGAGCGGGAAGATCCGCCGCAACGAGCTGCGGGCCCTGGCCCAGGCCCGGCCCCCCGCGAAGGACTGAGGCGGCCCACGCGCCGGCCCGCGCTCAGGCGGAGTGCGGGTCGTGCTCCTCGCGGTTGAGGGACTCGGGGAGCAGCGCGTTGGCGAGCAGGCCCACGAGCGCGGCCAGGGCCATGCCGTGCAGCTCCAGGTGCACCTCGCCGAGCGTCACCGGAATCTTGGCGCCCCCCAGGCCCAGCACGAGGATGAGGCTCACCACGATGAGGTTGCGGCTGTGGGCGAAGTCGATGCGCGCCTCGGACAGGGTGCGGATACCCACCGAGGCGATCATCCCGAAGAGCAGGATGCTCACGCCGCCCAGCACGCCCGGGGGGAAGCTCTGGAACACGGCGGCCAGCTTGGGCGACAGGCCGAAGAGCATGGCGAAGACGGCGGCGATCCGGATGACGGCCGGGTCGTAGACGCGCGTGACGGCGAGCACACCCGTGTTCTCCGCGTAGGTGGTGGCGGCGGGCCCTCCGAGCGCGGCGGACGCCATGTTGGCGATGCCATCGGCGAACAGGGTGCGCGGCAGGCCAGGCGACTCGAGGAAGTTCTTGCCCACCACGCGGCCGTTCACGATGACGTCGCCGATGTGCTCGATGAAGGTGACGAGCGCCACCGGGGCGAGCACGAAGACGGCCGTCCACGAGAAGTGGGGGGTGGAAGGGGGGCAGGCCCACCCAGGCGGCGTCGCGGATGGCGGCGAGCCGCGTGGGCTCCACGCCGCCGAGCACCAGCGCCGTGCCGTAGCCGGTGAGCACGCCGATGAGGATGGGGATCATCTTGAAGAGGCCCCGGGCGAAGACGCTGGTGAGGATGGCGGCCAGGAGCGTGACGAGCGCCAGTCCCCAGTGGCTCTGGGCCTGGTTGATGGCGACTCCGGCGAGGCTCAGCCCGATGACGATGATGACGGGGCCGGTGACGATGGGGGGGAACACCTTCTGGACGCGGCCCACGCCCACGGCCTTCACCGCGGCGGAGAAGACGACGTACATGGCGCCCGCGGCGACGAGGCCGCCTCCCACGGCGGCGGGGCCCTCGCTCTTCATCACCGCGAGGATGGGGGCGATGAAGGCGAAGCTGCTGCCCAGGAAGATGGGCACGCCCAGGCCCGTGAGGGCATGGAAGAGCAGGGTGCCGAGCCCGGCGCCGAACAGGGCGACGCTCGGATTGAGGCCCGTGAGCAGGGGCACCAGCACGGTGGCGCCGAACATGGCGATGGTGTGCTGGAGGCCCAGGACGACCTTCTTCTGGAGCGGCAGAGGGGGCATGGACCTCCGGCTTAGCTCACCGGGCCCGATTCGCCATCTCCTGGACTCCGGTCAGCTCGGCATCACGTCGCGCTCCGCCCAGGCCCGGCGCCGCTCGCCCTCGGGATCCTCCACCAGCTCGTCCTTCAGGTTCAGCAGGAGGGTTTTTCGCGTCTCCAGATCGTACGCGGGCCAGCTCTCCTCGGGGCGGCCCTCGCGCACGAAGTGCAGCCAGTGCCGCTTCATGCGCTGGGCGAGCGCCTCCAGCTCCGGCGTCGGCTTGCCCAGCAGCAGCCGGGTCAACTTGGGCGGGAAGGGGAAGAGCAGGAACAGGTCCAGCGCGTGCATCGCCCCCAGCTTGAGGAAGGGGGAGGGGTAGTCCAGGCGGTAGCGCCAGGTGGGCGCGTGCTGGGCGTGCTGCTCGGAGAAGTGGATGCTGGGCAGGGTGAAGATGGCGTGGCTGCCCAGGTCCGTCAGGCCTCGGTCCGTGTCGGGGTAGAGCGCGAGGAGCTTGTCGGCCCGCTCCGCTCCCAACTGGCGCGTCAGCATGTTGGCGAGGCGCGGTCGCCTCAAGGGCATGATGGGCAGGCGGAGCACGGTGAAGAAGCGGTGCTCGTCCAGGTTGGTGCCGATCAACAGGGGGATGTCCGGGGTCCGGATGTCCCGGGCCTCCTCGAGGGACGAGGGCAGCACCGGCCATCGAAGTAGGGACGGGTCGTGAGCCCCTCCGGGCGTGTCTTCTTGGTGCGCTCCATGGCCCGCGAGAGCAGGGGCGCGGGGAGGCTCCAGAGCTGGTCGCGGTTGTCGCGGCCCACGCCCAGCTGGCTGGCGAACTCCTGGGCGATGTCCAGGCTGGTGTTCCAATCCGCGTGCAGGCTCATCCCCGCGCTCTGGGCGATGGCGCCGTGGAAGAGGCTCGTGCCGCCTTCATCACCATCAGCGTCACGACGGAGGCGGAGCCGGCCGACTCGCCTCCGAGGGTGACGCGCCCGGGATCTCCGCCGAACGCCGCGATGTTCTCCTTCACCCACCGCAGCGCCGCGACCTGATCCAGCATCCCGGCGTTGTGCGCGAAGCGCTCGTCCTCGAAGAGTCCGCCCAGGTTCAGGAAGCCGAACGCGTTCAGGCGGTAGTTGATGCTGACGAAGACGATGTCCCCCTGCTTCGCCAGCTCGTGTCCGAGGTACTGCGAGCCGCCCCCCAGGTCATAGGCACCGCCGTGGATCCACACCCACACCGGGCGCTTGCGTCCGTCCGCCGCGGGCGACCAGACATTCAAGTACAGACAGTCCTCGCTGAACTGGCTGTTGGAGCTGATCAGCGTGTTGAGGGGGCCGGGGAGCAGGGGCGGCTGGAGGGCGGAGGCACCAAACCGGGTCGCGTCCCGGATGCCCGTCCAGGGCTGGACGGGCTGGGGCTCGCGGAAGCGCAGGGGACCCACGGGCGGGGCCGCGTAGGGGATGTTCAGCCAGGCATGGACGCCGCTCATGCGCTTGCCGCGGAGCTTGCCGTTGCTCGTGTCGACGATCAGCGTGTCGGTGGGGTTCGTCATTCCGGTAGAAGACCCCAAGTAGCACCTGTTGTTAACCCCGATGACGGGCAACACCCGGAGGAAGAACAAGATGCGCGAGGCCATGTTCGTGGCAGTGAGTGTCGTATCCCTGACCGCCCCGATGCTGGGCTGTGTCGACAACGCCCACGCGGAGGAGTCCTGGACGCTGACCACCATCGCCGACGCCCGTAGCGGGATCGCCTCGCCCGTGGATCTGGGAACGCCGGGGGACTCGCCGGGCGACATGTTTGTGTTTGATCAGCCACTGTTGAACGCGGCGAAGGAGAACATTGGCTCCAACAGCGGCTTCTGCATCCGGACATTGCCCGGCCAGTTCAGCGAGTGCCAGTGGACGCTCACCCTGGCCGACGGCACCATCACCGTCGCGGGCCGGGAGGCCGAGAGCGGCCCCTCCTCCATTCCCATCATCGGGGGCACGGGCGCCTATGTGGGGGCGAGTGGGGTGCTGCTCACGACTCCCAACGGAGACAGGACGTTCACCCAGGTGCTCACCTTCCTGAAGCCGAAGCAGTAGTGGAGCGTGGGGCATTGTGCCTCGAGTGTGGCGCCCTGCCTCGCCTCATCCTGGGGAGGGCGGGGCCTCCTTCCGAGGGAAGACGCCCTGGCACATGTGCTGCAATCAACGGCTTGCGTGCCCCCAGGGGTTCCCCCTCCCCTGGTGGGTGCGTGCCTCGGGAGGTGGAGGGCTCTTCCTCCACTTCCCGATGCATGTTTGTAGTGAGCAGCGGACGCGAAAGGCGAAGTGCGTTCAGGGGACGAGGAAGGCGTTCATCTCCCGCACGACATCGGCGGGGTGGGTGAGCCAGAGGTAGTGCCGCGCGTTCTCGAGCTTCACCAGCTTCCAGTTCGGTTGCTTGCGCAGCGCGGCCTCCGCGGCCTCACGGCCTTCTGGATTCCCAGGCCGTCGAGCGCGTGAACGACATCCAGGCCCAGCGTGGTGGTGTCGTAGCAAGAACAGGGCACTCCCTCGGGACGCACCCGGCCAACGCCGTACGAGCGGACGGCGGCCTGGGCGTCGCGCCCGTGGTCGGTCCATGCGGCATTCATAGACTTCATGGGGGCCCCACTTCCGAAGGTGGAACGGGCCTGGGGGCAGGCATGCACAAGAAAGACAGCCAGGACGAGGCATGCGCGAAGCGGCTGGCGAGCGACTTCGTGGACCCGGAGGAATGGGACGAGGAATCGGATTTCGATGACTCCTTCCTCAGGGACGTCGTGGATGCGCGGCGGCCGCCAAGAATGCCGTTGCCAGGAGAGCAGCTCGGGGGAAGGGATGGCCATCGGTTCCAGATCCGCGTGCCCTTGGGGGGTGGGGGCATGGGGCAGGTGTTCCAGGCCTGGGACGAGGAGTTGCAGCGCGTGGTGGCGCTCAAGTTCCTGCTCCCTCGCGAGGGACTCACCGACCTGGCGCTCCAGGAAGCACGCGCCATCGCCCGGCTCGATCACGAGAACATCATCCGCATCTTCGACGTCTCCGAGTGGGTCAGCGCTCCGGGTGAGCCACGCATCCCCTTCATCGTCATGGAGTGCCTGCGGGGGGAGTCGCTGGCTGGGATGCTCAAGCGGGAGCGGCCCGACCTGCGGCGCGCGCTGGAGATCCTGGACGCCATCGCCGCGGGGCTGAGCCACGCTCACGAGCGGCACATCGTCCACCGCGACCTCAAGCCCAGCAATGTCTTCATCTCGAACGAGGGCAAGGTGAAGCTGCTCGACTTTGGCCTGGCCCACCTGCTCGTCAGCGGCACCTCCAGCTCTCCCCTGATGCCGACCGCGGGCTCCCCGGCCTATATGGCCCCGGAGCAATGGCGGGGCGCTCCCCAGGACGAGCGGACCGACATCTGGGCCGCGGGCATGGTGCTGTACGAGATGCTCACCGGGAAGCAGCCCCTGACGGCCACTTCCCTCCAGGAGTTGGCCGGGCAGGTGACCTCCGATGCGCCCATGCCCTCGGTGCGCGAGTGCCGGCCAGAGATTCCCCGCCGGGTGGAGAATCTGTTGGCCACGGCGCTGGCCAAGGATCCCGCCCGACGCTTCCAGTCGGCCTGGGAGCTGCGGGAGGAACTGCACGAATTGCAAGCGCGGTTGGTCCCCGACATCGAACCCGAAGTCTCGGACCTCTCCGCCCTCGAACCCCAGAACCGCCGGTGTCGTTGTTGTTCTGCCGGCTCATGGGTCTCAGTGGCCTTGGCGAGGCACTGGATGTCGAGGACGTCGGGGAGTTGGAGATGGCCTTCCAGCGCGGCTGTTCCCAGCTGCTGTTCCGCTATGGCGGCTCCATTTCCCAGCACGTGGGGAGTGGGGTGCTGGCCTGCTTCGGGTGCCATCAAGTGCGGGAAGACGATTCCGAACGGGCCGTTCTCGCGGGGCTCCTCCTGGTCAGGAAGCTCCCCGCGCTCCTCCGCAAGAAGCTGCCCTTCCTGCCCTCGTCCCTGGCGGTGAGCGTGGGCGTCCGGACGGACAGGGTGGCGATGGAGCAGAAAGCCCCGGGGTCCCGGGAGCAGACGCTGAACCTGCATGGCGAGGCGCCCAGCCTGGCGGCGTGGTTCGCGCGCCAGGCCGGGCCGGGCGAGGTGGTGATCGGAGAGGCCACCTGGAGGCTGGTGCGCGGAGGCTTCGAGACCGAGCCGCTCGGAACGCGGACCTTCGAGGGGCTGGCGGCGAGCCTCTCCGTGGGCCTCTACCGCGTACTGCGTGAGACTCGGGCCACCACCCGCTTCGAGCGGGCGCGCGCCGTCGGTGGGCTCACCCCCCTGGTCGGCCGTGGCCGCGAACTGGGTCGGCTCCTGGAACTCTGGAACCAGACCCGGAGTGGGCGGGGCTCCTCCGTGCTGATCAGCGGAGAGGCGGGTCTCGGTAAGTCCCGCCTCATCCAGGAACTGAGCGAGCGCGTGCCCGAGCACGAGGCCACTCGCATCCAGGTCCAGTGCTCGTCACGGTTCAATGCTCGCGCTCATTCCCTGATCGTCGAGCTGCTCCAGGGCTCGGTCCGCTTGTCCCCGGAGGGCACTCCCGGTCAGCACCAGCGGGAGTTGGAGTCTCAACTGGGGGCCTGGGGCCTGTCGGCGGAGCAGGCGTGGTTGATCGGCCATCTGCTGGCCCTCCCCCTTCCCGAGGGTTCTCCCCTCCACCTGCTCACGCCCGAGCGGCGCAGGGACAGGGCTTTCGAGGCCCTGTGCGACCTGCTGTTGAACAAGGCCCGGGAGCGGCCGGTGCTCGTCACCGTGGAGGATCTGCACTGGGCCAGTTCCGCCCATCTGGACTTCCTGGGCACTCTGCTCGAACACCTGGAGCGGGCGGGCCTGCTCGTCGTCCTCAGCGCACGCCCGGAGTTTCGGCCTCCCTGGCCGCCGCGGCCCTGGAATCGAGCCCTCGTGTTGACGCGACTGCCAGCGGCGCAGGCCTTGGATCTGGTGAAGGAGGTGGTGCGTGGCAGGGGCGTGCGCGAGGACGTGCTCCAGCAGGTGGTGAAGAGGACGGATGGCAATCCGCTCTTCATCGAGGAACTTACCCGCATGGTGCTGGACCGGTCCCCCTCCTCCAGCACCGCGTCGCCCACCCTGCCGCACTCCATTCCCGTCACCCTGCTCGAACTGTTGCAGGCACGGCTGGATACGCTCCGCTCGCGACAGAAGGCGCTGGCTCAGTTGTGCGCGGTGGTGGGTCGTGGCTTCACGTACTCCCTGCTCTCCGTGCTGGCGGAGCACAGCGGAGCGACGCTGCGGCGGGAGCTCTCTGGACTGGTGGACGCGGGGCTACTCCAGGAGCAACGGGTGCAGGGCACGCCCGGGTACGAGTTCCGGCACGCGCTCATCCAGGAGGCCGCCTACGAGTCGCTCGCGCGGGGTCCGCGGCGCCGCTACCACCTGCGCATCGCGCGGGCCCTGGCGGAGCACTCCCCCGAGGAGGTGCGGCAACGGCCCGAGGTGCTCGCGCACCACTATACGGAGGCGGGAGTGATCGAGCCGGCCATCCAGTACTGGGCCCAGGCCGGGCGTCAAGCCAGCCTGCAATCGGCCAATCAGGAAGCGTTGGGATATCTCTCCCGGGCGCTGGAGTTGCTGGGCCGCCTGCCAGACTCCAGCGAGCGCCTCCGTCAGGAGTTGGAGATCCAGGTGGCGCTGGGAATTCCCCTGATCCATACGCAAGGCTATCGCTCCTCCCAGGTGGAGCGGACCTTCGCGCGTATTCGTGCGCTCTTCTTCCAGATGGGCGAGGCGTTGCCGCGCCTGGAGCTGGCGTACTGGGGCATCTATTCCTACCACTTCGCGCGGGCGGAATATGGATTGGCGCACGAGCTGGCCCTCTGGCTGGTGGACGTGGGGGGACGGCAGCATGATCAGGAGTTGCTCGCCCAGGGCTGTCGGATGATGGCCACCGACTTCTTCTTCTGGGGACGGCTCCGGGAGGCCCTGGACTATTGCGAACGAGCGATCGCCTGCTCACGCTTCGACCTCGAGAAGCACCGCGAGCTGGCCAGGCGGCACTGGGCCAATCCCTTGACGACGGCGCTGTCCCACACCTCCATGGTCTGTTCGGTGCTCGGCCATCCGGAGCTCGCCCGGCAGCGCGCCCGGGAGGCCCTGGCGCTGGCCCAGCGCATCGGCCACCCCCACACCATGGCGTATGCGCTGACCTATTCGGCCGTGGCCAGCCAGCTTCGCCGCGAGGTGTCTCTCGCCCTCGAGTGGGCGGAGCAGGCCATCGCCATCTCCAGCGAGCGCGGCTACTGGCTGTGGTGGTCCTGGTCGAACATCATCCGGCTCTGGGCCTTGTCCGAGCGGGGCCAGACCCGGGAACTCCTCGACGAACTCGAACAGGCCATCGAGCGCTGGCAGGCCCGGGGCGTCCAGGCCGGAATGCCCTACATCTGCGGGGTGCTCAGCGAGTTCCACCTGAAACTGGGACAGGTCCAGCGAGGCTTGTCGGCGGTCCAGCGAGGGCTGCACTGGATGGAGAGGACGGGAGAGCGCTCGTATGATGCCGAGCTTCACCGCCTTCGGGGCGAACTCCTGCGGCTGGCGGGAAGGCCGCTCGAGGCGAAGCACAGCCTGTTTCGTGCCATCGCACTGGCCCGGTGGCAGTCGGCCGGTCTCTTCGAGTTGCGCGCGACGGTGGGCTTGGCGCGGCTGCGGCGGGACATGGGCTGGCCGGAGGAGGGCGCACGGCTCCTGACGAGACTCCTCGCCCGGCTCGGCCCGAACGAAGACTCGCCTGACTTCCAGGAGGCACGCGCGTTGCTCGACCAGACGCCAGCCCAGGCCTGGTAGTCCCGAGTCCCATTTTCCTCGTCACATCCATCGCGAAGTGGCTCCTCTGTTTTTGAGTGGGTTTTTTCTGGCCCACCCTCCCCACCTCGCTCCCCGTATGGCGTCTGGCTCATGTGCCAGGCGCTGGAATGGCTCTCATATGTGGTCTATCAACAGACGCTTCTGGAATTGGATGACGACGATCAAGTACCGAGGAAACAAGCCCACGAGTATTCCCGTGCCCCGGCCGTCCCGGAGGAAGCTCCAGGCGGTCAGTCTTTCGAGCCGGATGCCTGAGATTCCCATCTCCAACCTCCTCATCGCCGATCATGTCCCCCCGGACGAACTCTCCCGCCTCAAGCAGCTTGTCTATGATGCCCAGCGCAAGCTCCAGCGGTTGCTGCCTCCGATGCGCGAGGGCCTGCCCCCCATCGACGATGATCCTCAGGCCGCGCTCGACGCGGCCTATACCCGGGCCCACCGCGCCCTGTTCGGGCCGCCCAGGCTGCCCGCGGAGTACACCGGCGACATCGAGCTCGGGCGGCTGGCCGTGGCGAGCCCCTATGCCTGCTACCTGGAGCGGGCTCCCGAGGGCGGCTACCAGTGGGACTTCCGCCAGCTCGGGCGCTATGAGCGCCACCCGGGGCTGCGCTCGCCGGGTGCTCGCGTCCTCTTTCGCGTGGACACCTCCCGGCGGCGGCTCGAGGCGGTGCGGATCGATTCAGAGCTCGGCGCCTCGGCTCCAGGCGATAGCCACTGGCCACTCGCCCGGAAGCTGGCGCTGTGCGCGGCCACGACGCACCTCACGCTGGTGCGCCACCTCGAGTGGATCCATCTGATCGCTGGCACCGCGGTCGCGATCGCGACCCACAACCGCCTTCCCGCCAACCACCCCCTGCGGCGCCTGCTCTGTCCGCACATCCATGGCACGCACAACAGCAACCTGCTCACCACCAAGAGCCAGCTCACCCCGGGCGGAGACTTCGAGGCGATCTTCAGCTTCACGCATCGGGGAATGTGCAAGCTGCTCGAGGAGGCCCGCGACGGCTTCGACCTCCTCCATTTGGATCCCGAACTCGATGCACGGCGGCGCGGCGTGCTGGACGGGGGCTTCGACATTCCGGTCCTGGACAACCGCCTGGAGCTCTTCGAGGTGATGCATGCCCATACCACGCGCTACCTGGACGTGTACTACGACTCCGACGAGAGTCTTCGTCGGGATGCGGCCTTCCTCGAGTGGGTGCGCGAGCTGGATCACCTCCTGCCGGGAGGAACTCGCGCGCTGCTCGGTGCCACGCCCACCCTCGCGAGCACGGCCCGGATGCTCGCCACGTTCATCTACTTCGAGTCCGTGGAGCACGAGAGCCTCGGCACCTGTCTGTGGAACTACCAGGTGTGGACGCACGTCCAGCCGGTCCGCGTGTACCAGAACGGCCAGCGCGAGCCCGTCGACGTGTATCAGCGCCTCATCAACGCCAACTTCATCCTGAACGTGCGCCGCACGCAGCTCATGAAGGACTTCTCCCCACTGGCGTTGGATCCAAAGGGGGCCGCCGCCATGCGGGCCTTCCTTGGCGACCTCGAGGCCCTGCGGCAGCGGATGTCACCGGAGCCCCATGAACCCTGGAGGCTCCGGCCGGACATCCTCGAGGCCAACATCA
Organism: Cystobacter fuscus; assembly: GCA_049060065.1. Taxonomy (GTDB): domain Bacteria; phylum Myxococcota; class Myxococcia; order Myxococcales; family Myxococcaceae; genus Cystobacter; species Cystobacter fuscus_B. The sequence goes on from JBMEQP010000002.1 coordinate 11,655,491, forward strand.
ACGTCTGAACCCTCTCTCCTTTCACGGAACCCTCCATGCGAACCCGCCCACACATTCCTCTCAAGTTGCGCTTGATGACCTACGCGCTCGAAACCCCCACGAAGTTCATCCCCTGGTACAAGCTGCCGCGCACCCTGGCGCTCGGGGGGCTCTGGGCCTTCCGCAACCGCCTGCGCTGGAACAACCTGTACAGCACGTCGGCGCTGGCCCCCGCCGAGTCCTCGCCTCCCCGCGAGGAGGGGTGCCCGCCCGGGTTCGGGCGGAGCTACACCGGCGAAGGCTGCTCGCCCGAGAACCCGCGGATGGGGACCCCGGGAAGGCGTTTTGGCCGCAACGTTCCACTTCATGAGGCCATCCCCGATGAGGGCGAGGCCTTGATGACGCCCAACCCCGGGAGATCAGCCGCAAGCTGCTGGCCCGCGACACCTTCAAACCCGCCACGACACTCAACCTGCTCGCCGCGGCGTGGATTCAATTCCAGGTCCACGACTGGTTCGAGCACGACTCGGACGAGAAGCGGGAGCTCGAGGTCCCCATCGCCGAGGACGACCGCTGGCCCCATCGGCCGATGCGCGTGCAGCGCACGTTGCACTCCTCCCCGGGAGTTCCCGGCAAGGAGCCTCCCTCCTTCTCCAACATCCGTTCCCACTGGTGGGATGCGTCCCAACTCTATGGTGACGACAGACAGACCTGCGAGAGCCTCCGCTCGCACCAGGGGGGCAAGCTCCTCATCGGAGAGGACCGCCTCCTGCCGTTGGATCCGCGGACCCACATCGATCGCTCCGGGATGACCTCCAACTGGTGGCTGGGCTTGAGCCTGCTGCACACCCTGTTCACGCTGGAGCACAACGCCATCTGTGAGCGCCTCCAGCAGGCCCATCCAGACGCGTCCGACGAGGAGTTGTACCAGAGGGCGCGGCTCGTCAACTGCGCGCTCCTGGCGAAGATCCACACGGTGGAGTGGACCCCGGCCATCCTCGGCCACCCGGTCGTGAAGATCGCGATGAACGCGAATTGGGCGGGCATCGCCACGCAGAAGGTCAGTGGGCTGTTGAAGGCCATCCACGATCCGGAACTGCAGCACGGGATCCCCGGCTCCGAGACGAACCAGGACGGCGTGGACTACGCGCTGACGGAGGAGTTCGCGGCCGTCTACCGCCTGCACCCGTTGATCCCCGACGAGCTGTCGGTGCGCTCCCTGTCGGATCCCCACCTCCACCTCACGAAGTCGATGCTCGAGCTGGCGGGTGCCAGGGCCCGGGAAGTCCAGGAGGCCGTCTCGATGGAGGACCTGTTCTACTCGTTTGGTCTCAGCCATCCGGGGGCCATCACGCTGCACAACTATCCCGACTTCCTGCGCAACCTCCAGCCACTCCCCCGGCAGGGGCGCCCCACCGCACCGGGCCCCATCGATCTGGCCACGATCGACATCCTGCGCGACCGGGAGCGGGGCGTGCCCAGATACAACGCCTTCCGGCACGCGCTGCGAATGCCACGCGTCAAGTCCTTCGCGCAGCTCACCTCGAACGAGACCTGGAGGAAGGAACTCGAGGAGCTCTACGGAGACATCGATCGGCTGGATTTGATGGTGGGCCTGTTCGCCGAGGAGCCGCCACCGGGTTTTGGCTTCAGCGACACGGCGTTCCGCGTCTTCATCCTCATGGCCTCGCGCCGCTTGAAGAGTGATCGGTTCTTCACTTCGGATTACAACGCCAGCACCTACACCCAGACGGGCCTGGACTGGATCGCGGACAACACGATGCGCACGGTGCTGATGAGGCACTATCCCAGCCTGAAGCCCGTGCTCGAGGGAGTGGAGAACGCCTTCGCCCCCTGGCCAGGAATGTAGGCCGGCCTTGCCCGACCCCAGGACTGGGCAATAGGTGTCATTCGCCTATTCCAGGTGCTTCTCCGCGAAGACTCGCATGGCGTCCCGGATGAACCGCGTCGCCCCCTGGGCGTGCTTGTCGTAGACGGCCGTGAAGCGCGGATCCGCGACGTACATCTCCCCCAGGTTGATGTAGGCCTCGCGGTTGGGCACCCAGAAGAACGACACCCACGCGTGGTGCTGGCGCACCAGCTCCTGCACCTCGTCACTGGCCACATCCTCGCCGCGCACGCTCGCCTCGGCGAGTGCCTGGGCGAGCCGCTCCTGCTCGGCCATCAGGTCGCGCTGCTTGTCCTTGCCCAGGGCGGTCCACTCGCGCTGGCTCTTGTCGTAGGCGTCCCGTCCCCACCGCTGGACCACCTCCTCTTCGTACTGGCTGTTGTCGAAGCCATCGAGAATCTCCTCGGCCATGAGCTGCTCTCCTCCGTTCAACTTGCGAATCGTCGTTTCCACCGACGTGATTTGACGCGCCAGACGCTGTTGCTCCCGCCTCAGCCACGTGAGGTGGGTCCGCAAGGCCCTGGTGGTGTCCTTCTGCCCTTCCAGTACCTCGGCGATGGCGGGCAGACCCAGGCCGAGCTCCCGCAGCAGCAGGATGCGTTGCAGGCGGACGAGCGCCGCCTGATCATAATAACGATAGCCATTGCTCCCGATGCGGCTCGGCTTGAGCAGCCCCACGTCGCCGTAATGACGCAGGGTGCGGCTCGTCGTTCCCGCCAGGCGGGCGATGTCCTGGATGGACCATTCCATCGGGCTCCCTCCTCGTTGGAGTCATTGAAACCAGGCTACACCTTGACGTTGCGTCAAGGTCAACCCCGGGATGTTCCCTCGCCCACTCCTCGCCCGGCGTGGCAGGCTGCGAGCCCTCCTTTCGACCCGAGGCACCTCGTGCACCACCCACGCATCAAGCTGGCGCTCGCCACGCTGTCGCTGCTCGCCCCGTTGAAGCCGTTCGCTGCGGGCAAGGGCACCGCCGTACCCGCCCCGCCCGTCGCGGCGAGGAAACCCGTGGTGGACACCTACCACGGGGTGAAGGTGGAGGACCCCTATCAGTGGCTCGAGAAGGGGGACGACCCCGAGGTCCGCCGGTGGCTCCAGGGCGAGACGGCACACACGCGGGCGGTGCTCGACAAGCTGCCCTCGCGCGACGCCATCCGCGCCCGCGTCACCACGCTCCTCACCCACCAGTCCGCCTCGCATTTCGCCCTGCGTCAGCGCGGCGGCACGCTCTTCGCGCTGAAGTCCCAGCCCCCAAGCAGCAGTCCTTCCTGGTGGTCCTGCCGTCCGTGGAGGACCCCTCCACGGCCCGCGTGCTGGTGGACCCGGTGGTGCTGGACCCGAGCGGCCACACCACCATCGACTTTTACGTCCCCTCGCTCGACGGCAAGAAGGTGGCCGTGTCGCTGTCGAAGGACGGCACGGAGAGCGGGGACGTCACCGTCTACGACGTGGCCACGGGCAAGCCCCTGCCGGGCGAGTCGGTGCCACGGGTGAACGGTGGCACGGCGGGCGGCTCGCTCACGTGGAACGCGGACGGCACGGGCTTCTTCTACACGCGCTACCCGCGTGGCGAGGAGCGTCCCCCCGAGGACCGGGACTTCTTCCAGCAGGTGTACTTCCACCAGCTCGGCACGCCCACGGCACAGGACACCTACGAACTGGGCAAGGGGGCGCCGCGCATCGCCAACTACGCGCTCTCCACCTCCGAGGATGGGGCGCAGGTGATGGCCATCCTGGGCAACGGGGACGGGGGCGAGTACGCCGTCTACCTCCGGTCCCAGCAGGGCGCCTGGACGCAGCTCTCCCGGTTCGAGGACAAGCTCGTCTCCGCGACCTTCGGGCGGGACGGGGCGCTCTACGCGTTGTCACGGCGGGACGCGCCGCGCGGCAAGGTGCTGCGGATTCCGCTCGCCGCGCCGGGCCTGGACAAGGCCACCGTCTTCATCCCCCAGGGCGAGCCTCCATCGACGGGTTGCTCGCCACCGCCACGCGCCTCTACGTGACGGAGCAGCTCGGCGGCCCCATGCGGATGCGCATGGTGGGCCTGGATGGAAAGGACCTCGGACAGGTGCCCACGCCGCCGGTGTCCTCGGTGGGCTGGCCCACGCGCCTGGGGGGAGATGACATCCTCTTCGGCTCCATCAGCTACCTCGCGCCGACGAGCGTGTTCCGCTACTCGGCTGGCGACGGGACGCTGGCGAAGACGGCGCTGGGGCGCACCTCGCCGGTGGACACGAGCCACGTGCGGGTGGAGCGCGTCATGTGTACCTCGAAGGACGGCACCCAGGTGCCGCTCAACCTGCTGTACGCGGAGGGCACGAAGCGGGACGGCAACAACCCCACGCTGCTCACCGGGTACGGTGGCTTCAACATCTCCCTGTCCCCGAGCTTCCAGGTGCTCCGCTTCGCCTTCATCGAGCAGGGCGGGGTGGTGGCCGTGGCCAACCTGCGCGGTGGCTCGGAGTTCGGCGAGGAGTGGCACACGCAGGGCTCGTTGACGAAGAAGCAGAACGTCTTCGATGACTTCCACGCCTGCGCGAAGCTGCTGGTGGAGAAGAAGTGGACGAAGCCCGAGCGCCTGGCCATCGAGGGCGGCAGCAACGGCGGCCTGTTGATGGGCTCCGCGCTCACCCAGCATCCGGAGCTGTTCCGCACGGTGCTCGCGCACGTGGGCATCTACGACATGCTGCGGGTGGAGCTCACGCCCAACGGGCAGTTCAACACCACCGAGTACGGCACGGTGAAGGACCCCGGGCAATTCCAGGCGCTGTATGCCTATTCGCCCTACCACCACGTGAAGGACGGGACGAAGTACCCCTCGGTGCTCTTCACCTCGGGCGAGAACGACCCGCGCGTGGACCCCTTCCACTCGCGCAAGATGGTGGCGCGGCTGAGGGCGGCCACGGGCTCGAAGCGTCCGGTGCTGCTGCGCACCAACGACATGGGCCATGGCATGGGCACGCCGCTGTCGGAGATCATCGCCGAGGAGGTGGATGTCCACGCCTTCCTCTTCAACGAGCTGGGCATGAAGTACCGGCCGGTGAGCCACTAGCTGTCCGTCCCCGCGCCGGGGTGGCTCCCGGCGCGGGGTTGCGGTTCGCTGTTCCAGCGCTCGTCTACGGCGTGTCCTTGACCGTCTGGACGGTGGGGCTCCTGAACGCGGGGTCCCCGAGGAAGCCGGAGAACATCAGCCGGTTGGGCGAGCACCGCCCCGCGTTGGCCACCTTGCCGGGCGTGGAGTTGTCGACGAGCACGGCGGCCACGTCGGCGGGAACGGCGGTGGGGTTGCGCTCCAGGACGAGCGCGGCGAGGCCGGCGACGTGTGGCGAGGCCATGGAGGTCCCACTGAGGAGCTTGGTGGCGTTGTCATCGGAGAACCAGGCCGAGGAAATGTCCCGGCCAGGAGCGAAGACATCCACGCAGCTTCCAAAGTTGGAGAAGGAGGCGCGCTTGTCGCTGCCCTCGGTGGCGCCCACGGTGAGGGCCTCGGGGGTCCGCGCGGGAGACACCGCGCAGGCATCCTGGTTGTCGTTCCCCGCGGCGACCACGAAGGTGACCCCCGTGGCGATCGCCTGACGGATCGCGTCATCGAGCGCCTGGCTCTTGTCGCCCCCCAGGCTCATGTTGGCCACGGCGGGGAGTTGCCGGTTCTGGGCCACCCACTCCACGCCGGAGATCACCCCGGCGGTCGAGCCACTTCCCCTGGTCGAGCACGCGCACCGCGTGCAGCTGCACTCCCTTGGCCACGCCGTAGACGCGGCCGCCCACGGTGGCGGCCACGTGCGTGCCATGCCCATGGCAGTCGATGCCCTGCCGACCATCCGAGAAGACATCATGGTCGGCCTGCGCGCGCCCGTCGAAGTCGGCGTGGGAGACGCGGATGCCGGTGTCGATGATGTAGGCATGCACGCCCTTGCCGATGGTGCTGTAGCGATAGGTGTTGTCCAGTGGCAGGTCACGCTGATCGACGCGGTCGATGCCCCAGGTGGCCTCGGGCTGGCGCTCACCGATGGCGTGCATCACCCCATTCTCCTCCACGTAAGCCACCTCGGGATCGGAGGCCATCGCGTGGGCCTGCTTCGCGGTCATCCGGCTCGCGAACCCTCGCAGCGCATGCGCGTACGAGAGGAAGGCGCTTCCCCCGTAGCGTGCCGAGAGGTTGTTCGCCATCACCGAGGGCGCGAGCGGCGTCTCCCCCGGACGCGGTGTTCTGAGGACGACGATGTACTCACCCGGAATGGCATGGGTCACGGTGACGAACTTCCCGGTGCGCGCCTCGGACCCGAGCGCGGCCTGGGGGCAGGGCGCGTCGGAAGGTGGCTGGGGAAGAGGAATGTTCCTGGCCGCGCAACCCACCTGCAAGGACACGGAGACGACGGACACGGCCATCCAAGACGCTGTACGGAGACGCATTGCTTCCCCCCTGTTGCTGGGTAATAACCGGCTGGCTGTTTCAGTTTAATGAGACGTCCGACCCACCCACTTCGGGTCCAGGAACTCGCACGTCCGTCCAAAACCAGACATGCGGACCTATATCCGACTCCAGCGGAGCTGGCTGACCGCGCCCCCCCGCTTCGTAATATTCGAGCCTCACCTCGTACTCGCGCCTGAGCATGAAGAGGACGGTGGAGTAGCTCGTGGGAGCCTGATCCCTCCACGCGTCGATGACGGGCGAGCCGCCACCCACCCAGAGCCGCACCCCGTCGTCGGCGCGGGTGGTGAACCTGTAGAAGCCCAGGGAGAAGGAGAAGCGTCCCGTCCACCGCACCGAGAATTCGTCCGGCCCCAGGCCGGTCTCCGGGGGCGCGTCCTCACCCCAGTCGTACTGGAGGGGGCGGGCTCGCAGCGGACCCGGGAGGGGGCGCCGGACAGGGAGCGGTTGTTGAAATACTCCGCGCGGAACTCGCCCGGCGGACAGACGATGAGCCCGGTGTTGGCGAAGGTCGCGGTGTACGTGCTGTCCGTCGTGCCGACCGTCATCGGGTGCTGGATGCCGCCACCATCCGACCAGGACTCGAACGTGAAGTCCCCCTGGGGTGAAGGCGCGTAGAGCGTGTGGGTCGTGCCGACGATGGCCGTGTGCGTGAAGGGGGCCGTGACCGGGGTGCCGTCGTACACCAGTTGCAACCCGGGGGGCGACGTGTCCAGGGTGAGCTGGATCGTCTGGGGATGGAGCTGCGCGACCGTGGTGCTCGACAGGCCATTGGAATCCGTGGCGGTGAGCCGCAGCTCGATGAAGAACTCGTCACCGTGATCCGGCATGGTGAAGCTTCCGGACGCTCCGGTGCGCGAGAGCAACGGATGGAGGTGACATTGTCCGCCCGGACAGTGTTGCAGGATGAGGGTCCAGGCCAATGCGGCGTCGGGAAGGGGTCCGTCCTCGGGGTCCGTCGCCGAGCCAGAGAAGGCGATGACATCCCCCACCTTGAAGCGGGCCGAGGGCAGGGGCTCGTGGAGGGTCACCGTGGGCGCGGTATTGCCGACGGAGATGCTCACCACCGCCGAGCTGCTGGCTCCCCTCCCATCCTCGATGGTCAGCCGCGCGGAATAGGTGCCCTTGCCGGCATAGGTGTGCAGCGGATGGGGCTCGTTCGTCGTCGGGGTGCCATCTCCGAAATCCCAGGTGGGGCGCAGCGGATCTCCATCCGTGTCACTGGAACCGGCACTGGAGAATTGCACGCTCAGGGGCGCGCTCCCATTCGTCGGAGTCGCCGAGGCCACCGCGATGGGCGGAGAGTTGCCTTCCGTATAGCGGATGCGGCGCAGCTCTCCTTGCGCGATGGCGAGGTAGTAGAGGTGGGTGTCCGGGCCGGACTCGATGTCGACGGCTCCATCCATGTCGGTCGCGAACTCACTCACGCCGAGGAGGTTGTCCTCGGCGTCCACGTGCAGGTAGCGCAACCAGTGCTGCGCGTAGTCTCCGAAGAAGAACGCGCCATGATAGGCGCTGGGGTAGGCCGTGCCGGTGTAGAACATGCCGCCCGTGGACGCCGACCCTCCCATGTGCGGCCAGGTGTGGAGCGGCATCTTCACGGCGGACGGACCGAGCGCATAGAGGGCCTGGCATTCCGGCTCGGGCTCGTAACCACTCTGACGCTCGGGACCCTCGTAGCAGGGCCAACCGAAATTCGCTCCCGCGGTGGCGACGTTGATCTCCTCGTAGGTGTACCAGCCCACGTCACCCAGGTAGGGGATGGCGCTGCCCGGGCGCAGGTTGAACCGGTAGGGGTTGCGCAGACCGAGGCTCCAGACCTTCGACTGGTTGGCGGTGGCATCGCCATTCCAGAAGGGGTTCGTCGGCAGCCCGGCCCCGCCGGGGGTGATGCGAAGCACCTTGCCCGCGAGCGAGTCGAGCGCCAGGGCCCTCAGCGAGTCACGGTCGACGACGGTGAACAAGGCCCCATCCCCGAGTGTCACGAAGAGGCTGCCATCGGGGGCGAACCCGGCGTTGCCCACGGAGTGGGACGAGGAGTCCGAGGGGATGCAGTCGGTGCCCGGAGGGAAATCATTGCAGGAGCGGCCCACGGTGGTGCCCAGGAGCACCGCCTCGCTGCCCGGCGAAGCCGTATCTCCCTCCGCCGTGTAGCGCGCCAGGCGTCCCGTCTTGGGCCCCGTATAGTCGTTCGGGTCGTTCTCGTAGGTGTAGAGCAGGTAGACGAGGCCGTTCTGGGCGAAGTTCGGGTCGATGGTCAGGCCCAGCAATCCGCGGTCCCCGTAGTCATTGACGCGATCCCGGATGTCGATGAGGGGCGTGCCGAGAAGGGCCCCATTCTTGTAGACCCTCACCACGCCCGGCTTCTCGGCGATCAGGATGCGTCCGTCCGGGAGGTTGGCGAAGGCGGTGGGGAAGTTCAGACCCGAGGCGATCACCTCCTGGGTGAAGCCGCTCGGCAGGGCCAGGGGGCGCGGGGCCGTGGCTCGTTCCCTGGCCTCGAATGGCAGGAAGGCCAGGGGGCGAATAGACACACGAAGCCCAGGATATTCCTGGGCCAGGACCAGAGCTGTTGCACGAGGACCTCTCCCCCAGGCGCGCGAAGAGTGCCAGGGCACCAAAGTGGAGGTCAGATGTAGAGCAACATGCACTGGGTGACACCCGTCCAGCGGTTCCTGTCTGCTGTGGACCACGCTACACTTCACCCGCGCGCCGAATCCCCCGTCACCTGCTCGGCCAGCAGCGCGAGCTTGTCATCGAGCTTCCTCGCGGCGACGAGCAACTCCTCGTTGCCCAGGCGGGCCATCAGCGAGGAGGGCACGTCATAGCCCAGGTGGCACTTGCCGTCGCGGTGCTCATGGATGAGCACGCGCACCGGGACGTGCAGGCCCATCGCCACGTCGTGGCGCAGCATGGTGCGCGCGATCAGCGGATTGCCTATCACATACATCCGTGCCCGGGCCTTCTGTCCTACCCGCGCCAGCCGGCACCATGATCCGCCACGAAGAACTTCATGAAGCCACTCGGGCCCTCGGCGGCACGAAGGCGGGCCTCGAAGCCCGCCTCATCACCCGAGGCCGTCAGCGCCTCCTGGAGCGAGGATCCTCGAGGGTGCCCACCACGGCCTCGAAGGCTCGACCACCGCCTCGAACGGACGATCACTCACGTACTCGCGATGGATGAGGGTGCTCTCGTCCTGAATCATTCGTGTCTCCCGTCGAGAAAAATTAATTATGCTGATAATATGACGGGGATGATGCGTCAAGACCGTGTACCAGGTGCCGCACCCGGGCCCGGGCCGGAGCCGATGTCTCAGCGGAAGGCCCGGAAGTGTTCGTTCTCCTCCAGCGGCGACTCCCGTGAATGGAGCGGGTGGGGCACCGGGGCCCGTGGGGGCGCGCGATGAGAGGGGGAGGCGCCCCGGACGTGCCGCACCGGGCCCGCTTCGCTCGGGCGGGTGTGGAAGACCGACATCGTCTGCTGCAACGCCTCCGCCTGCGCGGCGAGCTCCTCGGCCGTGGAGGCGAGCTCCTCGGCCGCCGAGGAGTTGTTCTGCGTCACCTGCTCCACCTGGGACATGGCCTTGGAGATCTGCGCCACGCCCTGGCTCTGTTCCCGGGAGGCCTCGGCCACCTCCTGGACGAGGCTCGCCGTCGTCTGGATGGAGGGCAGCAGCGCGCCGAGCACCTGGCCGGTGCGCTCCGCCTGCTCGACGCTCGCGGACGCCATGCCGAGGATCTCCCGGGCGGCGTTCTGGCTGCGCTCGGCCAGCTTGCGCACCTCGGCGGCCACCACCGCGAAGCCACGGCCGTGCTCACCCGCTCGCGCCGCCTCGATGGCCGCGTTGAGCGCCAGCAGGTTCGTCTGATAGGCGATCTCCTCGATGACGGTGATGCGCCCGGTGATGCTCCGCATCGCCTCCACGGTGGCGCTCACCGCCCGGCCGCCTTGCGCCGCGTCCTGGGCGCCGGACGTGGCCATTCGGGCCACCTGGAGGCTGTTGCCCGCGGTGCGCTCGATGGACGCCGTCACCTGCTGGAGGCTGGCGCTCGTCTCCTCGATGCTGGCGGCCTGCTCGCTGGTGCCCTGCGACAGGCCCTGGGCCGTGGAGGACACCTGCTCGCTGGCGGCGGCGAGCGAGCGCGCCCCCTCGAGCACCTCGCCGATGGTGTCGCACAACCGCTCGGACATCTCGTTCATCGAGCCGAGCAGCCGTCCGGCCTCGTCCCGCCGGGTGCGCCGGCCCGGACCGTGAGGTCTCCCGCGGCGATCCGCTGTGCGAGCTCCACCGCCTCGGCTATCGGGCGGGTGATGCTGCGCAGGATGAAGAAGGCCAGCACCAGCCCCGACAGCAGTCCGAGCCCGATGCAGCCCAAGGTGATGGCGCGCGTCTCCTGGTACCGGGCCACGGAGCGCTCGAACTCCAGCTGCGCCACCCGGAGCTGCACCTCGCCCAGCGCGTCGAGCAGCGTGGAGATCGGATCCATGGCCGGGTAGAGCTCATGCGAGACGAACGCCTCCAGCCGCAGCGCGTCCTCCCGGAGCAGAAGGTCCCGCAGCTGCTCCACCGCCGCGTTGGCTGTCTTCATCTCCGGGGTGATGCGCTCGACCAGGCGCCGCTCCTCGTCCACCAGCATCGTGGCGAGGTAGTCGCTCCAGGTCTTCTGGATGGCATGTCGCGCCTCCTCCACCCGCTGCCGTCCCTGGGCCCAGGTGAGGTCGCCCGCATGGACCTTGTGCGCGGTGTCCACGATGTTGACCGCGTACATGTCGGAGATGGCCTTGATCTGCCGCAGCGGCACCACCCGATCCCTGTAGACCGTTTCCAGGCCCTCGGCCGTGATGCCCATGCCCCACACGCCCATCAATCCCACCCCCACCAGCAGTGCGGACAGCAGCACCACCAGCGTGGACAGACGTGTTCCGATACGCCAGTCGTTCATCATGGAAAGCCCTCTGGGGCCCAACGATTCCCGCACCCTGCCGGCCACGAGGCAGAGCGTGACTCGTCGTCGAGCGGTGATGAGCCCGGCCATCCCCGCCGACGTGTAGTGTTACATAGTGGGCATATCGTTTTGTGGAAGTCAAAACCGCTGGGCGCCATCCCTTCGCATGGGGGAGTGCCGCGCGGGAGCGAGGGACCGAGCTCGGACGCGCGGCGCCGACGAGCGAGGAGCCAGGACATCCAGCGTGGGCAGGTAGGGGCCGCGCTCGCTCAGCCGGTTCTTTGACCCGGTCCCGCTGGCGACGTCGTGCTTTGTGATTGGGTGTTTCAACGCGATGGCTGTGAATTCTCCATCCAACGTGGCGGGGCGCTGGGCGTGACGAGCATGTTTGGTTTGTCGTTCACGGAGTCTGAACAGGGAGCCGGGCTTCCTGCCTTCTCCGTTCGGACCTCGCCCGAAGTGTCCATGGACGTTCGTGGATGTGCCCGACCTGGAGCCGGCTTTGTTCCTTGGCTACCACGGCATCGGGGGACCCACGTCGGCGCACAACGTACGCCCATCCTGGAAGCCGCCAGCCGTTCGCGGACGCGGACCCGAGGGACCCGCGAGGTACTTTATAGGAGCTGCAATGATAACAATATTGAAAACGGGATACTCGCCGCATATAAGGCCAATGGATTAAAGCAGTTTTATCTTGATTTTCTTGGAATGCATGAAGCAGTGATGCCTGTCATTTGTTTCGAGCATGAAACGCTGTTCATGGTGAACCGCCTTGAAGCTCCTACTCGTCGAAGATGAAGAGAAGATGGTGGGCCTGCTGAAGCAGGGCCTGGAGGAAGAGGGACACGAGATCCGCGTCTGCACCAGCGGCCGAACCACCCCGAGCCAGGATGAACTCGAGCACTTCGACGTCATCCTCCTGGACTGGTCCCTGCCAGGCCTGGACGGGGTCTCCGTCCTGCGCCAGTGGCGCGAGGCGGGCCTGCAGACGCCGGTGTTGATGTTGACGGCCCGGGGCACGACCGGGGAGAAGGTCATCGGGCTGCGGGCCGGGGCGGACGACTACCCGGTGAAGCCCTTCGACTTCGACGAGCTGCTGGCGCGGCTGGAGGCCCTGCGCCGCCGGGGTGAGCAGCAGGGCGGACCGGTGCGGATGGGCTCGGTGTTGTTGGATCCCCGCCGCCGGGTGTTGCGCCGGGGGCTCCAGGAGGAGTCGCTCACCGCGCGTGAGTTCTCCCTGATCTCCTCGCTGGCGCGCCAGCAGGGCACGCCCCAGGTGCGCGCGAGGCTGATGGCGCAGGCCTGGGGGCCGGATTTCGAGGGCAGCCCCAACGTGCTGGAGGTGTACGTGGGCTACCTGCGCACGAAGCTGGAGCGGCTGGGGGCCCGGGACGTCTCCATCCGCGCGGTGCGAGGGGTGGGCTACACCCTGCTCGTCGAGCAGGGGCCCCGCGAGTCATGACACTCGCGCGGCGCCTCTGGTTGCTTGGCGTCCTGGTTCCGTCCCTGGCCTCGCTGGGCGCGCTCGTCGTCGCCGGGCAGCTCTTCCGGTATGACCTGGAGACGGCGCTGGACCATGCCCTGCTGACCCAGGCCGCGGTGGAGAGCCTCAGCGTCAACCTCTTCGAGGGTCCCGAGAAGAGGATGAACCTGAACATGTCCATGTACCCGCTCCTCGAGCACGTGCGGCCCTTCGCCCCACGGGGTGAGCTCTTCGACCAGGAGGGGCGGCTGCTGATGCAGCATCCACCCATGCCGGAGGAGGAGGCCGCCCTGGCCTCGCTGAAGCCGGGCGACCCCGAGCTTCCGCCCCAGCTCTCGACCCGCGCCCTGCCGGATGGAACGCGCGAGCGCGAGGCGGTGGTGAGTGTCCGCTCGCCCCAGGGCGAGCTGTATGCGTTGCGCCTGACCGCGTCGCTGGAGCAGGTGGATGACTCGGTGAGTGGCTATTACCGCAGGGCGTTCTCCGTGGCGGCGCTGCTGGCGTTGACGCTGCTGGTGCTCCAGACGATCCTCGCCCGGCGCATGGCGTACCGGTTGAGCACCATCACCTGCCACCTGACGCGCTTGCGCGAGGGAGACTTCTCCCAGGCGCCTCCCTTGGATGGTGGCGCGGATGAGATTGGTCAGCTCCGGGAGGTGCTCGCCGAGGTCACGGACAAGTTGCGCGGTGCCCGGGACGCGCAGGACCGGCTCATCGCGGACGCCGCCCACGAGCTGCGCACGCCGCTCTCCCTCATGCGGACCCGGATGGACCTCGCCCTGCGGCGCGAGCGGGGCGCCGAGGAGCTGCGCACCTCCTTGAGCGAGGTGCGAGGTGAGGTGGAGCGGCTGGCCATCCTGGCGGGCGAGCTGCTGGAGCTGGCCGCGGTGGGGCGGGGGAGTGGGATCGCAAGAAGGCGGATCTGGTCGAGGTGGTGGGTCAGTCGGTGGAGGCGGCGCGCGCCGAGGCGGAGGTGCACGGGCTCATCATCCGTCTGGAGGCTCCCGCGCGGGAGGAGCTCTGGTTCGATCCGGGCGGGGTGCGGCGGGCGGTGGACAACCTGCTGGCCAACGCCCTCAAGTTCTCCCCGAGCGGAGGGGAGATCCTCGTGCGCGTGTGGCGGGAGCGGGAGTGGGTGCGCATCAGCGTGGCGGACGAGGGCCCGGGCATTCCGTTCGCGGAGAGGGAATCGGTGTTCGCCCCCTTCCGGCGGTTGTCCGGTGCGAAGCCCGGAGCGGGGATTGGCCCGGCCATCGTCCGCGAGGTGGCGCGGCGGCACGGGGGCCACGCCTGGGTGGATCCGCGCCCGGAGCGGGGGGCGGCGCTGGTGTTGGAGCTGCCCACGCGGCCCCAGCCCGCTTGAGCTACGGGGAGAGTGGAATCCAGGCGGAGGCCGCCTCCAGCCGGCCACTCACCGCGTCCAGGCGGACGAGCTGGGCCCCCTGCACGCCCACGCGGCGGTTCACCCCGAACGTCACCGGGGGCGTCACCCCGGTCTCGAAGTCCCGCAGCTCCTCCAGCCGGAGCATCAGGTCCGCGCGCGTCACGTCCGCGCCCGAGCGCCGCAAGGCCTCCACCAGCACACGTGACGCCGCGTACGCGCCGAGCTGGAAGGCCACGTGGCGCGGGCGCAGGTGGTGACGCTCGAGGAAGGCGGCGAAGGCGCGCAGGTGCTCCTCTCGCGCGTCCACTCCTGGTGGGTAGACGAAGAAGACGGGGAGCGGGCCGCCCGTCACCGCCGAGGGCTCGGCCAGTCGGGCCGGGGCGTACACGCGCGTCTCCAGCTTCCAGGACTCCAATGTCTCCAGCAGCGCCCTGAGCCCCGCGGGAGGGCCGGCATAGAGGATGGCGGGAGGCGGCGTCTGGCGCAGGCGCTGGAGCGCTCCGGGCTCGGCGGTTCCATCCCTCGAGGACACCTCCACGGGGGCGGGCAGCTCGCGCCGCAGGGCCTCCTCTCGCGCCGCGCGGGCCCAGGCGAGGCCCGCGGCGTCTTCCGTCCGCACCACCGCCAGGGGGTGGTGACGCAGCAGGTGCTCCTCCTCTCGCGCCGGTGTTGCACCACCAGGCGGGCCTGGGTGGGTTCCTCGGGATAGAGGAAGAAGATGGGGCTGTCGCTGCCCGCGGCCTGCTCGCCGATGGAGATGGGGAGCACGAGGGGGGTCCCCTCGCGCCGCAGCAAGGCATCCGAGGGGGCGAGCCCTCGCGCGGATTGCCCACCAGGGCGAGCACTCCCCGCTCCAGCAACCGCGTGGTGGCGTCCGGTCCTCCCGGGGTGGGTGCCGGCCCATGCGGCGCCGAGTCGTCCTCCACCACCAGCTCCAGGCGCCGCCGGAAGATGCCTCCCTCCGCGTTCACCTCCTCGAAGGCGGCCCGCAGCACCTGGGCCACGTCCTGTCCGGCCTCGCCCAACCGCCCCCCGAGGGGCAGCGCCGCGCCCACCGTGAGGGTGGTGGGGGTGATGCCGGGGTCGGGTGTCTCGCCCAGCTTCTCCAGGTAGGCGAGCAGCTCCTCGCGCTCGGCGGACCCGAGCACGTAGCGCGGCATCGTCGTCCCCAGGGACGGCCGCTGGCGGAGAGGCCCTCGGTGATGGCGCGCAGCAGGGTGTCGCGTCCATACGCGGGGCGCGAGCGATCCTCCACGTCCACGGAGGCGCGTGGACGCGGATGCCGCAGGGCCTCGGGGCGGATGTCCGGCACGTCCACGCCGCCTTCCTGGCTGCCGCGCCCGGACGGCGTGTGACAGCGCGCGCACGCGGCCACGGAGCCGCTCAGCTCTATCCGCTCGGGCCCGAGCAGGCCCACGAGCGGGGTGTCCCGGGCGCTCATTCCGCGCTGGAAGAGACTCCGCCCCCTCCTGGCCGCCTCCGCGTTCCAGGGCGCGGGGGGCGCCTCCTTGCGGCAGGCGGCTCCCAGCAGCACCGACAACCCCACGAGCAGCACGTGGAGTGTCCTGCCTCGCGGGCCCCTACCGGGGATCATCCAGGTGCTCCACGGTGTAGACGAGTTGGTCGACGTCCGACATGGCGGCGGCCTTCACCCACATGCCCGTGGCGGCGTCACCGATGAGCAGGGTGGAGCTGTGGGTGGCGGGCTCGTTCGTGTAGCCACCGAGCTTCTTGAGCACGAGGGAGACGTTCTCGGGGGCGCCGGTGAGGAAGTACCAGCCGGGCCCCACGTCGAACTTCTTCGCGAAGCGCGCCAGCGACTCCGGGGTGTCGTTGGCGGGGTCCACGGAGAGGGTGAGCATGGTGATGTCCTTGCCCACGCGGCCGCCGAGCTTCTTCTGGACCTCGGCGAGGTGCCTCGTCATGGGCGAGCAGATGCCCTGGCACGAGGTGAAGGCGAAGTTGATGAGCACCTTCCGGCCGCGGATGAGATCCTCGTAGAAGCGGTGCGTCTTGCCATGCTGGTCCACCAGCTCGGTGTTGGTGAAGTAGCGGGCGGAGGCGGGATCGAGCTCGGGGGGAAGCGCGGAGGCGGCGCGGACCTCGCGAATGCCCTCGAGGATGGCGGAGGCCGAGCCGAGGCCCTCCACGCGCAGCCACTTGTCCGCCGTGGCGTTGCCCACGAGCACGAAGGGCCGGTGGGCCTCCTTGTCCGAGGTGTAGCCGCCCAGCGCCACCAGGGCCTCCTTCACCCGGGCCGGCTCGCCGGTGAGGAAGGACCAGCGGGGCCCGGGGGCGAAGGGCGCGGCGAACTGGGCGAGGCGCTCGGGCGTGTCATTGGCCACGTCCAGGGTGATGGAGATGAAGCGCACGGGGCTGTCGGGCCCCAGCTCCTGGCTCACGCGCGACAGGGTGGCCGTCATCGGCGAGCAGATGGTCTTGCAGCGGGTGAAGATGAAGTTGATGGCCACGGTCTGGCCGCGGACGAGGTCGGACCACAGCCGCACCTGCTGGCCGTGCTGATCCACCAGGGGGACGTCGGGCACCTGGAGGTGGAGGAAGCGCGCGTCTGGAGTGGGGACTCGTGCCGTGTCCTGCGCGAGCGCCGGAGTGGTGAGCAGCAGCAGCAGGGCCAGGGTTTGGAGGAGGGTGTTCTTCATTGGGGGGCCTCGGGGAGGGGAGGGCGGCCAGCGCGGGCTGGACGCTCAAGGTGAAGTGGGGCAGGACGCCGAACGGGGCACCCCGGCCTTCCACGCCCACGAGGAGCTGGTACTGGCCGGGCTCGGGGGAGAGACCTCGATCTCGAACAGTCCCTCCTCCACGCGCCGGGGCGTGGGCCGCTGCAACCAGCGTCCCGAGGGCGGGCGGAACATCAACACCCGCACCTCCTCGGCTCGTACCGGGCGGGGGTCCTTCGCGTCCGGGAGGGGGCTCAGCCGGAAGCGCAGCGCGGTGGATACGCCCGGGGAGAGGGGCGTGGAGGGATTGAACTCGGGAGTGAGCGCGAGGGGACGCTTCCCCGAGGCGGAGACGTCCTCGGGGACTTCCCGGACGTCCCACTCCAGACAGGCCACGGTCCGTGGGTTGTCCAGGAGGAAGTACACGTCATACGGGCCGTTGTCCCGCACCACGGCCTCGGCGGTGAAGACGCCGGGCTCCACCTCGTGCAGCGAGCGATCCAACACCAGGACGGCCTTGGGCTCGCGGCCATAGTTCAGCAGGCTGCCACGCGGCGCCATCATGCCCTCGCTGTAGAGGAAGAGGGCGCGGTCCGCGGTGCCCGCGATGATGGCGCTGTTGCCCTCGGGCATCGCGGCGAAGGGCGGGGCGCGGCCCAGCCCCTGGACTCCGAGGGCTTCTTCTGACCCATGGCCACCTGGGCGATGGAGGGCTTGCCCGCCCTGGCCAGCGAGGCCAGCTCGATGAGCGACACGCGCGCGTCCTCGGTGTTGCGCACGTAGGCGTAGGCGCTGGTGAAGAGCAGTTGATCCGGCTGGGAGAAGCCGGTGAGGGTGTGGGCGAGCTGGCTGGAGGCCGCGTCGAGCACATCCACGCGGTCGCCCCGCGGGTAGAGGACGAAGGCCCAGCGGCCGGAGTTGTCGAAGCGCAGCAGGTCGGGTGAGGGAGCCAGGGGAATGCGGCGCGCCACCTCGCGGCGAGTGGTGTCCACCACCAGCGCCTCGTGAGTGCGCACCTGCACGGCGTAGAGGGCCCTGGCCACCGCGCTGTAGTCGATGCTGCCCACGCCAGGGCCCACCTTCACGCGCCCGGTCTCCTCGAGCGAGGACACATCCACCGCCACCAGTTCCTCGCCATCGGAGCTGGAGACCCATGCGGTCCGGCCTCCGTCACTGAAGGCGAAGGCATGCTCGCCACCGCCCACCTCGAGCGTGCGGAGCACCTGGTACGAGGCCGTGTCGATGACGGACACGGTGCCGTCGCCCTCGTTGGCCACCCAGACGGTGCGCCCGTCCGGGCTGACGGCCAGCCGGCCCGGGCTCTTGCCCACGTGCACGTCGCGCACCACCACGAAGCGGCGCAGGTCCACCACGGACACCGTCCCGTGCACGGGGATGGAGAGGAAGAGCGCCTTCCTGTCCGGTGGTAGCGCCCAGTCCGCGGGCTCGCCTCCCAGCGACACCAGGTTCTGCAGCTTGGTGCGGTCCAGGGAGATCTGCGGATCGATCACCGACAGCGTCTGGTCATGGTTGAGGGTGAGGAAGAGATAGGAATTGAGGTTGGCGTCGGCCCGGGCCGCGAGGAAGCCCCCCAGGTAGGTCTGGATGCGCTCCTTGCACGTGGCCTCGTCGGGCGCGGCCTGTCCGTGGGCGCGCCGGTTGAGCCACCCGAGAGGGCGGACTCCGCGCAGGGGCTCGCCGGTGCGGGGGTTGGTGAGCGTGAAGCGCGCGGTGCCCTCCAGGGGCGTGCCGCGTTCGGCGCCGGGGATTCGGGCATGCAGCCGCAGATCGAAGCTCACGGCCACGTCCGGACGCGTCGCCGTCACGGGAGGCAGCGCGGGCAGGTCCACGGGCTCGGGACGGGGCACGGGGAGCGGTTCGCCGCGAGGTGACAGTCGCCATCCCAGGGTGGCCACGAGCGCCGCGAGCACGAGGCCCACGGAGAGGAGGATGAGCTTTCGCATGGGGAGGATTGCTTCAGCAGGAGGAGAGGGCGGCGCGGGAAGCCGGTGGGCCCCGCGCCGCCCTGGAGGCACGAGAGAGGACTACTGCACGCGGAGCACGCCCCAGAGGCCGCCACCGCTCCACTCGAAGCTGGTCACGTCGCGGTAGAGGTAATCACCCGGGGCCTGGGAGATGCCGCCCGCGCCATACAGGGGGTTGATGTTCCAGGACTCCATGACGGACATGCCGCTCTGGTTGGAGATGATGTTCGAGGTGGCGTTGGGGCCCATGCGCAGGGACGAGGCTCCCCGGGCCCACGCATTGGCCTGCCATTCGGCGCCGTGGAGCGCGAAGGCGTGCTGGCGCGCGTGTCCCGAGGGATGCGCCACGCGGATGCGCAGCGGCTCGCCCGCTTTCGCGGTGAACAGGGGCGTGGCCGGATCTCCGTGGACCGAGGAGCTGAGGACGTCGCCCAATTCCTGATCATTGACGTCATTGGGATCCGTCTGGGGTGGCAGGCCCAACCGGGCCCACAGCGGCTCGGTGTGGTAGTTGAAGGCCTTCTGACCGGAGTCCTCGGCGTCGTCGGTGTCCCCGATGTTGCACAAGGCCGTGCCACTGTTGCGCGGCTTCGTGTCCCAGAACCGCTCCTGGCTCGAGTGCAGGCCCAGGTCATCCTGGAAGACGAGCACGAGCTCGCGGAACGTCTCCGTCCGGACGGCCTCGTCCTCGTCGTCATCCTCGTCCTCGTCCTCGTCGTCCTCGTCGTGCTGGCCGCCACCCACCGGGTATTTCACGCGGGCCTGGGCATCGGTGCCCACGTCCGTGGTCCAGATGGCGTTGGGCGGCTCGACGATGAGCGCGCCGATGCCGCCGTGCATGCCGTGGTTCACCACGTCCGCCATGTTGCGCAGGTTGACGATGCCGAACTCCACGGGCGTGTAGACGCCGCGCCGCGTGGCCGACCCGTGGCTGTCGCTGCGGTAGTCGCCCATGTACCAGCGGTAGGTCCGCTGGCCGCCGGGGGCACCGTCTGGAGGGCATTGAGGCCCACGTTGGCGCCGTCGTCCGTGTTCACGTCGTAGTTGACGAGCTGCGGATGCAGCGAGACGTGATTGGAGGGCGTCACCTGGTTGACGTTGAAGCCCGGGGTGATGGGCGGCTGGTACGCCCACTGCGGTGTCTTGCTGAGCTGGGCGGGCAGACGGTTGGTGAGCACCACCTGGAGGCACTCGCCGGCGCGGGCGCGCAGGATGAGCGGCTCGGGCTGGCGGGTTCCATCCTGGAGGCTCGTCAGGTACTCGTCCCGGGCGAACAGGATGGCGTCGGGGTCGTAGAGGCCGTACTTGCTGTTGTAGACGAGCGCGCCTCCCGGCAACCAGTGGGCGGCGTCGATCGCGGACACCCGGTAGAGGCGCACCGCGCTGCCACGGGGGCACGCGTCCACGGCGGCGGTCTTCTGGCCGAACTTCCCCTGGGCTTCCGCCGCCTGCACGAGCCTGGAGTCGAGCTGACGCATCTTCTCGGGATACGTCATGGCGTACTCCAGCTTGCGCTCCTTGATCTGCCGGCCCGACTCGTCCACCTCGTAGGAGCGCTGGAGCGTCTCCTCGGTCTCCGGATTCATCCTGCCGAGCACCGACTCCGTGGGCAGCTCCAGCAGTGGCGCGGGCGCCCAGGTGCTTCCCTGCGTCCTGAAGGACAGGGCGGAGGAATCCAGGGTGGAGAGCTCCGCGGCCTGGAGCGCCAGGTGGCCCAGGGTCTTCTCGCCCGTCTGCTTCTTCTTGTACGTGCGCATGAGGCCCCACGCGCCGTTCCAGAGGTCGTCGGTGGCGGCGCTCTGGTACATGTAGTCGGCGGTGTCGTAGGTGCCGCCGAGGGCGGGCAGGCCGTTGGTCAGGTTGAACTCGAAGTGCTCGGAGATGCCCACGGCCTGCGCGTTGCGGTAGCCACTGTGCGGGTCCGCGCCCTCGCGCAGCCACTTGGTGCCGTGGACGGTGAAGGAGTGCTGCTCCTCCTGGGAGCCCTGGATGAGGCGGATCTTCACCTTGTCGCCCTCGTAGCCGCGCAGCAGCGGGGTGTACGGGTCGCCATGCAGGTCCGAGCGGAAGACGTTGGCCATGTCTCCCCGTTCGTCCGTGCGCTGCGTGCGCTGGGCGCAGCTCGCGGTGCGCTGGCCGATGCGCAGGGGGATGGGCTCGTTGCGGTAGTTGATGGTCATGGTGCCCGGGTCCGTGACGCTGATGGCCTCGGGCATGGGGGTCGTCTGGAAGGCCACCGTCGACGGCAGCTCCCCCTCGATGTGGTTGGGCGGGTTCACCGGCTGGCCACACTCGTCATAGGCCGGGACGAAGTCGGCCAGGGCGAGCGCGAACTCGCGGAAGCTGTTGGCGGGATCCGCCGTGAGCACATCCGCCTTCCAGCTCGTGGGGCCACCATCGCTCGAGCGCGTGCCGTAGAAGACGCCCGTCTCCGGGTTCCTCCACTTCGAGCCCTTGGGCTCCACGAGCAGGGCGCCATAGAAGCCGTGGTGCTGATGGCTGGAGGGCCCGAAGTGGTCGTGCGTGAAGACCGTCTCGATGGGGCGCTCCCGGCCCTTGGCGTCGGTGAGCGGGTCCGCCCACCAGCGCTGGGTGCTGGTCTGCGCGCCCATCACTCCCAGGCGCGGGTGCATCCGGGCCGACAGTTGGACGCGCGCTCCGGTGGTCTCCACCGTGCCATCCGCCGCGAAGGCGCCACCCGCGGTGTTGATCTTCTCGATGCGGTGCAGCACTTCCTGGAAGGAGAACGTTCCGTCCTCGTAGTTCCACCCGTTGCCCGCGCCGTCCGCGGACATCACGTCGAACTTCACCAGGTGGATGTGCTGCCCGACGGTGTCCGTGGGCGTGTAGATCTGGAAGTCATCCGCCTCGAGCTCCTTGGGCATGAGGTTGGTGGGGTAGAAGTTGATGCACTCCCCGGACTCGGCCCGGAAGAAGAAGGGCTCCGGAGGCCGCAGCCCCTTCTGGGTGTCCGCCACGTCGCCATCGAGCACGATGATGCGGGCCTGCCGGTCGTGCCAGCCCTCGCGGTTGATGTTCTGCATGTCGATCTGCACGTAGCTGGCGCGGTAGTCGCGGCGGGGCGCGGAGGCGGGGCAGGGGTCCGCGAAGGGCGCGCCCGCCACGGGCTTGCGGCCGTTGACGTAGAAGAAGCCCCGGGCGCCGGTCGCCGTGTAGCCCGGATAGGCCGCGACGATGTCGCTCGTGTAGTAGGGCCTCGGCACGTAGCTGGCGCCGGGGAACCCACCGCCGTGGAAGGACATGGCCTTCTTCTCCAGGGTGGTGCCGTCCTGGGGCAGCAGCTTCACGTCCAGCGCCTGGTGGTCCACGTAGAAGCGCTTGCCGGGCTCTCCATAGGTGGAGGTCCCGACGGCGGTGGTGACGATGTGGCGTGGCAGTCCGCCGTCCTGCTCCAGATCCAACGGGGGCTGGGGCGGGCGGTGGCCGGCCTTGCCCGCGACGTAGAAGGGGTAGCCCGGGAAGGCGGGCCGGTTCACCTGCTTGCCGCTCGCGTCGGTGACGACCGAGTCCGCGTAGGTGGGCATGGGCGGCATGGCCCGTGACGGAATGGGGATGACGGCGGGGTTGGGCGTGCCACCGGAGATCTCCCCGTCCGGCAGGCGGCGATCCGGCGTGCCGGCCTCGAAGACGTCATGCACGCGCCAGAGCGCCCACATGCCCTGGGCGAAGTGCGGGTAGAGGTGGCAGTGGTGGATGGAGTCGCCCGGGGTGAGGTTGCGGTTGCCGGAGCCGCCGTAGTTGATGTCGTAGGTGAAGGTCGCGCCCGGGCCGATCGTCTGCGAGTCCAGGTAGTTGGAGTTGTCCTCGCCCGGGCTGTACTTCCACTGGTGGGCATGCAGGTGGAAGACGTGCGTCTCGGCCGGGCCCGCGTGGATGTTGCGGATGCGGACCGGGTCGCCCAGGTAGCTGTGGTGCACGTTGGAGGGATCATCCGCGTAGAGCGCGCGCACGGCGTTGCCCTGCCAGTCCTTCTCCACGTTGAGGGCGGGATCTCCATTGGCCCAGGACTCGAGGAAGAACTCCTCGAAGGCGCAGTCCGCGCACTCCTTGGTGGGGCCCACCTTCGCCCGGTTGGCCATCAGCTCCGCGCCCAGGCCGGCCACGCCGTAGTTGATGCCGAAGCCGTCGCGCACGCCGTGCAGGGTGGGGTTCCACTCCAGCTCGTCGAAGGCCTGAACCGCCTTGATCTCGTCGTGGTAGATGGCGGTGATTTCCCGGAAGTGCCCCTGGTCCTTCGAGGTGAAGGTGCCCACGCTGGTGTGGGCGTAGTCGGTGATGATGGCCTCCAGGTCGCCGTGCCAGATCTCGTTCGTCCTCGTGTCGAGGATGTTCAACAGGGGCCGGTCCTGGGCGTCCCGCGCCTCGTAGTTGATGAGCGGGGTGCCATCCGGGTTGGACAGGGGCTTGCCCTGGGCGTCCTTGCGCGTGGCCGCCTGGAGCACCTCGGCGGACACCTTGGAGCGGTACCACTTCGAGCCCGCGGGCTCCACGTTGACGGCACCGAAGAGGCCCTGGGAGGTGCCGCCGCCGTCGCCCTCGCCGCCAAAGGTGGCGCCCATGCTGTGCATGAAGAAGACGCCCTCGTGGTCCGCGTAGAGGGTGTACGTGGTGCTGCCGCCCGGCGCCACGAGGGTGCTGGGGTTCTTGCCCACGTTCGCGCCGTCGTCCTGGATGCTCA
Source organism: Cystobacter fuscus (assembly GCA_049060065.1). Classification (GTDB taxonomy): domain Bacteria; phylum Myxococcota; class Myxococcia; order Myxococcales; family Myxococcaceae; genus Cystobacter; species Cystobacter fuscus_B. The sequence goes on from JBMEQP010000002.1 coordinate 11,678,986, forward strand.
GGTACTGCAGGCCCTGCACGTGCACCGAGGCCCGGCGGGTGAAGGGGGAGTCTTCCTTGTTGGCGGTGTCGATGTCCCCCGGCTCCTCGCCCTCGCCCGGCTCCTCGCCCTCGTCCGGCTCCTCCACCTCTCCGGGCTCTTCTCCCTCACCCGGCTCCTCCACCTCCGGCGCGGCGCCGAACCATTTCCCGCCCACCGCATGCCCTGTCACCAGCGAGGCCAGCGGATCCCACGACTCCGTGGGCAACCACGTGGGCAGCATCTTGCGCACCATCCCGAAGCCCGCGGTGGGCTGCGCCACCGGCTGGGAGTGGGTTGGGATTGAGCGGGGTTGGGAATCTCCGCGCGCGTGGGCGCGAGCCAGTTGGTGAACTGGATGCGCAGACAGTCTCCGACGTTGGCGCGCAGGGTCAGCGGCCGCGGGCGCTTGTCCAACCGCAGCCGCGCGTTGCCGGGCCCGATGGGCCGGGTCGCGTCGATGGCCTCCACGTCCCGCTGAAGGGCGTACATCATCCCCGAGGGGTTGTACGCGCCGAACCGGTTGTAGGTGTAGACCTGATCCAACGCCACCACGTTCGCGGTGAGGGTGCGCGCGCACGACACCCGCGTGCCCACCGCGGGCGCTGGCCCCACCAGGGGCATGTCCCGCGAGGCCACGGGCTGGACTCGGAGGAGAGCGTCTCCTCCTGCCCGGTGTCGGTGGTGTCGCCCTGGCAGGCCAACCCCACCGCGAATAGCGCGGCCAGAAGCGCCCGGTGTGACACCGGATGCCGGTTGGGCCGCCATGCCCTGTCGAGTCTTTGTCGTGCCGACATTTGTTCCGTCCTGAGTGAGCCGTTTACCCGCCATTCCTGAGAGCTTTCTCAAGCTGGGAGTCTTCTTGGGAAGGTGTCTCTTCGGAGAAAACACTTGCAGGCCATAGCAGGTGCTTTCCTGGCGACGGTGAGTGATGGTTCGTCATTAATGAGATCAAGCGGACGAAGTAAAGCCTGTCCGTAACCACGCGAACTCACTGGCAGTGGAATCGGGCGCGCGGCCCTGGCTGAGAGTTCTCTGAGGAAATGGCCCTCCTGGAGTCACGCGAGCCTTTGGCTCCAGCGTTGCCAGTGGGGACAGAAGAAACGCGCGCGCCGGCTGAGAATCCTTTCAGATTCCCGCCGGCGTCTGGCTTAAGAAACTCTCAGGATTCCCCTCGGACGAGCACAGCCCGAGGGGAATTTTGAAGCGAACCGCTAGTCTTCGCCGTCGCCATCGCTCTCGTAGACGGGATCCGGCACGTCATACCTGCCGTGGACCTGGTTCTGCGCCTGGCAGTTCTTGGTGCACGGGGTGGCGGCGGGGGAGTTCTCCACCGCGTCCTCACCCAGCACGCCGCCCATGCGGCCACCGGACGTGACACGCCAGACCGTCTCGTGCTCATCCTGGACGAGCTTCGCGGCGACCTGGGGGCTGTCCTTGCCGCGGATCAGATCCAGGTTGCCGAAGTTGATCTTCCCGGTGTAGGGATTGGTGAAATAAAACACGTTCGGACCCAGCGTGTGGACGAAGTCGATCGTCCCCGTCTCGGTGGCCCACTCCGGCTCCATCTGGAAGATGCCGCCCTGGGCGCAATCACTGGCCTGGATCTTCATCTTGAGGCTCTGGCCCTCGCGGATCAGCCGCACGCCTCCGTCCTTGTTCTCCACCCGCATGGAGCTGCCATCGAGCGTCGTCGTCCCGAGGATGGGCTCCTTGCGCGTGAAGAGCACCGTGGTCACCCCGCCCGTGATGTCCAGGGGGTTGTTCGAGGCCTTGAGCGTGTAGTTGTAGACGGCGAACGTCGAGACATCGATGTCGAACTCGACGTAGGTACCGCGGACCTTCAAAATGCCATGCGAGGGCAGGCTCTGGCTGGGAACCTCGACCCTGTTTCCCCCTCCTTTGCTCTTGGGGATGACGAGGGGCGAGCCATTGGGCAGCGTCAGGGAGAAGCCGCCTCCCGAGCAGGCGGTCGAGTTGGCGGCGTGTGCCGTGGGAACTCCGAACAGTGCACAGACTCCAAGCGAGAACAGCGCGCCCAGAGCGCGCAGTCGGATCGAGAGATGCATGGGTGGTTTTTTTCCGGGGGATTGTTGTTGGTGGTGCTGAAAACAAATACCGCGATGGCCGGAATCCAGCCGTGGTCAGACTAACGCTTGTTCTCGATGCATACAAATACAAATCGAAGACAAGACCAATAGAGCTTCATGGACGACGTGGCCTTCTTCCTGTCGCACCTGGAGTTCCGCGACGACATGCAGGGCAAACAGTCGGTGCGCACGATGGTCAGGTGGAGGGGAGGGCGGGTGGGGGCTCTCCTCCATGAAGTCCCGGCGAGAGGTGCGCAAGGCGCTTGTCATGTCCTGCTCGGCAGGGGAGAAGATGCCCTCCCCAGTCCTTACCTAGGAGAAGTGAATGAGCAAGAGACCGATCCGGATCATCCAGTGGGGTTGTGGCTTGATGGGCCAGACCCTCATCCGTACCCTGCGCGAGAAGGGCGCCGAGCTGGTGGGGGCCATCGATCACAACGCGGCCCGCCGGGACCGGGATGCGGGAGAGGTGGCCGGGCTCGGCCAGGCGCTCGGCGTGCGCATCCACCCTCCCGATCAGGCCGATGCCGTCTTCCGCGAGGCCCGGGCCGATGTGTGCATCCTGTGCACGCGCAGCATCATGAGCGAGCTGGCCGGCGCCCTGCGCGTGGCCGCCCGTCACGGCGTCAACGCCATCACCATCGGAGAGGAGGCGTTCTATCCGTGGACGACTTCCAAGGCGCTCACCGAGGAGTTGGACCAGCTCGCCAGGGCCAACGACTGCACCCTCACCGGCTCGGGCTTCCAGGACGTGTTCTGGGGCAACCTCATCACCGTGCTGGCCGGCGCCACCCACCGCATCGATCGCATCGTGGGGCTGACCCAGTACAACGCGGATGACTACGGGAGCGCGCTGGCGCAGAAGCATGGCGTCGGACTCGATCCGGAGACCTTCGCGGCCAGGATTGGCGCCAGCAACTCGCCCTCCTACGTCTGGAACTCCAACGAGTGGCTGTGCGCCCGGCTCGGCTGGCGCGTGCGCGACATCCGCCAGCAACTGCTGCCCACCACCCATACCGGGACGCTGCGCTCGGCGAGCCTCGGCCGTGAGGTTCCCGCCGGGCATGCCACGGGCATGAAGGCGGTGGTGGTGACGGAGACGCACGAGGGCCCGGTCATCGAGACGCACTGCGTGGGCAAGCTCTACGCGCCCGGCGAGGTGGACCTCAACGAGTGGACGCTGCGGGGCGAGCCCGACACCACGGTGACCATCCGCCAGCCGGCGACGCCCGCGCTCACGTGCGCCACCGTGCTCAATCGTCTGCCCCAGCTGCTGGCCGCGCCCCGGGCTTCGTCACCACCGACCGCTTCGCGCCCGCCGCCTATGTCACCCGTCTGGAGACGGAGGCGTAAGGGGTCCCTTTCGTCCCCCGAGGAACACATGCGCTACTTCGAGGACTTCCAGGTCGGTCAGATACACGAACTCGGTACGTACGAGGTGACGCGCGAGGAGCTCCTCGCGTTCGCCCGGCAGTATGACCCGCAGCCCTTCCACCTGGACGAGGAGGCGGGCCGGCGCTCCATCTACGGGAGCATCATCGCGAGCGGCTGGCAGACCGCGGCCATCTGCCACCGGTTGCTGGTGCGCGCCGTGTTGGAGGACTCCGCCAGCATGGGCTCGCCGGGCCTGGACGAGCTGCGCTGGTTGCGGCCGGTGCGGCCCGGGACACGCTCTCCGCGCGCATCGAGGTGCTCGAGGTCTCGCCCTCGCGCAGCAAGCCGGACCGCGGCGGCGTCAAGACTCGCATGGAGGTGCGCAACCAGCAGGGCGAGGTGGTGATGACGGAGCTCGCCAGCGTGCTCTTCCGCCGCCGGCCCGCGACGACTCAAGGGAGCGGGGGCTCGTTCCGGAATGGGGAGAATGGAAATGATTGATTACACGAGGCTGGGCAAGATCTCACGACGCTTGGCGCGCGGTGCCCGCATAGTGCTTGCGGTACTCCGCCGGGGAGATGCCCACTCGGCGTAGGAACGCGCGCCGGAGCGTGTCGACATCGTGGAAGCCGCACCTTCCCGCCACCTCCTTGGGCGCCCACTGCCCGGACTCCAGCATCGTCCGGGCGGCGGCGATTCGGGCCTGTTCCACCCACTCGGCCGGGGTGAGACCGACCTCTTTGCGAAAGAGGCGCGCGAAGTGCCGCGCGCTCAGGCCCATGCGGCCGGCCAGGAACTCGACGCGATGGTCCTCGGCCGGGTGCGCGGCCACGTACCGCTGGACCTCCTGGAGGGCTGAGCGCCCCACGGGAACCGCCTCCCCCTTGCTGCTGAACTGCGCCTGTCCACCGGGACGCTTGAAGAACATCACGAGCTGGCTCGCCACCCTTCGCGCCGTCTCCCGGCCGAGGTCTTCTTCGACAAGGGCCAGGGACAGGTCCATGCCCGCCGTGACGCCCGCCGCCGTCCACACCTTTCCGTCCCGCACGTGAATGGCGTCGGCATCGACGGTGATGGTTGGGAACCGTTCCGTCAGGCGGCTGGCGACCGCCCAATGGGTCGTGACCCGCTTCCCGTCGAGAAGCCCCGCCTGCGCCAGCACGAACGCCCCCGTACAGACCGAGCCGTAGCGCCGCGAGGCGGCGGCCGCGGCGCGAAGCCACCGGGCGACGCGGGGATCGGGCACCGCCTCCGGCGCATCGGGCGCACCCGCGACCAGAAGCGTGTCGATCCCCTCGGCGGCCGTCTCGGTCACGACGCCGTCGTGCATGAGGCGCACGCCGGAGGAGCTTCGAACGGGACCCGGACGAGCACCGAGGACGCGCAGACGATAGGCGGGAGCCCCCGCCTGGACGTTCGCCTCGGCGAACACGTCGAGCGGTCCCGAGACGTCCAGCAACTGCACGTGGGGCATGGCGACGATGGCGACTTCGCGGGTCATTTCAGTCGATGTCCGTGGCGGCCGGAAGATGTCTGGATTCGCCGTATCACGACGATATCGGACACCGTGGGGGCTGACTAGATATCGATTCCCAAACCCGGAGGATCCCGATGACCCCTCTTCTCAAAAGCGTCCGCGTTCCCGACACCCAGCTCGTTCGAGACATCACCGAGCTTGTCCGTGACACCGAGTCGCCGCTGCTCTTCCACCACTCGAGCCGCGTCTACTATTTCGGCGCGCTGGCCGGTGTGCGGCGGGGCTTGAAGTTCGATCCAGAGCTTCTCTACGCGGGCGCGATGTTCCATGACATGGGCCTGACCCCCGCGTACTCCAGCCCGAACGAGCGCTTCGAGGTGGACGGTGCCAATGCCGCTCGCGATTTCCTGAAGAGCCGCGGTATCGCTCCGTCGGACCTCGACGTGGTGTGGACCGCGATCGCGCTTCACACGACGCCGGGTATCCCGGAGCACATGCATCCGGTGGTCGCGCTGGTCACCGCCGGCGTCGAGATGGACGTCCTGGGCCTGACCTACGCCGATTACCCCGACGATGAGCGCGAGGCGGTGGTCGCCGCCCATCCCCGGACCGGGCACTTCAAGGAAGACATCATTCAGGCGTTCTACGACGGCATCAAACACAAGCCGCGGACCACCTTCGGCAACGTCAAGGCGGACGTGATCGCTGACAAGGAGCCGCTATTCACCCGTGGCGACTTCTGCCGTGTCATTCGAGACTCGGCCCGGCGAGGGTAGGACCGCCCACGTCGAAACCCGACGATGGGACCGGGTTGGGTTCATCCCGGTCCCATCGTGACTGACTACTTAGGGGTCAGCTTGCGCAGCGCGCCGTCGCTGCCGCCCTTGACGTACCAGATGCTGCCGTCGAGCGGCGACACCTTCAGCGCGCGCACCGCACCGGTGTACACGCCGTTCGCGGCGCGGCCGTAGCGCTCGACGCCCGTGACGTTGTTGGTCGCCGGGTCGATCACCGCGCGGTACAGCGCGATGGACGAGGTGGAGCCGAGCAGTGCGGAGCCCTTCCACTGTGGGAACAGGTTGCCGTTGTAGAACGCCAGCCCGGAGGGCGACATGGAGTTGGTGGTGGAGAACCAGCCCCAGTACGCCGCCGGCTGCGTGAACTGCGGCGCGGTGTCGTGGCGCGGATACGGCTGGCCCGGCAGGTAGGCATCGCCGTTGTAGTGGTTGCCGTTGCTCACCAGCGGCCAGCCATAGTTGCCACCCTTGGCGATGAAGTTGAACTCATCGCCGGAGGCGGGGCCCATCTCCGTTTCCCACAGGTTGCCGCTCGCGTCGAACGCCAGGCCGTAGGGATTGCGGAAGCCCTTGGCCACACCTGCCCGCGCACGCCGCCCAAGGACGCCTCGGGGTTGTCGCTGGGGGTGCTGCCGTCGAGGTTCAGGCGGATGATCTTGCCCAGCGCGCTGTCCGTCTGCTGCGCGACGTGCCCGCGGTCGCCATTGGCGGCCGGGATGTCGCCGTCGCCGACCGCGAGGAAGACGTACTGGCCATTCGGCGCGAACGCGATGCGCGCGCCCGGCTGGCCGCGGACCGAGTAGCTCGACGGCTCCTGCCAGACGACCTGGAGGTTGGCGAGGGTCGCGGTACCGGCGCTCTCGTCGAGGCGCGCGGACGCCAGCGTGAGGTGGTTGTTGTTGTCCGCGCCCTTGGCCACGTAGCTGAACCACAGCTTGCGATCCTGGGCGAAGGTCGGCGAGGTCGCCACGTCGTGGAGGCCGCTCTGGCCGCCACCGCCGTTGGCGCCCACCGAGACCGGCAGGCCGCCGATGGACGTCTTCGCGCCCGCGGACGTCACGATGTACATGCGGTCACTCTTCTCGGTGACCACGACACGGCCGTCGGGCAGGAAGTCGAGGCCCCACGGGTTGTTGAACGTTGCCACGTCGGTGATGTTGAACGGCGCCGCGGGTTCCGTCTGGTTGCCGGTGATGCGCGCGTTGTACGACACGGTGGGCGCCGTGCCCGGCGTGGCCGGCGGCGGGTCGGTCGGAGTGCCGCCGTCGCTGGGGCCGTAGACCTCGAACTCGAACAGCGAGTAGCCGTACTGGGTGTTCTTCTGCGTGCCGTACATGCTGACGTAGCGCGCCGAGACGGCATTGAACGAGATGTCTTCCGTGCCGCCCTGGCCGCTGGCGTTCGTGTACACGGTGGTCCAGTTGGTACCGTCGTTGGACACTTGGATGGTGTAGGCGGTGGCGTGCGCGTTCTCCCAGCGCAGCACCACGCGGCCGATCGACTGCGCACTGCCGAGGTCAATGGTGATCCACGAGGGGTTGACGAACTCCGAGCCCCAGCGGGTGTCCAGGCGGCCATCGTTGGCGTTGGCGGCCTTGAGCGCATCGGGGTTCTCGGTGCTGCTGGCGCTGATCGGCCGGTTCAGCGCGAGGTTGACCGGCGTGCTCTGCGCGAAGGCGCACGGGGTGGCGGTGAGGCCGGCCAGCAGCAGGAACGAGTGTGGCACGCGACGCATGATGGAACTCCATGTTTAGGTTGAGTCGCAGGAAACCACGGTTGAGACAACGCGGTTTCCTTTCCCAGAACGGGCGAAAGCGCCGAATTGGGATGTCGGCCGTAATACCATGATTGAGGGGCGAGGGTGGCAATGAATTCACGAATTCACGAGGAACATGTTTGCGCATGTTCCGAGAGGATTGGCCTCTCGATTCTCAAGAATGAATCATACCCTCACATGGGCTGGAGGACTCACGCTTCCAGGGTTTGCCACTCATCTGGAAGGTGTGTGTGTGTGTGGCGTCCGAAACAGAACGGATGCGCCCGCCGGTGTTGCTGATGTTGGACCCCACGAACCGCGCCGGGTGGAGCGCGCGGTTCGTGTACGAGCGTCAGCGAACGCGCTTCTCAGAGGGCAGGCCGCAACGTGAGCTGCAGGCTGCCGTCGGCGGTGCCGATGGAGCCACAGTAGCCGCCCGCCGCGAGGTGGACGATCTGGCTACCGCTGGGGGTGGCCGAGCCCGCCGGCAGGTACCCGTCGAGCCGGAACTGGTTGGGCACGATGTCGAAGGGCGTGCCCGTCAGGTCGATGTTGCCCCGGCCGGTCTGGGAATGGGGCGCCGCGCAGTCGGCCGCGTTTCCCAGCCCCTGGCTGTAGACGTAGGTGCTTCCGTAGCGCGCCCAGCCCTCGCTGGTGGCGAAGGTGGTGTCGCCGAGAGCGAGCGTGAGCGTCGCGGGATCGAAGCGCGCCTTGGTGTACCAGCTCTTCAGCCCACCGGCGGAGGTGTTCGGGCTCTGGCCGTAGAGGGCGTAGTTGGTGGTGCTCCCGGTCTTCGGCAGCGTGAGAAACTCACGCGGCGTGCCCGCCATGTCGTGGCAGTACACCTCCACATCCCGGGTTCCATGCACGAGGGAGAGGACGTAGGTGCCATCCGGGGCCGCGGGGTTCTGCTCGCGAACCTTGGCACAGGTGGACGGCCGCAACGTGAGACGGAGGCTGCCGTCGGCGGTGCCGATGGAGCCACAGTAGCCGCCCGCCGTGAGGTTGACGATCTGGCTACCGCTGGGGGTGGCCGAGCCCGCCGGCAGGTACCCGTCGAGCCGGAACTGGTTGGGCACGATGTCGAAGGGCGTGCCCGTCAGGTCGATGTTGCCCCGGCCGGTCTGGGAATGGGGCGCCGCGCAGTCGGCCGCGTTTCCCAGCCCCTGGCTGTAGACGTAGGTGCTTCCGTAGCGCGCCCAGCCCTCGCTGGTGGCGAAGGTGGTGTCGCCGAGAGCGAGCGTGAGCGTCGCGGGATCGAAGCGCGCCTTGGTGTACCGGTCTTCAGCCCACCGGCGGAGGTGTTCGGGCTCTGGCCGTAGAGGGCGTAGTTGGTGGTGCTCCCGGTCTTCGACAGCGTGAGAAACTCACGCGGCGTACCCGCCATGTCGTGGCAGTACACATCCACCGGCTGATTGCCGATCACGAGGGTGTAGGAGCCATCCCCAGCGTTGGGGTATTGCGCGTGGAACTCGGCGCAGGTGGCGGCCGCGTGGCTGAGGCCCGGCAGCAGCAGCGCGGCCGTGGCGGTCAGCGCCATGCAGAGGCTTTCCCTGGGAGAAGGGGAGCGGATGGGTCGTCATGTTCATGTTTGAGGGGTCCTTGGGAACAGGCCAGCGTCATGTCGGCCTGCCCAGCGCCAGAGCATCCCGCGTGCCAACCGCTCTCCCACCTCACCCGGCTCTGCCTGCCTCTTCGAATGGCCGCTGACCACGGCAAGAAGTTGCCGGAGCGGGCTTGCCCCGTCGGCAACTTCTTGCCGCCCGTTCTCGAATCCCAGGTGGTTGCTCTCTCCCGCGTTCGTCAGGCAACTGGCACGAAGGCTGCTTTGGAAAAGATGCGGGTCAGTATGATGCTGGCCTGGCCCAGGAACTCCCAGACATGCCATCCCATACTCTCTCCATACCCGACTGGAAGCCTCTCTGGTGGACGTTGAGTGCAGCGGCCTCTCTGCTCTTGCCGGCCTCAGCCACGCGGCCTCCACCTGCGCCGAGGTTCGCGCGCGGAACCCCGAGGCCCCGGATGGCACCTACTCCCTCTCGTTTGGAGGCCGGGAGGTGGCACTCTACTGCCACGACATGGCGGGCACGCCGCGCGAGTACCTCACGCTGCTGGCCACCGGGAGCACCACCAACTACGCCCACTACGCCGAGAGCGCGAACACCGCTCCGGGTGGGCTGAAGACTGGTACACCAAGGCGCGCTTCGACCCCACGACGCTCGCGCTCACGCTCAACGACACCACCTTCGCCACCAGCGAGGGCTGGGCGCTCTACGGAAGCACCTACATCTACAGCCAGGCGCTGGGAAATGCGGCCGACTGCGTGGCGCCCAACTCCCAGACCGGCCGGAGCAACATCGACCTGACGGGCACGCCCTTCGACATCGTGCCCAACCAGTTCCGGCTCGATGGGTATGAGCCGACGGGCTCGGCCACCCCCAATGGTAGCCAGGTCGTCCACCTCACGGGAGGCGGCTACTGTGGCTCCATCGGCACCGCCGACGGCCTCCTGCGTCTCGACTTGCGGTCTGCTTCGGAGCCCACTCCAGAGCTGGTCCACCGCTATAGCTTCACCACCAGTGGGGTCGACTCGGTGAGCGGTGCGGATGCCTCCCTCGAGGGGGCGCCACGATTGCCAATGGCGAGGTGGTCCTGAACGGAGCGGGCGCCTACGTGAACCTTCCCATCGGCGGGACCATCGCCCTCCTCCAGGATGCGACCTTCGAAGCCTGGGTGAGGTGGAACCCCACCGAGGCGCAGGTCATGGCGCGCATCTTCGATTTCAATGACAACGTGCGGTCCTCCATGTTCCTGACCTCGTCCAATGGCTCCATGCCCCTCTTCGCCATCACCACCCCACAGGGCGGAGAGGAACTGGTGCCCGCGAACCACAATCCATTCCCGGCGGGAGTGCTCACCCATGTGGCGGTGGCCCTGGACCACACAACGGGGCTCATCCGCTTGTACGTCAATGGTCTGGAGGTGGCGCGGAGTCACACGGAGCTCACTCCGGCCCACCTGGGCAACACCGCGAACAACTGGTTGGGCCGCTCGCCGTCCACGGTGCACCCCTTCTTCAAGGGCTCCATCTCGGAGTTCCGCGTCTACCGGACGGCGCTGTCACCGAGCCGCATCGCCGCCAACTTCAGAGCGGGAGACGCCCCAAGAGAGCTGCGAACGAGCTTCAGCAGAGGGCCCGCCAACCCCACCAACGTGGACACCGCCTCCTTCATCTTCAGCGCCAACTGGACGGACCTCCACTCCCTGTGCAGCCTGGATGAGGCTGCCTTCCAGCCCTGCACCTCGCCATTTGAAATCCAGTCCCTCACCGAGAACCTCCATACCTTTCGTGTCCAGGCTCGCGATGTGATGGGCAACGTAGAGGCCTCGCCCGTCACGTACTCCTGGAGGGTGGACAAGACGCCTCCCGAGACGAGCTTCGCCTCGGCTCCCGAGCCAGAGACCCGCCTGCGAAGCCCCACCTTTCGTTCGTCTCCAGCGAGCCACGCTCCACCTTCGAGTGCAGCCTCGACTCGGCGCCCTTCAGCGAATGCCCCGCTGGCGTCGTCTTTCCTCCACTGGAAGATGGCAAGCACCAGCTCGCCGTCCGGGCACGCGATGAGGCCAGCAATGTGGACCCCGAGGCCGCCCACCATGTCTGGACGGTGGATACCGTGGCCCCCCTGGAGCCCTCCCTCCAGGAGCCAGCTCCCGGCCAGAAGTTCCTCACCGACAGGCCTCTCTTCTCCGGCACGGCCGAGCCCGGCACGACCGTGACACTCCTTGTCGACGGCATCGACGCCGGCTCGATTCAAGCCGATGCCCGAGGCGCCTGGAGGAGACAACCCGAGGTTCCTCTCCCCTGGGGAACGCACCGCGTCTCGGTCAGTGCCACCGACAGGGCCGGCAATGTCAGCCCCCTTCCCCCCGAGGTGCCCTTCCTCACCTCACGGCGCGGCGCCTACCGCCTGGGCTGCTCCGCCGACCCCTCCTCATGGCAGGGCTGCTGGCCCTGGGCCCTGGTGGTGCTCGGGCTCCTCCGCCCGCGCTCTCGTTCATGACACGGAGTCCCGTTACCTCGGGATAATCGTGATATGAGGTGGAGGGAGGAACTCCCTTCACGAATGAGTGCGCGCGCATCCCGAACCTGCGGTACCTGTGGCCACTCCGTGCCCGAGGGCGCGCTGGCGTGCCCTGACGATGGAACGCTCGTGCCCGACGCGCTGGTGGGCCAGCACCTCGGCGAGTACGTGGTGCGCCAGCATATCGGCAGCGGCGGCATGGGCATTGTCTACGCGGGCGAGCACCTCACGATTGGCCGCAAGGTCGCCATCAAGCTCATCCGCGAGGAGCGCTCCCAGTCGCCCCAGGCCCGCGGGCTGCTGGCCGAGGCCCGCGCGGCCAGCGCCATCCGCCACCACGGCATCATCGACATCTTCGGCTTCGGCCAGCAGCCGGGTGTTGGCCAGTATCTCGTCATGGAGTATCTCGAGGGCAGCCCCCTCGACGTGCTCCTCCAGGCCCGCGCGCCGCTGACCCTCCCGGAGGCCCTCGCGTTGCTGTGCGAGGTGCTCGACGCGCTCTCCGCCGCGCACGCCGTGGGCGTCATCCACCGCGATCTCAAGCCGAGCAACATCTTCGTCGCCCGGCAGTCCAACGGGACCGAGTCCATCAAGGTGCTCGATTTCGGGCTCGCCAAGCGCAGCACCGCCCCCCAGGGCAGCACCGCGCAGACGCACTCGGATGTCGTCGTCGGCACGCCGCAGTACATGGCTCCAGAGCAGGCTCTCTGTGAGGCGGTGAGCCCCCAGACGGATTTGTACGCGGTGGGTGTCATCGCCTTCGAGCTGCTCACCGGGCAGCGGCCCTTCACCGGCCGCTCCCCCATGGAGATCGTCGCCCACCACCTGAGGACACCGCCGCCCGCGCCCTCGTTGTTCGTGGAGCTGCCCGCCGAAGTCGATGCGCTCGTCCTCCAGTTGCTCGCCAAGGAGCCCCGGCGGCGTCCTGGCTCGGCCAGCGAGGTGGCCAGCCAGCTCAGGGCCCTGCTCCCGTCCCGAGAGGGCTCCAGCCTGTCCTCGGGGGTGAGGAACTCCCAGGCGCTCACCCTCCTCGCGCCACCCTCGGCCGTGCTACCCGCTTCGCCTCCCACGGTGACCCTTCAACCTCCGCCGGCCACGCCGGGCCCCTGGTGGCGCCACGCCCCGCACCTCCCCAGCGCGGCTCGCTCCGGGGGTGGAGCGCGGTGGCGGGCGGCGTCCTGGCACTGGCATTCGGGGGGGCGTGCTCATGACTCGCGGGCCCGGGAGGCCAGCCTCCCTCGGTCGCCAGCCACCCGCGGTTCGGCCCGAGACAAACCCCTCTCCCGCCGAGCTGGTGGTCCAGGTGCCGCGCTCCGAGCCCGAGCCGATCCAGGCTCCCACCCTCGTGCTCACGGCGACAGCCCAGCGTGGCGCGGCCGCGCCCGCCCCCACCAGGAAGAAGGTGCATGCGCCTCCCCTCGCGCGGCCACTTCCGTGGCCTCCCAGCCGCCCGCCGCGCCACCCGAGCCCGCTCCGCAGCCAGCGGCCACCGGTACGCTCCATCTCGTGATGAGAGGCACCTGGGCGGATGTCTGGGTGGATGGGCAGAAGCTCGGGCGGGTGCCCCCCAACCACAGCTACACCCTGACCTCGGGCGAGCATGAGCTCGAGCTGCGCAACCCGGCCTTCTCGCACTATCGGCGGACCCTCGTCATCCCCTCCGGCGGTAGGCTGCAGCACATCGTGGACCTGGGTGCCGAGGCCCGGTCTCTCTCTCCATGACGCTCCCCCCTGGGCTGTTGCTGCTGGTGACTCTCCTGCTCGTGTCCGGGGCCGCCTGGGCACAGACGACGGGGATCGAGCGCTACGAGTATGGGGACTTCGAGGCAGCGGCCCGGCTCTTCGAGCAGGAGCTGGCCGAGCCCCAACGGCCCCCCGCGAGCCGGGCGCTGACCCGCATCTACCGGCCGCCTCCCTGTATGCCCTGGGACAGATGGAGGAGGCTCGAAGGCCGCTGGAGGAACTGGCGCGTGAGCACCCCGAGGTGAGGGTGGATCCCGTGCGTTTCCCGCCGGAGCTGGTCGCGTACGCGGAGGTCATCCGCCAGCAGGTCGAGTCCGAGCAGCAGCTCGCCACGCGAGAGGAAGAGCTTGAAAAGGCGCGAGAGGCGGAGCGGCGGCGTGCCGCCCGCGCGGCCCCCATCTCCCTGAGGCCGGAGGCGCTCGGCCTCTTCGAAGCCGTGGATCAGCAGTGGACCCTGGGAGTGGGGTTCGCCTTTCAGCGCGAGTTCCTGGAAGGCAGCGCCCGCGTGCTGCTGGGCGCTTCCCCGGCCTTCCATCTGCAAGGTGGAGTACTGCCGGGCCAGGGAACCTTGAGGCCCTTCCTGGGCTTGCGAGCCAGCCTGATACCAGGGCTCGACACCTATGGCGCGGGGCCCGTGTTGGGTGCGCGCATCGCGCTGCCAGCCGGCCTCGTGGGCGTGGTAGATGTCGGAGCCGACTACTTCTTCACCCGCCAGGACGAGCTCTATCGCTTCGCCGTCACGGTCCAGGCAGGGCTCGGTTTCGCTCTACACCTGCCGTGACAGAAGCCTGGTCGCGAATGGACGGGAGTTCATGCCAAGGGACCCATCAGCTCAGGGCGACGCCCTGGAAACCGTGAGCATGGAGGGGCCCTTGGTTCGTGCGTACCAGCCGCCAGTCCGGCTGCGCGTCGCATTGATCTCGAGCCATGGTGGAAACAAGGTGACGCGTCTGCTCCTACCGGACACACCGCTCATCGTGGGGCGCGCTCCGGCCGCGGGGCTCCGCATCGATGACCAGACCCTGTCGCGAGAGCACGCCCGGTTCCTCCTCTCCGGCGCGCGGGTGCTGGTGGAGGACCTCGGCTCGAAGAACGGCACTTTCTTCGCTGGCAGCCGCGTCTCCCGCGTCGAGCTCACGATGGGCGATGAGGTCGTCCTGGGCGCCGTGACCCTTCAGGTGCAGGCTCTCGGCGCGAAGGGGGACTCCCTCGGCCTCGTCCGGGAAGAGCTGATCCGGCACCGCCTGGAGGAGGAGCTCACGCGCGCACGGCAGTTTCGCCGCCCCTTCGCCCTGCTCCTGGTGCGCGTGCTCACCCCAGGGGCTCCGTCCCACCCGAGCGGGAAGAGGGCGCTTGGATCGCGGCGGTGCGCGGTCACCTCCGCTCGGTCGATCTCATGTCGCTCTACGGCTCCAGCGCGCTCGAGGTGTTGCTGCCGGAGACGGGCGCGGAGGAGGCCCATCGCATCGCCCGGGCCATCACGGCCTCACGCGCGAGCGGGGTCAGCCAGCTGCTCGTGGGTCTTGCCCTCTACCCGGCTTCCGGCGGCACCGCGGACGCGCTGTTCGAGGCCGCTCGTGAGGCCGCCCACCGAGCCTCGCCCGAGCAACCCGTGGAGAGCGGTCCAGCCGCGTTGCTCGCGAGGGTGGATAGCCCGGAGGGGGCGATCATCGCGGGCCAGGTGATGCGCCCGGTGCTCGAGACGGTGACGAACGTCGCCACCTCGCGCATCCCCGTCATCCTTCACGGCGAGACCGGTACGGGCAAGGAGGTGCTCGCACAGCTGATCCACGAGAGTGGTCCGCGCAAGGGCCGGCGCATCGTCCGCGTCAACTGCGGGGCCATCCCCAAGGACCTGGTCGAAAGCACCCTCTTCGGGCACGAGCGAGGGGCCTTCACCGGTGCCCTGCAACAGCAGAAGGGCGTGTTCGAGGAGGCCGATGGCGGCACGGTCTTCCTGGACGAGGTCGGCGAGCTGCCCCCCGCGGCGCAAGCCTCGCTGTTGCGCGTGCTCGAGGTGGGTGCCTTCAACCGGGTGGGCTCGAACCGTGAGCTCGAAGTGGACGTGCGCATCGTGGCGGCGACGCACCGCGACCTCGAGGCCATGGCGGAGGCGGGCACGTTCCGGTCCGATCTCTATTACCGGCTCAGCGGCGTGGTCATCGAGATCCCTCCGCTGCGTGAGCGCGGGGACGAGATCGAGCCGCTGGCGCGCAGGTTCCTGCACGCGGCCAACAAGGCCAATGGCCGTCGGGTCGAGGGCATTTCTCCGGAGACGCTCGCGCTCCTCGAAGCCTACTCGTGGCCCGGCAACGTCCGTGAGCTGCGCAATGTGATTGAACGCGCGGTGGTCGTCACTCAGGGTGTGCTCATCGGGCCGGAAGCCCTGCCCGCGCGAGTGCGTACAGGGGGGCACCGTGCCGAAGCGGCTCCGGGCAAGGGCTCGGCACCGGCGGCTCCGGAGCCGGAGCAGGCGCGGGAGAAGGTGAACCAATTCGAGGCCAGAATGCTCCAGGAGGCCCTCGCCGCGACCGGCTGGAATCGCACGGAAGCCGCGAAGAAGCTGGGCATGGCGGTACGGACGTTGTCGTATCGGATGAAGGTGCTGGGCGTGAAGAAGCCCGAGTAGGGCGGAGGGGCTTGCCCTTTCCGCGCCGACCTTCCGCATCAGATGAAGAGCGGCTTCATCTTTTGTTCCATATAGGAGATGAAAACCGAAACCTTCGGTGGGGTGAAAATGTGTTTTTGAGACACGAAATGAATGAGTGTGTCCTCCATCGACCACTCCGGCAGGACGACTTTTAGGCGCCTGGTCTCGAGCTCCTCCCGACAGTTGGAGACAGGTAGCAGGGCGATGCCGGCTCCTTGCACCACCAGGGCTTTCACCGCGGTCACATTGTTCGAGAGAAACTTGATCTCTGGCTCGAAAGTCGTTCTCGAGGTTCCGGATTTCAACCGCCGGTCTGCATACCGGGCTTGGGGACAAAGACCAGGCAGTCGTGCTTCTTCAGGTCGCCTGGCTCCTGAAGAGCGGGTGAGCGCTTGATATACGCGGGACTCGCCACCAACTGAAAAACATCCCGGCCGATTCTCTTCGCTCTCAGAGATGAATCCGTCATCGGGCCAACCCGGATCGCGACATCGATGTCGTCATTCACCAGATCGAGAATCTTGTCGGTCAGCATCATCTCGAGCGAGATTTTCGGATACGTCTCCAGAAATCCCGCGAGGAGCGGCGCGAGGATGCTCGTCGCGAAATCGGAAGGAGCTGTAATGCGTAGGCGTCCTTGAGGTTCGACGCTCGTTGCTTGTGCCTGCTCGGCCGCCTTCTTGATTTCGGATAACCCTTTCGACGACCGCTCGTGAAACTGTTTTCCCATGTCGGTCAGCTGAAGGCTTCTGGTCGTTCGTCTGAGAAGAGTTGTTCCCAGGTGAGACTCGAGCTCGGCGATCTTCTTCGAGATTGTTGATTTCGTGACGCCAAGTTCCGCCGCGGCTTTCGAGAAACCGCCGGCCTTCACGACCCGATTGAACATCATCACCGCATTCAGATCCACCGGCTCCTCCTGGGACACTGTTCGCCTCTAGAAACAAAGCGTTCGTTTTATAGCGCCTTATCGAACCCCACAAGCTCCGATAGGGTTGTGGATATCGAAGGAACACAAGCTTCGAAGGGGTTTGTTTGTAATGGAAGTCAAGTCAATGGGGAGTCCAATCTTCCCGGTCGTCGTGGTGCTGGCACTGGCGTCAACTGCCCAGGCTCAGATGCCTGGAATCAAATCAGCTGGAATCGATCACGTCGGAATCACGGTTCCCGACATGCGCGAGGCTGAAAAGTTCTTTTCTGAGATATTCGGCTGTGTCGCCGTGACGAAAATCGGTCCCCATCCGGTGGCGAACAGCTTGTCGAATGATCGGAAAACGCAGGTCCCAGCCAGGGCGAAAAGCATGACGCTCAAGATGCTTCGCTGTGGCCACGGCTCCAATATCGAGCTCTTCGAGTACGAAGGCTCGAAGGGGAAGACAACCCCACCGGATCATGAAGACCTGGGTGGCCACCACATTGCCTTCTATACGGACGACGTCGAGGCGGGGGTCGCCTATCTGAAGTCCAAGGGCATCACCGTGATAGGTGAGCCGATGACAACGACTTCAGGTGATACGTCAGGCGAAACCTGGGTCCACTTCTTTACTCCATGGGGTCTCGAGATGGAGCTGGTTGGCTATCCAAAAGGGAAGGCTTACGAGAAGCGGGCGCCGGTGAAGCTTTGGTCCGCGAAGCATCCAGCCGATTGAATCAGTCCATCAGGTCGAATCATCGAATCAAAGGAGACAAAATCCCATGCGTACCGTGAAATCCGCCGCCTCCATCGCCGTTGCCCTCCTGCTCTCCGCCTGTGGCGAGCCCGCCACCGAGGAGTCGCTCGAGACCGCCACGGACTCCGCCGCGCTGACCTCTTCTGCCTCCTCACGAGGGTGCACCTTCTCCATCACCTACCAGACGACGAGCTCGAACTCGCATCCGCCCCTGTTCGAGCCCGTCATCACCCGGCAGGCCTCCTCCACGTGCCCGTGGCCGAGCGCGAGTGTGGTGCTCACGGGCTCGTTCTCGGTCCCCGCCCTGTCGATTGCCGCGAACGACCTCGGGGTCGTCGTCAGCTACACGTACGATGGTTCGACGAGTGGCTCCAACGGCGCTTACCTGAAGCTGCTGCACCGGCGCCGGACACGCTATCGGTGGTGCGCTCCACGACGCTCTCGGCGTATGAGGAATACCGCCACACGAACGTCTACGGCGGGGAACTGTCCCTCCTGGCCGATGGCAACACCCTCCAGATTCAAGGGAGCAAGGAGGGCATCATTCCGTTCGAGCTCGGGAGCGGCTCCCACTACATCGCCACCTACCCGGACTTCTTCACCAGCACCACGGAGCCCTCCGTCGTGGCCTACTGAGACGCTCCGCTTCCTGGGCGGCGCTGAAGGATTCAGCCTTTCTTGGTGATGAGGCGCGAGTTTCGTTCATTGCGAAAAGCCAGTTCTCCGATGGTCGCGGTGGCGGTCTTGGCTTCTTCGCGGGCCTTGAGAATGAGGTCGTGGCGTGGAGACTTGCCGCACACCGGATCGGTGTTGCTGGCATCGCCCGTCAGCATGAAGGCCGGCAACGGCAGCCGCCGAAGTCCTTTTCCTTTTCGTCGCAGGAACGGCACGGCTCGGGCATCCACTCGTAGCCGCGGAAGCGGTTGAAGCCGAAGGAGTCGTACCAGATGTGGTGCAGGCTGTGATCGCGCACGTTGGGGAACGCCACCGGCAGCTGGCGCGCGCCATGGCACGGCAGCGCGGTGCCGTCCGGGGTGACGGTCAGGAACATGCTGCCCCAGCCCTTCATGCAGTCCTTGGGCCGCTCTTCGTAATAGTCCGGGGTGACGAAGATCAGCTTGACCGGTTTGCCCTCGGCGGCGAGCCGGGCTCGATATTCGTTGGTGATGCGTTCGGCGCGCTCGAGCTGTTCGCGGGTCGGCAGCAGGCCGACGCGGTTGAGCTGGGCCCAGCCGTAGAACTGACAGGTGGCCAGTTCGACGAAATCCGCCTCCAGCGCCACGCACAACTCGATGATGCGATCGATGCTGTCGATGTTGTGCCGGTGGGTGACGAAGTTCAGCACCATGGGGTAGCCATGGGCCTTGACCAGGCGCGCCATCTCGAGCTTCTGGTCGAAGGCTTTCTTCGACCCGGCGAGCATGTTGTTGACCTGCGCGTCGCTGGCCTGGAAGGAAATCTGGATGTGGTCCAGCCCCGCGTCCTTGAAGGCGCGGATCTTCTGCTCGGTCAGGCCGATGCCGGAGGTGATCAGGTTGGTGTAATAACCCAGGCGCCGGGCCTCGCCGATCAGCTCGGCCAGGTCCTGGCGTACCAGGGGTTCGCCACCGGAGAAGCCCAGCTGCGCCGCGCCCATCTCACGGCCCTGGCGCAGCACGGAAAACCACTCCTCGGTGGTCAGCTCCTTGCCCTGGGTGGCGAAGTCCAGGGGGTTGGAGCAGTAGGGGCACTGCAGCGGGCAGCGGTAGGTGAGCTCGGCGAGCAGCCAGAGCGGCAGGCCGACGGCGGGCTTCGGCGGGACTTCAGCCAAGTTCGATCCAGTGCTGTGCACGGGCGACCTCCATGAATTGCTCGACGTCTTCACCCAGCTCGGGGACGCCGGGGTACCGCTGGTCCAACTCGGCGATGATCGCCTGCACGGAGCGGGCGCCGTCGATCAGACCGCCGATGGCGGCGGCGCTCTCGTTGAGTTTGATCATTCCTTCAGGATAGAGCAGGACGTGAGCTTTCTGGGCCGGCTCGTACTGGAACCGATAGCCCTGACGCCAGCGGGGCGTCAGGTTGCGATCGAAACTCATAGGGCGATCCCCTTGTGCCGGCGCGCTGGTGGGTGACGGTGTGGTAGGGCGGGCGGTTCAGCTCGTAGGCCATGGTCATGGCGTCGAGCATGGTCCAGAGGATATCCAGCTTGAACTGCAGGATCTCCAGCATGCGCTGCTGGGCCTCGTAGGTGGTGTAGTGGGCGAGGGTGATCGCCAGGCCGTGCTCGACGTCGCGCCGGGCCTGGCCCAGACGGGTGCGGAAGTACTCGTAGCCGCTCGGATCGATCCAGGGTAGTGCCGCGGCCGGTGTCCAGGCGCGACTGGTGGATCTGCGGGGCGAACAGCTCGGTCAGCGAGCTGCTGGCCGCTTCCTGCCAGCTGGCGCGACGCGCGAAGTTGACGTAGGCGTCGACCGCGAAGCGCACGCCGGGCAGCACCAGCTCCTGGGAGCGCAGCTGGTCGGGATCCAGGCCCACGGCCTCGCCGAGGCGGAGCCAGGCCTCGATGCCGCCGTCCTGGCCAGGGGCGCCGTCGTGATCGATCAGGCGCTGGATCCACTCGCGGCGGATCTCCCGGTCCGGGCAGTTGGCCAGGATCGCGGCATCCTTCATCGGGATGTTGACCTGGTAGTAGAAGCGGTTGGCGACCCAGCCCTGGATCTGCTCGCGGGTCGCGCGGCCTTCGTACATCGCCACGTGATAGGGGTGGTGGATGTGGTAGTAGGCGCCCTTGGCGCGCAAGGCCTGTTCGAATTCGGCGCGGGTCAGCGGTGTCTTGTCGCTCATGGTCACTCCTACAGCTCGATGCTCATGCCGTCGAAGGCGACTTCCACGCCCCGGCGCTCGACCTCGGCACGCTCGGGTGAGTCTTCGTCGAGGATGGGGTTGGTGTTGTTGATGTGGATCAGCACCTTGCGCGGCTTCTCGAAGCCGTCGAGCAGCTCCAGCATGCCGCCGGGACCCTCCTGGCACAGGTGGCCCATCTCGCGGCCGGTACGGGTGCCGACGCCGCGGCGCCGCATCTCGTCGTCCGACCACAGCGTGCCGTCGACCAGCAGGCAGTCGGCGTGGGCCATGTGCTGCTTGAGCGCGTCGTCGACCTGGTACAGGCCCGGCGCATAGAACAGCTTGCCGCCCGTGCGCAGGTCCTCGACCACCAGGCCCAGGTTGTCGCCCGGGTGGGGGTCGAAACGGTGCGGCGAATAGGGCGGCGCGGCGCTGCGCAGCGGGAAGGGGGTGAACTTCAGGTTCGGGCAGGCTTGGATGGTGAAGTGGCCTTCGAGCTCGATGCGGTTCCACTGAAGGCCACCGTTCCAGTGGCTGAGCATCTTGAACAGCGGGAAGCCCGTGGTCAGGTCCTGGTGGACCATGTCGGTGCACCAGACCTGATGCGGGCAGCCTTCGCGCAGGCTCAAGAGGCCGGTGGTGTGATCGATCTGGCTGTCGAGCAGGATGATCGCGTTGATCCCGGTGTCACGCAGGGCCCTGGCCGGTTGCATCGGTGC
This sequence comes from Cystobacter fuscus, assembly GCA_049060065.1. GTDB lineage: Bacteria > Myxococcota > Myxococcia > Myxococcales > Myxococcaceae > Cystobacter > Cystobacter fuscus_B. The sequence continues at coordinate 11,700,186 of JBMEQP010000002.1, forward strand.
GAAGGACTGCAATTGAGCGCGAATGTCGGGCGAGGCGTTGCACAGGATCCAGTGCACGCCGTCATCGGACAGGGCAATGGAGGATTGGGTGCGGGCCTGGGCACGCAGGGTGCCGTCGCGGTAGCCCTTGCAGTTGGCGCAGTTGCAGTTCCATTGCGGGAAACCGCCGCCGGCGGCGGAGCCTAGAATCTGAATGTACATAACCAATCAATCGTGCGGCGGCTGAAACAAAAACGCCTCGGCGGACCGAGGCGTTGTCCTGCAGGTCAGCTCAGCGGTTGGAGGCGTACATGGTGACTTCGAAGCCGATGCGCAGGTCGGTGTAAGCAGGCTTGGTCCACATAGGAGATGCTCCTTCTCAGGGTGGTTGAACTTCGGCCTCACATCCAGGCCAGCTCCAGGTGGAGATGTCCCGATGCTTGAGCCGTATATTACTGAGTTTCCCACATAGCGGGTTTAAATCTTCGTTCATGCTCCTGATACGTTCCTGGTAGGAGTCAGACTGCCGCATACCAGGACGCACCCGGGCAAGGCCCGGTTGCCAGCGCGGTCCAGCGCACCGGCTGGCCAACAGCCGATGCGCCGCCTCGACCAGCGCCGGCCCATCCAGTTGACCGACCGATTCTCTCAATGTGTTGGAATAAGATTCTCTCAATGTCTTGGAATAATCCGACGAGTGGCCGGCCAATCTTCCTTGCCACTGCATCTCGAGTCGCTGCGCCAGCCCGAGGTTGCCGCCGTCGAGGCTGTCGGCCAGCGCCGCGCATTGCTCGCGCAGTCTTGTCCCCGGCCATTGCGCGAGGCGCTCGGGCAGGGCATCGAGGAATTCGGCGATGTGCCCCCACAAGGCCGCACAGTCGCTGCCGGGCGATTGCACACCAAACAACAGTCCGGGGCGGCCGGCCAGCTGGCGGAATGCGCTGAACACCGCATAGCCCAGCTGTAGCTCGGTGCGCAGGCGCTGGTAGAACGGTGTTTGGATCAACTGGGCGAGTGCGCGCCGGGCGGCCTCGTCCTCGATCGACAGGCTCGGCGCCGGACACCACACCAGCAGTGCATGCTCATCCGAACCGCAGTGCACCTGACTCCAACTGGCTCGGTCGGGCAGTGTGGACAGCGGGTGGAGATCGTTCGAGGCGCTGCCCGGCAAGTGCGCCGCCACGGCGTCGAGGGCGGGCCGGTCGGCATCGTCGAAGTTCAGTACCAGACCATCCCAGCGTGCCTGCTGCCACAGCCGTTGCAGTGCTTCGGGGTTCAGCTCGCTGCTGTCGTTGCGCGCCGGGTGGTGGTGGCCCAGGCCATGCTCGGGCCACTGGGCGAGCAGCTCGCGGATGGGTACCTGCTGGCGCGGAGGGGGGCTGGCCTGGCTCCAGCTCTCCGGTGTCGGGCGTTGCAGTAATTCCACTGCCTGTTCGAGGATCGCCGGGATCGGCTCGCGTACGCCGCACAGGCGCAATTGCCAATCCGGACCCAGGCGTGAGAATTCCAGTGGCACACCCGCCTGGCGGGCTTCTTCGCCGAGCCGGCGCAGGCTGGCGTCGAGCACGTGCCACAACGCGGCGTGATGCCGGCTGGCCAGGCGCCAGCGCAGGTGCACGGCGCCCTCCAGGCCGCGATCCGGTTCGGACTCGCCCTGCTCCAGGGCCGCGATTCGCGGGCTGGCCTGGGTCGGCCGGTGCTGGCCGCGCAGGAAACGGTTGGGCGGCGGCAGGCGCCAGGGACCGAACGGCGGCAGCCGGGGCGGTTCGTCCAGCGACTGGGCGCCGGGCGCGAGCAGTGCCTGGGGCGTGAGACGTTCGAGCAAGGCCCGCAGGGCCGGGACGGCTTCGTCCGGCAGTTCCGAGAGTTGTCCATGGGCCATGCGCCGGGCCAGCTCCAGCGCACCCTCGGTCCGCGACTGGCGGCCGCGCAGCAGGCGATACTCCTCGCGCAGGGGCTCCCAATCGGCATGGGACTGGAAGTACTCCAGCCAGTCGAAGCACAGGGCCTGGACCGCCGCCCGGGACTGCTGTCCGGCTTCGGTCAGCTGCACCTCGAAGTTGACCAGGGCCTGGTCGGCGTACTGGTACAGCGGACTCAGCGACAGACCCTGGGCCCAGCCCAGGCGTCGCAGTTCGGCCAGCAGGCCGCCGGGATGGGCGGAGCCGGCCCACGGTTCCAGGAAACGCAGCGCCTCGTCCGCGCCGGGCGGCAGGCCATCGCAGGCGAACAGCAGGTTGAGCCGTCGCGGGTCGCTGGCCGGTGGCGCCTCGCCCGGGTCGCCCAGCAGCGTCTCCACGGGCGCATTGGCGCTGCGCGGACCCGCGGCCAGTGCGGCATCGGCGTCCCTGGCCAGCCCCGCGAGAATCCGCGGCGGCTGCGGTCCGACCAACTGCAAGGTCATCTGCCCGGTGCGGTAGTAGCGCCGATGGAAGTCGTGCAGCGCCCGCTGGAACTCGGGGCTGTCCACCGTCAGGCTGTCGCGGTTGCCGGCGTGGACGGCGCGCAGCGGATGGCGGGCCGAGACTCCGCCGGCCAGACCGAACAGGTGCTGGGCCTGGGGATCTCGCGACCAGGCGATGAACTCGGCATGCAGCACTTCGCGCTCGCGTTGCTGGTCTTCGATGGCCAGGCGCGGCCGGGCCAGCATGTCGCACAGCCGCTCCAGGCCCTCGCCGAACACCGCCTGGGGCAGCTCGAAGAAATAGTCGGTGGTGCGCTCGCTGGTGCGCGCGTTGACCTGTCCACCATGGCGCTGGACGAAGGCCATCAACCCTTGTTCGCGCGGGAAGCGCTCCGTGCCGAGGAACACCAGGTGCTCGAGGAAGTGCGCCAGCCCCGGCCACCGCGCGTCGACGTCGTGGCCGCCGGCCTCGACCCGCAGCCGGCGGCGGCACGACGCAGGCGGGGTTCATGGCGCAGGCGCACGCGCAAGCCCTGGGCGAGGACAAGGTTTTCGCTGCCCTGGTCGCTGGAGTCGGTCATGGGGGGTCCCGGGAGAAAGGGAGCGTTATCGGGATATGCTAAGCGCCCGGACATTGATGCGGGAAATTCGCGGGGACGATGAGGGCCGGGACCGGCTCCTCACCGCGCCACGCTCGGGAAGACTTGCACCCGCGTGGGGATGTCCTCGGTTGAAGTGTTTCAAGGCTCGGTTTTCTGTAACCCAGGGGGTGGATGTGCGGCAGGTTCTCGGATGGATGATGGTCGTCGTCCTGTGCTGTGCGGCGGGATCCGTGGCGCAAGCGGCGACCTCGGAGCCGCGGCTGGCGCAGGCGCAGACGGCCCTCAACGAGGCCTTCGCACTCTACGAGGCGGGCAGGTATGCCGACGCCATCGCACGGGGAGAGCAGGCGCTGGCGCTGCGGGAGGCGGTGCTCGGCGGCAAACATCCCGAAGTCGCCACGTGTCTGGACGTGCTCGGCTACCTCCGCCTGCTTCAAGGGGACTTCGCCCGGGCCGAGCCACTGCTTCAGCGCGGGCTCGAGCTTCGCGAAGCGGGCCTCGGCGAGAACCATCCCGACGTGGCCAGCTCGCTCGATCACCTCGGGACGCTCTACAAGCTTCGGGGGCTGTACGACCGGGCCGAGCCTCTCTACGAGCGCGCTCTCGCCATCCAGGAAGAGGTCCTCGGCAAGAACCATCCCGAGGTCGCCCAGACCCTCAACAACCTCGCCCTCCTCTATATGGCCCAGGGGCAGTACGCGCGAGCCGAGCCCCTCTACGAGCGCGCGCTCGCCCTTCGGGAAGAGGCGCTCGGCAAGAACCATCCCGAGGTCGCCGCCTCGCTCAACAACCTCGCCCTCCTCCATACGTCCCAGGGGCAGTACGCCCAGGCCGAGCCCCTCTACGAGCGCGCTCTCTCCATCCGGGAAGCGGCCCTCGGCAAGCAGCATCCCAGCGTCGCCGCTTCCATCAACGACCTCGCCATCCACTACGTAACCCAGGGGGTGTTCGCGCGGGCCACGCCGCTCGCCGAAAGACTGCTCGCCACCCAGGAGGCGGCGCTCGGCGAGCACCATCCCGACCTCGCCGCCCCGCTCAATACCCTCGCCACCTGCTACGCGGCCCAGGGGCAGTACGCGCTGGCCGAGCCCCTCTACGAGCGCGCGCTCGCCATCCGGGAAGCGGCCCTCGGCAAGAACCATCCCAAGATCGCCTCCTCGCTCAACAACCTCGCCAACCTCTACAAGGCCCAGGGGTTGTACGCGCGGGCCCAGCCGCTCCATGAGCGCGCGCTCGCCATCCACGAAGCGGTCCTCGGCAAGAACCATCCCGAGGTCGCCGATTCGCTCAACAACCTCGCCATGGTCTACGAAGCCCAGGGGTTGTATGCGCGGGCCGAGCCCCTCTACGAGCGCGCGCTCGCCATCCGGGAAGCGGCCCTCGGCAAGAACCATCCCGAGGTCGCCACCTCGCTCAACAACCTCGCCAACCTCTACAAGGCCCAGGGGTTGTACGCGCGGGCTCAGCCGCTCCATGAGCGCGCGCTCGCCCTTCGGGAAGAGGCGCTCGGCAAGAACCATCCCGAGGTCGCCACCTCGCTCAACAACCTCGCCAACCTCTACGATGCCCAGGGGTTGTACGCGCGGGCCGAGCCGCTCCATGAGCGCGCGCTCGCCATCCACGAAGCGGCCCTCGGCAAGAACCATCCCGAGGTCGCCGTCTCGCTCAACAACCTCGCCAGTCTCTACCAGGTCCGGGGGTTGTACGCGCGGGCCGAGCCGCTCCTTCAGCGCGCACTCGCCATCTACGAAGCGGCCCTCGGCAAGAACCATCCCGATGTCGCCGTCTCGCTCAACAACCTCGCCATGGTCTACGAGGCCCAGGGACTGTATGACCGGGCCGAGCCGCTCCTCCAGCGCGCACTCGCCATCCACGAAGCGGCCCTCGGCAAGAACCATCCCGATGTCGCCGTCTCGCTCAGCAACCTCGCCAACCTCTACGAGGCCCAGGGATTGTACGCGCGGGCCGAGCCCCTCCTTCAGCGTGCGCTCACCCTTCGGGAGGCGGCCTTCGGCAAGAACCATCCCGAGGTCGCCGTCTCGCTCAACAACCTCGCCATGGTCTACCAGGCCCAGGGATTGTACGCGCGGGCCGAGCCCCTCTACGAGCGCGCGCTCGCCATCTACGAAGCGGCCCTCGGCAAGAACCATCCCGAGGTCGCCCAGGTGCTCAACAACCTCGCCGTCCTTGCCTACGGCAGGGGGGCCTACGCGCAGTCCGAGCCGTTGCTTCAGCGCGCTCTCACCCTCCAGGAAGAGGCGCTCGGCGAGAACCACCCCAACGTCGCGCGGGTGCTCAACAACCTCGCCCTGCTCGCCTTGGCCCAGGGCGCGTCTGGCCGGGCCGGGGAACTCTGGGAGCGCGCGCTCGCCATCCACGAAGTGACGCTGGGCAGGAACCATCCCGTCAACGTCCCGACGCTCAATAACCTCGCCTCGATGCGCCTGGCTCAGCGGCGCCTCGGCGAAGCCGTGTCGCTCTTCACGCGCGCGTTCACCATCACCGAGCGGCGCCTGCGCCAGGAGGCGCTCGACTTCTCCGAGTCCCGCCTGGCCACCTTCCTCCAGCACCTGCGCGCTCAGGACGAGTTGCTCTACGCGCTACTGCGTTCCCATCCGGGAGATGCCGGCATACGACGCCTGGCCCTCGGCGGCGCGCTCCTGCTCAAGGGCCGCTCCGTCGAGGAGATCGCGGCCAGATCCCGCACCATCTATCGGAGCCTGAGCGCCCGGGAGCGCGACACCTTCGAGCAGCTGCGCGGCCTGCGTACCCAGCTCGCCACGTTGTCCCTGCAAGGCCCCGGCTCGCCTCCTTCCGCCGACTATCCCCAGCGCCTGCAGGCGCTCACCGAGCTGGGCGATGCCCTCGAAGCCGACCTGGCGAAACGCTCGGCGCCCCTGCGCGCCCTGACCGCGCTGCCGTCTCCCGCGGAGATCGTCGACCGCGTCGCCGCGGTCCTTCCCAAGGACAGTGCCCTCGTCGAGCTCGTCGCCTACGCGGACCGCCCCTTGCTGCTCAAGCCCGGCACGCCCCTGTCAGAGGCCCCCAGCCAGCTCCGCTATCTGGCACTGGTGCTCCTGCCCGATGAGGAGATCCGTGTCGTGGATCTCGGCCCCGCCGAGCCGATCGACCGTGCCGCCTCACGCCTGCGTAGCGCCCTGGCCAACCGCGACGCCTCCTTCCAGGCCCTGGCCCAGGCGCTCTACCGGCTCGCCTTCCGGCCTCTGCTGCCGCTGCTGGGCGGCACCCGCCGCCTGTTCCTGTCTCCCGACGGGCAGCTTGGCCTGGTGCCCTTCGCCGCCCTCCACGACGGCCGCGGCTTCCTCGTGGACACCTTCGACTTCACCTATCTCACCTCGGGCAAGGAGTTGCTGTCCCGCACCGAGGACGTGGCGCCCTCCCACGCGGTGACCGTCTTCGCGGATCCGGACTTCAGCGCGCCCCCTCTGGCGCGTCCCACCCCGCTGGGAGCGGGCCCGTGCTGGTCGAGCGCTCCACCACCGTCGAGCACTTCTTCTCCACGGCGCGCGCGGACCTGGAGGAAAGCGCCTGGGTGCCACTGCCGGGCACCCGCCGGGAGGCCGAGGCCATTCAACGCCTGATTCCCCAGGCCCAGCTCTTCCTCGGGGCGGAGGCTCAAGGAGCGGCTGCTCAACGTGTCTCCTCCCGGCATCCTCCACCTGGCCACCCACGGCTTCTTCCTCGATGACGCGCCAGCTCCCAAGGGCTCCCGGGGCGTGGGCCACTTCGGCGCGATGGGAGACAAGCCCCTCGCGCCGCGCCCCGCGGATCCGCTGCTGCGCTCCGGGCTCGTCCTGGCCGGCGCGCGCGGCGTCCGAGGACTCCAACACCGCCAACGCGCTGGTGACGGCCCTGGAGCTGGCCGGCCTGGACCTGTGGGGCACGCAGCTCGTCGTCCTGTCCGCCTGCGACACCGGGCGCGGAGACGTCAAGCTCGGCCAGGGCGTCTACGGGCTGCGCAGGGCCTTCGTCGCGGCGGGAGCGGAGACGGTCGTCATGAGCCTGTGGAAGGTGAACGACGAGACGACACGGGTGCTGATGGAGGCCTACTACCGCCACCTGCTCGCCGGGCAGGGCCGGGCCGCCGCGCTGCGAGAGGCCATGCGCTCACTGCGAGCCACCCGGTCCCATCCGCACTACTGGGCGCCCTTCATCGCCGTGGGCCGGGACGCTCCGCTGCGCGGACTGGGGCCCACCGCGCCGGCGCCACCGGAGAAATAGCCCGCGGATTCCGTGCATGACTGCCCGGGTCACCGGCTCCCTTCGTTGCGGGCCAGGGATTCACGCCCACCCCAACGAAATCGAAGGAGAGAGCCATGACCGCGATGAAGAGGTATCTGCTTGCCTGGATGTGTCTTCAGCTGCCCATGGTGGCGCACGCCGGGCAGCCCACGTCCACGAGAGCGGCCGCTCCGCTGTCCGAGGCCGAGCGCTACGCACGACGCTGCCAGTCTCAGTCGCCCCACCGCACCGTCAAGCCCCAGGGCACGATGCTGTGGGGGACCCGGCGGGACTGGGACATCGAGAAGGTCACGGACGAGCGCACCAGTGTGCTCGTCTCGGCGGAGCTCGCCCCCCTGAAGCAGGCGGATGCCCAGGTGAAGGCCCTGACGCTCAAGGGGGGCCTCCTGGTGGCCGCGGGCAAGGGCGGCGTGGTCGGCACCGTGCTCCAGGGCACGGCGAGCAATGGCCAGCCGGTGGAGGTGGCCATCTGCGGCGCCGAGCCCTCCTCCGAGGATCCCAGGATGGTCTGGTACCGCATCGAGGCCTGGAACGCGGTGGCCCAGGAGTGGGAGAACCCCTGCGTCGCCCTGGCGAACGTGCCCGACCCCCGGGCGCTCGCGGTGAGCGGCACCTGGAACGCGAGCGGCGCCCACCAGAAGGCCCCGGGCAAGCTCACCTTCGCCTGTGAGAACGGCGCCATCAGCAAGTGCATCCAGTGGGGTTACAAGCCCTGGGCGAGCCGCGACGGGCAATCGATGGCCGACCTCCACCAGGCCTGCACGCGCATGGCCCGCGCCGACTACTGCGGCGACGGCCGCAGCCACACGCACGAGAACACCATCATCGACATGTACGATCGGCTCGGCGTGATCGCTCGGACGACCGAGTCCTCGGCGGAGTGGGATCTCTCGCGGGCCTCCTTCGAGGCGGCCTGGGCGCCCGACGGGGCCACCTGCCTGTCCCGGACCCGCGACGGCCGCGCGCTGGAGACGGTCCTCAAGGAGTGCCCCAACCGCTTCCGCGCGGGCACGGTGCTCGACCTGGGCAAGGGAGATCGCTGCACGCTGCGGCGCACGGACGTGAACCCCGAGTCAGCGCTGCTGCGCAACCAGTCCTACGAAGCCTCGAAGGGCACCTCCGCCCAGGGCGAGGGCCCGTAGGACGCCTCGTGGCGCCCCCACGTCAGTCCGGCTTGGGCGCCAGGGGCACCACCCCGTGCGCCTCGCCCAGGAGCTGGCTGATGCTCAGCTCGAGCTTGCTGTCGAGCACGGCCAGGAAGCTCTGGAAGTCGCGGGCGGAGAGTCCCAGCCGCTCCTGCAGCCGATGCCGCGTCTCCTCGTGGACGCTCTGCCGTGCACTCTTCAACCAGCGGGAGACCGTCGATTGATTGACGCGAAAGAGATCGGCCAGCTCGTACATCGAGAGTTGATCGACGAAGTAGAGGCGGAGCAGGTAGCGCTCGTCGGCCGAGAGCGCGGCGAAGGCTTCGTGCACGGCCTGGCGGAACTCGGCGTGGAAGCGCCGCTTCATGAGATCCAGCTCCGCATCCATCCCCGGCGCCGGAATCATCTTTTCAATGTCGTCCATGTCCTCATCGGACGAAGGCTTCTCGGCGCCCTGCAGCTTGATGGCGAAGCGCGTGGCGGCGACATGCACCCAGCTCATCAGCGCCCCTCTCCCCGCGTACTCGGCGAGCTTCGGGGGTCCTTCGGGCGTGGTCACCAGGAGCTTCACGCGCGTGAGCTGGCAGACGTCGTCGAGCAGCGCCTCGGACAGCTTGGGACCCCTGAGCAGCTTCGGCAGCTTCGCGAGGTAGTTGCGCTCGAGCAGCTCGATGGCGGCGGGGAGCCCTCGCACGCAGGCGCACGCGAGGTAGAGCTCCGCCAGGGACAACTGCGCGAGAATCGGCTCGAGGGGACTGTCTGGCTGCTCCTTGGGCAGCCGCTCGGCGATGTGGGCCACGAACGATTCGGAGGGGAGTTCCACCGCCGGCCACCGCGCGCGGGAGGTCTCCCAGGCGTGGACGAGCAGGCCTTCGAGAGCGGTGGTATCCACGGAGGGAACGATGCGCACCTTCGCGTGCGCGAGAAACGTCGCGGCCAGCCCATGCACCTGTGCCATTCCCAGTTTTGTACCATGTGCTTCGCCGGGGTGGCAATGCGTGCCATTGATTGTCATCTGATCCGCGAATAGCCTGAGTTCATCGATTCCATGCGCCAGTCCACCTCCAATGACCACGTGACGAACGCCGTCAATTGCCTGACGGATGATGTCCTGGTGGATCTCCTCGATGGCAGGTTGACGGACGATGCGCTGGCCCGAGCCCACCGGCATGCCGCGGGGTGTGACACCTGCCGGCTCCTCCTCGCCTCGGTCTCGCGGGGAGGGTTGGGGACGGGGAGCGATGTACCGGAATCTTCCGCTCCGCCCGGCATTGGCGTGGAGGAGCCGGGCCTGTCCTGGACACCGCCCGGGGTGTTCGACGAGTTCCGCCTCGAGCGTGTGCTCGGCAAGGGAGGCATGGGCATCGTCTACCTGGCGCACGACACCTCACTGGACCGGCGCGTGGCGGTGAAGTTCATCGCCTCGAGCCAGCCCGAGCCCTGGGTCCGTGCCTACTTCGAGACCGAGGCCCGAGCGATCGCCCGGCTGCAGCACCCGAACGTCGTCAATGTGTTCCGTGTCGGCGAGGTCAACGGGCACCCGTACATCGTCTCCGAGTACGTCGTCGGACAGAGCCTCGCGCAGCTGCCCCTCCCCGTGCCGTGGCGCCGGGTCCTGGCGCTCGGCGTCGGCCTTGCCCGGGGGCTCGCGGCGGCGCACCGGCAGGGAGTGCTGCACCGCGACATCAAGCCTTCCAACGTCCTGCTCACCGGGGAGGGCGAGGTGAAGCTGCTCGACTTCGGCCTGGCCGAGAGTTTCGAGCCGGGCGCGGCCGCCCCCTCTTCCAGCATGAACCAGCTCGCCGGCACGCGGCCCTACATGGCGCCCGAGCTGTTGAAGCGTGCTCCGGCGACTCCCCGAAGTGACCTCTATGCCCTGGGCGTCGTGCTCCACGAGCTGTGCATGGGTGAGCTGCCCCCGCGGGTTGGCAGCGGAGCGGAGGTCGATCCGGACTTCGCGGCGATCATCGCGCGGTGCCTCGCGCACGAGCCCCTCGAACGCTTCGCCTCGGCCGAGGCGCTGTGCGAGGCCCTCGAGCGCCTCGAGTGGCTCAGCGCCCCCGCGCCCCTGGCCGCCAGCAATCCCTACCGGGGACTGGCGCCCTTCGAGGCCGAGCACCGGGCGCTCTTCTTCGGACGCGATGCCGACATCCACGCGGTGCTCGAGCGCCTGCGCCACCGGCCGCTCGTCCTCGTCGCCGGGGACTCCGGCGCTGGCAAGTCCTCGCTGTGCCGCGCCGGCGTGCTGCCCCGGATGGAGGCGGCGCCGCGGGACGGACTCCGTGAGCTGACCACGGTGACGCTGTGGCCCGGCCACCGCCCGCTGGAGGCCCTGGCCGCCGCGCTCGCGCCCGTCCTGGGCCAGGGGGAGGAGGAGCTCTTCACCATGCTCGAGCAGACGCCGGCCTGGCTCGGGCGGGCCCTGCGCGAGGCCCACCAGGACGGGCGGGGCCTGGTCCTCTTCGTGGACCAGCTCGAGGAGCTCATCACCCTGTCGGAGCCGGTGCAGGCGGCGCACTTCGCCCGCCGCCTCGGCGAGCTGGCCCTGCCTTCCTCGGGCGTGCGCGTGCTCCTGGCGGTGCGCGGCGACTTCCTGACGCGCCTGTGTGCGCTGCCCGGCCTGGGTGAAGAGGCCGAGCGGGCGCTCTACATCCTGCGCCCCATGTCGCCCGAGGGGGTGCGCGAGGCCATCGTCGGGCCCGCGCGCGGCCAGGGCGTGGCCTTCGAATCCGCCGAGCTCGTCCAGACGCTCGTCGAGTCCACGGCGTACGGCGCGGGCAGCCTGCCCCTGCTCCAGTTCGCGCTCGCCGAGTTGTGGGAGCGGCGCAACCCGGCGGGAGGCCGCATCACGCGGGCGGCGCTCGAGGAGATGGGGGGCGTGGCCGGAGCGCTGTCGCGGCACGCGGACGGGGTGCTCGCGCGCCTGAGTCCCACCGAGTACGAGGCGGCGCGCAGCCTGCTCCTGCGGCTCGTGACGGGGGAGGGCACGCGCGTCGAGCGCACCGAGGCGGAGCTCGTCGAGGACTCGGAGGGGGCCTCCCGCGCCGCCCTTCGCGCGCTCATCGAGGGCCGCCTCCTGCACGCGCGCACCGCGGGGGGCCAACCGCGCTGCGAGATCGCCCACGACTCGCTCATCGACAGCTGGGGCACGCTGCGAGGCTGGCTCGACGACGACATCGGCCATCGCGCGGTGCGCAAGCGGCTCGAGGCGGCGAGCGTCGAGTGGGAGCGCCTGCTGCGCGCCAGGGAGGCCCTCTGGGGGCGGCGTCAGCTCGACGAGGCGAGTCCGCTCGTGCCCTCCACCCTGGGCCCCCGCGAGCGGGCTTTCCTCCTCGCCTCCCATCGCGCCGTGAAGCTCCAGCGTTGGAGACGCTGGCTCGCCGCGCTCGTCATCGCCCTGGCCTTCGCCGCCGTGTGGGGGGTGCCTCGCCTGCGGGACGCGCGCTTCGTCGCCGCCCTGGTGGACTCGGCGCGGGAGCAACTCGTCACGGGCCGTGCCCTCGCCCAGAAGGCCAGCACGCGCAGAGAGGAGGCGATGGCGTTGTTCGACGGCCGGCCCTCCCTGGCCAACGGTCCCAAGGCCCTGCGGGGCCCCGATGAGCTCAGGAAGGCCGCCGAGAGGCGATGGGACGAGGCGCTCGCCTTGCGCGATCAGGCCCAGGCGGCCTATGCCCGCGCGAGCCAGTTCCTCGACCAGGCCCTGGATCGGGATCGCACCCATGAGGAAACGCGCCGGCTCATCGCGGAGATGACCTATGAACGCGTCCTGCTCGCGGAGCGCTTCCACCAGCAGCGCGAGCGCGACGAATGGGCCCAGCACCTCATGCGATGGGGGATGACCGGCACCCCGAATGAGGGCTCGGAGTGGCGCCAACGGCTCCTGGCCCCGGCCGAGCTCGAGCTCGTGACGGAGCCTCCCGGCGCACGCGTGAAGCTCGAGCGCTACACCGACGTGCAGGGCACGGGGCACCTCGAGCCCGTCGTGGCGGAAGACGACCTGGGCCCCACCCCCTTGTCCCGCCTCGAGCTGCCCGCGGGTTCCTATCTCCTCCACGTCACGTACCCGGGCCGGGTGCCGGTGAGAGTGCCCCTGCTCCTCACGCGCGGCGCCCACGAGAAGGTTCGCCTCGTGCTCCCCACCTCGGTGCCCGCCGGCCATGTCTACATCCCTCCGGGCTGCTTCCTGCTGGGCAGCGCCGAGCCGGAGGAGGTGCGGACCTTCATGCTCAGCTCGCCGCTTCACCGGCTCTGCCTCCAGGAGGGCTATCTCATCGGTCAGCGGGAGGTGACGTTCGGCGATTGGCTGGCCTACCTCGACTCGCTGCCCGCGGATGCGCCCGCGAGACGGCTCCTCGAGCAGCCACGCTTCAGCCCCACCGGGGCGATTACCCTGCGGCGGCAACCCGGCACCGGGTGGATCTTCTCCTTCTACCGTTCGAGCGAGGACGTCTTCTCGGCGAAGGAGGGGGAGACGTTCCACTACCCGGGGCGGACGCGGCGCGACACCGCGGACTGGCGCCGGTTTCCCTGTCCGGCGTCTCCTCCGAGGACCTGGCGTCCTACTTCTACTGGCTCGACCGCTCGGGGCGTCTGCCCGGAGCGCGCCTGTGCACCCAGAACGAGTGGGAGTACGCCGCCCGTGGCGCGGATGGCCGCCGCTACCCGCATGGCGACCAGCTCCAGCCCGACGACGCCAACATCGACACGACCTATGACCGGCAGCCCACGGCCTTCGGGCCCGACATGGTTGGTTCCCACCCGGCCTCGGTGAGCCCCTTCGGACTGGAGGACATGGCCGGCAACGCCTTCGAGCTCACGCGCTCGGTGACCCCGGAGTTCGGGCGCGTCGTCCTCCGGGGCGGCGCCTGGTACTACGACGACTTCGGCGCGCACATCGCGAACATCTCCGTGGGAGATCCGACGGCACGCGACGCGGCGATCGGCGTGCGCGTCTGTGCTTCCTTCTCTCCGTGACACGGGAGGCGGAAATCCCCGGAAAACAACCCGCGGATTCCGTGCATGATTTTTCCGCTCGCTGGCTCATCCCCCATGCAGGTCATCCACTTCCAATGGGGGAAACCACATGAACCCGGCATCTTTGTCTGTCGCACCCCTCGTCGAACCGGGGAGGGTGGGTCCCATGGCGACGCTCGTGCTCCTCACCGGGCTCGTCGTGGGCGTGCCCGGCGAGGCGCGGGCCCAGGCGTCGGACGAGCCGCGGGCGGTCGGTGAGTTCTTGCTCATCAGCAAGGACGGAGAGCGCATCAAGGGTCACGACGGCGCCCTGACGTCGACCCGGTTCACCGGCATCTCGGCGGGCGGACAGAAGCTCGACTTCCTCCCGGACGACATCGGGACCCTCTATCGCCATGAGGGCTCGTACGCGGGAGCTGGGGCGATGTACGGCGCTGGCTTCGGGCTGCTGCTCACCGGCACCATCCTCCTGAGATACGGCATCGAGGATCCCGCCTTCTTTCGCGATGAGTACGCCCCGGGCGTTTCCCTGGGATTGCTGGGCGGGAGCGCGCTGTTCGGAGCGCTCGTCGGGCTCGCGATCGGGGCGGGGCAGAGCCGTTGGAGCGTCGAGCCCCTCGTGGCTCCGGGCCAGCAGGTCTCCCTGAACCTGTCGCATTCCCTGTAGCCACCCACCTCTGTCACACCCTGGAGATACAGCCCCATGAACATGTCTACCCTGTGCAGGATGGGAGCCGCGGTCCTCATCATGAGCCTGATCGGATGTGCTCCCGCGCGCATGTCGCTCAAGCCCTCGTTCTGGAAGGAGACCCAACTCAAGGTCGGTGTCGCGACCCTTCCGCCCCAGAAGTTCGCGGCCTACCGCGCCGGCAGCGAGGGACTGATGGACATGGCCATCAACTCCGCCATGGCCGGCAGCCTGGAGGCGCATCTCCAGCGCATGGATGCCAGCAAGTTCGCGGCCGTGGCCGACCAGTATGTGGAGAGGCTCACCGAGCGAGGCCTCAACGCCCGGAAGCTCGACAAGCCGGTGAATCCCAACCTGCTGCGGCCCTTCAGCGCACCGGGGTCCGGTGAGTTCGCGGAGAAGGACATGCGGCCGCTGGCGGAGAAGGAGGACATCGACATGCTCATCCTGCTCTCGCTCCAGCAGTGTGGGACCATCCGGAAGTACTACGGCTTCATTCCCCTGGGTGCCCCGGAGGCCATCTGCGTGAGCAAGGGGGAGATGATCAACCTGAAGACGAACGAGATCGCGTGGCGTGCCTACCCGGAGATGAGCGACGCCATCCTGCCGATCGAGGGCGACTGGGATCAGGCCCCGGACTACCGGAACGTCACGCGGGCCGTTGACCGGGCCATGAGCCGGCCCAGCTCTTCCTGCTCAAGGAGTTCTTCGGCTCGGCCCGGAGCGGGGTCGCCGTCAGCCAGTCGCGGCGGTAGTGTGTGAAGCCGCGGTGCGCTCGCAAGAGCACGAGGGGGGGGCCCTGGAGTTGCCGCGGCTGACGTGGACCCGGACGAGCAGTTGGCTCGTCCGGGTCCATGGTTTTTGTCCCAGGTGAGCCAAGGTGGGGCGGCCGGTTGGGGTGAGAGCTATTCCAGGCCAGGCCGTACCTCCAAAAGGTGACCGGATCCTCCCTCGAAATGGGGATTTCGAAGAACCCGGGAAGTCGCTAGCTTACGGGAATTCACTGGTTGTGAGACCGGTCACGGCCCCACCGTGACCGGAAGCCAGTCCCGTGTGCGTTCACCCCTTCCCCCGAACTCAATGAATACCAAGAACATCGGCGTTGCTGTCGGTCTTTCTCTGCTCTCGCTTTCCCCCATGGCGGAAGCCGCGGAAATCTTCCACAACACCGGGACCGTCTCTGGCTGGAACTCCATCAACAGGGAGCACAAGGGGTCCGTCAGTGAGGTGACGAATGTCACCTATTCGGGCCCGACCGCCATCAAGGTGACGCAGATCTACGATTCCTCGTACAGCGGCCGTTACCACTCGGAGGTCGTGAAGAACAACGTGTACCGTCGCGGCGACACCGGCTTCTACGGCTTCGCGTTCCGGCTGCAGCCGGATTGGCAGTTCCAACCCCAGTCCTTCAACCTCGCGCAGTTCATCGCCGATTTCTCCAATACCGGCTGTGACGACTACATGCCGTCCAGCATGGTGTGGCTCTCGGGCAATCAGCTCTTCACGCGCGTGAAGCAGGGCTCGGTTTGCTCTCAGAAGACCGTCACGTTCGGCAACCTCGCCACCGTTACCGCCGGGGAGTGGCACAAGGTCGTGATCCAGGCGAAATGGGCGAGCGACGGCACCGGCTTCTACAAGCTCTGGTTCGACGGCCAGAAGGTCCTCGAGCAGTACAACCTGAACACCACGGTTTCCGATGACCGGTACTTCCAGTTCCGTGTCGGCCTCTACGCGAACGGCTGGCACGACAACGGGTACATGCAGGGCAGCCAGGGGACGCGCAGCATCTGGTTCGACGAGATTGGCGCGGGCACGACCTTCGCCGACGCCGACCCTGATCAGTGATCATCGTGGCGGATTCCAACCTTCGTTCAATCAAGGCGGCAATCATGTTCCAGAACAAGTATTCAAGACCCTCCCTTCGTGCCGCGTGCGCGATTCTGTTCCTCGCGAATGCGTGCGCCCCGACGAGTGACTCGCCTGAAGGGCAAGACGTCGCGACAGAGACCGCTTCGAGCGCGCTGCTCGCCTCCGGCGTGAGCTTCAAGACGGTGCTCGGCGGCCGCTATGTGGGCGCCCAGAACAACGGCGGCGGCGCGGTCATCGCGACGGCGACCACCGCCCAGGATTGGGAGAAGTTCACGATCGAGGACATCAACGGCGGGTCCCTCGAGAGCGGGGACAAGATCTTCATCATCGCGGGCACCGGGCAGTATTTCCAGGCCGCCAACGGCGGCGGCTCCACGCTGAACGCCGCCAGCGCGAATCGCAAGGACTGGGAGACGTTCCGCATCGTCAAGAAGAGCGGGACCGGTGTGATCGCCAACGGCGACATCGTCGGCCTGCAGACGGTCACGACGGGCAATTGGGTGTCGGCGGAGAACGGCGGCGGCAGCACGGTGTTCGCGTATGGCGCCGCGCTCGGCTCGTGGGAGCAGTTGACGATCTCTGGCTTGTCGGGCGGCACGACGCCTCCTCCCGCGACGGGCTGTGACGCTCCCGGCCTCGTCTGGAAGACCGGTAACAAGACCAACTTCACGTCGTACCCGGATCCGGGCAGCGAGGAGTGCACCAAGTACAACGGCTGCACGTGGGCAGGGCAGTTCGCGGCGTGCTCGGGGAAGAAGTCGGAGGCGTGGGTGGCGGCGCACAACATCGTCGCGTTTTTCCCCAACATGAACGCGCTCAAGCTCCATGACCTCTGCTTGAAGTCCGGCTCGAAGACCATCGTGGTCACCGTGCTTGACACGTGCGCCGACTCGGATTGTTCGGGTTGCTGCACCCAGAACAAGGGGAACGCCGACGCGCTGATCGACCTCGAGAGCTATACCAACGAGCGCTGGGGCGTCCCCGACGGCAGGATCCAATGGGCGGACCTCGGTCCGACCAAGGGGAGCGGCTGCAACTGATTCCCACTCGGGTTGAAGTCGTGGGTCGCCGAGCAGCCAGCCCTGGTGCTCGGCGACCCACTCCGAGGTTCACCGCGGCGGCACCACACACGGGTTTCAAAACCGAAAGAGATAGAAATGTCCAAGAATCCTACCCATCCAAAGGGGGCGGGCCGTGCTGGCGGGCTCTCCACCTCCGTGCTCATGGCCGCGGTTCTCCTGGTGTCGCTGCCCGCGTTCGCACAAACGAAGCTGGTCATCCCGGAGGCCAACATCAGCGCCAGCGCCAGTGACAGCAACCTGCCGGTCCATGCGAACGACGGGTCGCTGAGCACGCGGTGGTCGGCCGATGCCACCACGGGCACCCAATGGCTCCAATACAATCTGGGAGGCTGCTACAAGATCGCGTTCGCCAATCTCGCCTGGTACAACGGCGATTCGCGCAAATACAACCTCGCGCTCAAGACGTCGGACAACGGCACCACCGGTCCACCGTGTTCAGTGGAACCAACAGCGGCACGACGGCGGCACTGAAGCCCTATACCTTCGGCGACAGGCCCGCCGTGTACGTGCGGCTGGAAAGCACGGGCAGCGACGTCAACAAATGGGTCAGCCTGTCGGAAATGGAGATCTGGACCCAGGGGACGGGCACCTGCTCCGGGCTCGATCGGACCCGATCCCCGGGCGAGAACTTCGACCTGTCGGACTACCAACTGCAAACCTTGAGCAGCTCGCTTCAAGTGAAGTTCGTCGATCCCATCAACACCTACACCGACAAGTATTTCTATACCGACCCGTCGACCGGTGCGATGACCTTCTACGTGCCTTCCGGAGCGGGCTCGACCGCCAATTCCAAGTATCCGCGCTCGGAGCTGCGCGCGGACACCACCTGGCATATGGGCGGCACGCATACGCTGGCCGTGTCGATGAAGGTGCTGCAACAACCGGCCACCGGCCAGATCATCATCGGCCAGATTCATGGCGAACAAACCGGCGGCTCGGAGCTGCTGAAGCTGCGCTGGACCGACGGTGACATCCTGATGGGCGTGAAGAAGAACTTCGGCGACTCCGAGCAGAGGATCTTGATCAAGAGCGGCGTCGCACTCGGGGAGAACATCGACTACGTCATCAAGCTGGTCGATTCCACCGTCACGGTCACCGTCAATGGCACGTCGAAGTCATTCACGTACAACCGTGCGTCATGGAGCGACGTCGATCTGTATTTCAAGCTCGGTGCCTACTCACAGGACGCCTCTTCGAACGGCACGTATGCCAAGGTCGCGGTGACGGCGCTGGACTGAGCCGAAAGGGCGGCCCGCCTCGGCGCGGACCAGGAAGGCCGCCAGCGCGGCACTTCCTCCGACACGTCGTGGGCCTCTCGCGGGGTGAGGCCCGTTGCTCGCGGTTCTCTACGGCCCGAGCTGGATGTCGTCGATGAAGCCGCGGAAATTGCCTGTCGAATCCGGCCGATCGAAGCCGACCAGAATCCTCTTGACGGTTTTTCCTGCCGCAACTCCGCCGATATTGCTCTGCACCAGGTTCCAGCTGTCGCTGACCAGTCGCCCGCCTTTTCCTTGAAATTCCGGGTGCACTCTGACGCCGTGCTGATCGACCGCGCCGGAGTCACGCAGACTGGTGCCGTCGTGGAATATCAGGTCAATGGCGACATAGGTGCTGCTGCTCCTTGCGACTGGGGATGGATCCAGTAGCTCAGTCGCGTCGAGCCGGTCACAGGTATGTTCACGTCGAAGAGCCTGTTGTAGGAATAGGAGCCGCCTTCGGAAGCATTGTCCGTCCCCGCGTAGAGCAGAGCGGTCTTGCCACTGCGCGCCTTTTCGGCTCGGGTGGAGGACTCCATGTGATCCATGTTGCAGCAGTAGCCGCTGACATTTCTCGAGGCCTTGGCATTCGTGAAGAAGTCCAGGTCTACCTTGTCATTCCAATCCGGCTGGCTGAAGATCGACTCGAAGTCCGCGGAGAAGCTCTGCTGGCTGAGGCTGGACCGCGGACCGTCGAACGACGGCGGAGCGTCCGAGGGGTTCGTACCCCACCCAGGGTTCGCAGTCCCAGCGAGCTGGAATTCGAGGGTCGTGTCCCCGTTCAGGGAGGACAGGGGCAGCCATGTCTTGGTCGACGGTTGTCCGTTGACCTTCAGGCCGTGGATATAGACGCCGTCCGCTCCCGCACCGTTGCCGTTGATCGTCAACGTACGTCCGTTGCCCATCTTTATCTGCACGGACGGGAACAAGGGAGAAGTGATGGCGAATCCGCCGAGGCCTGGAATCGAAGGATAGATCCCGAGGGCCCCCCATAGATACCACGCCGACATCGCGCCCAGGTCGTCATTGCCGGCAAGGCCTTCAGGCTTGTTCGAGAACAGCTCGTTCATGATGCGCCGGACCAGCGCCTGGGTCTTGTAAGGCGCGCCCGCATGGTTATAGGCCCATGGCGCCCAAAGTTCGACCTCGTTGCTCATGAACGCATATCCACCCTGACTCTCCCCACCGTCGTTCAGTTTCTCGAAGTGCCGATCCAGTCGCGCAATCGCTTTTTCGTTCCCGCCCATGCGGTCGATGACGCCGCGATAGTTGTGAGGCACCATCCAGACATACTGCGATGCGTTTCCTTCCAGCCAGCCTGCCGCGGCATTCGGGTTGTAAGCCTCGTACCAAACACCATCCTCCCGACGCAAATGCGCGATATCGCTGAAGTTGGAGTAAAGCGTTTTCCAGGACTGAGCGCGCTGCAGGTATTTGTCGCGGCGAACGGTATCGCCGAGTGCGTCGGCGAAGTGTCCGATCGCGGCATCGGCAACGGCGTATTCGTAGGTGACGGCACCGGGAGCCCAAGCGTTGACCGGAACAAAGCCATAGGCAAGGTAGCGGTCGAGGTCTTGCCGGGCCAGACAGTCATTCGTCGGTGACGTCCGGAGTCCCGGCCTCGTCGCGGCGACGTCGATCACATCGAGGGCGGCCGCTGCATCGAACTGACGCCCGCCGAAGGCATGGACGCTGGAGACGATGGCTGCCCCCGGGTCCCCGATCATCACGCAGGAGTCGTTGTTCGCCACCGGCCACTTCGCGAGTCCACCGCCTCCGGCCTGCGCATCGACGATCAAAGAACGGGCCATATCGCTCGCGCGTTTCGGTTCGAGCCATGCGATCAGTTGGATCTGCGAACGGTAGATGTCCCAGCCTGAATAATTGGCGTACTTGTTCCAGCCCTGCGCGGTATAGGTCTTCCCATCGAACCCGATGTACTCGCCGTTCACGTCATTGAAGACGTTGGGGTGCAGTTGGGTGTGATACAGGGCGGTGTAGAACGTTTCCCGCGCGGCGACGGTTCCCCCCGTCACCCGGAGCCTGCTCAGCTGGTCGCGCCGGTATTTGCCGCGGTGTCCCGGGTGGCGTTGAAATTCCACCCGGGGCTCTCGGCCTCGAGGTTCTTCCGGGCATTCGCCATGCTGACGTACGAAACGCCGACGCGCATCTGTACCGGCCGCCGGCCGAAAACCGCACCCAGCCGCCGTTGCGCTGAGCAGGTCCCACACGTCTCACGCCCAGAGAAACCGAGTCGCCCTGATAAACACCGAACTGGTCGAACGACCGATCGAACTCACCGTAGACGTAGACGGTGTAGGGACCTTTGGTGCCTTCCTGGGTGCAAATGCCGTTCGTGGTGACCGCACCCTGGAACGCACGATCGCCGATCAGCTCCAACTGCGCGCTCTTGGCGCCGCCACCCGTACGACCGATGTTCAAGAGGACCGTGCCGGCGCTCGGGAACTGGAAACGGGCCAGGCCGGTCCGCAGCGTGGCCGTCAGCTCGGCGGTCACGCCGTTGTTCATGCCTACCCGATAGTATCCCGGGATGGCTGCTTCATTCGTGTGAGAGTATCCGGCCTGGTAGTCGTCGAGATGCGTGCCCGGAGATCTTCCAATGACGCCGACGATCGGAAGAAACGAAAGATCTTGTGCAACCTGGCATCCTGGCCCGCTGATGTGGGTCAAGCTCATGCCTTTCAAGCTGCCACGGTCATATCCGTAGCCACCGTAGGCCGTGAAATCTTCGTCTCCGTAAGTCGTATCGGGGCTGAACTGCACCATGCCGAACGGCAGGGCGGCACCGGGAAACGTGTTGCCGATCGCGCCTCTTCCCGTGCCGTCTTTCGTTCCAATGAAGGGATTGACCCAACGCAGTATGTCGTCGTCTGCCGCGGCAGCGGAAATTTCTCGGTTCGGTGCTGTTTCGGCGTTGGAAGAAAGGCTTTGCGCGTGGCTTCCTTTGTTCTCCGCGCCGCCGCATCCGACCAATAGAAAAGCAGAAATGGCGCTTGATACCCGCCACAGGTTCAACATGCGCATCTTGGCTCCAGGAAGGGATGAATAAAACATTTGATAGCGTCCGCCGCGATATGACGAGAAGTCATCACGAGCTTCACTTGGTTTTCTCAGAATTCTTGGTAATGCGTCAACGCGATTCTCCGATTGAATTTCCAATGTGGAGGTGAATTTCCAATGTGGAGGGGCTTGAAGTATTGCTGGTGAGGCGACGCGGGGCACCGAGCGCGGTCGGACCCTGTCGAGGCGCGCGAAGGCGTACCCGGTGCGGAGTGGGCTTGCCCCGTTTACGTGGGGCAGGCTCACCCCCTGCCTGGGAAGGTGTCATGGACAGGCGTGTGCACCAAGGGGGCTCCATGGAGAGTGCCGCACAGCTCGTGGGCTCCCGTTAGCGGCCTTCCTCTGCCTCTCTGCTCCCTCCCGCTGCCCTCGACATTGCTCCCATTCCTTTCTAGCAGAGGCGGCGGGACTCGAAGCCGCCGCCGACGACGACGGGCCAAGCCGTGCCCCGGAGCCTCCCACGACGAGGAGCCTCCGGGGCGGGGTGGGGCCTCAGCTCCAGTCGAAGTGGATGAAGCCGGCGCCGGGCTGGTCGCGGCGCTGGTAGGTGTGGGCGCCGAAGGCGTCACGCTGGGCCTGGGTGACATGTTCTGAGCCTTCTGCCCTGGCTTATGCTCGGTGGACGCGGTGCCCAAGAGCAACTCGCGCGGCGACCTAAAAATGAGAGCGTACTACCGCAGCAGTTCGATCCGATATTGGAGCCGCTGCGTGGTGGGGGCGAACGGATTCATCTGCGATGAATTCAATGTGTCAAACAGCTTGTGCCAGCGCTCCTGATGGAACCGGTTGTGGAACCAGGCGAAGTCCCGTTCCGCCGCGACAAGGCGTAGAAGCACAGGGTCCTTCTCGAAGAATGCGAAGAGTTGCTCATCCTGCTCGCGCGAAGAAAAGAAATACAGTGCTGCCAATCCGCCAATACACCTGCGCCAGCTCTTGTCTGGAGGGCTGCGGCTCGGTAGGCTCACCTTGCAATTGTTCTGGATGATCTCCAGCGAGGAGTCCAGGGCCGCCGCGCCTTGGCTCAGGAGTGCCCTCTTCGCACGAACGGCGCGTTCATAGTTCTGGCACTCGGGGGGATTCCCTCGCGAGCACTGGGCGGTCTGCTGGGGGGTAGCCGGAAACTCTAGCGCGACCTCAATGAGTGAGAGATCCTCGAATATCTGTGAGTTGGAGCGAAAGCATGAGCAGAAGAGGAGAAGGCCTGCCCAACAAGCCTTCAAGCAAGAGTCTCGCGCGCCAAAGTGCATTCTCATGGTCA
Source organism: Cystobacter fuscus (assembly GCA_049060065.1). Lineage (GTDB taxonomy): Bacteria > Myxococcota > Myxococcia > Myxococcales > Myxococcaceae > Cystobacter > Cystobacter fuscus_B. The sequence goes on from JBMEQP010000002.1 coordinate 11,722,787, forward strand.
GAACTTCTTCCACCCGAATTGTGCCGAGGTCTCAATCTCCTAGAGGCTGGTCTTGTTGAAGTTCACCTTCCCATTTGCCCCTTCGGCCCGCACCTTGAAGGTTTCAGACTAGAGTCTGGCAAATTCCATGGTATTACATCCATAGAATTTGGAAGGCGTCTGATTGGCAACGATGGGAGCATTGGCGAACGCGAGTTTCTTGGCGAGTGCTCCATGTCTTGAGATACCTGTTCGTTCTACGATCTCACCCATGACAGGACTGACCGCATCGTCCCCCTCGTGTCGAAGCGAGAGCCAGAGGTCGCCCGCTGCGTGCCCGAGGAACCACACCCGGCTGATACTCTGATCTGGAAATGACCCCAACGCAGTCCAGAATTTATCCGCTGCGAAAAGTGAAGAAGCTCCCCACCAGTTGGTGATGACATTGATCTTCTTGGAACCTGGCTTGGCGTACCTGGCTGCTTTCTTCTTTATATAGTCGAGGTAGTCGGACGCGCCCTCGGCAACGACTTTTCGCGTGTGGCCGTATCTGGTTACATTGAGATCGCCATCCTGGATGTACCTGTCGATGAAGGAAGGCTCCGTTATGTCGTCGGCCCACCGGCGCTCGTAAGCTGGTCCGTAGATGTACCAATGGACCTGTTCATCTGGGCGGGAGAGCTGGCCGGACTTGGCCGCAGCCATGACCGGGTCGATATAGTTGTACCAGGCCTTGTCGTGAGCTGGATCATCTCCGTCGTACAAGCCAGGACCACCGACGAGGATGATGAAGTGCCGCACTTTCATTTGAACTCCCCCCATTCATGAGACCCACGATACCACAGGCCAGGAGGCACGGCGGCGCGACGATATAAACGTCGATGGGTGGTGGCGGCGATTCTGGGTCTGCTGCGGTGTCTGGCTAGCATCGCCACGAGTTGGCCCCAAAAGCAAACCGCGCCCCCTTGGTAGCAGGAGACGCGGCTTGTGGTGGCGGGCAACTTCATGTGGAGATGCCGCCCCGGAGCTCCCCACGAAGAGGAGACTCCGGGGCGGGGGAGGGCATCAGCTCCAGTCGGAGTGGATGAAGCCGGTGTCGGGCCGGTCGCGGCGCTGGTAGGTGTGGGCGCCGAAGGCGTCGCGTTGGGCCTGGGTGAGGTTCTGCGGCAGCTCCGGGCTGCGGTAGCTGTCGAAGTAGGCGAGGCTCGCGCCGAGCACCGGCACGGGGATGCCCAGCCGCGTGGCCACCCCCACGGTGCGCCGCCACGCGGGCGCCATCTTCCCGAGCACCGGCGCCAGCCCGTCGGCCACCATCAGGTTCTTCAGCTCCGGCGTCTTCTCGAAGGCCTCGCGCAGGGGCGTGAGCAGCCGCGCGCGGATGATGCAGCCGGCCCGCCAGATGCGCGCCATCTCCGAGAGCGACACGTTCCACTTGTACTCCTGGCTCGCCGCCTGGATGAGGCGCAGGCCCTGCGCGTACGTCGCCACCCGCGCCGCGTACAGCGCGTCATGCGCCCACGCCGCCAGGTTCGCCTTCTCCTCCGCGCTGAGCGCCTCGCCCTGCGGCGCCGCCAGCACGCGGCCCGCCGCCACGCGCTCGTCCTTCAGCGAGGACAGGTTGCGCGCGTCGAGCGCTCCGGCGATGGACGGCACCGACACGCCCAGGTCGAGCGCCACCTGCACCGTCCACTTGCCCGTGCCCTTCTGGCCCGCCTTGTCCAGCACCTGCTCCACCAGCGGCTTGCCCGTCTCCGCGTCCTTCTTGCGCAGCACCCGGATCGTCGTCTCCAGGAGGAAGGACTCGGCGATGCCCTGGTTCCACTGCTCGAAGAGCCCCGCCAGCTCGTCCGCAGACAGTCCGAGTCCGCGGCGCAGCAGGTCATACGTCTCCGCGAGCAGCTGCATGTCCGCGTACTCGATGCCGTTGTGCACCATCTTCACGAAGTGGCCCGCGCCATCCGGGCCCACGTGGGTGACGCACGCGCCTTCCTCGCTCCGGGCGGCGATGGCCTCGAGCACCGGACGCACCAGCGCGTACGCCTCGGCCGGACCGCCGGGCATGAGCGAGGGGCCATGGCGCGCGCCCTCCTCGCCGCCGGACACGCCCACGCCGAGGAAGTGCAGCCCCTTCTGCTTCCAAGCCGCCTCGCGCCGCCGGGTGTCCTGGAACCAGGAGTTGCCGCCGTCCAGGACGATGTCCCCCGGCGCGAGCAGCGGCGCCAGGCGCTCCATCACCGAGTCCACCGGCGCTCCGGCCGTCACCATCATCAGGATGCGGCGGGGCCGCTCCAGCGCGCCCACGAAGTCCTCCAGCGCGGCGTGGCCCTGGAGGCTCGGCGGCGCGCCCTTGTGGCGCAGATCCTCGAAGCGCTTGGGCTCGATGTCCCAGACGGCGACGCGGAAGCCCCGGTCCGCCACGTTGAGCGCGAGGCTCTGTCCCATCACCCCCATGCCCACCACGCCGAACTGCGCGAGGGGCTGTGTCGTCGTGCTCATGCTCTTGGCTCCGGTGTTCGCCGAGGGCGGCTGTCCCGCCGCGGCCTCGTCCATCATCCACTGCGTCTTCGTCACCCGCGCCGCCGGCAGGTCCTCGCCCGCGCGGAAGCGGCGCACGATGTCCTGCTTGCCCGCGCCACTCACCAGCCCCAGCACCTTCCGGGCGGACTGGAGCACGGGCAGCGTCAGCGTCATGCGCCACGGGGGCGGCTTGGGGCCCACCACCGCGAGCACCCGCCGCTCCTTCTCCTCGAGCGCGGCGTGGCCGGGGAAGAGCGAGGCGGTGTGGCCATCCTCGCCCATGCCCAGCACCACCACGTCCAGCACCTCGGGCAGGAGCTTCTCGTAGTCGCGTGCCGCCTGCTCGCGGTCCTCGCGCTCGCCCTGCATCCGGAACACCTGATGGGGCTGGATGCCCAGGGGCTCGAGCAGCGTCTGCTTCGCCAGCAGGTAGTTGCTGTCCGGGCTGTCCGGCGGCACGAAGCGCTCGTCCACGAAGTAGAAGTCCACCAGTGCCCAGGGCACGTCCTGCTTCGCCAGCTCCCGGTACACCTGTCCCGTCGTGCTTCCTCCGGACAGGGCGAGGCTGGCGCGCTGGCCTCCCGCCACGGCCTCGAGCAGGGCGCGGGAGATCCACTCCGCGCCCCGCCGGCCCAGCTCGTTCTTCTCCACCACCAGGGGCGTGGGGCTCATCACTTCAGCTCCATCCAGCGCCGGCCATCCCGCGACAGCAGATCCTTCGCGGCATCCGGCCCCACGCTGCCGGGCGCGTAGGTGTGCATCGGGCCGCCCTGGCCCGCTTCCAACGCCTCGATGATGGGGGTGACCCAGGCCCACGCCTGCTCCACGCTGTCCTGGCGGGCGAAGAGGGTGGTGTTGCCCCGCATGCAGTCGAGCATCAGCCGCTCGTAGGCCTCCGGCACCGGCTTGTCGAAGCTCTCCGCGTAGTCGAAGTCCATGGTGACGCCCGCGACGTTGATGTCCTCGCCGGGCACCTTGGACTCGAAGCTCAGCGCGATGCCCTCGCGCGGCTGGATGCGCAGCGTGAGCACGTTGGGCTGCAGCCGCTGGCAGGTGTCGCTGGTGTTGAAGAGGCAGTGCGGCACGGACTTGAAGTGGATGGACACCTGCGTCACGCGCTTGCCCAGGCTCTTGCCCGCGCGCACGTAGAAGGGCACGCCCTGCCAGCGCCACGTGTCGATATAGGCCTTGAGCGCCACGTAGGTGGGCACCTTGGAGTCCTTGGACACGCCCTCCTCGTCGAGGAAGCCCTGGTACTGCCCCTGCACCACCGAGCGGGAGATTTCACTGCCCTCGATGGAGCGCAGCGCGCGGAACACCTTGTTCTTCTCGTCGCGGATGTCTTCCGGGGCGAAGGAGATGGGCGGCTCCATGGCGCACAGGGCCAGCACCTGCAACAGGTGGTTCTGCACCATGTCGCGGATGACGCCCGTCTCGTCGTAGAAGCCTCCGCGCCCCTCCACGCCCACCTTCTCCGCCGCGGTGATCTCCACGTGGTCGATGTGCTGGCGGTTCCACAAGGGCTCGAAGATGGCGTTGGCGAAGCGGAAGACGAGGATGTTCTGCACCGTCTCCTTGCCCAGGTAGTGGTCGATGCGGAAGATCTGCTTCTCCTCCAGCACCGCGGCCAGCTCGCGGTTGAGCGCCTTCGCGCTCGCCGGTCGCGTCCGAAGGGCTTCTCCACGATGATGCGGCGCCAGGGCTTCTTCACCTCGGCGTCCTCGCGGTAGAGCAGCCCGGACTGGGCCAGACCGTTGAGGATGGTGGAGAACGTGGAGGCGGGCGTGGCCGGTAGTAGAGCTGATTGCCCTTCGTGCCGAGGCGTTTGGCCGTGTCGTCCAGGTGCTCGCGCAGGCGGATGAAGGACTCGGGGTCGTCGTAGGCGCCCGACATCATCTCCAGCTTGGAGGAGAGCTTCTCCCAGGTGGCCTCGTCCAGGGGCTGGGTCCGGGCGTACTTCTGCAGGCCCTCCTTCACCTGGGCGCGCAGCTTGTCCACGTTGTGCTTGGAGCGGCTGAAGGCGACGACGGCGAAGTTGTCGGGCAGCGAGCCCTGGCGCGCCAGTTCGAAGAGCGCCGGGAAGAGCTTGCGCTGGGCCGGTCTCCCGTGGCGCCAAAGAGCACGATGATGCAGGGGTCGGGTTTGCCCGCGCGCAGCAGGGGATCTCCTTCGCGGGGATGGGTCTCGATGTGCAGGCCCTTGTCGTCCATGTCGCCCTCCGGATTCCGGATGTAGGGGTGATAAAGCGAGGTGCTCGTGCGTCCGTGAGGCGGCCATATATCGGGGAGCGCGCTGACCGCCAGCCGCATGTGGATGTCCACTGGGGTTATGGGTTGCGGGTCAACCGTTCGGGGCTCGCGGTCAGGGGCATCGAGCTGGATTGAGACAGTTCCAGCCTGGGTAGATAGATTTCACGGGCTTTCCTTCCCCAGGAGGTCCTCCCATGCCGTTGAAGTACCTGCTGCCCGAGGAGCAGATTCCCCGCCACTGGTACAACATCATCCCGGATCTCCCCTCGCCGCCGGCCCCCGTGCTGCACCCGGGCACGCTCCAGCCCGTCAAGCCGGACGATCTGTCGCCGCTGTTCCCCATGCCGCTCATCGAGCAGGAGATGAGCGCCCAGCGGGAGATTCCCATCCCCGAGGAGGTCCGCTCCGCGCTGGCCCTCTGGAGACCCTCGCCGCTGTTCCGCGCCGTGGCGCTGGAGCGCAAGCTCGGGACGCGCTCGCACATCTACTACAAGTACGAGGGGGTCTCCCCCGCGGGCAGCCACAAGCCCAACACCGCCGTGGCCCAGGCCTTCTACAACGCGAGGGCGGGAGTGCGGCGGCTGGCCACGGAGACCGGCGCGGGGCAGTGGGGCAGCTCGCTGGCCTTCGCGGGGCAGCTCTTCGGACTCGCCGTCACCGTGTACATGGTGAAGGTCAGCTACGAGCAGAAGCCCTATCGCCGCTCGCTCATGCGCACCTGGGGCGCCGAGGTGTTCGCCTCGCCCACGGACAAGACGAACGCCGGGCGCGTCATCCGTGGCCAGCATCCGGACAGCCAGGGCTCGCTGGGCATCGCCATCTCCGAGGCCGTGGAGGACGCGGCCTCTCACGAGGACACGAAGTACGCGCTCGGCTCGGTGCTCAACCACGTGTGTCTGCACCAGACGGTGGTGGGCCAGGAGGCCCAGGCGCAGATGAAGCTGGCCGGCGAGTACCCGGATGTCGTCATCGGCTGTCACGGTGGTGGCAGCAACTTCGCGGGCATCGCGTTTCCCTTCGCGCGCGACAAGATGCACGGCAAGCAGGTGCGGCTGGTGGCCGCCGAGCCCACGAGCTGTCCGACCCTCACGCGAGGTGTCTACGCCTACGACTTCGGCGACACCGTGAAGATGACGCCGGTGATGAAGATGCACACGCTGGGGCACGACTTCATGCCGCCGGGCATCCACGCGGGCGGCCTGCGCTACCACGGCGCCAGTCCGCTGGTGTCCCAGTTGGTGGCCGCCGGGCTGGTCGAGGCTGTCGCCTACCCCCAGCGCGCCTGCTTCGAGGCCGCCGTGCTCTTCGCCAGTGCCGAGGGCATCCTCCCGCTCCGGAGAGTTCGCACGCGATCAAGGCGGCCATCGAGGAGGCCCGTCGCGCGGACGCCGAGGGGCACGAGCGGGTGATCCTCTTCAACCTCTCTGGCCACGGCCACTTCGATCTGGGGGCCTATGATCAATACCTCGCCGGCCAGCTCGAGGACTTCGCGTACCCAGGTGAGGCCATCCAGGCGTCGATGAAGAAGCTGCCGCATGTCGGGTAGGCTCGGAGGAGATGAGCCCGCCCATGCATCTTCGTCCCTACCACCCGAATGACCGCGATGCCGTGTATGACATCTGTGTGCGCACGGGCGCGTCCGGCCAGGACGCCCGGGGCCACTACCGGAGCGACGACCTGCTCCCCGACGTCTACGCCGGCCCCTACCTCGAGCTCGAGTCGCACCTCGCGTTCGTGCTCGATGAGGACGGACGCGCGGTCGGGTACGTGCTCGGCACCGCCGACACGTCGTCCTTCGTGAAGGCCTGGCGCACCCGGTGGCTGCCCCTCGTGGCCGGCCGCCATCCCCCTCCCGTCGAGCCGGCACTCACCGCGGATGATCGGCTCATCTCCACGCTGCACCACCCCGAGCGGATGCTCCTGCCCGAGCTGGCCCCCCACCCGGCGCACCTGCACGTCGACCTGCTTCCGCATGCGCAGGGGGCCGGGTACGGCCGGCGCCTCGTGGAGACCTTCCTCGCCGCCGCCGCCGCCGCGGGCGCCCTCCCTGCATCTGGGCACGGGCAGCGACAACACCCGGGCGGTGCGCTTCTACGAGCGGCTGGGTTTTCAGCGGCTCACCGTGGCGGGGGCCGAGGGCACCACGTTCTTCTGGCGCCCCACCCGGTGACGCGCGCTCGCGCCGAGTCGTTTTCAGGAACCGGCCGAAGATGCTGCCGAAGCGCCTTCTCGTGCCGCGGGATGCATCCGGGAAGGTCATCGAATACAAGGGGCGTCGACCCGTCTGGGAGACATATGAACCGGTTTCTTGGCCCCGCTTCCCTTGCCGTGTCCCTGCTGGCCCTCGCCGTGGCCTTCTGGAGCCCTCGAGGAGGGGATGAGGCGCCCGCTGCCCCGCCGCCTGCTTCCCCGGCCCCCGCATCCGCTCCTCAAGCGGTGAAGGACCTGGAACTCCGGGTGAAGATGCTGGAGGACAACGCGCTGAGCCTGTCGCGGCGGTTGATGCTGCTGGAGCAGCGGCCGGCGGTCGCGGGGGCGGGTGGGGACGCCGCCGCTCCGGCGGGCCCGGCCTCGGAGGTGGAGCAGCTGCGCTCGGAAGTGCGCTCCCTGGTGGCGGGCGAGGCGCTGCAGTCCGAGGGGGGACGCGAGTACCTCAAGGGCGTGATGCGCTCGGTGCAGGACGAGATGCGCACCGAGCAGCGGCAGCAGCGGCAGCAGCAGATGGTGCAGAACATGGCGCAGGCCCAGGCGCAGCAGGCCGAGCGCGTGCGCCGCTTCGCCACCGAGGCGCGGTTGAGCTCCAGCCAGGAGCGCGACGTCCTGCGCCACCTGGAGGCCGAGTCCACCCGGCGTCAGGAGCTCTTCCAGGCGATGCAGAGCGGTTCGAGCCGCGCAACGTGCGTCAGGAGCTGCGGCAGTTGCGCGAGCAGACGGACACGCAGATCAAGGCGCTGCTCGATGAGTCCCAGCAGGCCCAGTACGACCAGATGCGCCGCGAGGATCGGCGGGGCGGACGGGACCGCGGGGACGGGCAGGGACAGGCGGCGGGAGGCGGGCGCTGAGGGAGCCCGGGCTCACGCAGGGCCCGGCGGCGGCCCGTCGTCGGCGGGGAGTTGAAGGGCCTCGACGCGCGAGAAGGCATCGAGGATGGCGCGGACGATGGCGCCGCGGCCGGTGACGAAGGCGCTCAGGTGCCCCCCGGACAGGTAGCGCAGCTCGGCTCCGCGCCAGTGTTGGAGCAGGCGCAGGGTGGAGGCGGCGGGGACGAAGCCATCCTGGCGCGCGGCCATGAGGATGGCCCGCTTGGGCTGGGGCAGGGGCGACAGCGCGGTGGTGGCCGTGGCGGAGAGCAGCTCGTGGAGCCGCTGGCGCGCCGCCTCGGTGCTTCCCAGGGGCCGGCCCAGGGTCTCCCAGTCGGGCACGGCGGACAGCACGCCCTCGGTGAAGACGGGGGCCGCGGCGTGGGCGGCGGCCAGGGGAATGACGGCCACCGGCAGGGGGAACAGGGCGGCGGCGTAGGCGGCGATGCTGCCCCCCATGCTGTAGCCGGAGATGCCCACCTTGGGATGTCCCCGCGCGAGCAGCCACCCGAGCAGCGCCGTTGCCTCCACCGCCGTGGCGCGGAACATGAGCAGCAGATCCGCCACGGTGCGCACCGCGGGGCCCTGCTGGGAGGGCGGACGGCGCGAGCCGTAGTAGGGATTCTCCAGCAGCAGCGCGCCCACGCCCGAGCGGGCCAGCTTCCCGGCGATGAAGCGGCGCAGGCCGAAGCCCTCGTCTCCCGAGGACGCGAGGAAGACGCACACCGGAGGCAGTGGACCAGCCCCGTGGGGCAGCAGCAACTGGAAGCGCGCCTCCTGGCACGCGGCGGGCAGCGAGCCCACGGCCGCGGGGCTCGGAAAGCGTCCCTCCTGGACGAGCAGGTGCCCCTCGCGCCGCGGCGGGCTCATCCGCACGTCGGACAACTCCGGGAAGGCGAAGCCCTGGGGTCCCCGGGTGAGCTTCTCCAGCAGGGCGGACGAGCCCCATCCGTCCTCGAAGAAGCGCGGCTGGCGCGCCACCACCCATCTCGCGCAGAGCGCGTCCAGCCAGTGCATGCGGTTCATCCACCCATCCTCGCCGCGTCCGGACGGCCTGCCAACCGACAAGCCTCCGGACACGCGCGGGGAGCACCGTCACGGCTGATCGTGAACGAACTGGTGCGCGGGCTCGGGCTGGTCCGCCACGGACTCCGCGGTGTCGGCGGGAGGCACCGGCCCCTGCTCGAGGAACGCGGGCTGCCGGTAGGGGCTGTCCACCGGGCCCGGCGGCGTGTCCGACGCCGGCGCCGCGCTGCTCAGGGTGGACTTCACGCTGGCGCTCACCGTCTTCGTCAGCGTGAGGCTGTCGCGCACGGTGTTGCTGGAGGTGATGAACTTCGCCGTCAGCGTGCCTCCGTCCACCGTCACGTCGAGGAAGCCCACGTTGGTGTCGTCGCGGAAGGCGGACCAGCTCGGCTGCGAGGTATCGAAGGGACGCATGGTGGCGCCACCGCTGCCCACCACGAGGTAGGGAATGCCCTTCGTGCCCGAGGCCGCCACCGCCTCGCCCTTCATCGGCTTGGAGCGCTCGTAGTTGTGATCATGCCCGGTGAGCACCAGGTCCACCCCGTACTGCTCGAAGGTGGCGGCGAATGCCTTGCGCATGGAGGTGCTCGAGCCGTGCTCGCCGCTCGACCAGAGCGGATGGTGGAAGAAGACGATCTTCCAGGGCCGCGGGGTGGCGGCCAGATCCTTGGCCACCCAGTCCTGCTGGATCGCCTTGGTGCACTCGGGGGTGGGGTAGGTCAGGCAGTTGGAGTCGAGCGAGACGAAGTGCACCGGACCCCAGTCGAACGAGTAGTAGCGCTCGGTGCGCGCGGAGTTGTTGGCCGGCAGGTAGAAGCTGTCCAGGTAGGGCTGGGCGTTGCTGGTGAGGTACTCGTGGTTGCCCGGCGTGGGGAACAGGGGCGCGCCGCAGCAGGGCCGCCATGGGGGTGAACATGTTGCTCTGGAACTCCGCGTCCGTCCCGGAGGAGTACGCGTTGTCGCCGAGCGTGAGGAGGAACTCGCCCGCGCGCTCGGGCGTGAGCACCTGGAGCACCTTGCGCTGCAGCGAGCCGCCCGTGCCGAAGTCCCCCATGGCCGTGAAGTGCACGCGCGTGACGTCCGGACCCGTGGCGGTCTGGAAGGTGCGCGCGCCCATGACCGAGCCACACGCCTCGACCACGTAGCTGTACGTGCGGCCCGGGGTCAGTCCATCCAACTTCACCGCGTGGCGGTAGCCCGTGACCGTGGCCGAGGCCGAGCGCGACAGATACGCGCCCTCGCCGAAGCGCACGAAGGGCGTGCAGGAGGTGCTGGTGCGGAAGGCCACGAGCGCGCTGGTGGTGCCCACGCTCTGCAGGTACGGCTGGCGGGGCAACGCCGGGCCCGAGTCCGTGGTGGGCGCGGGCGTGGGCGTGGGGGTCGTCGTCCCTCCGGCGCACGTGCGCGCCTCGGCGATGGAGGCCCAGTCATTGACGGTGTTGCCGTTGACGGTGACGCGCACGTAGCGCGCCTGGCGCGCGCTGGGGAAGGCGTACGTCTGGGCCTCGTTCGTCAGGGCGCTGTCCCCGGCGTACGCCTGGGTGAAGGTGGTGCCATCCGTGGAGGTGGCGAGCGTGAAGTGATTCTGGCGCGTGCTGCCCTGGTGCCGGGCGATGGCGGCGCCCGAGAGCGATTGCGCGCTGCCCAGGTCGAGCGTGAGCCGGCCCTTGCCCGGCCCGCTCCAACGCGTGGCCAGGTTGTCGTCCTGGGTATTGGCGGCCACGCTGCCCGCGCCGTCATCACCACTCGCGGACGTGCCCTGGGTGGTCATCACCGGCAATTGCTCGCGGAGAAGCCCGGCGCGGGAGTGCCGGTGGTCGCTCCGGGCGGAAGGGATTCACTCTTCTCGGAACCCACGTCCTCGCGGGGCGCCGCGGGGGCGGGCTCCGTGACGGAAGGCGGCTTCACCGCCGGGGGAGAAGACTGCTCACAGGCCGTGACCAGCAGCACGCCCAGCAGACAAGCGGACGAAATCAACGGATTGGCTTTGTGCATCGTGGGTGCCCAAAGCGATGACGCACCCGCGTCATTCCAATCCCTGCCGAGGACCCTGATGCCTGTCTACCGGGCGGCCGGGCTGCCGAGGAAGGGGCGGAGGAAGTCATCCGCTTCCGCGGTGATGCGCTCGAGCGAGGCCACCAGCTCGTGGCCGTCGTCCACCTCGACGAGCCGCACGTGACGCCGGCCCTGGGCCCACTCGCGTGAGTAGGAAATCTCGGTGGTGGTGTCCTGCCGGCCGTGGATGAGGAGCGTGGGCACGCGCACGTCGGGGACGCCTCCGTGCGGGCCTCCAGGGCATCGAGTTCCTCGAGGAGGCCGGCGTGTACCCGCGTCTGCCGCTTCTCCGCGTAGTCCTGGATCTCCAACCAGCCCGTCTCGCGCCACCGGCGCAGGCCCGGCTCGCCCACCGTGCGCCGCATCTGCCGCGCGATGCGCAGGGCGGGCGCGAGCAGCACGAGCGCGCACACCCGCGCGTCCTCCTGCGCCACGTGGCACGCGGTCAGCCCCCCATGCTGGAGCCGAAGAGGATGGCCCGCTCCCGCTCTCCCCCCAGGGCCTCGCGCACCGTGCCCACCATCGCGCCGAAGCTCAGGTGCTCGAGCGAGGGCTGGCGCAGGTTCAGCCGCTCCAGGTGGATGCCCTGACGGGCGTAGTGCGCGGCGAGCCTCACGCCCTTGGCGGACTCGGGCCCCGAGGCGAAGCCGTGCAGGTAGAGCCACTTGGGTCCTTGGGGAACAGTCATAGGGGGGCGCACTCTACTCCCTGGGGGGAAGGTGCTATGCCCACTCGTATGACGACTGCTCCCGTGGCGCTCATCACCGGTGGCTCGCGAGGCGTGGGCCGCGCGCTCTCCCTGCGGCTCGCGAAGGCGGGCTATGACATCGTGTCCACCTACCGGCGCGACACCGAGGCCGCTTCCCTGCTCGCCCGTGACGTCGAGGCGCTCGGCCGGCGCTGCCGCACCGTCGTCGCGGATCAGCTCGAGCCCGCCAGCCTCCACGCCGCCTTCGACGTGGTGCAGCAGGAGTTCGGCGCGCTGGACGTCTTCGTGGCCAACGCCGCCTCCACCGCCTTCACGCCGCTCATGCAGATGAAGCTCCACCAGATGGACAAGACCTTCAACGTCACGGTGAAGAGCTTCCTGCTGGGCGCCCAGCGCTCCGTGCCGCTGATGGAGGGGCGCAAGGGCCGCATGGTCGCCGTGTCCGGCATGGACTCGCGCATGCCGCTGCCGTTCCATGGCTTCCTGGGCGCGATGAAGGGCGCCATGGAAATCCTGGTGAAGTACCTCGCCACCGAGCTGGCCCCCAACGGCATCCGCGTCAACGCCGTCAACCCGGGCTACATCGACACCGACTCCAGCCGCTTCTACATGGGCGATGCCTGGGCCACGCTCGAGGCCAAGGTGCGCGACAGCGTGCCCGTGGGCCGCGTGGCCGATGGGGACGAGATCGCCAAGGCCATCGAGTGGCTGTGCTCCGAGGGCTCCTCGTACGTGAATGGCCAGACACTGGTGGTGGATGGCGGCCTGGAGGTCAACTACGCCATGCAGTTCGCCAGTGCCCTCACCTCGTCCTCCAAGTGAACCTCCCCCCGGCTTCGCATGGCCTCCGGGGTAGGGTAGATAGGGGACCACGAATGCCCACTCGTCTGCGCCTCTATCAGGTCGACGCCTTCTCCCCCCAGGTCTTCGGTGGCAACCCCGCCGCCGTGTGTCCATTGGACGCCTGGCTGCCGGATGAGGTGCTCCAGGCGATCGCCGCGGAGAACAACCTCTCCGAGACCGCCTTCGTGCTGCGTGACGAGGTGCGCGGCTGGCAGATCCGCTGGTTCACCCCCACTCAGGAGGTGGACCTGTGCGGCCATGCCACGCTGGCCGCGGCCTACATCCTCTTCACGCGCCCGGCGCCGGGCCTGGAGAAGGCCGAGTTCCATTCACGCTCGGGTCCGCTGGTGGTGACGCAGCAGGAGGGCGAGTGGATGGAGATGGACTTCCCCTCCTGGGTGCCCGAGCCGTGCGCGATGCCGGAGGGGCTCGTCGAGGCCCTGGGCGCCGAGCCGCGAGAGGCCCTGGCGACGCGCGACCTGTTGGTCGTCTTCGACACCGAGGAGCAGGTGCGCGCGCTCGCGCCGGACATGGCGAAGCTCGCCGCGCTGGAGTACTTCGCGGTGGTGCCGACGGCGCGGGGCACGGAGGCGGACTTCGTCTCGCGCTTCTTCGCCCCGCGCGTGGGGGTGCCGGAGGATCCCGTGACGGGCTCGGCGCACTGCTCGCTGGTGCCCTACTGGGCGCGCGTGCTGGGCAAGCGCCAGTTGCTCGCCCACCAGCTCTCCGCGCGCGGCGGCGTGCTCCAGTGCGAGGATCGCGGCGAGCGCGTGGGCATCGGCGGTCAGGCGGTGCTCTACCTCGAGGGCCACATCACGCTGTGAGCCCCTCGGCGCGGCGGCGGGCGGTGTCCGCGTCCACGTTGGGCCAGGGGACGGGCTCCCACTCCGGCAGGACCACGGACAACGCCCATTCGAGCGTCGCGGCGGGCCGGAGCGCGGGCAGGGGGACCCGGACCGCGGGCGGCGTCTCGAAAGAGGGGCCCACATGGCAATGGAACAGGGAGTGGCCGCACGCGCCCGAGCCCATGTGCCGGTCGTCCAGATGGGCCGCCACGACGAAGGGGCCGCTGGTGATGCTCTTGCCCTCGATCATCACCGAGAGCTTGCCCAACCGGGTGTTGGACGTGTCGGTCAGCGCGAGAATCGTCAGGCGTGCCTCGGCGATGTCCGGGGCGAGCTGGTGCAGCGGCTCCGACCACTCCTTGGCCTTCACGCCACCTCGTGGCGCGGCGATGTACCAATCGCGCAGGCCCGTCTCCGAGTTCCTCAAGTAGGTGAATCGATTGGTGAGTGAGGGTTCGGCGTGCTTGCGAGTGGCGAGCTGGCGCAGCACTCGGCGAATGTCCCCCAGCGACGAGCCGCCCTCCGCCCGGAGCTTGCGATGCGCTTGGTGAAGCTCGAGCCAGTCGTTCATCGCTTCTCCAGCAGCGACGCGCGGTAGCTGAGCACGACCGTTCTCGCATCCCGTGGAATCTCGTTCGCGCGCCATCGTGCGAGCCACTCCTCGGGCGCGGTGCCGGTCTCGGATTCGAAAGTCTGGCGCTCCGCCTCCACGTCGACTTCCGCGAGCCGCTCGGGGTCGGGATCGCTGCCTCGGATCCAACTCGCCAGGCTCGGAGCTTCGCGGAGGGCACGGGCGCCATCGCCGTCTCGCAGCAAGAACAATACGACGGGGTGCTTGCGCCGCGGTTCGAGGAATTGATCGCGAGTCCCATCGAGTTCCTCGACCGCGGCCCGCTCGTTCACTGGGGTCAGCAGCACCAGGGCCTCTGGATGCTGGCGCGCTTCCGCCACTGAATCCGTGCGCACGGAGGTCTCGGCACCCGCGATCGATTCGACCTCATCGACGAGCCAGTCACGTGTTCCGAAATCCGGGTAGTAGACGACAACGATGCCGTCCCCGCCATCGCGCTGAATCGCGTTCGCAATGCTCGCTACGGGATTATTCATGGACAGCTCAGAGCAGGAACCGGACAATGGGGTGAGGTCGCATCACAGGCTGTCCGTTCTCGTGCCGCTCCAGAAGAACGCCATGCGAGAGCATCCGTAGTTTCTGATCGAGCGCCATGTCGCGCCCGTCTGTGCCATCGACTTGGCGAAGTGCGGCGTCATCTCCTGGAGTCAACAGTCGACGAAAACTCTCACGTTGATCCGCGACTGCTTGTGCGACATGGGAGAGTCCTGGCCAGTCTGCACCGTCGGTCACGCGGGCGTAGGATGCGGCATCCGCGAGGAGTTGAAGGAACGAACGTGGAATTCCTCCGCTCCACTGTGCACACTGGTCGAGAACTCCCCCTGGCTGGCCAAAGTCGGTTGGAGCCTGTGCGAGTGCCTCTTGGTCTAGCTGTAACCGACGTATCGCCACAGTGCGGAGAAACGCGACTCCCTCGGACCCTGCCGTGCCCTCAATTTCGACAGGCGGTACGACAATTAGCTTCTCTCCTGGACCGATAACTGACTCGGCCCCCGGACCATAAGCGGCATGCCAGGGCACGACGACGACAAGCTCGACTCCTGTTTTAAGGAGCAGACGCTGGAGGGCATCGAAAACAAGCTGGGCGGGAGCTGGTGGTGTTTTTCAAGCCCATCGATGAGCAGCGCGACGTGGCCTAGAGTGCTTTTCTGATTGACTTCTCGTATGATGAGAACCGCGAGATCCTCAGCGTTTCTCTGCTGCGATACTTCGACGCCCAGTGGAGCATTTCTGGTCGCGAGATCGAGTTCATTGAGCAGTTTCGGATTGATCTCTATACTGTAGATATATTGTGCGCCCCGGGCGATCAAACTTGCGATTTGAAGCAGTGCACGTTCGGCCGTCAGGGTCCGCATGTTTTCAACGCGGTCAAGAGGGATGCGGCAGACGAAGCGGCTGGTTGCGAGCGCCTTTACCGCGAATGCCAGTTCCGTGCTTTTCCCGACGCCGACAGGACCCACCACGAGCAGCGGTGATCGCCCGGCGAGAATCCATTCGGCAATTCGAGGCGTCCCAACAGGCCGGGGAACGTACGCCGCGTCACCCGGGGTGAGTGGGCGGTTGGGGGCGAGTTGTGACCAGTCGGGGCTCAAGGTGGGCTCCTGCCTTCATTCTCGCTCAATCGAGTCTGCCTCTCGTACCCGACGCGCTTGGGCGGCGCCAAGGTGTTTCGCCACTCGGGCTCAGGCCACCCGTTGCTCGGGCGACTCGCCCTGCTTCGCGCCCAGGCCCAGTGCATCGAGGTGCATGTCGCGCACGCGTCCGGCGAGCTCCACCGGATCCTCCCCGAGCGCATGGACCGGCACTGGCGGCAGCACGCGCACCCGCACCCGGGCGCTCGCCCCCATCAACGGCCCATCTCCCGCGATGACGTCCGTCGTGCCCTCGATGACCACCGGCACCACGGGCACCTGCTCCGCGATGGCCAGTTGGAAGGCGCCGCGCTTGAAGGGCAGGGGCTCGCGCGTGCGCGCGTAGGTGCCCTCCGGGTAGATGAGCACCGCCACGCCCCGCCGCAGCCACCCGCGGCAGTCCTCCAGCATCCGCTCCATCGCCTGGGGATGGCCCCGCTTCACCGCCACGTACTCCATCCACTGCATCAGCCACCCGACGCACGGCGTGCGGAACAGCGCCGCCTTGGCCACGAACTTGAACGGGTGGTTGAGCCCCATGGCCGCGAGGATGTCCGACGCGGACTGGTGGTTGGCCACGAGCACCGAGGGCCCCGCGGGCAGATGCTCCCGGCCCTCGATGCGCACCCGCCAGCCCGGCCACGACAGGTAGAGCACGTGGCACCGGGCACACACGAAGGCGTGCAGCGCGTTGCGGTTCCGGTCGAAGGGCCAGGTGACGAGCCAGATGATTCCCCCGATCGCCGTGCAGAACGGGGCGGTGCTCAGGAAGACGAGCCAGAACCACAGGGTGGCCGGTACCTCATTCTCGGGTGTCTCGCGGTCAGCGGGGGGCACATCGGCCCCCCGGGAACGGAAGGCGGCGCGTCATGATGCCCGCCCGGACGCCGCTGCGCACGCCCGAAGCCGCCTGCCCGCCTGCTCCACGCGGGAGAGAACGGGGGGTGGGGATTCCGTATTTGGCTCCACGCCCGCCAACGGGCACACTGGCGCTGCCTGAACGTGCGAGCAGGCAAGGGCTTTCCCGTCCCGCTCGCATCGCTCCTGGAGGGGTACGCACGGATGCGCCTGCTGCACACGTCGGACTGGCACCTGGGTCACTCACTGTACGACACCTCGCGCGAGGCCGAGCACTCGGCCTTCCTCGCGTGGTTGCTCGACACCCTGGCGGCGCGCGAGGTGGACGCGCTGCTCGTGGCCGGTGACATCTTCGACACCTCCAACCCCAGCGCCGAGGCCCAGGCCGCCCGGTACGAGTTCGTCGCCCAGGCCCGCCAGCGCTGCCCCATGCTGGACGTCGTCGTCATCGGCGGCAACCACGACTCGGCGGCGCGGCTGGATGCGCCGGACCCCCTGCTCACCGCGCTCGGGGTGCGCGTGGTGGGCGGCCTCACGCGCTCCCGGGATGACCGGGGCCTGGAGCGGCTGCTGGTGCCGCTTCACGACGCCCGGGGACAGGTGGGCGCGTGGGTGGCGGCGGTGCCCTACCTGCGGCCCGCGGATCTCCCCTTCCTCCCGGACGAGGCCGGCGACCGGCTCATCGAGGGCGTGCGCGCGGTGTACGCCGAGGTGCTCGATGGCGCGCGGGCGCGGCGCGAGCCCGGACAGGCGCTCGTGGCCATGGGCCATTGCTACATGGTGGGCACCGAGCTGAGCGAGTTGAGCGAGCGCCGGATCCTCGGCGGCAACCAGCACGCGCTCCCGGTGGACCTCTTCCCCGAGGACGTGGCGTACGTGGCGCTCGGGCACCTGCACAAGGCCCAGCGCGTGGGCGGGCGCGAGGGGGTGCGCTACAGCGGCTCGCCTCTGCCCCTGTCGCTGTCCGAGGCGAGCTACGTGCACCAGGTGCTGCTCGTGGAGCTCGAGGGCGAGCGCCTCGCCTCCGTGGAGTCCGTGCGCGTGCCCCGTCAGGCGGAGATCCTCCGGGTGCCCGAGCACGGTGTGCCCGCGATGGACCTGAGCGCCGTGGTGAAGGCGCTCCAGGCCCTGCCCGCCGCGGAGGCGGACATGGCGGAGTGGAAGCGGCCCTACCTGGAGGTGTGCGTGGAGCTGTCCAAGCCCGAGCCCGCCCTGCGCCGGCAGGTGGAGGCCGCGCTGGAGGGCAAGGCCGCGCGGCTGGTGAAGATCACCCCGAAGTACACGGGCACCGGACACACGCTCGCGGACTCGGGACCCGGGCCCTCGCTCAAGGACCGCACCCCCGAGGACGTGTTCCGCGCCCGCTACGCCCAGGACTACTCCGAGCCCCTCGCTCCCGCGCTGCTCGAGGCCTTCCACGAGCTGCTCACCCAGGTGCAGGAGGACGCGTCATGAAGATCCTCGTCATCCGGGGCCGCAACCTCACGAGCCTCGCGGGCGACTTCGCCCTGGAGCTGGACAAGCCGCCGCTGGATCGCATGGGGCTGTTCGCCATCACCGGCGCCACCGGCGCGGGCAAGAGCACCCTGCTGGACGCCATGTGCCTGGCCCTCTTCGATTGCACGCCCCGGCTGGAGCAGGGGGGCGGGGTGCTCGTGGGCCGCGCCGGCGAGGATGACAAGGTTCGCGTCAAGGACACCGACGCGCGGGGCATGTTGCGGCGCGGCACGGCCGAGGGCTTCGCCGAGGTGGAGTTCCTCGGACGCGATGGAAAGCGCTACGTGGCCAACTGGTCCGTGCGCCGGGCGCACAAGCGGCTGGATGGCGCCATCCAGTCTCCGGAGATGAGCCTCACCGAGGTGGTCTCAGGACAGCGCTTCGGCGCCAAGAAGGGCGAGGTGCTCAAGGCCATCGAGGAGAAGCTCGGCCTGTCCTTCGAGCAGTTCCGGCGCTCGGCGCTGCTGGCCCAGGGCGAGTTCGCCGCCTTCCTGCGCGCCAAGGAGAAGGACCGCGCGGAGCTGCTCGAGCGCATGACGGGCACGGAGGTGTACAGCCGCATGTCGCTCGCCGCGCACCAGCGCCACCGGCAGGTGCAGGAGTCGCTGGAGAAGCTGGCGCGGGGCGTGGAGGCCATCTCCTTGATGAGCGAGGAGACGCGCCGGCAGGAGGAGGAGGGACTGGCGCGCGAGGAGTCGGCGCTGGGCGAGGCCCAGGCGGTGCAGGTTCGGGCGGAGCACGCGGTGCGCTGGTACCGGACGCGGGCGGAGCTGGTCGCCCGGGAGCGCGAGGCGGAGGCGGAGCGGGAGCGCGCGGGGCGGGCCCTCGAGGACGCGGAGCCCCGGCGGCTCGAATGGGAGCGGGTTCGCGCGGCGGAGGACCTGCGCGCTCCGGTCTCGGCGCTGGACGAGGCCACGGCGGCCCTGTCGGCGAAGGACGTGGAGCTGACCGCGCGGCGCTCCGAGGAGGCGGCGGCGCGCGAGGGGGAGCGCGGGGCCGAGGTGGCCCGGCTCGAGGCGGAGTCCCGGCGGGACGCGGCGGTGACGGCGGAGGAGGCCGCGCGGCCGGAGCTGGACGCCGCCGAGGCCCTGGATGGGGAAATCCAACGCGCCGAGGAGCAGGCGCGGGACGCGGCGCGCGCGCGGGACGAGGCGCTCGCGAGCGAGCAGCGGGCCCGGGCCGAGCTCTCGGTGCTCAGCGAGCAGGAAGCCTCCGCGCGCAAGCGGCTCGAGGACATCCAGGCGTGGCGGGACAAGCGCGGGCCGGTGGAGCCCGTGGCCCGGGAGTGGTCCCGCTGGGAGACGGAGCTCCAGCGCTATCATCACCAGGCACGCCAGGAGGCCGCGGCCCAGGCGTTGCTCACGCGCACGCGCGCCGAGGCCGAGCCGCTTCGTCTCGAGGCGGAGCGCCGTGAGGCGGCGCGTCGCGAGTCGTCCGAGGCGTCGCGGGTGGCCGAGGAGGAGGCCGCTCGGGCGGAGTCGGCATTGGGCGCGGAGGCCGACGCGGCGCGGAGGCAGCGGCGTGAGAATCTGAGCGCCCGGCAGGAGGTGTTGAAGGAACTGGAGCTCGCGCGGAAGGAAGCGTGGGACGCGGCCCAGGCGCTGCGCGAAGCCACCCGCGAGGTGGACGAGGCCCGGAAGGAGCAGGCCACCGCGACGGCCGAGGCGGAGGCCGCGAAGGCGCGGCGCACCGGGCTCGACCCGGCGCTGAAGGAGGCTCGGCGCGCGTTCGAGCGGACGCGGGACGCGCTGGAGCTCAGCGCGCGCCGGGCGGACCTGCGCGAGGGCGAGCCCTGTCCCCTGTGTGGTGCGAAGGAGCACCCCTACGCTCGCGAGGAAGGGCCCCTGGCGGGACTCCTCGAGGAGGGGCGCGGCCGGGTGACGTCGTTGGAGAACGAGCTCCAGGAGGTGACGCGGAGCGAATCCGCCGCCATCGCCCGGGCCCAGGGCGCGGAGCAGCGCGCGGCGCGGGCCGTGGAGCGCGGAGAGGCCGCGGCGCGGCGGAGCACCTCGCCCCGCGAGCGCTGGAGCCTCTTGCGCGCGAAGCTCACCGGCGCGCTTCCTCCCGAGTCCGTGGAGGCCCCGGAGGCCGAGGCCTGGCTGGCGGAGGCACTCGCCGAGGTGCGTGTCCACTCCGAGCGGTTGAAGGCCGAGGAGGAGCTCGCCGAGGCCCAGGCCCGGAAGGCGAAGGAGGCCCGGGCCCGGAGGGAGGCCGCGCGCACGGGCGCGGAGGCAGCGGAGAAGCTCTGGCGCCAGGCGGACGAGGCGTGGCGCAAGAACGTCGATGCCGAGGCCCTGCACCTGCGGGACGTGGAACAGGCGGTGCGCGGCCGCGAGGAACTGCTGGCCGCGTTGTCGGTCGCCTTCTCGGGCTGGCCCCGCTGGGAGAAGGAGCTGTCCACCGACGCGGCGGCCTTCCAGGCGCGCTGCGTGAAGGCCGTGAAGGAGTGGAACGCGAAGGACGAGGAGCTGCGCCGGCCGAGGCCGAGGCGCGGAGCGCGGCGGAGAAGCGGGGCCCGGTGCAGGCCACGGTGGAGCTGCTGCACGCGCAGAGCACGGCCCGGGCCCAGGCCGCGACCGAGCGGGAAGAGGCCCTCGCGCGCGCGCGTGCCTCACGGGGCGCGCTGTTCGCGGGACGTGCCACCGCCGAGGTGCGCGCGGCCCTTCGTCAGGAGCGGGAGGCGCTCGCCCAGGCGCTCGAGTCCCGGCGCGAGGACGCCGCGCGGGCGGCACGGACCGTGGCGGTGGCCCTCGCCCGGGCCGAGGCCGCGCTCGTGGCACGGGACACGGCGAGCGCCTCCCGGGACAGGGCCGAGGCCACCCTGGGCACGCGCCTCGCCGAGCGCGGCCTCTCCCTGGAGACCGCGCGGGGCCTGCTCGCGCGGGGCGCCGCCCGGTGCGCGGACGAGGAGCGGGCGCTGGGCCAACTGCGGCAGGCCCACGACAAGTCCCTCCTGCTCGTCGAGGAGCGCCAGCGCCAGCGCCTCGGGCACGAGTCCTCCGCGCGACCTTCCCTCTCCGAGGAGGACGCCGCGTCCGCGCTCGAGCGGGCCGTCGCGGACACCCAGGCCCGTGTGGGCGCCGCCGCCCGCCTCCGGGCCCGGCTCGAGCAGGACGATGACGCCCGGCGCCGCCACGGCGAGCAGGCCCGGCTGCTGGAGGAGGAGCAGCGCAAGAGCGGGGTGTGGCGCACGCTCAGTGAACTCATCGGCTCGCATGACGGCAAGAAGTTCAAGGTGTTCGCCCAGAGCCTCACCCTGGATGCGCTCCTGCACCACGCCAACGCACATCTGGAACAACTGGCGCCGCGCTACCACCTCATGCGCGTGCCTGGGTACGACCTGGACCTCCAGGTGGTGGATCGTGACATGGGCGACGAGGTGCGCGCCGTCTCCAGCCTCTCGGGTGGAGAGAGCTTCCTCGTCTCGCTCGCGCTCGCGCTCGGCCTCGCCTCGCTCTCCTCGGAGACGACCCAGGTGGAGACGCTCTTCATCGACGAGGGCTTCGGCACGCTGGACCCCGAGACCCTGGAAGTGGCCCTGGCCACGCTCGACGCGCTCCAGGCCACGGGCAGACAGGTGGGCATCATCTCCCACGTGTCGGGGCTCGCCGAGCGCATCGGTGTGCAAGTACGCGTGGTGAAGCAGGGCGCGGGCCGCAGCCGCCTCCAGGTCGTGGGCGAAGCGGGCCTGCCAGTGCCCGGGCGTCCGCGTCCCGGCGCTCGCTGGCGATGGGATAGAATGGTAGTGGATGGACTCCCCCCACCCCGGATTGTCCGGAGTGAGACTCAGATCGGGACGATGGAAAAATTCTTCGACCCTTCTGCACTCTTCATGAGTGAACGCCTCCGTCGCATTTGCACAACCGGGGGCGGAGTTTCGTACTCTTCTGTTTCCATATGGGCCGGCGTATGGAACAGGAGGGTAGGTTACACAATCACCCACTAGGCAACAGACAACCCCAGTCCCAAATTCGCCCCCCTTCCCCGTGAGGCTGTTCATGAGAGCCCCTAAACGTTTACTCGCGGCCGCCCTGGTCGCGTTCCTCGCTGGTTGTCCTCAGCCGCCGGACATCGATGATCCCGATTCGGGCGGCAATCCCCCCGGCAACTCGGATGACGGCGGCACCGTCGACCCCAACAACCCCGATGGCGGTGATGGTGGCGTCGAGCAGCCCGTAGACGATCCCTTCGAGAAGCCCCCAGGCCCCCGCGCTCCGAACAACAAGACGATCGACACCGACTGTGACGGTCTGTCGGACGCGGAGGAGTGGGGCAACATCTACGCGGGCGACAAGCGCACCAACCCGGACATGTGGGACACGGACGGCGACGGCCTGCGCGATGGCGTGGAGGCCGCTCGCACCACCACCCTCAACACGCTCCCGCTGTGCATCTCGCTCTTCATCGCGGACGCGGATCCCTCGAGCCGCACCAACCCGACCAATCCGGACACGGACGGCGACGGCATCCTGGACGGCGTGGAGGACCGCAACAAGAACGGCCGGCTGGACCCGGGCGAGACGGATCCCGCCAACCAGGACTCGGATGGTGACGGCCTGTCGGACAGCGCGGAGGACACCAACAAGAACGGCGTCGTGGATTCGGGCGAGACGGATCCCCGCAAGCGCGACACGGACGGCGACGGCCTGTCGGACGCCACCGAGATCAATACCAGCAAGACGGATCCGCTCAACGCCGACATGGACGGCGACACCTGCAAGGACGGCGAGGAGGACCGCAACGGCAACGGCATCGTGGATCCGGGCGAGACGAACCCGAAGAAGGCCGGCGACTGCGGCGGGGCCACGGGCGTGGACTCGGACCAGGACGGCATCTCGGACGATGTCGAGAAGGCCAATGGCACCAACCCGAACAATCCGGACACGGATGGTGACGGGCTGCGCGATGGTCAGGAGGACCGCAACCGCAATGGCCAGGTGGATCCGGGCGAGACGAATCCCAGGTCGAAGGACTCGGACTGCGACGGCCTGTTGGATGGACCCAACCAGGGCTCCTTCCTGGGCGAGGACCTGAACGCCAGCGGTGGACGCGACTCGGGCGAGACGGACCCCGCCAACCGTGACACGGACGGAGACGGTCTGGTGGACGGCGTGGAGCGTGGCGTGGCCACCAACGCGGCGCCCATCACCACCTGCGGCTATGTCGGCGACCTGGACCCGGGCACCAAGACGAACCCCACCAACGCGGACAGCGACGGTGATGGCATCGCCGACGGCGCCGAGGACTCCAACCAGAACGGCCGCGTGGATGAGGGCGAGCTCAACCCGAACAATGGCTCGGACGGCACCGGCACTTCCCCCGCGGGCCAGGCGTGCGCCGCGCAGAACCTGCGTCAGGTGACCTTCAAGGAGGACAACGGCAGTGATATCCGCCTGGCGCTCCGCCCCACCTTCAATGAGGTGAAGACGATCGCCTCGGGGAGCAAGAAGGGCTTCATCGGCTACGACAGCACCAACAAGGTGGCCTTCATCGCCTACAAGCAGCCGGCGGAGAACTCCTCCACCACGGCGTCGGCCGACGAGCTGGGCGTGCGCGCCAAGCTGGCTGGGACGACGGCGACGACGTTGACGGTGGAGACCACGCAGACGTTCACCACCTGGGATGGTCATCCCGCCTCGCAGGCCTTCTACGAGAAGACGGACTCCTCCTCCCTGGGCGCCTACGTCAACGCGGTGAGCAACAACCTCGTCGGCACGGGCACGGGCACGATCTCGGGCGGCACCGACGTCTCGGGTCCGTTCAAGATCCAGGCGCAGTACGTGCACCGCTCCAACTCGAGCGTGCTCGTGGTGCTGGCCATCATCCCCAAGACGCGCAACGTGGAGCCGGGGGTGTTCGTCATGAGCGACACCGCGGGTGGTACGGCGCTGGCCCAGTTCGGTGACGCGGACGCGGTGCAGTGCGAGGCCTTCAACTCCGCCGGCAGCGGCCCCACGGACTTCCTGTTCGTGGTGGACGACAGTGGTTCCATGGCCTCGTCCCAGGCCGCCCTGGCCAATGCGGCCAATGCGGTGGCCGCGCGGCTCGGCAACTCCCAGCTCGACTGGCGCATTGCCCTGGTCACCACCTCCTACGGTGCGACCTACAGCAACAACCGCAACGTCTTCCGCGGCTTCACCCGGGACATCAACCAGTTCAAGGCCTGGCTGGATCAGAACGCCGCGTGCCCGGACCCCGCGCAGGGCTGCTGGATTGGCGTCAATGGCATTGCCGACGAAGTCCACCTGAAGCCGGCGCGCAAGGCGGTCAACGACATGACGTCCGCCAGCACGACGGATCCCAACAAGAAGTACCGTGCTGGCGCCCGCCTGGTCGTCATCATCCTGACGGACGTGCGCGATCAGTCCACGGACAATGCTGTGGCTGGCTCTGGGGACACGCTCCCGGAGTTCATCACCTACTTCAAGAGCGGCAACCCCACGGGCAAGGCCATCCAGATGCACGGAATCCTCTGCGATCCCGCCGAGAGCAACACCCGGTGCAGCGGCCAGGAGGAGCTCCTCAACCCGATCCACAAGGACGCCATCCAGGCGCTGGGCGGCATCGTGGGCAGCATCCGCACCACGGCGGGCATCCAGACGGCCATCAACGCCATCATGGACAGCGTGATCGGCTCGGCGGGTTACAAGACGCTCAAGCCGCCCATCGGTGCGTCCGTGCGCGTGGCGCTGGCGAAGGTGCGTGACTCCTCGAAGTGCAACCCGAGCGATCTGCCCCGCAGCCGCACGGATGGCTTCGACCTGGACGGCCGCAGCCAGACGCTGTCCTTCTACGGTGCGTGCCGTCCGCCCGAGACGGGCACCACCCAGGGCGCCATCTCCTACCGCTACTGGAGCGACCTCACGGCCGGCCCGGATGGCAACCAGGCGCCCTGCTCCACCCACACGGGGTACTACGACCCCAGCCAGGCGGACTTCTGCAAGGGCAAGCTCGTGTGCAACCGGCAGACGAACCTGTGCGAGTGCCCCGCGGATTGCGGCGGTGGCGGAGCGCCCGGCCGGTGTGCAACACCAACCGGGACGTGTGCAGCTGGTCCTGCGGCTCGGAATGCGCGGGCGCCTGCGGCAGCTTCGAGACGTGCAACCAGACCACGTGCGCGTGCACCTGCGTGCAGCAGGCTACCTGCTCGCCGGGCTTCAAGTTCGACGCGACGGCGTGCGGTTGTGTCTGTGACACGGCGGGGCTCAACTGCGGCCCGAACTACCAGGCCAATGCCGCTGCCTGCGCCTGCATCTGCAAGGACAACTGCGGTGGCAACTGCCCGTCCAACACGCAGTGCAACACGAGCACCTGCGGCTGTGATCCGATCCTGAACTGAGTCACTCCCCGGTGGGCCCCGAGGCCCACCGGGGATGAGCCCACCGGGGCCGGGCGCCGCTGATCCGTCAGCGGCTCCCGGCCCCGGTGCTTTCCGGCTCGCGCGATGACCCGAATAATCACGCGATGAACTCCATACCCGTACTCCGCGCGAACGCGGTGAATCCCGGGTCCGTTCCCCTGCCGGAACAGGAGTTCGTCCTCATGCTCAAGTCCATGCTGGCGCCGTCCCTCGCCTTGGTGTCCGCGCTGTCCGCCGGGCAATCCCTCGCACACGGCTCCATCGAGATTCCCATCAGCCGCGTGTACAACTGTTACAAGGAAGGCCCGGAGACTCCCCAGTCCGCCGCGTGCAAGGCCGCCATCGCCTACGGCGGCACCCAGGCCTTCTATGATTGGAATGGCGTCCGGCAGGGCAACGCCAATGGCCAGCACCGCACCCTCATCCCGGATGGGAAGCTGTGCAGCGCGGCCAATGAATCCCACAAGGGGTTGGATCTCGCGCGGTCGGACTGGCCGGCCAAGCGGATTGCCCCCAATGCCCAAGGCCGCTTCGACTTCGTCTACCACGCGACGGCGCCCCATGCCGCGCGCAGCTTCCAGTTCTTCGTCACCGGGCAGGGCTACAATCCCACGCAGCCGCTCAAGTGGTCGGACCTGGAGGCGACGCCCTTCTGCACCGTGGGGACCGTGCCCCTGCAGAACAACCGCTACACGTTGAACTGCCCCTTCCCCACGGGGAGGACGGGCCGGCACGTCATCTACAACATCTGGCAGCGCTCCGACAGCCCGGAGCCTTCTACGCCTGCGTGGACGTGGAGATCGGCACCACGCTCGCGGCCTCCGAGTGGAAGGAGGCCGAGCCGGTGCGGGCCCGTGAGGACCTGCGCGCGGGCAGCACGGTGACGCTCCGGGTCTTCGACGCGGCCGGGCGGGACGTGGAGCGCCACGAGCTGCGCCTGACGGAGGAGGTGAGTCCGGCGGCCAACTGGCTCGTGCGTCTGGCCCGCCGGGTGAACCAGGATTCGCGCCACGTCCGCATGGGCGCGCTCGACGCCCAGGGCGACATCACCCCCGTCGAGGCGCTCCAGGGCAACAGCGTCTATGTCCGGGACGCGGGTTACCGCTTCCAGCTCGACATCGACAAGCCCGCGGCGCCGCTGCCGTGAGCGTGCCTACCCGCTGAGCGTGCCCGCCGCCTGATCATGGGCGGGCCATTCGATGCGCAGGCGGGCGCCGCCCTCCTCCCGGTTCTCCGCGGTGAGCGTCGCCCTGCAGTGCTTCAAAAGCTCGCGGGAGATGACGAGCCCCAGGCCCGTGCCCTTCTCCGGGCCCTTGGTGGTGAAGAAGGTCTCGAAGAGGCGCGGCAGCACCTCGGGAGGAAAGCCCGGGCCGTTGTCCTCGATGAAGAGCAGCACGCGCTGTCCGCGCGCCTCGCCGCGCACGACAATCTGTCCCGGCACCCGGCCCGACTCCTCGATGGCGTCGCCCGCGTTGACGAGCAGGTTGAGCAGCACCTGGACGAGCCGCCGGGGCGTGGCGAGGACGGGAGGCAGTCCGGCAGGCAGCTCGACCTTCACGTGCACCGTGTGCTTGAGCCGCACCGCCGCCAGCCGCCTCGCGTCCTCCACCACGTCCTTCAGGGCGCAGGCGGTGGACTCCTCCGTGTCCCGGCGCGAGAAGCCCTTGAGGTCCAGGACGATCTGCTGGACGCGCTCCACGCCCGAGCGCGTCTCGGCGAGCACCTGCTCCAGCTCCACGCGGGCCTCGGAGGACAGGCGCTGGGTGCGCAGCTCCTCCTGGAGGAAGCGCAGGTTGGCGTGGACGAAGGCCAGCGGGTTGTTGATTTCGTGCATCACGCCGGCGGTCAGCCGCCCCACGGTGGCGAGCCGCTCGGACAGGGCCTGCGCCGCCATCGTCCCGGCGAGCTTCTCCGCGGCCTCGCGGCGGGTGCGCTCCAGCCGGGCCTCGTTGCGCGCCTCGAGCGCCCGGCGGAACTGGGTGGAGCCCACCACGCCGAAGAAGCTGGTCATCGCGACCAGGGAGGCCCAGGTGATGGCCTGGGCCGGGGGTGCCCGGTGAGCACCACCAGCACGCCAACGCCCAGCATGCAGACGATGCCGCTGACGATGGCCGAGCCCGCCTCCTCCGGATAGACGATGGCCACCAGCAGGGGCAGGCACATCACCAGGTGGACATACGGACTGTCCACGTCCCCGGTGCAGGCGACGATGACCAGGTAGAAGACCGAGCCGATCGCGCTGTTGCCCAGGAAGAACAGGCGCCGGCTCCACCCGGAGAGCCGGGTCACCAGGAACGCGCTGAGCACCAGCTCCCCCGCCCACAGCACGCGCACGCCGAGCGCCTCGAGGTTGACGTGCGAGAAGATGAGCACGTCCAGCACGGACAGCAGTGGGAGCACCGCCGCGAACAAGAGGGTCGTCTTGTCCGGTCCCGTCCTCGTGGCCTCGTCGTGTGGACTCACTGTCATGAGAACTAGGAGGTCTCCAGGCGCGGCCGCTCCCGACCCGGCGAGCCCCGTACGTCCTTTTGCCGGCGCCACTCCACCTGGATCGTCCGGTGGGTGGGAATGGACAGGAAGAAGCGCCGCAGCTCCTCCTCGCGCATCTTGTCGGCCTGGGCCTGGAGCCGCTGGTGGGCCGTTTCCAGCAGGAGGGGCGCGCGCGTCCTGGTGGGCCCGGAGCACCCGGAAGCAGGTGAGCCAGATCCAGAAGGGCTCCTCCACGCCCCGGTGCATGCCGTCCAGGTGGGGCAGGAGCTGCTCGACGAGCTCGAGCGCCTCGTGGAGCTCCCCACCCATCAGCGCCACGGCGGCCAGCCCCGTCATGGCCTCGTGCTCCAGGTGGGGCATGCGGATGCGCGCCCGGATGTCGCGCGAGCGCTGGTAGGCCTCGCGAGCCTCGGACAGGCGCTCCAGGGCGCCCAGGGCGAGCCCCGGCTCATCCACGCGTAGCCCTGGTAGCGCAGGCTGCCAATGTCCTCGCCGATGCGCAGGCCCTGCTCGCTCAGCTCGAGCGCGCCGGTGGGATCACCCAGGTGGTAGTGGATCCGCGCGAGGTTGGTGCAGTCCATGGCCTCCCAGAAGCGGTAGCCGATGACGCGGCTGAACTGGAGCGTCTGCTCGAAGCCGGCCCGGGCCGCGGCGAAGTCCCCCAGGCTCTTGAGCACATAGGCCGGTAGCGCCGCGCCGAGCACTCCAGCCAGCGGTCTCCTATCGACTGGCAGAAGGGGATGACGCGCTGGATGGGCGGGAGGCTC
Source organism: Cystobacter fuscus (assembly GCA_049060065.1). GTDB lineage: Bacteria > Myxococcota > Myxococcia > Myxococcales > Myxococcaceae > Cystobacter > Cystobacter fuscus_B. The sequence goes on from JBMEQP010000002.1 coordinate 11,751,324, forward strand.
GCCGACAGCTCTCCCCCTCGTGCATGACGGCGCTGAGGTTGAGCAGGCTCTCCACCTCGAGCTGGGGCAGCCGCGCCGACTCGGCGAGCGCGAGGCTGCGCTCCAGGTGCTCGCGCGCGCTCGCGAAGTCCCCCCGGAGGTGGCGCAGCATCCGGCCCCAGTGCAGATGGGCGAGCGCCTCGCTGGCCGTGTCCCCCAGCTTCTGGGCGAGCCAGAGCGCCCGTTGGACGGCCTGTTCCCCCAGCGCGAACTCCCCGACCTCCACCGCGTACAGCGCCCGGCGCAGGGCCGCCTCGGTCCGCCGCCGATCGTCATCGAGCCGCTCGGCCCAGGCCTCCATGTGCTCCAGGTCCACGCGTTGCTCGTGCCGCTCGCCCAGGATGGCGTGGACGCGCTCGCGCGCCGCCACGATGGCGTAGCGCTCGACGGCGTTGTCCTCGGAGCTCAGGGCGAGCGCGCGTTGGAGGAAGGCGCGCGCCTCGGTGTGGGCGAACAGGGACAGGGCCTCCTCGGCGGCGCGCCGCAGGAACGTCGCCGCGCGCTCGCCCTGGCCGGACGCCTCCAGGTGGTCCGCGAGCAGTCCCAGGTGCTCGCGCGAGCGCTCGCCTCCGCGCGCCTGCAACCACTCGGCGATCCACCCGTGGAAGGCGCGCCGCTCGCGCTTGAGCACGGTGTCGTAGGCCACCTCGCGCACGATGGCGTGCTTGAAGGTGTACTCGCGTGCCCCGGCGAAGGCGGAGCTGGACTGCTCGAAGATGAGCTCGCGCTCCTGGAGCGCCGCCAGCGTGTCGTGCAGGGACACGCCATCGGGCAGGGCGCCGCCCATGGTCAGGAGGGGCTCGTCCCAGAAGACGCGGCCCACCACCGAGGCGCGCTGGAGCACCTCGCGCTCGTGCGCGGGCAGGCTGTCCAGCCGCGCCTGGAGCACGCCACTGAGCGTGGGAGGCACCTTGAGCGTGGTGAGCCGGCGGGGCTCGACGCGCCACTGCTCCTTGCCGGCGAGGATGACGCCCTCCTCCAGGAGCATCTGGATGAGCTCCTCCAGGTAGAAGGGATTGCCCTCGGCGCGCGTGACGACGAGCTCCTCGAGCGCCGGGGGGATGGACTCCACCTTGCGCAGCAGCTCCGCCACCAGCCGGTGGCTGTCGTCCTGGGACAGCGGCCGCAGCTCCAGCCGGACATGAGAGGGCGCGTGGGCCCAGCCGGGACGCCGCTCGAAGAACTCGGGCCGCGCGGTGCACACCACGAGCAGCTGCTCGGGCGCGAGCGTCTCGTGCAGGCGCTCGAGCAGGTCCAACGCGCTGTCGTCCGCCCAGTGGATGTCCTCGAGGAAGAGCACCATGGGCTCGCGCCGCAACAGGGCGCGGAAGTACTCGCCGAGCGACTCCAGGCCCCGGGCCCGCAGGCTCTGCTCGTCCATGGGCGTGCTCTTGAGGTGCGGGCTGTTGCTGAAGTCGAAGCCGATGAGCGAGCCGGCGAGGTGGGCGCGGATGCGGCTCGACTCCCCGGGGCCGAGCGCCTCGTGGAAGCTCTCCTCCAGCCGGGCGCGCACCACGCTGGGTGGATCGCTCTCCTGCACCTGGAGGTGGAAGGAGAACAGGTCGCGCAGGAGGGCGTTGGGGTGCCGGCGCATCTCCGGACTGGCGCGTCCCCGGAGACAGCGGGGAGGCTCGTCCAGCGACTCGAGCCACGTCTCGAACTCGCCGAGCAGCCGCGACTTGCCGATGCCCGCTTCTCCCGTGAGCGTCACCCGGTGGCTGCCGTTGCCCGCGAGCACCGCCTGGAGCGCCGCGCGCAGCTGGCGCGTCTCGTGCTCGCGTCCCACCAGCCGGGCCCAGACGCCGTCCAGGCCCCGGCCCCGCCGCAGGAAGGCCCGGGGCTTGGCCGCCGTCACCCGGTACACCTGCAGGGGCTCCTGTTTGCCCTTGAGGCGCACGGGCGCCAGGGGCTCGGCCGCGAAGGCCCCGCTCACGTGGCGCCGGTGTTGTGGGAGATGAGGATGCCGTCCACGGGCGCGGCCTGCTCCAGGCGGCTCGCGGTGTTGACGGTGTCGCCCATCACCGTGAGCTCCCCGCGCGTGCCCACCACGCCCAGCAGCACCGGCCCGGTGTGGATGCCGATGCGCATGTGCAGCCCTTCCGCGGGCGCCGCGGGGAAGGTGGCCAGCTGCGCCTGGATGTCCAGGGCCGCGTGGAGCGCCTGCTCGGCGTCGTCCTCGCTCGCGCCCTCCGTGCCCCAGAGCGCCATGACGGCATCCCCGATGTGTTTGTCGATGTGCCCGCCGTGCCGGAGGATGGCCCCGTCCACGCGCTCCCACAGCTGGTTCATCAGCTCGCTGACGTCCTCGGGATCCATCCGCTCGCTCAGCGCGGTGAAGCCGCACAGGTCGCCGAAGAGCACGGTGACGTGCCGGCGCTCGAAGGGGACGTGCGAGGCGAGGGCGGCGATCCGCACGCGCAAGGCGGCCAGCGCGGCCTCGGTGGCCTCGTGGCCGAGCACCGTGCGCTGGGCTTCCAACACCGCCATGGCCTGCTCGAGCAGGTCGCGTTCGTTGCTCATCGTCCTCCGTTGGGGAGCCGGGCCAGGGCCCCGGTCATTCAACCAATCAGGGCGGGTGCCGTCGAGTGGCGGAAGAAAATTCCGCTCTTTCTCACCGTCCGGGTTTCAGGCCGGTGGGCGCGGTGTCCGTGCGGAAGACGGGGTAGAGGTTGAGCCGCGAGTCCCAGGCGGGGTGACGCTCGGCGAAGAAGCGCAGGCGGGCGCGCGCATCCGCGGCGAAGGCCTTGTCCTTCAGGCGCTCCTCCCACGCGGCCTTCACGGCGGGATCCTTCGCCAGCAGCTCCCGGGCGAAGGGCTCCACCACGTAGTCCTCGATGTACTCCTTCTGCTCGAAGTGGTTGTTGAAGAAGCCCCAGGCGAGGAGCGAGTCCGGCCCGAGGGGCTCGAACAGGTGGGCGAGCAGGGGAGCGCTCTTCTGCGCGGCGGGCACATAGAGGGTGCCGGCGGGCAGGGGCCAGGACTCCTTCGTCCACTGGCCCTTCACGGACAGGGGCTGCCGGCCCTCGTAGGAGCCGGGGCGGAAGGAGGCCTCGGTGGCGCGGAACACCTCCACCCCGGTGGGGGGCAGGGCCTGGCCGAGCCGCTGGAAGCGCAGGCCGTGGAGGGTGAGCTTGCGGGCCACCCACTCCGCGTGGGCCGGGGGCACGAGGTAGCCGCCCGCGGGCAGGGTGGTGGTGAGGGCGGGGCGGAGCTCCTCGAAGTAGGGAATCGTCCACACCTGGGGCCGGGTGGTGTCGTAGCGGATCCACGGCTGCTGGGTGAGGTCGGAGGGCGAGCGCTCGTAGGCGTAGCCGCGGAAGTCGATGGGGCGGCTCTTGTCCGTGTTCTCCCAGGCGAGCACCACCTCGCGCGCCTTGCCGGCCTCGGCCTCGGCGTCCACCGCCGCGCGGGCCTTCATGAGCGCCTGGCCGTCCCGGGCGAAGAGCCGCAGGAGCCCCTCCAGCACGTGGCGCGTGGTGGCCACGCGGTGCGCGTAGGGCTTCCACGAGTGGGTCTCCACCAGCACGCCGTAGCGCCGGTTCACCATCCAGTAGGCGTTGCTGAAGCGCGGTGGCGCCACGCCGTAGCTCACGCCCGAGCGGGGATCATCCCCCTCGCGGAACGAGGGGTAGAAGGGCAGGGGCAGGTGGCCCTGGGCCTCCAGGGCGGTGAAGAGCTCCTGGCGCAGCTTCTCGCCGGGAGCGCGGAGCGGCTCGGGGCCCGTCTTCTGCGGCTCCAACTGCACGCTCACGTCGTGCTCGAACTGGGCGCCGTCGGTGACGTGCAGGTCGATGGCGACGAGGGGATCCCACGCGTGTTGCAGGGTGAGCAGGGCGCCCATCTCCGGGGCGTCCGCCTTGACGTAGTCGCGGTTGAGGTTGAAGCCCTGGGCGGTGACGCGCCAGCCCATCTCCTCGGGACCCATCTGGTTGGGGCGGTTGTTGGGGCCGAAGCGCTCGTGGCCATCCACGTTGAAGACGGGCACGAAGACGGCCGTCACGCCCTGGAGCACCCCCGGCAGCGCCTTGCCGTCGAGCATGTCTCTCAGGAGCCAGAAGCCCGCGTCCTTGCCATCGATCTCCCCGGAGTGGATGCCGCCCTGGAAGAAGACGACGGGGCGGCCCTTCTTCGCCGCCGTGGCGGGGGTGAGGGTGCCATCCGCGCTCGCGGCGAACACCAGCATGGGGCGGCCCTCGGGGGTGGTGCCGAAGGAGTCGCAGCGCACCTTGCCGGGATAGCGCTTGGGGAAGGCGCGGCAGAGTGCCTCCACCTCGGCGTAGCGGCCGGTGCGGAGCCACCCGCTCTGCTCGGCGACGGTGGTGAGGGGCGTCTGGTGGAGCGTCAGGGCGAGGAGGGCGGACAGGAGCATGTCGGCCGTCTGTTGAGCACACCCCCCGGGCCCGCTCAACCTCGTCGTGGGGCGTCCGGGACGGTGAGGCTCTCTCCCACGGCGAGGACGTGCAGGGGCTCCACCGGGAGCGCGCGCCGCTTCCACTCGGCGTCCAGCCGCTGGGGCGGCTCGTCGAGGGGCTCGTCGGTGAGCTTGAAGGTTCCCCAGTGCATGGCGAGGAAGCGCCGGGCCCCGAGGTCCTCGTAGGCCTGGACCGCCTGCTCGGGGTTCATGTGCTGCTTCTCCATGAACCACTCCGGATCATAGGCGCCGATGGGCAGCAGGGCGGCGTCGAGTCCGGGAAAGCGCCGGCCGATCTCCCGGAAGCCCTCGAAGTAGGCGGTGTCGCCCGAGTGGTAGACGCGGGTGTGGGCGCCCTCCACCACGAAGCCGCCCCAGAGCGTCTCGTTCACGTCCGCGAGGCCGCGGCGGCTCCAGTGCTGGGCGGGGACGAAGTGCACGGTGACGGCCCCCACGCGCGTGGAGCCCCACCAGTCCAGCTCGGTGACGGACAGGCCGGTGCGCTGGAAGTAGCGCGTCAGGCCGAGTCCCCCGATGACGGGCGCGCCCACCGGCGCACGGTGGGCAGGTCCAGGTGGTCATAGTGGTTGTGGGACACCAGCGTGGCCTGGATGGGGGGCAGCTGGCCCGTTGGCACCCCGGGAGGCACGTTGCGGCGGATGAAGCCGGGGATGCTGTCGCGCAGCACGGGATCGATGAGCAGCGACACGCCCTCGAGCTGGACGAGCCAGCTCGCGTGACCCAGCCAGGTCAGGCGCGCGCCCTCACCGGGGGCGGGGGGCACGGCCAGCACGGCGAGGTCCGGCTCCACGCGGCGCATGGCGCAGGTGGCCGGGCTCTTGCGGCGCTTGCCGGCCACCTTGTCCGCCACCGCCCACTGGAAGACGGTGGACATGGGGTGGGGGCCGCTGCCATCCAGGTTCTTGAAGCGCAACGCCATGGGGAGGTGTTCCTCGTGGGTGGGTGGAATGGGCGCACGCCCCGTCCTGTTCCGCCCTCATCCTAAGCAAGCACGGGAATGATTTCTTCCCGATGCGCCAGGGGTGGAGAAGTATCCAGCCATATGAGCGTGCGGCATTTCGACATCGTGGTGATCGGCTCGGGCCCCGGCGGGGAGGGCGCGGCCATGAAGGCGGCCAAGTCTGGCAAGCGGGTGTGCGTGGTGGAGCAGCGTCCGCTGGTGGGCGGAGCCTGTACCCATACGGCCACCATTCCCTCCAAGGCGCTCCGGCACGCCATCCAGCGCCTCGTGGACGTGCAGATGGACCACCCCGAGCTGCGCGTGGAGCTGGGCCAGAAGTGGAAGTTCAAGGACATGATGCGCTCGGCGTCCACGGTGGTGTCGCGCCGGTGCAGCTGCGCACCACCTTCTACGAGCGCAACCGGGTGGAGCTGGTGGTGGGGCGGGCGCGCTTCCTGGACCCCCACACGCTCGAGGTGGACGAGCCCCGGGGCGCGAGCGAGCAGCTGTCCGCCAAGGCCTTCGTGCTCGCCACGGGCTCGCGGCCCTACCACCCGCCGGACCTGGACTTCCAGCACCCGCGCGTCTTCGACTCGGACACCATCTTCAACCTGCGCGAGACGCCGATGACGATGATCATCTACGGCGCGGGCGTCATCGGGTGCGAGTACGCGTCCATGTTCCGGCAGCTGGGCGTGAAGGTGGACCTGGTGAACACGCGCGAGCGGCTGCTGTCCTTCCTGGACGATGAGATCTCCGACGCGCTGTCCTACCACCTGCGCGAGCAGGGCGTACTCATCCGCCACCAGGAGCAGATGGAGCGCGTGGAGACGCGGGACGATGGGGTGGTGCTGCACCTCAAGAGCGGCAAGCGCCTGCGCGCGGACGTCTTCCTGTGGGCCAACGGGCGCACCGGCAACACCCAGGACATCGGGCTGGAGGCGCTGGGCATCCAACTGGACTCGCGCGGCAACATCCAGGTGAACGACGCCTACCAGACGGTGGTGCCGCACATCTACGCGGTGGGTGACGTGGTGGGCATTCCCTCGCTGGCGAGCGCCTCGTATGACCAGGGCCGCTTCGCCGCCACGCACATCGTCGAGGGACGGCTGGAGCACAAGCTGGTGAAGGACATCCCCAGCGGCATCTACACCAGCCCGGAGATCAGCAGCCTGGGCCGCACCGAGCAGGAGCTCACGCGCCAGGGTGTGCCCTACGAAGTGGGCCACGCGTTCTTCAAGAGCCTGGCGCGCGCTCAAATCACCGGCCGCACGGTGGGCATGCTCAAGCTGCTCTTCCACCGCGACACGCGGGAGATCCTCGGCATCCACTGCTTCGGGGACAACGCCTCGGAGATCATCCACATCGGCCAGGCCATCATGTCCCAGGACGGGCCGGGCAACTCCATCGACTACTTCATCAACACCACCTTCAACTACCCCACCATGGCCGAGGCCTACCGCGTGGCGGCGCTCAACGGCCTCAACCGCCTGTTCGAGCACTGAAGGGCCGGCGGCGTCGCCTCCCCGTCCGCGTCAAAGCATGACGCGGATGTCAGGGCGCGGTGGTGATCCGAGGGCGGGGAAGCACCGCCCTCCATCGTGCGCATCCCTGGAACATGTCTTGCTTTGGGCGCGGGTCTCCCCTTCACCCGGAGCATGTGCATGCGCAAGACGCGGCGGTTGTGGATCGCAGGGCTGGCGGTACTGACGCTGGTGGGTTGTTCCGGGATGGACATCGGAGGAGGGGTCGGTGCTCCCGCTGGGGACATGGGAGGGACTCCTGGAGGAATCCAGGACATCGCGCTGGCGCGGCGGAAGATCGACGCGGGGGAGATTCCCCGCGCGGAGGACTTCACCGCCGAGGGGCTCTACGCGGAGCATGATCTTCCCCTGGAGGGCCCGCCCTGTGAGCAGGTGTTGTGTCTGCGCACGGCGAAGGGCATCGCGACGGCCATCGACACGGGCCGTCAGGAGGTGTTCGTGCAGGTGGGGTTCTCGTCCAACGTGGATCCCTCCACCTTCCACCGCCAGCCGCTCGACGCGGCGCTGGTCATCGATCACTCCGGGTCCATGCAGGGCGAGCCGATGGAGGCCGTGAAGGAAGCGGCCCGCCGGCTGGTGGCGAAGCTGGACGAGCACGACACCCTCTCGCTGGTCATCTTCGATGACACCTCCCAGGTGCTGGTGAAGCAGACGCCCGTGCGCGACCGCCAGGCCCTGCTGCGCGCCATCGACACCATCCGGGTGGACGGCTCGACCTGCATCGAGTGCGGGCTGCGCGATGGCTACCAACAACTCGCCACGCGCGAGCCGGACGCGTCACGTTCCCGCCGCGTCTTCCTCTTCACGGACGCGATGCCCAACGTGGGCCAGACGCAAGAGGGCGGGTTCATGAAGCTGTTGCGCGACCACTCCCAGGAGGGCCGGGACCTGACGCTCTTCGGGGTGAACCTCGCGTTCGATCAGTCCTTCGTCACGGCCATCTCCTCCGTGCGGGGCGCCAATGCCTTCTACCTGCGTGACGCCGAGCGCACGCGGACGGTCTTCGACGAGGACTTCGACTACCTGGTGACGCCCATCGCGTATGACTTGAAGATGGTGCTCACTCCGCCCCGGGCTTCCGGGTGGAAGCGGTATATGGCGTGCCCGGGGTGTCACCCGGCGCGAGCCTGGCCTCGCTGGAGATCTCCACGGTCTTCCTCTCCCGGCGGCGCGGCGCCATCCTCGCGCGCCTCTCCCGCGAAGCGGACATCCAGCCCGGGCAGCGGATGATGTCGGGGGAGCTCTCCTTCACGCCCGCTCGCGGCGAGGCGAGTCCGCCCACGCTCGTGACGGCGAGCTACGAGGGCAGCGAGCCGCTCTCGTCCACCGGCACGTGGTACTCCGAGGACACGGTGCGCAAGACGGCGGCCCTGACGAACTTCATCCTCGGCGCCCAGGCGGCGTGCACGTCCTGGCACGCGGGGGACAAGGCCCGGGCCCGGGAGCTGGCGGAGCGGACGGCGGAGCTGCTGCGCACCCATGCGGAGCAGTTGGATGACGCCGGGCTGCGCGCCGAGGCGGAGCTGGCCTCCCGGCTCGCCGCGCTGATGGCTCCCTGAACCCTCAGGCCTCGCCGGCCTCGTTGGCGAAGACCTTGGCGGGGTTCTGCTCGGTCCCCTCTTCGGCGGGGACCGTCTTCCTCTGGGCCAGCCCCGCATCCAGCGCCCGGAGAAGTAGTAGGCCATGCTGCAGCCGAGCGAGACGAAGAAGCTGATGACGATGGCGTACCAGATGCCCTTCACGTCGTGCATCTGGCGCGACAGCGCGTAGGCCAGGGGGACCCGGGCCACCCAGAGGCTGAGCAGGGAGATGACGGTGGTGACCAGCGTCGAGCCGGCTCCGTTGATGATGCCGTTGCTCACGAAGGTGAGACCGAACAGGACGTAGCAGGCGCCCACGATGTGCAGGTACGAGGTCCCCAGCTCGACGACGACGGGATCCGTGATGAACACCTTCAGGAGCGCCTCCGGGAAGAGGACGGCCACCGCGGAGATGACGAGGGTGATGGCCCCGTTGAAGGCACACCCCCACGCGAAGATCTGCCGGACGCGGGGCAGGTGGCCCGCCCCCAGGTTCTGTCCGGCGAGCGTCGAGATGGCCATGCCGAAGTTGATGGCCGGCATGAAGGCGATCTGATCGATGCGCGAGGCCGCGCCGAAGGCCGCGGTGGAGATCTCCCCGAAGCCATTCACGATGCCGGTCACCATCACCATGCCGAGTGACACCAGGGACTGCTGGATGGAGGCGGGCACGCCGATGCGGAAGGTCCGCGAGGTGGCCGGACCGAGGTGGCGCAGGCGGGGCCAGCCGGGGGCGACGGGGGACTTCTGCCGGTGCAGCCGGCCACCAGCACGGCCAGCACGAGCACCTGGGAGACGAGGGTGGCCCAGGCGGTGCCGTTGAGCCCCAGGCGCGGCAGGCCCAGGGAGCCGAAGATGAGGAGCGGATCCAACACCGTGGTGAGCACCACGGAGATGAACTGGAAGTACAGGGGCGTCTTCGAGTCCCCCATGCCCTGCAGCATGCTGCGCAGCGCGAACATGCCGAAGCTGAAGGGCAGCGACAGCAGGAAGATGCGCAGGTAGTCCACCGAGGGCTGGAAGATGTCCTCCGGCGTGTCCATGGCACGCAGGATGTGGGGCGTGAAGAGCTCGCCCAGCAGGGTCAGCAGGATGCCCAGGCCGAGGATCAACACGGTGGAGCTGTCCACCACCTGCCGCAGCTCGTCGAAGCGCCCGGCGCCGTAGCTCTGCGACACGAGGATGTTCGTCGCGAGCGTCATGCCCATCCCGATGCCGAAGAGGGTGAAGACGACGGGAAAGCTCACCGTGACGGTGGCCAGGGCCCCGGTGCCGAGGAACTGCCCCACCCAGATGGCGTTGATGAAGCTGTAGGCCGTCTGCAGCAGGCTGCCGACGAGCATCGGCAGGGAGAAGGTCACGATGTGCCGGGGGATGCTGCCCGTGGTCAAATCAGTCCCGAACTTCGGTTTCATGAGTCTGCTTTCTGCCGTGAGGGCTTCTTCACGGTCAGGTGCGGTATGCACCCGCGAAGGCGGGCGCGCCAGTCCCCCAGGTGGGTTTTGTCACTGGATGGGAGCCGGAACGCGTCGCGCCGTCAGACGTCCGGGGCGCGCGCCAGCACCGACTGCACCATGTCCCGCAGCTCCCGGGCGGAGAACGGCTTGTCCACCCGGCGGTTGTCCACCCGCGCGAGGAACTCGCGGGCCTTGGGCGTGAAGGCACCTCCGGACAGGAAGATGAGCTGATCGGCCAGCGCGGGCAGGTGCTGCGCGAGCTGCTGGTGCAGCTCCACTCCGCTCATCTCCGGCATCATCACGTCACACAGGATGACGTCGAAGTGCTCTCCGCTCATGAGCCGCGCGAAGGCTCGCGCGCGCTCGTCAGCGTCACCACCTCATGATCCCTCTGGAGGGTGCGGCGGATGGACGTGCCAATCATCGGCTCGTCATCCACGACGAGCACGCGGCCCTGCGCGCGGCGGGGGCCGCCTCGGCGGGCGCTGGTGGGGCCTCCACCCGGGCCTCGGGGTTGATGGCGTCGAGGAGGATCCAGAAGGTGCTGCCATGTCCCTCGCGGCTCTCCACCCCCATCTGCCCGCCGAAGCTCGTCACGATGTCGTGGCAGATGGACAGGCCGAGCCCGGTGCCCACGCCCACGGGCTTGGTGGTGAAGAACGGCTCGAACATCCGCCCGAGGTGCTCCGGGGAGATGCCCACGCCCGTGTCGCGCACCTCGATGCGCACGCGCGCCCCCTCGCGCCGCGTGACGACGCGCACCTCGTTGCCCGCCGCGTTCCCCTCGGGAATGGCATGGGCCGCGTTGACCAGCAGGTTGAGGAACACCTGCCCGAGCCGGCCTTCCTTCGCCTGGACCTGGACCGGCTCCCCGTAGTCGCGCACCAGCCGCGCGCGGTGCTTGAGCTCGTTCACCGCCATGTCGATGGAGGACTCGAGCACCCGGTGCACGTCCACGGGCGCCAGGGCCCCGTCCTCGTCCCCACGCGAGAACATCTTCAACTGCCGCACGATGTCGCGCACCCGGGTGATGCCGAGCCGGGTATCCGCCACCAGCTCCTGGACCTCCTTGCGCCCGGAGGCACACAAGCCCAGCCGGGGCAGCACCGGTTCTCCAGGTGGTCCAGGTTGGCCATCGTGTAGGCGAGCGGGTTGTTGATCTCATGCGCGACGCCCGCGGCGAGCAGTCCGAGCGAGCCCATGCGATCCGCGCGCAGCAGCCGTCCCTCCATCTGCTTGCGCTCGGTCAGATCCCGGACGACCCACACATGGGACGGCTGTCCGTCGAACATCAGGGGGAGATGGAAGAGCTCCGCGGGAACGCGGCCCCCCCGCGCGCCAGCAGCAGGACTTCCCGGGGGGATGGGCTCGCCCGTGGACTCCGAGCGCTGGACATCCGCCTGGAGCGGGAGCCAATCCTCCGGACGGAGGAACTTCAGTCCCAGCTCCAGCAGGGTCTTCCCCAACAGCTCCTTCTGGGACGAGTAGCCCAGCAGGCGGACGTAGGTGGGGTTCATGTAGATGAGCCGCGTGTCGTGCATCACGCAGACGCCGTCGGGCAGCCGCTCGATGAGCTCGCGGAAGCTCTCCTGGGAGCGGCGCAGGGCCTCCAGCGTGCGCGTGTGCTGGAGCCCATAGCGGATGGAGCGCTCCAGGAGCGTGGGGGTGAGCTGGGACTTCTCGAGGAAGTCGGTGGCCCCGGCCTGCTGGGCCTGATGGTCGATGTCGTCGTCCTCCTGTCCGGTCAACAGGATGAACGGGCCCTCCAGCCCCTGCTCCGGGCCTGCTGGAGCAGCTCGAGCCCCGTCATGGCGCCGAGCCGGTAGTCCGCCAGACACACGTCATGGTTGCCGGACTCCATCTCCTCCAGGGCCCGCTCGCAGGTCGCCACCCACTCGAGCTCCACCCGCCGCGGTCCCAATTGCCGCAGGCAGTCCCGGGTCAGGACGTAATCATCCTCATCGTCCTCGACGAGCAGGACGCGGATGGCATGTGCATCGGCCGCACGTCTCATTCGGGGTTTGTTTCGGGAGGCAGTTCGACGATCTGCAGCCAGTGCCGGTTGAGCACCTTCACGACCTCGACGAGCCCATCGAAGGTGACTGGCTTGGTGATGAAGCAGTTGGCCCCGAGGTTGTAGCTGCGCAGGATGTCCTCCTCGGCCTTGGACGTGGTCAGCACGACGATGGGGATGTTCTTGAGCGCCGGGTCGGACTTGATTTCCCGGAGCGCCTCGCGGCCATCCTTGCGCGGCATGTTCAGGTCCAGGAGGATCAACCCGGGCCGCGGGGAGTCCTTGGGGTTGGCGTAGCGGCCGAGGCGGCGCAGGTAGTTGATGAGCTCCTCGCCGTCCTCGACGAAGCGCAGCTCGTTGGCGAGCCGGCTCTCCTGCATGGCCGAGCGGGCGAAGTCCCGGTCATCCGGGTCGTCATCCGCCATCAGGATGGTGACAGCTCGTTTGGGCTCCATGGCTCTTTCTTCCCGTGCAAGGGCTGCCGCGGGGACAGCGTGATGTGGAAGGCCGGTGCTGCGAGCGCTGGCGCATCTGGGAGGGGAGCCGTGTCGAACATGGGCAGCGGCTCGAGCGACACCTCGGCGCCGGTCTGCTCGAGGGGCGCCTCGAGGTCCCCGCGCAACTCCTCGACGGTGGTGTCACTCACTGCGAAGGTCCTCGCTCGAACGCTGGCTGGACGTGGTGCGGGCTCCCTGGAATGCCGCCTCGAAACAATATGCGACACAAAGGGGAGGGTTGTATAGCACTCGACAGACGGCCGGGCGGAGGGGCGCCCCCGACGAGTGCCTGCTCGAAGTGGGCCAGGGGAGCAGGCGAGACCACACCTCCAACCCCTTCACTCCGTGCGCCATGAGCGCGGGCGCCGAACTATGGTCCCGCCGCATGAACGCCGGGCATCTCTCCTTCGCTCTCACCACCGCTGTCTGCCTCCTCTCCTCCTCCGCTGTGTTGGCCAAGCCCTACCGGGCCATGGTGACGCGCACCGCGTCGACGACCCGGCCGGGCAACCTGGAGCTCGGTTTGCGCTACCAGGGCTTCTTCTCGCTCGAGCAGGGCAAGTCGCTGCCCTACCACCAGGTCTCCCCGAGCATCCGCTGGGGCATCGTCGACAACGTGGAGGCCAACGTCTACTTCGAGGTCCTGGGCCTCGGCACGCCCGGGGAGAGCAACTTCCAGGTGGCCTTCGGTGACATCCCGCTCGGTCTGCAGTGGACCTTCCTGGAGGCGGGCCCCCTGGCGCTGGGCGCCTATGGCCGCGTCACCTTCCCCACCGGGCCGAGCGACCAGGACGCCGTCCAGCCGCTGCTGTCGGACGGAACGTGGGACATCGAGGGCACGTTCATCGCCGAGCTGCGGGTGACCAAGGACCTGCGCTTCATGCTCAACCCGAGCTACCTCCACCATGGGACGCGTGACCGTGGCTCCCGGGCGGACTTCGACGTTCCGGACGCGCTGCAGCTCGCGGTGGCGGGCACGTACAACATCAACGACCAGACCCTGGTGGGCCTGGAGGTCATCGGCCGCCGCTACTTCGAGCCCGCCATCACCCCGACGTGGACGAACAACGCCAACCAGGTGGAGATCATCCCCGTGGTGCGCCGCGAGCTCTTCCCGGGACTGGTGCTCGAGGCCGTGGCGGGCATCGCGGTGACGCCGGACCTCTCCGACATCTACAACTTCCGCGTCCTGCTCGGCGGCACCTACGAGTTCGATCTCGCCTCCGGCCCGAACCTGCCCACGAAGAATCAGGTGAAGAAGCCCACCCCGCCGAAGAAGAAGCCCACCAAGCGCTGAGGCGGGCTAACCGCGCGCGGCGACGCGCACCCGGGCGCCCCGGCCCACGCCGAGCACCCGCGCCGCGTCGCCGTCGCGCACGGACACCTCCAGCAGCCCCGTGCTGCCTCCCAGGGACAGGAGCGCCCCGGGAGCGACGGCCTGATAGTGGGCATGGGGCGCGTCCGGGATGAGGCGGTCGCCGACCTGGACGTCGAAGCGGGCCGGCAGCCGCGCCACGGGTAGATTGGTGATGAGGTTGCCGTAGGTATCCACGTGCAGCACCTCGCCCACGAGCGCGCCGCCTCCGCCTTCCATCTGGGGCTCGGGGAAGGTGAAGGGCGCCTCCAGTTGCTCCAGGCGCTGGCCGAGCTGCTCGAGTGGCACGCCCGCCGCGAGGTGGCCCACCACGGGGGCGAACAAATCCCTGCCATGAAAGGTCCGCGAGCGTCGGGGTCCCCACCGGTGGGGTCGGTCAGCTCGACGGCGTGGGCCAGTCCGCCGAGCAGTGAGAGCGCGGGCACCAGCAGGCCGTTGTCCGGGCCCACCAGCACGTCGCCCCGGTGGCTTCTCACGGCCACGGCCCGTCGCGCGGAGCCCACGCCGGGATCCACCACCGCGAGGTGCAGCGAGCCCTCGGCGAAGGCTTCCACCGCGCTCCACAGCAGGAAGGCGCCGGCCCTCACGTCCTGCGCGGGCACCGCGTGCGTGAGATCCACGAGGCGCGCGTGGGGAGCGACCCGGAGGATCGCCGCCTTCATCTGGCCCACGTAGGTGTCCGTCAGGCCGAAATCGGTGAGCAGGCTGATCAGGGTGGAGGCATGGTGCCGGGAAGATAGTCACTCTTCGCTCCACTCGGGCTCGGAGGAGCTACCAGCGCTGAGACCCTCAGCTCGCGATGTCGATGACCAGCTTGCCCGTGGCGGTCCGCTTCTCCAGGGACGCATGGGCCTCCTGGACGGTGTCGAGCGTGAAGCGGCGGGGATCCAGCGACGGCCTCAAAGACCGGCATCGGCCAGCTTCGCCGCCTCGCGCAGGATATGGCCGTGGTGGGACCGCCCCTTGCCGGTCAGCATGGGCAACAGGGTGAAGACCCCCGAGTAGGTGGCCCCGCGGAACGACAGGGGCCCGAGCGTGTGCTCGCCCCATCCCAGGCAACTCACCACGTGGCCGACGTAGTTGCGCACGGCGCTGAACGACACATCCAGCGTGGCGCCGCCCACCGTGTCATAGACGATGTCGAAGCCCTCTCCCGCGGTATGCCGTGACACGTAGTCCTCCACTGGCGTGGCGCGGTAGTCGATGAAGGTCGCCCCCAGGCTCTCGATGAACTCGCGCTGATCGGAGGACGCGGTGGCGAAGACCTCCGCTCCGAGCGCCCGGGCGAGCTGCACGACGATGTGGCCCACGCCCCCGCGCCGCCCTGGACCAGGACCTTCTGGCCCGGGCGGATGTTGGCGCGATCCACGAGCCCCTCCCAGGCGGTGATGAACGCCAGGGGGAGCGCGGCGGCTTCCCGCATGCTCAGACGGGTGGGCTTGTGGGCCAGGAGTCTGGCGTCCACGGCGGCGAAGCCGGCGAGCGAGCCTTGCAGCGCGCCCACGCCTCCCGTCATTCCGTAGACCTCGTCTCCCGGTTGGAAGCCGGTGACGTCCGGCCCCACGGCCTCCACGACTCCCGCCAGATCGATGCCCAGCACGGCGGGAAGTCGTGTCCTGGTATGTGACGCCTGTCCGAGCCGGATCTTGATGTCCAGTGGATTGACCCCGCTGGCCTTGATGCGCACCAGGACCTGGCCCTTGTCGGGACGGGGAAGCGGCAGCTCCCGGAGCTGGAGGGGAGCGCAGTGGCTCTCCAGGACGAGTGCGTGCATCGAAGAGGGGATGGCGCTCATGGCGGCGTTCCTCGCGTGGGGGACGCCGACAATCTGGGTCGCACGGGATTTTCCCGAAACAGACGAACTTGCACGGCGGCCGTACATTTATTTACGGTGCCGCGTGGAATGGAGTGACTTAAAGATATTTCTCGCGATCGCGCGGACCGGCACGCTGGGCGCCGCGGCGCGACAACTGGGCCAGACGCACCCGACGATGAGCAGGCGCCTGCGGGCGCTCGAACAGGCCGTGGGCCAGACCCTCTTTCAGCGGACCCACGAGGGCTATGTGCTGACGGACGAGGGCACCACGGTGCTCGCCCACGCGGAACGGATCGAGGAGGAGGCACTCGCGTGTGAGCGCCAGCTCTCCGGCCAGGGCGAACACCTGGACGGCATGCTGCGCGTCTCGTCCTCGGATTGGTTCGGCGTCCACATGCTGACGCCGGTCTTCGCCGAGTTCGTGAAGAAGCATCCGCGCGTGACGATCGAGCTCGTCACGGATGCGCGGAGGTTCAGTCTGGCGCGGCGGGAGGCCGACCGGCGTTTCGCAGCCGCCCCTTCGAGGAGCCGGAGCTCATCCAGCACAAGCTGATGCACATGGACTACGCGCTCTATGCCGCCGCCGGGTTGCCACCTCCGCGCGTGGGGGACGGGGCGGGCTGCTCGCTGGTGACGATGGATACGGCCCTGGGTGCGCTCCCGGACGTGGACTGGCTTCAGCGGATGCTGCCCGGGGCGCACATTGGCTTTCGCAGCAACAACCGGGATGTCCAGGCGAGGATGTGCGCGGCGGGCTCGGGACTGGCGGTGCTGCCGTGTCCCTCGGCGACCGCACGCCCGGGCTGAAGCGAGTCGAGCTGGGCGAGCAGCCTCCCGGGCGGGATGTCTGGGTCGGCTATCACCGGGACCTGCGCAGACTGGCCCGCCTGCGCGCGCTGCTCGAGGTGACGACCTCCCACCTCGGGAAGTGAGCGCCGATGTGGTATGACAAAGGAAAATAGAACGCGTCGCACGGGAGAGGTGCACTTGAGAAGGCTGTCTGTCTTTTTCGCGGTGATGGGAGTCGTGGCGCTCGTGCGATGCGGGGGCAGCTCTTCCAGGGGACACGATGCGGGGCCCGTGGGCAACCAGATGGACGGCGGTGCGCCGGATGCGTCCGTGGATGGGGGGGACGTCGCGGACGCGGGCGGTGGCACGGAGGGAGACGGTGGTTCACCGGATGCGTCCGTGGACGCGGGTGAGCCCGTGGACGCGGGAGCTCCCACGGACGGCGGTGACACGGTTCCCGATGCGGGCGTTCCGGGGGGCGGCTCGCGGAGCGCATGCACGTTCAACAGCGACTGCCCGGCGGACGAGCGCTGCGAGTGCGACGAGTCGGAGGGCTGTCTGTGCCTCACCGGGCCGCGTGGGACCGGGCGTTCGGGGGTAGACGCCTGTGTGAGCGGCAATGATTGCGAGAGTTCGCTCTGCGCCGAGGGCTGGGGTGGCTTCTTCTGCTCGGGGCCGTGCGCTTCCAACTCGGACTGCGGGCCCCAGTTGCCTCTCTGTGCCTACATCACCTTTATTGGCGACATGTGCATCCGCCAACCCGATGGAGGCAGCTGACCCGGGACCCGGGCGGGGCGTTGGCCCCGCGCCGGTGTGGGCCGTGGCTGCTCAGGGCTCGAATTGGATGGTGTAGGCCCTCCAACTCGTGCTCCCGTTGGGAGCGTCCCTGGTCACCGAGAGCTGGTTGCCACTCAGGGAAAGTCTCCCGGTGGCCACACCCAGGATGTCGTTCGCGCCGTACGAGGTCTCGCCTGCCCCCTGTCCGCCCGCCTGAGAACTGGTGAGCAGCAGCGTCCGGGTCGCATCCACTGGCGTGGCCAACGTGGTGCTGGTGCTCGCTGCACCATCATTCACCGTCAACAGGTGCGTCTGGACGCTCGTGCCCGTGGGGAAGGTGATGCGTTCCCAGGAGATTTGGGGAATGTCGGCGGTGGTGATCGCGGCATTGGCCCCACGGCGGAAGAGCAACTGGGTGGTGTTCGATTGATCAATCTCACCCCGGATCATCCGTTTGTAGATGTCCTGGCCCTCGGTGCTGACCTGCCGGTGGACAGCAAGATGGACTGGGTGGGGTCCGTGGTGGGCTGTCCTGTCACTGTCAGCGTTCCGCTATTGGAGGGCATCGCTCCCGTGAGGCCTCGCTGCACGTCGCTGCCGGTGAATTGGACCACTTGGAAGTTGAAGAGCTGGTTCGAGGCGCAGGCGTCGAACAGGAAGGCCTTGACGTTGGTGTTACCACCATTGCTGGTGAGTTCGACTGAAGCGAAGTCGTCGTGGTTCAGGATACTCCCATCTTGGGAGGAGCTGAAGAGCACGAAGTTCTTCGAGATGTCGACTGACGTGGGGAGGCGGGGAGGGGGTTGGGTGCACGGTACACTGGGCAAATGCTGGACGGACAGGCCTTGGTGGAGTTCCACCACCTGCCAGTCGATATTCGCTATTCCCGTGGTGCCGTTACGCTTGCAGGTGACGATGGAGGTCCCCAACGAGCACCGAATGAAGGCGTTGATGGGCTCCTCGTTGGTGGTGGTGGCCTGGAAGACGAGGAAGCTGCGAGACAGGGTGACGGGGACTGTCGTGTTGCTGGCGCTGCTGATAGGGCAGTTCTCCTCTTTGTCTCCATTATCCATCCGGCACGAGCCGCGCCTCACCACGGGGACGATGGTGTGGGTCTGCTTCGCCTCTACCAACGCGTTCCCGCTCAGCTTGAGTTCCACCGGGCCACCCGTCTTGATCTTGAAAGACATGGGCCCCTCCGTGGTTCCTTGAGGGTCGAAGGGCGTGGTCAGTTTCTTGGAACCCTCGCATCCCGCTCCCCAGAATGCCTCGAAGCTTGCCGCCGGTGTGGTGGACAGGGAGAGCGACTGGCCCGTGGGGAGAGGCGAGAGGTTGTCGAATTTGTCCGTGATGCGGACGTTGACCGGAGCGGAGCACTCTCCGGCCATCAGGGTTTGTCCGGTCGAGGACGAGAAGGACAACTTCGAGGCGGCCAGGGGTTTCACGGTCCGGGCCTCTTGCGTTTGCTGTGACGTCGCGTTGACCTTGGCCGTGAGGGTGTACGTGTTCGTGCGGGTGCCTCGGAAATACAACGAGGAGACGGCTGGGAGCTGGTTGCCGAGGTTCAGCGGCTGGGTGCAACCCGCATCCTGGTAGAGCGCTGCTTCCGCGGTGTTGGCGGGCGTTGGGCTGATGGAGAGGCTGAGCTTGGAGAGTGTTTCGGTGGTGAGATTGTCGAACGCATCGCGCCACTCAAGGGCGACGGGAGCGCAGTCCCCCGCCTGGCTGGTGGTGTTCGGGGAGGCGAGGGCGACCTTGGTCGCGGACCCGGGGCGCAGGGTATGGGTCAGGGTCGCCTGCTGCGACAGCGCGGAAGAGCTGGCGCTCAGCGGGCCCGTGCCGACCGTGGTGCTGCGCACATAAAAGGTGACGCTGCTTTTGCCCGCGGCAATGGCGGAGGGCGGCGACGAGGTGCAACCCGGGTCCGAGTGGAAGGTCACGCCGGGGCCGAACGTGCTCGCCAGGGTGATGGGCGTGGCGAAGCCAGCCAGGGAGGGTTTCCCGTCGGACTCGCGGCGCTCCACGATCACCGGCGCCGAGCACTGGCCCGCTATCGTCGTCAGGTCCGAGGGGCTGAAGACGAGCGAGGTGGGGGCTCGGCTACAGGCCGAGGGCGAGCAGGCACTGTCGTCACAGCCACGCTGGCCATTGCAGTTGAGGTCATCGCTCGCGTCGCACACTTCCTGGGCCTGGGGCTGGCGCTTGGACTCCTTGTCATCGCAGTCCGCCCCGCCCAACTGGGACGTGACGAAGCCATCGCGATCCTCGTCCTCGGCGGCGCTCGGTGGGGACAGGGTCAGCGTGACGTCCTTGGTCCCTGGTTCGAAGTGCACGCCGACCGGCTCGCTGCGCCCATTGTAGAACGACTCGCCTTCACAGCCCTCTCTCCCCCAGAGGGCACGCGCCTGGAGCTGGACATCCGCGGGGAGGTCCTTGCGGAACACGGCCACGTCTAGCGTTTGATCCTCCGGGCGGGTGAGGGGCGTGGATTCCGTACGGAGCTCTCCTCCGGGGTGCGGACTTCCAGGACGACGCAGCTCGCTTTCAGCGCGGGGTCGATTTGGATGATGGCCCGGACGGCTTCACCCCGGTTGCAGCCGACGAGCACGAGGAACAGGAAGAGGACAGCTCGGTTCATGGGGCCCATTCTACTGGAGTCTCCTTCCGGAGACCCTTTACATCCCCGTGGGCCACGTGTCCGCCGCGTCCTCCTCCTCGTGGCCCGCATCCCGATCGAGCGGCTGCACGGCACTCGTGGTGTCGTAGTGCAGGACCGCGTCGAACTGCGCGGGCAGGTCCGCGAAAAAATAATGGCTGTGGCGTTCGCTATGGGGGGCGTAGATGACGCCAATGGCCCGCTCCAGGCGCCGCTCGCGCAGGGCGGAGCCCGCCTCGCCCAGGTCCTCCATCCTCAACAGGAAGGCGGGCAGACCCACCTCGTGGAAGAGCGCCTCGTAGCTGCCCGGCAGCGCGGGCCGCACCCGCCTCCTGCGGCTCGGGGTGTCCCACTCGCGCGCGGCGAGGACGGTGCCCGTGTAGGTGGTGAACCCCACATTGAACGTCTTCCGCCCATGCCGCTCGCGCAGGAGCTGACCCAGGTTCAGCTCCCCCTGGTCCCCCATCTGCGTGGCGCGGGCATCGCCCAGGTGCGAGTTGTGGGCCCAGATGACCAGGCGCGCGGGCGCCCCGCGGCGCCGGCCGAGGTACTCGGACAGGGCATCCGCGGTGTCCGCCATGTGCGTGTCGCGCAGGTTCCACGACTCATCCCGTCCGGCGAACATGGCCCGGTAGTACGCCTCCGCGTCTCTCGCCAGCCGGGCGTTCTGCTCCGCGTGGAAGTGCGCGTCCTGCTCGCTCGCTCCGTCCCGCGCCCGGCGCTCGCGCAGCTCCTCAATTGCACCAGCACCGCCTCCTCGCAGGTGTCCGCGTAGCCGTAGGTGGTGGCGTGCCCATAGGACTGGGCATCCTCGCCGAAGCGGTCGAAGCACGCGTACCGGTCCCGCGCGCGCCGCCGCCACGGGGTCTCGCGCTTCCAGGTAGCGCACCACCTCGCGCATGGAGGCGTGCAGGCTGTAGAGGTCCAACCCATAGAGGCCCGCCCGCTCCCCTCCGGCCGGGAGGCGTTGTGCGCGCGCAGCCATTCCACGAACGCCCGCATCTCGGCGTTGCGCCACATCCACCGGGGAAAGCGCTGGAAGTCGTCCAGGGCTTCGTCCACCCGGCTGTCCGGGGCTCGCCCCGGACGTACTGGTTGATCCGCAGCGCGTCTGGCCAGTCCGCCTCCACCGCCACCGCGCTGAAGCCCCGCTCGGCGATGAGCCGGCGGGTGAGCACGGCGCGCGCCTGGTAGAACTCATGCGTGCCATGGGTGGCCTCGCCCAGCAGCACGAAGCGCGCGTCCCCGATGCCCTCCAGGAGCGCATCGAAGTCCGTGTCCTCGCCCTTGAGCTCCAGGGCGGTGGTGCGCACTCCCTCGATCAGTTCGGGCGTCGTCTTCATACCCTTGAACGTGGGTCCGCGCTGTCCGTCCGCCCAGATGCGAGGCCTGGACCGGCGCTCCTCCCGGTCAATCCCCTCCTGGTAGGCAGGCAAGCGCATTAGATTGCGCGCCATGGGTTCTTCTCGTGAGGAAGCGCGGGGGTCGGCCGCGCCATCGGGGCTGGTATCGGTGGTGCGCCTGCCCCATAGCTGGTTCATCCTCTGCACCTCGAGCGAGCTGGGCCAGAAGCCCCTCGCGCGCACGTTGCAGGGCTCGCCGCTCGTCCTCTTCCGCGACGCCAGCGGCAAGCCCGCGGCGCTCGCGGACCGCTGTCCCCACCGCAACGTGCCCCTGTCCCTCGGCCGCGTGGTGAACGGCCAGCTCCAGTGCGGCTACCACGGCTGGCGCTTCGACGCCTCGGGCCAGTGCCGCGCCGTCCCCGGCCTCATCGGCGAGCCCGAGGCGAAGAGCCGCTGCGCCACCGGCACGCCACGCGCGAGCAGGAGGGCTTCGTCTGGGTGTACTCCACCCCCGGCGTCGAGCCCTCGCACGAGCCCTACCGCTTCCCCCTGCTGGACGCCCCGGGCTACAGCACCGTGCGCCGCACCCTGCGCGCCGGCGGCTCGCTCCATGCCCTGCTGGAGAACACCCTCGACGTGCCCCACACCTCCTTCCTCCACGGCGGGCTGTTCCGCACCGAGAAGCAACGCCATGAGATCGACGTGGTGGTGCGCCGGAGCGCCCAGCAGGTGGAGGCCGAGTACATCGGCGAGCCCCGGCCCGAGGGGCTCGTGGGCCGCCTGCTCGCTCCGGGCGGCGGGGTGTTGCAGCACTTCGACCGCTTCCTCATGCCCTCCATCGCCCAGGTGGAGTACCGCCTGGGCGCCGACAGCCACCTGATGGTCACCTCGGCCATGACGCCCGTCGAGGACTGGGACACCGTCGTGTACGCCGTCGTCACCTTCCGCCTGCCCCTGCCGCACTGGCTCATCAAGCCCTTCATCACCCCCGTCGCCCTCCACATCTTCAAGCAGGACGCCCGCATCCTCGAGCGTCAGACGGAGACCATCCGCCGCTTCGGCTCGGAGACCTTCGCTTCCACCGAAGTGGACGTGCTCGGCCCCTCCATCCTCCGCCTCATGCGCCAGGCCGGTCGCGAACAGCCTCCCGGTTCATTGGAGGTCCAAGAGACTCGGTTGAAAATGCAGGTGTGACGCGGGGCGGCTGTCGGGTGACGGACAGTCGTCTCTCCTTCAGGAAGGACGGATTTTTCACCAGCACACAGAACCGGGGGGCGGGGATGGCCGCCTGCCAGGGTGAATGGTCACCCTGAGGACATGCCGCCCTCGCTTTCGTCTGAAAAGCGCGTTCTCGCGCAGTCCGTGGATGCCTTGTTCATCCGTGCCCTGGGGCCGCATCTGTCGCGGGAGGGGCGGCGTCGGCTCAAGGACGCGGGCCTGGATCTGAGCGAGCCCCTGCGGCCGTCATACTCGCTGGATCAGTGGAAGGCGTTCCTGCGCGTGGCCGCCAAGGACGTCTTCCCGGGGCAGTCCGAGCGCGAGGCCGGTCCGCGCTGGGCGAGCGCTACCTGCAGGGCTTCCGGCTGACGGCACAGGGGCGCGCGAGCATGTCGCTCGTCACGCGGCTGGGCCCCCGGCATACGCTCGAGCGCGTGCCGCACAACATCCGGGCCGGCAACAACTTCAACGAGGTCCGTGTCGAGGAGCTGGGCACCCACGCCGCCACGCTGTGGATGAAGGACATGGCCGCGGACAATCCCTACTTCGCCTGTGGCTTCCTCGCGGAGACGCTGCGCGCCGCGGGGGCCGGGGACATCCAGGTGGAGCCCGTGGCCTGTGATGGCACGTCCGCCACCTTCCGGCTCACCTGGACGCACGCCGCCACCCGCCCGGCGGCCAGCCGCTCGATGGGGCTCTGAAAGGGCGCTGAAAGGGGCTCCGCGAGGCCGTCTCAGCCGTGGCCGCGCTCACGTCCCCGCTTCAGGTCCGTGACGTCGCGCAGATAGACGAGCACGCCCTTGTCCATGGGCACCGCCGTCGCCTGGAAGGTCCGGCCGTGGAAGTGCTCCTCGAAGTCCACGGGAAGGCTCGTGGTCAGCACCTGCCGCACCTGGGCGTGTATCCGTGAGCCGGGCCCCTCGAGGTACTCCTGCGCCAGGAGGCGCCCCATGAGCGCCGGCGCCGCTTGCCCAGCAGCCGCTCCGTGGCTCCATTGACGTAGAAGACGCGGCACTCCCCGTCGAGCGCGAAGAAGGGGTCCGGAATGCACTCCACGAAGGAGAGCATCCGCTCCTCGAAGTCCGCGGTCTCCCGGACGAAGCGCTCGGTCTCCGTCACGTCCGACAGCCACACCGCCAGCAGCCCCTTCTCCACCCGCGCCGCCCGGGCCCGCACCTGCCGCCTCACCGGCCCCTGCCTCGTCTCCAGGACACACGTGTGCGCCGTGCCCGTGGCCAGCACCTGCCCCCAGGCCAGCCCCGCCCAGGCCAGCTCCGGACGCGTGGCGAACAGGCGCTTGCCGGGCAGGTGCTCTTCCAGGAGCGCTTCGGCCGCCGGATTGGCGTACTCGCAAAGGAAGTCCTCGGGAACCGGGTGCGGTTCCCCCTCCTGACGGAGCGCGAGGAACCCGTCCGGGTTGAGGGCTTCCAGGATGTAGGGGCTGCTCGGAGAGCTCATGGGAAACTCCTCTCCCCGGCATGTAAACATGGGGCTTCCGCTCTCCATGACGCGCGGCGTCTGCCACCGCGAGTGAATGGCGGCGAAACAACAGTCGAGGGGGCCGGACGTACCCTGCTGGACGTGTGTCCAACCCTTGTCCGGAGATGGGACTCCAGGGGCGTGCGTTGACGTCCGACCGCAACCGATGTTCAGTCCCGAGGGAGCACCCCATGGCCCCACAGATCGCCCTCGCCTTCACTCCCTCCGTGACCGCGCACGCGGCGCTCGGCTCCTTCCACCCGGTGGTCCAGGCGTGGTTCGCCGAGCGGCTGGGCGAGCCCTCGCGTCCCCAGGTGGAGGGCTGGCCCCTCATCCAGGCCTGGGAGGACGTGCTCATCGCCGCGCCCACCGGCAGCGGCAAGACGCTCACCGCCTTCCTCGCCGCGTTGGATCGGCTCTTCCGCCCGGCCCTGGAGGGGGCGCTGCCGGATCGCACGCAGGTGCTGTACGTGTCGCCCCTCAAGGCGCTGGGCAACGACGTGCAGAAGAACCTGCTCCAGCCGCTGGAGGAGCTGCTGCGGCGCGCGCGGGCCGCGGGCTATTCGCCCCAGGACTTGAGGGTGGAGGTGCGCACCGGGGACACGTCGGCGGCGGATCGCGCGCGCATGGTGCGCCGGCCCCCGCACATCCTCATCACCACGCCCGAGTCGCTCTACCTCTACCTCACGGCGGAGCGCGCGCGGGCCACGCTGCGCGGTGTGCGCACCGTCATCGTGGATGAGATCCACGCCCTGGCGCGTGACAAGCGGGGCAGCCACTTCGCCCTGTCGCTCGAGCGGCTCAAGGCCATCACCGAGGTGCGTCCCCAGCTCATCGGCCTGTCGGCGACGCAGAAGCCGCTGGAGGCGATCGCCGCCTTCCTCACGGGCGAGCGCGCCGAGACGTGCCGACTGGTGCAGGTGGGGCACCAGCGGCCGTGGGATCTGCGGGTGGAGATTCCCGACGCGGAATTGGGCTCGCTGGCCACGCACGAGATGTGGGGCCGGTGTATGACCGGCTGGTGGCGCTGGCGGGGGAGCACCGCACGACGCTCGTCTTCGTGAACACGCGCAAGCTGGCCGAGCGCGTGGCGCATGACCTGTCCGAGCGCCTGGGGCAGGACAAGGTGGCGGCGCACCACGGAAGCATGTCGCGGGAGATGCGGCTGTCGGCCGAGGAGCGGCTCAAGGCGGGACAGCTCTCGGTGATGGTGGCCACGGCGTCGCTGGAGCTGGGCATCGACGTGGGCAACGTGGACCTGGTGGTGCAACTGGGCAGCACGCGCTCCATCTCGGTGCTGTTGCAGCGGGTGGGCCGCGCGGGCCACTACAAGGGCGGGGTGTCCAAGGGCGTGCTCATCGCCATGACGCGCGATGAGCTGATGGAGTGCGTGGCGCTGCTGCACGCCGTGTACGAGGGGGACCTGGACGCGGTGCGCATGCCGGAGAAGCCCCTGGACGTGCTGGCGCAGCAGGTGGTGGCGGCGTGCGCGTGCGAGGAGTGGGACGAGCGTGCCCTCTATGGCCTGTTCCGTCGGGCCGGCCCTACCGCGAGCTGACCTGGGAGGAGTACGAGAAGGTGCTGGAGACGCTCTCGGAGGGCGTGTCGCTGCGGCGCGGGCGCGCGGGCGTGCACCTGCACCGGGACCGGGTGAACCAGCGGCTCAAGGCGCGCCGGGGCGTGCGCATCACCGCGCTCACCAATGGCGGTGCCATTCCAGACACCTTCACCTTCAACGTGGTGGCCGAGCCCGAGGGCAAGACGGTGGGCACGCTGGACGAGGACTTCGCGGTGGAGTCCTCGCCCGGGGACATCTTCCTCCTGGGAACGACGGCGTGGCGCATCCAACGGGTGATGGGCTCGTCGGTGCTGGTGGAGAACGCGCACGGCCAGCCGCCCACGGTGCCCTTCTGGCGGGGCGAGGCCCCGGGCCGCACGGACGAGCTGAGCGTGCACGTGGGCAGGCTGCGCGAGGAGTTGCTCAAGCGCGACGACGCGGCGCGCTTCCTGGAGAAGGAGCTGAAGCTGACGCCGCCCGCGGTGGACGCGCTGATGGCGTACCTGCGCGCGGGGCTCCAGGTGCTCGGCGTGGTGCCGAGCCACCGCACCATCGTGGCCGAGCGCTTCTTCGACGAGGCGGGCGGCATGCAGCTCATCCTCCACGCGCCCTTCGGCAGCCGCGTCAACCGGGCGTGGGGGCTCGCGCTGCGCAAGCGCTTCTGCCGCACCTTCGACTTCGAGTTGCAGGCGGCGGCCACCGAGGACGGCCTGCTCTTGTCCCTGGGCGAGCAGCACTCCTTCCCGCTGGAGGACATCTTCTCCTTCCTCACGCCCGACAACGTGGAGGAGGTGCTGGTGCAGGCGGTGCTCCAGGCGCCGCTGTTCGGCACTCGCTTCCGGTGGAACGCCACGCGGGCGCTGTCCCTGTCGCGCTTCTCCGCGGGCAAGCGCGTGGCTCCCAACCTCCAGCGCGCCCGGAGCGAGGACCTGCTCGCGGCGGTGTTCCCCGCGCAGGTGGGGTGCCAGGACAACCACGGCGGCGCGGACGTGGAGCTGCCGGACCATCCGCTCGTGAATCAGACGATGCAGGACTGTCTGCGCGAGGCCATGGACATCGACGGCCTGCGCGAGGTGCTGCAGGGCATGAAGGAGGGCCGCATCCAGCTCGTCGCCCGGGACGTGCCCGAGCCGAGTGTGTTCGCCCACCAGATGGTGAACAGCCAGCCCTACACCTTCCTGGACGACGCGCCGGCCGAGGAGCGCCGGGTGCGCAACGTGGTGCTGCGCCGCACGCTGCCCGCGGAGGACTCGGCGGCCTTCGGCGCGCTGGACGCGAGCGCCATCGAGCAGGTGGTGCGCGACGCGGCCCCGCCGATGCGTGACGAGGACGAGCTGCACGACGCGCTCCTGCAACTGGTGCTCCTGCCCGAGGCGCGGGTGCCGGGGGGCTTCGTCAAGAGCCTCATGGCGCAGCGGCGGGTGGCGTGGATGGAGGTGGGGGACGCGCGCTACCTCGTGCCCGCCGAGCGGCTGCGCGCCCTGCGCGCCCTGTTCCCCGACGTGCTCCTGCAACCCGCGCTGGAGCCCCTGGCGGGGGACAAGCCGGTGGAGCGCGACGCGGCGGTGGCCCTGGTGGTGCGCGGTTGGATGGAGCTGCTGGGCCCCACGACGGCGGCGGAGCTGGGGGCGATCCTCTCCCTGGACGAGTCCGAGGTGAACATCGCGCTGCACCAGCTCGAGGCCGCGGGAGGCATCCTCCGGGGCCGCTTCCGGCCCGACGCCCCTCCCGGCGTGGTGGAGTGGTGTGACCGGCGCCTGTTGCAGCGCATCCACCGGCTCACGGTGGGACGGCTGCGCAAGGAGATCGAGCCGCTGAGCGCGCAGGACTTCATGCGCTTCCTCTTCCGGTGGCACCACCTGGAGGAACTGGACGCGCTGCGCGGCTCCACGGGCCTGTCCAAGGCCATCGGCCTGTTGCAGGGCTACGAGGCGCCCGCGTCGGCCTGGGAGCGCTTCCTCCTGCCCGCGCGGATGAAGAACTACCTGGGCGACCTGCTGGAGCGGGCGTGCTACTCGGGCGAGGTGGCCTGGGGCCGGCTCACGCAGAAGGAGGCCGGGCCCGTGCCCGGCCCGCGCCGGGGTGCTCCCGCGACTCCCGCCGAGCCCGAGCCCGTGCGCTCCCGGGCGGCGTCGCCCAACCGCAACGCGAGCCTGTCCTTCGTGCGGCGCGAGGACCTGGACTGGATGCTCTCCGCGGCGCGGCCCAACGCGGTGCTGGCGGATGGCGGCATCCTCGTCCCGCCGGACCTGTCCGGACCGGCCAGGGACGTGGTGACGGTGCTCGAGCAGCGCGGCGCGTGCTTCTTCACGGACCTGTGCTCGCGCTCGCGGCGGCTGCCCTCGGAGGTGGAGGACGCGCTGTGGGAGCTCGTCGCCCGGGGGCTCGTCACGGCGGACGCGGTGCAGAACCTGCGGGTGTTGCAGAGCCCGGCCCAGCGCAAGCGGCAGAAGCAGTTGCAGCGCGGGGGCCCGGGCCGCTGGAGCCTGCTGGTGCCCTCGGAGCCCAAGGGCGAGGACGAGGTGCGTGAGTCGCTCGCGCGGCTCTTCCTCCAGCGCTACGGGATTGTGTGGCGCGACCTGGTGATGCGCGAGGCGCTGGCGCCCTCGTGGCGCGAGCTGCTCTACGTGTACCGGCGCATGGAGGCGCGCGGGGAGATTCGCGGAGGCCGCTTCGTGGCGGGCTTCGTGGGGGAGCAGTTCGCCCTGCCCGACGCGGTGGACGTGGCGCGAGCGGTCCGCCGGCAGGCGCCCGCGGGCGTGCGCGTGCAGCTCTCCGCGGTGGATCCGCTCAACCTCACGGGCGTGGTGACGCCGGGGCCGCGCGTGCCCGCCACGGTGGGCAACGTCGTCACCTACGTGGACGGCGTGCCCCAGGGCTTCGACGACCAGGGCGACGGGGACGAGGAGGCCGAGGGCGAGGCGGAAGCGGGCGGCGCGGCGTCGGCGAACTGAGGGGGCGGCTCAGCGCGGGGTGATGCGCACGGGGAGGTGGCCGGAGGGCCGCAGGGTGATGACGGGCTCGGGCCTCGGCGTGTAGCCCTCCACCAGTCTCGCCCGGTGGCGCTGCGCGAGCGTCGCGAGGATCAACGTCCCCTCCATCAGCGCGAAGTTGTTGCCGATGCACTGCCGCGGGCCGCCGAGGAAGGGGAAGTAGGCATACCGCGGCCTCGCGGCGACCTTCTCGGGCGTGAAGCGGTCCGGCTCGAAGCGCTCGGGATCCGGCCAGAACTCTGGCAGGCGGTGCGTCACATACGGGCTCATGTCGACCGACGAGCCGCCGAGCACCTGGTAGCCGCAGACGGTGTCGTCCTCCACCACCTTGCGGCTCAAGGCATAGGCGGGTGGGTAGAGGCGCAGCGTCTCGTCCAACACCCGGCGCGTGTACACGAGCCGCGGGACGTCCTCCGCCGTCGGCGCGCGGCCGCCGAGCACCGCATCTAGTTCCGCGTGCAGCGTGCGCTCCGCGTCCGGGTTCTGGGAGAGCAGGGCCCAGGTCCACGAGAGCGCGTTCGCGGTGGTCTCATGGCCCGCGAGCAGCATGGTGAGCACCTCGTCCTGCAGGTGCGTGTCATCCATCTGCTCGCCGGTCTCCTCGTCCCGGGCGAGCATGAACATGGAGAGCAGGTCGCCCCGGTCCTCCGTGTGGGCGCGGCGCTCGGCGATGACCCGGGTCACCACTTGCCGCAGGGAGCGGCTGGCGTCGCGGAAGGCCCGGTCATAGGCGGTGGGCAGCACGGGCGGGATGAACCGCAGCGAGCGGAAGCGCTCGACGGTCTGTTCGGTGATGACGGTGAAGGAGCGACCCACGGCCTCGGTGTCCGCGCGGACGTCGGCTCCCAGCAGCGCCTCGCCGACGATGCGCAGGGTGAGCGACATCATGTCCACCGCCCCGAGGCGGGGCTCTCCCGTCCGCTGGGCCTCGGCCCACTGCTCGGACAGATCCACGGTGGCGCGCACCATCTGGTCCGCCATGGCCGTAATGCGGGCCCGGTGGAAGGCCGGCTGCGCGAGCCTGCGCTGCTTCATCCACGTGTCGCCCTGGCTCGTGAGCAGACCATCCCCGACGACACGGCGGACCATGGCGTAGCTGAAGTGGTCCTTGGTGTAGTTCTTCACGTTGTCCTGCAGCACGTGCTTGAGCCCGTCCGGGTGGCTCACGAGGTAGGCGCGTCCGAGACCGAAGCGGTACTGCGCCACGGGTCCATGCTCCAACGCCGTCCGCAGGAGGAATCCCAGGATGTCCTTCCGGGCGTCGCGAACGACGCCGATGAGGGGCAGGCCCCGGGGGCCAGTGGGGATACGAGGCGCTGGAGACCGTGGAGCAGCGGACATGTCAGTCATGGCTGTCGATGCTAGAACAGCCGCGCACCGTGCAGGGCGGCGAGCCTCGCCTGTCCTGGTGTTCTGCTCCGCCGGGGCGACACATCCTTGTCGTGCTTCGCCATCCCTCGCGCCCCCGTGGAGAGGCCCCATGCGCACCTTCCTGAAGACCGTCGTCCTGGCCGTCCTCCTGCCCGGTCTGGGGCAGGTGGCTCATGGCCAGGGAGCCCGCCCACGCTCGGACCAGAGCGGGAATCTGGCTCCCGAGCGAGCGGGAGACAGCCAGCAGTCAGTGCCGCGCGTGGGGCCCAACCCCCAGGGCGCTCCGGTCGAGACGGCTCCTCCCAACGTGCCCGAATTCAAACCGGCCTTCCCCCAGCAGACGCGCGCCCCGGCCGTCCAGACGAAGACGGCCTTCCAGGTCAGCGAAATCGCCTCGGGCTTCAAGAATCCCTGGGCCATCGCCTTCCTGCCCGACCAGCGCATGTTGGTGACGGAGAAGCCCACCGGCTCGCTCTACATCGTCACGCCCCAGGGCACGAAGTCCCCCGCCGTCGCGGGTCTGCCGCGCGTGGATGGTCGCGGCCAGGGCGGACTGCTCGACGTGGAGGTCGGTCCCGACTACGCCCAGAGCGGCCTCATCTACTGGACCTATTACGAGCCGCGCCAGGGCGGCAATGGTCTGGCGGTGGCACGCGCGAAGCTCGTGGACGGTGAGAAGCCGCGCGTGGAGAACGTGCAGGTCATCTTCCGCATGCAGCCCACGCTCGAGTCGACCCTGCACGCGGGTGGACGGCTCGTGTTCACCCCCGACAACAAGCTGTTCGTCACGCTCGGTGAGCGCTCCGTCCTCGAGGGCCGGGTCCAGGCCCGGGACGTGAAGAGCCACTTCGGCAAGGTGGTGCGCATCAACCCCGACGGCTCGGTGCCCCAGGACAATCCGTACTTGAACAACCCGGAGGCCGGGCCGGAGATCTGGTCGGTGGGCCACCGCAACATCCTGTCGGCGGCGCTCGACAGCCAGAAGCGGTTGTGGACGGTGGAGATGGGGCCGCGCGGGGGCGACGAGCTCAACCGCCCCGAGGCGGGCAAGGACTATGGCTGGCCCACCATCGGCTATGGCGAGGAGTACTCCGGCAAGCCCATCCACCAGAGCACCCAGGGCCCGGGCATGGAGCAGCCCGTGTACTACTGGGATCCGGTGATTTCTCCCTCGGGCATGACCCTCTACACCGGAGCTCTCTTCCCCGAGTGGCGCGACAACATCTTCATCGGCGGCCTGTCCAGCCAGGCCCTGGTGCGGCTCGTCATGAAGGACGACCGCGTGGTGGGCGAGGAGCGGCTGCTCACGGACTTGAACGCACGCATCCGCGAGGTGGTGCAGGGCCCGGAGGGCGCGCTCTACCTGCTCACGGATGCGAGCAACGGCAAGCTGCTCAAGCTCACGCCGCGCTGAGGGGATGGCTCACGTGCGGTAGATGGGTGCACCCATCGGCGAGCCCGTGGTGCCCCCATCGACGAAGAACTCGGCGGCCTGGATGTTCGACGCATCATCCGAGGCGAGGAACAACACGGTCTTCGCCACCTCGTCGGCCTCGCCCATGCGTCCGAGTGGAATGCTCCGGGCGAGGCGCTTCTCCATCGCGGCGTAGGCGTCGGGGGTGGACGCCTGTGCGGACCAGATGGGTGTATGGGACGCACCCGGCGACACCACGTTGACCCGGATACCACGTGGAGACAGCTCCGAGGCCAGCACGCGCGCCATGGACCGCACCCCCGCCTTGCTCGCCGCGTAGGCCGCGTACCCGGGCGCTCCCAGCACGCTGTGCACGGAACCATTGAGCACCACGGACGCGCCCTTGTTCAGGTGGGGCGCCGCCGCCTGGACGGTGAAGAACACCGCCGTGAGATTCACGCGCAGCACCTCCTCGAAGGCCGTCAGGGCCGTCTTGCCCAGCGGCGTACTCCCGCCGATGCCCGCGTTGGCGAACACGATATCCAGCGAGCCGAACCGCTCGACCGCCCGGGCCACCGCCCGCTCCGTCGCCTCCACGTCCTTCACGTCCGCCTGGAGGGTGAGCACGTCCGGGCCCAGCTCCCTCGCCGCGGCGTCGAGCGTCTCCTGGTTGCGCCCGGTGATGGCGACCCGAGCCCCCTCGGCCAGGAACAACCGCGCCGTGGCCAGACCGATGCCGCTGTTTCCACCCGTGATGAACGCCACCTTGTTCTCGAGTCGCATCCGCGCCTCCCGTGTTCTGGTTTCATCATGAAACCACCGTGGCTTTATTACGGAGGGTGGTTTTATTATGCAACCACAAAGCGCGAACGACACGTGGCGCGGGAAGGACATGAGGAGGACGAGAGGGTGAAGCGCACGAGCCTTGAATCAGCGCGGTGTCCCATCGCGAGATCGTTGGACGTCATCGGGGACTGGTGGTCCCTGCTCATCATCCGCGACGCGGTGCTGGGCAAGCGCCGCTTCGGTGAGTTCCAGAAGAGCCTGGGCCCGGCGAAGAACATCCTGGCGGCGCGCCTGCGCACGCTGGTGGGCCACGGCATCCTGGAGATGGCGCCCGCGTCGGATGGCAGTGCCTATCAGGAGTACGTCTTGACGGAGAAGGGGCGCGGCTTGTTTCACGTCCTCGTGGCGCTCCGGCAGTGGGGCGACACGTACTGCTTCGAGCCCGGAGCGTCCCCTCGGAGTTGGTGGACCGGGAGCGCGGCCGGCCCGTGCGGAGGTTGGAGCTGCGCTCGGAGGATGGGCGGCTGCTGGGGCCGGACAACACCGAGGTGCGTGGGCTCGACTGAGCTCCTCCCCCAGGGCCCGTGGGGCCGAATCGAGCCGTGAGCGGAGCTTCGGCCGTGTGATAGGGGGCGGAGCATGCACGAGGCACCCGCTGGCCGTTCTGGTTGGACCCTTCCCCCGATTCCGGCGGTGTTGCTCGCCGTCGTGAGTGTCCAGGGGGGCGCGGCGCTCGCGAAGGGGTTGTTTCCGGTGCTCGGCGCGGTGGGGACCGCGGGGCTGCGCGTCGTGTTGGCCACGCTCATCCTGCTCGTGGTCTTCCGTCCCCCCTTCACGCGCCTCACCCGGGCCCAGTGGACCGCCGCCATTCCGTACGGCCTGGTGCTCGGCACGATGAACCTCAGCTTCTACCGGCCCTGACCCGCATCCCCCTGGGTCTGGGCGTCACGCTGGAGTTCATCGGTCCGCTGGTGCTCGCGGTCGCCGGGTCGCGGCGGGCCCTGGACTTCCTGTGGGTGGTGCTCGCCGCGCTCGGCATCGTCCTCATCACGCCCTGGAGCGCCGGGCCGGGGGCGCTCGATCTGGTGGGCGTGCTGCTCGCGCTCTTCGCGGGGGTGTGCTGGGCGACGTACATCGTGCTGGGCGGGCGGCTGTCCCGGGTGTTGCCTGGGGGGCGGGGGTCGCGGTGGGGATGGTGTTCTCCAGCCTCGCGATCCTGCCCTTCTCCCTCGCGTCCGGAGTGGTGGCGAAGTTGAATCCAACGCTGTTCGCGGCGGGACTGGGGGTGGCGCTGTTGTCGGGCGCGCTGCCCTATACGTTGGAGTTGATGGCGTTGCGCGTCCTGCCGAGCCGCACCTTTGGCATCCTGATGAGCTTGGAGCCCGCGGTGGCGACCCTCATGGGGCTCGTGTTCCTGCACGAGCACCTCTCCCCGGTGCAGTGGCTCGCGGTGGTGCTGGTGAGCACCGCCTCCGCGGGGGCCACGCTCACGGCGCGCCGCGCGCCTCCGCCCGTCGAGGTCTGAGCGGCTCGGGCGGCCCGTTGGGTGCTGAAACCCTTTCGGGGGCCGAAATACAAAGGGGGAACGGTGCTCCGTTCCCCCTTGCTCTCCTCGAGTCACTCGGTCAAAGACTCGAAGTCACGGATTGCTCAAATACTCGCAGGCAGTGAATGCAGGCGGAAAGCAGTACTCAAGCAGGTACGAGGCGTCCGCGCCGCAGTCGGGCGAGTCGGCCGGCCTGGGATTCTCGATGCACGTCCATGCGCCGTAGACCTTGCAGCAGAGCGGGACCCCTACTGGGTACTGGTTGCAGCCACTGGTGTCCGGACAATGCGGTGATGTTCCCAATGCGGACTTCTTGGTCTCCAGTCCTTGGCCAGCAGTCTCCGGTTCCGCCTCGGTTCCACCACAGCCCACGGCGATTGCAACGAATGCAGTCATGACCACTGACTTCAAACCACGCATGTGAGAATCCTTCATCGGTTGTTTTCGCAAGGTCGCACGTGTCCTTCTCCGTGTTTTCATCACGGACCGGATTTTCGTGAACCTTGTGATGTCCCCATGTCTACCAACATCCTCTCGCGAAGGCTGTGAAGTGGTTCACACCCAAGCGCGAATTCACGAGGCCAACCAAGAAGGGGCAGGCGCCAGAGGGGGAGGAGTCCTCGTGGCGCTGTGTCGCTGGTGTGGGTGCTGCAGGGGCGCCGGCTACCTCCTCCCGCCGCGCCCCTGCCTCCCGCGCCGCCTGCTCGCGGGTCCCCGTGACGTGGAACGTCAGCGCGGCGTGAGCTTGAGCAGCTTGCCGTTGGTGTCGTCGGTGAGCAGGTAGAGCGCTCCTCCGGGCCCTGGACCACTTCGCGGATGCGCGCGTTCAAGTCCGTGACCAGCCGCTCCTCGCCCACCACGAGGTCATTCCTCAGCATGAGCCGCACCAGCGCCTTGCTGGCCGGGCCGCCGATGAAGACGTTGTTCCTCCACTCGGGGAAGAGGTCCCCGGTGTAGATGGTCATGCCCGAGGGGGCGATCACCGGATCCCAGTAGTACACGGGCTGCTCCATGCCCGGGCCCTGGGTGCTCTGGTGGATGGGCGCGCCCGAGTACTCCTCACCGTAGCCGATGGTGGGCCAGCCATAGTCCTTGCCCGCCTCGGGGCGGTTGAGCTCGTCACCCCCTTGCGGCCCCATCTCCACGATCCACAGCCGCTTCTGGCTGTCGAGCGCCGCCGACAGGATGTTGCGGTGGCCCACCGACCAGATCTCCGGCTTGGCCTCCGGGTTGTTCAGGTAGGGATTGTCCTGGGGCACCGAGCCGTCGGGATTGATGCGGACCACCTTGCCGAAGTGGCTCTTCACGTCCCGCGCCTGCTTCCGGCCCTCGAGGATGGAGCGCTCACCCAGGGTGACGAACAGCTTGCCGTCGGGAGTGAACACGAGCCGCCCACCCGCGTGCAGGGTCGACTCGAGCGTGGGCATCATCCGGAAGATGACCTGCACGTTCTCCACGCGAGGCTTCTCACCGTCCACGAGCTTCGCGCGCGCCACCGCCAGGCCGTTGCCGCCCTGGCGCGGCTCGTAATAGGTCCAGTAGATGAGGCCGCTCTGGGCGTAGTCGGGACCGACCTCCACGTCGAGCAGACCGCCCTGGTTGCGGGCATCCACGGCCGGCAGACCCGTGACGGCGGGGGACTTCGCGCCCTGGGGCGTGACGATGTAGAGCGAGCCGGGCTTCTCCGTCACCAGCATGCGCCGGTCGGGCAGGAAGGCGATGGCCCAGGGATTCTTGAAGCCCGAGGCAATCGTGGTGACCTGGAAGGCCGTCTTCGTCTGGATGGCCGGGGCGCGCGTCTGCTGGGGGAAGGCCGGTTGGAACTCGGGCACGTTGGGGGGACCCGTCGGGACCGGGGGGCCGCTGGGAAGGGGTTCTTCCGGCGGGAGTCCCGCGTCGGTGGGCGCCTGCGGCGTGGTGCCCGCGTCCTCGGGGGTTTTGTCGGGGGGCTGGATGCCACAGCCCGATACGAGGGCTGCGAGGATGAAGCTCATCGACAAGGTTCGCATGTGACTCTCTCCACGGCGGTGATGGGTCGGTACAGGGGCGGTGAACGATGCGGGTTCAGCGTCCATGCGGGGGCATGAGCGTATGCCTCCTTGCTGATCAAATAACCTGAGGTGACACGTTTCGCCATCAAGCCGCCCGGCGGGCGCGCTCTAGGAGGAAGTTCACGAGGGCGGGCCAGGACTCGCGCAGCTTGTCGGTCGAGCCTCGCCGAACACGGTGATGGGGTCCACGTAGCGGCGCTCGCCGGAGAGCTTCTCCACGCTCCAGGACAGGAGGGCGTCGCGCAGCCCGCGCAAGGGGCCGCCGAGCACGTGGGTCGCGGGCCCCTCGAGCAGCGCGCGGGTCTGGGCCCAGTCCTCGCGTCGGCAGGCGATGACGGCCTGGGTGACGACGAGGAGGGGATCCTCGGCGTCCAGGGCCCTGGCCTCCGCGAGCCGCTTCTCCGCGACGCCGAGGGCCCCCTGGAGCGCGGAGATCAGGGCGAGCCGCACGGGGATGTGCTTGCGGATGGAGGCGGGGAGCTCCTTGATGTCCCGGGCGGTGGTGAAGTCCCGCTCGGCCGCGTCCAGATGCCACAGCCCGAGGTGGCACACGCCGACGTTGAAGGGGATGACGCCCTGTCCCTGGTTCTTGAGCAGGGGGCGCGCGAGCTCGAACTTCTCGAGCGCGGCGGCGATGCGCCCTCGGGACAGGAGATCACTGCCCTCGGCGTTCAAGCGCCATCCCTTCTGGACGCGATTGCCGAGGAAGAGGCCGACCACGATGGCGCCTCCCACCAGGAGGGCCACGGGAATCCATCCCGACAGGTCTGGGAGCGGCTCGCCGGGTTGCCGGAAGAAGGCGTAGAAGGCGACGTACAGCACGATGAGCAGCACCCACAGGGCGATGGTCCGCATCCAGCTTGGCATGGGCCCTCCGTAGCATGGGGGACGCGGGGCCATCAGCGTCTCTCTTCTGGGATGGAGGGGCGGTTTGACGGGCCCGTGCCGGGAGCTGATCCACCGGGTGGCACGTCCTATCGCATGCCGGCTTCAGGCACGCGGAAGGCGCGCATGAGCGCCACTTCGTCGCGTACGGCGGATTCGAACATCTCCGTTCGTAGCGAGGGCAGGGGCCAGAGGTGGGGATCCGCTGCCTGCCGGGCCGTATAGATGGCTTGTGCCTCGGCCCTCCACTCCGTGGCCTGCCGCAGGCGCTCCTCGTCTCCCAGCGCGGTGGCCGCCTTCTTCATGAGATTCAGCCCCACGAACCGCTCGAGGATGGAGGACTCCTCGGAGAGGCGCGAGCCGATGCGCCACATGGCCTCGCCCAGGCGCTGGCGCTCGGTGGGAGTGAGCGTGTCCCAAGAGGCCTCGGCGCGTGTTTGGAGCAGCCAGGGCGCGGTGCCGGCCAGCGCGAGGACGGAGACCGTGTACGCATGGTTGTCCGCGGGGGACACCCCGATGGCCTCGAATTGGCGCAGGGTGGATTGGTAGAGCGAGAGGAAATCGCTCTGGCGCCAGTCCGGCAGCAGGGAGAGGGCCTCGAGTTCTTGAATCTCCCGGGCAGTGAAGGGCGCCCGTTCGCTGGTCCCCTCCAGCAGGAGCAGGGCGCGCAGCTGCATGGACTCCGGATGCTCGGTGGAGAGCGCCGCGAGGCGGGCGCGCAGGGCGGCTCGGAGCTGGTCGCGCAGCGGCGCGGGCAGACGGTCGCTCTTGAGATCCTCGGCGATGGGGTTGAGCAGCTCGAGGGTGGTGAGCTTGGGGAGGTAGGTGATGAGGGCCCGGGCCTGCTCGGCATCCACGGGTTGCATGGCGAGCGCGAGGAGGAAGCGCTGTTCGGCCGAGAGTTCCTTCTTCCAGAGCTTCTCGAGGGGCGTCGCGGTGAACGGCTCCGACTCCTGCTGCTTCTCCGGCAGGAGGAAGGAGTCCCTGAAGTCGGGCCGGCCGATGCCATTCCAGGCCTGGAGGTAGGCCTCACGCCAGCCCAGGGAAGGCCGGGTGCGCCGGAGCGCGAGGAGAGACTCCAGCAGGCGCGGCTCGGGGCTCTCGGGAAGGGTCTGGCGCAAGGTGAGGATGTGGCCCGCCGCGCCGTCCAGGTCTCCGGCCTCGAGGGCGGCACAGGCGCGGGTGAGGAGCTCGGAGGGCGAGGGGGTCTGGGCGAAGAGGCTGGCCAGAGCGGGGGCCGCCGCCGCTTCGAGGCACCAGGGCCCCAGGGTGAGGGCGAGCAGGGCGGGGCCCAACTGGCGGGCCTGGAGCCAGGAGCGGTGGCGGAACGATCGGACGGGTGTCATGGGCCCGATCATAGCCGGGCCCGTGCTCCCGCGAACCCCGGCCTCCGAGGCGGTCAACACTTCACCGCGCGACGATCGGTGCCTCCGCTTGGAACAGGACCTGGTCGCGCGGGATGCCGAGCGTGTCGAGCCTGGCCTGGGCGGACTCGAGGCCTCCACCTCGACGAGGCCCACGCGGAGGTAGCCCGTCGTCTCGTCGAAATCGAGCGTCCCGACGCCCGGTACGCCCAGGACGTCCCGGGCCGCCTCCTTCGTCTGCTCGGAGGCACTTCCGCGGGGGGCACGCACCCGCACGGTGATGTGGGCGGCGTCCTCCTGGAAGATGTCTCGCAGCCGGGCCTCCGCGCTCTCGCGCTGCCCGGGGTCGAGCAGGGAGACGACCCATCCACCGTCCTCGCGCGTGACGCCGCCGAAGGCGGGGACTTCCTTCGTCACGCGGATGAACTGCCGGGTGAGCGCGCTCTGCTCCTGCTCACTCCCGGGTCCGGGGGCGGTGCAGCCAGCGGAAAGAATGACACACAACAGCAGGGCGGCTCGGTTCGACATGCGGGTTCCCCCCAGGGAGATAGGTGTTCGGTCCCGCAGTATAGAACGCCCTATGGGAAGCCGGGCGGGAAGGTGCTGGCGTCGTTGGGATCGACGCCGGAGTCGATCAGATCCTTCATGGTCTGGCTGTTGGCCTCGCACAGGGGAGTGCCGGTCGACGAGCGGACGATGAGCGTCTTCCAGGCCAGCAGCGCGCCATCCGTCATCTTCCGGGTCTGGAGGGTGAAGTCCCCGAGCTGGCCCTGGTCGACGATGTTGTCGGCCGTGTTGCGCGTGTCGCGCTCGCCGCGCGTGTTGTAGAGCGCCTGGGTGTTGAGGATGTCGTCGTTGAGCGAGTCCTCGAAGTAGAGCTGGGACGTCACGGACGCGGTGTCGCCGATGCGGATGATGAAGTGGATGTGGATGGCCCGGCCCGAGTACCAGCCCGGGAAGCAGGTATCGAAGTCCACCCGGCCGTCGGCATCCGTCGTCTGCACGCCGCGGAACCACCGCCCGGCGCGGGCCTCGGCGTTGTCGGGATTGCAGAACGGGTGCTGGTCCTCGCCCGAGTAGACGCCCGCCGGTCCGGCATGCCAGATGTCCACGGTCGCGCCCGGGATGGGCTTGCAGGACTCATCCAACACGCGCAGCGCGAGGCGCACGGGCAGGCCCTTCTGCCCCTCGCTGATGTCCTTGCGCACCAACGTGGCGCCGTAGCAGGGGCCCTGGATCTGCTCACACGTGAGCTTGCACACCGCGCCTGAATCGGAGGCGAACGGGTTGGGGTAGGAGCTGGCGCCCGTCATCGCGGCGGTGCCCTCGGTCGCCCAGGCCATTCCCGTCGTCCCGCCACCGCAGGCCAGGAGCTGGCCGAGGGGGACGGCCATCATCGTCAAGCCGAGGCCCTCGAGGACCTGCCGGCGCGTCATGTTCTTGGTCATGTTCGAGGGAAGTAGCCCGTTGCCCCAATGGGCCACTAGCCCTCGCACGAGCAACGCTGTGTTCCCAGACGGGAACGCCCTCGCCTTGCGCGGGGTGCGTGCGTCAGCGTTTCTTCTGCATGAAGCGCCGGGCGGACTCCACGATGGCGTCGAGCTTCTGGTGCGAGGGACGCCAGCCGAGCTCGCGCATGATGCGCGCCGAGCTGGCGATGAGCACCGCGGGATCCCCGGGCCGCCGCGGCCCCTTGCGCACGGGAATGTCCCGTCCGGTGACGCGGCGGGCGCAGTCGATGACCTGCTTCACGCTGTAGCCCTCCCCACCGCAGCCCAGGTTGTAGATGGAGCTCGCGTGCCCCTCGGCCAGTGCGTGCAGGGCGCGCACGTGCGCCTGCGCCAGGTCCACCACGTGGATGTAGTCGCGCACGCAGGTGCCATCCGGGGTGGGGTAGTCGTCACCGAAGACGGTGACCTCGGGGAGCTGCCCCACCGCCGCCTGGAGCACGAGCGGGATGAGGTGCGTCTCGGGCGAGTGGCGCTCGCCACAGCGCTCCGTGGCGCCGGCCGCGTTGAAGTAGCGCAGGCTCACGAAGCGCAGCCCATAGGCCCCGTCGTACCAGCGCAGGGCGCGCTCGAAGGCGAGCTTCGTCTCGCCGTAGGGGTTGGTGGGTTGGGTGGGATCGCTCTCCTCGATGGGCTGCTTGGCCGGCTCGCCGTAGACCGCGGCGGTGGAGGAGAAGACGAGGTATTTCACCTCCGCCTCGCGCATGGCATCCAGCAGGCTGAGCCCCCCGAGGACGTTGTTGCGGTAGTACTTCGCCGGGGCCTTCACCGACTCGCCCACCAGCGAGTCGGCCGCCATGTGCACCACCGCCTCCACCTTGTGTTGGATGAGCGTGCCGCGCAGCAGCTCGGTGTCGAGCAGGTCGCCCTTCACGAAGCTGGCGCCCTCCACCACCGCTTCCCGATGGCCCTTGTAGAGGCTGTCGTAGACGACGACCTCGTCACCCCCCCGTAGCAACTCCTCCGTCACCACGCTCCCGATGTAGCCGGCACCGCCCGTCACCATGACTTTCATCGATCGTCCCTCCACACACCGCGCAGGCCGCCCGGCCCCTCCGGCCGGCCTTCTCGCGGGCTTGATTTCGTCGTCCACGAGGTAGCGCTCCAGGGCCTGGGTGAGGGGGGGCATGAGCTGGGCGCGCTCACTCGCCAGGGCACTGTAGCGCGGTCTCGCCGCCGCCCACCCGAAGGATTCCAGGGGGCGGGCCTCCACGTGGCTCGGATTCAGCCCGGCGACGCGGGCCGCCTGGGTGGCGAGCTCCGCCCACGTCACCTCGCCCGCGTTGGTGAGGTGCCAGACGCCGTTGGCCTCGTCGAGGAGCAGGTCCAGGCAGGTGTGCACGAGGTCCGGCACGTACGTGGGTGAGACGATCACGTCATCCACCGCCGCGAACCGCTCTCCGCGCGCGAGCGTCTCGAGTGCGAGGGTGACGAAGTTGAAGGGGTCCCAGGGTCCGAAGAAGGCCCCCGTGCGCACCACCAGCGCGTCGGGCATCCGCTCCAGCACGCGGCGTTCGGCCTCCGCCTTGCTGCGGCCGTACTGGTTGAGCGGTTGGACCTTGTTGCTCTCCAGGTAGGCCGAGCGCCGCTCTCCGCCGAAGACGAGGTCCGAGGAGAAGGTGATCAGCCGCACGTCGCGCGCGCGGCAGGCGGCGGCGAGGATCTCCGGGCCGAGCGCGTTCTCCCGGAAGCACCGTTCGGCGTCCACCTCGGCGTCATCCACGCGCACGTACCCCGCGGCGTTGATGATGGCCCAGGGCCGGTAGCGCGCGATGGCGTTCTCCACGGATAGCGCCGAGGCGATGTCCATCTCCTGGCGCGAGAGCAGACGGAAGGCGATGCCCCGGCTCGTGCACAGCCGGGCGAAGGCCCGACCCAGCGTTCCCGTCGCCCCCGAGATGAGGACGGGCCGGGGCTGCTCGGCGCCCGCGCGCCGGGGAGGCACATACGTCTTGTAGGGCACCGGGCTGTCCCCGTGGAGGCTCGCGGCGAAGTGGGGCTCGGCCCGCTCGTCGCGCCGCCACCAGCCGGGCGAGGCGAGCACCGGGTGCGCGTAGTGCCCGCGTCTGGCCAGGCCGTGCGTCATCCAGGCCAGCGCCGTGGGCCGCGGTTGGGACGAGCGCATGTCGAAGACGCCGGGCTCGTAGAAGCCGCGGTCGGCCGTCACCAGGGTGTTCCAGTCGTAGGCGCCCAGGAGGCTCCACACGGTGAGGGCACGCACGTCCACGCCCTCCGTGCGCAGCGAGCACACGGCGTCCCACGCCTCACCCAGCCAGCGCAGCTGATCCTCCCGGGTGCAGCCCAGGTGCACCTCGGTGAAGGCCACGGGCAGCTTGTAGCGCTCCCATGCCCAGGCGAGCACGTCCCGATGTCCAGAGATGGCGTCCTTCCACACCCCGGCCACGTGCACGTCCGCGTAGGCGTCGCGCTCGTTGCCGCCGTGCGACCACTCCGGGTAGTGCTCCATCCGCTCGTCGAGCAGCCGGTCGCTGGTGATGTAGTAGTTGATGCCCACCACGTCCGGGGGCATGGGGTTGTCGAGGAACCACCCGAGCTCCGCCTCGGAGCAACCCCAGCCCAGCAGGTGGGACCACAGCGGGTGCTGGCGATCGACGCGCCCGCAGAGCAGGTCCAGGCTCAGCCAGCGCCGGTGGTTCTCGAACTCCGCCTGGTAGGCGAGGTGCGGCGTGCTGTAGGTGCGCCCCATGTCCTCCGTCTGGATGAGGCGGGCCCGGGGATTCACCTCGCGGATGGCGCGCATCGCCTCCACGATGGCGCGGCACTGCACCATCAGCGTGCGTGCGAAGGTGGGGTGCTCCTTGCCGTGCGGATACCAGTGGCCGTACAGCCCGCTGAAGCGCCCGGTGGTCAGCGGCTCGTTCACCGGGGTGTAGTCCTCCACCCACGGGTAGCGCTCCGCCACGGCCCGTGCGTACCGCGCGAGCTTGAGGGGGAAGGCCGGGTCCACCAGGCTGGTGTGCCTCGGCCCGCTGCCGTGGTGCACGAGCCCCACGATGGGCCGCACGCCCAACTGCCTCAGGCGGGCGAGCCGCGCGTCCGGCCACGTCCAGTCCGCCCGGTGGGGGCCGTTGGGCGCGATGTGCTCCCACAGCACTGGGTAGCGCAGCGCATGGATGCCTAGCGCGGCGATGAGGTCCAGGTCCTCGATGCGCTCCCAGTGACCGCTGCGCCGCATCTGATCGAAGTACCGGTCCCCCACCCGGTTGACCGTGCCTTCGATGCCTCCCCAGATCTCGGGGAGGCCCGCGGGTCTCGAGGAGGTATCGCTCACGCGTGCCCCTCCACCTGCATGTCGAGCAGCTCCCGT
This sequence comes from Cystobacter fuscus, assembly GCA_049060065.1. Lineage (GTDB taxonomy): Bacteria > Myxococcota > Myxococcia > Myxococcales > Myxococcaceae > Cystobacter > Cystobacter fuscus_B. The sequence continues at coordinate 11,794,084 of JBMEQP010000002.1, forward strand.
CGGCGCATGCCCATGAGCTTCGTGCACAGGGTGAGCGCCTGCGCCACCACCTGGTCCATGTTGTAGTACTTGTACGTGGCCAGTCGGCCCACGAAGAAGACGCCCGGCGTGTCCTTGGCGAGCTGCTCGTACTTGCGGTACAGCTCGGCGTTCTCCGGACGGGGCACCGGGTAGTACGGATCTCCCTCGGCGGTGGGGTACTCGTAGACGACGCTCGTCTTCGGGTGCTCCTGGCCGGTGAGGTACTTGAACTCGGTGCAGCGCGTGTATGGGTATTCGTTGGGGAAGTTCACCACCGGCGCTTCCTGGAAGCGCAACGTGCTGTGCGTCTCATGGCGGAAGTTGAGCGAGCGGTAGGGCAGCTTGCCGAAGCAGAAGTCGAAGTACTCGTCCACCGGGCCGGTGAAGATCATCTCCCGGTAGGGGATGATGTCCTTCACCTCGTGGTAGTCGGTGTTGAGCATCACCTTGATGTTGGGATGATCCAGCATCCGCTCGAACATCCGCGTGTACCCGTGCAGGGGCATGACCTGGTACTTGTCGCTGAAGTAGCGGTCATCGCGGTTGGAGCGCACCGGGATGCGGGCGATGACCGTGGAGTCCAGCTCGCTCGGGTCCAGGCCCCACTGCTTGCGCGTGTAGTTGCGGAAGAACTTCTCGTACAGCTCCTTGCCCACCTTGCTGATGATGACGTCCTCGGAGGTGCGGATGGTGTCGCGCTTCTCCGCGAGCGTCTTGAGGAACTCCTCCACCTGGAAGGCCGTGAGGTTGAGCCCGAAGTACTGGTTGATGGTGGTGAGGTTGATGGGAATGGGCATCAACTGCCCATCCACGCTCGCCAGCACCCGGTGCTGGTAGGGCCGCCACTGGGTGAAGCGGCTGAGGTAGTCGAAGACGTCCTGCGAGTTGGTGTGGAAGATGTGGGGGCCGTACCTGTGCACGAGCACCCCGTCATCGTTGTAGTGATCGTAGGCGTTGCCGCCGATGTGCGGCCGCTTCTCCACGATGAGGACCTTCTTGCCATGGACACTCGCGAGCCGTTCGGCCATCACGCTTCCCGCGAACCCGGCCCCCACCACCATGTAGTCGAACATGTCTGTCGCCCTCGCTGTTCGTCAGGTTGTCTGCTCGCTCAACGCTTCCGCTCGGACCGGGGCCTCTTCGCGCCGCTGCCGCGTGGCTCCGTCGAGCAGGGCCTTCATCCGGGACCGGTGCTGTCCCAGGACATCGTCGCCGGTGCGCGTCCACGCGGGGCAGCCACGCGGCGTGCTCCTCGGCCAGGGCGGCCTCGCAGGCGCGCACGAAATCCTCGGGCGTGTCCGCGATGCGCACCAATCCCATCTCCCCGTAGGGGCGCACCACGTCGCGGATGGACGTGGACACCACGGGCTTGCCCGCCGCGAGGTACTCGGGCGTCTTGGTGGGTGAGATGAAGCGCGTGGACTCGTTGCGCGCGAAGGGCAGCAGCGCCACGTCCCAACCGGCCAGATACGTGGGCAGCTCCTTGTAGTTCTTGCCGCCCAGGAAGTGCAGGTTGGGCCGGCGCGGCAGGCTGGCCGGGTCGATCTTCACCACCGGGCCGATGATGACGAGTTGCCAGTCGGGGCGGGCGTCGGCCACGGCCGCGAGCAGCTCCAGGTCCATCCGCTCGTCCACCACGCCGAAGAAGCCGAGCCGCGGATGGGGAATGGACGCCTGGTCCGCTGGCTCCCGCACGTTGCCGCGCGCGGTGGCGAAGTGCGGCACGTCCACGCTGCTCGGGAAGGCGTGCACGTTCGGGTGCCGGTCCCGCTTGGCCTCGTAGAGGCTCTGGCCACCGGTGAAGACCACGTCCGCGCGCACGAGCAACTCGGCCTCGCGGTGCAGCAGCGCGGGAGGCGCGCCCCGGAAGGCGGACAGCTCGTCCATGCAGTCGTAGGCCACGGCCAGCGGCTCGAGGTGGCGCGAGAACGCCATGGCCATCGGCGTGTAGTACCAGCTCACGTAGTGCTTCACGGCGTGGCGCGTGAGCAGCTCGTCCAGCAAGAGCTGCTGCATGGCCATGGCCCGTTGCTCGTCGAGTCCCTCGGGCAGGTGTGGCACGGCCACCCAGACACCCTCGGGCGAGCGGGTGACGTGGAGCTGGGGCTCCTGGCTGTCGTGGAGGGGCTCCTCGAAGAAGAACACCCGGCGCTCACGCGCGAAGCGGCTGAGCAGGTGTTGCGGCCGTTGGAAGACGAAGTTCCAGCGCAGATGCGACAGGCACACGAGAGCCGGCAGTTGTTGGCTGCTGACCACGCTGTCCATCCCATCGGTGTTCCATTTGAACGTCATGCGCCCCTCCATGCACCAATCACCAGTCGGTTCATGCAAGAGACAGTGGGCACTCCACTTCGGCACACCTACTGGCCATGAGGACGAGGGGCGTTCGCCCTCTTGCCAGGTGTTTTCCGGGGATCAGCGCCCGGACGAAGGCTCCGGGACCAGCACGGTCGCCTGGTGTTTGGATCGCTTCGCGTACTGGGTGGCGATGCGGGCCGCCGCGGCCGCTCCCGTGCCCGTGCGCGCGAGCATCACCACCGAGCCGCCGAAGCCACCCCCCGTCAGCCGGGCCCCGAGCACGTCGGGCTCGGCGCGGGCGAGCTCCACCAACGAGTCGATCTCCGGCACGGAGACCTCGTAGTCGTCGCGCTGCGAGGCATGGGAGGCGTACAGCAGGGGTCCCAGCGCGGCCGGTCTCCCTCCCGCAGGGCCCGCACGGTCTGAAGCACGCGCGCGTTCTCGGTGAGCACGTGGCGCACGCGCCGGCCGAGCGGCTCGGGCAGGGCGAGGGCGCGGGGCAGCTCCGCGTCGGGCAGGTCGCGCAGTTGCTCCACGCCGAGCAGCTTCGCGGCGCGCTCGCACTCGGCGCGGCGCACCCGGTAGTCACCGCCCGAGTGGCTGTGCGTCACGCCCGAGTTGATGACGATGGGCTCCACCTGCGTGGGCAGCGGCACGCGCTCGTACTTCAGGCTCCGGGTGTCCAGGAAGAGCGCCGCGCCCGTGTCCGCGAGGCTGGAGGCCATCTGATCCATCACCCCCACGGGGGCGCCGACGAAGTCGCACTCCACCTTCTGTCCCAGCAGGGCGATGCGCACGTCGTCCAGTGGCAGGCCGAAGGCCTCGCGCAGCCCGCGCAGCAGCGCCACCTCGAGGGCGGCGCTCGAGGACAGGCCACTGCCCAGGGGCACGTCCGAGCGCAGCCACAGGTCGAAGCCCCCGGGCACGTGGCCCTCCGCGCGCAGCACGTGGGTGACGCCCTGCACGTAGTCGAGCCAGCCCCGGCCGCGCTTCTCCTGCCCGAGCTCGTACTCGTCCACCGGCCCCGGGCGCCGAGGTTGGCGCTGAAGGCACGCACCGTGTGGCCCTCGCGCGGGGAGAGGTGCACCTCGGTGTGCTGGGGGATGGCCATGGGCAGCACGAAGCCGCCGTTGTAGTCGGTGTGCTCGCCGATGAGGTTCACCCGGCCGGGGGCGCGGACCTGGACCTTGGGCGGCCGGCCGAAGAGGGACTCGAAGCGGGGGGCATCAGCCTGGGGGGTTTTCATCGCCGTTCCTCTCGTGGGCTTCAGGCTCCGGCGGGCTCGCCCGGCTCGGTGGTGGGGCGGGGGCGCCCGGACGGGGCGGGGGGCATGGGGATGTCGCTCGAGAAGCGCGGGCCCCGCGTGGCGGCGGCGATCCGCTCCAGGGGGAACTTGGGCGTGCGGTCCGAGTAGAGCAGCCCGTTGGCCTCCTGGTAGGTGTCGGCGAATTGCGTGTAGCAGAAGCCCGCGAAGAGGTTGAGCGAGCGCACCACGCCGAGCAGCGCGGTGTAGCGCTGCTCGAGCTCCTCGGGCCCCCGGCACTGGGTGTAGCCCCACTCGCGCTGGTCGCCCCGCGCCATCGAGATGCCGCCGAACTCGGAGAGCACGAGCGGATGGTCCGCGTGCGGATGGTCGTTGAGGAGAATTACCCGCCCGCCGGGACGCTCGCGCCGGAACAGGTGCGGACGCACCTCGTGCGAGTGGTAGCGCTGGGCGATCTGCTCCGGGTCGGAGTCATAGTCGTGGATGCCGATGATGTCGGTGGCCACGCTCTCCCAGCCGTCGTTGCCGATGACCGGGCGCGTGGAGTCCAGGGTGCGGGTGAGGTGGAAGAGCGCCTGGACGTAGTGGCGCTCGGCGACGTTGTCCGGCAGGTTGGGCACTCCCCAGGACTCGTTGAGGGGCACCCACGCCACGATGCACGGGTGGCTGTAGTCGCGCGCGAGCACCTCGAGCCACTCGCGCGTGACGCGCTCGACGGACTGGCGGGTGAAGCGGTAGGCGCTGGGCATCTCCTCCCAGACGATGAGCCCCAGCCGGTCCGCCCAGTAGAGGTAGCGCGGGTCCTCGATCTTCTGGTGCTTGCGCACGCCGTTGAAGCCCATGGCCCGGGCGAGCTCCACGTCGCGCCGCAGCGCCGCGTCGTCCGGAGCGGTGATGCCCGTGCCGTCCCAGTAGCCTTGATCGAGCACCAGCCGCATGGGGTAGGGCCGCCCGTTGAGCACGAAGCGGTCCCCCTGCACGGACATGGCGCGCAAGGCCGTGTAGCTGTCCACCGCGTCGATGAGCTGGCCGTGGGCGTCGCGCAGCTCGAGGCGGGCGTCGATGAGCGTGGGCGAGGTGGGGCTCCACAGCAGCTCGTTGCGGAAGTCGTCGATGCCGGGGTCGGACAAGGCGATGCGGCGGTACACCTCGCCGAGCACCACGGTGTACGAGTCCCGGGCGAGCAGGGTGTCCCCCACGCTCAGCCTCACGTCCAGCCGCAGCCCATCGGGGCGTGTGCCCTCGATGTGCACCTCGAGTCCCAGCTCCCAGCGGGCGAGGTTGGGCGTCCAGCGCAGGCCCTCGATGCGGGTGGTGGGGACACGCTCGAGCCACACCGTCTGCCAGATGCCGGTGGTGCGCGGGTACCAGATGGAGTGGGGCTCGAGCTGCCAGTCCTGCTTGCCCCGGGGAATGGCGAGGTCGGCCGGATCATCCTCCGCGCGCACGACGAGCTCCTGGGGGCCGTCGCGGTGGAGCAGATCGGTGATGTCGACCTTGAAGGGCGTGTAGCCGCCCTCGTGGTGCGCGCAGCGCGAGCCGTTGATCCAGACGGTGGCCGCATGGTCCACCGCGCCGAAGTGCAGCACCAGCCGCTCCTGGGCGCCGAGCGTGGGCGGCTCGAAGGTGCGGCGGTACCAGCAGGCTCTGTAGAAGCCGGTGTCGCCCACGCCGCTGCGCTCCGTCTCCGGAGCGAAGGGCACGCGGATGCGCGCGTTCCAGCTCACCTCCGAGGGCACGCTCCAGCGCCCGAGTGGATCAATCGCGAAGTCCCAGGTGCCATTGAGGGGGCACCATGCCGCGCGCCTCAGTTGCGGGCGGGGATGACCCCGGAGGGGAGTGGCTGCCTGCTCCGCCACTCCCGCCCATGGCTCGGGAGAGGGTGTGGCCTCCGGTACAAGGGCCCCCGGTCCAGGGGTGGTTTTGGAGGTACGCGTCGAGTCCTGGCTACCCATGCGGCAAGGGTAGGCACCCCGTGTTGACGGGGAGTCACTCCGCGCTCCCGCCCGGTCGCGAAGCAACCCGGCGGGAGCGAGGCCGTCTCAGGAGGAGCGCGGAGGAGCGAGCGTGGGCTCCTCTTCTAGGGGGCGACGCACGTGAAGCTCGCCGCGGAGGCGGGGTCTCCCTCTCCTTTGTAGCGGGGATAGAGGGGGTACTTGCACAGGGGCCGGGCGAGGAGCTGTGCACCGGTCTGGAGGTCCACCTTCGTCGCCACGAGGTTCGCGCTGGAGGGCGCGACGCCCTTCTCCACCCAGTTCTCCAGCGCGGGGAGCAGGTTCACGGTGTCCGCGCCGGCGCCGCCCATGCAGTGGTTGACGCCGGGGGCGGGGAAGTACTCGACGAAGGAGTCCGCCGAGGCCTGTCCACCGGAGGCCTGCACCACGCGCTGGTAGTAGGCGGTCGTGCCATTCAGGGAGATGGCCGCGTCGGTGCCGCCGTGCCAGAGGATGAGCTTGCCGCCCCGGGCGCGGAAGCGCTCGAGGTTGGCGTTGTTGGCGGACACCTGCGCGGAGACCTCGGCGATGCGCGACAGCCACTCCTGGGGATCGAAGGCCAGGGAGTCGTAGTTGGGGTCCCGGGTGATGAAGTAGCGGACGATTTCGCGTCCGAAGATGCCGCCGGCCGAAAGAGAGGGATTGCCCTCGCCGGTCATCCACGGGGCCCACCCTCCGGGGTCCGCCTCACCGCCAGCGGGCCAGCCCTCGTTGATGACGGAGCCGTCGAGCCGGGTGGGGGAGTAGAGGGTGCGGGCCGAGGTGACCTGCTCCGCCGTCAGACAGGTGTCCTGGTCCGCGCCAGTGCATTGGAGGGTGCCGGGGTCGAACTGGCAGGCGGCCGGGTGGGAGATGATGCCGTCGGCGAGGCCGTCCTTGTCGTCACAGGCGTCGAGCACGGCCTTGCCCAGGGTGGCGAGCTTGGCGGTGGAGAGGTTGGCGCCGGGCTTCGAGAACTGCTGGAAGTTCCGGTTGAAGGCGAGCATCAGCTCCACGAAGTTGTAGCCGGGGGCGCGGGCGATGATGCCGTCGAAGTCGTCGGGCCAGCGCTGCGCCTGGATGAGGGCCTCGCGGCCACCGTTGGAGCAGCCCTCGAAGTAGGTCTTCTCGGAGTTCTTGCCGTAGCGCTCGCGGATGATGTCCTTGGCGAAGGGCAGCACCCGGTGGATGGAGCGGTCGGCGAAGTCCGCGAGCTTCTCGGGGTCCAGGGCGAAGGAGCCGTCGAAGACCTCGCCGGTGTGTCCGCCGTTGGAGGCGATGGCGGCGTAGCCCTGCGCCGTATAGACATCCGTGGGGGAAATCACGCCGTCGAAGCCACCGCCTCCGGAGTAGAGCGTCTTCCCGTTCCAGTCCGTGGGCAGGCGCACCTCGAACTGGAGATCGGCGGGGAGTTTGCCGGTGACCTTGCAGTACTCGGGCAGGGTGCTGGAGGCGGCGACGAGCGTGGCCTCGGTGATGCTGGCGCCCTCGAAGGTCTTCTCGCCGAGGCGATCACAGCGCTGCTGGGCTGTTTCCTCGGGGCGCGTTGGCGGCGGGGTGGTGCAGCCTCCGAGCATCAGTGTCACCGCCACCACTGGCACCGCCCTCTGCTTCATCTTGCTTCGTTCGCTCATGATGTCTTCCTGGGTCTTGGTTCGTTCGAACAGAGTACTGCCGAGGCCTCAAATACAGGCGCTTCGCCGAGGCCCTCCGGCCCTTCGTGGCTTATTTGGAGGGTTCATCGGTCCAGCGACGGAGTGTGCTGGCGTCCGCGACGAACTCCGCGAGGCTCGCCGTCGACAACTCTCTGATCTCCGGACGCGCCGTTTCCAGCGTACCGCCGTTCAAGGGCGGCTCGGGTGCGTACTCGGCCAGCAGCACCCTCTGCTCGGCCACCTTCTTTCCCCGGAGCTTCATCACCAGCGAGATGCCGAAATCGATGCCGGCCGAGACTCCTGCTGCCGTGATCACATGGCCGTCCTGGACGATCCGGCTCTTTTCCGGCGTCGCCTCGAACTGGGACAGCAACGGAAGGACAGACCAATGCGAGGTGGCACGCTTGCCGTGCAAGGCGCCAGCGACCCCGAGGATCAGGGAGCCGGAGCACACGCTGGTCACATAGGTGGCCCGGGACGCGCCGTGGCGCATGAAGTCGATCGTCGCTCCGTCACGAGCTGCCGCCAGCGTTCCTTTCGTGCCGCCGGGGGTGAAGAGAACGGTCAGGTGGGTCGGACAGTCGGCCATGGTGACGGTTGGCTGTACAGCCAGCACGCCATCGCTCGGGACTGGGCGAAGGTCAGGCTGGTTGGTGACCAGATGCACCTTCACGTTCCCCATGCCCGCCAGGAAGTGATACGGGCCAACGAAGTCCAGAGCCGTGAAGCCAGGATAGAGCAACATGGCGATCTGCTCCTGGCCCTTCTGGGCCTTCTGACCAGGGACCTGCGAGTCCTTCTCACGCGCGGCCGTCGGCGAGGCCCGGAACAGGGTCGCGGGCAGCGCGGCGGCGGCTGCGAGACGGGTCAACAACGTCCTTCGATTGATCATGGGGCTGCGCTCCTGGTTCAGCGCGACACCGACCGTCGCGGCATGCACCTTGACTAATCCTTCCCGCTCGTGTCCTAAAGGACGTACTTCCGTCATTTTGGGACATGCTCGATGTCATGCGTCACCATCCTCGTCTACGACGGGTTCCAGATCCTCGATGCCACCGGGCCAGCCGCTGCATTCGAGATCGCCGGCCACTTTGGTGCCCCGTATTCCGTCAAGCTCGCGGCCGTGCATGGGGGACGGGTCACCAGTTCGGGAGGGATTGTCGTGGAGGCGGTGCCGCTGGCCGAGGCGCTGCAGTGCGAGCTGCTGCTCGTCCCGGGGGCGAACAATCCGCTGAAAGCGGCCCGGCAGCCGGAGTTGCTCGCGGCGCTCGTGGACGCGGCGCGGTCTGGTCGTCGCGTGGCCAGCGTGTGCTCGGGTGCGTTCATCCTGGGCGCCGCGGGTCTGCTGGAGGGGCGGCGTGCCGCGACCCACTGGGGCTCCGTCGCTGACCTCAAGAGACGTCACCCGGGGACCACCGTCGATGCCGAAAGCATCTTCGTCGAGGACCGGGGGGTGTGGACCTCGGCGGGAGTGGCGGCCGGGATCGATCTCGCGCTGGCCCTCATCGGGCGGGATCATGGCGATGAGCTCGCGCGCAAGGTGGCCCGGAAGATGGTCGTCTACCATCGGCGACCGGCACCCAATCCCAACACTCGGCGCTGCTGGACATGGTGACGCCAGACAACAGGTTCGCGCCACTGCTGGCCTGGGCGCGCGGACGGTTGTCGGAACCCCTCTCCGTCGAAACGCTGGCGGAGCAGGCGGCGCTCAGCGTGCGGCAATTCACGCGCGCGTTCACGCGGGAGACGGGCGTTTCTCCCGCCAAGGCCATCGAGCGCCTGCGTGTCGAGGCCGCGCGCGCGTCCATCGAGGCGGGCACCGCCTCGCTGGAGGAGGTCGCGAGGACCACCGGGTTTGGAAACGGCGATCGGATGAGACGCGCGTTCGTCAGGCTCACCGGTCAGCCGCCGATGGTCGTGCGGACAGGGGTCCGCCGCGAGGTGGACAGGTCTTCGACACATGCTCCGCGGCGGGTCTGAGGGACTGCTGGAGCTTCTACGATGGGTTTTCCCAAGAAAGGGTATTCAATGCACCGGGTGATGAGCGGCTTCGTGGTATTGGCGGTTCTCGTGGGCTTGGGTTGTCAGCACGCCGCTCCCTCGCCCACGTCGAAAGCAGCACCGGGCGACTCGGAACAGCCCGCCGCCGCCCCAACGAAGCCGGAGGACCCGCGGATCGAGGAGATTCGCGCGCGGTATCAACAAATCCAGGCCGACCCGGGCTTGACGCAGAGCGAATTCGACCTGGCCTGCAAGGGGGCGAGGGGAGCGGCAAGGTCCGGTTGTTCGAGAACGAGGGGGCGATCCACAAAGCAGAACTACGTGTCATTCCACCAGGGCACGGCGAAGATTCGTACCAGTTCTACTATGATCAACGCGAGGTCGTCTTTGCTTTGTATGACATGAGGAACTGGGCATTCACGGATGGGGGGACGCCAGAGAAACCAGCAACCAGAGACAGTGCGATCCAGACTCGGTATTACTACCACGAGGGCGACCCGATCCGCTGCCTCAAGAAGAAAGTAGCGGGCCCCACGGACAAGATTGATTCCCTGCTGGACCGGGCGCCCACTGCGCCTGATGACTGTTCCAAGGCAGGCAAGGTCCAGAAGCTCGCATCATTGGCACGGCTTGGCCCGCGGGCGAAAAACGAACTCACCGAATTGATCTGTCCGTGAAGCCACCGTGCCAGGTGCGCCCACCCAGGCACAAGTCAGCAGGGGCGTGGGCTTGGGGGAGACGTCCATGCTGGCGCTCTTCGCGAAAGTTGCCAGGGCTCCCGCCAAAACCGACGGCCGCGGCTACTTGATCGGGAACATGGAATTCCCGGAGGTCGTCTTTTCGGCGGCGACCTCCTCTTGGATCACGTCCCAATGCTCCACGAAGCGCCCGTTCACGACCTTGAAGATGTCGACGCCGATCATGGTCTTGTCGCCCCAACCGACGTATCGACCGTGGATCATCACGAACTGGCCGTCTTCGAGGACGAGGCCGGGTTCGTAGCGGAAGTCGGCCTTCAGGCTCGGGATCATCTTGCGGAAGAAGTCTGTCCCGTTCGGCCCGTGCGGGTTGTGCTGGATGTATCCAGGGTCCCAATACTTGTCGAGGACCGTCAGATCCCTGTCGATGAACAGCCCGGTCATTGCCGCGAGGACGAGTTCTTTGTTGCTCATTTTCTTGCTGCTCATTTTCGCCTTTCAACTTTCTCCGAGTGGAGTGGCTTGAATATCGCAGCGATGGACGCTCCCCGCCCAGTGGCGTCATTGACAATTTTCGGTCTACTCTTGCCAGATGTTCGTTCACCTGATGCTCGACGCCTGAGGCAATCGCCGCCGAGCGAGGTGGACTGGCTGGAGCCGCTTCCAGCAGTCCTACAACGAGGTGCGCGGGCCGAAACGCCCCCAAGCTGCACGCCTCCGCCAGGGGCGCGCGTCCCGCTTGTCCGTCTTCACCCGGCGGCTGCGCGTGGCGTACATGGGCGCGAAGTGGGGGTCGGCCACCACCACCTCGTGCCCCCAACCCTCCACGCACGTGGCCGACCAGCCGCTTCATCACCGCTATACGTCACGGCTCTACTGCTGCCAGACCGTGACGTTGGAGTTGCCGTTGCTGCCGAAGCCCTCGGTCGCCAGGACCTGATAGTTCATGGTCCCGAGGTTCATGCCCACGTTCCGCCAGGCGTTGACGTGATTGGCGAAGGTGATGGTGTTGTTGGTGCCGGTGGGGCGCCTGGAGGTCCGCACGCTCCAGTACTGGTAGAAGGTTCGGACGCCCTCGATGGAGGGAGCGTTGACCCGCTGGGTCCGGTAGATGTTGTAGGTGCCGCCGTCGGTGTTGACGGTGCCGAAGAACGTGGCGCCGCCGCCGGGCGGAGTGAAGCCGCCCCAGTTATCGACGACGTAGTACTCGATCAGCGGGTTCGTCGACCAGCCATAGAGCGTCAGATAGCCGTTCGAGCCGGGGTTGAAGACTCCGGCGTTGTAGCCGACCACCCGGTTGGTCGAGCCCGTGGCCCAGCCCTTCCCAACCACCAGGTTGCCGCTCGAGCCGAGGCTCCAGGTGATGCTGTAGTTGCCATCGCTGCCCAGGTTCAGACAGCCCGAGCCGGAGTCCTTCCACATCGTATAGAAGTACCCGTTGTGGGTGCCCGTCTGATTGTTGCACACGCTTTGCGCCTGCGCGCTTCCAGCAGAAGCCAGGGCGAATACGACAGGCAGAGCGTATGACAGCGCGAACTTCTTCAACCGCGTGAGCGTCATTTTTTGTCTCCCCAGGACGTCTGTTGTTGATTGTTCTCGGCGCCGTCGGTTCGTGGCTCTTGAGGGCGCCGTCAATCAATTACATGCGCTTTGCCGTGTGGTCAAGCCTGTTGATTCTGAAAGCAGAACGGGGAGCCGGGTGGCTCCCCGTTCCCGCGCCGTCAGCGCATCGGCTTGATCGTTCGGATGGAACCGTCAGGATTGTAGTTCAGCTCATTCACCTTGACGTTCCGCAGGTGCGTCTTACCCGAGAGCTGGGTGTCGTGGTAGAACAGCCACCACTTGCCATCATGCTCGACAATCGAGTGGTGGTTGGTCCAGCCCTGCACCGGCTCCAGGAGCACACCCTGATAGGTGAAGGGTCCGTACGGGTTGTCGGCGATCGCATACACCAGCCGGTGGGTGTCGCCCGTGGAGTAGCTCAGGTAGTAGCGGCCCTGGTACTTGTGCATCCAGGAGCCCTCGAAGAAGCGCCGGTCGGAATCGCCGCCGAGCAGAGGCTTTCCGGCTTCGTCGACGATGGAGAGGTCACGTGGAGCCTCGGCGAACGTCAGCATGTCGGCGTTCATGCGCGCGATCTTGGGCATCAGCGCGGGCTTGTCCGGCTGCTTCAGGTCGGTCACCGAGCCGTTCTGCTCGTAGGTTCCGCTCGCCCAACGCTGCAGTTGGCCGCCCCAGATGCCGCCGAAAATCATGTAGGACTGCCCGTCGGTATCGGTGAACACCGCCGGGTCGACGCTGAAGCTGCCATGGAGCGGCTCCGGCTCGGCCTTGAACGGCCCCTCTGCCCGGTCGGAGACCGCTACGCCGATGCGGAAGATGTCCTGTTTGTCCTTGGCCGGGAAGTACAGGAAGTACTTGCCGTCCTTGTAGGCGGCATCGGGAGCCCAGAGCTGGCGGCCGGCCCAGGGGATGTCCTCGAGCCGCAACACCACGCCATGGTCGGTGACTTCCGCCCCGACGCGCTCCATCGAGAAGACATGGTAGTCGCGCATGGCGAAATGGCTGCCGAGGTCATCCTCGGGCACGCCCGCCTCGATGTCATGGGACGGGTAGAGATAGATGCGGCCGTTGAAGGCATGGGCCGAGGGATCGGCGGTGTAGATGCTCGAAATCAGCGGCTGATTCAGGAATTGGGGGTCAGCGGGCGTCGCCCGTTGGGTCGTGGCACAACCGCCCACGGTGGCGCCCAGCAGCCCCGTCGCCGCGGCGGCACGCAGTTTGGTCAGCATGTCGTCTCTCTCCTCTGTGTCTGATGAGGTTCAGTCGGATCGGTGCAATCAGATGTAACGGTTGACCAGGTTTTCCAGTGCCTCCTGCCGCCCGGAAACCGGAGTCACGTCTTCATTACGGCTCAGCACGCGCTCGGAGAGCGCTTCCAGTGAGAGGCGACCCTCGAGCGCGTCCCGCCCGAAAGATGTCCGCCAGCCGGCGTAGCGCTCGCGAACGGCTTTGGCGAGCCGGTCATCCTCGATCATGCGCGCCGCGACCAGGAGTGCTCGGGCGCAGAGGTCCATTGCTCCGACGTGGCCGTGGAACAGGTCGGTCGGATCGATCGACTGGCGCCGTACCTTGGCGTCGAAGTTCAACCCGCCGGTCGTGAAGCCGCCACCCTGCAGCACCGAGTAGAGCGCGATGGCGGTTTCGGGCAGGTTGTTCGGGAACTGGTCGGTGTCCCAGCCCAGCTGTGGATCGCCCCGGTTCATGTCCAGACTGCCGAAGATGCCGAGCGCCTGGGCCAGGGCGATCTCGTGCTCGAAGCTGTGGCCGGACAAGGTCGCGTGGTTGGCCTCGATGTTGACCTTCACCTCCTTCTCCAGTCCGTAGCGCTTCAGGAAGCCGTAGACCGTTGCCACATCGAAGTCGTACTGGTGCTTGGTGGGCTCGCGCGGCTTGGGTTCGAGGAGGATCGTGCCCTTGAAGCCGATACGGTGCTTGTAGTCCACGACCAGGCTCAAGAAACGCCCGAGCTGGTCGAGCTCCTGCCGCAGATCCGTGTTGAGCAGCGTTTCGTAGCCTTCGCGCCCACCCCACAGGACGTAGTTCTCGCCGCCCAGTTGCAGGGTCGCATCGATCGCCGCCTTGACCTGCGTGGCGGCCATGGCGAACACCTCCGGGTCGGGATTGGTGGCGGCCCCCGACATGTAGCGACGATGGCTGAAGAGGTTCGCCGTGCCCCACAGCAACTTGACACCGGTGCGTTGCTGGTGTGCGGCGAGGTGTTCCACCATGTGACGGAAGTTGGACAGGCTTTCACGCGGCGTGGCGCCCTCTGGCGCGACATCGCGGTCATGGAAGCAGTAGTACGGGACGCCGAGCCGACTGAGAAAGTCGAACGCGGCCTCGGCCTTGCGCACCGCGAGCTCCATGGGGCTCCCGCCGGTGAACCAGGGCCGCAAGAAGGTTTCGCCCCCGAAGGGGTCCAGCCCTGTCCACACGAAGCTGTGCCAGTAACACACGGCGAACCGCAAATGGTCTTCCATGCGCTTGCCAAGCACGATGCGGTCCTTGTCGTACCAGCGGAAGGCCAGCGGGTTGTCGCTTTCGGGCCCCTCATGACGGATGGGCTTGATATCGGCGAAGTAGCTGCTGCTCATCGGTAGGTCTCCTGCTTTCAGCGGGATGAACTCATCGGGGGTTCAGGCGCTTGAGCGCGGGGTACAGCGCGCGGAAGCGTTCGTAGCGTTGCATCAGGTACTGCCGGTGCTCGGGCGCGCGAGGCCGCCATCGTTTCGCCACGGGGGGAGGGCGGCACACCGCTGCCTCGTCGCCACCCACGGAGAGCCGGGCCAGACGGGCCGCACCGAGGGCCGCACCTGCCTCGCTGCCTTCATGGGTCACGAGCTCGAGGTCGAGCACGTCCGCCAGCAGTTGCGCCCAGCGTTCGCTGCGTGCACCGCCGCCCACCAACGACAAGCGCTCCACCGCGGTGCCACCCTGCTGCAGGGCGAGCAGGCCATCGCGCAGGCCAAAGCTCACGCCCTCCATCACCGCATACGCCACCGACGCCGCCGCGTGTTCGTTCAACAGACCAAACAGCACGCCACTGGCATTCGGGTCGTTGTGAGGCGTGCGCTCGCCGGACAGGTACGGAAGGAAGAGCGGCGCATGGTGCATCGCGTCGGGGGTGAGCGAATCGATGGGTGCGAGGAATGCCGACACGTCGGCTTGTCCGGTGAGCCTCGCCGCCCAGGAGAGGCAACTGGCGGCCGACAACATCACGCTCATCTGGTGCCAGCGCCGCGGAGCGCATGGCAGAATGCGTGGACGGCCGACCGCGGGTTGGGCCGGAAGCGGTCATCGCAGACGAAGAGCACACCCGAAGTGCCGAGCGACAAGAAGCCCTGGCCCGGCTCCACGGAGCCAATGCCCACCGCGCTCGCCGCGTTGTCTCCGGCGCCTCCCGCCACCACCGCGGTCTGAGGGATGCCCCAACGATGGGACCATTGCGGAAGGAGCCGTCCGCTCGGCTCGCTCCCCTCGACCAGCGTGGGCATCTGCTGCCGGTGCAGGTCGCAGGCCGCGAGGAGCTCATCGGACCAGCCGCGACGGGCAACGTCGAGCCACAGTGTCCCCGCGGCGTCCGACATCTCGCTCACCTTCTCGCCTGTCAGTTGCAGGCGCAGCCAGTCCTTTGGCAGCAAGACGGTGGCGATTCGCGCGAATACCTCGGGTTCATGGCGCCTCAGCCACAGCAACTTCGGCGCCGTGAACCCTGGCATCGCCGGTTGCCCGCGAGCTCGGTAAGGCGCGGCGCTTTGCGCATCAGCTCCTCGCATTCGGCGCCGCTGCGTCCGTCGTTCCACAGGATGGCCGGCCTTAGCACCCGGTCGTGCGCATCAACCACCACGGCGCCGTGCATCTGGCCCGACAGCCCAATGGCTTCGACAGCGCGCAGGGCCGCCGGTTGGGCAGCGGCCAGCCCATCCAGGGCGCGGCACGTCGCGTCCCACCATTCCAGGGGGGCCTGCTCCGACCACAGCGGATGCGGCCGCGAGACAGCGAGAGGCTCGCGCGCGGTGGCCACGATCCGTTGGTCACGGTCCAGCAGCAGCACCTTCACTTCAGAGGTGCCGAGGTCTATGCCGATGAACATGCTTTGCCCTCTGCCCGGTCAACGGGCACGGTCGGCCTATGCGGGCCCAATGGAGGCTACGGAGGAAGTGGGCGTCACCTGGGAGAGCGTGGTGGCGTGCTGCCGCTGCGGCGGGCGACCGAGAATGATCATGCTCAGGACGTCGTCTTGCGTCAGGTCCGCCACACGCTCGGTGCTCACCACCTTGCCGTTCTTCATCACGGTCACGCGGTCGCAAACCTCGAAGACGTCCGGCATGTCGTGGCTGATGAGGAAGATGCCGATACCATCGGCTTTCAGGCGACGAATCGTATCCATCACCATGCGTGTCTCCGCCGGGCCGAGGGCCGCGCACGGTTCGTCCATGATCAGGATCCGCGCATTGAAGTAGAGCGCTCGCGCGATCGCCACCGTTTGCCGCTGCCCGCCGGACATCGCGCGCACCGGCTTGTGCAGTTCGGTGAAATGGGGATTCAGCCGCTGAATGATTTGTCGCGCCTCGTGCCGCATCCGGGGCGTGTTCAGGGTCCTCCACGGGGTCATCAGCTCGCGGCCGAGGAAGAGGTTGGCCGCGGCATCGAGGTTGTCGGCGAGCGCCAGGGTCTGGTGGATGGTTTCGATGCCCGCGGCACGCCTCTCGCGGACTCCCGAAACGCATCGGCTGGCCATTGACGAGGATTTCGCCACTGTCCGGGGGGTACACGCCGGACAGCATCTTGATGAGCGTCGACTTGCCAGCCCCGTTGTGGCCGAGCAGGCCCACCACCTCTCCCGCGTAGAGGTCGCAATTCACTCCATCGACGGCCATGACGCCGCCGAAATGCTTCGTGACCTGGCGAACTTCGACCAGGGGCCGGCGACCCTCATGGCCAATCATCGATTGCTCCGTCGGTTGTAGACCACGTCGAACCACACCGCGGCGATGAGCACCAGGCCGATGAAGATCTGCCGCTTCGCGCTGGAGACATCCATGAGCACCATGCCGTTGTCCAGGCTCTGGATCAGCAGCGCCCCCACCACGCAACCCGCGACCGAGCCCACGCCGCCCGCGAGCGAGGTGCCGCCGATCACCGCCGCGGCAATCACGTACAGCTCCGCCATCTGCCCCATCGAATTCGCCCCCGAATTCAGGCGCGCCGTCGTGATCATCGCCGCCAGTGCGGCGAGCGCACCCATGAGCATGAAGAGGTAGAGCATCACGCGGAACGTCGGTATGCCCGAGAGCAACGCGGCTTCCGGATTGCCGCCCAGTGCGAACACGTAGCGTCCGAAACGGGTGCGCTCGGCGATGAAGCTCATCACGAACACGACGGCGATGAAGATGAGGACCGGCACCGCGATCCCTTTTCCTACCCGGTTCTGCTGTGCATCGAGGCCGACATAGCTGTTCATCACCGCGACGAACGCTCCAATCGCGCCGCATTGCAACACCACCCGCAGCACGTCGGCCCACAGCGGGGGCTGTTCGGCGCCGTAGCGGGCGCTCGTGCGGCGCGCGTGCCAGCGATGCCAGACAACGGCGATGCAGGTGAGCACGCCCAATGCCGAACTCCAACGCACGCCGATCGAACCGGACAAGCCGCCACCGAGGACCTGGTAGTTGGTATGCAGCGGCGCGATGGTCTGCCCGTCAGCGACGAGGAAGGCCGCACCGCGATACATCAGGTAGCCGGCCAACGTGACGACGAAGGCAGGCACCTGTCGATAGGCGACCCACCACCCCTGAAAGGCCCCGACGGCGACGCCCGCCGCCACGCCGAGCGCGATGCTCAGCAGCCACCCCCAGTTGGCTTCCGGATGAAACCATTGCACCGGCTGTAAGCGATCAACATGCCGGTGAAGGCGAGCAGCGAACCCACGGACAGGTCGATCTGCCGGGCTACGATCAGGAACACCATGCCGCAGGCCATGATGCCGGTCACGCAGGTTTGAATTGACAGGTTGTAGAGATTGCGCGGCGTGAGGAAGGTGCCTTCGGTCAGAGCCGCCAGGATGGCCCAGACCATGAGCAGCACCAGGACCATTGAACTGAAGCGCGGGTCGAAGCCCGTCTTGCGGAGAAGGATTTGCATCGCGAGGGCGTGTTCTGGGAGGGACGGCCTCGCGGCGCTCGTCGCCGCCGCGAGGCCGAGCGGTTTCTTACTTGCAGGCCTTCGGTGCCTTCGCGGCGCTCGCGCCTGCGCACACCTGCTGCCCGGTGGCCCAACCCGAGTTGAGGACGTGGTCGAGGTTGTCCGCCGTGATGGGTACCGGCTTCAGGAAGACCGCTGGAATAGGCAACTTCTTGGTCCCGCCCTTCCAGAGGGTCGCGCCCTGGATGGTCGACGGCTTCGTGCCCTTGGCCATCGCGACCGCGAAATTGGCCGCCGCCTCGCCCAGCACGCGGGTGTCCTTGAACACGGTGACCGTCTGCTCGCCGCGGGCAATCCGGTTCAGCGCTGCGATGTCGGCGTCCTGGCCGGACACCGGGACTCCGGTCAGGTTCTGCGCCTTCAGGGCCGCGACCGCGCCTCCAGCAGCACCGTCATTCGAGGCCACCACCGCGTCGACCTTGTTGGAATTGCGCGTGAGGATCTGCTCCATGTTGCGCTGAGCGACTTCCGGCGACCAGCCTTCGGTGTACTGCTCGCCCACCACCTTGATTTTTCCGGCCTGGATGGCGCTTTGCAGGACCTCGAGCTGGCCGCGATGCAGGAAGTCCGAGTTGGGATCGGTCGGCGAGCCCTTGATGAATGCGTAGTTCCCCTGTGGCTTGACCTTCAGCACCTCGCGGGCCTGGATGCGGCCCACTTCGACGTTGTCGAACGTGACATACAGCACCCCCGGGTCCTGGATGAGGCGGTCGTACGCCACCACCGGAATGTTCTCCTCACGAGCCCTCTGCACAGCGGGCAGAATGGCGTCGGAGTCATAAGCAAGCACGATCAGCGCGTTGGCGCCGCGCGAAATCAGGCCCTCCACGTCCGACAGCTGCTTTTCGTTGGAACCCTGCGCGTCGGCGCTGATGTACTTCGCACCAAGCTTCTGCAAGGCCGCCTTGAGCGCGGCCTCGTCGCGCTTCCAGCGCTCTTCCTGGAAGTTGGACCAGGAGACGCCTACCACCAGGCTCTCTGCGTTTGCGACTCTCGGCACGGCTGCCATGACGGCGAGCCACAACAGGGTGGCCCTGCGATTCAGTCTCATGTGCGTCTCCTCTGGCGCGCCCCCTGGCGCCTTCGCGTTGATGTCGCCGAATTGGTTTGTTCGATGAACAAACCATAGAGCCGAATGCCGGGCCCGTCAATCAGGAGAGTCGTGGGAATCAGCAGAGGGCCCCCTCACCGCAGCATGAGTGCTGTCGCTAGCGAATTCGACATAGCGCGTCATTCATTGCCTGCGTGGCCGTGGCAACCATCGGCCGTGAGCGCGCACGGGTCGGGGGGAGGGGAGCTGGAGTACACCATCAAACAGATGGGCTGACTGCTCTCCAAGGCGGGGGGACGTCTCACAACTGTTCGCCTCAGGAGTGCCAATGGTGCTGACGCAGCGCGCCGAAGCAGTGGTGGTGCTCGACTGGACGATTTTGAGCATGATGAAAAAGCGCACCCAATCGCTTTTCAACCTGCGGTTGTATTTTTGGTGCACTGCCGATGGTGAAAGCACATCGGCGCTCACCCGAGGCCCAGACGACCCGCGGGGGGATGACGTCAGGCCATCAGGGCTTCATGCAGCACAGCACCCGCGGCGCCCACAGCGCAAGCATTGATGCCGAAGCGGCAGTGCCGTACTTCGGTGGTGTGGAAGGCGTACCGCGCCTGCAGCCCTGCGAAGCACTCGCGGGCCGCATCGAGAAAGACCGGGCCGAGCTGTACCATGGGGCCGCCAAGCACGAGGACTGCCGGGTCGAGCATGTTGCAGATGTTCTGCATCAGCATGCCCAGATAGCGCCCCGCACGACGCGCGGCCGCCACTGCCGTCGCATCGCCCCCGGCCACCCGACGCGCCAGTTCGTCGATTGGCAGCACGGGGTCTGGGGTGCCCGTGATGTCAAGACTGACTGCCCGCTGTGAGATGAAGGTTTCGGCGCAGCCGCGGCTACCGCACCGGCACGGCGGTCCGTCGAGTTGCAGCACCGTATGGCCGACTTCCCCTGCCGTGCCGTCATGACCGAGGTGGAGCCGATCGCCGAGAACGATCCCCCCGCCCACGCCAATGCCCATGCTCAGGTAGACGAGTGAGTTCGTCTGGGCGCCAGTGCCAAAGACGTACTCGGACAACGCCGCGGCGTTGGCTTCGTTCAGCACCTTCACTGGCGATTGGCGTACGCCGGCTCTCTTCAACGCCTCACACAGCGGCTGCTCGATGTCCTGGTGGTGCCAGCCGAGGTTTGGCACCACGCCCACCCGATGACCGTGCACATCCACGGTTCCTGGAACTCCGACGCTGATCCCCAGGACGCGCCGGCCCTGGGTGCACAGCGAAGCGTCCTGTTGAGCGATAAGCCCGGCAAGCGCCGTGAGCGTGGAGCCCAGGTCCGAGGGCGAATACGGTTGCTGACGAGAACCGAGCAGTTCCCCCTGGAGGTTGCACGCGACCACGTTCAGGTAGTCCACGCCGATCTCGGCACCTATGAGCGCCAGGCGAGAGGGGTCGAGCTGCAGGGGCGTTGGGCGCCGGCCCACGGCGTTGGAGGCGGGCGCCTTGGACTCGCACAACCACCCCTCGTCGATCAAGTCCTGCACCAGCAGGCTGACGGTGGACTTCGTCAGCCCGCTGCGCTTGGCGAGGTCCGCCCGCGACAGGCCCGCCTCCTGCCTCACCAACCGGAGTATCGCTGCACTGTTGATTCGCTTGATGAGGCTCTGATTGCCCGTCAGGGCTTCTGCATGTCCGGAAGGCGGCACGTGAAAAAGGGCGAGTAGGAGTTTATTCGAACATTAGACCAAATGCCTCGGGAAGAGGCCTAGGGAAAAATGGGGGGCGCATTGGCGGGTGGCGAGGTGGGTGGACAGGAGGCGAGGAGGGGTGGTTCGAGACCCCGGCGAGATGGGCGGTTCTCCTCTGAACAGCGCCCATCACTTTCCCCCCGCCGCGTTCCCGGGCTGAGGGGCCCCTGGAAGGTGTCAGACGATTCGTAGGAGACGAGGTGCCGGAACGAATTCTTTGACACCTTCCCCGCTGCCGGCTCAGGGCGCTCCAGGGGGACGCTCGCGGTCGTAGGCTTCCTGGTGCTTCTGGATCGTGTCGATGTGCGCGAGGGTCCAGTCGTACAGTGCCGCGAACGGCTCCTGGAGCGATTTGCCAAGCGGGGTGATCGCGTACTCGACGCCCGGCGGCGAGCCGCCGATGACGCGTCGGCGGACCATCCCGTTGCGTTCGAGCTTTCGCAGCGTCTGCGTTAGCACACGCTGGGTGATTCCCTCGAGCCGTCGCTTGATTGCGTTGAACCGCCTCGGCGTGCGCACAAGCACGGCAAGGACCATCATCGACCACTTGTCGCCGATCTGATCGAGGATCGTGCGGCTGGGGCAGTCAGCCCGGTAGATGGGATCGTCTTCAGTATCGCTCAGCATACCAAGGATGCTGCAGGTACGCTCTTGACCCCTGGTATGCAAGAGATACCTTCCGTGGCGTGACCACTTCGCCTCTTTTCCCAGCGAGTGGTGGTTTGCCTGTGGCCACTCAGGCGCGCAGGCCGCGCGGGCGGAGGCAGCTTGTCGCAGGGCCGGGGACATCCCCGGTCAGTTCATCGTCACGACATGAGCCGTTCTTGAAGGAGATGAAATCGATATGACGCGTTTCAAAGACAAAGTCGTGGTCGTCACCGGTGGAAGTGACGGCATCGGGCTCGCGACGGCCAAGGCCTTCGCTGCGGAAGGGGCCAATGTCTACGTCACCGGGCGCAGGCAAGAGAGGCTCGACGAGGCGGTCAACGAAATCGGTGGCGCCACCGTCGGCATCCAAGGGGATGTCAGTAATCTCTCCGACCTCGAGCGACTCTACGAGCGGGTCAAGCGCGACCACGGCAGGGTCGATGTCGTTTTCGCCAACGCGGGAATCTCCGAAACCGTGACGTTCGGTGCGCTCGACGAGGCGCACTTCGAGCGCGTGTTTGGCGCGAACGTGAAGGGCGTGGTCTTCAGCGTGCAGAAGGCGCTGCCGCTCATGACCAGCGGAGGTACGGTGATTCTCGCCGGATCGGCCAGCGGCAGCAAGGACTCCCGGGCTGTCGGTCTACAACGCGACCAAGGCCGCGATTCGCTCGTTCGCGCGAACCTGGACGACCGACCTGAAGAGCCGAGGCATCCGTGTAAACGTGGTTTCGCCGGGAGTGATCGAAACGCCCGCGATACAGACGTACCTCCATGACAACGCGGGGATGGAGGACGTGCTGAAACAGATGACGCCGCTCGGGCGGATCGGTCAGGCGGAGGACGTCGCAAATGCGGTGCTGTTCCTGGCGTCGAACGAGAGCAGCTTCGTCGCGGGCGTCGAACTCTTCGTGGATGGCGGTGTCATGGCGGTCTAGAACACCGAATGGTTTGAAGATACCACCACGATGGTCTGGATGCGCGCCCGCTGTTCCGGCGTGCGTTCCGCCGCGAGCCAGTGCTTGTCGCCGACCTGTCTCTACGCGAACAGCCCACGCAGGTGCTTCTCCAGGATGGGAATCATTTCCCTCACCTTGGGCGAAGAAAAGCGCTGAGGAGGATAGACAAGGTGCATCGGCGCATCCTCCGTGGCCCAATCCGGAAGTACCCGGACGAGCCTCTTCCTGGTGAAGTCTTCCTTGAGCAGGGGTTGGGGCACCAAGGCCAACCCCGCCCCGAGCCTCACGAGGCTCAGGATCCAGGCGAAGGACGTGGACGAGACCACGAAAGCCGGCTTCAACCGGACGGCCTCTCCGCCCGCCGAGCGAAGGTGCCACGGCATGTCGCCCTTGTTGCCCTTCTTGAGCACGAAGCCGATGCACGGATGCGCCACGAGGTCTCGCGGGTGCTCAATGGCCGAGGCGCCCTGGAGATAGCGGGAGCTCGCCACCACGACCGAGTTTCCCACCCCGAGGCGCTTGGAGCGCAGGCTGGAATCTTCCAGGTGCCCTCCCCGGATGGCGATATCGAATCCCTCGGTGATGAGGTCCACGTAGCGATTGCTTATATGGGTCTCCACCTTGACCTGAGGATACTTGTTCCGAAACTCGCTCACGGCGGCGGAGACCTCCGCGGACGGACAATCCGCGGGCGCGCTGATCCTCAAGGTACCGGTGGGCTGCTGCCGGGTCTCCGTGGCTCCCTCGAAGGCACCCAGCAGGGTCTGGATCGCGACTTCGGATTCCTTGAAGAAGGCGGCGCCCTCGTCCGTCAGTTTCAACTTCCGGGTGGTTCGGGTCAGGAGACTCACCCCAGGGTCCTTTCCAGGCCAACCACCCGGTCACTCACGGTGGAGACGGAGAGACCGAGGCTCCGAGCGGCCTTGCTGAAGCTTCCCGCCCTCACCACGTTCACGAAGATCAGCGCTGCGTTCAAATCCGGATTCATTTTTCGCCTATCCGGAAAATATATTGGGATTCTTCGGCCTTCTCAAGGGAGTCCGCCGGGCCAAGAATGGGGGTATCCAATGAGCGAGACCCCGATGACCAAGACCATTGCGAAGGAATCCATCCAGCAACTCTTTACCGAAGCCCGCACCCACCACTTCTGGCAGAACAAGCCCGTCTCGGAGCAGACCCTGCGGGAGCTCTACGAGTTGATGAAATGGGGACCCACGTCGGTGAACTCCGCGCCAGCGAGGATCGTGTTCGTGCGGAGTGAGTCGGAGAAGGCCAGACTCTATCCCTCCTTGATGGGGTCCAACCCCGAGCAGGTGAAATCGGCCCCCGTGACGGCAATCATCGCCTACAATGAGAAGTTCTACGAAGATCTGCCCCGGCTCTTTCCGAGCTATGATGCGAGGCATTTCTTCACCAATGATCCCAAGTTCAGCTACGACACCGCCTTCCGCAACAGTTCCCTCCAGGGCGCCTACTTGATTTTCGCGGCCCGCGCGCTGGGCTTGGACGCCTGCCCCATGTCAGGCTTCGACAATGCGGAAGTGGACAGGGTCTTCTTCTCGGGCACGGCCCTCAAATCGAACTTCATCTGCACGCTCGGGTACGGTGACAGTTCGAAGCTCTACCCGCGGGGACCGCGCCGGCTTTCGAGGAAGTGTGCACGATTGTTTGATCGCCCCCGTTCCGAGGAAAGGTGTCAGACGATTCGTAGGAGACGAGGTGCCGGAACGAATTCTTTGACACCTTCCCCGGCCTCTTCCTCGTCAGGGCCGAGGCGAGGCGCGTAACAGCAAGGCCGCGCGTTTGATGGCCGAGCGGATGCGGACATAGGTGCCGCACCGGCACACGTTGTCGCTCATGGCCGCGTCGATGTCCGCGTCCGTGGGCTGAGGGTGACTCTGGAGCAGCGCCACCGCGGCCATGATCTGCCCCGGCTGACAGAAGCCGCACTGGGCGACGTCCTCATCGATCCACGCCTGCTGCACGGGGTGCGGCGCCTCGCCGCCGCCGAGCCCTTCGATGGTGGTCACCCGCTGGCCGTGGACGCCGCCCACGGGCTGGATGCAGGGGCGGAAGGCGTGCCCGTTCAGGTGGCTGGTGCAGGCCCCACACACGCCCACGCCGCAGCCGTACTTGGGCCCGGTGACACCGAACACGTCGCGCAGCACCCACAAGAGGGGCATGTCCTCCGGGGCTTCCAGGGACACCGTCTGGCCATTGAGGAGGAAGTGGTGCAGGGCCATGGGTTCAGGCTCCGGAATCGAGAATGGGAAAGCGGGTGGGCATGATGCCCGTGGACCGAGCGAGGGCGTTGGACAGGGCGGCGGCGGCGGTGGGGTAGCCCAGCTCGCCCACTCCGCCCACGCGCTCATCCGAGCGCACGAGGTGGACGCGGATGTCCGCGGGCGTGTCCCTCATGCGCAGCCACTTGTAGTCGGCATAGCTGCCCTCGCGCACCGCGCCCGCGTCCAGGTGCAGCCCCGCGCTCAGCGTCGTGGAGAAGGCGTCCACGGTGGCGCCCTGCAATTGGGCCTCGACGCTCCGGGGATTGATGGGCAGGCCGACATCGGCGGCCACGGTGACGCGCGTCACGCGGGGCGTGGGCCCACGGGTGTCCACCTCGACGAGGTGGGCCACGGCGCTGTTCCACTCCTCGTGCACGGCCACGCCCTGCGCCACCCCGGCGGGCAGCGCACGGCCCCACTGGCCCTCGCGCGCCACCGTGTCCAGCACCGCCAGGAGCCGGCTCGAGGTGAGCCGCGAGCGCCGCCACTGCACGGCGTCCACACCGAGCGCGCGCGCCACCTCGTCCAGGAAGACCTCGTTGGCCACCACGACCTGGCTGCTGTAGACGGAGCGGAACGAGGCCGTGGGGATGGGCAGCGAGACCTGGAGCAGCTGCTGGCTCACCGGGCCCAGGCGGTAGGGCACCTGCTGGGTGAGCAGGAAGAAGGCCTCGCTGGCGAGCTCGGGAGACAGCCCGCTGCCCAGGGACGTGGCCGGTCCCCGAAGCCATGCGAGAGATCCAGGGTGGGGATGACGGCCTGGTGGTTGTAGCCGAGCACGCCGCCGCTGGGGCCCACCCAGGCGAGGAGCCGGTGATGGCTGGCGGGGCGGTAGCGGCCCTGGCGCATGTCGTCGTTGCGCGTCCACATCAGCCGCACCGTCCGGCCGAGCGCCCGCGACACGAGCGCGGCCTCGATGGCGGGCTCGGAGAAGAACCGCCGGCCGAAGGCGCCGCCCGCGCGCTGGGGGTGGACCTGGACACGCCCGGGCGTCAGGGCCCAGCCGAGCGCCGTGGCGACCTCGCGCTGGGTGAACTGGGGATCCTGCGCGCCGAGCCATACCTCGGCGCTGTCGCCCACGACGCGGGCGACGCAGTCCTGGGTCTCCAGGGGCGCGTGCGCGAGGTAGGGGAAGTCGAAGCGGGCTTCGAGCGTGCGCGTGGTGAACAGGGGCGGCAGGGGCCGGGGACCGAGTCGGGCCTCGAGCGTGGCCCGGATGTTCGCGTCGGACAGGCCCGCGGCGGGACCCGGTTGCCAGGAGATGTTCAGGGCGTCGCGCGCCGCCAGGGCCTGGGCGAAGTTGCCCGCGGCGACCGCCACGCCATGGGGGAGGGGCACCACGCCCACGACGCCGGGCAGGGCGAGCGCGGCCGAGGCGTCATAGGACCGCACCGTCCCCCGGAGTGTGGGAGGCCGGGCCACCACGGTACAAACGGCTTCGGGGTGGGGCAGGTCGAGCGTGAAGCGCGCGGCGCCGGTGACGAGCGCGCGCGCATCGACCCGCCCCGTGGGCTGGCCGACGAGGGTATACGCGCTCGGGGACTTGGGCCGGGGCAAGACCTCGGGGATGAGTATCTGGGCGGCCTCGTGGGCGAGCGTCCCATAGCCCGCCCGGCGTCCATCGGGAGCGAGCACCTCGCCCTGGGCGGTGGTGAGACTCGAGGCGGGCAGGTGCCAGCGGTGGGCGGCGGCGGTGATGAGCCGGGCGCGGGCGCACGCGGCGGCGGCGCGCGCGGGGTCGGCGAGGTAGCGCATCGTGGTGGACAGGCCCGTGAGCTGCACGAGCCAACGGGGGTCCGCGTCCGCCGAGCGCACGTCCACGCTGGAGAGGTTCGCGTCGAGCTCCTCGGCCACGAGCATTGCCATGCCGGTGGAGATGCCCTGGCCGGTCTCGGTGCGGGGCATCGTGAGCGCGATGCGGCCATCCGGGTGCAGGGCGAGGAAGAGATCGAAGGTGGCGGCGTCGGCGGTGGTCTGGGCCGCGGCGGCCTCGGGCCCCAGCCGCGCCGCGATCACCAGCGTGGGCGCGGCCACCATCCAGGTGAGCAGCCGTCGCCGGTCGATGTGGACCTCGACAAAGGTCGTGTCTGGCTTCGGAGTGTCGGCCATCCGAGAAGCGTGGCATGTCCCATGCCCGAGGAACAATGACCCCAACGGACGTCACGCGCCGTATCCAGGTGGAGTGCCGCCTGGTTCACGCACTGGGCAGGTTGGAGCGCGGGTACTGCACAGTGACGTGTAGAAGCGTGCTCCGCGGCCTCTCAGCTCAGCTCGCGCAGGTTCTTCTCCGCGACCTTCGTCAGGGCCGCGACGCGCTTGTAGAGCCAGAGCCCGAATGGGACGATTCGCTCGGGCTTCATCGGCCTCGGCAGCTTCTCGAGGGTGTCACTGAACGGGATGACGGCGTGCTCGCCGGCGGGTGAGCTCACGCGCCGGTCGAAGGCCCAGGACCTGTCCTGGTGCCAGCCCCCGTGGAACACGAAGAGATCCTCGAGCTCCTCGTTGCCTGTCACCTCCACCTGATCGTCCAGGGAGTAGTCGCTGTCGCTATCGATTTCCAGGCAGCTCCAGCCGCCTCCGTCACGTTGCCGCAGTAGAACATCTGGAGTCCCTCGTCGGCCGCGCCGTCGAGAATCCACGTGATGGAGCCATACTCGTTCGCGAAGTAGTCCCAGCTCGACTCGTTCTTCTTCGGCTTGCGGGGCTTCGCCTTCGCCCAGCGTCCGACGCGCGCCTTGTGCATGCGCAGGAAGAAGGCGGCACTCGACTCGACCGAGGCGACGCGTGCGCGGTCCTTCTTCGGATCGAGACACTCGGTGACGAAGTGCGCGGTCGGGATTCGCTCGTGCAGGTCCTTGAGCATCGCGATGGCCGCATCCACGGCCTCGTAGGCGTTTTTCGGCTTCGCGACCAGGGCCCTCTTCGGCGGGGGCTTCCGCTTTGGCGCTCCCTTCGCGGGAATGGGCTCGGGGTTGGGGTGCTCGGACGTGACGAGCTCGATGCGGTACAGCCTGAACCCGGCCTTCTCCTTGGCGCGGATGCGCTTCTCCGCGAGCGCGATGGCGGCCTCGCGGCTCTCGGCGGGGGTCTTCTCGTGCACCTCCTGCTTGAGGACGTTGCCATGCACCTCCACCGACCAACCGGCGATGTCGGCCTTGACGTACTCACGCCGGGTCGCGAGTGTCTTCGTCGCATTCCATGGGAAGCCATCCCGGAAGCCGAGCGCCCGGTAGCGCGCGAGCAGCGGCTCGACCTCCGAGGGCGCGACGAGTGTCGAGAGGAAATGGCCGTTCAACACGCCCCGGCGGATGACGGCCTGGTCACCCCGGAGCTCCACGTCCACGAAGAGGCTCTCGCGCTGCTTGTAGAGCGTGAAGCGCCCCGTGATGGGAGCGGTGAGCGCGTCCGCCTTCTGGTCGTGCTTGTGGAGGACGCCATCACTCCACACCCGGAGCTGGTAGGACTCGGCGAAGAACCAGACCTCGTTCTTCGTGTCGAGCCATGGGTCGGAGTAGGAGATGCGGTCACCACCGTTGAGCTGCTCGAGTCGCTTCCAGTCGGCCATGACGGCTCGTACACCACTCCGTGAGCATTGCGCAGCATCTACGACTCCGTGATGGTGCCCGTGATGGTGTCAAAGGACTCGAAACGCTCCGTGATGGTGTCAAAGGACTCGAAACGCGCCCCGTGATGGTGTCTCCGGATGGTGTCAAAGGACTCGAAACGCGCCGTGGACGGTGGAACCCACCCGCTTCAAATGTTTCCGCGGACTTGCGAGTTGGCGCGCGCGGTGCATCCGGCCTCGATGTGCTCACGAGGGGGAAGGGGATGGGTTGGCCGCTGAGGATGTTCCAGGAGGAGGGCTGCTACTTCGTCACGTCCAGGTGCTTCCAGGGGAGACTGCTGCTACGCCCCAGCGCGGAGGTGAACGAGGTGGTGGGAGGGGTGCTGGCCCGTGCCGTCCAGCAGAGCGCCGGCACCATCCGGCTGTACGCCTTTACCTTCGCCTCCAACCACTTCCACTTGTTGGTGTGGGCACGGGGTGCCGCGCTTGCCGGCTTCATGCAGTATCTGCGCGCCAACCTGTCCAAGAAGGTGGGCAAGCTGGTGGACTGGAGTGGAGGTTTCTGGGAGCGGCGCTACTCCGCGGAGCCGGTGCTGGACGACACGGCGCTGGTGGGACGGCTGCGCTACGTGCTGGCCCATGGGGTGAAGGAGGGCCTGGTGGAGAGGAGCGCTGAGTGGCCGGGTCTCACGTGCCTGCCGCAATTGCTGGGGCCGGCGCGCAGAGTGTTCCAGTGGTTCAACTGGACGAAGCGCTGGAGCAAACGGGGAAGCGAGGACATGGCGGGGGAGGGGCGCTTCGCACGGGCATGGGCCGAGCCGGTGGAACTGGAGCTCGCGCGATTGCCGTGCTGGGAAAGACTGAAAGAGGAGCAGAGGCAGCGTGCGGTACGGGAGATGGTGGAGCAAGTGGAAGTCAAGGCTCGAACCCGGGGCACGCCTGTGCTGGGAGCGCGAGCCGTGAAGGCGCAGCACCCGCATACCCGACTCGAGCACCTCAAGAGGAGCCCGAGACCGTTGGGCCATGCCTCCACGCAACAGGCATTGAAGGAGCTACGCGAACAATATCGGACCTTCGTCGCGGCATTTCGAGAGGCGGCGGCGCGGTGGAGTCGGGGGATTTCCTGGCCTGCTTTCCTCCCTTCGCCTTCCCGCCGCGTGTCTCACCTGCTCAAGTTCGTTGACACCCTCTCGGGCCCTCACCCTCCAACAGGGCCCCCATCCCGTCTATACGCCCTATCCGCAGGATCGCCCTTTCTCCCGCCAATGAGTCGCCGACCAGAAAGTCTAAATAGCTGTCAGAGGGTTGGAGAGCGGAGCGAGGGAGCCGGATGAGGCATGTAGGTGCTGGATGGGCTAGGCTGTACCTTCGTGCTGACATGTCGGAAGGAAGCTGAGATGAGGGCGATTGCCTGCTGTTTGTTCCTGCTGTTCGCGTTCTCTGCCTCCGCCAATTCCGTGGAAGATGCTGTGTGCCACAAGAGTGCTCTGCCTGTGGCCAGAATGGAGAACCCGGAGAAGTTTTGCCGTTCGTTCTCGCGGGCGCTCGCGTCCCTTCCAACGACGACAGCCCAAGAGATCCAGGCCCTGCTCACGCCCGAGAACCTCACGCTGATGGGGACACTGTCCGCGGCGTGGATGGGGTCTCAAGGGGTTCCCGTCCTGGGCGAGGCGGTGGATGCCGCATTGTTGGCCCTGGGAGTCACACTTCTGGTGGGGCAAGTAGGGCAACTTGCCCACGCTGTGTGGTTGTTCGTGAACCACACGCGATTGGCGCGGACGTCGGCGGAACTCGATGAAGCGGCCACTCATCTGGCGCACGCCTTGTCGATGGTGGGCGTCAATATCGTGGCCTTCATCCTGACCAAGAAAGCCGTCAATGCTCGTGGGAGACGACCGTCGACTCCCTCGGAAGTCGCTTTGCCCGATGGGCCTCCTGTGTCCACAGCGGCGGCCAATGATCGCATCGCTACGGCCATGAGGGCTCCTGCGGTTCTGATGAAGAAGGTGGCACCTGCTGTCTTTGAGAAATGGATCAGTCGATTTCAGCGACGGCAAGCGCCGGTCAAAGCAGGGGCTTCTGCTGGTTTTCAGCAAAAGCACGCAGGTCCAGAGGAAGTCTTGGTAGAGGGCGGTGGCGAACGGGTCTGGGCGGATGGTTCTCGAGCGGACGACGCGCATCTCATTGAGGTCAAATACATCGAGAAGCCTGATGCAAGCCCGTTCGTTGAGGGTTCCACATGTCCTGATGCCATCAGGGAATCCATTCGTGCCAAGGAGACTGATCAGTTCTCAAGATATGGCGCGATCATCGCGGATCCAGCAACTCCCGTGGTTGGGCTCGAAGTGATTGTGAACGATGAGCGGGCTGTTATTTATTTCGAGTCCCTGATGCAGGAATTGAGAGTTCCAGGAAGAGTAGTGCTCAAGCCATGAAGTGAGGGCGTGGATGGACTTTCTCGTGATCATCAAGACGGATTGGGTTGTTCCTGAATCCGAATTCAAAAGTCAGTTGCTGGTACGGTGGCCAGCCGCGCATACGCGCGATATTGAAGACATCAATCGGCCGGCTGCCTTGGACTTCGAACTCCCTATGGAGAAGGCCGTGCTCTTTGGGACATTTTATCGGAAAGGAAATTCGGTGAGCTTTTCCGGTGAGCTGGCGGATTGTGCGGTGTTCGCTCATTGGTTCCGCTTGCTCATTCCGTCAGGCGAGGAAGTCATATTCTGCGATGAGATGGTGAATATGAGCCTCGACTTGAGGACTGGGACGACTCCCGCTGAGATCGTCAATGCGGTGCTGGCATCGTAGCGGGGCGCCAAGGAGGAGGCTCCATTCCGCGGAGCCTCCTCCTCGCGAGGCAACTACTTCTCGCGGCCTTCCTTCCACGCCTGGAGCAGCTGCTCATAGGGCACGGTCTCGCCCTTGGGCTTCTCGTTGGCGAGCTTCGGCTTGGGCGCGCCCGGCGCGTCGAACCAGAACTTCGCGTCCTTCTCCGGATTGAGCTTGGGCGGGCAGTTCTTCATGCCCGCGCGCTCCAGACGGCCGAGCACTTCGTCCATCTGCGCGGCCAGCGTGTCCATGGCCTCCTGGGGCGTCTTCTCGCCCTCGACGGCGAGGCTGATGTTCTGCCACCACAGCTGCGCGAGCTTCGGGTAGTCCGGCACGTTGGTGCCCGTGGGCGTCCACGCCACGCGCGCCGGGCTGCGGTAGAACTCCACCAGGCCGCCGAGCTTGTCCGCCACCTTCGTCACGTGCTCGGAGCGGATGTCCGAGTCGCGGATGGGCGTGAGCCCCACCAGGAACTTCTTGAGCGACGTGGTCTTGGCCACCACGAACTGTGCGTACAGCCACGCGGCCTTGCGGCGCTCCAGCGGCGTGCTCTTGAGCATCGTCCACGAGCCCGTGTCCTGGTAGCCGAGCTTCATGCCCTCCTCCCAGTACGGGCCGTGGGGCGAGGGCGCCATGCGCCACTTGGGCAGGCCCTTCTCGTCCACCACGGACAGGCCCGGCTTCATCAGCGGCGCGGTGAAGCCCGTGTACCAGAAGATCTGCTGCGCGATGTTGCCCTGGCCGGGCACCGGGCCCGCCTCGGAGAACGTCATGCCGGCCGCCTGGGGCGGCGCGTACTTCTTCAGCCACTCGATGTACTTGGTGAGCGCGTACACCGACGCGGGGCCGTTGGTGTCTCCGCCGCGCGTCACCGATGCGCCCGCCGGGTGGCAGCCCTCCACGCGGATGCCCCACTCGTCCACCGGCTTGCCATTGGGCAGGCCCTTGTCGCCCGCGCCCGCCATGGACAGCCACGCGTCCGTGAAGCGCCAGCCCAGGGACGGATCCTTCTTGCCGTAGTCCATGTGGCCGTACACCTTGACGCCGTCGATCTCCTTCACGTCGTTGGTGAAGAAGTCCGCGATGTCCTCGTACGCCGACCAGTTCACCGGCACGCCCAGCTCGTAGCCGTACTTCTTCTTGAAGCGCTCGCGCAGGTCCGGCCGGCTGAACCAGTCGTGGCGGAACCAGTACAGGTTGGCGAACTGCTGGTCCGGCAGCTGGTACATCTTCCCGTCCGGGCCGGTGACGAAGCTCTTGCCCATGAAGTCGTCGATGTCGAGCGTGGGCAGCGTCACGTCCTTGCCCTCGCCCGCCATGAAGTCCGTGAGCGGCACCACGTGCCCGTAGCGCACGTGCGTGCCAATCAGGTCGCTGTCATTGACATACATGTCGTAGATGCTGCGGCCCGACTGCATCTGCGTCTGCAGCTTCTCGATGACATCGCCTTCCTGGATGATGTCATGCTTGAGATTGATGCCGGTGATCTCCGAGAACGCCCTGGCGAGCGTCTTGGACTCGTACACGTGCGTGTCGATGCTCTCGGACACCACGTTGATCGTCTGCCCGCGGAAGGGCGCGGCGGCCTCGCGGAACCACTTCATCTCCGCGAGCTGCTGCTCGCGGGTGAGGGTGCTCGGCTGGAACTCCTCGTCCACCCACTTCTCGGCCGCCTTCTCCAGGGCGGCCGGGTCCACCTGCTGCGGCTGCGCGGTGGCGGCGGGCTTGTCCCCCTCCGCCGGCTTCGACTCCTTCTTGCAGCCCGCCACCGGAACGGCCAGTGCCAAGGCCAACGTCCACAAGGTCTTCTTCAACGGTCTACCCCCAGCGAGAAACGAAGACGAGGAACAGCAACGACACAGCGGTGGCCACCCAGACGGACGCATCCGTCTGGCCCACCCATGCGAGGTGTATGAAGGCGCTGCCCAGCAGCCCGACGAAGAGGCGGTCTCCCCGGGTGGTGCTCATGGGCAGCAGGCCCTTGCGAGGCAGGGACGGGGAGCGGATTCCCCAGACGGTATAGGCCGCGAGCACGAGCACGATGAAGCCGAAGAAGCCGGCCGTGGGTCCCGTCCACGCCATCCATTCCATGTCCATGGGACTCACACCCTTCCCAGGGCGAAGCCCTTGGCGATGTAGTTGCGCACGAAGTAGATGACGACCGCGCCCGGCACGAGCGTCAGCACGCCCGCCGCGGCCAGCACGCCCCAGTCCATGCCCGCCGCGCTCACCGTGCGCGTCATGGCGGCGACGATGGGCTTGGCCTCCACGGACGTGAGCGTGCGCGCGAGCAGCAATTCCACCCAGCTGAACATGAAGCAGAAGAACGCCGTCACGCCCACGCCCGAGCGGATGAGCGGGAAGAAGATGCGCAGGAAGAAGCGCGGGAAGCTGTAGCCGTCGATGTACGCCGTCTCGTCGATCTCCGGGGCACGCCGGACATGAATCCCTCGAGGATCCACACGGACAGGGGCACGGTGAAGAGCATGTGCGCGAAGGCCACGGCCCAGGGCGTGTCGAACAGGCCGATGCTCGAGTAGAGCTGGAAGAAGGGCAGGAGGAACACCGCCGGGGGTGACATGCGGTTGCTCAACAGCCAGAAGAACAGGTGCGTGTCGCCGAGGAAGCGGAAGCGCGAGAAGGCATACGCCGCGGGCAGCGCGAGCAGCACCGAGAGCACCGTGTTGATGCTCACGTAGGTGAGCGAGTGCACGTAGCTCATGCTCCACGAGGGGTCCGTGAAGATGGTGGTGTAGTTGTCGAGCGTGGGCGAGCGCGGCCAGGCGGAGAAGTCGCCCAATATCTCCTCGTTCGTCTTGAGCGACATGCACACGAGCCAGTAGATGGGCACGAAGCTCAGCGCCAGATAGAGGGGACGGCGAGGCGTCTCATCGCGCCTCCTTCTGGTGGGTCATGGCGGTGTAGAAGACGTAGCTGAAGAGCAGCACGATGAGGAAGTAGACGAGCGAGAAGGCCGCCGCCGGGCCCAGGTCGAACTGGCCCACCGCGAGCCGCGTGAGGTACTGGCTCAGGAACGTGGTGGCGTTGCCGGGCCCACCGCCGGTGAGCACGAAGGGCTCGGTGTAGATCATGAAGCTGTCCATGAAGCGCAGCAGCACCGCGATGGTCAGCACGCCCTTGAGCCGTGGCAACTGGATGTAGCGGAACGTGGCCCACGCCGTGGCGCCGTCGATGCGCGCCGCCTGGTAGTAGGCCTCGGGAATGGCTTGCAGGCCCGCGTAGCACAGCAGCGCCACCAGGGGGGTCCAATGCCAGACATCCATGAGCAGCACCGTGAGCCAGGCGTCCAGGGCGCTCGCCGTGTAGTTGTAGGAGATGCCCAGCGCGTTGATGGCCACGCCGAACAGGCCGATGTCGCCCCGGGCGAAGATCTGCCAGATCGTGCCCACCACGTTGAAGGGGATGAGCAGCGGCAGGCCCACCAGCACGAGGCTCGCCGACGCGGCCCGTCCCGCCTTGGGCAGCACGAGCGCGAGCGCCACGCCCAGGGGAATCTCCAACGCCAGCACCGCCAGCGAGAAGCCCAGTTGCCGGCGCAGCGCGCCATGCAGCTCGGGATCTCTCAGCACCTTGCGGAACCACTCCGTGCCCACGAAGACGCGTTGGTCGGGGCCGAGGATGTCCTGCACCGAGTAGTTCACCACCGTCATGAGGGGAATGACGGCGCTGAAGGCCACGGCCACCAGCACGGGGGCGACCAGGAGCCACGCGCTCTGTCGGGTGGGTTTCTCCATAATGGGGATTCCTGAAGAAGGGGGTTCTCGTTCGGGGTTTCAGGAGACGGCGCGGCCCGCGGCGTACAGCGTCGTCCAGGAAGGGGGCAGCTCCAGCCAGCAGGTCTCTCCGGGAGTGAGCCGCTCGTCCTCGGGCAGCCGCACCTTGAGCGTTCGCGCGCCCAGCCGGGCCGTGGCCAGCTTGTGCCGTCCGAGGTCCTCCACCTGCGTCACCTCGACGCGCACCGAGGAAGGGGTGCCCTCGGGGACGCGCCGGAGGAACTCGGGCCGGATGCCGAGCTGCAACTCGCCCCCGGCCGTCCGCGCCCGCGCGCATACTCCCGCGTCCAGCGCGAGCCGCTGTCCTTCCACCACCACCGCGCCGTCCTCCACCGCGCACGGCAGCAGGTTCATGCCCGGGCTGCCGATGAAGTAGCCGACGAAGGTGTCCAGCGGACGCTCGAACAGCTCGCGCGGCGTGCCCACCTGCACCACCCGGCCCTGGTTCATCACCACCACCCGGTCCGCCAGCGTCAGCGCCTCCACCTGGTCGTGCGTCACGTACACGAGCGTCATCTTCAACTGCTCGTGCACCTGCTTGAGCTTGCGGCGCAAGAGCCACTTCACGTGCGGATCGATGACCGTCAGCGGCTCGTCCAGGAGGATGGCCGCCACGTCCCGGCGCACCAGCCCCCGGCCGAGCGACACGCGCTGCTTCATGTCCGCGGACAGGCCGCTCGCGCGCCGGGGCAGATCTCCGGTGAGCTCCAGCAGCTCCGCGACCTCCTCCACTCGCGTGCGCGCCTCGCCCGGGCTCATGCCCCGGTTGCGCAGCGGGAAGGCCAGTTCTCGTGCACGCTCATCGTGTCGTAGATGACCGGGAACTGGAACACCTGGGCGATGTTGCGCTGCTGGGGCGGGGCGGCGGTGACGTCCACGCCATCGAAGAGCACCGGCCGCGCGAGGGCCTCAAGAGCCCGGAGATGATGTTGAGCAGCGTCGTCTTCCCGCACCCCGAGGGGCCGAGGAGCGCGTAGGCGCCCCCATCCTCCCAGACGAGCTCGAGGGGACGCAGCGCGTAGTCCGCGTCGGTGGTGGGCGAGGGGCGGTAGGCGTGGGCGACGCCGCGAAGCTCAATCCTGGCCATGCGCGGCCTCCTGGCGGGCGAGGGGCGGCGCGGCCACGAGCCGGCCTCCGGGGGCGAACACGAACAGGCGCGAGGGCGGAGCGAACAGCTCCACGGGCGCGCCGGAGTGGTGGCGGTGCACGCCGTCCACCTGGGCGGCGAGCGCGAGTCCGGCGTGCGCCGCGTGCAGCAGCGTCTCCGAGCCGCTCAGCTCCTCCAGCTCCACGTGCGCGGGGATGCGGATGTCGGTGGGAGACGAGGGGGCCAGTCGCAGGTGGTGGGCGCGCAGGCCCAGGCGGTAGCGCCCCGGCGCGAGCCCCTGGAGGTGGCCGGACAGGGGGAAGTGCACCTCGGGCGACAGGCGCAGGCGCGCGTCCTGGGTCACCTCCGCGTCCCACAGGTTCATCTGGGGATCGCTGAACACCGGCCCACGTGCTCGGTGGCCGGCGCACGGTACACCTCCAGTGTGGGGCCCGTTTGCAGCACGCGCCCCTCGTGGAGCACCACCGTCTGGCCGCCGAGCAGCAGCGCCTCGGTGGGCTCGGTGGTGGCGTACACCACGACGGCGGGCCGATCCTGGAAGAGCTGGCGGATCTCCGTGCGCAGCTCCTCGCGCAGCTTGTAGTCCAGGTTGGCCAGGGGCTCGTCGAGCAGCAGCAGCGAGGCGTCCTTGGCGAGCGCGCGCGCCATGGCGGTGCGCTGCTGCTGGCCTCCGCTCAGCTCCGCGGGCAGCCGCTGCAGGAAGGGCTCCAGGCGCAGCGCGGCGGCGGTGTCGCGCACGCGCCGGTCCAGCGCCTTCGCGTCCAGCTTGCCCGCCAGCCGCAGCGGCGAGGCGATGTTCTCGTAGACGGTGAGGGAGGGGTAGTTGACGAACTGCTGGTACACCATGGCCACGTCGCGCTCGCGCACGTCCACGCCGGTGACGTCGGTGCCATTCACGCGCACCGTGCCCCGGGTGGGCTTGTCGAGTCCCGCCAGCAGCCGCAAGAGCGACGTCTTCCCCGTGCGCGTGCGGCCCAGCAGCACGTGGAAGGAGCCGGGTTCGAGCGTCAAGTGAATGTTCGCGAGGTGGATCTCTCCGCCGACCACGCGCGTGATTGCGTCCAGCTCGATGCCTTGCTTCACCAGATGTATCCCTCGCTGCTCCAGGCCGGTGTCATCGCGCGCACTGTAGGGAGAAGGTTCTCGCCCGGTCCAGGGTCAGGCGAGTAAGGAGGCGGAATGTCTCGCCGTCCAGATTGTTGGAGGGTCCTCATGCGTCCAAGGAAAACCCGCATGTTCCGTCGTCTCGCCCTGTTGGGATTGTTGTCCATCTCCGCCTGCAACCTGGAGGAGATTCTCGAGCCCGAGCCGGAAACCCCCACGGGCACGGTGAAGGGTACCCTGACGCCCTTCCGTCGTCTCCAGTCCGCCACGTCTCCGGCCGCCCGGCCCGAGCAGTTGAAGGATCCGGCGGTCCGGCGGCGGTTGTCCGCCTCCCTGACGCGGGCCGTCACGGCGCAGAAGGCGGCGCGGCGCTCGGCTCTGTCCGCGCAAGGGACGCCGAGCGTGGACGCCGTGCCGGGTGAGGTCATCGTCCGCTTCGAGGAGGCGAACCTCTCCGAGTCCGAGGCCCTCTCGCGCGTGCAACTCTCTGGCTATCGCGCGGTGTACAAGGGCGCCATCACCCAGCACCTGCACCTCATCGGCTACGCGCCCCTGTATCCCGGGGTCATGCGGGCTCTCGCGACGGAGGCGCTCGCCCAGTCCGTGCAGGGCATGCGCGGCGTGCGCTACGCGGAGAGGAACGCCCGCGTGTACGCCTTCAAGACGCCCAATGATCCGGGCTACTCGCGCCAGTGGCACTACCGGATGATGAACCTGCCGGCCGCCTGGGACATCACCACGGCCGGTGTCGCCGTGGGCATCATCGACTCGGGCATCGTCCGGCACCCGGACCTCAACGGCCGCGTCGTGCAGGGCGTGGACCTCATCTCCGATGTCGCCAGCTCGGGAGACGGTGATGGGCGCGACATGGATGCCACGGACATGGGCAAGGACCAGCCCAACGGAAGCTCCTCGTGGCATGGCTCGCACGTGGCGGGCACCGTCGGCGCGGTGAGCAACGAGGGCGCGGGCGTGGCGGGGGTCACTTGGTCGGGCCCCATCGTTCCGGTGCGCGCGCTGGGCAGGGATGGCGGCTCGTTCGCCGACATCGCCGCGGGCATCCAGTGGGCCGTGGGCAATCCGGTTCCCGGATTGAGGACCAACGCCAATCCCGTCAAGGTCATCAACATGAGCCTCGGCGGGGCGTCTCCCCCGAGCCAGGCGCTCCAGGAAGTCATCGATGACGCCGTGGCGGAGGGCGTCATCATCGTCGTGGCGGCGGGCAACGACAACGTCGACGCGAGCGCCTTCTCTCCGTGCAACCAGGACAACGTCATCTGCGTGGGCGCCACGCGCTTCAACGGCAAGCGCGCCAGCTACTCCAACTACGGCGCCAACGTGGACGTGATGGCCACGGGCGGTGAGGTAGCGGAGGACCTCGATGGGGATGGCAAGCCGGACGGTGTGCTCTCTCCCATCCTGGACGACGACGGCACGCCCGTGTGGGCCTACTACCAGGGCACCAGCATGGCCTCGCCGCACGTGGCCGGCATCGTGGCGCTGATGAAGGCGCAGAACCCGGCTCTCACCTCGGACGAGGTCGAGCAGATCCTCATCGCGACCGCGGATCCGGCGAGCCAGTGCGGCGAGGGCTGCGGCGCGGGGCTCGTCAACGCCCAGGCCGCCGTGTTGGCGGCCAAGAACGGGTTGGATCCGTCGCGCCCCTCGGCGCTCGGAGTGGGGGCCAACCAGATCTCCTTCCTGGGCACCAGCACCCAGTCACTCGCGGTGCGCAACCTTGGCGGCGGCTCGCTCAAGGTGAGCGTGAAGGCCTCGGGGACGTACGCCTCCGCGCTGTCCTTCCCGAGCGGCAACACCGTCACCGTGTCCGCCTATCGCTCGGCCTCGCTGCCGGTGGCCGTCAACGCCTCGGGCCTGTCGCGCGGCGAGTACCCGGCGCAGCTCACCCTCACGGGCGACAACGGGCAGTCGGCCACCGTGGCGGTGAAGATCCAGGTGGGCAGCCTCGAGGACAAGGACATCGTCCTCGCCTTCTTCTTCGAGGACGCCGCGGGCGAGTTGGATCTCGAGGAGGAGGGGCTGGCGCTGGTGCCCGCGTCCAGTGGCTACTCCTACAGCATGAAGCTCACTCCGCGCACCTACCGGCGATCGCCACCATCGACGAGGATGGGGACGAGGAGTTCTTCGAGGACGGAGAGCGGGTGGGCGCCCGGCGTGACCCCGCCAACATCGAGCCCATCGAGGTGAAGGTGTCCCAGACGGTGAACGGCATCAACTTCGCCCTCACCCCCACCGAGTCCTCCCCCGACTAGCCGCCTTGGCGAAAGGTGGACACTTGCGGGCCGGGCGGGTTCCCCGGCCTTCTCCCACATCCATGCTTGGAGGGGTGTTGCTCTCCCTCGAGTTCCCCAATCTGTTGCAGTCGTTGAAGACCGAAACCCGACCCCACCATGAGCGCGCCGAGAGCGTGGTGCGTCTCATGGCGCCGGAACTCTCCGTGTCCGGCTACCGCGCGCACCTGGAGGCGCTCCACGCGCTCCATGCCTTTTTGGAGCCGGCCGTGGCCGGGCTCCTGGAGGCGCTCCACCCCGAGTTGCGCGTGAACGAACGCCGCAAGCTGCACCTGTTGCGCGAGGATCTCCTGGCGCTCGGTCACGACGAGGACTCCCTGGCCCGGCTGCCGCCCCTCGCGCGCCCTCCCGCCGTGCCCGGGGTCGCCGAGGCGCTCGGGGCCCTCTACGTGCTGGAGGGCTCGACGCTGGGCGGCCAATTCATCCTGCGCCACCTCGTGCGCCACTTCGAGGGCACGCCCGTGGGGCGCTTCGCTTTCTTCCGGGCCTATGGTGAGAACGTGGGTCCCATGTGGAAGTCCTTCGGAGACGCCCTGCTGCGCGCCTGTCCCGAGCCCGCTCTCGCTCCCCGCGTCATCCGGGGAGCCCAGGCCACGTTCGACGCTTTCGAAGCCCGTTTTCGTGAGGTCTCCCGTTCATGAATCCCCCTGTCTCCCAGACCGAACTCACGGACTGTGACCGCGAGCCCATCCACCTGCTGGGCGGCATCCAACCGCACGGCGCCCTGGTGGCCTTTTCCGAGCCGGACCTCACCCTGCGGGTGGTGAGCGCCAACATCGAGGCCTGGTTGGGACGGGCGCCCCAGGCCCTGCTGGGCCAGCCCCTGGCGGAGTTCCTCCACCCCACGTCGCTCGCCCTGCTCAACCGGGCCCTGTCCCAGCAGGGCCCCAGCGGCACCCTGCGCATCGAGGCCGCGGGGCACGCCTTCGTGGGACTTTTGCACCGCAGCGATGGGCTGGCGGTGCTGGACCTGGAGCCCGTCACCAGCGACTCCGGCGAGGAGGGGGCCCTGGTCATGGTGGATCAGATCCTCGCCCCTGACGCGGGCCAAGGGGCCGCGGGCGCTCCTGCAGGAGGTGGCGGGCGCGGTGCGCACGCTCTCCGGCTTCGATCGGGTGATGGTGTACCTCTTCGACGCCGACTGGCACGGCGAGGTGGTGGCCGAGAGCCGGGACCCGGAGATGGACAGCTTCATGGGGTTGCACTTCCCCGCGACCGACATCCCCGTGCAGGCCCGTGCCCTCTATGTTCGCAACACCCTGCGGCTCATCGCCGACGCGCGCGCGGCCCGTGCCGCTGGTGCCCGCGGTGCTCCCCGAGCTGGGGCGGCCGTTGGACCTGTCCGGCGCGGCCCTGCGCAGCGTGTCGCCGGTGCACCTGGAGTACCGGCCAACATGGGCGTGGGTGCGTCCATGTCCATCTCCCTGCTGCGCGAGGGCGCGCTGTGGGGCCTCATCGCGTGCCATCACCGCACCCCCTTGAAGGTGCCGGCCGCCGCGCGCCGGGCGTGCGACGTGCTGGCCCGGCTGGTGTCGCTGCAGCTGGCGTCCGAGGAGCGCGCCACGATGGCCGCCGAGCTCGCCCGCCGGGCGCAATTCCAGACGCAGTTGATGGAGCGCCTGTCGGTGGACTCGAGCTCCCTGCCGGTGTCGCTCTCGCGCGAGGCGGACTCGGTGCTGGGGCTCACGGGCTCCACGGGCGCGGCGCTCCTGCTCGGTGAGGCGCCCATCCTCATGGGGGCCACGCCCACCCTGGACGAGGTGAAGGCCCTGGGCGAGTGGCTCGCCCGCCAGCCCTTCGAGGGCACCATCTTCCACACCGAGCGGCTCGGCCAGGTGTATGAACCCGCGCGGGCCTACCTGGACGTGGCCAGTGGCCTGCTCGCGGTGCGCCTGGACCCGAGCGCTCCCCGCTTCGTCATCTGGTTCCGTCCGGAAGTCACGCGCACCGTCACCTGGGCGGGCAATCCGCTCAAGCCCGTGGTCCAGGGCCCCGGCACCCAGCGGTTGCATCCGCGCGCCTCCTTCGAGGCCTGGCAGGAGACGGTGCAGGGGGCGAGTCT
This sequence comes from Cystobacter fuscus, assembly GCA_049060065.1. Lineage (GTDB taxonomy): Bacteria > Myxococcota > Myxococcia > Myxococcales > Myxococcaceae > Cystobacter > Cystobacter fuscus_B. Next base: position 11,835,220 of record JBMEQP010000002.1, read on the forward strand.
GCCGTGGACCCCGGAGGACCGGACCGCCGCCGCCGGACTGCGCGGGGCCCTGGTGGGCGTGTTGTTGCGCCACGCCGCCGCCCTCACGCGCTCCAACGCGGAGCTGGATGCCTTCGGTGGCACCGTGGCGCACGACCTCAAGGAGCCCCTGCGCGGCATCCAGCAGTACGTGAGCTTCCTCCTCGAGGACGTGGGGGAGGTCGTGGGCAGCGAGGGGCGCAAGCAGTTGGAGGAGGTGCGCTGGCTGGCCGGGCGCACCCAGGGGCAGATGGAGGCGCTCTTCGAGTACAGCCGGGTCGGGCGCGTGGAGCTGTCCTGGGGCCAGGCGGACATTCATGAAATCCTGGAAGACGTGTTGACCATCGTGTCCTCGCGCATCCAGGAGAACGAAATCGAGGTCAGGGTCCCTCGGCGGCTCCCCGTGCTGGCGTGCGACCGGGTGCGCATCCACCAGGTCTGGTCCAACCTGCTCACCAACGCGGCCAAGTATCACCAGGCAGGCAAGCCTCGCTGGGTGGAGGTCGGTTTCATCACCCCCGAGGAACCCCTGTCCCACCCGGCACGTCGAAGGGCGGATGAGTACGTTTTCTACGTGCGTGACAACGGCATCGGTATTCCGGAGCGGTTCCACGAGACCATCTTCGAGATGTTCCGTCGTCTGCACCCCGCGCATGCATACGGAGGAGGCAACGGGGCGGGATTGTCCATCGCGCGCCGGCTCATTCAATTGCATGGTGGCGATCTGTGGGTGGAGTCCGCGCCCGGTCAGGGCTCCACCTTCTATTTCACCCTGGGCAAGGGGCCCGGATGATGGATGAGCTCAAACGGCCAGTGCTGCTCGTCGAGGACAGTGATCCCGACGCCGAGGCCTTGCAGCGCCGGCGCGCAAGCCTCTCTCTCGTGGCCCATCACGCGCGTGGCGGACGGGGAGTCGGCGCTGGACTATCTCTTCCAGAGGGGGCGTACGAGGGTGCGCCCCGGCCCATGCTGGTGCTGTTGGACCTGCACCTGCCCGGAGTCGGGGGACGGGAGATCCTCTCCACGCTCAAGGCGGACGTCCACCTGCGCTCGCTGCCCGTCATCGTCTTCTCCAACTCCAAGCTCGTGGAGGACGTGGATGGTGCCTATGAATTGGGCGCCAACAGCTATCTCTTCAAGCCCAGTGGGCCCGAGGAACTCGAGGACGTCGTGAGCGCCCTGCAGCACTTCTGGTTCAGCGTCGCGCGGCTTCCCGGGCTCGGAGGCTGCCCCTGGGATGAGTCTGCGCGTACTCCTTGTCGACGACAGCCTGGCGGATCAGCGAGCACTGCGGCGAGCCTTGGAGAAGGACACCGGGACGCGCTGGGAGGTGGAGCTCGCGGGCTCGGCCGAGGAGGCACTGGAGCGGCTCAGCCGCCCCCCGATGCCCGATGCCCTCGTGCTGGATTTCCACCTGCCGGGCATCGATGGCATCTCGTTGTTGAAAGGGCTCAAGGAGCGCTGCGGCGAGCAGATGCCGGCGGTGGTCGTCTTCACGGGCAGCGGCAACGAGCGCGTGGCGGTGGACGCGATGCGCGCGGGTGCCCATGACTACCTCCTCAAGGATGGTTTCTCCCCGGAGCGCCTGCGCCACAGCCTGCACAACGCGGTGGAGTCCATGCGCATGATGCGCGAGCTGGAGGCGAGGCGCCTGCAAGCGGAGGTCGCCGAGCGGGCGGCCCGGGCGGCGCTGGCGGTGCGCGACGAGTTCTTCGCCATCGCCACGCATGACCTCAAGGGCCCGCTGCAGAGCATTCTCCTGAGCACCCAGCTCCTGCGGCGCCAGCTCCCCCAGGAGGCGCAGACGCCGGGCGTGGAGGCGCGGCTGGCGCAGATCCTCCGGGGCACGCAGCGCATGAGCGAGCTCATCGACCACTTCCTCGCGGTGTCCAAGGGCGGCGAGCGGCCCCTGCAGCGCGAGTCGGTGGACCTGCTCGCGCTGGTGCGCACCAAGGTGCGCGAGCTGGGGCCACTGGCGGCCACGCATCCGGTGCGATTGCACGTGGAGGGCATGGACTTCCGGGGCCAGTGGGACGCGTCGAGCCTGGAGCGGGTGTTGGACAACCTGCTAGGCAACGCCGTGAAGTACTGCCCGCGCGGAGGCACCATCGACGTGTCGTTGAGCGAGGAGTCCTCCGGCCCGGAGGGCTGGGTGCGGCTGTGCGTGAGGGATCAGGGCATGGGCATCCCCGCGGAGGACCTGCCCCACATCTTCGAGCGCTTCCGCCGCGGCCGGAACGTGGCGCCGGCCATCTCCGGCAGCGGCGTGGGTCTGGCGAGCGCCTACCGGATGGTGACGATGCACGGAGGCACCCTCACCGTGGAGAGCGAGGAGGGGCGGGGCTCGGCCTTCACCATGCGCCTGCCCCGCGAGACGCTCGCGTGGGATTCGAACCCCAAGCCCGAGGCCCACCCCTGAGCCGCCCGCGCGCGCTTCAGGGCGAGGAGGGCAGGCTGCCGCGCAGCATGAAGAAGATGACCACGCCCGTCACGGACACGTAGAGCCAGATGGGCGCCAGCCACCGCGTCACCTTGCGGTGCCGCTCGAAGGCGTTGCGCCACGCGAAGTAGAAGGCCAGCAGCGCGCCCGGCACCACGGCGGTGGACAAGAGCACGTGGCTGGCCAGGATGAGCAGGTACACCACCTTGAGCGCGCCGCCGCCCGCGTAGCGCGTGTCCCCGTGCACGTAGTGGTAGGCCAAGTAGCACACCAGGAAGAGCGACGAGGACGCGAAGGCGGACACCATGAAGTACTGGTGCGCGCGCCGGGCCTTCTGGCGGATGGCCACCCAGCCCGCGGTGAGGAACGCCGCCGCCAGCGCGTTGAAGCTCGCGTTCACCGCGGGCAGGAAGCGCAAGTCCACCCGCCCACCGCGCCGCCTCTTCGAATGAGCAGCAGCCGGGCCAGGAACGCGAGCGCCGCGGTGGAGACCACCGCGGTGAAGATATAGAAGGGACGATCATTCTCCCCCCGCGACAGGGGCTCCGGCGGCGTTGGACATGGCCCGTCTTTTGGCCCGGCCGCGCCTCCGATGCAACCGGACCGTGGGGACGTGATTTTCCCGTCTAATGGGAAAGGCCACTGTTCATTGGTTGGAATTCATGTCATAAAGCCCGACCGCGGTTTTTCCCCACCCGCAGTCTTTAGGAGGTGCCCGTGCCCCTTGCACGCAGCGTCCTCGCCCCCCTGGCCGCCGCACTGCTTCTCGGGTCGACGCCCGTTCTGGCCGAGGACGGGCCTGTGTGCGCGCCAGTCACGAAGCTTCCCCTGGAGCGCTACCTGCGCCAACTGTCATTGGATCTGCTCGGCCGCCCGCCCACCGTGGAGGAGTACGCGGCGGTGCGGACCAAGGGCGAGGTGTCCGTCGAGGACGTGCGCTCGATGATGAGCTCGGAGGAGTTCTACACGCGCATGCGCGGCTATCACCGCGCGCTGCTCTGGAGCAACGTCAACGGCAGCGTCAACAACAACACCAACTCGCGCCTGTATGGCAAGGGAGACGCGACGGACGCCCTGTCCATGCGCGGCAACAGCAGTGTGTCGTTGCGCGGGGCCAATGGCATCGGTTGTGACAGCTACATCCCCCAGGACTCGTGTGCCACCGCCCCCGGCAGGATCCGCACGCCGAGCCCACCACGACCAAGGCCTGCTACGACGCGCGGGGCGTGCCGCTGCCGGTGAGCTGGGATTACGACACCACCTCCTATTACCAGTGCAGCCGGTTGGATCTGGTGCCCAACGCCGACGACCCGACCAAGGATGAGCCCGATTCGAACATCGACTCGTGCGAGAAGGCGACGAAGAAGACGAAGGGGGATGTCCTGGATACCAAGTACATGTACTTCTGCGACATGCGGCGGGTGGGCACCGCGCTGGTGCCGCACCTGTGCAAGCCGCACCCCACCAAGGCGTCCACGTCCGCGCTCACCGTGGAGGAGACAGACAGCTCGGGCAAGGTGGTGGCCTTCAAGCATCCCAATCCGTCCAGCACCACCACGCTCACGCGGCTGGACCGGTGCACGCTGACGATGACTCCGCGCAACAACGTGGAGGGGACCTACGTCCCGCAGCGCGGCTGCTTCCAGCGCGAGGGGTACGTGACGCGGCCCGCGCCCTTCTGGAATCTCGGTGGGCCCGAGGTGCGCATCTGCGCCATCGAGGCGCAGGAGCGCTCGGTCAACCCCTGGACGCTCGAGTCGTGCACGACGGCGCGCTTCAATGGCGACCGCAGCTGTGGGTGTGGCGAGAAGATGCGCCGCTGCGAGGACTCGTCGACCTCCACCACCGCCGCCGTCACCCACCCCTCCCGCGTGGCGGCGATCAACACCGAGCCCGAGCTCATCGCCGACTCGGTGCTGCGCAACGACGAGCCCTATTTCAACATCCTCACCACGCGCCGCTCCTTCGTGAATGGCCCCCTGTCCGAGCTGTACCGAGACAGCCAGCAGGGCGTGGGTGTCTTCTCCCTGTCCTCGCCCGCCCCCGCCGAGTCGATGCCGGTGTTGCCGTTCGCGGACGCGAACACGTGGCGCGAGTACGTGCGCGGCCCCCAGCACTCGGGCGTGCTCACCACGCCCTCCTGGCTCTACCGCTTCCCCACCCAGCGCGCGCGCGTCAACCACTTCTACTCGGCCTTCCTGTGCAAGGCGTTCGTGCCCTCCAACAACCGCCCGCCCTCGGCCGAGGACGCGTGCAACCGCGACAACAACCTCGCCACGCGCTGCGCCTGCAAGGACTGCCACGCCACCATCGAGCCCACGGGCGCGCACTGGGGCCGCTTCGCCGAGCGCGCCGCGCTCTACCTGGAGCCCTCGCGCTTTCCCCGCTTCGATCCCAAGTGCTACGACTGCGCCATCGCGGGCAACACCTCCTGCGGTGGTGAGTGCTCCCAGTACGTGATGCAGGCCTATGACGAGGAGGGCGCGCGCTCGCTCGGCACGCTCACCTCGTTCCTCTATCGCAATGCCTCCGAGGAGCAGAACATCGAGGGCGGGCCCCAGCTGCTCGTGCAGCGCCTGTTGCAGGGCGGGGACCTGGAGCGCTGCGCGGTGCGGCGCATCTGGGAGGAATTCCTCGGCCGCCCCATGTCGTCGCAGGAGCAGGCGCTCTATCTCGAGCAGTTCGCCGCGGACTTCGCCGCCAACAACCACAGTCTCAAGGGTCTCATCGAGCGTCTGCTGTTGTCGGACGCCTACCGGAGGATGGACTGATGCGCCGCTTGCTCCTGCTCGCGCTCGTCGCGCTCGGCACCGCCGCGTGTGACCAGGGCTCCCCTGGCACGCTCACCCCCGTGGACGTCCAGCAGCCCCCCGACGACGGCCTCCACGGCAATGGGGGCGCGGTTCCCCTGCCGGATCCCGAGCAGCAGGACGGCCGCGTGGGACGCTCCGCGCGCCGCCTCACCGTGGATCAGCTCGGCGCCTCCATCCAGACGGCGCTGGGCCAGCCCTGGTCGAAGCTCAACGGCCGGGCGGCGTCGCTGGGCCGCGCGGACTACGCGCTCGTCAACGCGGAGAGCACCGAGGCCAACCTCGTGTTCGCCAAGTTCCTCGAGGACGGGGCGCGCGAGGTGTGCGTGGCCCGGGCGAGCGCGGACCTGAAGTTGACCGTGGCGAAGGATCGGGTGCTCGCCCGCACACTGCCCGATGGCACCGTGGGCGACCTGCGCAAGCTCACCGACGCCCAGGTGCGCGAGCTGCTCGTGTATCTGTCCACCCGCTTCTGGGGCTCGCCGTTGCAGGGCGAGGAGCTGACGCGCTGGGCGGGTTTCTTCACCAAGGCGGCCGCTCGCGCCGAGACGATCAAGAAGCGGGATCAGGCCATCGCGGCCCTGTGCATCGGGTTCATGACCGATTCCCGCTTCCTCACCTACTGACCGCTCCGGGAGACGTACCAATGAAGAAGAACCACGACACGTCCGCCGGGCGCCGCACCTTCCTCAAGGCCGCCGCGGGCTTCATGGGCACCACCCTGTTCGGGAGCACGCCCTTCCGCGCCTTCGCGCAAAGCACCGCGCTCAAGCCCTCCGAGCGCTGCTTCGTCTTCGTCTACTTCGATGGCGGGTGGGATCAGCTCCTCGCCTTCGATCCGAGGGATCCCGACGTCTTCACGCAGGACCGCGTCTCCCAGACGCGCATCCAGCCGGGCTACAGCTTCATCGACCCGAGCATCCCCACCCGGCCCATCGTGCCGGACAAGCGCCCGGGCGCGGCGCTCTCCAACATCACCTTCGGTCCGGCGGTGAGCACCCTGGCGGAGCACTACGATCTCATGACGGTGGTGCGGGGCATCAACATGACCACGCTCGCGCATGAGGAGGGCCGGCGCTACTTCATCACCGGCAAGCGCCCCATCGGTGCCTCGGCGCGGGGCTCGTCCACGGCCACCGAGGTGGTGGGGCAGATGGCTCCTCCGGTGCCCATTCCCTCCATCGCCTACAACGTGGAGACGTACAACGACCGCTACCCGGGCTCCGCCAACGCGCTCAAGGTGAGCAAGTCGGACGATCTGTTGCTCGCGCTCTCACCCAGCACCACCCAACTGGACAGCGAGCTGGAGAAGCAGCTCGTGGACTTCAGCGGCCAGCCCATCTCCTGCGAGGCGGCGGCCTATGGCGCTGGCGGGGTGGGCACCACGTACTCGACGAGCCGCGGTCAGATGCGGCAGGTCATCTCCAGCCGCCTGGACAACGCGTTCCGCTTCGGGGCCACGGAGGGCGAGGCGGGCAAGGAGGCCGAAGCGGTGCGGACCGCCTATGGCCTGGGCACCAGTGGTCCGTATGACGACGCGGCGGGGCGCGCGGCGCTGGTGGCCACGGCGCTCAAGAAGGGCATCAGCCAGTGCGTGTCCATCAACCTCGCCGGGGGCCTGGACACCCACTTCGGCACGCAGACGACGCATGCGCTCAATCTGCGCAAGGGCTTCGAGGCGCTCGCCATGCTGGTGAAGGATCTGCGCTCCACCCCGCACTGGGCCGGCGGCAACTTCATGGACCACACCACCATCCTGGTCTACTCGGAGTTCGCCCGCACGCCGCTGATGAACGCCGCGTCCGGCCGCGACCACCACCTCACCAACAGCTGTCTGATGATGGGCGCGGGGCTCAAGCACAACACGGTGTTCGGGCGCAGCGGTGACATCGCCATGGCACCGGCCGTGGTGAACCTGGGCACGGGCGAGTCGGACCCCATCAACGGCCAGAACATCCTTCCTGATCACATCATCGCGACGGTGCTGGCGTCCGCCGGGCTGGACTACAGCATCACGCGTGTCGAGCCCCTGCGGTCCCTGTTGGCGTGACGTGATGAAGAGCCAAGCCTCGAACTTCGAGTCCCGTGTGCCCTGGCGGTCGTGGGGGCAGCGGTTGGTGTGTCTGGTGGGAATGGGGCTGTGGGGGTGTGCTCCCGCGGTGGAGCGTCCGAGCCCCGTGCCCTTCCAGCCCACGCTGGTGAAGGCGCAGGCGGACGTGGCGGCGGCGCCGGGCTTCGCGGACCAGACGGGGGGCGGCATCTTCGCGACGGCGTCGGGCGAGGCCATCCGCCTGCGGTTGGATGGGACGCGGGGCGCGCTGGAGAACCACCCGGGCAACCGGGTGGCCCCGGGGCGGGTGCACGCCGCCTTCCGGATGGGGACGAACTCGGCGTTGGTGGAGGCCTCCAATGGCCTCTTCCTGGCGCAGGCGGGCTGGCTCATCGCGCCGCCCTGGCGCGAGCTGCTCGGCCCGGGACTCAAGGCCACCGCGTCGACGAGCGAGGGCGTGGCGTGGCTCGCGCACGAGTCGGGCTTGTACCGGCTGCGCGACGGCCAGCTCTCGGCGCTCAAGGTGGAGGGGCAGACGCTGGATGGCATCACCTCGATGGTGGCGGCCCCGGTGGACAAGGTGGCCACGGCGCTGTGGCTGTTGCGCGACGGGGAGCTGCGCGTCGCGGTGCAGACGGCGCCGGACGCGTGGCAGGTGCGTCCCGCCACGGTGCCGCTCGAGGACGGCGAGCGCGTGGTGGCGCTGGTGGGCCTGGGGGCCTCGGAGAAGGGCGGGGCGGAGGCGTGGGTGATGACGTCCGAGCGGCTGCTGCGCCACACGGCGCGGGGCTGGCGCGCGGTGGTGCTGGAGCGGCCGCCCACCCAGGTGCTGGCCGCGGGCCGCTTCGTCTGGGTGAAGTCGGGCGACGCGCTGCTGTCCTATGACGCGGACGCGGACACGTGGGGCAGCGCCGCCCACGTGGACACCCGCGAGTTCCGCTTCCTGGCGGCCGACGAGAGCGGCTGCGCGTGGGTGCAACTGGGCGCGGACACGCTGGCGCTGAGCTGGGGCCCGGTTCCCCGGGTGATTGGCCTGTACGAGGGCATGACGGTGGTGGCGGACACGCTGGTGGTGAGCGCGCGTGGCTCCGGGCACGACGCCGCCCGAGCGCCTGTCCTTCGAGGTGGGGGGCGCGGAGGTGCCCGTGGAGGGGCCGGCGTACAGCCTCGGGGGCGTGGAGGCGGATGGGACGCCCCGCTCCTATTCCTTCGCGGGCCTGCCGGCGGGAATGCACACGCTGAGCGCCGTGGCCACCTACGCGGATGGCACCCGGGCCCGGCGCTCGGTGGCCTTCTCCTACGAGCCGCTGAGCACGGTGGTGCTGGGCTGGGACAAGGACATCCGCCCCATCCACCAGCAGCGCTGCGCCAAGTGCCATGAATCGACGGGGCCGGGCCGGTCGCTGGCCACGTACGAGCTGTGGAAGCAGAACTCCTCCCTCATCATCGCGGCGGTGCGCGAGCAGCGCATGCCCGCGGACGGTCCGTTGGATACACAGCTCATCACCCTCATCCAGCGCTGGGCCGCTACCGGCGCCAACCCCTGAGCCGCTCCCCCATGACTCGAGCCTTCCGCGCCTCGCTCGCGCTCGCGCTGCTGTTGTCCGCCTGCTCCGGCCCCGGCGAGGAGCCGTTGGATTCCTGCGCGGGCCTCTCGCCCCTGGCCCTCACCGCGGACAGCACCCAGGTGCGCGTGAACATGGGCGCCAACCTCAAGGCCACGGGCGGCAGCGGCTACTACTCCTACCGCCTCGAGCCGGGGGCTCCTCGGGCGGGTGAACGGCTCGCGCTTCGTCGCCGGCCCCACGCCCGGCACGGACACGGTGGTGGTGGAGGACCTGCGCTGCCCCGGCGACGCGCGGCTGCGGGTGTCCGTGGTGGCGGCCTTCGGCGTGGCGCCCACGCGGGCCACGCTCAAGCCGGGCACGAGCTTCCAGGTGGAGGTGACGGGCGTGTTGGGCTCGGCCGTCTTCTCGTTGGACGCCGGGGCCACGGGCAGCACCGTGTCGCCCACGGGCGTGTACACGGCCGGCCAGGGCGAGGGCGTGGACCTGGTGCGCGTGCGCGATGACCGCACGGGTGACGTGGCCCAGCTCCAGTTCGAGGTGCGCAAGGACGCGAGGCTGCGGGGCAGCCCGGCGTTCCTGGGACTGCCAGCGGGTTCGTCCATTCCGCTGCGGGCCGAGGGGGGCACCGACCGGATGCTCTGGGCGAAGCTGTCGGGCCCGGGCCGGGTGGAGGGTGCGCGCTTCGTGAGCGCGCCGGAGGAGACGGGGACGGCGGAGGTGCAGGCGACGGACGCGTTCACCGGCGAGAAGGCCACCCTGTCGGTGCGCGTGTTGACGGAGCTGACGCGCGAGACGCAGGCGCACGGGCTGCTCACGGACGTGGCCTCGGTGGTGACGGCGGACTTCGATGGGGATGGGGTGGAGGACGTGGCCGTGGGCCGGCGCGAGAGCGACCTCGGCAATCCGTCCGGGGGCGCGGTGTTCATCTTCAAGGGCAGCCCGGCGGGCCTGCCCGCGCAGCCCACCTGGGTCCTCATCGGTGAGACGAACTCGGCCCTCTTCGGCGACACGGTGCTCGCGGGGGACCTGGACAAGGATGGCCGGGCGGAGCTGGTGGTGTCCTCGCCGGGCGCGGATACCACTGTCGCCGACTCGGGCGCGGTGTACCTGTACCGCTTCGGCGCGAACGGTCCGGAGCGCATCGGCAATCCCGTGACCAGCACGGGCCGTGGCTTCTTGGGCTCGGGCCGGCGCTCGCGGACATGGACGGGGACGGGGACCTGGATCTGGTGGTGGGCTCGCCCACGGGGGACCTGGTGTCCGGGTCGGGGTTCAATCGCGGCACCGTGGACATCTACCTGCTCACCCCGGGCCAGACGGTGCCGCAGCTGCCGGCCACCCGCGTGGGCGGCATGGATCTGGGCAAGGACGGCACGCTCGAGTCGCGCAAGAGCACGGAGCTGGGCCGCGCGCTGGTGGTGGCGGACCTGAACGGGGACGGGCTGGGCGACCTGGCGGCGCTCAGCAAGGCGTCGCGCTTCAACGCGGATGGCTCCATCGAGGAAGTGGCGCAGCAGACCGTGGCGGTGTTCTTCGCGCGCGCGGGCGGTGAGCGCATCCGCTCCGCGCCGGACCTGATCGTGCTGCCCTCCAATGCGGCGGACAAGGGCGAGGGGACGTGGCGGCTGGGGGGCGGTGCCAGGAGAGGGCACCCGGCCTCCGCTGTTGATGGTGTTGGCGGACAGGACGGACGGGCCGGATCTGCGCGCCAGCGGTGGGTTGGGCGCGATGACCGACGCGGGGGGCGTGCTGCTCTTCGACCTGAGCACGTACAAGCCCCAGGGCGCGCCCGCGGCGGCTCCCGTGCAGCTCAAGCGCGAGGCGGCCTTCGCCCGTCTGTATGGGGACGCGACGGGCGGCGCCGCGGGGCGGAGCTGGGCGGTGATGGACGTGGATGGCAATCCCGGTCCGGAACTGCTGGTGGGCGAGCCCTACGCGTCCCCGAGCACGTCGCTGCGCGTGGCGGGGAGGATCCTCGTCTACCCCCTGACGACCCTGAGCAAGGGCGCGGTGCTCAACAAACCCCTCCTCGCCCTGCAGGGGCAGGCGAAGTCGGACGTGCTGGGCGTGGGGCTCGCGGTGTGGTCGCTGCCCGGCACCTCGGCGCTGGTGGCCTTCTCGGGACGGGCCTCGGGTCCCGGGCTGGCCTTCACCGGCCGCGTGGATGCCTACCTCAAGGCGGGGTCCTCTCTCTCCGAGTGGACGCGCACGAGCGCCCTGGTGCCGGCGCGGCCGAGCAAGGAGCGTTATGGCGAGGGCGTGGCGGTGGCGAGCGGCGCCCAGGGCGGCGCGGTGGCGCTGGTGGGCGCGCAGGGCTGGGCGGGTCCGGGGCCCAACGGGGATGGCAACGACCTGAACGCCGGCCGCGCCTGGGTGCGGGATGCCTCGCGGGCCACGCTCGCGGCCGAGGGCGCCTCCGCGCCGCTCTGGCGTGGGCGTAGCGTGGGCTCGGACGTGGCCTTCACGGACTTCAACGGAGATGGGCGGGCGGACGCGGTGGTGGGGGCGAGCAACTTCACCCAGCCGGGCGCCAGCGTGCGTGCCACGGAGATCACTCCCTTCTTCGTGGAGAAGGCCACGTGCGTGCCGGCGTCGAGTTCGGAGGGTCTGGGGGCGGTGCTGGTGTCGCTCGGCCAGGCGGACGGCAGCTTCAAGCAGGCCTACTGGCTGTGGGCTCCGGAGGACTTCGCCGACTGCACCGAGACGGGCTCCGCCTGTAAGCGCCGCGCCCTCGGACGCTCGGTCCTGGGGGGCTTCGACTTCAATGGCGACGGCAAGCAGGACCTCGGCGTGCTGCGCAACAACGGCTTCGAGCTCTTCCTGGGCCGCGCTCCGGATGACGCCTCGCTGACGAAGCTGTCCATGGGGTGCGATCCCGTCTACTCGTCGCGGTACTTCGACCGGCAGACGTCGGCCCCGGCGGCGCTGGGCGACCTGGATGGTGACAAGTGCGACGAGGTGGCGTGGCGCGCCGCGGATGGCTCGGCGTCGAACGTCATCATCCTGTTCGGCTATGACGCGAGCGGCGCGAAGTGCGCGCGCAAGGTACCGACGATGGTGCGCCGGCGGATCGGCAAGCGGATGCCCCGGGTCTCTACGCCGGGCTGGGGGCTCGACGGCGCGCGTGGGCCGGGTGCTCGGGAAGAGTGGCGCGGACTATCTGGCGGTGACCGCGACCAACATTCCCTACGAGGGCGTGACGCAGCCGTCGGTGCTGCTGATCGACGTGGCGGAGGTGGTCAAGCGCCGGCCCACCACGGGCGAGGTGAACGTGAAGGCCGTGGATCTCAATCCCATCATGGTGGTGAGCCCGACGCGGGCCGTGAATTTCGGAGCGGCGGTGCGCGGCAACGTGGACCTGACGAAGGATGGCGTGCCGGAGTTGATCGTGAGTGCCTCGGGCGCCTCGGTGTCCTCGGATGGTGGGGGCGCGGTGTTCGTGTACGAGGGGGGCCGGCCATCAAGGGCGCGCCCTCGCCCTGGATCCTGCTCACGGGCGACACGGCGGAGCGCTCCAACTTTGGCCAGTCCCTGGCGCTCACCCCCGGGGACGGCAAGACGCCGCCCACGCTCGTCATCGGCGCGCCGCTCAGCTACCGCACCGGCGCGGAGAACGGCACGGCGTTCATGTTGCCGCTCACCTTCTGACGCCCCGCCCCCGTCCGTCAGGGATGGGGGCGCACGAAGATCTCCTCGTCCTCCGGGGGCGCGGTTCTCGGCCCCGTTGCAGCTCACCGGGGCCCACGCTGCCCAGCAACCGCTCCTGCTCGTCCAGGACGAACAGGCGGCGCACGCGCAACTGCCGCATCCGCTCGGCGACCTCTTGCACGTCCTCCTGGGGCTCGCACCCCGGGACGTGCCGGGCCATCACCCGGACGATGGGCGTGACGCGCGGATCGAACCCCAGGGCCAGTCCCCTCACGACGATGTCGCGCTCGGTGACGAGGCCGACGACCCGCTCCTCCTCGACGACCGGAAGGGTGTCCACGTTGAGCAGCCGCATCATCTCGGCGGCGGCCATCAGCGTCATCTCCGGATGGGCGGAGATCGCGTCCGGGGTCATCACCTCATGAATCTTCACGGCACACCTCGCGCCCGGTGGAAGAACGGAGCCCGGCCACCAGGGTGTGCACTCCCGCCGTGAAATGCCGGGCGTCTCAGGGCCCGCCCCACCGTTTTCCCCGGGTGGACGTGAAGTGATGGCCCGTCCGTCCGCCCGCTGTCCGGACGGGCGCCAGGGAGGTGGGATTGGCCGGACGGGGCGCCCGAAACAGATTTGCGCGAACCGCGAATTCTGGATGGGGGAGGACTCGAGATGGCGATCATTCCCGAGGTGGAGAAGCTCAGGAGCCGGCTCAACTGGACGTGGACGCGGCGGGGACCTACGAGGCCGCCATCGCCCGCGTGAAGGATCAACTGGTGCGCGAGCGCCTGAACGAGTTCCGCGTGGACCATGTGCGGCACGTGCAGGATCTCAACGTGTTCATCCGCCAACAGGGGGGAGAGCCGGTGGAGCTGCGGCCGGATTTCAAGGGCGCGGTCATGAAGGGTATGACGGCGATCACCAGCATGATGGGGACCGAGGCCGCGTTGGTGGCCATGCTCGGCAACGAGGAGCTGACCAACCGCACCTACGAGCTGGCGCTGAGCTTCGACTGGAGCCCCGAGGTGCGTCAGCTCATCGAGAAGAACCGCAAGGACGAGGAGCGGCACCTGGCGTGGATCAAGGATGCGGTGCGCATGCGCCCCTGGACGAGGGACGAGGCCGGGGCCCACATCTGACGCGCTGCATGGAGCGCTCCGCTCGGGGCGCTCTTCCCCTGGGACAAGGCCGTCCGAGGGTCTACAGTCCCAGCCCGGGCGCCGCGTGACGCGCGGTGGCCCGAGCCCTCGGAGACCCTCCCGATGAGTGACACCCTGCCCGCGCTGCGCGCCACGCTGGCCGAACTGGTCGCGGTGGACACGACGTCTTCCCGCTCCAACGCACCGCTGGTGGAACTGGCGCGGGGCAAGCTGGAAGCGGTCGGCTTCCAGGTGGAGTGGGTGCCCTACCGGGACGACGCCGGGGTGGAGAAGGTGAACCTCATCGCGGTGCTGGGCGGCTCGCCGCGGGAGCAGGCCGCCCTGGTGCTCGTGGGGCATACGGACTGCGTGCCGTACGACGCGGCGTGGACGGACGCGCTGCGCCTGACCGAGCGCGAGGGGCGGCTGTACGGCCGGGGCGCGTGTGACACCAAGGGCTTCATCGCCTGCGCGCTGCACGCGGTGACCCATCTGCCGCGGCCGCCGAGCGCGCCCCTGATGGTGCTGCTGACGGCGGACGAGGAGCTGGGGTGCGAGGGCGCCAAGCAGCTCGTGACGTTGGGCAAGGGCCGGGCGCGGCATGCCATCGTCGGCGAGCCCACGCGCCTGGTGCCGGTGCGCGCGCACAAGGGGTATTGCCTGGCGGAGGTGGAGGTGCTGGGCCACGAGGGGCACAGCGCCTATCCGGACGAGGGCGCCTCGGCCATCTTCCGCGCGGGGCGCTTCCTGCAGAAGCTGGAGACCCTGGCGCGCACGCGCCTGCGCGAGGACCGGGACGACGCCTTCGAGCCTCCCTTCACCACGGTGAACGTGGGCCGGATCGGCGGCGGCAAGGCGTCCAACATCATCCCCGGCGCGTGTCGCTTCATCGTGGAGTGGCGGCCCATTCCACGTCAGCCCCAGGAGCGGGTGTTGGAGCTGCTGGAGTCCATCCGCCAGGAGCTGGTGCGGGACGAGCCCGGCTATGAGGCGCGGATCCGCCTGGTACGGGCCGAGCCCGCGGTGGACACGCGCGCGGACGCGGAGGTGGTGCGGGTGCTCGCCGGGCTCTCCGGCAATGCCCCCATCACGGTTCCCTTTGGCACGGAAGCCCCTCAACTCACGGAACTCGGGGCGCAGGCGGTGGTGTTCGGCCCGGGAGACATCCGCGTGGCGCACCAGACGGGGGAGTATGTGCCGGTGGAGGACCTGGTGCGGTGTGAGGCCTACCTCTCCCGGGCCATCGCGCACTTCTGTGGGGATGGCTCCTCGCGTGTCGGGCAATAGGCACCCAGGCGTCCGCTACCCGCTCGGGCCAGGCCCATGACGTGAATGAGCTGGGGGGCATGTCTGGCGGGCGGGCTCCCCGCGTATGCTCCGTTCCGGGGCGGGGGAGTGGGGGAGCGCATCCGCACAAGAGGGTTCCTCTTGGGATGGAAGGGACGACGCGGGAAGGGTCGCGGGGGCGCGGAGTCCCGGCCCCTTGCATCCCTCGGCGATCCCGCTTGATTGCCTGAGCTCGGAGCGGACCATGGTTGCATTCACGAACAGCCTCAGCACGACCGGTCGTGTCCTTCTGGTGGATGACAGCATCATCGCCCTCGAAACCATCGGCTCGCGCCTGAAAGAGAGCGGGTTGGAGGTGGCGATGACGACCTCGCCCCTGGAGGCGCTGGCGCTCGCCACCGAGGGGCCCCAGCTCTTCGATCTGCTCATCCTGGACGTGATGATGCCGCAGATGAGCGGCCACGAGCTGACGCGCCAGCTCCGAGCCCATGCCCGCACCAGCAACACACCCATCCTCCTGCTCACCTCGCTCGACTCCACGGATGATCGCGTCACGGGGCTGAGGGAGGGCGCCGACGACTTCTTCACCAAGACGGCTCCCGACGCCGAGATGATCGCCCGCGTGCGCTCGTTCATCTCGCTCGGCAAGATGCGCGCCCAGCTCCAGGCCCAGCACGAGGCCATGGCGCGCGTCATGCGCGAGCCGGAGGCGCCCCTGCCGCCCCAGGCCCGGGTGGAGATCATCCACCACACGCCCGTGATGGGCGAGCGGCTCGCCCGGGCGCTGCGCGGCTCGCCCCTGTGCGGCGACTTCCATCTCACCCTGCGCGCCCCGTCCCAGCAGCGCCTGACCACCACGGAAGCGGACCTGCTCGTGGTGAGCTACCCGGTCGCGCTCGAGGGGGACCAGCCGCTGCTCAAGCGCTTCGGCTTCGACGAGGAGGCGCCCGCCATCCTCGTGGTGGACGAGGTGGAGTCCACCTCGCGGCGCGTCGCCTCGTTCGACTCCGGCGCCGACGACTACCTCACGCTGAACACGCCCATGGCCGAGCTCATCGCCCGCATGGGGACGGCCCTGCGCCGTCAGCGCCGCCAGCGTCAGCTGCGCACCTCGCGCGACCGCGCCATGTTGGTGGCGGTGACGGATCCGCTCACCGGGCTGTACAACCGCGCCTACTTCCACGAGGCGCTCGGCGTCGAGTTCCGGCGCGCCCAGCGCTACAAGCACCCCATGTCGCTGGTGCTGTTGGACCTGGACCACTTCAAGCAGGTCAACGACACGCTCGGCCACACCGCGGGAGATCAGGCCCTGCGCGAGGTGTCCACGCGGCTGCGCCAGACGGCGCGCTCCACGGACGTGGTGGCCCGCCACGGCGGTGAGGAGTTCGCGATGATCCTCCCCGAGACGGACCTGGAGCAGGGGTTGCTCGCCGCCGAGCGCTTCCGGGCCGCGGTGGAGGGCGCCGTGGTGAAGGGTGCCCGGGGCGGCAGTCGCGCGTTGACGATCAGCGCCGGGGTGGGCTGCTACCCCGCGCACGCCTCGTCCGTCACCGAGCTCATCGAGCTCATCGACGCGGCGCTCTACAAGGCCAAGCGCCAGGGCCGCAACCGTGTGTGCGCCGTCTCCAACGCCCCCGAGGCCCCAGTGGTGGCCTCCGCTCCGCCGTCGGCTCCGCCACCCAATCCCCTGGAGCGGCTGCGCCGCTGGTGGCCGAGGACCTGGAGGGCCCCCTGTCGGCCACGCGCACGGCTGCTCGCATGCTGCACGAGGCCAGTGCTCCCGGTGACGCGCTCCACATCCTCACCGCTCAGTTGCGCCAGTCCTCCGACGACGTTCGCAAGGAACTGCTCGCGCTCATGGACGAGCTGTCCCGCAACATCCTCGAGTCCAGGCGTGACTCTCACTAGTCTTTCGGGCATACGCTTGGAGCTTCAACCACTACTCCAGGAGAACCCGAATGCGGTCCAGGCTGCTGATCTCCCTCTGCACGTTCATGCTCACCACCGGTTGCGTCACCCAGGGCAAGTACGACCGGCGATGCAGAACGCTCGGACGCTCGATGAACAACTCCAGGCGGAGAAGGCGGCGCGCACGTCGGCCGAGCAGAAGGTGGGGGAGCTGGAGGAGCAGGTGAAGGGGCTGGAGGCGGAGAAGGAGGCGTTGAACACGCGCCTGAACACCGCGGAGGCGGGATTGTCCGCGGGCACGGCCGAGCGCCGCGCGCTGGAGCAGAAGAACGCGGAGCTGACGGCGCTCAACCAGGAGCTGGCGCGCTCGACGAAGAAGCTCGCCGAGGCCAAGGAGGCCCTGGAGAAGAAGAGCGCCGAGTACGAGAACCTCTCCAAGAGCCTGGAGCAGGAGATCGCCGAGGGCAAGGTGGAGCTGTCGGAGCTCAAGGGCCGGATGACGGTGAACCTCAAGGACAAGATCCTCTTCGCCTCGGGCTCGGCGCGGGTGGGCAAGGAGGGAGAGGCGGCGCTGAAGAAGGTGGCCGAGGCGCTCAAGGGCGTGCAGGGGAAGATCATCCGGGTGGAGGGGCACACGGATGACGTGCCCACGGATCCGAAGGGGCCGTTCCCCTCGAACTGGGAGCTGAGCCTGGCGCGGGCGATGGCGGTGGTGCGGGCGCTGCAGGACGCGGGCGTGGATCCGACCCGGCTGTCCGCTGCGGGCTACGGGCCCTACCAGCCCATCGCCGCCAACAACTCGCCGGAGAACCGCAGCCTCAACCGGCGCATCGAGATCGTCCTCGCGCCGGGCGAGCAGGCCACCGCGGCGCGCTAAGCGCCCGGACACTAATTCTGTCTACCTGCGCCACCCCGGAGGTGGTAGCGGCGCAGGGCACGCCTGACGGCGGCCAGTAGCTCTTCGAGGGGGTTGTAACTGCGCTCGGGCAGTGCATGGCCCTTGATGACGCCGAAGATGGCTTCGATGTCGTTGAGCTCCGGGCTGTAGGTCGGCAAATAGAAGAGGTGCACGCCTTGGCGGGCAAGGGTTGGAAGGGCGCGCCGGACGTGCAGGCTGCGGTGGATGTTGCCGTTGTTGAGCACCACCCAGGCGGGCGACTGGGTAGTACTAGTGGACTGTACGCGAAGTAATTCAACATAGTCGTTGGGGGCGCAACGCCCTCTACCCGACGGGCTGATACCGGTTCGGAAAAGCGGTGTCCGCCCACTATGTTGAAAAACTTGTCGGACACTCCACTAGACCACGCGTGCACCGCGAGCGGTGATCGGCAAGAGTGCAGGCCGGCAACCAAGGGCCGCACGGGCAAGCGGATGGAGCGCGCCCGCGTCGACACGGCCTGCGCTGGCCACAATGCCCTCGTCGACGTGTCCGACGCGTCCGGCTTGGAGTTGGCTACGAGTCCCAGCGCCCACCACGAGGCCCGCGTCCGACGTGTCCGAGGATGCGGACCATAAGCCCCAGCGCTCACCGCTAGACGCGCGGGCCAACGTGTGCGACATGTCGGCTTGGTTGGCATCACGAGTTCCAGCACCACGAGCCCCACGTCCGACGCGTTCGGCCCTCACTCTCGCCACGCGGCCCACCGGGCACCACGAGGCCCGCGAACGCGCACGCTGAGGCCCGTGCAGAGCCCCGTCCAGTTTGCTGGATGCTCACGGCGAGCCCCTTGCGCTCGTTACGATGCGCCCGTCTGACTTGCCCGACGGTAAGCCTTGACGCTCTGAACAGCGGCGCAGTAGGTTAATGCCCCACCTTCACCGCGAACAGCAACCTGTGGAGCGCAATGTCCCTCGTACCGCAAGTCGCGGCAGTCAGAGGTTGCCTCATTAACCTGGGCTATCAGGCGGACTGGCTACGGGAAGTTCCGTTGGAGTCCGGAGGCTCAGAGCCGCCTTTGGTGGCGTTCAGTGGCCCGCCCTTCGATGCGAGAACAGCTTGTATCAGTACGATTCAAGGCAACGGGGTCAACGTCGACGCTGTTACAAGACTGCGCCACGTCGGCGCCCCTCTAACCATCGTCGCAGGATCAAAATACTATGAAGTATGGCGGCAGCAACCCAAAGAGCCCGCCTTGCTGGACAGACTTAAGGCTGAGGAATTGCCGAATTACCTTGAGCGAAACCGTACCCAACTAGAGCCCAGTTCTGTCTATCGCGCAAAAATTTGGGGTCGGCTCGAAGCAAAACAGCGGGATTTTGTTGACATTGGTCTACTGCCTATCCTCGAAGAAGAGATGGGCAAGCGCATTACTCAACTCATAGAGCGAGTAGTAGGAGTCGCACGCGAATCGCTGGGCTGGACTGAGCCAACCGAGCGACAAGGGCAGTGGTTGCTCCAATCTGTGTTCTGGATCCTCGCTGCCAAGATTCTGCAGGACAAAGAGGTAGAGCGCTTCAGGCGGCTCAATCTCGAAGACTTCGACACTGTATTCGAGCGCCTATCAGTTCATTACAATTCGGGCCACCCGCAACCTACTCAACTGGGGCAGCAGCGGCGAGACGCACTGGAAAGAGCCGCTGGAGAGATCAAGCGCTTCGCCAATTTGCGGCTGCTAAGTACCGAGGCTTTGGGCTACCTCTACGAGAGTGCCCTTATCGACGACGCAACCCGGCAGTCGCTTGGCACTCACACCACGCCATCCTGGCTGGTTGATTACATACTCGGAAAGCTACGTCCGCTAATCGAGAGCATCGATGTGGCAGATCGACGTGTCTTCGAACCGGCATGCGGGCATGCAGCTTTTCTAATTGCAGCTTTACGGCTTCTAAGCGAACTGAGGCCCTTGGCATATTCTGAAGACCGGCGAACCTACTTGCGTAAGCGACTGCGTGGTGTGGAGGTTGATTCGTTTGCCGTCGATATCGCAAAGCTGTCCCTCACCCTCGCTGACGTCCCAAACCCTAATGGGTGGGCCTTGTACGAAGGAGACATGTTCAAAGCCAATATCCTCGAAAGGGAGACGGCAAATGCCTCCATTGTGCTCTCAATCCGCCTTTCGAGAAGTTCTCTGCGGCCGAACATCGCAGTGGGTGGCAATACAGCAAAGCAACGGAGACGCTTCGCCGCGTACTAGAGAATCTCCCCAACGGGGGTGTGTTTGGGTTTGTTCTTCCTCAGAACTTCCTCGTTAGTAAACAGGATGCCAACCTGCGGCAGAAGCTGCTCGCCGAATGCGAAATAGCAGAGGTCAGCTTTTTGCTGACAAGGTTTTCCGCTGTGGCGCTCCCGAATCTGCTGTTATAATTGGCCGCAAGCTCGAATCTCGCAACAGCATGGTGCAGGTTCTGTATCAGCGAGTGCGAGAAGGTGAGGTTCAGCGCTTCAAGGATTCATTTGAGCCAAGCAGTCGGGAACACGTCCCCCAGGCTACCTTTGTTAATAAAAACAGAGGAAAGCTATTCTATTCTGAGTTGTCGGATATTTGGGATGCCCTATCTGCTCTTCCACGTCTGAAGGACGTCGCTGCTGTTGGTCAAGGATTGAGCCATAAGAGCATTGATGATCCGACAGCGCCAAGGTCGGCCATCAGAGAGTCTGCAACCGAGTTTCCAGGCTCGACGGCGGGCTTCGCTGAGTGGGACGAGGATTTGATGACCCATGAGTTACCAGTTACCTCCTACCTAAATCTCGCCAAGAAGTTAATCAGCAGGCCGCGCAAAGGCAGGACGTTTGGTCAGCCTCAAGTTGTCCTGAACTATCCGCGCGTGAGTCGCGAGGCATGGTGCCTCAAGGCATTGATTGATCAGGCTGGTCATCCCTTTACAAGCGACTTTTCAGTTGCCCGCCCCATTTCGCCCGATATTTCGCTCCCTGCACTCTGGGCCATTCTGAATTCTCCGCTAGGCAATGCTTACGCGCATGCGCACAGTGGAAAAAGGCACGTGCTGGTCAATACTCTCAAGGCTTTGCCAGTACCAAGGTTTCACGAACACGACTTGAAGCAACTTGATGCCGCAGTTTCGAATTACCTGGAAAGGGCAAAGGCATTCCGTCATTCTCAGACCGATAAGGCGCAGGCGCAACTCTCGCTCTTCCCCTCAAGCAAGGTCAACAACGAGAAGACAATGGAAGCGCCATCGCCCACAAAGAGGAACTTCAAATTCTTCAGTGGCGGATCGATGCTGAAGTGCTGCGCTTATATGCCTTGCCAGAGGAACTAGAACAGAGACTTCTTAAGTTCTTCACCGGAGTGCAGCGCCGTGGCGTGCCATTCGACCAGATGGAATACCTGCCGCACGGTTTTATGGATGTAAAGCGCCTGAGTGAACTCATAGCCATTACAGCAGACTGGGAGACTCATGAGGCGCGAATGAAGTTGTTAGTGGAAAGAAAGATCCAACATATGGCCACTGCGAGCGAACTTGATGAACTTCGTGGGCTTAAGAGGCTTGCAAGTGCTCGAAGAGAGCTCTTTTCCCCAATGCCATTGGCAGAACTTGATCGAATGGAGGCCGATCTCGTCCGCCGGGGAATTTGGCGCGAGCAATAAAAGGGGATTTGGGCCAATGAATGTACCATTCCCGTTCCGCTATCCCTCCTCCGTCCAGACTCGCAGACACGGTCCGAGTGGCTACGCCGATTACCGGAATTACCGACCATGGCTGCGTGATGAATTCGTCTTCCGCTGCGTGTACTGCCTAAAGAGGGAAACATGGGGCCTCGTTCTTGGCGCATTTGACCTTGATCATTTCAAGCCTCAAGCGCTCCACCCTGACCTTGTTGTCCAATATGAAAATCTCGTTTACTCGTGTCATGGGTGCAACCTGCTCAAGGGTAAGTCGCTGCTGCCGGTTCCATCGGCAGCCAGTCTTCGTGTGGAAGACGATGGGCGCATTATTGCTCTTGATGATGACGGAACTAGGCTCATTGATCTGCTCGGGCTGGATGACGATAGGCACACTCGCTTTCGGGCAAAAATTATCAGGTTGGTTCGCGCCATAGCTCACAGCGAGCGCGATTTGATTGACTGGATGGGGTTCCCTGTCGATGACCTGCCTGAACTCGAAAGACTTAAAGCTCCCCATAATTCCCGGCCCGAAGGGCTGTTGCATTGCTGGTTTGTTCTTCACCGTATAGGTCGTCTTCCGACTGTATATGAATGAGGTGGGCGCTCGTCATGAGCCCCCATACGCTCGCCACGAGGCCCACGTTCGACGTGTCTAGCCTGGACGCCCACCATGCGCTCCAGTGCTCACTGCGAGGCCCCAGCGCCCGACATGTCCGGGTTGTCAGGCCTGGACGCTCGCTAGGTGCTCCAGCGCTCACCACGAACTGCGCCTGACGCGTCCGGCCTGGATGCTCCCCACGCGCTCCGGCGCACCACGAGGCCACGTCCGCAGCGTCCGACGTGTCCGGCCTGGACGCTCACTCACCACGAACACTAGTTCCACGACGCAGGCGTGGGCGTGTTCTCGTCCGGCCTGCCTGGATGATTACCACAAGGCGCGCGTCGACGTGGCCCGCGTCCGCAAGCACCGCTACGGTGGCGCCGGAGTGGCGCCGGTAAATCCTGGACGTGACGCCGGTTCAACGCTGGGTGTCGCGCCGTGGGGCGGGCGCGGCGGTTGGCGTGGCCCGGGATGTACAAGGTGGGCACCCACCCAGAGCAGCAAGCGGGCGGGTGAACGGGGGCACGTCGACGCGCGCCCCGTGGTACGCACTACGGGCCGCCTGTACTACTTGGTCACGTCCCGAGGGTGACCGCAATTCTCCAAGGGGAAACTCTCCTCGGAGAATGGTCGAAGTGACCGAGTAGTACTAGGACGCCTCACCCGTCTGCGCGGGTCCGTCCCCGGCTCCGAAGACGGAGTAGAGGACGGGCAGCACGAGCAGGGTGAGCACGGTGGAGGACAGGAGGCCGCCGATGACGACGGTGGCCAGGGGGCGCTGCACCTCGGCGCCCACCCCCGTGTTGAGCGCCATGGGCAGGAAGCCGATGGCGGCCACGGCCGCCGTCATCAGCACTGGCCGCAGGCGTGACAGGGCCGCTTCGCGCAGGGCCTCCCCGAGTGGCTGGCCCCGCTCGAGCAACTGGCGCACGCGGCTGACGAGCACCATGTCCCCGAGCACCGACACGCCAGACAGGGCGATGAAGCCCACGGCCGCGGAGATGGAGAAGGGCAGTCCGCGCACGAGCAGCGCCAGGACGCCTCCCACCCAGGCGAAGGGCACGCTGGCGAGGATGCGCAGCGCGTCCAGCACCCGGCGGTAGGTGACGTAGAGCAGGGTGAAGACGAGCGCGAGGGCGAGGGGCACCACGATGAGCAGCCGTGCCCGGGCGCGCTCCAGGTGCTCGAACTGCCCGCCGAAGCGGACGGAGTACCCGGTGGGCAATTCCACCTTCTCCTCCAGGGTCCGGCGCACCTCGTCCACGAAGCCGCCCAGGTCACGGCCGCGCACGTTGGCCTGGATGACGAGGCGGCGCTGGCCTCCCTCGCGCTGGATGGTGGTGGGACCGGACACCTCGCGGAGCGTGGCCAGCCGCCCCAGCGGCACCCGCTCCCCATTCGGAGCCGTCACGGGCACGGTGGCGAGCTTCTCCGGCTCCTCCCGGTACTCGCGCGCGAGGCGCACCGCGAGGGAGCGCCGCTCGCCCTCGCGCACCTC
Organism: Cystobacter fuscus; assembly: GCA_049060065.1. Taxonomy (GTDB): domain Bacteria; phylum Myxococcota; class Myxococcia; order Myxococcales; family Myxococcaceae; genus Cystobacter; species Cystobacter fuscus_B. The sequence goes on from JBMEQP010000002.1 coordinate 11,858,750, forward strand.
GCCCACCCGGCGCGTGCCCACGGCCTCCACCACGTCGAGCACCTCACGGGCGGGAATGCCGTGGCGGGCGATGGCCGAGCGGTCCACCGTCACCTGCAGCACGGGCTGGCCCGTCACCTGCTCCACGGTGACGTCCGCCGCCCCGGGGATGGCTCGCACCACGGCCTCCATCTCCCGCGCCTTGGCCTCGAGCACGTCCAGGTCGTCTCCGAAGAGCTTGATGCCCACGTCGCCGCGCACCCCGGCGATCATCTCGTTGACGCGCATTTCGATCGGCTGGAGGAACGCCATGCGCATGCCGGGCAGGTCCGCCAGCTCCGCCTTCATCTCCGCGACGAGCTCCTCCTGGGTCTCCGCCCGCTTCCACTCCTCCCGGGGTTTCAAGGTGATGAAGACATCGGACAGCTCGATGCCCATGGCGTCCGTGGCGATCTCCGCCGTGCCGGTCCGCGTCCACACGCGCTTCACCTCGTGCGGGAACTTCTCGCGCAGCACCTGCTCGATCCGCCCGCCGTAGCGGATGGACTCGGTGAGGGACACCTCGGCCAGGCGCACGGTGTTGATGACGAGGGTGCCCTCGGAGAGGCGGGGAACGAACTCACTGCCCAGCCGCGAGGCGGCCACGAGGGCCCCCACCCCGAGCAGCCCCGCGCCGACGAGCACGGTCCGGGTATGGGCGAGGGCCCAGTCGAGGACGGGCCGGTAGCCGCGCTCGAGCAGGAGGATCAGCCGTGGCTTGCGCCGTGCCCCCGTCCCCCGCTTCAGCGCGAAGGAGGCCAGCACCGGCATCAGCGTCAGGGACAGGAGCGCCGAGCCGAGCAGGGCGAAGAGGACGGTGAGGGCCATGGGGCGGAAGAGCCTGCCCTCCACGCCCTCCAGGGTGAGCAGGGGCAGGTACACCACGGCGATGATGAGCTCGCCGAAGAGGGTGGGCTTGCGCACCTCGAGGGCGGCATCCCGTATGACCCGCAGCGGCTCGCTGTCCGGAGGGGCCTCAGCGAGCCGCCGCTCCGCGTTCTCCACGAGGATGACGGACGAGTCCACCACGAGGCCGAAGTCGATGGCCCCCAGGGACATGAGGGTGCCGGCGATGCCGAAGCTCAGCATCGCGTTGAAGGCGAACAGCAGGGACAGGGGGATGGCCGCCGCCACGATGAGGCCCGCGCGCCAGTGGCCCAGCGCGACGAAGAGCACCGCGATGACGAGCAGGGCGCCCTCGAAGAGGTTGGTGCGCACCGTGCGCAGCACGTGGTCCACCAGCTCGGTGCGCTCGTAGACGGGCTCCACCTGGACGTCCCCGGGGAGGCTCTTCTTCACCTCCTCCAACCGTTGGGCCAGGGCCTGGGTCACCGTGTGGGAGTTCTCTCCCACCAGGAGGAAGCCCAGGCCCAGGACGGCCTCGCCCTCGCCATCCGCCGTGGTGGCGCCCCGGCGGATTTCCCCACCCACCTCCACGCGGGCCACGTCCCGGATGCGCACCGGTACGCCGTTGCGCGCGGCGATCACCACCTGCTCGATGTCCTCGCCGTCCTCCAGCGCGGCCACTCCGAGCACGAGGCGGGCCCCGCCTGCCCGTTCCACCACGCCGCCGCCCACGTTGGCGTTGTTGGCCTCCAGGGCCCGGTAGACGTCCCCCAGTGAGAGGTTGAACTGTTGGAGGCGCTGGGGCTCCACCACCACGTGCCACTGCTTCTCCTCGCCGCCCCAGGCGTTCACCTCCGCCACGCCCGGCACGCCGCGCAGCCGTGGGGCGATGAGCCAGTCATGAAGCGCGCGCAGCTCGGCGAGGCTCCGCGTCCGGCTCTTCACCGGGTAGTGGAAGATCTCCCCGAGTCCGTGGCCACGGGCCCCAGGGTGGGCCGCGAGAGGCCCGCGGGGAGCTCGACACGGCCCAGCCGCTCGGCCACCTGCTGCCGGGCGAACCACGGGTCCGTGCCGTCCTCGAACTGGAGGGTGACCTGGGCGAGCCCGAACTTGGAGAGCGAGCGCAGTTCCCGCACGCGGGACAGTCCGGCCAGGGCCTGCTCGATGGGGAGGGTGAGTTGACGCTCCACCTCCACGGGGGTGAGGGCCGGGGCGACGGCATTGACCTGCACCTGGGTAGGGGTGGTGTCCGGGAAGGCGTCCAGGGGCAGCTCCCGGAAGGCGAGCACGCCCGAGACGATGAGGGCCAGCGCTCCCCCGAGGACGACCCCGCGGTGCCGCAGCGATGCGTCGATGAGCCGGTGAGCATGGCCGCTACCCGCCTCCTTCCTCGCAGCAGCCCGCGCCGATGGAGCCCTTGAGGATCTCCGTCTTGAGCAGGAAGGCGCCGGTGGTGACGACCTCGGCGCCGGGCTCAAGGCCCTTCACCACTTCCACGTGCTCCCGGGTGCCGGCGCCCAGCTCCACGGCGACGGGCTCGTAGAGGCCCTCTCCCGTCTTCACGAAGACGAGGGGGCGCCCCTCGGCGTGCTGGAGGGCGTCGCGGGGCACGAGGAGCGCGTCGTGTGGGGAGGACACCTGGACCCGGGCCCGGACGAAGAGACCCGCCTTGAGCGCATGGTCCGGGTTGGGCAGCTCCACGCGGGCGCGCACGGTACGGGTGGCCGGGTCCACCGAGGCACCCACGCGGGTGAGGGTGGCTTCGCGTGTCTCTCCGGGAACGCCCTCGAAGGAGAGGGTGACGGGCTGACCCACGCGCACGGCCAGGGCGTCCGCCTCGGGCACCTCGAGCTGGGCCCAGAGGGTGTCCAGGTCCGCGAGCTGGAGGAGCGTCTGTCCTCCCGCGACGTGCCGGCCGGGCACGGCATCCCGGGCCACCACCGTTCCCGCGAAGGGCGCCTTCAGCATGACGAGCCCCTGCTGGCTGCCGGTGGAGGCGCCCGCGGCGCCCAGGGCCGCCCGGGCCGCCTCGCGCTCACCCTCGGCCGCCGCCAGCTCGGCCTGGGCTTGTTCCAGGGCCGGCGTGGGCTGATGCCCCGCTCGACGAGGGTCTGCTCCCGGGAGACCGCCGCGAGGGCGGCGCGGACCCGGGCCTGTGCCGCCGAGAGCCGACCCTGGTCCTCGCCGACGGTGGCGGACGTCACCACCGCGAGGGGTTGGCCCGCCTTCACCTCGTCGCCGACATCCACCCGGACCTCCATCACCAGGGCCTCGCTCCGGGTCGACAGCCGCGCCGGGCGGTTCTGGTTGAAGTCGAGCTGTCCGAGCACCTCCAGCGTGCGGGCGAAGGGCCGCCGCCGCACGCGCTCCGTGCGGATGCCGGCCTCGCGAGCCGTCTCGGCCGAGGCGAGGCGCACGCGGGTGCCGGGCTCGGGGAAGACGGGCGGTTCGGCGCCCGCGGCCCTCACCTTCTCCGGGTGGCAGTAGGGGCACACGGATTCGGGGTAGCCATGCTCGCGGCAGTAGTCCCCGGCCTCGATGAACTTCGCCACGAGCTCCGGATGGCATTTGGTGCATTGGGATTCGGGCACCGCGTGCTCCTTGCACCAGTCCCGCGGAGTGGAGGGCCGCGCGGTGAAGGTGAGCTCCGGATGGCACTGCTTGCAGTGGGACTCCGGCAGACCGTGCTCCTCGCACCAGTCGCCCTGGGCCTTGAAGACGTCGATGAACTCCGGGTTGCACTTCGTGCACAGCTCCGCGGGCACACCGTGCTCACACAGCTTCACCTCCTGGGCCGTGGCGGTGGGCACGGAAGGGGAGCCCGCATCGGCGGGAGGCGCGGAGGACTTCTCCGCCCCGGCGGGCTTGGAGCCGCTCGAGCAGGCCGCCGCTCCCAGGGCGAGGAGGAGCACCACGAGCCTCGGGCCGATGCGGGGGCGCATCTACTTCACTCCCTTCTGGGCCAGCTCGGGGTGGCAGAGGACGCACTGGGATTCAGGCCGCTCGTGCTCGGCGCACCAGTCGCCCTTGGCCTTGTAGACGGCGGCCAGCTTCGGGTTGCAGCGGGTACAGAGGCTCTTCTGGACGCCGTGCTCGCACGAGGCCTTGCCGCTCTCGGACCCGGCGGCCTCGGGGGCTTCTTGTCCTCGGCCAGGGCGGGCAGGGCGGGGGAGACGAGCAGGGACACCACCACGGACAGCGAACGCAAGGAACGCATGGAGGAACTCCGGCCGCGCGCCTTCTCAGGGAAGGCCGACCACGGCGGTGAAGGCCCCGCGCGGGATGCACGGGGAGACGGGGACTGGGAACGCGAGGAACGCGGGGAGGACCCACGAGGCCCGGAGGGGCCCGTGACATGGAGCGCTGGACACACCTCTCCCGCGAGGGTCGAGGATCAGGCTCTCGGAGGCTGGAAGATGTCCTTGCCCACCGCGAAGAGAATGGGCTTGCCGAGGGAGACGAGCACTGGTTCCGGCGGAGTCACTTCGGCGAGCATGTCCACGATGGGCGTGGCGGGGATCGCCCGGAGGGGGCAGCACGGGCACACGCCGCAGTCTCCCGCGCAGTCGGCACACGGGCCGTCGTCCTCTTCACCAGCACAGTCCTCGACTCCGTCGCCGACGAGGGCGAGCGTCTGGGGACCCCTCCGGTCGTCAGCAGGAGAAGGAGGGCGATGAGGCGGAGGAACAACGGCATGGGTCCCCAGGGTCCTACCGGTGACGTGTGGGGCGAGTCAATGCACCGGGGTGGGGGCGCGTGCCGGGTGCTCCGCGGTCAGCTTCTCCAGGAGGCGTCGCATTGCTCGGGAATCCCACTCCCGAGGGCCCTGGAAGCGGGCGACCGGGCGTCCGTCCACCACCAGGATGCTCGTGGGGAGAGTGTCCACGCCGAACGCGTGAGCGGCGCGCCTTCCCGCGTCCAGACGCAGGTGCAGGGCCGGGTCGGGCGGTCCTCCGAGGAACGTCTCCACGGCCGACATGTCGGCGTCGTGACTGAAGACCAGAACCTGGAGTTGCTCGGGAGGGTGCTTCGCCAGGGCCAACAGCCCGGGGGTTTCCTCGCGGCACGGGGGGCACCACGACGCCCAGAAGACGATGAGCCGGGAGCGGGCATCCGGTGGGGCTTCGAGCGCGGGGGCGGCTCCTTCGAGCCGGAGGTAGCTCGGAGGTGGCTCGCTCCGGCAGCCGACTGTTAGCGCCACCCATGCGCCGAGGATGACACCCACCACTCTGGGCATGAGGAGTCCTGGGAAGCCGTTACTCGTCCGCCGATGACGCCAGGGTGCGCGCGACCATGCTCAGGGCCGCCAACTGCTTGTCATCCATCTGGCGCAGCATGCGCACCGGGCGGCGCATCCCGGGTGATTCCTCCTCCGAGGGGGCGTGCTGCTCCTTCAACCGGGCCGCCGTCCCTCGGGACTCCAGGGCGAGGGCCTCATCGGCGTCCATCTTCAACACCCCACACAAGGTACGAAGGATCGGGACGCTGGGTGTCAGGTCGCCGCGCTCCATCCGCCCGTACACCTCCGTGGCCACCCCCACGCGCTCGGCCACGTCCGCTTGCGTCCATTGAGCCCGGGCGCGGGCCGCTCGCAGCGTTTCTCCCAGATGCACGGTCAGCTTCTTCTTCGTCATCGACACGTTCTTCACCGCTGCTCCCTCCGCGTGCTCCTCCATCCCGCCGTGGCTTGCTCCTCGGTGGTGAGCCGCACGCAGTGCGCCGCGGAGAGGACCTGTCGGGTCCAGGGAGCCACTTGAAACTCTTCCAAGCTAACACCGTGGGTGGTGAAAGGGAAGGGATGGATGACCGGAGAGGTCAACCTCGGGGCTCAACCTGATGGAGTAGGTGTCCCGCCACCGGAGCTACCACCCAGGAGTGGATGGAGTCCGAGTATGCGGACGTTTCCCAGGAGTGACGTCCCGCCACGGCGGCGTGACTCGACCGTGCTTCATCACGTGTCAGACGGGCTTTCCAGAGGTGAAGTTCAGGCTTCTTCGTCGGGCAGATGCGTGAGCAGGAGTTCGTCGTCGGGGCCGAGCGGTCTCCACCCGGGCGGAGGTGGTGTGGCGCGGAGCACTGCCCTGGCCTGCCTGACGCGCTCCTTGTGAGTTTCAGGGGTGAAGGACGTCCAAAAGCCGAGCGCCTTGGCAATCTTGAAACGGATTGCGTCGTCCATCACGGTTGGCCAGCCGTCGGGGAGGCTCTCGTACAGTTCACGTACGAATTGGCTGCGTGTCAAACGCGTGAGCCGCTTTACTCCGTTCTGCCTCGGCGACCAACCCGCGGAACACCTGCACTGCGTTGAGGTCATCCTTACCAAGCTCCTCAGCCAACTCCACCAATGAGGCGGTGGGGCGTGCTTCGGCGAAAGCGGTGAGTGAGTCATGACCGCGCTCGCGGACCCGCTCGTAGAGTCGGACCTTCCAGTTGCCGTCCCAGGAACGTCCCTTGCTCATCGTCCTCTCCATGGAATGAAATTCATCGGAAGGTCGTAGCGCTTCATATAGCCCTGGGACTTCTTTTCGCGTCAACGTTCGTCCAGCGTCAACCTCGGGATTCTCTCGGGGGCATGGTGCCAGCCGCGGGGACGCGCTAATTCCCCGTTCCATGCCGGAGCAACTCAAGACCTTCTTCGACCGGAGCGTGGTGGAGCGCATCGCCACCATGCTGCGAGCCGCCCATCCCTCCTTCCCGAGGCAACGCTTCCTGGCCGACGCCACAGAGGGACTCGAGACCCACGAACTCATGGGCCGTGCCCGTCACATCATGCGGGCGATGCACCGGGCTCTCCCCGCTGACTTCGAGGACGCGGCTGGAGTCCTCCTGCGGTCGCTCGGGCCGGAGCGCGAACGCGCGGAGGGCCAGGGCATGGACGTCTTCATCTACCTTCCTCACACCCTGTACGTCGCGGAGCATGGCCTCGGCCATTTCGAGACGTCGATGCGGGCCCAGTACGAGCTCACCGGGCGCTTCACCGCGGAGTTCTCCATCCGGCCGTTCCTCGAGCGCCATCCGCGACAGACCCTGGAGCGACTTTCCCAATGGGCGAAAGATCCGAACGTCCACGTCCGGCGGCTCGTCTCCGAGGGCACACGGCCCCGGTTGCCCTGGGCCTCCCGGCTCCGAGCGTTCCAGGAGGATCCTCGTCCGGTGCTGGAACTGCTCGAGTTGCTCAAGGATGATCAGGAGCTCTATGTCCGGCGCTCCGTCGCCAACAACCTGAATGACATTGGTAAGGACCACCCGGATGTCCTGGTGGACACCTGTGCACGGTGGAAGGAAGACGCCTCGGCGGAGCGCCTGTGGATCATCCGCCATGCGCTCCGCTCCGCGGTGAAGAGGGGACACCCGCGCGCTCTCGGTGCTCGGGTTCAGCGGTGGCGGAGCGCTCGAGGTGACGGCCTCGTTCCCATCCAAGCGGATCCGGATCGGCGAGAGCATCGCGATGACCTTGTCCGTCACCAACCGCTCGGAGACGCGACAGCAGGCCATCGTCGACTTCGCCGTGCATTTCATCAAGTCGAACGGCTCGGCCAGTCCAAAGGTCTTCAAGGGTGGCAAGGTCGATCTCCTCCCCGGTGCGTCCTGCACCCTCGAGAAGACGATCTCCTTCGCCGCGATGACGACGCGGAAACACTACGCGGGCACGCACCGGGTCGAGGCGCTCGTGAATGGCAGGGCCTCCGACCTGGGGAGCTTCACCGTCGTGGGTTGATGCCCCGCATGCCTCTCCAGGGGCGTCCACCGTCTGGCTTTTCCGAGACGGTGAACGCTGACCTCGGCTAGGGCACGCGACCGCCGATGGGCTGGTCGTTGAGCAGCAGGAGCATGCCGCCGTCCGGCGAGGGCTTGAATTTCACGCTCATGCCCTCGAGCAGGCCGAGCTCATCCCGCTCGACGAAATCATTGTCGCCGTAGGCCTCCAGCTCCCCGCGGACGGGCGGCTGGCCGCCTCGATGGTCAACCACAGGTGGCCTGCCTCCACGGAGACGATGAGCGGGCCTATGGCCGTGTCGTAGGTGCCCACGTAGTTCCGCCACACGGAGGTGTCCGGCACGAATGTGCTGGGCGCCCGATCATTCGACACGGGCTTCGTGGGCTCCTCTCCGGACAGCAGCGCGACGACGCCCGTGCCCACCAGCTCCGTGACCGGCGTGTTGAGGTTGCTGAGTACTCCCACGGCCAGACCCTCGGAGGGAATCAGGTTGAAGCTGGAGCTGCTGGTGATGGTGTTGCCTCCATGGGACACCCGCTTCCGGCCGGACTCCTCGGAGATCACCCAGCCCAGCCCGTTGGCGGACGGCCCGTTGCGGGTCATCACCGCGGGCTGCCACATCCGCTCGATGCCCTGTGTGGAGAGCACCCGGCCACCGGGCGCTTCGCCCCGGGCGAGCAGGGCCGAGAAGTAACGGGACACATCCTCGGCGGTGGTGTGGGTCGCCGATCCCGCGGGCACGTGTGCTCTCGACCAGGGCGGAGCCATCGTATGCAACTGTCCCCGCGTCCACGTGTAGCCCTGGACCACGTCCTGCTCTTGCTCGGGGACCGCCCCCATGAAGGTGCGGCTCATGCCCAGCGGCTCGAAGACGGAGTCGGCCATGTGTTGCTCGAAGGGCCTGCCCGCCACCGTCTGGACGATGAGCCCGGCCACCGCGAGTCCATCGTTGGAGTACGCCTCTTGCTGCCCTGGCGGGAAGTGGAGCTTCACCTCGGCGAGTGAGCGCACCATGCGCTCGAGGGCCTCGTCATCATGGTCGCCATCCCAGGCCATGCCGTTGGGCAGGCCGGAGGTGTGTGACAGCAGATGCTTGACGAGGATTTGATCCTGGAGTCCGTCCGCCGTGCGGAACCAGGGCAGGTAGCGCGTCACGGGAGCATCCAATGCCACGGCGCCCGCCTCCTCCTGCCGCATGAGCGCCAGGGCCGTCATCGCCTTGGTGGTGGAGCCAATGGACACCAGTGTATGGGGGGTCATCGGCTGGTTCTTCTCCACGTTGGCCAGACCATAGCTCTTGATGCATACGGGCTGGCCGCCCTGGAGGATGACGAGTGAGAGCCCCGGGATGTGTCCTGTTCGCATGCTCTCGGTGACGAAGGGATCGATTCGCTCCTTCATCGCGGTGGGCAGGGCGTCGCACTGTCCCGGGGCCGGGTGAGCTGTTTCGGCGCACCCGGAGCTCAGGAGGGAGCCGAGCAACAGGGGAACAAGGGAGTGTTTCAGCATCGCGGGACCTCTGCCCCCGCGAGGGGCGGGGGTGGACGGTGAATGGAGTCCCGAATGGAACACCCCGGAACCGGCGAGGTGTTACTCCCCGCTTCAATGGCTTTCCACTGGCGATTCCAGCTGCAAGCGAATGCCCTTGGTGTGCAGGAATTGCGTCTCTCCCTGCCGCTCGAAGCGCACGACCTCGCCCTTGCCACGGCCCAGCCCGAGCACGATGGCGCGATCCTCACCGTCCGGCTTCAGCTGCAGGGTGACAGTCTCCCCCAGCATCGCACTGGAGACCTCCAGGACGAGGACGCCCTCCCCCTGGCTCAGTCTGGCCCTGTCGAAGAGTTCCTGGGGGGCGCCTCGCGGCAGGTTGTACTGGCCCAGTCGGCTCTTCCAGGACTCAGGCAGCGCGGAGGGAGTGATGCGCTCGCCCAGGAACTGGCGGCCACTCAACAACAAGGGCACGGCACCCGGGGGGCGCAGGACGACGTCATGGCCGTCGATGCGATCGAACGAGAGCCACAGGGGCGCGCCCTGGAACTCGGTCTTGAAGAGGCCTTGCTGGTGAGGCGCCAGGACGAGCCGGAGACCGCCGAGATTGCCCACCAGGTCTCCATTCTCCACGGCCACCTTCAGCGGGCCGAGGTCGGTGGCGTACAAGCCCTCCAGCGCCCGGAGCTCTTCCACGGGCCGGGTGACAGGCCGCACCTGGGGCTCCCGCGGACGGGCCGCCACCTCCAACCCCGTCTTGGCCTTCAGGGCCCGTGCGAGCGCCTCGTGGGCGATGACCGACGCGAGTTCCTGGTCGGCGCTGGTGTTCGTGAGCACCATGACGCCCAGCTTGTGCTCGGGCATCAGCGCCAGCATGGAGCGGAAGAACAGGGTCGCGCCACCATGGTGCACGACCCGCGCGGACTGGCCGTTGGTCAGCGGCAGGTCCTCCAGGAACCAGGTGATGCCGACGCGGGTGTCCAGGTCCAGCGGAACGCCGACGTTCTGCTGCCGCCACATCTCCTGCAACGTCTCCGGCCGCAGGATCGTCGTCTCTCCCGCCTTGCCGTTCGCCAGCAGCATCTTGATGAAGCGGCTCATGTCCAGCACCGAGCTGCGCATGCTGCCCGCGGGGCCCTCGCCGTCCAGCCAGTGCGGCGGAGCGTCACGGGCGGCCAGTGAGCCATGGCCCACCGACATGTTGGGCACCATGTGAGGCTCTAGCCGGAACGAGGACTGGCTCATGCCCAACGGGCCCAGCAGGTTCTGTTTCATCGCGGCGGTGAACTCCATGCCCGAGGCCATCTCCACCGCTCGGCCAGCGACCACGAGGCCGGTGTTGGAGTAGGCCCAGAGCCGACCCACCGGAGCGGTCTGATGCTCCTCCCGGAGCAGCTCCATCCGTTCGGGCAGCGTCAACACCTCCGGGGTGAATGCCCCGATGTACTGCTCGGGAATCCCCGCGTGGTGCGTCAGCAGGTCGCGCGGGGTGATGGGGGCGCTCTCCGGGAAGCGCGACTGAAGGGTGAAGTCCGGGATGAGCTCCTGGATGGGCCTGTCCAGCGCGACGCGGCCCCGCTCCACCTGCTGCATCACCGCCGTGGCGGTGAAGACCTTGCTGGTCGAGCCAATCTCATAGAGGGTTTCCGCGGTGGCGGGACGCCGCGCGGCCTCATCCGCGAACCCGAAGCCCCGCGCCCACACCACCTCCTGGTCATCCACCAGCGCGATGCTCAGCCCGGGGACCTCGCCCTTCTCCATGCCAGACTCGATGAGCCGGCTGACCTCCGTCTTCACCTCGGCGTAGGTATCCTTGGGTTGTTCCAACGGGGGGTTGTCGCCCTCGCAACCGGCGGCCAGAAGGCCGACGCCGAGCAGCGCCGCGCAACCGTAGAGTGTCTGCCTGCGTGAGAACGTGTGTTCGCGTTTCATGAGTCGCTCCTGTGCTCCAGCACGCTCTGGAACACCGCGACTCCGCGAAGGTGTCACCCGCACCCGCTCGACTCGTCCGATGACGCAGCGCGCCCCGTCGTCGTCTGCCTCCGGCGAAACGGAATTCAGTCAAAACCAGACATGCCTCCACTCGAGCCCAAGCGGATATCGGAATATGAGAAAACGAGGAGGTCTGGAGGGGGTGGAAGCGCCATAAAACCCGAAAAAATAAAGGAGCCACTCCATAGGCGGCGTAGCCTGGCCATCGGCTCGCGCTGGCTCACTGTTCACCCGTCGTCCCGGGTGGCGTCCCAACACTCAACGACAGAGGAGAAGCTGGATATGCGTCAGGGATTCTGTGACATCTCGAGGAGGTTCTTGGTCGCGGTGCTGCTGTTCTCTTCCATGGCGATGGTACTTGTTCCGCGAGCGGCGGAGGCGGCGTGTCGAGGCGCCTGGGCGGAAGGAACGACTTACGGCGCGGGAGATGTCGTCACCTACGGCGGCGGAAGCTATACGGCCCTGGTCGCTCATACCGCCTACGCGGGGAGCGGCTGGAATCCCGTGGCGGCGCCGTCGTTGTGGTCGACGGGTGGTCAATGCGATGGCGGAGGCACTGGCGGCGGCGGAGATAACGGCGGCGGTGGCCCCGCCAGCCCTGGGGTGGGGGGGCTCCTCAGTCCGGCCATGTTCCACAACATGTTCCCCGGCCGCAACGCGTTCTACTCGTTCGAGTCACTGTTCGCCGCGGCGTCGACCTTCCCCACGTTCGCCACCACGGGCGACATCGACACCCGCAAGCGCGAGCTGGCGGCCTTCCTCGCCAACATCGCGCACGAGACCGGTCACCTCGTGTATATCGAGGAGATCAACAAGAGCGTCATGTGTGACACGAGCTGGGGTCCCCCGGGCTGCGGCTGTGCGCCGGGTAGGTCGTACTACGGCCGGGGTCCCATCCAGCTCTCGTGGAATGGCAACTACTGCGCCGCGGGCAATGCGCTCGGGTTGGATCTCCAGAACGACCCGGACCTGCTCTCGCGGGATGCGGTCGCCGCCTGGCGCAGTGCCCTCTGGTTCTGGATGACGCAGACGGGCGCGGGCTCCAGGACGGGGCATGACGCCATTGTCTCCGGAGCCGGCTTCGGTGAGACCATTCGCACCATCAACGGCTATCTGGAGTGCAACGGCCGCAACCCCGCCCAGGTCCAGAGCCGCGTGGACAACTACCTGCGCTTCACGAGCATGCTCGGCGTGAGCCCTGGCGGTAACACCGGCTGCTGAGCCGAGAAGCAAAAGGCCCCGGGTTCCGCGAAACCTGGGGCTCTGCCCGGTGCGAGCGAATGCAATGGATTGACGAGGTTCCGCGGGGTCTGTACGGTGACGGACAAACCCTTGAACATCGGAGTCGAACATGAAGCGCTCGCTGCTCATTCTCGCAACACTTGTCGTTTCCGTCGTGGCGGGTTGTGGAGGAACGGAATCCGAACAAGGCGAGGAGTCCCTGACGCGAGGCGAGAGTGCCCTCTGCGCCACGAGCGACTCGTGCTCGTATCTCCAAGGGCAGGACTGCACGCAGCCGGGCCTCACGCGAACGTGCTGTGTCAGCGATTCCACCGTGGTGAAGAGCTGTATCTGCACCGCCTCTCCGAGGAAGTGGGCCTGCCTCTGAGCGGGCGCCTGTAGGTTGCGGACAGCCCGTCCTGTCTTGTCGCAAAGGAGAGGGTGCGCCCTACGAGTTCTCCGACACCCCGTCCGGCACTCCGCCCGGGTGTGGGGCACCCGCCCGGACGCGGACAGCGGAGAGCACACCCGACAGCACGAGCACGAGCGTGCCCGCGAGCGGCACCACGAGCAGTCCCACGCGCAAGCCCACGGCGTCGGCGACGAGCCCGACGATCGGAGGCGACAGGAGGAATCCGAGGCGCATCAGCCAGCTGACGACGGTGAGGCCGGTGCCGGCTCTCAGGCCGGGCAGTTCGTCGGCGCCGTGCATCGCGGCGGGCACCAGCGTCGCGACGCCGAAGCCGGCGAGTGCGAAGCCCGCGATGGTGCCCGGCACCGAGGGGAACAGCAGCGCCGCGCCCATGCCCGCCGCCGTGGTCGCTCCTCCTGCCCGGGCGACGGCGCGCTGGCCAAACCTGTCGACGAGACCGTCGCCGAGCATCCGCCCGATGAACTGCGCGCCCACCAGCGCGATGAAGCCGAACGAGGCGACGGCGACGTCCGCGCCGAGCGTGCCGGAAAGGTAGACGGCCGCCCAGGTGCTGCCGGCGTCTTCGACGAGCGTGCCGCCGATGGCGATCAGCACGAGCGCCGCGATCATGAGCCAGATGCGACCGGGGCTCATCGTCCCGCGCCGTGCCGGGGAGCCGTCCGCCCGCGCGGCTTCTTCCGTGCGCTCGTCGGGCTCGATGGGCTCCGGGCCGGGGAGCGTGAAGCGCAGCGCCGTCAGCGCGACGACGGCGAAGAGCAGGGCCGAGATACCCAGATGCACGCCCCGCGGCATGTCGAGGCTCGCGGCGAGACCGCCCATGAGGCCGCCGGTCACCGCGCCGATGCTCCAGATGGCGTGGAAGGAGTTGAGGATGGACCGGCCGTAGAGCCGCTGCACGCGCAGACCGTGCGAGTTCTGCGCCACGTCGGTGATGGCGTCCATGCAGCCCCCGAAGAAGAGCGCTCCGGCGAGCACCCCCCAGGAGGGAGCGCTCCCCGCGAGCAGCACGCCCGTGCTCGTGAGCAGCGTGCCCGCCACGGCGACCCGCGACGAGCGGAAGCGGCGGATGAGTGCTCCGGCGGCGAGCCCGGCATCAGGGCTCCGCAGGGGAACGCCGCGACGGCGAGCCCGTATTCGGCGTTGCTGAGCCCGAGGTCGGCCTTGAGCTGTGGATAGCGCGGCAGCAGGTTGGCGAAGATCGCGCCGTTCGTGAGGAACAGCGCCGCGACGGCGGCACGGGCCGCCCGGAGCTGGCCGGGCGCCGGGGGAGGAGCGGGAGGGGTCATGAGGGTCGGGTTCAGAGTGAGAGGATGCGGCGCACGGCGTCACGCGTGACGGCGCGGTCGCGCGGGGTCGGGTCGAGACTGATGTGGATGAACAGCCCTTCGATCAAGGCGTCGGGCTCGTACGCCGTCCTGGCGTCGACGAGCCGCTCGAGCACTTCGCGGCTGCGGCGCATCCAGTCGTGGGTGATCTGCCGGAAGGCGGGCTGGCGTGCGGCGAGCGTGTAGAGCTCGAGCGTGAGGACGAGGTCGTCCGCGCCGGTCGTGAGCTCATCGTGCACGAGGTGGACGACCGCCGTGGCCAGCGCGTCGAGGTCGGTCGCCGTCTCGAGTCGCGCGGCGAAGCGCTCGCTGAGGCGCATGGCGAAGCGGGTGAACGCCTCGCGCAGCAACTCGTCCATGCTCGTGAAGTGATAGGTCATCGAGCCGAGCGGCACCCCGGCGCGGTCGGCGACGCGACGGTGCGAGGTGCCGGCGACACCCCCCTCGGCGATGACCGCGAGTGTGGCGTCGATGATGCGGTCTCGTCGATCGGGGTCGTACCGGCGGGTCGTCGCCACTCGTGACTTCCTGGTGCTGCTGCTCATCGCGGGCCTGGAGACGACGGTCCACCTGCTGGCCCACTCCCTGCTCTTTCTGGCCGAGCGCCCGGAGGAGCAGGCCCGGTTGCGCGCGCAGCCCGCGCTGTTACCCGAGCCCGATCGCTTCGATCTCCACCGCGGGCAGCCCGGTCTCTCCTTCGGGTATGGCGTCCACTACTGCATTGGCGCGCAGCTGGCCCGGATGGAAGCGCGCTGCGGTCTGGAGGCGCTGCTCTCCCGCTTCAGCGGCTTCACACGGACCTCCACGGAGCTGAGCTGGGGCCACGCCATCACGGTTCGTGGACCCCAACATCTGCCGCTCCGGTTCATCCCCGCTTGAAGCGGCTTTGGCGGTTACAGGGCTCGGACTACCGGTAGTTGATGCCCATGCTGTCCATGCGGGAAATCTGTCCCGCGGAGAACGTGTTCATGCAGGCATCGTCGGAGTAGTCCATGAAGTTGGTGATGGGGTCGTTCCCCGTGGTGGCGCAGGTGTTGCGGCCCGTCGGGCAACCGGAAGCGGCGGAGGCTCGTCCGGGGTGTCGCTCACGGAGTCACCCGGGGCCGTGCAGCCGCCCTGGAACGTATGGTACAGGCCAACCCAGTGGCCGACCTCGTGGGTGGCCGTGTCTCCCAGGTTGTACGGAGCCGCCGTCCCGCCGGGCACCGAGCTGTAGAGCACCACCACACCGTCCATCAGCGGCTTGGAGGCGTAGTCCCACGGGAAGGTCGCCCAGCCCAGCAGGCCGCCGCCCATGCCGTTGAAATAGAGGTTCAGGTCCCTCGCGGTTCCCTTGTGCAGGGCGTTCTTCATCTGGGTCTCCGCGCTCGTGCCGGGCTGCGCGGTGAACCGGTGGAATTGGTGGTGCGGTCCGTCGACACCAGCGTGAAGTAGTACGGCGTGTTGGCATACGCGTTGTTCAACACGCTGAGCTGATCGGTGATCATCGTCGAGGTGATGTCACCGTTGGACACGCCCGTGCCCTTGTTGATGACGTGAACATAGACGGGGATGTTCACCGAACGAGCCGTGCGCAGCTCCCTCGTCCGGCCGGCCAGCTCCTGCGCGAAGCGGCTCTCGACCTGGGCCTGCTGCTCGGGGCTCAGCCTGGGCGTCGCGCAGCCTCGCGCGTCCTGCGGGACCACCTCCGCCTGGGCCTTCTCCTGGGTCTCGGTGCTGTCGTTGCACCCACTCAAGGCAACCAGCGAGCCCATCACCAGGGCGAGTTGGCCATTCTTCGAAAAGAGGTTCCGCGACATTCCCCACTCCTTGGAAAAAGTTGGGAACAACGGAATAACCCCAAACACATATCCAATACAATCACCCCCCTTCTCGAATTCTCATGCCCTGATGCATCATGGTTTGATATCAAAGCTGAAGCTGGCCGTTGAACCTTGAAAAGGCAATCATTTCGCGGGTGGTGTTGGTCGCTCCGCGCCCGGTGCCTCTTGACGTCTTGACTTCCAGGAGAACGTGGCTGTCTGCCATACCCGATGAGCGCTCCCAACGCTCTCCGTGTATGACTTACATGGGAAGGAGCATGCGGCCCGCGCTGGAAGGGTTTGCTGGTTGGCGTAGCCCCCATGGCCCAGCGTGAACTTCGTCCGGTGGGGCAGGGTGGGTCTCGCGTATCCTGGACGTGAACCGCAAAGGAGTCGCCCCGTGCTCAAACTGCACCACCTCGTGAACTCCCGTTCGCAGCGCATCCTCTGGCTCCTGGAGGAGCTGGGGCTCGACTACGAGCTCGTCTCCTACCCGCGCGACCCGAAGACGAACTTCGCGCCCGCAGAACTCAAGGCCATCCATCCGCTCGGCAAGTCTCCGCTCCTCGAGGACAACGGACGGGTGCTCGCCGAGTCCGGTGCCATCATCGACTCCGTCGTGCGCCGCCATGGCCAGGGGCGGCTCGCGCCCGCGCCGGACTCGGCCGAGTACGACGTCTACGTGCACTGGCTGCACTACGCCGAGGGCTCGGCCATGCTGCCCTTGATTCTCGGGGTCTACATGGGACGTCTGGGCGAGGCCGGCGCGCCGCTCAAGCCGCGCATCTCCAGCGAGGTGACGAACCACCTGGGCTACATCTCGGGAGCGCTCGGGCAGCGGGACTACCGGTGGGCAACGACTTCAGCGCCGCCGACATCCAGATGAGCTTCGTGCTGGAAGTGGCGCGGTCCACGGGCGCCCTGGCCTCCTTTCCCAACCTCGGCGCCTATCTCGAGCGGTTGCACTCCCGCCCCGCCTATCAGCGCGCCACCCAGCGCGGCGGGGCCCTCGACATGGGCGGCCAGGGCAAGCGCTGACGATTCGATCGACGTGCCCATGTCCGCCACGCGTCCGTGCGGTTCACGCACGGCGCGAAGGATTGACACCCTCAAGACGACCGGTAATATATGACCGGTCATCTTGAACGTCAGGAGCACACCATGTCCGCCCCATCCACCGCCGTCACCGCCAAGAACCAGTTCGTCCAGGGGACGAATGGAGTCCGCTACGCCTACCGGCGGTTGGGGACCGCCTCCTCTTCCGTGCCACCGCTGGTCTTGCTGCAGCACTTCCGCGGCAACCTCGACAACTGGGATCCCGCGTTCGTCGACGCGCTGTCCGCCGGGCGTGAGGTCATCCTGTTCGACAACGCGGGCGTGGGGCTCTCCAGTGGAACCGTGCCGAGCACGGTCGCGCAGATGGCGCGCGACGCGATTGCCTTCCTCGAGGCCTTGAATGTGAAGCAGGCCGACCTGCTCGGCTTCTCGCTCGGCGGCTTCATCGCGCAGGAGCTCGCGTTGATTCGCCCCGCGCTGGTTCGCCGGCTCGTGCTCGCCGGCACGGGCCCGAAAGGGGCGCCCGGGATGTACGGCTGGCGGCAGGACATCGCCGACCATGCGCTCCACCCGGAGCCGGCGGGGAGGATCTGCTCTACATCTTCTTCGCCCATACCCAGACCAGCCAGGCCAAGGGCGTCGAGTTCCTCGGCCGCTTCATGCAGCGCGGCGTGGATCGCGACCAGCCCAGCTCGCTGGCCGCCCGCGATGCGCAGTACGACGCGATCCTGGACTGGGGCATTCCCGATCATGGCAAGCTTCAGCGTCTGACCGCCATCCAGCAGCCCACGTTCGTCATCCAGGGGGATGATGACCTCATGATTCCGACCCGGCTCAGCCACCTCATGGCCGGGCTCATCCCCAACGCCAGGATCAAGATCTACCCGGACTCGGCACACGCCTTCCTGTTCCAGTACCCGGTGGAGGTCGCCGGGGACGTCAACACCTTCCTGTCGGCGTGAGGGCGTGCCCCGGTAGGCATCGAGGTAGGGCGGCCCGCGTCAGGCCCTGGCGCTCACCAGTGGCAGCTCCAGGATGAACACGGCGCCCCGGCCTCGTCCCTCACTTCTGGCCAGGATGGAACCGCCCAGGGCCTTCGCCGTGAGGATGCTGCCGTGCAGGCCGAAGCCGTGCCCTTCCTCCTTGGTGGTGAAGCCGGCGCGGAAGATCTTCTCCAGGTTCTCCGGCGCAATCCCCTCCCCGTTGTCTTCCACGGAGATCCGCAGCAACTGCTCGCCACTCTTCTCGAGCTTGAGCCGGAGCCACTTCTCCTCCTGCTCACTCTCACTCAGTGCACTGGCGGCGTTGCTGATGAGGTGGGTCAGGATCTGCACCACCTTGCTCCGCTGCAGGAGCAGGGCCGGCAGTGTCTGGTAGTCCTTGATGATCCGCACCCGCAGCGGCTCCAGGACGGGGGTGTTCATCCGCAGGGCGTCGTCCAGCAGCTCCTCCAGGTGGATCCACTCCGGCGCCTCCGAGACCCCGACGTAGGCCTGCTGGGTCCGCACCACCTCGTTGAGGTACTCCACGCTCGCCACCATCGAGCCCACCTCGCCTCGCGTGAACTCCAGATCCTGCTGCATCGCCGCCGCCAGCCTGGAGAGGTAGGCGGGCAGCCCTCTGCCAGCCGCGTCCTTCACCAGGAACTCCCCGAGGTCCTGTTGGTGCGCCTGCAGGAGCGCCGCGGTCCGCGCCAGCTTCGGCACGCGGAACTGCCGCAGCCGGCGGCCACGATTCCCGCCGAGGTGTTGATGCTGTTGAGGATGTTCCCCGCGTGGTGCAGCACCTCCGCGGCGATCTCCGCCTTTCCAGCGCGCCGCGCGGTGTCCAGGAGCTCCGCCTGGGCGCGCCGGAGCTCGCGCGCCCGCTCCTCGACGCGCTGCTCGAGTTCGTCGTGCGAGCGCCGCAACGCCTCCTTGGCCTGCTGCACGCTTGCATAGAGCCGCGCGTTCGCCAGCGAGATCGAAGCCTGCGACGCCAGAACCTCGAGGACCGCGAGCCGGCCCGGGGTGAACACGCCCGCGGCCAGCCTGTTCTCGACGTAGAGGACGCCCACCAGCTTCGCCTGTCCCATCACCGGCATGCACAGGATCGACCGGGGCTTCGCCCGGACCACGTACTCGTCCGAGGCGAACCTGCCGTCAGTCCCCGCGTCCTCGAGGATGAGACTCTCGAGCGAGCGTTTGACGTAGTGCACGATGGAGTGCGGGAGGCGGGCCGACGCCTCGAGCGGCACCGGCTCGGCGTCGACCTTGATCTCCTCGCGCTCGACCTCCGCCCCCGCTTCGATGAACAGGGTGTCGTCACGGGTCAGGAGGAGATACCCCCGCTCCGCCCCGCGCTCTCGATGAGGATGCGCATCAACGTCTTCAACAGGCCCGCGAGGACGATCTCCTTGGAGATCGCCTGCTGCGCCTTCACCACCGTCATCACGTTGAACGCCTCGTCCGAGGTCGTGCTCGTGCCGGTGGTGGTGGCTCCGGACCTGAGCAGGCGCGGGTACCTCATGTCGAGCAGCTTCACCTTGCCGTGCGCACCCCATTGCAGCCAGGCGCGCCGGGCCTCGCGCAGGTAGGTGTCGGCCACGGTCTCGACTCCGCGGGCTCGATAGAACTCCGACGCCACCTCGTACGCGAGCGCCTCGCACTGGGTGAAGCCATTCTGGCGAGCCCGGGAGATGGCCTCTTCATACCGCCGCATCGCCTCTTCGGTGTTCCCCCGGAGCCGGGCGAGCTCCGCGGAGATGAGCGCGTACGCATGGCCAAAGTTCGCGGGGCCTGTCTCCGCCCACTCCTGGAGCACCGCATGGTCGGCCTCGAGCTGGCGGAGGTACTCCCGCTGCTCCTCGGGCGTGACCGCGTCGTAGTGCCGGGCCAGCGCGAGCGCCGCGTGATAGTGGTACTCCGCGACTCCCGCCCGGCCGGTGTAGGAGAAGAGGAACGTTCTGCCCTTCAGGGCCATCTCCACCGCACCCCGAGCGTCTCCGTAGATGAGCGCGCAGAGCAGCCGGTACCTGTGGAACATGAACGCGATGAAGGGGACGGCGCGCAGCCCGGTCACACTGTCCGGCGCAACCGGTGGGGCCTCTGTCCTCTGCCGCAGACACTCCACCACCTCGCGGAGATCCGCGATGGCCAACCACACCGCGTCGTTTCTCGTGCGGTGGAGGAAGTCCAGGGAAGTCTCGGCCTCGGAGGAGACGTCTTCGAGGGGGTCTCCCATCATGAACCGGAACACCACGAGGTTCATGACGGAATAGGAGGCGAAGGTGAGCTCACCGCTCTGGCGTGCGGCGGACCAGCTCTCCCGGAACAGCGGAAGCACCTCTCGGAGGTGATGGATCCGGTGGTTGATGAAGCCTCCGATGACGAGGCACACCTTCGCCCTGCTGCCGACGATGCCTCGCCTGTCCATCAGGTCGACCGCGAGCGCGCCGAGGCGGACCGCCTCGCGCCACTTCTTGAGGACATGGCCCATGGCCTGCCCGAAGACGACGTAGCCCATGACGGAGACGTCCGCGTTTCCGTAACGGAGGCTGGCATCGACCATCTGGCAGGCGAGCAGATCGTGCAGATCCGGGTTGATGAAGTACGCGGGTGGCAGGACGGATGCGAAGAGCGCCAGGAGCGTCTTCTGGTCCGGGTCCGTCATCGGCGCCAGATCCATGAGCGACTCGAGCTTGCGTTGCTCCAATTCCTCCCAAAGGGCCTGCACCGTGGCTCTGAGCTCTTCGGGGTTGGGCCGTGGGGACAGCTCGAGCCCGAACCACCGCGCACAGGAGAGCGCCGTCTCGACGGCCTGGGGGAACTCGCCTCGGGTCCCGTGGAGGTCCACCTTCAAGCGGTGCACGTCCGCTTGCTCGGCCCGGGTGCGGACACGCGTGATGAGGGTGGTGATCCTCGCCTCCGCCGCCCCAAGCTGCCCGCTGATGAGCTCGCACTGAGCCCGCTGGAAGGTGAGCTCGTAGGTCAGCTCGGGGTGGGACTCCCACCCGTCTTCGCCCACGAGGTCACAACCAGTGGCGAGGTAGCTCAACGCGGCCGCATGGGCCGCCGACCGGATCGCGCTCTTGCCCGCCACCAGGTTGAGCCGCGCCAGCTCGAGCGTCTCGTCTCTGTCGTCGATCAGCGCCGCCGCGAGGTTGAGGTGGTTGACGAGCTCGAACACCGCCGACGGCCGGCGCGCGCAGCATCCGTCCGATCCGCAGGTGCAGCGCGATGCGCTGATCCTCTGGGGTGAGGAGATAGGCGGCCTGCTGGATGCGATCATGCAGGAACCTGTACCCGTGCTCGGAGCGAAGGATCAGCCGCTCCTGGATGGCTCCGAAGAGCCTCGCCTCGAGCTCCTCGAGGGAGCTCCGCACCAGCTCGCGGACGTCCTCGGCATCGAAGGTGTTGCCGATGCATGCGGCGACCTCGAGTGCGTCCTGGGTGGGGGCGGGGAGCTCCCTCAGCTTCGCGACCATCAGATCGACCACGTTGTCGGTGAAACCCTGGGCCTGGATCCGCGCGAGCTCCCAGCGCCACTCGCGTGCCGCCGTGTCGAACTGGAGGAGCTTCTCGCGGTGGAGGGTGCCGAGGAACTGGGTGAGGAAGAACGGGTTGCCTCCGGTCTTCTCGAGGAGCAGGTGCGCGAGCGGCAGCACCCGCGTCTCGTCGGTGTGCAGCGCGTCCGCGAGCAGGCGCTGGGTGTGCTCGAGCCCCAGCGGCGAGAGCACGATCGAGGCGATCGGGACCGCCATCCGGCGCAGTGAGTCGAGCGCCACCATCAGCGGATGGGAGGGGACACCTCATTGTCGCGGTAGGCGCCAATCACGAACAGGCAGCCTGCCTCCGGGTCGGGGATGACGTGCTGGAGCAGGGCGAGGGTTGCCGGATCCACCCACTGGAGGTCATCGAGGAACAGGACGAGCGGGCGCTTGTCCAGGCTGAGCGCGCCGAAGAAGCGGGTAAAGACCTCGTGGAGCCGGTTCAGCGACTCGGCCGGGCCCAGCTCCTCCACCGGAGCCTGCTTTCCGATGATGAGTTCGAGCTGGGGGAGCATGTCGACCACGAGCTGGCCGTTCACGCCGAGTGCTCGCTGGATGCGCTCCTTCCATGCGGCGATCTCCGCTTCCCCTTCGGCCAGGATCTGCTGGAGGCACTGCCGGAGGGCGGACACCAGGGTGGAGTAGGGTCCCCCGGTGTTGAATTGATCGAACTTGCCGGATGCGAACAAGCCGCGCTCGCGCACCAGCGGCCCGAAGACTTCTCTCACCAGCGACGACTTGCCGACGCCCGAGTATCCCGAGATGAGCGCCAGCGAGCAGCGTCCCGCTTCGACACCCCGCTCGAACGCGCCGAGCAGCGCCGCCACGTCGTCTTCTCGGCCGTAGAGCTTCTCGGGGATGCGAAACCCATCCAACGCATCCGCGGAGCCGAGCGGGAATGGATCGAGAGCCGCACCCGCGTCCCAGCGCGCGCGCACTGCTCCAGATCCGCCTTCAGTCCCTCCGCGCTCTGATATCGATCCTCGGGGGCCTTCGCCATCAGCCGGGCCACGAGCCGCGAGAGGGTCACCGGCACGCTCGGGTTCAACTCGCTCACCGGCCGGGGAACCACCGCCGGTGGCAGTGGAACCACCCGAGCACGTCCTCCGCCGAGAACGGAGGAACTCCCGCCAGCATTTCGTAGAACGTGATGCCCAGCGAGTACAGGTCCGAGCGGTGATCGACCACGCGGTTCATCCGGCCCGTCTGCTCGGGTGACAGGTACGCGAAAGTCCCCTCGACCGTGCTCGCGGGGCGGAAGGACGGATGCTCGAGGGGGAGGGCCGACGCGATCCCGAAGTCCGCGATCTTCACCACGCCCGCCGCATCGTTCACGATGATGTTGGCCGGCTTGATATCGAGGTGAACGATCTCTCGGCGGTGGACCTCGGCGAGGGCGGAGGCCATCGAGATCGCGAGCCGCAGGAAGGAGCGGATCTCGCTCGGGCCGGAGAGTAGCCGATTGAGCGAGTGACCCTGGAAGTCCTCCAGGACCAGGGCCGCGGTACTCGGCAACCGCAGCAGCTCCAGGGCCTCCACGACATGAGGCGATCCCTGGCACTTTCGAATCAACCCGAACTCGCGCTCCAGCCGCGCGATCCCTCGCGAGTCCACGTGTGCCATGTCTGGCATCTTGATGACGACCGGACGTCCGTCCGCCTGTCGCAGGGCCCGAAACAGCGTGTGCTTCGCCCCCTGGTGGAGCACCTCCAGGACCGAGTAGTTCGGAATCGTTGGCAACATTCGTGAACGAGAAGGCTAGGCGGTCCGCCACCATCTCGTCACCTGAGGCGCGGTGAGGACGCTCAGCTGGAGCCAGAGGAGCTGAGCCTCAACACCTCGCGGCCGGTCCACTCGCGGCGTCCTCTGCTTCATCGGCTCCTTGCTGGCCGCGGCCTCAAGCCTCTTGCTCAGGGGGGCGGAGCCGCCGCGGCTGATGGACCGGTCGTGAATGCACTTCCAGTGTATCGAGCCGGGGGTAGAGTGCGTGCCCATGCCGTCTCTCGACTCGAACCTCTTCCCCCTCTGGCTCGTCCAGGTCCTGTGTCGCTCTTCCTGGCCATCACCTTCCTCCAGTCCGGCCTCGACAAGGTCATCGACTGGAAGGGAAACCTGGGGTGGCTCACCGGACACTTCTCCAAGAGCCTCCTGCGCGGCGTGGTGCCGCTGTTGCTGGCCACCCTCACGGTGCTGGAACTGGCCGCTGGCGTGCTGAGCGCGGCCGGGGTCGTGTTCCTGGTGCTCTCTGGCGCCACGCGGGTGGCCATGTGGGGCGCGGCCCTCTCGGGGCTCTCCTTCGTGGCCCTCTTCTTCGGCCAGCGCATGGCCAAGGACTACGCGGGGGCCGCGGGCCGGTGCCCTACTTCCTCGTCTCCCTGGTGGGCCTGCTCACCCTGCGCGGCTGAAATGAAGCGCCCGACTGTCATGGCGACAGTCGGGCTTCGAATTCACGAACGTGGCCACGCTGTTCAGGCATGGGTATCAGGCAGCAATTGCCTCCTCGCCACGACGAGCCAGGTCACTCCGCCGAGCAGGATCTTCCCCTCCGTCCGATGGGGCTGACATTCGCGGGCAACCTCCTCCTCCCACGCCCGTTGAGCCTCCGGTGGCAGTTGCTCCACGAGCTTCGCCACGGGGCCCCCCAGCTCGCGAATCCATCGCACGACTCCTGCCCCATCCTCGGCGTCCATCACGGGCACATGCATGGACTCGACGTGCTCCATGACGAATCCGGTGCGCGTCAGCAGCGGGCGCAGCAACTCGGGGTCGGAGAAGCGGAACACGCTCGGGGCCTCGGGCTCGACAGGGGGAAGCGGACTGAATCGGGCCGGGCTCCTGCGAGGCAGCGACGCGTACTCGACCTGCTCGGGCCCTGCCCAACATGCGCACACGAGGGGCGCGGATGGACGGAGCGCCCGCCAGAGCCGCTCGAGCGCTCGCTCGGGTCGGGGCATGTACATCAACGCCCAGCGCACGGTCGCCGCATCGAAAGACTGCTCCGGCACCTCGAGCATCTCCGCATCCGCGGTACGAAACTCGATGTTCGAGAGGGCCTGGGCACGTGCCTTCTCCCGTGCGACCTCCAGCATGCCGTCGGACAGGTCCGTTCCCAGCACGAAGCCGGAGGGGCCCACCCGGTGTGCGGCGCGCAGGGAAGGCTCACCCATCCCCGAAGCCACATCGAGCACCCTCATGCCCGGCCGAAGGCAGGCCAGATCGAGCATCCGCTCACTGACGGACGCCGTGAGGCGGGACTCCATCTCGTCGTACCGGCGGATGGTGGCGAGGTGCTCGGCCCACCAGGTCTGCCGCGGTGGTTTCTGGGTTGTCATGTCTGTTTCACCGGTCTGGGAAACGTGCGGCCGGGTTTGGTTGTTGCTGGCCAAAGAGTAGAGTTCAAGCTTCCTCGTCGGGCAGGAGCGTGCGCAGCAACTACAGGCGAACCGCCCAGTTGCCCCGCCACGCCTGTCCGACGCTCATTGCCCTCTCCTGCGCTTTGAACTGAGTTCTCGCCATCCTGTTCCGCCGGCGAAGCTATTAACCCCGCCACTCCCGCTGAAGGAGCTTCTGCGAAACGGCGTCATGTGAGGGGCGCCCCAATCCATCGTGACCGCCTCGGAAGAAGCCCGCCCCTACCTCACCCGTGTCCTGAGCTGAACTCAAAAAAAACTGGCGCCAGTCCCGGAGCGTAGGATGGTGGAGAAGGATAAAATCGCGTGAGACGCTTTTTCTTACTCTCCATCAGACCCCAGTACTCGAACTCATTCTCTCTGGAGAGAAAAGGTTCGAGCTTCGAAAGCGGAGGCTGGGGACCCATCCGGGAGACGTCGTGGTGATCTACACGTCATCACCCACCCAGGCGCTCACGGGCGCGTTCCTCGTCCAGGAGGAATTCGAGATGCCGGTGGCCACGCTCTGGAAGCAGCATTGGTCTGTCCTCGGCATCCAGGAAGAGGACTACACCGAGTATTTCCGCAACACGGACCGTGCGGTGGCGATCGCCATCGGACGAACGGTGACGCTTCCGCCCATTCCCCTCGACGAACTGCGGCGGGTCCGGCCTGGATTCACGCCGCCACAGAGCTACATGTACTGCCCGGAGCCGTTCACTGCGCTCGTTCCCAATGGGACCCTGCGAAAACTCCTCCGCGCGGCCTGACAGTTCCAGGGCGCTCCGCGGCTCGCCTCGCCGTCCATTCACACCAAGGCGGCTCCTGCCATCGGGCTCCTCCAGGGCCTGCGTCCCTCGCCCCTCATTCCCCAATCAGGTGCGGAGGAGGCGAGCATGGTGCTTGAGGCAGCGGAGGAGAGGTCGCCGCGAGTGGACCAGGCGGAACTCCTGAGGAAGACGTTCGACTTCGACGTGTTCCCCCTGGTGGAGGCAGAGCCGAAGGAACAAGAGCGAGCGCACCGTCTGCGGTAGCGGCGAAGGCGGAAGCGAAGGAGCGCATAAAGGGCCGGTGTCAGAGGACACGTACCAGCACTTCGCCTCCTAGGCGACCTCTGAGCCCGTGCCCGGGGGCGACTCGTAGGGGATGCGGTGCTGGAACGAGTTCTTTGACGCCTTCCGCCGGCCTTCCGCCGGTAGAGCTCAAGCCTCCTCGTCGGGCAGGAGCGTGCGCAGCAACTCGTCGTCGGGTCCAAGCGGGCGCCAGCCGGTGGTGGCGGTGTGGCGAGGAGCGCATCGCTGGCCTTGTCGGCACGGTTCCTATGGGTTTCTGGGGTGTCGGCAAACCACGAGCCGAGTGCCTTGGCCACCTTGAATCGGTTGGCGTCATCAAGCACGGCTGGCCAGCCGTCGGGAAGACACTCGGACAGTTCGCGTACAAGCACATCGCGCACAAAGCGTGTGACCTGCTTGCGCTGCTCCGCCTCGGCGAGCAACCCGTTCAACACCTGCACCCCGGCGATATCGTCCTCGCCAAGTTCCTCGGCCAGTGCCACCAGAGAGGCGGTAGGGCGAGCGTTCGCGAAGGCGGTGAGCGAATCGTAGCCGCGCTCACGGACCCGCTCGTACAGGCGGACCGTCCAGTTACCCCGCCACGCCTGTCCGCCGCTCATTGCCCTCTCCATCGAGTGAACTCCATCGGGACACCATAGCGCCTCATGCGATACGCGACGATGTCCAGGACCTCGTTCCCCGTCAACATACGGCCAGCCTTGGCTTCAGCTTGATAGAGCGCATCCATGATCATCCGGTTCCATTCGCCGGGCCATGTGCGCCCCAGCTTCCAGTTTCCGCCGCCGTGTATTGCTTGGTGGTGTGCCTGCTCCAACTTGACGCAGAACTGGTCGATGTTCATCTCGCCGGTGAAGCCGCGTTTTTCGAACCACTCGCGGAACTCTTTGGGGAGGACGTGGTGCTCCGGTGGCTCGTTCATGCCAGCCCCCGCCCTGTCCGTCACGTGCATGCCTCTCACCTCGGGTCCGTCGCCGAGCGCGTCGCGCACGCCCTTGGGCAGCTCGTCGTGAGACTGCGCCATCATCACCTGGCCGGCCTGAATCCGCACGGCCGCGCTGACGACGGGAAGGGAGAGGACGCCCGCCCGCACCAGCAGGCGCATCATCTCCACCCACTCGGAGGATACGACAAGGCGGGTGCCCATCATCACGCCGTTGCCTCCCACCAGCAGGCCCACTCCGAGCGTAGCGGGAGCGGACGGCGGCAGCGAGGGCAGTGATAACGGATTTCAGTTGAATGTTCCTATATCTCATACCCGCAGTGCCGAAACCAGCCGGCGATATCCTCATGCGTGATGAGGTCCATGGCTCTGGCAATGGCGTCATCGAGCGCCTGTAGGGTACGTGCGCCCATGCCCTTGAGCAGCTCCTTGAGCTTGTTCCAGAGCAGTTCAATGGGATTGAGGTCCGGCGAGTAGGGTGGAAGGAAGAGAACATGGGCACCGGCGGCCCGAATCCGCTCCAGGATGTGCGCGGGCTTGTGCGCACCCACGTTGTCCATGACGACGATGTCGCCGGGATTGAGCTTGGGGACGAGCATGTGCTCGACGAATGCTTCGAAGACATCGCCCGTCGTGGCTCCTTCGATGGTCATCAGTGCCCGGATGCCGTCCAGAGCCAAAGCGCCCAGCACGGTGGTGACGGTGCCGCGGTTCCTGGGGACGTATCCCACCACGCGCTCACCCCGTGGAGCACGTCCGTGAGTGCGCGTCATGCTCGTGTGGCAGCCGGTTTCGTCGAGGAAAACGAGCCGTCGCGGGTCGAGCAGGAGCATCAGAAGGAGGAAGACGCGCCGCAGTGCCTGCACTCGCGGGGAACGCTGCTCGAAGCTACGAGCGACTTTTTTGAGTCTCAGTCCCTCGCGTCGCAGCGCCCTCCAGACCGACGAGGAACTGGTATGCACCTCTGTCCGGGCCACCAACGCTTCGAGGTGCTCCTGCACTGTGGCATCGGAGTGTATACGCACCGGCCCTTGAGCGTCTCCAGCACCTCCCCCTGGAGGGCCGAGAAGTTGCCGCCGCCTCTCGGTCGTGGCTCCAGGCTCCCCGTTTCGTCCTCGAGCTTCAGCCAATGAGAGAGTGTCTTGGCGCTCACACTGAATTCAGCGGCCACCTCCTCCATGGTTCTGCCACCACGCCTGTAGGCCGCAACCGCGCGCTCACGCAAGTCCACCGAATAGGGCCGGGGCATAACTCCTCCTCCAGTCCCAATAGGGCAAGGTTGACCGGAACATTCAACTGAAATCCGTTATCAGATCCACAAAAGAAGAATGGCAACTAGTACACCTGCTGGAACACCAAGGGCACCGGGACCCACCAACTCTGCTCCTACAACTTCGCGGAAGGTACCCCCATCCGCTTTCAGGCGTGCGTGGGCGAGTCGAAGTCGAAGGTGATCATTGATTACGCGCCGTGGAAGAATGCCAACACGGCCAACAGAGAGGGATGGAGCTCTGTCTCCTGCCACCGGAGTTTACGGACGGGGAAGGCGAGGCACGCCCCTGCGTATATGAGGGATAGGGGCCCTGTGGAGGGTGAGGGCTGGTGCCAAGGGGCAAAGAGGGGCTGCTGACAGGTGCCATTCGGCCTGTGCGCCAAGACGTAATAGGGGCACAAGCCCACATCTCCGCGCATGGGCCTAATGCTGGGGCTGCGCGCAGGTGAACAGGTCGCGCATCACCTTCTTGGCCTCGACGATGAGCGCGGGGCCCTTCACCTCGGCGCCGAGCTTCACCAGCAGCTTCATGTCCGGGGTGAGCCGGTAGTAGCCCTTGGAGCGCTGCACCAGCGCCAGCAGTTTCGCGCCATCCAGCAACGCGTCTCCGCCCAGAATCACCGACAGCCGGCCCGGTCCGCCTTCCAGCCCACGCACGCGCAGCTCGCGCATGTCGATCTTCACCAGCGCCTGCTCGCAGAGGTTGTCCACCTCGTCGGGTGCCTCGCCGAAGCGGTCCACCAGCTCCGAGCGCAGGTCCTGCACCTCGTCCGGCGTGCCCGCCTGGCTGAAGCGCTTGTAGAACACCAGCCGCTGGTGCACGTCCGGCACGTAGTCGTCGGGGATGAGCGCCGCGATGGGCAGCGTCACCTCGGGCTCGATGCGCACCTGGGGCGGCTCGCCCCGCACCTCGGCCACCGCCTCCTCGAGCAACTGCGCGTACATGTCGAAGCCGATGGCCGAGATGGAGCCTGACTGCGCCGCGCCCAGCAGGTTGCCCGCGCCGCGGATCTCCAGGTCATGGCTGGCGATGGAGAAGCCCGCCCCCAGCTCGGTGAAGCGCTGCAGCACCTCCAGCCGCCGCTGCGCGTCCTTGCTCACCGTCCGGCGCGAGGGCACCAGCAGGTACGCATACGCTCGCTCGCGCGAGCGGCCCACGCGTCCGCGCAACTGGTAGAGCTGCGCGAGGCCGAACGTGTCCGCCCGGTCCACGATCATCGTGTTGGCGTTGGAGATGTCGATGCCGCTCTCGATGATGCTCGTGCACAGGAGCACCTGGTAGCGCTTCTCGGTGAAGTCGAGCATCACCTTCTCCAACTGCCCCTCGCCCATCTGCCCGTGCGCCACGCCGATGGTGAGCTGGGGCATCAGCTCGCGCAGCTGCTTCTCCGTGGCAGGCAGCGACTCCACCCGGTTGTGCACGAAGAAGACCTGGCCGCCTCGGGCCAGCTCCCGCTCGATGGCCTCCTTGATGGTGGTCGGGTCGTACTTCATCACGAAGGTGCGGATGGCGCGCCGGTCCTGCGGCGGCGTGGCGATGATGCTCATCTCGCGCACGCCCGACATGGCCATGTGCAGCGTGCGCGGAATGGGCGTGGCCGACAGCGTCAGCACGTCCACCTGCGAGCGCAGCCGCTTGATCTGCTCCTTGTGCTTCACCCCGAAGCGCTGCTCCTCGTCCACCACCAGCAGTCCCAGGTCCTTGAACGCCACCTCCCCGCCCAAGAGTTTGTGCGTGCCGATGAGGATGTCCACCTTGCCCTCCTTGGCGCGCTTGAGCAGCTCTCGCACCTCGGGCGGCTTCTTCAGGCCGGAGATGACCTCCACCGTGACAGGGTAGTCCTTGAAGCGCTTCTTGAACGACAGGTAGTGCTGCTGTGCCAGCACCGTGGTGGGCACCAGCACCGCCACCTGCTTGCGATCCAACGTCGCCTTGAAGGCGGCGCGCATCGCCACCTCCGTCTTGCCGTAGCCCACGTCGCCGCACACGAGCCGGTCCATCGGCTCGCTCTTCTGCATGTCCGCCAGCACGTCCTCGATGGCCTTGGCACGGTCCGGCGTCTCCTCGAACTCGAAGTCCGCCTCGAACTGGGCGAAGTAGCGGTCCGGCGGCGAGAAGGCGTGTCCCGGATGCGCGCGCCGCGCCGCCGCGATGTTGAGCAGATCCGCCGCCATCTTGAGCAGCTGCTCCTTGACCTTCTTCTTCGTCTTCTCCCAGGACGTCGTGCCCAGCTTGTCCAGCGTCACCTGGGAGGATCTCCCCCGGTGAACTTCTGGATGAGCCGCATGCGGCCCACCGGCAGGTAGATCTTGTCCTTGCCCGCGTACTCGAGGACGAGGAAGTCCCCGGGCACGTTGTTCACCTGCATCTTCGTCAGGCCCTGGTAGCGGCCGATGCCGAAGTCGGTGTGGACGATGAGATCGCCCTCCTTGAGATCCTTGAAGCCCGCGGCGAAGGCATCCAGGCTCTTGGAGCGCCGCGCGCGGCGGCGCGAGCGGGCTCCAAAATCTCCTCGTCCGACAGCAGCGCGAAGCCCCCGGGGCTCGGGTCCACGAAGCCGTGGCTCACCTCGAGCGCGAACAGGTGGGCGGAGATGGCGGGATCGTAGAGCCGGGCGGCGTCCGCGAGCGGCTCGGTGTGCACGCGCACCATGACGTTGCGGTCGAGCAGCAGGCGCTTGAGCCGGTCCGCACGGCTCAGGGTGCCGCACGCCACGGCGCAGGCGATGTGGCTGTCGCGCCAGCGCTGCAGCCGCTCGATGAGCGGGGTGAGCGCGCCTTCCTCTCCGTGGTGGGCGAGGATGGCCTCGCGCACGTCCTGGGTCGTGCCGTACGAGAAGTGCACGGGGGCCTCGCCCTGCGAGAGCGACAGGCCTCCGCCCTCCAGCACCCGGAAGGCGCGCAGCCGCTGCTCGGCCTGCTCCCGGGTGAGGAAGTGCTCCTCGGGCGGCAGGGCGAGATCCTGCCGCTCGTGGGCCGCCTGGGCCGAGCGCGTGATGTCGGCCCACAGGTCCTCGGCGGCGCGCTCGAGGCTCAGTGGATCATCCAGGTAGAAGAGCGGCTCCGCGCTCCACTGAGCCAGGTAGTCGAAGATGGTGCCGAGTCCTCCCGGGAAGAAGCCGGGCAGCAGCGCCTCGAGCCCGAAGCCGGGCAGTCCCTCGTGGAGGGCATCGAGTTGCTCGCGCAGCTTCGAGGTGGGCAGGTTGATGCGGTCGGCCACGGCGCGCGCGGCCGCCTCGGCGTGCACGCGCGTCTTCTCGGAGAAGATGACCTCGCGCGCGGGCAGGAGGATGATCTCCTTGAGCGGATCCACCGTGCGCTGGGTCTCCGGATCGAAGACGCGGATGGACTCGATGGTGTCCCCGAAGAACTCGATGCGGACGGGCTTGTCGTAGAGCGGGCTGAAGACGTCGATGATGCCGCCGCGCACGGAGAACGTGCCCAGGTCCTCGACGAGGGGGCTCGACTGGTAGCCCATGTGGGCGAGCTTGCGCGCGAGCTCGTCGCGGTCGAAGTCCTGGCCCACGCTCAGCCGCTCGGACAGCTCCTTCATCACCTGGGGCGGCAGCACCTTGCGCAAGAGTCCGCGCAGGGACAGCACGAGCGCGGGGGCGCGGGTGCCCTGGTTGAGGTGGAAGAGCGCGCCGAGCCGGTCCGCGACGACGTCCGCGTCCGGGGAGAGCTCGTCGTAGGGGAGGACTTCGTCCGCGGGCATCCGCAGGACACGGGGCTCACGGGGCGTGCCCGGGCCGCCCAGGAAGAAGGCGAGATCATGGGCGAGGGCGTCCGCGGCCTCCTCATCGGGGGCGATGCACACCAGGGGGGCCTTCAGGGTGCGCAGCAGCCGGGCGAGCGCATAGCCCCGCCCCGCCCCCTGCAGTCCCTGGGTGCGGACGCGCTGGCCAGGGCGCAGCAGCTCCACGACGCGCGCCACGGCATCACCGGCCACTGGAGGCGCGCGGAGGCCCTCCGCATCGAGCTTCTGGGTAAAGGAGTGTCCATCCGGAGACGCCACGAGGCGTCTTCCGGTAATTAGAGCCGGACCCCAGGGGGTCAACGGAAGAGCGCGGGAAGCGACGGATGCAGGTCATCCGAGGGTCCAGGCGCACGGTTGGCTACGCGTGTACCACCGCGAAGTCCTCGTCATCGTCGTCCCCGCCGCTGCCGCCGTCCTTGCCACCCCCACCGCCCCCCTTGGACAGCGAGGTCCCCGTGGGCTGGGCGCCCTCCGGATCCGGGTGAGCCGTGGGGCGGTCGGACAACCGCGAGGCGAACGTCAGGGCGAGCAGGGAGACGAGGGCAAAGGTCAGGGTGCGCATGGAATTGCCTCCTGCCCGGCGGGGACGCCGGGCTTCCTGGGTATATTCAGCCCCGGGCGGATCAGCCCTTCTGAAACCCGCGGACGTACGCCACGAGGGCGTCGATCTGTTGGGGGGTCAGCTTGTCCTTGTAGGCCTTCATCTTCTTGTTGTCGCGAGAGCCCTCGGCGATGACCTCGCGGATCTGCGCGTCCGTCCAGGACTTCTGCCAGGAGGGCAGGGACAGGTCCTGGATGGCCTCCTTCTTGCCCATCTGGGTCTGCCCCTTGCCGTCCGGGCCATGGCAGGACTTGCACCGGCCGTCCACGTCTCGGCGACGGTGTCTTCCTGGGCCTGGGCGGCGGTGGCCGCGAGGGAGAGCATCAACAGGGCGAACCGGAACTTCATGTGGGACCTCCAGTCGGGCGTAGGCCCGGCGCGATGTGTGGATGTCAACTCATCAGGCCGGAGATGGCCAGGGAGAATCCCACCCGCTTCCCGGGTTTCCCCGGGTGGCCGTGGAGGTGGCGTGCTGGCGGACGTCCACGGAGGGTCAGAACGACAGCGTCCGGCCCGGGGAACGAGCCACACCTTCTCCAGGAAATTCACCGCGCCCTGGTCATGGGCGTCATGCCGTACGGTGACGGCCTGGAAGCCGAGCAGCATGGCGAAGGCCGCCAGCCCGGCGAGCAGGGAGGCGCGTCCAGGCCATGTCCCGGCCGAGGCCAGACGAACGAAGACCCAGAGCGCCACGCCGAGCAGTACGAGCCCGAGGGCGAGGCCCGCCACCGGGTTGGGCAGGCCGAGCAGGTTCAGCACGTTCGGGGGCACGTAGCCCGCCCGGAGCAGCGGCGTGGCCAGCCCGAGTACCACGTTGGAGACGTCGTCCGGGACGTAGTTGACGAAGGTGGCCAGTCCCGTGAACACGATGGAGGCGGTGCACAACGCGGCGGCGACGCCCACCCAGGCCCACCGTCGCGCGCTCCGCGCGTGCTCGAGCAGCAGGCCCACGGGCAGCAGGAGGAAGGGCACGAGCCCCGTCAGGTGACGGGGGCCCGTCGTCCAGCCCCAGGAGTCATACGAGAAGGACGAGGTGAAGTAGGTGTACCCGAGCAGCAGCGCCACCGTGAGCCCCAGGTGCGCCCGCATCTCCGGGCGGGTGCGCGCCTCGCGTGCGAGCACGCCCAGCCCCGGCAGCGCGAGCAGCAGGAAGGGCGAGAGGGTGAACAGGCCCCGGAGCGGGGAGAAGAAGGAGAGGGCGAAGGCGCGAGGATCCGGGTAGCGGATGCCGAGGAAGCCCCCCAGGTGCCAGGGCTGGTAGGCCGCGTCGTTGAGGTGCTTGTACCCCGTCTCGAGCGGGTGCCCGAAGGCCGCCTGGTGGTAGAGCATCAACCCCGCCACGAAGGGCAGGGCCCCGAGCACGGCGAGCCCCGTGCCCTGGAGCAACCGGCGCGCGCGGGCCCGGGGGGGCTCCTCGCGCCAGTACACACTCAAGGCGGCGTACAGCACCGGGCCCAGCACGCCCAGGCCCCCGGTGTACTCGGCGGCCAGCGTGGCGCCCGCGCAGGCTCCCGCCACGACGTAGCCCCACGGCTTCCACTCGTCGCGCGCCACCCGCCACAGCGCGTAGAAGCCGCCGAAGAGCAGCACCGCGGTCGTCTGATGGCTCATGAAGAGCAGCGAGTAGCTGAACGCCAGCGAGCCCAGCCCATAGGTGACCGTCACCGCGTCGGCCACCGCGGCGGACACGTAGGCCCCGAGGAAGCGGCGCACGAGCCCCAGCAAGAGCAGCGTGGGCAGCACCGTGAGCACGAGCCGGCTGAAGAAGACGAGGGGCACCTCGCCCACGGAACGGAGCGTGCCTCCGCCCGCCGCGCGCAGCACGCCGTAGACCGGCACCGCGGCGAAGGACAGCAGCGGCGCCTTGGACGGGTAGTACTTCCCGTCCTTCACCGACAGGTCGCCCACGTAGCCGAAGTCACGCAGCACCCGGTTGATGTCGAGCGTGCCGTACTCCACCAGGGCGCGGGTCTGCCACAACCGGCACAGCTCGTTGGGCGAGCGCAGGCCGGGGTGGTACGGGAAGAGCAGCACGTATAGCGCCACCAGCGCCGCCAGGACCGCTCGGGATGGGACGCTCACAGCGCGTCGCTGCCGCGTTCCCCGTGCGGATGCGCACGGCCTCGTCCACGGGGATGACGAAGATCTTCCCGTCGCCGATCTTCCCTTCCGGGCCGGAGCGCGCCGCGCGCACGATGGCGTCCACCACGCGCTCGGCCAGGTCGTCGTCCACCACCACTTCCACCTTCACCTTGGGCAGGAAGTCCACCACGTACTCGGCGCCCTTGTAGAGTTCCGTGTGGCCCTTCTGCCGGCCGAACCCCTTCACCTCCATCGCGGTGAGGCCGTGCACTCCACCTCGTGCAGCGCGTCCTTCACGTCGTCGAGCTTGAACGGCTTGATGATGGCTTCGATCTTCTTCATTGCGCACCTCCCGTGGCCCGCGCCACGGCGAAGAGCTCATCCCCACGGGCAGCTTCACCCGACTCTCCGCCTTGGCGAACAGCGGGGCGAGCCGATCATAGACCTTGAGCTGCAACTTGGGCACCGAACGACGACGCATCACCCGGCTGTTCATGAACCAGCCAGGAACACCCGCCAGGTTCATCCACTCCAACGTCTCCACCTCGAAGCCGTTGCCCTCCAGCACCTGGGTGAGCCCCTCCTTGGTGTACCGGCGGTGGTGGCCCACCGCCTCGTCGATGGTGCCAAAGAGTCGCGGCAGCGCCGGCACGAGCACCACCACGCGTCCCCCGGGCGGGAGGATCTGCCGGAAGCGGCGCACCGCCGAGGCGTCGTCGGGGATGTGCTCCAGCACGTTGGACAGCACGATGGTGTCCAGCCGCTCGGCCTTCAACGCCTCCCAGTCGGCCAGCGCCACGTCCGACAGGTAGGGCCGGACATGGGGGCGGCCCCGGAACTTGTTCTTCAGCCGGTCCACGTAGAAGCGGTCCACCTCGAGCGCGATGAGCAATTCCAGCCCCGGCTCCAGCTTCTCGGTGATGGTGCCGATGCCCGCGCCGATCTCCAGCACGCGCCGGCCCAGGTGCTCGCGGAAGCGCTGGCCGAGCCACGCGTTGTAGTTGCTGGCGCCGTCCATGCGCTCGAGCGTGGTGTAGCCCTCGTGCTGGTTGTCCGCGTCGTCGCGCACCGTGGCGTAGCGCACGAGCGTGCGCAGCCGCGACCACTGGGACGCCAGGGGCTGGTGCGGCGGCGTGTCCAACCCCACCGGCACCTCCGCCAGCCGGTAGAGCTGCGCCGCCAGCTTCACCACGATCTCCGCGTCCACCGCGTCGTCGTCGCTGGTGAGCGCCACGGACTTGAGCGCCTCGGTGCGGAAGGCGCGCTGGCCACGAGGGGATCCGCGAGCGGCACATCGGTGACGAAGCGGGTGACCGGCCCAGCGCCCGGTCCGCCAGCACGCTCGCGCCGAGCCCCATGCCCGCGCGGTTGCCGAACACCGCGTCCGCCCGATCCTCCTGGATGGGACGGCACAGCGCCTCGCAGGACTCCAGCGAGTAGGCCCCATCCGCGTCCTGGAGCACCGTGATGCCGCCCTGGACCCGGTCCAGCGCCGTCCGGATGGCCACGCCCTTGCCGGCCACGCCCGGGATGACCTGCACGTTGGGGGAGGAAGGCGCGTCCAGGGGACCGTCTCCCACGAGGATGACCTCGGTCTCGTTCCGCTGGGCGAGCGCCCGCGCGAAGCGCGATGCGGCCGGAGCGGACAGGGGGTATAGGGGATGACGATCGATACGGAGGGGCTCACGGCTTCGTGCCTATCACACCCCCGGCTTCCGCGTGGGCGGGGACGTACTCTTCGGAAAAGCGACATCCTCGACCACCAGCCCGCCGGCGCCGCCTTCACCGGCGCGGGCTGGGAGCCCTTCGGCCGGTAACTGGCCCGGGTGAGCTTCCAGGCCCGGGACTTCGAGTGGACCCTGCCCGCGGCGGTTCCCGTGGACTGACTCAGGAACTGGGGGCCACCACGCCCTTGTCCTGGCGCAAGGGCTGGGCCTTGCCGTACGTCAGCGAGCGCCACAGCCACTCGGCTGGACCGAAGCGGAAGCGGGCGAGCCACGCATGGCTGAGGGCCACCTGCACCGCGAAGAGGGCCAGGGTGAGCGCGATGCTCGCCGCGGGGCCCACCCGGCCCATCAGTCCCAGGCCGAAGCCGTAATACATCAGCAGGCTGAGCACGCTCTGGGCGAGGTAGTTCGTCAGGGCCATGCGGCCCACCGGGGCGAGCACCCGCAGACGCCGCCGCCACCTCTCGCGTTGGAAGAGGAGCACCAGTCCCGAGGCGTAGAAGGCGGCCAGCCCCAGCTCGGCGAGCTGGCGCACCGGGCGCAGGTAGTACTGGGACGGCCCCTGGGCCTCCAGCAGCTTCTGGCGGATCAGGTACGGCGCCACGACCGCGACGGCCGTGCAGAGCGCTCCCACGACGAGGCTCCAGCCCAGCAGCGAGCGGAAGAAGGGCAGGTGCCGGGACACGTCGTGGA
Source organism: Cystobacter fuscus (assembly GCA_049060065.1). Lineage (GTDB taxonomy): Bacteria > Myxococcota > Myxococcia > Myxococcales > Myxococcaceae > Cystobacter > Cystobacter fuscus_B. The sequence continues at coordinate 11,895,709 of JBMEQP010000002.1, forward strand.
AGAGGCGCCGCCGTCCAGCGAGGAAGCCCAGCAGGAACCGGCCGAGGAGCGCACTCAGCATGGGCGGCAGCCGCCGGACGAACTCGCCGAAGTAGAACCGGGCGTGGGTGCCCACCACGTCGGGATAGCTGCCGTGCAGGAAGGTGTCCAGCCGCTCGGCCCGGGTCGCTTCGGCCTGTTCCTTCAGCACCCGGGCCGCCTCCGTCCCCGCCGCGGGTCCCGGTCCGGACAGCCACTGCATGCCGGCGGCCACCCCGATGGGAATCACGAGGATGAGCAGGGTGGCCCAGACGAGCAGCTCCTTGTCCGAGCGTCCCCGGAACAGCAGCAGCAGCAGGCCCACGGGGGCGTAGGTGGTGAGGATGTCGCCGTACCAGACCCCCAGCAGGTGCACGGCGCCGATGAGGAACAGCACACACAGCCGCCGTGTGTAGAGCGGCACGATGGAGGCCCCGCGCGCCTCGGCCCGGAGCAACTGCACGGAGAAGCCCAGTCCGAAGAGGAACGAGAACAGGGTGATGAACCGGCCGTTGACCAGGGCCGCGATGCCGTGGATGGCGAGCACGTCCCACCAGGGCGTCCCCGCCAGGGGGCCTCGAGCTGTGCGCGCGGCAGGAAGGCGCGGCCGGTGAACCACCCGAAGACGTTGGACACGAAGACGCCACCCAGCGCGAAGCCGCGCAAGACGTCCAGCAGGACGAGCCGCTCGCTGGTGTCGATGGGCCGGGCCTCGTCCGCGAGGACAGGGGAGGGGAGGTTCATGGCCCCCCTGTTTCTATACCGTTCGGAGGATGGCGGGGCCGTGGTCTTCCGATTGCGTCCCGGGCGCGGGAGTCGATAAAGCGCTCCCATGGCCATCAGTCTCCTCGACACCTTCCGCGTCCTCTCCTCGTTCGATCCACCTCGGGGCTCGCTGCGCGGGGCGCCCTGGGAGCAATACGTCGACTGGGCCATCGCCCAGGGACTGGCGCCGCTGGCGTCCTACAACCTCGAGTACCGCCTGCCCGGCTCGGGGGCTCCAGAGTGGGCGAGGGATCGGCTGCTGAGCATCTACTCGGGCACGGTCAACGACAACGTCATGAAGCTCGTCAACTTCAAGCGGTGCGTGGACGAGCTCGAGGGCCGCCAGCTGCTGTTGATCGGCGCCGCGTCCTTCGCCGACTCGCTCTACCCCCACGTGGGCTTCCGCCCCGTGCTGGAGGTCCAGGTGCTGCTGCGGCGCATGGACGTGGAGGGCTTCTCCGGCTACCTCGCCCAGCACGAGTTCCGCCCCGAACCCGACGAGCCACTCCACGGCGCCCTGAAGGTGCTGTCGGATACCCGCACCCCCGTCTTCCTCTACGCCGACGTGCTCGGCTCCCAGCGCCAGGCCGAGCTGCAGGGCGTCTTCGAGCGCGCCGGGCCCTGAAGATGTACGGCCCGTCGTTGTTCCGTCCGGACCTGGAGGACGCGCTGCTGCTCGTGTGCCTGGAGCATGCGCGCGAGGGCTACCAGGTGCCGTGGTTGTCCTTCGTGGACCTGCGCGAGCTGGTGCTGGGGGCGCCGTCGATGGGTGGCGTCTACTCGCGCCCCCTGGACGTGGCGGCGCTGCTGGAGCGGGCCCGCGCGTGGCGGCTGGAGCGGGCCCTCTACACCTCGCTGTCCATCGTCTCGCGGCTCTTCCCCGAGACGGCCGCCCTCATCGCGCCCGCTCTCCCGCCCTTGCGCCGGGCGACCCGGGAGCTGCTCGAGCGGCTCGTCGTCCTTCCCGCCAGTGAACCCGGAAAGATGAGCCATGCTCGGGGATCGGATCGCCTGCGTCGGCTGCTGACCGGACAGTGAGGGGCGCCCCTTCCCTCGGCGCGTTGGTCGGCGTAGAGCGGGAGCACACCTTCCGCCCACCAAGGACGCTCATGCACATCTCCATCATTGGTTCAGGTTACGTGGGACTCGTCGCGGGGACGTGTTTCGCCGACTCGGGCAACGACGTCGTCTGCGTGGACATCAACGCGGAGAAGATCGCCCAGTTGCAGCGGGGCGAGGTTCCCATCTACGAGCCGGGCCTGGAGGAGCTCATCCGCAAGAACACGCGCGAGCGGCGCCTGACCTTCACCACGGAGCTGTCCACGGCGGTGGCGCGCTCGCAGGTGGTGTTCATCGCCGTGGGCACGCCCGAGGGCGAGAGCGGCGAGGCGGACCTCCAGTACGTCCTGTCCGCGGCGGAGCAGATCGGCCGGGCCATGCAGCAGTACACGGTGGTGGTGGACAAGAGCACCGTGCCGGTGGGCACCGCGGACAAGGTGCGCGAGACCATCTCCCGGGTGACCCAGGTGGAGTTCGACGTCGTCTCCAACCCCGAGTTCCTCAAGGAGGGCGCCGCGCTGGACGACTTCCTCAAGCCGGACCGGGTGGTCATCGGCACCGAGTCCGAGAAGGCGCGCAAGGTGATGGGCCAGCTCTACGCGCCGTTCGTGCGCACGGAAAACCCCATCCTCTACATGGACACGCGCTCGGCGGAGCTCACCAAGTACGCCGCCAACGCCATGCTCGCCGCGCGCATCTCCTTCATGAACGACATGGCCGCGCTCTGCGAGAAGGTGGGCGCGGACGTGGACTTCGTGCGCAAGGGCATGGGCGCCGACAAGCGCATCGGCTACCCGTTCCTCTTTCCCGGCGTGGGCTACGGCGGCAGCTGCTTTCCCAAGGACGTGAAGGCGCTGGTGGCCAAGGGGCGCGAGCTGGGGCTGGAGCTGGACCTGCTCCGCGCGGTGGAGCGCACCAACGAGCGGCAGAAGCGCACGCTCGTGCAGAAGGCGCTCAAGCACTTCGGCTCGCTCGACGGGCGCACCTTCGCGGTGTGGGGCACGGCCTTCAAGCCCAAGACGGACGACATGCGCGAGGCGCCCTCCATCGAGGTCATCGAGGGGCTGCTCGCCAAGGGCGCCAAGGTGGCGGCGCATGATCCGGTGGCCGAGCGCACCGCGCGCCGCGTCTTCGGCGAGCGCATCCGCTACACCCAACTGCCCTACGATGCCCTGGAGGGCGTGGACGCGCTCTTCGTCGTCACCGAGTGGAACGAGTTCCGCCACCCGGACTTCGAGCGCATGAAGAAGCTGATGAAGACGCCCGTCATCTTCGACGGCCGCAACATCTACGACCCGGAGCGCATGCGCGAGCTGGGCTTCACGTACATGGGCCTGGGCCGCCGCTAGCCATCACTCGAGCGCGGTGGCCTGCTCCCGGACTAGCGGGACAGGCCACAGGCCTGCTTGCCTGCGTCCTCCTGGAGGATGTCGCAGCTGGTGCGATCGTCCGCCTTGATGGTGCACGTCTCCAGCCGCTGCTCGCACGCGGCGAGATCCGCGTCGGTCGGCTCGACGTTGCGCTCGCGATTGGCCACCTCGATGACGCAGTCGGCGCGCTGATACTCATCGAGGCAGTCGCAGTAGCGCTCCGACAGCTCCCGGCACGGATTCTTGCAACCGGCGAGGGCGAGCAGAACGGAGAAGCTCAGACAGAGGACGGCGGATCGGCGCATGAGGGGGCCGAAGATGCCAGATGGGGCCCCGGATGCAAGCGGAGGCCACCCGGGCGCGGGGGGCGCGTGCGAAGGCTACTTCTGGAAGTCGTAGACCGGGCCCAGGCGCAACAGCCGCGTCAGCTCGTCGAGCGCCGTCATCGTCTCGCGCGCGAGCCGGGGATCCCTCAAGTCCTCCGCGCGCAGCTCCTCGCGGTAGTGCCGCGTCACCCAGTCGGCGAGCGAGGCGTGCAGCTCCGGCGTGTAGAAGACGTTCGCCTTCACCGCGGCGCGCTCGGCGTCGGTGAGCCACACGCGCTGGCGCAGGCACGCCGGGCCGCCTCCGTTGTTCATCGACTGGCGCACGTCCAGGTAGTGCACCGCCTTCACCGGGTTGTCCCCGGCCACCACGCGCTCGAGGAAGCGCCGCGTGGTGGGCGTCTCCGGCTCTCCTGCGGCGCCACGATGGCGAGCGAGCCGTCCGGCAGCGCGAGCACCTGGGAGTTGAACGGGTAGGCCTTCACCGCGTCGCGCACGGGCAGCTCGTCCTCGGTGGCGAGCGCGTACGTGAAGCCCTCGCCGAGCCGCTCGGCCAGCGTGCGCAAGAGCCCCGGCGCGTCCACGAAGGCCAGCTCGTGCAGCATGAAGAAGCCCCCGCTGCCCACCGCCAGCACGTCCGTGTGGAAGGCGCCCGCGTCGATGCCCTCGGGCGCCTGCTGGGGCAGGAGCACCTGGGCCGGATCCAGCTGGTGCAAGCGTGCCAGCGCCTCGCTGGCCTCCAACGTCTGCCGGGCGGGAAAGCGGCTGGGGGGGCGTACGTCGCTCCGCCACGCGCTGCGGCCCCAGGCGAGCAGGTGCACGGCGCGATGGCCGGGCGTGACGAGCCGGGTGTGGTTGGCCGCGCCCTCGTCCGCGAAGTGCCCACCTCCGGGCAGCGGCGCGTGGATGGCGAAGTGACGCTCGTCCGCGAAGATGGCGCGCAGCACCGCGTGCGTCGTCTCCGCCTCCAGGGCCCGGTGGAACATCTGCTGGAGGTTGGCCACCGTGAGGTGCATGCGCCCGTCCGCGGTGTCCTCGCTCGGCGCCCCCGTGGCCGCGTTCGCCGTCCACATGGCGGCGCTGCTGGAGGTGAGCCGCAGCAGGTGCTCCGCCTCGCGGGCCGCCCGGGTGATGAGCTCCTCGTCCGTGCCGGTGAAGCCCAGCGCGCGCAGCGTCTTGAGCGAGGGCCGGGGGTGGGGGGCAAGACCGCCGGCCCACGCCCAGGCCCGCCACGAAGCGCATCTTCTCCAACCCCTGCAGCGCCGCCGCGCGGGGATGGCTCACCGTGCCGCCGTGCTGGGCCGAGGCGAGGTTGCCGGGCGAGAGACCGCCGTAATTGTGGGTGGGACCGACGAGGCCGTCGAAGTTGTATTCGCGCATGAGGTATGGACACGCTCGTGGAGCGTCCTCCCCTAACAAAGCGCCTCAAGCGCTTCCTCCGCTACCTCCTCGTGCGCGCCGCCCTCGCCCTGGTGGGCGCCCTGCCGCTCGGGCTCGCCCGGTGGCTCGGCGCGGGCTTCGGCCGCCTCGCCTTCGCCCTGGCCGGGGGGAGCGGCGCAAGGCCTTGAAGTCCCTCGCCCGCGCCTTCCCGGACAAGTCCGACGCGGAGCGTCATTCCCTCGCCCGCGCCTCCTTCCGCCACCTGGGCATGGCCGCCTTCGAGGTGGGGGCCACTTCGTCCATGGATAGACAGTTGGAGCGGCTGGTGCGCTGGGAGGACGCGGACCGGCGCGTGCTCGACGCGGCGCTCGCCCGGGGCAAGGGCGTGGTGTTCGTCTCGGGGCACGTGGGCAACTGGGAGCTGTTGGCGCGGCGGGTGTCGCGCGCGGGCTACCCGAGCCAGAGCATCGCCAAGGAGACGACGGACCCGCGGCTCACCGCGCTCGTCGGACGCTTCCGGGAGCTGGGCGGGGTGCGCAGCATCTGGCGCGGCCAGGAGGGCGCGGCGCGCGCCATGCTGCGCGCGCTCAAGGCGGGGGAGATCCTGGGGCTGCTCATCGACCAGGACACGCGGGTGCAGTCGCTCTTCGTGCCCTTCTTCGGGGAGCTGGCGGCCACGCCCCGGGCGGCGGCGGACCTGGCGCTGCGCACGGGCGCGGCGGTGGTGGTGGGCTTCTGCCAGCGCGAGGGCGAGGGCTACCGCTTGTGGATGGAGGAGGTGGCGTGGCGGGCGGGGACGGACCGCGAGGCGGACGCCCTGGCGCTCACCGCGGCGCTCTCCGAGCGCATCGAGGCCGCCATCCGCCGCGCTCCCGAGCAGTGGGTGTGGATGCACCAGCGCTGGAAGACCCGGCCTCCCCGGCCTCCTGACTCACGCGCGCGCGAGCACCACCAGCACCAGCGCGATGGTCGCGGGCACCGTCTGCACGAAGAGGATGCGCCGGCTCACCGTGGCCGCGCCGTACAGGCCCGCCACCATCACGCACGCCAGGAAGAAGACCTTGGCCTGGAACGCCACGGGCTCCACGGCCACCAGGCCCCAGACGAGGCCCGCGGCGAGGAAGCCGTTGTACAGCCCCTGGTTGGCGGCGAGCGTCGCCGTCTGCGCGGCGTAGGCCGGCTCCGTCTTGAACACCTTCATCCCCCGGGGCTTCGTCCAGAGAAACATCTCCAGCACCACGATGTAGACATGGATGGCGGCGACCAGTCCCACGAACAGCACGGCGAGCAGACTCATGCGGCTTTCCTCGAGCGGCCCCGGTGCGTTCTCGGACGTCTCCGGAGTCAGTTGGATTTTCCAACTATGTACCGTAGCACATGGGTTGGGATTTCCAACTGATTCGTTAGGATGGGGGCATGCCGAAGAAGGAGGCCGGTCCTCGGGTGTGCTCGATGGCCGATGCGCTGGAAGTGGTGGGGAGAAGTGGTCCCTGCTGGTGGTGCGCGAGGTGTTCTATGGCGTGAGGCGCTTCGAGGCATCGCCCAGAACACCGGGGCGCCGCGGGACGTGCTCACCGCGCGGCTGCGCAAGTTGTCGGAGGCGGGCGTGCTGCGCCGGGTGCAGTACTCGGAGCGGCCCGCGAGGAGCGAGTACCACCTCACCGAGGCCGGGTTGGATCTGGCGCCCACGCTGCTCTGCCTGCTGCAGTGGGGGCGGCGGTGGACGTCGGACGCGCCCGCCACGCCGGGGGCGCTCGTGCATGACTGTGGGGAGCCCCTGCACACGGTGCTGACGTGCCGCGCATGCGGGCGCCGCGTCACCGGGACGGACCTGAGCATTCATCAGATCCCCATCCGTCCCGTGGAGCCGCGGTGATTCAGCAAGGCATTGGCCCTTGAGCAGTCATTGGGCGATGGCCACGCACACCACGGCTTTTCTCATTATCGGAACGGGTCCGGGTGGAGTTGCGTCCCCTGGCGTGAAGGGGTGGAGAAGCCGTTAGGATATGGGTGAGCCGCCATGTCCCATCGCGACGAAGCCATGCCCCCACCCGCGCCGCACGGAGAGGAGAAGACCGACACGGAGCCGGTGCTGGACTCCACCGGGATTCCGGCCGGGGAACAGGCCCCGCGAGCGCCGCTCCCCGCGCGGCCGCCGCCTCGGCAGGTGGGCCGCTTCCTGCTGCTCAAGCAGTTGGGACAGGGCGGCATGGGCGTGGTGTACGCGGCGTATGATCCGGATCTGGATCGCAAGGTGGCCCTCAAGCTGTGGCTCGTGAAGGACGAGGGCACGGACCTGGAGGAGGGCCGGGCGCGGCTGGTGCGCGAGGCCCAGGCCATGGCCCGTGTCTCCCATCCCCACGTCATCCCCGTCTTCGAGGTGGGCTCCTGGGAGGATCAGGTCTTCGTGGCCATGGAACTGGTGGAGGGGGGCACGCTGCGCGAGTGGCTGCGCGAGCGGCCGCGCTCCTGGCGCGAGGTGTTGGAGAAGTACGTCGCGGCGGGCAAGGGTCTGGCGGCCGCGCACGCGGCGGGACTGGTCCACCGCGACTTCAAGCCCGCCAACGTCCTGGTGGGCCACAACGGCCGCGTCTACGTCACCGACTTCGGCCGGCCCGGCGCGACGCCCGCTTCACTCCCTCGCGGGGACTGACCCAGGAGGCGCTGCCGCTGCCCAGGCCGGTGTCGGTGCTGCGGCGGTCGCTCACCCAGGAGGGCATGGTGCATGGGACGCCGCACTACATGTCGCCGGAGCAGACGCGGGGGGACGTGGTGGACGCGCGCTCGGACCAGTTCAGCTTCTGCGCCGCGCTGTACCGGCGCTGTACAACACACGCCCCTTCGATCCCGAGGAGATGGCTCAAGCCGCGGCGCGCCGTGGGGCCGCGCCGTCCGTCATCCAGGAGCCTCCTCGCGGGGTGAAGGTACCCGTCTGGGTGCGGCGCGCGGTGATGCGGGGCCTGTCGCTCGAGCCCAGTGCGCGCTTCGCCTCCATGGATGCGCTGCTGGGGGCGCTCTCCCAGGAGCGGCGGCTGACGCGGTGGCGCTGGCTGGGCGTGGGCGCCCTGATGGCACTGGCGCTCGTGGCGGTGGGGGGCGCGGCCGTCCGGCGCTCTCGGCTGTGCACGGGCGCCGAGCGGCAGATGGCGGAGGTGTGGGGTGCGCCGGAGCGTCAACGGGTGGAGGCCGCCTTCCAGAAGGCCGAGGGCCCCGCGGCGGGGCAGATGTTCCGCCGGGCCTCGGCGGTGCTCGATGCGTACGCCGTGGCGTGGTCCCGGCAGAGCACCGAGGCCTGCGAGGCCACGCGCCTGCGCGATGAGCGCACGGAGCTGCTGTTGTCCCAGCAGGTGGTGTGCCTGGAGCTGCGGCGCGAGAGCCTGCGCGCGCTCGTGAAGGTGCTGGGCGAGGTGGACGCCCGGGGCGTGGAGAAGTCGCTGGACGCGGTGTACGCGCTGCCCGCTCCCTCGGATTGCGCGAACGTGGGGACGCTGTCCGAGCAGCAGCCCCGGCCCGTGGATCCCTCCCGGCGCGCGGATCTGGAGCGGTTGGAAACGCGGGTGGCCGAGCTCAAGGCCCTGCTCGACGTGAGCCGTTACCCGGCGGCGCTCGAGGAGGCCGAGGCGCTCGCGCCGCGCGTGGTGGCCAGCGGCCATCTGCCCCTGCTGGCGGAGATGCGCTTGCATCAGGGCTGGCTCCTGGCGCTCATGGGCAGGACGCAGGAGGGGCCTCGCTGCTGGAGCAGGCCGTGTATGACGCCGCGGCGGGAAGGGCGGACCGCCTGCAGGTGTCCATCCTCAACAAGTTGCTCTTCGTGACGGGGCAGTTGGAGCACTACGCGGAAGCGGAGCGCTGGGGCCGGCTGGGCGAGGCGATGGTGCGGCGGCTCGGCGGAGACACGCTCCTGGAGAGCGACTTGCTGATGAGCCGCGCCCACGGCCCTCTGGCAGGAGAAGCCCCAGCAGGCGCGCGTCTTGTTGGAGCGGTCCCTGGCGCTGCTGGGTGGACTGCCGCCCGGACACCCGAAGCGGGCGCGCGTGACGTACACGCTCGGGCGGGCGCTGTTGGCTCTGGGCGAGACGCGGCAGGCGGTGGAGATGCTGGAGGAAGCGCTGCGGCAGATGGAATCGGCGGTGGGCCCGCGTCACCTGGAGCTGGCGTGGTTTCACGGCGAGCTGTCGCGCGCGCTGCGCGAGAACGCGGAGTCGGCACGCGCCCTGGAGCACGCGCGTTTCGCGGCGGATCTCTACCGGTCCTCCGCGGTGGATCCGCTGGCGTTGGCCGATGCCCTGGATTCGCAGGGCATGTGCCTGCTGGCCCTGGAGCGCAACGAGGACGCCCTGCGTGTCTTCCGCGAGGCGCTCGGACTCAAGCTCCAGCAACTGTCACCCGAGGACAGCGAGTTGCAGTCCTCCTATGACGGAGTCGGCCAGGCGCTGCTGGCCCTGGGCCACACGCGCGAGGCCATCGCCATCCTGCGGCGCGCCGGGACCTTCGAGGGCGTGCCCGACAAGGTCCTCGGCGACACGGGCTTCGTCCTGGCCCAGGCGTTGTGGCGCGACGGCCGCGTCAAGGAGGCCCGGGTCGAGGCGGCCCGGGCCCTCGAGCGCTTCACCCGGGCGGGCAACTCCCAGCGCGCGGCCGAGGTGAAGTCATGGATGGGGATGCTCACGCGCTGAACCGCCGGGCCCCTCGCTCCAGCGGGGCGAGGAGGACGGCTCGCTCTCGGATGAGGCGCTGAGCGGCCACGTCACCCACCAGTCCCGAGGAGGGGGCGTTGCCGGCAGCGCGCCTCCCGGGCGCGGGCCTGGTGGGCTTCGTCATGCCGGCCGGCCTCGGTGAGCAGCGCGGCGGCCCGGGCGTACAGGTCCGCGGTCGCCCCCGGTTGGAGCACCTCCTCGTCCTCCGTCGCCGCCCGCATGAGCGCGGGGATGGCGCGCTGGGCCTCTCCCGCCTCGAACCAGTGGTGCGCGAGAATCACCGGGGGCGCTCCTCGGCCCTCGAGCACTTCGGCCAGACGCAGGTGGAGCATCCGGCGCAGGGGTTCGGGGATGGCGCCGGCCACCGCTTCGTGAATCAAATCGTGCGTGAAGCGCTCGCCCACCATCACCTGCGCGGCCTCCAGTTCCACGGCGGCCTCGCCCACCTGCAGCGCGCCGACTTCCAGCACCGCCGAGGCCAGGGGATGGGTGAACTGCGTGCGCGCCAGCGCCGCCACGCGCGCCAGCCGGAGCGCCGTGGGTGACAGGGTCTCCATGCGCCGCTGGATGAGTGGCGCCACGCGGCCCGGCGCGGGCAGGCGCTCGGGCCACTCGCCCTCCAGCAGACCCTGCTCCACCAGGTGCTTCACCGTCTCCACCACGTAGAGCGGATTGCCGCCGGTGTAGCGCGCGATGCGCTCGGCATGGCGCTCCACGCCCGGCAGCTCCAATCCCTCCAGCAGGGTGCGCACGCCTTCCGGTCCGAGTGGCTGCACCTCCACCACCCGGGCCACCCCCGCCGCTTCGAGTCGCCGCATCAGCGCCCACAAGCTGGGTGAGCCCTCGCCGCGCCGCACTCCTTGGATGAGCTGGACCAGGCCCGCGCCGTGCGAGGTACAGGCGGCCAAAGCTGTAGCCGCACAGGGCCAGCTCCGCCTCGGAATGGTATTGCATGTCGTCGCTGACGAGCGTGTCGATGCCGGCGGTCTGGCGGGTGGTTGCCTCGAGGATGGCATCGAAGAGCCGGACCCGGTCCAGCTCGCGGGGCACGAGCAGGGGGGCCTCACCGGGCTCGGCCAGCTCGGGCATGAGTCGCGACAGCTCGCGCCGCGCCCACTCCGGAAGCCCAGTGACCGGACGGATGGCGTTCCACTCACGGAACGAGCGCACCACGCTGGCGAAGGGCACCTCGCGATCCCCGGGCGGGCATCCCCGCGCAGCCGGTGCCCCGGGACTCGGCGAAGTCGTTGAGGAGCCGGCTCTTGCCCACGCCCGGCTCGCCCACGACGAACACCACCGGCCCGCTTCCGCTCCCTCCAGCACCGCTTGCCGGGCGGCCTCGCGCCCGGCGAGCACCGGCGGCCGCAGGATGCTCAAGGGTAGGGGGGCGCGCGTGGGGAGGGCCCCGGGCAGCCGTGTACCCCGCTCGATGTCGCGGGCGAGTGCGAGCGTTTCCGGCAGGGGGGTCACGCCCAGCTCACGTTCCAGGGTGCGCTCCAGGCGCTCGAAGGACTTGAGCGCGGCGCCGCGCTGCCCCAGCAGGTAGTGCAGCCGCATCACCTCCTGGCCTGCTTCCTCGGACTCCGGCTCGCGCGCGGCCCACGCCTCGGCGAGCGCGAGTGCCCCCTCATGTCTCCCGCCGCCTCGCGCCGGGCGAGCTCCACGGTGCGGGCCCGCCTCCGCCAGCCCTCCACGCGCGCACGGGCCCCATCGAGCCAGCGCGCCAGCTCCGGGCTGTCATCGGCTTGCAGGCCCGCGAGCAGCTCGCCCTCCGCCGTGCCCTCGGGGAGAGGCGCGTCCTTGAGCCGCAGGACATCCACGTCCACGCGCGCGGAGAGTTGGAGGGACTCCTCGCCCTCCAGGACCTCGAAGCCCCCGCAGGCCAGGCGCAGGCGGCGCTTGAGCTGGCGCAGGTTGTTGCGAGCCGTGGCCTCGGGGAGCCCGGCCACAGCAGGGTGGAGAGCAGGGCGCGGGGCACCGGCCCTCCAGGGCCACGTAGGCGAGTGCCTGGGCCGTGGTGTTGGGCAGGGAGAGCGGGGCGCCGCCATTCGTGAGCGAGGGGGTCCCCAGCAGGTGCAGCCGCCAGGGGCCGAGTGGGGAGCGGCCCGTGTCCCTTCCGGGGGCGCCGGTTCTCTCGGGGGGTGAGGTCATGACTGGAGTGCCTCGCTTCTACCATGCCACTCGAGGGTGCCTCCACGCCCCGGTGGAGACGACATGCCCCGGGTTGGGGCGGGAGAGTGAGGGCGATGGTTCGTGCAAGGAGCCGATGAAACTTCGTGGGCGCATGGGGCGCGACCACCGCGGCAGCGACTCAGCTTGGAAAGAGTTGGCTCTGGCCTCTGGTGCCCGCTCTCCCTGCCATCAAGCGGACGAGAGGTGCCTCGTTTTTCAGAGCCGGATGTGTGCGCAGCAGCAGCTCTGTAGCAGGCGTTCCAGCTGCGCCTGGCGGGGGAAATGCAACTTCCCCTCTTCACGATTGTCCTGGACGGCCTCATCACCAAGTTCATGGGTGAGACCGCGGCGAAGCTGCGGCTGGTCTTCGATGCCATCCGTTCGACTCGTGGCGTCTACCTGTTCGACGAGTTCGATGCCATTGGGGGGCAGCGTGGGGGCCCTAACGACGTAGGTGAGATCCGGCGTGTTCTGAATTCCTTTCTCCAATTCCTGGAACAGGACCAATCGGACAGCCTCATCATCTCCGCCACGAACCATCCCGAGCTGCTGGATCATGCGCTCTTCCGGCGGTTCGATGACGTCATCGAATACGATACTCCTTCGGGGGAATTGGCGGACCGGACGATCCTCGCCAAGCTGGGGTCTTTCGTTTCTGGAGACCTGGATTGGAAGCAACTGGGTGTATCGGCGGCGGGGCTGCGCTATGCCGAGCTGGCACGGGCTTGCAATGACGCCATCAAGGAAGCCATTCTTGAGGATGGAGTACGCGCGTTCCGCTTCGAGTTCGAGAGTGAGCCAGGGTTCGCTCTCGAACTCTCGAGCCTTGAGTCTGAGCGCAGTGGACGGAGCCTGGTGAGCGATTCCCTACGAGCGAGGGTGCCCTCTGGTGGGAAGTCTGGTTGCGTGGAAAACAGAGGTCCGTCGAGTCATTCCAGGCTCTGGTCAGACAGATGGGTCTGGCAGTCAGTCAGATGCCCTTGAGCTTCGCGGACCGGTCCGTGCTGAACCTCCACGCGACGGTCCTCCAAATCAGCCACTTGCTCGAACGGGACGAGCTCATCGCTGAACTGCGTGAGGCCAAGATTTCCACGGCGGAGTTCCTGGCGCTGAAGTCCGAGCAGGTGCCCTGGGCCAGGGAGCTCGTGGAGCGCGTCCAGGCCCCACTCGAGGATGGACCTTCGGTCTGCATCCTCGATACAGGAGTGAATCGGGGCCACATGCTGATTGGCCTGGCCCTGCCACCTTCTTCGTTGCTCACCGTCAATCCCCGGTGGGCGTGGACGACCACCATGGTCATGGAACCCAGATGGCGGGGCTTGCATTGTACGGAGACCTGGGGCCCGTGCTCATCTCCAACGCCCGTGTTCCTCTTTCGCTGGTGGTCTCCATTCGCACGCCGGGGGTGGATACGGACATCTACACTCCCGTTGCCATCCAACTTGGCATTCCCATTTCCGTTTGAACTCCGCGTCTCGCGCAATCACGTCAGTCGTGGTCCACACCCAGGGGTAGCAAGGACTCCCGTGCTCCTCTGCTGTCGTGCAGGGGAGGGAGCACCCCATGTCACGTCATCTGCGTCTCGCCACGACTCGACGACGAAACGGCTCCCGCGTCGAGCCTGGAGCCCGTTTCACACCCGTGACGCGCGCGGAACACTGTTAGTACTACAGTTGGACGTGAATTCTGGGGGCTTTGCGACGATAGTGGCAGAGTTTGGCGACGGCCTGATGGTGGCGCCGCCAGCGGCTCCACCGCAGGATGAAGTCCAACGTGGGTCGTACCACCCACCGGGCGAGTTTCCACAACAGACGTCTCACTTCCTGAAGACTGAAGCGGATGAGGACAGGCCTCGCCGCCGTCGAAACGCGCCCATGCGACTTCTTCGGTGCGGCGGGCCCAGACGTTTTGGGACTTTTGTCTCCTCCTCGGGTTCATTGGCCGTGACGCGCGCGGCGGCCAGGAATGCATGGGCCACCGGGCACAACGTCATGTGGCGGTACCACCCTCGCCACCGCCTCACTTCATAGTCGTCCAGTCCCACCTCCCCCTTGGCCGACTCGAAACATTCCTCTACCGGCCAGCGTTTACCAGCCGCTTCCACCAGGGCCGCCAGCGACGTCGTGGCCGGTGCATGCACCAGGTAGAAGGCCACGTCGGAATCCTCCGACAGGCCGCGGCGGAAGAGAAACCATCGCGCTTGGTTCCTCGCCGGAGAATTGAGCTGGACTCGCGCCCAGTCATACAGCCGCGGTCCCTTGGCTCCGGCTCCCGCCGACAGCCGCGTCCATTCGGGTGTCTTCACCTCCTTCAATACCTCGCCCGCCGTCACGTGAGCCTCCCCGTGCCAGGCGTAGGTATTGGAGGCCACCGCCAGCACATACGGTTGCGACTGGCTCTCCAGAAACCGTCGCAACTCTCCATCCCGGCCATACACCTCATCTCCCACCACCCACTTCGGTCGGAGTCCAGTGTCCAGCGCCCGCTGGAGCATGACTCGCGCCAGCTCAGGCTTGGTCTGGAATCCCACTCCCGGGGAATTCCTGCCGGCGACCGCGCTCCGGCTCCTCAAGCCATTCCTTGGGGAGGTACAGCTCACGGTCCACCAGCGTGTGTCCCTTATCGGTGACATAGGCCAGGAAGACGCCTATCTGGCAATTCTCCACCCGGCCCGCCGTGCCGCTGTACTGCCGTGCGACTCCCGCGGACTTGTCCCCCTTCTTCAAGAAGCCGGTCTCATCCACGGCCAATATTCCCCCTCTCCCAGCCGCTCTCGGGCATACGACAACACGTCGTCCCGGAGCGCGTCTTCGTCCCACTGGGCCCCATTGAGCAGGTGTTGAAAAGCGTAGGGCGTCTCCCGGCCCACCTCCTCACTCAAGCCCCAGGAGTTCTTGCGCTCGACTCGTGCCAGCAATCCTTGCAACAGCGACTCCGCCGAGGTGCGTGTCTCCGGACGCGCGAAGTGGGGCTGGACCCACGCCTGTACGCGGCGCCACTCCTCTTCCCATTTCCTGACGAAAACCGTTTCGTTGTGGTCCGAGACGACAGCGCGGCTCGACATGGCGGCCCCCAGGTGAAGGTGACTTCTCCCATGGGTTATAACCACGCCACCTCCGGCGTCACCCTTGCCTTCGTTTCGCTTTCTCTCCTGGCTCCCCACCAGACAAGTGGGGCCCTCCACCCCACCTCCGCAGTTGCGTTGCGCTGGGGCCGTATTATCTCAGAGGAGAGGAGGTCCGAGTCATGGGTTCACGCCAAACGGAGGACGGCAGCTTGTTACGGCAGCAGGGGGGAGGGCCATTCCTCTGTCCACTTAAAAATGTCCAACTGTAGTATTAGGGTCGGGCGTGTGATGTCGTTCTTCTCGCGCTTCTTCCGCTTCCTGCGTTCCAGCTTCGTCGGCATCCTGGCCACGGTGGCCGACTTCGCCGTGCTGGAGATCTGCGTGCGGCTGCTGCACGTCGAGCCCTCCACCGCGAAGATCTTCTCCTTCCTGGTGGGGCTCGCGGTCCAGTTCTTCGGCAACCGCACGTTCGCCTTCCACGCCACCGGCGGCAGCCTGCGCCGCCAGGCCTGCTGTTCTGCTGCGTCGAGTCGATCACCCTCACGCTCAACTGGCTGCTCTTCCGCTTCCTGGTCAGGTCGCTGCACCTGCCCATCGAGCTGGCCAACCTCATCGTGACGTTCGTCATCTACGTGGGCTTCAGCTACCCCGCGTGGCGGCTCGTCTTCCGTGTGTCCAAGAGCCACGGGCAGGAGCCGGGCGGGCCCGGGGCACCTTCCGGCGCCGCGTGAGCCCGCCGGGCCGCCGCGTTCAGGACGCGCTGTCGGCCTGCGCGCGTCGTCTGGCGCGTGCCGGCTCGAGCATGAGGGACGTCCGAGGCTCGCGCCCCGTCAGCCGCTCGAGGAACGTGCCCAGTTGCGAGGCGCGCTCCATGTGGGTGGTGCGCAGGGTGCGCATGCGCTCGGGGCACACGCGCAGCAGCCGCGCCATGGCGGGCCCCGCTGGGGTGATGCCCGTGGCCTGCGCCAGCAGGTTGAGCATGGCGTCCGGGTCCGGCTCGTACACGCCGATCTCCTGCTCCTGGATGTAGGCGGGATGGGCGTCCTCGCTGCCCGGGATGATGTGGAAGAGCATGAACGGGCCGCAGCGCGTCTCCATCAGCTCGTGCATGGACGCGGGCGCCAGGCTGCCGAGCACGGGCAGGTCCGCCAGCGCCATCAGCCGCGCCATCAGCGAGGCGTTGACGAAGCCGAAGAGCGCGACGCGCGGCTGGTCCTGGACCCGGGCCTTCAAGGCGTCATGGAAGCGCTCGTTGCGGCCACATACCACCACCACGTTGAGGCGCTCCATCAGCGCGGGCGTGCGCAGCAGCCGCTCCAGCACGGGCATCGTCTTGCTCGTCCAGGCGGAGCCTCCGAGGAACAAGAGCGTCGGACGCGAGGGATCCACGCCCTGGAGCTGGGGGTGCTCGGCGCGCAGCGTCTCCAGCAGGGCGCGGCGGCGCGTCTCCGACAGCCGGCCCCGCGTGCCCATCTCCCGGCCCATCTCCAGGAAGGGCGCCTTGGGGATGAACCCGGACAGGTGCACGCGCGAGAGCGGATAGTGGCCGCGCACCCGGAGCCGCTCGCGCACCTGGGGCACCATCACGATGAGGGCATCGAGCCGGTAGGCCTCCTGCGAGGGGGCGAAGATCTCCGTCGGCTCGCCATAGTCCGGGATGGCGCTGACGATGGGCACATCCAGCCCCAGCTGGCGCCGGGCGCGCACGAACATCGCCGACTGGAGGAAGTGCGTGGAGATCACGAGATCCGGCCGGTGCTGCTCCAGGGTCTGCCGGGCCTCGGCCTCCAGTTGCGGATTGAGCAACACGGTCGGGGTCAGGGCGCCCCGGGCGTGGCCCAGGCTGAACAGGAGCGCCTGTAACCAGGGCGCCCGGTGGATGCAGAAGTCATAGAAGCCGCTGACCCGGGTGTCCTGGCTGTCGAAGCCGAGGAGTTCGTAGTCGCGGCTTTCGGGATCCAGGGAAGCCAGCGCCGTGCGCAGTGAGTCGCGTAGCGCGGTGTGGCCTCCTCCAACAGGCATGGTGGCGAGCAGGATGCGTTTCATAGAATCCACGAGGAAGACCGGCCCAGGGGGCTTCCGACCAGAGGTGCGGACGGGGGGCCGGCCGCGGTCGGAGAGCGCGCCGAGATGTGATGGACGGGACAGCCAAATGTCCAGGGAGTTCGTGCACCCCCACCGGGATCATTCCTGAAGCGGACCACCAGACGAGCGCTCGGATGCCACAACCTTTTCTCATGGGGTGATAGAGAGGGAGCCGTGACACGTGCCGTCATCTTCCTAGGTTGCGTCTTCTCCCTTGGGTCGGCTTGTACTCCCCCTCAGGGTCAGGCGGATGCCTCCTCGCCGCCCGCGGTGGTGATGCATGGGGTGCGCCTGCGCTCGTTCGAGGGGGACACTCCCTCGCTGGAGGGCGGGCGAGCCGTGCCACCTACGAGCGCAGCGGCGAGCTCACCGCCTTCGAGGCCACCATTCGGGTGCCCGGCAAGGCGCCCGGGGACGTCACGGTGGTGACCGCGCGGGAGCTGGAGGGCCACCTGGGCACCCGGCAGCTCGTGGCCACCGGGGACGTGGTGGTCCGCAACCCCTCCGGCATGGTGGCGCGCACCCCCCGGGTCGCCTATGACGCCGTCCAACAAACGGCGCGCGGCTCCGAGGGCGTCCAGGTCCAGGGCCCCGATTACCGCCTGAGCGCCGAGACGTTCCTGATTTCCCTGCCCGATGGGCAATTCACCTTCGAGGGCTCGGTGCACACCGTGCTGGAGGCCGCGGATGATTGAGTACCTCCTGACGGCCTTCTTCGTGGCCCAGCCCGTGCCGGTGGCCAGCGCCACCCGGGGGCCGCCCCCGCGCCCCGCGAGGAGAAGCCGCGGCTGAGGAATCCGGTGGAGATCACCTCCAAGCGCGTGCGGGGCTCGAGAGATCAGGCCATCTTCTCCGGCGACGTGGTGGTCAAGCAGCGCACCATGGTGCTGCGCTGTGACGAGATGACCGCCTCCTACACGGGCCCGCGAGAGGTGACGCGCGTGGAGTGCGCGGGGAACATGCGCCTGGTGGACGAGGAGCGCACCGCCCAGGGCGAGCGCGCCGTGCTCGACGTGCCCAGCGGCAGGCTCGTGGTGACGGGCCACCCCGAGGCGAGGGAGCCCACCACCCACCTGCGCGGCTCCGAGGTGCGCCTGCTCATGGGCGCGCGGGGCATGGAGTACGAGGTGGACGAGGCCGTCGTCACCCTCGAGGCGGCTCCGCTGCGCACGCCGCGCAAGGGCGGAGGCAAGGAGGGCGGCGCGCAGCGGTTCCCCGCGGAGATCACCGCCCGCCGGGTCGTCGGCTCGCCCACCCAGGCCGTTTTCACGGGAGACGTGGTGGTCAAGCACCGGACGTTGGAGCTGCGGTGCGACAAGATGATCACCTACTTCAGCGCGACGCGGGAGGTGAGCCGGGCGGAGTGCGTGGGGCACGTGCGCGCCCAGGACGGGGCGCGGCAGGCGCGGGGCGAGCGGGCCGAGCTCAACGTCCCCACCGGGGTGCTGCGGTTGACGGGCAACCCCGAGGCGCGCGACGCCACCACCCATCTGCGCGGTTCGGAAGTGCGCATGACGATCGGCGACGCGAATTTCGAGGTGAAGGACGCCGTTGTGACGGTCGAGTCCGCGCCGTCCGCGCCCCAGGGGAAGGGGACGGGCAAGGGGCCTCCAGGCAAGTCGCCTGACAACTCGCAGTCGGGGAGTACCAGGCAACCATGAGCGGCCGGTTGTTCGCGGAGGGTCTCCAGAAGACCTTCAACAAGCGTCAGGTGGTGCGGGGCGTGTCCTTCCAGGTCGCGCAGGGCGAGGTGGTGGGGCTGCTGGGCCCCAACGGCGCCGGCAAGACGACGAGCTTCAACATGGTGGTGGGCCTGGTGCGGCCCGATGCCGGGCGCGTGCGCATGCAGGACGCGGATCTCACCGGGCTGCCCATGCACCGGCGCACCCTCCACGGCCTGGGCTACCTGCCCCAGGAGTCCTCCATCTTCCGCAAGCTCACCGTGCGGCAGAACTTCCTGTCCGTGCTCGAGCTGCAGAAGGGCCTGGACCGCGCCGCCCGCGAGCGCCGGGCCGAGCAACTGCTGGAGGAGTTCGACCTGCGCCACGTGGCCGAGGCCCCCGGCGAGGTGCTCTCCGGTGGCGAGCGCCGCCGCACGGAGATCGCCCGCTCGCTCATCCCCGAGCCGCGCTTCATCCTCTTCGACGAGCCCTTCGCCGGCGTGGACCCCATCAACGTGGGTGACATCCAGGCGCAGATCTCCCTGCTCAAGTCCCGCGGCCTGGGCGTGCTCATCACGGATCACAACGTCCAGGAGACCCTGGGCATCTGTGATCGGGCGTACATCATCGCACAGGGGCAGATCCTCGAAGAGGGGACGCCCGAACAGCTCGTTGCTTCACCCCGGGCGCGAGCGGTGTATCTCGGCGAGCGTTTCCGCCTGCAGTCCGTGTGAGGGCCGACCATCCACCCCCGCGAGGCCATCGCCCCGCCCGCGCCTGCCTCGCCGCACGGTGTCCACCCGTCCATTCCTGAACGTCTCCCCGTGTTTCGCGAGGTGGGCTAAGCTCGCGGAATAAAAGGAGAAATTCACTCACTGCAAGGGATGCGCCGGACCCGGGGGCACTGGACGAAGTCGGGGGGCCTTGTTAGCTTGGCACGGTCCTTGATGGCGGGTCGCCGTCAAGTCGAGCATTGAAAAGGGCGGGAGACCCCAGAAATGGCGATGGAACTCAAGCAGAGCCTGAAGCTTTCGCAGCAGCTGGTGATGACGCCCCAGCTGCAGCAGGCCATCAAGCTGCTGCAACTCTCGCGCATGGAGTTGTTGGAGCAGGTCCGGGAGGAGATGGATCAGAACCCCCTCCTGGAGCAGCCGGACGAGACGCCCTTTGGCGACCTGTCCGACAAGGAGCCCGGCGAGGCCTCCCTGGAAGCCGCGAATACCGAGATTCCCCGGGATCTGGAGCCTCGCACCCCGGACACGGCGACGGAGTTCAAGGCCGACAAGGACGGCCCGCCGGAGATCGACTGGGAGGCGTACCTCAACAGCTACCAGTTCAACGAGCCGACCACGGCGTCCAACAAGGGCAACGTGGCCACGGACGACATGCCCTCCTTCGAAGCCAACATGGTGGAGAAGGAGGACCTGGTCGACCACCTGCAGGAGCAGCTGGGCACGCTGCGGCTCAACGACGCCGAGCGGCGCGTGGGCATGCTCATCCTCGGCAACCTGGACAACGACGGCTACCTCAAGCTGGAGGAGGTGGAGGGAGACCCCCTCATCCGCCTGGCCAACGAGGCGGACGTGCCCATGAGCGTGGCCGAGCGCACCCTGCGCCGCATCCAGAACCTGGAGCCCAAGGGCTGCGCCGCCCGGGACTTGCAGGAGTGCCTGCTCATCCAGGTGGCCGCGCTCAAGGAGAAGCACGCGCCGCTGCTCGGCCTCATCATCAAGCGCCACATGAAGTACCTGGAGAGCAAGAACCTCCCGGCGATCGCCAAGGACTTGAAGGTGTCGCTCGAGGAGGTGGTGGAGGCTCAAGCTGCTGCCGCGCCTGGACCCCAAGCCGGGCCGCAACTTCAGCGGCGACGACGCGCAGTTCATCACCCCGGACGTGTTCGTCTACAAGATGGAGGACGACTACACGGTGGTGCTCAACGACGACGGCCTGTCCAAGCTGCGCATCTCCGGCATGTACCGCAACGCGCTCAAGGCGGGCGGGGTGGGCCCCGGGCAGACCAAGGAGTTCATCCAGGAGAAGCTGCGCAGCGCCCAGTGGCTCATCCGCTCCATCCACCAGCGCCAGCGCACCATCTACAAGGTCACCGAGAGCATCGTGAAGTTCCAGCGCGAGTTCCTCGACCAGGGCATCGCGCACCTCAAGCCGCTCATCCTCCGGGACGTGGCCGAGGACATCGGCATGCACGAGTCCACCGTGTCGCGCGTGACGACGAACAAGTACGTGCACACGCCCCAGGGCATCTTCGAGCTGAAGTACTTCTTCAACTCGTCCATCGCCCGCGTGTCCGGCGACGACACCGCCAGCGAGGCCGTCAAGCACCACATCAAGCAGCTCGTCAGCCAGGAAGATCCGCGCAATCCCTACTCGGATCAGAAGATCGTCGAGCTGCTCAAGGCCCAGGGCACGGAGATCGCCCGGCGCACCGTGGCCAAGTACCGCGAGGTGCTCAACATCCTCCCGAGCAGCAAGCGCAAGCGCTGCTTCTAGTCCCTCGCACGCTGAGCTCGCCCGCTTCCCGGGCGTGGAAGTCCTCTCGGGGTGGGGTGGTTGCCAGTCGCACCCACCCTCCCCACCGTGGGCTGGGTACACCCAACCCGAGGACTTCCAGACATGGCTCAGAAAGATCCGCGTTCCGCTGGCAACACGCCTCCGCAGCCGCCGCAGGAGCAGTCCGCACCGGCGCTCGAGTCCAAGATGACGCCCGAGCCCGATTACGGGCTGACCTCGTACAAGGGGCTCGGCCGGTTGAAGGGCCGCGTGGCGCTCGTCACCGGAGGCGACAGTGGCATCGGCCGCGCGGTGTGCTGGCGTTCGCCCGCGAGGGCGCCGACGTGGCCTTCGGCTACCTCAACGAGGACCAGGACGCCGAGGTGACCCGGCGCGCCGTCGAGGAGTCCGGCCACCAGGTGGTGTCCTTCCGGGGAGATCTCACGGACGAGGCCGTGTGCCGCCGCCTCATCGAGGACACGGTGAAGCGCTTCGGCCGCATCGACATCCTCGTCAACAACGCCGCCTACCAGGGCAAGGCGGTGGAGAAGTTCGAGGAGATCACCGCCGAGCGGCTCGAGCGCACCTTCCGCACCAACATCCTCGCGATGTTCCACCCGGTGCGCTACGCGCTGCCGCACATGAAGAAGGGCTCCACCATCATCAACACGGCCTCCATCCAGGCCTACCAGCCCTCGCCCAGCATCCTCGACTACGCGTGCACCAAGGGCGCCATCGTCACCTTCACCAAGGGCCGGCCCAGGAGCTCATCGAGCGCGGCATCCGCGTCAACTGCGTGGCGCCGGGCCCCGTGTGGACGCCCATCATCCCCGCCTCCTTCGACGCGGAGAAGGTGAAGTCCTTCGGCGAGGACAACCCCACCGGCCGCGCCGGTCAGCCCGTCGAACTGGCCCCCTCCTACGTGTTCCTCGCCTCGGACGAGTCCACCTACGTCAATGGCGAGGTGCTCGGCGTCACCGGCGGCAAGCTGCTCGCCTGAGTGCCCTCCGCTCGAGTGCTCTCCCCCGTCCCCGGGTCCGCGTAAGTCTTACCGGCTCGGGGACGGTTCGTTCCTCCCTCGAAGCCCAACCGCTTGAAATCCCAGGAGTTTCCCGCCGTGGACCCCTTGGCACGCGCGATGCTCTATCTCCGCTCACGCAGTGACGGGGAAGGGTGGGCAGGTGGGGGGCGGGCAGGTCGGGGGTGGGGGGTCGAAGGGTCGTTGGAGGGGAGTGCCCTGACGGGGGCGGTCGTGGGGGGTTGTTCGTTGTTCATTGGGGAGGAGCCGCTGGGGGGCGGCTCCTCCCCAAACCTTTTGCGGGCTGGAGCGCGAGGCCCGGGGCAGGCTGCACCTTGCCCGAAGGACTTCCCCTCCATGCCACGAGGAGCCCCGCCATGAGCCCATCCACAGAGAAGGGTGCCGTCACCGATGCGGACCGGCACAAGCGCGAGGCCGCCGAGCGCGCGGTGGAGTCCATCCAGCCGGGCATGGTGGTGGGGCTGGGCACGGGAAGCACCGCGGCCCACGTGGTGCACCGGCTGGCCGCGCTGCGGAGCGAGGGGAAGCTGCTGGACGTGAAGGGCGTGCCGACGTCGCGGCGGACGGAGGCCCTGGCGGAGTCGCTCGGCGTGCCCCTCACCACGCTGGAGGCGCACCCCGTGTTGGATCTCTGCATCGACGGCGCGGACGAGGTGGATCCGGCGCTGCGGCTCATCAAGGGCGGGGGCGGCGCGCTGTTGCGCGAGAAGATCGTCGCCCAGGCGAGCCGCCGGCTCATCATCGTGGTGGACGAGGGCAAGCTGTCCCCCCGGTTGGGCACGCGCTGGGCGGTACCGGTAGAGGTGGTGCCGTTTGGCTGGCGCTCGCAGGCGCTCTACCTGGAAGGACTGGGCGCCCGCGTCACCCAGCGCCTGGGCCCCGAGGGCTCACCCTTCCTGACGGATCAAGGCCACTTCATCCTCGACTGCGCCTGGGGTGCCCTGGAGCACCCGGAAGCGCTGGCCGCGCGGCTCCAGGCCCGGGCCGGGCTCGTGGAGCATGGCCTGTTCCTCGGGATGACCTCGGAGCTCATCGTGGCCGGTTCCCGGGGCGTGGAAGTTCGCCATCCGGGATGAAAGGTTCGGAGGAGGGCTCGCCCGCCCGGCCGCCCCTCCCGCCGAGTCCCAGGGTGCTTACCTCTTCGATGGTCACCAATTGGAGGGGTCACACACATGGGTCTCGAAACACTGGTGCTCTGGCTGTTCATTGGTCTCATCGCGGGTTGGCTGGCCTCGGCGGTCGTGGGCGGGGGCTATGGCCTGGTGGGCGACATCGTCGTGGGCATCGTGGGCGCGTTCCTGGGCGGATGGCTCTTCCGCGCCATGGGGGTGGGCGCTCCGGGCAGCGGCATCGTCTCCACCATCATCGTGGCCTTCGTCGGCGCGGTCGTCCTGCTATTGATTCTGCGGGCCATCCATCGGACGACGTACAGGCGGGTGTGAAGCACCGGGTGCCTCGCGCACCCACCCCCGGGGCGGGCTGAGTGCCACGCCCCGGGCCGGCCACACCGTCCGTTGACTCCGGACGGTGGGGCTCACCCGCGGCGTCTTCTTTCCTACCCGACCTGTCGCGGTGCTTGACGGCAACAGGCGCTCCAGCGAGCGTGATGAGGTGAGCGCGCCCCTAGCTTCACGCGTGCCCGGTTCTCATCCGGCGCCTGACTCCACTTCCGACTCCCCGCGTTCTCCGCCGGACGAGCGCTTCGAGCTGTTGCTCGAGCATATGGCCGAGGCCTTCCTGTCCCTGGACGAGCGGGGCCGGGTGCTGCGGTGCAACACGCGCGCGGCGGCGCTCCTGGGCGTGGAGGCCGAGCGGCTTCGGGGCCAGGAGCCGTGGACGGCGGCGCCCGGGCTGATGGGCCGCACGTTGCACGAGCGGCTCGTGGCCGCCCTGGAGTCGCGCCAGCCCGCGCGCTTTCTCGCCTCGCTGCCCCCGCGCACCTGGTTGGAGGTGTCGGTGGTGCCGGTGAGCGGGGAGTTGTGGGTGCTCGCCACCGACATCACCCAGCGCGAGGAGGCCCAGGCGCTGGTGGAGCAGACGGAGAAGCGCTTCCGGCTGTTGGGCGAGCGCTTCCAGGTGGCGCTCGACTCCGCGCAGATGGCCGTCTGGGAGACGAACCTCGCCACCGGCCGGTCTTCCGCTCCGAGGGGCATGATCGGCTCTACGGCTACCCCGAGCCCCTGCCCACGTGGACGCACGAGCGCTTCCTGGAGGCGCTGCATCCGGAGGACCGGCCCGAGGTGGAGGCGCAGGTCGCCACCGTCTTCTCCTCCGAGGTGAAGGCCTATACCTCCACCTTCCGCGTCCGGGGCGTGGAGGGCTCGTGGCGCTGGCTCACCAGCCGGGCCCGGGTGCTGCGCGATGGGGAGGGCCGGCCCGTGGTGGTGCGTGGCGCCATCCTCGACATCACCCAGTTGAAGGAGACGGAGCTGGCGCTGCAGGAGTCGGTGCGCGTGCGCGAGGACTTCCTGTCGCTCGCGGGCCATGAGCTCAAGACGCCCCTGACGGGGCTGAACCTGCAGGTGCAGATGTTGCGGCGACTGGGCGAGGAGGACGTCTCCACCCCGCTGATGGCGCCTCGGGTGCAGGCGCGCCTGGATGCCATCGACCGGGGCCTGCGGCGCCTGGGGACGCTGGGCGACAACCTGTTGGACGTCAGCCGCATCCGCCACGGCCAGCTCGACTTCATCTTCACCACCGGAGACCTGTCGGCGCTGGTGTCCGAGGTGGTGGCGCGCATCGAGGACGAGGCGCGCACGGCGGGCGTGTCCCTCATGAGCTTCATCGAGCCGCGCGTGGTGGGCCGCTTCGATCGGCTGCGGATGGAGCAGGTGCTCGTCAACCTGCTGTTCAACGCCCTTCGCTACGGTGGGGGACACCCGGTGGAGGTCCTGCTGGAGCGCTACGCCGGGGGCGCGCGGCTGGTGGTGCGCGACGAGGGGCCCGGCGTGCCGGAGGCGGATCGCGAGCGCATCTTCGCGCGCTTCGAGCAGGTGCAGGGGCGCGCGCGCGGGAGGACTCGGCCTGGGACTCTTCGTCGTGCGCCAGTGCGTCGAGGGCCACCGGGGCCGCGTGTACGTGGAGCCCGGACCGGGCGGGCGAGGCGCTGCCTTCTTCGTCGAACTGCCTCTCTAACCCCTCGCTACTCCCTCGCTCCGACGCACGGTGGCCTCGCTCACACACCGCGTGTTGGAAATCCAGCCCAATTGGAAAGTCAGGACGACACTGCCTGTCGGGTGGTGTACGGGCAGCCATCCTGTGGAGTGGGTGGGTTGCATTCGATGCGGTGGAGCGTTTCTGATCGGGGCGCGGTCCCGGTTGTCTCTCTTGGGCCCCAACAAGGAGGCAGAAACGCATGCAGCTCAACATCACCTTCCGCCAGTTCGGTTCATCCGATTCCCTCAAGGAGTACGCGAAGGAGAAGGTCGAGCGGGTGAACAAGTACCTGGATCGCGCCGGAGAGGCCCACGTGGTGTTGTCGCTCGAGCGGCACCTGCACCACGCGGACATCACCATCCACTCGGGCGCCTGGGTGCTGCGCGGCAGGGAGAAGAGCGAGGACATGTACGCGTCCATCGACAGCGCGATGGACAAGATCGAAGCGCAGCTGCGCAAGTACAAGGAGAAGATCAAGAACCACCACGGGCGCGAGCGTGTGCACCACCGGCACGAGCTGGTGAACAACTTCAAGGTGCGCCACAAGGTGTTCGAGCTGCCCGAGGAGGAGGCGTTCGCGGACGCCGCGGACACCGCCGGGGCCCTGCGCTCGGCCACGCCCGCGGCCGCTCCGGCCGCCGAGGCCCCCGCGCAGCGCATCGTGCGCACCTCGGAAATCACCGTGAAGCCCATGTCGGTGGATGAGGCGGTGATGCAGATGAACCTGCTCAACCAGGACTTCTACGTCTTCCAGCACGCGACCACGCACGAGGTCTGCGTGGTGTACCGGCGCAAGGACGACGGGCAGTTCGGCCTCATCGGCGTGCACGCGCCGCCCAACGCCGGCTAGCGCGGGCGGCCGCCTCCCGCCTCTCCTCGAGGGGCGGGTGGCGCGGCGGCCTGTTGACGGCGTGGCACCTCCAGGCCGTAGCCGAAGGTGAGCCGGCCCAGGTCCACGGGTAGCCGGCCCGGCGTGCCAATCTCCCCGAAGAGCGCGGCCGCGGCGGCCTCGGTGGCGGTGGGTTGGTACGAGTAGACGGCGAGCACCGCCCGGGCGGCGGTGGCTCGCTCGGCCAGGTAGGGCAGGCCCATGGACACGAGCACCACGGGTCGCCCGAGCGAGGCGGCCAGGGTGACGAGCTCCAGCTGGCGCGAGTTGATCATCCCCACCACCACCACGTCCGACTGGAGCGCGAGGGCGCGGGCCCGCTGCCGCATGCGCGCGCGCTGGGCCCGCGAGGGCCGGGCGGGCACGTCCAGCACCCGGGCCCCCGGCATCCGCTCGCGGATGGCCTGCCCGAGCGAGTCCTCGGCGGTGAGGACACCCAGGCGCACGCCGGAGGGCAGGGGGAAGTGCTCGCCGTCGGTGCGCAGCAGGGTGACGGCGGCGCGGGCGATGCGGTGGGCCACCTCCTCGTGCTCGGCCGAGCGCGGGGTGGCCGGGCGCTCCTCCACGGGGCGGGGCGCGGCGAACAGCCCCCGGCGCACCTTGGTGGCGAGGATGTGACGCATCGCTTCATCCAGGCGGGCGGCGGACAGCTCGCCACTGCGGGCCGCGGACAGGAGCGCCGCGTGCACCTCGCGCTTCTTCTCCGCGTGCCAGGGCACGAGCACCATGTCCGCGCCGGCGTTCACCGCCAGCACCGCCGCCTGACCCACGCCGTAGCGTTGGGCGATGGGCTCCATCTCCAGTTCGTCGGTGAGGACCAGACCCTGGAAGTCGAGCCGCTCGCGCAACAGGCCGCGCAGCACCCGGGGGTGGACGGTGGCGGGCGCGTCGTCTCCGGTGAGGGCGGGCACGGCGACGTGCGCGGTCATCAACCCGTCCAGCCCCTCGCGGATGACGGCCCGGAAGGGCTCCATCTGGGCGAGCACCTCCTCGCGCGACTCGAGCATGACAGGCAGCGCGCGGTGGCTGTCGGCGTCCGTGGCGCCATGGCCGGGGAAGTGCTTGGCCACGGTGACGAGCCCCGCGTCCTGCTGGCCGCGCACGAAGGCGCGCCCCAGCTCGGACACGAGGGGAATCGAGTCCCCATAGGAGCGGCTGCCGATGACGGGGTTGCGCGGGTTGAGGTTGACGTCCAGCACGGGGGCGGGTTCATGTTGAAGCCCAGCCGCCGCAGGTCCTCCGCCTGGGCATGCCCCGCCGCGTAGGCGAGCTGGGCCGAGCGCGTGGCCCCCAGGGCCATGTTGCCCGGCAACACCACCACGTCGTCCTTCACCCGCACGACGTTGCCCCCCTCCTGGTCCAGCGCGAGGAAGGGGGATGCCATCGGCGAGCAGCCCGCGCAGGTCCTGGTTGAGCCGGGCCACCTGCTGGCCGTCCGAGATGTTGTGTTTGAAGAGGCACACGCCCCCACCCGGTGGCCGCGCACCAGCGCCTCCACGGCCCCATCCACCTCGCGCCCCCCGATGCCCACCATCATCACCTGTCCCACCTTGTCCTCGAGGGAGAGGCCGGCGAGCAGCCGCTCCACCTCGTCGGCGAGCGCGTCCACCGGGACGGGGACGACGAGGGGAAGCGCGGGCGGCGGGGGAGGGGGAGGGGGCCGGGCGCGGCGCCGGCGCCAGGGTACACGCCCCCAGCAGCAGGGCGAGGGGGAGCGCGAGGGCGTGCGGGGGCCGGAGGGACACGTTCCCATGGAGACTAGACGAGCCCTTCCACCCCCTCCATCTTCCGGCCGCCAAAGCACGGGAACACACGAAGACGGACAAGGAGTTGCGAAGGAGGGCATGCGACCCTTGCGCGAATGAAGGGCCAGGAGTAATTGCCCGCGCAGGGAGCGCCACCGCCGGGAGCGCCAGCTTGCGAATCTCCGAGTTCCTCAGCCCACCAGCCGTCGTCTCGGACCTCAAGGCCCGCGACAAGCAAGAAGTGTTGCGCGAATTGAGCGCGGCACTCGCTCGTGCCCATCCGACCCTGAAGGCCGAGCGGCTGGTGGAGGTGCTGCGCGAGCGCGAGAAGCTCGGCTCCACCGGCATCGGCGAGGGCGTGGCCATTCCCCACGGCAAGCTGCCGGGGCTCGGCCAGCTCGTGGCCGCCTTCGGCGTGTCCCGTCAGGGCGTCGACTTCGAGGCCATCGACGGCAAGTCCACGCACCTCTTCTTCGCCCTGGTGGCCCCGGAGAACAGCGCCGGCGTGCACCTCAAGGCCCTCGCGCGGATCTCGCGTCTCTTCAAAAATCCGCGCTTCCGCGCCTCCATCCTCGAAGCGTCCACCGTCGAGGCCATTCACGCCCTCATCGTGCAGGAAGACGCTCGGCCCTGAGGGGCCGTGGTAGGCTGGCGGGGATGGATCTGGTCCTTCGGCCGGTCAACGACCGCTTCTTCCATGAGCACGTGCTGTCCTTCCTGTCCCTCGCGATGAGTGACTCGGCCAGCGCGTTGCAAACCCTGCTGGGGCAGCTCGACGACGGCGAATCGAGCCTCCTTGCGGGCAAGCTGCTCGCCTCGCACATCGGCGGCGGGCTCGGGGGCGTGGAGCAGACGTCCTGGGTGGCGCTGGTGGACAGGCTCACGCGGATGCAGTGGGCGCCGGCCCCTCGGGCTGGCGGGTGCTCGGCGAGCACGCGGGCTATGTGGGGGACTGGGACGAGGCCCTGCACCGGCGCTGATGCTGGAGGATCCCTCCTACCCCTACGCCCAGGCGCGCGCCTCGCATGGCCGGCGCGAGGGCTTCCGGCGCTACCCGGTGGCGGATCTGGGACTCGCGTCGCTGATTGGCGGCCAGTGGGAGCCCTTCCCCTCCTTCCCGCCGGATCGCGTCTTCTCCACCCTGGGGCGGGGCGAGTACGCATCGCGCCAGCAGTATGCCTTCGCGGACTGGGCGTGGCGGCCGGCGAGCACGGTGGCGCAATGGAGCGCGCAGCTGGAGTCCAAGCTGGAGCGGCTGCTGGCGCGCGAGCGCGAGCGGCTCGAGTCGGTGGAGCCTCCGGAGTGGGAGGCGGTGCGGGCACGGTTGCTGGGCCAGTCCACCGAGTGTCCGGCGGTGTCGGAGCCGCTGGCGGGGCCCCAGGGCGGCACGTGGGTGGAGCGCATCGGTCGGCTGGCGGCGCTCGTGCGCGAGGCGGCCCGGGAGGAAGCGGGCCTGGTGGCGCACGTGATTCGCCCGCTCAACGAGGCGCCGGAAGGGGCGCCTTCGGAGGAGTCTCCAGCAGGATCGTGACGGGGCCGTCGTTGACGAGCGCCACCTTCATGTCCGCGGCGAAGACGCCGGTGCCCACGGTGAGGCCGCGGGCGCGCAGTACCTCGCAGACGCGCTCATAGAGCGCCTTGGCCCCCACCGGCTCCATGGCCTCGATGAAGCTGGGCCGGCGGCCCTTGCGCGCATCTCCATAGAGGGTGAACTGGCTGACGACGATGAGCTGGCGCGAGGTGTCCTCCAGCGACAGGTTCATCTTGCCCGCCGCGTCCTCGAAGATGCGCAGGGTGGCGAGCTTGTCCGCCATCCACGCCACCTCCGCCTCGCCGTCGCCCTGGCCCACGCCGAGCAGGACCAGGAGCCCCGGCCCCATCTGACTCACGCGCTCGCCCGCCACCGTGACGGAGGCCTCGAGCACCCGCTGCACCACTGCCTTCATCGTGTCTCTCCTTGCCTCGCGCGGCCCGGCTCAGCGCACCATGTCGACATGGGGGATGCCGTCCTCGTCGTAGACGTCTCCCATCACTCGGAAGCCGAAGTCCTCGTAGAAGGCGCGCAGGTGGTTCTGGGCGCCGATGCGGATGGGCACGCGCGGGTAGCGCGCCTCGATGAAGTCGATGCCCTTCTGCACCAGCACCCGGCCATGGCCATGACTCCGCGCCTCGGGGGCGACCACCACCCGGCCCAGGCTCACCTGCGGGTACTTCGTCTTGGGGGGCAGCACGCGCAGGTAGGCCGCGAGCCAGGGCGTCTCCGGCTGATCCTCCATCCCGAGCAGGTGGTAGGCTCTCCGGTCATAGCCATCCGCGTCCAGGTAGATGCATTTCTGCTCCACCACGAACACCTGCTGGCGCAGCTCGAGCGCCGGTACAGCTCGTCGGGCGTCAGCTCCGCGAAGTTCTTCCACTTCCACGTCAGCATGGCTCTCCTGTCATCGGCGTTCCGCATGCCGGGGATCTAACCTATCGCGCACCGCGTCGCCGAGCAGGTGAAAGCCGAGCATCGCGAGCGCCAGGGCGAGTCCGGGAAAGAGCGCGACATGGGGCGCCACGAGGAGGTACTGGGTGCCCTGATCCACCAGCGCCCCCCAGGACGGCGTCCCCGGTGGCGCGCCGAGCCCGAGGAAGCTCAGCGAGGACTCGGCGAGGAGGGTGCCCGGCAGTGCGGAGGTGGCCTGGATGAGCAGCGGCCCCGCGGCATTGGGCAGCAGGTGGTACCAGAGGATGCGCGCGTCGCTGGCCCCGAGCGCGCGCGCGGCCTGCACGTAGTCGCGCTCGCGCAGGGTGAGCACCTGGGCGCGCGCCAGCCAGGCATAGCCGGTCCACCCGGTGAGGCTCAGGGCGAGCACGACGTGCGCGAGCGAGGCCCGAGCACGGCGGTGAGGAAGAGCGCGAGCAGCAGGCCGGGAAAGGCGAGCAGCACGTCGGTCAGGCGCATGAGCACCTCGTCCACGAGCCCGCCCACCCAGCCGGCGATTCCTCCGAGCACGGTGCCCACCGCGGCCGAGAGCGCCACGGTGAAGACGGCGACGGTGAGCGACAGGCGGGCGCCGTGGAGCACGTGGGTGAGCAGATCAATCCCATTCTCCCCCGCGCCCAGGGGTGGCCGGGGCCGGGCGGGGACAGCTCGGCGGCCAGATCGATGGCCTCGGGCGTCGAGGGACTGAGCACGGGGGCCAGCAGCGCGGCGAGCACGAGCGTGCCGGTGACGGCCAGGCCCAGGCGTCCTCCGGGGGACAGTCGCCTCATGCGCGCCTCCTCAGCCGGGGGTCGGCGAGCGCGTAGGCCATGTCGGTGAGCGCGTTGACGAGCAGGAAGCAGCCGGTGAAGACGAGCACGGTGGCGCGCACGGTGTTGTAGTCGCGCCGCTCGATGGCGGACAGCAGCAGGGTGCCCATGCCGGGCCGGGCGAACACCTTCTCGGTGACGATGGCCCCGCCCAGCAGGGCGCCGAACTCGAGCCCCAGCACGGTGAGCAGCGGCAGGAGGGCATTGCGCAGGGCATGGCGCCAGAGCACGTGCCGGGCACTGAGTCCCTGGGCCCGGGCGACGGTGACGTAGTCCTCGCGCAGCGCCTCGAGGAGGCTCGCCCGGGTCATGCGCGCGAGGAAGGCGGCGAGCGCGGTGCCCAGCGTGAAGGCGGGCAGCACGAGGTGGCGCCAGGAGCCCGCGCCGGACACGGGCAGCCAGTCGAGCCACAGGGAGAAGACGAGCAGCAGCACGGGCCCGAGCCAGAAGCGCGGCAGGGCCACGCCCGCCACCGCCGCGCTCATGGCCGCGGCATCCACCCACGTGCCCCGGCGCGACGCGGCGAGCACCCCGAGCGGAAGCGCCAGCACGACCGCCACGCCCAGCGCCGCGAGCGCGAGCACCAGCGTGAAGGGCAGGGCCGCGCCAATAGCGGGCATCACCTTCTTCTGGAAGGGGGGCAGCGAGGTGCGCAGCTCGCCGGTGAACAAGTCTCGCGTGAAGTGCCAGAGCTGCACGGGGATGGGCTCGTCGAGGCCCACCGCGCGGCGCAGCGCCTCGCGGTCCACCTGCGTGGCCTGCTCGCCGAGCATCACGTCGATGGGGTCTCCCGGCACGAGGTGGAGGAAGAGCGAGACGAGCAGCAGCGCGCCCACGCCCGAGAGCAGCGTGGAGAGGAGCCGCCTCATGGCCCCACCAGGCGGGCGCGCGCGAGCGGGGTGAAGAAGCCATGGGGGCTCGGCTCGAAGTCCTGGAGGCGCCGGGAGACGACGGCCACCGAGTCCTCGTGCCACAAGGGCACCACGGGGACGAGTTCGTCCAGGCGCTCCTGGGCCCGGGCGTAGAGGCGCGGGCGCTCGGGGGTGGTGACGCGGCTGGCCTCGTCGAGCAGGGCATCGAGCACCGCGTCCTCGAGCGCACCCCGGTTGAGCCCGCCGAAGTGGTTCTTCTCCGAGGGCACGTGGGCCGAGTGGTACGCGCCGCGCATCAGGTCCGGCTCGACGACGGAGGCCCACTTGAGGGTGAAGAGCTCGAAGTTGCCCCGGCGCACGTCGTTGAAGAAGGTGGCGAACTCGAGCGAGCGCACCTCCACGGCCACGCCGCCCTGGCCCAGTTGCTCGCGCAGCACGAGCGCGATGGAGCGGCGCAGCCAGTCGGTGCTCGTCTTGAGCTGGAGCGTGAGCCGGGGCGCGCCTCCGGGGCCATCCGGGTCCGGGTAGCCCGCCTCGTCGAGCAGCCGGGCCGCCTCCTCGGGGGCATGGCGGCAGCCGGAGACGGGGGCCCAGGCCCAGTTGGTGCGCGGCAGCAGACCCTGGGCGGGTTGGGCGAGGCCGTGCAGCTTGTAGGTGACGAGCGGCTCCACGTCGATGAGCTGGCAGAGGGCGCGGCGCACGCGCGCGTCGGCGAGGGGCCCCTCGCGCAGGTTCATGCCCAGGTAGGCGAGGCCCGTGCCCGGCCGGGTGAGCACGCGCAGGGAGGGCTCGCGCTCCAGGGCGGGCAGGGTGGCGGGGGAGAGCGCGTTGAGGACGAGATCCGCGCGGCCCTTGAGCAGCTCCAGCACGCGAGTCGTCTCGTCGCGCACCACGCGGAAGTGCAGCCGGGGGATGGCGGGCGCGCCCCGGAAGTAGCCCGCGAAGGGCACGAGTGTCAGGTGCTCCTCGTCCGGCTGGGACTCGAAGCGGAAGGGGCCGGCGCCCACGGGGGCAGCGTCCTGGGCCTGCTTGAAGGCGGCCGACGCGCGCCGGGCCGGGAGGATGCCCAGGGACAGGTCCGCCAGCAGGGGCGCGAAGGGCTGGCGCAGGTGGAAGCGCACCGTGCGCGCGTTCTTCACCTCCACCCACGCGAGCGCCGAGTAGCGCTCGGCCCGGGGGCTCGCGAGCGCGGGCTCCCTCACGCTGTCATAGGTGGCCTTCACGTCCCAGGCGGTGAGGGGGCCGCCGTCGTGGAAGGTGAGTCCCGGTCGCAGGGTGAACTCCACGAGCGTGGGGCTCAGCTCCTGGAAGGACTCGGCGAGGTCGGGCACGGGCCTGCCACTGTCATCGACGGTGACGAGGCCGGGGGTGAGCAACTGGGACAGCCGCTGGCCCATCGCCGTGAGCGCGAGCCGGCTGTCGAGACTGTCCGGCGGTGCCTCGATGAGCACGGTGATGCCCTCGGGGGCGGGCTCGGCGCGGCAGCCGCTCCCGAGCGTGACGGCGAGGGCCATGACGAGCGCCATGACGAGCCCCAGGTGGGCGGATCGGAGTGGCGGGAGCATGGAAGGCGTGTTGTGACACAGAACACGTCGCGCGCGTGCCCCTACCCGTGATTGCGTCCGTCATTACTTTTCCCTTCTCACCAGAGGAGTGGGTCCATGGACAAGGCAACGGGAGTGGCGCTCGTGACGGGCGGCAACCGGGGACTGGGGTTCGAGGTCTGCCGGCAGCTCGGTCAGCGGGGCATGCGGGTGTTGCTCTCGGCTCGGGACATCGCCGAGGGAGCCAAGGCCACCGCCGCGTTGCGTGAGGAGGGCCTCGAGGTGAGCTTCGAGCCCCTGGACGTCACCTCCGAGGAGAGTGTCGCCCAGCTCACCGATCGGCTCGCACGTCAGGAGCTGCGGCTCGCGGCGCTCGTCAACAACGCGGGCATCGCCCTGGAGGGCTTCAACGCGGAGGTCGTCGAGCGCACGCTCGCGGTGAACTTCACGGGCGCGTTGCGCGTCACCGAACACCTGCTGCCGCTCATGCGCGAACACGGCCGCATCGTCATGGTGTCCAGTGGGCTGGGGGCGCTGGAGGGCCTGCCACCCGCCTTGCGCCAGCGCATCGATCCTCCCCCTCCAAGGACGCGCTGGTCGCCTGGGTGGACGAGTTCGCCGCCGAGGTGCGCGCCGGCCAGTACGAGCAGAAGGGCTGGCCGGGCTCGGCCTACCGCGTCTCGAAGCTGGGACTCAACGCGCTTACCCGGCTGCTCGCCGAGGAGTTGAGACCCCGGCGCGTGCTCGTCAACGCCGTCTGTCCGGGCTGGGTGCGCACGCGCATGGGCGGACCCCGGGCCACGCGGGACGTGGAGCAGGGGGCCGACACCCTCGTGTGGGCGGCGCTCCTCCCTCCCGAGGGCCCCACCGGACGGCTCTTCCGGGATCGCCAGCCCATTGCACGGTAGCCGATGGCTTCCCTCCCCGCGGTGGGCTGCTCGCGTTGGCCAACGATCAATTCCCGGCCCCGCGCGAGCATGCTTTGCCGCCTGGTGAAAGACCGGGCACCCCGGAGCCGGGGTGCTCGGGAGTCTCTCTCTTGCCGCCCCAGAGTCCCCCTTTCATAATGCCCATCACCTTCCCCGGAGAGTGTGTGCAGGTCCCCCGAGCCAGAACCCTCTTGGCCGTGACGATTGCCATTTTCGTCGCCCATCCGCGCGTGAGTGCCGCCGCGGATGACAAGAAGCGCGCCGAGCGCGAGGCCCTCAAGGCGTCGTTGATGCAGGTGCTGCAGCGCGACCCCCTCAACGCCAGCCGCGTGGGCGTCCACATGATGAGCCTCGACGACGGCTCGGTGGTGTTCAGCCACAACGCGGAGGAGCTGCTCAACCCCGCCTCCAACGTGAAGCTCGTCACCTCGGCGGCGGCGTTGTCCACGCTCGGGCCCGAGTTCCGCTTCGAGACCGAGTTCCTCGTGGAGACGGAGTCCGATGGCCTCAAGGCCAAGACGCTCTACGTGCGCGGCAAGGGCGACCCCTCCATCACCACCGAGCGGCTGTACGGCATGGTGGGCGACCTGTTCCACACGGGCCTGCGCGAGGTGCAGGACATCGTCGTGGACGAGGCGTGGTTCGACGACGAGCGCACCCCGCCGGGGTATGACCAGGAGGACTCGGACCGGGCCTACATGGCGCCCACGGGAGCGCTGAGCCTGAACTGGAACGCGGTGGGGGTCTTCCTGCGTCCCGGTGAGCGCGCGGGCGCCAAGGGCGTGGTGGAGGTCGAGCCGCCCAGCGACTACTTCGTGGTGGAGAACACGCTCACGACGGGTGACCGGCGGGCGCGCCGCTTCTCGGTGTCGTCGGACGCGGCGGGCGCGCAGCAGAAGATCATCGTGCGCGGCCAGGTGCCCGAGGCCGGCGGCGCCATGAGCGTGTACAAGAAGATCGACAACCCGCCGCTCTACTTCGGCCAGACGCTCAAGCAGATGCTGGTGGCGCGCGGCGTCAAGGTGAAGGGCAAGGTGAAGGCGGGGCTGACGCCGCAGCGTGCGAAGCTCGTGTTCGTGGCGCACTCGGACACCTTCGACATCGTCCTCAAGCGGCTCAACAAGCTGTCGAGCAACTTCATCGCCGAGACGCTCCTCAAGACGATGGGCGCGGAGGCGCGGGGTGCTCCGGGCTCGTTCGCCAAGGGGCTGGACGTGGTGGAGGACTTCCTCGCGCGCGAGGTGGGCATCCCCCGCGGCACCTACGTGATGAAGAACGGCAGCGGGCTCAACGACGCCAACCGCTTCTCCGCCACGCAGCTCGACCGGATCCTCCGCTACATGTACGAGCGCTTCCCGCTCGCGCCCGAGTACCTGTCCTCGCTGGGCATCGCCGGCAAGGACGGCACGCTCCGCTACCGCTTCGACGGCACCGAGGCGGTGGGCCGGCTGCGCGCCAAGACGGGCACGCTGGAGAACGTGTCGGCGCTCAGCGGCTACGTGCAGGCGGCGGGCGGCGAGAAGTTCATCTTCTCCATGATGGTGAACGACTACCCGGGCCGCTCGGGCCCGGTGGTGCGGGGCCTGGACGCGCTGGGCACGGCGGTGGCCTCGGTGGGCTCGACGATGGGCCCCGGGCGCGCGGTGGCCGAGCTCGCCAGTGGCGAGAAGTCCAGCAGCCCCATGGGCGAGATGAGCAGCCGGGTGAAGACGTACCTCGCCCTGAGCAGCCAGCATGACCCGCGCAACATCGGCTTCCTGCGCACGGCGTGGCGCAGCGAGCGCGACCCGGCGGTGCGCGCGGTGGTGGCCGAGGGCCTCTACCAGTCCAACCCCCAGGACTACCTCGGGGTGCGCACGCTCCTGGACAGCTACTCGGCGGGCGCGGAGGTGTACGGCCGGCTGCGCACCGTGGCGCGGGAGCTGTCGGTGGAGGTGCCGGGGTTGGGCAGCCTCGTGGAGCTCGCCGCGAGCGGCAACGTCGAGGCGCTCTCGCGCGTCGCGGAGCTGGCCGGGGCCTCCGCGGGTGACAACCTCGCCGAGGGGGAAATGGCCGAGGGCCTGGGCGCCATCGCCCGCTCGGCGCCCGAAGACCTGGTGCTGGCGCTGCGCGCCGCGAGCGACAAGGATCGCGAGGCGACCACCACGCTGCTCGCGCGCGGCCTCGTGCGGACGGGCGAGGCGGATCACCCCTTCTGGAAGGCGCTGCGCAAGAGCCTGGGCGCGCCGGATCCCAAGGTGGCGGAGTTCTCCCGCTCGCTCGAGGGCCTGATGTCGCGCAAGGTCGCCGAGGCCAAGGCGCCCCGGGCCGAGCCGCCGCTGGGCACGCCCGTCCTGGCCTCGCCGCCCGTCATCGGCACGGGCCTGTCGGAGACCCGTCCCGGCGGGTGAGGGCCCGCCCGCTCGCCCTCCCTCCCTCCCTTCTTCCGACCGTCTGGGAAGGGTGGGGCTGAAGCCCTGTTCAGGTGCTTGTCAGCCCCTTATGGTAGGGAAGTGGCGCGAGCGGCATTCCCGCTCTTGGATGTAGGTAACCGGCCCGTGGTGGGCCGGTGCTCGAGAAAGGACGGCATCATGGCTGGAGGCGTCAACAAGGTCATCCTCATTGGCAACCTGGGGGCGGACCCGGAAGTGCGCTTCACCCCGGGCGGACAGGCGGTGGCCAACTTCCGCATCGCGACCAGCGACAACTGGACCGACAAGAGCGGCCAGAAGCAGGAGCGCACCGAGTGGCACCGCATCGTGGTGTGGGGAAAGCTCGCGGAGCTGTGCGGTGAGTATTTGAAGAAGGGCCGCCAGTGCTACATCGAGGGCCGTCTGCAGACGCGCGAGTGGACGGACAAGGAGAACCGCAAGAACTACACCACCGAGGTGGTGGCCAACGCGGTGACCTTCCTCGGCGGCCGTGACGGCGCGGGCATGAGTGGTGGCGGCGGCGGTGGTGGGGGCGGGGGCCGCGGTGGGGGCTACTCGCAGCAGCGCGGCGGTGGTGGCGGCCAGTCCCAGGGCGGAGGCTACGACGACTACGGCGCTCCTCCCATGGACGATGGCGGTGGCCCCATGGGTGGCGGCCACGGCGGGGACGACGACATCCCGTTCTAGGACCTTGCCCCCCTGAAACACCAACGGCCGCTCCCGGGAGACCGGGGCGGCCGTTGTCGTTGCGGGCGCTCGGGGGGAGCGCCCCGGGACTCACCTCAGTGCATGTCGCCCTGCGTCTGGACGATGGCGTTGCGCGCGTCGATGACGGCCTGGGTGCCACCGGCCTGGTACATGGCGAAGAGCACGCCCCAGCCCATGGCGAGCAGCACGAGGAAGAGGACGATGGACCACGGCTCGAAGCGGCGCATGGAGCGCTCACTGGCCAAGAGGCCCCAGCCCATGGCGAAGCCCTGGAGGCCGTTGGCCAGGTGGTACGCGGTGCCGAGGATGCCCAGCACGTAGACGACGATGGTGGGCGTGTGCCAGTGCATCTCGTAGGCGATGGCGGCGAAGGGCTCGGCCGCGCCGTGCACCAGCCGCGGCTGGAGGAAGGCCAGCCAGATGTGGGCGCCGAGGAAGCCGAGCACGCCCACGGCCGCGGCGCGCTGGAGGATGTACTTGAGGTTGCCGTAGTTGGGGTAGGCGCCCAGGTTGGGCCGGAAGCTGAACAGCCGCGCCACGCCCCACGCGGTGTGGATGAGCAGGGGCAGCAGCACGATGATGAAGGTGAAGATCATCGAGTACGGGTGCTTGTACTCGGTCACCGCGGACTGCCAGGCCTGGGCGCCCTGGAAGGCGGCGAGGTTGTCCCACAGGTGGTTCACCACCCAGATGCTCAGCGGCACCACGGCGAGGAACGAGCCCAGACGGGACTGGATGAAGGGCGTCTTCTGGGGGAGGGCGTCGGCGGCAGCGGCTTGGGTGCTCATCGGAACTCCGGACGTCGCGCGGCCTGGGGGGTCGCGCCAGGAAGTCAGTCGGACGGGGCGTTATAGCCCGTCCTGGGGCCGGGGTAGGATTTTCCGCCATGGGAAGACACCTCCGGGGCACAGGGCGGTAACAGGGAGGTATCAGCGGGGGTGATGACTGGGTCCGGCTTCGCTGTCCGCAACCCTGGTGGGGGAGCCACCGGGGGAGCGCCCGGGTGCGCATTGTCATTGGCGAGCGCTTCCGGGGGCGGCAGGCTATTGCCCCCTCATGGCCGATGAACTCGTCAGTGGCTTGTTGAAGGAGACCGACCTGCGCGTGGTGCTCGTCACCACGAGCGACCTGGCCCGCCGGGCACGCGAGCTGCACCGCTCGGCGTCGGCGTCGGCCTCGCTGATGGCGCAGGCCCTCACCGCCGGGGCCCTGCTCGGCTCGTTGCAGAAGAATGACTCGCGCATCAACCTCCAGGTGGAGTGTGATGGCCCCCTGCGCGGCCTCTTCGTGGATGGGGATGGGGCGGGGGTGGTGCGGGGCTACGCCAAGAATCCCCTCGTGTCGCACGTGGGCGCCGAGGGCGAGTACCACTGGCGTCCGGCGCTCGGGAACAAGGGCTTTTTGTCCGTGCTGCGCGATCTGGGGGGCGGCGAGCAGTACCGCTCGGCGGTGGAGCTGGAGAGCTTCGACCTGGGGCGGGACTTGGAGCGCTACTTCCGCATCTCGGATCAGCTCCCCACGCGCGTCTACCTCACCGTGCAGCCGCTGTCCCAGGGCGAGCAGCCCGAGCCGCTGGGGCTGGTGGCCGGCATGCTCCTGCAGCCGCTGCCGCAGGGGGACATGGAGGCCTTCCGGGAGCTGGGGGACCGGCTCGCCCGGGACTTCGACTCCGCGGTGCGGGCGCACGCCGCCCAGGGCACGGGCGCGCTGCTCAAGGCGCTGGTGTCCCAGCCGGACCTGGAGGTGATGTCGCGCTACCCGGTGTCCTTCACGTGCAGTTGCAGCAAGGACCGGGTCAAGCGCGCGCTGACGACCCTGGGCCGGGCGGAGCTGGAGGACATCCTCGCCACGGAGGGCAAGGCCGAGGCGGACTGCCACTTCTGTACGATGCACTACGTCATCACCGGGGAGGAGATCCGCGGCCTGCTCGGGGAGATGGAGGCCTCCACGAGCTGAGCGAGGAGGCGGGCGGGGTTGTCGCTGGGAGTGGCGGTAGCGCACGGCCCGGGGTATGACGCGGGCCCCGCCTCTCACACTGGAGTCCGCGCCGTGGCCACCAAGCGGGCAACACCCAAGGTCACCAAGGGCAAGCCCTCCCAGAAACAGGTGGAGAAACTCGTCTCCATTCCCTCCGACGTGGTGCTCGCGCCCCAGGTGGAAGCCCCCCGTCATGCCACCGGACGCGACCAGTCGCGTGCCAGGAGCCGGTGCAGGAGCTGACGTGGGCGCAGTTCGATCGCGCCGTGCAGACGCTCGCGCTCGCCATCCGCCAGTCGTACTCGCCCGCGGCCGTGGTGGGCGTGGCGCATGGGGGCGTGTTCGTGGGCGGAGCGCTGTCGAGCGCCCTGGGCGCCGAGTTCTTCCCGGTGCGCATCAGCCGCCGCAGCCGGGACAAGGGCCAGGCCAAGCCGAAGCTGAGCGGGGAGATGCCGCGCGAGCTCAAGGGCAAGCGGGTGCTCATCGTGGACGACGTGGCGTCCAGCGGCGACACGCTGGCGCTGGCCGTGGCGTTGGCGCGCAAGGTGGGCGCCCGCGAGGTGAGCACCGCGGCGCTGGTGTCCCGGCCCGACGGCTTCGAGCCGGACTTCTTCGCGCTGTCCACCGACTCCCTGGTCGTCTTTCCCTGGGACTACGAGGACGTCGCCGAGGACGGGCGCTTCGACGTGGATCCGGACAAGGCGGGGGCGTGAAGGCCGCGGGGGGCGCGGCGCGCGATGATCATCGGCACCGCGGGGCACATCGATCACGGCAAGACGTCCCTGGTCAAGGCGCTCACCGGGGTAGACACGGATCGGCTGAAGGAGGAGAAGCGCCGGGGCATCACCCTGGAGCTGGGCTTCGCGCACCTGTCGCTCGGCGAGGGGCGGGTGGCGGGCGTGGTGGACGTGCCCGGCCACGAGCGCTTCGTCAAGGCGATGGCGGCGGGGGCCGGCGGGGTGGACCGGCGGTGCTGGTGGTGGCGGCGGACGAGGGGGTGATGCCCCAGACGCGCGAGCACCTGGACATCTGCCGGCTGCTGGGAGTGAAGGCCGGTGTGGTGGCGCTCACCAAGGCGGATCTGCTTCCGGGGCTGGGCGCGGAGTGGCGCGCGCTGGTGGACGCGGACGTGGCCACGCTGGTTGCGGGCACCTTCCTCGAGGGCCGACCCGTGGTGCCCGTCTCCTCGCGCACGGGCGAGGGGCTCGAGGCGCTGCGGGCCGCGCTCGTCGAGGCCGCGAGGGACGTGCCCGCGCGCGGCGTGGACGGCCCCGCCTTCCTGCCGGTGGACCGGGCCTTCAGCTTGAAGGGCTTTGGCACGGTGGTGACGGGCACGCTCTTGTCGGGGGCCTTCGCGGCGGAGGACTCCGCTTCCCTGCTGCCGGGGCTCGCCGGACCCTGGCGCGTGCGTGGGGTGCAGCGGCATGGCGAGGGCGTGCCGCGGGTGGTGGCCGGGCAGCGCGCGGCGGTGAACCTGGTGGGCGTGGAGGCCGAGGCCATCGCGCGGGGCGCGGTGTTGGTGCACGCGGGCGAGGTGTCCGAGACGTCCATGTTGGACGTGGAGCTGAGCCTGTTGGCCGCGGCGCCCGAGGCACTGCCCCGGCGCCGCAAGCTCCTCGTGCACCTGGGCACGGCGCAGACGGAGGCCACGGTGGCCCTGTTGGACCTGGAGCGGTTGGAGCCGGGGGAGACGGGGCTCGCGCAGCTGCGGCTGGCGGCGCCCGTGGCGGCGCTGCCCGGCCAGCGCTTCATCCTCCGGGGCTCGCGCGCGCTGCCGGGACGGGGCGCCACGCTGGCCGGAGGGCGGGTGCTGTCCGTCTCGCCTCCGCGTCGGCGCGGGGGCGGGGCCGGGGTGGTGGCGCCGCTGCTGGAGGCGGACCCGGGCACCCAGGTGGCGTGGCTCTTGAGACAGGCGGGCTACCGGGGCCTCACCTGGAAGGAGCTCTTCGCCCGCTCCGCCCTGGCGTCCCGGGTGCTGTCGCGGACGCTGGAGACGCTCGGCGCGCGGGGCGCGGCGCTGCTGGTGGACAAGGAGCGGCGGCTCTACCTGTCGGGCGAGGTGTTCGAGGGGATGCGGGCGCGGGCCCTGGCGCTGCTCGACGCCTTCCATGAGCGTGAGCCCTTGCGCGAGGGGCTGTCGAGGAGGAGCTGCGCCAGCGGCTGTCGGGGGAACTCGAGGCCCGGGTGTTCTCCCGGCTGGTGCAGACGTTGGTGGAGGCGGGCAAGGTGGAGGTGGAGCGCGAGACGGTGAGGCGGGTGGGGCGGGGCCGCACGTTGTCCCTGGATGAGGACGCGGCGCGCACGCGGCTGGTGGCGGACCTGGGGGCGGCGGGGCTCGCTCCGCCCACGCTCAACGAGCTGGCCGAGCGGCTGCGCCTGTCCGTGCCCCGGGTGAGGGAGCTGCTGCGGGTGGCGGTGGCCGAGGGCCGGGTGGTGGGGGTGAGCGAGGAGCTCTATTTCGACGTGGGCGCGCTGGCCGGTCTCAAGGAGAGGCTCGTTGCCTACCTGCGCGACAAGAGCGAGATTTCCACCCAGGCGTTCAAGGAGTTGGTGGGGCAGAGCCGGAAGTTCGTCATTCCCCTCTCGGAGTACTTCGACCGCGAGAAGGTCACGCTTCGTGTCGGAGAGAAACGGGTGCTGCGGCGCGCATGACGAGGAATCTCTACGACGAGGCGACCCTGCGCAGCCTCATCGACAACTTCACCAATCCCATCTCCGTGGTCCAGGAGGGTCGGATCCGGATGGCCAACGACGCCTACCGGCGATGCACGGGTTGTCGCGCGAGCAGGTCGAGGGCCGCTCCTTCTTCGACTTCCTCCACCCGGAGGACACGGCGAGGCTGCGCTCGCGCTACCGCCTGCGGGAGCAGGGGATGCTGGCGGAGAGCGATCCCCGGCGCTACGTGCTTCCGGCGCGTCCGGGCGTGGGTCCGCGGGAGCTGGCGGTGCACGTGCAGGAGGTGGAGCTGGAGGGCAGTGGCTTCGCGCTGCTGTGCAACCACCTGGTGCTGGGCGACCGCCCGAACGAGCTGGAGATGGCCGAGCGCCTGGTGGAGACGTCCGCGAAGCTCGTCGCGGCGCGCTCCGAGGAGGCGGTGCGGCGCATCGCCCTGGAGGGGTTCGAGGGGGTGGGGCTCGCCGCGCGCTTCCTGGTGCGGCAGGGGGAGCGCTTCAGCCCCTTGGAGGGTTTCGAGGAGGCACTGGCCCAGCGGGCCTTGTCCGAGGGACGCCCCGTCTTCGGCCACTTCGAGACCGAGTCCACGGCCGTCTACCTCGCGCTGGGCAC
Organism: Cystobacter fuscus; assembly: GCA_049060065.1. Taxonomy (GTDB): domain Bacteria; phylum Myxococcota; class Myxococcia; order Myxococcales; family Myxococcaceae; genus Cystobacter; species Cystobacter fuscus_B. The sequence goes on from JBMEQP010000002.1 coordinate 11,938,663, forward strand.
CCCGTCGTCGGAGGTGCTGTGGGTGGTGGGCCCGGAGGTGCGGCCCTCGTACGGTCCGGTGCTGGAGCTCTTCGCCAAGGTGGTGGGGGCGGCGCTCCTCGACGCGCGGCTGCTGGCGGACGTGGAGCGCAGCCGCTGGGAGCTGTCGTCCGTGGCCGAGGTGGCGCGCTTCGTCGCGCTGCCCGAGCCTCCCTCGCCCGAGGACTTCCTCGCGCGGCTGTCGCTGTTGGTGGGCGCGGAGGCCGTGGTGTTGTACGGGTCGGACTCGCCGGAGGGGCCCTTCGTGCTCGTGGCGCAGGTGGGTCTGGAGCCGGCCCTGGTGGAGGCGCTCCCCATGCCGCGGGGGGAGTGGCTGTCGGTGGAGCTGTCGGCTCGGGGCGTGGTGCTCTCCAGCGAGGCGGAGGAGCGCGAGTGGAGCGCGCTGTCCGCGGGCCGTCTGGTCCGGAGCGCCGCGGTGCCGCTGTTGCTGGGAGGCCAGCCCGGGGGGCTCCTGCAGGTGCTGCGCGGCGCCAATCCTCCCTTCAGCGCGGAGGAGCAGCGGCTGCTGGGCACGCTGGCCGAGCTGTTGATGATGTTGCTGGAGCAGCGCCGGCTGCGGGCCGAGTCCGCGCGCCAGCTCACCGATTCGCGCCTGCTGTTGGATCTGGCGCGCACCACCGCCACCACGTTGGAGGTGGCGAGCATCCTGGACGTGGCCTCGGACTTCCTCGTCAAGCTGCTGGACGTCTCCAACTGCTTCATCCTCCTGCATGACGAGCAGGCGGGGGTGCTGCGGGGGGCCGCGGCCTCTGTCACCCATCGCGACTTCTTCCGGGGCCTGGTGGTGCCGGTGGATGACCCCGAGAGCCTCGCGGCGCGCGTGGCTCGCGAGCGCCGGTCCATCTCCGTGCCGGACCTGTCGAAGGCTGGGGCCCTCGGGCGGCGCTCGCTCGTGCAGCAGCTCGAGCAGAAGGCGATGCTGGCGTTGCCGCTCACCTCGCGCGAGCAGCTCATCGGCGTGGTGTTGCTGGACGACATCCGCCGGCCCCGGCTCTTCCCCACGGCGTTCATCGAACTGGCCGAGGCCACATGCGGGCAGATCGCCCTGGCGATCACCAACGCGCGTCTGTACGAGTCGCTGTGGGCGTCCTACGCGGAGCTGGCCGCCGCGCGCGCGGAGATGGTCAAGCGCGAGCGCCTGGCGGCCCTGGGCGAGCTGTCGGCCATCGTGGCCCACGAGGTGCGCAATCCCCTGGGCGCCATCTTCAACGCCGTGGCCTCGTTGCGCCACCTGCTCAAGCCGGATGGCGACACGGCCATGCTCCTGGACATCCTCGCCGAGGAGAGTGACCGGTTGGATCGGATGGTGAGCGATCTGCTCGACTACACGCGGCCGCGCGAGCCCATCCGCCAGCTCGAGGACGTGGCGCGCATGCTGCAGGACGCGGTGGAGGCGGCGTGGAAGCAGCAGGGCAGCCCGAGCCACATCACGCCCACCATCGAAGTGGAGCCGCAGCTGCCCCGGGTGCCGTTGGATCGGCGCCACATCCGCCAGGTGCTCATCAACATGCTGGTCAACGCCATGCAGGCGATGCCCCAGGGGGGCGGGGTGCGGGTGCTCGCCCGCCGCGAGCTGCATGAGGACCGGGAGCTCCTGCGCATCGACGTGGTGGACCAGGGGTGCGGCATTCCCACCGAGCTCCTCCACCGCGTCTTCGAACCCTTCTTCACCACCAAGGCCCAGGGCACCGGACTGGGGCTCGCGGTGGTCAAGCGCATCATCGAGGAGCACCACGGGGAACTCTCCCTGGAGAGCACTCCGGGCCGTGGCACGACCTTCTCCATCCGTCTCCCCCTCAACCAGCCGACGAGTCCGCCGTGACAGACCCATCGACGACTACCCTTCCCCGTGGCCGCATCCTGGTGGTGGATGACCAGCGCAACATGCGCGCCACCACCGCGCTGCTCCTGCGCTCCGAGGGCTACTCCGTGCAGGAGGCCGCCACGGGCGAGGAGGCGCTGCAGATCCTGTCGAGCGGCCGCGTGGAGCTGATGCTGACCGACCTCAAGATGGAGCCCATGGATGGGCTCACCCTGCTCAAGAAGGCGCTGGAGGTGTCGCCTCGCCTGCAGGTCATCATGATGACGGCGTTTGGCTCCATCGAGAGCGCCGTGGAGGCCATGCGCCAGGGGGCGTTCGACTACGTCACCAAGCCCTTCAAGGAAGGGGAGCTGCGCTACCGGGTGGAGCGGGCGCAGGAGCGGGCGCGGTTGCAGGCCACGGTGGACATGCTGGCCGGCGAGTTCAACGAGCGTCACGGCTTGAGCGCGCTGGTGGGCCGCAGTCCGGCGATGCTCGAGCTGACGTCGCGGCTGATGCGCGTGGCGCAGAGTGACGCCACGGTGCTGGTGCAGGGCGAGAGCGGCACGGGCAAGGAGTTGGTCGCGCGCGCGGTGCACGCGCACAGCCGGCGCAAGGCGCTGCCCTTCGTGCCCGTCAACTGCGCCGCCATCTCCGAGTCGCTGCTCGAGAGCGAGCTGTTCGGCCATGCGAAGGGCGCCTTCACGGGCGCGGTGCGGGCCCGCCGGGGTCTGGTGGAGGAGGCGGACGGGGGCACGCTCTTCATCGACGAGGTGACGGAGACGACGCCCGCCTTCCAGTCCAAGCTGCTGCGCACGCTGCAGGACGGCGAGGTGCGGCGCGTGGGCGAGTCCACCGCGGTGAAGGTGGACGTGCGCATCGTCGCCGCCACCAACCGGGACATCGAGCTGGAGGTGCAGGAGAAGCGCTTCCGGCAGGATCTCTACTACCGGCTCAACGTGGTGACCCTGCGGGTGCCTCCGCTGCGCGAGCGGCTGGAGGACGTGCCCGCGCTGGCCGAGCACTTCCTCAAGCGCGCCAATGCGCGCAGCCCCAACCCCAAGCGCCTGTCGGCGGCGGCGGTGGAGCACCTGATGGGCCACAACTTCCCGGGCAACGTCCGGGAGTTGGAGAACCTGGTGGAGCAGGCGGCGGCGCTGTCCGAGGGCGAGGAGCTGCTTCCGGAGGACTTTCCCCTGCGTCCCCACACCCGGGTGGGTGGGGCCCTGGATGCGCCGCCCGCGCCGCTCACCACGGACGTCAGCTCCCGCGTGCCCACGCTGGCCGAGGCGGTGGAAGAGGCCGAGCGGCGGGCGATCGCCCAGGCCTTGGAGCGCTACGCGATGGACCTGGGCCGGGTGGCCGAGGAGCTGGCCGTCTCCTCCACCACGCTGTGGCGGAAGATGAAGCGGCTCAACCTCCGTCCACCTGGAGGAGAACATCGGGAGTGACAGCGGAGCTGCAAGGGCCGTTCAATGATGAAAACTGGAACCCCCCGGGATGACAGCGGATTTGCAGCGCTGAAAACACATTGCAGCCGTGCAATGCCGCGAGGTGTTCCTGGGGGAGGGGCCTTCGCTCAAGCTCTTGAAATAACGGGGCTTCGTGGCGGCGAGAGGGCTGGCATGCAGCGTGCTAAAGGTTGGAGTCAGAACGCGCTGATGTGGCGCTGAAGAGGTTCCCCCCACCGCTTCAGTGTCTCCGGTGTGCTTCCTTTAGAAGAACCCGCGGCCCGGTACCCTCTCAGAGGGTTCCGGGCCGCCTTCTTTGGGCCTCGGGAGCTGATCCAGCCCCGTCTCCCGGGAAGGAGGGGCTGGGGGCTTTTCACATGTGAAAGGCGATTGCAGGGCTGCAATGCAGAGCTGAAAGCGGCCCGGCCCTCGCGCCTCCTCCCTGGAAGCCAAGTCCTCGGAATCCCTGGGCTTTTACATGGGAGGCCAGGGTGGCATGGGGAGTGCTAAGGCATAGACCCGGAGCACGTCGGAGCTGGTCGAAGGAGGTTCCCCCCACCGCCTTCAGCCCTCCAGATGGCTTCCTGAGAAGAACCCGCGGCCCGGTAGCCCTTCTGAGGGCTCCGGGCCGTCTTCTTTTGGGCCTCGGACGCCGGGCGGAAACCCCACCTCCTGGGAGGGAAGGGCTGGGAGCTTTTCACATGTGAAAGGCGATTGCAGGGCTGCAATGCAGAGCTGAAAGCGGCCCGGCTCCCGTGCCACCCCCTCGGAAGCCAAGCCCTCGGAATCCCTGGGCTTTATGTGGGAGGCCAGGGTGGCATGGGGAGTGCTAAGGCATAGATCCGGAGCATGTCGGAGCTGGTCGAAGGAGGTTCCCCCCACCGCCTTCAGCCCTCCAGATGAGCTTCCTGAGAAGAACCCACGGCCCGGTAGCCCTTTCTGAGGGCTCCGGGCCGTCTTCTTTTGGGCCTCGGATGCCGGGCGGAAACCCCACCTCCCGGGAGAAAAGGGCTGGGGGCTTTTCACATGTGAAAGGCGATTGCAGGGCTGCAATGCAGAGCTGAAAGCGGCCCGGCTCCCGTGCCACCCCCCTGGAAGCCAAGCTCCCGGAATCCCTGGGCTTTATGTGGGAGGCCAGGGTGGCATGGGGAGTGCTAAGGCATAGATCCGGAGCATGTCGGAGCTGGTCGAAGGAGGTTCCCCCCACCGCCTTCAGCCCTCCAGATGGCTTCCTGAGAAGAACCCACGGCCCGGTAGCCCTTTCTGAGGGCTCCGGGCCGTCTTCTTTTGGGTCTCGGACGCCGGGCGGAACCCCACCTCCCCGGGAGGGAAGGGCTGGGAGCTTTTCACATGTGAAAGGCGATTGCAGGGCTGCAATGCAGAGCTGAAAGCGGCCCGGCCCTCGCGCCTCCCTCTCCGAAGCCAAGTCCTCGAAATCCCTGGGCTTTGCGTGGGAGGCCAGGGTGGCATGGGGAGTGCTAAGGCATAGATCCGGAGCATGTCGGAGCTGGTCGAAGGAGGTTCCCCCCACCGCCTTCAGCCCTCCAGATGAGCTTCCTGAGAAGAACCCGCGGCCCGGTAGCCCTTTCTGAGGGCTCCGGGCCGTCTTCTTTTGGGGCCTCGGACGCCGGTGGAAACCCCACCTCCCGGGAGAGAAGGGCTGGGGGCTTTTCACATGTGAAAGGCGATTGCAGGGCTGCAATGCAGAGCTGAAAGCGGCCCGGCTCCCGCGCCTTCTCCCTGGAAGCCAAGTCACTGGAATCCTTGGAGTTTCGGTGGGACGAAGGGGTGGCATGGGGAGTGCTAAGGCATAGACCCAGAGCATGTCGGAGCTGGTCGAAGGAGGTTCCCCCCACCGCCTTCAGCCCTCCAGATGGCTTCCTGAGAAGAACCCGCGGCCCGGTAGCCCTTTCTGAGGGCTCCGGGCCGTCTTCTTTCATCGCTCCTGGTTTCGCCGTGGAGGGTTCACCCACGCGCTGCTCCGGCCCTTCCTGGTGCTCGAGGCGAGCCAGCTGGCGGGGTCTGCCCGCGGTGGACACCTTTCGTCGGATTGGCGCCAAGCTGGATCGATTCCCCTCGCGTCCGTTCACGCCCTCACGGTGGCGTCTGACGGCTCCGCGATGTCCGGGCATGCGGAACGGGGAGGGCGTCTGGCCGCGCGCGCTCGAGTGCCGGAACGAAAACGCCCGGGCGTGAGCCGCCCGGGCGTGGGTGAAACGAGGGCCGCGCGACTTCAGCGGTTGAGCAGGCTGCCGGCCTGGGCGATCCACTCGGTGAGGGGTCCGGGCAGGATGCCCAGCAGCACCACGGCGGCGGTGGAGATGATGAGCGCCAGCTCCGTCATCCAGGCCCGCTCCAGCGGGTGGGCGCCTTCGGGGACCGGGCGCATGTACATGTAGACGACCACGCGCAGGTAGTAATAGGCGCCAGCCGCGCTGGAGAGCACCGCGACGATGGTGAGCCCGACGAGGCCCACGTCCACCGCGGCGCGGAAGAGCAGCAGCTTGCCGATGAAGCCGACGGTGGGCGGAATGCCGGCGAGCGACAGCATGAAGGCGGCCATCGCGAAGGCCCAACCCGGCCGGCGCTGGGCCAGTCCGCTCAGCCGCTCCAGATCCCACGCGGTGCCCCGCTCCTCGTCCTCGCGGCGCTCCAGGAGGGAGACGATGCCGAAGGCCCCGATCGCCGTGACGGCGTAGGCGAGCAGGTAGAAGAGGATGCCGCGCAGGGCCTCGACGCGTGCGGTGGCCTCGATGCTGGCGCCGGTGAGCGACGTGGGCCCGAGCAGCTGGAACTGCTGGCCGGGCTGCACGACGAAGAGGGCGGCCACGCCCAGCAGCAGATAGCCGGCGTGGGCGATGGAGGAGTAGGCCAGCATGCGCTTGATGTTGCGCTGCGGGATGGCGAGCAGGTTGCCGCCCACCATGGTGAGCAACGCCAGGGTGGAGAACAGGGCGAAGGGCAGCTTGCCGTTGATGCCGCTGCCCACGGTGACGAACACGCGCACGAGCGCCACGAAGGCGGCGGCCTTCACGCCCGCGCTCATGAGCGCGGTGACGGGAGTGGGCGCGCCCTCGTAGACGTCCGGCGTCCACATGTGGAAGGGCACCGCGGCCACCTTGAAGGCGAAGCCCGCGGCCACCAGCACCGCGCCCGCGTAGACGAGCGCCGCGTGGGTCTCCATCGCGTCGCGCAGCGGCTGCGCCATGTTCGACAGCAGCGTGGTGCCCGTGGCGCCGTACAGGAGCGCCGCGCCGTAGAGCAGCACCGCCGAGGAGAAGGCGCCGAGGATGAAGTACTTGAAGCCCGCCTCGCTCGGCCGCGTGCCACGCCGCAGGAAGCTCGTGAGCGCGTACGTGGAGATGGACAGCACCTCGATGTTGATGAAGACGGTGATGAGCTCGTTGGACACACCCAGCAGGCTCATGCCCGCGCCCGCGAAGAGCATGAGCGCGTAGAACTCACCGCGCTCGGCGCCCCGGCGGCGCAGGAAGCCCGCCGAGGTGAGCGTGGCCAGCGCCAGCGACACACAGACGATGAAGGTCAGGAAGCTGGAGAAGGGATCCAACGCGCCGAAGCCGAGGAACACCTCGCGCGCGGGCTCGAACAAGAGCTGCAGCGACACGCCGCCGGCGATGACGGACGTGATGCTGGCGAGTACCGCCTGGTAGCCGCGGGTGGAGCTCGCGGAGAGGAACACCTCCGAGAGCAGCAGGATGCACGCGCCCAGCACCAGGATGAACGCGGGAATCAGGGGGAAGGAAGTCTGCCGAGGTGAGGGTGGGCAGGTTCATGATGGAAGGCTTTCGGCTAACGCCGGTCGGCGAGCGGACCCGCCGGCTGGGCATGAGGGGCGGCGGCCTCGCCGGAGGAGGGCAGGCCCATCACGTTGATGCGCACGTCGGCGGGCTGGACCTGGCTGCCGGGCGCGCCCAGGGTGGCGCGGCTGACGAAGCGCTCGGTGGCGGGGTTGATGCGATCCAGGAAGGGCTGGGGCTTGAGGCCCATGACGACCACGAGCACCAGGAAGGGCAGCACCGTGACGAGCTCGCGCGCGTTGAGGTCCGTCAGGTTCTGGTTGTCCCGGTGGGTGAGGGGCCCGAAGAAGACCTTCTGCACCATCCACAGCATGTACGCCGCGCCCAGGATGACGCCCAGGGTGGCGAAGACGCCGAAGCCCACGCCCAGGTTGCTCTTGAAGGTGCCCAGCAGCACGAGGAACTCGCCCACGAAGCTGTTGGTGCCCGGCACCGCCACGGACGAGAACGTCATGATGAGGAAGGCCGCCGTGTACACCGGCACCACCTTGGCGATGCCGCCGTAGTCGGACATCAGGCGCGTCTGCCGCCGCTCGTGCAGCAGGCCGAACAGGAGGAAGAGCGCGCCGGTGGCCACACCGTGGTTGAGCATCTGGTAGGCGCTTCCACTGGCGCCCTCGCTGGTGAGGGCCACGAGGCCCAGCATGCAGTAGCCCAGGTGGCTCACCGACGAGTAGGCGATGAGCTTCTTGATGTCACGCTGCGCCAGGCACATGAGCGCGCCGTAGACGATGCCCACCACCGCGAGTGCCGCCAGCACGGGCCGCACCTGGTGCATCGCCGCGGGGAAGAAGGGGATGGCGTAGCGCCAGAAGCCATAGACGCCGATCTTCGCCATGACCGCGGACAGGAGGATGGTGCCCCCGGTGGGCGCCTGCACGTAGGCATCCGGCAGCCGGTGTGCAGCGGCCACATGGGCACCTTGATGGCGAACGCCAGCGCGAAGGCCGCGAACATCCAGGGGCCCCAGCGGTACAGCGAGCCCGCCATGCCGGTGAGCCGCCCACAGTCCTCGCCGCACGTGGCGAGCTGCTGGTTGGCCTCCACCAGGCTGTTGTAGATCGCGGCGTAGTCGAAGGAGCGCGTGCCGGCCGTGCCGCTGATGAGGTACAGGGCGACGATGGCCACCAGCATCAGCAGCGAGCCCGCCAGCGTGTAGAGGAAGAACTTCACCGCCGCCGCACGGCGATCCTCGCCTCCCCACACCCCCACCAGCAGGTACATGGGGATGAGCATGGCCTCCCAGAAGATGTAGAAGAGCAGCACGTCCAGCGACACCAGCGCGCCCATCATCGCCACCTGCAGGAGCAGCAGGGCGATGTGGAACTCCTTCACGCGCTCGGTGATGGCCGTGCGCGACGCCAGCACCACCAGGGGCCCGATGAACACGGTGAGCAGCACGAGGCTGATGGACAGGCCGTCCACGCCCACGTGGTAGCTCACGCCCAGTTGCTCCAGCCACCGCACGCGGTGCTCGAGCTGGAACTCGGGGCCGGCGGGCTCGAAGCGCAGGTAGGCCCAGACGCCGAGCGCCAGGTCCACCAGCATGCCGATGAGGGTGATCGCGCGCACCTGGCCGCGCTCGCCCGCGGGCAGCAGGCACAGGAGCGCCACGAAGAGCAGTGGCAGGTAGACGACGATGTTGAGCAGATGGGTGTCGAAGAGGCTCACTGCAGCACCTGGATGATCGCGTAAACCGCACCGCCGAGCAGGGCCAGGGCCATCACCGCAGCATAGGCCTGGGCATCTCCCGTCTGCGCGTAGCGCAGCGCGCCGCCCACGCGGGCCGTGACCCACGCCGTGCCGCGCACCAACACTGTGTCGATGAGCATGGTGTCCACCAGCTTGAACAGCAGGACACCGAGGTTCTTCACCGGCCGGATGATCAGGAAGGTGTAGACCTCATCCACATAGAACTTGTTCTGCGTGAAGCGGCGCACCTCGCGGGCGAACGCCGGCGCCGGCTGACCCACCCGGCTCGGGTAGTACTTCAGGTAGGCGAACGCCGCCGCGCCGCCGCCCACCAGCGCCACGACCCAGGCGATGAGGTAGTCGGCCATGGTGGGCAGGCTGTGGTCCAGCGTCACCAGCGCGCCGCGCGAGGCGATGCGCTCGGCGCTGGCGAACACCGGGCCGAGGAAGTTCTCCATCACCGGCTGCGGGCCGTTGCGGCTGGGCATGAGGGGCAGCGCGTACGCGAGCGACACCACGCTCAGGATGGCCAGGATGACCAGGGGCACCGTCATGTACCCGGAGCTCTCGTGGGCGTGCTCAAGCTTCGCCTCGGGCGAGCGCTTGCCCTCGAAGGTGAGCACGTACAGGCGGGTCATGTAGAAGGCCGTGCACGCCGCGATGACGAGCCCCACCGCGTAGAGCAGCGTGGAGGCCGACTCGAAGCCGTGCAGGTGGTTGTGGTGCACGCCGTGCAGCAGGGCGTCCTTGGAGAAGAAGCCGGAGAAGGGGGCGATGCCGGTGATGGCCAGGGTGGCGATGAGGAAGGTGGACCGGGTCCACGTCATCTCGTGGCGCAGCCCGCCCAGCTTCTTGATGTCCGTCTCGTCACCGTTGCCGTGCATCACGCTGCCGGCGCCCAGGAAGAGGCAGGCCTTGAAGAAGGCATGGGTGACCGGTGCAGCACCGCCGCCCAGAAGATGCCCATGCCCACGCCCATGAACATCAGGCCCAGCTGCGACACCGTGGAGTAGGCGAGCACCTTCTTGATGTCGTCCTGCGCGAACGCGATGAGCGCCGCGAGGAGGGCGGTGAAGGCGCCGATGCTGGCCACCACCAGCATGGCCGTGGGGCTGAGCACCAGCAGGTAGCTCATGCGGCAGAACAGGTAGACGCCCGCGGTCACCATCGTCGCCGCGTGGATGAGGGCGGAGACGGGCGTGGGGCCGGCCATGGCGTCCGGCAGCCACACGTACAGCGGGAACTGGGCGCTCTTGCCCGCCGCGCCCAGGAGGAACAACAGCAGCGCCGCCGTCAGCACGCCGCCGAAGGTGCGTCCCGCCAGCGGACCCTCCTGGATGGGCGTCTGCAGGGTGAGCGCGTTGGGCGCCTTGTCGCTCGAGACGGGCACCGAGTTGGCCATCACCTCCAGTCCCTGGAAGGTCAGCGGGCCCTTCATCGCCAGGCCCTCGCGGAAGCGCGTCTGGGCGGCCTCGGGGTTGATGCCCACCGGGGCGAAGTTGCTCGTGCTCGCCTGGCTGTTGAACGCCCCCACCAGCAACACGATGAGGAAGGAGCCGATGAGGAAGGCGAAGTCGCCGATGCGGTTGGCGATGAACGCCTTGCGGCCCGCCCACGCCTTGGCCGCGTCGGTGTACCAGAAGCCGATGAGCAGGTAGCTGGCGAGACCCACGCCCTCCCAGCCCACGAAGAGCAGGACGAGGTTGTCGGCGAGCACCAGCGTGAGCATCGCCGCGATGAAGAGGTTGAGGTAGGCGAAGTAGCGCCAGGGGCTCTCGTCGTGCTCCATGTAGCTCGTGGAGTACACGTGGATGAGGAAGCCCACGCCGGTGATGACCAGCAGCATGATGCCCGACAGGTGGTCCACCAGCAGGCCGAGGTTCACCCGGAAGTCACCGGCGGCGAACCAGATGCCGTAGTCGTACCCGAGCGTGTAGCGGATGGCGCTCGAGGCGAAGGCGTTCTCCATGGACACCGGCGTGCCACCCGACGGCGCGTGGTTGACGCACCAGAAGGCCAGGAGGGACAGCGCGAAGGAGCCGGCCACCATCGCGCACGCGATGAGGTGCACGTTGGCGCGGCCCAGCTTCTTGCCGAACACGCCGCACACGAACGCGCCCAGCAGCGGCAGTGCGATGATGAGCCACAACGACTGCGCGAAGACGGCGGGCTCCACCGGCGCGGTCATGAAGAATGACTTGAGGGCATCCATTGCTCTGAGGGCTCTCGTAGGGCGGAAAAAGGAGGGAGAGGGGGACCGTCAGTGCTTCATGGTCCGGATTTCTTCGATGTTGACGGTGCCGCGGCTGCGGAACACGGCGATGACGATGGCCAGCCCGATGGAGGCCTCCGCCGCCGCGACGGCGATCACGAAGAAGGCGGACACGTGGCCCGTGGCGTCCCCGTTCTGCCGCGCGAAGGCGAGGAACGTCAGGTTCGCCGCGTTGAGCATCAGCTCCACGCACATGAACACCACCAGGGCGTTGCGGCGCACCAGCACGCCGAACATGCCCAGGCAGAACAGGACGGCGGCGAGGACGAGGTAGTACTTGATGTCGACGGAGTGGACCATGACGCCGGGGAAGGAGGGCGGACGCGGGCCCGCCTTCTAGCAGAGGGTTGAAGGGGACGCGCTCAAATCCGCGACTTGGCCACCACCACCGCGCCCACCATGCCCACCAGCAGCAGCAGGCTGACGGCCTCGAAGGGCAGCAGCCACCGGTGAAGATGGTCTGGCCGATGACCGCCAGGGTGCCGAAGCCCTGGCTCATCGCCTGGCTGCCCGTGAACGTGCTGGCCGACGGGATGCGCCAGATGGCCGTCACCAGCACCGCCAGCAGTCCCGCCGCCGCCACGCCTCCGGCCACGCGCGCCAGCGTCACCCGGGGGCCCGTCGTGGTCGCCTCGCCCAGGTTGAGCAGCATGATGACGAAGAGGAAGAGCACCATGATGGCGCCCGTGTAGACGAGCACCTGCAGCACCGCCACGGTGTGCGCCCACAACAGCACGTAGATGCCGGCCAGGAAGAAGAAGGTGGCCACCAGCGACATGGCGGAGCTGATGGGGCTCTTGGCGACGATGACCATCACCGCCGACACCACCGTCAGCAGGGCGAAGACTCCGAAGAGGACGTGCTCGATGCTCAAGACCAGTCTCCGAACGCGCCCCAAGGCTTGTCGCCGAACGGGCAGCGGTGCTCGCGGATGTGCGCCTCGAACTCGTCGCGGAAGCGCATGAGGAAGGAATGCGTCGGCAGCGCCGCGGCATCGCCCAGCGCGCAGATGGTGTTGCCCAGGCCGATGGGCGGGTAGGGCGCGATGGACGAGGCCACGTTGCTCAGCTGCTCCACGTCGCCCGGCTCGCCCCGGCCCTCCTCGATCTTGCGCAGGATGCGCGCCTGCCACGGGGTGCCCTCGCGGCACGGCGTGCACTGGCCGCACGACTCCTCGGCGTAGAAGCGCGCCACGCGCCACAGGCTGCGCACCATGCAGGTGGTGTCATCCATGACGATGACGCCGCCGGAGCCCGCCATGCTCTGCTTCACCTTGAGCGCCTCGAACTCCATGGCGATGTCCAGCTCGTCCGGGCTGAGGATGGGCGCCGAGGAGCCTCCGGAATCACCGCCTTCACCTTGCGCCCCGCGGGCAGGCCCTGGCCGTACTTGTCGTCGAAGATGAGCTGGTTGAAGGTCGTCTCCAGCGGCACCTCGTACACGCCCGGCCGGTTCACCGAGCCCGACAGGCACATGATGCGCGTGCCGCCCGACTTGTCCGTGCCCAGGCCCGCGTACCAGGCCGAGCCCCGGGTGAAGATATGCGGCACGCTCGAGAGCGTCTCCACGTTGTTGACCACCGTGGGGCTGCCGAACAGGCCCACCACCGCCGGGAAGGGCGGCTTGAGCCGCGGCCAGCCCTTCTTGCCCTCGAGGCTCTCCAGCAGCGCCGTCTCCTCGCCGCAGATGTAGGCGCCCGCGCCGCGCACCAGGTAGCAGTCCAGCGCGTAGTCCTTGCCCATCAGGCTCTTGCCGAAGATGCCCGCGGCGTACGCCTCCTTGATGGCCTGGTTGAGCCGCTCCGCCGGGAACTTGAACTCGCCGCGCAGGTACACGTAGCAGGTGTGCACGTTGAGCGCGTAGGCCGCGATGGCGATGCCCTCGAGCAGCATGTGCGGGTCATGCGTGAGGATGTTGCGGTCCTTGAAGGTCCCCGGCTCGGACTCGTCACCATTGACCGCGAGGTACTTGGGCTTGGGGTTGTCCTTGGGGACGAAACTCCACTTGAGCCCGGTGGGAAAGCCCGCCCCGCCGCGCCCGCGCAGGTTGGACTTCTTCACCTCGTCGATGATCTGCGCGGGCGTCAGCTCCAGCGCCTTGGTCAGACCCTGGTAGCCCCCGCGCTTCTTGTACGCGTCCATCGTCCACGACTGGGGCGTGCCCCAGGCGGTCGAGATGACGGGTTCGAATGCCGTTGTCGCCATGAAATCAGGTTCCTTGATGGAGCGGGTCAGGAGAGCTTGTCGATCAACTCGTCGAGCTTGGCCCTCGAGAGGCTCTCGTGGTGGTCCTCATTGATTTGCAGGCACGGCGCGGTGCCGCACGAGGCCGGCACTCCGTCTCGCGCAGGGTGAAGCGCTCGTTCGCCTCTCCGGCCTTCAACCCGAGCTTGTTCTCCAGGTGGGCGAGCATCTTCTCGGCTCCCCGGAGCGCGCAGGGCAGGTTGGTGCACACGTCGATGACGTACTTGCCCGGCTTCTTCAGGTGGTACATCACGTAGAAGCTGGCGACCTCATAGGCGCGCTCCGGCGTGACACCGAGCACCTGCGCGACGAGCTTGATGCCCTCGGGCGGCAGCCACCCCTTGATGTCTTGCATCAACCGCAGCGCGGGAAGCATCGCGGCGCTCTTCCGGTCCGCGGGATAGTGCGACAGGATCTCCGCGATCTCCGTGTCGAACTTCTTCTGCTCTTCGGGGGTGAACAGGGACTCCGCCATGGCGGGGGGTTCGTAAGTCTCTGACGCCCGCGTTGTCAACATAAACCCTCGGCGCTACACTGCGCCGGCACCAGCAAATTTCCGAGCGATTTCAACCCCTTGTTATGAATCGGGGATCAGACGACCAGCGTGATGGGCCCCGAGTGCCGCTCGTGTTACGCGTGCGCTTTCCGGACCAGGCCCGGATGACGGAGGTGACGGAGAACCTGTCACGAGGAGGAATCTTCGTGCAGACCGACCGTTCCTTCACCGTGGGTGAGTCCGTTGGATTGGCACTTTCTTTCCGGGGCTTCTGGATCCGGTAGAAGTCGTGGGAACGGTGGCGTGGGTCCGGCCCGTGTCGCCCGAAGCACCCGGGGGTGTCGGCATCCGGGTGCTCCAAGCGGAGGACCGGCAGCGATTGGGTGACATCTTGAGTGCGCCAGGACAGACCCGCGCGTCGGACCGGACGGCCGCCCCCGCGGAGGGCTATCGTGTCCTCATCGTCGAGGACAACCCCCACATCATCGAGATGTACAGCTACGTGCTCAAGAAGCTGGCGAGCGGCGAGCTGGCGGGACGGGTGCCCCTGGAGGTGCACTTCTCCCCCGACGGGCATCACGCGCTGCAGGCGCTGCGCTCCAGCCGCTTCAGCCCGGTGATGACGGACCTGTACATGCCGGTGATGGACGGCTTCGCGCTCATCGAGCGCATCCGCGCCGAGGAGGCGCTCAAGTCCATTCCCGTGGTGGCCATCTCCGCGGGTGGCCCCGAGGCGCGCGAGCGCGCCATGCAGCTCGGGGTGGACATCTACCTGCGCAAGCCCGTGCGCTTCCAGGAAGTGTTGGAGACGGTGAAGCAGCTGCTCCACATCCCTTGAAGTCCTCTTCGTTCGTTGGTCCCGGTGGCGCGAGCGCGTAGAGTCGCGCCCCCATGCCCACGCCCGTCATCCACCGCGACACCATCTGCGGCGAGGCGCTGTTCATCCTCCAGAGCCTGAGGGAGAACGGCCGTCTGGGACGCTCGAACAAGCTGGCCGATGTGAAGGCCTCGCTCGAGCCGTCCGTTTCGCTGGAGTTCGACAGCTACTACCTCTTCCTGCGCAAGTACCACTACATCGCCCTGGATCCGCGCGAGGCGCAGCTGCGCCTGACCGACCTGGGCGAGCGCGTGGTGGACACCGGGATGCAGGACCAGTTCATCGCCGAGGTGGGGGAGTTCTTCGCCGAGCAACTGGGGCTGGAGTCGCTCACCACCGAGGACACGGTCGCCCAGGCCCAGGCGCTCAAGCCTCCCCCCTCCCGAGGACGAGTCGGAGGTCGCTCCCTCCGAGGTGCGGCCGTCCGCGGAGCCGCCCGCCCTGCCTCGCGCGCGTCCCGTCCAGGTCTCCACCGCGAGTGCCTCCCCCGCCGTGGAGCCGCCGGTTCCGGCCTCGCCGCCCGTGGCCAGTGCGCGCAACGACGCCGTGCCGCTGCCTCCTCCCTCCTCGGCGCCCGCCTCCAAGGCGGTGGAGGTGCTGGACCAGCGCTACCAGAAGCAGGAGGCTCTCGGCTCCGGTCCGCTGGGCATCACGAGCAAGGGCCGTTTCAACGCGCTCGGGCTGGACGTCTGCATCAAGGAGCTCAAGGACATCTTCGGCTACTTCTCCTTCCTGCAGCGGGGCGAGGTGCTCAAGCGGCTCAAGCGCGAGCTGTGTGCCCAGGCCCAGGTGCGCCATCCGGGCATCGTCCAGGTGCTCGACCAGAACGTGGAGGCGGCGCGCCCCTACTACGTGCTCGAGCTCTTGCAGGGCAACCTCAAGTCCATGCTGGACGAGGGAGGGGCAAGGGCGTGCCCGTGCCCTTCGCGCTGCGCTGCTTCCTGCAACTGGCCTATGCGCTGCGCGCCGCGCACGCCGTGGGCCTCTCCCACCACAACCTCAAGCCGGAGAATGTCCTCTTCGACATCCACGGCAACGCGAAGCTCGGTGACTTCGGGCTGAGCCGCGTGGTGGAGCAGGATGCCTCCAGGGGCCTGCCCCAGGTCTTCGTGGGCGCCGGCGGCATGGTGTACCGGCTCCGGAGCTCCTCCAACCGCAGCGCGCGAAAGACGCGGGTCCCGCCTCCGATGTCTACGGGCTGGGCATCCTCCTCTACGAGATGCTCACCGGGCAGATTCCCGGCCGCCGCTCGCCCCTGCCCTCCGAGGTCAATCCCGAGGCGCCCTCCGGACTGGATGCGCTCTTCGACAAGATGACCCAGGACCGCGTGGACCAGCGCTACCCGGACCTCGACGCCATGCTGGAGGACTTCTACAAGTCCTTCCCCGAGGCGCAGTTCCTCGCCAAGGGCGATCTCATCCTCTCCTCGGAGCCGCGGTAGCACCCCGGGCCGTGACACCATGACCTCCTCCTCCGCTTCGTACGAGTCCCTTCTCTTGACCCTCACTGGCAGGGACCATCCCGGTATCGCCTCCCGGCTGACGGGCCTGCTCGCCGACGCGGGCGCGGTGCTGCTCGACATCGAGCAGGTGGTGGTGCGGGGCCAGCTCACCCTGTGCCTGCTCGTGCGTGTGCCCGAGGGGCGAGGCGTCCTTCAGGCGCTGCACTCCACGGCCCAGGAGCTGGGCGTGTCCCTGGGCTCCCGAGCGGTGGGCGAGCCGGCCCCCAGGCCGTCGCGTCCTCCAGTCGTCATGTCGTCACCGTGGTGGGCCGTTCCCTTGGCGCGCGCGAGCTGCACGCGGTGACGGAGTGCCGGCCCGGCACGAGGCCAACATCGAGCGGATCCACCGACTGTCCGACGTGGAGCCCGGCTCGTTCGAGATCCACCTGGCCCTGCCGGCGAGCAAGGAGCCGGAGGAGCTCCAGCGCTCGTTGCTGGAGCTGGCCATGGCCACGAGCGCCTTCGACGTGGCGTTGCAGCGCGAGAGTCTCTACCGGCGCGCCAAGCGTCTGGTGGTGATGGACATGGACTCCACGCTCATCCGCATCGAGGTCATCGACGAGCTGGCGCGAGCCCATGGCGTGGGTGAGCAGGTGTCGCGCATCACCGAGCGCGCCATGCACGGCGAGATGGACTACGACGAGTCGCTGCGCCAGCGCGTGGCGCTGCTCAAGGGGCTCGACGCGCGGGTGCTGCACGAGCTCGCCGCCCGTCTTCCCCTCACCGAGGGCGCGGAGACCCTCATCCGCGTGCTCAAGCGGCTGGGCTACCGCACCGCCATCATCAGCGGAGGCTTCTCCGTGGCGGCCGAGGCGCTCAGGGCCCGCCTGGGCATCGACTACGCCCACTCCAACCTGTTGGAGGAGGCGGACGGCAAGCTCACCGGCCGCACCCTGGGTGCCATCGTCAATGCGCGCCGCAAGGCGGAGCTGCTGGAGGACATCGCCCGGGCGGAGGGGATTCTCCTCGACCAGGTCATCGCCGTGGGCGATGGCGCCAATGACTTGTTGATGCTGGAGCGCGCGGGGCTGGGCATCGCGTTTCGCGCCAAGCCCAAGCTGCGCCAGGCGGCCGACACCTCCATCTCCGCGGGCGGCCTGGACACCATCCTCTACTTCCTGGGGCTCACGGCCCGCGAGCTGCGGGAAGTGGGGGCGTAGGGCGGTTCAGGGCGCGCGCATGCGGGCCGCCAGCTCCCGCTGCTGGATGTGTCCCTTCTCCAGCAGCAGCTCGAGCAGGGCGCGAAGGATCTTCGAGCTCTTCTCCTGGTTCACCTGCACGGCCTGCAACCGCTGCATCTCCTCGGCGGAGAACGTCTCGGCGGGAGAGGCGTTGAGGATTTCATCGAGCAGATCCGCGGCGCTCGAGCCGATGCTCGGACGCGGCGGCATGGGAGCGGAGCTCTGTCGGGCCGCGTTCTCGCGCGCCAGGTTCGGCGCGATGTCGGCGATGGACTTCCGCACCGTCTTGCCCGTCATGTCGACGATCTTGAACTCGTCCTCGTCCCCGGGCGTGCCCGGCGCCCGGTGGGCGCGGTACGGGCGGTGGGGGAGACGATGGGTTCCTGATTGCGGTAGTGCCGCTGGATGGCGTTCTGGATTTCCTGGTCGCCCGCCACCATCGGGATGACGCGGGTGCGGGTGAGCGCGGCCACCTGATCGATGGTCGCCAGGTCCGAGGGGTCCGCCATGGCCAGCACGAGCGTCTTGCCGTTGTCGCGCAGGGACACGGGGAAGATGCCCTTCTGCTCGGCCAGGTGGACGTCCAGCCGGGCGAGCGCGCCGGGATCCCTGGCGGTGCCCAACTGGACGCGCTGCATGCCGAAGCCCTCGGCGATCGCCTGGGTGAGGGTCTCCTCCGGGGCAATCCCCATGTCGCTGATGATGCGCGAGAGGCGCCCACCCCATTGATCATGCTGGGCGAGCGCGCTGCGCAGCTGCATCTCGTCGAGGACACGGGCCTTGACGAGGATTTCTCCAATCCGGTTGCGAGGTGCGGCCATGACCTCCAGTCTACGAAGGAAGGAGCCTGGAGTCGCGTTTCGATGCCTCGTGCGTTCGCTACCTGTCTGGGGGAGGGGATGATGCTCTTCAACGAGGGCGCCTTCCACGCGGCCCATGAGGCGTGGGAGGAAGCCCGGCGGCACGAGCAGGGCCCGCGCCGGCTGTTGCTCCAGGGCCTCATCCTCGCCGCGGCGGGTTGGCTCAAGCGTGACGTGGGCAACACTCGAGGCGCGTGGACACTCTTCTCGCGGGCCCTCGAGCGGCTGGAGTCCCTGGCCCCCTGGTGCGAGGGCGTGGATGTGGACCGGTTGAGGCGGGACATCACCCGGTGGCGGGCGGGCGAGGGAGCCGACAGACCCCTGCTCGTCTGGCCGCTGGACGCCTCGGAAGGAGAGCGCTGATGCAGCCCTTCGCCGATGACTCGTTGCAGCTCTGCCCCTACTGCGGGGAGCAGGTGGAGGTGACCGCCGATGCACTGGGGGCCTCCTCGGAGACGTACGTGGAAGACTGCCCGGTGTGCTGCCGGCCGTGGGTCGTGCGCGTCACCCGAGAGGACGACGAGGTCTTCGTTTCCCTCGGGCGCGAGGACGATTGAGGCGGCGGTCCGGGGGCGCGCGGCGCGCTTCCTTGACACGCTCCAAAGCATGGTTCTCTTGGAGTTGTGAGAGGCGCGGCGCCCCCGAGAACGAGGGCGCCGCGCGCGAACAAACCAACCCTTTTTGTTTCACCACAACCACGCGCCGTGGCTCCGCGAGGAGTCTGGCGCGCACAGGAGACGTCCATGCAAAGCCGTTGGAACCCGTTGATGAGCAATGGTGCCGTGGCGCTGGGCCCCCTGGTCCTGAGGGAGTTCGACCAGTTCTTCCGCGACCTGCCCGTGCGTCCGTCCGGCTCGCGTGAGTTCGCCCCCGCGGCGGACATCTACGAGACCGCCGAGGGCATCACCCTGCAGGTGGACCTGCCGGGCCATGATGCGAAGTCCATCGAGGTGAAGGTGGAGAACGACACGCTCACCCTCAAGTCCGAGCGCAAGCGTCCGGAGTCGCAGAAGGACGAGGGCACCCGGCGCCTGGAGCGCAACTTCGGTGTGTTCACCCGCTCCTTCGTGCTGCCGCGCACGGTGGACGCGTCCCGGGTGGAGGCGCGCTACGAGAATGGCGTGCTGACGCTGGCGCTGCCCCGGCGTGAGGAGACCAAGCCGCGCGTCATCGAAGTGAAGGTGAATGGCTGAAGCACGAGCGGCGCACCCGGTGGGCTCGGGCCCCGAGGTCTGGGGTCCGACTCGTCCATCCGGGCACGCCGGGAGTGAGACGGGGGGCGGGGCGCGTACGGGCTCCGCCCTTTGTCCTTTGTCGCGCGTCTAGCGCTTGACGGCGGCGGGGGTGGTGCCCCCGAGCGCCAGCGGCACGCGGAACAGGTCGAGCACCTGCTGCACGTCCAGCGGCTTGGGCAGGCACGCCACGGCGCCCGCCTGCTTGGACTGCTCCACCACCTCGGGCGAGTGGGCGGACGTCATGGTGATGAGCCGCACGCCCTCCATCTGCTTGCGGGCGCGGATGCGGCGGCACACCTCGATACCGTCGATGTCCGGCATGTTCAGGTCGATGAGCATGCCGTGGGGCTTCTGCTCGGACACCAGCAGCAGCGCCTCGACGCCGCTGGTGGTCGTCTGCAGCTCCACCTGGTTGGCGTAGGGCTTGAACGCGCGCTTGATGGCGTCGAGCACCTGACGCTCGTCGTCCACCACGAGCAGGCGCACGGTGCTGCTGCCCAACTCCTCGGGCACCGGCATCTGGTGCGTGATGAGGAACGTGCGCAGGTCCGCCGAGCGCACCCGCCGGTGGCCGCCTGGCGTCCGGAACGCCATGAGGATGCCGCGGTCGATCCACTTGCTCACCGTGGACGGGTCCACCTGGAGCAACCGGCTGATGTCGTGGGTCGTGTAGAGCTGATCCGTCATCGAACTTTCCTCATCTCTGCCCTGCTTCATTCCGGCACTCATAGGATAGGACACCTAACCGGGAAGCGAAAATTCTTTGCTTTCACAACTTGACAGCCTGTAGGGCCTCGGCGGCTTTCATCTGTCGGACGGTGGCTTCCCAATGCCCCGCCGCCCGCAAGCACAGTTCCACCAGTTCGCGCGCCGCGCCGTGACCTCCCCGGTTGCGTGCGATGTAATGCACTTCCTGCCGAACTTCGAGTGCCGCGTCCGCCGGACAGGCCGACAGACCCACCCGGCTCAGGGGACCCAGGTCGTTGAGGTCATCCCCCATATAGGCGCACTCCTCGGGGGCCGCCCCCAGCTGGGAGAGCAACTCGTCGAGGCCCGCGGACTTGTCCTTGCGTCCCTGGAAGACGGCGGAGAGGCCCAGCTCGCGGCCCCGCACCTCCACGATGGAGGAGGAGCGCGCGGTGAGGATGGCGGTGCGCAGGCCGGCGAGCCGGGCCATCACCAGGCCGTGGCCGTCCTTCACGTCGAAGCGCTTCATCACCTCGCCGCCATCGCCGTAATACAGGCCGCCGTCCGTGAGGACCCATCCACGTCGAAGACGAGCAGGCGCACCCGTGCGGCGCGCTCCGTCAGCTCGTCCCGGCTGGGCTTTGGCGGCAGGTCCGTCATGTCGTGTCCCTCGGATTCCCTCCCACGACTTCGATTCTCTCATGACGGCTCGTGTCCCAGCGCACGTCGGATGGCGAGCACCTGACGTATCACGTCCTCGAACATCTGGGGGAGAGCGAACACGGACCGTCGCACAGGGCACGGTCCGGGTCTTCATGTACTTCCGTGAAAAGCGCGTCTATCCCGGCGGCGGCGGCCGAGCGCGCGAGGAGGGAGACGAACTTGCGCTCCCCGCCCGTCTGCCCATCCCCGGAGGAGGGCAGTTGCACGGAGTGGGTGGCGTCGAAGCACACGACGAGCCCCGCCTCGCGCATCTGGGCGAAGCCGCGCATGTCGACCACCAGGTTGTTGTAGCCGAAGGTGGCGCCGCGCTCGGTGACGAGCACGTTGGGGTTGCCCACCTCCACGGCCTTGCGCGCCGAGTGGACGATGTCCTTGGGGGCGACGAACTGGCCCTTCTTGAGGTTGACGCCCTTGCCGGTGCGCGCCACGGCCTCCACCAGGTCCGTCTGGCGGCAGAGGAAGGCGGGAATCTGGATGATGTCCACCACCTCGGCGGCGGGGCCGACGTGGCTCGTCTCGTGGACGTCGGTGAGGATGGGCACGCCCACCTCGCGTTTGACGCGCTCGAGGATGCGCAGGCCCTCCTTCAGGCCCGGGCCCCGGAAGGACTTGCCGCTCGTGCGGTTGGCCTTGTCGTAGGAGCACTTGAAGGCATAGGGCACGCCCAGCCGCGACGTCATCTCCTTGAGCATCCGCGCGTGGCGCAGCGCCATGTCCTCGGACTCGATGCTGTCCGGGCCGGCGATGACGAAGAGCTTGTGGCCCTCCCCCACGGTATGACCGCACAGTTGGATGGTGCTCACGCCTGGGTCCTCCCCGCCTCGCGCTGCGCGAGCGCCGCCCGGATGAAGCCCGAGAAGAGCGGATGGGGCGCGAAGGGTTTGCTCTTGAACTCGGGGTGGAACTGGCAGCCGATGAAGTGCGGGTGGTCCGGCAGTTCGATCATCTCCACGAGGTTGAGCTCCGGATTGTGTCCGGACACCAGCAGCCCCGCCTCCTGCATGCGCGCGCGGTAGCTGTTGTTCACCTCGTAGCGGTGGCGGTGGCGCTCCTGGATGGAGTCCTCGCCATACAGCTTGTGGGCGAGCGAGCCCGGCTTGAGCGCGCAGGCATAGGTGCCCAGGCGCATGGTGCCTCCCTTGTCCTGGACCTTCACCTGACTCTCCATGAGCGTCACCACCGGGTGCGGCGTGTGCTCATTGAACTCCAGGGAGTTGGCTCCACTCAAGCCCAGCACGTTGCGGCTGAACTCCACCACCGCCATCTGCAGGCCCAGGCAGATGCCGAAGAAGGGCACCCGCTTCTCCCGGGCATAACGCACCGCGGAGATCTTCCCCTCGGTGCCCCGCACCCCGAAGCCGCCCGGCACGAGGATGGCGTCCACGCCGGAGAGGATGGCCTCCGCGCCCTTGTCCTCCACCTCCTGCGAGTCCACGAAGCGCAGGTTCACCCGCACGTCGTTGGCGATGCCGCCGTGCATCAGGGCCTCGTTGAGGCTCTTGTAGCTCTCCTTCAGGTCCACGTACTTGCCGACCATGGCCACCGTCACCTCGCCCCGGCTCGGCGAGTACACCTTGCGGACGATGTCCTCCCAGCGCTCCAGCCGCGGCGCCCGGCTCCAGATGTTGAGCGCCTCCGTCAGCCGCTCGTCCAGGCCCTGGCGGTGCAGCTCCAGGGGCAGCTCGTAGATGCTCTTCACGTCCGGCGAGGTGAACACGTTGCCCGTGTCCACGTTGCAGAACATGGCGATCTTGTCCTTGAGCTCGCGGCTGATCTCCCGGTCCGTGCGGCACAGCAGGAAGTCCGGCTGGATGCCGATCTCCCGCAGCTTCATCACCGAGTGCTGGGTGGGCTTGGTCTTCACCTCGCCCGCCGCGCCGATGTAGGGCAGGAGCGTGAGGTGCACGTAGGTCGTGTTGCCCGCCCCCACGTCGTAGCGCATCTGGCGGATGGCCTCGAGGAAGGGCAGGGACTCGATGTCACCCACGGTGCCGCCCACTTCCACGATGACCACGTCCACGCCTTGCGCCGCCCGGCGGATGCAGGACTTGATCTCATCGGTGATGTGCGGAATCACCTGCACCGTCTTGCCCAGGTACTCGCCCCGCCGTTCCTTCTGGATGACGGAGTGGTAGATGCGGCCGGTGGTGAAGTTGTTGAGCCGGGACATCCGAGCGTTCGTGAAGCGCTCGTAGTGACCCAGGTCCATGTCGGTCTCGCCCCCGTCGTCGGTGACGAAGACCTCGCCATGTTGGAACGGGCTCATCGTGCCCGGGTCGATGTTGATGTAGGGGTCCAGCTTGAGCAGCGTGATTTCCAGCCCGCGATTCTCGAGCAGGGTACCGATGGAAGCCGAAGCAAGCCCCTTGCCCAGCGAGCTCACCACGCCGCCGGTCACGAAGATGTACTTGGTCTTCTTGGAGCGCATGGCCCTTCCTGCCAAGAGAGGCCGGATGCGTCAATGTTTCTGTCGGTCCCCCGGCCCCCGCCGAGGCCCCGACTCACGGTGAGTCCGGGGCTGTCAGTCCTGGCCCTGACTGCGGGGACGGCTCTCGGCATAGTCGCGCGCCTGGGGAACGCTCCCCCGGTGTTCGCGCAGCGGGCAGTGCCGGCACGTCCACCCATCCCAGCCCCGCTTCACCGCGAGGTGCAGACAGGCGTCGTAGTTGGCGCAGAACAGGTTGCGTTGAACCTCCACCACCGACTCGTCTCGCAGGGCGCAAGGGAGCGGACTCGGGCAGGGTGTGATGGACAAGGTCGGGCCTCCAGCGAATCAAACGAGCCTTCCCCCCTCGGCGGGCTGCAACAGGGTCCGCCCGCTCGCATTCCCGGAGGAAGATAAAAAAGGCCCGCCCGGTCCACGGCCCCGTCGAATGGTGGGGTGCGTGAGCCCGGGCGGGCCAATCTACCTTCGGCGTCAACATCTCCGCCGGACGGTGGCCTTATCAGCGCGCCGTGCCGACGGAGGTGGACGCCTGACTCTTGCTATCAGTCAAGGCATCACCTCCTTTCGTCTGCGGAGCCTTTTCTAATCACCCTTTTTTCCCCGCGCCACTCGTCGGGAGGTGTGGGGCGAGGCCGTACCCTGGGCAGACAGGAGGGCGGGAGCGGCTCAGGCGGCGACGAACTGGCGCTCCACCAGCCGGCGGTAGAGGCCCTCCTGGCCCATGAGGGTGGAGTGGTCGCCGCTCTGCACCACCGGCCCGCCTCCATCACCACCACGCGGTCGGCCCCCATCACCGTGGACAGGCGGTGGGCGATGATGAGCGTGGTGCGCCCGCGCATCAGCCGCTCGAGGGCTTCCTTCACCAGGTGCTCGCTCTCGGCGTCCAGGGCGCTGGTGGCCTCGTCGAGCACCAGCAGGCGCGGATCCTTGAGCACCGCGCGGGCAATGGCGATGCGCTGCTTCTGCCCACCGGACAGCTGCACGCCGCGCTCGCCCACCATCGTCTGGTAGCCCTCGGGGAAACGGGAGATGAACTCGTGGGCGTTGGCGGTGCGCGCGGCGGCTTCCACCTCGGCGTCCGTGGCGTCCTTGCGACCATAGCGGATGTTGTCCGCGATGGAGGTGGCGAACAGCATGGGCTCCTGCGCCACCGTGCCCACCTGCTGGCGCAGCCACTCGGTGTCCAGGCCGCTCAGCTCCCGCCCGTCGAGCAGCACCCGGCCCTCCTGCGGGTCATACATGCGCGCGAGCAGCGCGGCGAGCGTGGACTTGCCCGCGCCCGAGGGGCCCACGATGGCCACCACCTCGCCCGGCGCGAGCGCGAGGTGGATGCCCTTGAGCACCGGCACGTCCCGCCGCGTGGGGTAGGCGAAGCGCACGTCCTGGAACTCGACCCGGCCCTGCACAACCGCCGGGCGCTCGCCCCCGAGGACGGAATGGCGGGCTCGCGGTCGATGAGCTCGAAGACGCGCTCGGCGGCGCCCGAGGCGCGCATGAAGTCCGCCCACAGGTCCGCGAGCGCTCCCAGCGCGAAGGCCACCATGAGCGAGTAGATGAGGAAGGAGGTGAGGTTGCCCACCGTCATCCTCCCGTCGAGCACCATCCGACCGCCGTACCAGAGCACCACCGCCGAGGAGAGGTAGCCCGCGGACGACGCACCCGCCAGGAAGAACGAGGACTGCTTCGCCCGGCGGCGCGCGACGTCGTAGGCGTGCTCGGTGGCGGTCTGGTAGCGCTCCACCTCGTGGCGCTCGGCGGCGAAGGAGCGCACGGTGCGGATGCCGGACAGGCTCTCCTCGGCCACCTCGTTGGCCACCGCCAGCGCGTCCTGCGACTCCTTGGAGAGCCCGCGCACCTTGCGCCCATACGACACCGCCCCCACCGCCACCGCGGGCACGATGGCGAGCATCAGCGCGGTGAGCACCGGCGAGGTGTAGAAGAGCAGGCCAATTCCCCCGAACGCCTGGGCCGCGTTGCGCAGCGCCATGGAGATGTTCACGCTCACCGCGTTCTGCAGCACCGTGGTGTCCGAGGACAGCCGGTTGGTGAGCTCTCCCGTCTTGCGCTCGTCGAAGAAGCCCACCTCCTGGGACATGAGGCTCGCGAACAGGTTCTGCCGCAGCCGCGTCACCACGCGCTCGCCCGCGGTGGTGAAGAGGTAGTAGCGCAGCGCCATCGCCGCGCCCTGGAAGATGAAGACGACCACCATGGCCAGCGCCACCCGGTCGATGTGCTCCCGGTTCCCCGACTTGAGGCTCTGGTCGATGATGTCCCCGATGATCTTCGGGTACACCAGCCCCAGTGCGCTCGCGAGCACGAGGAAGAAGGTGCCGGCGATGATCCGGCGTGCTTGGGGGCGCGCCAGCCCCATCAGGCGGCTGAACGTCGCCCGGGAGAACCGGGGTTTCTTGGAGGCGTCGGGTTTGTTCTTGTCGTCGGACACGCGCGCAGCCTACCTCGCGACAGGCCATCCGGCCCGTACTCTCTCGCCCCGCGTCCGCCCGCCCGCCCGCCGGGCCGCCTCAACCCCCGCGCAACACCGCCTCCACCCGCGCCACGTCCCCGGGCACGTCCACCGCCACCGTGTGGCCCGCCACCTGGCCACAGCGGATGCGCACCCCATGCTCCAGGGCTCGTAGCTGCTCCAATTTTTCCGCCCCCTCCAGCGGGGTGGGGCTCAGCCCGGCCGGGCGCAGCAGCGTCGCGCGCCGGTAGCCGTACAGGCCCAGGTGCGCCCAGTGCCGCACCGCGCCGGCCTCGCCCGGCTCGCGCACGAAGGGCAGCAGGGCGCGGCTGAAGTACAGCGCGTCCCCGTTGAGCGCCAGCACCGCCTTCACCACGTGGGGGCTCGCGTGCTCGGCCGCCTCCAGGGGCCGCACCAGGGTGCCCATCTCCACTGCCGGGTCGGCGAACAGGCCCGCGAGCACCCTCAGGGTCTCCGGGTCCACCAGCGGCTCGTCTCCCTGCACGTTCACCCAGACGTCCACGTCCGCACGCGCCCGGGCCACCTCGGCCACCCGGTCCGTTCCCGTGGCGCACTCGGGCGAGGTCATCACCGCCTTGCCCCCAAAGCCCTCCACCGCCTCCTGGATGCGCACATCGTCGGTGGCCACCAGCACCTCGCCGAAGACGCGCGCCTCCTGGCAGCGGCGCCACACGTGTTCGATCATCGGCCGGCCAGCGATGGGCGCCAGGGGTTTGCCAGGAAAGCGCGTGCTCGCGTAGCGCGCGGGGATGACGGCGACGGGACGGGGGGCGGACATGGCGGCGCTGTCTATCAGATTCACGACGCTGCGAGGCCCCCCGGGCCAGGGACCCCCTGGCCGATGCGGGGCGGGTGCCTAGCTTCGACCCCCATATGAAGAAGGTTCTCCATATCGTCGGGGCGCGTCCCAACTTCATGAAGGTCGCGCCCATCCACCGGGCCATCCGCGAGCGCGGCGTGCTCGCCCAGACCCTCGTCCACACCGGGCAGCATTACGACGTGAAGATGAGCGATGTCTTCTTCACCGACCTGGGCATGCCCGCCCCCGATGTCCACCTCGGCATCGGCTCGGGCAGCCACACCGAGCAGACCGCCCGGGTGATGATCGAGCTGGAGAAGGTCTTCACCCAGGAGAAGCCCGATCTCGTGTCCGTGGTGGGCGACGTCAACAGCACCCTGGCCGGGGCGCTCGTGGCGGCGAAGATGGGCATCAAGCTCGCCCACGTGGAGGCGGGCCTGCGCAGCGGCGACCTCACCATGCCCGAGGAGATCAACCGGCTGCTCGTGGACCGCATCTCGGACCTGCTGCTCACGCCCTCGGCCGACGCGGACGCCAACCTGCTGCGCGAGGGCATCGAGCCCGAGCGCATCCGCATGGTGGGCAACGTGATGATCGACTCGCTCCTGGCGGCGCGCGAGCAGGCCCTGCGCCTGCCCACCCTCAAGGACATGGGCTTCACCCCGCGCGGCTACGCGGTGTGCACCCTGCACCGCGCCTCCAACGTGGATGACGAGGGCACGCTGCGCGGACTGCTCTCCGCGCTCGGCCACGTGGCCAGCCGCCTGCCCGTCGTCTTCCCCGTCCACCCGCGCACCCGCAAGCGCATCGCGGACCTGGGCCTCGGGCCCACCCTGGAGCGCACCCCGGGCCTGCGCCTCGTGGACCCGCTCGGCTACCTGGAGTTCCTCGCGCTCACCTCCCAGGCCCGGCTCGTCTTCACCGACTCCGGCGGCCTCCAGGAGGAGACCACCGTGCTCGGCATCCCCTGCCTCACCGTGCGCGAGAACACCGAGCGGCCCATCACCGTGGACGTGGGCACCAACCTCGTCGTGGGCACGAGCCCCGCCCACATCCAACAGCAAGCGGACCGCATCCTCGATGGGCACGAGAAGAAGGGCCGCGTGCCCGACGGCTGGGACGGCCACAGCGGCGAGCGCATCGCCCAGCTCTACGAGGAGACACTCGGCGCCGTCGCTCCGCCTCGCCGCGCGGCCGTCTAGCCGCTCCGCGCGCCGTGTTATGCCAGGGGCCTCATGAGTGAGACCCCCGAGGGCTTCGTCGACATCTCCTTCGTCGTCGAGCCGAACTACGCCGGCTGGAGGCTCGAGCGCTACCTCGCCCAGAAGCTCCGCCGGCTGCCTCGCGAGCGGCTGCTCGGCGTCATCCAGCGCGGAGTCCTCTGCGAGGAGCGCCGGCTCAAGCCCTCCACGCCCGTCTACCCGGGCCTGTCCTTCCGCATCCGCCGGCCCGCGAGCGCCGAGCCCGACACGCCCACCGAGCTGCCCGTCGTCTTCGAGGACGACTGGCTGCTCGTGCTCGACAAGCCCGCCGGACTGCCGCTGCACCCCACCGCCCGCTACCACAAGGGCACGCTCGTCTCCCTGCTGCGCGAGCGCCTGGGCCATGCCTCCGCCGAGCCCGCCCACCGCCTGGATCGCGAGACGAGTGGCCTGGTCGTCTGCGGACGCACCACCGAGGCGTGCCGGGTGCTCGGCCGGCTCTTCATCTCGCGCGAGGTGCACAAGGAGTACCTCGCCATCTGCGAGGGCCATCCTCCCGAGGACTCCTTCCGCGTGGATGCCCCCATCGCCGAGGGGACGGAGCTCATCCGCATCGCGGTACGCATCGACCCCATCCTGGGCAAGGAAAGCCACACGCGCTTCGAGGTGCTCCGTCGCTTCACCCTCGAGGGCGAGCCCTTCGCCCTCTTGCGCTGCCACCCCGAAACCGGACGCCAGCATCAGATCCGCATCCACTTGCGCGAGGCGGGCTTTCCGCTCGTGGGCGACAAGATGTACGGGCCGGACCCCGGCTACTTCGATCGGTTCAGCAAACGCTGCCTCGAGCCCGAGGCGTGGGTGCGCTTGCGCCTGCCCCGCCACGCCCTCCACGCCGCGCGCCTGTCCTTCCCCCACCCGGCCACCGGTCAGCGCGTCACGTTCGAGTCCCCGCTCCCCGGAGACCTCCAGGACTTCATCGCCAACCGGACAACGGCCGGGCTGATCTTCCCTGGCGCGGACGGTGCATAACTTTCGCGCATGAGTGAAGCCCCTCCTCTCCCGAGGACGCCCTCGGACAGGCCCCGTCGCGCGAACGGATGGAACTCGAGGAGGAACTGCCCTTCGACATCCCGCTCCAGTTGTTTCCCGACGGGGCGTTCGTGCTCGACGAGCAGTGGCGCATCATCGCGCTCAACCCGGTGGCGGTGCGCTTGCTCGGTCACTCGCGCGAGGAGTTGCTCGGCCAGGTGCTGTGGTCGCTCTTCCCCACGCTGCTCGACACCGCCTTCGGCACGGCCTACCTGCGCGCCCGGGCGGAGGGGTGACCACCACCGCGGAGTGGATCGCCCCCTGGGGGAGACCTCCTACGAGGCATGCGCCGTCCCGTATGGCTCCCGGCTGATCATCTTCCTGCGCGACGTGACGGCGCGCCGGGAAGCGGAAGTGGCCAGGGAGAAGAGCGTCGGGCGGCTCGCCCTGTTGCAGGAGATGACGACGAAGCTGTGCGCGGTGGCTTCCGCCGCCGAGGTCGTGGAGGTCATCGCGCGCGGCGCCCTGGAGGCGATGGATGCCCGGCGGTTGTCCGTGGCACTGCCCGAGATGGATGGCCGCTCGCTCCGGGTGCTCAGCCGCGAGAGCATGTCCGGGGGTCCCGGCTACCGGCTGTCCCAGGTGCCCATGGAGTCGAACCTGCCCATCACCCGGGTCTTCCGCTCGGGCCGGCCCGAGTGGTCCGGCTCCCTGGCCTGTCTGCCCATGCTCGCCAAGGGCATGCCCCTGGCGGTGCTGTCCCTCACCTTCGCGCCCCTGCACGTCTTCGACTCGGCGGACCGGGACTTCCTGCTGTCACTCGCCCACCAGGGAGCGCTCGCGCTCGAGCGCGCCCGGCTCTTCGACAAGGAGCAGGCCGCGCGCGCCGAGGCCGAGTTCCAACGCACCCGCCTGCAGGCCGTGGTGATGCAGGCCCCCCTGGCGGTCTGCCTGATGCGTGGCCCCGAGCACGTCATCGAGCTGGACAACCCCCTGCACCAGGCCCACCAGGGCGACAACGGCCTCGTGGGCCAGAAGATGCGCGACGCCCTGCCCCACCACATGCGCCAGGGCATGCTGGACGTGCTCGACCGCGTCTACATGTGGGGGGAGCGCTTCGTCGCGCGCGAATACCGGGTGGCGGAGGATCCGCGCACGGGGGCGCCCCGCGACGAGCGCTTCTTCAACTTCTCCTACGAGCCGCTGCGCGACACCGCGGGCCACGTGGATGGGGTGGCCTTCTTCTCCTACGACGTGACGGACCACGTGCTCGCGCGGCGCGAGGTGGAGGCGCTCGCCGAGCGGCAGCACTTCCTGTACGAGGCCAGCACGCTGCTGGGCAGTTCGCTCGACTCCGTCTCCACGATGCAGCGCTTGATGGAGCTGGTGGTGCCCCGCTTCGCCGACTGCTGCGCGGTGCACGTGCTCACCGAGGAGGGACGGGTGGAGCAGCTCGCGGGGCTGCACCGGGAGCCGGAACAGGCCCGGGGGGCGCTCCAGGTGCTCCGGCTCCAGCCCGTCGAGTTGTCCGCCGACCATGGTGTCGGCAAGGTGCTGCGCACGGGCGAGTCGGAGTGGATACCGGAGTTCTCCGAGGGCCAGCTCGCCCAGATGGCGCGTAGCTCCGATGCCGAGGCGCCGCTGAACGCGCTCCAGCTCTGCTCCTATATCTGCGTGCCCCTGGTGGCGCGGGGTCGGACGCTCGGCACGCTCATGCTGGCGCAGGGCGACAGCGGCCGTCACTACTCGCGCGCGGACCTGACGCTGGCCGAGGAGCTGGCGCGCCGGGCCGCCCTGTGTCTGGACAACGCGCGGCTGTACCGCGATGCCCAGGACGCCATCCGGCTGCGCGACGAGTTCCTCTCCATCGCGAGCCATGAGCTCAAGACACCGCTCACCGTGCTGCGGCTCCAGTTGTCCTCCCTGGAGCGTCACCTGCCGTCGGAGGCCAGCGAGCGGATGCGCACCAAGGTGGACGAGGCCCAACGCCAGGCGCGGCGGCTCTCGCAGCTCATCACGTTGCTGCTCGACGTGGGCCGCATCGTCACCGGCCGCGTGTCCCTGGATCGCGCCGAGATGGATCTCTCCCGGCTGGTCCAGGAGGTGATGGAGCGGCTGCGCGACGTGTTCACCCGCGCGGGCTGCGCCGTGACGCTCCATGCGCCCGTGCCCGTGGTGGGCTGCTGGGACGCGCTCCGCCTGGAGCAGGTCATCGTCAACCTGCTCACCAACGCGGCCCGCTACGGCGCGGGCAAGCCCATCACCCTCCGGCTGGAGTCGGACGGCGTGCACGCCCGGTTCATCGTGCGCGACGAGGGCGTGGGCATCGCCCCCGAGGACCTGCCGCGCATCTTCAGCCGCTTCGAGCGCGCCGTCACGGTGCGGCACTACGGGGGCCTGGGCCTGGGGCTCTACATCAGCCGGGAGATCGTCGAGTCCCACGGCGGACGCCTGACCGTGGACAGCCAGCCAGGGCGGGGCGCCACCTTCACGCTGGAGCTGCCCTATCGCGTCCCCGAGGAGTGAGGGCCGCCAGCGGTGCCTCGGTTTTTCAGCTCCCCTCGCCCAGCCGCTTGAGGAAGGTGGGGTAGGAGAGGCCGAGCACCTTGGCCGCCTCCATGCGCCGCCCCCCATCTGCTCCAGCACCCAGCGGGTATAGGCGCGCTCCACTTCCTCCAGGGCACGTGGCGGTCCGGAGAGCACGAAGGCGTTCGGCTCGGGAGGGCTCGCGGCCGGGGCTCCGGCCGGCGCGGGCTTCGTCCCTCCAGCACGTCCAGCTCCAACTCGGGGCCGGGCTCCATCACCAGGGCGCGCTCGAGGAGGTTGCGCAGCTCGCGCACGTTGCCGGGGAAGGCGTAGGCGGTGAGCCGCGCGCGGGCGCGGGGCCCGAGCGAGGCGCCCCGGCGCCCCAGTTCCCGGCGCAGGTCGGCGAGGATGCCCTCGGCGAGCGGGAGGATGTCCTCGGGGCGCTCGCGCAGGGGCGGGATGTCGATGCGGAAGACGCCCAGGCGGAACCACAGGTCCTCCCGGAACTCGCCGCGCGCCATGAGGCCCGGCAGGTCGCGGTGCGTGGCGGCCACGATGCGCGCGCTGCTGGAGTGCTCCGTGGTGCCGCCCAGGCGCCGGAAGCGGCCCGAGTCGAGGAAGGTGAGCAGCTTGGCCTGCAGGCCCAGGGGCAGCTCGCCCACCTCGTCGAGGAAGAGCGTGCCCCCGTGCGCCACCTCCACCAGCCCCCGGCGCGCGGTGCGCGCGTCGGTGAAGGCGCCCTTCTCGTGGCCGAACAGCTCGCTCTCCACCGTCTGCTCGGGCAGGGCCGCGCAGTTGACGTGGACGAAGGGCGCGTCGTCGCCCGGGGAGGACAAGGCGTGCAGGTGGCGCGCGAGCATCTCCTTGCCCGTGCCCGTCTCCCCCAACAGCATCACCGCGCCGCGGGGCGAGGTGGCGATGCGCTCGAGCGCCGCGAACACCCGCTGCATCGCCGCCGACGCGGGGGGCACGAGCCGGCGCCGCCCGGACAGCTCGGCCTCGGCCGCGGCCAGCCGGTCCTTCAAGCGGCCCGTGTCCAGGGCCCGGCGCGCGCGCAGCACCAGGTCCGCCAGCTCCACCGGCTTGGCCACGTAGTCCGCCGCGCCCGCGCGCACCGCGTCCACCGCGCTGGCGATGTCTCCGTGCGCCGTCACCATCACCACGGCCGCGCCGGGCGCCTGGGCCTTGAGCTCGGGCAGGAAGGTGAGTCCGTCTCCATCCGGCAGCCTCCGGTCGAGCACCACCAGCGCGGGCGTGAGGCGCGCGAGCGCGGCGCGGGCCTCGTGCAGCGAGCGCGCCAGGGTGACGGCATAGCCCTCGCGCTGCAGCGCCGCCGCGCCCAGCGACGAGAAGGCCCGGTCATCATCGATGAAGAGCAGGGGGGTGCTCATGGGGCGGCTCCTGGGAAGCGGACGAGGCGGTGGAGTCGGGTGGGGGCAGCGTCACGGTGAAGCGGCTGCCGCCGGGAATGCGCGCGAAGGAGACGCGGCCTCCCTGCTGCTCCACCGCGCGCCGGGTCATGGACAGCCCGAGTCCCACGCCCTTGGGTTTGGAGGTGACGAAGGGCTCGAAGAGCCGCGCCTCGAAGCCTTCCGGAGGGCCGCCCGCGTTGTCCTCCACGTCCACCACGGCGTGGCCCTCCTCCTGGCGCACGCGCACGTTCACCTCGGGCGTCGTGATCCGTCCGAGGTCCTTGGCCGCCACGGCCGCCTCCATGGCGTTGCGCACCAGGTTGTCCAGCGCGGTGGCCAGCAAGAGGGGGTCTCCCTGGAGTTCGAGCGACTCGGGCAGGTGGGCGGTGAGGCGCACCTCCTCGGCCTCGGGCAGCACGCGCAGGCCCTCGAGCACCTCGCGCACCAGGTGCGGCAGGTCCACGGGGATGCGCTGCACGCGCGGGGGCTTGCCGAAGTGCAGCAGCGAGGTGGCCAGGTGCGCGAGCCGATCGATCTGCCCGCGCAGGGCGCGCACCGCGAAGGCCTGTTCCTCTCCGGGCGAGAGCAGGCCGGTGGCCACCTTGAGGCCGTTGAGCGAGTTCTTCACCTCGTGGGCGATGAGGCCCGCGGCCGAGCCGAGCGCCGCCATCGTCTCCTTCTCCGCCGCGCGCCGCTCCATCTCCAGGAAGAGGCGGTAGACGCGCCGCCAGTGCAGGCTGAAGAGCAGCAGGGTGCCCACCTGCAGCCCCGCGAGCACGAGCAGTTGCGCGAGCAGCCGCTCGCGGATGGCGGCCACGGTGGCCGTCTCGTCCGCGGCCATCACCAGCCGCAGCTGCGTGTCCGGCACCACGGTGGCCCAGGCGAACAGCTCGTCTCCCCCCGTGCCGTCCACCTCCTGGCCTCCCCGGGCGAGCAGCTCGTCCACCTTGGCGGCGAAGCCGAGCAGGGTGGCCCACGAGGGCGGCGGTGAGGGCAGGAGGATGTCGCCGCCCCGGTTGAGCACCACCAGCTTCAGGTGCCTGCTCATGGGCCGCGAGCCGGGCAGCTCCATGCTGGCGTCGAGCAGGCCGACGAGCATCCCCAGGGGGCGGTGTTCGCCCATCACCGGCACGGCGACGACGAAGGTGGAGGAGCCCGGATCGAGCGCGTCCACGACGGGCACCGGTGCTGGAGCACTTGCTGGAACCACGCGCGGGCGCGCACCACGTGACTCGGGGTGCGCACGAGCGGCTCGCTCCAGCGCACGTTGCCCGCGGTGTCCAAGAGGAGGATGCCCTGGCGGAACAGGCCGAGGTCGGGCGCGGTGAGGTCCTGCATGTCCTCGATGGCCCGACCCTCCAGCAGCTCGGGACCCACGCCCAGGGCGACACGGGACAGCTCCGACTCGAGCAGCTGGATGTGCAGGCCGAGCGCCTCGGCGTACACCCGGCCCTCGCGCTCCAGCCGCGAGCGGAACTGGTCGTGCATCTCGTGCACGTCCCCGCGGTAGGACAGCAGCGGCCCCGCCACGGCGACGAGGCCCAGCAGGCACAACCCCGCGAGCACCGAGCGGGTGAACCGCCGCTCGGCGTCTCTCAGGTCGGGGTGGGAGGGGCTCGCCATGTCCCGGGGGCGCGGGGGGCCCGTGTCTCAGGCGCTGACGAGCTTGGGCCCGGGCTTCTTCTCCTCGTCGGAGGAGGCCGGACCGAAGTTGCCGGTGAGGTAGTTGCCGGAGAAGCAGGCGGTGCAGAAGGTGTTGCGCTCGCGGTCTCCCACCGCGGTGCCCAGGCCCTCCAGGGAGATGTAGCCGAGCGAGTCCGCCGTCACGTAGCGGGCGATCTCCTCCACGGAGTGGCTGGAGGCGATGAGCTCCTGGCGGCTGGGCGTGTCGATGCCGTAGTAGCAGGGCCACTGGGTGGGGGGCGAGGAGATGCGCAGGTGCACCTCCACGGCGCCCGCCGCCTTGAGCATCTTCACGATCTTCCGGCTGGTGGTCCCGCGCACGATGGAGTCATCCACCACCACCACGCGCTTGCCCTTGAGCACCTGGCGCACCGCGGACAGCTTGAGCTTCACGCCGAAGTGGCGGATGGACTGCTGGGGCTCGATGAAGGTGCGGCCCACGTAGTGGCTGCGGATGAGGCCCACGTCGTAGGGGATGCCGCTGGCCTGCGAGTAGCCGATGGCCGCGGGCACGCCCGAGTCCGGCACCGCGATGACCAGGTCCGCTCCCGGCACGGGCTGCTCGCGCGCCAACTGCCGCCCCAGCTCCTTGCGCGTCTCGTACACGCTGGTGCCGAAGAGGACCGAGTCGGGCTTGGCGAAGTACACGTGCTCGAAGATGCACCGGCCCAGGCGCGTGGGCGGGAAGGGGTTGCTCGTGCGCAGGCCCTCCTCGTCGATGACGACCATCTCCCCGGCCTCGAGCTCGCGGATGAACTCCGCCTCGATCAGGTCCAGCGCCGTCGTCTCACTGGCGAGCACCCAGCTGTTCTTGAGCCGGCCGAGCACCAGCGGACGGAAGCCGAACGGATCGCGCACCGCCACGAGCTTCTTCTCGGTGAGGAAGAGCAGGCTGTAGGCGCCCTTCACGCGCGAGAGCGCCTCGACGACCTTGTCCTCGAAGTTGGCCTTCTTGGAGCGGGCGATGAGGTGGATGACGACCTCGGTGTCCGCGTCCGACTGGAAGATGGCGCCATCGGCCTCGAGCGACTTGCGCAACTCCTCGGCGTTGACGAGGTTGCCGTTATGGGCGACCGACATCTGCCCGCCCACGTACTCCACGCTCAAGGGCTGGGCGTTCTTCAACCGGCTGCCGCCCGCGGTGGAGTAGCGCACGTGCCCGATGGCGGCTCCGCCCGGCAGCGACTCGATGACGGGCGCGGTGAAGATGTCCGCCACGTGCCCCATCGCGAGGTGCGCGCGCAGGCGCTCCCCATCCGAGGCGACGATGCCCGCGGACTCCTGCCCCCGGTGCTGCAAGGCATGCAGACCCAGGTACGCCAGGTTGGAAGCCTCTGGGTGACCGACGATTCCGAAGATTCCACACATGCGGCGTGCCTTACCCCCTTCGGGAGCTGAACGGAACGGAGAACGGTTGCCTAACGGTTGCCTCCTTCGGGGGTATTCCGCGAAGTGACGCCGAAATCCCTGGCTCCCGCGAGGATCCCCGGGAATTTCCCGGCTTCGGGATAGGCTCTTGCGTCACATGTCCGTTTCCTGGCGACAACGGCTGCGTGCCCTGGTGGCGATGACCCTGTTGACCCTCGGATGCGCCTATGCGCTCGCGTCCTGGAACTGGTGTGGACGCTGGGGCCAGGGGCGCCCGCGCTGCTGGGTCAGGCGCGCGCCCTGGGTCCTCTGAGGGCCGGGGCGGCGAGGGTGGACCGGCGCCGCCCTATCCGGTGGTGGTGGCTGGCTACGGGCTGCCGCTTCCCGAGGCGGCCAGGGCGGGCCTCGCGCCCCGGGCGCGCGCGGTGGTGCTGGCCGCGGGCGACATGAAGGTGGGGCTGGTGTCGCTGGAGCTGATGCTGGTGCCCGATGCGCTCGTGGCCGCGGTGCGCGAGCGGACCGCGAGCCTGGGGCTTGGCGCGGTGGTGGTGGTGGCCACGCACACGCACTCCTCCTTTGGAGGGTATGACGCCCGGCTGGCCGCCCAGCTCGGCGGGACGGGGCGCTTTCGCGAGGCATCGCTGAAGGCGGCGGTGGAGGGGGCGAGCGAGGCCCTGCGCCGGGCGGCCTCCCAGCTCACCGACGTCTCCCTGGAGGTGGGGGAGGCACGCGAGCCGGGACTGGTGCGCTCACGCTCGGGCGGCGAGTCACCGGAGGGAATCCTGACGCGCGCGGTGCTGCGCGGCAAGCGGGGGCCGGTGGCGGAGCTGCTGCTGTTCGCCTCGCACCCCACGTTGGTGCCGCGCAAGCGCGACGTGGTGGATCCCGACTGGCCCGGACGCGTGAGTGAGCTGCGCGAGGCGGAGGGCGGGGTGACGCTCCTGCTCCAGGGGGCGGGTGGCAACGCCACGGCGGTATGGGAGGGGGCGGGGGACTGGAGACCGTGGAGGGGTACGCGCGGGCCGTGGCGGAGCTGGCGGCGCGGGCGGCGCCGGTGCCGGTGGAGCGCCCGGAGCTGGGCTTCGCGCGGGTGGAGGTGGCGCTGCCGAGGCCGGACGCCTCGCGGCTGGTGCCCTCGTATGCCCGGGCGGCGGGAGACAACTTCCTGTGTGCCTCGTCCGCGCGCCGCACCGAGGTGGGAGCGCTGCGGCTGGGGCCGCTCGAGTGGCTGCTGGTGCCGGGCGAGCCCACGGTGGCGGCGGGCTCGTCCCTGGCGCGGCGCACGGGCGCCCGCGACGTGCTGGGGCTGGCGGACGGGTACGTGGGCTACGTGGAGACACCCGAGGCCGTCCGGGCGCGAGAGGGCGAGGCGCGCCGCCAGTACTTCGGCGCCACGTTGTTGGAGCAACTGGGCGCCGGGGCGGAGCTGGCGGCCCGGGCGGCGGGCTTCACCCCGTGAGGGGCGCTAGAGCTTCTCGAACTTCGAGTCCTCGTCCCGCTTCTTGAAGAGCAGCACGGTGCGGCCCAGGAGCTGGGCGAGCTCGGCGCCGGTGCCCTGGGCGAGCTTCTCGGCGGCCTCGTGGCGATCCTCCGGGCCCTCGTTGATCTTCACCTTGATGAGTTCGTGATCGTGGAGCGCCTGGGCCACGGCGGCGATGACGCCCTCGCTCACGCCCGCCCGGCCCACGATGACCACGGGTTCGAGGTGATGTCCCAGCGCGCGCAGCTGGCGGCGCTGCTTTCCGGTCAACGGCAAGAGGCTTCTCCTTCAAGTGGGGAGGCGCGCGGGTGGCGCGCCTCCGGGGTGGCGCACCCTACTTCTTTTGCGCGGCCATGCGCAGCTCGCGCTGGGCCTCGATGTGGTTGGGTTGCAGCTCCACGGTCTTCTGGAAGTGCTTGAGCGCTCCGCTCATGTCCCCGCACAGCTTGGCGATGACGCCCAGGAAGTAGTGCCCGGCGGCGACCTTGTCGTTCTTCTTCAGGCACAGCTGGATGTCCTTGTAGGCCTCGTTGAAGCCCGTCTTCTTGTCCTCGAAGGTGAAGAAGCGGGCGTAGCCGCGCCAGGCGTAGAACTCGGCCTCCTCGCCGTTGAGCTGGATGGCCTCGTCGAGCAGCTTGACGGCCTCGGCGAACTTGCGGCCCTTGAGGTAGACGCCCGCCTTGCGGAACAGCTCCTCGCTCTTGAGGATGGCCACCACGTCGACCTCGGCCTCCTTGTTGCCGCCGCTCTTGAGCTCCTCGATGTACGCGGCGCGGCTCTTCTCGTCCGCGAGCGTGCGATGGGCCTCGCCGATGTAGGCGAAGATGTCGGCCTTGAGCTTCTCCATCTCGGGAGGCGCGCCGGGAGGATTCGTGTCCGGGTGGTACAGCTTGGCCAGCTTGAAGTAGGCGATGCGCACCGCCGGGCCGTTGGTGTCCGCGCCGACGCCCAGGCGCTCGAAGTGGTTCTGCTCCTTCAGCTTCTGGGCGAGCTCCTGGAGCGCGGCGATCTCGTTCGCGCCCGGCGCTGGGGTGGACGGGGCCGCCGGAGCGGAAGCCTCGGGTTTGGTGGCGGGGGCCGGAGACGCGGGGGCGGCGGCCGGGGCCGGAGCGGCGGGTTTGGCGGCGGCAGTGGGGGCCGGGGCCGTGGGCGCGGCGGGCTTGGCGGCGGCAGCGGGAGCTGGGGCCGTGGGCGCGGCGGGCTTGGCGGCGGCGGGAGCTGGGGCCGCGGGCGCGGCGGGCTTGGCGGCGGGGACGCCACTCATGGAGGGAGCGGCGGGCTTGGCGGCGGGGACGCCACTCATGGAGGGAGCGGCGGGCTTGGCGGCGGGGACGCCACTCATGGAGGGCTTGGCGGCGGCGGCGGAGCCGGAGCGGCAGCGGGCTTGGCGGCGGGTGCCGGAGCCGTGGGCGCGGCGGGCCCGGCGGCGGGGACTCCACTCATGGAGGGCGTGGCGGGACCCTGGGGAGTGGCGGAGGCCGGGGCCACGGGGGCCGTCCGCACGGCGGCGAAGGACACGCCGTCGAGTTCCCGGAGGAGGAACACGAGCCGCAGCAGATGGTCGGCGTCCTGGGGGAGATCCTGGATGAGCTGGGCCGTGGAGCGCGCGCCGTCGATGAAGGCGAGCACGCGCACTTCATGCGGGGTGAGCCGCAGATCTCCGGTGGACACGAGTCCGTTGGACTTCATCACGGGCAGGGCGAGCTCGGGCTGCAACAGGCGCCGCAGGTCGGCGGTGGGAATGCGGCGCACGAGGTCGCCGAGCACGGCCCACTTGTTGCCCAGCGGCATCGCCTTGGCGGCGGGCAGCTCCCTGGCCTCGAAGGTGAAGGAACCGGACTCGGCGCGCAGGGCCTTGAGCAGGATGTTCTGCGCGCGCTGGGCGAGCTGAGCGAAGGCGGAGGCGGGTTGGAGCAGTCCCAGGCCGAAGAGGGCCGCGAGCACCTCGCCGCCGAAGCGGCTCCGGGCGGACTCGGCCTGCTGGAGCTGCTCTGGGGTGACGAGCTTCGCCTGGAGGAGCCAGGAGCCCAGGGCGTCCTCGGGATGAGAGGACTCGACGAGCTCGGGATTGCCCTTGCGGAAGTGGATGCCGAGGGTGCCATCGGCGAGGGTGATCGAGAGCAGACCCGTGTGATTGCCCGCGGCGATGAGGCCATAGAGGCGCACGGGCGAGAAGGCCGAGAGCTGACCGTGGGTGGGGAGATCGTTCGATGCCGAGGCGGCGGGAGTGCCCGTGGCCTCGGGGGAAGCGGGGGCTGGCGCGGTAGGGGCAGCTGCGGGCGCGGCGGCGGTGGGAACGCCGGGAGCGGTGGGGCGAGGGCCAGCGGCCCCAGGGGCGGCGGTGGGAACGCCGGGGGCCGTGGGGCGAGGGCCAGCGACTCCAGGGGCAGCAGCGGTGGGAACGCCGGGAGCGGTGGGGCGAGGGCCAGCGGCCCCAGGGGCGGCGGTCGGTACGCCGGGCGCAGCGGCGGTGGGAACGCCGGGGGCCGTGGGGCGAGGTCCGGCGGCTCCAGGGGCGGCGGTGGGAACGCCGGGAGCGGTGGGGCGAGGGCCAGCGGCTCCAGAGGCGGCGGTGGGAACGCCGGGTGCAGCGGCGGTGGGCACGCCGTGGGCCGTGGGGCGAGGACCGGCGGCTCCAGGGGCGGCGGTGGGAACGCCGGGAGCAGCGGCGGTGGGCACGCCGGGAGCGGTGGGGCGAGGGCCAGCGGCTCCAGGGGCGGTGGGCACGCCGGGAGCGGTGGGGCGAGGACCGGCGACGCCAGGAGCGGCGGCGGTGGGCACGCCAGGGGCCGTGGGCCGGGGGCCTGCTCCGGGAGGCACACCCGGGCCACCATGGGGAACGACGCCGGGAGCGGCGGCGGTGGGCACACCAGGAGCCGTGGG
This sequence comes from Cystobacter fuscus, assembly GCA_049060065.1. Lineage (GTDB taxonomy): Bacteria > Myxococcota > Myxococcia > Myxococcales > Myxococcaceae > Cystobacter > Cystobacter fuscus_B. The sequence goes on from JBMEQP010000002.1 coordinate 11,978,852, forward strand.
TCGAGGACCGGTACTGGGAGGCACACCCGGGCCACCGTGAGGGGCGACGCCGGGAGCGGCGGCGGTGGGCACACCAGGAGCCGTGGGGCGAGGACCGGCGACGCCGGGCGCGGTGGCGGTGGGCACGCCAGGAGAAGTAGGGCGGGGGCCGGCGACGCCGGGAGCGGCGGCGGTGGGCACACCAGGAGCCGTGGGCCGAGGCCCCGCACCGGGGGGCACACCCGGGCCACCGTGGGGAGCGACGCCGGGAGCGGCGGCGGTGGGCACACCAGGAGCCGTGGGCCGAGGCCCCGCACCAGGAGGCACACCCGGGCCACCGTGAGGAGCGGCTCCGGGAGCGGCGGGACGAGCGGGCGGGGGAGCCGCGCCGGGTCCTGGGCGAGGCGCGCCCGGAGGCGGCGCCATGGGCCGGGCGCCGGGACCCGGGGCGGGGACTCCGGGAGCCGCCACGGGGGCGCGAGCGATACCGGGTCCCGCCATGGGCACGCCCACGCTTCCAGGCGGTGGGGCGGCGGACGCCACGGGCGCGGGAGCGTTGGGCGGGCGGTTGTTCGGCACGGGCGTGCTGGGGCCCGGGGTGATGACGTCGCCCCACATCTCGCGAGGGAAGGCCTCGCGCACATGCGGGAAGAGTCCGGGCTGGGCGAAGTGGATGCCGTCCTCGGACACCTGGAGTCGTCCCTGGATGGCGCCATTGTCGATGAGCAACTCGATGGTGGCCAACTCCAGGGGACCCCAGATGGCGCCCTGATCATTCCTCACGAAGTACTGCCGGACGTCTCCCTCGGCCATCGCGGGTGCGGCTCCTTGTGTGCCCTGGGCCACGCTAACCCCGTCATCGGCTCAGGGAAAGCTGGCTGCCGGGCTTGTCTCACGGGGTGTCCAACGTGGCCATTCCAATGATCTTCAGGCATTCGGCGTCCGCGTCCAGGGCGACGGGGGGTCGAAGCAGTGCACCTCGCTATCGAACACCTTGCACATCCCCTTGGGCGTGCTCGCGCAGGCCGCCTTGGCGTAGGCCTTCACGCAGCCGTAGCCGCACACCGGGTGCCCATCGCTCGACTGGCACTGCAGCGCGGGCAGCGACTTGCCCCACGCACAGAGCGCCTGGGCGGGCGGATCGAAGCACTTGAGCTGCAAACCATCGCTCTTGCAGACCCCCATGGGCGTCGTATTGCAGGCCACCTTGCCGGAGCCCACGGTGCACTTGTAGCCGCACGCCGGTCCGAGCCGTAGCCCTTGCACTCGGCGCGGGGCGCTTCCCGGCCATACAGGGCGAACACCTCGGGGGGCGGATCGAAGCAGACGATCTCTCCGTTGCGGCCGCCGCAGATGCCCGCGGGGGTGCGCGCACTGCACCTTGCCGAACTGCGTGACGCACTGGTAGCCGCACGCCACCTGCCCGTCGATCGTCTTGCACTCGGGCGCGGGCAGCGCGGAGCCGTAGACCCGGACGATGTAGGCGGGCGGATCGAAACAGACGGACTGTCCGTCAATGACCGGCAGGAGCCCTGGGGCGTCTGCGCGCACCGCACGCGCTGCCCATCCGACTTGCATTGGTAGCCGCACGCCACGTGCCCATCGATGGAGCGGCAGGTGGGGCCGGCCGCCGCCTCCGGGGGCGCGGCCATCAGCCATGCGGCGGTCATCATGGAAACGAGGGACGCGAGCACGATGGGACCTCGGAAGTGTCTTGCCCCGATTGACGCGCAGAGTGAGCGCGCGCGCAAGCTTTGGACGTGCTAGGTGCCCGCTCGTGGACCTCTCCCCGCTCCAGCTTGTCCTGTTGTGTGTCGCGGCTCTCACCGCGGGTATGGTGGATGCCATCGCGGGAGGGGGTGGATTGATTTCGCTGCCTGCTCTCCTGTCCACCGGCCTGCCGCCTCACGTGGCGCTGGGGACCAACAAGGGCCAGTCGGTGTTCGGCGCGTTCGCGGCGCTGGTGCGCTTCTGGCGGGCGGGGCTGGTGCGTGGAGGGCTGGCCGCCATCACCTTCCCCCTCGGGCTGGTGGGCGCGCTGCTGGGCGCGGGGCTGGTGTTGCTCCTGCGCCCGGAGGTCCTCAAGCCGGTGGTGCTCGTGCTGCTGGTGGTGGTGGCCGTCTTCCTGGCCTTCCGCCGGGGGGCCTCCGCCCGGAGCGCGGCCCGAGCCTCCGCTCGCGCGCCTGCGAGCGCTGGGCGCGCTGATCGCGCTGCTCATCGGCACCTATGACGGCTTCTTCGGGCCGGGCACGGGCACCTTCCTCATCATCGCCTTCTCGGGGCTGCTCGGGCACAGCCTGACGCACGCCTCGGCGGACGCCAAGGTGGTGAACTTCGCGACGAACCTCTCGGCGGTGTGCCTCTTCGCCTGGCGCGGGCTGGTGCTCTGGCACGTGGCGCTGCCCATGGCGGCCGCCCAGTTCACCGGGGCGTGGCTGGGCGCGCACTTCGCCGTGCGCGGTGGCGACCGGCTGGTGCGCAAGGTGGTGCTGGGCGTGGTGGTGGCGCTGGTGATCAAGCTGAGCCACGACGTGCTCTCGGCCTGAGCTTCAGCCGATGAACACGAGCAGCGCGAGGCCGCGCCGGGCCACGCCGGCCGCGAACTCCTTCAGCTCCTCGAAGTAGGACAGCAGCTCCTCCTGGGGATCCAGATCCGGCGGAGGCTCCTCCCAGAAGCCCGGGTAGATGTCCTCGCGCTGCATGCGCGCCGGCTCGTAGCGCTGGCGCAGCGTGCTCGCGGGGAGCGCCTGGAGGGCCCGCGACAGCTCCTGCACCTGGGCGGGGGTGAAGAGGCGCGCGGTGCCCTCGTCCGAGGGGATGTCGCCCACGTCCTCGCCGCCGCGCACGAGGAAGTCCAGTGGGGCCTCACCCTCCCACGCCGTGTGCGTGAGCAGGTACTGCAGGCCGTGCCACGTCTCCCCGATGTCCAGCTCCAGGAAGCGCGCGCCCTGCGCGTCCCCGAAGTCCTCCTCGTCATCGAGGAAGGCCTCGAGCTGGTCGGGCGCCGCGAGCAGCGCCCGGCGCTGGGTCTCCGTCAGACTGCGCAACGTGCAGAGCATTTCCATCACCCCTCCGGGGGAGGCTACTCGACCACCACGAGCCGGGCGTTGATCTCCACCGCGGTGCCTTCCTTGGCGGGCAGCTCCACCACCTTGCCGGCCTTGGGGCTCTTCAGCTCGTTCTCCATCTTCATCGCCTCGACGACCACCAGCCCCTGGCCCTCCTTCACCTCGTCGCCGAGCTTCACCAGCACCTTGACCACCTTGCCGGGCATGGGCGCGGAGATGAGCTGCTTGCCCTCCACGCTGAAGCCCGCCGTGCCCTGGCGCAGCCGCAGCCGCCGCTCGTCCGCCACGTCGATGCGCGACCACTGCCCGCGCACGAGCACCCGCACCTCGTCGCCCGCCTCGTCGAACTCGACGTTGTACGACTGGCCCTCCATCAACAGCGACAGCGCGCCGCCCTCGAGCGCCAGGGCGTCCACCACCACGCTCCTGCCCGCGTGCGTGAGCTTGTAGCGGTTGTCTCCCGCGGGCTCGATGTCCACCGGCACCGCTTCCTTCTGTCCGTGCAGCTTCGCGAAGTAACGCATGGCTCGTCGTCGTGTCCCGGGTTGACGGTTCTAGCGGCCGCGGCGGAGCGCCCGCCGCCACGCGGAAATGCCCGCCTCGCCCTCGCTGGGCGCCTGGGGCAGGGCCTTGGCCCGCTTCTGGTCGCGCTGGTAGGCGTACACCACGCTGGCCAGCAGCGCCGCCTCGGTGAGCTTCGGATCCTCCGTGTTGCCCAGCAGCGCCTCGTGCTGGCGCGGCAGGAAGCCCGTGTCGTAGTCGCCCCCGGTGAACTCCGGGTGCGAGAGGATGGCGTGCAGGTAGCGCACGTTGGCGGTGATGCCCTTGACCACGTACTCGTCCAGTGCCCGCTTCGCCCGTTCGATCGCCTCCGCGCGCGTGGGGGCCCACACGGACAGCTTGGAGATCATGGGGTCATAGAAGTTGGGCACGGTGTAGCCGGGGTACACGCCCGAGTCGTCGCGCAGGTAGGGCCCACCGGGCACGCGCAGCGTGGTGATGCGGCCGGGGCTCGGCATGAAGTTGCGCGCCGGGTCCTCCGCGTAGATGCGCACCTCGATGGCGTGGCCGTTGGGCGTGGGTGCCCGGGTGAGCGGCAGCTTCTCGCCCTCGGCGACCTTGATCTGCCAGGCCACCAGGTCCAACCCCGTCACCCACTCCGTCACCGGGTGCTCCACCTGGAGCCGGGTGTTCATCTCCAGGAAGTAGAAGTTGCGGTGCACGTCCACGAGGAACTCCACCGTGCCCGCGCCCACGTAGCCCACCGCCTGGGCGGCCTTCACCGCCACCTCGCCCATCTTCGCGCGCAGCTCCGGCGTGAGGATGGGGCTGGGCGTCTCCTCCACCACCTTCTGGTGGCGGCGCTGCGCCGAGCACTCGCGCTCGTTGAGGTGGATGGTGTTGCCATGCGCATCGGCGAACACCTGGATCTCCACGTGGTGGGGCTTCTCCAGGTACTTCTCGATGTAGACGGCGTCGTTGCCGAAGGCGTTGAGCGCCTCGCTCTTGGCGGCGCGCCACGAGGAGTCGAAGTCCTCGAGCCGGTCCACGCGGCGCATGCCCTTGCCGCCGCCACCGCCCGCGGCCTTGAGCATCACGGGGAAGCCGATCTTCTCGGCGTAGGCGCGCGCCTCCTCGCTGCTGGCGAAGGGCTCGGTGCTGCCGGGCACCACGGGCACGCCCGCCTTGATCATGTTCTGCCGGGCGCGCGTCTTCTCGCCCATGGCGTCCATGGCGCTGGCGGGAGGCCCGATGAAGGTGATGCCGGCCTTCTCGCACGCGCGCACGAAGGACGCGTTCTCCGAGAGGAAGCCGTAGCCGGGGTGGATGGCATCCGCGCCGGCCTGGCGGGCGGCATCGAGGATGCGCTCCTGCACGAGGTAGCTCTCCCGCGAGGGCGGGGGACCCACGAGGAAGGCCTGGTCGGCGGTGCGCACATGGAGGGCGGAGCGATCCGCCTCGGAGTAGACGGCCACCGTGGCGATGCCGAGCTCCTTGCAGGTGCGCATCACCCGGACGGCGATCTCGCCGCGGTTGGCGACGAGGATTTTTCGAATCTTGGCCATGGGCGCCCCCTTTAGCACACGGCGGCGGCGCCCGGCCCTTTCGAGACGCGTCCTACTTGCGGTGGCTGAGGTACTGCTCCATCAACCGGCGGGCCTCGACCAGCTTCGCCTCGACGAAGCGGTCATCCTCGTCCGGCTCCGGAGGCGGCGCGGGGGGCTGCTCACCCCGACGGCCCGGCTTGCCCGGGTTGGCAGCGGCGCCCTGCTGGGGCGACTCGTTGCCGAAGTCCACCGCCGCGGCGAGCAGGTTGCGCGCGGTCGCTCCCCCGTCGAGCAGGCGGCCGAGCACCGGCGCCTCCACGCCCAGCCAACGCGCCGTCTGACGCACCACGTCGATGTACTCGCCCTCGAGCGAGCGCGACGGACGGCCGGGCTCGCTCAGGGAGGCGCGGCCGTAGCTGCCGGCCTTGTCGGTGTAGAGGCCCACGGCCTGGTCGCGGAAGTCACGCGCCACGGCGCGCACCAGCGAGTCCAGGTGGTCCTCGGGGACGGCCTTGCCGCCGGAGGGCTGCAGCTTCACCTCGGCCACGCGCCAACCCGCGTCGGTCATGGGCGCGGCGGCCTCGACCCAGCGCACGTCGGGCAGGGGGACATGCGCGGTCTCACACGCCCGGGACAGCGTCTGACGCAGGGCGGTGAGATTGCCTTCGATGTCGGCGAGGAAGAGGACCAGGCGGGGTTGAGACAAACGGGGCTCCTTATTGAGTGCGCTCCTTGAAGCGCGAACGCACCCCCAAAAATTTCCCCGGGGGATTCGCCCTGAATTTTCAGGAGATAGTCTTCGACTGCCTGCCTGCTTTCGCAAGCCGGGGAGCCCTCATTCAATCCGGCAGGCGTCGGCGAAGTCCAGACGGGGGTTGCGCGGGAAGAGCTTCGCCGGGTCGCCGTAGCCCAGGTTGAGCAGGAAGTTGCTCTTCCACTTGCCGTCCGGGAAGAACGTGGCGTCCACCTTGGCGTTGTTGAAGCCCGCCATGGGGCCGCAGTCCAGGCCCAGGCCCCGGGCCGCGAGGATGAGGTAGGCGCCCTGGAGGCTGCTGTTCATGTAGGCGGACTTTTCACGTGCCTCGGCCGGCATTCCCAGGAACATGGGCTTCATGTCCCGGGCGGGGAACAGCTTGGGCATCTGCTCGTAGAACTCGGTGTCGTACGCGACGATGGCCGTCACCGGCGCGTTCATCGTCTTGTCCACGTTGCCGGCGGAGAGCGCGGGCTTGAGCTTCTCCTTGGCGGCCTGGCTCTTGACGAACACCAGGCGCAGGGGCTGCGCGTTGGCCGCCGTGGGGCCCATCCGCGCGAGCTCGTAGAGGCGCTTGAGGACGGCGTCCTCCACCGGGCGGTCGAGCCACGCGTTGTGGCTGCGCGCTTCGTTGAAGAGGGTGTTCAGGGAGGCGTCATCGAGGGACGGGCGTGGGTTGGCCATGCGCCCCTCCCTAACGACTCATCCGGTAGCGCGCAAGCGCGGATGGATGCGGTGCGTCGTGGGGGGCCCCTGGGTGACGGGGCCCCCGGCGGGCCGCTCAGAGCGGGATGTTGCCGTGCTTGCGCGGAGGGTTCTCCTGGCGCTTGTTCTTGAGCATCTCCAGGGCGCGGATGACCTTGGCGCGCGTCTCCTCGGGGCGGATGACCTCGTCGATGTAGCCGAGCTCCGCCGCCTTGAAGGGGGTTGGCGAACTTCTCGCGGTAGTCGTTCACCAGCCGGGTGCGCTCGGCGTTGGCGTCCGGGGCGCGCTTGAGCTCCTCCCGGAAGATGATGTTGACGGCGCCCTCGGGGCCCATGACGGCGATCTCCGCGGTGGGCCGGGCGTAGTTGATGTCCGCGCGGATGTGCTTGGAGGCCATGACGTCATAGGCCCCGCCGTACGCCTTGCGGGTGATGAGCGTCACCTTGGGCACGGTGGCCTCGGCGAAGGCGTAGAGCAGCTTGGCGCCGTGGGTGATGATGCCACCCCACTCCTGATCCGTCCCCGGCAGGAAGCCCGGCACGTCCACGAAGGTGACGAGCGGGATGTTGAAGCAGTCGCAGAAGCGCACGAAGCGCGCCGCCTTCACGCTCGCGTCGATGTCCAGACAGCCCGCGAGCACCGCCGGCTGGTTGGCCACGAGCCCCACCGAGCGCCCGTTCATGCGCGCGAAGCCCACCACCATGTTCTTGGCGAAGTGCTCCTGCACCTCGAAGAAGTGCCGGTCGTCCACCACGGCGCGGAGGATCTCCTTCACGTCGTAGGGCTTGTTGGGGTTGCTCGGCACCACCGTCTTGAGGCTGTCCTCCGCGCGGAAGGGATCGTCCTCGGTGGGCTGGGCCGGCGGATCCTGCTGGTTGTTGGAGGGCAGGTAGGAGAGCAGCTCGCGCGTCATGGAGATGGCGGCCTGCTCGTTCTCCGCGGCGAAGTGCGCCACGCCCGACTTCTGGTTGTGCGCGAGCGCGCCGCCCAGCTCCTCCTTCGTCACCTCCTGGTGCGTCACCGTCTTGATGACGTCCGGACCGGTGATGAACATGTAGGAGGTGTCCTTCACCATGAGGATGAAGTCGGTGATGGCGGGCGAGTACACCGCGCCGCCCGCGCACGGGCCCAGGATGAGGGAGAGCTGCGGCACCACGCCCGAGGCGAGCGTGTTGCGCAGGAAGATGTCGGCGTAGCCCGCGAGGCTCTCCACGCCCTCCTGGATGCGCGCGCCGCCCGAGTCGTTCAGGCCGATGACGGGCGCGCCCACGCGCATGGCCATGTCCATGATCTTGCAGATCTTCTGGGCATAGGCGCCGGAGAGCGAGCCGCCGAAGACGGTGAAGTCCTGGGCGAAGACGAACACCTGCCGGCCCTCGACGGTGCCGTAGCCGGTGACGACGCCGTCGCCTGGGATCTTCTTGTCGCCCATGCCGAAGTCACTGCTGCGGTGGGTGACGAACTTGTCCATCTCCGTGAAGGAGCCGGGGTCGAGCAGCAGGTCGATGCGCTCGCGGGCCGTGAGCTTGCCGGCCTCGTGCTGCTTGGCGATGCGGTCGGCGCCGCCGCCCAGCTCCGCCTGCTTCTCCAACTGTTGCAGCCGGGCGCGAAGGGGATCCGTTTCCGAGGTTCCGTCCATAGGTCCGCGCATCTAGCACGATCAGGGCGTGGCGGGCAGCGTCCAGCGGCTGGAGAAGCGATGACCTCCCCGGAAGGCTGTCGAGCCAACCCTCGATGTCCTTGCTCCGGGACAGCAGGGGGCCCAGCTCGAGCCCCACGGTGAAGATGCCGGCGAGGCTCTTGTCGGCGACCACGTCCATCAGGGACACCTGCTTGAGGCCGCTGGCCAGCCGGGCCGGGTCCACGGTGAAGGTCACGGCGTGGGGCAGCTTCGCGCCTTGTGTGGGCACGACGGAGAGCAGGCTGGAGGCCGCGGTCTCGTCATTGCCCAGGGCGAGGTGCCGGCCCTTTAGCCGCAAGAGGAGGGTGCCTCCCTTCAAGTCCAGGGCGTACCCATCCTCGAGCACCCGGGCGCCGGGGAACTTCGCGAGTGGGGCGAGCGCGCTCCTCACCGCCGCTGGGTCCGTCACCTCGGCGACGAGCGCTTGACGCGTTGCGAAGAAGCGGCCGTCGGGGGTGCGCAGGTTGGGCCGTGGCCGCACCCCGTCCACCGCGATCAGCACGTTGCCCGTGAGCCGTCCGGCCACCGCGCGCGTGATGGAGGACAGCTCGGCCTGGGGGCAGGCGGAGCAGACCTGCTGGAGGAGGGCGCGCACGTGGTCCATGGCGTCGGACACGCCCGGGGGGAGAGGCGGGCGCGCGAGAAGAGCAGGCCGGTGGGCATCATGGTGCCGTAGGGGCTCGTGCCCGAGGACTGGAAGGCGGGCAGTGGCAGGTTCGTGCCCGTGCCCTCCATTTGGAGCGCCGTGGCGGAACCGTCCAGGCCCACGGTGAGGCCGCGTTTGGCGCTGGACACATAGACGACGCCGGGGAGCTTGCCCATCCGGGCGTCGGCCTTGGGCGTCAGGCCCACCAGCCGCGAGGCCTCCCTGAAGAGCACCTTGCCCTGGCCGTCGTCGACGAAGCCCCCGCTCACGCTCGCGAAGGCGCATGCCTCCTTCCCCTTGAGGGCGTAGCCGATGTCGCCTCCGGAGTCGCGGGGAACGAGCACGGAGGTGAGGCCCGCGCTGGTGGTGGGCTTCACCTCCGTCACCTTGGGGTTGGCGGACATGAGCATCTCGGCGGCCCGTTCCTGGAAGAGCTTGGGGTCGGCCAGGCGCGTACAGGAGATGCGGCCCGAGGACAGCAGGGACAGGGTGAGGGGGCTGGCGGGATCGATGCCCGCGCGGGTGAGGGTGTCTGGCTGGCGGGGATCGATCGAGAGGATGGGGTGGAGCTCGGCGAACCAGGCATCGGGCCGCAGCAGCGCGGCGGGCTGGCCCGCCCGCTCGAGGAAGGCGGTGAGGCCCTGGAGCGCGTCCAGCCGGGGAATGTGGACGAGGGTCTCCGTGGCGGAGGCGGCGCGGGGGGCGGGGGCGGCGGCGAGCGAGGCCGCGAGGACGAAGCAGAGCATGGCTTCAGGTGAGAACAAGGGGGCGGTGCCCTGTCAAGGCGGGGGGACGGAAGGGGCGCTGATACAGTGTTTCCGATTTCCTGGACTCCCTCTCCGGCACCTGCCCGCCATGCCAATCATGACTCCATTTCGATCCTCGACGCTGAGCGCCGCGCTTGCCACCTCGGTGGCCCTGTTCACCGCATGTGGTGGCGGCAACGACGACGGCAACCCTCGGTGGGTCGATGGGAGCCCGGCGCCAACAGCGGTCGCGGCGGTGGCCTTGGCAGCGGGTGGACGGGCCGCCTCGATTCCAATCGGAATCGAGAACGTCAACGACTCGCCGTTGAAAGCCGCGAACTATCGGACGCTGCTGCGCTTCGTGCCAACCAGCACCATCACCATCGATCGGTTCTACTTCGGCTTCAAATTGCGCGGCGCGAGTTGCTGGGACGCCAACAACGCGGGTTATGGCGCTGGAGACGGCGGGCTCCTTCGCGGGAGTCTCGTGCAGATCAACCCCACCACGGGGCTTCCGGCGAACGTGATCGCCACGGAAACCGTCAATGGCTGCACCCGTCACAATGAGGCCAAGGCGGAGGCCAATGACGCGGTCCCGGTTCTCGCCTGGGTGAACACACCCGCGACGCTCCAAGGCGGGACGATGTACGGCCTGGTTGTGAGCAATGTACACGCCAGCCCGGCGACCAACTTCTTCTCGTTCAACGCGCCGCTCGCCGACACCGCCCTGGCGGGCCCCCATGCTCGCAATGAGTTGAGCGCGACGGCGACTGGCGCCCTCCTGTCACTCGATCCACGCGAACATGTGGCCTGGTCCGAGGACAATGGAGGCACGTGGCGATATGGCTCCGCCAATGGCCAGTACCGTTCCTACATGAACGACCATGACACCGCGCACCCGGCGACGCGATTGCCGCAATACGGTTTCCGGTTGTCGAACGGAACGAACCTGGGAGGGCAGCCGTACTACGCCTATTTGACGGATTGCGTCGGCTGTACCGTCGCGTACGCGAACGCGCGTTATGCCCGTAGCTTCACCGAACTCGGCGGCTTCATCGCATCGGGTACGAACGTGGGCACCCTGACGATCAGGAACACGTCGACGGGCGCGCAGTCGAGCTGCACGCCCTCGCAAGGCTATGGTTTCCGCAAGTGCACGCTGCCCACCGCCGTCTCGGTGGCCGTGGAGCAGAGCTATACGGTGAGTTCCACCGGCTCCGTCGAAATCATGAAGATGGATTACTCACAACGGCTCTTGTTTCCACAGGTCGGCACCGCGAACGGCGAGTTTCGCGCATATCAACCGACCCCTGCATCTGGCACCAACGCGCGAGACGTCCCCAGTCTCTGGGCGGGTCCGCTGTCGCCCTACTTCGACAACTGAGCGATGGCGCACTCCAAGCCGGAGAACGGATTGCATTCCACGGAGCCTGGATTGAACCACCAGCCAGTTGGGAGCAAGGGACGGGGGGAGGGGGTGGCGCTCCTCGTGGTGCTCGTGCTGCAGGCCGCGTGTGCGACGGGCGCGACGGGGCGCGGGTTGCTGGCGGCACCCGCGGCGCGTTCCTCCGCATCCGGCATGGAGCGGGAGGCCGTGTACGACGTGGACGTCATCGAGCCGGGGCGTGTGGCCACGTGTCCGGTGCCGCTCACGCGCGAGGATTTCCAGCGGGCCATCTCACGGCTCGTGCGCTCCATGCGGTTGGAGGCGGGGCCTCGGGAGGAGGCACGGAGGCTGTTGGAGCTTGGGCTGGAGGAGGAGTGGCTGGCGGAGGTGTATCGCGACCGGTGCTCACCCTGGCGCCCCTGGGCAAGGAGGCATCCTTGTCTCCCGAGGCCGAGGTGGCGCTGCGCGAGCGCTACCTGACGTGGTGCGGGAAGAGGGGAGGGGAGACTGTCTGGGCTTGTTGGACGATGGGCCCTGGTTGCGCACGGATGACCGGCGCATCCTGGCGCTCGCGTTGGCGTTGGGCCCGGTGCTGGACGAGACGCGCGAGGCGGTGGCCCGCGAACTCAATCCGAGGGCGGTGGTGGCGCTGGTGGTGTGGACGGTGGGGTTGTACCGGCGCTGTGGCTGGTGCCCGAGCCGATGATGACGAAGGGGCTGGCGGCGACGCTCACGGTGATTCTGGTGGGGTGGTTGGGGGTGGACACCGTCTGGGGGTTGATGGACGGGTGGGCGCGTATGGCCACGCGGGCCCACGAGGCGAGCAGCTTCGAGGAACTGCGAGAGGCGGGCGAGGAGTTCGCGCGAGTGCTGGGACGTGATGCGGCGCGGGGGCTGATTCTGGGAGTGGGGGCGGTGGCGGGAGGAGCGCTGGGGCAGGTGGCGAGCCGGGTGCGTGCATTGCCGGGCTTCGTGCAGGCGGGGGTGCAGTGGGAGGCCCAGGCGGGCGGAGCGGGGGGTGTTGGGACGGGCACGGGCGGAAGAGGCGGCGCGAGCCCTGGTCGAGGCGGTGGAGTCGGTGCACACGGTGGCGGTGAGTGCAGAAGGTGGGCTCACGCTGGTGATGCTCAAGAAGAGGGCGGGAGGAGGGACTCCAGGACGTGGAGGGTCCACGGTCATCCGGCATCGGGGAGGCAATCAGCAGGTGTTGCTGGGCAATGGGCAGCGATGGCACCTGCCACGGGGGAAGTGGCTCGGGGACATCCCCGCGAAGGATCCAGTGGGAGACCAGCTCCAGGAAGCGGTGACGCAGGCGGCGAGGAGTGGGGTCCCGACAAACTGAGCTTCGGTGAGCGGGATGCCATCGCCAAGGCGACGAAGCGAGGCAGGTACTGGCTGGCGCGTTTGCTGGAGCGCGAAGCTCGGGGCCGTTTCGTTCATCGCAGGGTCCAGGACCAGTTCGAGGGACTCCTTGAGTGGAAACCAAAGGGGTCGACGTGGTTGATCCTGCAACAGGCCACAAGTACGAGATCCTCTCCGGAACGGAGTCGAATCTCGCGTTGCATGGCAGGCGCATGGCGGGTGAACTCTTCCGGATGCTTACCTTCTGAGAGGTCCAGCCATGACAGGGTTGAGAAATGTCATCTTCAGGGACAAGGAAATCAGAAATGAAAGATTGGAGCTGACGGATAAGGGCGCGCTCTATTTCCTCAGCTCCAACCTGACCTTGAAAGACTGCACCATTGTCCTGAAGGTGTCCGCCAGGAATCTGATCATCAAGGATGCCCGGTTCATCGGCTGTACCTTCGAGGTGAAGCAGGAACTGAAGAACCATCAGCAGTGGGTATATGCCTCCCTGAAGGGCTGCCGGTTCAAGGGAAACCTGTCGGGGTGTGACTTTGGCCACTGGCCCGACTACTCGACAGGGGCGGAGAACGGAGCCATCGAGGACTGCGACTTCAGCGAGGCGCGCCTGGATGGTTGCCGCTTCATGGGCTGTGATCCTCGGACCTTGCGGTTCCCCAAGTGGCCATGCTTCACCATCTTGAACCCTATTCAAAATGCCAGCGAACTCCGTCGCGCGACATGGCCCGGCAGCTTTGGTGAGATCACCGTGCAGGGACTCGATCAGCAGCCGAGGCCCACGGCTGCCGTGACGCTGTTCGCTCCCGCCATGGCCAGGCGGCACGAGACGACCCCGGAAGCACTCAAGGCCGTCATCGAGCAGTTCGATTGCATTGTCTACTGAAGGGGTGCGTGCTCGCGGGCCTCAGCCCCGGGCGAAGGCCGCCGCCGCCTGGGCCTGGGCTTCCGTCGGCGTGACGCCGGTGTAGAGGATGAACTGCTCCAGCGCCTGGAGCATGGCGACCTCGCCGCCTGAGATGAGCCGCTTGCCGAGCGCTCGGGCCCGCTGGAGAAAAGGCGTCTCGATGGGCAGCGCGACGACGTCGAAGGCGATGTCACACGCGGCGATGAGGGGCTCGGGGAAGGCGAGCACGTCCTGATCGGCGCCCGCCATGCCCAGGGGCGTGACATTCACCAGGAGGGGGTCGGGGCGTCGGGAAGCTTGGCCTGCCAGCGGTAGCCATAGGTCCGGGCGAGCGCGGTGCCAGCGGCCTCGTTCCGGGCGATGATCGTGCCGGCCCGCAGTCCGGCGTCCCGGAACGCGGCGGCCACCGCCTTGGCCATGCCACCGCTGCCACGCAGCAGGAAGGGCGTGTCGGGAGCGAGCCGGGCTCGTTCGATGAGCCTCCGCACCGCGACATAGTCGGTGTTGTACCCGGTGAGCCGGCCGCCGTCGTTCACGAGGGTGTTGACCGAATCGATGGCCCTGGCCGAGCCTCCAGCCCGTCGAGCAGCGGAATCACCGCCTCCTTGAACGGCATGGAGATGGCGCAACCGCGGATGCCGAGCGCGCGGACGCCACCGATCGCCGCGGGCAGATCCCGCGTCGTGAAGGCCTTGTACACGTAGTCGAGGCCCAGCGCCTCGTAGAGGTGGTTGTGGAAGCGGGACCCGAAGTTGCCGGGCCTTCCCGCCAATGACATGCACAGCTGGGTATCGCGTCCGATGGGGGGCTTCATGGCGTCTGCTCCTTCAGCCGAGGTCACCCGGTCTCGTGAGCCCATCCACACCGCGAGAGGCTCCATCCACGGCGTGGATTCGTCGGAGGTCGGCGGGGAGGGTGTACCAGAGGAAGCGGCCCATGGCAGGCGTCTTGCTCGGAGTGGGTGAAAACCCCCTTCAGGAACTGTCATGTCCCTTCCCGTGACCGGCCGTGCCGGTGCAACCGCTCCCTCCCTGGATGAAACCGCCGCGACCCAGGGCGCGGCGCCGCCTCCGCCGAACGCACCGGGGGCCAGGACCCTGGCCCCACCCGAGCGCAACACCCTCTGCCAGGCTCCCGCTGCTTCGCCGGGCGCCAACTCGCCGCGCGAGGTGCCTCCGGGAAGGATGGATTACTACCGCCGGAGGGAGGAGGACTTCCGCGCGCGCAATCCGGGCGTGCAGCCGCCTCCGTACTACCTGCAATACGGCGACAAGTACGTCCGGGCCTTCGCGGCGCTGGGGCCCACTCAGTTGTCGCTCGAGGGGCTCGAGTGGCGCGACAAGACGTTGAAGTTGCTTCAGGTGGAGATGGAAAAAGCGCGCGCCGCCAACGGCTGCGAGTTCGCCAAGCTCGAACGCCAGCCGGAGGACTTCCGGAAGTTCGCCTACAGGACCCACGTGACTGCCTATCTGGAAGCGGGGCTTCTCTCCTGTCCACGCAGGATTTGAAGACCATCCTCACCACGCCGGACCTCCAGGATCTGCTCAACAAGGATGGGCTGGAGCAGATCCTCGATGTCCTCGACCGGGTGGGGCCCAAGGATGTGGCGACCATCGTCAACGCGACCTCGTCGCAGGTCCGGCAGGAGCTTCAGGACCAGGCCGATCGAATGGAGCGAGAGGTGAAGTCATTCATGTACCAGCGCTGGTGGGATGGGGGGATGCACTGACCATGATGCGCCATCTGCTCAAGGTGCTGCTGGTCCTCCTGTTCTCGCCCTGTCTGCTCTGCCTGGGAGGAGGTGCTATATCTGGGGTCGTGAAACGCTGCGCGAGGGGTGGGGCATCGGCATGGGCAACCGCAGGTGGATGCCCGTGGGACCGGAGGAGCCTGGGTGGGGCCTTCATGATGAGGTCTTCGTGGGTGACCACTCCGCGTTCATCACCCGGCATTGGGATGTCAGGTCGAGTGCGCTCTGGCGGATGAGCCGCCATGGGGTGCGCCTCGTGTCGTTCTTCGACGGGATCGTGTTGGATCTGAGCAGTGCCGGGGGCGCATGGTTCGGCGTGCTCTCCAAACCCGTCGAGGTCGGCCGGAGCGACGAGCGCATCCACCAGATCATCCGCTCTGTCGACGAGGGGGAATCCTGGGAGGTGCGAGGGGTGCTTCCATATTGTGGCGATCTGCTCGCCGTGTCACCGCGAGAGGTCTGGGCCCTGTCGAGCTGGATGCTGGTGGTCAGCACGGACGGGGGACAGACGTTCTCCAACGTGGCGCTCGCCGGCAAACCGGATTTCCTCCGGGACCGGCTCGTGCCGGGTCCGAATGGGACCGTCTGGCTCCTGGGTCCCAGCGGGCTCTTCCGGTTGTCCGACCAGGGCCGGACCTGGACGTACGAGCCCATGCCGGAGGCCGAGTTGCAGACGGGGGATGGAGGCGTGCTCGCCGGCCGGGTGGGGGAGTGGCTGGCCATCCGCCGCGATGCGCCGGGGGGAGGAGTGGAGGCCCATCACGGACCAGCCCCACTACGTCCGTGACCTCGCCGTGTCGGGAGACACCGTGCGCGTGCTCACCTATGCCAGCGATCCGTTCAAGGACGGGGGAAGCTACTGGTACCACCACAGCGAGGATGGCGGACGCACCTGGGAGCATGTGGACACCGGGCTCCTCGACGCCACCATTCACGGGCTGGAATGGGGCGTGGGGGCCGAGTTCAGGGGCCGCATCTTCGGCCACGTCCCCGGGGGGATGTTCACCCAGCGGTGAGATAGTCGAGCAGTTGGGCCTCGTCGGTCGTGATCAACCGCTCGATGCCATCCTGCCGGGCGTAGCGCTGGACCTGCATCTGTCCGATCACCGTCTGCACCAGCACCCCCACCCTGCGAAAGCCCTCGCACCACCGGGGGGTGAGCCGATTCATGGTGGTCTCGAAGGCGGGATCATTCCGGCCGAGGGCGGCCCGGAGATCCGCCAGGAGGGCGTAGCGCGCGCGGCCCTGCTCATCCAGGGTGTCGCACAGCTCGTCCATGACATCCTCGAGTTCCTGGAGTGAGGCGTAGGGGACGTCGGTGCGCTCGGTGAGCAGGATGCCCAGGAAGTCGTCGGCCTGGACGATGAAGTGGGGGGTGCGCAGGACGTGCCTCGCGCCAGGCAGCAGGCTCGCTCGCGGAGGAGGCACGCGAGAGGGAGGAGCCATCAATGCGGATCTCATCATGGGGCGTAGGCCGGGGGTGGAGCCGGGCCACCCTAAGCATGGAGGGGCGGACGAGGGAAGTCCCGTGGGGAGGGGGGCCCGGGGACGTACACTCCCCGACGACTTGTCCGGTTCGCCCGCCGAGAATGCTGCCAACGCGGGGCGGGAGTCTTACCCTTGCGGGCCATGAACGCCTCTGTCGCCGAGAATCCGCTGCTTCAGACCGAAGGTTTTCCCCAGTTCGACCGCATCCGCCCCGAGCACGTGGAGCCCGCGCTGCGCGAGCTGCTCCAGCGCATGAACGCGCAGCTGGACGAGCTCGAGCGCGACGTCCAGCCCACCTGGGCGGGCACGGTGGAGCGGCTGTCCGCCATCACCGAGCCGCTGGGCCCGGCCTGGGGCGTGGTCAACCACCTGATGGGGGTGCAGAACAGCCCGGAACTGCGCCAGGCGCACGCCGCCGTCGAGGGGGACGTGGTGGAGAGCCTCATGCGCATCGGGCAGAGCGTGCCCCTGTACCGGGCCTACAAGGCGCTGCGCGAGAGCGGTGAGTGGAAGTCGCTCGAGGAGGCCCAGCACCGCATCATCGAGGCGGCCCTGCGCGACGCGGAGCTGTCCGGTGTGGGGCTGGAGGGCGAGGCGCGTGAGCGCTTCCAGGCCATCGAGCGGGAGCTGGCCGAGCTGTCCACCCGCTTCTCCAACAACGTCATCGATTCCACCAAGTCGTGGTCCATGACGCTCACCCGACGCGAGGAGGTGGAGGGTTGCCACCCAGCGCGCTCGCCATGGCCGCCCAGGCCGCCCGGCAGGGTCTGCAGCCCGGCGCCCCCGAGCCCACCGCGGAGAACGGTCCGTGGCGCATCACCCTGGATGCCCCCAGCTTCCAGCCCTTCATGGAGCACTCGCGCCGTGGGGAGCTGCGCGAGAAGGTCTACCGCGCCTACATCACCCGGGCCTCCTCGGGCGAGGTGGACAACATGCCCCTCATCGAGCGCATCCTCGCCCTGCGCCAGGAGAAGGCCCGCCTGCTCGGCTACGGCTCGTTCGCCGAGGTGAGCCCGGCGGCGAAGATGGCGCCCGGAGTGCCGGCGGTGGAGAAGCTGCTCGCGGAGTTGCGCGGGGCGGCCCGCTCGCGCGCCCAGGGCGAGCTCGACGAGCTGACGGAGTTCGCCCGCCGCAAGATGGGGGATGCCTCGTTCGAGCTGAAGCTGTGGGACTCGGCCTTCTGGGCCGAGCGGCTGCGTGAGGAGCGCTACGCCTATACCGACGAGGAGCTGCGCCCGTACTTCGCGCTGCCGCGCGTGCTGGAGGGCCTGTTCGACACCGCCCACCGGCTCTTCGGCGTCACCGTGCGCGCCGCCGATGGCGAGGTGCCCGTGTGGGATGAGGGCGTGCGCTTCTTCCGCGTGGCGGACGAGTCGGGCCAGGACATCGCCGCCTTCTACCTGGACCCCTACAGCCGTCCGGCCTCCAAGCGGGGCGGGGCGTGGATGAACAGCGCGCTGGACAGGAAGCGGCTGCCCCAGGGGGGCCTGCGTCTGCCGGTGGCCTACCTCGTCTGCAACGCCCCGCCGCCGGTGGCGGGCAAGCCCGCGCTGCTCACCTTCCGCGACGTGGAGACGCTCTTCCACGAGTTCGGCCACGGCCTGCAGCACATGCTCACGCGCGTGGACTATCCCGAGGCCGCCGGCATCAACAACGTGGAGTGGGACGCGGTGGAGCTGCCCAGCCAGTTCATGGAGAACTGGTGCTTCCACGAGGAGACGCTCTCGCGGCTCGCGCGCCACGTGGACACCGGGGAGATGTTGCCCAAGGCGCTGCAGGACAAGATCCGCGCCGGGCGCATCTACCGCGCCGCCTCCGCGACGCTGCGCCAGGTGTACTTCGCCACGCTCGACCTGGAGCTGCACCACCGCTACCAGCCGGGGGCCGCGGACAAGGTGATCGACATCCAGCGGCGCGTGGCCCGGGAGAACACGGTGCTGGCACCGCTGCCGGAGGATCGCTTCCTCTGCTCCTTCACCCACGTCTTCGCGGGCGGCTACGCGGCGGGCTACTACAGCTACAAGTGGGCCGAGGTGCTCTCCGCGGATGCCTTCGCCGCCTTCGAGGAGGCGGGGCTGTCGGACGAGCGCGCGGTGGAGAAGACCGGCCGGCGCTTCCGGGACACGGTGCTCGCGCTGGGCGGCAGCCGTCACCCGCTCGTGGTGTTCGAGTCCTTCCGGGGCCGCGCCCCCAGCACCGAGCCCCTGCTCAAGCAGACGGGCTTGCTGGAGACGCAGGAGACGCGCGTCTAGCGCGCCCGGTTCAGGGCTCGTCCCGAGGGAGGAGCCCCGTCTCCCGCATGCGCCGGGCCGCCCAGGCCTCGGCGCCGGCCTCGTTCGCGAAGGTGGCCAGCGGCGGGTAGAGCCGGACGAAGTGCAGGATGGCGCTGAGCGACAGTTGCATGAGGGGCGAGGTGATGATGACGGCCGAGCCCTGCACGCACGCGAGCAGGGCGCGCTCGTGCTTCTCGAACCACTCCACCTGCCGCCAGCGCTGATCGAGCGGCACCATGCCCACCCGGGAGAGATCCGCGATCAGCACGAAGCGCTCGCCGCGCCGCAGATAGTCCGCGAAGGTGTCCAGGCAGGCCCGGTGCGCGTGCGAGGTGAGGTTGCCGGGCAGCCGCAGGACGAGCAGCGGCCAGCGCGAGTCATCGAAGAGGGGTGAATCCGGCGGCGATCCGTCGCGGGATCCCGGTGAGGGGGAGTCCGGGTCCATAGGGGGAGCCATTCTGACAGGCCCGTGGAAACGTGCTATGGCGCGCGGGTCCGGAGGGCTGGTGGATTCGCTTCGAACCGAGGGTTTTCTCTATCTGGCGGGCTTTGGCGCCTCGATTCCACTCTCCAACTGGATGATCGGCCACGTGGGAGTGGTGTGCTCGGACGCGGGGCCGTGCCTGCTGCCCGTGGCGCCGGGGCTGCTGGCGCCCAGCGGCGTGCTCGTGGTGGGCCTGGCCCTCGTGTTGAGGGACCTGGTGCAGCGCCGGCTGGGCAAGGGCTGGGCGCTCGCTGCAATTGCCCTGGGCGCGATGCTCTCCGGGGTGCTCGCGCCGTCGGCGCTGGTGGTGGCCTCGAGCGCGGCCTTCGCCATGTCGGAGCTCGCCGACTTCGCCGTCTACACGCCCTTCAGCGGCGCGGCCTGGTGCTGGCCGTGCTCGCCAGCAGCGCCGTGGGGCTCGTCGTGGACAGCCTGCTCTTCCTGAAGCTCGCCTTCGGAGGGCTCGACTCCTGGCGGGGCAGGTGGTGGGCAAGGCGTGGATGGTGCTGCTGTCGCTGCCCGTCGTGTCCTGGCTGCGGCGCCGGGACGAGCGGCTCGGCCTCAAGCCCGCCTGAGCCGCGAGGCCACGCGCTCCCCGAGCAATCCGGAAATCTCCCGGCGGCGCGGGCGCATCTTTCCGTCGCGGATGCGTCGTGTTCACCGCCGACCCCTACCGTGGACGGAGATTCGAATGGCGTGGGAGCGGTGCTCTACATTGAGTCTCCATGTCCACCCTATTCAAGCCAGAGCCCCGGGTCGCGGAGCCCGCGCCGGTGACGCGAGGCGGCGCGGTTCGCCCCTCCTCGCCGCCCCTGGCGCTCCATCTGGTGCGCGTCACGCTTCCCGAGCAGGGGGGAGGAGCTCAACGGCAAGGCCCTGTGTGAGCAGTTGCGTCGCTTCCTGAACGCTCATCCCGGCCCCTGCTGCTTCTTCCTGGAGGGGACGGGCATGGTGAACGCGCGCATCGGCTTCGCCAACGCCTTCAAGGAGCTGGATCGCGAGTGGGGCGCGCGCATGGAAGTGGTGTGCGCCATCCCCCTGCCCATCCCGAGGATGATGGCCCACACGGTGGCGACCATGGCCCAGGCCTCCTGGCACATCTTCCGCACCCGCGCGGAGGCCGAGCTGCACCTGCAACGGCGCGGCTACCTCGCCGCGGATGGAAGCCCCTCCCCGCGAGGGCCAGTGCACGCGAGCTTGCAGCCCCTCTCCTGACGTCCCCGTCCTCCTCGGGACTACTCCTGGGGTCGGAGCGCACCCGCCAGGAGGCGACGAAGCCCGAGGGCCGGCTCTCCCGGATTGTTCTTCCTCGGAACATCCGGGCTCCGACACCCGATGTCGCGTTCTGGCTGACTTCCTGTGTTTCCATCTTCGGCTAGCTTGAATCTTCCGCTCCGAGGGAGTCGGAGGAGCGGTGCATGCTGCTGGGGGACGAGGACATGACGAGCTTGATGGCCTTGCGGCGACAGGCCTGGGGGGACATGCAGTCGAAGCTGCGTGACCTGCCGCGTCGGGTGAAACCACTGCGCAACCTGTGGGTGGACGGGTCGGAACCGCTCAACCTCGGCTCGCGGTACATGCCCCTGGTGGACACCGCGAGGGTGGACGCGTACCGCAACGCCATCGAGCGCTACGTGCAGCCGGAGCACGTGGTGGTGGACGTGGGCACGGGCAACGGCCTGCGCGCCATGCTCGCGGCCCGGTGTGGGCCGCGCAGGCTGTACGCGGTGGATGCCTCGAGTGACCTGGACACGGCGCAGTGGGTGGCCTGCCGCAACGGCTTCACGGGCATCGACTTCGTGCGCGCCGACCTCTCGCGCTTCCAGCCGCCGGAGCGGGTGGACGTGCTGCTGCACGAGCTGGTGGGCGAGGGGGTGTTCGACGCGGGGCTGATTCCCCGGCTGCTCGACGCGAGGGACCGGCTGCTCGCGCCCGGGGCCGCATCCTGCCCCACCGCTTCGACATCTTCTTCGAGCCGGTGCAGTTGCGCGAGGAGGCGCGCGTGCCCTTCTTGTGGGATCAGCGCCTGCCGGACGTGGACTTCAGCTGCCTGCAGATCCTCCGCGACACCCTGGATCCCACGTACTTCACCCGGCTCATCCGGCCCCAGGACGTGGAGCGCTCGCTGTGTGAGGCGACGCCCGCCTTCACGCTCGACCTGGAGACGCTGCGCGCGGGCTCGCTGCCGCGGCGCCTGGAACTGGCGAGGCCCGTGGTGCATGGGGGCCGCATGGACGGCCTGTGCCTCTACTACCGGGCGCACTTCGATGACACGCTGTCCTACGACACCGTGCCCGAGCGTCCTCGCGCGTGCGCTCCGGTGATGCTGCTGCGCACGGACAGCCGCGACTTTGCCCGCTACGAGACGATCCGCGTGGAGATGTCGTTGCCGGACTCGGCGGACATCACCACATGGCGGTGGAACTTCTCGTGAGGGTAGCCGCCTGCGTGTCCCGTGCCTCGTCGCGCTCCTGCTGTTGATGACTTCGTCGGCGGGGGCTCAGGCTCCCGCGATGACCCGGGGGCGGGCACCCCGCGCTCCCTGGCGGGCCGGTGTGGTTCGGCCAACTGGGTGTGCGTGGCGCAGTGCATCGACGTGACGTGCGTGGACCGGTGCCCGGCCGAGGGTGTGAGAAGGCGCTGGACGCGCTGGCGGGATGTGCCGCCCGGAGCGGCTGTGGCCCGGATGATTCGGACTGCGTGGAGAAGGCGTGCGGCAAGCAATGTGATCGCACCTTCGAGCCCGCTCCCCGCAGCCCCGAGAAGGAGACCCCGGACCCGTGCGCGGACGGCTCGGTGGGCTCGGGCGCGGTGCCCAAGGGGATGGTGGGCACCTGGAGCCTCGAAGTGGCGAGCGTGCGCCCCGAGGAGAAGGCCAAGGTGGTGGGCCAGGACGAGCCCCAGGACGTCAAGCCGCGCCCGGACTTCGAGCGCACCCTGGAGGTGACGTCCAATGGCTGCTTCCTGTTGCGCACGAAGCTGGAGGACGCCACGCTGGGCAGGGGCAGTGAGCTGGAGGTGCGCTCCTGGGGCGCCTTCGTGGTGGACGAGAAGGAGGACACGGTGGAGCTGCGCACGAAGTCCGGCCAGGCGGTGGGCACGGTGTGTGGCAAACCCCGCGTCGTCGGCCTGTCCAAGGGCAAGTTCCAGGGCCCCTCTACAAGTACGAGCTGGAGGGCGACGTGCTCCGAGTCACCGCGCAGACGACCGCCAAGCAGACATTCCAGTTCCGCCGGCAGGCGGAAGAGAAGGCGAAATAAGCGCATGGCCGAGCGGATGAGCCCCGTCGACGCGGCGTGGCTCCAGATGGAGGAGCCCACCAGTCTCATGGTCATCACGGCGGTGCTGTGGTTCGACGGTCCGTTGGACTTCGAGCGGCTCGCGCGCCGGGTGGAGGAGCGGCTCGTGGCGCGCCATCCGCGCGTCAGCCAGCGCGTGGTGACGCGGGGCCTGTGGAGCACGCCGCACTGGGAGGAGGTGCCCGGCTTCCGTCTGGAGGAGCACCTGCGGCGCACGCGGCTGCCGCCCCCGGAGGCCGGGACGTGCTGGCGCGGCTCGTGGGCGAGTCCAGGGCACGCCCTGAGCCCTCGCGGCCCCTGTGGGAGCTGCATCTCTTCGAGGGGTACGAGGAGGGATGCGCGCTGCGGCGAGCGTGCACCACAGCATCGCGGATGCGATTTCCCAGGGGCGGGGTGTTGCTCGCCCTGACGGACGCGAGCGCCGAGGAGGCCGGAGCGGGAGGTCGCCTTCGAGGAGCCGGAGGCCCCGCCGGGCACCTGGATGCGGCTGTTGCGGGGCGCCCGGAAGGTGGCGGACACCACCCAGGCGGCGCTCAAGCTGGGCGGCGAGTCGTGGGTCGAGCCCATCCAGCTCATGGACCTGGCGGTGGAAGGGGCCCGGGGGCCTCGGCCCTCAGCCGGCTCTTGTCGCTGGTGCCGATCCCCTCGCCCTTCACCGGCCGGCTGGGCCCCGTCAAGCGCGTGGCGTGGTCGCGGCCGGTGCCCGTGGAGCAGGTGCGCGCCATCGGCCATGGCACGGGCAGCACGGTGAATGACGTGATGATGGCGGTGGTGGCGGGCACGCTGCGCCGCTACATGCTCGCCCGTGGCGCGGAGCCGAAGGATTGCGGGCCGTGGTGCCGGCGAACCTGCGCTCGCTCCACGAGCCCCTGCCGCGCACGCTGGGCAACCGCTTCGGCATGGTGTTCCTGCCGCTGCCGCTCACGTTGGAAGAGCCCATGGAGCGGCTGTGGGAGCTCAAGCGGCGCATGGACACCCTCAAGCGCTCGCCCGAGGCGTCGGTGGTGTTCGGCATGTTGACGGCAGCGTACCCGGCGCCCGCGCCGGTGGAGCGCGCCGCGGTGGTGAGGTGATGCGGCGCAAGTCCTCGCTGGTGCTCACCCACGTGCCGGGGCCCCGCAGGCCGGTGTACCTCGCGGGCGCGCGGCTGTCGGGCATGGCCTTCTGGGTGCCCATGGCGGGACGGCTGGGCCTGGGACTGAGCCTCTTCCGCTACGCGGGCGACGTGACGCTGGGCGTGGCCGTGGACGCGGGCCTCGTCCCGGAGCCCCGGGTGCTCATCGAGGACTTCGAGGCGGAACTCGAGGCGCTCGCCCAGGCGGTGCGCGAGGTGGGGCGCGCGACGTCCTGAGCTACCGGCCCTTGCGCTTGCTGCCCAGCCGTCCCCGCGTCTGCAGCGGGGTGTCGTACTCGGGGCGGGCCGCCTCCTGGAAGAAGCTTGTGGAAGGCCTGCAGCCTCGCCGGAGCGAGCCGCCCCTCGCGCACGGCCTGCTGCACGGCGCAGCCCGGCTCGCGCTCGTGCCGGCAGTCGCTGAAGCGGCAGTGGGGCGCCAGCTCCCGGATGTCCACGAAGGCGTCGCGCAGGCCCTCCTCGCTCTCCAGCACCCCCGAGCTCGCGCATGCCGGG
>JBMEQP010000003.1:0-81805 GCA_049060065.1 Cystobacter fuscus
CTGCAGTGGTACCGCTACGATAGCCAGGACTGGGACAAGAATGCGGAGGTTGAGCATACTGCCAGTATATCCATCTCCCACCACGGGCGCGGAGTCAGAAGGGACGGTAGTACCTCAGGGATGTAATCTTCTGGATCCGAGCGGACTCACCAGCACGCTCGTGTCATCCGCGCCACAGTTTCAACTGGCTCACACGTGACAGGCCCCCACGTGCTTCCTCGAGCCTTGAGCGGCGAACCGCCGCCCTTCCCCACCCCAGGACTTCGGTTCTGCTCTGCCCTGATATTGGCCTGCTCCAGGTACAGCAGTCCTGAAGGATAGGATGCAGGACGGCAAACCCTACAGCGGGGCCGCACAGGTCCGGGTTTCAGGCGCACCAACTGGCCGCCCCTGGACTCGGGCGCACCTCGCTGGTGGACGCCCCTCCCTCCTCCCGCTAAACCCGGGCCCAACACCGCTGCCCCTGGGGAGAAGCCACGATGAAGATGGAGAAGTCGCGTTCGAGCCTGGTTGTCCTGCTGGCCTGCTGCTGTCGAGCTGCTCCTCGAGCACCGCGGAGGTGACTGTCCAGCTTCGCCCCGGGGCCCCCTCCTCCAACATCGCGAAGGTCGAGGTGACGGTGGCGGCGGCCGGAGAGGAGCCGGAGACCACCACCCTCACCGGAAGACGAGCCCTGGACGGGCAGCCTGTCCGCGCTCGCCGCGGGCAGCGAGAGGACGTTCACCGCCCGGGCACTGGACGCCGCCGGCACGCAGCTCTACGCCGGACAGGCCACGAGCGTCCCCCTTGCCGACGGAGAGAAAACGCTCGTCTACATCACCCTCGATGACCTCTCCGCGACGAGCGCCACCCAGGCCGAAGCTCCCTACCTCACCTCACTCACCGCCCACCCGGGCGAGGTGCGCGCCGGCGGCACCGTGGCCCTGCGCGCCACCGTCCGCGACCGGAACCCGAACGACACGCTGCAACTGGAGTGGAGGGCCACCGGCGGAGCCTTTGGCACCCCCTCCGGCGGTACCATCACCTGGACGGCGCCTCTACCGGGGCCGACTACTCCGTGGACTGCAAGGCCGTTGATTCCCAGGGGCTGAGCTCCGGCTTCACCCTGCCCCTCACCGTGCGCGTCCTCCACCCCCAGCACGCCTTCCAAGTCCTGCTGCAAGCACTGCGGCAGTGGCAGCAAGCCGTGTGGCGACAGCTGCATCAGCTCCAGCTACACCTGCAGGAAGCCCTCGGGCTGCGCCTGCTAGAGCTTTCCCGCACGAGCACAGTGCGGTGCCCCAGCAACTCCGTCACCTCTCGCACGAAGTCCGCTGAGAGTGGGGGCCAGTTCCAGAACTTGAACCCCAAGTTGCCGAACCCTGAGTTGGACTCGCCACTCCACTCGGCAACCCTCTCGGGTTCCCACACTCCGGGCAGGCGAAGGCCGCCTCGTCATTGCCCTGGTGCCAAGCGCCCACGGCCTCGACCCACTCGTCGCTGTATGCGTCGAACCGCGCCCACACGCGCGACACGTTAGGTTCGTGTAGGGCGTCCAGAAGAAAGTCCGCCCAACGATGATGACAAGCTCGTTCGCCAGCATGGAAAAGACACCTGGGTCCGGTGTCTCAACCGCGACCGTGTACCCCGGGCCTGGTCGATACCCCAGCGAGTTCATTTTGCCGTCCGTCAGCTCCGGCTCAATGACCCGCCGAGTGACGAGCCACTCTCGAATCTTTTCCGCCAAGTGCGGTGCCTCGTCCTGCGATACCTCCCCGTCCACGATGATCTGGAAGCGGTCACCCATGCCGCGCATCGTAGTCCGGTGTGCCGCCCACCCGCCACCTCACCGCACAATGAAGTGGAACCGCTCAAGATCCCGTCACTCGTTCTGGAACCACTCCGCCGGGATGCCCAGTGCCGCAAGGATTCGCTCGGGCGATCGCTCTCCTTGATGTCACTGACAGCTGGCACAAAAGAATCGTCGCGTGGCGGCAGCGCAAAGTTGCCGATGCATTCTCCTCCGCGCAGCACGCTGACGAGAAGATATCCGAGCTCGGCGAGGCAATCACTCCATAGGCAGTCGCATTCGGAGCCGCTCTGATAGCGTGATGTCAGCGAAGCCTACGTCGCCTGTTTCGCTGGAGATCCGCAGCCCGCGCTGTGTGTCCTCGAATCGGTAGTGTCCCGGAGGAATGGGTCTTCG
This sequence comes from Cystobacter fuscus, assembly GCA_049060065.1. Lineage (GTDB taxonomy): Bacteria > Myxococcota > Myxococcia > Myxococcales > Myxococcaceae > Cystobacter > Cystobacter fuscus_B. Next base: position 2,186 of record JBMEQP010000003.1, read on the forward strand.
GCCGCCTCTAGCACACGAGGTGCCTCATGCGCCAGGACCCCTTCCACCAAGGCGACCTTCCGTAGAGGTTTCCTCGCGGGCGAGCCCGAAGAGCTCTCGCTTCCTGGCAGCGGACATCCGAGAGCCTCCGCCAAGCTGTCTGGATCCGCATCCTCCAGAACATCTAGTGCACCGTTTCGCCACGACATGACGGTCCACGGGTCATTGGCGCGCTCAATCGAGTACACGCGCTCATCACATTCGAGCGATAGTGCCTCGGCTATTTGCATCTCGGCGCCGATGTCGATGGGGTCCGTCCCCACGATGGCATGGTAACGGCCAGTGCCCGCGATGAACTCAAAGGGCAGCTCTTCTCCGTCTTCTTCATCCCAGTCCGGCATCGCGATGGCCAGGGCGCGGCTCTCCAGCCGTGCGGGCTCGCCGGAGCCAGGACCGCCCAGAGAGGCCACTGACTCATGGCGCACCTCCAGGCAGTTCCTTGGCCCACTCAATTGCCGCGCGCAACTGGGTCGCTTCCTCCATCATGGATCCTTCTACCTGAAGGAACTGCGTCTCAGTACCCCCCTCCTGCGCGTGCGGAGCCCTTGGGGTCCGTGGACCTGGGTGGGGCACCTGCGCTCGGCCCGGTGGCCGGGCCTGGGCGAGGCCGTCCCAGCACCCGTCATTCATTCCGGAACCACTCTGCTGGGATGCCCAGAGCTGCAAGAATCCGCTCAGGCGACCTCTCGCCCTTGATGTCTCCAACAACTGGCAACCGTGGACGCTCATCAGGCGGCCGGGCAAACTCTTTGATGCCTTCTCCACCTCGCCGTACGGTGACAATAAACTCCCCCAGGTCCGGCGAGGCGATAACTGCGTATATGGTGGCACGGGGAATCCGTTCCGACACCGTGATGTCGGCAAACCCTATGTCGCCGGTTCCGCTAGAAATAAGGAGACCACGCGGCGTGTCCTCGAGCCGATAGCGTCCTGGCGTGAGTGGCTCGCCAGCATCCTCTTCCAGCACCCGAAGCGCCTCTTGTGCGCGAACTCCTTCCACCAGTGCGGCCTTGCGCAAGGGACGTCTCTCTGCTCGGTTAGGTGATTTGTTGCCTCCTGGCAGTGCGCAACCGAGAGAATTCGCCAGGGACTCTGGATCGCGCTCCAAGACATCCGGGGAGCCCTTCCGCCACGACATGACGGTCCAGGGATCGTTGGCGCGCTCAATCGAGTACACGGGCTCATCACCTTCAAGCGATAGTTCCTTGGCGATCTGAATCTCGGCGCCTACGTCGATGGGCTTATAGCCTACGAGGCCGTGATACCGGCCTTGTCCAGGCACACCTCAAGGTGGTCCATCTTCGCCCTCCTCACCCTTTTCCAATCCTAATGCGTCGTAGGCACGGCGCTCCAGCCATGCTGGCTCACCTGAAGCCAGGACCGCCCAGAGAGGCCACCGGCTCATTGTACACCTCCAGGCAAGTGCTCCGGCAGCTGAGCGCTGCTCGGAACTGCTTCGTCTGCTCCAGTATTTGGGCTTCCTCCACCTCGATGACCTGTGTGCCCCGTGCGTTTCTGTTTAGGAAGTCTGAGAGTTTCTCCTTGGTTGGCCACTTAGCTTGTCAGTGATGACGAGAAAGGGCTTCCCTCGGGGGCTTCGCCGCATCGGCGAGTTGTTCCCGAAGGCGCTGTAGTTGATTTGCTAGTGCCGTCTGTTGTTCACTGAGCGCCTGCGCGCCCTGCCTGGCAGTCCATGCATTGAGCGCCATGCGCCACCTGTCTTTGTTCCAGCCCTTACTTCTACCCCATGTTGGAGCCGCTGCCCCATTACCGCCGTAAGCATGTTGTCAATGATATGCCCCTCTTCCAGTGGTACTTGACGCCCGGTCAATCGAAAGCCTGGGAAGAGCTTCTGCGCATTGCGCTCTGTCAGCATCTCCACCGCAATGCCTCGGAGTTGCTCGCGCGCCCGCCGTTGCGCCGCTAGATTCCACGGTTCTTCCACTGCTTGTTGGAATAGTTTCCAAGCCGTCTTCTCGTTCCTACCCATGAAGTTGAGGTGCTCGAGATTCAGCCCCGTCGAGCGCAACCACCCCAGTTCCACGCTGCCTCGTCGCGCTTTCCTCGCCAACTCAACCAATGCCTCGGCGTCCAGTTCTGGGTGGCTGACGAGCCACGTGGCTTCCTTGATGAACACGAGTGGATCCTTCACGATCGACGCTCCGGAGCGGTGCAGCAATCCCGGTAGTGTCGTCTTCGCCGCACCGCGCGCAGACGAGCGCAGCGATTCCACGGCGGCGAGGTAGGCCTGGGCCTTGTCGGCGGGCAGCGCCGCCGCACGCCGTGCCACCGCACCGTAGGCGAGCGCCATCTCCTGGCTCTCCGCTGCCAGTAGCTTCAACGCCTCCAGCGTCTTCTCGGCCTCCTGGGCCGCGAGCCCCGCGCTGCGAATGCCGCCCAGGGCCCGCGCAGCGGCCATTTCCCCGCGGATGGCGAAGAATGCCTGCTTGAAGGCCTCGGCGCCGCCAGAGAAAGCCGCAGTCCGTCCGGTGTCGCAACGGCCTTGCCTTCGGCGACTATCCGCTCCAGCGTCTTCATTAACGCTTGGACGGACTCCACCGACTCGCGCAGTCCGGACGAGGCCCGCGCGCCCGCCACTTTCAATGCCAGCCTGCCCCGGTTCACCAACTCGCGTCCGATGCCCGAGGTGGCGAGCTTGTGGATGTCCCTACCGGCCAGCGCCACCATGGCCACGTCGTGCACCGCGAGGAATGCCCGTCCCTCGGGCGTCCGCGACAGCTCGTCCCGGTACGTGTCCACTCCAGCCAGTACCGCCACCAGCGACATGCGTCCCACGAACAGGCGCACCGCCGCTGTGCGCGCCCCCACCAGCGTGCTGCCCTGCGCAACGGAGGCCGGCACTCCTGTCAACAGCGGCGCCGTCGCCAGGGCGGACACGGCGCCGTACACCATGTGTAACTCGCTGACCGGCTCGCCGCCGACCAGATGAGACGTGTCCGGCGTGGAGGCAAGCAGGGCCAGTTCCATGGCCGTCATCAGGTGCGTGCAGGCCGCGGCCCATGGACTTCCACCCGGACCCATCCAGCGGGTGCAGGACCCGGCTGCGCGGCAGCTCGTCCACGGAGGAGAGGTAGCGCGCCTGGAATTCCTGCTGCACAGGCTGGAAGTACAGGGCCATGCGTTTGGAGGGCCCCACCGCCTCTCCGGGCAGAGCGGGCTCGGCTCCCAGGCGCACGCCCTGCTGTGCCTCCATGCCTCCGGTGCCACCAACGCGGTGGACACCCGCCCATGGGGACGTTGAGCAGGTGCGTCGTCTCGCCTTCACGGCCCAGGTGGAAGGTGGGCAGGGACTCGAGCACGTCCAGCACGAGGGGAAACGAGGCGAGCGCCTTCCGGGTGAAGGACTGTCCCAACAGCACCTTGCTGTCCTGCGCGTCGCTGGCGAGCAGCTTCTCCAGCGCTCCACTCGAAGTGAGCTGGCGCTCCAACGGTGGAAACTCTCCGTCCGGCGTTGACAGAAGCACCCGCGTCAGCAACTGCATCGCGTCCTCCCTCATGTCGGAGGTGAGCGCCGGGACCGTGAGGACGGTGTTGAAGACGCCCAGGCGCTCGTGCGGGGTGAGCAGGGAGAGCACGTCGTGGTCGAGGGCAAGCAGAGGCTGGGGTTGTTGTGGTGTCGCCGTGGCGAGGGCGGTCTGGAGCTCCCGTCGCAGGGCCGCCAGCTCGCCCGTACCGGCTCCCAACCCCGGCCGCCAGTCCCCCGGGCGAATGAGGAGCGTGCCTGGGTAGTACCAGTAGGCGTTGCCCTCGAGGTTCTCGAGCGGCTCGGGAACTCCGGCAACGGTGTTGAATTCCGCGCTGTAGCCGCGCCAGCGCCCGTCCTTCCCGAGGACGATGACGCGCGGTGTGCTGCGCGGAGCATTGCGCACCCCGCTCCGCCCGCTCAAGGGACGTCTCCTCGGTGAGCAGCAACTGCGTGCGTACCTGGACGCTGGAGCCATCGGGAAAGTAGAAGCGGCCCACCACACTGCCCGGTGCGAGGACGGGCGAGCCCTCCGTGACGCTGTAGCTCGTCTTGAAGCGCTTGGAGCGCAGGGCGATGGCCTTGCGCAGGGGCTCGGCCGCGTCGCCCAGGGAGACCCAGTCCTCGTCCGCCAGGGGCCGAGCGCCTGGAGGTAGCGGTCGAAGTAGCTCTGCCCCGCCGCGTCCGGAATGTCCGAGCGCTGGGCCCAGCGCAGGCCGCGTTCCACCAGCGCAGCGTGCCCGGACCTGCCCAGGGAGGCCGCCGAGGCTGAGAGCGGCTCCAAGCGACATCCGCCTCCAGTTGGGCATCCAGGGCACGGCGCAGGGTGGCGAGCAAGCCCGGCACGAGCGCTGGCGGGTGGCGCACACGCACGCAGACCTGGAGGCCCTCCACGGCATCAGCGGGAAGCGCACGGGGCTCGATGTCGAAAGCTCCCGGCGCCGCGCCATCTCCGAAGAGCCGCGAGGCTATCTCCTCGCGCGAGGCGTACCCATCAACCCAGAGCAGCTCGGGCCGCTGTGGATCCACCTGAACGGTGAAGGAAGCCTCCTGTGCCGAGAGGAGGCTTGGCGCGCCGTCTTCCCCGTCCTCCGGCGTATCCTCCCGCTCCGTCTCAACCTCCTCGTCCTCCAGCCACTCTGGCGGGATGTCCTCCATGGGCGGGAGGCGCGGTGCGCACCAGGGCGGGCTTGTCCCGGTAGTCCCAACTCCACTCGTAGGTGAGGGTGAGCATCGCTCCGGCGCCAATCCCTTCCGGGACGTCTACCTCCACCTCCTCCCGACCTCGCTCGCGGCTCACCACTCGGGGCAGCGGTGTCGGCGCGTGGCCCTTGATCGCGTCCACCCGCAACCGCTTGTCCTCCCCCCAGTTCAGATCGCCCGCGGCGATGACTTCATCGCCTGCCTCCACCATGAGGCGGCCGGGGTCCATCACCCGGAGGAGAGCACGCCCTCCTTCCAGTCTTCCATGCGGGGGCTGAGTGCTTCCTCTCGTGAATGCGCTTTCACCGAAAGCAGCACCCTCTCTTCCTCAACTCGCCGCCTGCCGCGCTCATGCTGGCGACGACGTAGCTCATAACCAGGAGGGCCTGGAGGCTCTTTGCATAGGCGGCTTCACACATGTTCCCACCCCTGTGCTCCTTCGTCCACCTCCCAGGCCGCCGTCACGCACGCCGTCTGCAGCCCAAGGAGCACTCGCACCACCGCACGCGAGGCCAACCACGGCCTGCCCCGCGAGCTACGCCCAGCCTCGAGCCGCGTACCGCCGCCCTCCCCCACTCAGGACTTCGGTACTCATTCGCCATGGCGCTGGCCTCTCCTTCAGGTGAAAGACCCTGGAGGATAGGCTGCAGGACGCCCAACCATACAGGGGGGACCAGCCCACGCCGGGACGCGAGATGATTGCCCCCCCCTTGACGGGACTCGTTCCCTCGCTCACGGCGTCGAGCGTCAGGGCGGCCGCCCTGGCTGGACGCACAGCAAAAAATCGCATGTGATTACATGCGATCTGGCTTTACTCTCCTCTGCATGACGACTCGAAACCGGTAGTCCTCTTCAGCTACGCCCCCCTGGAAGAGCGCGCCGACTCGGCCGCTTCTTCCTCGCTGGCCGAGCCCACCTACCGCGCGGCGGAGCTGCTGCCCGATCCCCGCCACGAGCTCCACCTGGAGGCCGAGGGCGTCGAATTCGGACCCGGGGATGACGTGCGCTACTCACCTGTGCCCGAGCGTGTCCGCCGGCTCACCGCCTGCGCGAAGGAGGGCCCGAGCCGAATGGCGGAACGCTGCCTCGCGCACCGGCGGCGCTCGACCGCCCCGCCGCAGTGGAGATCGCCCGCGCGTGGAGCAAGATGGAACTGCCGGAGGGCGCCCAGCCGATTGTCGCCGCCCTCCTCAATTTCCCCGCCGCCGACGCACTTGAGGCGTTCCTGGAAAGCCTGGGGCTGACGGACCAACTCCACCTGGACTTGGCGGAGCACGAGGAGCGCCCGGTGACGCTGCAGGAGGTCCTCCTCCACCGCGGCCGGGCCCACCTCTTCTCCCTCAAACGCCGCCAAGAGAGCGTCCGCCACGATGAGCTCATGCGCGAACTCGCCTCCCTCGCCAGTGGCGCCCTCGACGGACTCCACCTGGAGCAGGTGCCCCCGGCCGAGGAGCAACTCGAGGACGAGGATCTGGAGGAGGGCCTCGAGAGGGAGCAGGAGGATGAAGATGACTTCCGTAAATACGCAGCCGCCGAGCAGCTCGTCGCCTGTGGCGGTGGCAAACGCTACGAGGCGCCTGCGACGGGCGAGCTGTCCGTCGATGAGGATGACGACTACATCGACGCCTACGCGCTCCTCGACTTTCTCAACGCCCTGGCCCAGGCCCGGGGCCGCGGCGAGCGCTGGGTACTCTTCGACACGGACGGAGAGACCTGTGTCGTCGTCGCGGGCTCGGCGTCCGCGCTCGAGTACCTCCAGGCCCGAGGTCTCATTCCAGAAACCTCGCCCGAGCGCCTCGCCACCCTGGAGGCTCGGTTCGGGCGAGTCCCGCCCGAAGGCTAACTGCCTTGCTTGAGGGTGACGTTCTCCACACGGTGAGCGCGTGGCCGCCGCCACACATTTTGAACGAGGGACGGGGGATGACTGCTCACTCCTCTGTCCCCTCCGCATCCTCCTCATCGTCCTGCTCGCCAGAACTGCGCACGGGACGCTCATGGTTGACTGCGAGGAGACGCTTGACGACCTCCTCATTATCGAGGTCGGGGCTCCATCCGTAGGCCCGAGCCACCGCTTCATCAAGAGCGCGGTGAGCATCTTCGAGCCACGGCTTGGGCTCGTTGTAAAGTTCAGTAACAGTGCGCTTGGCGAGAATCTTCTCCGCCTTCGCATCGACCGGCCGGTAACTGGTGGGGTAACCGGGGGCCATGGGCGGCTCCTCGCGGACTAGCTCTGGAGGGTTCAGCCACCGAGAGCGCAGGGCATCAAGCTCTGCCGCGGCCACCGCGATTTCCTCATGGAACTTGCGCTGGGCTTTTGGGATGTCAGCGTCCGGCATGTCGAGTGGCGAGGGGAAGGGGAACGTCTCGAAGCAGCTCCGCGTGTTGTAGGTTGGCTGGTTCCCCTTGCCGTGCCGCGAGGCGGTCGCAAGCGCCCATGCGGTGTGAATGCGGGACTGCAGGACGCCGAAAAAGTAGTCGTCGTCCCGAGCGAATACGAAGAGGCGGCTGTCAGGCATTGTGCGACCGCTAAGCCAAAGGAACGTGCGGTGCTCGGCTACTCGAACCGTTACCAGGAAACGTGAGAGCCCCTCAGTGCCCCGCGCATAGCGGACGGACTTCTCGTGAATCCACCACCGCTCACGCAAGCGCACGTCCCGGTTCTTCGCGCGGGTCGGCTGGACATACTTCTGCACGTGCTGGAAGGGAGCTTCGTACTTCGCGGCTTCCTTCCGCGGCATGTCCTCGCCGAAGTCGATGATGAACATGGGGGCGGCGCTGGGTGATGGCGCGCCCGTTAACCCACGGCCGGATAACATCCAAGTTCGGACGCCCGTTGGGGTTGGTGGGCAAGCCGAGCATGTGCTCCGCCTGCTCTCGCGTGAGTTCGAACGTGCCCGTCTTCTGGTCACCGACGAAGGCGACTCCACGGTTCTCTTGGAGGCGCCGCGCCAGGGTGACGTCGGCGGCATTCTGGGCGCCCCTGTGAGATTCGAGAAGATGACCTCGGCGGGTTTGCCGTCGAGCATGCGTTCCACCTCGGCTCCGTCGTCCTGAGCCACGATGGACGTGCGAACGGCGGCCCCCTCGACAACCCACTCCTCATCGGCCCAGGCCATGAAGATGTCGCCCGTTTCCTTCACGCGGTCGAGCACCTTCCGGTTCGCTCCAAAACGAATGGCTTGGGTGGCGAGCAGGCCGGCCCGCTTCACCTTGCCGGTGGCGATGAGTTCGCGGGCCTTCTCGTGCCAGTAGCAGACCAAATCCGCCTCCCGCGGCACGTCCGTGTCCCAGGCGGCCCATAGATTGTCCACGTACTCGTCGCCGAGATCCTCTCGCATCGGCTTTCCCCCAAGAAGGGCGGGTTGCCGACTATGAACTCGGCATCGGGCCATGCCCCGCGGATTGGCTCTCCCTTTGAGGTGAAGTCTAGGATGGCGTCCCTGCACTCAATCGTGTCGAGCGGCCGAAGGATGGGGTTGCGGGCGTAACCGAAGCCGTTGGAGATCATCCACTGGAGTTCGCCAATCCATACGGTGACGCGAGCGAGCTCGGCGGCATAATGGTTGAGTTCGATGCCGTGCACTACCTCGGGCCCTACCTGGGGAATCTCGATGGGAACGTGGAGCTCCTCGGCGGCCCAGAGGATTGCCTCCTTCTCCAAGCTCTTGAGTTCCTTAAGCACGACGTAGAGGAAGTTGCCGGAGCCGCAGGCCGGGTCGAGTACCTTCAGCGTGCGGAGCCGCGTCTGGAACTTGCGGTAGAGGGCGGTGCCCTGAGCCTGCGCCTTGGTGCGCACCGCCTGCCTTGCCCTTCGTCTTCGTCTGCAAGGCACTCAGGTCGGCCTTGAGCTTCTCGAACTCTCGGCGCAGGGGCCTGCAACACGACCGGCTCGATGACGCGCTGAATGTCGTGAATAGCGGTGTAGTGCGCGCCGAGTTGTCCACGCTTCTTTGGGTTCAAGCCGCGCTCGAACAGGGTGCCGAGGATGGCAGGTTCGATGTTGCTCCAGTCTTTTTCGGCCACATCGAGGAGCAGGATGATGTCGGCCCCTTCGAGCGGGAGGGTGCTGGCGTCGGCAAAGAGGCCACCGTTGAACCAGTCAATACGCTCGGTACCAAAGTAGCGGTCGGGACCGTCGTGAGCCATGAGGTGGAACAGCTTGGAGATGCGCGGCGCGGCCGCTGCTGGCTCGTTGCGGGTGCTCTCCAGCAACCTCTTGAGGAGGCCAGGAGGCAGCACGTCTGCGTCCTCGGCAAAGAAGCAGAAGAGGAGCCGATTGAGGAAGCGAGCCACCTCGAGCGGGTCATGGCCGCGGGATTGGAGGCCCTCGGCTAGCTTCGCGAACCGGGCTGCCGCCTCTTTGGTGAGTTCTTCGCGTGAGGTGGTCGGACGGAGGGAGTCGGGCGAGCGAAAGAGCGCCTTGAGAACGCGAAGGTGCTCCGCAGGATTGTCGCGCAGGTCCGTGAGCGTGAACCGGAAGACCCGCTTGGTAGTATTCGTGAAGTTGGTGTGGACCTCGAACTCCTCAAGGTTGCTCACCACCAGCAATGGAGGGTTGTCGAGCGACTCGCGGTACTGGAGGAGTTGCTCGTAAGCCGCCTTCAGGTCCTTGTGAGGCCCTTGTACTCCCAAGCGAAGCATCCGCGCCTCCAGACATCCGCCCAACCGTTCTTGCCGTCGAGCTTCTCGGCGCCCTTCTCGAAGCAGAAGCGCGTACCCTTCGGGTCCGCTTCCTGCGGGCTCTTCTCGCCGACCAACCGGCAGACGTCCAGGAAGTGCTGCTGCGACACTTGGCGCTCGGTGAGCGTGTTGCCGTGCCACTTTTGAAGAACTCAAGGGGGTCATGCGTGATCACAGGAGGCAGAAGAGAAAGTACGAGGCGAGCGCACCGAGCGGAGGTGCATCCTCGCCACTCGGAAATGCGAGGTGAGGGTGGGCGCGTTCTGTATCATCGACTCAGAGTGTGTCGCGAGCCCCCACGGAGAGTGGAGAGTTTCGTAGCGCTGGCGTAGAGCCTGGCCGGGGCTCTACCTCCTGTTTGCTTCACTTGAGGGTGACGTTCTCAAGCACCAGCTCGCGGCCGCGCCCGCGCAGCTTCAGCGTGTACGCCCCCGGCACTGCACGGGCCGTCGGTTCGCTCACGACGTAGAAGGGCACGCTGTCCCCGGGCGCGACGACAACCGGAGTCAGCGTCCGCACTCGAGCGAGGGCCTCACCCGAACTGGACAGCAGCGTCGCCTCCTCTACCTCCCAGCTCTCTGAGCACGGTTTCTCACCCGGACTTGGACGGCCGCCTCGGGCCTCCCGCCCTCCCCGAGAGGAGGAGTGTCCGGAGCCCATCGACCGCGCCCTCAAAGCCGGGCCTCAGCGCGTAGCCTCTCGCCTTGCTCCACCCGAGCTGGTCCACAAGCTCCTGGGTTTGCGCGAGGAGTTCCGGTAGCACGCCACCGGGCCCTCCTGCAGTCGTGGGAACTCGGCTCTCACACTGCGCAAGGCTCCGCGTCAGGTCCTCAACCTCCTCTCGCAGGGAGGCGGCCGTCCGCGGCAGGCGCCCCACCTTCACGACGCGCTTGGTGGAGTCGGCGACGACTACCAGGGGGAACGTGGCGCTCGCGGGCTCGAAGCCGTCACCGAAATAGACGGTGACCAGTCTCGCCACCCCCAATGCCGCACCCGCGGCCCCGTCCACCATTAGCTTCGTGCCGCCTACCCCGGTGAAGGGCTCCACATCGCCGCCCTCCACCACCGTGCGCTCCCCGACGATTGCACTCTCGAACTCCAGCACCGTGCTGCCGCCCGCGCCGAGGCACACCGGCGCCAGCTCCGCGCCTACCTTGACCTCGACGGAGCCCCCGTCACCCACGCACTCGCCAGGGCCCAGCGCGGCTCCCCGGGCCTGTCCCGCCAGCGCCAGCAGCACAACAGTAACGGTCGGCTTCACCGGCATCAGCTCCAAGTGCAGCACCACACTCGGAGCTTTACCACACCGCACTCCTCCTCACCCAGGCCCGCCCAACGCAACTCCAGCTAGAACACGCGCTCCGAAATCTCGCACCCCTCGTAGAGGCGCCTCGTCGCCGCCATCTCCAGGTGCTTCGGCACCGTTCCCCTCCTTCAGCGGCGCGATCGTGCACATGCACACCGGCCCCTTCTTCCCTCCGGGAATCGTGGCGTAGGTGAGACGTATGAACGCCGCTGGCTGCCCTTGGTAGCCACCGAAAACCACCGGCCCGAGTACACCGTGTGCGGCCTGTCCGCGAGGATGGAGGTGAACGTGAGCTTCTGCCCGTCGCGCACCTCCGTCACGCCCTCGTCATCCCTCCAGTCGCTTCCGGGGGCCACCGGGAAGCTGCTGTTCGCGCGCGCCGAGAGCTCTAGGCTCTTGCTCATGAACTCCTCGGAGCCAGCCGGGCACGCCATTGGCTCCGGCTCCTTCCGCAGGTTGGGGCCGCCGACGCACCCCGTCTCACCCGCGAGCAGCATGGCCCACGTGCACACCACCGCGGCCTTGCCCGCGCTCCGCTTCTTCGTCTCCATTGCTGCCGTCTCCTGTCCCTTCGAGTTGTCCAGGGCCCGGGCCGCCACCTGCACCACAGAGGCGGCCGCCGTCTCCTGCCGAGCTGGAGCCACTGGCCCGCGTCCAGCACCTCCCCGTGTACTCGCTGAAACTCCCGCGTCCGTCTCCGCCAACGCGGCCGGACCTCGCGCCGCCACCGCCGCCGGCGCCTCCTGCCCAGGGCCGCCACCGCGGCTTGCCGCCCAGGTGACGCCGACGAGGCCAGCCACAACCAGCGCACTCGCCGCCGCCTTCCTGCCCCACCGCCTCGGCAGCCCTCGCACCGCCCCGGCCTTCGCGCGTCGCACGGGCCTCCCCTCCTCCACCGTGGGCGCCTCGAGGAGGGGCTCGTCCCAGTCCGCGCCCCCCGGCCGAGAGCAGCCCCTCGAGCACTCGCACTAGCTCCGCGCTCGCGTAGCGCCGCCCGGCCTCCTTCTCCAGCAGCCGGACGCACACCTCACTCAGCGCCAGCGGCACTCGGGGTTAACCAAGTGCGGAGCCACCGCCGGGCGGCTGATGACGGCCGCCTCCTCCTTCGTGTCCGGTGCAAAGGGCCGCGTTCCGGTGAGGAGCCGGTAGAGGACGACGCCCAGGGCGTAGACGTCATCCCCGGGCCCGCCGCGGTAGTGCGCCTTGTCCTCGCCCTCGTGCTCCTGGGCGAAGCGCAGCGCTTCGGGCTCTGGTACCCCATGGTGCCCGGCGGCAGCACCCCGGGTGACGGTGACTGCCTCCTCGTAGGTACCGGCACCAAAGTCCACGAGCACGGCCTCTCCGTCCCGGGCCCGGACGACGACGTTGGCCTCCTTCACGTCCCGGTGCACCACTCCCTCGGCGTGTGCCACCGCGAGGCCTCGGGCCACCTCCAGCACTCGCCGGGCCACCTCTCGCGCGCTCAGGTTGCGCGTCCTGGCGTACCTGTCGAGCCGCTCGCCTTCAACGAAGCCGAGCTGCAGCCAGAGGTACTCGGGCGCCTCCTCCGGGTACAGGCCCATGGCCGCCACCTGCACCAGGTTGCGGTGCCTCAGCTTGAGGAGGATGGCGAACTCGCGCAGCACCCTGTCCACGTCGTACCCGAGGGGGATGAATTTCAGGGCGTACGCCGCACCGCCCGGGCGCCGCGCCCGGTACACCGTGGCGAAGCCGCCAACGCCACCAGCTCCTCCACCACCAACCCGCTCACCACCTCCCCGGGGGGCAGCTGGGGCTGTGCCCTCTCGTCCATGCCACCAACGCTACCACCAGACACACTGGGTTTGCTCACGTGCACCCTACCTCCTGGAAAACAAAAGGCCGGTGGCGTCGTCCGCCACCGGCCTCCTGCCTGAAGCCCCGCCTTGCTGGCCGAGGCCGCCTCTCAGCTACGGGCTCCTCAAAGCACCGCTACCGGGAGGTTGCCTCGGCCAGCACCCCCATCCGCTCCGCCCACCCCTCCGTCCACTCCTCCTGCCTCCAGCCAGCCGCTCCAGTCCGGCCGTAGAGGTAGCCCACGGTGTAGCCCTGGGCCTTCCCCATCCCGCTCACCACCTCGACCTTCCCCACCCACTCCACCACCTCACCCGTGAGGGCCAGCTCATGAAGCCCTCCGGTGTCAGCACCGCCAGCTTCTGGTACCGCTTGAGCCGGCGGTTCATCTCCTCGCGCGTCACTGACTCGCCCATGGTCAACACCTCCATGAGCAACACCTCCGCCACGCGCCGCGGGGGTACGTCGTCATCGTCGGTGACTTGAGCTTCAGCTCGGCCAGGAGGCGTTGCGCCTCCGTGGCCGTCACTTCCGCTACGGGCAGCTCCTGGGCCTCAATGCCACTGCCGAGCAGCAGCAGGTTGAAGTCGTCCAGTCCCGCGAGGAGCGCCGCCCGCCTTCCCTCAAGGCACCCACGCCGCGCCCAGCGCACCCCGCCACCATCACCACCGCCGCCACCACTGCCAACGTCCTCTTCATTCCCGGCATCCTCCACCGCACGTGATTACGTGCGCGCATGTGATAACATGCGCATGCCCGCAAGCAAACCCCGCGGGCCGCCGCCGCACGAAACGCGTCTCACTCCCCACCATGAATTCCGCCCCGACGCTTCCCTTGCCAGCACCCCAGTCCGCCGCTTCTTCCGTCCCGAGGACCTGCACGAGCTCTTCACCTTCGGCTTCGAGGCCCTCAACGTCCTCGAGCACGCCCGCGCCCACCTGCCTCCCGAGGAGTACGCCACACGGTGGAGCCCCTCGAGGAGCAGTTCAGCGACGTGCAGAGCGTGCTCGGAAATCGCCTTCCCCTCTCCTGGGCAAGTCCTCACCAGCATGGAGCCCGGCCACTACCGCACCACCTTCAACTACGTCGCCCACCGCCAGCGCGAAGCGGCCTTCGCCGTGGAGCTGCTCTCCGCGCAGAGTTTCGGCGGCTTCACCCACGAGTGGCTCGTCCGCTTCGCACCCGCCACCCTCGGTCCCGCACCGTGGGAGCACCTCCTCGCCGAGGCCTACCGGTGCTCGGCCTGGAGCCCCTCGCCGAAATGGCCGCCCCGTCCGACGAGGAAGACCCGGAGCTCGCCGCCGCGTTCCTTGTTGGCCTCATGCGCCGAGGCGCTCGACAACCTCGGCTGCCTCGCCTCCCGGCCCTCTTCGTCCAGGTGCGCAAGGAGCACCCCGCCGGCGAGCTGCGCGAGGGCCTCCTCGTCTTCGTCCGCCGCTGCCTCGCGTACGCCACCACCTACCGCTCCTCGCCCTCCCAGCCCGCGCGCCTCCTGAGCGCGGCCGGGCCCGCCCTTCTCGCCCTCCGTCAGGCCCTGGAGTCGTGGCGTCCCGCCGAGGACCTCGACGGCGCAGTGGCCGCCTCGCTCACCCCGCTCGCCCGCTCCTGCCTGGAGGCCTCGAGCTTCACGCGCCCAATGGGGACTGGGATGCCTTCCGCGGCCGCGTCCGCGCAAGCGGCCTGACTCCCACCACCCGTTGCCGCGCACCACCTCTCCTCTGCTGGCACCTTCGCCTCCGCGGGTGCCGCCGGGCCCGCCCGGCATCGAGTCGGCCGTGACCAACACCACACTGGAGCTGTTCCCGTCCCTGCCCGTCTCACGACGCCCGCCCTCGGCCCACGCTGCCGCGCTGCCCCAGTACGTCCCGCCGCGTCGCCGCGCTCCTCTCGCAACCTGGAACTCTTCCCCTCCCTACCCATCCGGCACGCCTGCTCCTTGTGTAGGAGCATCCGCTTCAACCCGACGTGCCTCCGCTGTAGAGCCGCCGCCGCGCTCGTCGCTGGACTGACGAGGAGCGGGAGCTCGCCCGCCTCCAGGTGGAGGCGGAGCGACGCCTCGAGGAGGCTCGTGAGCGCTCCCGCCTCGCTCGCCTTCGGGCCCTGCGTCGCCCCGTCCACGTCGTTCTCGTCTCGTGCGGCAAGCAAAAGAGCGCCACTCCGGACCAGGCCCGCCGCTTCTACACCAGTCCCCTCTCACGCCTTTCCATGCGCTACGCCACTACGGTGGCCGACGAGACCTTCATCCTTTCCGCCCTCCACGGCCTCGTTCCTCTCGACGAGGTGCTCAGGCCCTACGAGTTCCGCCTCGCTGAGCGGGAAAGCGCGACCGGGAAGCCTGGGGCAGCCGCATCGCCGCGCGCCTTCGCAGCCGCTACGGCACCCTCCCCGTCCGTGTCACCTTCCTAGCCGGCGAGGCTACGCCTCCGCCGTCCGTCAGTTTCTCCCTGGCAGCTGGCAAATCGCGCAGCCCCTCTCGGGGCTCGGCCTCGGAAAGCGGATGCGCTGGCTCACCACTGCTCTGGCGGCCCTCTCACCGCCTGCGCCCAGCAGCTGCGCGACGCGATCGCCCCAGCCACGAGCGCCTCGGGCTCGCGTCACCGGCCGCCACGTCCGCCACCACCCCAGCAGCCTCAGTCGTCCCAGGCCGACCGAGTCCTCACTCCTTCGCCCGCCTCAGTCCCCTGTCACCGGGCTTCGTAGCAAAAAGACCTGATGCGGCCCCGTCCTCACCCCACGGTGAGCCAGCACGTTCAGGTAGCGTGTGCGCTGGTGCCCCTCGATCAGCAGGAAGCGCTCTCCTGGCGCAGGGCCCTCGCGCCTCTGAATCCCATGCGGCGTCTCCAGCACGACGATTGGGTAGTCCCAGGTGCCCCACAGGAGCGCGGAGACGGTCGGGTGCTTCTTTCCCGCTTCATCGTAGACCTCGCCGTCGTCCTCCGCGTCCAGCGGGCCCACCTCAGCCGGACAACCTCGGACAGCACCCTCTCGGTGCTCCACGTCTCCAACCTCCAGGTGAGCGTGTCGAGGGGATGAACCTAAAAGGGCTCCACGTCCAGTGCCGGTGCACCCACTGCTCAACCACCTGCGGGTGCAGGTGTGCCGGGCTTCTGATGCCGGGCCCACCAAGCCCCGAACTCCTCCTGCCCGAGGCCCTCGCCCTGGGCTTGCGCTCCTCCGGCCAAACCCTCACATTCTCCAGCTCGTCTAAATTCAGCACTTGGCTCTCCTCCTGTCTAAGTGGAGAAAGCCTAGCCTGGATGGTGGGTTCTCCTCCGCTAATCTCCAGGCCCGCCTGCTGAGACGACGAACTGCAACAACAGGAGGGGGGCTCGAAGGCCTTCAGCTTGCTCTATACCGCCCGAGGCCCCCGCACGACTCTCCGCGCGCACTCCGTCAAATAGAGGGGGCTCCTCGAACTGCCAACACAGCCCGTGGACCCCTCCGGCCCGCTGTCACCGTCAACAGGAGGGAGCACGAACCGTTTGTGCCAGTTCGACCCCCCGACGCCCCCGGTTTGACCCTCCCCGCCACCAGCGCGCAGCGCGACCCTACGTCCCGGGCCTCCGAAGCAGCCTATTCCTCCCCCCAATCTCCCCTTCAATAGGCACACGAATTCGGTCGGTCGCGACAACGACGCCATTCTTGACGGCGACACATTCCACGATGTGGTCCCCGTAGAAATTGCTCTTTTCAGTCCGCTGTAGATATCCGTCGTCCTTCCGAATTTGCCCTCGGATATTATCGCGCCGAATCGCCTCTTGGCCCCGGTTAAGAACCTTCCAGTAGAGTTCGAAGGGCTTGGGCACGTCGTGCGATGCGACGAAGAACTTGAGTGACCGCTTGCGCTGAAGGCGCAAGTGCTTGGCGAGCCGATCGCTAAGCAGGAATTCGCGGAACCCGTTCTGAGAAACCTCGCATTCGAGCTGGATGTTGTATCGGACGTCGTAGGGAAGCGGTCCTCGAAGAACTCTTCCGTATTAGTTGCGTGGTAGGCGCCCTCAACCAATGCCGACTTCTTGACCTCTGTGGCGTCAGCCGGAAACCTGCGTCCGTAAACCTTCCGCCACTTCGTGTTCTGCGTCGAGGTCCCTGCTGCCGCGATTGCCTTTAGGCAAAGCTCATGCGCCTTCTTTGCCTTCTTCTGGAATTTCTTCTTGACCTTGACTCGCTGATTGCTGCCAAGCGCCAAGTAAAAATCTTGATCGGGCAGCGCAGCGAGATAGGCAAAAGTCACGACTCATCCAGTCGAAATACAGGAAGCTCCTATTGTCGTACTCAGTCGTCGACTCAAGGAAGTTGTGTGCAAGGGTGTCGATGAGCAATCCTCCCATGCCGATGCCGTGCTTGTCCTTCCATGCTCGCGCCATTTTCGCGAGACGCCTGAGATTACCGTTCTTTCGCGCGTCGACCTTAGCCGTGGCGTTGATTTCATCGCGCGGCTTGGTGTTCTTCCAGCTCCCGCCACCATAGGTGTCCGGGTACTTGAGCTACCATCTCCCTCTTCGAAGACCGGTTGAACCTCAACGTGGAAGCTCTCGTAGAGTACGCGGACAACGAGTCGGTCCACGAAAATCTCTGTCTTGGGGTAGCGGTCCTTGATCGCGCTGCTCGCGGCGGCGAGCAGTTTCGACTGCCCGCCCTCCCCTTGTAATTCTCCCAGGAAGTAGTCGGCATGATGTAGAGCATGTCGAGGTCAGACACACCCTTAATCGCCGTTACCCGGCCATACGAACCGACCTGCAGTCTGTTGTCGATCTTCGACTCGGTATCGCGGAACTTCTTGTTCAAGGCCGCCGTGATCTCCCGTACCGCAATGAGATTGTCTCGGTATTGTCGACCTGAAGATTAACTAGAAAATCCTCGAACGTTTCGCCCAGTCCCACCACTGCCTCCTACGCCATCCGACTCTTGAACCACGCCACCGCCGCTACTTCAAACGTCTGCCCGTGAAGTCCCGCTTCGCGTAGCAGTGTGCCGCCCAGTGCGTCGTACTCCCGCACCTAAAGCACGCATCAGGCTTCCCGCCATGAAGGCGCGCATGCACCGGCCGGCTGACAACGACCAGGTTCTCCGGCCGGTTGTTGTCCTTGTTCTCGTCGAGGTGGTGCACCACCTTCCCCCGTCCGATGGGGCCGCCGAGTTTCTTCTCCGCCACGCGCCGGTGCACGCGCTTCTCGCGCCCGTCGCTGTCGATGAATGTCTTGTACCCGTTCCTTCGACGAAACTTCATGGTTCCCTCCCTCGTCGCTCGTGCGACCTTGTAAGGCGCTTTCCGGCGCCCGGTTGGCCGCTCACTTCGAGCTGGCTTGACGAAGGACGTGCCTGATGGCTACACCACCAGTGTTCGCGCAGTCTTCGTCACGCCGCTCAGGCCGAGCAGCTGTGGCCTCGGGGGGTCGGAGTTGCCGCTCCGACCCCTCATTCTTCACTCCCGCTACTTCGCTTCCCCCTTCGACGTCTTCCTCCCTGCTGTCTGGCCAAGTGCTGGAGCTGCTTGCGCTCCCGGCACCCCAGGTGCCTTGGCCGTCGAGCTTGTCGGCGCGGTTCTCTTCTCCTGCCCCACTTGCGTGGCTGCCTCTTCCTGCGTCGGCGTGGAGACGGGCCCGCCGGGAGCCGCCTGCGTCGCCTTGTCGTCGGAGAACACGTACTCGAGCAGTTTGAAGAGGGCGAACAGCCCTCCTCCAATCAGCAGCGCGCCTCCGAGCGTCCCCTTCAAAGCCTCGGTCCCACCCTTCGCACGCGCCTGTTGCAGCGCCGCGAGAATCCGCGCCGCGTTGGGGTCCACCTTCACCTCACCCTCACCTTCCGACTCCCAACGATAGAGCGTCGAGGGGTTGACTGCGAGCAACGTCGCGAACGCACTCGAGGTCATCCCGAGTTCCGTGCGTAGCTCTTTGATTTCGTTGCCCGTCATCCCTGCTATCTCCACCTTCTGCTGAACGTTCTTGCGCCAGCACTTGCAGGCGCTCGTGCATATGCAAGTGCGTACACTACCAGGACCTGAACGCCCGTCAAGCGGGGAGCGCACCATTTTCTACGAGCATTAATGCCCGCCACTTTCGTCGTCAGACCGGCCGCCCAGACAGCAGCAGAAGCATCAGCACCAAAGCAAAGGCAGGAGGGGGGCACGAACCGTTTGCGCCAGCTCGGCACAGCCCGAGGCCCCCCGTTCGGACTGCAGGAGTCTCGTCCGTCGCGGCCCGCTGTCACCAGTGGTCCCCCGCCCCATGGGCACGGGCACGCCCGTGAAGGAGAGGACGGGTCCCCCCGCCCCGTCATCATCTCCAGAGGCGCGGCCACACGCGACAGACCGCGTCAAGGCGCTGGTACTGCTCGGCCTGACCCGGCCCGTCTACGTGCGGCGCGCGTAGAGCACCTCTCCCGCTGCCGCGGGGATGGTTGTGGAACCATCCGCCCGGGGCGTCTGTCACTGTTCCGGGCCTCACGCGGCTCTTCGCTGACTCCCGTTGGTCGTCTCAGGCGTGGGGAATGCCCACGTCGACTGGCAGTGGCGCAGGAGTGAGGCCACGAACTGCGCGCGGGTGGCCGCTTCAACCTGCTCTCTGCCCTGGAGGGCTGGGACGAGCAGCATCGCACGGCCGCCGTCGCATGGAGGGACGCGCCATTCTGGCCGTAGCCCGCTACACCCAAGGCATGCCCATGAGGCCTCAGAAGAAGACGGCCTGCGAGAGAAGGAGCCAGCGCCTACCCGCGCACTGGGGACCCATGCCCGGGCCTGCGAGAAGAGGAGGGCTAGCCGTGCCGACGGCTCGTTGTCGCCCACGGCCTGTGCCGCGGGCAGGCCGTGCAGGCGCCGACCGGCCAGCAGCTGCGCCCCATCCGCAAGGCGAAGGAGCGCAGCGACGAGGAGCCGTGTACCTCTGGGGCATCTCTTGGATCTCCCCCGACCACGCCGACGCGGTGACGGCCATGGCGAAGGACGCGGGACGGGGCGAGCGGGACTGCATCCCCTTCGTACTCGAGGAGCGCGCGAAGGCCGAGGCCCGCCTTGAGCAGGCGGCCGCCCCCGCCACCGCGCCCAGCTCGCGCCGCCGCCGCTGAGGACTTCCCGCCATGACGAACGACACGCAGCTGGAAGAGCTGAGGGCCACGGCCGCCGCCGTCGCCCAGGAGAAGGGCGGCCATGGACGACAAGCGCGACGAGCTGCTCTCCGAGACAGGCAAGGTGCTTGACTTGGTGGTGGCCGCTGTCCGCCCTGCCCTGCCCGAGCTGGTGCAGCGGCTCCTGCCTCGGGCCTCAAGCGCACCGCTCTGGGTGGCGAGGGCGCCGGGGAGCACACCTTCCTCCAGCTCGAGGGCGCGGACGTGCGCGGCGTCCACCTCGTCGGCAACCACACCCCGGTGGAAGAACCTGCCCAAGGCGCAGGGCGGCAAGCTGCGAGGCCGGGGACTCTGGCTCCTTGAGGACGGGTGCTTCGTCTCCCTCTCCCGGGCGGGCACCGGTCGAAGCATGTCGAGGTGGCGCGCAGTTGTACGGCCACCGCCTCCGTGCTTGCCCCGTCCGAGGTAGGCGCCGCCTTCAAGCCCGCCCACCTTAGGGCCCACCTCTCCAAGGCCCTCGCGGCCCACCGCCGCCCCGACGGGGTAAAGCGCCTGTAGCTGGAGCTCGGCAATGTACGCGCTGTCGCCCAGGTGCTCGCGGCTACTACTCCAACCTGCTCGGGTGAGCAGGTTGCGCGCACCGTCGCCGCATGCGAAACCCGCACGCATCGTGCGACCTGCCACGTCGGGCCCGAAAAGAGCAGGGCACCGACTGTAAACACGTGCTCGCCTCGTTGACCCCTTGGCGAGCGCAAACGTATAAGCCTTGCACGCCCGCTACCACTTCAACTGCCTCGAAAGGGTGCCCAATGACTCGCAGGGCCCGTCGAATATGCATCGCCAATAACAAGGGCGGTGTGGGGAAGAGTACTACTGCCGTCAACCTTGCCGCCGTGCTCGCGCTTCGCGGCTTCCGCGTCCTCCTGGTGGACTTCGACCCGTCGGCGGGCGCCAGCATCTTCCTGGGCCTCGACGAGGCGGTGCGCGAGGAGCACCAGGAAATCTACACCGTGGTGAGCTGCTCAAGGGCAAGCCCTTCACCCCGCACAAGTACCCCCACGTCCCGGGCCTGGACCTGCTCCCCGCGAGCACCCGCCTCTCTTATTACGCCCAAACGCTCGACCAGGACCCTCGCGGCCACTTCCGCCTGTCCAACGCGCTCGACACGCTCAGCGCCGACTACGACTACATCATCTGCGACAGCGCACCCACGCTGGGCATCCTGATGTTCGGCGCCGTCGTGGCCTGTCCCGAGGTGGTTGTGCCCGTGCAGCTCGACATTGGCACGCTGCCTATGACGATTCAATTCAACGACTACGTCGTGGCCCTCAAGCCGAAATGCACAGCCCTCGCTGCGCGTTTGGGAGTCCTGCCAACCTTCAATGATACCAGCTCGACCACTCCCCGAGCGATGCTCCAGGCCCTGCGCGGCCTGTTCCAGAGCCGGCTCTTCTCGACTTCAATCCCCGCCTGCGCGCCATAGGGGATGCGCACGGCGACGGCCGCCCCATTGTGCTCGCACAGCCCAAGAACAAGGGCGCGGTCCAGTACACCAGTTTCGCAGAGGAGGTCATCCGTCGTGCCTGACGCATCCCAGTTGCTGCCGCGCCACCTCGAAGGGCCCGCTCACTGCCGGTGAGCAAACCACGGAGGCCCAGCTCGTCAAGATTCCAGTCGAGAAAATCGAGGTCAGCCCCTTCCAGCCGCGCAAGCACTTTCGGAGGAACGGCGCCAGGAGATGCGCGAGAGCCTCCGCTCCCAGGGCCTCCTCGAGCCCGTCACAGTGGAGCCGCACCCGAAGAAGCCCGGCACCTACATCCTCTAGCGGCGAGAACCGCTGGCGCGCCCACGGACCTCCTAGCGGAGACGGGCGACGAGCGTGGGCCGCCATTCTCTCCGTCGTGCGGCCCGCGTCCCCTCCGGGGAAGGGACGCGCCAGGCTCTCGTGGCGAACTCCAGCGCGCCGACCTCGCCCCTGGAGGAGGGAGACGGCTACGTTGCGATGCGCGACGAGGACGGCCTCTCTGTCGAGGAGATCGCCAAGGAGGTGGGCCTCGGCGAGAAGCGCATCGAGCGCTGCATCCGCATCGCCTTGGCCCGACTCGCTGCGAGCCGCCATGGAGCAGGGCTCCGCGTCCCGAAGCTCGACGCCGAGGGGAAACCCGAGGTGAAGCTCAACCGGATGGGTCCGTGAAGATGCAGAGGGTGCAGACGCCCCGGGGCGAGAAGGAGATGCCTGAGCCCGTTATGGTTGTGCGCGTCATCCACGAGCTCACCATCGCCGAGTTGTTGGCGGGCCTCTATGCCCATATCCTTCGCGGCGCACCCAGGGCGCGACCCGAAGGTGTGGGCCGAGAGGGAGTTCCGGCCGCACCTGGAGCATGTCCTCATGCACGACATGGAGAAGCGTCGTGTGGCCGAGTACGTGCAGCGCGCCAAGACGGGCGGGAAGGGCGGCCCGAAGGCAGAGAAGGTTGCCGACGAGGCCAAGGCGCCGAAGATTGCCGCGCTACCGAAGGGACGCCCTTGTCAGCAGCGAGCGTCAGCTCGTCATCCAGAAGGATGCCCTCGGCGACCTCAACCCGACCCAGCGCGAGGTGCTGTGCTCGGAGCTGGAGACGCTGCTTGCGGCGCTGCGCGGGTGCAGCGGCGGCCTGACGGCCAGGGGCGGCGGGCTCGGCGGCCACGCCCGAGGCGGCGCGCATGGGTGGTTGAGGCAGTAGTCTCCCGCCCGCGCCCGCCGCGAAACCAGCACCGCCAGGGACGACGCGCACGGAGGCGCGAAGGCGGGGCAGGGGAGGAGAAGAGGCCAGCGCGGAGAGAATGCCGCGATACCCGCGGTTCCGGCTGGCAGATGGGCGCCGCACTCGACGCCCGGGGTGGAGGTGGCGGCACCTCCACCGCGTGCCCAGGGCAGCCTCAGAGAGGCCGTCCGGGCCCGATTTAGGCTCCTTCGGGACACCGGTGTCCTGCGGAAGTCACCACCGGCTGTAAGCCTCGACTTTACACGGAAATCCGTGAACGTAGTGTGCTGGCGCAGCACTTTGTAGGGGCCCGCGAGCGGGCTCAACGAGGCTTCCAGACGGGGCGGTCCCCACGTGGAAGCCTCAAATGTGTGAGTTGCTGAAAATACTAGCCGTTTCCGGCATCGTAGTTTGCCAGATGGCTGTGTGCAATCCCGTCCGAACCCCCTCTGTTCCCCCTTCCTACCCAGCACCGCAGCCATCTGACATACCTAGCACCTACACACACATAACTAGAGCAGGCAGCTTCAGCGACTCCGTAGCCCTGAAACCGCAGATTGACCGACTCGGCACCACTCGATACGAGGCCAGTCCGAAGTAGGGTAGGGGGAAGAAAGAAGGAAATGAGCCAGCCAGCACCGCAGTCCGTCTCCACACCTAGCGCCACCAACACCGCAGGCACCTTTGGGCTCCTCCTGGCGACCTTGGGCGTCCTGGTGGCGGCCGGCATCCAACGACTTCGGCGGGGACGGTAGACAGGTTCCTCGCGCAGAACCCACAGCTCCTCTTCGGGGCCGCCGTGGTCCTCTTGGCGCCCGTCGCCGTCCTGGGCCTGGGCGACTTCCTCCGCGTGCGCAAGCGCAGCCGCCCGCCCTCCCTCCGCGTCCAGGTGGCGCGAAGCGGGCTGTACGGCGCCCTCTCTCGGCCGCCCAGTGCCTCGTGCTCTTCGGGCTCTACCCTCGGCCCCCTGGCGCAGTTCGCCGCTCTCGGGTGGGTGGCCCTCTCGCCGGTGGGCACCGCGGGCGCCTACGCACTGGGCTTCTGGTGGCTCCTGTTCAAGCCCCGCACCTTCGTCGTGCCCGAGCTGCCGTCCTTCGCCGCCGCCTCCGACGCGCTCCTCTTCACTAACGACTTCCTCATCGGGAGGAGGAGGAGTGGAATACGCTCGAGGGGACCCGGCTTGGAGGTCATCCCCGAGCTGGCCATGTTCACCAACATCTACTGCCTCGGCGGCATCGGCTCCGGGAAGACGCACACCGTCGGCAAGCTTCTGCTGGAGCAGGCCCTCTTCAAGTGGCCGGGGGACGGCGAGGTGGACTACCGCACGCCGGAGGGACGCACGGTGAAGGTGAGCGCCCGCCGGATGCGCAACGCCCTCTTCATCCTGGACGCCGCCAAGGGCAACATGGCGCTCGACCTCATCATCCCTCGGGCCCGCGCCGCAGGCGCCTCGATGATGTGCTGATTATCTCGCCCGATGGGGTCCAGGCCGTGGGGCGCGAGCTCACCGAGGACGAGCGCGCCCTCCAGGAGCGCCTCGGTCAGCTTCAACCCGCTGGCGAACGGTAGCCCCCAGGCGCTCGCTGTGCGGCTCGTATCGGCACTCACCGTCATGAGCAACCAGGAGCCCAACTCCTACTACCTCAAGATGCAGACGGAGTTCGCCTCCAACGCCTTCGCCATCCTCCACGAGACGCTCGGGGCAGGGCGCTATACCCTGTTGGACCTCTGGCGCTTCGTCTGTGAGGAGGACTTCCAGAAGGCTCTGGTCGAGCAGGCCAGCCCTGGCAACTCCATCGCCTACAGGTGGTTCTCCCAGCAGTGGGCGAAGGAGGACCCACGCGAGCGCATGATGCTCACCAAGGGCTTCCGGGCCGACCTGACGCAGTTCGTCAGCGACGAGATGCGCCCCACCTTCTGCCGGGCGGAGGCCACGTTTCCCGGCTGGAAGTGCCTCACGGAGGAGGGGAAGATTGTCATCTTCAACATGAACCCGAACCGCTGGGGAACGCTCGCCCGGGCCCTGGGGGTGTTCCTGATGATGGACTTCCAGGACTTCATGCTGGCCCGCTCAACGCCTGCCTTCAAGTTGGCGGGCGGCAACAATGACCGGCTCGTCATCTGCCTCGCCGACGAAGCGTGGTTCTACATGAATGAGAATTGGGCCAACTTCACCAGCGTCAGCCGCGAGGCGCGCTGCTGCACCATCGCCCTGCACCAGGGCCTCGCGCAGATTCCCGAAAAGTACCGGCCCACCATGCTTGGCAACCACCGCACCTGGGTTATGCTCGCCGTCAACGACAGCCTCACCACCCAAACCCTCTCAGCGGAGCTTGGCACCTACCAGACGGTGCGGGCCTCCCGCTCCGAGGCTTCGGGCTACCAGGGCGTGGAGCGCGGGCTCTTGGTGGACGACATGACGGCCAAGGCCGGCGGCGAGTCGCGCAGCGTCTCCGTCTCCTACGCTGACGTGGAGTTGCCGCGCTTCACTCCTGATTCCGTGCAGAGCCTCAAGAAGTGGACGGCCATTGTCCGCGTCTTCGACGGCGACCAACTCCAGCCGCCGCGCCTCGTCTCCCTGCTCCCCGGCCACCTCAACAAGCTCGGCTAAGTTATGGTGAAGCCGCCTCTCCCAACACCCACGTCCCCGCGCGAGCGCGCCATTGTGGATTGGATTGCGCGCGCCGGTGTCGCCGACTTCGAGCGGATAGTGAATAGGTTCTTCCGCGGCGAGCACGAGTCGCTCTCGGACGCCTCCCCGCGCGCCGAGTCTGCACTCAAGCGCCTGACGGCCAAAGGCTATCTCAATGCTCGCTCGCTCGTACTGAATGGCGCGAAGGTGCCAACGACAGGTGAGCCAAACCCTCGCGCTCGGCACCACGTCCTGCAAGCCTACAGCCTCACGGCTCGTGCGAGCGAGAGCCTCGCGCTGCCGCTGCCCCCAAGTTGCGTGAGAACTTTGGCGAGCACCACCTGAAGACTCTCGACGCGCTCGCCACCCTTGAAAGGCAGCAGCGGGCGGCGGGCAACCAGGTGCTAGGCTTTAAAATGGAGACCCAGCTTATGAGCGAGGGCTTCGAGGGGAAGGACTTCCGCGCCCGGGCGGCCTTCCCCAGGACCCAAGAGGTCACCTCGAAACTGCCGGACGCCCAGCTCACCATCCAGCGTCCCGACGGCATGGTGCAGCAGGTGAACGTCGAGTACGTCTCCACGAAATACTCCAACCAGATGATCGCCGAGAAGGCCGCCGCCCGGCGCGGGCAGCCCACGGTGTGGGCTGTCCCCAACCGGCCACCGCGGAGCGCGTCCTCGCCGTCACCGGCCAGCTCGCCGTCCTTGTCTAGCCCTATGACTACTGCCCCCGCCCGCCGCCCTAGCCCCCGCGCCACCGTGCCCGAGGTTGCCCCCGAGGAGTTGCGCCTCTTCCGGCGCCTGCAGCGGCTTCGCGTGATGACGCCTTTTCAGGCCCACTGGCTCGTCGAGCACTTCAACGAGCTGAACCCCGACACCGGCAGGGGCCGCACCGAGCGCAACACCCGCATGCGCCTTCAGCGCCTCGAGAAGGAGGGGTTCCTCGCAAGCCCTCACGCACCCGGAGCGCGGTGGCTACTCGGGCGTCTACTACTGGCTCGGGGGCAAGGCTCTACGTGTCCTCGGTATACCGGACGAGAAGAACCTCCTCCGGCCCCCGCCCATCCACGTCCTGCGCTACCTGTTGCTGCGCAACGATGTTTACGCCCGGGGCCGCGCCGACGGCTGGCACGTCATCAGCCCCACGCTCTCGTCGGAGGATCTGCACCCCAAGCTCCTCGAGCGCGTGAATGGCTACATCACCCGGCGCATGGAGAAGCGAGTGAAGCAATATCCCGTCGGAGGGTGGGCGGACATCCTGCGCTCCTGGCAGCGCACCATGCCGACGAGCCTCCAGTTCGACTGGCTTCTCAAGCAGGACCCGGTGAGCACCACTGAGACCCTCGTCCTCGTGGTTGTGGATGACCCGCGACGGGCCATCCTCGCCCCGAAGCTTGGCGCGAAGCCGAAGGCTCCCCTCAGGCTGCCCAAGACGGCCTGCGAGAAGTGCGGCAAGACTGCCTGGGCGTTGTGCCGGGACGGACGCGCGGACTTCCAGTGCACAACCTCCGGTTGCGGCGCGACAGCTCGCCGCCCACGGCCCGCTCCCGCCCAGTCCGAGGGACTCCCGCGCGAGCTCCCCGACGTCCAGCTCCTCCTGCGCGACACCATGAGTCGCTGGAACCCCGCCACCGGCGAGCTCGACTACGTGAGCCCGCGGCTTCGTCAATGGCGCCGCTTCCTCGAGGGGAGATACCAGAAGGAGTTTCTCGCCACCGACACGCGCTTCCCGGACCTCTGGGCGCAGAAGACGCGGGTGCCCACGTCCAGCAGCTCCGGCACCTCGAGTCCTGCCGCTCTCAAGAGCGCCTAGATAGAGGGCAGGGGAGGGAGGGAAGGGGACGCAGTGGTGCAGATTGCGCTACGCTCGCGCGGTCGTTCCTTCTGCATCGAGGCGAGCGGAATGCTCTTCACAGTAGTGGATAACGTCGGATTTCGACGGCCCGCGGGCGACCACGCAGTTCTGATCCGCGACAATTGGAACGACTGGTACACGTTCGAAACCATGTTCACGCTGGTGGTCTACGACACGAACGGGAACCAGCACGATGCCGGCAAGGTGAAGATCGGAGAGTTCGGCCAGACGCTGCGTAAGCCGAGCGTGCCTTCGCAATTCACTGCTCTCGGTGACCAGTTCTTCTCCTTAGGGCAAGATGAGGACTACTACGAGACGCTCAACAAGCTTGCTCCGGCCCTTCGTGATCACATCCTGAGCGCCCTGAGGGATGTCGCCGCGGACCTCGCCCTCTTTGAGCGGGCGAGAAACGAACGCGTGATGACCGTATCGCTGATGCGCGACGTGGCAGAGGATTTCGTGCGCGGCCGCCTCAGTCGGCTCGCCAGAGGCGACGCCAGGCTCACGCCCTTTCACTTCGTCTACCAATTCCCCAAGGCGAACGAGCCCGACGTCTCCACCCTTGAACTTGCCTTTGACGTTATCCCGGACTCCATGCCGCCGACGAACATCCACGTTCTTATCGGCAGAAATGGTGTTGGGAAGACACGTTGCCTAAACCGCATGACGCGCTCGCTCGTTGAGCAGGGCGCCGACGCAGCAGAGGTGGGGGTATTCTCCTTCTTCGATGACCTCGGTTTCGGCCCTATGGTGAGCGACCGCGACGGCCTGTTCTCGAGCGTCGTAACCGTGTCTTTCAGCGCCTTCGACCCATTCGACCCACTGGTCGAGACCAGGGAAAAGCCCCATCGCATTCCCTATCGGTACATCGGCTTGAGGCCCCAGCCCGCCCAACCCGATGAGTTGCCCCCGACTGGACCTACCTTTCGTCCTCTACCTAAAACAGCTCCTGAACCAGGCGTGGCTGCCTCGTCCCCCTGGAATAGCCGACGTGCCCCAAGACCCCAGAAGAGTTGGCCGGAGACTTCGTAAGGAGTGTAGGCGTATGCGCGCTGGCGCGCGAGCCATCCGATGGCGCAGGGCCCTTGAGGCGCTTGAATCCGATCCGCTGTTTAAGGAGACGGAGGTAGCCCGTCTTGCAGATGATTTTTTCGGAGATGACTGGACCAGCCTTGCAACCAACCTCTACAAGGAACTGAGTTCTGGCCACAAAATCGTGCTCCTTACTGTGACGCGCCTCGTTGAAACAGTAGTGGAACGCACCCTCGTCTTGCTCGACGAACCCGAAGCTCACCTGCATCCGCCTCTCCTCGCGGCGTTTGTGCGAAGCCTGTCTGATCTCCTGATTCAACGGAATGGTGTTGCGATCATCGCGACGCATTCCCCGGTTGTGCTTCAAGAGGCGCCGAAGACGTGCGTCTGGCTTCTTCGCCGCTCCGGAAACCAGGTGCTCGCTGACAGGCCAGAGAACGAGACGTTCGGGGAGAATGTCGGCGTCCTTACGCGCGAGGCGTTCTCGCTGGAGGTGACGCAGTCGGGCTTCCATACGCTTCTGCGGAACGCTGTCGAAAAGTCGCCTAGCTACGAGGCTCTCCTAGAGCACTTCGGGCACCAACTCGGTGCTGAGGCACGTGCCATTGCGCGTGGGCTATTTGCTGCCCGCGACGTACGCACCACCGAGGATGAAGCCTGAGCCATGCGCAAGATCAGCAAACCGCCTCAGGCGTCCGGTGCGGTTTTTCTCCAGTGCGTTAGCGGCGTGGCCACCCCAGACCTCAAAAGACGTCTGACGTCCGTAAAAACGGACATTGAAACAGCTGCAGCCGCATATGAGCTCGCCGCTGCCAACGGCAACCTCCATATGCTGCCCGTGAGCGTGGGTGTCGCGGGGACCGTGACGAAAGAGGAGATGTCGGCGCTCTACACTGTAAAGATGGCGAAGGCCAATTCCCCTGGGCGGCCCGTCTACGACAAGCTGATGCTCCTGGCACCTCGCGGTGTTTGCCCCCTGTGCGGAGTAAATAAGGCGTCTACGCTGGATCATCACCTGCCCAAGGCGCTATTCTCTCCGCTCGCAGTAGCGCCCACCAACCTGATTCCGGCGTGCAGAGACTGCAACATCACGAAGCGCACGTCTCGCCCGACAACGGCAGGGGATCAGACGTTCCATCCCTATTTCGATGATTTCGGGACGGATCGCTGGCTCTACGCCGATGTTGTGGAGTCCTCTCCACCTGCGGTTCGCTTTTTCGTCCAGCCTCCTCTGGTTGGCCTCAAGTTCAAGCAGAGCGCACGCAGTCTCACTTTGACGCCTTCGCGCTCGGGGTAACTTACTCGACGCTCGCCGCTCAGGAGATGGTGAACATGCGGCACCGCCTGATGTCGCTGTACGAGCAGGCCAAGGAGCCGGGAGTCCGTGGCCACCTGGAGGAGGAGGCTGTCAGCAAGGAAGTGGCCGACCGGAATTCTTGGCAGACAGCGCTCTACCGGGCGCTCAGCCAGAGTTTCTGGTTCTGCACAGACGGTTTCGCAAAAATTCCGCGCTGAGGGGCGGCGTCGTCGCTGGCTGCACCGCCCCTCGGGGTCCAGTCTCCAGCGAGCTACGCGCATTGCCAGTCTCGCTTTGAGCGCCGTCTTCGCCCAGAAGCGGGTGACGACCAGTGACGGCGGCCGGTCCGACTCACGTCACCGCAGGACCCGTGGGTGCACCGCCAGTGTCACGTTGAGCCGACCCTTACGTGAGCCCGCGGCTGCGGCCAATGGCGTCGGCAGCTTGAAAGCGCTATGGCGAGCAGTTGCTCTCCACCGACACGCACCTTCCGGACCTCTGGGCCGAGCGCACGAGGGTTCCGACACCCAGCACCTCCGGTACCTCCACGTAGGGTAGGGATGGGTAGGGGAGGGTAGCTTGGCGAGGTGATGCGCTTCCGCCGCCTGAATCCCTCGCCCCATTGTGCTGAGGGATTCATTGTCGGACGAGCGGCTCGGCCGAGTCGACTCTGCCGCCTTCTCCATCATCAGTACCGATGACACTCGCTACCTGCACTTCACCCAAGGAGCTCCGCGTCGAGGTGGTGCCTCCGGGGCGGCGTCGTCGGCGCCTGGTGCGTGAGCCAACGCTCCCGCGCGCTACCCTGGCTGACGTGGCTCGGTATGAGCGCCAGCTCGTCGCACTGGTGCTCGAGGCGCAGGCCGAGGGAGTCGAGGTGGGGGCGTGGGTAGCGGCTGCACTGCGGCAGGTGGCTGCGGATCTACCCGGAGGGGCGGAGGAGTTGGTGGAGCAGCGCCGGGGCTCCTGGGAGGCGGACCTCGTGTACCAACTCCTCACCGAGTGCGCGGACAGCGCGGCGAGGGCGCGGTTGCCTCACCCGGCGGCGCGAGCGACTGCTCGCGACCTGACGGCCCTCATGCAGCTCATGCGCGAGGCCCACGCGGCACACGTGGAGATTGCCGGCTGGCTCGCATAGGGACTTGGCACCGTCGCCGCGAAGCTGCCGGGCAAGGCGGACGAGCTACTCAAGCACCAGGGCGGCCGCACGGAGTTCTCCCTCGCACGCCGCCTCGTGTACGGCACCATTGGCTGGCCGGAGGGCGCGTAGCCCCCAGCGCCGATGCCCCTTGGGCATGGCTCTTGCCTTCTCTCGGGCCCTGTGCGCCGACAGCAGCTCTCTCTCCCATTGGGAGTGCGCTCGAAGAGCTCGCCAAAGGCCGTCGGGTCATGCAGCACGAGACCCTGCCGGCGGAGCCACATGTGCGCCACTGGAAGGGCCGCTCCGGGAGGCGCCTGTTGATCCCCAGCTCAGGCGCCGGTTTTCGAGAGCCGAAAGGATCTGTGCGCGTCGCTGCGTGAGGAGCTTCGGCTGACCCATGGTGGCCACCACGAGCAGTCAGCGCACTCCATGGCAGGGCAGGGGTGCCAACGGTGCACGAGGCGCTAAGCGGCTACTGGGCTTCAGGTAGCCGTGCAAAGCACTCTCGCGCGTACGGCCCGAGGCCTGAACAGAGTGGGCTCCAGTGTCGACGGTTGAATGCGTGCGACGGCGCCGGCATCTTATGAAGCCCGCCGAGCGAGGCTCCATGTTCAACTGCCCTTGTCGTCTCCGCATCCCACGTGAGGGACGCGACAAACTTTCCGATCAAATCGAAGCGTGGGCAAAGGCGAAGGGCCGGACAGGCATCGGGATTGAAGATGACCTCTGGGTCACGGTTGATGCCGACCCAGAACTCTGCAACGCGCTCAAAAAATACTTCGGCGACCCGGCCGCCTGGGACGGTGGGCTCCAGGACTTCTTGGATTTTTTGAAGGGCTTTGACGACCTGCTGTGAGAAGGGCCTTAACCCGGCAGGCTGAAGGTCATCAGGAAAGAGCACTGAGCTGAACGGCGAGCACCGCAGGAGGCTGGCGTGCAGGTGCGTAACGCCTGCACGCGAGCGCCGCGGCGGGGATCATTTCACTTCCTGCCCTGCGTCCGCCGCTTCTTGGAGCGCTTGTAAGTCGTCTTCGCGCTTACAGCGGCGGCGATGAGCGGCGCGCCCGTGCAGATGACGGCACCGGCGGCCATGCCGCCACCGACAACCTTGCCGATGGTCTTGAGACCGCTGCTCACCACGGCGGCCCCGTTACCACGGCCGAGGCACGCCACGAGAAGGGCCACGCCCACGGCCCCCATGCCGAGCGTCACCCACCCGGCGAGGCGCGCATCGGCGCGGGCCTCGCGCTCGAGGTCGGTCGCATACGGGTCGTCCCGGTAGGCCAGGAAGAGCGTCGCGAGCGAGGCGGCCCCCACCACGGCGCCGGTGACGGCCACACCGGCCAGCGGGCCACCACCAACGAGGCTGCCGGCAGTCGAGAGGGCCTTCATCGTGCTGGCAGCGCCAGTGAGGCTCAACGCGGCTCCTCCGGCGAGGAAGGCAGCGGCCATCGTCGCGGCAACCGGCGCCCCGGCAGTCGCGAGCACCTCACGCACCTGGTGGCTGAAGGGCTCCCCAACCTTGGCGAGTGTGGCCAGGTGCTCGCAGTTGCGCAGCACGAGGTTGTAGCGGGCCTCGCCCAGGAGGGCGTGGGCACTCATCACCACGTCCATGGGCGGCAGGCTCTTGCCGTAGGGCACGACCTCGATGGGGCAGCCATCCGCGAACTCCGCGAGCGTGCCGAGGCGGACGCACGCGGTGGCGGCATCCTTCGCGCGGTCGCCCGCGTAGTGCACGACATGGCTCTCACCGACGTAGATGCCGTGGTGAGAGTACAGGCCGCGCGTGGAGCGCAGGTGGTCGCCGAGCTGGTACATCTCCCCGCGCCCGAGCACACTGCGGGGCAGGGGCGGCAGGATGCTGGTGGGCACGCTGCCCGTGTGACTGCTGGAGTTGTAGGTATTCAAGGCTGCTACTTCCTTCCTCCTCTGGTTCGGCCAGAGGGCGTCGAGTTGGACTTCTTCACTACCTTCCTGACTCTTGACGCTGTATCAGGGCGCGAAGGCCCATCTGACACCCCCCGCCGATAATTTTCTGAGCTTGAAGCGGCCCCCAGCAGGGCGCCAAGCGCGCCACCCTGGCAATGGCCGCTCCAGCGGTGCGGCCGAGGAAAAGTCCCAGGAGGCTACCGAGCGCCACGCCCGTGGTGACGCCATTCGCGTCCCCCTCGGACCCAGCCGGCTGGGCCACGGACGGAAGCTGCGCGTTCTCGAGCATGACCACGTAGTATCGGTCGAAGTCGTACACGTGAAGGGCGCGACCGCCCTGCACCGGCGCGCGGTAGTCACCGCGCTGGCCCATGGGGAGCGCCACCGTGGGCTTGAGTCCCCATCCAGCGGGTGCTCGACACGGTGGCTCGCAACGCGCATGGCGTAACCGGGTTGCTGTGTAGCCGGTAGGACGCAATCGACTGCCAAGAAAGGGTAGCCATCGTGCTTATGCCTCCTCCACGTCACGCCCGAGCATCAGGTCCACCAGCGCCGGGGAGGTGCGCTCCAGGCGCTCACCTTCCTCCAGGCGGCCCTTGAGCCGCTCCACTCTCTTGTAAGCGGCATCCCGTTTGAGATCGCCCAGCACCTCAGGGTGGCGCTTCAGCAACCGGTCCAGCTGGACGCGCTGCTCCTCGAGGTCCTCATGGAAGACGTTGCGCATGAGGATGGCGTCCTTGGTGTCCATGGCCTGAAGGAGCTTCTCGATTTGAGCCCGGCGATCCCTCGCAGCGACCGTGTCCTCATCAATTCGCGCGAAGGCGCTCTTGAGCGTCTCTACATTCTGGTCCAGCACGCACACGGCTTGGGCGAACGCGAGGTTGACTGGGCGCAGCTCGTTGCCGTGTGCCTGGGCCGCCTCCATGCACTTGGCGACCTCCTTCTCGGCGATGGAATCGAGGTTCCTGCGCCGGATGTCGAGCAGCGCCAGTTTCCCCTCCGTCTGGTGGTCCACGAGGGCAAGACCTAGGCGGACCCACTCGAAGAGGACGACGCGCGCGAGAGCTCGCTCCGCCGCGCTCGTCTCCGGACTGGTGGCCGGTGACCCAGCTGGAGCTGGATGCCGTCGGTGACCGCGGCATCCGGTGGTCGCTCGTAGAAACCTTGTGCCCACTGGAGCAGCTCCGGCGGGAGCTGCAGCGTGAGAATGTCAGCGCAGAACGTGTGGAGGTGCGCAAGGCGAGGGTAGTTCTGATCGTCGTGCACGGCGTCCGCGAGGGGACGTCCGTGCGCTCAGCGAGGAGCACCTCCGCCGCCAGTGCGGCAGCCTTGAGTTGAAGGACCTCAAAGTCGGCGGTGATGTCTACGTTCTGAAGTCCCGGGGGCCGCCATCTCGACCACCTGGCGGATGAGCTGAAGCACAGTAGGGGGGCCCGGCGGGCCGAGTGAGGTCGTCATGATGAGCCCACCATAAACGTCGGCTCCCCCCATCTGACACCTGGGCCCTGAAAATCCTTCGAAGGGTGCTCGGCCGCCCCCCGGCACGACCAGCACGTCGACGCGACACGGCACAGTCGCGGGGGGACGCCTCGCAACAGCCCTGTTAAAACGGGCACTTGCGAGCCCATTTGATGCACCTACCGAGCCCCGGACATGGGGGCCCGATAGTTCCGAGGTGTGCCAAGTCGTGCTGCTGGATGCTAGTCCCACCTTCGGCAGGCAGGGGCTCCTTCGAAACGGAGCCACGTTGCCCGCAATCTGAGCGGCGGCTCGCTGGCTTTGCTTGGCGTCTAGGGAACCAGCGCTCGGCCGACAACCTCCCGGTGGCTCTGAAAACAGTCCGGGCGGGCACCGCTGTAGGTGCCCGCCCGGTTCGTGTGTAGGGATAGAGAGCCTGTAGCGGGAGACTGTCCCGGCCCTTCCATGGCGCCAAATGCTTAGGCCGCCTTGCTGTACTGCTCGTTGTACCCAGTGACATACGCGCTGGACCGGTTGGCCGGTGTCGGGTGCGTGCATGTGGGGCCGACGCATCCGATGGATCGGAAGAACATCTCTCCCAAACGCCAGTCGATGCGACGCGACGCGTCCAGGCGCCCGGCGTAATAATCCGCACCGGCCTCCTCGTCGGGCGCATACGGGTTGTGAAAGCCGCAGTAGAGCATCGCGTGACCGAGCTCGTGCGCGATGCATCGGGCCATGGCCGAGCCGAGGAGGACTGTCCGTATGGAAGTGACATTCACATTCCTGGCGGCGCCGAGTTCACGCGCGACGCGGGCCACCTCCAGGTGCCGAGTGGAGAGAAGCTGGTCGGCGATGGTTTCGATGTCCTTCTGGCCGACGGCCACCACCCACGGCTCGGCCATGAAGAGGCCCCCGAAGCCGTGCAGGTCATCGTAGAACTCGAGCGTGGGCGCTGGGCGGAGGTTCGGCACCCGCGTCAGCATCTCGGTGTAGGCCTCCTCCATCGGTGCTGGCGTCGCGATCCGCGTGGAGGTGCGCGTCGCGGGGACGCTGTGCGTCCCCGCAGCTTCGAAGAAGAGCGCGCCGTTGGCGAAACGGCGCGTGCTTCGGTGACAGCCCTTCAAGCAACAGAGGTGCACGATGTGAGCCTCTGTGTGCTACTTGCCGCGGCCGGACTTGTTCTTGGTGCGGTCCACCAGGTCGTAGGTGCCACCGGGCTTCGTCGTCGGGGGAAGGGTGTGCCCCTTCGGAACCGTCACCTCCGGGCCCGCTCCGCCGCGCGGCCCACGCTCCTGATACTGCCCAGAATTCGGTGCCGGCGTGCCCGGCGGGAGTCCCTTCGTCTTGTCGCTCGACATGTGCTCTCCTGGGGTTCGGTATAGTGAACCCTTGGCCGCCTGGAGTAGCACATACCGAACAACCGCGCCACTCAAAGTGAACTCCGGACTTCCCGTTCGCTGTGGACGAATTCGGGTATAATGCCGCTCCGGAATGATGAAGCCGGCGATGCCGACCGTAGGCGCGCACATCAGAGACCTGCGCAAGGCCTCCGAACTGACACTGAGAGACATGGCCGCGAGGACCGGCCTTTCAAAGGGCTACCTCTCCGAGCTTGAGAACGGGGTCCAGCAGAACCCGACCCTGGATGTCCTGCACCGCGTAGCGTGTGCGCTCCAGACGAGCATTGCGGACCTGCTCGGAGAGACGCCTGTCCGAGCGAGACTGGCGACGCCTGATGAGCTCCCACGCGCATTGCAGGAGTTCATTCAGGATCGAGTGACCGCGAAGGAGCTCGAGCCGGAGACCGTCCAGTGGCTCGCGCACGCCAGCTTTCGAGGCAAGCGGCCAAAGACGAAGAACGACTTCTTGTACCTCCTCCGAGCACTTCGGGAGAGCACCATCGAAGATGACTTGGCGGGATGAGGGACTTGCCGCCCGACGGCGGGCGAATGGCTCCCGGGGAGCGCGCGCGGTGCTCGCCACGTTCTGAAGATGAACGGGTGAGGTGGAGCGGCCTGGGGTGGTGCATGGGGCCAGCAACAGCGGACTCCATTACCGAGGTGTAGGGGAAGTCGTCGAGGCCCTGCTTCCCTTACCGGCGGCCTTAGCTGGGCCTATTGAGCCCCCTCCCGTGTGCCTCAGCCAGGAGGGTGCCGAGGTGCCCATGCGCGAGCGGGCCAGGAATGCTCT
The DNA here is from genome assembly GCA_049060065.1 of Cystobacter fuscus. Classification (GTDB taxonomy): domain Bacteria; phylum Myxococcota; class Myxococcia; order Myxococcales; family Myxococcaceae; genus Cystobacter; species Cystobacter fuscus_B. The sequence goes on from JBMEQP010000003.1 coordinate 38,052, forward strand.
GCTCCCCAGTTGGCCTCATGGGGGAGGCGCCGAGTCAAGCGACTCGACAAGCGCATCACACAACACAGGGTTGAAGATCCGGAACCCAAACTCGTGACGGGCGACACGCCGACTGTCGTAGTAGCCCTCGAAGGAGAGGAAGTTGAAGCTCGTCACCACGGCCCAGTCATCGCACACGAGGACCTTGGAGTGGACACGGCGCCGGAGGAAGCGGACTCCGGCACGGGCCAGCGCCTCCCGCCTCGGTGGCGAGTTCCTCCTGCACCTCGCTCTCGTCGTGGAAGAAGACGGTCACCGAAACGTTGCGCCGGGCAGCCTCTTCGAGAACCGCGGCTGGGGCCATGCCGAGCACCCCGATGCCCAGGGCCTCGAGGAGATGACGACACGCCGTGTCGCGAGGCGTAGCGCGTCGAGCAACAGCTTCCGGTGTTGGACGTCGGCCACGGGCATGACGAGCGTCCCGGCTCCCTCAATTCGAGATTGGAGCAGGCGCGCACGCCTCTGCCACTCGCCCTTCCAGATGTTGATGGATAGCGTGCTTGCCTCCGGGGCGTGGAGATTGACGCCGAAGTCCACCGGGGCAATCAACTGGCGCTGCCCCTCGAGGGCAGGGTCATCCATGATGATGCGCTGCAGGCGGTAGTCCTGAATGAGGGAGCGTGCCCACTGGACGGTGGAGCGCAGCGCGCGGACCACGGGAGGGCGAGCATCCGTCGGGCTCCAGGTAGTGCCCGACTGGAGCGGAGGAGTCTCGCCACTGCCAGGAGCCTCGACGCGCACGCCGACCTCGTGCTCGCTTCGTTCGGCGCTGCTGTTGAGGAAGTTGGCGCTGGATGCAAGCGCCCACCGAAGGTCGCAGACAACCAGCTTGGCATGTACGGCGCAGGGCTCCTGCGCCACGAAGAGGCCACCCGTCTTCTGCTCGCGCGGAGCGAGCAACTCAAGCAGCTTGCGAGCCTGGGGGCCGAATTCGTCCTCGAACCGGGCTTGACGGCTCACGCCCCAGAGGAGGTGGACGCGGACGCCGCGTGTCACCGCACCGAGCAAGGCGTTCCGCAATGACTCGTTGTGCTCGAGCTGTCTCACCCATGGATTGACGAGGAGGACTTGGTGCTCGGCCGTTTCGAGCGCCGACAGGACAGCCTCGTGGTGAGCCCTGGCGCCAACCACCAGTCGCGCGTGCGCCGCATGGGTGACGGCCTCGTCGACATGGTCGCTCGCGTCGCGCTCAAGCTCTGTAAGACGCTCATGAGCCGCCCGAAGAGCCTCCGGCTCGGCGGCCAGCGTCTCGAGCCCACTGGCCGCGGAGACAAGTTGGTGGACGGTAGCCACGGGGTCTGCGGTGGCCTGCTCCGGCGCGTTGTCCTCCTCGAGATCCCGGAAGCGCTCCATGAGGATGGGGAAGAACTGCCCCCGCTCCCTCGCGAGCCCCTGCTGCCAGAGTTCGACCAGCCCTCGCGAGATGCTGTGCCGGATGGAGCTGGGCAGGGTGGAGGGGCCGATGATGCGCAGTGCCGGTGCATCCGAGTCGTCCTCCGCACCGCCCTTCCGGGACATCTCCACGGCGATCAACTCGCGCCCCACGTTGACGCCTCCCATGCTGGCCGACGGCCCATTGCCGACCACCTTCACGTCGATGACACGCTGGCGCTGGAGGCTCATTCGCACGTTCTGCTCCGCCGACGAGCCTCCGTCCTCCTGCATCAGTCGGCTTCGCACCGCCCGCGCCACGGCATGCATGAGCTGTGGCTTCTGGATGTCCTGGACCAGAGGCAGGCGCTCGTTCTCCGGGGCGCGTAGTCTCGCCCGGCCCCGGCCGAACTCGCGAGAGGCGGGGAACACCGCACCGCTGACGAGTTCCTGTAGGAGGGCGTATTCCCGGGGCTCGGACGGCCGCGTCGAGGCGAGCTTCTGTGCCCAGTCTGGAGAAGGGTTCGCCGCGTCGCCCATTTCCTCGCGGACGGTGGGGGCCAACTCGAGGCGTCCGGTGAGCCGGTCCACAAAGAGAAAGCCTCCCCGCAGCAGGTCCACGCAGAGGTCCAACGCCACCCGTTCGTCGAGCCTCAACACGTCACGCAGTTGCGGCATGCTGTCGGCGCCGGCGGCGATGGCCCTCAGCGTGAACTGCTCGACGGGGCTGAGCCCCTCCTGAGGCCCGAATTGCACCTGCACGGTGAAGCGGCGGCAGGGAATCAACACGCCATAGGTGTTCATCAGAACCTCCTCGTCGCGGGCTCGAACGACAGCGGGGATTCCCGTGGGTCGACGATGAAACGCGCTTCCGAGCGCACATACCGGGCCACTTCGGCCCAGTGGGTGTCGCGGAAGCGCTCGAAGTGGGTGAGGCTCCCGAGAATCACGAGGAGCCGCCGCGCCCGGCTGAACATGACGTTGGCCCGTTCCGGCGACTGCAGGAAGCCGAGGCCCTTTGTCGGCGCCTCGTACGAGTTGTTGCGCACGAGGCTGACAAAAACCACTTCGGCTTGTCGCCCCTGCACCTCATCCACCGACTGGAAAACCTCCTGGGGAAGCTGCTTGAACTTCTCGCGCAGGCGTTTGAGTTGCTCGCGGTAGGGCGAGAGCACGGCGACGGGGGAATCTCCACGTCGTGCTGGGGGAAATGCGGGAGCTCCCTCAAGAGTGCGCCCAGCAGGTCCAACTCGAGGAAGTTCATCCGCCCCTGCTCATAGGCGCGCTCGTTGAAGACGCTCGTGTCTACCCAGACTAAAGCGGTCTGCTTCAGGAAGGAAAGCTGCCGCAGGGTGTGGGGCCGGTTGGCACTCGAATGGGTGCGGAGCTGGCCGTCGTAGTAGGCATGGCTCACCAAGTTGCCGATGTCCGGGTGCATCCGCCGTTGCTCTTCGATGCGGTCCCGCGGCACCGTCCAGTACCCGTCGGGGATCTCCACGGTCATGAGGTGCTGGAAGTGACCCAGCAAAGGGCGCATGTCCTCAGAGGATCTGCCCGGTGGCCTCCGCGGTGATTCGGTCCGAGATGTCACGCGCCAGGAGTCTCTCCCCCACCTCGCGCTGGTAGGCGGGAAGCTGCTTGTGGTCGCCGATGAGCAACCACCGGTCACCCTGGACGAGCGGCACGAGGATCTCGCTGAGCCGTGCCCTGGCCGCCTCCTCGACAATCACCCAGTCGAAGCCGCTTCCGGCCCGGAGTGATTCGGCGTCGGCTCCAGCCCCCGCGCAGGTGGCGAAGACCACGTTCGAGGCGCGCTGCACGCGCGAGTACATCTCCGCGTCGAAGTCCTGGCCCTTCGCCTTTTGCGCCCACTCCTTCTGGATGCGCCCCAGAACCCCGCCCGCACCGGAAGCTAGCCCCATGCGCTCCCGGGTTCTGGTGAGGACATTCGTGAGGAGGAAGGGGCGAGCCTTCGTGCTCACCCGCTCCTCAGTTTCCGCGCTGGCATGACGCAGCAGGAGAGGGCCCCCGGCCGAGGGATTGCCCAGGATGCCGAGTAGGTAGGCCACATTCTCCAGCAGGTTGTCGAGGGCGGCGTTGGACTGGGCGCTGATGAGCAGCCGGCCAAACGGGTCCAGCCGGAGGACATCCTTGACGATGTGAGAGGCGATGAATGTCTTGCCCGTTCCTGGCGGGCCCTGGACGACGAAGAAGGGTTCCTCGTCGATGATGCGGCGCACGAGCTTCGCCGTCTCCGGGGAGGAGCGATGCAGGTCCGCCGCGACGGTATTGAGAATCTCGGGCGGAGCGAGCGGCAGTCCTCGGGGCTCTCGTAGCTGGGCGAGCAGTTGGTGGTGGGTGCGCAAGCGCTGGGTGGCGCGGCGCTGCCGTGAGAGGACAATCCGCGCGGCCTTGTCGTCCGGACGCACCGTGCCGCGCTCCGGCAGGAGGAACTCCTTCTCGTTGGGCTTGAAGCGGACCGTGTAGGGGTCGAGCGCCGCGTCGAGTTCGAGCTTGAGGGGTACGTCCTCTCCGTGCTCGTTGCGGACGAGGAACTGGATAGTCTCGCCTTCATCGAAGGCCTGCTCCGCCCGTTGCTCAAAGTGGGCGCCCATCAACGGGACGAGCTGCTCGCGGAAGAAGAGCTCGGCGAAGGCCGCCACCTCGCGTCTCGCGTCGTACTCGAGGGGGCGACCAGCGGCACGCAGGATGATGGGGCGAGGAGAGGTATCACCCCGAGGGCGGGGAGCGCCTTCGTTCTGCCGCTCGTAGCGGTACTCCTGTACCGTGAGCTGCGCCTCCTGGTAGCGGACGAGCCAGTCGGCCGTGGCTGCCACGATGGAATCCTGCTCTCCCTGCTCGTCGAACCTCACCACCTGGACGATGGACGTCCACGCGGGGTCTCTGCTGGCACCGGGCGCTGGAGGCCCGGCCGATTGGTGGGGAGGAAGTAGGAGGCCTGGATGGGTGGCATCACCCGGCGGTGCGACTGCTGGCGGAGTTCGCGAACCTTGTCCGCCTGGCAGGCGTACTTCACGAGCAGAATCTTCGTGTTTTCGTCCTGACGCCCTTCGTTGAGGTACTGGCAGAAGTACGCGTAGCGCTGCCCCATGAGGACCATCTTCGCCAGCCGCGCCTTCTCTGGCTCCTTGTCCTCCCAGGGGGCGAAGCCGCGGGGAGACCACGTGACGACGCCGCCGGAGAGGTCCCGCTCGACGAACTCCGCGTACTCGCGGATGTCAGGACTCGTCGGAGGACTCCGCGTCATCCCGTCTCTGAAGATGCGGTCGACCGTTTCGCGGAGGAAATAGAGTTGATGGGGCTTCGAGGAGGTGGCGCCCTGCGCTGATTCGAACTGCGCGAGCAGCCCCGGGTAGAGGCGGCCGAGGGTGTCCGCCACCTCCAGCCCCGAAGGAATGCGATTGCTCGGCGCCGGAGCGGTCATCTGGACGAGCAACCTGCGCAACTCGTCCGGCACCTGCGCGGCGCGCAGTCGCTCCTGCGCCTGACGAATCAACTGCTCGTGGGCAGACGGGACGTAGTGCGCGTTGGTGACAATCCCCTGGCACTCCTGTGCGGGAAGCCCGGCGAACCAGTCGATGCCGATCATCCCGAGGCCGAACACGTCACAGGCGAAGCTCTCGATGTGCCGGGCGGTGTTGCCGAAGAGGGGGAGAGCCGCTCCGGTGCCATGCACGCGAGCGAGCAGGGCTCGGTCGGAAGAAAGCCGGACGAGTGGGGCTCGGCGACGGCGCCCTGTCCCCGCAGCCACGCGGTCACGAACGCACTCAACTGGAAGCCGTCGAGGTAGACGGCGGGGTCCTTCTCTGAGTCCAGGGCCCTGACGGTGTGCGGCGTCAACGAGCGGTGCATCATGCCCTCGCCGTGGAGGACGGCCAGGGCGTCACAGAGGGTGGAGAAGCAGCGAAGGGCGGTGACCCGATCCGCGCGAAGACGGGCAAGGGTAGGGTGTTCACCTTCGAGAGGCAGGCCGGAGTCCTCGAGGAGCAGGTAGCCGAGCTCCATCTCGGGGACGAGCCCGGCCCCCGTCAGGCGAGGAGCGCCGACTGCTTTCGGCCCGACAGCCGGTGCAGCGCGCGTCTCGTTTCGCCAGAAGTGGGCCAGCAGCGGGTTTGAGCTCGAGAGCGAGTAGACACGGAGGATGTGCGGACTCGCGCTCTTCTCGGGCCAGACGAACGTCTGCCACGCGCTGCTGGTACCAGTACGTCGAGCTGCACGCCCTGCGGCGGGGTGAACCGGCCATGCAGCCTGCCTCCAGGGCTGAAGAGCCTGGAGAGCTTCTCGAGGATCTCGGCTTCGGTCATCTGATCTCCGATGGAGCCTGCTTCGGCCGGAGTTGCCAGTGACCACTCACTGGGAGTGCTCCTGTATCACAACGAACGGTCCAGGTCGCGCTCCAATTTCCCTACACTGGGCCCAGTGGCGACTCCATGTCGTGTACGCAGAAGACGGTGAGAGTCCCCGTCGTCGTGAGGGTGAGAGTGGCCACCTACGCAATGACGCCGCCCACGCCAGGAGGGGCCTGGAGCGCATCCGTCACCGCGCTCCCTTGAACTGCTGGATGATGGCCTTGATTTCCTTCATGTCGCACCTCCTTCACCCGTAAGAGGCGGGGACTTCTCTGGGACTGGCGCGGACTTCGGACTACCCCGGTCGAACAGCGTGTAGATGGTGGGGAGCACCAGCAGGGTGAGGAGGGCCTGGGCTGGAGGGAGGCCGTCGTGGCGCAGCTTGCGGATGTAGGCCACCAGCACCAACCCGTTGAGCACCGCCACGCCGAAGAGGGCGATGAAGCCCACCGCCGCGGAGATGGACAGCGGCATGCCGCACACTAAGTAGGTGACCAAAGTTCCTTTACACAAAGGGCTCTTTCCCAGAGGGGAATGGGCCCTGTAGGTGTCGAAAACTTCTGGCGACCTACTTAGCAGCGCCAGCAGCCCGCCTGTCACCGAAAGGCACGTTGAGGAATATGAGGAGCGCGCGGGACGCACCGCGGTGAACAGCAGCGCCACATTCGGGCCTAGTCCACCTAGAGGGAGGCGACCGTGAACATGACCAAGCCGAGCCGAAGCACCCGGCGTCGGCCGTAGATGTCGCAGATCCGCCCCCCGAAGAGCAGCAGACTACCGAACGCAAGGACATACGCGCTGACAATCCACGGAAGAGCGGCCGCCGAGACGGCCAGCTCATGCTGAATGCTCGGTAGCGCGATATTGGCGGCGGTGTCGTCGAGGACGAGCATCAGCTGCGCCGTCGCGATGACGAGCAGGGACAGACCACGCCCGCGAGGGACGCCAATGTCCTTGAGCGCCGTCCACGTCACGGCCGTGCGCCCCTGCGCCAGCGCCTCGACGACGGCGCGCCACGCGGAGAGACTCGTCGCGGAGCTGGTCCGCCCTCTGCCTGAGTTTAGTTTACATAACCTATATAGTCCGCTCGATGGCCTTTGGATTCTCCCACGACAGGGGCGCGGCCGGGAACTGGACCGGCTTGTAACAGGCTGTAGTCTGCCGGGCGCCGTGGAGATGGCCCACCTCGACAGGTACCTGGAGTACGTGCGCGCCGAGCGGGGCCTCGGCGCGCGTACCGTGGACGAGTACGGTCAGGAGCTCGCGCGCTACCTCGCGTGGCTCTCCGAGGAGCACCAGGCGGGGGCGGTCGAGGCCACCCAGGCCCACGTAGAGGACTTCCTTCGAGTTGCCCAGGAGCGCGGGGCCGGTGCTCCGGGCCGCGCCCGAACCTCACGGTGCTGCGGCAGTTCCACCGCTTTCTGCAGGTGGAGGGACTGGCCCCCATGGACCCGACCGAGCAGCTCGAGCGGCCGCGACAAGCCCGCAGGCTACCGCAGGTGCTGGGTGGCGAGGACGTGGAGGCGATGCTGGTGGGCGTGGACACCACCAAGCCTCGAGCCTGCGCGACGCTGCCGTGCTCGAGTTCTTCTACGCCACGGGGGTGCGCGTCTCGAGCTTTGCGCCCTCAGGCTCAAAGACGTGGAGCTGGGCGCGGGCTTCGTGCGGGTGCGCGGCAAGGGCCAGAAGGAGCGCATGGTGCCGGTCGGCCAAGCGGCGCTGCAGCGCCTGGAGCGCTACCTACGCGAGGCACGCCCGGCCATTCTCAAGGGACGGAAGTCCAACGTCCTCTTCGTCACGACGTGGGGCGGCGCCTCACGCGCCGCGCGGTGGCGAAGCTCGTGAAGAAGCACGCGCGGGGCGCAGGTCTCGGACACAAGCCCGTGAGTCCCCACAAGCTGCGCCACGCCTTTGCCACGCATCTGGTGGAGGGCGGCGCAGACCTGCGGGCGGTGCAGATGATGCTCGGCCACGCGGACCGGCTACCACGCAGGTCTACACGCACGTGGACAGCACGCGCCTCAGAGCCGTCTACGACGCGTACCACCCGCGCAGCGAGGGAGCGGTAGCGCCTCCGGTGCGGCGTCCGAGGCGCCGGGCTGCGGGCGCGTAGGTGGCGCGGCAGCGAGAGAGCGGCGTCAGCGGGGCGTCGGTTAAAAGTTCCCCAAAGGCACCTTATCGGACGCCGATTGTGGTGGCCACAGGCCACGTGCATGACAGGGTCAGGCTCGTCCCGGGGAGTTCGTAGGCCTCCCGGCGGGCGGGTGCGCGCCGGGCCCGCGGGAACTCCGAGGGCACCTTCTCGGGGTGCTCAGCCAACCGAGACGAGCTGACGGGGGCGCGGCGGAAGCCTCCAGGCACGCCGCTGTAGCGCCTGCGGGACGGGCATCACCGTAGAGGCCGTGTCAGTCGTCGTGCCGTAAGAACGGGTCCGGTGTGAGGCCGGCGTGCTCGATGGCGCTGTTCAGCAAGCGCATCCGGAAGCGAGCCCGTGCGAGGCCATCTCGCATTGTCTCGGGAGGATCCGACCAGGGGGCGGCGGGCGTGTCGTGTGGGACCGGGACAAGTGCATCCGCCTTGCACCAGTCGCCCGCGCTCTCGATGCCGCGCGGTTCCCGTAGCTCCACCTGTGCAGTGCGCCTGCGGAGGTCCGTCGCGGTGACGCGCACGAGGTGGCCCTCGAGACGGACCCAGTCACCCACCTTCACAGGCAGGGGCGGGCGAGCAGCCTCGATGGCCGCGTCGACACGGTCATGTGCCGCTTCCCACCGTGCGAGGAGCTGGGGTTGCCCCGTGAAGTCATAGGCTCGTCCTAGGGACGTGTCGAGGAGCGAGCCCGGACGGGCGGCCTCGAGCGCCTGCGCCACGTCGGCAAACGTCTGCTCCAACTCCGGGAAGCGCTCGCGGCGCTTCTGCTCGTTGTGGCCCACGTAAATGGCCCGGCCGTCCTTCAGCAGCGCCTTGAGGCTCTCGGCCTCCGCGCTCTCACCGGACACTGAGGACAGCCGCCTCCGGACGTGGACCACGACGAGCCCTGCTCTCTTGCATCGCCCATCGTTCGCTCCCGTGGTGCTGTCCCTCGTGCCGGGCATAAGCACCTCCGAGCATAGAATGATTTGATGGGCTACAGGGACGACATCCGATACGAGGCGGAGGCACGGGGCATCCGGTGGCTCGTGCACTTCACACCTTTCGCGAACCTCGTCGGGATCGTCGAGCACGGTCTGCTGCCTCGAACGGAGCTGAATGCGCACGGCCTCGGATACACCTACACCGACGCGTGGCGGCTCGACGGATATCCCGGAGCAACCTCGCTCTCCATCTCCGTCCCCAACAGGGACATGCTCCAGAGCAAACGGGGGCAGGCGCCGCGCCTGCCCTGGGCGATCCTCTTCCTCGAGCCCAGGGTCCTTTGGACCCACGATTGCCGGTTCTGCTTCCGGAACGCTTCGCACAACGACTTGAGCAAGTGCACGAAGTTCAGGGGCGGTCCATGGGGTTTGGCACGATGTTCGACGACGTCGCGCCCAACTTCACCTTCAAGGGAAGTCGTACCGGAAGGAGAAGGGCATCCCGCTCCACCAGCCGACCCGCCCTGACGCGGAGGTCCAAGTGCGCGAGCGGATCGCCCCCCAGCTCATCATGGGCGTGGGCGTCAGCTCGCCGGACGTCGCGGGAGGCGCAGCTGCTGATGGACAGGTTGAACAAGGAGGACGGCGGGGACCGCACCGTCCCGTTCCGGGAGTTCTGACGCGAGCGCGCGCGGCCTCGATGAAGTCGCAGTCCATGTCAGCGTGCACACCACTCCGGCGCGTCCGTCCAACCCCCGCATCTCCCGGGTTGCGGAGCACCAGCTCAGGAAGGTGGCCGTCGGCAGGAAGGCCCGGCTGTTTGTCGGCAGCGATGACGATGCCGTCTCGGCCGACAACCGGACGCAAGCATCGCGACCGCGCTCTCGGATACGGACGCGAAGCCGGAAAGTGTCCCAAACCACGATTATGCGACCCGATCAAAATCGGGAGCTTAGCGAGACATGGGGTTATCACGAACGCGGCGGCAACACGGTTTCCTATTTGGCGGCTGGTAACGCTGGTGTCGAGAACAGTGGAAGTCCGATGTCCGCTTGGTCTATACTCGACCATTAGGCTCCTTCACCGTCTTTATCATCCACAGGGCACGGATTTACAGGACCACACATGAGACTAGTAGCCTGCGCAATCACTTTGCTGCTCATATCCGGGTGCCACCACCGGGTGCCGCTTACGCACACTCTCGCTGTCGAGCAAAATCTATCCCAAAGCCTCCTCAAAGAGCTTCAGTTTTATACATCAAACACCATAACGCTGAAGCGGATGACAAAATCCGGCGAACGGCAAGCCACTCCGTCAGCAAGACTGCTCATTATCAACGGAGAGCAATATGAAACCATAGAAATACCAGCCGACACACCCTGTGTGGTCACATGGGCCGCACACGACATGTCCTGGATCGACGTGCGCTTTGAGGAAGGCGAGAACTATCTGCGCTTCGTGTCGCTCAGCCAATCCAAGGCCGCCGATGCGGAATAATCCTGAACTCGGGACAACGAAAAGCGTATGATTTTAGAGTCACCGATAATGGCGGAGAATGGGCTGCTGTTGCTACGGTCGATTCAGACGGCACGTGGCGAGACTGGTATTTCCTTGCCGCCAAAAATTACAGAATGGTTGATGTGTCAACATATGAATACAAAGGAACACTCAGGTATGCCGGCAAGGAGTGGAGTGTTGATGATGAGAGTTCGCGCGCGGCGCTGTTGATCGAAAAAGACGACCTCCTCAAGAAAAAGGAAAGCAAGCGGAGACTCGGGAGTAAGACTGGAACCCCATTAACGAACAAGGGGAAGGCTCCATGGCGCGCCACAGAGATACCAATTGCGCTGCCATCCCCGCCAGCCTCAGAGGAGGCGCCGGGTGAGCCGCTGCCGGAGCCGCCCTGATCCACCGGTTAGGCGGCGCGAGGGCGGGCTCGGTGGTGCATGACCAGCCACCGTGCTAGCCACTTGCGCTGCAGCCCAATGCTCCGCTCACCCCTCCGGCCGGGGGCGCACGCGCGATAACTGCCTGTACTCCACCACGGTCTCCTCTCACTCCAGCGGCGTGCGCAAGCGCGGGGTCCCACGTGCACCCTGGGGCTCGATGACGGGCGTCTCGCTGTCATCCGCTTCTTTGCTGAACTCTAGGTCAAATGAGGGAAGAGTCACGAGGGTCTCTCCTGGAAACGAGGAACAGAGACTACCACACGGTCCTGGCGGGCCCTCGTAACCTCGTAAGGCCACCGTCCTCGTCCCCGGTTCCCGTTCCTGTGGCGAGGGAAATGACTGCAACACCCTCAGCAGCAGGCCAGCCGAGGAGCCGTGCTTACGGCCTGAATCTCCGGGTGGGCATACCGCGTGATTACGTGCGTTCTTCCCGACGCGGCAGCCCTCTGCTGCCGCTCCACTTCTGCGACCCGATTCATGAACCGATTCAGCCGCTTCGCCGTCATCGCCCTCTACACCCTCGCCCCCTCCTCGTCTTCGCACAGGACAAAATCACCTCGGCGCTCAACCAGGGTACCAAGTGGTTCAGCACCATCACTCGCTATCGGCGCAATCGGCCTAGGCACCACCGCGTGGAAGTACTTCTTCGCCAAGCCCGACGCCCGGCAGAGCCTCGAGAGCAACTTCCTGGGCTTCGGCGTGTGCCTCGGCGCCGGCACCCTCATCGAGCTCTTCCGGCGGTGGATGGGGTAGTCGGTGACGCCGCCCCGTGAGGAGCCCGGGCTCGAGCGCTCCCCTGTCTTCCGCCAGCTCAATGCAGCCGGCCGCTTCGCACGCTTCGGGAAGGAGGACGCGATTCTTCCCCTCCTGGTGCTCGCGGCCGTCGCCATCGCCGGCAACGTCGTCGGATTCCACCCCGCCTACGCCCACGTGGCCTTTGCCGCCTCCCTGGCCGCCAATTGGGTTTCCGCGTCCGCTTCCCCAACGGCGGCCTGGTGGGACTCCTGCGCTTCCTGACAGAGCCGCGGCACCTGTCGGCCCACGCGCCCGACTCCTGCCCTCCGTACCCTGCCGCACCCACCCGGGAGCCTCCAGATGCCACCGCCTCCCAGCTTGAATGAGTCCGCCTTCGCCTCCTACCTGCCTTACTGGTGGGTGGGGGACGGGGCCCTCGCCATGGTGGACGGCACCCTCGTCCGCGGCTTCCGCCTTCGGCCCTCTCTGTCCTCACCCTGCCGAATGCCGAGCGCAACGCGTTGGCCGCCTTCGCCGCTCCGCTCTCAACGCGCTGCCCATCGGCTACCAGCTCCAGGTACTCCGCCAGTCCCGCCCGGTGAGCGAGGGCTATCCGCACCTACGCGGAGCTGTCAGCGGCCGAGAACCCCATCCTCCGCGAGCAGCGGACCAATCCGCCGCCTTCCTGCGCGGCCGGCAGCTGCGCGTCTTCGACTTCTACGTGTTCCTCTCGAAGCCACGCGCCTTCGGTCCCCTCGGGCGTGGCAGCCCTTCGACAGGCTCCTGGGCCGCCGCAATGCCGCTACCATTGCTCGGGAGCAACAGCCGCGCTCCAGGAGCTCGACGCCAAGGCCCGCGCCTTCACCAGCGCGCTCGAGGCCCGCGCCCCCTCACGCCCCTCGGTGAGGAGGAGCTCGTCGAGCTCGTCTTCCGCTTCCTCAACCCTCGCGCGCCCGCTACTACACCGGAGCTGCCCGCGCACGAGCCGCCTCCGGGCCTCGCCGCCGAGCAGCGCCACCTCCACCGCCCACTCAGCCTGCGCCAGCAACTCGTCCACGCGGGCCTCTCCTACAACCTCGACACCCTCTTCCTCGACGACCCGGTGCGCCCCTACCGGGTGATGGGCGGGAAGTCCCTTCCACCGGCCACCGAGGCCGCCCACATTCTCCCGGCCAACCGGCTGCCCTTCGCGCACTGGCTGTCCGTGAGCCTCTCCGTCCCCGACTCCGAGGCCCGTTACGAGTCCATCGACCGCCGGCGCAAGCGCGCCCTCGCCGCGGCTTCCGGCTGGGGGCGCAACGTCCGGGCCGAGGAGCAGGCCGAGGAGCTCGAGGGTGCCATGCGCGCCATGGTGGCTCGGGACCAGCGGCTCTTCGAGATGTCCATCCAGGTCCACTTCGGCGCCGACACCCTTGTGGAGCTCGACCGCTACACCGAGGTGGCGGCCGAGCAGTTCACCCGGGCCATGCGGACGCCTTTCTCCACGCTGCAGATGGAGCAGCTCCCCGGCTACCTCGGGATGCTGCCCGGCAACGCCCACCAGGCGCTGCACCGGCAGACGCTCCTCACCGACAACGCCGCCGACTTCCTGCCCCTCTACGCCTCCGCTCCCGGCGACAAGCGGCCTCTCTTCCTCGCCACCACCCGCACGGGTGAGCCCTACGCCATCGACGCCGCCAACGCGGCCGCGGAGGCCTGGAATTGGTGCATCTTCGGGAGGACCGGCTCCGGCAAGACGTTCTACGTCCTCTCGCTCGCAACCAGCAGCATGCTGGCACTCGGCAGCCCGCTCATCGTCGTGGACGTGGGCGGCAAGGAGAAGGGCAGCCATTACCGGCTGGTGCAGCTGCTCGGCGGCGACTTCGTCTCCGTCTCGCTCGATGGCAGCATGGCCATCAACCCCTTCTTCAGTCGCGAGGACCTCTACACGGACGACGAGGGCAACCCGTCGCGCGAGCCCAACCCGGGCAAGGTGCTGTTTCTCGCGGGGCTCGCCAAGCTGCTCGTCACCGACCCGGGCCAGCCCGCTCCCGGCATCATCGCGTCCTCCATCCTCGAGCAGGCCATCCTCGCCACCTACGAGCGCCTGGGCAACACGCGCCCGCCCATCTTCTCCGACCTAGCCGAGGAGCTGGAGTCCTTCACAGGCGAGGACAAGGAGAGCACCGCCCTCGCGCGCCGCATGGCAAAGGCCCTGCGCGCGCAACTCGGCACCGCCCGGGCCCGTGTCATCAACCAGCAGACGAAGGTGAACATCCGCAGCCCCTTCGTGGTGTTCGACCTCAAGGGGATTGAGGACTTGGGGGACTTCGGCACGGTCGTGCTGCTCGTCATCTCCGCCTACGTCTGGTCGATGATCGGCCGCAAGCGCAGCGCCCCGGGGTGGCTCGCGTGGGTCATCTACGATGAAGTCTGGAAGCTCCTGAAGGACCCCACCGCCGCGCAGCTCGTCGCCGAGCTGTACCGCACGGCGCGCAAGCTCAAAGCGGGCGTCGTCACCATTACTCAGGAGCTCGCCGACTTCCTCGCCGTGCCCCAGGCCTCGGCGATTCTCGCCAACGCCACCAACTTCGCCCTCATGCGCCACTCCAAGGGGCATGAGCAGGTGGGCGAGCTGCTGCAACTCAACTCGCGCGAGCTGGAACTCTTCCGGAGCCTCACGCCCAAGAAGGGCCACTACAGCGAGGTATTCCTCCGCCGCGGCGACGAGCACCATCGTCCGCGTCACCCCGAGTCCGTGGGACTACTGGGTGAACACCACTGACGGCGTGGACCGGGACCTCGAGGCCGAGGTGGTGCGCCGCTTCGGCGGCAACCGCCTCGCCGCGCTCCGCTACCTCGTCGAGCACCACCCGCACGGTGCGCCCCGCGAGGCCACCGGCGTCGAAGCCGCCTGACCGCCGACCGGGCCCAAGCCCGGCGTCAGCCCGTCGCCGGAATCATGTGTGCGAAAGCGCATGTTATTACGTGCGATCTGGGATGTGTCGTCGGGTAGCTGCTCGAGCCGCAGCACCCAACACCGCCCCGGCGCCCTCGAATCCTGTCCGACGTGTCCCCACGGGAGCGCTGGTGCTCGTGCGCCCGCGTCCCCTCACCGGAGCTACGAGAAGTGAAGCCGTCCCGCTCACCCTTCCCCTTGCCGCCGCCGTGGTGCTGCTCGCCGGCAGCGCCCGGGCCCAGTTCGTGGACCCGGGGGCCAACGCGCTGCAGCTTCAAATTCTCATGGAGAACGTCCGGCAGACGCTCTCCATGGGAGAGCAGCTCACCCAGCTCCAACAGACCGTCACCACCGCCCGCGAGAACCCGGCGCTCGTGCGCAGCGTCTACGACGGCGTCAGCGAATTCACCTCGTACAAGCCCGAGGACCTGCTCAAGGAAGGGCGCCGCGCCTTCCTCTCCGCCAACCCGGAGCTGGCCGACGCGCTCTCCCCTTGGCCAGGATCTCACGCGCCCGCTGGGGAGGGTGGCCTTCGCCGGCCCTCAACGTCAACCTGGGCGTGGACGCTTATGGTGACGCCGCCCGCCGCCGCGAGGCTGCTGGCGCGGGCCCAGCCCCCGCCTACGACGCGCGAGCCGCCTGGAGCGTCTCCCGTGAGGTGCAGGGCCTCCTGGATGATGCCGCCGTGCAGTCCTCCCTCGCGCGGCCCCTCCCCGTGGCGACTGCCGCCGAAGGACTCTTCCAGCTCGACATGGCCCGGGCAGACGCGGGCCTCGCCGAGCTCTACATGCGGCGCCAGGCCAGCGCGCTCTCCGCCCAGGAGGCGGCCCTGGCCGTCTTCAAGGAGTCCACCACCGCCACCCCCGGCAAGGCGCAGCAGCTCGCCGCGCAGTCGGGCGCCATGACGGCCGTGGGCGTGGCCCGCCTCCAGGAGGTACAGGCCAAGCAACTCTCCCTCCTCGAGCTTCAGCGCCAGGAGGAGGCCACCACGCGCGCCGCGGTGCAACAGGAGCGGGACGCTGCCTGGGAGCGGCTCGGCTCCAGCATGAGAGACTCCTTCCGCCGCGCGGCCCCCCGGGAAGTCGAGTTTCCCACCGAGGCGACGCGATGACTCAGCACGGCAACTACGGCCTCTTCGACACGGTGCTCACCGGCCCCCGGCCACCTCGTACTGGGTGGCGTGGCCCTGCTCGGGCTCTGCACGGCCATTCGCATCGCCCTGGCCCACTGGAAGAGGGCCACCAACCAAGACCCTCAACTCAACGTCATCATCTACGAGCTGGGGCTCGTCGTGGCCGCGCTCGGCACGTACTCGTACCTCGCGCAATGGGTGTGGGCCGCCGGGCAGAACCTCGCCGTAGCCATCTACCCCGAGTCGAAGATGGACGCCCTGGGCGAGCTGCTCCAGCAGGTCTCCGCGCGCTTCCGCGACTACAGCTTCTCCTTCTTCGACGTGGCCAAGGGCGCGAAGGACAGCGCCGTCGTCGTCGTCGGCTTCTTCTCCTGGCTCTTCGCGCTGCTCGGCCACGAGCAGCTGCAGGGCGCCCAGGCCATTGTCTGGAATGTCCTCTACTGCTTTGGCCCGCTCCTCCTCGCCGCCAGCATGCTCGGCCTTCCGTCGGGCCGGGTGTGGCTGAGCTGCCTCGTCCAGGTGAGCTGCTGGAGCGTCGCCACCGCGGTGGTGTACCGCACCATCGGCGACAGCATGGCCGCCTACCTCCTCGAGGCGAAGAACCTCCCGCTGCTCGACACACGCTTCCTCGACGTCATCACCAACCTCATCTTCCTCGCCCTGCTGCCCCTCATGGTGCCCGGGCTCGTCGCCTACTTCATCGGCCAGTCCGTCGCGCCTCTCTTCTCGGCCGCGGCGGGCCAGCAGTTCGTCACGGGCGTCGCCGGCTCCGTCGGCTCCTTCATCGCCGGCCGCCTCGGCGCCTCCACTCCCCAACAGCCAGGTGGCGCTGGCGGCAAGCACCATGCCACCGCTCGCGAGGACGGCCACCCTCTTCGACCCAAGGACGTTTGAGCCCTCCAAGCCCCTCCATGCCCATGTCCAATTCCTCTACACACTTCGAGCTGTGGGACGACGTCGCCCGATCCGCGCGCTTCCACAAGCGCTTCAACCTGGTCCTCCTCGCCGTCGTGGTTCTCCTCGCCGGCTCCCTCGTTCTCCTCGCTACCCGCCCGCTGCTCGCCGTCCGCGTGGACCAGTTCGGCCGCGCCGCGCTCGTCGGCAACGTGCTCCCCACCGCCGCGCCCGGGCCCGGAGGAGGCCGAGCACGTCTCCCGCCTCGTCTCCACGTACCTCCTCGAGGTGACGAGCGGCAGCGTGCAGAGGGACTTGGGAAAGGCCCTCGCCCTGATGACCCAGCGCTTCTCCCGCGCCTACCGCGACGTGGTGAAGGATGACCCCACCCTCGCCAAGCTCGAGCAGGGCAACGTGCGCACCGCCCTCACCTTCGACCCGGCGCAGACCCAGGTGAAGGTCGCGCCCGACGAGCAGGGCCGGCCGCGCGCTACTTCGTCCAGCTCGGAGGCGTGCTGGAGGCCTTCCGGCAGGACGCCTATGGCACCCCGCTGATGAAGCGCCCGGTGGTTGTGCGCGCCACGCTCGTCGTCGTCCCCCGAAGCCCCGCCACGCTCAACGGGCTCCTGGTGGAGCTCCTGGAGAAGGAATTCCCCGAGACGCCAGCGGCGCCGCCCGCCCTCTCCGCGAGCCCCGTGCCGCCCGGGCCCGCTCCGAAGGGGGCGCGATGAACGTCGCCCTCCTCTCCCTCCTCCTCGCCTTGGCCGCGCCCGCGAAGCCGCCCCGGCCTCAGCCCGTGCCCGCTCCCGTCACCCCCGCCGAGGCCGCCGCGCCGACTACCGACGCGCTGGTGGCCCAGGAGATCCGCGTGCTGGAGCTCGACGAGAAGCGCGCCAACAAGGTGTACCGGATCCGCACCGCGCCGGGCTTCCAGACGGTGGTGGAGTTTCCCGAAGGCTTCGCCTCGCCGCCCTCCTGTGGTGACTGCGTGGATGGCGCCTCCCCCAACATAGACAAGAGTCCGGCGCTCTTCGTCCTCCAGGCCTTCGACAACGACAACTACATCGCCGTGAAGCCCCTGCGCTTCTCCCGCGAGGAGGAGGACGGCCCTCCTCCGACGAGTTTCAGATGACGGTGACGGTTCGCCTCAAGTCGCGCCTCACCGTCACCCTCCTGGTGGAGTACGCAAGCCGGGCCCAGGCTGACGCGCGTGTCGTCTTCACCCTCCCAACCGGGGGGCCGAGTCCCAGTTTGTTCGCGACCAGGTGGCCAAGGCCCGGGCCGAGCTGGAGGCGGATTTCACCCGTCGCCTCGCGGAGAGCAGCACCCGCGTACTCCTCGGCGCCCTCCTCGACACGCCCAAGTGCCGCACTGTGGGCCGCCAGACGCGCCAGGGGGACGTGCGCCTCGAGGTCCTCCACCTGTGTCGCCTCGGCTCCAAGGTGTTCGTCCGCTTCGCCGTGGAGAACCGCGGCCACGGCGAGCTCGCCGTGGGGGAGCTCGCCCTCTACCAACTACACGGCAAAGGCGAGAGCCAGCCCGTGGAGGAAACCCAGCTCCTCCTCTCCGACGACGAGCTGGCCTTCCGCGAGGTGGCCAAGGGCGTCATCGGCTTTGAGCTCCCCGAGGGCGCAGACACCGCCGCCTCCTACGCACTTCACCTCACCGAGAGAACTGGCGACGGCCGCCCCGTTGTTGTGGACGCCTTCCATTTCTAGAGGCCCCTCTGCGATGACTCCTCCCAAGAAGCCCGAACAGTACGACCCCGACCTCCCGCCCGAGCCCCTGTCCGACGCCACGCCGCCCGAGCCGGCCGAGCTGGCTGGCCCCCGGAGCCGAGGACCTGGCCGTCCCTCCGAGACCCCTCCACCCCACGCCCCCGCGCCCGTCCGCCCGGTGCCAGCGCTGGCGGCCCCGCTGCCCCCGCGCTCGCGCCCGCCCCTGTCCAGGCGGCCCCCGTTGCGGCTCCCACGGACCCTGTAAGGCCCTTCCTCCCTCCAGCCGCCCTGCCGCCCCCCCAGAAGAAGCCGGACGTGCTGGAGGCAGCGAGCGGCCCTGGCGGCCGAAATCCACAACCCTCGGGGTGCCGACCGAAGGACCGTCCTCCTCCCCTTGGTGGTGCTCCTCCTCCTCCTGGGCGGCGGCGCCCTGCTCGTCCACGTCTGGGCGGGCACGGAGGACTCCTCGCGCACCACTCGCCACGAGGTGAAGACGGCACACCAGGAGTTACTCGAGCGCGAGCGAGCCCTCCAGGAGATGATGCCCAGCGACGCCCCACCGGTGCTCGCCGAGCTGCCCCCCGAGCCCTCTGCCCCCCCACAGCCGCAGGAGGAACAGAAAACCACTCCGGCGCCAGTTACGTCGCCCACCCGCCGGGCCCCCAGGTGACGCAGCTCGCCGCCCCCAGGGCACCGCCACCGGACGCCGCGGAGGCCGCTCCCGAGGTTGTAGCCCCCGCCCGTCCATCCCCTCGCTCGCTTGCGACCTCAATGGCCACGAGCTTCGCGGATGCTGCGCCTGCGTCCTCCAGCCCCGCCTCCGTCACCCGTGGCACCTTCCTCCCCGCGTGCCTCACTGCGGTGGCGGATCCGTCGCAAGCCGCTCCCTTCACGGCCTCGGTGTCCGCTGACGTGAAGGTTGGGGCCGTCGTTGCCGTGCCGCGCGACTCCGCTCTCGTCTGCGCGGGCCAGGGCGTCACCGCCTCTCGCCTCACCGGCAGCTGCGACACGCTCACCATCCCCGGCCGCGGCTCTCTCACCTTCGCGGGCCTCCTCTACGGGAAGGACAAACGCCCGGGCCTCCCCGTCGTCCTCTCTGGTGGCCCCGGCGCCGGCGAGGACGCCCGCGCCACCGCTCTCAGCACCGCCGAGCGGGTGCTCGGCTCCGTCAGCCCGGGAGGCTTGGGCGGAGAGCTGCTGCAGGGCGCGGCGGGCGCTGGCGGGCGTGCCGTTCGCAACTCCGCGCGCCCCTCCGAGGCCTCCGCGCACCCGGTGCCCAAGGGCACCTGCTTCCTCGTCTTCGTTGATCAACCCTTCTGAGGTAACCCGTGTTGCTCGTCGTCGTTGAGTCGCCCACCAAGGCGAAGAAGATTCAGCAGTTTCTCGGGGACGGCTACCAGGTCCTCCCCAGCGGCGGTCACGTCCGCGACTTGCCGCCCAAGGCGCTGGGGGTGGACCTGTCCACCTTCCGCGCCGACTACGAGGTGCTCGAGCAGAAGGCCTCCTTCCTCGCTCGCATCCGCGCCGCTGCCAAGGGCGCCGAGCATGTCTTCCTCGCCTCCGACCCGGACAGGAGGGCGAGGCGATTGCGTGGCACCTCGCCCAGGAGCTGCGCCTCAAGAGCTACTCGCGCGCCCGCTTTGACCAGATTACCGCCAAGGCCGTAGAGGCCGCCCTGAAGGCAGCGGGCCCGCTGGACACCGCCCTCGTCGATGCCCAGCAGGCTCGACGGATTCTGGACCGCATTGTCGGCTGGAAGGTGTTCCGTCCTCCAGCCCCTGGGCAAGAACCACAGCGCCGGCCGGGTGCAGAGCGCCGCCCTGCACCTGGTGGTGGAGCGCGAGAAGGCGCGCACGGCCTTCAAGCCCCGCGACTACTGGACGCTCTCGGTGCGCTACGGCAACGGGCTCGTCGGCCGCTACGCCACCCTCAACGACAAGGGCGAGGTGGAGGACACCCAGCTTTCCTCCCAGGCCGAGGCGGACGCGGTTGTCGCCCGGGCCCAGGGGCCGCACTGGTGAAACAGGTGGAGCGCGAGCCCTCCGAGGAGGAAGGCCCCGCGCCCTTCACCACCATGGAGCTCCAGCAAGCGGCGGGCCGCCGTCTCAAGCTGAGCATCGACGCCACCATGCAGCTCGCCCAGGAGCTTTTCGAGGGCGGCCTCATCACGTACCACCGCACGGACTCGCCCGCCCTCTCCGAGGAGGCGCTGGCCATGGCCCGTGCCTTCATTGCCCAGGACTTCCCCGCGGGCCTCCCCGACAAGCCCAACGTCTCCAAGGCGAAGGGCAACGCCCAGGAGGCCCACGAGGCCATCCGCCCCACCAGCCTTGAGGAAGACATCCCCGAAGGGCTCGCCGGTGACGCGGCCGCGCTCTACCGCCTCATTCGCGCCCGCTTCCTGGCGAGCCAGTGCAAGCCTGCCGTCTACCAACCACCACCGTCGTCATCGAGTCCGGGGATACCGCGTGGCGAGGCCCGCGGCAGTGTCCGCGCCCGAGGGGTGGCAGCGCTACGCCGATGACGCCGGCGCCGACGATGACAAGCAGCACGAGTTGCCCCGCGTGGAGGTGGGGCAGATCCGGGCTCGTCGCCATCGACTCCGCGAAGAAGCAGACACAGCCGCCCCCGCGCTTCACCCTCCTCTCGCTCGCCAAGGAGATGGAACGCACCGGCATTGGCCGCCCGTCCACGTACGCCCAAATCGCTGGCAAGGAGGGCGTTCTCCTCCGGAGGCAGTACATCGAGGAGGACTCCAAGGGGTTCATCGCTCCCACCGCGCGTGGCGTGCCGTGGACGAGGTCCTCTCCGGGCCTTCGCCTCCCTGGTGGCCGTGGACTACACCGCCCAGCTCGAGGAGACGCTGGACGCAATCGCCGAGGGGAAGGCCTCCACGTGGAGCACCTGCGCACCTGGTGGACGGACTTCGAGCGCCGCCTGGGAGCAGCCCCTCCGCAGTGGAGCAGCTGCTGCGCGAGCGCCCCGAACTCGCCGCGGCCGCGCCCGACGCTCCCAAGCCCACCGGGAAGCAGTGTCCCCGCTGCGGGAGGGCGAGCTGCTGCTCTGCCCGGGCAAGCGGGGCGAGTTCCTCGCCTGCAGCCGGTGGCGGGCCACGCTCAAGTGCGACTACACGGCCCCCCCGGACGTGAAGGCCGCCGCGCGCCTGCCCTCGGTGCAGCAAGGCCATGGAGGAGGTGCAGGCAAGAGTGGCCCCTACGTCCGCTGTCTCGACAAGGACGGCTGCGGCTACATGGGCGACGTGGACGCCCAGCCCCACCGGAGCCCTGCCCCAGTGCCAGGGCTCCATGGAGCGCGCCCGCGGCAAGCACGGGCCCTACGCGCGCTGCCTCAAGAAGGACTGCGAGGGCACCCGCGATCTGGCCGACACCGTGGACGAGAAGTGCCCCCAGTGCCTCACCGCCCCCATGCGGGACAAGGGGGACTTCCTCGCCTGCTCCACCTACCCCGCCTGCAAGGGAACCTGGGACAAGAAGGGCTCGCCCAGGCCCGGAAGCTCAATCGCACCTGCCCCAAGTGCAGCGTCCGCCGCCTGCGCCCGGGGAAGAATGCCCGGGGCCTTTTCGTGGGCTGCTCAGGCTACCCCAACTGCAAGCACCTCGAGGAGAAGCCCAAGTGAGCTGTCAAACCTGCTCACGGCGGTGGACGGTTGTGTCAGAATCCCCCCGTGCCTGCGAAGAAGAAAGCCCCTCCCCGGGGGCGAGAAGATGAGTCGCAACTTCAAGCAGAAGACCGTCCGGGTCTACGCCGACGAGGCGCTCCTCATCACGAAGCTCTGCGAGGCCCTCTCCACGCCCGACACGAAGGTGGAGATCTCCACGCTCCTCGTGACGGCGGCCGTGGAGGAGGCCACGCTCTGGGCTTCACCCCCGCCGTGCCGTCGGGGGACCCAGCCGCCGCCAACCGCCCGCCCGACTGGAAGTACGACGCCCCGGAGCGCAAGGACGACACCTACGGGGAGCAGCTGTCCGTGACTGCCCACCCGCTGGAACTGGCCGCCGTGGAGCAGGCCGCCGCCTGGGCGAACGTGAAGTTGCAGCGCTTCTTCATGGGCTCCGTCCTGCGCTTCGCCGCCAAGCGGAAGGCGGCCGACCCCAACAACCCCAAGCTGAAGTCCATTCGCATCCCACCGCGTTACACCAAGTAGCCGGGGCAGCTCGGGCTCTAGCCCGAGCTTTCCCGCGCCATGCCGCACCGCCGTCTCGCCGCACTCCTCGCCGTCGTCCTCCTCGCCCTCGCCCCGGCCTGCTCCGGTGGGCGTCCTTCTCCCGAGGCGGAAGGAGCGGACGCGAGCTCCGCCGGAAGCCTCTCCGGCTCCTCCCACCTCTCCGGCGCCACCGTCACCCTCTACCGCGTTGCCCAGGGCGGCCAGCGCGGCGCCCAGGTGGCCCGAGCCACCACCGCGGAGGACGGCTCCTTCACCCTCGCCGCGGGCATCAGCGAAGGGCCCTTCCTCGTCGTCCTCACGGGGGGCAGCACCGTGGACACGGCCAGCGGCGCCACCGTGCAGCTCGGCAGCGACGAGCAGACGGCCCTCGTCCCCCGCTTCGCGGTGGGCACCCGCCTCGAGAAGGTGCGCGTCTCCCCCATCAGCCACTTCGCCGCGGGCCTCGCCCTGCGCGAGGTGCAAGCGAGTGCCGCCAACCTGGAGGCCGCCGACGCGAGCGCCGGCATTACCTCAACGGCCACTTCGGCGGCCTCGACTGGCGCACCGTCTCCCCGGCGGATCTCACCGTCACCACCTCCTCCAGGTGGATGACACCACCCGGGCGGGCCTCATTCTCGCCGGCTTCTCCCAGCAGGCCCTCACCCTCTCGAAGCAGACGGGCCTCACCGCCGGGGGCAGCCTCAACACCCTCACCCTCACCTCGGCCCTCTACGAGGACACGGTGGCCGACGGGTACTTCGACGGCAAGGGACAGGGCGGCCAGCGTCTCCTCCTCCCCGCCGCTGGCGTCCTCAACCCGCACCAACTCGACGGCCTCGCCGTCCGCTTCCACGGCCGCCGCTGTGCGCGCCTTCCTCGCCAATGAGCGCAACGCATTCCGGGTTACTCCGGCCGACGTGCAGCCCCTCCTCACGAGCCTCAGCCGCAGCTCGAGCCCGCGCCTCTTCCGTGAAGCCGGGGTGGAATTCGACGCGCAGCCCCCCACCGTCACCGTCCACGTGGCCTACAAGGACAGCAGCGGCGCCGTCGTCCCGCAGCCACCACCCCCGCCCCTTCGTGCGCGGCGTGGTGCACCTCACCGTGGACGCCCAGGACGAGGCCGGCGTCACCGCCCTCAAAGTGACGCAGCTCGGCGCCGCTCTCGCGCCCGCTCCGCGCGGCAACACCACCTCGCACTTCCTCGGCTCCTGGGACGCCTCCTCCTCACGGACGGCGAGCTCGTCTTCAGCGTGGAGGCCGAGGACGGCCGCGGCAACAAGGGCACCACCACCGTCCCCGTCCTCGTGGACAACACGCCCCCACCATTGCGCGCGTGCAGCCCGCCGAGTCCGTCTACTCCACCCTCGTGCGCCTGGAGGCCTCCGCCGCGGACTCGGGCAGCGGCGTTGCTCCTCCAGGCCTCGGGCCTGCCCGGCTTCTCGGATGACGCGGACTCGCCCTCCTTCCTCGCCGGCCAGTGGCCCGTACCGGCCTCCCAGCCCGAGGGCCCGGTGCGCCTCATCCTCTCGGCGTGTGATGCCGTCTCCAACTGCGCGAGCCGAAGCCCTCACCTTCACCGTGGACAGGACTCCCCCTCCGTCGCCCTCGTCTCCTCTCCGCCTCGCTACACGGCCGCCGAGAAGGTTGACTTCACCGTGGAGGCCTCGGACGTCGCCTCTCGGGTGACTGCCGTGCGGCCCAGCGCGTGGAGCAACTCCGGCACCTTCACCGCCAACGCGGTGCCCGGCTCGAGCGGCCGCCGCTTCGCCTTCACCGGCGTGCCCCTCTCCCCGGGCCTCAACAGCTTCCAGGTGTGGGCCGAGGACGCGCTGCACTCGGCCACCACCTCGGAGCCCCTCCTCGTCACCGTCTCGCGCGACAACACCGGCACCCGCCCCGGCCTCACGCCCGTGCCCGGCTACCGGGACGAGCGCTTCCTCGACGTGGAGCGCAGTACGGATGACACGCCCGCCGCCCCGTAAGCTACACGTGGCTCTCGTCAGCCACCCCCGCTGCTGTAACGGGCACCGTCTACAAGGCCTCCACCCGCCTCTCGTGGGGCGCCTCCTCGCCCACGGGCGCCGAGCTGGAGGGCGCCAACGCCCAGAATGTGCCCTTCCTCGCCTACAGCGCCGAGCGGGACTACCCCGAGGCCCAGGCCCCCAGTACGGCCGCCACCTACTCCATTCAGGTGTCCTGCCCGGGCTGCAGCTTCCCCGCGTATACGGGCAGTCTCGTGGGCTCGCCGCGCAACACCGCCACCCAGCCCACCTACCTGCTGCCTCTCACGCAGGAGACAGTCCCCGCCCTCGCGCAGCTGCCCGCCTCGCCGGCCACCCTCTCCCTCTCCGTCACCTTCACCGACTCCGTGGGCAACTCCGGCACTCTCACCCACTCGGTGGAATTCCACGTCATCGGCCCGCCGCTCGTCGTGCTCAAGGACAACGGCTGCCACCCGAGGAGACCCCAACAGCGAGTACGCCTTCGCTGTCTCCAACGGCACCTACGGCGGCATGTGGGGCGGCTCCGCGCCCTGCGCTTGCCCGCTACGTCGTCCACAACCCGGCGCCCGTCCCCGTCCGCCTCTCGCTCGCCACCTCCGGCGACTGGGCCGTCACCGAGGACTGGCGCGAAGCCGTCGCCCAGCCCCAGGCCCTCAGCTTCACCGCCGACGGCTTCACCCTCAAGCGCACCTACAACTGGCTGGCCTACGAGGATGGCGACGTCCTGCCTCCCGACACCCCGCGGGCGAGCGCGGCATGCCCTGTGGCTATGGCCCGGGCTCCCTGACGCCCGTACATACGGCCGGCGCCACCACTGCCTTCACCTGCAAGGACCTCCTCGCCCCGTCAGCCGGGACTTGCCCCGCTCCGGCCGCGAGCGGCCCCCTCACCCACACGACCTCCCCGTCTCCTCGGGCTACGAGAGCGACGCCAGCGCCGTCCACGAGCGGCACCTACGAGGTGCCCGCGCAGGGGCAGCTCGTCGTCTTCCTCGTCCGCACCCGCGGGCGCGCGCTCTGCCCTCCCAAGACTTGGCCAACTCGCGCGGCTCCCGCATCCAGCTCTGGCACTATGACTACTGGGTGCCCACCGGCAGCGAGCTGCAGCTGCACCATTGAGGGCTGGCCCGCGTGGTGCGTGGAGAGACGGCGTTTCGCTACAGCACGGAGCTCGTCTCCGCGCGGCGTGGACGACGGGCTCCTTCCTCATCTCCTCCACCGCCGCTGGCGTCGAGCCGCGCCTCTTCCTCGAGGAGCGCTTCGACCGCCGGTGGAGCCCTTCTAACCCCTCCGGCAGGAGGGCCGTGCTCGCCGCCCGGTGCCCTCCTGCCTCGGTCAGCCCCATGCGCGCCCTTCTTCCTCCCCCTACTGCCCCTCTCCGCCGTGCGGACAGGGGCGAGCTCTACTCCCTCCTTGAGCTGTCGCCGTCGCTTGCCCGGCTCACGGAGGACTCCTCCTCGGCCGCGCCGGCCGAGGCTCCCCACTGGCAAGGTGCTCGTCCTGCGCGGCCTCACCCACGAATTGCTCGTCGGCAGCGCCCTGGACCTCACCTACGGCAGGGACATCCTCTTCTCTGATGCCGCCCTGGAGCTCGCCGACGGCTCTCGCCCCCGTGGTCGCCTCTACGAGGATCTCCTCGGCCTCTCGCTTGGCGCCGTTGCCGCCTACCGCTACGACACCGGCTACTCCATCGCCCCGGTGGTGCGTGTCGAGCTGGGCCTCGCCGGCCGCTTCTTCCACAACCGCACCTTCCTTCCCTCCAACACCACCGTGCAAATTTCAGAACCCGCTCTCTCGGAGTGGACTCCTACAGCCATGTAGCGCTCGGGGCTGAGCTGCGCTTCGCCGACAAGTGGGTGGCCGCTCTAGGCGTGGGCGGTACGAAGCATTTCAGAGGCCGTATTCCCTGGAGGTAGACGCCTTCCTAGTGATCGGCCGCATCTGGTGGTAACGATCCACCCAAGACGACAACAGCAGGGAGAGGCTCGCAGGCCGCAGCCACCTCGAAACAGCCCGAGGCCCCCCATCGGAGCGCCGAGGGCTTCCCGACAGCCGCACTTGTCGGGTATTGAGCGCATGTAATCACATGCGGTTTCGGGCTTCCCGTCCCTCTGCATGATCCCTACTGCGGGGTGCACATGCACACGAAGCCGGACGAGCCGAAGACCGAAGCGACCATCGCCACCGAGGACTCGGCTTCAGTGCCTCAGCCTTCAGGCGAGCCGAAGCCCGTTGGCGCTCTCCTCGCCGCCGCTTCACCCTCCTCCCCGCTCGGGCAGCTCTCCCTGCTGACGTTGCCCGGTGAGCCGCACCCCACCGCGCCACTCGTCGAGTCCGCACCACTCCTCGAGCCCGCCCCCTCCTCGAGCCCGCGCCGCCGTCCAAGCCGGCCCTCTCCAAGCGCAAGCGCAACAACGTCCTCAGCTTCGCCAGCGCCATCGAGGCTCGCCGCGACGAGACGCAGTCTCTGGCCTTCTCGCCCGAGGACTTCATCCGCTTCTCGTCCGTGCAAGAGAGTGGAGGGCACCCGGTACGAGCGCCGCAACGGCGGCCTTCTCTTCCGGCTCACCGCGGAACCCGGTACGGCATCCCCTTCGGGCAGGATCGCCTCCTCCCCATCTGGCTCGCGACGGCCTTCTACATCTCCGGCCAGCCTGAGGACGGCCAATTCCGCTTCCGCTCCGTTCGCGACATTCTCCTCGCCTTCGGCCGAGCCACGGGCGGCTTTGAGTTCAGGAGTCTCAGGAGAGCATCTACCGCCTCGCCACACCACGGTCGCCGTCTACGACGAGCGCCAGCCAGCTACTCGAGGCCCGCGCGGCCGAGAAGGACTCCGAGCACCTCCGTCTCCGTCGCTACGTGCTGATCGAAGAGGCGGACCTCTGGTTCGACAAGCACCACCCAGGTGAACCAGTACACGCTCTGGCAGAACACCATCACCCTCTCCGCGCCTTCACCAAGGCGCTGAAGGAAGGTGATGCCGCTCGATCTCGACACCGTGCGCGCTCTCAAGGACAAGCCAATGGCGCTGGACCTTTACGTCTGGCAGGCCCACCGCTCGTGGGAGCTCCACCAGCGCGGCCAGAAGTCGGTGGGCGTACCCGTCTTCGGAGACATGGGCCTCCTCGCCCAGCTCGGCACGCAAATCACCGACAAGGCCAAGGCCCGCCGGGTCCTCCGCGCCAGCCAGAAGCTCGTCGAAGGTGTCTGGAAGGGATGCCCCAACCACCTCACCACGGACGGCAACCGCTTCGTCCTGCGTCCTGCTGCGGCGCTCAAGGACGCGAAGCTGTCGCTTCCCGGTGTCTCATCCCACCCGCCAGTTCAGCCGCTCCTCGCCCTCTCTGGCGGCCACGTCGACGGAAGTACCCGCGTCCGGCTCCGCCGCGTGGTCACCGAGTAGCACCTTCACGAGATGGGCCTCGGTGGGACGCGTGCGCGCTACCAGAATCCCCGTTGCTGCTCACGATTCCCGCTGAGCGCCCCGTCTGCTACCAGAATCCTCGTAGCTGCTCAGGGCCCCTCCTGGCGACGCGACTCCGTCGCGCTACCAGAATCCCCGCTGCTCCGCGGCGGTGCGTGCGCCCGCGGGCCGTCGGCTCCTTCTCTTCTGCCTGAACTGGCCCCGCAGTGCGAGGCGGCCGGCTTCTCTCGCTGCGGCTCCTGGTGCGCCCTCCAGCGTCGCATGGCCGCCTTGAACCGGACGCGCAGCCCCCCTCCGCACGCGCGTCCAGCGCGCGCTGCCACGCTTCCCAGGCCGCGACGCGGTTAGCCTCGCAGCACCCCAGGTTGAAGGAGCCCTGACTCCGCACGGCCCTGGTTGGATCAGAGCGTGTACCAACATGCCCACCAGAAGCTTCGGCCAGGAACCTGCGTTGAGCCGGAGAGCCTGTTACAACATGCTGTAGGACTCTGTGGGTTGTATAACCCAGGAAGTCACGAGAGCGTGGTATAACACGCCGCATGTAATAACATGCTCTCGAAGATCAGCATGCTATAGCACGCACTTTCCCCTGTGGATGACCGGTGGGGGAAGGGCCCGAGGCCCAGTGAAAACAGGGGGTTGTGCGGGCCACCGGGCGCGTTGAGCTACGGGGATCTTGGTAGGTCTCCCCCCCTCTAGAGCTGCGGGGATCTGAGTATCCGAGGCACGGGGATCTCAGTAGAGTGCTACGGGGATGTTGGTAGGCACTTTGCCGTTTTCCCCTTAAATCTCATGGGGTTAGGCGATCCCCCTAGACGGATCATCCTATACCTAGATCCCGGACCATATTCCTCGACGGGGGGCCTGTGGATAACTCGCGCTCCCGTGCCCGAAGGGCGCCTCCGGCGCCTAGCGGTGGGGCCTGACGGCCCATCATGCGGGCCCAAGGGCCCTCAATCCTGGGGCTGTCCGCGCCGGATTGGATCACCACCGCTCCGAATAACTGCTGCACGGCGCCGGGCACCCCGGCGCTCCGCACGACTACTATGCCCTTGGGCCACCGGCGGGGGCGAGTGGCCGGTGACCCACCCGCGCGCCAGCTCCGACGCGGAATCCTCCATGGGGCCCGCCCGCATAAGCACTGCTAATTCTGCGCGCACCGCCGCCGAGCCCAGTGGCGATCCACGGTGATCGCCTTGGATCAACCGCCCCCACTCCGAGTGCGCCCGTGCCGGGTTTTGGATGCCGGAACCTCCTGAGCGCACGTGTTTACGTGCCGCACGTGTTTGCATGCGGTAGCATGTGATTACGTGCGCAACTCAGGAGCCCGCCGTGCTTCCCTTCCTGCCTCCCCGCTAGATGAAGCCACCCCTACTCCTGCTGCTGGGCCCATCTCGCCTCCCTGGCCTGCGGCCCTCCCACGAGTCCGCCCTCCTCACTCCCGCCGAGGTGCGCCTCGTCGCCCACCACGCTGCCGCCTCCGCCCTCCTCCAGGCGACCCTGACGGGCTCGCCTCTCCTGGATTTGCTCCCGGGCCCGGCCGGGGAGCAGGTCCGCACCTACCTCCGCGAGCTCGCCCGTGCCCTCGCCGCTACGCGCCTGTCCTCCGAGGGCCCCTCCCATGGGTAGGGCGCGCGGGCCCATGTGCCGCAACTGCCTGGAGCGCACCCGGTACGACCGGCAAATTGCCCGGGACCTTCGCCGCGTCGTCTCTCGGCAACGCACCACCTTCACCGTGCTCCTGGCAGCCAAGCCCTTCCCTTCCGAGGAGGCCCGGAGCACCGCCGTGGATGCCGTGGCCCTGCAGGGCGTGGAGCGCCTCCTGCTTCGCCTCGCCTTCGAGCTGCGCGGCCTCTGCCCTCACTGCGCCTACCTCCTCGAACAACGCGACCTCAACCGCCGACTCGCTCTCAATGAGCTGCCCACCGAACCATGCTCACCCCCCTTGCACCACGCCTACTGCGTTGTCGGACTGCTCCTCTGCCTCTCCGGTGACGTCGCCCTCGGCCTGCTCACCCTCGGAGGGCTCGCCGGCTGCATCGCCCTCGACAATTGGTGGCGGCGGCCGCCCTTCCACGTCCTCGCCGTCCTCGCCGCCCCTGTCGGCGCCCAGGCCCGCTACGCCGTAGAGCGCACGGTGGCCAACCCGGCGCACCGCCACGGCCTCTCTTACGAGCAACTCGGCTACCTCCTCGAGGACATGGGCCGAAGCTGCGCTCCTCGGAGGCAGACCGATGATGTTGCCCGCCTCCCTCCTCGCAAACCTGCTGCTCTACGTGGACGCCCACGCCGACGTGCTTCGCGCCAACCGCCGCGTGCACCTCTGTTGCGACGAGTGGCTCGCCGTCGCGCGCTCCGACGACCCTCTCAGCCTGCCGCGCGCGCCGCCCTCGCTGACTTCCAGGAGGCCCAGGAGGCCCGAGGCGTGCCATTGCCGCGGCTGCCGACGCCGCCCTCTGCCTTCGGGCTGCCCTCCCTCGCCCTGGGCGCCTGCGCATGAGGAAACCTCCGGAGTTGTCTCCCTACTTCGCCCCGCTCCTCGCGGACTTCTCCCAGGGCCTCGTCCAATTCAGCCATGCCTCCGTGCTCGAGCACCTGAGCATTGCCGCCTGGGTGGATGCCATGGAGCAGGACGGCTACGCCTCTCCCGCCGAAGAGGCGGCCCGTGCCGCCTGGGGGCAAGCCTACGAGGCCCGCGCCGAGGCCGGCCGCGTCCTGCTGACGCGCGCCCAAGTCCTCCTCCTCCTCACCAACCTCAACCCGCTGCCTGCCAGCGCCTGAGCCCTCCCATGAAACGCAGAGTCCCTCCGTCAACCTCAAACGCCTTGCCCCAGCATTGGCAACGCCTGCCGAGCCGCACGCCACAAAATGCAACTCACCCAGGAGGACGTCGCCGAGCGCGTCGGCCTCGCCACCGAGGTGTACGGCCGCCTCGAGCGCGGCAGGATGACCCCGAGTGTGCCGACGCTCCGCAAGCTGTGCCTGTGCCTGAACCTCTCCGCCGACGTTGCCCTCTCCTCAATGCCGCCGCCGAGCTGCCTCTCCGCTCTGCTACTGAGGAGCAGTCCCCGGATGTGCGCCGCTTCCGCGTCGGGCCCGTGAGCTGCCCCTTCGCAGAATGAGAACCCTCCTCCGGCTCGCCAACCTCTTCGCCGAAGACGCGGGGCACGCTCCGAGGCAGCCCCCCACCGCTGAGGACGCCGCGTGAGCACCGAGGGCGGCGCTCCGCCCTCCCCTGGCTCCCCTTTGGGCCCTCTTCCTCTCTCCGCGGCTCCTCGTCTATGCCCGCCACCGGCGGCCCCACCTCTGCCCTCCTGGCGCGCCTGCGACAAGCCGAGCAACGCGCCCGTGCTTCCTCCAGTCGCTCCGGGCCGCCGCGCCGCTGCCCTCCCCGACGAGCACCGGCGGGCCCCCTCGGAGGGCGTCCGCGAGGTCGTCTTCGTCGCAGCTCAGGCCCATGCGCGGCTCCACACTCTTCGCCTTCCGCGAGCAGCTGCGCGGCGAGAATCCCCGCCTGCGACACCTACCCAACCGGCGAGACCACCGCCTGGAGGCCGCACCGTGAGCTGCTCGACATGACGCCGACGTATGTCCTCGAGGAGCTCGCCGCGGTGGAGAATGCCCGGCAGGCCGGAGACGAGGACGGCGCCGACACGTTGGAGTCCTCCCTCCACGTGGACGTGCTGCGCGCCATCGCAGCGGGCCACCCTGACGCGGTGGGCTTGGCCACCGCGGCGGTGACGAGGCCCCAGGCTCCGCGTCGGCTCCACCTGGTGCTTGTACGCTCCGACACCAGCAAGAAGCCACCAGGTGCCCAGCGTCAGTCACTTTTTCCCTTGGCGACAATTACACTTCCCCATCGGGTTGATGCCCTGACTGCGTTCACTTCGTCGTCGCCGTAGTCGTCGTCACGTCCATCGGAGCCGCTGGGTTGGCCACCTCCTGTGCCGTGAACGGGCTGTTACTCGTCCCCGGGCGCCGGCGCGGGCCTTGTCGACCGTCTCCCGGCTCTTGGCCTTCTCGCTGCGGTAGCTGTCGCCGGTGAGCTCCAGAATCAGCGCGTGGTGCACCACCCGGTCAATCGCCGCCGCCGTCGTCATCGCGTCCTTGAAGATCCGGTCCCACTGCGAAAACACCAGGTTGCTCGTAATCAGGACGCTCCTGCGCTCGTAGCGCTGGGCCAGGAAGGTAAACAGCACCTCCATCTCCTCCCTGTCCTGCTGGATGTAGCCGATGTCGTCGAGGATGACCGCGTCGTACCCGTCCAGTCGCCGCAGCTCCTTCTCCAGCAAGAGGTTCTTCTTGGCCGCCAGCAGTCGCTGCACCAGCAGCACCGCCGGCACGAAGAGCACCTCGTAGCCGCGCTGCACCAACTCGTGGCCGATGGCACTCACCACGTGCGTCTTGCCGCGGCCCGGCAGTCCGAAGGCCAGCACGTTCTCCGCGCGCTCCACGAAGCCGCCCTCGCACAGGGCCGGAGCTGGCGGCGCACCTGGCCGGCAGCTTCTCCTGCTCGAGCGTGGCGAGTGTCTTGTCCGTGGACAGCCCCGAGGCCTTGAGCAGCCGTTCTATTCGTCGGCCCCGGCGCTCGCTCAGCCCAGCTCCACCAACTGACGCAGGTAGTGCGGGCACGTCCAGCCCTCCTGCCCAGCGCGCACGGCCAGCTCCTCGTGGTGGGCTGCGAATGCCGGCAGCTTCAGCGCGCGCAGCAGCATGGCCGGCGTTTGCTGCTGCTCGTCGGAGGCTCCTGCCGCTGCTCGCAGGGACGTGGAGGGGGGCTCATGAGGCCACCTCCCGCTGCGCCACCAGCAGCGCGTCATAGCTGCTCAGGTCCACCTCGGGCTGCTCCAGCTCGGGCACCTCGGCCGGGCCGGCGCCACCAGCGCCTTCACCTGCTCGGCACCGCGCAGTCCGCCCTCGGCCAGCAGTCGCGCCAGCACCTGCTCCACCTGCGCCTCCAGCGTGGAGGCCGCCGTGTGCAGAATGCGCAGGTATTCCACGTCCGCGGCTCTCCCCGCGTGCACCCGCTGCAGCTCGTCGTACGCCCGGCGGAATACCAGCGAGGGGAAGAGGTCCTCCCGGTAGCGGTACTGCGCGAAGGCCCCGGGCTTCTGCACCAGTGACCAGATGATGTGCCGGTAGTTGATGCGGTGTCCGTTGCGGCCCACCAGCCTGTCCACCACCAGCTGCGGTTTTCCGCGTGCAGCACCTCCAGCTTGTCGTCGTACACGCACCCGCACGCGCTGACCCACCAGCCGCGAGGGCACCGAGTACGTGTTGTGCTGCACCCGGATGGTGCTCCACGCCGTGACGACTACCTCCAGCTCGCTGTACTCCACCAGCCGCTGCACCGACAGCGCCCTCATCGCCGCCAGCTCCTCCTCCACCTTCGCGCCGCGCAGCCGGTTGGCTTTCTCCAGCACGCCCTGCACCCAGCTCTCGTACTCCACGGCGCTCTGGAAGTCCCGACTGCCGCGCATCAGCAGGTGCTGCAACAGCCGACGTTTGAGCGCGCCGTTGAGCGCCTCCACGTCTCCGTTCTGCTCCTTCTTCCACTTCAATCGTGCGCGGCTCCATGCCCAGGTGCTTCGCGAGCACCTGGTACTCGGCGTTGAATCCCGCTTGCCGTTGCGCAAGTCATGCGTGGCGCTCGTGGAGTTGTCCGTCTGGTGGTAGCGCGGCACCTTCCCAGCCGGAAGACGGCCGCCTGCACTCGCGCTTGATGGCCGCCATGGACTCCGAGTGGCACACCGTCGCCCATTCCCAGTTGGAGTACGGCAGCACCGGGTGACACAGCAGGTGCGCGAAGGGCTGGCCTCCACCGTCACCTCCAGCTCGTTGGCCCAGGTGAAGTCCGTCTGCATCGCCTCCCCGGGCCGATGCTCCTGGGCGAAGAACACCTGCTTCTCCGGCCCCTGCTGCGCTCGCCACTGGCGCACTCGCCGCTGCAACGTGCGCAGCTGCCCCGGCTTGTAGCGTCCCGGCTCCCGAGCGCACAGCTCCTCGAAGAGCGTCTTGGCCTCCAGTTCCGGCGCCTCCTTCAGCCGCTCGGCCAGTCCCTCCCACTGCTCCTCGAAGGGGTCCTCCCTCGTCCTCCAGGTGCGCTCCTGCTCGAGCTCCGAGGGGAACTTCCCCTCCTTCACGTACTTGCGTGCCGTCTTGCGGTCCATGCCCGCCCGGCCGCCGCCAGCCCCAAGCCTCCGTGCTTCGCCATCTCTTCCATCAGCTTCCTCACCTGGGCATCCGTCGTCCTCACCCGCCCATCCGAACCTCGGAAGTCACCGGGTTCCTACCGACGGCTGCCGTCACTCAGGATGGGAGGTGTAATTGTCGTTGCTGGGAGGTGTAGTTGTCGCTGAGCAACCAGGGGCCTGACTTGGCTGCACGAGGCGCCCATGGCTCCCGCAGCGGACGCCGCGGTTGGCCCCTGGCCTGGGCCGCCTTGAAGGACTTCCTCCCTGCCTACCGGGCGGCGCAGGAGCAGGTGAAGGCCTCTACCCAGCGTCTCGCGGCGGCCACCACCGGCACCTGGGAGGCGCAGTCGGCCGCCATCGCCCTTCCGCGCGCGCAACTGCAGCTTGCGCTCCAGGCCCACGGCCTCGTCGAGCGCCCGTAGCTCTTCGCCCCAGCCCCCGCCGAGAAGGCTAATTCGTTCCGGCTTTGTCGAACTTCGCCCGAGGGCTCCGAAGAAGCGTTACCGCCACTCACGCTGGCGGGGAGTAACTCGATGACGACACCAAGGTGGTTGGGGCTGGCCGCAGCCCGCAGCGCCCAGGAGAGCTGGACGCTCGGGTACGCGCTGGAGCAGTACCGCACGAAGAAGCTCCTCACCGAAGAGGCCCTGGCCGAGGAGTTGGGCTGCACGGTGGAGACGCTCCGCTGGCTCTACCTCTGCCGCCGCCCCGAAGGGACCGGCTCGCGCAGCAGCTCGCCGCCATAACAGCGCGCTTCCCCGTCTCGGCTCAGGAACTCAAGGCGATTCTCAGGGCGGTTGCTGGCTGAGCTTTCGCAAGAGGGATCCACTGGCCTTCCCCTCCAGAGAGGAAGGAGTGCCAATGGCGAGCGGCATGTGACGACCCAAGGCTGCCACACGGGCACCCACGCAAGTGGCCCTCGGGCCTTGGCGGTCGGCATGGAGTAGTCCCTCCTCATTGTCGTGGTTTGTTTCGTACGCGACTAGACGCGAAACCGTGGAGCACGTAGCTGCCGACCAAGCTGATGCCAATGTTTCGCCCCTGCGCCCCTCACAACCCACCTCCTCAGGACGGAAGCAATGAAGAAAACGTACATTCACGCTCTATTGGCGATGCTCGCGACGGTCACGTTCGCTTGTGGCCCTACTGGCACTAGCGACCTCAACAGTGAAACCAGCCCCGCCGCCTTCGACTCCTTCGTCCACTATTCCTGCCGACATGCTGCGAGCCGCTGAGAGCGTCGGAGAGGAGCTGGAGCTGCGGCAGCGAGCTGGTGCGCTTACTGGCGAATGGGCAAGGGTCTGGTCGAAGGCGCAAGTCATCCGGCAGCAGAGCCAGATCAAAGCTCTGATTGCTCGTATCCAGCGGGCCTCTCCTGGAGCTGAGCTGACGGCTGAGTCAGATGTAGCTGAGCTCTACTTCCAGTCCTACGATCCTGTGCTCCTCTTGCTCGACCAGCAGCACGCGAACGGAACCCTCGATGCAAAGCTCGCCGAACTGCGCGCAAGTCTGCGGGGCGCCCAGGTCTCTGCTCAGAGGGCGTTCTGCTGTCGGGTTACCACCGTCTGGCAGGTATAGTTGCCATGATTGGGATACATTCGGGGTGTGGGCAGCGAGTAAGTGCGCCCAATTCGTGCCGCTTTTAGGTCCCTCGTCGGAATTGAAGAGGCGGTCCTGCTCCGAGGTTGACGGGTGCAGGTAAGGAATCCGAAACAGGGAGTGTTCGTCGGGCTAAACAACACTCCTACGACCTCGGCGCCATTGCGGAGTGGCTCCTTCAGCCACTCCGCGCCATTCGTCGGAGCTGGTGTCAGGCCGCCTGAATCAGCGGTGACTCCATGCGAACCAGGGACACCCGTGCCCCGCCGTCCTCATGGCTTCACGATGTAATGCCTCTTGGTACTGACGTCCTTCTCCTTGCCCGACCTCATGGAGAAGAGCCGCACGTTGTCCTCCGCGTGTTGGGCGGCCGGCCCCCAGTTGACCGCTACGCCTCCCCGCACGACGGCCGTGACGTACGTCCAGAAGGTGAACCGGCCGTTGGGCAGGGGCCGCACCCAAACGGGATCTCCAACCTGCAGCCCCTTCAACCACGAGAGATGCTCACAATCGCCGAGTATCATCCACCACTCACCTTCCCCAGCCCTTCGACTGGGAGTGGAGTTGAAGGCCGCGCCTCGCGGCCAGGGCGCTTCATTGCGCCCGCAGTGGAGAAGAAGCGGCTCGGCACCGCTGCGGACGGGAACGAGTCCTGACGCGAATGGGTTCTTGAGGTGGCTGAGTGTCCTACATTCAGGGCCAACTGCTCCAACCCCTGAGTGCCACTGGACAACAACTTGGTGGAGCGGCAGCTGCGCGACATGGTGCTGGGCTGCTGCGCGCCGCGCTCGCTGCCATCGAGACTCCCGGCACCGTCACGCTCCCGTCCAGCTCCGACTGACGCCGCTGCTCCTTGCTTCGATGGCCGGCGGCTCATTTCCGCCCCGTCCAGACGGGGTACGGCGAGCTGTTACGGGCATCGAGGAGCCGGTGCCCTTCTCACCTGCGACATTCTCCACCTCCGTGATGCCGAGCGGCGTCCTCGCCTGAGTGGCGGGAAGCGGGCACCACGCCCGCTCCTCATGTGAGTTGACTGAGGCGCTCTTTGTCGCCTTTCATCTGAGGCCTTTGTCCTCCTGAGCATCTTGGCGTCCACCTCGCTATACGAACGGCCTCATACCGGAGGTCTTCCGAACATGTCGTGGACGCCAATCAAGAGGGCAACGTCGAAGTCGTCGGGCCGCACCCGGAGCACCGTGGCCTGCTCGAAGTGAAAGTGCCACGACGGCCGAGCCGCCTTCCGACTGGGTATTCGCGTTCCAGAGCGCCTTTGGCGTCATCACGAAGGCCAACATGCTGCCCCGGTGCTGGACGGCCGCGACGTGTGGCTCACCCGCGTAACCGGAACTCGAGTTCTACGTGAGCCATTTGGACGAGCGCATCGCTTCCGCGAATGCTTGGTACGAGCAGAACGTGCTGCCGAAGATCAAGGCGCGTGCTGCGCAGGAGAAGACTGCGGCGGAGGAAGAAGCAAGCGCCTCGCCGACGCACGCGAGCGGGCGAAAAAGCTCTAAAGCGGCGGCCCACGCCTCGTCCCAGGGCCGACGCGGCCGTTTACGTCGCGTTCCAGCATACCTGAGTGGGTTGATGTCCTACATTGGGGCCAGCCACCTACACGGCCAGCCAATGTGCGTGCGGGCTCGGCGCTACGCGCGATAATGGCGATTATCGTGCGTCGCGGCTTCAAGCGGGGCCTAGCTCCGCCTCCCTACCTCGTGCTATCGCGCCTCCATGACGCACGATAACGGCGCACGGCCTCTGTTATCCCCTGGCGACTTCATGGAGGAGTACCGGCTGGATCTGGTGAGGCAGCGCAAGCCTGCCCACACGGTGCAGACCTACCTGGGCGACGTCCGCGCCTTCCTCGAGCACTTCGAGCGCGAGGGCGGCTCGCACTTCCCTGGCGGTGTGCGGACGGCCGACGTCGCAGCCCCGTCCGCCTGGAGCAGGCCGCCGCCAAGCCGCCACCATCCACCGCCGCCGTGCAGGCCTCGCCAGCTTCTTCCGGTGGGCCGTCGCTGCGCAGCACTGCCGCGACTCCCCCATGGTGGGCCTGGAGCTGCACCGCCTCGCACCCTGGAGCAGCCCCTCCGCCGGGCCCTGGACGTACGCGACAAGCGCCGCTTCCTCCGCACGGTGAAGGAGCACGGCACCTGCGGGACCAGGCCGTGTGCGAGTTGCTCATCGCCACCGCCATCCGCGAGGACGAACTCGTCCACGTGAAGCCGAGGACCTGGAGCTGGGTGAGCGCCGCGGCTGAGTGAAGGTGAATGGCAAGGGCTCGCGCCAGCGCACCCTCCCCCTCCCCGGAGACGTGCGCCGCATCCTCACCGCCTGGCTCGCTGCACGGCCCGCCCTGGGCGAGTACCTCTTCCCGGGCCGCTACGGGAACGCGCTCGACACCAGCTCCATCCGCCGCCTCGTGGACAAGTACGAGCACCTCTCCGGTGTCGTCGGCGTCAG
This sequence comes from Cystobacter fuscus, assembly GCA_049060065.1. Lineage (GTDB taxonomy): Bacteria > Myxococcota > Myxococcia > Myxococcales > Myxococcaceae > Cystobacter > Cystobacter fuscus_B. Next base: position 76,116 of record JBMEQP010000003.1, read on the forward strand.
CCCCCACGTCCTGCGCCACACCACCCTGACCGAACTCGTGCGCCGCAAGAAGCAGGACCTCGCGCTCGTCGCTGCCGTGGCGGGCCACGCGAAGCTCGCCACCACGGCCATCTACGTGCAGCCCAACATGCAGGACCTAGAGGCCGCCGTGGACTCCCTCGTGGAGGACGAGGGGACCGCAGGGCCACCTGCAGTTCCTCACCTGTTCGGGAGGGCGTGCCCGTCTCCACGTTTCTACCCTCTGCGAGCGCAGCGGTCGCGTACCGTGCGACACCAGCTGGAGAAGATCACAGAATGCAGCAGATGAAGCCGCGCCCTTCGAGGCGCGCAACATCTTCGGGGAATTAAACGCCATGAGCACATCGTCGCCTGCTGCCCCGTCACCCACCACCGCCCTGCTGGACGTCGTGCGCGACGAGTTCGGCCGCGTTGCCTACAGCCACAAAACCCACGAGAAGATGGCGGACCGTCTGAACTCGCGGGTCCTATGGGAGAAGCGCATCAACGCCGCGCTCCTGGCCCTGACGACCGGGAACACCATCGCCGTTCTCGTGGTGGAGGCTCGCTGGGTGGAGGTTACGAACGTCGTTCTCGTGGGGCTATCGCTCTACGTCACCGTCTACGGCTACAGCCGGAATCGAGACCGCCTCGTTGATCAGCACCGGCAAGCCGCCTTGGGATTGCGCTTCCTGCGTGACAGGTACATCCACCTGATTGCCGACGTGATGACTGGGTCCATCAGCGAGGAGGAGGGTCGACGCCGCCGGGATGACCTCTCACAACAGCTCAACCAAGCCTACGCCTCTGCGCCGCCCACAGATCCAGCGGGCTACGCGGCAGCCAGAAGGCCCTCAAACCAACGAGGAGCTGACGTTCTCGGTGCAGGAGATCAACGTGATGCTGCCCCCCGCCCTCCGGATCCCACCCCGCCAGTTGCTCCTCCCCCGGCAGGCGCGTCCCGCTCTACCTGAGCACACCCTAGCCGCTAGCCCGGGCTCCACCTCTTGTTGAGCGCGCTGCCGAGGTCTCAGCCCCGGTTCCGAGGTCTCCTCGGGCCGGGTTTTTTCTTTCGTACCTGCGCCGGCGAGACCCGGGCCCTACATGAAGATCCCAGGCGCCCCCTCGAGGGCCACGCGCAGCTCCTCGACAGTTGTGTCGCTCTTCTTCGAAATGGTGGGCGCGTGCCACGCCGACGTAACCGTGCCCTTTGGCGGATCGCATACCGTCCTAATACCACTTGGTCATTTCCCTCTGGGCCCAGCAGGGCCTTGAGGGAATTCTCTCGTACGAGACTCGAAATGACCAAGTCGTATTAGCGCGCTTGCTGGAGGACGGATGGGAGGTGGGACTCGCCGGGGTGAGCGATGCGGAACTCCTGCCGAACAGTCCGCCGATTCGCTAACTAACTATGACGTAAAGGCACACCGTACTGCGGACTTGACTTTGGCTGCTGCGGCATGCGCAAGCTATGCGTCGTCAGCAGCTGCATTGTTTGACATGAGGTGCGCAATGAGACTGAAGCTTTTAGTTGGTGTTGTTATGGTTGGCAGGCTGGGATGTGGCCCTGCTGCTCAGGACTCCTCCCCGTCCTTAGATGCCCCCCTAGGGACGGTTGAGCTCCGCTCTGTCCGCCGATTTTGGGTAGGTGGATTCAGGACGGCTCGAATTGGGAGATGACCTTTCGCGAAGAGGGCTCCAGCTACACAGCAACCACTTGGCAAAATCGGGGCTGTATATGGGCGTGAGAGGACGTTTTTCGAAACGTGCGATTCCTGAGCTGGCGCGCTTCGAGTAATGGTGGTTACGAGTGGACGTATGCTGGAGACATCCGAGCGTCGTGGGGTGATGCTAGTGGGTGCTCCCATGATTGGGTGTTTCTGCCAACATCAATAATCGTGAGGCACGGTCCCCAGGCGATGTGCGCGCCTGGTGACAAGCTAGAGTACGAGGCAGGGGTACCTTCACTCGCCTTTAGTACTACCTGATTCAGATCCGCGAGGGTCCGCGTGGTGACGCGCGGGCGCCGACGCGTCGCAGACAGAGCGGGCAGTGGCCGATGCGGCGCAGCAGCAGGTGTTGAAGGCCGTGGCGCACCTCGGAGAGCGTCCAGGAGTGCCCTGCGAGAAAAAGCGCCCGGCGTAGGGCGAGGAATCCGTGGCCACCATGCACAGGGTGGCGTGGTGGTGGAAGCCCCGCCATGTGCGGCCTTCGAAGTGGTCGAGGCCGACTTCACTCTTCAGTTCCTGGTAGTCGCGCTCCACTCGCCAGCGAAGTTTCGCCAGCCCCACCTGCTTCTTGAGCGCTGCGTCCGCTGGAAGCGAGACTGATCAGGAGTGATCAGTCACCGGGGTCGAGACAGTACTATGGGCGAAGGACAGGCACAGGACGAAGAGTCGGTTGTTCCATTGCCAAACTCTCCGAAACCGTTCCCTCCCAAGACGAGGTCGAACCGTCTGAGGGTATTGCCAATGACCGTGAGTAGTATCCAGCACTCACCGCAACAACTGAGGCAGACCCTGAACGAGCACCGGGGTTGACTGAGAAGTGCACCAGCCCCCACCCCATCTCCATACGGCTCCATATCACCCACGGCGAGCGAATGGTTGAGATCCCGCGGCAACCATCCTTATGCTACCAAAGCCAAGCACGCGACCAGGAATACTCCTTGAGGTCGTGGAGCCGTTGCCGAGTTCCCCAAAGGTATTCTCCCCCCGTGCCCATACGGTGACGTCGAGAGCATTGGCTAGCGAAGGCACTTTTCCAGCGGATACGTCTCTAATCGGTCGAGAACAGCGAAAGCTTCACGGGCGTAGGTCGTCCCAAGAGAGTCCAGTCGCCCGGTTGGCCGAAATCATTGGCGCCTCATGCCCACACGAAGTAACTCCGCATCAACCGCCAAGGAATGTGACTCACCCGCAGCCACTGCCCGTATCCGCGGGAGCCCAAGGACTTGAACAGCGCACTTTTCGAGCGACGCCACCTCCATCCCAACCGGCCCTGTTGATTAATTTGTACCCCATGCTTCCAGACGGTGCCATCTCCCTTGAGTGCCAATGAATGACAATATCCGGCGGAGATGGCAACCTTCCCTGAAAGTGGAACCCGGACCGGCGAGTGTCGCTCAATATTGGTCCCATCCCCCAGGTTGACCACAATCATTGCTACCCGCATGACCAAACACTGCCATCAACTCCCGGGGCTTAGGGCGTGAAAGTGGCCCGTCGCGACATCCAGCACCGGGGGTAACCCTGCCACGTTCGACGGACTAATCCGGTCGTCAGTCGTTGTGTCCCCTAGTTGCCCCTTGTTGGCTCTCCTGAAGCCGAGGCTGTTCTGTTCCTGTCGACAAACGCGGAGTATTGTCGGCCAGCCGAAACTCTTGCTGGTCCCTGAGTTGCGGTAAGTCGCAACTCAGCATGGGAGACCTTGTCGTGTACCGGATGGGACGTCTAATCTTGGCTTGATTTTGCCGCCGTAAACATGGCCAGTTAGACCAGCGCCCCAATTTACCTACGGGACCGTGGATCTTTCGCGATACGGACGACCCGCACATGTACTCACGAGCTGTCGCTGGTGGACTGGGCTTTCGCTCTCGTTGAAAGAGACCAGGAATTTTCTGGGACTCGGTTCCGCTCAGAAGGCGACCGGACACTGTCGCCTCGACACCAACGGCAATTGGCCGGCTGGAAGCGGGTCCGTGAAATGCTTTTCACCACCTTCCCAGAAGGAATGACCATTGGAGCAGGCTTCGTAACCATAAGGACCCGAACATGTTGGGCAGTCCGCGGAGCTTCCTTGGGGAGCGCGCAGGAGCATTCCGGCGAAGGTGGGTGACATGTCACGCCTGCTCCTGTGGCACCTTGGCCCCTCAGGGTAGCATCAACAGGCTAACAGGCAGCAAGAAGTACAAGATACAGAGCGGCAGCAGGGATGCGAGTATCACTTGGAGGTCCTCTCGTGGAGTCAGACGCATGGCGTATCGGCTGGTGGTTGTCAGCCCTTAGTGTTAGACGGTTGTTTACCTCGGGTGTTTGGCGATCTTGCTGGGAGAATCTCCTCGGTGTGGCGCGAAATGACAAAGTGGTACTGGGACTACGATTAGTTTGATGAAGACCTCAATGATTCCATTAAGGAAAAGCCCATCAAGCCATTCGGTGTTCTGGTGCGACCAATGGATCCACACCACAAACACGAAAAGCGCGATTATAGGAAACTGCAGTATCGCGACGTATGCCCGATCCGACCGTGACTCGTGTACGATCTAGGGCGCAAGTGGGTTGATGGCCAGCAGTAGGCTGGGAGAAAGCAGCTTAGAATTCCGTACCAGCCCAAGAGGAAGTGGAACCTTTTCTACAAACCCGCACTCATTAGACCCTCCTGGCAAGGTCATCGATGGAACCAGGAGGGATGGGGGAAGGGCTCAGAGACAAGGTTGGCCCTTCTCGCCAGCAGCGGCAAGGTCCCCGATGACCTTCGTGGCGATACTGTGGGAGTCAGCCCCGGAGCTTGCTCGGTAGCCGTTTCCAGCGTTCAGTTGCCAGCGCGGTACCAGGTCCTAGGAGAGCATAGTGAACTCAAATCAGCGTACCAGGACGGGCTTTCTCCTCGGGGCTGATTTTCTCCTTGTAGTCGACAAAGTCGTTGCCAGCGAGCAGACTAGATACGGTCCACGTCTACCCGTATACGCACTTCTCGCATAAGGCCGGAACCTCGCAGGAAAGCTTTTTCTTCGACAGGGGCTCTCCTTGGCCAGTTCCAGTAGACTGGAAATACTCGGTCACTTCCCAAGGAGAGCAGGATATCTCACAGGGAAAGTCCTCCTTAGAAGATGAGCCAAGTGACCAAGTGGTACTAGAACAGCGAATGGTTTTGGGAAAAACCTCAATGGTTTCAGTCGTTTGTAACGATTCGGTGCACTGCTAAGGCCGCGTAAGTGGCCGTTTCTCTTGGGAAGAAGCCCATCAAACCATTCGATTATTCATGAGCCTGTCCGCGGGTCGGCGCTTGGTCTTTTGAGGGCGCCTTTCCGCTTCAAACGCCATGAAACCCGCGTCGAACGCGCCGCCAAATAAGTGGTCACCACTCACCAGTACACGGCTGTGAGCGACGGTGCCCAAACAGTCACATGTTCATTCACTCACAGGGAATGTGGCTATCAAAGCAATAGTGATCATGCGAGACCAACGTTACAAGTGACGAGCCACTGTTCATGCAGTACAGCGGGTATGTCGCTCCAGAACGGACAATGAACGTCGGTGAACTGACCGCGTCGGCATGTGGCGCCGCTGTCCCCATGAGTGAAGCAGAGCTGCAGGAAATGCCAACGCCCGTCCACGCTGGTGTCTGCAGCTCGGAGGAACAGGTGGTGGGAGAGGCGGAACTGAGGCCGGCGGTTGGGTGTCGGGAACCAGAAAGGGGCGGGTCATGCTGACGGCTTCCGCTCGGCAGACGATCCGCGGGAACGCTCGGGCCGCCTGCGGTTCCCCCGTTGTAGGCCGGCAGAGCGGCAACCGTCGTAAGGCCTCCATGCGGACGGAACCACCACAAGGGGGCAAGGCGATCCAGCCTGAGTCGATAACGCTGGTTGGGGCCACTCGTATCCGGATAAAGTGGAGGTGCAGTCTGTCAGAGTGAGCGTGGTTTTCCGCCGACGCCCATCTGGGTTATTTGCCTCAAGCGCCTGAAAGCAT